>NZ_NSKC01000009.1 GCF_002286985.1 Halorubrum salipaludis | reverse complement strand
GGTTGGGTGGGACTCAAAGGGGCAGTCGCAAGGGCAGCTTAGGCGACGCTAAGCACCGCAGTGAAGGAGCGACAGCGACTGAACGAGGCGCGCAGCGAGCGTAAGCTGCCCTTGCGACTGGGGCTTTGGAAGTCTTCACCGCAAATACACCGATCACTCATGAATATCCGACAGCACCACCATTATCCGACTTATAAACAACCACTCCACTACCGTACGAGACTCACTCCTGCTCCCGATCAAGAAGCACTCTTCAGCGACCAGCCGTTTCATGCGAGAATCTGCTCGAAGAACGACTTCAACAGAGTCAAAAAACGGACATCGGGCGCCCGCGTCGCGCTACTCGTCGGCGACCGACTCGACGACCTCGACGCTCCCGGTGAGCTGCCGGTGGACGTACGGGATGTCGATGCCGGCCTCGTCGAACGCCTCCTTGACTTCGGTGACGTACTCGGAGCGCACGCGGACGAAGTCGCCGCGGTCGGGCTCCGCGATCCACCAGCGGCACTGGAGCCCCACGTCGGAGTCGCCGAGGCTCACGAGCCGGACCGAGGGCGCGGGGTCGTCGAGGATCTCCTCGTGGGCCTCCGCCTTCTCGACGATGATGTCGGTGGCCTGCGAGATGTCGTCGTCGTAGCCGATGCCGAAGACGAACTTCTGGCGGAGCGTCTCGTAGGCGACCGGGTTCGTGACGGCGTTGTTCGCGAGGTCGCCGTTCGGCACGGTGATCCGCTCGTTGTCGAAGGTGCGGACGCGGGAGACCCGCAGGTCGATGTCCTCGACGCGGCCCGCGTTCCCGTCCCACTCGATCCAGTCGCCGACCTCGAACGGCTTGTCCTTCAGGATGAAGATCCCGGCGACGAAGTTGCCGAGGAGGTCCTGCGCGGCGAAGCCGATCGCGAGCGCGATGGCGCCGCCGAAGACGGCGAACGCCGAGAGGAACGCCCCGTAGCCGGCGACGGTGAACCCGATCGCGATCGCCGCGACCCACACGACCGCGTTGGCGACGCTCGTCCCGAGGCTCCGGACCGCGTCGTCGAACCCCCGCGAGCCGAGTATCCGGCGCACCGCCGGAACGAACGCGTACTTCCCGAACAACAACACGGCGAGGAAACCGAGGACGAAACCGACCACCGCCGTCCCGATGCCGACGAGGTCGACCGCGTTCGCGATCGCGTCGAGCTGTAGGAGTACCATCGTCACCCCATTCGGATGGGTATTTAAAGAAGCTACTGGCAGCGCAGTTGTTTATGCCGGGTCGGTCGTCCCCTCAGTCCCCGCGCGCCGGCCGCGGGTCGAGCGGTCCGTCCCCCCGCGCGACGCCGCGGAGCCGCCGCCCGTGCGGGTCGTCCTCGCGGATCCGATCGCGGACCGCCGGCGGGATCCAGGCGTCGCGGTCCGTCGGCGCCGGGGCGGGATCGACGCCATTCGGCCTGAGGCCGTCAGGGAGGTACCGCGCGTAGGTCGGGAGGCGCTCGCGAAGCGGCATCCCGCCGGCGTCGGCGACCGCCCGGAGGCCGTCGAGGTCGGGCCACGCGTAGTCCGGATTGACGTAGTCGTCCGTGACAGGCGAGACGCCGCCGAGGTCGTCGATCCCGCAGTCGACGAGATCGGCCGCGGGCGAGAGGTTCGGGGGGACCTGCACCGACACCGCCGGCGGGAGCGCGGCCCGCGCCATCGCGACGACCCGGCGCATCGTCGCCAGGTCGGGCTTCGCGAAGTCCGAGCGCTCGTTCGGGACGACGTTCTGGACGATCACCTCCTGGACGTGGCCGTGTCGCTCGTGGAGCTCGCGGATCGCGAGCAGGCTCTCCGCGCGGTCGCGCCAGCCCTCGCCGATGCCGACTAAGATTCCGGTGGTGAACGGCACCCCCTGCCGGCCCGCGGCCCTGATGGTGTTGAGGCGCTGACCGGGGGTCTTCCGGCGGCCGCCGCTGTGCGCGTCGACGTCGGCGGTGGTCTCCAGCATGACGCCCATCGAGGCGTTCACCTCGCGGAGGGCGGCGAACTGCGACTCGGTGAGGTCGCCCGGGTTCGAGTGCGGGAGCAGCCCCTCCTCCAAGGCAATCTCGCAGGCCCGGTAGAGGTAGTCGTGGATCGAGTCGTACCCCCACTCGTCGAGCTGGTCGTGGACCGCGGTGTACCGGTCGTCCGGCTCGTCGCCGAAGGTGAAAAGCGCCTCCGTGCACCCGGCGTCGGCGCCCACGCGACAGCGCTCGCGCACCTCCTCGGGAGACAGCAGCGACGCCTCGCCGGGCACGTCGTAGTAGGTGCAGTAGGTGCAGGTGTACCGGCAGGCGGTCGTCAGCGGGACGAACACGTTCCGGGCGAAGGTGAGCCGGTCGGCGGGATCGACGTCGTCCGGCGCGACCGAGAGCAGCCGCTCGACCCGTTCGGGGTCGGGCTCGATCTCGATCCCGTACTCGTCGGCGGCCGCGAACACGTTCGTCCCTCCGCGGTCCGGACTCAAAAAGGATCGCGGTCGCGGATCCGGTTGGGCTGCTCGCTCAGGGCCGTCGCCGCCTCCCCGTCCCGCCTCACTCCCGCTCGACGCCGACCCGCCCGTCGGTCGTATCGAGCGCGAAGCCGGCGTCGCGGAGCCACCGCGACGCCCGCTTCTCTCCACCGTCGCTCCCGCCGTCGGCAGCGTTCGCCTCGGCGTGGATCAGCAGCTCCGCGAGGTCGGCCGGTTCGTCGATGTCGGTCGCGAGCCGATGAGAGTCCACCACCGCGACACCCGCGCCGATCTCGGCGGCGATCCGGCGGTGATCGAGGTAGGAGGCGCCGTGGTAGTCGACCCGGAACTCCGGGTGGGAGGCGACGAACGCGTTCGTGCCGCCGCCGCGGCCGGGGGCGAGCGCCAGGTCGGCCTCGCGGCCGGCCGCGAACAGCTCCCGCAGGGCGTCCGGCGTCGCGAGCGCGAGGTCGGCCATGACGACCGCGACGCGCTCGGCGGCGTCGCCGTCGGCTCCGCCGCCTTTGAGCCGCGCGTCAAGCGCCCCGTTGACCGCCTCCGTCAGGGGGCGGTCGTCGACCGTCACCGGACAGGGGAGGTCGGCGTCGACCGTGCCGGTCGCCAACACCCGCGGCTCGCCGCCGGCCTCGTCGATCGCGTCGAGCACGTCGCGGAGCGCCGCGAGCGCGAACGCGGCGCGCTCGTCGGGCGCGAGGACCGCGGAGAGTCGCGACTTGGGGCGGTCGGTCGAAAACGGGACGAGGACCTCCATCGGGAGGGTCGCCTCAGAACAGCGATTCGAGTTCGTCGCCGTCGTCGCTGACGAGGTCGTCGAGGTTCTCGTCGCTCTCCTCGCGGATCTCGTCTAAGTTGTCCTGCGCCTCGATGGCGACCTGCTGGAGCTCCTTGATCCGCGGGACGTTCGTGACGCCCGCGAGCAGGATGACGGTCGCGACGAAGCCGGCGCCGCGGTACGGGTAGTCGCCGCCGCGGACCTCCATCGAGCCGGTCTGCTCTTCGAGCCACTTCCGGCCGCGCTCGATACCTTTCCGGTTGAGGTACTCCGGCGGGCCGGCGAGCACGAGCAGCGCGCGCTCCGCGCCCTCGATCTCACAGGGGAGCGTGAGCCGCCCCAGCGCCGCTTTGCGCACGAGGCTGGTGATCCGGTTCGTGGTGTGGGCGCTGTCGAGCTCGTCCCCGCCGTTGTCGTCGCGGAGCCGCGAGAGCAGCCCACCGGAGGTGCGCTCCTCGACCTCCTCCTCGGCGTAGCCGACGGTGGAGACGCCGCCGCCGGAGAGCGTGTTGATGATCTCCGAGGAGTCGACGACGCTCTCGGCGATTTCTTGGCCCTGCTGGATCTCGCCGGCGCCGAAGAGGATGCCGAACCGCCGGACGATCTCCTCGTTGATCTCCTCGTAGCCGCCCTGCACGGACTCGCCCGTCTTCCGCCAGGCGTCGTTGTCGAACACCATCAGGTTGTCCACCTCGCGGACGAACGTCTGGAACGAGCGGGCCGCGTTGAGGGTGTAGATGCCCCCCTCGTCGCTGCCCGGCAGGATGCCGAGCCCGTAGACGGGCTCGGTGTAGATGCGCTTGAGGTGTTTCGCGAGCACCGGCGCGCCGCCGGAGCCGGTCCCGCCGCCGAGCCCGGCGACGACGAGGAACGCGTCGACCTCGTGGACCGGGATCGAGTCGATGGCGCCCTGCACCTCGTCGATGTCCTCCTCGGCGATCTCCGCGCCGAGCTCGTTGTCGGCGCCGACCCCGTGGCCCTTCACGCGCGACTGGCCGATGAGCACGCGCTGGTCCTCGGCGATGTGCTCGAGGCCCATCAGGTCGGCCTTGGCCGTGTTGACGGCCGCGGCCGCCCGGACGATCTCCGAGCCCGTGCGCTTGTCGTACTCAAGGAATTTGTCGACGACTTTCCCCCCCGCCTGTCCGAATCCGATCATTGCAAGTTTCATCGTGTGCTCCCTCCGCGTTTGAAATGAACAGAACGTGATCGCGTATTTAAACCTTCGGTTGCCGTTATTGCCCGTGATATTCGGCTC
The DNA here is from genome assembly GCF_002286985.1 of Halorubrum salipaludis. Taxonomy (GTDB): domain Archaea; phylum Halobacteriota; class Halobacteria; order Halobacteriales; family Haloferacaceae; genus Halorubrum; species Halorubrum salipaludis. The sequence goes on along the minus strand of NZ_NSKC01000009.1, from coordinate 225,293 downwards.
GTTGACACGAACCCGCCCGCCGCGTCCGGCTCGGCGGCGACGCGGCGGCGCAGTCCCCCGAATTGCGGCCGATTCCCCGCCATCACGCCACCCCGAGGTAGTTTCCGAGGGTGGTCAGTTCGGCGGGGTCGACGCCGAACGCCGCGACGTCGTTGTCGGCGGTCGTGTTGTCGAACTGCAACGACCGGTACTGGTCGGGCCCCATCGGGAACCCGGGGACGGCGCCGAGCACGCTGAGCCCGATCCGGGCGAGCGGCATCGGGAGGGGGACGATCGTGACCCCCTTCTTCTCGGCTTCGTACACGAGGTCCGTCACGTCGCGCAGGGTCAGGACCTCCGGGCCCCCGACCTCGTACGTCTCGCCGACGTGCTCGTCGTCTTCGAGCGCCGCGACCAGCATCGGGACGAGGTCCTCGACGTGGATCGGCTGGAACCGCGTCTTCCCGCCGCCGGGGAGCGGGTACAGCGGCACGCCCGGCGCGAACATCCCCTTCAGTCGCTTGGTGAAGGAGACGAACTCGCCGCCCTCGCCGAAGACGACCGAGGGGCGGAAGATCGTCCAGCCGAGGCCGCTCTCGCGGACGATCTCCTCGGCTTCCCCCTTCGCGCGGATGTACGCGGTGTCGCCGTCGGGGTCGGCTCCGAGCGCGCTCAGCTGGAGGAACCGCTCCGCCCCGGCCTCCTCGGCCGCGCGCACGAGGTTCTCGGTCCCGCCCCGGTGGATCCGGTCGTGCATGACGTTCCCGCCCTTCGGCTCGAACAGCGGCGAGAGCGCGACCAGATTCACGACGGCGTCCTGTCCCTCGACCGCCCCGGCGATCGAGTCGTAATCGGTGACGTCCCCCGTCGCGGACGCGACCCCCTCCGGCGCGTCGCTCGGCGATCGGGAGAGCGCCGTCACCTCGTGACCCCCGTCAGCGAGCGCGCGGCAGAGGTACGACCCGATGAATCCGGTTCCGCCGGCTACCAACACTTTCATGCGTCTCTCAACGGACGGAACGCCCCTAAACCTACCGCGGCGTCAGACGCGGAGATGACGCGGGCTTCCCCGGAGAAATCGGCCGCCTCAGACGCCTTCGCCCGGATCTGGGACCGTCATCACGGGTACCGGCGACGTCCGGACGGTGCGCTCGGCGACGCTCCCGAGCAGGTACCGCTCGACGCCGGTCCGGCCCTGCGTCCCCATGACCACGAGGTCGACGTCGTTCTCGTCGACGTACGCCCGGATCCCGCGCGCCGCGGACGATCCGACCTCGACCGCCTCCACCGTCTCGACGCCAGCCTCCCGCACCGTCGCCGCGGCCGCCGCGACCGTCTCCTCGGTGTCCTCGACCAGCGCGTCGATTCCGGCGTACCCCTCGATCCCGACGCTGCCCACGTCGACGACGGAGAGGACGTGGACCGTCGCGCCCGCGTGCTCGGCGAGCGCCAGCGCCCGGTCGAGGGCGTCGCCGGCGCGCTCGCTCCCGTCGGTCGGCACGAGGACGCTCCGGTAGGGGTACCGCACCGTCTCGCCGTCGGGGCGGACGCTGAGCACCGGCACCGTCGACTCGCGGACGACGCGCTCGGTCGTGCTCCCGAGGAGCAGGCGGTCGAGCCCCGTCCGGCCGCGGGTCGGCATCGCGACGAGGTCCATCCCGTACTCCCCGGCGTACGCGGCGATCGTCTCGGCGACGCCTCCCTGTAACACCTCGGTCACCGTCTCGACGCCCCGCTCCGCGGCGCGGTCCGCCGCCGCCGCGACGATCTCCTCGCCCTCGCGTTCGAGCACGTCGACGACCTCGCCGCCGATCCGCGTGACGCTGTCGTGGGTCGTGTCGGCGACGTTGAGGACGTGGACCGTCGCGCCGTGGTCGACGGCCAGATCGAGGACGTGATCGAACGCGGCGCTCGCTCCCTCGCCGCCGTCGGTCGGGAACAGGATCCGGTCGAACATACGCCCACCCTCGCGGCGTGCGGGTAAAAAGGGCCGCGGCGGTTCGTGGGGACGGGGACACAGGCGGCTCGCGGGAACGGAGGAGCGCCGCGCGTCAGGCGTCGTTCGTCTCGTCGCCCGCGTCGATACCGTCGCTCGCTTCGCCGTTGTCGTCCGTCTCATCGCTCGCTTCGCCGTTGTCGTCCGTCTCATCGCTCGCTTCGTCGCCGTCGCCCGCGCCGACGGCCTCCTCGATCCGGATCGTCGAGATCCGCGCCCCGTCGACGGCCGTGACCTCGAAGCCGTACTCGCCGGCCGAGACGGTGTCTCCGGGGCTCGGGGTGCGGCCGAGCCGGTCGAGCACGAGTCCGCCGAGCGTCTCGAACCCGTCGCCGTCGAAGTCGGTGCCCAGCGCGTCGTTGACGACGGACAGCGACACCGACCCGTCGGCCTCGTGAGTCCCCTCGCCGGCCTTCCGGATCGCGTGCTCGGCGCTCTCGGCGTCGAACTCGTCGCGGAGGTCGCCGACGAGCGTCTCGATCGCGTCCTCGACGGTGGCGATCCCCTCGAAGGCGCCCCACTCGTCGACGACCGCGGCCATCTGTCGGCGCTCGTCGCGGAACTGCACGAGGAGGTCGCTGAGCGACGTGGTCTCGGGGACGACCACGAGGTCGCGCGCGAGGTCGGCGGCGGTGACCGACTCCTCGCCCGCCTCGCCCGCGCGGAGCACGTCCTTCACGTCGACGAAGCCGACCACTCGGTCCGCGTCGTCGTCGGACACCACCGGATACCGGGTGTGGCCCGCCTCCAGCACGGTCGCGCGGATCGCGGCGAGGTCGGCGTCGGCCGGGATGCTCGTCACGTCCGGCCGAGGGACCATCGCCTCGCGGACCACCGTGTCGTCGAGGTCGAAGACGGCGTTGACCATCTCGACCTCGGCATCGTCGACGTGGCCGGCCTCGCCGGAGCGCGCGAGCACGCGGCGGATCTCCCGCTCCTCCATCGTCTCGTCCGTCTCCGAGGCCGGCGGGACGCCGAGCATGCGCGTGAAGGCGTTGGCCGCCCCGTTGAACACGACGATGCCGGGCGAGAACAGGTAGTAGGAGAGCTTCATCGGCGGCGCCAACAGCATCGCGACCCGCTCCGCCTGCGCGATGGCGATCGTCTTCGGCGCCAGCTCCCCAAAGACGACGTGGAGGAACGTGATGACGCTGAACCCGATCGCGAACGCGACGAGGTGGACGAGGTTCGCGGGCAGCAGGGGACCCAGCACCGGCTCGATCAGCGCCGCGACCGCGGGCTCGCCGATCCACCCGAGCCCGAGCGACGCGATCGTGATCCCGAGCTGCGTCGCCGCGAGGTAGTCGTCGAGGCTCCCCATCACGTCCTGGAGCGCCCCCGAGCCCGGGCGCCCCTCCGCGGCCAGCTGCTCGACCGACGTGGAGCGGACGCGCACGAACGCGAACTCGGAGGCGACGAAGAAGCCGTTCAACACGACTAACACGAGCGCCGCGACCACCCGCGTGACGGAGATCGCGACGTCTACCATCGATGCCTCCGCGGCGCGCGACCGTGACGGGTGTAGCCGATGTGGCGGATGTGGCGGACGTGACGTGTATCGGCGACCATGCCGGCGGTTCCATCCGGAGCCACTAAAAAGGGGTCCGTCGGACTCCGCGCCGCCGAGCGCGTCCGTCGGAACGGGCGGCCGCCGAGAGGCGTCCGTCGAAACCCGCGCCGTTTATTCCTCGCCGCGCCGGAGCGCGACCATGCTGATCACGCTGGAGGGGCTCGACGGAAGCGGGAAGACCACCGTCTGGGAGGCGCTCCACGACGTGTACCCCGACGCGATGTTCACCCGCGAGCCCACCGACAGCTGGTACGGGGAGGCGGTCGACCGGTCGATCGCGGCCGACGACGCTGACCCCCTCGCGGAGCTGTTCCTGTTGACGGCCGACCACGCCGACCACCTCTCGGGGACGATCGCGCCCGCGCTCGCCGACGGCGGGCTCGTGATCTCCGACCGGTACTCCGACTCCCGGTTCGCGTATCAGGCGGCGACGCTCGCGGCCAGCGACGTCGAGATCGACCGCCCGCTGGAGTACATCAAGGGGATCCACGCCGCCTTCTCGCGGCCGCCGGACGCGACGATCTACCTCGACCTGGGCGCGCGCGAGGCCGCCGAGCGCGCGGGCCGGACGAACAAGTTCGAACAGGACGGCTACCTCGCCGCAGTCCGGGAGAACTACGAGCGACTGATCGACGCGGAGCCGGACCGGTTCGTCCGCGTCGACGCCTCGCGGTCGCCGGAGGCGGTCATCGCGCGGGTGGAGGAGGTCCTCGCGGAGCTGGTGGACGAGTAGGACGCTGCGTCCGCGTTAGCTCGTGTCCGGCAGCTCCACGTCGTCCGGGGAGGGCACGTAGAGGTAGTCGATCGCCGCGCCGAGCACCAGCGGGAGCGCGACGAGCAGCGCGACGACCAGCGTCGGGCTGCCGAGGTTGACTCCGGCGCCGACGTTGAGGACGCCGGTGAACACCAGCATCGAGAGCAGCAGCAGCATCGGGGTCAACACGAGGGTGTACACGACCGACCCCCACGAGGTGTTCAGCCGGAGCCGGAAGAATCGGGTCGCCACCCCGGCGATAAGCGTGTGGAAGGCCACGAGGGCGACGAGGCTGACGAACCCGAACAGCGCGAGCATACCCGGTCTAGGGGCTCCCGGCATTTGCCCCTATCGGCCTAGAGCCCGCCGCCGTTCCCCTGCTGGCGCGCCGCCGAGAGCAGCCCGTCGACGGGCTCCGTGTACTCGTAGCCGGGGATGACGCCCTGCACGTACGTCCCCTCGACGAAGTCGATCAGGGACCCGGCGTCGTCGACGCCGCGCCGCTCGTTGCTGTCGGTCAGCTCGAACGCGACCGCGATCTCGTCGTCGCCGATCGACACGGTCGGGTCGAACGCGCGGTCGCCGCGGGTGACCCCGCCCACGTCGACGACGCGGAGCTCGAACGTCTCGATCCATCCCTCCTCGACCACGTCGGCGACCTCGTCGGCCGTCGTCGCGGAGAGGGTCGGCACCCGGACGGTGACGGAAAAGCGGATCCGGCCGTCCGCCGCCGGCTCGGCGCGCACCTCTGCGTCGAAGGGGGTCGTCTCCGCGGTCCAGAGCCCGTCGCCGGCGGGCTCGAAGGAGCCGTGGTCCGCGAACGCGCGGCGGACGCGGCCGGGGAGTTCGTCGTCGGCCGCGCGCTCGCCCGCGGCCTCGGTCTCGGCGTCGATGTCGCTCTCGCGTTCGCCCATACCGGATCGGTGGCGCCACGCGAGTAAAAGCGCGTTGTGTCGCGTTCGACGACCGCTCGCGCCCGGAGCGGTCGCCGCGGTCCCGTCACCGGTAGTGGCACGCAGAGCCGATACTGGTGCGCCTTTGTATCCGGACCGCCGATGGGACGTATGGCAGAGCAGTTCCGCTCGACCGACGCGCTGATCGACGCGCTCGCGGACGTCTCCTTCGACCGACCGCCGGCGCTCGTCAGCAACGCACACGTGACCGGACTCGGCGTCGCCCGCGCGCTCGACGCCCACGACGTGCCCGTGATCGCGCTCGACCGCCCCAGCGACGACGTTGGGGGCGGGGAGGCCGGCGGGGGCGGCCGGACCAGCGGGGGCGGTCGGGCCGGCGCCGACGGAACCCGTCGCCACGACGGGCTCGCACCCCCCTCGGACGCGGTCGACTTCGCGGGCGCGGTGACGTACCCGCTCGACGACCTCGACGGGTTCCGCGAGGACGTGGAGGCGGTCGTCGACGCGATCGGCCGCGAGGCGGTCGCGTTCGGCTGTATGGACGAGTGGGCGCTGGCGTACGCGCGGGCCGATCCCGAGGGCGTCCGGCTCCCGTTCGCCGGGATCGACACGCTCGACGACGTGTTGAACAAGTCGGAGCTGTACGCGACCTGCGAGGCGCTCGGCGTGCCGTATCCCGAGACGTACCGGCTCGCGGAGACGGCGGACGCGGCGACGGGAACCCCTGACGCCGACGCCACCCTCGACGAGGCCGCCGAGGCGCTGGGGTTCCCGCTCGTGGTGAAGCCCGAGCTCAAACGGGACTTCGAGGAGGCGTTCGGCACCAACGTGTTGGAGGTCGCCGACCGCGAGGAGTTCGCGGACGCGGTCGCGGCCGCAGAGGAGGAGGGGATCGCCGTGATGGCCCAGAAGCGCGTCGACATCGCGACCGGCCGGGACCACTCGCTCGCGTCGTACGTCCCGCCATCGGGCGTCGAGGACGCCCTCGGAGTCGTCGGCAACGCCGCGGTGCGATACCCCCAGCAGTTCGGCACTTCGTGTCTGGTGGAGACGGCCGACGAGCCCGACATCGAGGCGCGCGCGCTCGCCGTGCTCGACGACGCCGGCTACCACGGGATCAGCGAGGCGGAGTTCGTGTACGACGACGACCGCGGGGAGTTCCTCTTGCTCGACGTCAACACCCGGCCGTGGAAGTGGATCGGGATGCCGGTCGCCGCGGGCGCGAACCTCCCGATGGCGGCGTACGCCGCCGTCACCGACGCCGAGTACGAGTCGCCGGGGATCGAGCCGACGCGGTGGGTGTACCTCCGCGACTACCTCTCCCTGCTCGCCGGCGACGACGCGTTCTGGGACCAGCTGTCGGCCGCCGACTGGCGGCGGCTCGTCGCCGGCGACTTCGAGCGCGAGGGGGACCTGACCACCGGCGTCTACCGCCCCTCCGACCCCGCGCCCGCCGCGAAGCTGCTGGAGACGGAGTTCGTCGACCGCGACTACTACTGCGCCTGCTGAGACGGTCGATAGCGGGAATACGTGAATCAGTGAGACGAAGTGGTTGTTTATGAGTGATCGAGTGGTGTTGCTGGCGGCTGTTTCTCCGTGATTGGCGGCTCTGCGGTGAACACTTCTAAACCCCCAGCCGCTCGCTTATAAGCGGTTGTCTACGGATCGACGGTGAAGCCCTCCAAAGCCCCAGTCGCTGAGGCCGGCGCACGCTCACTGCGCTCCTCGTCACTCGCTTCGCTCGTTCCTGCGGTGCTTACGTCGCCTGCGCCGGCCTCAGCGACTGCCCCTTTGAGTCCCACCCCGCACCGCACAGCACCCGCACCTCACGCCTCCCCAACCTCGTCGCCGGACTACGTCCGGCTTCCAGAGGCGCTTTGCGCCTCGCTGCCGCTCGCTTCGCTCGCGGCGTCCCTCGCGCGTGCTGCTCGGCCGCGAGGCGGCCTCGCAGGCACGCGCCGACCGCATCACACTTTATAAGTGATTGTCGCCGACGCTCACACCTTTTTAAATACCGTACTCCCGCAATCGATCATCGCTGTGTTCGTCTTGACCGGACTGAGACGGACCGAATTACCAGATATCCGCGTCGAAAAGGTCGTTCCGCGGGGTTCAGTCGTGCGAGTGGCTGTGCGCGCCGTGGTCGTGGGCGGCCTCGTCGTTCTCGTCGTGGGTGTGGTCCTGTCCGTCGGGGTCGGTCTCGCCGAGCACCTCCGCGCCCTCGCCGTCGATCATGTCCATATTCTTGAGGTTGTCCCGCTCCTCGAAGTCCTCGACGGCCTCCATCACGTCCTCTTGGGTGATCGTCATCCGGTCCTCCGTGAGCGCGCCGAGGACGGCCTCGCGGAGCACCATCCGGAGGTCAGAGCCCGTGAGCCCGGTCGTTCGGTCGGCGACCTCCTCGGGGTCGAAGTCGGCGATCTGCATCTCGCGGGTCACCACACGGAGGATGTCCGCGCGCATGTCGCGATCCGGCTTGGGGAAGTTGACGATCTCGTCGAACCGGCGCCACGCGGCGGCGTCGAGCTGGTCCGGGTGGTTGGTCGCGCCGATGAGGAGCACCTCGTCGCGCACGAGCGACACCTCGTCGATCGACTTCAGCAGGGTGTTGACCGCGCGCTTCAGGGCGGCGTGCTCGTCGGAGCGCCGCGTCTTCGCCACCGAGTCGAACTCGTCGATGAAGAGGATACACGGCGAGAGCCGCTTGGCGACCTCGAACGTCTTCTCCACGTTCTTGGCCGTCTCGCCGAGGTACTGGCTCGTGATCATCGACATCTTCACCTCGACGAGGGGAATGCCGAGCTCGTGGGCGAGCGCCCGCGAGACGGTCGTCTTCCCGGTCCCCGGCGGCCCGACGAACAGGAGCTTCCCGATCTCGCGGAGCCCGATGCTCGCGAGGTACTCGCGGTGTTCGATCGCCTTGACGATCTTCTGGATCTCGCCCTCCTGGTCGCCGGTGAGCACGAGGTCGGCGAGCGTCGTCTCGATCTCCTCGGGGGCCTGGACGTTGACGAGGTCGAGCATCTCGCCGTCCTCGTCCTCGTCGAAGTACTCCTCCAGCAAGGCGTCGATCCAGACGCGGTCGGCCTGGATCGGCCGGACGTTGTCGCGCGCCGCCTCGTGGGTCACGGGCGCGTCGAGGTCCTCGGCCAGTTCGAGCGCGGCGACGATCGTCGGGTTCTGGGCGATCCGGTCGTCGGCGGCGTGGTCGCGGTACCACTCCAGCGCCATCGCTGGCTGCGTCAGCGAGATCTCGCCGGAGAACTCCGTCCGCTGGGTGAAGAGCAGGTCGGAGACCGCCTCCCACGGGTGGTCGACTCCCGTCGCGGTGCGGGTCGTCTCGCTCGTCGCCTTGAGCGGCCGCTCGACGCCGCCCGGTGCGTCGTCGGCGGCGTCGTCGGACCAGAACACCTGCCGGAAGCGCGGGGGCAGGTCGTTCTCGTCGAGGTCGCGGTTCTCGGTGTAGAGGTGCGTCGTCAACACGAACTCGACGACGTCGAGCGCCGGGTCACTCATCCGCGCGACGTAGCCGCGGGAGGCGGTTAAGCGCGTCGAACCGCGGCGGCGACCGCCGGCGACGGGGGCGCCGACGCGCCGCCACGCCGCCGAGACGCCGCTCCGACGCCCGGGCGACGTATCGAACGCTTATTAGCCCTGGTGATCGACCTACCTCGCATGAGCTCCGAGGACGCGGCCGCGACCGGCGACGCCGCCGGTCAGGCCGCCACCGACGCGGACCACGAGAACGCGCTCCAGGACGTGATCGCCGTCGATCCCGACGACGTCGAGCAGGGGACGGTGAACCGCCTCGACGCCCACACCGGCGACGGGATCCGCCACCGGGCGTTCACCTGCCTCGTGTACGACACCGACGGCCGGATCCTGCTGGCGCAGCGCGCGCCCACCAAGCGGCTCTGGGACGCCCACTGGGACGGGACGGTCGCCTCCCACCCGGTCGAAGGGCAGTCACAGGAGGACGCGACCGAACAGCGCTTAGAAGAGGAGCTGGGGATCACCCCCGACCAGTACGACGACCTCCGGGTGACGGACAAGTTCGAGTACAAGCGCTACTACCCCAACGAGGGCGTCGAGTGGGAGGTCTGCTCGGTGCTGAAGGTGACCCTCGACGACACCTCGCTCGACCCGGACGAAGAGGAGATCGGCGGCATGCTGTGGGTCGACTACGAGCACCTCCACGAGAACCCGTCGCTGTACCGGCAGCTCCGCCTCTGTCCGTGGTTCGAGATCGCGATGCGGCGCGACTTCTCCTGAGGAACAGGCCGCGGCGCCCCGCCGTCGAGACCGAAACGGCGAGTTGAAGGCGCGCGGGCGATTCGGGTCGAGACATGACCGTCGTCGCCGTGCTTGCGAAGCCGCCCCGCGAGGGGCTCGTCGCGACCGGACTCGCCGGGTCGACACCGCTGTCGACCGCGGAGGCCGCCGACCTGTACGAGGCGCTGTTCCGCGACGCCGTCCTCGCGGTCGACCGCTCGGGCGGCGAGCTGCTCGTGAACTACCCCGTCGACGACGACCTCCCCGCCGAACACCGCACGGACACCGCGCCCGAGGCCGAGCTGCGCACCCTCGTCGCCGACACCCTCGGCGGCACCGACGAAGTCCGCTTCGAGCGGCAGGTCGGGTCGTCGTTCGGCGCGCGCGCCGGCAACACCGTCACCCACCTGCTCCGCGAGGAGAACGCCGACTCCGTCGCGGTCGTCACCCCGCAGGCGCCGCTGCTCTCGCGGACCGTGATCGACTCGGCCGCGATGAAGCTCCGGACGAACGAGGTCGTGCTCGGCCCCTCCACCCGCGGCCGGACCTACTACGCCGGCTTCACCGCGCCGATCGACTTCGACGGCGCGTTCGAGGACCCCAGCCTCCCGACGCTCGCGGCCCGCGGCGCCGACGCCGACCTCGACGTGGAGTTCTTAGAGTCGTCGCCCTCGATGGTCGACGGCGACGACCTGCTCGACGCGGTGCCCCTCCTCCGCGCCCGCTTCGCCGCCGAGCGCGTCGTCCCCGACTACACCGCCGCGTTCGTCCACGAGCACGGGCTGGACGTGGTCGTCGAGGACGGGGACGCACAGGTCATTCGGGACTGATACGCCTCGAAACCCCAAAACGGCTCGGCGCCGCCTCGAAACCCCAAAACGGCTCGGCGCCGCCTCGAAACCCGGAAAAGGCTCGGCGGCCTACAAACAGTAATGACCGACGAGAAGGAGAGCACATTCCTCGTCACGCACGTCGAGAGCGACTCCGCGGTGCTGAAAGACGTCAACGACGGACAGGTGCACACGCTGAGCTCGAATCCCGGGCTCGCGGTCGACGACGCCGTCGAGGCGACCGTCGCGCCCGACCCGCCGATGGAGGTCACGTATCAGGTCGTCGAGGTCGCCGAGCGGCGGTCCCTCTCGATCGAGGAGAGCGAGGAGCCCCCGACCGTCCACGAGCGCGAGCTCGCGGCCGAGACGGAGACCGGCGAGCTGGCCCGCGAGGAGCGCGCGGGCGTCGGCGAGGTCCACGTGTTGACGCCGCCGGAGGAAGACACCGCGGACGCGGTCGCGGACGTGCTCGACGACCGCGAGGCGACGCTGTCGCGGGCCGCGCGGCTCGGCGTGAACCGGGTCGAGGTCCGGTCGGAGCCGGGCGTCGTCAGCGTGCGGTACATGCCCTGAACCGGGTCGGAGACGGAAACGTCAGTTCTGATCGGCGGTCGAGCACGACGGCCCCGCCGCGCTCTGGACGCGCCAGCCGCCGTCGACCTCGCCCGGCCGCGTCTCGTAGGCGACCGTCGTCGCGTCGGTCACCGTCGCCGCGTCGACCGGGTCGCCGTCGACCTCGACCCGCTCGACGCGGAACGGCACGTCGAGGCTGTCGCCGCAACAGCCGACGTCGACGAACTCCTCGCGGGCGTCCCCGACGGCGACGCGGTCCAGGACGCGGGCGAAGTACCCCCGGTAGCGGTCCGTCTCGATCTGGTCGCGTCCCCAGTCGCTGAGCCCCTCCGGATACGAGAGGACGACGCGCGTGGCGGTCGGTTCCATGCCACACGGTACGGCGTCCGCCGGCTAAGCCGTTGCGGCGCGAGCCGTCACCTCGCGTCCGGACGGTCGCGGCCGGACGGTCGGTGCGGGAACTCCCGGGCGAGTGAGTGAGAAGGCTTATTCGCGCCCGCGCAGGAACCGGTATTTATGGTAGCGATCGAGGTACCGGAGGTCAACTACACCGAGTACTCGAACCGGCAGCTCGTGGCGGTCCCGCTCGCGGTCCTCGTTCTCGCGCTCGCGATCATCGGCGGGTGGTACCTCGTCACGGGTGCGCCGGCGAACCTCGGGTTGGAGTTCACTGGCGGCGTGGAGCTCCGGATCGCCGACGACGGCGGCGACGTAGAACAGCAGATCGAGACCGCGTTCGATCGGGAGCCCGACGCGGTCCGGTCGATCCCCGCGGACGACGTGTACGTGGTGACGTTCCGGGCGGCCGACGAGGACCCGGAGGGCCTGGCGAACGACCTGTCCGCGCAGGCCGACGCAGCCGGGCTGTCCACGAGCGCGATCGATCAGGTGTCCCCCAGCTTCGCGGCCGATACGGCCCGAACCGCGATCTTCGGCGTCGCGCTCGCGTTCCTCGGGATGAGCGTGCTCGTGTTCGCGCTGTTCCGAACCTTCGTCCCGTCGATCGCGGTCGTCGCGTCGGCGTTCTCCGACCTGGTGATCCCCGTCGCGGTGATGAACCTCCTCGGGATCCAGATGACGCTCGGGACGATCGCGGCGCTCCTGATGATCATCGGGTACAGCGTCGACTCGGACATCCTCTTGAACAACTCCGTCTTGCGGCGGACCGGCGAGTTCTACGAGTCGGTGAGCCGCGCGATGCGGACCGGGGTGACGATGACGCTCACGTCGATGGCGGCGATGATCGTCATGGCGATCGTCGCCGCGCTGTTCGGCGTCGACCTCCTCCGGAACATCGGGATCATCCTCTCGGTCGGGCTCTGCGCCGACCTGATGAACACGTACCTGCTGAACGTCTCGCTGCTTCGCTGGTACAAGTTCGAGGGGGTGAAACGGTAATGCTCGAACCGATCAAGAACAACTGGCGGATCCTGCTTCTGGTCGTCGTCGTGCTCGGCGCGACCGTGGCGCTTTTCGCGCCGCAGTTCGGTCCTCAGACCGCGCCCGGCGAGGACGCCGCCGAGGCCCAGCAGGGGATCACGAACCTCCAGTACGGGCTCGATCTTGCGGGCGGGACACGGGTCCGCGCGCCCCTGCTCGGCTACACCGCCACCGAGGTGGACTTCGACGGCGATACGCCGGACGACGTCGCCCGCGCGGTCGCGGACGAGCTCGACGGGGTCTCGGCGCGGGACATCGGGGCCGTTCCCGAGGAGACCGCGGTCGAGGTGACCGACCCGTCGGTGAGCGAGTCGGAGTTCCGCGCGGCGATGGACGCCTCGGGGTACGCCTACGACGACGTTCGCTCCGGCGTCACGCAGGAGACCCGCGACGTCGCACAGAGCGTCATCGAGGGGAAGATCAACGAGGCCGGGCTCTCCGGCGGGAGCGTCCAGCAGGTCCAGTCGCTCACCGGCGAGTACTTCATCCTCGTCGAGGTGCCCGGCGAGGACCGCAGCGACGTGATCGACCTCCTCGAGGAGCGCGGGACCGTCCAGATCGACATCGCGTACCCGACCGAAAACGGGACCGCGATCCAGGAGGAGGTGCTGATCCAGGACCACTTCGAGGACATCGGCACCGCGGCCCAGAGCGACCAGGGGACCGGGGCGTACGTTCCGGTGACGGTGCGGAACACCGCGCCGGAAGGGGAGCAGTCGCCCGCTCACGGCTTCCAGCAGGCGGTCGCGGACCGCGGGTTCGCGTCGGCGTACAACACGAACCAGGACCGCTGTGACTACAGCGAGAACCCGGACGACGTGAGCAAGCCGTGCCTCCTGCTCACCGTCGACGGCGAGGTCGTCAACTCCTTCGGGATGGACCCGGACCTCGCGGACAGCATGGCGAGCGGCTCGTGGGCCACCGACGGCGGCTTCCGGCTCACGACGACCGAGTTCAGCGAGGCGCAGACCATCTCGATCAACCTGCGCGCCGGCGCGCTCCCGGCGGACCTCGACATCAGCGGACAGGGGACCTCGCGGTCCATCTCGGCGGCACAGGGTGAGAACTACAAGAACTACTCGCTCGTGACCGGAATCCTCGCCGTGTTCGCGGTCGCCGGCATGGTGTTCCTCCGGTACCGCGAACCCGCGGTGGCGCTGCCGATGATCGTCACGGCGCTCGCCGAGGTGTACGCGCTGCTCGGCTTCGCCGCCCTGTTGAGCTACCCGCTCGAACTGGCCGTCATCGCCGGCTTCATCGCGGTCGTCGGGACGGGGGTCGACGACCTCGTGATCATCGCCGACGAGGTGATGAGCGAGGGCGAGGTGAACTCCAAGAAGGTGTTCGACTCCCGGTTCCGCCGCGCCTTCTGGGTGATCGGCGCGGCCGCGGCGACCACGATCATCGCGATGTCGCCGCTGATGGTGCTGTCGCTCGGCGACCTCTCCGGGTTCGCGATCTTCACGATCCTCGGCGTCCTGATCGGCGTCCTGATCACCCGCCCCGCGTACGGCGACATCCTGCGTCGCCTGCTGACGGTCCGGTGAGGATCGGACACGCGACCCGAATCGGACGCGGGATCCGAACCGGCCGCCCTCCGCGATTCGGTCCGCCGAGCGCGACCCCGACGACGCGCGCCGCGAACGACTCGAACACGTGACTCCCGACCAATCGGACGCGACGAACCCGACGCGGACCGCCACGCAGCCGTCGCCGTCGCGGTCGGGGAGCCGGGGTGTCCGGGCGTGACCGCCTACGGCGAGATCGTCGTCGTCGCGTTCGTCGCCCAGCTCGCGGTGCTCCCGGGCGAGAAGGTGCAGTTCATGATCGCCGCGCTGTCGACGCGGTACGATCCGAAGGTGGTCGTCGCCGCCGCGGGGTCGGCGTTCGCCGGCTGGACCGCGGTGGAGATCGCCTTCGGACAGGCGCTGCAGTCGTCGCTCCCCGGGATCGCGCTCGACGCCGTGACCGCGACGCTGTTCTTCGTCTTCGCGTACCTGCTGTACCGGTCGATGCCGGACCGCGGGTCGGGCGGAGTCGCCGGAGACGGCGAGCAAGAACCGGTCGACGCGGAGCCGGAAGCCGACGCGGAACCGGAAGCCGACGCGGAACCGGAGCCCGAGGACGCGACCCTCGCCGCGCTGGAGTCGGTGACGCTCCCCGGACCGCTCGACCGCTACGCCGGCTCGCTCGGCGGCTTTCTCCCGATATTCGCCCTTACCGCCACCGGGGAGTTCGGCGACAAGACCCAGCTGGTGACGATCGGGCTGGCCGTCCAGTACGGGGCGACCTCCGCCATCTGGGTCGGGGAGATGCTGGCGATCGTCCCGATCAGCCTCGCGAACGCGTACTTCTTCCACACCTTCGCCCACCGGTTCGACATGCGGCGGGCGCACCTCGCGTCCGCCGCGCTGTTCGCCTTCTTCGGCGCCGACACCGTGCTCTCCGTCGTCGCCGGGATCTCCGTCTGGGAGACGTTCATCGACGCCGTGAGCGCGGCGGCCGCCGGGCTGGTGTAGGCCGGGAGCCTCTGCGAACCGGCGCTAAAACTCGTCTAACCCGGACTGCTCGGCGGCCGCCAACACGTCGTCGCAGGTCGCCCACGAGCGCCGCGCGCAGTCGGGGACCTCACCGTGGTCGTCGACGTACGCCCGGAGGAAGTCACGCGTCGCCGGATCGCTCGGATAGCCGCTGCCGATCGCGTCGTACGCCGGGTAGTCGGCGTCGATCGCCGCCATCCGCTCGTCCCGGGCCACCTTGGCGACGACGCTCGCGGCGCCGACGACCGGGTCGTCCTCGTCGGCGCCGTGGGCCGCCGACACGTCGACCGCGGGGTGGTCGGGGGCGTCGTCGCCGGCGGTGTCGCCGTCCGCGACGAACTCCCCGAGCCGTCGGGCGAACCGCGCCTCGCTGGTGTCGCCGGCGTCGGCGACGACGCGGACCGGGTCGGCGGGGTCGTCGGAGTCGTCGGTGTCGTCGGGGTCGACGAGACCGGCGACGACGCCGGCGTCAAGCGCGCCCCGGACCGCCCGCGCCTGTCCGCGCACGGTGAGCGTGTTCATGTCCGTGTCCGGACGGTCGATCTCGGCGGGGTCGACGAACGCGACGCCGACGGCGACACCGTCGGCCTCCCGGACCGCCGCGTCGATCGCCTCGCGGCGCGAGGGGGCGATCCGCTTCGAGTCGTCCGCGTCGGCCGGGAGGTCGGCCGGGTCGGCGAGCACCGCCGCGGCGACCATCGGTCCGAGCACGGGACCCTTGCCGGCCTCGTCGACGCCGAGGTACACGCGTCGCTGGTCGTCTCGGACGGGTAAATAGGTTCAGAAAGCGGTCGGCGACGGACGGAAAGCCGTTTACTCGAGGAGGACCGCGTTGACCTGACCGGTCTGGCCGGGTCGGGAGGTGACGCGGGCGCGGCCCGCGGAGGTCTCGATGACGGCGCCCTTGGTGATGATGTTCCGGCGGGCGTAGTTGACGTTCGAGGGGTTGTCGACGACGTTCTCGATCTCGGCCTCGCTGACCTCGCCGCCGTCGGCGACCTGCGCGACGTTCGTCGCGAGCGCGCGGACCTTCTTCTCGGTGCCGCGGGAGTCGATGTACTGGACCCGCGTCTCGCCGAGAGTCGTCTCGGCCGGTTCGCGGCCGAGCTGGTGGCGCTTCTTGTTCGAGGCGTGCTTGAGTCGGCCGCCCGTCCGCTTGCGCGTGGAGCGTCCCTGGTCTTTCATACAGGCATGAACACCCAGCGAATACTTGAAGCGTTCGACTCGCCTCGGCGCCGAAGTCCCCGAGACCGGCGCGTGGCGGGCGGGACGCCCCGTCCGACGGCGCTCGCACTGGCTGGGCCGGCGTCGCGGTGACGGGGACGGCGCCGCACGGTCACGCGAACCGGGACTCGAACGTCCGAATCCCCTCGTCGGTCCCGACGACGACGATCTCGTCGTCCGACCGGATCCGCGTGTCGGGGCCGATCTCGGTCACGGTCTCGTCGCCCCGCTCGATGGCGATGACGGTGCAGCCGGTCGTCTCCCGGACGTTCGCCCGGCCGATCGTCTTCCCGGCCAGCCGCGGCACGCGGCTCCTGACGACCTCGATCTGCTGGTTGAGCGAGAGTACGTCGCGGTCCTCGATGACGGTCGAGGCGGACAGCCGCCCGGTGACGGTCGCGAGCGAGAGCACGTAGTCGGCGCCCGCCCGGTGCATCTTCCGGACGCTCGCGGCCTCCTCGACGCGGGCGAGGACCTGCGTGTCCGGGGCGAGGTCCCGGACCACGAGCGTCGTGAACTCCGTCGTGGTGTCGTCCGGCAGCGCGAGCACGACCGTCTGTGCCCCCTCCACGCCGGCGGCGCGCAGCGTCTCCGGATCCGTCGCGTCGCCGACCACGTCGACGCCCGCGGCGTCTTCGCGGTCGACGACTGTGACCGGGAGATCGGCGTCCCCGACCGCCTCGGTGACGGTCCGGCCGACCTGGCCGTACCCGATCACCACCGTCTCGCCCGCGCCGAACCGCCGCGTGGCCGAGTTCGCCAGGTCGACGAGCCGCTCCAACTGGTCCGACCGCCCCGAGACGAGCAGGACCGTCCCGGCCGACAGCGTCGCGTCCGGCGGCGGCGCCGCCTCGAACTCGCCGTTGAACCACGCCCCGATCACGTTGGCGCCGGCGCGCTCGCGGATGTCGGTGTCCGCCAGCGTCGAGCCGGCGAGCGGGCTCCCGTGCGGGACCGACACCTCCGCGAGCCGCAGCGAGTCGCCGATCGCGATCGCCTCGCCGAGATCGGTCTGGATCGCGGTCGTCACCTTCGCGGCGAGGCTCTCGCCGAGCAGCGACCGCGGCGAGAGCACCTCGTCCGCGCCCGCGAGCCGGTGGTACCGCTCGCGCTCCGGATCCTCGACGACGCTGATAACGCGCACGTCCGGCGACACCTCCTTCGCGGCGAGCACGATGCTCGCGTCTACCTGGTCCGAAGCGTCCGTCACGAGCGCCCGCGCGTCGGTGAGATTCGCGGCCGCCAACCCCTCCGTCGACTCCGGGTCCGCGCGGATCACCGCGCGGCCCGCCTCGTGGAGCCGCACCGCCCGGTCGTCGTCCGGCTCGACGATCACGTAGGGGATCTCGCGGGAGTCGAACTCCTCGATGAGCGCCGCCGACCGCGAGGTGTCCGAACAGACGACGACGTGATCGGACAGGTCCTCGTCCGCCGAGACGGGGACGGTCGTGGAGAACGCCTCCTCTAACAGCGGCGTCACGACGACCGGCAGCGCGCCGATCAGGAGCACCATCCCGACCAGGTCCATCACCGCGATGAACGCGTTCAGCTGCTGGCTCTCCCACGGCGAGTCCCCGCCGAAGCCCGTGGTCGTGAACATCTCGACCGAGAAGCGGAGCGCCTCGATCATCGTGCGCGGATCGCCCTCGTACACCCGCATTCCGTAGCGATAGACGACCGCGGTGAACACCAGCACGAAGAGGACGAAGCCGAAGTACCCGCCGACGCGACGCTTCCACGAGTCCATCGGAACCGAGTACGACATCCCGATACAAAAACGGGGCGCGTTCGGCGGGGTCAAGGCGGGAGAGACTGGGGGCGATATCCGGCGACGCCGGGGTACTGGCCGGCCGACGCTCGGACCGAAGTTCGATGCTTTAAGTCCCGTGGGGCGAAGACACGCGTATGGTGCGGGACCCGTCGCGCGAAGAGGATCCGCCGTCGGTAGACGACGTGCTGGACGCGCTCGCGGACGACGACGCACGGCGGATCGTGTCCGCGCTCTCCGAGCCGAAGACGGCCAGCGACATCTCGGAGGAGTGCGACATCCCCCTGTCGACGACGTACCGGAAGCTGGAGCTGCTCACCGAGGCGTCCCTGCTGGCCGAGTCGACGGACATCCGCCGCGACGGGCAGCACACGACCCGCTACTCCGTCTCGTTCGAGACGGTGACCGTCTCGATCGACGAGGAGGACGACCGGGAGTTCGAGATCGAGTTCACGCGCCCGGAGCGCACCCGGGACGAACGACTGGCCGACCTGTGGTCGGAGCTCCGCGAGGAAACATGAATACGTACATCAACCTGTTCATCATCGTCGCAAAGACCGCCATCCTGGCGCTCGGTGGCAGCATCACCTACTACGCGCTCCGAGCGTACGGCCGGACCGGCAACCCGTCGCTCCGCGCGCTCGGTATCGGCTTCGGCGTCGTCACCGTCGGGGCGCTTATCGGCGGCGTCTCCCACCAGATCATCGGATCCAGTCTGGCCGTCGGGATCGCGATCAACAGCCTGCTGACGGCGGTCGGGTTCGCCGTCATCGTCTACTCGCTGACGGTCGAGTGAGGGCTCGCTGTCGACGTTCGACGAACCCCGATTTCGGTAGCCTTTTGCGGCGCTCCGCCTTCGGAACACGTCATGAGCGACGCACGCGAGGAGCTCTCTCGCCGGATCGCCGGCGAGATAACGCTCAGCGACGACCCCGGAGCGACCCTCCGGAAGTGGCGGACCGACTTCGACGTCTCCCAGACCGAGCTGGCCGACCAGCTCGACGTCTCCTCCTCGGTCGTCTCGGACTACGAGAGCGGGCGGCGCGAGAGCCCGGGCATCGGCGTCGTCCGCCGGACCGTCGAGGGGCTCCTGGACATCGACGAGCGCCGCGGCGGCGGTCGGCTCCGCCAGTACGCGCGCGTGCTCTCCGCCGGGTTCGAGAGCGACATCGTCCACGACCTCCGCGAGTACTCGACGGCGGTGCCCCTCGAAGAGTTCTACGAGGCGATGGGGGCGACGGAGGTCGTGCGCGGCGAGCAGGACCACGTCAACGGCCACACCGTCATCAACTCGATCGAGGCGATCACCCGCCTGTCGAGCGAGGAGTTCTACCGGCTGTACGGCCAGTCGACGAACCGCGCGCTCGTGTTCACCCGCGTCACGCGCGGCGAGTCGCCGCTGGTCGCGCTGCGGGTGGTGAGCCCGACCCCGAACGCGGTCGTGCTCCACGGGATCGAGGACGGCGACCTGTGGGACCACGCCGCCGACCTCGCCCGCGTCGACGGGTTCTCGCTGGCGACCTCGACCCGCGATCTGGACGACTGCCTGGCCGACCTGCAGGCGCTTTGAGCGGGCGTCGCCCGTGAGCCGAGTGCGCTCCGCCCCCGGACCGCGACCCTGAAACCCCCGGCGCCCCTCGCCTCGGACATGAGCGACGACTACGCCGAGCGCCTCCGCGCGAACCGCCGCGAGAAGGACGACTTCTTCGCCGAGCACCCGCAGTCGCCGATCCCGCCGGAGCACCGCGACGGCTTCGACGGGCTCGACTACTTCGAGCCGAACCCCGACTACCGGGTCGAGGCGACCGTCACCGTCCACGACGACCCCGAGCCCGTCGAGATGGAGACCACCGCGAGCAATCCGGTGCGGTACCTCCGGATCGTCACCTTCGCGTTCGAGGTCGACGGCGAGGAACACACCCTCGCCGGCTACCGGCAGGAGGGCGACGAGGGGGCGATCTTCGTCCCCTTCCGCGACAAGACGACCGGCCAGCAGACGTACCACAACGGGCGGTACATGGAGCTGGAGCCGGACGGCGATCTCGGCGACGGCGACGCGGTGACGATCGACTTCAACCTCGCGTACAGCCCCTTCTGCGCGTACAGCGAGACGTTCTCCTGTCCGCTCCCGCCCGAGGAGAACTGGCTGGAGATCGTCGTCCCCGCGGGCGAGAAGGCGCCCGACATCGAGTAGCCGCCCGGCATCGAGTAGCCGGCGCGACCCTCGCGGCGCCGCCAGCGCGGAAAGCCTCAAATCCTCCCCCGCCGAAGCCCGCCCATGCGCACCCGGCTCGCGGTCGCCGGCCTCGTCGCCGTCGGCGTCCTCCTGATGGCGAACCCCCTGTACCTCCCCGTGCCGGTCGGCGAGCCCGACCCTGCGTACACCCACACCGTTCAGCCGGTCGAGAGCGGGTCGCCCGTGGCGGGCGTCGACGCCCCTGACGAGGGGAGCGACACCGGCGTCGTCGACTACGCCGACCTCGACCCCGAGGCCCGCGCCGCGTTCGACCGCGCGCTCGAGACGGAGGGCGGGTTCGGCGTCGAGGACCCCGACGAGCGCGTCGATTCGTTATCGTACCCAACCGATCCGACCCTGGGCGACGGGCTCCTCGTCGTCGCGTACGAGGGCGAGCGCTACGAGTTCTGGACGCGGACCGTCGAGCGCGAGCCGGGTCCCGTCGTCGCCCAGCGGATCGCGGTCCAGCCGGTCGCGTTCCTCGCCGGCTTCTTCGCCGTGCTCGCCGCGGTCGGGCTCGGCGCTCGGACGAGGCTCGACCGGACGTGATCGCGGGGACGCAACGCCGCCAGGACCGGCCGGAAGAACCCCGTCAGTCCGCGGCGTTCGGCTGTCCCACGGGCTTCGGGGAGTCCCCGGTCTCGATGGCCCTCCGGGTCGACTCGTCGATCTCGACGAGGTGACACAGCGGGTTTCCGGGATAGACCACGGGGTTCTCCAAGAGCCCGATCAGCAGCCCCGTGAATGGCGCTTCGACCGCGACCTCGTCCTTCTTGAACGGGTTGGTGATCGTCGCGATCCGCTCGCCCTCGCGGACGAGCGACCCGCTCTCGAAGTGCGTGTCGACGATCCCGCCGGAGTCGGCGCGGAGCCACGTCTTCTCGCCCGCGCCGGCGACGATCGTCCGCCATCCCGGCCAGCGTACCGTGTCGGTCGACAGGAGGCCGTACTCGGCGAACACGGAGCGCACGCCGGCGAGCGCGTCGTCGATGAGCGGGCGCTGGAAGCGGTGGGCCTCGCCCATCTCGATCGTGATCGTCGGGATCCCATCGTCGGTCGCCTCGCCGCGGAGGGTGCCGCTCGGTCCGTCGCTGTCGATGATCACCTTCGAGCCGAACGCCATCGCGAGCCGGTGGACGCCGGTGTCGGCCATGTCCGCGCGGACGTGGAGCATGTTCGTCCGGCCGCGGGTGGAGGTGTGGAAGTCGAGCCCGAAGTCGCAGGGCGCGATGAAGTTCTCGTAGATCCGGTGAGCCATCCGCTTCGAGCTGGTCGACCCTGCCTTCCCGGGGAACGAGCGGTTCAGGTCGCGGTCGTAGACGGGGAGGTAGCGCTGCTGGGCGAGGAACCCGGGAACGTTGAGCACGGGGAGACAGACGAGGGTGCCCGCGAGCGCCGAGAGGTCCCACTCGTGGGCGACCTCGCGGACGACCTCGATCCCGTTGAGCTCGTCGCCGTGGGCGGCCGCGGTGAGGAACACCGTCGGCCCGTCGCGCTCCCCGTTGACGATCGTCACGGGGATCCGGACCGGGTCGCCGAGGTACGTCTCGCTGATTCCGTAGCGGATGTTCTGCGTCTCTCCCGGCGGCACCGCGCCGCCGTTGTACGTGAACACCCGATCGTCGCTCATGCCGAACCGGAGCACGGCGGGGAGTATATATATGGCGACCGAGAGACTCACGGCTGATAGCCGGCAGGTCGGAGCGCGTTCGATCGGTCGACCTTTTAGGTGGGCCCACGCAGAGGCTTCCATGAGTTCGGATCCGGTACGGGTGGGAGTGCTGTCGCTGCACAACAGCAAGGAGACGAAGGCGATCTGCAACGCGGTCGAGGACCTCGGGCACGAGCCCGTGTGGCTCCGCGAGGAGAACGCCGCCATCAGCGTCGACGACGGCGACGTGTCCGTCGAGCCCGCGGTCGACGTGATCGCGAACCGGCTGCTCCTCTCGAACACCGACCAGCCCGCGGAGCTGCTCGGGCTGGCGACCACGTTCGAGCGCATCCGGCCGATGCTGAACCAGCCGGACGCGGTGCTCGCGTCGATCCACAAGTTCGCCACGGCGGCGACGCTCGCCGACTGGAACATCCGCGTGCCCGACGCGCTGCTCGCGCTGTCGAACGACCGGCTCAACGAGGGGCGCGAGCGCTTCGGCGAGGTCGGCGTGTACAAGACGGCGATCGGTACCCACGGCGGCGGGACGTGGAAGGTCGACCTCACGGAGCGAGTGAACCCGAAGGTCGGCAACCGGCAGGCGTTCCTCCAGCGGCTCATCGACCGCGACGACGAGAAGCACCGCGACCTGCGCGTGTACATCGTTGGCGACGAGATCATCGGCTCGATGTACCGCTACGCGCCCGAGGGCGACTGGCGGACCAACGTCGCGCTCGGCGGCGCGGTCGAGGACGCCACCGACGACATGCCCGAGGAGGCCGCCGAGACCGCGCTGTACGCGGCCGAGGTAATGGACCTCGACTACGCCGGCGTCGACCTCGTGGAGGGGTACGACGGCTGGTACGTGCTGGAGGTGAACCCGACGGCCGGGTTCAAGGGCCTGTTCGAGGCCACGGGCACGAGCCCCGCGCCCCACATCGCGAAGCTCGCGATCGAGACGGTCGGCGGCGAGGTCGACGACGGCGACGTCGAGCGCATCGCCGCGACGCTCGACGACTCGCGGCCGTCCTGTGCGCCGGTCCCGAAGCCGAACACGACCGAACAGCCCGACATCGGCTACATCGAGGAGGTCGTCGTCACCGGCACCTCCGGCTCCACGCAGGCGCTCGCGAAGTCGGACACGGGCGCGACCCGGACCAGCATCGACACGCAGCTCGCCGCGGAGATCGGCGCGGGCCCGATCAAGAGCATGACCCGGGTGAAGTCGGGCAGCGTGAAGGGCGGCAAGGCCCGCCCCGTCGTCGACCTCGTGATCGGTATCGGCGGCAACCAGCACACCGTCACCGCGAGCGTCGAGGACCGCGGCCACATGGAGTACCCGCTGCTGCTCGGCCGCGACATCCTCACGGACTACCGGGTCGACGTCCGCCGCCGCGCCGACACCGACGAGGCGGAACGCGACGAGGCGGGCGAGATCCTCGAAGAGGAGTAGCGCGGCCCCTCTCCCCAGCCCCCACTCCCGTCCGCCGGGCGACGAGCGACGAGCGGGGTCAGCCGTACAGCGCGATGACGACCGCGACGAACAGCAGCTCGCCGCCGACGAGGAGCGCCGCGAACAGCCAGTAGCGGTACGTCCAGAGCCACTCCCGCGCCCGCGCCGACGGCTGGCGAGCGCTCTCGCGGTCGGCGGCCCGTTCGTTCCCCGCGTTGGCGTCGCTGACCCTGTCAGCGGGGTCCGGCAGGTACGACTCGTCGAGCCGCCACTCGCCGCCCTCGTAGGTCGCGGGCACCCGGGCGCCGACGACCGCGTCGACGTCGAGCGGCGAGACGCCGACCGCCTCGAGGAACGCGACGAACGCCTCCGACTCCGCCAGCGAGCCGTTGCTCGGCGCGGGGAACCGCTCGGTGTGTCTCGCGTCGCCGTGCGGGGTCCGGAACTCCACGACGACCTCCCGGCCCGCGGACCGCACTCCCGTCACGATCAGCTCGCGCTCCGCGTCGTTGAGGTACGCCTCCCGGAGGCGCCGCTGCACCTCGTCGTCGACGTCGGCCTCCGCCGAGAGTTCCCGCTGTCGGTCGCCGTCGGAGGGTCGATCCGGCATCCGGACCGCACTTGGCGGCGCGTTCCAATAAGCGCGCGGGCCGTTTTCCGCCCGCCGGCCGCGTCCCCTCGGAGCCCGTTTCAACGCCGGCGTTCGGAAGCCGTTTCAACGCCGGCGTTCTGGAGTCGCGCATGCGCGAAGTGACGCTGCGGGTCCGCCACCACGGAGGGCCCGAGTCCGAGGTGAGCGCCCGACACCCGGAGGTGACGCTCCGATCGGTCTCCTCGATGACCGGCACGGGCGGGGAGCGAAAGCGGATCGTGGAGCTGCGCGGCCCGACCGACGAGATCGAGTCGTTCCTGACCGAGTTCCGGCGCGCAGATCCCGTGGTGGCCGCGGAGCCGATCTCGCCGGTCGCCGGCGGTCACGCGTACGTCGCGCTCACCGTCGACACCGACGGCTGGGAGGGGATCGGCGAGCGGCTCGCGGCCCTCGGCGTCCACTACCGGATGGGGACGACGATCTCCGGCGGGATCGAGCGCTGGACGGTGTACCTCGACGCCGACGCCGACCTCTCGGCGCTGATCCGCGGGGTCGAACGCGGGGGAAACGATGTCGAGCTCGCCCGCAACGTCGAGCTCTCGACGCTCGACCGCTCGCCCAAGCTGCCCGCCGCGGGCATCCTCGACGGCCTCACCGACAGGCAGCGCGAGGTGCTCGCGACCGCCATCGCGACCGGCTACTACGACCACGGCGGCGGGGTCGGCGTCGAGGACGTTGCGGCGGAGCTCGGCCTCGGGTCGACGACGGTGTGGGAACACCTCTCGCGGGCGGAGGGGGCGGTGATGAACGCCCTGTTCGACCGGTTTGAGGAGTGGGGGTTGCCCGGGGGACGCGGGACCCGGCGGAACGGCGACGATCGGTCCGAGGCGTCCCGGTAGGGTCGCGATCCGAACAATACTTTTGTGCGTTCGGGTCGGACCGGCGCGTATGGACGAGGGAACTGTGTCGGTGCCGGACGAGCAGTACGAGCGGCTCGCGGCGCTCGCGGCCGCCCGCGGCGTGAGCCCCGAGACCCAGCTGGCCCGGCTCATCGACGACGCCTACGAGGGGCTCGACGGCGACCCCGACCGCGTCGACGGGCTCCCGCTCGGGGTGTACGGCGCGGGCGACGAGGAGGCCGACGGCTCGGGCTGAGCGCGCGCCGTCGACGGATCCCCGGTTACTTCCACTCGTCGGAGCGGTCGGTCGACCCCAGCTCTCCCTTCGCCTGCCGCGGGCGCTTCCGGAACGTGAGCCCGAGCACGGCGACGTAGAAACAGGCGACGCCCGCCAGCACCATCCAGCCCGGAACCGCGCCGACGGACGCGGTGGCGACGACGCCGCTCTCCGGCTGGGTGAACACCGTGAGCCGCACGACCCACGCCGCGATGAGCACGCTGAGAAGCGGCGCGTACACGCGCCGGAGACGCCGCGAGACCGCCTCGGCGGCGGGCGTCTTGATCGTCGGGTCGCGGAGGTCGGCGCTCAGGAGCTCCCGCCAGTTCGACTGTTCGACGCCCTCGGGGTCGAGCGCGTTCGCGAACACGTTCTCCTCTAAGAGCCGGACGCGCGAGCGCCACACGTCGTACATGCGGTACCGCCGGGCCTCGATGCCGAGGAAGACGGCGAGCATCACGAGCCCGATGAGCAGCACGTAGTGCGGGCGCGACTCGTTCGAGAACGTCCACGTGAGCAGCGACGCCGTCAGCACCACCGCCCAGTTGGTCGTCCGGTCGATCCGGGTCCGCCACGAGGCCGCCCGTCCGAGCTCTCCCCGGTAGGTGTGTCCCATGAGCGAGAGCAGCTCGGACCGGTCTCCCGCGGCCTCCGCGGCGACCTCGCGCTCCTCGCGCGACTCGGGATCGAAGTCCCCGGACGAGTCGGTCATACGCCTCTTACCGTCCCCGAGGTGGTAAATCCCGGCGTGGGACGGGTACGGACCGGCCAGACCGCGGGTGCACGTGAGGGGAACGGCGCAGCGGTGGCAGGTCCGCAGCGGACGCGCTCAGGCCGGGTCCTCCTTCGTCACCTCGACCTCGACGGCGTCGGGATCGACGCCGATCCTGGCGAACTGGGTCCGGACGTGCTCTTTCGCCGCGGTCAGGGCCTGCTCGCGGGTGTCGAACCCGCGGGGCATCGGCTCCTCGAAGGCGACGCGGATCTCCTCGCCGTCGACGAGGAGGGCGGACCCGCCGCTCTCGACCTCGTAGAAGGCGTCGCACACCCAGACGTACGGGGCGTCCTCGTCGGGCGCGCCCTTGTACGCGGGGGGATCCTCACCGCGCTCGAACACCGTGCCGGTGAGCTCCGTGCCCCCGCCGCTGCCGCGAACGAGTATCATGTCACCGGTACGGGCCGGAGACTCAAAAGGGGCCCGCGGCGTCGCCGCCGACCCGGACGGCGAGGGGGAAACGCTTTCGGCGTCGGAGGCGGTGGGTCCGGCATGACGCTGGAGGACTTCACCGAGTTCGGCGACAGGGAGGGCGACGGCGGCGGAAGCGCCGATGTCGACCCCGCGAGCGCCGGATCCGGTGGTGCCGATGGAGAGAGCGGCGAAGCGGTCGATGACGGCGGCGCAACCGACGGCGACGGCGCGACCGCCGGAGGCGACGACACCGACGAGTTCGCAGCGTACGACGCGGAGCCGACCGGCGAGGACGCGGGGCTCGGCGTCGTCTCCGTCTCGCAGGGGCTCCGGGTCGCCGAGGAGGCCGAGGAGACGACGCTGAAGGCGTTCGTCACGACGGGGAACCGCGAGGCGGTCCGGCTCGGGAAGTACCTCCTCATCCCGTACCCGGACGGCGAGCGCCTGTTCTGTCGGATCACCGGGCTGGAGTACGCACAGGAGTTCCGGTCGGACGACGCCACCGAGATCCACGCCCGCCGGCAGATGCGCCGCGACGACTTCGCCGAGCGCGACTACAAGTTCATGGCCGAGCTGGAGCCGATGTCGGTCGTGTACGGGTCCGGCGACGACATGAAGCGCCGGATGACCGACCGGGTGCCGAAGCCCGGCGCGGTCGTCGAGGAGGCCTCCGACGACGCCGAGATCAAGACCGGGCTGAAGATCCCCGAGGACGGCGTCTTCCTCGGCCACCTCTCCGTGGGCGGTGAGAAGGTGCGGACGGCGGCCGAACCCCCCACCGTCGATTACCGGGTGAAGGACGACTACGCCGACGGCGACCCCCTCGCGTTCCGGCACACCCTCGTCGCCGGCGGGACCGGGTCGGGGAAGACCCACGCCTCCAAGAACGTCCTCCGGCAGTACCTCGATGCGGACCGGACCTACCCGACCGGCGACGGGCGGGAGTCGCGGATGGCGGTCGTCCAGTTCGACCCGCAGGACGAGTACGCGCAGATGCACGACGACAACCCCGACCTCGACGCCGACTTCGCCCGGCGGCTCGACCGCGAGGGGATCGCCCACGGCGGCCACGACGACACCGTCGCCTTGGTGCCGCGGGTCGCGGACGCGACGTACCCGGGCGAGGGCCACCGCGCGGAGCGCGTGGAGTTCACGATCCCCTTCTCGCTGGCGCGGGACATGCCGTGGCTCGTCGCCGGCTCCGGGCTCAACGAGAACCAGTACCCCGCCCTGCTGACGCTTCTCAACCGCTTCTTCCGCGACTACGGGGACTCGGGCACCTACAGCCAGTTCCTCTCGTACCTCGACGACCCGGCGCTCAAAGAGGAGCTTGACGAGAGCGGCCGCGTCCACGAGGCGACGTTCGACGCCGTCAAGCGCCGCGTCCGCGGCGTCCCCGGCGGCGTCTTCGACCAGGACGCGAAGCCGATCACCGAGCTGGACCACACCCTCGTCCGGCCCGGCGGGCTCTCCGTGGTGCCGACCTACCACCTGCCGACCTCGCGGCAGAAGGAGATCGTCGTGCTCGCGGTCGCAGGGCTGCTCGTCGACGACAAGCTCTCGAACGACCCCGACAGCGACCGGATCGAGGAGACACCCCTCCTGATCGGGATGGACGAGGCCCACAACTTCCTCGCCGACGCCGACACCGTACAGGCGCGGAAGGTCGTCCAGAAGTTCACGGAGGCCGCCAAGCAGGGCCGCAAGGAGCGTCTCGGCCTGTTCCTCATCACGCAGGACCCGCAGGACGTGGCCGAGTCGGTGTTCAAGCAGGTGAACACCAAGATCGTCTTGAACCTCGGCGACGAGGACGCGATCTCCAGCGTCAACATCCCCGCCAACCTCGCCGGGAAGGTGCCGTACATGGAGAAGGGACAGATGGTCGTCTACTCCCCCGACAACTCCGAGCCGGTGGAGCTGATCGGGCTCTCGGAGTGTGTGACGCGGCACGGGGACTGATCGGCGCGCTCCGATTCCGCAGAGCGGTCCGCTCGGCAGAGCGATCCGCTCGGCGGAACGATCCGTTCGACGGAGCGGTCCCGGCCCGCGTTACCGCCGCGCCGGAGCCGCCGCCGCCCTTTTTACACCGAGCGAGCGAAGCGCGCACATGGCCAAACGGATCCTCGTCGCGGTCGACGGATCGACGGAGGCGACCGAAGCGCTGCAGTTCGCGGCGTCGGAGTGGCCCGACGCCGAGCTGACGGCGCTCCACGTGATCAACCCCGCGGACTCGGCGACCGGCGCGGAGGGCGGGTTCCCCGGCGCCGCCGACCAGTGGTACGAGAGCGCCAAACAGCGCGGCGATCGGATCCTGAGCGAGGCGACGTCGACGGTCGACCGCGACGTGGAGACGCGGCTGGAGGTCGGGCGGCCGACGGCGACGATCCTCGGCGTGGCGGGCGGCGAGAAGCCGGTCGGCGAGTCGGAGGGCTCCGCCGACCCGTTCGACCACGTCGTGCTGGCGAGTCGGGGTCGGACCGGCCTCTCTCGGGTCCTGCTCGGGAGCGTCGCCGAGGGCGTGGTGCGCCGCGCCGAGGTCCCCGTCACCGTCGTTCGGTGAGGCGATCGGCGGACTCGCCGCGGTCCGCGCTCACACCACCGCGCGCTCCGCTTCGACCACCTCGCCGACGACCGTCCACCCCTCCTCGTCGGGACCGGACCGCCCGAGCAGCACGGACTCGTGGTCCTCGGAGGTGATCAGCCGGAACTCGGCGTCGCCGTCCGCGTCGGTGCGGACGCCCTCCCCGCGGAACTCCCGCTGGAAGAACTCCGTCGAGGAGAACTCGTAGACGCCCGTCTCGCCGTCGTCGAGGGTGAGTCGGACGGGTCGCGGTTGGACGTTGTGGATCCGCTTCGCGACGGGATGGAGATCGGGCATGCCCGCGACTCGGCGCGTCGCGGGTAAAAAGGCGGTGGGGTCGATGAAGGCGGTGGGGTCGACGGCCGTCGGGTCCGCGGAACCGCACCGCTGCGCGATGCGCGCAGCGGTGCGGGAGAAAACGACGCCGGAAAAATCGCCACGGCGAGACCGCGGCGAAGCTGCGGCGGAACGCCTCGGAACGCGTCGTTACGCTTCGAGGACGTCGTCGTAGTCGCCGGCGTCGACGCGGTCGTCGAACGTCCGGGCGTCCTCGCCCTCGATGGTGACGCCGAGGGAGGCGCAGGTGCCGCCGACCTCCTTGGCGGCGTTTTTCACGTCGTACGAGAGCAGGTCGGTCGACTTCTGCTCGGCGACCTTCTTCACCTGTTCGATCGACATGTCCGCGACGAAGTCCTTCTGGGGCTCGCCGGAGCCGGTCTCGAAGCCGGCCTCGTCTTTGATCAGTTCGGCCGTCGGCGGGACGCCGACCTCGATCGTGAAGGAGCCGTCGTCCTCGTACTCGATGGTGACGGGCACTTCCATGCCGTCGAACGCGGCGGTCTCCTCGTTGATCTGCGACACGACGTCCTGGACGTCCACCGGCGTCGGTCCGAGCTCGGGACCGAGCGGCGGGCCGGGGTTGGCCTGCCCGCCGGGGACGAGCGCTTCGATAGTTCCAGCCATATCCGTACGAACCCGGCGGCGACTTTTAACGGTTGTTCTTTCGAGTAGCGGGAGCCAGCGGTTCGCACACTTCCGATATCGGCCTCGGGGCGGCCGTTACGGCGTTCGAGGGGATGAATCGGGGACGGCGATCGCTTATAAGCGCCTTTCGTCGCTGACCATCTTCGAAGCCCCAACCTCGTCGCTCGCTTCGTCGCCGGCGCTGCGCGCCGGCTGCATGAGTGACCTCCGGTGCCTCTCTGCTCGCGACTCCCTCGCTGGCTCCTCGCGCCCTTATCAGGGCGCTCGGAGCCGCGCCCAGCGGTCGGTTCAGGAATCCGCGGGGACCGACCCCTTGTCCGGTCCCGCCTCCCCAGCAGTGCGTCCGGGGAGGAACGTCCCGGTCTCGCGCCGGACGCCCAGGAGGAGCACGCCGCCCGCGGCGAGCGGGAGGACCGCGCAGGCGGCGTAGATCGGCGCGAACCCCACCGCCTCGATCAGGGGCAGCGACACCATCGGGCCGAGGCCGCCGCCCACGTCGCCGAGGACGTTGTTCGTCCCCGAGGCGCGGCCCATCCGCTCGTCGGGCGTGAGGTCCGCGAGCAGGGCCATCATCGGGCCGCTCGTCCCGCCCTGCCCGGCGCCGATGAAGGCGCAGGCGAGTCCGAGCGAGACCACCGATCCGGCCCGGGCGAGCAGCAGGAACCCGACGAACGAGACCGCGAGGAACGTCAGCAGGATCGGCGTTCTGGAGTCGCGGGTGTCCGAGATCCGCCCGCCGACGAACATGAAGACCGCGGCGAAGAGGACCGTGCCGGCCATGAACAGCCCGGAAGTCCCCTGCGGGGCGAGACCGAACAGCGAGATGTCGTTCGCGCCGAGGAATAACACGAGCGTGGAGAACAGCGCGCCGATGTACGCGAACATCAGCCCGAAGTTGACCAGCCCGACCGTCACGGCCGGGACCGCGGTGTCCACGTCCCATGGCTTGATCGAGTCCCCCGACCGGTCGCCCGTGACGTGCGTCTCCGGGACGAAACGGTAGGCGACGACGCTGGCGGTGAGCGCGAACGCGGCGGCGACGACGAACGCCGCGACGTTGCTCGCGATCGCGGAGACGACCCCGCCGAGCACGAGGCCGGCCGGGAACCCCATCGTGATCCCGCCGCGGACGATCCCCATGTTCGTCCCGCGCGAGCCCCCGTCCGAAAGGTCGGCGGCGATGGTGTAGGCGGTCGCGAACACCGCGGCGGAGCCGAGCCCCCAGAGGACCCGCGCGAGCAGGAACCACGTCTCGGGCGCGACGACGGCCGCGATCGCGGTGAACCACCCCTCCGGCCCGACGGCGAGCGGACCGGCCGCCACCGTCGGCAGCGACGCCGCGAGCGGGCGGAGCGACTCGGCGGGCGGCATCGCGAGCGCGACGACGTAGCCGAGGGTGGCGACCCCCTCGACGAACAGCCCGGCGACGAACGGTTTGCGCGTCCCGTACCGGTCGACGAGGGCGCCGGCCGGCGCGTTCGCGACGAGCCGCACCCAGCGGTTCGCGGAGAGGATCACGCCGACCATGAACGCCGAGATCCCGAGGACCGCGCCGAGGTTCGGGAGGATCGGGAAGACGACCCCGCCGCCGAAGCCGACGAAGAAGGTGCTGGCGATCACCGCGAGCAGCACGGTCGGCGGGCGGTCGATCCCGAACAGTCCCACGTCAGTCACCCCGTGCCGGCCCGCCGGTCATTCCCGCTCGTCCTCGTCGACGGGCGCCATCGCGGCGATCCCGTCCTCGAGCGACGGCAGCTCCGCCCCCGCCGCGAGCAGCGGCTCGACGATCCGCCGGAGGGCCGCCTCCGCGACCGCACGCGTGTACGCCGGCTCGGGCCGGTCGGCGGTGTCGCTGACCCCCGCCGTGCCATCGCTCGGAGCGTGACCGGAACCTTCGTCCGCAGATCCGTCTTCATCCGAACCGTCCGAGTCGTCCGAATCGTCCGAACCGTCCGACCCGTCCGACCGCTCCGCCGCCGCGCTCTCCCCCTCCGCCTCGTCGCCGTCGGCGGCCGTCGCGCCTCGACTCAGCGTGATCTGTCGCGTCCGCGCTCCGTCGAGGGTCGCGACGAGCAGCGCCGCGGTCTCCTCGACGTCGACGTCGCGGAACACCCCCTCCTCGATGCCGGATTCGAGGATGTCGACGACGGTGCCGCGGAGCAGCCGGTCGCTCCGGACGAGCTGTTCGCGAATCGGTTCGTTGAACGGGCCCTGCGTCCGGAGTTCGAGGAGCGCGATGTGGAACGCCTCGCGGTCGACCGCCTCGGGCTCGAAGACGAACCAGCCGATGAATCCCGCGAGCCGCTCCGCGGGCGGGTCGTCGGCGTGGGCCGCGATGCGTCGCTCCGAGTCGGTAATGACGCGGTCGAGGAAGGCGACGAGGAGGTCCTCCTTCGTGTCGTAGTGGTAGTGGAGCAGCGACTTGCTCTTCGAGCACTCGTCCGCGATGTCCTGCATCGTCAGGTCGGCGTAGCCGTGGGCGCGGAGCGCGCGGTAGACCCCGTCCATGATCTCGTCGGCCGCGCTCGGCTGGTCGCTCATTGACTGACCGGTCAGTCAGCGATCAGTAAATCCCTATCGGTCGGGGAACGATCGGCCGCTACGCCGGACAAAGACGCGTCTCAGCGGTGTAGAACAGTCGAAAAGCCGATACAACCCTGAACGTCGTCGCCGGAGTTACAGGCGGGTGACGTTCGTCGCGCGCGGACCCTTGTCCGCTTCCTCGATGTCGAACTCGACTTCCTGACCTTCCTCCAGGTCCGGGCCGCCGACGTCCTCCATGTGGAAGAACACGTCCTCGTCCGCGTCGTCAGTCTCGATAAATCCGTAGCCGCCAGTGTCGTTGAAGAAGTCAACTTCGCCTTTCGCCATTGCAACCGTACTGGCGGGAGGGGAACATAAAAGGCTTCCGCGAGCGAGACGGCCGTGCCAAAGAGGCTCATACGCGGACGCGGGAGGGGAGTCCGTCGGGGTCGATCCCGCCGTGTTAGTAACTACTATACGACCCCGGTTGGAACCGGTAGGTATGAGTCAGTCGTACAATCGAGGCCTCATCGAGGACTTCAGCCGCTGGCGGGAGTTCGAGGCGGGGATGTGGGCCTGGATCTTCCATAAGTTCACGGGGTGGGTGCTGATCGGCTACCTGTTCACGCACATCGCCGTGTTGAGTACAGCGATCCCGGCGGCCAACGGCGCGACGATGATGTTCCAGGGGTCGGAGACGGACGTGTTCACGGGGACGATCGTCAGCCTCGAAGGGCTGCTGTTAGTGCGCATCCTGGAGGTCGGCCTGCTCGCGGTCGCCGTCTTCCACATGCTCAACGGCACCCGACTCCTCCTCGTCGACCTCGGAATCGGGCTGGAGGCACAGGACAAGAGCTTCTACGCGTCGCTGATCCTGACCGGAGCGATCACCGTCGCGTCCGTTCCGACCTTCATCGCGGGGGCGTTCTGAGATGGCGGAACGCTACTCCTCGTTCAAGTCCGGCGGTCGGATGTGGCTGCTCCAGCGCGTCACGGCGGCGTTCCTGCTGGTCGTGCTGGCGTTCCACTTCTTCCTGCTCCACTTCGTCCACCACGCCGACGAGGTCACGCTCGCGGCGAGCTCGGCGCGGATGGAGCAGCTGAGCTACTACTCGCTGATGGTGCTGTTCCTCGTGACCGCGACGTTCCACGGGGTCAACGGCGTGTACAACGCCCTCATCAACCAGGGGCTGACCGGCACCAAACGCACGGTCGTCAAGTGGACGCTCGTGGCGGCGAGCGTCGTGCTGCTGTTCCAGGGGATTCGGACGGCGAACGCGTGGGCGGGCGGCTTCCCACTCTGAACTATGAGTACGCAGACACCGACACAGACCGAGGAATCGAGCGAGACCGACGCCGAGGCGGACGCGCCCTCGAAGGGCGACGAGCGTCGAGACGAGAAGCGACGGCGGGCCGCCGAGGAGCGCGCCCGCCGACAGGCCGAGGAGGCCGAAAAGGCCGCCGCCGACGAGGAGACGGTCGAGCTGAAGGTGTTCCGGTACGATCCCGAGGTCGAGGGGAAACAGGAGCCCCGGTTCGACACGTTCCACGTCCCGTTCACGAAGGGGATGACCGTCCTCGACGCGCTGATGTACTCGCGGGACACGTACGACTCCTCGCTCACGTTCCGGCACTCCTGCCGGCAGGCGGTCTGCGGCTCGGACGCGATGTTCGTCAACGGCGGCCAGAAGCTGGCGTGTAAGACCCAGATCTCAGAGCTCGAAGAGCCGATCCGGGTCGAACCGCTCCCGCACGCCGAGGTCCGGAAGGACCTCGTCGTCGACATGGAGCACTTCTACGACCAGATGGAGGCCGTCGAGCCGTACTTCCAGACGAACGAGTACCCCGACGGCGAGTTAGAAGAGCAGCGCCAGACGCGGGAGAACCGCGAGAAGATCAAGATGTCGACCCGGTGTATCTGGTGTAGCGCGTGTATGTCCTCGTGTAACATCGCCGCCGGCGACAACGAGTACCTCGGTCCCGCCGCGATCAACAAGGCGTACCGGTTCGCCATGGACGAGCGCGAGGGCGAGGACATCAAACAGAAGCGGCTGGAGATCATCGAACAGGAGCACGGCGTCTGGCGGTGCCAGACCCAGTTCTCCTGTACCGAGGTGTGCCCGAAGGACATCCCCCTCACCGAGCACATCCAGGAGCTGAAACGCGAGGCCGTCAAGAACAACCTGAAGTTCTGGTGAGCGCGGTAGACACGCTCAAGGGACTCCAAACCTAACGGAATACCATACAACAATGCACGAACACGACGTTATCGTTGTCGGCGCCGGAGGGGCGGGACTCCGGGCGGCGATCGCGGCACAGGAAGCGGGGGCCGACGTGGCCATCGTCTCGAAGCTCCACCCGGTCCGCTCGCACACGGGCGCGGCCGAGGGCGGGATCAACGCGGCGCTACGCGACGCCGACTCCTGGGAGGACCACGCCTACGACACGATGAAGGGGTCCGACTACCTCGGGGACGCCCCGGCGGTCGAGGCACTCTGTCAGGAGAGCCCGGAGGAGGTCATCCAGCTCGAACACTGGGGGATGCCGTTCTCCCGCGAGGAGGACGGGCGCGTCTCCCAGCGGCCGTTCGGCGGCCTCTCGTTCCCCCGAACCACGTACGCCGGCGCGGAGACCGGCCACCAGATGCTCCACACGATGTACGAGCAGGTGGTCAAACGCGGGATCACGGTGTACGACGAGTGGCACGTGATGGAGCTGGCCGTCACGGACGAGGAGGACCCGGCCGACCGGACCTGCCACGGCGTCGTCGCCTACGACATCCAGAGCGGCGAGATCAGCGGCTTCCGCGCCGATAACGGCGTCATCCTCGCGACCGGCGGGATGGGACAGGTGTTCGATCACACCACGAACGCGGTCGCGAACACCGGCGACGGCGTCGCGATGGCGTACCGCGCCGGCGTTCCGATGGAGGACATGGAGTTCATCCAGTTCCACCCGACGACGCTGCCGTCGACGGGCGTCCTCATCTCCGAGGGGGTCCGCGGCGAGGGCGGAATCCTCTACAACGAGGACGGCGAGCGGTTCATGTTCGAGCACGGCTACGCGAACAACGACGGCGAGCTCGCCTCCCGCGACGTGGTCTCGCGCGCCGAGCTGACCGAGGTCAACGAGGGCCGCGGCATCGAGGACGAGTACGTCCACCTCGACATGCGGCACTTAGGCGAGGAGCGCATCCTCGACCGGCTGGAGAACATCCTCCACCTGGCGGAGGACTTCGAGGGCGCCGACGGACTCACGGAGCCGATGCCCGTCAAGCCCGGCCAGCACTACGCGATGGGCGGCATCGAGACCAACGAGTTCGGCGAGACCGCCATCGGCGGCCTCTACGCGGCCGGCGAGTGCGCCTGCGCGTCGGTCCACGGCGCGAACCGCCTCGGCGGCAACGCCCTGCCCGAGCTCATCGTCTTCGGCAAGCGCGCCGGGCGTCACGCCGCCGGCGAGGAGATGGGCGAGGCCGAGGTCACGACCGGCAAGGAGGGCGACTGGGAGCCCGCGGACTACGAGTTCGAGGTCGAGGTCGGCGAGACCGGCGGACAGGGCCCCGCCGCGGCCGACGGCGGCGCCGTGGCGACGGACCCCGACGGCGTGCTCGAGGCCGAGGTCGAGCGCGCCAAGGCCCGCGTCGAGGAGCTGCTCTCGCGGGAGGGCCGCAACCACGCCGAGATCCGGTCGAAGGTCCAGGAGACGATGACCGCGAACGTCAACGTGTTCCGCGAGGAGGGCCGGCTCGAGGAGACGCTGGGCGACCTCCGCGAGGCGCGGGAGGCGTACAAGGACGTCGCGGTGTCGGACCCGTCTCGGACGTTCAACACCGACCTGATCCACACGATGGAGACACGGAACATCCTCGACATCGCCGAGGCGCTCACGATGGGCGCGCTCGCCCGCGAGGAGTTCCGCGGCGCCCACTGGCGGAAGGAACACCAGGAGCGGAAAGACGAGAACTGGCTGAAACACACGCTCGTCTCGTGGAACGACGGCGAGCCCGAACTCTGGTACAAGCCGACGATCCTCGAAGGCGAGAACAAGACGTACGAGCCGAAGAACCGGTCGTACTGAACGCGGAGTCGACAACGATCGATCCGGATCGTTCACGGTTTCGTATCCGTCGTCGGTCGAAACTCGGCCGCGATCGAGGGTCACGACGCGGTCGGTACCGACCGTAACGATCGCAGTTCCCCGCGTTTTCGACGTGTTCGACTCCCTATCCGTTGTCCGAGCTGTTTCGACGATCGTTGAATAGGGGGTTTATTATCGTCGAACGCAACGGATCGGACAAGATGTTAGAGACGCAGACCGCACGCACCGCGGCGCCGGCCCTGCCGCCGGAGCTGCAGTCTCCCCGCGCGAAGCTCGTGTACCTGTACCTGACGACGAAGGGCGACGCGACCGTCTCGGAGATGGGCGACTCGCTGGGTATGAAGAAGCTCTCGCTGTACAGCATTCTGAAGACCCTTCGGAAGGAGGGCATGGTCGACTGCGACGGCGACACCTACACGCTGAACTGACGGGACGCTCGTTCTCTCCGCTTTCGCCCCCGCCGCTCCGGCCGGCGGAGCGTTTACCAGCCCCCGGGACGCAGTGAGCCCGTGGACGCGAACCAGAGCAAGCTCCGGAACCCGTTCGGGATGGACGCCGACTGCGAGAACTGTTCCGAGCTGTGCGGCTCCCGCGACCGCGTCGTTCATGGCTACGGCGACGTGGGCGGCGAGTTCCTCGTCGTCGGCACGCGGCCGAGCGGGGCCGCAGAGGCCAACGGGATCCCCTTCACCGGCGCGGGCGCGGGCGAGCGGGTGCAGTCGATCTTCGCCGACCTCGGGTTCGTCCGGTCGGCACCGGACGCGATGGAGCCCGACGTACAGAACGTCTTCTTCACCAACCTGACCCGGTGTCGGCACCCCGAGCGCGAGCCGACCGACCGGGAGGTCGAGACCTGCGAGCCGTTCCTCAACGCGGAGATCCGGATGATCAACCCCCAGATCATCGTGCCCGTCGGCGAGCGACCGCTCCGCGAACTCGCGATCGAGTACACGACGCGGCGGCCAGACTCCTTCGACGTCGACGCCGAGCACGCGACGACGATCCGCGGGCGAGGCTTCGAGCTGGTCCCGATGAAGGACCCGGCCGAGATGACCGACGCCGACGCCGACGCGTTCCGCGAGCACATGCGCGAGAACGTGCTGAGCCGGGACTACCGACAGACGAAGGGACGGCAGAGCCGGTAGCGGGACCGCGGTCTACTCGGAGGCGTCGCCGTCGCGGCGCGGCGTCACCGACTCGGCGCGCCACGCGTCGCCGCGCGTCCGATCCGGCGGCGCGCGGTCAGTCCTCGACACGCGAGCGGGGCCCCGTCGTCTCCGCGGACGGGGACTCCGCCGCGGCCGGCGGCATCGCGTCCGCCGGAAGGCTCTCCGGGAGCGTCGCGGCCTCGCGGTCCCGCCACCGTTCCGTCGGCAGCCGGTCGAGCTGCGTTCGAGAGACGACGAGCTCCGTCGACTCCGCGACGGCGCGGTGTTTCCGGATCGCGGTCTTGGTCTCGTCGGTCGAGTGGTCGCGGACGTGCGACTCGACCGTCGCGTACAGGTCGCCGCGCGGCCAGTCGGATCGGTCTCCGTCGAGGGCGCGCACCGCGTCACAGACCGGACACCTGAGGAGGACGGCTCGTGGCATGTGATCGGGATCGGACGAAAACCACAAAAAACCCGCTTGTGAGGCCTATTGAACGCTATATTCGGCTGTGTTCTCCTCGGGATCGAGCGCGTCGAGGGTCGGGCCGCATCGTCGGATCGCCTCGGTTCGGTCCGCCGTCTCGCGTCTAGCTCGGCCGGTCGTCGCTCCCCGTGGGGTCCACCTCGCCGTCGAACGCGGCGTCACCGAGGAGGTCGGCCGTCGCGTCGTCGCTGTCGGCGCCGAACGCGCAGTCGATGAGGATGTGGCCGCCGAGCGTCGAGGGGGAGATCACCTGGTCCGCCCCGGCGCGGCGGAGCTTGTCGATGTTCTCCCGCTGGGTCGCGGCGGCGACGATCCGCACGTCGGGGTTGAGCTGTCGCGCCGTGAGGATCGCGAGCGCGTCCCGGGCGTCGTCGTTGGTGGCGGCGACGACCGCGCGGGCCCGGTCGACGTGACCGCGCTCCAGCGGCTCGACGTCGCTCGGGTCCGCGGTGAACACCGGGACGTCGCGCTCGCCGAGCCGTCTGGCCGCGGACTCGTCGGTCGTGATCACGGCGTACTCCGTCCCGTCGCGGGCGGCGAGTTCTTCGAGTATCGGTTCCGTCAGGTCCCCGTAGCCTAACACGAGGACGTGGTCGTCGAGGAGGTCGATCTGTCTGTCGGTCATTCTTCCAAGCGCCTTGGAGAGCTGCGCCTCGATGGCCGGCGTCAGGAGGACGCCGAGCGCCACCGCGAACGCGGCGACGTTCATCACGAGCGAGGAGAGCACGAACAGCTGGGCGATGTCGGACGCGGCGCCGCTCGTCGGGTAAATGTCACCGTACCCGACCGTCGAGGCGGTGACGACGGTGAAGTAGAACGCGTCGACGATCGTTTCGACCCCGTTGAACTGCTCGCGGAGCGCGTACGTGCCCACGGTCCCGTAGGCGATCGCAGTCCCGAGCGCCGCGCTCGCGGCGAGCTGCGTGGGAGAGGGCCTGAAATCCCGGTCGAACCGCCCGCGGTTGTAGGCGAGCGCCGGCATCGACAGCACCGATAGCGCCACCAGCGGGAACGAGAGGACGGACGCCTGCATCAGCCCTTGGACCGCGGTCAGCGGGAGCAGCACGGCGGTCGAGTACCACCCGACGCGGTAGCCGTTCCGCAGCGCGAAGCCGCTCCCGAGCATCGCGAAGCCGGTGATCGTCCCCGTGAATCCGACCGTCTGTCGGACCACGTCGGGGACGTGCGGAGCGAGGGGCCCCGAGACGCCGAGGCCGCCGATCTGCGCGAGCCCGGCGAGGATCGACAGGATCGCGACCGCGAACGTCAGGGCGATCGACGCCCGCACGGTCACCCAGTCGCGGGTCAGCTCCATGGGCGTTCGTCGCCGACGGACGACTTAAACCCCGCGAGCGAGGTCGGTCGCGGGACGCGCCGAGCCCGCACTCCCGTCGTCCACGCCCCGTCGCCGGATCCGTACTCCCGTCGTCCACGCCCTCGCTGCCCGCGCGCCCGCCGCCGACACAGGTTTAACCCCGCCGCCGGTTTGGGGGCGTATGTCACTGCCGGTCGAGATCGTCTTCGGGGTCTACCTCGGTATCGTCACGGGGATCGTTCCCGCGTTGGTGGCGGGGGTCCTCGGCTTCCTCTTCAAGTACGTCACCGACGTGACGATCCCCGGGCTCGGGGTCGTCGTCCTCGCGCTCGCGATCGCGGGCGTCAACGGGGGGTTGATGGCGCTCAACGACCAGACGATCCGGTCGTCCGAGCGGGCCCCGGCCCTGCTCACGGCGATCATCGTCGTCCTCATGCTGTCGCTGTACGCGCACGCGCAGGGCGACAAGCTGGGCGCGAGCGTCCCGAAGCGGATCTCGATACGACAGCTGCGCGACCGGACGCTCTCGGCCGACGTGGTCGAACTCGTCGGCGGTCGCGGCCGGGTGGGCGTCGAGGTTGCCGGAGAGGTGAGCGACATGGAGGGGTACCCGCCGCTGCCCGCGGAGACGCGGACCGCGATCGCCGAGGGAGAGTGGACGTTCCCCGCGGACCTCCCGCTCCGCGAGCTCGAGAACCGGTTCACGGAACGGCTGCTGACCGAGTACGACCTCGCCGACGCGGCGGTCCGGATCGACGAGAAGGCGCGCGCGACGGTGGCGGCCGCGCCGCCGATCGGCGGGCTCTCGAAGCGGGTCGGGTCGGGCAAGCGCGCGGTGTCGGTGTCGGCGCTCGTCCCCACCGGGATCGCCCGCGGGGACCTCGTTCGGGTGATCACGCCCGACCGCACCGTGGACGGGACGGTCATCGCCGCGCGGTCGAGCGGCGAGGTGAAGGCGCCGAGCGAGAAGCGGCCCGCGAGCGCCGCGCCGTCGCCGGGAGACGATCCGGACGCCGACCCCGACGCGCGAACGGACGGCGGCGAGGCCCCGCTGCCCGCGCCCGCCCCGACGACGACCGGCGGCGAGGGGCGGGTGACGCTGGCCGTCGACCGGGGGGACGCCAGCGCGCTGCTGGGCGTCGACCGGGGGCGGGTGCTGGTCCTCTCCCGCGGCACCCGGCGCGAGTACGAGCTGACGACGCTGCTGCGGCGCGCGGGGAAGCGCTTCCGCCGTGTGACCGTCGTCGCGGGCGGCCCCCTCGACGGGCACACGATCGGGGAGGTCGGGGTCCGCGAACGGTACGGCGTCGCCGTCCTCGCGGCCCGGCACGAGTCGTGGACCGTCGCGCCGAGCGGGTCGCAGGCGCTGTCGGCCGGCGACGACCTCTTCGTCGTCGGGAACCGAGACGCGCTCGACCGGTTCGCGGAGGCGGCGAAATGATCGGACCGCTCGCGGAGGCGGTCGTCGCCGGAGGGGGCCTCCCCCTCGGAGATGCGGTCGGGATCGGAGCGAGCCTCGTCGGCGAAACCCCGGTGGGAGTCGGGTTCTCCCGGCCCCGACAGGCGGCGGCGACGCTCCTCTCGTTCGCGCTCCTCTCGGTCGTCGTGGCCGGGGGGGCCGCGCTCGCGTACCGCTGGTACTTCCGCGACGAGATCCCCGAGGGCGTCACGGTGCTGCTCGGCGTGTCCGTCGTCGCGCTGTATCTCAACACGACATCGCTCGGGGCGGTCGCCGCCGGCGAGAGCCCGGGGCTGCTCGACCCGGAGAGCGCGTTCTTCAACATCGTCGCCATCGGCGTCACGGCGGTCACCGCGCCGGTCGGCCGGTACGCCGGCGACCGGCTCGCGGTCGACGTGTTCGCGCTCTCGGGGGCGCGACAGCTCGAGGGAGAGCTGAGCGGGATCGTCCGGGCGATCGGGCGGTTCACGGCGGTCACGCTCC
The DNA here is from genome assembly GCF_002286985.1 of Halorubrum salipaludis. GTDB lineage: Archaea > Halobacteriota > Halobacteria > Halobacteriales > Haloferacaceae > Halorubrum > Halorubrum salipaludis. The sequence continues at coordinate 184,058 of NZ_NSKC01000009.1, read as the reverse complement.
CGGCGGCGGAAGACATCGAGGACATGGAGACGTACGACCCGGTCTCGGCGGAGAAGAAGGCGGAGCTGGCCGAGAAGACGCTGCTGTTCGCGCGGAAGCTCTCGCCCGAGGAGCTCCGGTCCCGGCTCGTCACCCGCGTGAAAGAGGAGTACGCGGTCGGCTACGTCGACGTGGACGTGACCGAGGACGGGACCGTCGAGTACTTCGCGGTCGGCTCCCGGGCCGCCGGGCTCGGCCCGACGCTGGCGCCGGGCTCGGCCGCGGTCGCGATCGCCGCCGACCCGCCGAACAACGCCACCGCGGGCGACGCGGTGCAGGTGTGGCGGGCGGAGCCCGAGCCGAAACGCGTCGCCACCGGCGAGCTCCGAGGCGTCGCCGGCGACGCGGCGACCGTCGCGCTCGACGAGTCGGACGCCGAGCAGCTGACCGACGAGTCCGGCTACCGCCTCGTCACGCTGCCGGCGGAGCCGCAGGCCGACCGGGAGTTCGCCTCGCTCCTGCGCCGCGTCGACGAGACGATGGCCACCGTCACGGTCGCGGCCGGGAGCGAGCTCGTCGGGACGACCGTCGGCGACGTTGGGGTCGTCGTCGCCGCGGTCCGTCCCGACGGCGGATCGGTCCAGCCGATCCCCGCGCGGTCGCACGCGTTCGCGCCGGGGGACCTGGTGTACCTCGTCGGCCGGCCGGACGCGCTCCGTCGGTTCGAGGCGGCCGCCGCGGCGGCTGCGGACGGGAGCGAGGGAGAGGACCGGGACGACGGAGGCGGTGTTAGCGGCGAGGGCGACGATCCGGCCGGCGGCGACGGGGACGGAACCTCCGAGGGCGACGGGACCGACGTCACGGACACCGACGGGACAGACGGGACCGACGCCCCCGACGCCCCCGACGACGCCGACGACGCCGACCGGGCGCAACGCTCTTGAGCCGCCCGCGCGGGGATCCGCGTATGGAGTGGAAGCTGTTCGCCGACCTCGCGGAGATCGCCGGCGGACGCGAGATAGACGTGGCGGCGGAGCCGGGAGACACGGTCGACGACGCGCTCGACGCGCTGTTGGCGGCCCACCCGGACCTCCGCGACCGAGTGCTCGAGGACGGCGAGGTCGCCGACCACATCAACGTCCTCCGGAACGGGAAGAACGTCCGTCAGGGCGGCGGGATGGACGCGACGCTCGAAGCGGGCGACGAACTGGCGCTGTTCCCGCCGGTGAGCGGAGGCGCGGGCGGCGCGGGAGCCGAGCGGTAGGGTGGCCAGTGGAGTGACCCGCCGGTAGCACGGCCGACGGATCGGTCGTTTCAAACGGTCGCGCGCCGCACCTCTCGGCATGAGCGACAGCGACGACGAAGCGCGCGAGGGGCGCGAGGAGTTCCACGAGGACCCGGTCGGACACACCCGCGCGACCGGCGACATGACGGTCGGACAGCTGGTCGAGGGGTACGGCGACGCGGGGATCGGCGCGGCGTCCGTCAACGAGGCGGGCGACGTGCTCGCGGAGATGTTCGCGAACGACGACTGCACCGTGTTCCTCTCGCTGGCGGGCGCGATGGTGCCAGCGGGGATGCGCCGGATCGTCTCCGACCTCATCCGCGACGGCTACGTCGACGCCCTGGTGACAACGGGGGCGAACCTCACCCACGACGCCATCGAGGCGATCGGCGGGAAACACCACCACGGCCGGACCCACGACCCGGAGAAGACCCCCCGCGAGCACGACGAGGGGCTCCGCGACGAGGGCGTCGACCGCATCTACAACGTCTACCTCCCGCAGGAGCACTTCGCCGCCTTCGAGGGCCACCTTCGCGAGGAGGTGTTCCCGGAGCTGGAGGCCGACCCCGACAGCGAGGGGGCCGACCCCGTCTCCATCGCGGACCTGACACGCGAACTCGGCCGCGCCAACGCCGCGGTCAACGAGCGCGACGACGTGGCCGAGGACCCCGGCGTCGCCGCCGCGGCCTATGAGTGCGACGTGCCGGTCTACTGCCCCGCGGTGCAGGACTCCGTGCTCGGGTTGCAGGCGTGGATGTACGCCCAGACCGCCGACTTCACGCTGGACGCCCTCGCGGACATGACGGAGTTGACCGACCTCGCGTTCGACGCCGACGACGCCGGCTGCCTGCTCGTCGGCGGCGGCGTCCCGAAGAACTTCACGCTCCAGACGATGCTCGTCACGCCGCGCGCGTACGACTACGCGGTCCAGATCACGATGGACCCGGAGGCGACCGGCGGGCTCTCGGGCGCGACCCTCGAGGAGGCGCGCTCGTGGGGGAAACTGGAGAAGGACGCGCGCAACGCCTCGGTCTACGGCGACGCGACCGTCATGCTGCCGATGCTCGTCGCCGCCGCCCGCGAGCGCGTGGAGTAGCAGTCCGAATCGCGACGGGTAGGAGAAGGGCGACGAGGGTGGTGGCCCGGGCGACGACGGACCGCCGAACGGCCGGACGCAGTCGTGCCGCCGGGAGTCTCACCCCCTGCCGCGGTCACGCCCGCGACTCGGTCCCGACCGCCTCCGCCAACAGCGCGTGCGATTCCAGCGCGTCCCCGTGGTCGGGCACCGCGTGCTGGATCATCACCTCGTCGGCGCCGACCCGGTCGGCGAGCTGTTCGAGCAGGCCGGATATCGTCTCCGGGCTCCCCGAGATCGCTCGCGGCCACTCGTCGGCGTCGAGGGTCGCCGGCGTCGGGTCGGGGGCGCCGCCGAGCTCCGCGATCGACTCCTCGACCGAGGGGATCGACCCGACCTCGCCGCGTCGCATCCGCTTGAAGGTCGCCTCCGCGGGCGCGCGGCGGCGCGCCGCGGCCGCGTCCGTCTCGGCGGCGACCGCGTTGACCGCGACCATCCCGTGCGGCTCCTCGGGCCCGCCGCCGAGCCCCGTGGGCTCGAATCGCTCGCGGTAGGTCTCGAAGGCGCGCTCGGCGAGTCCCGGTCGGATGAACGCCGCGAAGCAGAACCGGGCGCCGAGCTTCCCGGCGATCGCCGCGCTCGACGGGCTGGAACCGAGCACCCACGGGACCGGCGGGGCCGCCCCCGAGCGCGGGACCGTCAGATCGCCGTACGGGTGGTCGTCGGGGAAGGCGTCGTATAGGTGGTTCACGACCGCGCGGATGCGCTCCTCGTGGTCCTCGTCGGGGTCCTCGACGCGGCGGTCCGTGCCGAGCGCCCGGTCCGATGCCGGCGACCCGTTCGCTCGGCCGAGGCCGGCGTCGATCCGTCCCGGCGCGAGCCCGTCGAGCGTCCCGAACGCCTCCGCGACCTTGTACGGGCTGTAGTGGTTGAGCAGGACGGCGCCGGAGCCGATCCGGATCTCCTCGGTCGCGCCCGCGAGCCGACCGAGCAGCACCTCCGGGGTCGTCCCGGCGAGGTGATCGCCCATGCCGTGGTGTTCGGCGACCCAGAACCGCGAGTAGCCCAGCCGCTCGGCCTGCTCCGCGGCGGATACCGTGTTCGCGTACGCGTCGGCCGCGGTCCCGCCCGCGGGGACCGGCGAGAGGTCGACGATCGAGAGGTCCATGTCCGCCGTCGGCGAGCCCGAGGGGTAACGGTTGGGCTCCCGGCGGTCGCGTCGGGGGATCGGAAGCCGCGCTCGCCGATCGACCGGGCGCGTCGACCCGACGGTCCGGCGCAGCGGCTGGAGAGCTGGGAAACGAAAGCGTCGAAAGAGAGAGCGCGGTCGTCAGTTGTCGCCGTTCTTCGACTGCCAGGCGTAGTCGCGGCGGGAGGCGGAGTCGCCGAAGCCGCACGAGGAGCAGCGCTCCTTCTTGACGTGGTAGGATTTCTCGCCGCAGCGGCGGCACTTCACGTGAACCGTCTTGTTCTTCTTCCCCTGAGAGGGCGTTCCGGAGCCGGTCATGCTTTGATGGTGACGACGTTATCGCCGCGTATAATCGTTGTGTCTTCGATCGCGACCGCGAACTCGCCGTCGAGGTCGTCGTCGACGCGGTCGTCCACGTCGGACTCCGGCTCGATGACGACGTTCATGTGCTGGTCGTAGCCGGCGAGGATGCCGTAGTAGGTCGTCCCGTCCTTCAGGTGAACCGTCACCGGCTCCTCGAGCGACGCTTCGAGCACGTCGAGGGGTCGTCCACTCATTGTCCGTATCGCCGCCCGTCGCACTAATAAAAATACCGGGACGCCGGGGGCTCGTCCGGCTTTCGCCGCGAGACGCCCGCGATCGACGGCCGTCGCCGGCGGGCCGCAAACGGCGCGCTCGAACCCGGGTGTTTTTAAGACGGGCTGCTGTACCTCCGGGTACCACACTCCCGCGGGACACGGTGAGTCGACGTCGGCTCGGCCGTAGCGGGGCCTCAACGACGCGCGGATCAACGTAGCGCTGACGGCTCCTTGCGGGGTTTCAGTGATGGACGCCACCACGGCGTTCGAACCCACAAACCATGGAAATCGAAATTGCGACACTCGGCGGTTACGAAGAGGTCGGTCGACAGATGACGGCGGTCAGAGCGGGCGACGACATCGTCATCTTCGACATGGGCCTGAACCTCAGTAAGGTCCTCATCCACGACAACGTGGAGACCGAGAGCATGCACAGCCTCGACCTGATCGACATGGGCGCGATCCCGGACGACCGCGTCATGAGCGAGCTGGAGGGCGACGTGCAGGCGATCGTCCCCACTCACGGTCACCTCGACCACATCGCGGGCATCCCGAAGCTCGCGCACCGGTACGACGCGCCCATCGTCGGCTCGCCGTACACGATCGAGCTGGTCAAACAGCAGATCGACGACGAGGGGAAGTTCCAGGTCGACAACGACCTCGTGAAGATGAAGGCGGGCGGCACGATGGCCATCGGCGACTCCGAGCAGGTCGAGATGGAGTTCGTCAACGTCACCCACTCGATCATCGACGCGATCAACCCGGTCCTCCACACGCCCGAGGGCGCGATCGTCTACGGCCTCGACAAGCGACTGGACCACACGCCGGTCATCGGCGACCCGATCGACATGGACCGGTTCCGCGAGATCGGCCGTCAGGACGAGGGCGTCCTCTGTTACATCGAGGACTGTACGAACGCCGGCCGGAAAGGTCGGACGCCCTCCGAGTCGTACGCGAAGAAGCACGTCGAGGACACGCTCAAATCGATGGAGGACTACTCGGGCGGGATCATCGCCACGACGTTCTCCTCCCACATCGCCCGCGTGAAGACGCTCGTCGAGTACGCCCGCGAGATCGGCCGGCAGCCGGTCCTGCTCGGTCGCTCGATGGAGAAGTACTCGGGCACCGCGGAGCGGCTCGACTTCGTCGACTTCCAGGGCGACGTCGGCATGTACGGCCACCGGAAGTCGGTCGACCGCGCGTTCAAGCGGATCATGAAGGAGGGGAAGGGGAACTTCCTCCCCATCGTGACGGGCCACCAGGGCGAGCCGCGCGCAATGTTGACCCGCATGGGCCGCGGCGAGACCCCGTACGAAATCGACGACGGCGACAAGGTCGTCTTCAGCGCGAGCGTCATTCCGGAGCCGACCAACGAGGGGCAGCGGTACCAGTCCGAACAGCTCCTCCGGATGCAGGGCGCGCGCCTCTACGACGACATCCACGTCTCCGGCCACCTCCGCGAGGAGGGCCACTACGAGATGCTGCAGGCGCTCCAGCCCCAGCACCTCATTCCCGGCCACCAGACGCTGAAGGGTCGTTCGCCGTACGTCGACCTCGCGAAGTCGCAGGGGTACAAGCTCGGCCGTGACGTGCACGTCACGCAGAACGGGAGCGTCATCCAGCTCGTCGAATGACGAGCGAGACGAAGGAGGCGCGGGTGCTGGAAGCCATCCGCGAGCGGCGTGACCTCGTCAACGCCGCTATCGACGAGGAGCTGCCGATACAGGAGCCGGAGCGGCTCTACGAGGCGACCCGATACATCCTCGAAGCGGGCGGCAAGCGGCTCCGGCCGACGGTGGCGACGCTGGCCGCGGAGGCGGTGACCGGCACCGACCCGCTCGGCGCCGACTTCCGCGAGTTTGCGGCCCTCGACGGCAACACTGTCGACGTGATGCGCGCTGCGGTCGCGATCGAGGTGATCCAGTCGTTCACGCTGATCCACGACGACATCATGGACGAGGACGACCTGCGGCGGGGCGTCCCGGCCGTCCACGAGCAGTACGACACCTCGACCGCCATCCTCGCCGGCGACACCCTCTACTCGAAGGCGTTCGAGTTCATGACGGAGACGGGCGCGGACCCCCAAAACGGGCTGGAGGCAATGCGGATGCTCGCGTCCACCTGCACGGAGATCTGCGAGGGACAGGCGCTCGACGTCGCCTTCGAGAGCCGCGACGACATCCTCCCGGAGGAGTACTTGGAGATGGTCGAGCTGAAGACCGCCGTCCTCTACGGCGCCTCGGCCGCGACCCCGGCCCTCCTCCTCGGCGCCGACGAGGAGGTCGTCGACGCCCTCTACCAGTACGGGATCGACTCGGGGCGGGCGTTCCAGATCCAGGACGACGTGCTCGACCTGACGGTCCCCTCCGAGGACCTGGGCAAGCAGCGCGGCTCCGACCTCGTCGAGGGGAAGGAGACGCTGATCACCCTCCACGCCCGCCAGCAGGGCGTCGACGTGGACGGGCTGGTCGACGCCGACACGCCCGCCGAGGTGACCGAGGAGGCCATCGACGACGCGGTGGCGGCCTTAGAGGAGGTCGGCTCGATCGCGTACGCCCGGGACACGGCCGAGGACCTCACGGCGCGGTCGAAGGAACACCTCGAGATCCTGCCCGAGAGCGGGTCCCGCGAGCTGTTGGCCGACCTCGCGGACTACCTGATCGTCCGCGGCTACTGAGCCGAAACGGACACCGCTTTACTTCGGCACCCCGTTGTTCCGAACGTGTCCCGGTACCGAGACGTCGTCCTGTTCTTCGCGCTCGCGACGCTGTGGGGCGGCTCCTTCGTCGCTATCGAGGTCGGCCTCGACTACTACCCGCCGGTGCTGTACGCCGCCTACCGGTTCGACGTGGCGGCGCTGGCGTTGGTCTCGTACGTCCTCCTGACCGAGAGCGGCCCGCTTCCCCGGACCCGCGGCGATCTGGCCGCGATCGGGTTCAGCGGCGGGCTCTCCGTCGCCGCCAACAACTCGCTTTTGTTCGTCGGCCAGCAGTACACGACGAGCGGCATCGCCTCGATCACCTACAGCCTCGTTCCCATCGCGACCGCCGCGGTCGCGGCCCTCTGGATCGGCGGCTCGGACCTCGACGCGCGCGGCGCGCTCGGCGTGGTGCTCGCGTTCGTCGGCGTCGGGCTCGTCGCCCAGCCCGATCCCGCGAACCTGGCCGGGGGCGTCACGATCGGCGTCGGGCTCATCTCGGTCGGCGTGCTCGCGGTCGCGGTCGGCAGCGTCGGCCTCCGGACCGTGGAGACGAGCTTCTCCAGCATCGCGCTCACCGGCTGGGCGATGCTGTTCGGCGCACTGGTCATCCACGGGCTCAGCCTCGGGCTGGGCGAGAGCCAACAGCTCCCGTCGGCCGAGCTCCCGGCGGTCGGCGCGCTGCTGTTCCTCGGCGTGTTGTCCTCGGCGGTCGCGTACACCATCTACTTCACGCTGCTCGACCGGCTGGGCGCGTTCGAGATCAACCTCGTCTCCTACGTCGTGCCCGTGGTCGCGACCGTCGCCGGGGCGGTGCTCCTCGCGGAACCCGTGACCCCGCTGACGGTCGCCGGCTTCGCCGTCATCGTCGTCGGGTTCGCGCTGCTGAAGCGACACGCGATCGCCGAGGAGGTCCCGCGGCTCCTCTCGCGGGTCGGCGGGTTGTTTTAAAAACACGCGTCGAGTCTCGCCCGTTTGAGCTCCCCTCGTCGACTCGACCGCCCGCCGAAGCGCACACCCCCGATCGACGGCGGGAGTACCTGAATCACTACGGTTTATCGGTTGTTTATAAATCGGATTGTGGTGGTGCTGTCGGCTGTTTATAAGTGATCGATAACGCTCCGGTGAAAACCTCCAAAGCCCCAACCGCGAGGTGGGCAGACGCTCGCTGCGCCCCTCACTCGTTCGCTCCGCTCACTCGTTGCGGTGCTTGCGTCGCCTCTGCCCACCTCCCGGCTGCCCCTTTGAGTCCCACCCACAACCGCACCACAACCGCACCTCACACCTCCCCAGCCTCGTCGGCCGGCGCTTATAAGCGCCGGCCGACTCCCTCGCGCGTGCTGCTTGGCCGCGAGGCGGCCTCACAGGCACGCGCCACTACGCCGTTTTTATAAGTGGTCGTTGCCGTCGCTCACGGATACTTAAATACCGTCTCGCCGCTACCGATCTGCAATACCCACTCCGTTTATCGATCGCCGCCGTGTCAATCCCTCCTAGATCTTCTCGGCGAGTGTTTCTCGTCGGATGTTTCGACGACGATCCGCTTACACAAGGCCGATCGCGCCGAGCACCGCGAACAGCGCATCTCCGTACGTCAGCGAGACGACCAGCCCGACCGCCATCGGGACGACGAACGGCATCCCCGGCGACACCAGCACGCGGTCCTTCCGGGCGACGACCGCCAGCCCGCCGCGGAGCGTCTCGGCGTCGGTGCCGTACGCGCCGTGGTCGATCTCGTCGAGGAAGCGCTCGGCGGCCCAGGGGTCGTCGGGGCTCTCGGAGCGCTCGGTGCCGCCCTCGCCTTCAGCCCCGGTCGGGGTCCCCCCGTCCGTCCGCGGGCCGACGTGCGTCCCGCCGTCGGTCGGCTCGTGCGTCTCGCCGACGCTGTCGGGGTCGCGGAGCCGATCCGGGTCCGCGCGCAGGTCCGCGAGGGTCGCCCCGCGCCAGCGAAGGTACATCCGGAGCGCGTCCAGATCGAGGCCGTTCCGGGTCGTTCCGGCGTCGTCCTCGAACAGGCGCCCGTGGCGGTCCGGCAGCGAGTCGGTCGCCACCGGCCGCGCGAAGAACATCGTCGCCGAGCGCTCCCCGCGGAGGAGGTTGATCCCGGCGAGCCCGAGCGGGTACGCGAGCGCGAGCAGGACCGTGTTCGTGAGCACCGTCAGCGAGAACACGCCGATCTGGGTGTCGACGAGCGGGAGCGTCGTTCCGGCGATCTCGTAGGCGGGGAAGGTGGGGAAGAGGACTGCGATCGCGATCAGCGCCTTCGCGTCGGCGCCGCCGAACGCGCCGAGATACCAGAAGGCGTAGCCCAGCGGGGCGACGAACAGCAGGCTGATCGCGGCCTGAACGAGGAACAGCCGCCCCTCGAACCCAGCGAGAGGCCACAGCCGTGCAGTCTCCCAGAGCAACAGCAGCGCGCCGAACAGGTACAGCGGCGGCCACAGCCGGTTCGGGAGGCGTCGGGTCCGGACGTCGCGCAGGGCCGCCCACGCGAAGACGGGGACGACGAACAGGCGGAGGGCGTCCGGCAGCGTCGCGAACATGTCACCACGGGCGGCGCGGGCGCAATTAGGCGTTCGGGTTCGCGTATCGCGATCGATAGCGCGGCGACGGTCGCGGGCGACGCGGCAAGCCGAACCGCCGACGCTTTGTGATCCCGCGGCCGAGGGGCGACGATGCGACGCCGCGTCGGAACCAGCCTGTACGCCGGGCTCCTCTTCACCGTCCTCGGCGCGATCGCGTGGGGGACAGGCCAGCCGTTCGTCTTCCCGAGCCTCGGGCCGTCGGCGTTCCTCATCGCGTTCGACCGCCGGAGCGAGCGCGGCCGGGCCGCCCGGATCGTCGGGAGCCACCTCATCGGGGGCGTCGCCGGGCTCGCGGCGTGGTCGCTGATCGCGGCCGGCGCGAGTCTCACCGCGACGCCCCCCGCGTTCTCGCCGGAGGGGTTCCGGCTCGCGGCGAGCGCGACCGTCTCGCTCGTGGCGACGAGCTGGGCGATGATCGCGACCGACGCGGTACACGCCCCCGCCTGCGCGACGACGCTCATCGTCTCGCTCGGCCTCCTCTCGACCCCGACCGAGGTGGCGATCATCGTCGCGAGCGTGACCGTCCTCGTGGGCATCCATGCCGGCGTCATCGCGGTCTTCAGGCGGATCGTGGGGGACGCGCACCCGCTCTACCGGGCGGAAAACCGTTGACTGCCGCGGTCGGTCGTCGATCTTTTGGCCTCCGGGCGACCAGTCGTGCGGCCGCTCAATCGTCCGGGCGCTCCGCGCGCCTGTCGAAGACCGAGAGCACCGGCTCGGGATCGGCCAGTCCGGGAATTCGGCGTTCGTCGTCGCGGAGCTCGATCACGACGGTCGCGGTCCCGAGCCGGCGGTCGAGCCGCCCGCGTCTCACCCGCAGGTCCGTCTCGTCCCACGGCTCGACGCGCCACAGGGGGACGCCGAACAGCCGGTCGTAGGCGACCAAAGCGTCGTCGCCGACCCGGTACGCGACGAGGCCGTACCGGAGCTCGTGGTCGAGCGCGCCGAGGCCCAGCGGGATCGCGACTGCGACCGCGAGGAGTGCGGCGGCGGTCGCCCAGTCGCCGCCGATCGCGAACAACGCGGCAACGAGCGCCGGAACCGCGGCGAGGTACCACAGCCCCGGGTGGCCGATCGGCGTGACGGCCGCGCCCGCGAGTCGCGCGCGAACGGACTGCCGAACCGTCTGCGCCGGCTCCGCGACGGATCCGTCGACGGGCTCCGTCGCGGGCGGGTCGTACGAGAGCCCCAGGTCGAGCGCCGACGACTCGTCGAACGCCGCGAGCCGGTCGCCGTACAGCCCCGCGAGGTCGAACGCGGCCTTCACCGCGACGATCCCGAGCAACAGTGGGAGCCCGACCGCGTTCGGGTCGAGCGCGGATATCGGCGCGTCCCCCTCCATCGTCGCCGCGCCCACGATCGTGACGGTGAACAGCGCGCCGAGGAATATCGCCGCGCCGCGGGCGAACACGCCCCGTATCGCGGTCTGGGCGCTGTGGTCGCGGTACTCGCCGCGGCCGAAGTAGTCGGTCAGCGTCGTCCCCGCCTCGCCGGCGAAGACGGCGAGGACCGCGAGCGTCACGGTGTCGAGCGCCTCGGGGGCCAGCCCGCCGTCGGCGACGACGCCGACGGTGAGCGCGCCGACGAACAGCCAGACGACCGCGAGGATGGGCGCGACGACCGGGAGCACGAGCAGCGAGGAGAGCCGGATCCGCAGGCCCGTTCGGGGGATCGACAGGCCGACCCGCCGCTGCGCGAGCGGACCGGCGATCAGCGCGTCGGACTCGATCTCGGAGGGGCGGCCGGCGAACAGCCCGCGGACGACGGCCCAGAAGGAGGCGATCCCGAGCTCGAACCAGTAGAGCGTCATCAGCGCGGCCGCGTTCCAGTCGAGCGCGAGGACGCCGACGAGCGGGAGGAGGTTGGAGACGAGGAACGCGATCGCCCGCGGGCGGCGACCGCGAGCGAGGGCTCCCAGCCGGTGAGCGCGATCGGTGGAGGGCATCCGTTCGGGCGATCCGCCTCCCGGGTTTATAAGCGGTCGGTGCGGGTCACCGCGCCGGTCCCGCGTCGCGGTGGAGGTACAGGTACGCGAGCACCGGGAGAATCGTGAAGAGGAGCGTCGAGAGCCCCCAGACGACCGCGTAGCGGCTCCCGCGCGCCTTCGCGTCGCGGTAGATCCACGCCGCGGCGGCGACGACGACCCCGTAGATCACGAGCGTGAGCGGGAGCGACCACGGGAGCGGGACGCCGAAGAGGCTCACGGCGCACCGCCTGTGAGGTCCGCGGCCATCACGAAGTCCGGTTCGGCCGCGACCGGGATCCGGTTCGCGCCCGTGTCGCTGACGTGTTCGACCGTCTCCGGGATCAGCACGCGGGCGCCGTCGGCGTCGACCGCGGCGGCGTCGGCCGCGATCGCGTCGTACAGCGCGCCCGCCGCCTCGGTGTCCCGCCACGCGGCGGCGCCGTAGGTCGCGGTCCGGGTCGTCTCGCCGTCCGCCTCGCGCTCCGCCACGCGCGTCCGGACCGCGAACCCGGCGAGGGCGTCGCCGCCGGCGACCGCGAGCAGCCGGTCTTCGCCGGCCGCACTCCGGAGGCGCTCGCGGGTCAGTTCGGAGCACGCCCACGACTCGTCGGGGTCGAGCGCGAGCCCGCGGAGGAGGTCCCGGGCGTCGCTGTCGCTCCAGAACGCCCACGCGGCGTTCGGGTCGGGAGCGGGGACCGGGGTCGGGCCGGCGGGGTCGGCGGGGTCGGAGTCGATCGCCTCCGAGTCCGGCTCCGGCTCCGCGAACCGGAACTCCGTCGCGGGCTCAAAGCCGACCGCGCGAGACTGCCCGAGCCCCATAATGTTCCACGAGAACACCATGTTGCGACAGACTGTCGCGCCGCGGTCGCGGGCCCAGTCGAGCGCGGCCTCCGAGAGCGCGGTCCCGACGCCGAACCCGCGGGCCGCGGGGTCGACGCGGATCCCCTGCCCCCACGCCTCCCACTCGGAGAGCAGGACGCCCTGGATGCAGCCGACCACGGCCTCCGGCTCCCCCGCCGCGGCCGCGCCCGTCCCGTCCCCCTCGACGAGGGTGTCGCCGGGTTCCCGGTCGGCGTCGTCGGGCGCGCCGCGCTCCGCGACCGCCTCGGGCGGCAGGGTCGCGACGAAGGTGGCGCTGTCGGGGTCGTCGGACGCGGCCCACTCGGGGAACACGCGCGGGATGTAGTCCTCGTGTCGCTCGCCCCACGTGTCCCGGGTGAACGCGGCGACCGCGTCGGCGTCGGCGGGGTGCGCCTCGCGGACGACGGGGGCCGGAGCCGAACCGGCGCCCGGCGCCGATTCATCCTCAAGGTCCGTCATCGCCAGGGCTGCGACTCCTCTGTCAGCTCGCCCGCGAGGTCCCGGCCCATCGCCTCGGCGGGGTCGGACAGGTTCGCGAGCGCCCACATCAGCTTCACCTTCGCGGTGCCGGGGAGGGTGTCGCCTGCCTCGACGACGCCGGCGTCGAGCAGGTCGCGGCCGGTGTCGTACACCCGGTCGCAGACGCGGCCGGACAGACACTGGCTCGTCATCGCGACGACGGTCCCTCCCTCGACCAGCTCCTCGATCCGCGGGATGAGGTCGGTGTGGACGTGCCCGAGCCCGGTCCCCTCGATCACGACGCCGTCCTTCTCGTCGAGGTAGTCCCACGCGGCCGGGTCCATGCCGGGCGTGAACTTGACGAGCTCCACGTCGGCGTCGAGGTCGGTCGCGGCCGAGAGATCGGCGTCGTCCCCGTCTCCCCGCGCGATCGGCTCGCGGGCCCACTCGATGGCGGCGTCCGCGGCGCCGCCCTCGGCGCCCGCCTCGGCCGCGGCCTCATAGTCGATGCGGCCGAGTGGCTCGGCGCCGACCGTCTCGAAGGCGTCGCGCCGGGAGGTGTGGTTCTTCCGGACGCGCGTGCCGCGGTGGAGCGCGCAGGCGTCGTCGGACTGCGTCGCGTGCATGCAGACGAGCGTCTCGGCGTGGTCGGCCTTCGCGGCCTCGACCGCGCACACCGCGTTCATCACGTTGTCGGAGGAGGGCCGGTCCGCGGAGCGCTGGCTGCCCGTAAAGACGATCGGGACCGGCGAGTCGAGCATGAAGGAGAGCGCGGAGGCGGAGTACTGCATCGTGTCGGTCCCGTGCATCACGACGACGCCGTCGGCGCCGGCCGCGATCTCCTCGCGGACGGCCTCGGCCAGCTCCCGCCAGATCGGCGGCTCCATGTTCTCCGAGAGGATGTTGGCGACGACCCGCCCGCGGTAGTTCGCGCGGCCGGCCAGGTCGGGGACCGCGCGGAGCACGTCCTCGGCGTCGAACTGGGCGGTGACCGCGCCGGTCCGGTAGTCGACGGTGGAGGCGATCGTCCCGCCGGTGGAGATGAGCGAGACCGTCGGCAGATCGTCGTCGAAGGTGATCTCGGAGGCCTCGCCGCCGCCCGCGTCGGCCCCCTCGTCGACGTCGCGGGCCCCGGATTCGAGCAGTTCCACGTCGGCCTCGTCGCGGTCGATGCCGACGTTGTACCCCCCGTCGAGCTTGACGACGAGGTGGTCGCGAGTCGTCGAGGGGAGCAGTACGCCCTCGTTCGTGACGTCCCCGCGGTCGACGCGGACGCGATCTCCCGGTTGCATACCACCCGATTTCCCTGCGGCGGACTTGAATCCAACCGTTCGGCGGTCCGAAGCGGGCTCGGTTTCGACCCGGGCGGCGGCGACGCGGACCCAGTACGTCTTTTACGCGCGCTCCCGACCGTGAGCGCATGGACCGCGACGAGTTCGCCGCCAGCATCGACCACACCGTGCTCGGCCCGGAGACGACGTGGGGGGACGTCAAGACCGTGCTCGACGAGGCCGCAGCCCACGGGATGAACGCCTGTATCCCGCCCTGTTACCTGCCCGAGGCGACCGACTACGAGAACGCGCCCGAGACGATCGCGACCGTGGTCGGCTTCCCCCACGGCCAGCACGCGCCCGCGACGAAGCGCGACGAGGCCGTCGCCGCATGGAACGACGGCGCCGACGAGATCGATCTGGTGATCAACGTCGGGCGCCTGCAGGCGGGCGAGGACGACACCGTCGCCGCCGAGATCTCGGACGTGGTGGCCGCGGTGCCGGTCCCGGTGAAGGTGATCATCGAGACCGCGCTCCTGACGGACGCCGAGAAGCGCCGCGCCTGCGAGGCCGCCGTCGCCGCCGACGCCGACATGGTGAAGACCTCCACGGGGTTCGCCGACGGCGGCGCCACGGTCCCGGACGTGGAGCTGATGAGCGAGTACCTGCCGGTGAAGGCGTCCGGCGGCGTCGGCTCCTACGCGGAAGCGACGGCGATGCTCGACGCCGGCGCGGTCCGGATCGGCGCCTCCTCGGGCGTCGCCATCGTCGAAGGGCATCCGGAGAGCGGGGAGTAGCGCTCGTCCGCCGAGAAGCTAGCGCTCGTCTGGCGAGAGGCTAACGTCCGCCGAGCCGTCCCGCCCGTCGCCGTCGGCGGCGAGACCGTCGCCCTCCGTCGAGTCGAGACCGTCGATCTCGCCGTTCCCGGCGTTCGCTCCGCGCTCTGCGCCCTCGATATCGTCGGGATCGACGTCGACCTCGAACGTCGAGACGGACTCCGAGAGCGCCTCGGCCTGTCCCCGGAGCCGGTCGGCGTTCTCGGCGATGGTGGTGACGGTCGCCGTCTGCTCCTCAGCGGCGGCGGACACCTGCTCGGAGCCGGTCGCGACCTCGCCGCTCACCTCCGCGACGTCCTCGACGCCCTCGACCGCGCGCTGGGTCGACCGCGCCTGGTCCTCGGCCGCCTCGCTGATCTCCTGGACGCCGTGGTTCGTCTCCTCGACCGCGTCGACGACGGCCTCGAGGGACGACGACGCCTCGCGGACGGTGTCGGACCCCTCGTCGATCCGCGCGTTCGTCTCGCGGATGTCGTCGACGGTCTCGTCCGCCTCACCGCGGACGGCCTCGATCTGCGACTCGATCTCGGCGGCGGCCGCCTGCGTCTCCTCGGCGAGGTCCTTGACCTCGTCGGCGACGACGGCGAAGCCCTCGCCGGCCTCGCCCGCCCGGGCGGCCTCGATGGAGGCGTTCAACGCGAGGATGTTCGTCTGCTCGGCCACGTCGGTGATGAAGTCGACGACCTCGTCGATCTCGTCCATGCGGTCGTCGAGCGACTCCATCTGCTCGACCGCGGCGGCGGAGCGCTCCTCGATCGCGTCCATCTCGTCGAGCGCCTCCGCGGCGGCCTCGCGGCCCTCCACCCCGCGCTCCGAGGCGGCCTCCGCGGTCTCCGCGACGGATGCGGCCGACGACGCGACCTCCTCGATGCTCGCGGAGAGGTCGCTCATCTCGCCGCTCACCGCGTCGAGCCGGTCGTCCTGCCTGACCGCGCCGTCGGCGATCTCCTGGATCTGCTCGCTGACGGTCCCGCTCGCGGTCTCGACCTCGTCGGCGCCGGCCGCGAGCTCCGCGCTCGCGTCGTCGACCTCGGCGGCGAAGGCGGCCACCCGCGCGGTGGTCCGCTCCAGTTGGGCCACCATGTCGTTGAACTCCTCGGCGATCTCCCGCATCGCGTCGCGGTCCGCGTTCGGGTCCATCCGCCGAGTGAGGTCGCCGTCGGCGACCGCGCCCATCACCTCGCTGTAGTCGGCCGCGCGCGTCTCCATGTCCCGCGTCACGGCCTCGGCCTCCTCGCGGGCCGCCTCGGCCTCGTCGGCCGCGGTCTCGGCCTCGGCGATCCGGTCGCGGAGCGCGTCCCGCATCTCGCCGAAGCTCGTGAACAGGCGGCCGATCTCGTCTACTCGCCCGGTCGCCAGGTCCACGTCGAGCTCGCCCGACTCGATCCGTTCGGCGCGGTCGCGCAGCCGCGAGAGGGGGACGACGGTCCGGCTGCCGAGCACGACGCCGACGACCCCGAGCGACGCGAGCGTGAGGAGGATGAGGAGCAGCACCGAGTTCCCCACGTCGTTCCGGACGGCGAAGGCCGTCGACTGGTCCACGCTCGTGACCGCCACCCAGTCGGTTCCGGGAACGGCCGCGTACGCGTGGACCTGTCCGTCGCCGATCCGGGTCGCGGTCGTGGCGTTCCCTCCGCGGATCGTCTCGACGCCGTCGGCGTGTTCCTCCTCGTCGACGGTGCCGTCGATGTCGAGGACGGTCCGGCCGTCGGCGTTGAGGATCGTCGTCTCCTCGCCGGTGTCGGTGTTCTGGATCCGCTCGAGCTGCGGCTGGATGCGGGTCACCACGACGAGGTACCGGCCGTCGGCCCGCGGCACGGAGCTGGCGAACGCCATCACCGGGCGGTCGTTGAGCACGGGCGACCGGTACGAGCGGGCCGACCGCCAGACGCGGTCGTCGTCGCCGACCCCCTCGGGCACGTCGGCGTCGCTCCACGGCGCGTCGAGGTCGCTCGGAGCGCGCCCCTCCAACGGCTGTTCCGTGCTGGCGACCACGCGGTTCTCGCCGGAGTCGACGAGGTGGATGCTGACGATGTCGTCGGAGAGCAGCTCGTCTTTCAACAGAATGTAGGCTGGCGCGCGCCGGTCCGAGCGGAGGGCGTCGGCGGCCGACATGGACCGCGTCTCCGTGCTCATCCGCTCGGTCCACGAGCCGATCGCGTCCGCCTGCAGCCCGCCGGTCTCGGCCAGCTGGGTCGTCGCGTCCGCCTCCACGGTCTCGCCGGTCTGAAGGTAAGTGAACGCGCCTCCCGCGACGACGACCGCGGCGACGACGAGGAACGCGAGCGCGAACTTGGCGGCGTACCGGCGGCGGACCGCGTCCGGGAGGACCCGGCTCGCGGCCCGCGCCAGTCGGTCGACGAGGCCGTCCGTCATTGCCCCACCTCCGCCGGGTCCGAGGGGACCGACAGGTCGCCGGCGACGATCCGGTCGCCGGACTCGCCGAGCGCGTCGCGCACGTCGTCGGGGATCACCGGCCCGAGCGACGTGCCGTACACGAGCGCGACGCCGTCCTCGGCGAGGCCGAGCGCGGTCGTCTCACCCGTGCCGAGCTCGTCGTCGATCGTCCGCTCCGCGGCGTCGTAGACGGCGGTGCCGACCCGTTTCACCATCGACGCCAAGATCACGTCCGCGTACCGCGGGTTGCTCCGCGACTGGTCGGAGTCGACGCCGATCGCGTACCGGCCGTGCTCCTGTGCGGCCTGAAAGACGCCGAGGCCGCTCCCGCCCGCCGCGTGATACACCACGTCGGCGCCCTGCTCGTACATCTCCGCGGCGGCGGCGTACCCGCTCTCGGGGTCGTCGAAGGCGCCGACGTACGCGCCGAGGACCGAGGCGTCGACGGCCGCGTGGTCGACGCCGGCGCGGTAGCCCGCCTCGAACTTGCGGACGAGGTCCGACTCGACCCCGCCGACGAAGCCGACCGTTCGCTCGTCGGGGAGCGTCGAGCCCGCCCCGACCGACACGTCGCGGCTCGTCACCAGTCCGGCGAGGTGACCGGCCTGAAACGACCCCTCGTGCTCGCGGAACACGTAGCTCGCCACGTTCTCCCGGTCGACGACGGAGTCGACGATCGCGTACCGCTGGTCCGGGTACTCGCCCGCGACCGCCGTGAGCCCCTCCGCCTGCAGGAAGCCGACGCAGCAGATCAGGTCGTAGTCGGGGTCGGTCGACGCCGACAGCGCCGCCTGCGTGGTCTGGAACTCCGGAGCCGCGGTGGGTTCCTCGTTCGCGAACGCGACGTCGTGGTCGAGGCGTGCGCGCTGGATCCCCCTGTTCGCCGCGTCGTTGAACGACCGGTCGTCGAGCCCGCCGAGCGCGTACACCATTCCGACCGTCGCGCTGGCGTCGTCCGCGTCGCCGATCGCCGACCCGTTCTTCGTCGTCGCCGCGTTCGTTTCGTCTCCGGTCGAGGCCGAATCGTCTCTCGGATCGCCACCCAGACACCCGGCCAGCCCGCCGACTGCGGCGGCGCCGAGCCCGGCGACGAGCCGCCGCCGGGGGAGCGTCGTCGATCGCTTATGCGTCATTGTCTGCGCTCGACGGATCGGGGATAAAACGGCTACGCAGAGATTATCAAGGGCGATAGCGATATCCGAACGCGACGCCGTGAGGTACTCTGACGCGATTCGCCCCGGATTGAGTGGCCGCCGTCGCGTTCTCTCGCTGTGGGAACGGCGCCTGTCCATATATATGCGGAGCGCCTACGAGAAGGTATGAGCCATTCGACCGGATCCGGATCGCGCGGGCTGGACCTCGACGCGGCGTTCAAGGCGTTCGGCGCGGTGGGGATCCTCATCTCCGTCGCGCTCATCGTCGGCGTGCTCGCGCTGACCGACCCGTTCGGCGAGTTCGTCGTGACCTCGCCCGCGGTGTTCGGGAGCCTGCTGTCCGCGGGCCTCCTCGTCGCCGTCGGCTACGCGACCTACGCACTGCGGCGTCGCTGACGGGGCGTCGCGATCGGTCCGATGCGGTCGCCGGCGCGGCGAGGGATATAACCCGACGGCAGTCGAACCGACGGCCATGAGCGACGAGACGATCGAGTCCGCGGTCGAACGCTTCCTCGACGAGACCGAGTCCCCGCTGGACAGCTACGACCAGGGGTACGCGGACGCCGACGCGACGGTTTCGGTGCTCCGGACGCACATCGACGAGCTGGCCGACGCCGTCGACGACGCCGACGAGTCGGAGTAGGCGACGACCCGGTCTTTCCCCCCTACCGGCGCCCCCGACCCGCCGTCGTTTATGAGGCCGCCCGCCAACACGCGCGTATGGTCTCGGAGATCTTCGACCCCGACGCGTGGGAGCCGGTCACCGACGAGTTCGACGACATCACCTATCACCGCGGCGTCGACGTGCCGGCCGTCCGGATCGCGTTCGACCGTCCCGAGGTCCGGAACGCGTTCCGGCCGGGGATCGTCGACGAGCTGTACGCCGCGCTCGACCACGCGCGCAAGCAGGCGGACGTGGGCTGCGTGCTGCTCACGGGCAACGGTCCCTCTCCTGATGACGGCGGCTGGGCGTTCTGCTCCGGCGGCGACCAGTCGGTGCGCGGCGGCTCCGGCTACGAGTACCGCGACGACGACGAGGCGGGCGACGAGGACGACCCGCTGGTCAAGGAGGCGCGCGCGGGCCGGCTCCACATCCTCGAGGTCCAGCGGCTGATCCGCTTTATGCCCAAGCCCGTCGTCGCGGTCGTCCCCGGCTGGGCGGTCGGCGGCGGCCACTCCCTGCACGTGGTCTGCGACCTCACGCTCGCCAGCGAGGAGCACGGAAAGTTCCTCCAGACCGACCCGGACGTGGCCTCCTTCGACGGCGGGTTCGGCTCCGCGTACCTGGCCAAACAGATCGGCCAGAAGAAGGCCCGCGAGGTGTTCTTCCGCGGGAAGACCTACTCCGCCGAGGAGGCCGCGGACATGGGGATGGTCAACGAGGCGATCCCGCACGAGGACCTGGAGGAGGTCGCGCTGGAGTGGGCCGACGAGATGACGAAGAAGTCGCCGACCGCGATGCGCATGCTGAAGTACGCGTTCAACATGACCGACGACGGGATGGTCGGCCAGCAGGTGTTCGCGGGCGAGGCGACCCGCCTGGCGTACATGACCGACGAGGCCCAGGAGGGCCGCGACGCGTTCTTGGAGAAGCGGGAGCCGGAGTTCCGCGACTACCCCTGGCACTACTGAGTCGGTTCCGCTACGCCGGGCCGATCACTCCGACCCGTGCGTGTACCCGCGGTCCGGAAGCGGCTCGCCGTCGGCGGTGACCCCGTCCCCGGCGTCGACGACCCGGCCCACGCGGGTCAGCCCGCCCGGACACGCCTCGCGGGCGGGCTCGATCGCTTCTTCGGGGACGGCGCAGACGAGCTCGAAGTCCTCGCCGAAGTGGGCGGCCAGCTCGAAGCGGTCGGCCGGTCCCTCGGCGACCGCGTCGACGGCGGGGTGGACCGGGAGCCGCTCGGGATCGAGCGCGAAGCCGACCTCGCTCGCCTCCGCGAGCTGGTGAAGCGAGCGCGCGAGCCCGTCCGAGGAGTCCATCATCGCGGTCGCGCGGTCCGCGAGCGTCAGCCCGTCGGCGACGCGGGGCGTGAACCGGAACAGGTCGTTGGCGCGCTCGACGGCCTCCCCATCGCCGGCCTCGTCGGTCTCTCTTTTAAACAGGCGGAGCGCGGCCGCGGACCGGCCCCACTCGCCGGTGACGCAGAGCGCGTCGCCGGGTCGCGCGCCGGACCGCGTGACGACGCCCGCGTCGGTCGCGTCGCCGACCGCGGTCGAGGCCGTGGTGAACTCGTCGTGGGTGTCGAGGTCGCCGCCGACGTACTCGGCGTCGACCGCCTCGCAGACGTCGACCGCGCCGGCGACGAACCGATCGAGCTTCTCCTCGTCGAAGGCGGCGTCGGCGTAGACGGCGACCGCCGCAGTCGCTCGCGCCCCCATCGCGGCCACGTCCGAGAGCGACGCGCCGACCGCGCGCCACCCGGCGGTGTACCGCGTCGTCCCGGGCGGGAAGTCGGTCCGCTCGTGGAGCATGTCGGTCGTGATCACGGTGTCGCCCACGACGGCGGCGTCGTCGCCCGCGTGCGGGAGGTCGGCCGCGAGCGCCCGGAGCGCGTCTCGCTCGTTCACGATACCGACCGATCGAGGCGGAACGGATTATAAGGGATCGATCCGGACGCCGCCGGATCGGTTCCGGAGCTCCGGCATCCTTTGGCAGTTGTTAGCAAGATACATTTAAACAGGTATTACACATTAACGAATATTATCATTATCAATCATTATGTTTATTACCATCCCCTCGCACCTACCGAGTGCAATGACAGTATCCGTACGCGGACACGCAGCAGCCCGACCCGCCGACAGCACGATCACCAGACGACTGCCGCAACCGCCCACACAACCCGATGACGACACCTGACGACACCACACCCACCGACGACCCGACGAACCGGACGACGACCGACCGAACGGCGACCGATCGGACGACGACCGACCGAACGGCCACGGACCGGACGCCGACGGATCCGACCCCGACCGATCGACGCGACGCCGATCCTTCTCCCCGGACGATCCCCGGGCGCACGCCGAGCACCGAAGAGGCGGGCGCGCCGATCGTCCCGACGACACGTCCGACGACCGAGGGGTCGACCGCGAGCGAGACCCCGCGCCGCCCGAGCCCGCCGCCGACCGACGGCGAGCGGGACGCCCCGCTGGTCCCCGACCTGCGACCGACGCGTCGCCCGCGGACCGACGGGGGGTCGCGATGAGCGCCGTCCCGATGGCCGGGACGGGACGCGGCCCGCGCCCGGACCCGACGACGTTCACGCGGCGCGCGACCGGACGGACCGAGCGGAGTGACCGATGCGACGACGCGACCACGGAGTGACAACGATGCATCCCAACGAACTCGACGACGACGTCTTCACGAGAGATATCGACAACCCGGCCGGCCGGCGGCTCCGCGAGCTGTTCGAGGAGCAGGACTACACGTTCGCGCCCGGGATCTACCACGCGCTCGACGCCCGCCTCGCGGAGATGGCCGGGCTCGACGCGGCCTACATGAGCGGCTACTCGACCGTCCTCGGCCAGTTCGGCTTCCCCGATCTGGAGATGGTCACGATGAGCGAGATGGTCGAGAACGCCAAGCGCATGGTCGAGGCGACGAACCTCCCGGTCGTCGCCGACTGCGACACCGGCTACGGCGGGGTCCACAACGTCCGCCGCGCGGTCCGCGAGTACGAGAAGGCCGGCGTCGCGGCGATCCACATCGAGGACCAGACCTCGCCGAAGCGGTGCGGCCACATCGCGGGCAAGCAGATCGTCTCTCGCGAGCAGGCCCGCTCGCGCTTCGAGGCCGCGGTCGACGCCAAGCAGAGCGAGGACACCGTCATCATCGCCCGCACCGACGCGTACGGCTCCGCCAACGGCGACTGGGAGGAGCACCTCGAACGCGGCCGGATCTACGCCGACGCCGGCGTCGACCTCGTCTGGCCGGAGATGCCCGACCCGTCCCGCGAGGACGCGGTCGAGTACGCCGAGACGATCCACGAGACCCACCCCGACCTTGACCTCGCGTTCAACTACTCCTCCTCGTTCGAGTGGGGCGCCGAGGAGGACCCGCTCACCTTCCAGGAGCTGGGGGACCTGGGCTACCAGTACATCTTCATCACGCTGTACGGGCTCCACTCGGGCGCGCACGCCGCCTACGAGGACTTCGAGAACATCGCGGAGAACGACGAGGAGGCGCAGTTCGACCTCGAGGAGCGGTACATCGGCCATGAGACCGAGAGCCACCACGAGCTCTCCTTCGTCCCGCGGTACCAGGACATCGAGGCCGAGTTCGACCCCGAGGCCCGGCAGCGGCAGGAGGAGTCGGCCGGCTTCACCGAAGACGAGAGCGACCCGATCACCGCCGAAGACGACGACTGATCGGCGAGACGGAGTAGCCGACGACTGATCGGCGAGACGGATCCACCCGATCACGCGCTCGCGGAGGCGGTTCGGGGAGCCGATGGGCATCACGGGACCCCGACTCGCCGGGACGAACCTCCGCGGGACTACTCGGGGATCGCACCCATATTTTTCAGCTCGG
The DNA here is from genome assembly GCF_002286985.1 of Halorubrum salipaludis. Classification (GTDB taxonomy): domain Archaea; phylum Halobacteriota; class Halobacteria; order Halobacteriales; family Haloferacaceae; genus Halorubrum; species Halorubrum salipaludis. The sequence continues at coordinate 161,191 of NZ_NSKC01000009.1, read as the reverse complement.
TGAGGTCGCCGTCGCCGTACCCGTACTCCCTGAGCACCGCCTCCGTGTGCTCGCCGAGCGAGGGCGGGTGCCGCCGGGCCGTCGTCGACGTCCGCGAGAAGTGCATCGGCGAGCCCGGCACCCGCATCGGGCCGGCGGTCGGGTGGTCGAACTCGTCGACCATGTCCCGCGCGGCCAGCTGCGGGTCGTCGAACACCTCGGCCATGTCGCGGACGCGGCTCGCGGGGACGCCGTGCTCGTCGAGCCGGTCGAGCGCCTCCGCCGTCGCGAGCTCCGCGAACGACGCGTCGAGCTCGGGGTCGAGGGCGTCCCGGTTGCGCACGCGCTGCTCGTTGGTCTCGAACCGTTCGTCGGCCAGCAGGTCGGGGCGGTCGAGCGCCTCGCAGAGCCGGGGCCAGAACGCGTCGGACGCGCAGGCGACGACTACGTACCCGTCCCGCGTCTCGAACGCCTGGTACGGGGCGATGTTCGGGTGTTTGCTCCCCATCCGCCCCGGCGGCTCGCCGCTCGCGAAGTAGTTCGCCGCCATGTAGCTGGTCCACGCGGCCTGCCCGTCGAGCAAGCTCACGTCGATCTTCTGGCCGGTCCCGTCGCCGAGCTCCCGTTCGAGGAGGGCCGCGAGGATCGCCTGCGTCGCGTACATCCCGGCGCCGATGTCGGCGAGCGCGACGCCGATCCTGACCGGCGCACCCCCCTCGACGCCCGTGATCGACATGAAGCCGCCGCGGGCCTGCATCACGATGTCGTAGGCGGGCTCGTCGCGGTCCGGCCCCCACTCGCCGTACCCGGAGAGCCCGCAGTAGATCAGCTCGGGGTTCTCTTCGGCGAGGTCCGGGTAGTCGAGGTCCCACTCGGCCATCTTGCCGACCCGGAAGTTCTCGACGAGCACGTCGGCCTCCCGCGCGAGGTCACGGAAGACCTCGCGCCCAGATTCGCTCGCGAGGTTCAGCTCGACGGAGCGCTTGTTCCGGTTGACGCTGGCGTAGTAGGCGCTCTGCGCGCCCTCGCCGTCGCCCTCGTCCTCGCCGAACGCGGGCGGGCGCCAGGTCCGCGTCTGGTCGCCCTCGCCCGGGCGCTCGACCTTGATCACCTCGGCGCCGAGGTCGCCGAGCTGCATGGTGCAGAACGGCCCCACGAGCACCCGTGAGGCGTCGAGCACGGTGACGCCGTCGAGCGGCCCCGCGTCGCCCTCGGGGTCGCGCGCCTCACCGACCACGGGAGGGCACCTCCGAGGTCGGTCGTCGGATCGTCCTCGCGGCCGGTCGTCGTGTCGGGTCCATGTCCCCCGACTCGGGCGGACGGGTTATGAGCCTCCCGGCGGGGACGGACGCCTCGGTCCACCGACGAAACCGCCGCCGGCGACGTCCGCCGCGTCGCCAACGGTTAAGCCGCGGCGTCTCGTCTCGGCGCGTATGGATCTCGACATCGAGGGGAACGTCGCGCTGACGACGGCATCGAGCAGCGGCCTCGGCTTCGCGTCCGCGCAGGCGCTCGTCCGCGAGGGCGCGAACGTGGTCATCAACGGCCGCGACGGCGACAGCCTCGCGGAGGCGAAGGAAGAGCTGGAAGCGGAGGCCGCCGGCGACGCCCGCGTCGTCGCGGTCGAGGGCGACATCACCGATCCGGACGACCTCGACACCCTCGTCGAGACGACGCTCGACGAGTTCGGCCGGCTCGACCACCTCGTCACGTCGGCCGGCGGGCCGCCGTCTGGCGCGTTCCTCGAGACCGACGACGAGGACTGGGAGGCGGCCTACGAGCTGCTCGTGATGAGCGTCGTCCGGCTGGCGCGGAAGTGCGCGGAGCCCCTCGCCGACGGCGACGGCGGCACGATCGTCACCATCACCTCACGGTCGGTGAAGGAGGCGATCGACGGGCTGGTGCTCTCGAACTCGGTGCGGATGAGCGTCGTCGGGTTAGAGAAGACGCTCTCGAAGGAGCTCGGCCCGGACGTGCGCGCGAACGCGGTGCTCCCCGGCCCCCACGAGACGAGCCGGATCCGGGACCTGGTCAACCAGGCGATCGAGCGCGGCGAGTACGACTCCTACGAGGAGGGGCTCGCCGACTGGGTCGACAACCCCCTCGACCGCATCGGCGACCCGATCGAGCTGGGCAACACCGTCGCGTTCCTCTCCTCGCCGCGCTCCGGGTACGTGAACGGGCAGGCGATCGTCATCGACGGCGGCGGCGGCAGTTCGAACCTCTAGCCGGGCCGCCGTCCCCGTCAATCCGCTTTCGCAACCGTCAACCGATGGGATCGTCTCGGTCCGCGTAGATGGAGGTTCTCGTCCGGCTCACGGGGCTGCTCGCGCTGCTGCTCGCGGGGACGGGACTCCGGCGGGTCGGCGTCCTCGACGCGGACCGCACGGAGCGTTTGAACCAGACGGCGTACTACGTCGCGCTCCCGGCGCTGGTGTTCGTCGCGACCTACGACCAGTCGATCGGCGACGTGGTCTCGTGGGAGCTGTTCGTGGGCGTGCTCGCCACGCTCCTCGGGACCGCGCTCGTCGCGTCGCTCGTCCACCGGCACCGGTCGCCGAGCGGGCGCCGCAGCGTCGCCGTCGTCCAGTCGTACCACTCGAACCTGGGCTACCTCGGCGTCCCGCTCGTCGCGGCGACGTTCGACGCCGAGGTGACCGCGATCGCGAGCGTCATCCTCGGGATCGGCGCGCTGGTGCAGGTGCCGCTGACGGTGATCCTGCTGGTGTCGATGAACGGGACGAGCGCCGAGGGCGCGCTCGGGCGGCACCTCACGTCGCTCGCGGGCAACCCCGTGCTCATCGCGCTCGTCGCCGGCATGGCGATCGGCGGGTTCGAGCTCGGCGTGCCGGCCGCGGCCGCGACCGGCCTCGATCTGGTCGGGTCGCTGGCGCTCCCGCTCGCGCTGCTCTGCGTCGGCGCCACCCTGCAGATCGACTCCTCGACGATCGACCGCCGAGCGACCGCCTCGGTGGTCGCGCTCAAGGTGGGGTGTATGCCCGCCATCGCGTGGGGCGTCCTCGCGCTGCTCGGCGTCAACGCCGCGACGTTCACCGCGGGCGTCGTCATGCTCGGGACGCCGACCGCGGTGTCGACGTACGTGTTCGCGACCGAGCTCGGCGGCGACGCCGGGTTCGCCTCGCTGAACGTGTTCGTCACGACGGTCGCGTCGGTCGCGTCGCTGACCCTGTTGATCGAGCTGCTCGGCGCCGTCGCGTAGGCGGCTTCGGATCGGCGGGAACCCAATCCCCCCGCGACCCGAACCGATTTGACACGGGGCGTCCACGGACGCCCATGGAACACGTTCCGTTCGACGACGCGGAGACCTACGAGCCGGAAGACGGGTGGGGGCGCGCCGCGCTGGCGGGCAGCGACCGGTTCACCTTCGAGTGGTTCGAGAAGCCGGCGGGCCACTCCTCGCCGATGCACGACCACGAGAACGAGCAGGTCTGCCTCTGTCTGGAGGGCGAGCTCGTCGTCCACACCGAGGACGACACCGCCGTGTTAGAGCGGTACGACTCGGTGCACCTCGACGCGTGGGAGTCGCACCGCGTCGAGAACCGGACCGACGAGCGCGCGGTCGGCCTCGACGTGTTCGCGCCCGGCCGCGGCTTCGACTTCTGGACGGACCGCGAGGAGTGATGGCTGACGAGGCACCGCAGTCGGGGGACGCAGGGACGGTCCGCCTCGCGCGGACCGCCGAGGGCCGACCGCTGCTCGGCGACGAGGACGGGTTCGTCCCGCTCGCGTCGGCCGGGCTCGACGGGGTCGACGACGCGCTCGCTGCCGCGGTCGGCGGGGGCGGCGGGGGCGGGGGCGGCGGCGACGCTTCCGGAGCGGGGGCACTCCCGTCGCTCGACGACCTCCCGGCCTCGCGGACGCCGGCGGATCGGCTCTCGTTCGGCGTCCCGTTCGACCCGGGGAAGCTCTGGGGGATCGGGCTCAACTACGCCGACCACGCGGCGGACCTCGAGGAGACCCGGCCCGCGGAGCCCGCGAGCTTCATGAAGCCGGCGACGGCGCTGACCGCGCCCGGCGGCCCGATCCGGCTCCCGCCGACCGAGGAGACGGCCCGCGTCACGGCGGAGGCTGAACTGGGGGTCGTGATCGGTCGGACCTGCACCGACGTCGGCGAGGACGAGTTCGGCGACGTGGTCGCCGGGGTCGTCCCGGTCATCGACATGACCGCCGAGGACGTGCTCCAGCGCAACCCGCGCTTTCTCACCCGGGCGAAGAGCTACGACACGTTCCTCGTCGTCGGGCCGTGGGTGTCGGCGCCGGTGAGCGTCGACCGGCTCGCGGGCACCACGGTCCGGACCGTGATCAACGGCGAGACGGTCTCGGAGAACACCGTCGACCGGATGCTGTTCCCGCCCGAGGAGCTCGTCGGCGTCCACTCGCGCGTGATGACGTTAGAGCGCGGCGACCTCATCTCGACGGGGACCCCCGGCGCGGGCGTGATCGAGCCCGGCGACACGGTCCGCGCGGAGGTCGAGGGCGTGGGCGCGCTGGAGGCCGACGTGGTGGGCGACGACTGAGCGGCGGGGAGAAAGCGGAGCAAACGGGGACGGGCGGTCGGTTGGCGGTCGGCGTCAGTGCGTCAGGCCGGTACCGAGTCAGGCCGGCACCGAGTCAGGCCGGCAGCGTGTCGATCCCGTTGATCTCGACGTAGCCGTACCCGCACTCGGGGCAGCGCCACTTCGTCTTCTCGCCGAGGTGGAGCGTCATCGCCGCGGTCCGGTAGAACGACTGGGCCTCTCCGCACGAGGGACAGTCCACGTCCTTTTCGAGCGCCATGTGCGCGGATCCGTCCGGCGCGGTTTTGAAGCTACTGATCCGGCGGTTGTACGCGGTCGATCACTTATCAGTCGTTACTGAGGGATCGGCGATGAACACCGCCAATGCACCAGCCGCTCGGCCGTACGTGATCGGTGTCACTGACAGCTCGGACGAGACCTCCAAAGCCCCAACCGGGAGGTCGGCAGACGCTCGCTGCGCTCCTCACTCGTTCGCTCCGCTCACTCGTTGCGGTGCTTACGTCGCCTCTGCCGACCTCCCGGTTGCCCCTTTGAGTCCCACCCGCTCCGCACCGCAACCGCACCTCACACCACCCCAGCCTCGTCGCTGGCACCCTCCGCTTCGCTCCGGGAGCCAGCGACTCCCTCGCGCGTGCTCTTCGCGCCCGATGGGCGCTCAGAGGCACGCGCCACCGCGACTCTGTTTATAAGTAGTGTGCGCCGTTCGCGTCCCTACTTCTCGTCGACGTGCCGGACCTCGCTGGCGACGCCGCGCGTCGAGTCGACCATCTCGGGGCCGGACATCTCGGCGCGGCCGACCGCGAACGCCTTCGGCCCCTCGATGACGACCTCGTCGCCCACGCGGATGTCGTCGTCCGCGTCGACGACGCCGGGCGCCAAGACGGAGCCGTGCGGGACGAACCGGTCGATCTCGACGCGCTTGGTCGGGGCGTCGCTCGCGACCCACCGGCGCGCGCCCTCGATGGTAAACGAGAGGGTGCCGTACTGCGGCACCATCGTCGCGAGCTGTTCGCCCGGCTCGCCCTCGCGCCCGGCGTCGGGGTCGTCGCCCCACACCTGGAGCTTGGGGTACCGGCCGGTGGTCCGGATGTCGGCCTCGCCCGGCCCGCCGAACAGGTCGTCGCCGGCGCCGTCGCCGAGCAGGTAGTCGGCGAGCGCCCGGACCGTGTTGTGCTCGCGCTCCCGCTTGCTGTAGGCGGGCTCGCCCTGGAGAGCGGCGTTCAGCTCGCCCAGCGACTCGTCGCTCGTCGGATGGCCGACGCAGGTGTACTCGAAGGAGACGTCGATCGCGGGGTCGCGCTCGACGCGCTCGCAGATCTCGCGGTAGCCGTGGTCTGGGACGTGCGCGACGACGCGGGAGTAGTCGTTGCGCTCCAGATATCGGCGGAGCACCTCGGCGACGAACTCGATCTCGTCTTCGCTCCAGTCGCCGGTGACGACGGCGTCGTAGTGTTGCGCGGGATAGGTCGTCTCCAGCTCCTGGGGCACCACGCCGATCGGCGAGGTCATCGAGACGGTGTGGCCCCGCCACTGGATCGCGTCGTGGAACTGGCGGTGGCTCTGGGAGTCGCTGTACGGCTTCGTCGCCGAGCAGGGCACGAGCACGAGCGGCTGGTCGGCGAAGCGGTTCCGGTACCGGCTCGTGACGCGGTCGGCGAACCGCCGGATCTCGACGCGGTCGAGCGTCTCCGCGGTCGCCGCGGTCACCTCGGCGTCGCGCATGAGCGGCGTCCGCTCCTCCAGGTACCCCCACTGGTCGTCGAACTCGCGGAACGCGGCCGTGAGCCACTGCTCGTGGCGGCTCTGCCCCTCGATGTAATCGCGCAGGCGACCCGCCCGGATCCGCTCGCGGACCCGCCGGAGCTCGGCGCGGAGCGCGTTGACGTTGTGCTCGGCGCAGTCGGCCCGGTCGAACTCCTCGCGGGGCCCCGCGCAGGCGGGACAGGCGCACGGCAGCTCGTCGAGGTCTTCGAGGAAGTGCTCGGCGTCGGCGGTGAGATACATTCCCTGCGTCCCCTTCGTCCGCGCGAGCGTGGCGTCGACGAGGTCGACGCCGGCGTACGCGAGGGTGGCGACGTTCCGGGGCGTGGCGACCCCGGAGAGCGTGAGGGCGGTGTCGGCCGGCAGAGCCTCCTTCGCCGCCACGACCGCGTCGCGGAACGCCTCGCCGTGGCCGACGAACCCGGAGGCGTCCGCGAGGACGTACGCGTCGGCGCCCACGTCGCGGGCGCTCTCGCTGTCGACGACCGCGGCGGCGGGGTAGTCGACATCCGGGTGATCGACCGCGAACGACTCGCGGACCTCCTCGCGGGTGCCCGCGGGGAACGCCCGGTGGGGCAGGACGGTGAGCTCGGCCGCGTCGCCGTCGGGGACCGCTCGGTCGCCGGCCCAGAGGCTGCCGGCATCCGCCAGGAACGGGTCCGCGAGCGCCGGCGTCGTCACGGGGTCGGCGAGCCGGAGCTCACCGAGCCGGGCGGCGCCGTCGCGCTCGTGGACCTCGAAGTACTCGGTCATACTCCCTCTCGCGGGGGGACGGTCAATTCTCTTGTGTTCCGCGGTCGCGCGGAGGAGTCGTGGAGAGGGAGTGCTCCTCGTTCGACCGGTCCGAGACTCACCGCCGATACTCGCGTGCGAAGCGTTTTATTTCGGACCGTCATTCCCGGACGGGATGGCAGGACGGTACGACACGCGGGACGCCGGAGGGGGACGAGTACGGGAACTGCTGGCGGCGCTCGGCGTGATCGATCCGGACCACGTCTCCGAGGAGCCGGACGGCGGCGTCGCTCGCGCGGCCGCCGCCCTGTTCGTCTCGCTGTCGGGATTCGTCCTCCTGATCCCGAACGTGACCCCGCTCGTCTCGGGCGGCGAACCGCCGATCGGGATCGCCCTGTCGGTGCTGGGGACCGTCCTGTCGGTCGCGCTGGTGATCGTCGGCGGACTCCTGTACCGCAGCACGTTCACGACGCGGAACGCGGTCCGTATCGCCGTCTGGAGCCTGTTCGGGATCGTCGTTCTCGGCGCCATTATGCTCGGTATTATCCGGTATCAGGCGCAGCTCGGATCGCCGATGATCGCGCCCACCTTCACGGTCGCGAAGGTGCTCGCGATCGGCGCGGTCGCGCACGTCATCATCGGCGTCTACGACGCCCGACGGGTGCGCGCACAGCAGCTCGCCAAGGAGCAGCGCCGCGTCTCCGTGCTGAACCGGATGATCCGCCACAACCTCCGCAACGAGACGACGGTGCTCGGCGGCCACGCCTCGCTCATCGCCGAGGGCGTCGACGACCCCGAGCTCCGCAATTCGGCCGAGGCGGTGGCGGAGAGCGCCGCGGTGATCGGCGGGCTCGCGGAGGACGCCAAGCGACTGCAGGCGGCCTTCGAGCGCCGCCCGGACGAGCGCGAGTCGGTCCCGGTCGAGCCGCTGATCGAGGACGCCGCCGCGGCCGCCCGCGAGGCCGGCGCCGAGACCGTCGACGTCGACGTCGAGCCCTGCGCGGCGCTGGCCGACGACCGGCTCGCGACCGCGGTCGAGGAGCTCGCGACCAACGCGCCGGAACACGGCGCGAGCGTGGTCGACCTGTCGGCCCGCGAGGTCGACGGCGACGTGGCGATCACCGTCGCCGACGACGGGCCCGGGATCCACGAGGACGAGAGCCGCGTGATCACGGGTCGGGACCCGGAGACCCAACTGGAGCACGCGAGCGGGCTCGGGCTCTGGATCGTCCGGGCGACCGCGGACGCGTTCGACGGGTGGCTCTCGATCGAGACGACGCGGGCGGACGGGGAGGGCGCAGGCGACGACACCGGGACGGCGGTGACGATCGGGATCCCGGCGGCTTGACCGCCTCGTAGCTGGCACCGAAACAGATCCGCTTTTGATCGATACCGGGAGTACGTATGGCAAATTGGCTGATCGGTTGTTTATAAGTCGGATTGTGGTGTCGCTAGCGGCTGTTTATACGTGATCGACGTGTCTGTGGTGAAGGCCTCCAAAGCCCCAGCCTCACGTCTCCCCAGCCTCACGCCTCCCCAGCCTCGTCGCTGGCGCCTTATAAGGCGCCAGCGACTCCCTCGCGCGGTGCTGCTCGCGGCCTGTCGGCCGCTCGCAGGCACGCGCCACCGCGTCGTCATTTATAAGCGATCGTCGCCGTCGCTCACGGTTCTTTTAAATATCCTCTCGCATCCACTAATCTGCAACACTCACTCCCGCTATCGATCGGTGCCGCGTCTGTAGTAGTTTAAGAGACCCGAGTCCGCGACCGTGGCCCGGCTCCGTCGGCACCTACTGTTTAGGCGGAGACGCCCCTACGACTCGTATGGACATCACCGGCCCCTGGGACCGGGAGCGCGTCGACGAGTTCCTCGACGGAGCGCAGATTCCGGTCCGCGTCGGCTGTCGCACGCCGAGCGACGCCCCGTGGATCGTCTCGCTGTGGTTCTCGTGGGACGGCGCGGTCAACTGCGCGACGAGCGCGAGCGCCGACCTCGCCGACTTCCTCGCGCACGACGATCACGTCTCCTTCGAGGTGTCGACGAACGATCCCCCTTATAAGGGAGTCCGGGGACGGGGGCGCGCGACGGTGACGCCGGACGCGGACCAGGAGCTGCTCCGCGCGCTGTTGGAGCGCTATCTCGGCGGCGTCGACAACCCGACGGGGGACCGGCTCCTCCGGCCGGACCGCGAGGAGGTCCGGGTGCGGATCGAGCCCGAGCGACTCCACTCGTGGGACTACTCGGAGCGGATGGGGCCGGCCGACCCCTGACCGGCGAGCGCGCGGGCGGATGCCGGGACCCTCAGCGACCGAGGTGCCGCAGGTTCTCCGTCTCGACGCGGTCCGGCACCGCGTCGACCGCGCGCGGCGCCCAGTCGTCGTGGCCGAGGACGATCTCCGCGTCGGGGTTGGCGTCGGCGAGACTCGCGACGCCCTCGGCGGCCGCCACCTGCGCCGCGCCGTCGACGCGCTCGGGGACCTCCGCGGTGAGCGGGTAGGTCTCGGAGAGTGCCCGCGGGAAGGGGCCGAACGGGGGTTTCACGCGCCACACCGCGTCGTAGTCGTGGTCGGAGGGCGCGTCCGACTCGGTGAGGAGGATCCGGTCGGGGACCGCGAGCCGCGAGAGCCGGTCGTGGTGCCGCCGGACCTCGGGACGGCGGGCGGACTCGTGGGAGGTGTAGAAGAACGCGTCCTTCGAGACGGGGTCGGTCTCCTCTAACTCGTCGGCGTGGTCGAGGAGGGTCCGGAGCCCGTCGAGCATCGCGGGGTGGCCCCGGGCGCGGCGGTCGACGAGCTGGAGGAGGTTCCCGGAGCGGATCGCGGCCTTCACGCGCCGCAGCTCCTCGAAGGTGACGTGGAGGTTGTGCTCGGCGAGGAGCTGCTCCGCGGTCCGGTCGTCGTCGGTGTCGGCGCTTCCGCCGCCCCCGTCCAGCTCCCGCAGCTCCGCGGGCGTGTGCTCGGCGCAGACGGGACACGAGCAGGGGAAGTACTCCATCTCTTCGAGGTGTTCCGTCCCCGAGACCGTCAGGTACCGGCCGTCGCGCGCCATCAGCGCGTAGGCGGCCGAGTCGAACAGGTCGCAACCGGCGGCGACCGCCAGCGCGAGCATCATCGGGTGGCCGGCGCCGAACAGGTGGACCGGGGCGTCCGGGTCGAGCCCGCGCTTGGCCGCCCGCACCGCCTCGACGACCTCGGCGTAGCGGTAGGAGTTGAGCAGGGGGACCATCGCGCCGACCGGGAACACGTCCAGGTCGGTCGCGCTCGCGTGGCGCCCCGCCTCCTCGCGGAGGTCCGGGAACGTCGACCCCTGCACGGGGGCGTTGACGAGCATGTCGCCCGTCTCCGCGGCCTCGGCGTCGGCGAGGGCCTGCCGCGTCGTCTCCAGCTCGCGCTCCGCGCGCTCGCGGTCGACGTCGGGTGGCGTCGGCACGTCGACCGGCGTGGCCACGTCGGTCCCGATCTGCCGCTGGAACTCGATGATCTCCTCGGTGGTCACGTCGATGTCGCCGTACTCGGCCAGCTGGAAGGAGCCGGAGTCGGTCATGATCGCGCCGTCGAACCCGAGGAAGTCGTGGAGCCCCTCCTCGAGCACGCGGTCGCGGATCCGGTCGGTGCTCCGGATAATGTAGGAGTTGGTGATCAGCATCTCCGCGCCGAACTCCTCGGCGAGCCGCCGCGGCTCGATCGTGAGGACGTTGGGATTGACGACCGGCAGGAGCGCCGGCGTCTCGACGGTCACCCCGGCGCGGGGGACCTCCAGCCGCCCGATCCGCCCGGCGGCGTCGTGGTCCCGGATCTCGAAGTGATCGCGCATACCCGGAGTGCGGGGACGCGGGCGGTAAGGGTTGCGTTCGGGGGCGAGCCGACGGGCCGACCGCCGCGCTACAGTCCGGTCGGGTGACTCACGTACGTCGTCTCCAGCCCCCACTCCTCGGTCAGCGCCTGCAGCGACCGGACGCCGAACGTCTCGGTCGCGTAATGGCCCGCGAGGAACACCGTGATCCCGGCCTCGCGCGCGTCGTGGTACACGCGTCCCTTCCCCTCGCCGGTGACCAGCGCGTCGGCGCCCGCCTCGACCGCCTCGTCGAGCCAGTCGGTCCCGGAGCCGGTGACGACCGCGACGCGCTCGATCTCGTCGGGCCCGAAGTCGACGACTCGCGTCGGGGACGCTCCGCTTTCGTCCTCGCCGTCGCCCTCGCCGCCCGGCTGGCCCTCGAACCCGTCGAGCGTCTCGCGGATCGACGCCGCCGACCGCGGCGACTCCGTCTCGCCGATCGTCCCGATCGTGACCGGCCCGATCTCGCCGAACGGCGCCCGGTCGCCGAGGCCGATTTCTTCCGCGACGCCGGCGGCGTTGCCGAGGTCGGGGTGGCCGTCGAGCGGGAGGTGCGAGACGTACAGGGCGATGTCGCGCTCGGCGAGCGCCTCGACCCGGTCGTAGGTCCGGCCCGTGACCCGCTCGATCCCGCCCCACGAGATCCCGTGGTGGACGACGAGGGCGTCGGCGCCCGCGTCGGCCGCGGCCTCGATCGTCGCGTCCGCGGCGTCGACCGCGAAGGCGACGCGCTCGATCTCCCCCTCGTCCGACCCCACCTGCAGTCCGTTCGCGCTGGCGTCGACGTCGGCGTACGCGGCCGTATCCAGCCGGTCGTCGAGTCGTCGCACGTACTCGGAGCGCTCCATACCGACGCGTGCGGCGGCCGGGAGATAAAGCGCGCGGCTCTCGGCGGTCGGTTCGCCGCCGGCGGCGCCCCACGGTGGTTACTCTCGTTCCGCGAGGAAGGCTTCGACGGCCTCGCGGTCGGGGAGCGCCGTCATTCCTCCGTAGCCCTGCACCGAGAGCGCGGCGGTCGCGTTGGCGAACGCGAGCGCGTCGTCGAGGTCTGGCGGGTCATCCGCGTCGCCGGCGTCGCCAGCACTCGCGGCGAGCCGGGTTATGAGCCCGGCGGTGAACGCATCGCCCGCGCCGGTGGCGTCGACCGCCTCGACCGGGAACCCCCCATGGCGCGCGGCCGCCTCACCCCACGGCGCCGCCTCCGAGCTCGCCGCGACCGCGCCCGCGGCGCCGAGCGTGACGACCGCCGTGTGCGGTCCGAACTCCACCAGGTCCCGAGCCAGCGCGTCGCCCTCGTGCGGGGAGAGACCGGCCGCCGCCGCGTCCTCGTCGCTGGCGAACGCCACGTCGGCGTCCGCGAGTACGTCGCGGATCGCCTCCATCACCGCGTCGCGCTCCCCTTCCGGAACCAGATCGGGGCGGTAGTTCACGTCGAATGAGACGGTGCACCCGCGCTCGGCGGCCGCGGCCGCCAGCGTCCGCATGGCTCTCCGGCCCGCGGGGTGCGTCAGGGCGACGCCGCCGAGGTGGACCCACGAGACGGACACCAGCGCGTCGGTCGGGACCGCGTCGGGCTCGAACCCGAAGGTGGCGTCCCGCGAGCCGTAAAAGCGGAAGCGCCGACCGTCTGCGTCCGGCGGGGAGACCACCGCGAGGGTGGTGTTCCCCTCGACGCGTCGAGAGAACCCGCCCGGGACGCCCGCCTCGTCGAGCGTCTCCCGCAGGAAGTCACCGAAGGGGTCGTCGCCGAGCCGAGTCCAGAATCGCGGGGGTACACCGAGCCGCGAGAGTCCGACCGCGACGGTGGCCGGGGCGCCGCCCGGTCGGTGCGTGAACCCGTCCACGTCGCGCAGCGTCTCGCCCGCCCCGGGAAGCATGTCGACGAGCGTCTCACCGGCGACGAGGATGTCGGTCATGGGTGGGAGGATCGTCGCCGACCGGTATGAAGGTTCGCCGTTCGTCGGGTCGCGGACTCCGATCTGCGGTTACTCGTCGTCCTCGTCGCCCTCGTCGCCCTCCGCCTCCGCCTCCGCGACCGCCTCGAACGCCGCGAGGATGACCCGCTTGCAGGCCTGCCCCTCGGTCGTCCAGTGCTGCGCGTAGTCGAGCATGTCGTCGTAGATGTCGGGCTTGCAGCCGGCCGCCTGCGGGTGGCCGCCCCCGTTCACCTTCCCGGCGACCTCGTGGGCGTGCCGGAAGTCCTCGGAGCCGCGGATCGACGCCGAGCCGGCGGGCTTGACGATCACCGCGGCGTCGGCGCCCTCGCCCCGGAGCGCCTCCGCGACCTCGTTCTGCGAGCACCGCCCGTACGTCACCGCGACGGTCCACTCGCCGACCTCGTGGGTGACCGCGCGGTCGACGGCGGCGTCGATCCGGGCCTCCTTCTCGACGCGCCGCTCGGCGACGAACTCCCGGACCGTCTCGGGGAGGTCGGCGCCGTGCGCGCCCACGATCGCCGCGTACTCCTCGCTTCCGGCCCAGTAGGAGTAGTCGGCCAGGTCGTCGGAGCGCGGGTCCTCCTTGATCCAGAGGTCGTGGTCGCGGGTCACGGCCGCCAGCTCGGTCCACCGGTCGTCGAACTCGTGGTCGAGCGACCGGAGCGCCACGTCGGCGGTGCACTCCTCGTCGGACTCGCCGACCACGAGGTCGACGCCGAGGTCGCGGACCGCCGCGGCGGTCGACTCGTCCCACTGGTGGTGGTCGAACCACCGGATCGAGGCGGTCGACTCCGCGAGCGCCTCCAGCGGCTCCGCGATCCACTCGTAGTCGTCGGGACAGAGGTCACAGACGAAGAGATCCACGTCATCGTCGGCGTACGCGAGCACGCGTTCGAGCGACGTGTCGATGGAGTACGGCCCGGCGGCGACCAGCCCGACGGGCGACTGCGCGTGGGCGTCCTCGGTCGGGTCGGGGTCGTCGGAATCGTCGGCTTCGGTCTCGCCGTGGGCGTCGCCGGCTTCCTCGCCGTCCTCTTCCCCGTCATCGAGTCGCGCCGCGATGGCCGCCTCGAAGTCAGCGGCGTCGAGGGCGGCGTCGTACGCCTCCCGGATCATCGCCGCGCAGGCGAGCCCGTCGGCGTCGGCGTCGGCGATGACGACCGCCTCGCTGCCCTCGATCGCCTCCTTCGCGCGTCGCTCCGCGCGCTCCTCGTCCAGCGAGTCCGGGTAGAAGAAGCCCTTGCCGGGCAGCCGCGTGTACCGCGAGCGGGGGATGTCCGCCTCGTCGATGAGTTCGTCGTCCATACCGTCGCGCCGGGCGGGAGCGGGAAAACTCCGCCGTTCTCGGGCGGTCGAACGGTCTCGGGCGGTCGAACGGTCTCAGGCGGTCGAACGGTCTCAGGTGGGCCAACGCGTTGCCGCCCGCCTTGGCCCGCCGCCGCGCGACGGCCCCGTTCAGATCCCCGCTCAGATCGTCGTCCGCCGCGGGTCCTCGTCGGTGAGCTGGCGGACGGTGAGCACGGGGATCGGGCAGGTCCGGACGACCCGCTCCGCCACCGAGCCGATGAGGAACCGGTTCTCGCCGTGTCGCCCGCGGGTCCCCATCGCGACCACGTCGGCGTCGACCTCCCGAGCGTACCCGGCGATCTCGGGGGCCGGGCGACCCTCCCGGACCTCGGCCGTGATGTCGAGGGTCGGATCGCGCTCGGCCGCGGCGTCGGTCACCTCGTCGAGCGCGTCCTCGCCGCGGTCGTCGAGCGCGTCGCGGAGGTCGTCGCGGACCTCGTCGGGCGTGGACTCGACCTCGCCGCTGTCGACGACGTAGACGGCGTGGACCTCGGCGTCGAACCGCGCGGCGACGTCGACCGCGACGTCGACGGCCCGGCGGACGCTGTCGGAGCCGTCGGTCGCGACCACGATCGTGTCGAACATGGACGCCCATTGGCCCAGACCCCACCTAAAACCCGGCGGTCACGCGGGGACGGGTGCGACGGAAACGGTTATTCCGGTGGCCCCGGAGAGGGGAAGAAGCATGGGAGAGAGTGACATACAGGAGGAGCAGGAGCCGTTGAAAGCGGAGTACGAGACGAACCCGGAGGCGGCACAGATCACGCTGAGCGCGACCGGCGAGACGGAGGGCGACGCCCGGTCGTGTAGCGTGGACATCGGCCGGGCGATCTACGAGGCGGAGCTCCACGAGGGGGCGGGCGGGCCGGGCGGCGGCGCCTGCTCCGGCGACCTACTCCTGGGCGCGCTGGCGGCCTGCGCGCAGCTGACCGCGCAGGCCGTCGCGGACAGCTTCGGGAGCGACGCCGACATCTCCGTGGAGGCGAGCGGCGACCTCGACCTCCGGGGGACGATGGGCGTCGACGACGACGTGCCGGTCGGGTTCCAAGACATCAGACTCGAGGTCGCCGTCGACGGCGACCTCGACGAGGGGACCAGAGACGCGCTACGAAAGTACACCGAGAAGTACTGCGTCGTGTATCAGACGCTGGCGTCGCCGCCGTCGGTGGAGACGGAATGGAACTTCGAGTGAGCCGCCGACCGCCGATCGGCGGTTAGCGGCCCCGCGATCGGAGGGGTCTCAGGCCAGGAAGACGTGCCGCGGTCGGTCGGCGAGCACCTCGCGGCCCCACTGGACCGTCTCGCGGAACTCCTCGGAGCCGAAGAAGGCCATCGCGTCCTCCTTCGCGTGCCACTGGCTCGCGATGAACATGTCGTTCTCGTCTTCGACGTTCACCATCAGGTCCGTCTCGACGTGGCCGTCCATCTCCCCGAGGATCTCGCCCACGTCGTCGAACGTGTCGGTGAAGTCCTCCTGATGCTCCGGCTTGACGGTGTAGAACATCCCCATCGTGCCGAATCCGGACTCCTCGCCGGCGCGGGCGACGATGTCCGGCAGCTCCGAGAGGAAGCCGGCCGCGGTCTCGGCGGCGGAGGCGGTGTCCCAGATGGAGACGACCGCGGCGCGGTCGGTGGCGCGCCCCTCGTACACCGCCGTCTTCACGTGGGTCCCGTAGTGGTCGAAGTTACCGCGGAGCCCCTCGACCTCGTCGAACAGCTCCTCCACGTCGGCCTCGCTGTAGAGCACGGTCGCGTACACGTCCTCGCCGCTGGGCTTGCCGGCGTAGATGTCGAGGTCGGCGAGCTCGCCGCGGATGTCGGCGGCGGCGTCTGCGTCGCCGTCCTCACCGTCATCTCCGCCGTGGCCCTCCCCCTCGCCCGCGTGCGGGTGATCGCCCTCGCCGCTCGACTCCCCCTCGCCGTGGGGGTGGTCCCCGTGCGCGGGGCCGCCGCCGGAGCCGGCGCGGTCGTGGCCCTCGCCGCGACCGTGGCCGTCGTCGCCGTGGGCGTGATCGTGACCGCCCTCGCCGTGGGCGTGACCGTGGCCTTTGCCGTGGTGGGCCTCGTCCGCGCCGCCCGTCGGCACCGTCTCGCCTGCGAGGTACGGGCCGAGATCCGCGGGCGGGAACCGCCGACCGATGTAGAACTCGCCGAACTCGCCGTACCGCGAGGAGGCGGGGTCGAACCGCATCTCGTAGACGATGTCCTTGATGTCCGTCGGGTCCGAGCCGAACAGGGTGACGCCCCACTCGTGGTCCTCGAAGCCGACGGAGGAGGCGATCACCTGCTTGATCTTGCCGGCGTACTCCTTCCCGACCTCGCCGTGGCCGGCCATGAGGTCGGCGCGGTCCTCGAACGAGAGGTCGTACCAGTTGTACTCCTCGCCGCGGCGCTTGCTCATCGGGTAGAAGCAGACGTACTCGTCGTCCGGAATCTCCGGCGTCAGCTTCCCCTCGATGTAGCGCTTGAGGCCCGCGTCGACCGATTCGGGGTCCTCGAAGTACTCGTCGGAGACGTAGCCGGAGACCTCGGTGACGGAGACGTAGGAGGTCGTCCGCTCCGTGAACCGCGCGAGCGCGGTGTCCTCGAATCGGCGCTCGATCGACGACAGGTCGTCGAGCGCGGGGCGGAAGTGGACGAACAGCAGGTCCGCCTTGTGCCCGAGCACGGAGAACAGCCCGGAGTCGCCCGCCTCGGCGTCGGCGACCTGCTCCCGGTGCCGCAGGAAGCGCTTCCCCTCCTCGATCGCCCGTTCACGCTCTCGCTCCGGGGCCTCGCGCCACGCGTCCCAGTCGATGGACCGGAAGTCGTGCAGCGCGAACCACCCCTCCTCGGTCTGTGGTGCCTCGACCATACGGCGGCTTGGGTCGCCGGGACTTAGGGGTTTGCGAGTCGTCGCCGCGACCGAAACCCTTTCACGACGACTCAGAAACGTAGAAACGATGCGGAAAAGCGGCCCGCCGAAAGGCCTGATCTCGTATCTCGTGTTGGAGCTGCTCGACGAGCGACCCCGGTACGGGTACGAGCTGCTCGGCGAGATCACCGAGATAAGCGGCGGGCACTGGGAGCCCTCGTACGGCTCGGTCTACCCGATCCTCTACAAGTTCGAGGAGGAGGGCGTCGCCGAGCGCGTCGAGCGCGCCGACGAGCCCGACCGCAAGTACTTCGCGCTCACCGACGCGGGCCGCGAGGAGCTCGCCGAGAAGCGCCGGGCGATCGGCGGCGAGGCGAAGGACTTCGGCGACGTGGTGCTCGGCTTCTACCACCTGTACGCCGCGCTCGCCACCGACGAGCGGTTCGCGGTCGACGACGACGAAGGAGAGTGGGAATTCTCCGAGCGCTACAGCGCGTGGATCGTCGAGCAGACGATCCGCCACCACGAGCGCGACTTCGGGGAGTTCGAGCGGATCGACGACACGCCGGAGGAGTTCCACGCGGCGGCGAACGGAGGGGGAGGCGGCGAGGGCGCGGGCGGCGACGCCGCTGCCGACGAGAGCGGCGGGGACGCTATCGGTCGATGAGCCGTCCGAGCACCCCGTCCGGCAGCCCGGCGCGGACCAGGCGGTCGTACAGCCGGTCGGGGAGTATCGCCGCCAGCCGCGGCAGCCAGCGCGCGCGCCGGCTCACTCGGTAGACCGCCCGCGGCCGGTCCGTCGTGGCCGCGACGACGACGCGCTCGACCACGGTTTCCACGTCGGTGGCGGCGGGCGAGTACCCCTCGAACGCCCGGTACGCGTCGGCGTAGGGCCCGTCGGGATCGGCGTCAGCGTTTCGCTCCGCGAGCCCCGCCGCCGCGCGCTCGTTGAACCCGGTCGGGACCGGCCCCGGCTCGACGAAGGCGACGGTCGCGCCCCGGGGCTCGGCCTCGCGGCGGAGCGCGTCGGCGTACCCGCGCAGCCCGGCCTTCGCCGCGCTGTAGGCGCCGTGGTAGGGCAGCGCGGTCGAGCCGACCATCGACCCGACCACGACGATCCGCCCGCCGCGCTCCCGGATCGACGGGAGGGCGGCCCGGACGACGGTGTGGACCGCGGTCAGGTTCGCGTCGAGCTGGCGACGGAAGGAGTCGAGGGTGGTGTCCTCGACCGCCGCGATCTCGTACCCGCCGACGCAGGAGACGACGCGGTCCAGCTCGCGGTCGGCGAGGAGCGCCTCGACCGCGTCCCCGTCACGGAGGTCGAGCGCGTGGGTCTCCGCGGCCCCGGGGAGGTCGGCCAGCCCCGCGGCGTCGCGGTCGATCCCGATCACGTCGTGGCCGGCGGCCGCGAGCGTTCGCACGACGCCGCTTCCGATGCCGCCGGCCGCCCCGGTCACGAGGACACGCATGGGGACCGATAGCGCTCCGAAACGGGTGACGCTGGCGGTTCGGACCGGACGCGGGCTCCGGAACTCTCGGGAGTTCGATCCGCGATGGCGACGGGGACGACGGGCCCGTCGGGTCCGCGCTCCCGAAGGCATATACCGGCGACCCGCGACTACCCGGACAATGTCCACCGACGAACCGTCCGTCCCGATCGTGTGCACCGAGTGCGAGACGGAGACCAGCGTCCCGCTGTCCGACGTGGCGGACGCGCTCGCCAAGCACAACGACGGGAAACACGACGGAGAGGAGATCGCGGAGGTCGACCCCGCGCTGAAAGACCAGCTGGCGGACCTCGTCGCGGAGGACCTCGGTCTCTTCGACGAGGCCTGAAGGGGAAACGGCGAACGGGGCGCTAGGGTGGTCGCAGTCGGAGAGGGCGCAGTCGAAGAGGGCGCAGTCGGAGAGAACGGCAGTCGAGGAGAGCGGAGACGGTGAGAACGGCAGTCGAGGAGAGCGGAGACGGTGAGAACCGCGATATCGACGCTCGAGGCGGGACGCGAGGACGCCGTCAGGCGTCGCGGAGCCGCGAGACACCGATCACCGGAAGCCACTTCCGGCCGAGAACGCGGGTCTCCCGGCCGAGAACGCGGACCTCGGAGGCGGTCCGATCCCGGGCGCGGTCAGTCGTCCTGCGCAAGCGCGCCCTTCGGGTGACCCTTGTGCTGTAAGTTCCGGTTGTCGCGCTTCCGCGTCGCCGTCGCGGGGATGACCTCATCGACTTCGGCGCGCGGCCGCCCGGTGTACCCGTGGTCCGGGTGCTCGGCGCAGTGCGCCATCGCGTCGTGAGACCCCTCCCACGGCCCCTCGTCGCAGCCGTCCGCCGTGCAGACGAACACTATGTCATCGGACATGTTGGCTGAGCGTTCCGACCGCCCCTATAAAAACGTCACAGCCTAATCTTCAGATCTGATAACGGGTGGCGGAGGGGAACACGCGGAGAGACGGGAGGGGCGGAGAGAACGGGACCGAACACCGCCGCGGATCCGGCGATCAGTCGCCGAGAACCGGGACGCCGGAGAACTCGACGCTCGTCCCGCCGTCGCGGCAGGCCTCGAGCGCGTGTTTGGCGGCGAAGCCGGCCTCGTGGGCGGAGGCGCCGCGACCGACGCCGACCTGCAGTTCGATGTCGGCGTCGTCGGCCACGTGCGCGACCGCGTCGGCGAAGGCCCGCTCGGGGAGGTCCGGACAGACGGCGACGACGTTGTCGCCGCCGACAAAAAACGAGAGGGCGCCGTGGGTCTCGCGGAGGTACCGCGTCAGCGAGCCGTAGGCGCGCTCGACGTTCAGGAACGTGTCGAACTCGTTGAGGCGGTCGGTGTACTTCCCGGTCACGTTCACCACGTCGAAGTGGGCGATCTGGAGGTCGGACGGGTCGGTCTCGGTGAGGTAGTCGCCGGCGAGCACCTCGGTCCGGTCCTCGTCCTGGGCGCTCCCCTCGGTCTGGAGCAGGCGGTTCGCGGCCTCCAGGGCGTCGATCGGTCGCTCGGCGACGCCCGTCCCGAGACTGACGCTCACGGGGTAGCGGTTCCCGATCGACTCCTGGAGCGCCGCGTGGGCCGCGCCGTCGAGCCCGTTCGTCACGGCGATCATGTTGTCGTACCGGGTGGAGAAGACGTAGGCGTCCCGCGGACCCATGAACTGGGCGATATCGGCGAAGAGCCGCGACTGGAGCGCCTGGAGGTCCATCTCCCGGCGGGGCTCCGGCGTCACCGTCCACGGCCCGTAGTTGTCGATCTGGACCAGCGTCACCTGAGTCGTCGTCACAGTGACCGTCGGTTGGGAGCGACCCCGCTTTACGCTTCCGTTATCCCGAAGCTGGAACTGGTCCCGAATGTGAAACGAGGGGCTCGAACTGCGGACGGCGTCCCGGAGCGAATCCCCCGGGCGCCGCAATCCCTACGGCGGTGGCGCCCCGATCCGGTCCATGGAGTTCAGCGGCGCCGTCCTCGACGTGGACGGCACGGTCGTGCGAGGCGACGATCCCATCCCGGACGCGCCGGCGGGCTACCGCCGGCTCCGCGAGGCCGGGATCGAGACGCTGTTCGTCTCGAACAACCCGACGAAGGCCCCGCCCGCGTACGTCGACCGACTCGGCGCCGCGGGCTACGAGGTCGACGCGGACCGGGTGTTCACCGCCGGGACCGTGACCACGCGGTACCTGCGCGAGCGCCACGCGGCCGACGAGCTGCTGTGTATCGGCGACCCGGGGCTGGTCGACCAGTTCGAGGCGGCCGGGCTCGCGACGACCGACGACGTCGACGCTGCGGACGCGCTCGTCGCGTCGATCGACCCCGAGTTCCACTACGACGACCTCTGTACCGCGCTGTGGGCGCTAGAGCGCGACATCCCCTTCATCGGCACCGATCCCGACGTGGTCATCCCGGCCCCCGAGCGCGACGTGCCGGGGTCCGGCGCCGTGATCAACGCGATCGCGGGGGTCGCCGAGCGCGAGCCCGACGCGGTGCTCGGGAAGCCCTCGGACACGGCGATCGAGATGGTCCGCGAGCGGCTGCCGTACCCGCCCGAGGAGTGTCTCGTCGTCGGCGACCGCCTCGACACCGACATCGCCCTCGGCGAGCGGGCCGGGATGACCACCGCGCTCGTGCTGTCCGGCGTCACCGACGAGGCCGCGGTCGCGGACGCGGGGGTGTCGCCGGACTATGTCCTCGACGACCTCGGCGACATCGACCGCGTCATCGGTTGACGACCCAATCGGCGATCCCGTCTCTGCGCCGCTTTCGACGCCGATACGTCGGACGATCACTTTCACGACGTGGACAACACTTATCAACGACAACGTCTACCTCACGGACATGAGAGAGGTTGCCTCACACGAGGATCGGACGGCCGACGACGAGGAGGACCCAGAAGCGGCCGTCCGCGTGATCGAGGGGCACGCGGTCCAGTTCAACGAGTACCGCTACTGAACCCCGGAGCCGGCGATCCGGCGCTCGGCGGCGCCACCCTCGTGATCGCCAGACGGAGAGAGCGTACTCCGGCGACGGCGACGGGGCGGTGTCGGGACCGTTAAGTGCGCGTCCCGGGTACCCGACGGTGTGATACGGAGGCTTCGACGGGCGAGTGTCTTCGCCGCGGTGGCTGCCGTCGCCGTCCTCGCGCCGGCGCTCGGCGACGCCGCCGCCGTGCCGTTCCTCGCGGTCGCCGGCCTCGCCTTCTTCGGGGTCCGCGACGGCGTGTGGTTCGAGACGCTCGCCCTGCCCGGCGACCGCGAGGAGGAGCGCCTCTACGGCTTCGTCGCGTTCGCGCTCGCGGCCGCCGGCCTCGCGCTGTTCGCCTCCCTCCCCCGCGCGCCGCTCCCGTACGAGGCGTTCGCCGCGGCGACCCTCGCGGTCGGCGGCGGTCGCCTCGGCCGCGCGGTGGTCGCCGAGCGCTCCGCCGACGAGTTCTCCCTCGTCGCCGGGTACGTCGCCGGCGGGACGCTCGGCGCCCTCGCCGGACAGGTCGGCGTGCTGCTCCAGACCGACGGGTCGGTGCTCGTCGACGGCCTCCCGGAAATCGCCTTCCTCGCGGCCGTGGCCGCGCTCGGGGCGGCGCTCGTCAGGTCGCTCGTGTTCGACCGGGACGCGCACATCACGGTCATCCTCGTCGCGTTCGCCGTCTGGGGGTTCGTCGCGGTGGAGCCGACGGTCACCGTCCCGCTCGTCGCCTTCGGGCTGGCGGTGACCGGCGCACTCGGCTACGTCTCGTTCGCGCTCGGGACGGCCTCCGTTCCCGGCATGCTGACCGGGGTGTTGTCCGCGCTGCTGGCCGTCGTCCTCGGCGGTGTCGGCTGGTTCGCCACGCTCATCTCGTTTTACGCGATCGGCGGGTTAGCGTCGAAGTACCGCTTCGACGAGAAGGCGGACCGCGGCGTCGCCCAAGAGAACGAGGGCGCCCGCGGCACCGGAAACGTGCTGGCGAACTCCGCGGTCGCGCTCGTCGCCGTCGTGGGCTACGCGGCGACCGCTCACGTCGGCGTGCCGGGCGCGCTCTTCGGCTTCGCGTTCGCGGGCGCGACCGCGACCGCGATGGCCGACACGCTCTCCTCCGAGATCGGCGGGCTCTTCGACGGGCCCCGGCTGGTGACCACCCTGCGACGCGTCGAGCCGGGGACCGACGGCGCGGTGACGTGGCAGGGCGAACTCGCCGGGCTCGCGGGCGCGCTGCTCGTCGCCGGTCTCGCCGCGGTCGGGATGCCGGTCGGCGACGCGGTCGCCGGCGGCGGGATCGTCGTCCTCGCGGGGGTCGCGGGGATGACCGTCGACAGCCTCCTCGGCGCGCTGATCGAGGGCGAGCGGATCGGCAATCAGGCGGTGAACTTCCTCGCGACGCTGTCGGGGGCGACCGTCGCGGTCGCCGCCGCCGTCGCGCTCGGGGTGGGCGCGTGAGATGACGGGCGGCGAGGACCGGCCGACCGCGGAGAACCCCCCCGCCTCGGATCCCAGAGTCCGCGCTGCCCGCCCGGCCGACGCCGCCCGGATCCGGGAGCTACAGGACCACCTCCGACAGCCCAACCCGGACTTACTGGAGTACGGGCTCGCGGTCGGGTCGGCCCTGGTCAGCGTCGCCGACGGCCGGGCGGTCGGCTACCTGCTGCCGGTCGACGCCCCGAACCGCCCCGGCGTCCACCTCGCCGAGCTCGTCGTCGATCCCGACTACCGCCGGGAGGGACGGGCTCGCGGGCTGCTCTCGGCCGTCATCGCCGACGCGGGTGGCGCCGTGACGCTCCAGGCGCACCCCGACAACGACGCCGCGCTGTCGCTGTACGAGGAGCTGGGGTTCGCGGTCGTCGACCGGCGGGCCGACGCGTACGCCGACGGCGACGCGCTGGTGTTGCGTCGGGGGTAGGGGGACAGACAAAAGGCCTATTCGAGCCCCGCGCGTCCGGCGAGACATGACCGACGCCGACGCGGGAGCGGGGGAGATCGAGGTCGACTTCGGCGACGACGGGCTCGTCCCGGCGGTCGCGCAGGACGCCGACTCGGGCGAGGTGCTGATGCTCGCGTACGTCTCGCCGGAGGCCCTCGAACGCACCCGCGAGACCGGCGAGGCGCACTACTACTCGCGGTCGCGCGACGAGCTGTGGCACAAGGGCGGCTCCTCCGGACACACCCAACAGATCCGCGAGGTGCGGGTCGACTGCGACGCCGACACCCTGCTGTACCTCGTCGACCAGAACGTGGGCGCGTGTCACACGGGCCACCGCTCGTGTTTCCACCGGACGATCGACGGCGAACACGTCGGCGAGCGCGTCTTCGACCCTGACGAGGTGTACTGAATGAGCGGCGCGGGGGCGACGACCGGCGCGGCCGACCCCGACACCGTCCGCGCGGCGGGCGAGGCGGCCGCGACGCTCCGCGAGCGCTACGACGAGCTCGCCCGGATCGAGGGGCGGATCGCCGACCTCGGGCGGGACCGGATCGAGGCCGCCGCCGACGCGTACCGCCGGGCGCACCGCGTGCTCGACCGGTATGAGGAGGACGCGGTCGGCACCGGCGACTTCGGCTCGTACGTCCAGTTCCGCGGGGAGTTCGGGGACGCGGTCGACGCCGACGACGACGCGCTCGCGGCCGACGCGTTCGCCGACGCGGAGGAGGCGGTCGACAAGCGCCGGCTCTCGGAGAGCGACTTCGCGGCCGCCCGCGAGGCGCTGGAGCCGGCCGGCGAGTACGTCGACCTGCTCGCCGACCGCGACGAGGCCCTCGACGACTACCGGGCTGCGCGCAAGGCCGCGCGGGAGGCGAAAAAGGCGCTCGACGCCCGGCTCGACGAACTCCGCGAGGTCGCCGACATGGCGGACGCCGACCTCGACGCCGACGTGGCCCGGCTCCGGAAACCGATCGCGTCGTACAACGACGCGGTCCGCGAGGCGTTCGACTCCTTTTATAAATCGGCGTCGGCCCGAGACGTGTTCTCATTCCTCGACCGCGCCGACGGCACCCCGTTCGTCGACGCGGACGTGCCGCCGACCGACCTCCGCGAGTACGTCGAGGAGTACGACGCGGGCGAGGAGCCCCTGCCGACCCTGCTGGAGTACGCCGACTACTCGAACTCGAAGCTGGAGCACTACGTCGACGACCCCGGCGCGCTCCGGACCGCGGTCGCGGTCCACCGCACCTACGTCGAGCGGCTGGACGCCGAGCCGCTGACGCTCGACTGGCCGCCGGCCGAGGGCGACGAGCTGGCCTACGAGATCGACGAGCTGATCCCCCTGGTCTCGCGGGTCGCCGACGACGAGACGGTGGCGTCGCTCCGGTCGATCCGCGATCTCGCGCGCGACGAGGCGTACGAGCGGCTCCGCCGCGCGGCCGCGGTGCGCGACGCGCTCGACGACGCCGAGCTGGCGCTGCTGGCGGAGGAGCGCATCGACGACCGCGTCCGTGAGGCGGAGCGGACCCTGTCGATCGCCGAGGACGTGCTGGCGGAGACGGAGCGGGAGTAGGCCTTTTAAGAAGCGGCGGACTCGCGGTGAGGCTTTTTAAGAACCGGCGGCGCGGACGTGCGGGCATGACCAGATTCGACGCCGCGACCGAGGGAGAGCGGTTGAAGCTGTTCGCCGACGCGGCCGCCGCCCACCGCGCCCGGTCGAGCGAGGTGATGACCGTCGACGTCGACCCTGACAGCGACACCACGGAGGGCGGGGAGGTGCCGCCGTGGATCCAGCTCGCTGGCACGGAGCTGATACTCGACTGCACCGACGACGAACTGGACCGCCTTAAGGACCTGCTCGGCGAGTTCCCGGAGTTCCGGATCGACGAGCTGGTAAGCCCGGAGGAGGCGGAGGGGACGAACGCCGTCGTCACCGCCCGCTCGGACGCGAACCGCGTCGCGGGGTTCGTCGAGCGCGCGTTCCGGGAGGTGTACGGGCTCGACGAGGACTACCGGGCGTGGGTGACGGCAGTTTAAGTGAGGAGGAGACGCCGAGCCCGACGGAAACGGCTATCCGACGGGGCACGCTCGGTCGGGTATGCCCACCGAGACGGAGCGGATGCTCGCCGGGGAGCCCTACGATCCGAACGCCCCCGAGCTGGTCGCCGACCGGGAGCGCGCCCGCGACCTCGCTCGGCGGTACAACGCGACGAGCGAGGCGGAGTCGGCGCACCGCGAGGCGCTGCTCCGGGAGCTGTTCGACGCGGTCGGCGACGACCCCGTCGTCGAGCCCCCGTTCCGGTGTGACTACGGCTACAACGTCGCCGTCGGCGACGGGTTCTTCGCGAACTACGGCTGCGTGTTCCTCGACACGAACCCGATAACCTTCGGCGACCGATGTCTGCTCGGGCCCGGCGTCCACGTCTACACGCCGACGCACCCGATCGACCCCGACGAGCGCGCGACGGGGGTGGAGCGCGCCGAGCCGGTGACCGTCGGCGACGACGTCTGGATCGGGGGGCGAGCCGTTCTCAACCCGGGAGTGGCGGTCGGCGACGGCGCGGTGATCGCCTCGGGTGCGGTCGTCACGAAGGACGTGCCGGACCGGGTCGTCGTCGGCGGGAACCCGGCGCGCGTGATCCGAGAGATCGAGTAGACCGCCCGTCGAATTCCACGGAACGGGGAGGAGCGGCTCGGTGTTCCCTAACCGAATACCGAACGGGCCGATGGACTGCGGGAGTGAGTGTTGCAGATGGGTAGTGGCGAGACGGTATTTCAACAGCCGTGAGCGGCGTCGACGACTACTTATAAAAACGGAGCGGTGGCGTGTGCCTCCGAGGCCGCTTTGCGGCCGAGGAGCACGCGCGAGGGAGTCGGCCGGCGCTTATAAGCGCCGGCCGACGAGGCTGGGGAGGCGTGAGGCTGCGGTCGGGTGGGACTCAAAGGGGCAGTCGCGAGGGCGAAGCACGGCGACGGAAGCACCGCAGGAACGAGCAACGCGAGTGACGAGGAGCGCACCAAGCCGCGCGAGTCCTCGCGACTGGGGCTTTGAAGCTGTTCACCGCAGCATCGTCGATCGCTTATAAAAACCCGCCAGCACCATCATAATCCGACTTATAAACAACCGACCCTCCGAAATGATTCACCTACTCCCGCCGTCGATCAAGAGGCGTCCTTCGCCGTGCGGTTCGGTTCGTTCCGGCAGAGCAGGGCGCCTCAGCGCCGCCGATCGAGCCGCCTCACGCGAACGTGTCGACGACCGTTCCGGTGTCCTCGCCGGTGGTGTAGTAGTAGCCGTCGTCCTCGGAGAGGGTTCCCCAGTCGGCCCAGCTCCCCTCGTAGTTGCGCACGTCGTCGAAGCCGAACTGGTCGAGGACGAACCAGCCGACCGACGCGCGGATCGCGGTCTGGCAGTAGGCGACCGCCGTCTCGTCGGCCGAGAGGCCGGCGTCGTCCAGCCACAGGGTCTCTAACTCCTCGGGCGACCGGAGCCGCCCGGCCTCGTCGTCGATGCTCTGGACGAAGTTGAGGTTCGTCGCGCCGGTGACGTGGCCGAACCGGTCGAGGTCGCCGCGCTCGTCTTCGCCCCAGTACTCCGCCGGCGAGCGCATGTCGAGGATCGGGACCGCGGCGCCGTCCTCGTCGACGTTGTCGGCGACGAACTCCCGGGTCGCCACCACGCTGGCGTCGAGGTCGGCCTCGTAGGTGGCCTCCTGCGCCTCGGGCGCCTCCGAGACCGTCTCGCCGCCGGCCGCGTCCCAGACCGTGAACCCGCCGTCGAGCAGGCTGACCTGCCCCTCGTGGCCGAGCGCGTTGAGCGTGTAGATGGCGTACGTCTCCCAGAGGTTCGACTCCGCGCCGTACACCACCACGTCGTCGTCCGCCTCGATCCCGGCCTGCGAGAGCGTCCACGCGATCGCCTCGGGGTCGGCCTCGAAGCCGTCCGGGGTCTCCTCCGCGTACGTGTCGAACATCTCCGAGTTGGAGAAGTGGTGCGCGCCGGGGATCCGGCCCTCGCCGAACGCCTCCTCGTCGCGGACGTCGAGCAGGCGCACGTCGTCGAGGTTCGATTCGAGCCACTGGCTGTCGACGACCGCGTCGAACTCGGCGGCCGCGGGGGTCGTGTACGCCGCCGGCTGTTCGCCGTCGCCGTCGCTCGACCCGAGACAGCCGGCCGTCGCCGCGAGCGCAGCGCCTGCCGAAGCCAACACCGATCGCCTGGATGTCCGCGTAGATCCGTCGTCCATCGATCGCGACTTGCGGGGCGCCCCCGATAACCCTGTCAGTCGAGGACCGTGTTACCGTCGGCTCCGACGACCGGTCCGTCGGCGTCCCCGTCACCGGACAGACTTGCGAGATCCGAGAGGGCCCCGCAGGCGGTCGGTTTCGTCCGGGACCGGTACGCCCGCGAACGGGTACCTACTCTCGGACGCCGACGACCGTGTAGGCGAACCCGCGGTCGACGATCCGAGGGTCGAACCCCGCGTCGGCGAGCGCGTCGGCGAGGTCGCCCGGCGTCCGGAACCGCGACGCCATCCCGACCGCGTGCTCGCTCGCGACGAGGGCCCGGCCGAGGGGGTGCGCCGGATCGAACTCTCGGACCACGAGCGCGCCGCCGGGGGCGATCACGCGCGCCGCCTCTTCGATCGCGGCTCGCTGGTCCGGCAGGTGGTGAAACGCGTCGACAACCGTCGCCGCGTCGACCGATCCGTCGCGGAACGGGAGCCGTCCCGCGTCCCCGGCGATCGCGGCGCGGTCGCGGTGCTCTCGGGCGCGGGTCAACATGCCGACCGAGGCGTCGACGACGGTTATCTCGGGGCCGGCGAGGGCGGCCGCGGCGCGCCCGGATCCGCCGCCCACGTCGAGCAGTCGGTCGATCGGACGCGTCGCGTGGGCGAGGCCTGCGGCCAGCGCTTCGCCGTCGGCCGGCGGCATGACCCGGTCGTACAGGGGGGCGATCCGGTCGAAGAAGCGAACGTCGCCGAGGCCGTGCATGGGTGCGCTCGGTCGCGGAAGGTCTTAAAAACCGGTCGCGTCGACCCCTCGTTCATTTAGGTCGGCGAGCCGTACCGGTCGGCATGGAGTACGCGTTCCTCGGCGGTCCGGACTCGGGGGCGACGCTCCGGCTCGACTACCGGGCGTTCGCCTACGCCGGCAAGTTCGTCGTCGGCGCGCCGGGCAAGGCGGTGTTGCGAACCCCGGACGGCTCGCCCGCGGTGCCGGAGTGGGAGCCGGACGAGCCCCTCCCGCCGACCGTCGAGGCGAGCGCGTTCGACGACGACGTGGTCGCGGCGGTCTCCTTCTCGCCGGACCGGACCGATCCGGACTGCTGTCGGCTCCGGTACGTCACCGTCCACGTCGCGCGCCGGGGCGAGGGGCTCGGCCCGCGGCTGATCGACCGGACCGTCGCGCGGCTCGCGGCCGACGGGTACGACCGGGTGAAGATCGCGGTCAACAACCCGTTCGCCTACGCGGCGCTGCATAAGTGCGGCTTCGCGTACACCGGCGATCGGACCGGGATCGCCGAGCTGGAGCTCGAACGCCCCGCGGCCGAGCCGGCCGCGGGAGCCGAAACCGGCGAAGAGGGCGAGCCGGTCGGCGACCGGTACCGGGCGGGCCTGCGCGCCTTCCGCGACGGCGACCGCGACCTCGACCCGGTGGAACGGGAGTTCATCGCGGCGCGGCTCGGGGACGGCGAGGCGGACGGGACCGGCGAGGAGTAGCGGCCCGTCAGTTCAGCGTCCAGATCCCGTAGTTGAGGGCGGTCGCGAAGCAGACCCACGCGAGGTAGGGGACGAGCAGGAGGGCCGCCCGCCGGTCGACCCGGTCGAACGCGGCGATCGTCGCGACGACGAGCGGGAGCAGGAGCCCGAGGACGACGAGCCCGAGGTCGGCGCGTTCGAGCCCCCAGAAGACCGGCGACCACGCGACGTTGACGGCGAGCTGGACGGCGAACAGCGCGAGCCCGATCCGGGCGTCGCGGGCGACCCTCGTGGGCCCGCCGCCGGGACCGTCCCCCTCACGCCCCCCGAGGTAGACGAGCGCGGCCGCGGCGCCGATGAGCGCGTAGAGGATCGGCCAGACGACGCCGAACGCCCAGTTCGGCGGGTAGTAGGCGGGCAGGTCGAGCCCGGCGAACCACGCGCTCTCGGTGGCGGTGAAGGGGACGCCGAGCGCGCCGATCAGGTTGACCGCGACCGCGGCGGCGACGACGAGCAGGGCGCCGCGGCGGTCGGGGAGGCGCGGAACAGCGGAGGTGGACATGTGAGTACTATACGCGCGCGACCGAGTTAAAACGACCTCGTGCGACCGGTTCAGCGCAACGGGACCCCGTGCGACCGGTTCAGCGCAACGGGACCCCGTGCGACCGGTTCAGCGCAACGGGACCCCGTGCGACCGGAGCGGAGCGCTCCGCGCGGCTAGATCACGTCGTAGTCCTCTCGGAACGTCTCCAGCGTCGCCGCGAGGACTCCGATGACGATCGGGCCGACGAACAGCCCGGTGAACCCGACCGAGTAGATCCCGCCGAACACGCCGAGCAGGATCACCGCCGGGTTCAGGTGGGCCTGCTGGTCGATGACGATCGGGCGCGCGTAGTTGTCCACCATCGCGATGACGAACACGCCGTACAGCGCGAGGAACACCCCCGCGGCCACCTGATCGACGGCGACGAGGTACGCCGCCGCGGGCCCCCAGACGAAGAACGCCCCGATCAGCGGCAGCAGCGCCAGCACCGCCATCACGAACGTCCAGAAGACGGCGTTCGGGATCCCGGCCGCCCAGAGGCCGATCCCCGCGACGAGCGCCTGTAACAGCGCCACGACGATGTGACCGATCACGACCCCGCGGGTCATCGCGTCGACGCGGTCGACGAGGTCCGCGGTGACGTTCGACGGGAGCGGGCTCGTCAGGCGGAGCCACCGCACGAACGCCGGTCCGTCGAGCAGGGTGTAGTAGACTAAAAACAGCGCCAGCGAGAGCCCGACCGACGCGCGGAGCGCGGTGGTGACGATCCCGCCGACCCCGCCGAACAGCGTGTTGGCGAGCAGCTGTCCGACGGCCGCGAGGACCTCGCCGACCTCGATCTGCTCGCCGGTGAGCGCCGCGATCTCCGCCTCGATGGCCGCGACGTCGATGTCGGTGTTCCCCCGCGCGATCTCCGTGAGGTCGCGGACGAACACCCACGAGATGTACGCGAGCGGCAGGATGACGGCGACGATCGACGAGACGATCAGCAGGAGCGCGGACAACATGTTCCCCAACCGTCGCGACAGGGACTCGCGGAATCGCCCGGCGAGCGCCCGGCGGAACCGCCGCGAGAGCCGTACGTGGAACGGGTAGAGGACGTACGCGAGGATCGCGGAGGCGATGACGTACTCGACGAACGGGCTGATGACGAAGAGCGTCAGGAGCGCGACCGAGCCGATGAGGAGGAGGAGAAACGATTGCCCGCGGTTCATGTCGGCCAATTACCCCGCCGACGTATAAACGTGGGCGGGGCTGGACCGACCGACGGCTCCCGGTCAGGCGCTCGCCTCGTCGTCGTCGAGCCCGGGCGCGGCGGACGGATCGACCTCCTCCGGCTCCTCCAGGTCGCCGCCGACGACCGTCTCCCCGTCGTCGGTCTCGACGTACACGTCGTCCGCGAAGCCGGCCAGCGCGTTCTCGTACTCCGCCGTCTCCAGCTTCTCGGGCGTCTCGGGGGCGTCGACGATCCCCTCGGCCGGTCGGAACTCGCCGAGCGGATCGTCGATCGTGATCCCGTGGTCGGCGAAGAAGGACTCGTAGCGCCGGTAGTGCGGCTCCAGCTCGTCGCCGGGGATCTCCATCATCTCGGTCCAGCCGTGGTTGAAGAAGTCGAAGTTGGCCTGAACGTGGGTGATCTCGCGGGCCTCCGCCTCCGGGAAGCCGGCCTCCAAGGCGGCGACGTAGGTGTCCATCGTCGCGTCGAAGAAGCTGTCGAGGTGGGCGCGACGCTCCTCGCGGCGGTCCTCGTCGGCCTTGTTGAGGAAGATGCTCGTGTGCAGGTCGACGAGCTTGTCGTTCGCCACGTCGCCGACGACCGGCGTCGTCAACGCCTTCTTGGCGGCCCAGTGACGGATGTTCTGCCGGATCTTCATGCCCCCGGTTGGGCCGGGACGGCCTTGAATGTGTGGCGCCGAACGCGTTCGAAACGCGGCTGACCGCCGCCCGTTTCGCGTCTCCGACGGACGAGGGCGACGCCGGACTCACGCCTCGCCGAACGCGTACACGTCGCCGGCCTCGGTTGCCGCGAGGAGGACGTCGCCGACGAGGGTCGGCGGCGCCTCGAAGCCCTCGTGGAAGACGTCGCCGTCCTCGCGTCTGCGAGTCGGGTACGATCGCTGCTCCGTCCCGTCGTCAAGGGCGATCGCTCGGACAGCCCGGTCGTGTCCGAGGTACGCGAAGTCCCCCCCGATGACCGGTGCGGTCGCGTACTCGATCCAGCCGACGGTCCACAGTCGGTCGCCGTCGTCGCCGACGGCGGCGAGTCCGTCCTCGGTCGGGACGACGGCGCGGTCGTCTGCGACGGCGACGGATCGGCGGACCGGACCGGGGAGGTCGGCGGTCCAGTCCACGGCCCCGTCCTCGATGTCGAGCGCCCACAGCTTCCCGGCCCGCGTACCGATCAGGACCCGACCGTCAGCCACGGTCGGGGGTGCGGTCGCGTCGCCGACGACTCTCCTCGCCCACAGTTCCTCGCCCGAGGCGGCGTCGTAGGCGACGACGCGCGGGTCGCCCGCGCCGTAGACGACGGTCCCGTCGGCGATGGCGGGCGTCGAGGCGTAGTCGGCGAGTTCGTGTCGCCACCGCTCGGTCCCGTCGTGGTCGAACGCCGCGACCGTTCCGTTGTCGGGGCCGCCTCCCACGAACACTCCGTCGTCGGTCGCGACCGGCGAGGTCGTCACGTCGGCGTCGGTCAGTCGCCGCCACGCCACTTCGCCGCTCTCGATGTCGACGGCCGCCAGCCCGCGATCGACTCCCGGCATGCCGTTCCACACCGTGAGGTAGGCGGTTCCGTCGCGGACCGCCGGAGACGACGACGCGGCGTGGCCGAGGTCCGTCGACCACTCCACCTCGCCCGTCGCGAGATCGAGCCGGAGCAGCGTGCCGTCGAAGCTGACGTACGCTTGGTCGCCGGAGACGACCGGCTGCGAGTGTTCCCCCCAGATTCCCGTCTGGCGCCAGAACACCTCGACGTCGTCGGTCGGTCCGGCCTCGTCGCGCCGCGCGACGTGGGTCGGCCCCCACTGGAACTGCGAACGGGAGCCGTCCTCGACGCCGTCGACGTCGACCTCGCGGTTCAGTTCGTGTGAGTCGGGTTCCGATCCGTCGCCCTCCGTCTCCGACTCGTCGTTCTTCGCCTCGGCTTCCGGGTCCCCTTCGGGATCCGATCCGTTCGCGTCCGGTTCCGCGTCCGTCCCGTCGGGGGAACTGTCGCCGAGACACCCCGGGAGTCCGGCGAACCCGCCCACCGCGAGGGCGGAGAGGGCCGTTCGCCTGTTCATGGTCGCGGGTTCCCCGGGCGGGGTAAATGTCTTCGGGGCCGACCGAGGGAGCGGCGACCGCTAGGCGGGGTCGGGACGCCAGTCGAGCGGTTCGTCGACGTCGACGCCGCGTCGACGGTTCGGTCGTCGATCGCTTCCGCGCTCGCGGGGCCGTCGATCCCCTCGTCGAGCCGTCTTTGCGGGAGATTAGCACGGTTCCAGACGCGGATGACAACCCACATTAACCATGAATCCGAACGCCCGCGTATGAGCGATTCGTACGTGATCATCGGTGACGGTATCGCGGGCGCGTCCGCGGCCGAGACGCTCCGCGAGGAAGCCCCCGACGCCGAGATCACGGTTCTCACGGACGAGGGTGAGTCCCTCTACAACCGGATCCTGATCAAGGAGTACGCGAAGGGGAAGCTCCCCGAGGCCCCGATCTCGATCCATCAGGAATCGTGGTACGACGACCACGACGTCGACCTCCGGCTCAACACGGTCGTCGTCGACATCGACGTGGAGAACGACGCGGTCCACACCCACGAGGGCGAGACGTTCGAGTACGACTCCCTCCTGCTCGCGGTCGGCGGCACCCCGCAGCAGCTCCCGGTCGGCAACGCCGACGCCGAGGGGATCCACCACTTCTGGACGTTCCAGGACGCACGCAACATCAAGGAGAGCGTCGAGGACGCCGAACGGGCGGTCATCGTCGGCGCCGGCCTGCTCGGCATCGACTTCGCGGCCATCTGCGGCGCGCAGGACGTCGAGGCGAAATACCTGATGCGCGGCGACAACTGGTGGCGCTACGCCCTCTCCGAGGAGGGCGCGGAGATCATGCACGAGGCGATGCGCGAGCGCGGCGTCGAGCCCGTCTTCGACTCCGGCGTCGACCGCTTCGAGGTCGACGACGACGGCCACGTCGAGGCCGCGGTCGACCCGAACGGCGAGCGCTACGAGTGCGACTTCGCGGGCGTCGCCATCGGCCTCAACTTCAACACCGAGCTCGTCGAGGACACGCCGATCGAGACCGAGGACGGCATCGTCGTCGACGAGTTCATGCGCACCAACGTCGACAACGTGTACGCCGCGGGGGACATCACCACGTTCAACGACCTCATCCTCGGCGAGCGGGCGAAGAACGGCTCGTGGGGCTCCGCCAAGGAACAGGGGACGATCGCCGCCCGCAACATGCTCGACTACGGCAGCGACGAGTTCGAGTGGGTCTCCTCGTACTCGATCACCCACTTCGACTTCCCGTTCCTCTCGTTCGGTCACCCGACGCTCGGCGACGATTCAGTCGAGGCGACCACGGCCGAGGGCGAGTGGCGCCGCGTCGCCCTCAAGGACGGCAAGGTCGTCGGCGGCGTGCTCATCGGCGACCTCTCGCCGCAGTCGGCGTTCAAACAGCTGATGCGCGAGGGCCGCGACGTGACCGGCCAGGAGGACCTCCTGATGGAGCCCGGCTTCTCCGTCGACGACCTCGCGGCCGCGACGGAACAGCAGTAGCCGACTTCCAACGGCCCGCCCCGCTACCGCCCGGTCCGGACCGCGTTCCGAGGCTCCTTTCTGCCGGTTCCCGATTCGGAATCGCTCCCGCGTGTACCACACTGCACCGGCGACAGGTTTTTCACGAACAATGGTGTATGTTACCGTATGTCACTCCGAGAGACGAACAGGAGCATGCGGCTCCGACGTACCGGACTGATCCCGTCCGACACGCGGGTCCGTCACTACGACGAGCTCGACGAGGAGGCGCAGGCGACCGTCCGCGAGCTCGCGGGGCGACCGCAGACGGCGCCGGAGGCCGACGATCTGGACGACGGCGACGTGGTGAAGTTCACCGACTACTACGAGGTCCGCGCGCGCTGAGCCGGTCGCTACCGGTTGCGATCGGGCGGTCGGCGGCGGCCCCGGAAGCGAAGTTGTTTTCGCCCGCCGCGAGAACACCGATCCATGGACAGTGGCGGATCTACCGACATGACGCTGGCGTTCGAGCTGGAGGCGTTGAAGGCCCTAGCGGACCCCAACGCCGTGTTCAACAACGCCCGACAGTGGACCGAGTACGTCGGCGTCGTCAGCGAGAAGCCGACATACGTCGTCACGAACTTCACCCGCAAACACCGGGTGCGGCAGGACTTCTTCTCGGGGCCGCGCGGCGTCGAGGAGAGCTTGGAGAACATCGCCCAGCAGTTCGACACCGAGCGACACGTGTTCGTCGGCGTCGACGAGGAGGACGAGGCGCTCGCCGAGGCGACCGGCTGGGAGTTCCTCCAGGTCGAGAACGCGGCCGAGGCCGCGGGCTGGACGCTCGCGACCGACTCGCCGGAGGCGGAGGCCGCCGAAGAGGCCTCACGCGACGACTGGCCCTGAGGGAGCGTCCGCCGGCCGCGGATCGGGCGACCGTCGGGGAGGTGTTTTCACGGTCGACGGGATACGTGGAGCCATGAGCGACGCCCACGACCACGGCGAGGAGGACGCACACGGCCACAGCGAGGAGGACGCACACGGCCACAGCGAGGAGGACGCCCACGACCACGGCCACACTGACGGCCACGATCACCACCACCACGACGCCGACACCGTCGCGATCGGGGTCGTGACGGTGTCGTCCTCGCGGTCGCTGGACGACGACCCGTCCGGCGAGTACCTCGTCTCGGCGTTCGAGGAGGCGGGCCACGAGGTCGCCGTCCGCGAGCTGGTCCCCGACG
This sequence comes from Halorubrum salipaludis, assembly GCF_002286985.1. GTDB lineage: Archaea > Halobacteriota > Halobacteria > Halobacteriales > Haloferacaceae > Halorubrum > Halorubrum salipaludis. The sequence continues at coordinate 125,617 of NZ_NSKC01000009.1, read as the reverse complement.
AGTACGACAGCGTGCAGGGGACCGTCGACCGGCTCGCACGTCGCAAGGACACGGACGCGGTCGTGACCACCGGCGGAACGGGAGTGACGCCGGACGACGTGACTCCCGAGGCCGTGAAGGGGTTGTTCTCCAAGACGCTCCCCGGCTTCGGCGAGCTGTTCCGTCGGCTCTCTCACGAGGAGATCGGGACGCGCACGATCGGCTCGCGGGCGACCGCGGGCGTCGTCTCCGCCACCCCCGTCTTCTGTCTGCCCGGCTCCGAGAACGCGGTCCGGCTCGGCGCCGACGAGATCATCCTCCCCGAGATCGGTCATCTCGTGGGGCTCGCGGGGCGGGGCGTGGAAGACGAAGAGGGCGGCGGGGAATCGGACGACGCCGACGCGGATCCAGGCGACGCCGACGCGACGCCGGACGACGCCGAATGACGGCGGCAAGAGGGAGGTCGCGACCCCCTTAAACCGACGCGAGGAAGTTCCGGATCACGTCGTGGCCCGCCGCGGTCAGCACGCTCTCGGGGTGGAACTGCACCGCCTCGATCGGGTGCTCGCGGTGGCGGATCCCCATCACGATCTCCTCGCCCTCGTGGTCCGTGGTGGCGGTCACGTCGAACTCATCGGGGACCTCGGTGGCGGCCAGCGAGTGGTAGCGCCCGGCGCGGAACCCCTGATCGAGCCCGGCGAACACCCCCTCGCCGTCGTGCTCGACGGGGAACGCCTTGCCGTGGATCGGCTCCGGCGCGTGGCCGACGGTCCCGCCGTACTCGTACACGGCCGCTTCCAGCCCGAGACAGACGCCGAGCGTCGGCACCTCGGGAGCGAGGTCGCGCAACACCGGCACCGTCACGCCCACGTCGCGCTCGTTCTTGGGGTGACCGGGGCCGGGGCTGATCAGGACCGCGTCCGGGTCCGCGTCCCGGATCGCCGCGAGCGACGCGGTGTTCTTGAACACCTCCACGTCGATCGGCGCTTCCTCGCCGTCGAGCGGCTGATCGGAGACGTACTCGACGAGGTTGTACGTGAACGAGTCGAAGTTGTCGACGACGACGACCCTCATTCGTCGACCTCCGTGCCGGCGGGGAGGGGGTCGTCCGCGGGGGCGGCGCCGGAGCCGTCGGTCCCCTCGTCCGCTCCGTCCTCCCGGATCCGGTCGATCGCGGTCAACACGCCGTCCATCTTCTGTTCGGTTTCCTCGTACTCGGCGGCCGGGTCGGAGTCGGCGACGAGCCCGGCGCCGGCCCGGACGGTGACCGCGGTCTCGTCCGGATCGCTCGCGCCCGGCGGCGACTCGTCGAGCGTCGCGGTCCGGATCACGATGGCGAAGTCGGCGTCGCCGGTCCACGCGTAGTAGCCGACGCCGCCGCCGTACGCCTCCCGCGGCGTCGTCTCTAAGTCCTCGATGATCTCCATCGCGCGCACCTTCGGCGCGCCCGTGAGCGTGCCCGCGGGGAACGTCGCGCGCGTCGCGTCGAAGGCGTCGGCGTCGCCCGAAAGCGTCCCGGTGACGGTCGACTCGATGTGCTGGACGTGGCTGTACTTTAGCACGTTCATGAACTCCTCGACGCGCACGGAGCCGGGCTCCGAGACGCGCCGCACGTCGTTGCGCGCGAGGTCGACGAGCATGGTGTGCTCGGCGCGCTCCTTCGGATCGGCGAGCATCTCGCCCGCGAGCCGGCGGTCCTCGACCGGGCTCGTCCCGCGGGGACAGGTGCCCGCGATCGGGTTCGACACCACCCGGTCGCCCCGCACCGACACCAGCGTCTCCGGGCTCGCGCCGACGATGCTGCGGTCGTCGTGGCGCAGGACGTACATGTACGGCGAGGGGTTCACCTCGCGTAAGGCCGCGTACAGCCCGAGCGAGTCGACCTCGCCGCGGAGCTCGCGGCTCCGCGAGATAACGCTCTGGTAGATGTCGCCGTCGAGGACGTGCCGTTTGGCCGTCCGGACCGCGTCCTCGTACTCTTCCCGGGGGTCGGCGGACTCGTCGTCCACGCGGATCCCGTCCGGCTCCGGCGGCGCGGCGCTCCGGAGCTCGGCGCTCACCCGCTCCGCCTCGTCAACGAGGTCGTCGTAGACGGCCCCGGGGTCGTCGTTGACCCCGACGACCGGGGTGAAGACGAGCTCGACGGTCCCCTCCTTGTCGTCGAAGACGACCGTGCGGGTCGTCAGCGCGAACTCGGCGTCCGGGAATTCGGTCTCGGGGCGGTCGACGCCGACCTCCTCCAGCCAGAGGTCGTAGACGGCCTCGTACGCGAGGAAGCCGACGAACCCGCCCGAGAGGATCTGTCGGTCGGTGTCCGGGAAGCCGCGCAGGCTCACGTCCGGGAAGGCGGCCCGGATCCGGTCGATCGCGTCGCCGGCGTCGGGATCGAGGCCGCCGTCAGGATCGTCGAGGAACGCCGCCGCCGGCCCCAGCTCGGTCACGTCGGTCCGGTCCGGGTGGACCGAGACGATCGCCTCGGGGTCGTAGCCGACGAACGAGTAGCGCGCGTGTTTGTCGGCGTCGCCGTCGGCGGTGAACGCCCCGTCGGGGTCGCTGGAGGCGACCTTCTCACCGGACTCCAAGAGGAACCCGTACGGGCCCTCGCCGACCAGCGTCGCGTACGCCGCGAGGGGAGTCACGTCGGCGTCGAGCGAGGCGGACGCGCGGACGACGACCGGCCTCTCGGCGTCGGCCGCGAGGTCGACGAACTCGGCCTTCGAGCGGTCGAGGGCGGGGCCCTCCTCCCGCTCGTCGCCGGCGGCGTCGCGGTCGCTCATGCCAGCTCCATCTCCCGGCCCGCGTTCGCCACGAAGCGGGCCACCGCGTTGTGGTCTTTCCGCCCGTCCGACAGCTCGACGCCGGATGCCACGTCGACCGCGAACGGGTCGGCGACGCGGACCGCCTCGGCGACGGTGTCGGCCGTGAGTCCGCCGGCGAGGACCACCGGCGAGGTGAGCCGGTCGGCGAGGTCGCCGGCCCGCCCCCAGTCGTGAGTCTCGCCGGTCCCGCCCGCGCCGGACTCGTCGGTCGAGTCGATCACGAGCGCGTCGGCGACCCGGTCGAACTCCTCGGCGCGCCCCGGGTCGTCGGCGTCGACCGCGAGCAGCACCTTCCGCTCCGTCTCCGCGCGGATGTACCGGATCTCGTCCGGCGTCCACTCGCCGTGGAGCTGGACGGCGTCCGGCGTGACCATTCGCAGGAGCTCGACCGCGCGCTCGGCCGACTCGGGCATCGTGACGAGCGTCGCGGTGACGAACGGCGGCACGTCGGCGAGCAGCTCCGCCGCCGTCGCCGGGTCCACCTCGCGGGGCGAGTCCACCGGCACCTCGGAGATGACGCCCACCGCATCGGCGCCGGCGTCGACCGCGGCCCGCAGGTCGGCGCCGTCGGTCAGCCCGCAGATCTTCACCCGGGCCATCAGTCGTCGTCCTCCGGGGCGGGGGTCGTCGAGGTTACCGCCTCCCCTTCCCCGCACAGCGCGGCGAACTTCGCCGCCGCCGCGCCGGAGTCGATCGCCTCGGCCGCGCGCTCGACGCCCGCTTCGAGCGAGTCGGCCTCGCCGGCGACGTAGATCGCCGCCCCGGCGTTCGCGAGGATGAGGTCTCGTTTGGGGCCCGTCACGGAGCCGTCGACGATCCCCCGCAGGTCGGCCGCGTTCTCCTCGGGCGTCCCGCCCGCGACGTCCTCGATCGGGGCGCGGTCGAGGCCCAGGTCCTCGGGCGCGATCGTGAACTCCCGCACCTCGTCGCCGTCGACCTCGGCGGCGACCGTCTCGTCGTGAATCCCGATCTCGTCCATCCCCGCGCCGTGGACGACGAGGGCCCGCTCGACGGGCATGTGCGCGAGCGACCGCGCGATCGTGGGGACCAGCTCCGGGTCGTACACGCCGAGCACCTGCGCGTCGGCGCCGGCGGGGTTCGTCAGGGGACCGAGCACGTTGAAGATCGTCCGCATCCCGAGCTCCTTGCGCGGGCCGATGACGGCCTTCATCGCTGGGTGGAAGACGGGCGCGAGCATGAAGCCGATCCCGTCTCGCTCGATCGCCTCCTCGACCGCCGGCGGCTCGGCCTCCACGTCGGCGCCCGCGACCTCCAGCACGTCGGCGCTCCCCGAGGAGGAGGACACCGAGTAGTTGCCGTGCTTGGCGATGGGGACGCCCGCGCCCGCCGCGACGATCGCGGCCGTCGTCGAGACGTTGATCGTGTCGTAGTCGTCGCCGCCGGTGCCGCAGGTGTCGACGAGCGGCTCGCGGTCGGGGTCGATCGTGCGCGCGGCGTCGCGCATCCCCTGCGCGAACCCCGCGATCTCCGCCTCCGTCTCCCCCTTCGCCCGGAGCGCGGCGAGCAGCGCCCCGATCTGCGCCTCGGTCGCCTCCTCGAAGACGAGCCGCGCGGCCTCGCGCGCCTCGTCGACCGTCAGGTCCGCCCCGTCCGTCACGTGCTCGACCGTGTCGTTGATATTCATTGTGTACACCGATGTAGTGTTTCGCGTTGTGATGTACAAGTATGTACATCGGTATAACGCTGTCGCCGGACTGCGAACCGGTGGCACGCGACGCGGAAAGCGAGCGAGCCGAGCGGGCGGGTCAGTCGTCCGCCGTCGCTGGCGTCGGCTCGGGGGCGGTAGGTTGCTCCGGCTGCTCCGGTTCGGCCGCGGACGGCTCGGAGAGGGGCCGCCACGCCAGGTCGCGCTCGTACTCGAACGCGCGGTGGTCCTGCGTCGGGTCGACGACCGTCAGCGAGAGCCAGTCGTTGTCCAGCAGCCGCGTGACCTCCTCGTGGTCGGCCAGGGCGTCGGTGACGCGCTCGACCGGCGCGTGGACCACCGTCGAGAGGCGGAGCGGCTGGTGGTACGGCTCGTCGTCGGCCGCCATCAGCGACTGGAGCGGGAGCCCGGTCATCAGGTCGCCGCCGTTCCCCTGGTAGACGCCGACGTTGCCGACGGGGTTCTGGGTCGTCTTCGACCCGCTCCCGTAGACCGCGTTGTCGACGGTCGAGAAGTAGTACTGGGCGTTGATCCACTGCGTGACGACCATCGGTCCCGCGAGGATCGCCTCGAGCGCGTCGCCGTCGGGGTCGGTCGACCAGTCGTACGAGTGGAGGAAGGCGCGGCCGTCGAGGTCGAGGTCGCTCGTCAGCCCGCGGGGGCCGACGACGAAGCCGGCGTTCCCGGCCAGCCCCCACTCGGGGCGCGTCTCGGCCCAGTCGCCCGCGCGGCGCTCGGCCTCGTCGACGCTCTCCGACGGGTCGCCCCCCACGCGCTCGGCGGTCGCGTTGTCGCGGGCCGCGGCGAGGTCGGCGCGCAGCCGTTCGAGGTCGTCCGCGTGGCTCTCGGGCACGTCGCCGTACAGCTCGATCTCGTCGGTCGTCGTGTTGTGCTCGCCGGCGAGGAAGACGGTGTCGTCGGGCAGATCGAAGCCGCGCTCGCGCAGCGCCGCCTTCACGTCGGGGTCGGCGCAGATCTCGGCCAGGACGCGGGCGTTCGGCCCGCCGGGGCTGCCGGCGCACGCGCCGCAGTCGAGGCTGGAGTCGTAGGGGTTGTTCGCCGTCTCGCTCGCGTGGCCGGTGAACACGACGAGCCGGCCGAACTCCGTCCAGCCCATCAGCTCGAAGGCGGTCGCGGCGTACTCGACCTTCTCCTCGCGGGTCAGCCCCACCGGAAGCCCGTCGGCGTGGGTGTGCTGGTGCTGGACGATCGGCTCGCAGAACTCGTGTCCGTCCGGCACGGCGTCGTCGGCCGCGCCGAACAGGTCGCGGACACGCTTGGGCACGAGCGTGCGGGCCGCGAGGGCCAGCCCGTAGCCGCTCCCGGCGTTCTCGACGAAGCCGAAGGCGCTGGCCGGGTTCGTCTTCAGCGCTTTGACGACCTCGCCCGCGGCCTCGCGGATCCCCGACCACCGGTCGTGACGCTCACGCGTCTCCCCGTCGGTCGGGACTTCGCTGATGCGGTGCTGCGCGTCGACGATGGGCGGGCAGGCGTCGACCGGGATCGCCGCGTCGTACCCCCGGTACTCCATCGGGACGCCGAAGAAGCCGGCGTAGCCGTGGGTCTCGTACGCGCCCTCCGCCTCGATGTGGCGGCGGATCACCTCCGAGCGGGTGTCGATACAGAACACCAGCTGGGCGTCGGGGCGACCGGAGTCATCGCCCTCGGCCAGCTCCCGGCTCTCGTCGGCGACGCGGTCGACGACCGCGGCCCGGTAGCTCGACTCCCACGCGCTCAGGAACGCCTCGGCGATCTCGTCGGCCGGGTCCGGGTCTGCGGTCCCGGGGCCGACCGACGGCTCGATGTCGGCGTCGAACCCGTCGAGGAGCGCGAGGCGGACCGCGAGGTAGTCCGCCAGCGTGATCGGGTGGGTCGACTGCCACGGCCCCTCGTCGTCGACGCGCTGCTTGACGAAGCCGGTCCACCCGGGGAGCGCGGCCAGCTGCTCCTCGAAGATCGGGACCCACTGGCTCTCCGGGTACGGCTCTAGGACTTCCTCGATGGCCTCGATCGGCGTCTCGGGGAGCGACTCGGCGACGCCGTCGGGGACCTCGCTGTCGTGCGCGGCCACCCCGCGGAAGGCGGCGTAGAACCCCTCGTCGCGGTTCGGCATCGACCACTTGGCGTGTCCCTCGTCGAGGAAGGCCGACAGCCACTTCGTCAGCACGCGGTCGACCCGCTCGGCCTCGGCGTCCGCGGCCGCCGACCCGTCGCCTCCAGCCGCCGACTCGTCGTTCGGCGGCTCCGAGTCGACGGCGCCGTCCAGGCGGTCGAGCAGCGCCTCCGGGTCGGCCTCGTAGCCGCGGTCGGCGAGCTCCGCTTCGAGCGTCTCGCGGTCGATCCGCCCGTCGTCGAGCGCCGCCCGGAACGTCTCGCGGCTCGGGTAGCCGCGCCCGCCGAGGAGGTCGGCGGCCTGCGTCACCGCCTCGCCGAACGGCACGTCCTCGAACCCCGAGAGTGGGTTGGCGGTCACGAACGAGTGGATCGGCCAGACCGAGCCGACCGTCTTCGCCGCGGCCTCGATACCGTCTTCGATGTCGTCTTCGATGGTGGGTTGGGTGCTCATTGGACGCCTCCGTCGTCGTACTCCGCGGTGTTCGTCAGCAGGGTGTCGGGCGACGGCTGGCTCCCGTTCAGGAGCGCGACGTAGAGCCGCCGGCTGCGCTCGTGGACGCCCGCCTCGATCGCGGCGTACGCGACGAGGAAGGCGGCGGCGACGAGGACGTGGAGCGCGGTCAGTTCGGTCGGGGCCGTGACGACCGGAAGCCCGTACAGGACCGCCGAGACCGCCTCGTAGACGAGCGCGTACACGGCGATGGCCGGGAGGAACACGAGGGGGACCGCTCCGTAGCGGACCGACGCCGGGAGCGACGCGTTCCGGACCGCGCCGCGCGCCGCGTGGAGCGTCGTGAACGTCACGAACAGGGCGAGCAGGAGCCCGGCGTCGACGCTCGTTCCCTTCCCGGTCAGCAGGACGAAGGTCGCGCCGCCCGCCAGTCCGGTCGCCAGCGTCACGGCGACGCCGACGGGGGTCGTCTCGTGGCCCGCCGCCTTTCCGGGAGCCTTCCGCTCGACCTCGCCGCCCGCGCCGAGGAAGTGGTAGGCCTTGTAGAACCCGTGCAGGATCAGGTGGGTGATCGCGGCGCCGAAGAAGCCGAGCCCGGCCTGCATGATCATGAAGCCCATCTGCCCCACCGTCGAGCAGGCCAACTTGCTTTTGACGTCCGGGCGGACAGTCTTGAGGAGCTTCCCGAGCAGCGCGCTGGCCGCGCCGACCGCGACGATTCCGAGCATGAGGCCGGCGTCGACCGTGACGACCGGCGCGAAGCGGAGCAGGAGGACGCCGCCCGCGTTGACGAACCCGGCGTGCATCAGCGCGGACGCCGGCGTGGGGGCGGTCATCGAGGAGAGCAGCCAGCCGTGGAACGGGACCAGGGCGGACTGGATCATCGCCGCGAGCACGAGCGCGACGGCGGCGACGAGCCACGCCGGGCCGCCGAGCGCGTCGGCGCTCGCGGCGACCCCCGAGACCGTCGTCGCGCCGGTCGCCCACCAGAGGGCCGCCAGCGCGACGCCGAGGAGCGCGCCGCTCGCGAGGAAGTACCGCCGGGCGACCGCCGCGGCCGCCCGCGCCTGTTTCCACCCGTCGACGACGCCGATCAGCTTCGCCATGACGAGCCCCATCGTCAGCCACAGGAGCCCGAACAGGGCGAGGTGGTCGGCCGCGACGAGCGTCATCACGGTCGCCGCGAACCCGAACACGGCGAGGAAGAACCCCGTCTCGTGGGCGCTCCCCGCCATGTAGCGGCGGGAGTAGCTGAGGACGATCCCCCCGAAGAAGGAGACGACGACCCACATCAGGACGGTTAGGCCGTCGACGGCGAACACGCCGGGCAGCTCCGGAGCGAACCCGAGTCGGACTCGCGCGACGAGGGCCGCGACGCTCGCGGCGAACAGCGACCACACGAGCCACGTGAGTGCGGCGGGCACGAGCGACGAGTCCGTCGCCGCGTCCGGGAGCGCTCCGACCGTCGGTTTCGAGGAGTTTCCTGCCATCGTTCAGTCCGTTCGACCGCGTCCGGCACTCGACGCGAGCGCGTCGAACCGGTTCCGGTCGTCTTCACACCAGCAAAGAACAGATTGCCTATTAAATCTACTTGTGTTCACAAATCGTTCGAATATCCGAATATAACGAACATTATAAAACATTATAGTTGGTTGGGACGGAGTGACAAGACCTCGGCTCGCGAGCCGGTTCGGACCCTCTCGCCGTCGTTTCCGGAGTCGCCGTCGTCCGCGGAATCGCTTCGGTTTCCGGGGAAACCGCGGTCGGCCCCGATCGCGCCGGTACGAGCGACTGTCGGGCGTACGAACGAGTGTCCGTCGGGTGTGCGATCGCGATCGACGTGGGAAACCCCCCCGGAAGAACTGCCGCCTAGGACTCGGTCTCGGCGTCGAATCCGCCGAACGGCGTCGTCTCGTGGCTCCGGACGAGGACCTCGTCGGCGACGGTGAGCCCCATGTCGAGGAGCTCCTGTGCGACGGGCGTGATGTCGTCGTCCGACTCGCCGACCGCCGTCACGAGGAGGTTCTGTTCGCCGGTGACCAGCTCTTGGACCGAGATGACGCCGTCGATCTCGAGGATCGCCGGGAGCATGTCGCCGCGCTCGGGTATCGAGGCGGTGCAGTAGAGTAACATTCGGAGCGGGTACCCCGACTGCTGGTAGTCCACCTCGGCGCTGTACCCCTTGATCACCCCGTCGGACTCGAGGCGCTGGATGCGCTTGCGGACGGTGCTGTCCGACGTGCCGGTTCGCTTCGCGATGTCTCCGGACGAGGTGTTCCGGGCGTCCTCCTGTAACGCGTACAGGATCGCCCTGTCCACGTCGTCGATCGCGTCGTCAGCCATACCTGAGGGTCCGTGACATAGCCACTTTACTGTTTTATATTCCTTATATCTCGCTTAAAAACGGAGTGAGGGAATAGGAGGAGAGGTCGCGCCGACCCGCCCTCCGATTCCGCCGCCGCTTGCCCGCTTCTATCCGCCCGTCTGTCGCCGTCTACCCGCCCGTCTGTCGCCGTCTACCCGTGGTCTACGCGCCGTCGAGGGCGGTCTCTCCGTCCCCCTCGACGACGACCACGGGGACCTCGGCGTCGTCGACCACGGTGTCGGTGGTCGACCCGAACACGAAGCGCCCGACGGTCCCGGTGGTGGGAGCGCCGACGACGACGAGGTCGTAGTACGGCGACTGCTCGACGATCGCGCCCGCGGCCGACCGGTCCTCGACGAGCCAGCGGTCGACCCGGTCGAACCCGCCGAGCCGGTCGCGGGCGGCGTCGAGCAGCCGCTCGCCGGTCGCGGCGTAGTCGTCGCTGTCGCCGGCTCCGGGCTCGGACCCGTCCGCGTCGCCCTCTGTGGCGTCGGTCTCGTCGCTCCCGTCGGTTCCTTCGGTTCGCGCCTGACCGTCAGCGAGTGCCGCGTCGGACGGGACGACGTGGAAGAGCTCGAGCCACGCGTCCGTCGCGTCCGCGATCCCCCGCGCCACGTCGACGGTCGCCCCCGAGTGCGGCCCCGGCCCGACGGCGACGAGGATCGAGGAGACGCGGTCGGGACGCGCCGCCCGGTCAGCCCCTTCGAGCGTCGCGTCGGCCGCGGCGGGCGCCGCCGTGAGCGCCTCCGCCACCGCCGGCTCGACGATCGGCTCGCCGACCGCGGCGTCGACCGCCGCGCTCTCGGCGCCCGCGTCCCCCGAACTTGGCTGCCCGTCGATCCCCGGGTCCGCCGCTCCGCCGCCCCCGCCCCCACCGTCGGCGTCGCTCCCGTTCATGCCTTACCGTCAGACGTGCGTCTGATAAATCCCGTTGGTCCGGAGCGCGGCGTCTCAGTCGCGGAAGAACTCGTCGCGCTCGAACGGCTCGTCCTCGCCCTCGACGGCGACCACGTCGAGCGCGGTGACCTCGGCGCCGACGCCGAGCAGGCCCGCGAGGCTCGGCTCCGTCCGCCCCTCGTCGCCGGAGATCAGCTCCTTGATGTAGAGCCCCCCCGCCCCGTGGATCTCGACGGTCGCGTGGCGCGGGTCGTCGAGCTCGGCGGTCGCCTCGTACACGTCGCGCTCGCGCGTCATGCTCGCGCGCCGGTGGTCGACGCGGTTCGGGGTGTACTGCTCGACGGTGGTGCCCTCCAGCTCCTCGACCGCGGCCGCGAGCGCGTCGGCGTCCACGTCGGCGTCGAATTGTACCTGCGCGCGGTACCGCTTCGCGGCGTCGTGTTCCTTCACGCGCTCGACCATGTCGTAGGTCGCGAGCCGGAGCCCCTCGACCTCGACGGCGCCGTCCGCGAAGGCGTTGATGTCGCTCTGCAGGCGGTCGGTGTCGACCCGGCGGCGGCGCGGCTCCTCGACCTCGACCACGAACGGGCGCCCCGTGCCGAGCATGAGCGCGTCCACGTCCTCGCGGCCCGCGCCGTGGAACGTCGCCTCCGTGCCGTCCATCACGTCCTCGACGACGGGGGCTGTGTACTCCTCGACGCTGTCGTCGTAGAGGTAGCCGGAGCCGCCGCAGTGGTCGCAGGGGTCGGCGCCCTGCCGCCCCGAGCCCTTACACTCCCGGCAGGGCCACTCGGTCTGGGGGATGTCGCGTTCCAGCTTCCGATACCGGCCGTAGACGAACGTCGAGTTCACCTTCGCGTCGATCGCGTCCTCGGCCAGGTCGATCGTGAACTGCACGTCCGGGCGGTCGAAGGAGACCTCAGCCCCGGTGAGCCGCCCGACCCGCTTGCCGACCTCGCGGTTGAACTCCGACTTGAACGGCTCGCCCGCCTCGTCGTCGAGCCCGGCCTCCTCGCGGAGCAGGGCCTCGTTCTCCTCGATCAGCGGCGGCGGGCGGGTGCCGACGTTGTAGGTGGCGAACTCGACGCCTTCGACCGCCTCGGCGGCGCGCTCGGCCCACTCGTCGAACTCGGTGCAGCGCCCCTCGCAGACCCAGCAGTCCTCGGTGTCAACCGGCTCGTGGTCCTCGTCGTCGCGGAGCGCGAGCGCGACGCGCAGCGACGACCCGCGCTCGGCGTTCGACAGCCCGAAGCTCCGGTCGGCGACGAGCCGGCCGAGGCACGCGTCGCACACCGGCCCGGTCGCGTTCGCCCGCGCCGCGACATCGAGTACGTCCATACGCCCACCAGCGTCCGCCGTGGTAACTGTCTTACTACATGGCGAGGGTCGCTCCGCTGCGGCTCCGGGAGTCAGCGCGTCGGGCCTTTCCGGTCCGATCGAGGGGGCCGTCGAACCAGTTCAGACCGACCGCCACCGGCGCATCGAGAGCGCGGGGCGGTGACGGCACGACCCACCAACTAGCTTATATCCCACCGCTATTTGAATGGCAACACGGGGAACTCACTGTGGCACAGGAGCTTCTGATCCCGTTAGTCGCGGGGATCATCGGGCTCGGCGTGCTCGCCCAGGTCCTCGCGGCCCGGCTTCAAGTCCCGAGTATCATCTTCTTCCTGCTCGTCGGCGTGGTTATCGGCCGGCCGGGGCTCGGACTCGTGACGAGCGAGAGCTTCGGCGACTCGCTCCCGGCGATCGTCGGGCTCGCGGTCGCGATCATCGTCTTCGAGGGCGCGTTCCACCTCAACTTGGAGCGCGTTCGGAAGGCGCCGCGTGCGGCGGTCCGGCTCGTCACCGTCGGCGCCGCCATCGCGTTGGTCGGGACTGCGGTGGCCGTCCGCCTCCTTGAGGGCCTCCCGTGGGAGCTCTCGTTCGTGATCGGCGCGCTGCTCGTCGCCACCGGACCGACGGTCATCTCCCCGATCCTCGAGGTCGTCCCGGTCAGGGACCGGGTCGCGGCCGTCCTCGAGACCGAGGGGATCGTCAACGACGTGACGGCGGCGATCATGGCGGTCGTCCTCTTCGAGGCCGTGAATCCGACCGTCGCCGGCGAGGGGCTGGTCCAGGGGTTCTCCCTCCGGCTCGGCGAGGGGCTGCTCGTCGGCCTCCTCGTCGCGGGACTCCTCTACTACCTGCTTCGGTACGTCGATCTCTCGCCCGGATCGGCACCGCGGAACGCGCGGCTGCTCGTGCTCGCCGGGGCGCTGGTCGCGTACGCGGGAGCGAATCAGCTGGCGAGCGAGGCCGGCGTCGCGGCCGCCGCCACTGCCGGGTTAGCCCTCGGGAATCTGGACGTTCCGTACAAAGACGACATCACCGACTTCAAGGGCGACATCACGCTGCTCGTCCTGTCGTTCGTGTTCATCGCGCTCGCCGCCCAGCTCCCCCCGGAGGCGATATTCGAGGTCGGGTTCGCGGGGTTCGGCGTGGTCGTCGCGATCGCGGTGGTGATCCGACCGCTCCTCGTGTTCATCTCGACCATCGGCGACCGATTCACGGTCTCCGAACGGCTGTTCATCAGCGCCATCGGTCCGCGCGGGATCATCCCGGCGTCGGTCGCGACGCTCTTCGCCACCGAGCTCAGGACGGCCGCAACGGAGCTCAACGATCCCGGGCTGGCACAGCAAGCGGACCTGTTGATCGGGACGGTGTTTCTGGTCATCTTCGTTACGGCCCTCGTACAGGGCGGTCTGGCGCGCTACATCGCGCAATACCTCAACGTGATACCCATGAGAGTCATCATCGTCGGAGGCGGACAGGTGGGCCGCGCGCTCGCCGAGCGCCTCGAAGACCGCGGCGAAAACGTCGTCATTATCGAGGAAGATGAGGCGACTATCGAATCGCTCCGAAACGCCGGCTTCGCCACCGTGATCGGCGACGGAACGGACACGGAGGTGTTACGAAAGGCCGGGGCCGGGAACGCCAAGATCGTCGTTGCCGCCACCGGCGACGACGACGCGAACCTGCTCGTCGCACAGCTCTCGAAGGCGAAGTTCGACGTCGAAACGGTCCTCGCGAAGGCGAACAACACCGATAACGTCGACGCGTTCGAAGACCTGGGTGTAAGCACGATCTCGCCCGCGATGTCGGCCGCTTGGGCTCTCGATAACCAGATCGAGCGGCCGGACCTCGCCCGCTGGATGACCGATATCGGGCAGGCCGGCGACGTGCAACAGGTCGAGGTCACGAACGAGGAGCTCATCGGGAAGACCGTCCGCGAGGTCGGTCCGCTGCTCCCCGATTCCTGTCTGATCGCCGTCCTCAGCGACAGCGAACACGAAACGGTCGAAGTGCCGAGCGCGGACACCGTCATCGAACACGGAGACCACGTCACGCTTCTCGGTCAGCGGGAGGCCGTCCGAGAGGGAATGGCGTTCGTGGGTGCCGACTGAGACCGTCGATCACCGGCGGACGGCCTCGCGGTGTGGCATTCGTCCTCCGCGGCCCCGTCGAAACCCTCAGAGCGCTGCGGGTTCGGCCCCTGAACGCATTTTTCCGGCGAATTCCAACAAATCCACTTAAGACGGTCCGCGCCGTTCCGCCGGACGTGAACGAGCCGGCCTCGCGCGAGGAGAAGCTGGAGCTCGGCGTCGAGCTGTTGGCCCACCTCGAACACGAGGAGCTGGCGCTGCCGGACGCGATCGACCGGATCGAGACGGTGACGACGAGCCCCTCGCTCACCCGCGACATTTTGGACGCCGCCGAGAAGCGCGGCGTCATCGAGCGGGAGAACGCCCGGCTCCGTGTCCAACGCGGCGGCACGTACGTGAACTACGAGAGTCAGGTGGTCCGGCGCGAGGGGTCGTTCGAGTGCCGCCGCTGCGGGACGGCGATTGCGACCGGTCACTTCGTGAGACTCGACGCCGGCGAGCTCGGCCCCTTCGGCTCCTCGTGCGTCCGGAAGGTCACCGGTCGGGACAGTGACGACGGCGAGGACGGCCGCGCCGGCGACTCCGTACCGTAGCCTCCGTACCGCAGCAGTCGCCGCGCGCGTCATTGAGGACGAACCGCCGGCGGGGTCCGGCGGAACACGGATGAGCGCCGTGACCGTACGGTCCGCCATGTACTTCCCGACGCACCTCGCCGCCGCGGCGCTCCTCGGCCGGTGGTCGCGGCTCTCGGTTCCGTGGCTCGTCGTCGGCGCCGCCCTCCCGGACGTCGTCGACAAACCGCTGGCCCTGTCCGGCGTCGCCGACCTGTATCACACGGTGGGGCACACGGCGTTGCTCGCGCCGGTGGCGGTCGCGCTCGCGCTCGCGTCCCCGGCCGGACGGGCGGTCGCCGTCGGGTGGGGATCGCACTTGTTCCTCGACGCCCTCCACGTCGTCCTCAACGGTCGTCCCGGCGACGCGCTGTTCCTGGGCTGGCCCCTCGTCGTCCCGCCGGACCCGCTCGCGATGCCGCCGGGCGAGTTCACCGTCCACTACCTCTGGTCCCCGTCGTTCGTCCTCGAGTGCCTCTTCTGGGCGCTCGCCGGCGTGGTCCTCTTGCGAGCGGTTCGCTCGGACCGCCCGATCCGGGAGCTGTGGGCCCCGTCGCCCCGACGGTCCGAGCCGAACTCGGACCGGGACGACGCCGACCGGTAGGGCGAAACTCGCCTCCCCGCCCGACGCAGTCAGGACTCGCGCCGGTAGAGCACCACGAGCACCGCGATCAGACCGACCTGTGCGGCCTTGTCGACGTACCCGAGCACCGAGAAGTCGGGCGCGTTGACGACGTACCAGGCGACGACCTGTCCCAGCGTGAAGGGGATCCCGAGGAGGTACACGAGTGGGCGCCGGTAGTCCGCGACGACCGCCGCGCAGCCGGCCAGGAATCCGACCCCGGCGACGACGAACGACAGGCCCATCGGGCTCGGGACGAAGAGCGCGGCCAGGTAGAGGTGCAACACTCCGGAGATCGCCGCCAACACCACTCCGACCAGCTGTAGCGACGACAGCGATCCGGCGTCGACGCGAGCTTGCGGTGCGTTATTAGTTGACATGGCTATCAATAGGACACGCGTCTCTTCAATCTACGGTCCGGTCCACGGCGTCGCGGAGCGCCGCGCCGAAGCGCTCGCGGGCGAAGCGGTCGCGGGCCGCCGACGGCGGGTCGGCCTCCCCGACCGCCTCGCTCACGAGGTCCGCGGCCTCGGAGACGGACCCGAACAGCCGGTCCTCGCGCTCGTCGAGCACCTCGCGCTGGCCGCCGCTGTCGGGGGCGAACGCGACCATCCCCGCCGCGACGTACTCGGCGACGGACATTCCGAAGTGCTCTCTCGGTTTCGTGTTGAGCCCGTAGCGATGGGTACACAGGAGCGTCTCCAGCCGGTCGCGGTCGACGTCTCGCTCGACGGTGACGTACGGCCGTTCGGCGGCCGCGGCCGCGATCCGGGCGGCGTAGTCGCGGTAGGCCCGCGGCGCCGACCCGACCACGTGGAGGTGGACGCGCTGACCGCGCTCGCGGACCCCGTCGACGATGCGGATCGCGTCGAGCAGCCGCTTGTCGGGCGCCAGGCGGCCGACCGTGACGATCCCGTTCTCGCGGTCGCCCCACGGCGTTCCGCACTCGATGGGGTCGACGGGCGGGTGGACGACCGCGGGGCGCGTCCCGTAGAGGCGGTCGACGACGGCCGCGGTCCACGCGGAGTTCGCGAGCAGCGTCACGTCCGGACCCGCGAGCGCGGCGTCCGACGGCGCGGACAGGCGGCTCCAGAGCCGGTCGAGGCGACCGGGGTCACCGTCGGGGAGCCGACCGAGCCGGAACTGCGGGTAGTGGACGTACTGGACCGATGGCACCGAGAGGTCGAGTTCGTTCGCGGTGCTGACCGCGGCGTCGAACCGGTCGGCGATCCGCTCGAACGAGCGCTGCAGAAAGGCGCTCCGGGCCGCCAGTTGGGGTCCGACCCGAGGGGCCGCGGCCGACAGCGCCCGGGCGACCGCCCGCCCGCCGGGCGGCACGCGGACGGTCACGCCGTCGAGATCGTACCCGAACCGGTCGGCCAGGGCCGCGGGCTCCGTCTCCGAGGCGGTGACGAGCGTCACGTCGTGAGCGGACGCGAGCGCCTCGCAGGTCGCGAGGCAGACGGCGTCGGCGCCGCCCTGAAAGTCGAGCGTGTTGTGCAACACCGCCACGCGAGCCATGGAGCGGGGTTGGAGCTACCTCGTGTTAACAGCTCCCGTACGCTTTTGTGGGTCTAGCCGAAGGTCCGCCAATGGAATGCGCATTCGTCGGCGCCGGTTCGGTCGCACGCCGATACGCGTCTGGGATCGACGGGTCGCGGCTCGAACTGACGGCGGTGTGTGACCTGGACGTCGACCGGGCACGCGACCTCGCGAACCGTCACGACGCGGCGGCCTACGCGGACCTCGACGCGATGCTCGCCGACGTCGGGGCGCCGCTCGTCGTCAACCTGACGAGCCACGGCTCCCACGCGTCGGTGAGTCGACGGGCGCTTCGGGCCGACAGGCACGTCTTCAGCGAGAAGCCGCTGGCGCTCGACGCCGAGCGGGCCGCCGACCTCGTCGCGACCGCCGAGCGCCGCGGGCTGGCGCTGGCCTGTGCGCCGATCAACCACCGCTGCGACGCGCAGCGTCACGTCCGTTGGCTGCTCGGAGACGAGCGGCTCGGACCGGTCCGTCTCGGTTACGCGCACGCGCACGTCGGCAGGGTCACGGAGTGGCACGACGACCCGGAGTCGTTTCTGGCGGTCGGGCCGCTGTACGACGGCGCTGTCTACCCCCTGAACTGCCTCGTCTCCTGGTTCGGGCCGATCGAACGCGTCCGGGTCGCGGACGGGTTCGCCCCCTGGCCCGACCGGGAGACCGAGACGCCCGAACGGGACAGCCACGTCGAAGCCACGCTGGAATTCCGGAGCGGGCCGACGGTCCGCCTCACAGCGAGCCTGTACGCGCCCCACCGGAGCCGCGAGTTCAACAGCCTCGAACTCCACGGCGACGACGGGTCGATCTACCTCGCGGACAGCGGCGCGCTCGCGGCCGACGCCGACACCGTGAGAGTGGGAGGTAACGGCCGCGACTACGTCGACGCGCCGCACCCGGCCCCGCGGCGGGAGCGGCGGTACGTCGACGGACCGGCGCGCGTCGCGGCCGCCGTGGCGTCCGGCCGCCGGCCGGTCGAGAGCGCGCGGCGGTCGGCGCACGTCGTCGCCGTCTGCAACGCCGTCGAGTCGGCGGCCGCGGACGGCGCCCCCGTGGCCGTCGACGCGCACGGGGTCCCCGCGCCCGACCTGTCTCCGCCGCCGGTCCGACCCCACCGCGACGGGCGGAAGACCGGTCGCGGAGGGACCGCCGGCGGGGCGGGAGACGGCGCGTCCCGCGGGGCGGCGGTCAGGCTCCCGCCCGTGGGGTTCGGTTGCTCCCGGTATCGCGACGGCGAGTACGTCGACCGCGTCGACTCGATCGCGACCGCGCTGGACGCGGGGTACCGACTGCTGGACGCCGCCGAGCTGTACGGCAACGAGGGGCGCATCGGCGACCTGCTCGACGCGCCCGGAAGCCCGGACCGCGAGGGGCTGTTCCTCGTGAGCAAGGTCTGGAACACGAACCACGAACACGTGGCGGAGGCCTGCGAGGGGACCCTCGAGGCCCTCGGCGTCGACGCCCTCGACTGCTACATGCTCCACTGGCCGACGGCCTGGGAGTACCAAGGGCCGCTGCGGGACCTGGCCGACCGACCGCCGGCGGAGCAGGAGGCGCTGACGTTCCCCACGGGCGACGACGGCGAGCCGGCGACGGTCGACGCGTCCCTGACGGAGACGTGGGCGCGGCTGGAGCGCGTCTACGAGCGCGGCCTCGCGCGGACGATCGGCGTCTGCAACGTCGGCGTCGACCGGCTCGAACGCATCGCGGCGACGGCCGACGTCCTCCCGGCGGTCGTCCAGGTCGAGTCGCACCCGTACCTGCCCCGGCGGGAGCTCGTCGAGTGGTGTCACGAGCGGGGGATCCGCGTCGTGGCGCACTCCCCGCTCTCGGCGCCGGGACTCCTCGACGAACCGGTCCTGCGCGAGATCGCCGCCGACCGCGACGCCGCCCCGGCGCAGGTCGCGCTCGCCTGGCAGGTCGAGCGCGGGGTCGTCCCGATCCCGTCGAGCAACGACCCCGAGCACATCGTCGAGAACTTGGGGGCGGCGCGGGTCGAGCTCTCGGCGGTGGACCGCGAGCGCGTCGCGACGCTGGCCGACCCCGACTTCGAGCGATGACCGGCGCGCGGTCGCCGCGGCTCCGCCGACAGTGGCGCGGCGGCGCCCTCGCGCTGGCGGCGGCGCTGACCGCCCTCGGCGTCGCCCTCGACGCGTCCCCCGCCCTGCCGCGGCTGCCCGGACTCCCCGGCAGCGCCGCGGTCCAGTGGGCGGTCCCGACCGCCGCGGCCGGCGGGTTCGTCGTCTGGTTCTGCCGGCGCCACCTCGACGCGAACCGTCGCGACCCGACGACGGGGACGAGCGAGGAGGGGTCGAGGGCAAGCGAGGAGGGGTCGGGGACGAGCGAGGAAGGGTCGGGGACGAGCGAGGAAGGGTCGGGGACCGAGGGCGAACGGCCGCGGAGGTACGCCACGCTCGGCCTCGCGAACGCCGTGACGGTCGCCCGCGGCGGGCTGTTCGCGGCGGTCGCGGGGTTCGCGGCCGTCGAGCCGGCGGGCCGGGTGGTTTGGCTGCCCGCCCTCTGTTACGGGACCGGTTGCCTGTTGGACCTCGCGGACGGCGCCATCGCGCGGCGGCGCGGCCGCACGACGGTCCTCGGGGCGAAGCTCGACATGGCCGTCGACACGCTCGGGTTCCTGGTCGCGCCGGTCGTCGCCGTCGTCTGGGGCCGCCTCCCGGTCTGGTACCTGTCGCTGTCGGCCGCTCGCTACCTGTTCAAGGCCGGACGCGGCTACCGTCGCGCCCGCGGACGGCCGGTGTACGACCTCCCGTCGAGCGCGGTCCGCCGCCCGCTGGCGGGCGTCCAGATGGCGTTCATCTCGGTCGCCCTCGCGCCGGTCCTGCCGGTCGCGACCGTGCGGGCGCTCGCGGCCGTCGTCCTCGCCCCGTCGCTCGCGGTGTTCGCGCGCGACTACCTCGTCGTCTCGGGCCGCCTGTCGGCGGGAGACGACGGCGGGTGAGTCCCGCGCGAACGGCCCGAACAGTAATGTGGCAGTAACCCTCATGAAACGTATTCAGTGACAGACGCGATACAAATGGCGCTCGTCCAGATCGACGAGTACGGCCCGTGGACGGTCACGCCGAGCGTTCGCCGGGAGACCGACCTCCAGTCGCTTCAGGCCGACCTGTACGCCGACTTCGCCTCGTTCGTCGGCGAGCGGGACGGCTACGCGTTCTACAACCGCTTCGACAACATGATCGCCGTGACGAACGGACGCGACGCGGGGAGCCACCGCCGGTTCCAGCGGCGCGTCCGGAACCGGTATCCGGTGACGGTCAGCGTCGCCGTGGGGCGCGCGACCACCCCGGTCGCGGCGCTCGGCATCGCGAGCGATCGGCTCCAGGCGGCCGGGAGCGCGCAGTCGGCCGACCGGCGCGAGGCGTTCGCGACGGGCGAGGCGGCCGCCGTCGCGGACGCCGGCGAGGGGGTGACCGTGGCGCACTTCGACGTGATCGACGCGACCGGGTCGCTCACGGACCGCGAGAACGCCGTCGACGCGACGCTCGCGGTCCGGCGGGCGACGCTGGAGCTCGCGACCCACCTGCGCGACGCGCACGACAGCGTCGCTCACTTCGTCGGCGGCGACAACGTGATCGCCGTCTGTCCCGACCTGGACGCGACCGCCTTCGACCGCGCCGTCTCGCGGGTCCGCGAGGCGGCCGGGATCGAGTTGCAGGTCGGGGTCGGTCGGGGGGAAACGGCCCACGAGGCGGGTCACCGCGCCAAGGAGGCCCTGGAACGCTGCCGAGAGACGGGGACGCGCGTCCAGGGGCCCGACGGGGTGAGCGCCGACGACTGATGAACCGAACGTCGCTGTACTTCACCGGGCCGCAGACCGTGGACCGACGCCGGGAGCCCGTCGAACCGTCGGCCGACGAGGTCGTCGTGGAGACGCGGGTCTCGGCGATCAGTTCGGGCACCGAACTGCTCATCTACCGCGGCGAGGCACCGACCGACGTCCCGGCCGACGAGACGCTCGACGCGCTCGACAGCGACCTCTCGTATCCGGTAAAGTACGGGTACGCGGCCGTCGGCGACGTGATCGCCGCCGGGGACGCCGTCGGCGACGAGTGGCTCGACCGCACCGTCTTCGCGTTCAACCCCCACGAGTCGCGGTTCGCGACGGCGACGGACGCGCTCGTTCCCGTTCCGAACGAGGTGAGCTCCGAGGCGATGGCCATGGCCCCCTCGGTCGAGACGGCGACCTCGCTCGTCCTCGACGGCCGCCCGCGGATCGGCGAGCGCGTCGTCGTCTTCGGCGCCGGCGTCATCGGGCTCTGCACCGTCGGGGTCCTGTCGTCGTTCCCGCTGGACCGGCTCGTCGCCGTCGACCCCGTCGGCGCGCGCCGCGAGCGCGCCGTCGACCTTGGCGCGGACCGCGCGGTCGGGCCGGACGAGGTCGACGACCTCGTCACCGACTGGCCCGATCCCGGCGGGGCGGACCTCGTGTACGAGCTCTCCGGACGCCCGTCGACGCTCGATGCGGCGATCGGTACCGCGGGGTACGACGGGCGCGTCGTCGTCGGGTCGTGGTACGGCGAGAAGGAGGCGACGGTCGGCCTGGGAACGCACTTCCACCGCGGCCGCATCGCCGTCGAATCGAGCCAGGTCAGCACGCTGGCCCCGGAGACCCGCGGCCGGTGGACGAAGGACCGCCGGATGGACACCGCGCTGTCGCGGCTCGCCGACCTCGACCTCGACTCGCTCGTGACTCACCGCGTCCCCTTCGACGAGGCCGAGTCGGCCTACCGACTGCTCCACGAGCGGACCGGCGACCCCCTGCAGGTGCTGCTCACCTACGACTGACCGGCATCGAACCGAGACCGCTCCCGGCCGCGAGCCGGGACACACCCACAATGACAGACTTCCAGCATCCGTACCGACTGACCGTCACCCGAGCGTTCGTCGCACAGCACTACCTCACGGTTCCGGATCCGGAACCGCCCGAGGGGGAGGTCCACAGCCACCGGTTCACCGCGGAACTCCGTTTCGGGGGGCCGGAGCTCGACGAGTACGGCTATCTCGTGGACATCGACGCCGTCGAGTCGATCTTAGACGATCTGGAGGGGCGGTATCGCGACGCGCTGTTGAACGACCTCCCGGAGTTCGAGGGGCTCAACCCGAGCGTCGAGCACTTCGCGAGGCTGTTCGGCGATCGGGTCGCCGACGCGATACCCGAGCCGAACCCGGAGACCCTGGTCGTCCGCATCTGGGAGGACGATGTTGCGTGGGCCGGCCACCGGCGCGCGCTCGACGGATGAACCACGCGGCGACGCGGTACCTGGAGGCCAAGCGGTCGGTCGACGAGCGCGCCCGCTCGCCGCGGGTGCGCGACCGGCTGCTCGCCGCGCTTCCCGAGGCGCCGCGCGTCGTCGAGGCGGGCTGCGGGACCGGCGTCACCGTTCCGACGCTGCTCGCGTGGGGCGTCGACGCCGCGACGTACCGCGGCGTCGATAGCGACCCCGGCGTCGTCGCGTTCGCCCGGACCGTGCGGCCCCGAGAACTGCGTCGCCGGGGGTACGACGCGCGAGCCGCCGACGGAACGGTCTCCGCGAGCGACCTGACCGCCGCCTTCGAGACGGGCGACGCGGTCGCGGCGCTCCGCGCTGAGTCGGGGGCGGACCTCGTCGTCGCGCAGGCGTTCGCCGACCTCGTTGATCCCGAGGCGCTGATCGACGCCGCCGAGTCGGCGCTCCGGCCCGGCGGGCTCGCGTACCTCCCGATAACCTTCGACGGCGGGAGCATCTTTCAGCCGGACCATCCGGCCGACCGCGCGGTCGAACGCGCGTACCACGCGGCCATCGACGCCCGACCCGGCCGGGACGTTCGCGCCGGGCGGCACCTCGCTGACCTGTGTCGGCGGCGGGCGGGGACGCTCCTCGCGATGGCGAGCTCCGACTGGGTCGTCCGCCCCCGGGGCGGCGACTACCCCGCCGACGAGTCGTACTTCCTCGAACGGATCCTCGATTTCGTCGCCGACGCGATCGCAGACGCCGACGTCGACCGCGGCGACGACTGGCTCGCGTCCCGGCGCGGGCAGCTGCGCGACCGGGAGCTCACCTACGTCGCACACCAGTACGACCTCCTGTACCGCGCGCCCGACGGCGGCTGAACGCTGACGGCGGTGGCGACGCCCGCAGTCGTTGTTTATAAGCGTCGCCCGGCCCCTCGCTCAGCCATGACCGACGACCTCGACACGCCGGTGCTCGACAACCACCTCCACCTCGATCCGCGTCACGGCCGCGGGATCGACGCGGTCGAGGACTTCGTCCGGCTCGGCGGCACCCACCTGCTCGTGGTGAACAAGCCGTCGTGGCACCTCGGCGTCGAGCCCGAGGAGCCGGCCGACTTCCGGCCCGTCTTCGAGGAGACGCTCGACGCGGTCGCGGCCGCGAACGAGATCCTTCCGGGGCGCGCGTGGCCGGTGCTCGGCGTCCATCCCGGCCTTATCAGTCGGCTCGTCGACGAGCGCGACTTCGCGCCGGCGGACGCCCGCGACCTGATGCAGGGAGGCCTCGAGGTCGCGAGCGAGTTCGTCGCCGACGGCGACGCGCTCGCGCTGAAGTCGGGGCGCCCGCACTACGACGTGAGCGACGCGGTCTGGGACGCCTCGAACGCCGTGACGCGGCGCGCGTTCGAGCTGGGCGCCGCCTTGGAGTGCGCCGTCCAGCTGCACACCGAGGCGAGCGAGGACCTGACCGACCTCGCGGCGGTCGCCGAGGAGTCCGGGCTCGATCCGGCGAACGTCGTGAAACACTACGCCGAGGGGCGGCTCGCGGGGCCGACCCCGAGCGTGATGAGCGAGAAGGACCGGCTGGAGCGCGCGGCGGAGGCGGGGGAGCCGTTCCTGATGGAGACCGACTTCGTCGACGACCCCGAGAAGCCGGGGATGGTGCTCGGCCCGAAGACGGTCCCCCGCCGCGTCCGCTGGCTGCTGGAGAAGGGATACGACGACGCGGTCCGCACCGCTCACGTCGAGACCCCCCGCGCGGTCTACGGGATCGACACCGAGGCGACGCTGGATCGGGACGCCTGAGCGCGACCCGAGTGTGCCCTGAGCGCGACGCCTGAACGCGACGCCCGAATCCCGCCGTCGAGCGGGTGAGACGCCCTCTCTCGCGACGATCGATAGGAAAGGCATTTGAGTAGTCCGGGCGACGTACGGGACATGACCGACGACGACGCCGTGGAGACGTTCTATACCGACGAACGGTGGCAGAACTGGCTCGACAGGCTCGAAGAGGAGGATTTAGACCCCGAAAACGAGGACTCCGCGCGGCTCCTCTTAAACCTGCAGGACGACGCCGCGATCGCGATCGTGAAGGTGCTCGCGGCGCTCGACGACGGGCGCATCGACGAGGACCGCGCGGTCGAGGAGATCCACACCGTGCGCGACATCGTGCTCGCCGACGTGGCGTTCGACGACGAGGACAAGGTCATGCTGATCGACGGCGTCCAGACCTCGCTCGTCCCCGTCTTCTACGCGGCCGAGGAGTACGTCGTGGGCGGCGTCGTCGACGGCGACGTGAGCGAGTTCGTGCGCGCGGCCGCCGACGCCGAGGCCGAGGACGACCTCGACGCGGCGCTCGGCTACGTCGTGCAGGCCGGCACCCGGATCATCGACGGCGAGGCCCTCGACATCGACCTCGTCGAGGACTTAGAGTACGGGCTCGTCTCCGAGTGGGTCAACGGGCTCGACTCGCTGCAGTCGGCCATCGAAGACCCGGAAGTCGTCGAGGAAGAGGACTGAGACCGCCGGCCGTGAACGGCCACGGCGACCGATGACGGACTCGTCCGGAGTGAACCGTTTTGAACTCGCGTGACGAACCCCCGGCATGGCCGTCTCCGCCGCCGGAATAGCGATCGTGTTGCTGGTCGTGTGGACGGCCAGCTCGTTCGTCCCCTTCGTGCCGAGCGGCGGCCTCGCGGCGCTGACCGTCCTCGGCTACGCGTACACCACCGGCTTCACCGAGCCGGGCCTCGCGGTCCTACTCGCGCTCGTTCTCGCCTCGCTTTTGGCCTCCGCGGCGGAGCTGTTGTCTGGACTCGTCTCCGGGAAACTCGGCGGCGCCTCGACGCGGACCGTCGTCGTCGGGACGCTGGCGGGGATCGGGTTGCTGTTCGTGATCGGTCCGATCGGTTTCGTCGTCGGCCTGGGCGGCACCGTCTTTCTCGCGGGGCTCTACGAGAACGCCGGCGAGCCGCGCGATGCCGTCCGACAGTCGATCTACGCGGTGATCGGTGCCCTCGCCAGCTCGGTCGTACAGGCGGTCATACTGGCTGGCGTCACCGCCGCGTTTGCGCTCGCGGTTCTGTGACTCGTCGGCTGTCACCCGGCGATCGCGAACAGCAGCAGGTTGTGGGCCGCGGGACCGAGCCCGACGGCGGCCACGAACCCGAGCAGGAGGTAGCCCTCCGCGGGCGTCTCGCGGACGTACTCGGCGAACAGCCAGACGACGGCGCTCGCGACCGCGAGCTTCACGAGCAGGAACAGCCACCCTTCGCCGAGGACCGGGAGCGACGGGAGGCCGCCGAGCTCCAGCAGGATCCGGGAGACGGGCGTGCGCTCGCCGAAGCCGAGCTGGGCCGTCCCCACCGCGGTCGAGACGCCGTCGAGCGCGTGGCCGAAGACGGCGAGGGCGCCGACGCCGCCGGTGACCGCGGCCTCGGGCCGGAGCCGCGTCAGGGCGACCCAGACGGCGCCCGTAATCGGGACCGTGAGCGCGAGCGCGATCGTCGACCAGCGGGCGCCCTCTGACGAGAGTCCGGTCGATACCGCGACCGCGACCACCGGGGCGAGGCAGAGCGCGCCGGCGAGCGCGAGGCTCTCCGACACCCGGTCCGGGCGGACGGCGTCGGCGGCGAGCCACGCCGCGCCCGCCAGCGTCCCCACCGTGAGGTAGACGGTCGGCGAGCCGGCGAGCGGGGAGAGCAGGGGCGGGAGCGCGTCGACGACGTAGAGGACGTGCACCGCCGAGCCGAGCGCCATCCACGGGGCGAGCGCGAGGACGCGCCGGCCGGTGACCCG
This sequence comes from Halorubrum salipaludis, assembly GCF_002286985.1. Lineage (GTDB taxonomy): Archaea > Halobacteriota > Halobacteria > Halobacteriales > Haloferacaceae > Halorubrum > Halorubrum salipaludis. The sequence continues at coordinate 100,100 of NZ_NSKC01000009.1, read as the reverse complement.
CGGGCGCCGCCGGCGGAGCGCGACCGCGACGGCCCCGGCCGCGAGGAGGACGCCGACGAGGTACGGGGCCGGGGGGATCGTCGTTCCCGCCGGGAGGAAGGGGAGGCCGCCGGCCATCAGACGGACAGCACGGGCTGGCTGGCGTACAGGAGGACGTACTCGGCGGCCTTCCCGAGCACCTCGCCGGGGTCGCCGGAGACGGGCTCGCGCGGGACGACGACGAAGTCCGAGTCGAGCTCCTCCGCGGTGTCGAGGACGACGCTGCCCGGATGAACCGTCTTCACTTTCGTGGAGAACCCGTAGGCGATGGAGTTGCTGTGGGGGACGCCCGCGGCCTCCGCGCGCCGGGCCACGGAGTCGGTGAACGCCTCGGTGTCGTCGGCCACGTCGCTCTCGTCGACCACGCCGTGGTCGATCGCGCGGACCACGTCCTCGTCGAGCACGTACAGGGCGTGGACGCTCGCGCCGTACTCGGCGGCGAGCGCGATCGCGTAGTCGACCGCCTCGTGGGACTCCTCGCTGCCGTCCACAGACACGAGGACGAGGTCGATGTCGAGATCGGTCATACCGGAGTCGTCGGCGGGGGAGGGCAAAAAGCCCGCCCTCTGCGGTCGGTCCCGAGCCGCGTCGCCGGTGCGGAAATTCCCCGCCTCAGAACTCCGCGAGGTCGCGTTGTCCGGCCTCGCGGCGCTCCGCCGGCGGGACGTTGGTCGCGACGATCTCGTCGACCTCGTCGCGGTTCCCCGCGTCGCTGTTGATCGCACGGGTCGCGCCCTCGAGTTCGACGCGGAACCCCGCGTCCGCGTACGGCTCGTACATCACGCCGCTGTTCGAGAGGACGACCCACGCGCCCGCCTCGTCGAGCTCGGCGGCGACGTCGAGCAGCCGGCGCTGGTCCTCGCGGTCGAACCCCTCGGCGCTGTACTCGTTGAAGCTCGCGGTCGCGCTCATCGGCTCGTAGGGGGGATCAAAGTAGACCAGATCCCCCGGCTCCGCGGCGTCGAGGACGTACCCGAAGTCGCCGTTCCGGACCGTCGCGTCCGCGAGCGCGTCGCTCGCCCGCCGGATCCGGTCGCACTGGACCCAGTCCGGGTTCGCGTACCGGCCGACGGGGACGTTGAACCCGCCGTCGGCATTCTCGCGGTAGAGCCCGTTGTAGCAGGTGCGGTTGAGGTACAGGAGGAGCGCGGCCTCCTCCAGCGGGTCGAACTCCCCCTCGTACGGGCGCCTGTTGAACCGCGCGCGCTGCTGGTAGTAGTAGCTCTCCACGGCGCGACCGCGGGCCGTCTCCTCGGCGTACGGGAGGTCCGGGTCCGGGTCGGCGCCGGGGTCGTCGAACGACTCCAGCCGCTCGATCAGCGCCTCGGGGTCGTCGCGGACCCGCTCGTAGAAGTTCACCAGCCGCGGGTTCGCGTCGTTCACCGTCGCGTCCGGCGGTTCGAGGTCGAAGAACACGGCGCCGCCGCCGAGGAACGGCTCGTGGTAGCGGCCGTACGCCGACGGAAACCGGGCGTACAGCTCGTCGAGGAGCTGCCGCTTCCCGCCGGCCCACTTCAGTATCGGCTCGGCCATGCGATGTCTGGGCTCGCCCGCCGCGGCGTATAAACGTCTCGGGCGCGCTCCACGAGGCTCGGAGGCCGGTCCGGGCGCTGCCGGACTCAGTCGTCGGCGACTCCCTCGTCCGGGTCCGGGAGGTCGGCGACGTGTTCGGCCGCCTCCTCGAAGTTCGGCCCGGGCTCGATCGTCCCCTCCTCCCGGTCCCACTCGATGTACCCGGCCTCCTCGAGGGCCGGGAGGTGGCTCTCGCGGAGCTCGGCGGCGATCTCGTCGGCACGGCCGCGGACCTGTAGGTCAGCGACCGTCTCGACCGTTCCGTCGGCGAGTCCGGCGACGACGCGGCGGCGCTCCGCCGTCGCGACCGTCTCCGTTCGTGCGGACGGGGTCTCGTCTATCGTTGACATGGGCTGTTCGTATCTGCACAACGGTTCGTGTCGGAATAAAAGTACGGGTGCGGGCGTCGACCGGGAGGATCGGCCCCCGCGTCGGCGGCAGTCGCACCGTTCGGGGCGTCACGCCGAATTCGGCGGTAGTTGCTAGATATGTGATGGGTGTACGAACGAATAACATGGTAACAGTTACACCGCATTAACAACCGTTTTAGACCGTCTATTGGAATGTCCCGTGTGAACTCTTCTCAAAACATATTTGCAATATGAAAGGTTTTTACGCCCCGGTATCGTACGGATCGATATGCAACCAATGAAACACGGACTCTCGGCCGGCGGTCGGTCGCCGGGGCCCAACGTTTCGCCCGACGGCAGCGTTCGCGCCTCGTTCGCGTTCCTCGCGCTCATCGGTCTCGCGGTCTTCGTGGCCGCCTTCCCCCTCGTCTCGCTCGCCCTTCTGACGGGCGTCGTCGCGCTCGCGGTCCTCGCGCGCTCGCTCGCTCGGCACGTCGACCGCGAGGCGGTCGGTCGCGTCAGTCTCCCCGGCCTGGGCACGGTCGAGTACCGCTTCACGCGGAGCTAACGACGCGACTCGACGGCAGTCCGACCGGACGACACCCCGTTTTTCCGCCCTCGTGCGATCCGATTTTTCCGGACGAGAACGCGCCCGAAACGGCTCGCCACCGCGATCCCTGATTGAGATCGGGAGTAAGTCTCGCAAACTGGCTGTTCGGTTGTTTATAAGTCGGATTGTGGTGGTGCTGACGAGTGTTTATAAGTGATCGATGTGTCTGCGGTGAAGACCTCCAAAGCCCCAGCCGCGAGGGGAGCTTACGCTCGCTGCGCTCCTCGTCACTCGCGTTGCTCGTTCCTGCGGTGCTTCCGTCGCCGTGCTTCGCCCTCGCGACTGCCCCTTTGAGTCCCACCCGACCGCAGCCTCACGCCTCCCCAGCCTCGTCGCTGGCGCCTTATAAGGCGCCAGCGACTCCCTCGCACGCGCTCCTCACGGCCACCGGTGGCGGCCGTTCGGAGGCGCGCGCCACCGCGTCGTCATTTATAAGCGATCGTCGTCGCTCTTGGCTGTTTAAATACCGTCTCGCCGCTACCGATCTGCAACACTCACTCCCGCTATCGATCACGGAGACGCGTTTCGCGGTCCGCTGATTCCTGTCCCGCGTCTGCAAAACGACCGACGGAGCCGGCAGACGGGATCAGTGGAAGCCGCGGTCCACGTCGTCGTCGTCGATCAGGTCCTCGAGCTCGGCGGAGAGGAGCTCCTCGGCCTCCTCGAAGGTGTCCGAGAGATCGTCGAGCTCGTCCGGGCGCCCGTCGAACTCGTAGTCCATCGGGCCGAACGCGGGCGAGTCGACCGCCTCCATCACGTCTTCGAAGAGGTGGTCGGGGTCGGTCGGCGCCTCCGCGTGGACCTTCAAGGTCTCTCGGAGCCGGGTCGCCATGTCCTCCGCCTCGTCCTCGTCCTCCGGCGCCGACTGCACCGCGAACCGGCCGGCCGATTCCTCGTCCGGGAGCAGGGGGTCGAGCTCGTCGTCGACGCTGCGGGCGATCTTCGCGCCTACGCCGCGGAGGTCGCGGGGGTTCTTCGCGTACGTCTTGAGGTGGTAGACGCCGACGCTCGGGTGGCCGAAGTAGAGGTCCTCGCCGAGGCCCTCGCGCCTGGACCCGGCGACCGCGCGCCACCCGTCGGGGTCGGTCGAGTCGCTCGCGACGTCGGCGAGGATGTCGTCCCAGTCTCGCACGCGCATGTCGGTCGTAGGTAGCGGAGGCGACCGCATGAGCGTGTCGGTGGCGGCGGACCGCGCGGGGACCGCGGGGGACCGACCTCACGGGGGCCGAGCGCGAAGCGGCCGGGCGCGCGGAGCCCCGACGCGGCCCGCGACCGCTCCCACCGACAGCGTTTTTCGAGACCGCCGCCGATGACGGCCGTGAACGTTCGGGGGCCGATCCTCTCCGTCGGGGAGGCGCGGACGGTGTCGACGTCGTACGGGGACCGCGAGCTCCGCGAGATCCGGATCCGGCCCGACCGCGGCGCGGGCGACGCGGTCGACGTGACGCTGTGGGGGAAGTGGACCGAGACCGCCGAGCACGCCGAGCCGGGGATGGAGCTGCTGGTCACCGACGCCGAGGAGGACGAGTTCGGCGGCGAGACGGGGTACGCCACCACCGGCGACTCGTGGGTCGTGCTCGAGCCCGACTTCCTCGTCGACGTGACCGGGATCCGGTCGTGGGTGCAGTGCCCGCGGATGTACTACCTGAACAAGCTCTCCGGGATCCCGCTCAACTACCCCGTCGTCAAGGGGACCGTCGTCCACGAGGTGTTCGGCGACCTGCTCCGCGGGATGGAGCTGGAGGCGTCGGTCGCTGACCGCGTCGAAGAGGCGGGCCTCGAACTCGGCCTGCTCGGGTACGAGCCCGAGGAGGTCGCCGACGAGGTGCGCCGGAACGCGGCCGCGATCGAGGGGTGGCTCTCGCAGGGGACCCTGACCGACGAGGACACGTGGCGGTCGGAGTTCACCCTCATCTCGCCGACGTTCGGCCTGAAGGGCCGGGCCGACGCCCTCCGGCGCGGGACCCCCGTCGAGCTGAAGACCGGGAAGAACACGAAGCGGGAGCCGCGCTTCCACGACAAGATCCAGGCGGCCTGCTACGCGCTCATGTTAGAGGAGCGCGGCGTCGACCCCGACATCGGAACCCTGCTGTACACGAAGAACACCGCCCTGGACCGCAACGAGGAGTCCGGCGACCTCGCGCCGGCCAAGGAGTTCTCCGTGGGCCGGGGGTTACTGGAGTTCGTCGTCCGCGAGCGCAACGCCCTCGCCGCGATGGAGTGGCGCGCGCTCGACGGCTCCGGGGAGCGCCCGACCGTCCCGACGGGGTACGAGGCCGACGCCAAGTGCGAGTACTGCTTCGAGCAGGACACCTGCATGGTCGTCTCCGGCCGCCTCGACCAGGAGTCGAAGGCGGGGTCGGTCGGCACGCCGGTCCCCGACGAGGAGCGCGACTACTTCGACCGGTTCTACGTCGCCTTAGAGGAGGAGCGCCGCGAGACCCACGCCGAGTACCGGAAGCTGTGGGAGCAGACCCCCGAGGAGCGCGCCGCGGACGACCGCGCGCTCATCGACCTCGAACCCGTCTCGCAGACCGAGATCGGCGACGCCCGGTGGGAGCTCCGGGCGCGCAAGCCGGACGACGCCGTCTCCAAGCTCCGCGAGGGCGACGTGGCGCTCGCGAGCGACGGCGAACCCGTCACCGGTCACGGCGAGCTCGGTCGCATCACCGCGCTCGACGGCGACGAGGTCGTCGTCGAGACCGACGAGCCGGTCGAGCTCCGGCGACTCGACGTGTACCCCTCGGAGATCTCCGTCGACCGCTCGCTCACCGCGCTCCACGACGCGATCCTGAAGGGGAGCGAACGGCGCAAGGACGTGCTGTTCGGGCGTCGGGAGCCCGAGTTCCGGGCGGAGAGCGAACGCCCCGCGGGAGCGCCGGGGAGCGACGACCCGGACGCCCCGGACGCCTACATCGGCAACAACGAGGCGCAGAACGAGGCCGTGGAGCTCGCCGTCGACGCCGAGGACTGCGCGCTGATCCACGGCCCGCCGGGCACCGGGAAGACGTACACCATCGCCCGGACGATCCGCGCGCTGGTCGCCGAGGGGAACCGGGTGTTGCTCTCGGCGTTCACGAACCGGGCGGTCGACAACGCCCTCGAGGCCCTCCGGGATCAGGGCTTCGACGACGTGCTCCGCGTCGGCAGCGAGACCGGCGTCCGCGGCGACATGCAGGACGTGCGGCTCGTCCAGCGCGGCGACCCGAACGCGAAGGCCGCCGAGTTGCGGGACGCGCCGGTCGTCGCCGCCACCACCGCGGCCTGCGGCTCCCGCGTCCTCCGCGAGTGCGAGTTCGACGTGGCGCTGGTCGACGAGGCCTCGCAGCTCACTGAGCCGGGCACCCACGCCGCGATCAACCGCGCGGACCGGTTCGTGCTCGTGGGCGACCACGAGCAGCTCCCGCCGGTCGTCCGCGCCGAAAACGACTTACAGACCTCGCTGTTCCAGCGGCTCATCGAGGCGTACCCCGACGCGAGCGTCATGCTCGACCGCCAGTACCGGATGAGCCAGCGCATCCAGGCGTTCGCCTCCGCGGAGTTCTACGACGGCGCGCTCCGCCCGGCGACCCCTGAGGTGGCGGGACAGACGCTCCGCGACCTCGGCGTCGACCCCGCCGAGCTCCCCGCGGGGCTCGCGGGCGGGGTGAGCTTCGTCGACCCGGACGGGAGCCGCGACGGCAACCGCAACGTCCGGGAGGCCGCGCGCGTCGCGGAGGTCGTCGACGCCTACGTCGCGGCCGGCGTCGACCCGGACGACATCGGCGTGATCGCGCCGTTCCGCGCGCAGGTCGCCGAGATCGGCCGCAGGACCCCCGTCACCGTCGACACGGTCGACCGCTTCCAGGGCTCCTCGAAGGAGGTGATCGTCGTCTCGCTCGTGGCGACCGGCGACCTCGACGGTCCGATCTTCGAGGACCACCGCCGGATGAACGTCGCGCTCACCCGGGCGAAAAAGCAGCTGACGCTGGTCGGCGACGCCGACGCGCTCGGCTCGGACCCCTTCTACGCGCGGCTGCTCGACTGGGCGCGGCGGTGACGCGGGTATCCGCCCGATTCGTTCACACTGGTGAGCGATAGCGCAGATCGTTTATAAACTAGTGCGGCGGCGCGTGCCTCCGAGCGGCCCTCGGCCGCGAGGAGCACGCGCGAGGGACGCGGCGACCGAAGGGAGCCGCGAGGCTGGGGAGGCGTGAGGTGCTGTGCGGTTGCGGGTGGGTGGGACTCAAAGGGGCAGCCGCGAGGCGGGCAGAGGCGACGTAAGCACCACAACGAGGGAGCGAACGGAGTGAGCGACCGAGTGAGGAGCGCAGCGAGCGTCTGCCCGCCTCGCGGCTGGGGCTTTGGAGGTCCTCGCCGTCGATCTAGAGTCAACCACTTATAAGCGAGCGGCTGGGGCTTTGGAGGTGTTCACCGCCGGTTCGTGGTCGAGTATTTATAAGCGAGCGGCTGGGTCTTTGGAAGCGTTCACGGTCGATCCAGAGTCAACCACTTATAAGCGGTTCTCCCCGCCGTCAGCGGTCGCGTTCTCTTATAAGTCGTCGACCGCGTCCAGCGCCGCCTCGATGTCGGGCACGTCGAACCACTCGCGGTCGGTGTAGGCGTTCGTCCCGGCCGCGTACAGCTCCGAGACCGCGTCGACGACCTCGTCGGGGAGGGGGTCGGGGTCGCGCTCGCAGAGCTCGCGCCAGTCGTCGATATCGCGCTCGGCGACGGCCGCCTTCGCCTCTTTCACGGCCTCGACCCACCCCGGGTCGTTCGCCTTGTACCACTGCCGGACGACCTCCTTCGAGATCCCCCGCCCGCCGTAGGAGAACCGGTTCTCGTCGAAGGTGCCGACCACGTCGGCGACCCGCAGTTCGCCGTCGACGTACAGGCACTCGATCTTCCCGTCCTCGTGGACGAACCCCGCCGTCTCGGCGCGCTCGGTGACGACGCGGTTCACGTCGCGCGCGAGCGATTCGAGGGCGTCGATCGCGGCGACGCCCGCGATCCGGTCGGCCTCCGCACGGGTCAGGTAGCGGTCCTGCTGCTCGTACTTCGTCGAGAACTCCACGACCGGCTCGGGGAGGTCGACCGGCTCGTCGGGCCAGTCGCCGTCGGCGCCCGCGATGTCGTCAAGCCCGAAGTCGGCGGGGTCGGTGCGGCGCCGGAGGCTGGACCCGATCGGCACGCGGTTGCGGAAGACGACTTCGAGGGGCACGAGGTAGTTCTCGCCGCCCGCGGCGTGGAAGGCGTCGTAGTCGTAGCCCGCCTCGGGGCCCTCGTACGGGAGGTCGGGGACCTGCGTCAGGTCGATGGCCATCTCGGTCGGCGGGGCGGTCGCGTCGGCGAGGGGGACGATCTCACTCGTGTCGGGATCCGCGACGCCGCGGTAGTGGGTCGGGATCCCCTCGTCTTCCAGCAGTTCGAAGTTGAACGCGCCCATCGCACAGAGGCTCGCGCCCTTGCGCGGGATCGCGTCCGGCATCTGTCCCCAGTCGAACACCGAGTAGGCGTCGGTGAAGACGAACCGGCCGCGGCCGAGCGAGTCGGCGGTCGCGGGCGCGTCGACGCGGAACTCCTTGACGCTCGTCATACCTCACCCGGCGACCGCCTTCCCCATGAATCTTTCACTTACGTGGTCACCTCGATCCGGTTTTGATAAGAACGATCCACGGTCGTGAGTACACTCGTCGGCGCGGTCGGGGTCGGTCATTGTTGGAGTCGGTTGCGGCCAGGACCGGGCCCGGTCGGAGTCGGCTGCGGCCGGAGCCGGACGCGATCGACGACTCTGCATCGAAAGGACCACGCCGCTCGCGGGCGCATCGCCGGTATGCACGATGCGCGCGAGGTCGTCGTCCTCCGGTACGGTCACCGGCCGGGACGCGACGACCGCATGACGACGCACGTCGGGCTCACGGCCCGAGCGCTCGGCGCCGACCGGGTGATATTCCCCGACAACGCCGGCCAGTCCGCGGAGACGGTGCGGGACATCACCGACCGGTTCGGCGGCCCGTTCGCGGTCGAGCTCCGCGACGACCAGAAGGCGATCGTCCGGAACTGGGAGGGGACCGTCGTCCACCTCACCATGTACGGCGAGCGCGTTCAAGACGTGGAGGGAGACGTCCGCGAGTCGGTCCGCGGCGGCGACGACCTCCTGATCGTCGTCGGCGGCGAGAAGGTGCCGTGGGCGCTGTACGAGCGCGCCGACTTCAACGTGGGCGTGACGAACCAGCCGCACTCCGAGGTCGCCGGGCTCGCCGTGTTCCTCGACCGGCTGTTCGAGGGGGCGGAGCTGGACCGCGAGTGGGAGGACGCCGACCGCCGCGTCGTCCCCGAGGCGACCGGGAAGACGGTCATCGACGCGGACGACGGCGAGGAGGGAGGCGGTGTCGACGGGGACGGGGGACACGGTGCCGACGGCGACGAGGCGTCCCGACCCGACTGATCCCCGCTACGACTCCCCGTCGTCGAGCCACCCGCCCGACGGTCGGTTGCGGTCCGGATCGACCATCTCCGGCGTCCCGCTGAGGACGCCTCGCATCCCCGACAGCGGCTCGCCGACGGCGATCCCGTCGGCGGTGATCCGGAACTCGCGGATCGTCCGCTCGTAGTCGCTCATGCGCTTTTTCAGCACGCCGATCGCCTTCCGGAGCTCGCCGTCCACCTCCAGGTGTCGCAGGAAGACGATGTTGTCGGCGAGGTAGCTCACGTTCTCCATCGTCGCCCGGAACTCGCCCGTGATGTCGCGCGTCTCGTCGACGAATATCGTCGTCACGCCCATGTTCTTGAGGTAGCGGCCGAGCGCGTGGAGCTGCTGGAGCACCTGATCGCGCTCCCCGTGGAGGGTCAGCCGGTAGCCCGCGATCCCGTCGACCATGACGATGTCGGCGCCGCGCTCTTCGACCTCCGTCCGGACCATCCGCGCGAACTCCTGTGGCGACCGCTCTAACGCCTCGACCTCCTCGACGCGGAGCGTCCCCGCTTCGATCATCTCGTCGACCGAGATGTTCACCGACCGCGCCCGCGTGCGGAACGTCTCCTCGCTCTCCTCGAACAGGTAGATGACGGAGCGCTCGCCGCGATCGGCCGCCGCCTTCATGAACTGGGTGCTGAGCGTCGTCTTCCCCACGCCGGTGGGCCCGCTCACGATGCTGACCGTTCCCCGTTCGATCCCGCCGTTCAGCAGGTCGTCGATCTCCGGGACGCCGGAGGAGGCCTGTTCGAACGTGGCGTCCCTCGCGTGAGCGCCGGGCTGTAACGCCGGGTACACCTCCATTCCCTCGGCGGTGATCCGATAGGCGTGCTCGCCGCCCTGGGTCGCCGACCCGCGGAACTTCGGCACGTCGATCGTCTTGCCGTACTCCGCGGTGGCAAGCCGGATCGTCCCGTCCGTGATGAACTCGAGGTCGTCCGTCGGCAGCGACTCGGTGTTCTGAACGGTGAAAAGCACCGTCGCCTCCCGGTCCTTCAGGAAGCGCATGAACCCGACCACCTGCTTCCGGAACTGGTAGTCGTCCGACAGCAGGAACCGGAGCTGCGTCAGCGGGTCGACGACGACCCGGTCGGGGTCGACGGCGGTCACGCCCTCGATGATCTTCTCGGTCAGCGGCTCCCGCTCGACCTCGGAAGGCTCGAACACCTCGTAGGAGTCGTCCTCGACGAACACGTCCGCGCTCGGGCTCAGATCGAGGAACTCGATGGCGTCGGTGTCGAAGCCGAGCGCCGCCGCGTTCGCCTTCAGGTCGCGGGCGTCCTCCTCGAGGTTGATGAAAAGCGCCGTCTCCCCCTCGTCGACGCCCCGCTGGAGGAAGTGGAAGCTCAGGATCGTCTTCCCGCTGCCGGCCTGACCGCGGACCATGTAGCTCCGCTCCGGGACGAGCCCCCCCGAGAGGATCTCGTCGAGGCCCGCGACACCGGTCGAGGCGCGATCGGTGAGTGGCGTTGACATACGGTCCCTTCCGACTCCGGGGTAGTTAATGAATGGGTAGCTCTTAGTAACCGCGCGGTCTCCTTCTAGGAGACATGGCCCTAGGCCCCGCGGGCATCTCTTCCGACGCCCCGTCCGGCGAACCGCCGGACACGGACGAGGACCCCCGCGTCCTGCTGTTCATGCGGCCGGGGCGCGACCGCGATTTGGTGGCCGAGGCGCTCGGCGACCGCTTTCGGGTCGATTCGACGACCGACGCGGCGGCGTTCGACTCGGCGTTCGACTGCTGCGTCCTCGACGCCGAGGCGTTCGAGCGCGTCGGGAGCGCGATCGGGCCGCGCCGGGAGCGCGCGGCCCCCGCCTTCCTCCCGTTCGTGCTCCTCGCGGGCGGTGACGCCCGAAAGGCGACGGAGGGCGCGTGGGACCGCGTCGACGACGTCGTCGAGCTCCCGGTGCGCAAGCGGGCGCTCCGAGCCCGGATCGGGAACCTCGTCGATCGGCGGCGCACCTCCCTCAGGCTCGCCGACCGCGAGCGGCGGCTGGCGGCCACGGTCGAGGAGCTCCGACAGAAGGAGCGCGCGATGGACGAGGCCCCGGTCGGGATCTCGCTCGCGGAGCCGGGGACGGGGAACAACCCGCTGACCTACGTCAACGAAGAGTTCGAGCGGCTCACCGGGTACGGACCGGAGATCCTGGGGAAGGACTGTCGCTTCCTCCAGGGGGAGGACACGGACCCGGAGACGACCGCGGCGATTCGCGAGGCGATCGACGACGAGCGACCGGTCTCCGTCGACGTCCTGAACTACCGCGCGAGCGGCCAGAAGTTCTGGAACCGGCTCACCGTCGCGCCGATCCGGGACGAGAACGGCGACGTGATCCGGTTCGTCGGCTTCCAGACGGACATCACGGACCGGAAGATCCGCGAGCGGCGGCTGGAGGTGATGGGGCGGGTGCTCAACCACAACCTCCGGAACAAGATGAACCTCATCGAGGGGTACACCGAGCTGCTTCGGAGCGACCCCGCCGAGGAGCAGCGGCGGAAGGCGCTCGACGTGATCGGCGAGACGACCGACGACCTGATGCGGATCGCGGAGGCGGTGCGGAAGATCGACCACACGCTTTCGAGCCCGGAGTCGGACGACGCCGGGGTCAGCCTCCGCGACCGGCTGTCCGAGCTGCTGAGCCAGATGACCGACCAGTACCCGGACGCGGCGTTCCACCTGTCGCTCCCGGACGACGACCCGCTCGAAGTGAGCGTCGTCGGCCTCCAGACGGCGATCGAGGAGGGCGTGGAGAACGCGGTCAAGCACAACGACGCTCCGGAGCCGACGGTCTGGATACGGGCCGAGCGCGGAGCGGAAGGCTGGATCGAGATCGAGATCGAAGACGACGGGCCGGGGATCCCGGAACACGAGACCCACGTGCTCGAACGGGGAGAGACGTCGCTGAAGCACGCGGACCGGCTCGGGATCTGGCTGATGTACTGGGTCGTGAGCAAGGCGGGCGGGGAGTTCTCGGTGGATTCGTCCGAGACGGGCGGAACCGTCCTCCGGATATCCGTCCCGGCACAGCCCTAACCGCGACGGTCGGGAGCGCCGCGATCAGAGCGCCCGCTTCGACCGGAGCCGCGCGAGCCGCGTCCGCGCCTCCTGTCGGCTCGTCCCCCGGACGCGGCCCGTCTCGGCGTCCGCCATCGAGACGAGCGAGAGCCGGTCGAGGAGGGGCGGCCAGTCGGCGGCGCCCGCGGCGTCGCTGGCGAACGCGACCGCGTTGCCGAGCCCGTCGCGCTCGGCCGTCCCGAGCCGCGCGACCGCCCCGTCCGCGTCGCGGCGCCCGCCGGCGACGTAGAGCCGGTCGCCGACGGCGGTCGGGAGCCACGCCGGCAGGAGCAGGACCCAGAGCGCGACGCCCGCGACCGCGTACGCCCACGACGGGATCCGGTCGCGCTCCGGCTCGTACCCGTGGATCCGGTTGACGCGGCGGTCCGCCGCCGTGCGCTCGCCGCGGCGCCCGACGAGCAGGGTCGCGAGGAGCGCGACCGTCTCGACCGCCGCGAGCGCCGGGAGCAGCGCGGTCGCGACGAGCGCCTCCCGGGTCCGGAGCCGGACGAGCGCGTGCCGGAGGGCGGCGTCGCGGTCGGCCTTCGGCAGCGAGAGCAGGCGGGTCGAGACGACGAGCCGGGCGCCGCGGTACCCGTCCGCGACCGCGACGTTGGCGGCGTCGGCGCGCACGACCGTCACCGCCGGGGCGTCGACGCCCACCTCGTCCGCGAGGGTCGCGACCCGGTCCGCGACGAAGTCGGCGGGGCGGTCGTCGAGGTCGGCCTCGGGGAGCCGCGCGATCCGGCGGTCGACGACGATCGGACCGAGGAGGGCGGAGCCGCCGAGGCCGACGGCGACGGCGGCGAGGAGTCCCCCGATCGCCCCCGGACCGGCGAGGTCGAGGCCGGCGGGTCCGAGGAGCGCGGCGGCGGGGACCAGCGGGAGGGCGGCGAGCAGGACGGGGACGGAGAGCAGCGCGAGCGCGCCGACGGCCCGGCGGACGCGCACGCCGATCCCGGGAGAGCTGGACGGGACAGGCCGCTCGGACGCGGCCGACCTATCAACCGCAACTGACCGGTCCGGCCCGACTTCCCCCTCCGACGCGGCCTCCCCCGCCGACTCGTCGATTTCCGCTCCGGTGTTGCCGGTCGGTGCCATACGACCGTGTGGTGTCACACGTCGGGTAAAGCTTTGCCGGAGGCCATCGGGGTCGGCGGTCGCGGTCGGGAGTCGGCGCGTCCGTCTGCGACCGCAGGCGGCGTCGACCGCGGACGGCGGTGACCGCTCCTTCCGGAGCTTTTAACCCGGTTCCACCACCAGTTTCACGTAATGGCTTTTGAGGATCTACTGAACGACCCCGTCATCCAGAAGTACCTCCACGAGCTGGTGGGGCCGACGGGGATGCCGGTCGCGGCCGCGCCGCCCGACGGTGAGGTCACCGACGAGGAGCTGGCGGAGGAGCTCGGACTGGAGCTCAACGACGTCCGACGCGCGCTGTTCATCCTGTACGAGAACGACCTCGCCACCTACCGCCGGGTGCGCGACGAGGACTCGGGGTGGCTCACGTACCTCTGGACGTTCCACTACGACAACATCCCGGAGAACCTCGAAGAGGAGATGTATCGCCTGCTCGACGCGTTAGAGGAGCGCGAGGAGTACGAGCGCACCCACGAGTTCTACCTCTGTGAGGTGTGTTCGATCCGCTTCGAGTTCGGCGAGGCGATGGACTTCGGCTTCGAGTGCCCGGAGTGCGGGTCCCCGCTGGAGTCGATGGACAACGACCGGCTCCGCGAGGCGATGGGCCAGCGCGTCGAGGAGCTCCGTGACGAGCTCAACGCGGACGTGACGGGCTAATGGTCGTCCTCGCAACCAAGTGCTACGTCGAGGGCGACGCCCGCGACCGCGCGCTCGACGGCATGAACTCGCTCGTCGCCAACGACATCGGCGAGCTCGACGTCGACTGGCACGTCGGCGTCCGCGACGACGACTTCGTGCAGGTGGACGTGAGCGGCGAGGACGCCGCGGTCGCCCGCAACGTCCTCGCGGAGACGTGGGGCGAGATCGTCGCCCACGACGAGGGGCTGACGGCCGGCAAGGAGTACGTCGGGACCCTCGAATCGTGGGACGACGACGGCTTCGTCCTCGACGCCGGCGTCGACGTGCGGATTCCGGCCGACGAGATCGGCCTCGGCAGGGGGTCGCCGGAGCAGGTCGTCGAGCGGTTCGGGCTGGTCCAGCACCTCCCCGTGCGGTTCGTCTACGGCGGCGACGTGGGCGACCCCGATTCGGAGCCGAGCCGGCTGGCGGACGCCGAGCGCGACCGCCTCTACGACTGGCAGCGCGGCGACGGCCGGCTCAACGTCAACTCGGCGACCCGCGGCGAGGTCCGGGCGACCGTGAATCGCGCCGGCCACGCGCAGGACATCGTCACCGTCGAGCGGCTGGGCCTGTTGGAGCAGTCCGTCGTCTGCACCGAGGACACCGACCCGCCGGGGCTGCTGGCCGCGATCGGCTCGTACCTCCCGGCCGAGATGCGCTGCGTCGTCTGAACCCGTGAACCGACGTTTCGCCCTCGCGATCGCCGTCGTCGCGCTGCTCGCCGTCAGCGCCGGCTGTCTCACCTACGTCAACGACGGAGGCGAGGTCGCGAACGAGACGCTCGACGCCGAGCCGCCCCACGCGTACGACTTCGCGACCGACCGCGACGCCGAGGTCAACCTCTCGACGGGGACGCGGTACACCGTGGTGTACAACGTCTCCGGCGTCGACGAGATACGCTTCTACCGGCAGACCCCCTACGCGGGCGACCAGCCCTTCGAGTTCGACGCGTTCCGGTACCAGTACCCCGACGGCGAGGTGATCGACGGGAGCGAGTTCCGCGCCCGCGGCGGAGAGATCGAGCGCACCCCCGACGAGACGTGGGTCCGGTTCGGCGACGACATGGAGGGCGGACGGATGGCCCTCTCGGCGTCCGGATCGCCCCGCCGGTTCACCACGCTCACCTACGTCGAGGGGTCGTACGCGGTGACGCTCCCGCCCGGGTTCAGCACCGACGTGCCGATCGTCGGGCACGTGTCGCCGCGCGACCACGAGATCGAGACGGTCGACGGCCGCGACCGGATCACGTGGGACTCGGTCACCAGCGGGTCGGTCGTGGTCCAGTCGTACCGCGAGACCGACCTGCTCGTCTTCGGGGTGATCCTCGCGATCGCCGCGGTCGCCGCGGTCGTCGGGACGATGTACTTCCGGCGGCAGCTGGAGGAGCTCCGGGAGCGGCGCCGGCAGCTGGGGCTCGGCGTGTACGAGGACGACGAGGAGTAGTCGGCGGTCGCCGCGACCCCCTCCTCCCGGACTGGGGCCCTTTTTCAGTGCGCGACGCCTTGTGCGGGTATGGACGCCGCAATCGTCACCGTCGGGGACGAGCTCCTCGTCGGTGACACCGAGAACACGAACGCGACGTGGCTCTGCGGCCGGCTCGCCGACCGCGGCGTGACGGTCCGGCGGGTGACCGTCGTCCCGGACGAGGTCGCCGAGATCGCGCGCGTCGTCAACGAGTACCACGCCGAGTACGACGCCGTGATCGTCACCGGCGGGCTCGGGCCGACCCACGACGACGTGACGATGGAGGCGGTCGCGGCCGCGTTCGGGCGCGACCTCGCCGCCAACGACGAGGCCGCGGCGTGGCTCGCGGAGCGGGGGTACAGCGCGGACGACCTGGTCGCCGAGACGACGCACCTCCCGGTCGGCTGTCGGCCGCTCCCCAACGAGGAGGGGGTCGCGCCCGGCGCCGTCGTCGAGTCGGCGTACGTCCTGCCGGGCGTCCCGGCGGAGATGGAGGCGATGTTCGAGTCGGTCGCCGAGGAGTTCGAGGGGACCCCGACCCACACCGTCGTCGTCGACGTCGACGAGCCGGAGAGCGCGCTGTTAGAGCGGTTCACGGAGCTCCAGGAGGCGTTTGACGTGAGCGTCGGGTCGTACCCCGGCGAGAGCGTGCGGGTGAAGATCACGGCGGCGACCGCCGACGAGGCGGAGCGCGCCGCCGACTGGGTGCGGGAGCGGTCGGTGCTGGTCGAGTCGGAGGAGTAGCGGTATCAGCGGTAGCGGTATCAGCGGTAAAGATACGCGAGCCACACCGCGGTGACCACGAGGCTCGCGACGAGCACGGCGGTCGCGGTCGCGTCGATCGGGAGCGGCTCGGTCGGGGCGGCTTCGAGGATCATGGTTCGCGGTTGTTCTGGGGGCGTCTTAAGTATTGATCTTCCCGCGGCGAGACGCGGCCCGCTTAAGGGCCGGCCGCCGAAAGAGCGGACATGCACGTCGGATTCGCGGTG
This sequence comes from Halorubrum salipaludis, assembly GCF_002286985.1. Classification (GTDB taxonomy): domain Archaea; phylum Halobacteriota; class Halobacteria; order Halobacteriales; family Haloferacaceae; genus Halorubrum; species Halorubrum salipaludis. The sequence goes on along the minus strand of NZ_NSKC01000009.1, from coordinate 83,745 downwards.
AACCCGGTCGCCGGGATGGGCGGCCGCGTCGGGCTCAAGGGCACCGACGGGAAGGTGGCCGAGGCGGTCGCGCGGGGCGCGGAGCCGCGGGCGCCGGACCGAGCGCGGCGGGCGCTGGAACGGCTCGCCGCGGTCGCGCCGGAGACGCGCGTCTCGACCGCCGCCGACCCCATGGGCGAGCGGCTGGTCCGCGAGGCGGGCTTCGAACCGGTCCGCGTGGTCGACCCGTTCGGCGACGATCGGGACGAGGAGGCCGACCCGCCCGCCGACGATCGGGGCGACGGTTCCGACCCACCCGCCCCCACGGAGACGACCGCGGAGCACACCGCGCGGGTCGTCGAGGCGTTCGCCGCGGGAGACGACGCCGCGGGGCCCGTGGACCTCGTCCTGTTCGTCGGCGGCGACGGCACGGCGACCGACGTGGCGACGGCGCTCGAACGGACCGGCTCCGAGGTCCCGATGCTCGGCGTCCCCGCCGGCGTGAAGGTGTACTCCTCGGTGTTCGCGGTCTCGCCCGAGGACGCCGCGGAGGTCGCCGCCTCCTTCTCCCGCACCGAGCGCCGCGAGGTGATGGACATCGACGAGGACGCCTACCGAGAGGGCGAGGTCAACCCGGAGCTCCGCGCGGTCGCGCGCGTCCCGGTCGCGGACGACCTCCAGTCGTCGAAACAGACCGCGAGCGGGACCGTCGAGTCGCTCGCCGAGGGGGTCGCGGACGACATCTGCGAGCGCGAGGGGGAGGGCGTCACGTACGTGCTCGGCCCGGGGTCGACCGTCGGCGCCATCAAGGAGGCCCTGGGCTTCGAGCCGTCGCCGATCGGGGTCGACGTGTGGCGCGACGGGGAGGTGGTCGTCCGGGACGGCACCGAGCGAGAGATCCTCGACGCGCTGGGCGAGGAGAACGTCATCGTCGTCTCGCCGATCGGCGGACAGGGGTTCGTCTTCGGCCGCGGGAACCCGCAGCTGTCCCCGGCGGTGATCCGGCGCTGCGACCTGCGGATCGTCGCCTCGCGCGCGAAGCTCGACGACGTGCGCGCCCTCCGGGTCGACACCGACGACCCCGACCTCGACGCGGCGCTCGCGGGATGGGTCCGCGTCCGCGTCGGCAAGTTCGAGACGCGGATGATGAAGATCGTCTGAGGGGCGCCGGTCCGCGGTCAGATCCGCTCCGCGGAGACGGCGAAAACCCGCCCATGCGACGGCGTTTTAAATACGGGCGCCGTACCGTGCCACATGATGACACAGATCGCCGCGCCGCCCGGATCTCCCGGGGGAACCGGCGCCGCCGACAGGGGCAACAGGCTTATTCCCGAACCGGGTGCAGTTACGCACAACCCCCGCGAGGAATCATGAACGAAGTCCAACTCGAAGTGGCGAAGGCGTACCCGAACGACTCGGGCCGCGGCATCGCCCGACTCGACCCCGACACGCTGTTGCACCTCAAGCTCTCGCCCGGCGACATCATCGAGATCGAGGGCGCGGAGACCACCGCCGCGAAGGTCTGGCGCGCGGACCGCCAGGACTGGAACACGGACACCGTGCGGGTGGACGGGTTCACCCGCCAGAACGCCGACGTGGGCATCGGCGAGCGCGTGACGATCCGGAAGGCGGAGGCCGAGAAGGCCGACAAGCTCGTGCTGGCCCCGCCCGAGGAGGCGTCGGTCCAGTTCGGCTCCGACGCCGCCGGCATGGTGAAACGCCAGATCCTCAAGCGGCCGGTCGTCGAGCGCGACATCGTCCCCGTGATGTCGTCGACGAACCACCCGTTCATGCGGTCGCCCGGACAGGCGATCCCGCTGATCGCGGTCGAGACCGAGCCCGACGGCGTCTGCCTGATCACGGAGGACACCGAGGTCGAGCTGCGCGAGGAGCCGATCTCCGGGTTCGAGAAGACCGGCGGCGGGATCACCTACGAGGACATCGGCGGCCTCCAGTCGGAGATCCAGCGCGTCCGGGAGATGGTCGAGCTGCCGATGAAACACCCGCAGATCTTCTCGAAGCTCGGGATCGAGCCGCCGCAGGGGGTCCTCCTGCACGGCCCGCCGGGCACGGGGAAGACCCTGCTCGCGAAGGCGGTCGCCAACGAGACCTCGGCGTCGTTCTTCTCGATCGCCGGCCCCGAGATCATCTCGAAGTACTACGGCGAGTCCGAACAGCAGCTCCGCGAGATCTTCGAGGACGCGAAAGAGGAGTCGCCCTCGATCATCTTCATCGACGAGCTGGACTCGATCGCGCCGAAGCGCGAGGACGTGACCGGCGAGGTCGAGCGCCGCGTCGTCGCCCAGCTGCTGACGATGATGGACGGGCTGGAGACGCGCGGGCAGGTGATCGTCATCGGCGCGACGAACCGCGTCGACAGCGTCGACCCCGCGCTCCGCCGGCCGGGGCGGTTCGACCGCGAGATCGAGATCGGCGTCCCCGACGAGGTGGGCCGCAAGGAGATCCTCCAGATCCACACCCGCGGGATGCCGCTCTCTGACGACGTGAGCTTAGACCACCTCGCCGACGAGACGCACGGGTTCGTCGGCGCCGACATCGAGAGCCTCACCAAGGAGGCCGCGATGAAGGCGCTCCGCCGGTACCTCCCCGAGATCGACTTAGACGAGGAGGAGGTCCCGCCGAGCCTGATCGATCGGATGATCGTCAAGCGCGACGACTTCTCGGGCGCGCTGAACGAGGTGGAGCCGTCGGCGATGCGCGAGGTGCTCGTCGAGCTCCCGAAGATCTCGTGGGACAGCGTCGGCGGGCTGGAGGGGGCCAAACAGCAGGTCCAAGAGTCCGTGGAGTGGCCACTCACCTCGCCGGAGAAGTTCGACAGAATGGGCGTCGACGCGCCGAAGGGGGTGCTGCTGTACGGCCCGCCCGGCACCGGGAAGACGCTGATGGCGAAGGCGGTCGCCAACGAGACGAACGCGAACTTCATCTCGGTCAGGGGGCCGCAGCTGCTCTCGAAGTGGGTCGGCGAGTCGGAGAAGGCGATCCGGCAGACCTTCCGGAAGGCCCGGCAGGTGAGCCCGACGATCATCTTCTTCGACGAGCTCGACAGCCTCGCGCCCTCGCGCGGCCAGGAGATGGGGAACAACGTCTCCGAACGCGTCGTCAACCAGCTGCTCACCGAGCTCGACGGGCTCGAGGACATGGGCGACGTGATGGTGATCGGCGCCACCAACCGGCCGGACATGATCGACCCCGCGCTGCTGCGCTCCGGGCGGTTCGACCGGCTCGTGATGATCGGTCAGCCGGACCAGGAGGGCCGCGAGCAGATCCTCGACATCCACACGCAGGACACGCCGCTGGCCCCGGACGTGAGCCTCAAGGAGGTCGCGGAGATCACGGACGGCTACGTCGGCTCCGACTTGGAGGGGATCGCCCGCGAGGCCGCCATCGAGGCGCTGCGCGACGACGACGACGCCGAGGAGGTGGAGATGAAGCACTTCCGGCGCGCGATGGAGTCGGTGCGCCCCACGATCACCGACGACATCCTCGCGTACTACGAGGACGTCGAACAGCAGTTCAAGGGCGGCGGCGGCGAGTCGCTCCGCGACACCGGCGGCCGGATCGGGTTCCAGTAGGCGAGCGAGCCCTAGCCGACCGTCCGCTCTCCCGTCCCGTTCCGCGCCTTTTAACCCCGACAGCGACCAACGGCGGGTATGTCCCAGCCGCGCGTCCCCGGCGGCGACGAGAACACGCTGGAGCTGCCGTGCGGGCAGACGATCGCGTCCGGCGAGCTGGACCTGGGGATGCGCGAGTTCGAGTGCGACTGCGGCGAGACCCACGCGGTCGTGATGGACGTGCATCCCCCGGAGCGGTTCCTGCCGGACTTCCTCGTCGAGGTGCTGCGCGAGGCGATCGAGACCACCAGCGAGGAGATGCCGGAGTTCGACACCCCGCACCTGCTCGGCGTCGTGTTAGAGGAGTTCCCGGAGGCCGTCGTCGCGTACGACGCCAGCGAGAACGCCGACGTGGGGTACGCGATGGCGTGGGTGACCGACTTCGACTCCCGCCGGCTCCACGAGGTCGTCGTCGAGCTCGTCGTCGAGCTGATGGAACACGCCGTGAGCCACGCCGACGACGACGAGGCGCTCTCGGCGTTCGAAGAAGAGATGGTCGAGTTCGACGTGGCCGAGTTCGTCGACCAGTACCGCGCCGAGCGCGACCTGGAGGCGGAGGACCCGTACGCCTAATCGCGGCGTTCGAACGCTTATAAACCACAACTCGATCGGCGGCTCAAACCGCCGAAAACGACCGCTTCGGAGCGTCTGTCAGACGGTTGTCTGACTCGTGTCTCACTGAACCCTATATATTCGGCGACCGTACGTAAGACGTATGAGCGCCGGGAAATACGACCGGTACGACCGGATCCGCGGTGTGCTCGCCGAGGCCGACGAGCCGCTGACGGCGCGCGAGATCCTCGCGCTCGCGGGCGAGTGCGAGGAGATCGACAGCCCGCACCGCGTCGCCACGGTGTTGGGCCGATGGGCGGATCGCGGCGAGGTCGAGGTCATCGACGACCGGCCCTACCGGTACCGGCTGGAGACCTGATCGCAGCGGCCCCCGGAGGGGGAGCGCGCTCACTCCGACCCGAATCGGAGTGCGCCGTCGGCCGGGTCGAGCGTCGCGACCCCACCGAGCGGGAGCGGAAACGACGGTTCGGTGTGACCGAAATCGTAGCCGAAGCCGGCGACGCTGTCGGGTGCGTACCGTTCGAGCTCGCGAGTGACGATGTCCTTCAGCTCGGCGGGATACTCGTCGGGATCCGGGTCCCACTCCAGCGGCGGCGCGTTGGTCCGCGGGCGCCCGAAAACGACGCCGTCGAACCGCTCCAACAGTCCGCGTTCGCCCATCGCGCGGAGCGTGTAGCCGACCTCGCGCGGCGGCGGCACGTCCTCCGAGGTCTCCAGCGCGAGGACGGCCCCGTCGAGCCGCTCGGGGTCCGGGAGGAACCGATCCGCCTGGAGGTGCCACTTCACGATCCCGAAGGAGCCGCCCCACGTTCGGCCGCGGACCGGCTCGTCGGGGTCGGCGTCGGGCCCGACCCACGTCGTCGGGCCGGGGTTGTCGCGCCAGTCGCGAGGCTCGCGCGTCTCGAAGTCGAACCAGTCGTCGGTCCACTCGTCGGCGGGCGCGACCCGGCCGAGCGATTCCTCGAACAGCGCGCGTCGGAGGTATCGCTCGGTGTACGAGTGAAGCTCGGCGTCGCAGACAAGGTCGGGGTGGAGGCCGAGCCCGTAGCTGACGACCCCGCGGTTCCAGAGGAACAGCCGGAGGTTGTCGTTGTCGCTGTAGCCGAAAAAGCGGGTCGGGTTCGACGCGAGCGCGCCGCCGTCGAGGTGTCGTAAGACTCGGAGCTGATCGTCGCCGCCGGTGTACGCCATCACGGCACCGATCTCGGAATCGGTAAACGCGTCCTCGATGTCAGCCGCGCGCGCCGCGGGCGACGCCGGCTCGTCGCGGTCGGGATCCGCCGTCGGGAACACTCGCGTTTCGACGCCGAGCGAGGCGAGTCGCTCACGGCCGATCCGGAGCGTCGTCGCGTCCGAAGGTCGGGAGGGAGCCACGATCGCGAGCGCTTGGTCGTCGCGGAGCGGCGGGGGCGTCACGAAATCCATGCACGTGGACTGTATCCGGCATTCCGATAAACCGGCCGATCGTGTGATATCTTATCTCATCTGCCATGAGACGACATACCTTGCGAAAATCGCAAACTCGCTGCGAGATTCGTATTCTATCGCCGACCTTATTACGATGAGCGTATTCCGTCCGCGTAATGAGCGAGGACCGGACGATACTACTCATCGGCAGCGGACCGATCCAGATCGGACAGGCGGCCGAGTTCGACTACTCCGGCGCGCAGGCGTGTCGCGCCCTCCAGGAGGAGGGCGCCCGCGTCGTCTTAGTGAACTCGAACCCGGCGACGATCATGACCGACCCGGAGACCGCGGACCGTGTGTACATCGAGCCGATCACGCCCGAGGCGATCTCGGAGGTCATCCGGATCGAGGAGCCCGACGGCGTCATCGCCGGGCTCGGGGGTCAGACGGGGCTCAACGTCACCGCCGAGCTCGCCGAGGAGGGTATCTTAGAGGAGTACGACGTCGAGGTGATGGGAACGCCCCTCGACACGATCTACGCCACGGAGGACCGCGACCTGTTCCGCCAGCGGATGGAGGACCTGGGTCAGCCCGTGCCGAAGTCGACGACCATCTCGCTCGACGAGGACGAGTCGGTCACCGACTTCGACGAGGAGTACTTCCGCGAGCGCGTACAGGAGGCGGTCGACGCGGTCGGCGGCCTCCCGGTCATCGCCCGGACGACGTACACCCTCGGCGGCTCCGGCTCCGGCGTCGTCGACGACTTCGAGGAGCTCGTCGAGCGGGTCCGCAAGGGGCTCCGCCTCTCGCGGAACAGCGAGGTGCTGATCACGGAGTCGATCTCCGGCTGGGTTGAGCTGGAGTACGAGGTGATGCGGGACGCCGACGACTCCTGTATCATCATCTGTAACATGGAGAACATCGACCCGATGGGGATCCACACCGGCGAGTCGACGGTTGTCACCCCCTCGCAGGTGATCCCCGACGACGGGCACCAGGAGATGCGCGACGCGGCGCTCGAAGTGATTCGGGACCTGGGCATCGAAGGCGGCTGTAACATCCAGTTCGCGTGGCACGACGACGGGACGCCCGGCGGCGAGTACCGCGTGGTGGAGGTGAACCCGCGCGTCTCGCGCTCCTCCGCGCTCGCCTCGAAGGCGACCGGTTACCCGATCGCCCGCGTGACCGCGAAGGTCGCCCTGGGCAAGCGGCTCCACGAGATCGACAACGAGATCACCGGCGAGACCACCGCCGCCTTCGAGCCCGCCATCGACTACGTGGTGACGAAGGTGCCGCGGTGGCCCATCGACAAGTTCGACGACGTGGACTTCGAGCTCGGCACGGCGATGAAGTCGACCGGCGAGGCGATGGCGATCGGTCGGAACTTCGAGGAGAGCCTGTTGAAGTCGCTTCGCTCCTCCGAGTACGACCCGGCGGTCGACTGGGTCGACGTGGACGACGAGACGCTCGAGACCGAGTACCTCGAGCGCCCCACGCCCGATCGCCCGTACGCGATCTTCGAGGCGTTCGACCGCGGCTACACGGTCGCGGACATCGAGGACCTGACCGGCATCAAGCCGTGGTACCTCGAGCGGTTCGAACGCGTCAGCGAGTCCGCGCAGGCCGCCCAGAACGGCGAGTTCGCGCAGGCGGCCACCGCGGGTCACACGAACGCCGAGATCGCGGCGCTCGCCGGGGGCGGGACGGACGTCGACGCGGTCGAGACGGACGTGCCCGGTCGGACGTACAAACAGGTCGACACCTGCGCCGGCGAGTTCGCGGCACAGACCCCGTACTACTACTCCGCCCGCCAGTCGGAGTTCGAGCGCGGACCGCTGAAGGGCGACGCCGCGGCCGGCGAGCTGGTCGTCGACAAGAGCGTCGACAGCGTGGTCGTCGTCGGCGGCGGGCCGATCCGGATCGGCCAGGGGGTCGAGTTCGACTACTGTTCGGTCCACGCCATCCAGGCGCTCCGCGAGCTGGGCATCGAGGCGCACGTCGTCAACAACAACCCGGAGACGGTCTCGACGGACTACGACACCTCTGACGGGCTCTTCTTCGACCCGATAACCGCCGAGGAGGTCGCGGACGTGGCCGAGGCGACCGGCGCCGACGGCGTGATGGTCCAGTTCGGGGGACAGACCTCAGTGAACATCGGCGAACCGCTCGAAGCCGAGCTCCAGCGGCGCGGGCTCGACTGCGAGATCATGGGGACGAGCGTCGAGGCGATGGATCTCGCGGAGGACCGCGACCGGTTCAACGTCTTAATGGACGAGATGGGCGTCGCCCAGCCCGAGGGCGGCACCGCGACGAGCGAGGCGGAGGCGCTCGAGCTCGCCCACGAGATCGGCTATCCCGTCCTCGTGCGTCCCTCCTACGTCCTCGGGGGCCGCGCGATGCGCGTCGTCGAGAACGACGCGGAGCTCGAGGAGTACATCGAGGAGGCGGTCCGCGTGTCGCCGGACAAGCCGATCTTAGTCGACCAGTTCCTCGACGACGCGGTCGAACTGGACGTGGACGCCGTCGCCGACGGCGAGGACGTGCTCCTCGGCGGCGTGATGGAGCACGTCGAGAGCGCGGGCGTCCACTCGGGCGACTCCGCGTGCATGATCCCACCGCGCTCGCTCGACGAGGAGACGCTCGGTCGGGTCCGCGAGGTCACCGAGGACATCGCCCGCGCGCTCGACACGGTCGGCCTGCTCAACGTCCAGCTCGCGGTGACGGGCGTGGGCGACGACGAGGAGTCGGAGGTGTACGTGCTGGAGGCGAATCCGCGCTCCTCCCGGACGGTCCCGTTCGTCTCGAAGGCGACCGGCGTCCCCATCGCGAAGCTCGCGGCGAAGGTGATGACCGACGACCTGACGCTCGACGACCTCGACGTCGACGAGCAGATCCCGGAGCACCGCAGCGTGAAGGAGGTCGTCCTCCCGTTCGACCGCCTGCCGGGCTCCGACCCGCGGCTCGGCCCGGAGATGAAGTCGACCGGCGAAGTGATGGGGACGGCCCGCTCGTTCGGCAAGGCGTACGACAAGGCGCAGGACGCGACCGGCAAGCCGATCCCGGAGTCCGGCACCGCCGTCGTCGACCTCTCGGCCGACGAGTTCCCGGACCCGGACACCGAGGCCGGCGAGGCCCTCGTCGCGGGGTACGCCGAGCACTTCGAGCTGAGCGAGGCGACCGACCTGATCGAGGCCGCGCGGCGCGGCGAGATCGACCTCATCGTCTCGCGCCAGCGCGAGCTGCTGGAGGTCGCCGTCGAGGAGGAGATCACCTACTTCTCGACGCACGCCTCCGCGAAGGCCGCCCTGGAGGCGATCGACCACGCCGGCGACGACATCGACGTGATGGCGGTCTCCGACCGGCCGAAGCGCGTCGAGCAGTGGGGCGCCGCGGAGTAGACCGCGGACCCACGCTCTCGCTCTCGGACACCGTTTATAAACGCCTTCGAGCTCGCGGCGATCCGTTTATAAGCGATACGCGGCCGGCGCTTGGGTACTTATAGGGCTTCCAGCGTTCCCCGATCCACGTCCCCCGCAGCCATCGGTTCGCCGCCGTATTCGTCGACGAACGCGTCGACGTCGTCTTCCTCACTGAACGGGATCAGCTCCGGCCCCATCGCGCCGACGACCTCGCTGCGCGCGACGACGGTGAGGTCGGTCGTCCGCGAGAACGCCTCGCGCTCGACGTGCGAGGAGAACATCGTGTCGGAGCCCTCCTCGAACACCTCCTGGTCGACGAGCGAGTAGTCGGTGAGGAACGTCGCCAGCGGGGTCCGTTCCGCGTCCTCCGCGTCGAACCGGTAGGTGTAGGTGCAGGTGCTGCTGCAGAACTGCCCCGGACGCCCGCCCTCGGGCTCGTCGTCCTCGAAGTGGATCTGTCCGACCGGCCCGGGATGGTCCTCGATGATCATGCCGCACTGGTCGCAGGCCCGCTCGCCGTCGAGCGAGACGGGAGTGATCGACGCGCTCTCGTCGCCCAGACAGCCGGCAGCGGCGAGCGAGAGTCCCGCGCCGACCCCGGCGAGCAGGCGCCGACGTGACGCCGACAGCCGCTGGTGTTCGGTCATGCCTTATCATTTCGAAACGACCGTCTTAGGCCCTCGGGACCGATTCATCTCGTCGTTCGAGGAACGAACCAGATCGGATAAGCCCCCGCCGAGCGAACGCCATCCGTGGCGGTTTTCGACCCCTACGCGGATCCGTCTCGCACGCTCCGGATCGCGCTCGCCGCGCTCCTCCTCGCCGCCGTCGTCGCGACGGCCGGGGCGTTCGCCGCCGACCCCGAGGCAGCCGCGCCCTCGCCGGTCGCCTACGACGACGTCGTCGAGCTCGGGCTCTCCTCCGAGACGGACGCGCTGATGGCCGGGTCAGCGAGGGTGCCGCGGACGCAGGTCTTCTACTCGCAGCTCCAGTACGTCGTCGGGTACAACGGCGTCGAGTCGTTCGCGGCGACGCTCGACGACGGCCGGACGGAACGCCAGTTCGGCTATCCGATCGCCGCCTACGTCGAGACGTTCGACGACGCTCGGCCGGGGACGACCGGGGCCGGGCTGTTCGAGTCGGAGCGGCTCGGGGAGTGGACGCCGGCGGACGAGGCGGTGTACGTCGTCGGTAGCGAGGCCCGGAGCCCGGCCGGCGAGACGGTCGTCCCGTTCCGCGAGCGCGGCGCCGCCGAGGCGTTCGTCGCCGACCACGGCGGACGGGTCGTCGACTGGGAGACCGTTCGAGGGCGGTCGTTCGACACGGACTCGGCAGCGACGGTGCGCGCGATGGCCCCCGAGCGGTGGGCCGCGGCCGACGACCGGATCGCGGCCGCCGAGCGCCGCGCCGACAGGCCGGTGTCGGTCGTCGTCGGGGAGGACGAGCCGACGGTCGAGGCGGCGGTCGCGGCCGCGCCGCCGAACACGACCGTGGTCGTCCCGCCGGGAACGTACGAGGAGACCCTGACGGTGAACGAGTCGGTCACGGTCGCCGGCGACGACGCGCTGATTCGCGGCGACGGCAACGGGTCGGTGATCACGGTGCGGGCCCCGGACGTGGCGATCACCGGGGTCACCGTGGACGGGAGCGGTGGGCAGACGCGCGACCCGGACGCAGCGCGCGAGGGCCGCGAGGGCGGCGGGCCGGCCGACGGAGGGGCGTGGGACACCAACATCCAGCTCGGCTACGGCCACGGTGACGCGGGGATCCGCGCGATCGACGCACCGGGGCTCGTCGTCGACGACGTGGCGGTCGAGGCGAACGCGAGCGGGCTGCTGCTTCGGGAGGGCTCCCACGCGGTGGTTCGGGATCTCCGCGTCGACGGGGCCGACGAGTGGCAGGACGGCTTCATGGGGATCACGGGGATGCGGTCGCGGGTGACGGTGACGGACAGCAGGTTCGAGGGCGGGCGCGACGGGATCTACCTCCACCGCGCCGACGGCTCGGTCGTCCGGAACTCGACGTTCACCGACAACCGCTACGGGGCACACCTCATGTACACGGGCGACGCGCTGCTCGCCGACAACGCGTTCGAAAACGAGCTGTTCGCCGGCATCACGGTGATGACGCGGCCGTCGGGCAACGCGATCGTCGGAAACGACGTACGGAACTCCAGCGCGGGAATTCAGGCGTCGGGCACCCGGACGTACATCGGGTACAACACCCTCGTCGGCAACGGGCTCGGCTTCTCGACCAGCTCGCGGGGGTCGCTGTACGAGCGCAACGTGGCCGCGAACAACGAGGTCGGAGTCCGCGCGACCACGGTCGTCCCGTCGAGCCGGGTCGTCGCGAACGACTTCGTCGGCAACGCCGAACACGCGACCGCCGGCGCGGGCGCGCTCCGGATCTGGGCCGACGGCGACCGGGGCAACTACTGGGAGGGGGCGAACCTCGGGACCCACGAGCCCGGCGAGCGAGCGTACCGGCCGACCTCGCCGGTCGACGGCGCCCTGCACCGACACGTCGCCGCCGTCGCCGTGCGCGAATCGCCGGCGGTCGCCCTCCTCGACCGGCTCCGGGGGACCGTGCCCGGGGCGCGCTCGGGGAGCATCACCGACCCGGCGCCGGCGGCCGCGCCGTACTCGCCGGAACGGATAGACGCCGCGCTCGCCCCGAACGCGGGCCCGGTCCACGCCGACTGGCGCGCGGAACCGGACGAGCGGGACGGGAGCACAGACGAGAACGCAGCCATGAACGCACGCGATCGCGACGCGACGAGCGGGGGTATCGGGCGAGAAACGCGGCGAGTCGACGCCGAGCCGACCGTCACTTCGGCGAGGGCGACGACGGGGGGCGCCGGCGGTGCCTGACGAGCCCGTCGCGGCCCTCTCGGACGCCACCCGGACGTACGGCGGCGTGCCGGTGCTCGACGCCGTCTCGCTCGCGGTCGAGCCCGGCGTCACCGCCGTGGTCGGCCCGAACGGGTCCGGGAAGTCGACCCTGATCCGGGTGCTCGTCGGCGCGACGGAGCCGACCGCGGGCGAGGTCCGACAGCCCGGCGGGCCCGGAGGGAAGTCGATCGGCTACCTCCCGCAGCGGGTGCCGTTCCGCCCGGGGTTCACCGCCCGCGAGACGCTCGCGTTCTACGGGCGGCTCGTCGGCGACGACCCGGACGCGGCGCTTGAGCGGGTCGGGCTCGGCGACGCCGGCGACCGTCGCGTCGAGGCGCTCTCGGGCGGCATGCGGCGCCTGCTCGGCATCGCACAGGCGGTCCTCGGCGACCCCGCTCTCGTCGCCCTCGACGAGCCGGCGAGCGGTCTCGATCCGGGGATGCGAGAGCGCGCCTTCCGCGCGGCGGCCGAGCGGGCCGACGGCGACACCGCCGTGGTGATCGCTTCGCACGCGCTCGACCTCGTCGACGAGCACGCCGACCGCGTCGCGGTTCTCCGTCGCGGGGGCGTCGCCGCCGCGGGACCGCTGGACCGGCTGCTCGACGACCACGACGCCGCCGACGCGAGGGAGTTGTACCGCGTCGTGGCTGGGGAACCGGGGACGCGTGCAGGAGACGAGGACGAGCCCCCCGGCGACGGAGACGAGCGCGGCGGAGAGGGAGACGGTGAGGGCGACGACGCGGAGCCGAACGTCCACGTCACGGGGGTGTCGGACCGATGACGGGGCCGCTCGTCGGCGTCGCGACCGTGTTTCGGCGCGAGCTCGCGACGGTGGTCCGGACCCCCGGCTACGCCGTGCTGGCGGCCGGACTGCTCGTCGCCGTCGGCGGCCTCCTCGCGGCGGGCGGCGGGGGCGCGACCGGGTTCGTGCCGGCGGTTGTCGACCTGCTCCTCCCGACGGAGGCGCTCGTCCCGCTCGCCGCGGTGGTGTTGGGCTACCGCGCGCTGCTCGCCGACGGCGCGAGCGGGGAGCTCGCGGTGATCCGGACGTATCCGGTCCGCGTCGGCGAGTACGTCGCGGGGGTGTTACTGGCGCGGACGGTCGCGCTCGTCGGCGTCGTCGGCGTTCCGTACGCCGCGGTCGGCGTCGGGGTCTGGCTGACCGCCGCGCCGGACACGGGGATCTTCGCGACCCACGCCGGGATCGACTCGCCGCTGCTGTACCTCCGGTTCCTCGCGTTCGTCCTCCTCCTCGGCGCGGCGTACGTGTCGCTCGCGGCCGCGGTCTCGGCGGTCGCCGCGAGCCGCCGGAGCGCGGTCGCGCTCGGCGTCCTCGCGCTGGTCGCGGGCGTGCTCGGCGGCGACCTGCTCCTGCTCCGCTCGCTCGGAGCGGGGGCGTCGCCGGCGTCGATCCCGGGGTCGCTCGCGCTGACGCCGAACGGGGCGTTCCGCGGGCTCACCTTCGAACACGTGATCGGCGTCGCCTTCGCCCCGGAGGGCGGCTTCGTCTCGACGGGCCGCGCGGTCGGGTCGCTCGTCGGCTGGACGCTCCTCGGCGCGCTCGCCGCGGGCGCGACGCTGGCGTACGGGCGCCGCGTCGACGCGGCGATCGAGCGCGTTCGAAGCGGGCTCGCCGACTGAGGCGGCGGGAACCGCCCGCTCGTCGGTCACTCCGACCGCGCGTCGCCGCCCACGGACCCCGGTGCGTGCGCGTACACAGCGTAGAGGACGAGCGCGGCGATCAGGAAGTCGAGGCTGTGTTCGAGGTAGTGATGGACCGGCATCGGCACGACGCCGAGGACGGTGCCCGCGCCCACGACCGAGCGGGCGAGGAGGGCGCCGACGGCGACGCTGATAAGCGCGTACTGCGCGCTCCGGCGGCGGCGGTACGCGACGAGGCTCACCACGAAGAGGAGCCCGGTCCCGGCGCCGGCGACGAACACGACGGCGAGCAGCGGTAGCGACCCCTCTACGCCCCACCCGCCGACGGTCGCGCTCGCGGGAGTCGGAATCACGTTGTCGGGTCGTAGTGCGGCGCGCGACAAGAATACACTCCCGGACCGCTCCCGCTCGGAGGGAACGCGCGCGGAGGTTTTAACCGCCGCTCCGGTAGCCGACAGCGAGCACCCATGCCGGACACCAGAGCCCGGGTCCGCCGACACGTCCGCGACACGCCGGGCGTTCACTTCAACCGGGTGAGCCGCGACCTCGACATCGCGACCGGACAGGCGCAGTATCACCTCCGCCGGCTCGTCCGGGACGGTGAGGTCGCTGTCGAGCGGATCGGCGGGCGAGCCCACTACTTCGACCCGACCTTCGGTCCGTGGGAGCGGCGGGCGCTCGCCTTCCTCCGGCGAGAGACCGCCCGGGCGATCCTCGTCCGACTGCACGCCGACGGACCGACCCGACCGAAGGCGCTCGCGGACGAGCTCGACCTCGCGCGCAGCACCGTCTCGTGGCACGTCTCGAACCTGGTCGAAAGCGAAATCGTCGAGAAGTCCGATGAGCGGCCCATGCGCCTCTCGCTCGCGCGCCCCGAGCGGACCGCGGCGCTCCTCGACGAGGTGTCGGCGTCGCTCCCGGACCGGATCGTCGACCGGTTCGTTCGGACCGTCGACAGCCTGTTCGAGTGACCGAGTCGCCGTCGGTCGTCGACACTCCTTCTCGCCGCCGCATTCGTCGATCGCACCAGATCCGTTAGGGTCGCCCCCGGACACCGATCGATCATGCGCGCACTCGGGGGCGGCCTCGACTCGCTGGCCCGTCAGACATCCGTCCCGGCGGCGACGTGCGAGCCGACCGGGACGATCCACTCCGTCGAACCGCTGAGCCTCGGCGTGTTCCTGCTCGTCGGGCTCCTCGGGGGCGCCCACTGCCTCGGGATGTGCGGGCCACTGGTCTCGACGTACGCCGACCGGATGCGGGCCGACGCCGCGGGCGGTGACGGCGGCCGAGGGCGGGCCGCGCGGGCCGGCGGTCGAGACGATCTCACCGTGCGACAGGTGCGCCAACACGCGCTGTTCAACTTCGGGCGAACGGCGAGTTACGCCGCGCTCGGCGGACTGTTCGGCCTCGCGGGGAGCCTCGCGTTCGTCACCGCGCGGACGGTGACAACGGTCGCCGACGACGTCCGCGCGCTCACGGGCATCGTCGTCGGTGCGGTCGTCATCGCGATCGGCGTGCGGTACGCACTCCGACTGGAGCTCCGGCGTATTCCGGTTCCCGGGATCGAGGCCGCCTCGGGGGTCGTCACCCGGCGGATCGTCCCGCGCGTCGACGCGTGGGTCGGTGACTGGCGGATCGTCGGGCTCGGCGCCGCGCACGGGCTCTTACCGTGTCCCCTGTTGTACCCGGCGTTCCTGTACGCATTCGTGCAGGGGAACGCGCTCGGCGGCGCCGCCGCACTCGCCGCGCTCGGGCTCGGCACCGTGCCGGCGCTGTTCCTCTTCGGGACCGTGTTCGGGTCCGTGAGCGTCGACACCCGGATGCGCCTCCACCGCGCGCTGGGCGTCGCCTTCGTCGCACTCGGATACGTCCCGCTCCAGCACGGCCTCGCGACGCTCGGGGTCCCGCTGCCGCACCCGCCGATCCCGTACTACTCGCCCTTATAAACACCCGTCCACTCCGGATCGCTGGGCGAGTCGTTCGACGCCCGCACCAGACCGGTTATGCGCCCGCAAGCCGTCGGTTTCGGCATGCAACGGCGAGCGTTTCTCGGCGGGATCGCCGCGGCGACGACGGGCGCGACTGCCGGGTGTACCTCCGCGTTCGGCGGCGGCCCGGAGGGCGTCGTGCTCGGTCCGCAGGAGGACCAGATCGCGGACAGCGGGGACCTCGCGTACCCCGCGTACGGCGAGCCGCTCCCGGCGTTCGAACTGCGGGACCCGATCGCCGGGATCGCCGTCGACAGCGAGGCCGTCGAGCGGACCGCGATCGTGACCGGTGTCTTCACCTCCTGTCCCGCGGAGTGCGGGATCCTCCTCCGGCGGCTCGTCGGGGTGCAGCGGCGCGTCGCCGACGCGGGGCTGACCGATGAGACGCTTTTCCTCCCGATCACGTTCGACCCCGAGCGCGACGACGAGGCGGCGCTTCGGGACAACGCCGAGTCGACCGGCGTCGACCTCGACGCGGGCAACTGGCACTACCTCCGGCCGGAGACCCGGGAGCGAGCGAAAGCCGTCGTGGGGGACCGACTCGGAATCGGGTTCGAGCGCACGACCGAGAGCGACCGGCTGCAGGGGTACGACTTCACGCACGTCGTCGTCACCCTGCTCGTCAACCCGGACGGCGTCGTCGAGCGAGCCTACCGAGGCGAACGGATCGACCGCGACCGCGTCGCCGGCGATATCGAGACGGTCGTCGAGGCGTTCGCCGGGGAGTGAGCCGGGGAGATACGTCGGAGGCGAGTCGAGGGCGAGTCTCCGGGAAAGCACACCGGGGAAACGCACATGCCGCCCTGGCGCGTACGGTCCCGACAGTGAACGTCGATATTCTGCTGTACGACGGGTTCGACGAGCTCGACGGGATCGGGCCGTACGAGGTGTTCGACTACGCGCTCGGCTACGCCGCGGAAGACGAGAAGGATGAATCGGGCGACGCCGATCCTGCCGACCGACCGGGCCGCGTCCGGTACGTCACGCTCGACGAGCGCGAGCGGGTGACCGCGAGCCACGGGACCCGCGTCGGGATCGACGGCGTGCTTCCGGACCCGAACGGAGGGGGAGCGCCCGACCTGCTCGTCGTTCCCGGCGGCGGCTGGACCGCGCGCGACGAGGACGCGAGCGCGTGGGCCGAGGCGCAGAAGGGGGATGTGCCGCGCGCGCTCGGCGAGTACCACGCCGCCGGCGTCCGGACCGCCGCGGTGTGTACCGGGGCGATGCTCCTCGCGGAGGCGGGCGTCACCGACGGGCGGCGCGCGGTCACCCACGCCTCCGCGATCGACGAGCTCCGCCAGTCGGGCGCGACGGTCGTGGACGCGCGGGTCGTCGACGACGGCGACCTACTCACCGCGGGCGGGGTGACCTCCGGGATCGACCTCGCCCTCTACCTCGTCCAGCGCGAGTTCGGCGAGGAGATCGCCGACCGCGTCGCGACCGTCATCGAGTACGAGCGTCGGTACGAGGTGGCCGGCGAGGAGTGAGCGGGGAGGAATCGGGCGCCGAACGCCGAGAGTTCGACGTGCCGAGTCAGTCGCCCGCGCTGTCCTCCGGTAGGGGCGCGGTGTCGCCGGCGTCCTCGCCGGCCTCGTTGGTCGTGGTCTCGCCGTCGGCCTCGACCGTGATCACGGTGCAGTCGAGCTCGTCGCGGAGATACGCGTCGATGTCCGGATCGGAGAGGAGCTTCTGGACCATCCGCCGCCAGCGGCCGGCCTGCTTCGAGCCGATGACGACCACGTCCGCCCCCTCGGCGACGATCTCCTCGAGGATGGTCTCCTCGACGAGGAACCCCCGGCGGACGACGTACCGCGCGCGGTCCAGCCGGCCGATCCGCTGCTCGACGGCGCGTTTCAGGTCGCTGCGGGAGACGCCGCCCGAGTTCTGATAGAGGTCGACGTGGAAGACGGTGAGGTCGGCGTCCCGCTCCTCGGCGACGCGGACGGCCTCTCGCAGTGTCGCCTCGGAGTGCGACGACGGCGGGAACCGGACCGGCACCACGACGAGAGTCATGTCGGAGACGTAGCAGGCGGGGCGTAAATACGCTGTCGGTGCGAGTGCTCGATCTGAGAATCGGGGCGCCGGATCCGCCCGAATTCGGCGGTTCGGCCCCAGATTCTTTGAACTCGCCGCCGTATCGTCGCGTACATGTACGGCACGACCCCGATCCCCGCGGGCGGCAGCGAGGCGTCGCTCGCGGCCGCCGACCTCTCGGCGGCACGACCGAACGCGTCCCCCGCGACGCGCCGGCGGCGGTCGTCTCCGTGCCCGCCTCGGGGTGACCGGCCGTTGCGATGACCGACCGCTCCGACGGGGGCTCCGCCGCGGCGTCACCTGCGGAGGAGATCGCCGCCGACACGGAACACGGCGCCTCGCACCTCTCGGTCCGGGCGCTCGAAGCCCTCCGCGACCGGGCGGCGGCGCTCGCCGCGGAACGCGAGGGCGGCGGGTCGACCGCCGCGTCCCCCGACGAGGAGTTCGAGGCCCTCGCCGCGCTCGCCCGGCGGCTGCTCGCTGCGCGGCCGTCGATGGCGGTCCTCCGGAACCGCGTGAACCGGACGATGACGGCCGCCCTCGACGAGGCCGGGGGAGCGCCGGTCGACGCGCCGACCCTTCGGGACGCCGCCGCCGACGCGATCGACCGCGCGCTCGCGGCCGACGCCGCGGCCGCCGCCTCGGCGGCCGATCGGATCTCGGGACCGATGCTGACGCTCTCGCGGTCCGGCACAGTCGGGGCGGCGATCCGAGACGGCGACCCCTCCCGGGTGTTCGTCGCCGAGTCGCGGCCGGCCCGCGAGGGAGTCGCCGTCGCGGAGTCGCTGGCCGCGGACGACGCGGTCGACTGCCCGGTGGTCGTCCACACCGACGCGGCCGTGGCACACGTGCTCGCCACGGAGCCGGTCGACCGGGTCGTGGTCGGCGCGGACACGGTCCTGCCCACCGGAGCCGTCGTGAACAAGACGGGGACCCGGACGGCGGCGCTCGCCGCGGAACGCGAGGGGATCCCCGTCACCGTCGTGGCGGCGACCGACAAGGTGGCGACGCGCGATCGCGCCGTCTCGGAGACCGGCGACCAGTCGGCGGTGTACGACGACGACACACCGATCGAGGTGCGGAACCCGACGTTCGACGTGACGCCGGCGGACCTCGTCGACGAGGTCGTCACTGAGCGGGGGGCGCTCGACGCGGACGGGATCGAGGCGGTCGCCGCGGAGCTGCGGGCGGCCGCGGCGTGGACGGAGCGGTAGGGGTGAGCGGCACGGATCGTGCGACTTTCCTGATCGCAGAGCGGCCGAGGCACCGCGAGAATCGGGGGAGAGATAGATACGACCGGTCAGTTTACCTAGCCCGCTTTGCCGGATCATGGTTCCGGATCTGATACATAACTCTGAAAAGGATTGATGAGATGGCCGACATATGGGCGAAATATCTAACTGGCGCAGCAAGAGGGTTCTCCGCAAATACCATGTTGAAAAGGGTTGGAGCGCCGAGGAGATAGCAGAAGAAGCGGGCGTTTCACCGGCCTTAATCACGGATTATCTGAACAATCGGGACTTGCTAAACGCGAGTTCAACTTCCAGCACGGAACGCAAACGGGGAGATCAAAAGAAGGAGGAGAAACAAGAGACGCATACCTGTCCGGAGTGCGGAGACGAATTTGATTCAGTCGATGACTGGTCGGATCATCACCAATCCGAACACTACAGCTGGGACGTACACGAGATGCAACAGCCGGAATAGGAATTATTGACAACGTGGCCGCTTGTCCTAGCGATTTTCCCTCAACTCTATCTGCCTAACGGCCGAAGGGATGTCTCGCTTCCACACCTGATCGAGCGTCGTCGGGTACGGCGCCGCGCGCTCGATCGCGTCATCGAGAGCGACCTGCAGACCGATACGCCCGAAGTCCGCGATACGTGTCCGGCAGTGGGACCGGATCGAGGTGAGCTGAACGTGGCTAATGCCACACGGAGACGTGATGTATCGCAATGGCGCCCTCCGGTCAACGCCTGTCGCTCGCGGGTGTGAAGAACCAGTCCGCACTCCCCGAATTGAACGCCGGAAGCCGATCGCCTCGCGTCGCTCGGCGCTGCGTCTTCCGAGCCACCGTTCGCTCCCCTCACGAGGACGAGGAACAAGTCGATCTACGGTCGACTGCGATTCAACGAGAAAACCAGTCCGCCCTCCCCGAATTGAACGGGGGACAAGTCGATCTACAGTCGACTGCTCTACCAGGCTGAGCTAAGGGCGGTTACCGAAACGTAGCCGCTGGATCGGACTTAAGGGTTCCCTTTCAGCAGCGGTGTGATCCCGAGTACCGCAGGCCCGTGTCGGCGCTCGGGACGCGGCCGCCGCCGTCGACGGCGCGGGGCGTTTATGTCGCTCGGCGCAGGAGCGACGGGTATGAGCGACGGCGACGACCGACAGGCGACGTTCGGGTCGGACGGGAGCTTGGAGACCGACACGACGCCGGACGCGACCGGCGAGAACGACTTCGGCGAGGAGAAGGAGGCCAACGAGACCGACGGCGGATACAGCCGGTACGTCGTCTCCAGCCTCCTCCAGAAGGCGGTGCGCCGCTCCGACGAGGAGGTCGCCGCGTGGGCCGCGTGGGAGCTGGCCCGCTCCGGCTACGCGTGGAACCTCTGGGACCGACTCAACCTCTACGTCGTCGAGGACCTCCGCGCGGGCAGCGACGTGGCCCTCACGATCGAGCGGTACGAGGAGCTCGCCACCGAGCGCTGGGAGCCCGCCGAGTGGAAGGGGCGGATCTGCGCGATCCACGCCGCGCTGGCCGCCGCCCGCGCCCGCTCGACCCGCGAGGCCTCGAACGCCGACGCCTACTTCTCCGCCGTCGCCGAGGTCCGGGCCGAGGCCCGCGAGCGCGGCGAGGAGCCCGCCCACGACTTCCCCGTCGGCGACCTCGAACCGGAGGGGCCGTTCGACGCGGTCTTCGACGGCCACACCGGCGAGGGCGCGCGGCGGGACCGCGGGACGCGCTTCTTCAAGACCCACGGCGCCCGCGTCGGCCCGGAGGGTGAGAACGACCAGAGCGCGCGCTGGCAGCGCCTCGCGATGCTCCTCGACGACGAGACGGACTACTCGGCCGAGGAGCTCGACCGCGCCGTCGAGCCGGTGGACCCCGAGAATCCGTGGGACGACGGCGGCCCGGACGGCGACGGGGGGTCGGACGACGAGCGCGACGCCTCCGGAGACGGCGACGACTCCGAGCAGGAGAGCGATTCGGACGCCGAGCGCGACGGCTCCGAATCCGAGCGTCACGGCTCGCTGTCCGACTTTTCGGAGTGACGCCGTAGTTCGGCGCCGACGCCTCTTACCTTCGCCCGCCGCGCCGCGTCGCCAGTCCCGCGACGGCGACGATCGCGACGACGGCCGCGACGCCGCCGAAGCCGGGCGCGCCGTCCTCGGATCCGGTCTCCCTATCGGCACTCCCGTTCGTCTCCCCCTCGTTCGTCGAGTCCGCCTCGGGCGGGGTCGCTTCCACCGCCGCCCCGACCGCGGCCGGCGCGTCGACCACGCCGTGCCCGTACCGGTCGTCCGGTTCCGTGGCGTTCGTCGGATGGACCGCGGTGTCGACGATCGCGGCCTGGAGGTCGGCGTCGTCGACCCGGCCGTCGGTCGCCGCGACAGCGAGCGCCGCGATCCCGCTCACGTGCGGTGCGGCCATGCTGGTCCCCTGCCTGCGGACGTAGCCGTTCCTCGTTCCCGCCTCGGCGCTGACGACGCCGACGCCGGGCGCGGCCACGTCGGGGACCACGTAGCGCTCCGGCCACTCCTCCGGGTAGGTCTCGAACGCCGCGGAGGCGTTGATCGGCTGGCCGCTGGAGAACGCGGCGACGGCGCGATCCTCGTCGACCGCGCCGACCGCGAGCGCGTCGTACACGTTGGCCGGTCCCGACGAGGTGTTCGCGCCCTCGTTGCCGGCGGCGGCGACGACGACCGCACCCGTCGCGCGGGCATTGCGCACTGGACGGATGAACCCGCGGAAGGTCCCGGAGGAGCCGAGGCTCAGCTGGAGCACGTCGGCGTCGCTCTCGGTCGTCGCGTACTCCATCGCGCCGATCACGGCCGCGAACGTCGCGGTGTCGTTCTCGCCGAACGCGTCGAGTCCGACCAGGTCGGCCTCGGGCGCGACGCCGATGTGGGTCCCCGAGGCGTCCCCGCCGGCCACCGTTCCGGCGACGTGCGTGCCGTGGCCGTCGGGGTCGCTTGCGTCCTCGAGGTCGTCGCTCACGACGGTCCCGTTGTCGTCGAACGAGGCCCATCCCGAGAGGTCGACGTCGCGGTGGCCCGGGTCGATGCCGGTGTCGATCACCGCGACGGTGGCGCCCGCCCCACGGGTGTCGAACCGCTCCCACGCGGTCGGGGCGCCGACGAGCCGCAGGCCGGCGGTGTACGACCCGGACGGCTCCGCGTCGATCTGGAGTCGCGGCGTCTGCGGTCGGTGGTTCTGCGACGGCGGCGTCCGCGGTCCCGGCGTTCTGCTCGACCGAGCCGACGCGCGGAGCGGTTCGACCGCGACGTTCCGGTGCACGTCGGTGACGTTCGCGACCGACAGCAGCGACGCCGCCGTCACCTCGTCGGCGTCGACGGTCACGAGCATCGCGTTCGCCAGCCAGAACTCCCGTTCGACGGTCACGCCCGCGCGCGAGTCGGCGAACGCCTCGAACGCCGCCTGCTCGGCGGCGGCGTGCTCGCGGAGGTCCGCGACCGCGGCGGAGACGTTCCCGTCCGGCTCGCCGAGCGCGTCCGGGTCCTCGACCGGGGTGAACCGGACGATCACCTGAGTCGTTCCGTTGGCGTCGTCGAGAGGGGTCGTCGCGGCCGCGGCGTCGTGGGTTCCCGCACCCGCAGCCGCCCCCGCGGCCCCTCCGTCGGCCGCGACGGCGACTCCGGACAGCGCGGCGACGAGGGCCAGGGAGAAAACGAGGACGCCGACGGCGACACAGCACGGGCGGAGCGCCCGGACGAACCGGGGGACGCGGACGGCACGGGCGGCGCTGGCCGCGTCGGTCCCGGGGGAGGCCGACGCGCGGGCGGCGGTCATACCTACACCACCGGCGGCGAGCGCAAATACCTTCGGCCGGATGGACGCCGGCAGAGAGCGCCGCCGGAGGGTTGCCGGCGGAGAGGGCCGGCGGAGAGGGCCGGAAAGGGCGCCGAGGAGAGTTGCCGGCGGAGAGGGCCGGAAAGGGCGCCGAGGAGAGTTGCCGGCGGAGGGCGCCGGAGAGGGCACGTCGGCGGAGTGGTGCCCGCGACTCCTCGGCCGACGCGCCGATCCCCGCTTTCGCCAGCTCTTATGAACGTGCGCTTATTATACACGCGTATGGCAGACGTAGCAATCGTCGGCGGCGGACCGGCAGGGCTCAGCGCGGGACTGTTCGCGGGCAAGAACGGGCTCGACGCCGTCCTGTTCGACACCGACAAGACCTGGATGCATAAGGCGCACCTGTTCAACTACCCCGGGATCGGCTCGGTCGGCGGCAGCGAGTTCCTCGCGACCGCCCGCCAGCAGGCGGACGACTTCGGCGTCGACCGGAAGCAGGGCGAGGAGGTCACCGCGGTCGAGGCGTCCGGCGACGGGTTCGTCGTGACCACCGAGGCCGGCGAGTACGAGGCCGACTACGTGGTGCTGGCGACCGGCGCGAGCCGCGACCTCGCCGAGTCGCTCGGCTGCGAGTTCGACGGCGACCTCGTCGACGTCGGCGTCTCGATGGAGACGAGCGTCGAGGGCGCCTACGCGACCGGCGCGATGGTCCGCGCCGAGGAGTGGCAGGCGGTCATCTCGGCCGGCGACGGCGCCGCCGCGGCCCTCAACATCCTCTCGAACGAGAAGGGCGAGCACTACCACGACTTCGACGTGCCCGACACCGCGACCTCCGTGTTCGGCGGCCTGATCGACGACGAATAGGGCTCGAGGATCGTGGGGCAGTTTTCTTAGAAACGAGCGTAAGAGCGTCTCGCGGCGCCTCAAACGCGGCGGCCGCGACCGGTCCCTATCGGCCGACGCCGACCACATCGCTGTCGGTCGGATTCGTCCCGCCGTACCGCTCGACGAAGCCGTCGAGTTCCGTCGGATCGTCGGCTCCCGGTAGCCGTTCGTCGGCGGTCTCGCAGGGCTCGTCGACGCCGAGGCGCTCGCAGACGCGGTCGGCCGTCACCTCGGCCATCTCGCGGTAGGTGGTGAGCTTCCCGCCGACCACGCTGAAGAGGTTCGAGACGCCGTCGTCCGCGTGGTCGATCAGGGTGAAGCCGCGCGAGATCCCGCGCCGGTCCGACCCCGCCTCGTCCGGGGCGTACAGCGGACGGACTCCCCACCACCGCCTGACCTCCGGGGCCTCGGCGACGGCCGGGAGCATCGCCGCGCACTCCGCGACCGAGCGTTCGACCTCCCAGTCGGCGGTCTCGTACTCGTCCGGATCGTCGACGGGGACGCTCGTCGTGCCGAGCACGACCTCGCCGTCGTGGGGGACGACGATGTCGCCGTCGTCGGGGTCGCGACACCGGTTCAACACCGGGCCGAGCCCCTCGTGTTCGACGGAGACCATCACGCCGCGGCTCGGCGCCATGCCGACTTCGACCCCGGCCATGTCGGCGATCCGGTCGGCCCACGCCCCGGTCGCGTTGACGACGTGCTCCGGTTCGAGCGTCGCGTCGAGGTCGCCGCCGACGCGGACGCGGGTCACGCCACCGGGACTCTCGCCGTCACCGACCTCGATCGATTCGACCGGCGCGTGCGGGTGCACGGCGGCACCGTGTCGCTCGGCGTCGGCCGCGTTCGCGGCGACGAGCCTGGACGGGTAGATCACGCCGTCGGGCACCCGGAACGCCTCGGCGACGTCGTCTGCGAGGCCGGGGACTAACTCGCGGGCCGCACCGCCGTCGAGCCGCTCGGTATCGATGCCGATCGACTCACAGGCCGCCAACTTTTCCTCGAAGTAGTCGGGATCGTCGTCGGACAGCCGGACGAACAGCCCGCCCGTCTCGCGCACGCACTCGCCGGCGATGGATCGGAGCGTTCGGTTCTCTCTCAGGCACTCCTCGGCGCCCGCCGCGTCGCTCTCGGCGTATCGGGCTCCGCTGTGAAGCAGCCCGTGCGAGCGACCGGAGGTCCCGCCCGCGAGCCCGCCCCGATCGACGAGGATCACGTCGACGCCGCGGAGCGCGAGATCACGGGTAACGCCGGCCCCGGTCGCCCCGCCGCCGATCACGAGCACGGTGGGCTCGTCGCTCACCGGCGATCACCTCGGAGACCGGCGGACCGAAACCCGAGGGATCGAAGCCCGGAGGAACGGTTGTCACGAGCCCGTACGCTGCTGTTCGGGTGGGTTCGGCGCCTCATGTGAAACGGTACGGTTACCCGCACTTGACGCTGCCGCCGCCGGCGATCAGAGGCCCCGGAACACGTGCGCTGTAGCCCACCCCGACGGGTGTGCCCGACGGATCGGTGACCTCCCCCCGACGGATCGGTGACGTCCGTTCGGTACTGTTACCGCGAATCCCCCGCCGACGCCGGACACGTGTCCACGCCGAGCAGCGCGTAGAGTCCGCAGGTTCCGGTCGCGGCGGTGCCGAGCATGAGAAGGGCGGCGATCCCGAGCACGGGCGCGGCGAGCGCGGGCAGCGGGACCGCCCCGCCGAGCGTCGCGAGCGAGGCGATCCCGAGGACCGCTCCGAGGGCCGTCCTGACGCGCTTGTCCGTCGAACCGACGTTCTGGTTCATACGTTACAATACTACACACAAGCGTAAATACGTTCCTATGGCCGGGAAACGTTGAAGTCGATACGCCCGTCGTTTCGATCGGATGTCCGACACTGACGACGCCGACGTGCTCCGCGAGCTCGCCTCCCTCCCGACGATCGCGAGCCCGCGGGCGTCCCCGGACGGCGAGACGATCGCCCTCTACTACGACGTGACCGGCCGCAACGAGCTTCACCTCCTCGATCCCGCGGACGGGTCCGTCGAGCAGCTGAGCGACGGCGAGGTCCCGCGTTCGGTGCGCGCCGGGTTCGAGTGGGACCCCGCCGGCGACCGCCTCTTTTATCACCGCGACGAGGACGGCGACGAGCAGCACGACGTGTGGGCGATGTCGCTCGACGGCGAGACCGAGCCGGTCGTCGAGATGGACGGCCAGATCTACCTGCTCGACGTGGGCGAGGCCGGCGAGACGCTGCTGTTCTGCTCGAACCGCGACGGGCAGATGAACCTCTACCGGCACGACCTGCCGAGCGGCGAGACGACGAAGCTCACCGACCACGAGCGCGCCGCCGGGTCGGGCCACCTCTCGCCGGCGGGCGACCGGGTCGCGTACTCGACGAACGAGACCGACGCGTACGAGAACAGCGACGTCTACGTCGCCGACATCGACGGTTCGAACGCCCGGAACCTCGAGATCGGCGAGAGGGGCGCCGAGGCGCGCCCCGTCGACTGGGGCCCGGACGGCGACCGACTGCTCGTGAGCGACAACACCACCGACCTCGGGCGGAGCGGGATCGTCGACCTCTCCGGGGGGGTCGACGGCGAGACGGGCGACGACGCTGCGGTCGACGTGACCTGGTTCGGCGGCGACGAGTTCGAGGAGTCGCCGAGCCACTTCCTCGAAGGCGGCGACCGCTTCGTCGCGAGCCGGACGCGCGGCGCCGTGACGGTCCCGATTGTCTACGACGCCGAGACGGGGGAGGCGCGCGAGCTCGACTTCCCGGCCGGCGTCGCCAGCGTGACGGAGGGGCGGCTGTCCGACGACCGCCTGCTTGCCTACCGGACCACGTCGAGCGAGCGGCCGGAGCTGGTCGCGTACGACCTCGCGAGCGACGCGACGGAGACGGTGCTCGACGCGGAGTACGGCCCCTTCGATCCGGACGACTTCGTCGAGCCCGAGGTCGTGACGTTCGAGTCGGACGGGGTTCCCGAGACCCCGGCGCGCGCGGTCGACCACGACCCCTACGAGACGTTCGAGATCGAGGGGCTGCTGTTCGACTCCGGGCGACGGCCCTCGCCGCTGATCGTCAACCCCCACGGGGGCCCGCGGCACCACGACAGCAGGCGCTTCAGCTACCGCGTGCAGTTCCTGCTCTCGCGCGGGTACTCCGTGCTGCAGGCGAACTACCGCGGCTCCACGGGGCGCGGCCGCGAGTTCGTCGAGGAGCTGTACGACGACTGGGGCGGCGCCGAGCAGGGCGACGTGGCGGTCGGCGCCGAACGCGTCCTCGACGCGTACGACTGGCTCGACGAGGACCGCGTCGTCGTGTACGGCGGCTCCTACGGGGGGTACTCCGCGAACTGGCAGCTGGTCCAGTACCCCGACCTGTACGCCGCCGGGATCACGTGGGTCGGCGTGAGCGACCTCTTCGACATGTACGAGAACACGATGCCCCACTTCCGGACGGAGCTCATGGTGAAGAACCTCGGGGAGCCCGACGAGAACGAGGCGATCTACCGCGAGCGCAGCCCCGTGAACTACGTCGAAAACATCGACGCGCCGCTCCTGATCGTCCACGGCGTCAACGACCCGCGGGTGCCCGTCTCGCAGGCCAGGATCCTCCGCGACGCCCTCGACGACGCCGGCTTCGAGGAGGGCGTCGACTACGAGTACGAGGAGCTCGGCGAGGAGGGCCACGGCTCCGGCGACATCGACCAGAAGATCCGGTCGCTGGAGCTGCTCGACGACTTCCTCGACCGGCGGATCGGGGCCGAGCGCACCGCGGTCGCGTCGCTGGACGACTGAGTCGGTGGTCGCGTCGCTGGACGACTGAGTCGGCGATCGCCGGCGGGACACCGAGCGCCGCCGAATCCCACGCTCGACGCCGAATCCCACACTCGCCGCTCCCCCGCTGTCGACCGCGAGACTCGAGGTCGGCTACGCGCACGCGCTCGCCCCCTATCTTATTTATCGTGGCTCTCCACGCTCCGATCACACCCGTCTCATGAGCCGGTCCCCAGACGCGATCCGCGTCCTCCACGTCGACGACGACCCGCAGCTCGCGGAGCTGGCCGCGACGTACCTCGAACGCGAGGACGACCGGATCGACGTCGAGACCGCGACGAACGCGAGCGAGGGACTGGACCGCGTCGGCGACGGCGACGTCGACTGCGTGGTCTCCGACTACGACATGCCCGGGAACAACGGGATCGAGTTCCTCGAGGCCGTCCGCGAGGATCGACCGGAGCTCCCCTTTATCCTCTACACGGGCAAGGGCAGCGAAGAGGTCGCGAGCGACGCGATCGCGTCCGGCGTCACTGACTACCTCCAGAAGGAGAGCGGAACCGGCCAGTACGCCGTCCTCGCGAACCGGATCGCGAACGCGGTCGAGCAGTACCGGACGGGCCAGCGCGCCGCCGAACTCGACCGGATCCGGACGCTCGCCAGCGAGATCAACACGGCGATCGTGCGCGCCGACTCCCGGAACGCGGTCGAGCGCCGGGTCTGCGAGATCATCAGCGACTCCGAGCCCTACCGGTTCGCGTGGATCGGCGAGGTCCACGCCGAGACGGGCCGCATCGAACCCCGGGTGTCCGCGGGCGTCGAGCGCGGCTACCTCGACGGGATCACGATCACGACCGACGAGAGCGCCACCGGACGGGGTCCCGCCGGGACGGCGATACGCGAGCGACGGGTCGCCGTCTCACAGGACATCACCGAGGACGACGACTTCGACCCGTGGGAGTCCGCGGCGGTCGAACGCGGGTTTCGCTCGGTTGCCGCCCTCCCGCTCGAGTATCAGGACACGTTGTACGGCGCGCTCGCCGTCTACGCCGACCGCCCGAACGCCTTCGACGCGACCGAACGCGAACTGCTCGCCGAACTCGGCGACGACATCGCTCACGTCATCCACTCGTTCGAGGTCCGCGAGAGCCTCCGCGAGGAGCGCGACTTCGTCGACCAAGCGCTCGACTCGCTCACCGACGTCTTCTACGTGATCGATACCGACGGGACGTTCCGGCGCTGGAACGATCACCTCGTCGAGGCCGTCGGCTACTCGGACGAGGCGATCGAGGGCATGCGCGCGACGGAGCTGTTCCCCGAAGACGAGCGAGACCGGATCCGCGCCGCGATGGAGGAGACGCTCACCACCGGCGAGGCGGCCGTCGAATCCGTGGTGCTGACGGCGGGCGGCGAGCGCGTCCCCTACGAGTTCGCGGGGTCGAGCCTCACGGACCGCGACGGCGAACTGGTCGGAATCATCGGGATCGGGCGGGACCTCACGGAGCGCAAACGGCGCGAGCGACGGCTCTCGCGGCTCGTCGACAACCTGCCGGGAATGGTGTATCGGTGCGCGAACGAGCCCGGGTGGCCGATGGAGGACGTCAGGGGAGAGGTGACGGAGCTGACGGGGTATCGACCCTCGGAGTTGGAGGACGACGAGAGCGTGTACGGCGAGCGCGTCATCCACCCCGAGGACCGGGAGGCGGTGTGGGAGTCGATACAGAAGGCGATCGAGCGGCGCGAGCCGTTCGAGATCACCTACCGGATCCGCACCAGGGACGGCGAAGCGAAGTGGGTGTGGGAGCGGGGTCGGGCGACGTACGACGACGGCGGCGAGGCGGTGGCGCTGGAGGGGTTCGTGACGGACGTCACCGACCACGAACACCACAGGCGGGCCATCGACGCGTTACACGAGACCGTCCGGTCGGTCATGCGGGCCGAGACGGCCGAGCGGGCCGTCGAAATCAGTATCGACACCGTCCACGACGTCCTCGACATGCCGGCGAGCGCGGTACACCTCCACGACGAGGACGAGGATAAACTGGTTCCGGTCGCGTGGACGGACATGACCGAGGAGCTCGTCGGTGAACCACCGGTGTTCGAACTCGGAGAGGGGCTCGCCGGAGAGGCGTTCGAGTCGGGGGAACCGGTGATTTACGGCGACATCTCGGAGGTTTCAGAGCCGTTCAACCCGGACACGCCGGTCCGCAGCGAGATCATCCTCCCGCTCGGCGACCACGGCGTCCTCCTGATCGGGTCGACCGAACCCGGCGCGTTCGACGACGTGGACGTGTCGCTCGCGGAGACCGTCGCCGCGCACACGACGACCGCGCTCGATCGCATCGAGCGCGAGCGCGAACTCGAACGGCAGAACGAGCAGCTCGACGAGTTCGCCAGCATCGTCTCGCACGACCTCCGGAACCCCTTGAACGCGGCCGAGGGGTATCTCGACCTGTTCCGCTCCGACCGCGACGACGAGCACCTAGACGCGGTGGCGAGGGCCCACGACCGGATCGGGGCGCTCATCGACGACCTGCTGGAACTGGCGCGCGAGGGCGCGGAGGTGACCGACGCGGAGCCGGTCGATCTGGCCCGGCTCGTCGAGGACTGCTGGGAGAACGTGGACACCGGCTCGGCGACGCTCGTCGTCGACGCCGAGTCCGCGGTTCTGGCCGATCGGAGCCGGCTCGCACAGCTGTTAGAGAACCTGATCCGGAACAGCGTGGAACACAGTTCCACTGGCAGCCGGGCGACCCCCGGCGACAGCGTCGAGCACGGCTCGACTGGCACCCGGACGGAGTCCGGCGACAGCGTGGAACACGGCGACGACGACGTGACGATCACGGTCGGCGACCTGGACGACGGGTTCTACGTCGCGGACGACGGCCCCGGAATCCCGGAGGCCGACCGCGAGCGGATCTTCGAGTCCGGCTACTCGACGCGCGAGGACGGGACGGGGTTCGGTCTCGCGATCGTCAAGGAGGTCGCCGACGCGCACGGCTGCGACGTCCGGGTCACCGAGAGCGAGGCCGGCGGAGCGCGCTTCGAGATCACCGGGTTCGAACGCGCCGGGTAGCCGGAACGCGACCGGCTCCGTCCGTCGCCGTCGAAAAGCATCGGGGAGCGGTGTCTCAACGGTGCGTCACGGTCGCCGACGCGAGCGGGCCGCCTACTCGCCCGTCTCGATCGGCGCGCCGACGAGGTTCCCCCACTCGGTCCACGAGCCGTCGTAGTTGCTGACCTCTTCGTAGCCGAGCAGCTCGTGCAGGAGGAACCACTCGATCGACGAGCGCTCGCCGACGCGGCAGTAGGTGATCGTCGACTCGTCGCCGTCGACGCCGGCGTCCGCGTACAGCTCGCGGAGCTCGTCGGCGCTCTTGAACGTGCCGTCCTCGTTCAGCGTGGTCCCGATCGGGACGTTGCTCGCGCCGGGGATGTGGCCGCCGCGCTGGGCGGTCTCGTTGAGCCCCTCGGGCGCGATGACCTCGCCGGAGAACTCCTCGGGAGAGCGCACGTCGACCATCGGAATCCCGTCCTCGATCGCGTTGTCGATGTCGCCCTTGTAGGCGCGGATGCTCTCGAAGGGACCGCGGGCCTCGTACTCCTGTGCCGGGAAGTCGGGCTCCTCGGTCGAGAGCGGGTAGTCGTTCTCGACCCAGTACCCCTTCCCGCCGTCGATGACGCGCACGTCGTCGTGACCGTAGTACTTGTAGATCCAGTAGCCGAACAGCGCGAACCAGTTGGGAACACGGCCGCCGCCGTACACGACGACGGTCGTGTCCGCGTGGATGCCGCCCTCGCCGTTTCGCTTCGCGAAGTCTTCCTTCGAGACGATGTCGCGCTCCGTCTCGTCGGTGAAGACCTCGTCCCACTCGAAGTTCAACGCGCCGGGGATGTGGCCCTCCTCGTAGGGCGTGTACTCCGACTCGTCGGTCACGGTCGGGTTGTTGATCTCGACGAGCCGGTACGCCGGGTCGTCGCTCTCGAACTGCTCGAGATTCTCTTCCACCCAGTCCGCCGTGACGAGTGCGTCTTCGGACATCACCTCTTGTTACACGCCCAACCGCTTTTGAACCCTCGATATTGGTGGTCCTTGCCGTGGTCTCGGACGCGCTGGGGCGACCGCCCCGGAGTCGCCGGCGCGACCGGGCCGAGACCGATCCCGCTACCGGAGCGCGACCGGGCCGAGACCGATCCCGCTACCGGATCACCGTCACGGGCACGTCGGCCTTGTCGACGACGCTCTTCGCGACGCTGCCGACGACCCGCTCGCGCTCCTCCGAGAGCCCGCGGTGGCCGACGTAGATGGCGTCGACGGCCCCCTCGGCCGCGTACTCCGTGATCGCGTCGGCGGGCCGTCCAGTGAGCAGCTGCGTCTCCACGTCGATCGGCTCGTCGCCGACCGCCTCCTCGGCGACCGTGCGGGCGCCCTCCAGAACCCCCTGTCCCGCCTCGACGGCCGCCTCCTCGCCCGGGAGGATGATCGTCCCGTCGACAAGCTCCGAGTCCGGCGTCAACACGTGGGCGATCTCGAGCGTCTCGTAGAACGCCACCGCCTGTCGCGCCGCGTACCGGACGGCTTCGTCGCTCTCCGTCGATCCGTCGGTCGCAACGAGATAGCTCATACCCGGAGATGGCGCCGGTACCCACATAACTCCTGCCCGGCGTTCCCGGGCCGTGAGTTCGCGGGCCGCGTCCTCGACCGACCCCCGAGTCGCCCCGCAATCCGATCCGCGTCCACCGGCGTTATCACCTCGGCCGACCGTATCCGGAACCGTCGACCGATGCCCTCCGCCGCGCTCCGCGACGTTCGAACGCCTTCCGGGACCGCCGCGTTCCTCCCCGTCCTGCTCGCCAACCTCGTCCCGCTCGTCGGCGTGTTCCGGCTGGGCTGGGACCCCGCGACGCTCGCCGCGGTGTACGCGATCGAGGTCGTGCTGTCGGTCCCGCTCTCGGGCGCGACGGCGCTGTTCGCGGCTCGGCCGCCGCCCGTAGACCGCGAGGGGGGAGTGATCAGCGTGACTGAGGGACCGCTGTCGCGGAAGCGCGGCGCGGTCCGCCCGGCGTCGTGGCTCCCCCCGATATACCCGCGGAACGTCCCGTTCGTCGCGTCGGTCTTCGGCGCGGGCGTCTGGGTCGCGCTCGTCGCGGGCGTCGCGTTCTCGCAGACGTTCGACGTGCCGGCGCTGCTCGGTCGGCCGGCGGTGCTCGCGTCGGCGCTCGCGCTGGTCGCGGGACAGGTCGTCGAGATCGCCCGGGACTACGTCGGCCGCCGGCGATACGCCGAGACCTCGCCGTACGCGGCCGTGGAGACGCCGACGAGGCGCGCGTTCTTCCTCGTGGTCGCCCTGTTCGCGCTCCCCGCGCTCGACGCCGC
Organism: Halorubrum salipaludis; assembly: GCF_002286985.1. GTDB lineage: Archaea > Halobacteriota > Halobacteria > Halobacteriales > Haloferacaceae > Halorubrum > Halorubrum salipaludis. Next base: position 51,088 of record NZ_NSKC01000009.1, on the reverse strand, counting down.
CGGGGGCGGGGTCGCCGTCGTCGCCGCGCTCGTCGCCGTCAAACTGCTCGTCGAGTGGTCCGGATTCCGGGCGACTCACGGCGACGAGGACTCGGGCGGCGGGATCACCGGCTGGCTCGCCGGGCCGACCGACTCGGCGGAGCCGCCGGCACCGATCGAAGTTCCCGACGCCGAGCCCGACGCCCGGATCCCGGCACACCGCCGGGCCGCCGTCGCCACCGCGGTCCTGAAGACGCTCACCGGAGTCGCACCGATCTACGCGACCGGCTTCCTGATCGCGTGGATCGTCGTTCTCGGCGTGTTCGTTCCCGATGGCGCCGACGGAGCCGTCGCCCTCGGGTCAGGGGTCCTCGTCCTCGCGCTGTACCTCGGCGCGCTCGCCGCGAACGCCGCGGGCTACGCCCTCGCCCGCGCGCCGATCGAGTACCGGCGGTACGGGGACCGGCTGGTCGCGTACGACGCGTGGCTCGACGAGCCGCAGTGGGCGGCCGCGGTCGACCGACTCCGCGACGCGAGGGTGGTCCACACCCGGTTCCCGGACCGCGCGTTCGAGGCGCGGACCGTCTCGCTGACCGCCGGGGTCGGCGACGACGAGACGGAGCGGTTCGTCGGCCCGGTCGCCGACGGCGAGGGGCTCGTCGCCGCGTTCGACCTCCCGGTCCGATCGACCGATCTGCCGCCCATGGACCGCCGGATCGCGGCGGTCGCGGTCGGACTCGGGGGCGCCGTCGCCGCCGCCGGAGTCGCGTGGGTGTTCGGGCCGTGGAGCTCCTCGGCGAACGCCCTGCGGCTCCTCCTCCTGTTGCCGTTCCTCGTCTGGCCGACGCGGCTGCTGTGGCGGCAGGCGTACGCGGAGCCGGAGTGAGCGGAGCTGCTGAAAGGCTCAAAAAACACCGATTTCGCGCAGTCACGCCAAATACGGAACCTGCGGGCGAGTGACAGCGGGAGTGGGTCTTGCGGATTGGCGGCAGCGAAGCAGTATTTAAGCGAGCCGTGAGCGGCAGCGACGATTCCTTATAAACGGCTGTTGCGGTGGCGCGTGCCTGCGAGCGGCCGATAGGCCGCGAGTCAGCACGCGCGAGGGAGTCGCGAGCGGTGCGAGGTGCGAGCAGCGCGAGCACCTCGATGGCGAGCGGCGAAGCCGCGAGCAGCGAGCGACGAGGCTGGGGAGGCGTGAGGCCGCGGCCTGCGGTTGTGGGTGGGGTTCAAAGGGGCAGTCGCTGTGGGCGGCGCAGGCGACGGAAGCACTGGAAGGAGGGAGCGCTAGCGACCGACTGAAGCGCGTGGTTCGAGAGAGCGTAGCTCTCTCGTCATCGCCAGAAATCACCGATTTCTGGCTAGCAGTCAGAACGCAAAGCGTTCTGACGACATCACGAAAGGCGCTTTGCGCCTTTCGAACGACAGCGAGCGTGCGCCGCCCACAGCGACTGGGGCTTTGCAGATCCTCACCGGTGTGCCGTCGATCACTTATAAACAACCGACAGCAACACCGCTCCTCCCCTTATAAACAACCGACTCACCGCAGTGATTCACGTACTCCCGCCATCGATCAGAAGCGTCCTTCGAGGACAGACCTGCTGCGAAATCTCTCCGAGCGCACCGTTACGGCGGAGTCGCGTACGGATCGAACGGCCGCCCGCGATTCACCCGTCCAGCGACCGCGCCACCATCTCGCCCCACCGCTCGAAGCCGTGGCGGTCGTAGAAGGCCTTCGCGCGCTCGTTCTTCGGGTCCACGTCGAGCACGATCCGGTCGAGCGGGAGGTCCTGATCGCCGGCGAGCGCGACGGCGGCGTCCATCAGGTCGTCGGCGACGCCAGTTCCGCGGTGCTCGGGCGCGACGTAGATCTCGTTGACGACGGCCGCGTCCCAGACCATGGCGAGGCGCTCGGGGAGGACGAAGACGTAGCCGACGAGGTCAGCGTCACCGGCGTCGCCCCCACCGTTCCCCTTGCCGCCCCCGTCGACCGCGACCGTCACGCACCGCTCGTCGTCGGCGACGCACCGGTCGACCCACGCGAGCCACCGCTCGCGGTACTCCTCGGTGAGCTTCCCCTCGTAGGCGGCGGCCTTCGCCTCCCCGCCGGTCGATTCTCCGAGCCCCCGCTCGAAGGCAGTCTTGAGGCCGTACAGCGCGTCGGCGTCGGTCTCGGGGTCGTAGGGGCGGAGGTCGGCGGTCATTCGCCGCCGGGATGGTGGTGGCCGTCGTCCGCGGCGACGGCGACCTCACCGTCCTCCCCCTCCAGCACGAACTCCGCGAGCGTGGGGACGAACGTCCCGATGTCGGTGACCATCCCGACCGCCTGCGCGGAGCCGCGATCGAGCAGCTGGGTGACGGTTGCGGGGTTGATGTCGACGCAGACGGTCTTTGTCGTCGACGGGAGGCAGTTCCCGACCGCGACGGAGTGGAGCAGGGTGGCGAGCATCAGCACGATGTCGGCGTCGTGGGCCTGCTCGCGGATGGCGTCCTGCGCCTCCACCGCGTCCGTGATCGTGTCCGGGAGGGGGCCGTCGTCGCGGATCGACCCCGCGAGCACGGTGTCCACGTCGTTTTTCACGCACTGGTACATCACGCCCTCCGTGACGATCCCGTCCTCGACGGCGGCCTCGATCCCGCCCGCGCGGATGATCTCCGAGATGGTCCAGATGTGGTGTTTGTGGCCCTTCCGCGGGTGTTCGAGCGTCTCCACGTCCATTCCGAGCGAGGTGCCGTACAGCGAGCGCTCTAAGTCGTGGGTGGCGAAGCCGTTGCCCGCCGAGAGCGCGTCGACGTAGCCCGCCTCGACCAGCTCCGCGAGCGCGTCGCCCGCCCCCGAGTGGATCACGGCCGGCCCGGCGACAACCATCACGTTCCCGCCGGACTCCGTCACCTCCCGGAGCTCCTCGGCGACCTCGCGGATCGTCGACTCGGAGGGGCGCTCGGAGGAGACGCCGCCCTGCATGAAGCCGAACGCGCCGCCGCCGCTGCGCGGGCGCTCGGGCGGTTTCACGCGAATTCCGGACTGGTCGGTCGCGACGAGGTCGCCCTCCTCGACCGCGTTGAGCACCTTCGTGTACGCGCGGGGGCTCCCGTCGGGGCCGCCGTCGGGGTCGACGATCAGCGCACAGTCCATCTCGATCCGCTCGACCTCGATCCACTCGCCGTCGTACAGCACCTCGGTCGGGTGGTTCGTGGTGGAGTAGAAGTCGGGCGGCACGACCTTGTCGGCGGGCGCCGCGACGAGTTCCACGTCGCTCGGGTCCTCTAACACCGCGCCGTTCTGGTGGAGCTCGTGGAGGATCGCCTGGAGGGTGTCCGGGTCGTCGGCCGAGACCGCCATCCGGCAGTACGACTCCGCCTCCTCGTGGGTCCCCACGTCGAACTGCTCGACGTCGAAGGAGCCGCCCAGATCCATCACCGCGCCGAAACAGCGCTGCATCGTCCCGCTGTCGATGATGTGGCCCTCGATCTCGACGGTGCGTGAGTGGCTCATGGGGTATGCTTTCGCCCCGCGGAGAAACCCGTTTCCCATTCGGCGAACGTCGCGGCGGGTTCTCGGGCACCGCCCATCCCGCGGTCCCGACCCGGAACTACAGCAGTCCGAGCGCCATGAGGATCCGATTGCCGAAGATCATCATGATCAGCCCGGCGAGCATGACGAGCCCGGAGGAGACCGTGATCGTCCGGACCGCGGCGTGGCGGTCGGAGACGGGGACCCGGCTCACCACCGCCTCGGCGACCATCCGGAGGATGCGGCCGCCGTCGAGCGGGAACGCCGGCAGGCAGTTGAACAGCGCGAGCTGGATGTTGATCCACCCGGTCCAGAAGAGGAGGTTCGCCAGCAGGAACGTCCCGCCGCCGAGCGCGGCGAGCGAGCCCTCGACCACGAAGAAGTTGGTCATCTCGCCGGTGAACCCCGCGAAGTTGAACGGGAGCCCGAACAGGCTGCCGAGCGGGAGGATGAGCGAGGCGAACACGAGCCCGAGCGGGGAGTCGGTGAGCCCGCCGAGCGCGAGCCCGTCGGTCGCCCCCTCGCCGCCGTCGCCGCCGAGTAGTTCGAGGTACGCGCCGGCCGGGTACTCCGAGACGCCGAAGTCGTCGAGCGCGAGCCCGCTGGAGCCGGGGAAGACGCTCACGCCGACGAACCCGCCCTCGCGGTTCGGGTGCGGGTCGAGCGCCACGTCGTAGCTGACGCGCTCGTCGTCGGCGTCGTACGCGACGACCTCCGCGGTCGCGCCCGGTTCGCGCTCGCCGAGCACCGCCGAGAGCTCGTCGTTGTTCCGGACGCGCTCGCCGTCGATCGCGACGATCGTCATGGGCTCGCCGAGGGGGGCGCCCGCCGCGTGGAGCGGGCCGTCCTCCTGAACGCCGAGCGCGTACGCGCCGATGGGGATCTCGGCGGTCTCGGACTCGACCGTGGCGTTGGCGGCGCCGTCGGCGTCGACGGTCACGGTCGCGCGCTCGGCGTCCCCGACCGCGTCGAGGAACCCCCGCTCGGTCGCGACGGGCTCGCCGTTGACGGACGCGATCGCCACCGGCTCCGACTCGATCGTCACGCCGAGCGGGTTCCCGCCGGCGGAGCCGATCACCTGGAGTTCGCGCTCGACCTCGACGGTCCGCTCCCCGTCGCCGTCGTCGGCCGTGACGCTCACCGTGTCGCCGGCGTCGGCGAGCGCGGCCTCGAACTCGGCCGCGGTGTCGACGGGCGTGCCGTCGACCGCGACCAGCCGGTCACCGGAGGTGATGTCGGCCGCCGCGGCCGGCGACTCGGGGGTCACCTCACCCACGGCGTAGCCCGGGGCCGGCGCGATCGCGCCGACGACGGGGCCGAAGAGGAGCGCGAACACGATGACCGTGAGGACCGTGTTCGCGGTGACGCCCGCGGCGAACATCCGGGCGCGGGCGCCGCGCGACGCTTCCTGGGTCGCCTCCTCGTTCGGCTCGACGAAGGCGCCGACCGGGAGGAGCGCGAAGAAGACGAGCCCCATCGACTCGATGTCGATGTCCTCGACGCGGCACAGCAGGCCGTGGGCGCCCTCGTGGACGACCATCGCGACCGCGAGCCCGGCGACGATCTCGGGCGCGACCGAGAGGGGGAGGAAGTCGTTCACGCCGGGGATGATGAGGAAGTTCTGCGGCTGCTGGATCGCGGAGGGCTGAGCGGTGCGGAGCGCGGAGAGCGCCGACGAGAGGATGAGGACGAAGGATCCGACCATCGCGACCAGGGCGCCGCCGAGCCCGAGGTTCGCGACGATCCGCCAGAACCGCTTCGGCGCGGCGAGCCGATTGAGGAAGACCCGGCCGCGGAGGGTTCTGAGAGTCAGTACCGGTCCGGAGACGCGGACGGACTCCGGGAGGACGCCGCGGTCTCGAAGCCAGATCGCGACCGCGGAGTACGCCAAGACACCGGTGAGGACCCACAGCAGCGTGTTCTCGGCGAACAACTCCGACAGGGCGTTCATGACGAACAAGTCCGTGTCGGTCGGGTGTAAGCCGTTCGGTTGTCAGTACCGGTGACGGTCGGCGTCGGCAGCGCCGGGGAGGGACGACCGCGAACTCAACACCCAAGTACCCCCCGACCCAACCCCCGGCCATGATGGCGCTCATCGACGTCGTCTCCCGGCTCGCCGGGGACGTCGGGCGGTTCGTGGACCTGTTCCTGAACGACCTGATCCTCGGGGCCGGCGACCCGGTGTCGGCGTTCCTCGTCGTCGTCGGACAGGTCCTGCTCGTCGGCGCGGTGGCCGTGCTCGGCTACGCCGCGGTCGGCGCCCTCCTCCAAGAGATCGGCGTGACGCTCCCCTCGCTCGGCGGTCGCGGCCCCGCGGAGTAACGCGTCGGGGTCCCGCGGAGCAACGCGGTGCGGTCGCGGATCTCTTCTCAGTCGTCGTCCGCACCCGCAGCCGACGCTCCGAAGTGCTCGGTCCCGGACGCGGACGGACGACCGCCGTCGCCCTCGGGAACCTCGAACTCGTCCAGCGTCGCGAGCAGCTCGTCGGACTGGTCCGAGAGCGCGTGGACCCGCCGGGTGACCTCCGAGACCGTCGCGGTCTGCTCCTCGGCCGCCGCCGCGGCGGTCTCGGCCTCGGTCGCGGTCTGTCGACTGACCGAGGCGATGTCGTCGACCATGTCGACGACCTCCTGGGTCGTCCTCGCCTGGTCGTCGGTCGCGTCGCTTATCTCTTGGACGGTCTCGTCGACGGTCGTCACGTCCTCGACGACCTCCTCGAACTCGCGGAGGGTCGACTCGATCGTGTCGACGCCGTCCGACACCTGCGACTCCATCTCGTCCACGTCGGCGGCGGTCTCCGCGGACGCCGCCTGCACCTCGTCGATGCGCCCGGAGATCGCGGCGGCCTCCTCGCGGGTCTCCTCGGCGAGCGCCTTCACCTCGTCGGCGACGACCGCGAACCCGTCGCCGGAGCCGTCGGCCCGCGCCGCCTCGATCGAGGCGTTCAGCGCGAGCAGGTTCGTCTCCTCGGCGATCCCGTCGATCACGGAGGCGATCTCGTCGATCTCCCCGACCCGGTCGACGAGGTCAGCCACCGCGGTCGCCGTCTCGGCGATGCCGGCCTCGAGCGCCTCCAGCTCCGCGATCGCCTCCGCCGCCTCCTCGCGGCCGGCCTTCCCCCGCTCCGCCGCGCTCCGGGCGGTCGCGGCCGCGTCGTCGGCCGACGCCGCGATCTCCTCGACGGTCGCCGAGAGGGTGCTCATCTCTCCGGAGACCGACTCCAGCTCCTCGGTCTGTTCGGCGGCGCCGTCGCTTATTTCCTGGACCGAGCGCGCGACCTCCTCGCTGGCGTCGTCGACCTCGTCCATGCTCGCGCGCACGTCGTCGCTCGCGTCCGCGACCACCTCCGTGAACGATCCGACCTCGCCGACGGTCCCGCCGAGCGTGGTCACGAGCCGGTTGTAGTTCCCGACGAGCTCCGCATATCGGTCCCCGTCGGTCGCCAGCTCCCCGCCGTCGATCGTCGCGGTCAGGTCGCCGTCTCGCGCGCGCGCCGCCGCGTCGCCGAAGGCGTCGACGAGCGACTCGAGCTCGGTCGTGTACGCCTCGAGGTTCCCGGCCATCTCGTCGAGCGAGTCGCCGAACGCCCCCGGCACCTCCTCGTCGAGCGCGGGGTCGTCGAACTCCTGGGCCGCGAGCGCCTCGGCCTGCGCGGAGACGGTCCCGAGGTAGCGCTCGACCGCGACGAAGGAGTTCACGAGGCTCCCGATCTCGTCGGGCTGGTCGCTGCCGGTCAGTGCGGTGTCGGAGCCGTCTTTCGACCCGACCGCGTCGACCTCGCCCGCGGCGATCGCGTCGGCGCCGGTCTCCAGCTGTTTGAGGGGCGCCACGAAGTCCCGGCGCACGATGAGAAGGGTGTTGTAGATCGCGACGACGGCGCCGAGAAACAGGGCGCCTGAGATCACGTACGAGAGCGTTCCAGAGACCAGAAACTGTGTCAGGAAGATCCCAACGGTGACGAGGAACTGGATCCCGACGGCCGTGACGACCTTGCGCTCTATCGATTCGGATATCCCGAGGCGGTCCATCGTTCCCCACAGGAGGTCCTCGTACCGCCCGCGGAGACCCGGCTGCCGCCGTCGTGTCGTCGACATACAGGGGGTCGACGGGAGCGGCTTATGAAGCTCACCCCGGAGTTATCAGGGCCGATTCTCGATTCTCAACGGGCGAGAATTCTGAGGAGCAACTAAAATATCCCGTCCACGGCCTCGGCCGCCAGCTCGACCGCGGCCTCCAGATCCGGACCGAGCGGCGACCCGACGACGAGCCCGTCGGCGTGCTCGGCGACGGCGGCGGCGCGCTCGCGGACGGTCTCGGGCGTGCCGGCCATACAGAACGCGTCGATCATCTCGGGGGTCACGCGCTCGAAGGCCGCGGAGAACTCGCCGGCCGAGACGCGGTCGCCGATCTCGTCGGCCGCGTCCGGGTCGATCCCGTGTCGCTGCAGGACCGGCGGGGGCGCGCCACCGGCGATGAACGCGACGGGCGGCCGGGCGGCCTCGCGGGCGGCGGCCGCCTCCTCGGCGACCGAGACCGCCGCGTAGGCGATCAGCTCGAACTCGCCCCGGTGCTCCGGGCGGTCGGCGAGCCCGTCGTCGACCTGCTCGCGGGCCCACGCGAGGTCCTTCGGGTGCGATCCGTTGTACAGCAGGCCGTCGGCGTGTTTCGCGGCCATCCGGCACATGTGCGGCCCTTCGCCGCCGACGTGGACCGGAATACCGGCGCCCTGCGGCGGCTCGTAGTTGAGCCCGGCGCCCGCGGCGTCGAAGGTCCCCTCGTGGTCGACGCGCTCGCCGGCCCACAGCTTCTGGGCGGTCTTGAACGCCTCCAACACGGGCCGGAGCCCGCGCTCGTCTTCGAGACCGAGGTTCCGCAGCGTCGAGGGGTCGCCGGGACCGAGCCCGAAGACGGCGCGGCCCCCCGACAGCTCGTCGAGGGTGGCGACCTTCGAGGCGAGCGTGACGGGGTGGGTCTCGTAGGGGTTGGCGACGCCCGGGCCGAGCCGGACCGAGTCCGTCGCGGTCGCGAGCTGTGAGAGGAACGCCCACGGGTCGCGGTTGTTGTAGTGACACGTCGAGTAGACGGCGTCGTAGCCGGCGTCCTCGGCGCGGACGCCGAGGTCGACGAGGCGGGACGGGTCGTGTTCGGGAGTGAGTTCGATGCCGAGCATGGGTGGTGGTTACGCCTGGAACTCCCACTCGCGGAGGGCCTGCCGCACGAAGTCGCCCTCCGGCTCGCGGAAGTGGTTGTCCGAGCCGTCGTGGTCGCCGAACGCCCAGTCGCGGACGACGACGACCGGAGTGCCGCCCGCGCCCTCGCCGGCGACGAGATTGGCGGCGGACGCGAGCTCGTCGATCACGTTCTGGACGGTGACGCCCATCTCGCGGCCGTCGCGGTCGCGCTCGCCGCGCCAGTCGCGGCTGGCGGGGGTTCCGGCCCAGCCGATCGCGACCCCGCGCTGGCCGTGTCTGAAGGGGCGCCCGCAGGTGTCGCTGACGACGACGCGGTCGGCCGGGAGGCCCTCGCGGATCCGCGCCGCGCTCTCGGAGGGGCGCTCCGGGAGCAGCAGCAGGTCGCCGTCGGGGACGTTCGACCGGTCGATCCCGGCGTTGACGCCGATGTGACCGAAGCGGGTCGCGGTCAGGAGGAACGGCGCCTCCATGATCAGTTCCGTCGACTCCTCGATGACGGCCTGGGCGAACCGCGGGTCCTTCTCCTCGCCGGCGATCTCCGCGAGCCGGTCCGCGACCGCCTCGGCGCGCTCGCTCGCCGGGAAGTCGTCGAGGTCGAAGACGCGCCCCTCCGCCTTCGAGACGACGGTGCTGGCGACGACGACCACGTCGTCCTCGCGGAGGTCGACGCGCTCGTCGATCATGGCCGCCAGGTCGTCTCCCTCCCGGATCTCCGGGAGGTCCGGAACCGCGAACAGCTCCATACACGCACCTGCGCGGCGACGAGGAAAAACCCCGCCGGTACCGGGCCGGTTTGACGGTATCCGGAGCGGTTTGCGGGTACCGGAGTGGGGTTTGAGTCGGAGAGGAGATAAAAAGTACACGGACAGTTGATTTTCAGAGTGATAACACCATCTCCTTAGAAATTTGCGCCGTAGTAACAAACGTGTATTAGGAGATCAGCGAAATAATGATTCTTTGGGCCGAAAAGTTATCCGTGATGAGGCGCGAGCGCCATCTGCGATGAGCGAACCACCCACCGAAGGCGAATTGGATCCGATCGAGACGCAGACCCGCGTCCCGCCCGAAAGCGGCGACTCCGAGCCGATCATGACGCGGACCCGCGCCCCGTGACTGGGGGCGGTCGACGGCCGCGACCATTTTTGCGCTGACTCCCTCCGCACGCCTTATCAACGACACCGCCAATCTCGTACCGTGGACCTGCACGTCCGGTACGAGGGCGACGACGACCCCGACAAGTGCACGGCCCGGAAGCTCGCGCGGTTCGACCTCGCGGAGCTCCACCGCTCCGACCGCGCCACGCCCTACGGCGTCGTCCTCAACCCCCACGCCGAGCGCGCGCTCTCGCCCGCAGACGCCGACCTCGCCGCCGAGAACGCCCTGGTCGCGCTCGACTGCTCGTGGGAGTCGGCCGGCGAGAAGATGTTCTCGCTGCCGGGCGAGCACCGCGCGCTCCCCTACCTCGTCGCCGCCAACCCCGTGAACTTCGGGCGGCCGATGCAGCTCACGACCGTCGAGGCGTTCGCGGCCGCGCTCGCGATCCTCGGCGAGGACGACCACGCGGAGCGAGTCATGGCGAAGTTCACGTGGGGCGAGACGTTCCTCGAACTCAACGAGGAGCCGCTCCGGCGGTACGCGGAGTGCGAAGACTCCGCGGAGATCGTCGCGATCCAACAGGAGTACCTCGACCGGGAGTAGCCGGCTCGCCGGCTCTCCGGGTGCCGGTTCGGACGAGGGGTGAAACAAGCCTTTTGGGCGAATCGGCCGTATCTGTAAGCGATGGTATCCACAGGCGACTCCGCACCCACGTTCACCGCGACGGTCGGCACGAGCGACCACGAACCGTTCGACCTCGACGACCACGTCGGCGACGGGCCGGTCGTGCTCGCCTTCTTCCCCGGCGCGTTCACGCCCCCCTGCACGAACGAGATGGTGGCGTTCCAGGAGCGCGCCGCCGAGTTCGACGACGCGGGCGCGACGCTGTTCGGGATCAGCGCCGACTCCCCGTTCTCGCAGGGCGCGTTCCGCGAGGAGCACGGGATCGAGTTCGACCTCGTGAGCGACATGGCCGGCGACGCGATCCGGGCGTACGGGCTGGAGATGGACATCGCCGACCTGGGCCTCCACGGGATCGCGAACCGGGCCGTGTTCGTGATCGACGACGACGGCGAGGTCGTCTACGACTGGGTCGCCGACGACCCGACCAACGAGCCGGACTACGACGCCGTCCTCGACGCGGTCGAGAGCGCGTAGGACGGATCTGGCCGACATTCCTTATACGTAGTTGACCGCGATCCGCTGGTGGACTCCGCTCCGGCTCCAGCTCTCTGCTTATAAGTACCCAACAGCGGATCGACGGCGAACGTCGCCAAAGCCCCAGCCGCTCGGCTGTACAGTGCTTATAAATCGACGATCGACACGGACACCGCCAAAGCCCCAGCCGCGAGGCGGCCAGACGCTCGCTGTGCTCCTCGCTCGTTCGCTTTCGCTCACTCGCTGCGGTGCTTGAGTCGCCTCTGGCCGCCTCGCGGCTGCCCCTTTGAGTCCCACCGACCGCAACAGCACCGCATCCTCACGCCTCCCCAGCCTCGCCGCTCGCGCTCCGCGCTCGCGGCGTCCCTCGCACGCGCTCCGCGCTCGCGGCGTCCCTCGCACGCGCTCCGCGCTCGCGGCGTCCCTCGCACGCGCTTCTCGCGCCCGGGGGGCGCTCGAAGGCGCGCGCCGATCCGAAAGCCACACTCATCGACTCCGCGGTTCGACCAACTCCGAAGAAGCGAGCCTCAGTCCCCGAGCACGCCGCCGATCGCGCCCGCGAGCGCCGAGTCGATCGCGAACAGGAACGTCAGGAACAGCCCGACGATGAGCACGCCGGCGCCGCCGAGCAGGCTGCCGAGGGGCCCTCCGGCGAGCCCCACGAGCCCGCCGAACGCTGCCAGGACGAGGGTAACGACGACCCCGCTCACCGACCCCGCGAGCAGCCCGTGCCACATCCCCGAGAGCAGCCCGCCGCCGGCGACGTAGCCCGCGACGAACCCGCCGATCAGCCCGGCGCCGATGTGCCCCACGACCGGGGCGAACGTCGCGAGGAGCCCGGCGATCAGCATCACGACGAACCCGTAGCCGACGGCGCGCCAGTCTGTCATGACACGGGGTAGCCGGTCGCGGGGTAAATAGTCGCCGCACGTCGGTTTCCCGTTCCGACACCGGGTTCGACGGCGTCCGGGTTCCCGAGATCTATCCATCGACCGGTGCGACGACCGAATTTAAGCCGTCACCGACCCAACGAGCGCCCATGCCCTCCGAGTCCGGCGCGTCGAGCGACGGGACGCAGTTGTCGGCGGATCGAGAGCCCGTTCCTGAGTCCGAGGCCGACGCCGGCGCAATTTCCGACTCTCAGCCCGACACGGACGCCGAGACAGACGCGGACACCGGGACAGATACAGACACCGAGCCCGACCGAGGCGTCGTCGAGTGGGGGCCGGTCCGCTTCGATCGCCTGCGGTCGCTTGCGTTCGGTGCGAGCGCGACCGTGGCCGGACTCGTGCTCGTGGCCCTCTCGGTCGTCGCTGTCACCGTCGGCGCCTCGCTCCTCGACGGTGGCGGCCCGCCGGCGTCGACGTGGGCGTTGCTCGTCGTCCTCCTCGTCGGCGGCCCGGTGTCGCTGCTCTACTGGATCGTGGCGTACGACCAGATGTCCCCGGAGCGACGCCGCAAACTCCGGTCGCAGTTCGGCGACTACTCGTTCGACCGCTCGCGGTTCCGGATCGGTTGGACCCTCGCCGGGGCGGGAGTCGTGCTCGCGGTCGTGGCGGCGGCGATCGGCTCCGGCCCGGTCTCGGCCACGTTATCGCTGTTCTCGGGGTTTGCACCGCTGCTCCTCGCGTTCGCCACGCTCTTCCCCGTACTCGCCGGCTCGCGCGGGACCGACCTGCGGCTCGACCCGGCCGCCGAGACGATCGAGCGGACGTACCTGAGTCACGACCGGACGCGCTCGGACGACCTCGGCTCCGTGATCCGCACCCGTCGGATCGACCTCCCGTGGACGACCGTGTTCCTGCTCGCGTACCGCGGGAACGCGTGGTACCGCTCGACCCCGTGGCTGTTCGTCCCCGCGGACCGCGCCGACGAGGTCGAGCGGGCGCTGGACGCGACGCTCGCGCGGAGCGACGGCCCCGACCGGGCCAGCGTTCCGGAGCGCATCATCCTCGCGGTCGTGGGCTCCGCCTCGCTCGTCGTCGGCCTCGCGATGGCCCTCGCGGCCGGCGAGCCGGCGGCCGGGGCGCTGCTAGCGCTGCTGACGGCGCCCTTTAGCCTCCTCTTCCTCGCGCTCGCAGCCCGCCTGTGACGGCCGCGGAGGCGAGCCCGACGCGTCGCCGACACCGGACGTGCCACCCCCTACCACGCGACTCATATACTCCGGTCCCGTAGCCCCGCTCATGGACCGACAGCGTCTGGAGAAGGCCCTCGAGTCGGAGTTCGGCGGGACCGAAGCCGAGCGGCGGGCGGTCGCTCGGGCGGCCCGCGACCTCGCCGACTCGGGGCGACCCTCCCGGGACCGCGGGCACGCGCTCACCGTGCCCGGCGTGATCGACCACCTCGGCGACGCGCCCGACGGCTCCTCGGTCGTCGAGCGCTGGAACTGGTGGCTGGGCGCGCTCGACGCCGCCTACGGCGGTTACGACTACTTCACCGTGCGGTTCGTCGAAGGCGACGAGGAGGCCGGGCTCCGGCGGTAGTCTCGACGGCGACTGTCGGATCGTTCCCCCGCTTGGACCGTCAACGCCTCCACTTTCACTTTCACTCCGCGGATGGCTCGCTTATACGGGCGTTCCGGCTCTCGGGAGAAGTATGAGCGCGACGAGCCACGAGCAACCCCGATACGCGACGCCGACCCGCGTCGACGTCACGGAGTGTCGAACCGATCGGATCGCCGATCGCGCGCGGATGAACCGCGTGCAGGGAAGCGAGGTCCACCTCGAACGCCGCGGCGGGCGGACGTTCCTCGTGACGACGCCCGCGGAGTGAGCAACGCGATCCGCGGGAGTCCCGGTCAGTCGTCCGCGGCGACCTGATCGCGGGGAGCGCCGCCGTCGGAGAGCAGGCTGTCGATTCCGACGCCGAGCGTCTCGTTCGTTCGCGCCACCGACTCCTCCCGGGAGACGTCGCCCGCGAGGGCGCGGACCGCGTCGACGTTCTCGGGCACCACGTCCGCCTCCTGGTGGACGTTCTGGAACAGGTACAGGTCCCGGCCCTGAACGCGTATCGACTCCTCCCAGACGCAGTTCTCCCAGAGGTCGCCGCGGGCCCGTCCGAGGTCGGACGCGTAGTCCTTCAGGGTCCCGGCGCCGTCGATTCCGGCGTCCTCTGGGATCAGGAAGATCCGCGTCTCGCCGCGGAGCAGTTCGCGCACCTCCTCGGTGGTCGGCTTCGCCTCGAGCGTGACGTTGACGCTGTGGGTGTGCATGCCGGTGACCGGCGCCTTCAACGCGGCCGTGTCGACGTCGACATCCCCGAGGATCGTGTTCACGTCGGGTCCGTGGTGCGACGGCACCGTCGCCGGGTCGGGCACCACGTCGTTAATCGGTCCGCGGTTCGTCTCGCTCGGGTCGCCGCCCCGCCGCACGAGCGTGACGCGGGCCTTCTCCACGCCGTAGGACTCGTCGAGCGGGGCGAGCAGCCGCGAGAGCGCGGTCGTGTTACAGGAGACGACCCGGAGCGAGTCGGCGTTGCGGATCGGCGCGCTGGCGCGGGCGTTGAAGGAGGCGTCCGCGATCGCGGCGTCCTCGCCGCCCTGGTAGATCGCGGGCGTGTCGTGGGCCTCGTAGGTCGGGCGGTTGCGCTCCCCGACCCCGCTCGGCGCGCAGTCGACGATCACGTCGACCGCGTCGAGGAGGTCGGCGAGGGTCCCGGCGAGGTCGAGCCCGGCGTCCTCGAAGGCGGCGACTCGGTCGTCGAGCGCTGCGTACAGGTCGTAGCCGCGGCGGAGCGCGGCCTCGGCGCCGTAGTCCGGGCTCGTCTTCGTCACGCCGACGAGTTCCATGTCGGGCTGGGCCGCGACCGCGTCCGCGACACGTTTCCCGATCGTCCCGTATCCGTTGACGCCCACGCGTGTCATAGGTGTCGGTCGCTCGGGGAACAGCATAATGTTTTCGAGAGAAGCAAGAAGAAATTAACTACGCCGAGAGTAATCGGTCGGTTAATTCGCGCGCCTTCGAGACAAAACTGAATTTCGAAACAGAGTAAATGAGTCGTCGATGGGAAGGACTAACGCCCGTCGTCGCGGATCGGCGGGCATGTCGAGCGAGCTTGCGGACGCCGCCGAGACCGCCGTCGAGCAGTGCCTGCGCGTCGCGCCGGACGAGTCAGTGGTCGTCGTCACCGACGACGAGCGCGAGCGAATCGGGGAGGCGCTCTACGAGGCCGCGAGCGCCGTGACGGACGACGCGACGATCCTCCGGTATCCGCCGGCCGACCAGCACGGGACCGAGCCGCCCGCGCCGGTCGCGGCGGCGATGGCCGAGAGCGACGCCTTCCTCGCGCCGACGACGAAGAGCCTGAGTCACACCCGCGCCCGCGGGAACGCCTGCGAGGCCGGCGCGCGCGGCGCGACCCTGCCGGGGATCACGGAGGACGTGTTCACGACCGGGCTCGACGCCGACTACGCCGCGATCGACGCCGCCTGCGACGACGTGCTCGCGCAGGTCGGCGACGCCGACGAGATCCGGGTGACCTCGCCCGCTGGCACCGACATCGTCTTCGGCATCGGCGACCGCGAGTGGCTCGCCGACACGGGAATGGTCCACGAGCCCGGCGACTTCTCGAACCTCCCCGCCGGCGAGGTGTTCGTCGCGCCCGAGACAGCGACCGGCACCTACGTGGTCGACGGGACGATGATGCCCCACGGGCTGCTCGACGAGGGCCAGACCCTCACGTTCGAGGTCGAGGACGGGCTCGTCACGTCCGTCGGCGACGACGCGGTCCGCGAGGAGCTCGAGACCGCCGCGGAGTCCGTCGGTGACGCCGCGTACAACCTCGCGGAGCTGGGAATCGGGACCAACGTCGGCGTCGACGAGCTCGTCGGCTCCGTCCTTTTAGACGAGAAGGCCGGCGGCACGGTCCACATCGCGATCGGCGACAACGCCGGCATCGGCGGCGAGACCGACGCCCCGGTCCACCTCGACGGGATCCTCCGGAACCCGACCGTCTACGCCGACGGCGACGAGATCGACCTGCCGAGCGCGTAGGACAGACGGTCTGCCCGGGGAGCGGTGGCTTGTTTATAAGCGATCAGGGCGGTGGCGCGCGCCTCCGAGCGGCCGCCATCGGCGGCCGTGAGGAGCGCGTGCGAGGGAGTCGGCGGCGACCGACGGGAGCCGCCGACGAGGCTGGGGAGGCGTGAGGTGCGGTTGCGGTGCGGGCGGGTGGGACTCAAAGGGGCAGCCGCGAGGACGAAGCACGGCGACGAAAGCACCGCAGACCGCGAACGGAGTGAGCGGTCGAGGAGCGCATCGAGCCGCGCGAGTCCTCGCGGCTGGGGCTTTGGACGTGTTCACTGTCGATCCACTGTCAGCTATTTATAAGCGAGCGGCTGGGGCTTTGGACGTGTTCACTGTCGATCCGCTGTCAGCCACTTATAACCGAGCGGCTGGGGCTTTGGACGTGTTCACTGTCGATCCACTGTCAGCCATTTATAAGCGAGCGGCTGGGGCTTTGGACGTGCTCACTGTCGATCCACTGTCAGCCACTTATAACCGAGCGGCTGGGGCTTTGGACGTGTTCACTGTCGATCCACTGTCAGCTATTTATAAGCGATCCGTCGGAAATTTGGCGTTGTTCACCGCCGATCTGCCGGTAACTGCTTATAAATCGAACCGAGGTGCTACTTCGTATCTCGTCACTCCACGACCGCGAGCGCGACGCCGGCGACTCCTCGAACCCCGACGACTTGGTGCCGCCACCCGTCGCCGGCGTCGACGCAGAGCGTGCCGGCGTCGGTGACGGCCACCGACACGCCGGGACCGTAGCCGAGCGCGACCGGCTCCTCGTCGACCGGGAGCTCCGCCGCGGCCCACGACTCGGTCCCCCACTCGGCGTCGTCCCCACCGTGGACGAGCAGGTCGCCGTCGACGACCGCCATCGCGTGATCGTCGCCGTCGGCGGCGACCGCGGTCGCGTCGCCCGAGAGCGCCGTCATCCACCCGTTGCCGAGCCAGTAGACCCCGGCCGCGGTCGCCGCGAGGGGCATCCCGGTCCCCGCGGCGTCGCGGGCGTCGTCAAGGCCGACCGCGGCGAGTTCGGGGCCGTCGCCGACGCCGTCGCCCTCGACGACCCGGTGGACCCCGTCCGCGGCCGCGACGAGGGGGCCGTCGACCGCGCGCGGTTCCGAGACGTCTCCGACCGCGGTCACGACCGAATCGGTGCCCCCATCGCCGACTTCGAGACGGTCGATCCGGCCGTCGTCGCCCGCGACGAGGAACGCGCCGTCGTGGACGCCGACCGCGGCGATTGGTTCCGACCCGACGGAGCCGGCGTCGACCGCTTCGAACGCGAGGTCGTCGCCGACGGGCGCGACGCGGAGCCCGTCCGGGGTCGCGACGCCGAGCAGGTCCGGGGCGTCTCGCCGCGGGAGGACCGCGGCGTCGCGGGCGGGGTCGCGCGCGACCATGTCGAACGCGCCGATCTTGTCGGCCGAGAGCGCCACCCGGACGACGCCGCTCTCGGTGGCGACGTAGGCGTCGGTGCGGCCCGCCGTCCCGGCGTACACGCGCTTCTCCTCGATCGAGATGTCGTCTTCGGCGGGTGCCATTGCCGGGGGTTCGGCCGGGGCTCCCATAAGCCCCGCGCGGCGCGGATCCGACCGGCCGTTCACGATTCCGATGGCCATTAGGTCGGCGACCGCGTAGGACCGGTAGTGCAATCGGTCGCCGCCGAACTCGTCGCCCTGCTCGTCGAGGTCGCCCCGCGGCTCGCCCGCATCGCGGCGTTCATCGCGGTCGGCGTCTTCGCCGCCAACGTCGCGGTCGCGTTCGGGCTGATCCGGTACGTCGCCGGACTCGCCGGGTGGCTCACCCGGCCCGCGAACCTCCCCGACGAGGTCGGCACCGCGATCCTCACGACCGCGGCGTCGACGACGGCGGGGTACGCCACGCTCGCCGAGTACCGCGAGTCGGGCCTGCTGGACGACCGGGCGACGCTGGTCGCCGTGACCATCAACACGTTCTTCGGGTTCGTCCAGCACGTGTTCACCTACTACGTCCCCGTGATGATCCCGATTTTGGGCGTCGAAACCGGGGTCGTCTACGTCTCCGCGCGCGCCGGGATCGCGCTGGCGATCACGGTCACCGGCGTGCTCGCGGGCGGCGTCCTGCTGTCCGAGCGCAACGTCGACCGCGGCGCGCTCGCCGAGGTCGACGCGAGCGGTCCCGACGCCGACGACCGCACCAGCCGGGAGCGCGTCCGCGAAGCGGCCGGGAAGTCGTGGTCCACGCTCCGCCGGATCGTCCCGCGGCTCGCGGTCGTCTACACCCTCGTGATCGGACTCGTCAGCAACGTCGACGTGGCGGCCCTGACGAGCGTCGCCGAACCGATCACGGGCGCGCTCGGGCTCCCGGGCGCCGCGGTCCCCGTGATCGCCGTCTACACCCTCGACACGACCGCCGGCGCGGTGACGCTGGCCGGCACCGCCGAGGGGACGTTCACCGTCCGGACGGGCGTCGCGAGCCTGCTCATCGGAGGGATCCTCTCCTTCGCCGTCTCCACGTTCCGGCGCTCGATCCCCTTCCAGTACGGGATCTGGGGGGCCGAGTTCGGCACCAAGGTGATCGCCGTCAACACCGCCTTGAAACTCGTCTTCATCTCGGTCACGGTCGGGCTGTTGCTCGCGCCGGTGTGGTGAGCGGCCGTCAGACGCCCGGAGACGACGGATCCCGGAGATGATTATTTATAACTGTATTGTAGATCTGCGTATATGTCATCGAAAGAAGTAACACTCAGAAGTACGGTCGGCGGGTTGAGCGCGGAAGGGCAGCTCCACACCCTGAGCGTCTGGTTCATCCTCGCCCTTCGGCTCATGATGGGGCTCGCGTTCCTTCAGGCGGGGTCGAGCAAGCTGCTCGGCGGCGAGTTCAGCGCGGCCGGGTATCTCCAGAACGCGCCGGCGGCGAACGGGAGTCCGCTGGCCGACCTCTTCGCCTCGATGGCGCAGTCGCCACTGTTCATGGACTTCGTGAACGTCGCGGTCCCGTGGGGACAGCTGTTCATCGGCCTCGGGCTGATAGTCGGCTGTCTGACCCGGCTCGCCGCGTTCTGGGGCGCGTTCATGATGTTGTTGTTCTACTTTGGCAACTGGGACATCGCCCACGGCTACATCAACGGCGACTTCGCGTACCTGCTGGTGTTCCTCTCCGTCGCGGCGTTCGGGGCGGGCAGGATCTTCGGCCTCGACGCCTACATCGAACAGTACGACATCGGGGGCACCGCGCTCGTCGAACGGTATCCGTGGACGCGGTACTTCCTCGGGTGATCAGCGCCGCAGTGCCTGCGTATCGTCGACTCCGAATTCGGTGACGGCCGCGTCCGCAGTTCGAAAAAGTGTTGCCCGCGAAAACCGCTCCAGTCCGACCGTTAGAGGTCGAAGCGGTCGAGTTTCATGACCTTGCTCCACGCGTCGACGAAGTCGTCGACGAACTGCTCCTCGCCGTCGGCGGCGCCGTAGATCTCGGAGACGGCGCGGAGGCGGGAGTTCGACCCGAAGATGAGGTCGAATCGCGTCGCGGTCCAGTCGACCTCGCCGGTCTCGCGGTCGCGGAGCTCGAAGACCTCGTCGTCCTCGTCGACGGACTCCCACTCGCGGTCGAAGTCGAGCAGGTTGACGAAGAAGTCGTTCGTGAGCGTCTCCGGCTCGTCGGTGAACACGCCGCGGTCGGAGCCGTCGTAGTTCGCGTCGAGGACGCGCAGCCCGCCGACGAGCACCGTCATCTCGGGGACCGTCAGCTTCAGCAGCTCGGCCTTGTCGACCAGCTCCTCCTCCGGCTTGTGGGGCAGGTCGTCACCGAGGTAGTTGCGGAAGCCGTCTGCCTCCGGCTTGAGCGCCTCGAAGGACTCCTCGTCCGTCTGCTCCTGCGTGGCGTCGACGCGGCCCGGCTCGAACGGCACGTCGACGTCGTGGCCGGCGGCCGCGGCGGCCTCCTCGACGGCGAGGTTGCCGCCGAGGACGATGAGGTCGGCGAGCGACACCCGCGTGTCGTCGTCGCGCGACTCGTTGAACTCGGCCTGAATCTCCTCGTACGTCTCCAGCACGGACTCCAGCTCCGCGGGGTCGTTGACCTCCCAGCTGCGCTGGGGTTCGAGGCGGATCCGCGCGCCGTTCGCGCCGCCGCGCTTGTCGCTGTAGCGGAACGTGGACGCGGACGCCCACGCGGTCTTGACCCGCTCGGAGACCGAGAGGTCGGACTCTGAGATCAGGTCCTCGAGCTCGGCGACCTCCGCGTCGCCGACGACCTCGTAGTCGGCGTCGGGGAGCGGGTCCTGCCAGAGCATCGTCTCCTCGGGGACCTCGGGGCCGAGGAACCGCTCCGGCGGGCCCATGTCGCGGTGGATGAGCTTGTACCACGCCCGCGCGAAGGCGTCCTGGAACTCGTCGGGGTCGTCGCGGAACTCCTCTAACACCGCGCGGAAGTCGTCGTCGTGTTTCAGCGCCACGTCCGTCGTGAGCATCATCACGTCCTCCTTGTCGGAGGGGTCCTGCACGCCGGGGGCGGCGCCGTCGAGCTCGTCGTTCTTCGTCGTCCACTGCCACGCGCCGCCGGGGCCCTTCTCCGCCTCCCACTCGTAGCTGAGCAGGTTGTTGACGTAGCTCAGGTCCCACTGGGTCGGCGTGGCGTTCCACGGCCCCTCGATCCCGCTGGTGATCGTGTCGGGGCCCTTCCCCTCGCCGAAGTCGTTGTCCCAGCCGAGGCCCTGCAGGTCGATCGGCGCGTCCTCGGGCTCCGGGCCGAGGTTGTCGCCGGAGTCGGCCCCGTGAACCTTCCCGAAGGTGTGCCCGCCGGCGATGAGCGCGACCGTCTCCTTGTCGTCCATCGCCATGTGGCTGAACGTGTCGCGGATGTTCGCCGCGGAGCCCTCCAGATCCGGCTCGCCGTTCGGGCCCTCCGGGTTCACGTAGATGAGGCCCATGACGGTGTTACCGAGCGCGTCGTCGAGCCGACCGTCCTCCTCGAACCGCTCCGCCGAGGTCGACTCCCACTCGTCTTCGGGACCCCAGTCGACGGCGTCGTCGGGCTTGAAGTCGTCCTCGCGACCGCCCGCGAAGCCGAACGTCTCGAAGCCCATCGACTCGAGGGCGACGTTCCCGGTCAGGACGATCAGGTCGGCCCACGAGAGCTTGCGGCCGTACTTCTGTTTGACCGGCCAGAGCAGGCGTCGCGCCTTGTCGAGGTTGACGTTGTCGGGCCAGCTGTTGAGCGGGGGGAGCCGCTGTCGCCCGCCGGAGGCGCCGCCGCGCCCGTCGTGCGTCCGGTACGTCCCGGCGCTGTGCCAGGCCATCCGGATGAAGAGCGGCCCGTACGTGCCGTAGTCGGCCGGCCACCAGTCCTTCGAATCCGTCATTACCTCCTCGATGTCGGCTTTCACCTCGTCGAGGTCGAGCTCCTCGAACGCCTCGGCGTAATCGAAGTCGTCATCGAGCGGTCCGGGGTTCCCGGCGTGCTCGTCGAGGACGTCCAGGTCTAGCTGATTCGGCCACCAATCGGTGTTGTCTCTTGGCATTATCGTTGAGTTTCCGTGGTTGGTTCGGTCGCAACCGTACCGAAAGCGCCTGCACGGGACTCCACCCGTCGAAGCCGGGCCTCCCGAAATCCGGTGCCGGCGTCGCGAGCGCGACCGGCCGCGTGGAGGTCGGGGTCGCCCGTTTCGAAAGCGGAGTCGTCACGCATTCGGCGTCATCGATTCTTTATCCACCTCAAATAAAAATCTGGCTACTGGCCGCTGCGGCATTTATTAATCAGAAGTTAACTTTGGACTTCATAAATAAGAGTTTGAAAAGTCGAAACTACCGTCGGAACCCTCCGCGTCTCTCGGCCCGTCGAGACCGCTACTCTCCTCCGGCCCGCGGATCGAACTCCCCGCGTTTGAGTCCCGCTCTGACGGGGTCGTGCTCCGCGTCGGTCGGCGGCGGAGCGGTGACGAGCGAGGCCTCCAGTCGCTCCCCCTCGCTCGCCTTCACGCCCCGCGCGGTCCCGGCGGGCACGACGACGACGTCGCCAGGATCCACCTCCCGGTCAGTCTCGCCCTCTCGGACGACCCCGGAGCCGGACAGGACCGTGATCGCCACGTCGCTGTCGGGCGCGTGGACCGGGATGAACTGCCCCGGCTCGAAGTAGCCGCAGACGACCTTCATGCGGTCGCTCCGGAACACCTCGCTGGTCGAGAACCGCTCGTCGTCGTAGCGCCGTTCGGCGTCGAAGTCGGTCGCCGGCACGTCACTCACCCCTCCGGACGGACGGCGTGCGGTGGTCGCTCTCGGTACCGGTCGTGGGCGTGGCAGTGATCGCTGTCACGGCCGGGAGTTCGGGACCCGCCGGCGAGTGCGTGTCCCCGAACGTATTCGGCTCAACACGGAATTCGGACGGGCCCGACTCTCCGATCGCATGCCCAGACTCGACGTCCGCGAGATCCAGCCGGTGAACCGCCACGACACGATCCACGAGGAGTTCGAGGAGATGGAGCCGGGCGAGACGCTCACCATCGTCAACGACCACGAGCCGAAGCCGCTGTACTACGAGATGGCGGCCGAAGTCCCCGCGTTCGACGAGGAGGCCTACGAGGTGCGACAGAACGCGCCCGACGAGTTCGTCGCGGAGTTCCCGAAGACCGAGGAGTGAGGCCTCGCCGCGCGATTGCTACGCCGCGACCTCGTGACGATTGCTACGCCTCGCCGAGATCGAAGAGCCGCCGGATCGACCGCGTTCGCTCTCGTTCCCGCCCCTCCGCCTCCTGGTCTCGAGCCGCCCGCTCCAGCGTCCGATCCGGCCCTGCGATCAGCTCGTCGGCGAGCGCGGACCCGAGCTCCCGAACGGTCTCGCGCTGCTCCTCCGTGAGGCCGCCGCGCGCGTCGAGCGCCGAGACGGCCGCCTCGACCTCACGCCGCTCGATTTCGTCGGTTCGGCGGCGGAGCCGCCTCCGTAGTCGCTCCGGATCGGGCGGCGACTCGGACGGTTCCGGTTCCGAATCTGGCGACGATTCGGTTCGTTCTGGCTCCGGATCGGGCGACGGTTCGGAACCCTCCGGGTCCGTCTCGGATCGGACAACGGCCCCCTCGGACCGGTCGGTGCTCATACCCGAGCGTCGGTCGGCGTCGGGGTGCGTGTTCCCCCGAACGTATTCGGGGGATCGATCGACCGACACGGACCTCCCCGAACATGTTCTTTCAGAGGCGTCTTCCGTCGCAACGAAGTCGATCGACGCGATGCCCGACACCCAGTCGATCTACGCCGACATCGGCGGCCGCGAGGCCGTCGAGGCCGTCGTCTCGGACTTCTACGACCGCGTCTTCGACGATCCCGTCCTCGAACCGTACTTCGAGGGCGTCGACCGCGAGGCGCTGTACGCCCACCAGGTCCAGTTCATCAGCGCGGTCGCCGGCGGCCCGGTCTCCTACGAGGGCGCGGACATGCGGGCGGCCCACGAGGGGATGGGGATCACGGAGGAGGGGTTCGGTCGCGTCGCGACCTACCTCGCGGAGGCGCTCAGAGAGAACGGCGTCGCCGAGGAGAACGTCGAGACGATCCTCGACGAGGTCGGCGCGCTCGAACCCGACATGGTCGGGCAGTAGTCGACCGAGCCCGATCGGTCTCGACCCCGCCGCCGTCCGGGACGGAGACACACTCAAGTCCCCGCCGGAAGACGTGCCGCCATGGACACCGAACGGTTCCTGTTCGTCTCCGCGGACGCCGCGCTGATCACCGACCTCGCGTGGCAGGTCCACCGCGAGGGCCACGACGTGAAGTACTACATCGAGGCCGAAAGCGACCGGGAGATCGGCGACGGGTTCGTCCCCAAGACGGACGACTGGCGCGCGGAGGTGGAGTGGGCCGACGTGATCGTCTTCGACGACATCTGGGTCGGTTCCGACGTCGGCACTGGAGAGCTCGCACGGGAGCTCCGCGAGCGGGGGAAGGCCGTCGTCGGCGGCACGCCGAACACCGACCGACTCGAGGAGGACCGCGGCTACGCGATGGAAGTCCTTGAGGAGCACGGCGTCAACACCGTCGAACACCACGTCTTCGACGACTTCGACGCCGGGATCCAGCACGTCCAGCAGCATCCCGCGCCGTACGTGATCAAGCCGCTCGGCGAGGTGCAGAACGTCAAACGGCTCCTCTACGTCGGCAACGAGGACGACGGCAGCGACGTGGTCGACGTGCTGAAGGCGTACAAGAAGGCGTGGGGCCACCGCATGAAGGGGTTCCAGCTCCAGCGGAAGGTCGAGGGCGTCGAGGTCGCCATCTGCGGGTTCTTCAACGGCGAGGAGTTCATCGATCAGGTCAACTTCAACTTCGAGCACAAGAAGCTGTTCCCGGGCAACATCGGCCCGTCGACCGGTGAGATGGGCACGTCGATGTTCTGGGCCGGGCAGAACAAGCTGTTCGAGGAGACGTTCGGCAAGCTCGAAGGCTGGCTCGCCGACGAGGGGTACGTCGGGAGCATCGACATCAACTGCATCGTCAACGAGACGGGGATCTACCCGCTGGAGTTCACGCCGCGGTTCGGCTACCCGACGATCGCCTTACAGGAGGAGTCGATCGAGTCGTCCACCGGCGAGTTCTTCTCCGATCTCGCGCACGGAAACGACCCCGAACTAGAGGTCCACAACGGCTACCAGATCGCGGTTCGGGTCGTCCTCCCGCCGTTCCCGTTCGACGACGACAAGACGTACGACGAGAACTCCCGGAACGCGGCCGTGGTGTTCGAGACGGAGCGCCGCGAGGGGATCCACCTGGAGGACGCGAAGCGCGTCGACGGGCAGTGGCGTGTCGCGGGCGACAACGGTATGCCCATCGTCGTGACCGGGAAGGGCGAGACGATGGGAGCCGCGCGCGAGCAGGCGTACGACCGGATTGACGAGATCGTGATGCCGAACATGTACTACCGCGACGACATCGGCGAGCGCTGGATCAACGGTGACGGCGATCGACTGCAGGCGTGGGGGTACCTCGGACCGTAAGCCACGGCGGGAGTACGTGAATCATTGCGGTGGGCCGGTTGTTTATAAGTCTAATTGTGGTGTGCTGGTGGGTGTTTATAGGTGATCGACGGTGTTGCGGTGAAGGCCTGCAAAGCCCCAGCTGCGAGGACTCGCGCGGCTCGCTGCGCGCTTCAGTCGCTCGCATCGCTCGCTCCTTCCAGTGCTTGCGTCGCCGTGCTTCGTCCTCGCGGCAGCGAGGCGCTTCGCGCCTCTGGCAGCCGGCGGCTCCGCCGCCGGCGACTGCCCCTTTGAGTCCCACCCCACCGCAACCGCACAGCACCTCATCCCTCCCCAGCCTCGTCAGTCGCCGTCGCTTCGCTCCGGCGACTGACTCCCTCGCGCGTGCACCTCGCGCCCGAGGGGCGCTCGGCGGCACGCGCCACCGCGCCGTTTTTATAAGTGGTCGTCGATTCCGCTCACGGCTGTTTAGATACCATCTCGCCACGACCGATCTGCAAGACTCACTCCTACAGTCGATCGAAACGGGATCTCCGCCGAACAGCTGTTTGATCTCGTTCTCGCCGATAAACGGGGGTTCGACGAAGCGGGGACAGCGAACCCCGTTCACGTCCGGTTTTCGCCGGTCCGTCGTCAGCTTCCGGCGCGGAGGTCGCCGACCGTGAGCACGCGCGTTCCCACGGGTCGTTTGACGAACTCGCCGACCTCCCGGCCGAGCAGTTCGCTGACCCCGCGCTGGGCGGCGACGTCGAGCAGGCGCTGGTCGATCCGCCCGTCGACGACGACCGTGTGCGGGGCTGTCTCCGCGCTCTCGACCGCGTCGAAGGCGTCGGCCGCGTCGACCTCGGCGAGGACGCCGCGGTCGTCGCCGAGCAGCCGGGCGCGGTCGCTGCCGGCGTCGACGACCTCCTGGACGTGTTCCTCGATCGAGCGCGGCTCGTCGTCGAGGGGGGTGTCGTCGGGCGCTCCGCCCTCCGCGCGTTCGTCGTCGGTCTCGGCGTCCGCCTCGCCGTCCGACTCCGCACTCGCTGGTTCCGCCTCGCCGGTGTCCGGGTCGGAGCCGTCAGGATCGCCGCCGGCGGTGTCGGCGGAACCCGCCTCGTCGCCGTGGGCCTCCGCGTGCCCCTCGTCGGCCTCGTTGCCGTCGATCGCTACGGACGACGAAGACTCCTCGATCACGTCCGCGAGATCGCTGTCCGTCACGCTCTGAACCCCGTCGTCGCCCGCTTGGCTCGACTCGGTCGCGTTTTCGCCTTCCCCATCGTCCGAGGGCTCGGCCGCTCCGCCCGGGAGCCCGGTCCCGTCGCCGTCGAGGGGGGAGTTCCCCGAGCCGCCCGCGGCCGCCTCGCGGAGGTTCGGCTCGTCGGCGAGGCTGCTGTACGGGACCTTCCCGCGGAGCGCCTCGAAGACGGCGTTGCGGTCGAGGTCCTCGACCGACTCGCCGGGCGGGGCGAAGGCGACGTAGTCCACGTCGCCCACCTGCGCGAGCTCGCGCAGGATGAGCTCGCCACCCCGGTCGCCGTCGAGGAACGCCGTGACGGTGCGGTCCGCGGTGAGGTCGGCGACGGCGTCGGGGACGTTCGTCCCCTCGACGGCGACCGCGTTCTTAATGCCGCACTCGAGCAGCGTCAACACGTCCGCGCGCCCCTCAACGACGATGACGGCGTCGGAGTCGCCGACGCGGGGGCCGGCCGGAAGCCCCTCGTAGTCGACGATCCCCTCGACGCGGGCGGCCTCGCGGACCTCCTCTAAGATGTCGTCGCTCCGGAGGCTGGTCTCCTCGAAGCCGCCGGCGACAAGCTCCTTGGCGCGCTCGACGACCTCGCGGCGCTTCGCCGCCCGCACGTCCTCGATGCTCGTCACCTCCACCGAGGCGTGGCAGGGGCCGATGCGGTCGATCGTCTCCAGGGCGGCGGCGAGGATCGCGGTCTCGACCTTGTCGAGGCTCGACGCGACCGTGACCTCGCCGAACGACTGGCCGTTCTCGGACTCGACGGCGACGTCGATCCGGCCGACCCGCGAGGACTCCTGGAGGTCCCGCAGGTCCAGCTCGTCGCCGAGGAGCCCCTCGGTCTGGCCGAACACCGCGCCGACGACGTCGCTCCGCTCGACGACGCCGTCGGCCGCGATGGTGGCGTGGATGAGGTATTTTTCGGTGTCTTTCATGATGAGTGAATGATGATGATCGGGCGGCGCCGGCCGCCCGTGCGTCGTTGTGCACGTCGGCGAAAATAGTTATCGCACGCCCCTGCGTCGCCACCGATTGAAGAAAAATACTCTTCGATATACCACATCGAACTAGACCAACACTATTTAGTCATCAGGTTCTAACCTCGTTCTACATGAGTCGATCTCGGAGAGATCTCGTGTGGATACCGACGTTCGCGGTCCTCGTCGCCTTCGCGGTGCCGTGGCCGCTGTGGGGAGTCGATCGAGTCGTCGCCGGACTACCGGTGTGGATCTGGTGGCACGTGGCGTGGCTCGGGCTCTGCGCCGCCCTGTTCTCGCTGTTCGTCCGGAGCGGCGCGTGGGAGCGCGGCATGGGCCTCCGGCCGGAGACCGGGGCGGAAGGGGGGCCGGGATCGGAATCCGGCCCGGCGCTCGGGGGTGACCGGCCGTGACGCTCGGGCTCTCGCTCGGGGTCGTCGTCGGCTACCTCCTGTTCGCGCTCGCGGTCGGCTTGGTCGCCTACCGCGTCTCCGAGGCCACCGCCGAGGACTACTACCTCGCGAACCGGTCGATCGGGACGGTCGTGCTGCTTTTCACCACGTTCGCCACCCTCCTCTCGGCGTTCACCTTCTTCGGCGGGCCGAACCTCGCGTTCGCCGCCGGCCCGGAGTGGCTGATCGTGATGGGGACGCTTGACGGGGTACTGTTCGCGGTGCTGTGGTACGCGATCGGCTACAAGCAGTGGCTGATCGGGGACCGGCACGGGTACGTCACGCTCGGGGAGATGCTCGGCGACCGGTTCGGATCTGTGGGCCTGCGGGCGCTCGTCGCCGGGGTGAGCCTCCTCTGGCTGTTCCCGTACGTCATGCTCCAGCAGATGGGCGCGGGCGAGGCGCTCGTGGGGCTCACGGGCGGCATCGTCCCGTACTGGGGCGGCGCGGCGCTGGTCACCGCCTTCATGATCCTCTACGTCGTCCTCGCCGGGATGCGCGGCGTCGCGTGGACCGACACCGTCCAGGGGCTGTTCATGCTCTCCGTCGTCTGGGTCGCCGCGGTCTGGGTGGTCTCCGCGGTCGGCGGCGTCGGCGCCGCCACCGGCGCCATGCTCGACGCGCGGCCCGACTTCGGGAGCTTCGGCGGCGGCCTCTACTCGCCCGGATTCATCGTCTCCACCGCGATCACCATCGCGTTCGGCGTGACGATGTTCCCGCAGATCAACCAGCGGTTCTTCGTCGCGAAGTCGGGCGAGACGCTGAAGCGGTCGTTCGCGCTGTGGCCCGTCCTTGTCCTCCTCCTTTTCCTCCCCGCGTTCATGCTCGGCGCGTGGGCGGTCGGGATGCCCGTGGAGGTGCCCGAGGGCGCCAACGTGCTCCCCGTCGTCTTGAACGAGTACACGCCGGCGTGGTTCGCCGCGCTCGTGATCGCGGGCGCGATGGCCGCGATGATGTCCTCCTCGGACTCGATGCTGCTCTCCGGCTCGTCGTACTTCACCCGCGACGTGTACCGCCCCGTGATCAACGCCGACGCGTCAGAGCGCCGCGAGGCGTGGATCGCCCGGATCGGCGTCGCCGCCTTCGCGCTGGCCGCGTTCGTCGCGAGCCTCTTCCGGCCCGGGACGCTGATCGAGGTCGGCGACACCGCCTTCTCCGGGTTCGCGCTGCTGGCGCTCCCGGTGATCTGCGCGCTCTACTGGGACCGGACGACGCGCTCCGGCATGATCGCCGGCGTGCTCGTGCCGCAGGTCGCGTACCTCGCGGTGGTGCTGTCCGCGGTCGTCGGCGCCGTCCCGACCCTGCCCCGCACCGTCGCCGGCGGCTGGGACGTGGCGCTCGGGCTGATGGTCCTCTCCGCGCTCCTCACCGTCGGGGTCTCGCTCGTCACCGCGCCGACCGCCGAGGGCGACGCCTCGCGGTTCGCGGTCGCGGGGGACTGAGGACGGCGGCGTCGCTGCCGCTCACCGGTCTAAAAACCTCTCAAACGGAGTCAGTCGTCGAGCTCTTCGGTGACCGAGTCGGGCGCGCCGTCGACGTCGGCCGAGGGCGCGTCGCGTCCGGAGTCGTTCGCCCCCGGGCCGTCCGGCAGCGTGTCGAACTCGGGGTCGAACAGCTGGAGCGCGGTGCGGATCGTCTCCCAGTCGTCCTCGCCGGCCGCGTCGCGGAGCGACCGGGTCGGTGCCGCGAGCAGCTGCCCGACCAGCGCGTCCGCCAGGTCCTCGACGGTCTCGCGCTGCTCGTCTGTCAGCTTACCCTGCGCCTCCAGCTTCGAGACGGCCCGGTCGACCTCGCGGGCCTTCACGCGGTCGGCGCCGGCGTACATCGCCGAGATGGCGTCGTCGGCGCGCTTGCGCTTGTACGCCTGCAGGATGCGGTCGAGCTCCTCGTCGATGATCGCCTCGACCTCCCGCGCCTCCGCCTCCCGGCTCTCGCGGGTCTTCCGGGTCACGTCCTCTAACGCGTCGATGTCGTACAGCGTGACCCCGTCGCGGTCGGCGAGCGCGGGGTCCACGTCCCGCGGCTGCGCGATGTCGATGCAGACGAGCCGGTCGGCGCCCGCCACGTGTGTCGACCGGATCACCGGGTCCGGGCTCCCTGTCGCCGCGATCACGAGGTCGGCGTCCGGGACCACGGTCGAGAGCTCGGCGAGCGGCACCGCCTCGGCGGGGGTGTCGACCTCCTCGGCGACGAACGCCGCGTTCGGCACCGTCCGGTTGGCCACGACGATCTCCGAGACCGCGGTGTCGTCGAGCGTCCGCGCCGCGAGCGTCCCCATCTCGCCGGCGCCGACCACGACAGCGGAGCCGTCGGTGAGGTCGA
This sequence comes from Halorubrum salipaludis, assembly GCF_002286985.1. Taxonomy (GTDB): domain Archaea; phylum Halobacteriota; class Halobacteria; order Halobacteriales; family Haloferacaceae; genus Halorubrum; species Halorubrum salipaludis. The sequence goes on along the minus strand of NZ_NSKC01000009.1, from coordinate 21,223 downwards.
TCTCGCCGGCGGCCAGCCGCACCGCGGCCGAGCCGAGCGAGACGACCCCCTCGTTGATCGAGGTCTCGTTGCGCGCCCGCTCGCCGACGTGGAGCGCCTTCGTCACCGCGTCCTTCAGCACGGGACCGATTCCCCCCGCGGACTTCGACTCCTCGTACGCCTCACGGAGCTGCCCGATGATCTGGTCCTCGCCGAGCACGAGCGACTCGAGCCCCGAGGCGACTCGCATCAGGTGTTCCAGGCTCTCCTCGTGGTCGAGTCGGCGGACCGCGCCGCCGCGGACCTCGGGGGCGAACGACTCTAACGCGACCGACCCGTCCACGGTCCGGTCGGTGACGACGTACGCCTCCGAGCGGTTGCAGGTCTGGAGGGCGAACGCCTCCTCAACCCCGTCGCGCGCGAGCAGGTCCGAGACGGTGGCGCGGACGCCGTCGCCGCCCGCGGCCTCGATCTCGTCGACCGTTGCCCGGGAGTGGGCGACGCTCACGCCCGAAATAGCGCCCGTCTCCTTCATCTGGTGAGTACCTCCTCGATCACGGAATCCGCCTCTTGCCGACCGTAGGATTCCCCCTTTTGTAAAGCCTTCCAAACCCCCTCGGATCGCACGACTCGGCGGATCGCTTCCCGGCGCCTCTCGGGGGCGACGCCCCGGTCTTTGAGCTCCTCCCGGAGCGTCCCCGACAGCTCCGCCATCGCGCCGGCGCCGTCGATCTCCGCCTCGATCCGCTCGCGGAGCGCCTTCGCGAGCGCCGGGCTCGCCCCGCCCGTCGAGAGCGCCACGCTGACCGGGTCGTCCTCGACCGTCGCCGGGACGACGACGCTCCGCGCCCCCCGACCGCCGGACCGGTCCGCGGCCGACACGTCGGTCCGGTTGACGAGGGCGCCCGCGTCGAGCGCCGCCGCCTCGGCCGCCGCGTTGACCGCCGCGTCGTCGGTGGCGGCGACGACGAGCGCGGGGTCGACCCGGTCGATCCAGTCGCGGACGGCCTCGGGGTCCGGCGCGGCGCGGGCCAGCTCCACCGACCCAGAATCCGCCTCCGCCGACCCGGTATCCGTCTCCGCCGATTCGGTACCTCCCTCGCCGAGACCGATCAGCCGTTCGTCGAACGCGGGGCTCACGACGACGACCCGCGCCTCGTCGGCGAACCGGGACGCCTTCCGCGAGCCGACGGCGCCGCCGCCGAACACCAGCACCGTCTCGCCGGTGAGGTCGTGATACAGGGGGATCACGCGGTGTTGCTGTCCGCGCGGTCGGCGATGCGGATCCCCGTCTTCTTCAGGATCCGGGTCGAGAACAGCGTGTCCCAGTCGTCCGCGCCGACCGCCCAGTACTCGTCCATCAGCTCCTTCACCTCCGCGATCCGGCGCTCGCTTTCGGCCTCCGTCCGCCCGTGCGTCATCGCGAAGAAGTTGTACTCCCAGACGCCCTCGTGGCGGGGGCGCTGGTAGCAGTGCGTGACGAAGTCCAGGGACGCGACCGCCGGGCCGACCTCGTCGAGGGCCTCCTCGGGCACGTCCCAGACGGTCATCCCGTTCTCGGTGTAGCCGAGCGCGTAGTGGTTCGGGATGACGCCGACGCGGCGCACCTTCCCCTCCGCGTCGAACCGCTTGATCGTCTCGATCACCCACTCGGTGTCGGCGCCGATCGCCGCCGCCACGTCGGCGTACGGCGTCTCGGTGACCGGGAGTCCGCCCTGGATCTCGACGACGAGGTCGCGCTCCTCGGGCGTGAGCGTCGACCGGTTGCTCGGCGAGACGGCGGGGCCGAGATCCGACAGGTCCACGTCGCCGTCGGGGACCGGGCCGTCGACGAGGAACTTCGCGCCGACGTGGAACTCGCGGACCTTCGGGAGGTTGTACGTCTCCTGGCCCGTCGCGGCCTCGATCTCCGCGAGCACCTCGTCGACCCGGTCGCCGCCGTCCTTGTCCGGGTCCGGGTGGTCGGCGACGCTCACCACGAACCACATGTTGAGGTGCGGGTGCTCGCGCTCGTAGTTGTGCGCCACCGCGGTGAACTCGTTGACGGTCTCCGCGACCTCTTCGTACCGGTCCTCGGGGGCGTGCATGGCCACGAGCGACGCCGCCCCGCCGATCTCCTCGGCGTTGACGAGCGCCCCGAACCGGGATAAGATTCCCTCCTCGTCGAGCTCGCGCACGCGCTCGCACAGCTCCGGGCCGGTCACGTCGACCCCGTGCTCGCGGAGCGCGGCCGCGGCCGGTTCGAAGGGGCGCTCGGTCACCGGGAATCCGCCCTGGAAGGCGTTGATGATCCCGCGGTCGAGCGCCGTCAGATCCGCGTCGACCTCTTGCATACGCCGGGATCGGGTCCGCGCGAGAATAAGCGATCCGGCCTGCGCGTCGCCGGCGACGTCGGCGGGTCGAACCGGGACGACCCGCCCGAACTCAGCCGTCGAGGTCCCGGGCGATGTCCGACAGTGACGACCGGGGACCGCGGGTCGCGTCGTACACGGTCCGCTCGCCCGGGATCCGGAGCCCGTACTGCTCGCCGGGAACGACGACGTCGAGGACGACGGGGTCGCCCGGCTCCCGCCCGTTCTCGGCGAGCCACTCGGCGAGGCGATTTGCCCCCTCACCGGGCTCGCGCGCGAGCCGCCGGTTGTCGAACGCGCCCCGGATCAGTCGCCCGTCGCTGTCGCTCCGCACCGGTGCGTGGTACTCCTCGCGGTCGACCGCGACGCGAACGATGTCGCCGGCGGCGAGCGACAGCGACTCGCAGCGCCCGGACTCGACGCGCCCGTCGAGCTCGTCGTCGTTCGGGATCCGGACGCAGGGACGGCGAGTGCCGCCGCTCCGGGCGAGCGAGACGCGGATCGAGGCGATGTCCTCGTCGTCGGAGGGGACGCGAGGCATCGAAACGGGGCGTTACTCCTCGTCGGCGTCGTCGTCGGCCTCGCCGAGCGCCGCGGCGACATCGTCGCCCTCGACGACCGAGACGTTGATCTGGGCCACGTCGTCGTCGATCTCGCGGCCGCGGACGGTGATGCGCTTGCGCTCGCCTTCGCGGGACGGCTTGAAGCCGACGCCGCCCTCTAAGAGGAGCTCCTTCAGGCGGGTTCCGGAGACGTCCTCGCGCATCGGGCGGCCAGTCTCGTCGGAGCCGCCCGTGATCGCGATCGTGTGCTCGGAGAGCCCGACGGCGTCGCCGCCGATCTCGTCGCCGATCTCTCGACCGAGGAACCGGTTCGCGTCCTGTCCGTCGACCTCTTGCTGGAACGTCTCGCCGGTGTCGGGGTCGGCGATGACGACTTTGAATTCGGCCATGGGCGAACCGAGACCCCCGCGAATAAAAAGCACGTCGAAAGCGCGATCCGGCCGCGCTCCGTCCGTGGACCCCGTCGCGGACGGCGCCCGCGGATCAGTCGTCGCCGTCGATCCTGTCGATTCGAGGGTTGTGGTCGCCCCACGGGCCGTCGACGAACGCGTCTTCCAGCGCCCGAGCGACGGGATTCGGCCTCGACGGACCGCCGGCCGCGGCGACGCTTCCGACCGTCTCCGGATCGAACGGGACTCCGAGCGCGCCGTACACCGCCGCGGTGGCGTCCGCGACCGCGTGCGCGTCGCCCGGCGTCACGACCAGACAGCCGGCCACGAGCGCCGCGTCCCCGCGGACCCGCTGGGCGATCCCCGCGATCTTGCCGCCGCCAGCGACACGGACCGAGTGATCGCCCGGGCAGAACGACTCGGGCGGTTCGCCGCGCGACACCGCCGCGCCGAGCCCGCGCAGCGCGTCGACGACAGTCTCCGTCGCGCGCTCGTACCGCTCCGCGATCGACCCGGAGTCCCGCCCGTCGCCGAGCGGGACGGCGTGCGCGAACGCGAGCGTGTCACCCGGATACGCGACGGCGCGGCCCCCCACGTCGCGTTCGATCGGATCGAACCCCCGCTCGGCGGCGATCCGCTTCGCCCGTTCGAAGCCGGTCTCCCGAGTGTCGCGGCGGCCGAAGGCGATCTGTCGGGGCGGCGCCCACACTCGGATCCCCGGCGTTCCGTCGGCCGCGCCCGCGAGCAGCGCCGCCGTGTGCTCCCGGTCCGCTTCGGGACGGGGGTCGCGACCCCTAACCACGCGCATATCGGCGAAAGGGGACCGTCGGACAAGCCGCTTGCGACGCGCGGCAGACGCGCGTCATCCCGGTTCGGGGGCGTCGCGAGCGCGTGACACAAAGGTTTTGCCGACCCTCTGACTGTGTCTGGTAACGATGAGCGATCTCGGCGCGCTGCCGGTGCAGGCGTACCTCGCAGCCTGCCTGCTGGCCGGGGTCATCGGACTGGGGCTCGGGTACGTCGCGTGGACCGACCGGGAGGAACCAGGCGGCACCGAGGTCGCGCTCTACCTGCTCTGTGGCGGCGGCATCTCGCTTCTGTACGCGGTGAGAGTCGCCAGCGCGAGCGAGCTGGCGATGGTCGTCGCGCTCAACCTTTCCACCCCGCTCGTCGCCGCGGTCCCCGGGATCTGGATGGCGTTCGTCCTTGCGTTCTCGGGTCACGACCGGTGGCGCACCGAGAATCGGACCGTCGCGCTCGCGGCCCCGCCGTTCGTCTGGGTGCTGGCCGCCTGGTCGAGCGGGACGCACGGGCTCTCGCGACGCGCCCTGACCGCGGTCGTCGAGGGCCCGTTCACGCTGCTCTCGTTCGAACTCGGGATCGCGGACGTGGCGTTCGTGCTGTACGCCTACGGGCTGTGTATCGCCGGCGTCCTCGTCGTCGTCGACCTGTACCGTCGGACCGGGAACCGTTACCGGCTCCAGACGTTCGTGATCCTGCTCGGGACCCTGTTTCCGTTCCTGGGCGGGATCGTCACGGTCGTCGACGTGGGGAGCTACGCGAACCTCGCGTGGTTCCCGACAGGGCTCGTGGTCCACGGTGTCTTCCTGTACGGGACCGTCTTCTGGCTCGGGACGCTCGACGCCGCGGTCGTCGCCCGAGACACCGCCGTCGAGGTGATGCAGGACCCCGTGATCGTCGCCGGCTCCGATGGTCGGATTCGAGACCTCAACCCCGCGGCAGAGGAGCTCTTGCCCCCGGAAGCGGTCGAATCGTCGCTCTCGGACGTGTTCCCCCGCCTGGAGGTCGGCGTCGAACACCCGATCACGATCGGCGGACGCCAGTTCGACATCCAGGAGGACCCGATCACGGACCCCCGCGGGACCGACCGCGGCCACGTGTTCCTGCTCCGCGACGTGACCGAACGCGAGCGTCGCCAGGCGGAGCTGGAGCGCCGCGAGGCGGAGCTGGAGCGGCAGAACGAGCGGTTGGAGGACTTCGCGGGCGTCGTCTCCCACGACCTCCGGAACCCGCTCGCGGCCGCGACCGCGGCGGTGGAGTTGGCTCGCCACGGCGGCGGAGACAACGAGGACGCGCTCGACCGCGCCGCGAACGCCCACGAGCGGATGGACGACCTGATCGAGGGGCTGCTGTCGCTGGCGACCGCCGGGAAGTCCGTCGACGAGGTCGACCGCGTCTCGCTCGACGGGACCGCCAGACGCGTCTGGTCGCGGCTCGAGACCGCGGACGCGACGCTGACGGTCGAGGGACCCGACGCGCCGGCCTTGGCCGACGGCGATCGGCTCGAACAGCTCCTCTCGAACCTGTTCCGCAACGCGATCGAACACGCCGGCGACGACGTGGTGGTTCGGGTCGAGATCGAGCGCCGGGAAGACGGTATCGCGCTCGCGGTCGCCGACGACGGCCCGGGCGTCCCGGCGGACCAGCGCTCGGAGGTGACCGAGCGAGGCGTCTCCCTCGGCGGCGGGACCGGTCTCGGCCTCGCCATCGTCGGGGACATCGCCGAAGCGCACGGGTGGGAGCTCACCGTCGAGGAGTCGGCGTCCGGCGGCGCGCGCTTCGTGATCTCCGGGATCGAACCCGCGGACGACTGATCCGGCGGTCGGGTCCGACGCGGGGACCGACAGCGACGCTCGGCAGCCGACGCCCACTTGCCCGTCCGCCCCTACGTGACGATCCGATGACCGTCACGCTTCCGCCGTCGGTGCTCGACCGCTACCGGCGGTTCTCGCGGTTCAACTCCCCGTATCCGGCGCACGACGACGGGTGCGCGATCGACCTCTACCCGGACGGCGAAACGGGCGTCTCGCCCGTCGCCGGCGTCGTCCGCGAGACGCGGACCGTCGGCTGTCCGGACCGGCCGTACGCCGCCGACGAGGACCACCTGATCGTCGTCGAACTGGACGATGACTGGTGTCGGCGGACGGGCGCGGCGACCGGAACGCTCGCGCGGATCCTTCACGTGATCCCGGAGGTGTCGCCGGGCGAGCACGTCGCGGTCGGGGACGCGCTCGGCCCGCTGACCAGGTCCGGTTTCTTCGGACGGTGGGTCGACGACCACGTCCACCTCGGGTTCAGGCCGCCGGGAGCGAACGCGCTCCGGGCGAGCGGGTCGCTCCCGGTCGACGTCGACGTGCCGGTCGAGCCCGTGCAGTGGGACGGGACCGGCGCGGTCGTCGAACGCGGGCCGACGCACGTCGTCCTCGACGCGCCGAACCACCCGTCTCCCGGTCTGCGGTTCGCGGCGCTCGCGAGCGACGACGGCGTCCCCCTCGACGGCGGGCTGGCGCACTACGCCGGCGGCGGCGCGTTCGACGCGCTCCCGGACGGGACGGCGCTGTCGCTGTGGGGGACACGCGTGGGCGTCGCGCGGGGCCGAGGGGTTGCGTGGGAACCGCTCGACGTGCTCGCGAACGGCGAGCGGGTGACGGGGCTGTCGCTGTTCGCGGACAGGGACGGGGCGGTCGGCGCGAAGCTCGTCTGTCCGGACAGACGGTTCGCGCTCGGCGAGACCGTGTCGCTCGCGCTCGCGCCGAGCGACGACCCGATCCGGCTCGGCGTCGGATGAGTCGGGGGACCTACGGCTGGCGACCGCCGTGGCGAACAGCCGGCGCGCTCGCTCCGCCGCGGCGGTGCGCCGGGCTCCCGCCTCGGCCGCCGCGGGCGACGCGTCAGGTCACGGGACGGATGGCGCGGTATCGCGGATAAGGCGTCGGACGGGACGTGCTCGTCTCGGTTCGAGCGTCTCCAACCTCGCAGCCGTTGTTGCGAGTTCCGAGGGCTACAAGCGGGGGGACGCCGACGGTGGCGTATGGACCGGAGCGAGGTCGAGGCGATGGAGCCGCTCCCGGCGGCGGCGGTCGAGCTCGTCGAGCGGCGGATCGAGGAGGAGCACGGCTACCTCTCGTGGCTGAACACGTCGGTCGACGTCGTCGAGCGCGGTCGGGTCGTCCTCTCGATCCCGTTCGACGACAAGCTGACGAACAGCGACGGCGGCACCATCCACGGAGGCGTCGCCGCGACGCTCGTCGACACCGCGGGCGGGATCGCCCAGCGCACCGCCTTCGAGGATCCGCTCTCGGGCGGCGTCGCGACGGTGAACCTCAACGCGAACTACCTCCGTCCGGCGACCGGCGACCTCCGGGCGGAGGCGACGGTCGTCAGGTCGGGCGGATCGATCGGCGTCAGCGACATGACGGTCACCAGCTCGACGAACGGCGACGCCGCCGAGGTCGTCGTCGGTCAGGGATCGTTCCGGCTGTTCCGCGAGTAGCCCGCCAGATCGGCGAGGAGGTCGCCCTCCGCGGTTCCGCCGAGACCCTCCAGTACCTCCGCGAGCTCCGTGACCGCGTCCCGTTCGACCCGGTCGGGCGCGGCGCGGACGGAGACCCGCTGTTCGCCCAGCGGAACGAACCCGCAGCCGAGCCGCTCCGCCGTCTCGCGGAGCCCGAGTCCGGCGTCGGCGTCGCCGCCCAGCACCTTCCTGACCGGGCTCTCGAACGCCCGGACCGTCAGCCCGTAGCCGTCGATCCGGTCGGTGAGATCCCGGCGCGACGCGTCGCGGTCGGCCGCGAGGCCGTCGAGCGCGTCGTCGAGGCTCCGTCGGAGCCCCGAGTCGGTCGGTCGGTTGACGAACCGCAGGTCGCCGTCGATCAGGTCGCCGAGTCCGGTCACGCCCTCGGGGTTGCCGTCGGGGACGACCAGCCCCCACTCGCGGGTCCACCCGCCGAGCTCGACGGCGTCGACCTCGCGGTCGGTCGGGCCCGCGACGACCGCCACGTCCGGCACGCCGTCGCGGAGCCGCCGGAGCCCCTCGCGGGAGCCGACCGGGAGGTATCGGGGCGATCCGAGGCGGTCGAGCAGGCGGTTGAGCGCCGGGTCGTCCTCGCCGACGCCGAGCAGGGTCGGCGGGCGTACGTCGGGCGAGAACAGCTGCACCGAGACGCGCTCGCCGCGGTCGAGGTACTCGGTCTCCGGGTCGACCGCGACGACGCCGTCGGCCTCGACGAGGCTCGTCGTCGCGCCCGACCCCTTGTCGACCGGGTAGACGAGGGGGAGATCGCCGTCGTTCAGGTCGAGCAACCCCACCGGCATCAGCCGCATCCGCCCCTCGCCGTATCGCTCGCCGACGGCCATCCGCCCCTCGACGGTCGCCGTCGCGGGCTCGGGCTGGCCGGCCGCCTCCCGGATCGCGGGCGCGACGAACGTCCGGAAGATCGTGAGCGCGGAGACGGGGTAGCCGGGGAGGCCGACGTAGGCGGACTCGCCGGCGGGGGAGTCGGCGGCGTCGCTGCCGCCGCTCGCACCCTCACCGCCGCGGTCGAGCCGCCCGATCAGCATCGGCTTCCCGGGCTTGACCGCGACGCCGTGGAGCAGGAGATCGCCGCGCTCCTCGATCACGCGGTAGATCACGTCGACCGCGCTCGCCGAGGTCGACCCGGACGAGAGCACGAGGTCGCACTCGTCGGCCGCGCGCCGGAGCAGCCGCTCCATCTCGTCGTAGTCGTCGCCGGCGTGCGGGTAGAGGACGGGCTCGCCGCCGGCCTCCTCGACGCCCGCGGCGATCGTCGTCGAGTTCACGTCGTAGATCTCGCCGCGCGAGGGGTCCAGGTCCTCCCCGGGACGCACCAGCTCGTCGCCGGTGGAGACGATCCCGACGCGGGGTGTCCCCGCGACGGGGACCTCGTCGACGCCGAGCGCCGACAGCAGCCCGATCTCGCGGGGCGTCAGCCGCGTTCCGGGACCGAGCGCGCGGGCGCCCGCGGCGATGTCGGCGCCGGCGCTCATCACGTGGTCGCCCGGCGCGACCGCGGTCCGGATCGCGATCCGGTCGGGATCGGATGCGGCGTCGCCCGGTCCGCCCTCCCCGCCAAGCTCCTCCGTCCGTTCGACCATCACCACGGCGTCGGCGCCGTCCGGCATCACGGCCCCGGTGGAGATCTCCGCGCAGGTCCCGGGCTCGACGGTGACCTCGGGCGCCGCGCCCGCGTGGACCGCGCCGACGAGGTCGAGCTCGACCGGGTCGGCCTCGTCGGCGCCGAAGGTGTCGCGGGCGCGGACCGCGTACCCGTCCATCGAGGCGCGGTCGAACCCCGGCACGTCGATCGCGGCGTCGACCCGCTCCGCGAGGACCCGGCCGCGGGCGTCCTCCAAGGGGACCGCCTCCGGCGCCGGCGAGAGGTCGAGCGAGTCGATCGCCTCGCGGGCGGCCTCGGGCGTCGCGAGGTCGCGGAACTCCTTGCGGTCGCTCATGGGCTCGCCTCCCACAGCTCCACGTCGACGACCTCGCCCGCGTCGAGCCCCTCGCGCGGCTCGGGGACTACGACCCAGCCGTCCGCGAGCGCGACGCTCGACAGGATCCCGGAACCGCTGGCGCGGGTCGGCGTGGCGGCGGGGAGGGCCGGCTCGCCGTCGTCACCGCCTCCGTCTGTTTCCTCCACCGAAACCCGCGCGAACGTCCGCGTGCCGGGCTCGCTCGGTACCTTCCGGGCGAGCCGCGCGCGCCGCGTCGGGAACGGGTCCGCGGTCGTCCCCCCGACGCGCTTCTGGACGGGGCGGAGGAACTGCGCGGCGTTGACGATGCAGGCGACCGGGTAGCCGGGCAGCGAGACGACCGGCGTGTCGTCGGCGACGCCGAGACAGACCGGGTGCCCCGGCTTCAGCGCGACCCCGTGAACGAGCACCTCGCCGATCGAGTCGACCACCTCCGGGAGCAGGTCGCGCTCGCCCACCGAGGATCCCCCGGTGGTGACGACCACGTCGGCGTCGAGGTCCCCCTCGATCGCGGCCGCGAGCGCGTCCTCGTCGTCGGTGACCACGTCGCGGTAGCGGGCCTCTCCGCCCCACCGCTCGACCAGCCGCGAGACCGTCAGCCCGTTCGTCTCGATCACCTCGCCGGGGCCGGGGTCGGACTGCACCAGCTCCTCGCCGGTCGGGATCACGGCGACCGTTGGGGGCTCGTAGACGGGGACCGCGTCGAGCCCGACCGACTTCAGGAGGCCGAGGTCGGAGGGCCGGAGGACGTGCCCGGCCTCGAAGAGGCGCTGGCCGTCCGCCACGTCCTCGCCGGCCTCGCCGACGTTCTCGCCCTCGGCGACCGCGTCGAACGCCTCCACCTCCGCCCCGACCTCCTCCACCCGCTCGATCATCACGACCGCGTCGGCGCCCTCGGGGACGGCGCTGCCCGTGTGGACCCGCGCGGCCTCGCCCGGGGCGATCGCGTCGGCCTCGGTGCCGGCGGCGCGGAGCACGGCCGGCGACCGGTCGGACGCGCCGAAGGTGTCCTCGGCGCGGACCGCGTACCCGTCCATCGCCGCGCGGTCGTAGCTCGGGACCGGCGCCGGCGCGTCGATCGGCTCGGCGACGACCCGCCCGTCCGCGTCGGCGACCGGCGCCGGTTCGGTCCGCCCGTGGGGGGCGGCCGCGTCGAGCAGCGTCGCCAGCGCCTCCGCGACGCGGGTCCGCCGCTTGAATCCGGCCTCGCGTCTGTCGTGGCTCATGGGCGGTCGTTTCGGGCCCGCGGGCAAAAACCCGTCTCCGGCGGGCTGATACGGAGGCCTCGATCAGGTCACCCACGAGAGGACGCGCGCGGCGCGGTGCGCGCCCTGCGAGACCGCGACCCTGACGGTCGAGACCGCCTCGGCGACCCCGCGGCGCGCGGCGCTCGCGCTCCGCACCGCGCCGGTCCGCGCGTAGTACCCCGACTTGCGGCCGGCCGCGCCGACGTAGTGTCTCGCCGCCATCCGGATCGGCGCGCGGCGGCCGTCGACCCGCGTGGTTCCGTTCCGGATCGCGTCGAGCACGTCGTCGGCCGTGACCGCCTCGACCGACTCGCGATCCGGAATCTCGACCTCGGTGAACGCGCGCCCGACGTACTCGAGCTGGTGCGCGTCGCTCGCGGCGACCCCCGGATAGCCGTGCTCGGCCGCGAACCGTCGCGCGCGGCGGTTGCGGTAGCCGGTGAACAGCCACGCGTTGAACACCTCGATCGCATCGACCTCGTGGAGTTCGGCTCGCTCTCCTCCCCCAGCGCTGGCCTCTCCTCCCTCGGCGTTCGCCTTCACGTCCCCGTCCCTGTCCCCGTCTCCGTCCCCGTCCGCCGAGCCCGGAACCGGGATGTTCCGCTCGCGGACCCCGTGGCGCGACCGCTGGAAGGGGTGGGGGACGATCGCGACGCCGCCCTGCTCGTGGATCCACGCCACCGTCTCGTCGTAGGGGCGCCGGCGCGGCGGCATGCGCTCGACGCCGATCGCGAGCAGGTGGCCGTGCGCGGTCGACACCTCGACGCCGGGGATACCGATCAGGCCGTACTCGTCGGCCATCTCCGCCGCGCGCTTCGACTCGCCGATCACGTCGTGGTCGGTGATCACCACCGCGTCGAGCCCGATCTCCGCGGCGTGTTCCAGGATGAGCTCCACCGGCTCGTGGCCGTCGTAGCTGTCGTCCGAGTGGACGTGGGGATCGATGCTGACGGTGACGCGGGACACGGCCGAGATAGCGCCGGGAGACATATAAACGCGACCGCCTCGGGGACGAAGGGTTAGGTGCCCGGGGGCGAACACGGGAGTATGAGCGATCCGGGGGCGGACGGCGAAAGCGACCAGACCGATCCGGGGGCCGACGGCGAAAGCGACCAGACCGACCGCGAGTACGTCGACAGGGCGATCGCGCTCGCCGAGGAGGCCGTCGAGATGGGGAACACACCGTTCGGCGCGCTGCTCGTCCTCGACGGCGAGATCGTCGCCGAGGGCCACAACGAGACGCTGACCGAGGACGACCTCGCCGCCCACCCGGAGATGACCCTCGCGCGGTGGGCCGGCCGCGAGCTCGACCCGGACGAGCGCGCCCGCTGCACGATGTACGCCAGCACCGAGCCGTGTCCGATGTGCGCGACCGGGATCCACTACGCCGGGATCGGCCGGGTCGTCTTCGGCGTCGCGGGCGAGACGCTCGACGCGCTCACCGGCGACGTGGTGACGATCCCCTGCGACGAGGTGATCCGCCGGGCCGACGGCGACACCGAGGTCGAGGGACCGATCGCCGAGGCGGCCGCGATGGAGCTCCACGAGTCGGTGTACGGTGACGGAGCGTGAGCGGGAGCGGGCGGTCGCGGCGTCCATGACCGGTCCGCCCCCGATCCTCGCGGTCGGCGCCGCGGTGATAGACGAGTGGTACGCCGTCAGCAACCTGCCGGAGCCGGACGGCGGCGCGTTCGCGAGCGAGGTGACGACCGCGTTCGGGGGCGTCGGCGCCAACGTCAGCGTCGCGCTCGACCGGCTCGGGCGCGACGTGGGGCTCGTGAGCCGCGTCGGCGACGACGAGTACGGCCGGCGGGCGCGCGAGTACCTCGCGGACACCGGCGTCGACGCCTCGCGCGTCGCGGTCGGCGACGACCCCTCGACCCGGTCGGTGATCCTCAGCGACCCCGAGGGGGAGCGCGCCATCGTCACCGCGGGCGAGAGCTTCCGGCGCCTCCGACTGAGCGAGGCGGACCGCGAGGCGCTCGCCGCGGCCGAGACCGTCTTCCTCACCGGGTACACGCCCGACGCGGTCTCGCGCGCGGCCCTCGACGCGGTCGAGTCGGCCGCCGACCCGCCCGCGCTCGCCTTCGACCTCTCCGGATCGGTCGAGGAGCTCGTCGGCCGGGGGACCGAGCCGGAGACGGTCCACCGGCTGCTCCACGCCGCGGACCTGTTCGTCGCCGACGCCGTGGCGGCCGCGGCCTACTTCGGCGGCCCGGACGCGGCGGTCGAGCGCGTCGCGGCCGCACAGCGGGGCCGTGGGGCTGGTCGTCGCTCCGCGCCGCCCGGCGACCGCTGGCCGCGCGCGGTCCTCACCCACGGCGCCGACGGGATGACGGTCGTCGCCGACGGCGAGGTCACCGCGTTCGACGCGTTCGAGGTCGACGTGGTCGACGCGACCGGCGCCGGCGACTCGTTCGTCGCCGGGCTGATCGATCGGTGGCTCGCCGAGAGCGGCGGTGGCGGGGACGCTCGCCCCGAGCGCACCGGTATCGCGGGCGGAGTCCGGTTCGCGGCCGCGGTCGCCGCGATCAACTGCACCTCCCGATTCGCGCAGCCGGGGCTCCCGAGCCGAGACGAGGTGGAGGCGTTCCTCGCGGCGCGGGGGATCTGAGCGCCTTCTAGGCCGCCGTCACCAGCGCTTCACCGCATTACCAGCGCTTCACCGCATTACCAGCGCTTCACCGCATTACCAGCGCTTCACCGCGCCTCGTCCGCCCGCGCGACGACCTCCGCCACCCGGTCGGCGTCGACCGGCGCGGTCGTCTCGCCGCCCTCCTTGAGCGCGGTGCCGACGATCGCGCCGTCGGCGAGCGAGAGCACGTCGCCGACCGTGTCGGCCCGGACGCCGCTCCCGACGAGGACCGGGGTGTCGAGCCCGTGCGCGTCGCGGTCGGCGACGACCGCCTCGAGCGCTTCGAGGTCCATCGCCTCGCCCGTGCCGCGTCCGGAGGCGATCACGGCGTCGGCGAGCCCGCGCTCGGCGGTGTCGGCGAACGACTCCGCGGTGTACCCCTCCGCCGAGAGCGGCGCGGAGTGTTTCACGTCTGTGTCGGCGAACACGCCGACGTCGACGCCGAGGCGGTCGCGGAGCCGGAGCGTCTCGTGGGCCTTCCCCTGGACGACGCCCTGGTCCGTGACCCGGGCGCCGGTGTGGACGTTCACCCGGACGTAGTCGGCGCCGACCGCGGCGGCGACCGACAGGGCCGCCTCCGCGTCGTTGCGGAGGACGTTGATCCCGAGCGGGAGGTCGCTCTCGGCCGCGATCGCCGTCGCGGCGCGGGTGACGCTCGCGACGACGTGTTTCGGCGCGTCGTCCGGGTAGAAGGGGGCGTCCCCGAAGTTCTCGACCATGATCCCGTCGACGCCGCCGCGGTCGAGCGCGCGGGCGTCGGCGGCGGCCCGGTCGAGCGCGTCGCGCATCGCGGCCGCGCCGTCGTCCAGCGCCTTCGGCGCCCCGGGGAGGGGCGGGAGGTGTACCATGCCGATCACGGGCGCGTCGGTGCCGAACGTGGCCTCGAAATCCATGTTACCGACCGAACGCCGCCTCGGCGGATAAGTCTCCCCACACGGGCGTCGCGTCCTCCCCTCCCGGACGCTGTGCGGGTGCATCCTCCCCCATCGTTTACCCGCTCGGACGCGAACGGGCGACCGAGCCATGGGTATCGACGTCGACGATCCGGACGACCGAACCGGCGAGGTGACGCTCGTCCTCTCGCTCGGGGCCGCCCGGCGGCTCGCCGACCCGGAGGCGGCGTTCGCGGACGCGCGGGAGTGGAGCCGGCACGTCGGGATCGTCGCCAACGACGCGGACGCGGTGGAGCGGTTCGTCGGCGAGACCGGGGTCGAGAACGACTACGCGCTCCGGAACTGGGACAAGTGGGGGACGCTCGGCGACGTCCACGAGGAGAGCGACGCCCCGCGGGCGGTGTTCGTCGGGACCTCCGCCGCGAACCGGCGCGTCGCGACCCACGTCGGCTTCGAGTACGTGCCGATCGACGAGGCGGCGGAGAAGGCGGACTGGGTGCTCTCCGAGTCGGAGCGATCGAGCGATCGGGGGGTCGTCGGTCGGCTGTGGCGGGCGGTGCGAGAGCGACTCGACTGACCGGCGACGGAGCTGCGAGAGAAAGGGTGGAGGGGGAGAGACGAAGAAAGACGGAAACGACGGTTCGCTATCGTTCCAGCTCGACCGTCAGATCGGTCGCGATCCACGCGTCCGTGTTCCCTTCCTCGGTGAAGACGGTGCGTTCGGGCGAACAGCGGCTGGCCTCGACCCGCGGCCGTGCGTCCGACGGCCCCTCGACCTCTCGTTCGATCCGGTCCCCGGCTGTCATTACCGATGCGTCGGAGGTGCGGGTGGTTATAGGTTTCGGTCGGCCTAAACCGCCGGGAAACCGCTCCGGATCGTTTCGGCGGCGGCGAGACGGGCGGGGGATCGGATCCCATTACTCCGTGGGGGTCGTCGGAGAAGTCGATGACGGACTCGCTTTTCACGCCGTACACGCTGCGCGACACCGAGTTCCGCAACCGCGTGATGCTGTCGCCGATGTGCCAGTACTCCGCGGACGACGGGTTCGCGAACGACTGGCACCGGGTCCACCTCGGCTCCCGCGCCGCCGGCGGGGCCGGAGTCGTGATGACCGAGGCGACCGCGGTCGAGCCCCGCGGCCGCATCACGCCCGGGTGTCTGGGGATCTGGTCCGACGAGCACGCCGAGGCGATCGAGCCGATCGTCGAGTTCGTCAAATCGCAGGGCGCGACGCCGGGGATACAGCTCGCCCACGCCGGCCGGAAGGGCTCACACCGGGCCCCCGCCGAGGGCGGCGACCCGATCCCAGCCGACGCCGAAGACGGGTGGGAGACGGTCTCGGCGACCGACGCGCCGTACCCGGACCGGGGGGCCGACGAGGACGAGCTGGCGGCGACCCGCCGGCTGGACGGGGACGGGATCGACGAGGTGGTCGACGCGTTCGCGGCCGCCGCGGAGCGCTCGCTTGAGGTCGGCTTCGAGGTCGCCGAGGTCCACGCGGCCCACGGCTACCTGCTCCACCAGTTCCTCTCGCCGGTCACCAACGACCGCGACGACGAGTACGGCGGGAGCTTCGAGAACCGCACCCGCCTCGTCCGCGAGGTCGTCGAGGCCGTCCGCGAGGTCTGGCCCGACGATCAGCCCGTCTTCGTCCGCATCTCCGCGACCGACTGGCTCCCCGACCGCGACTCGTGGGACGTCGACGACTCCGTGCGGCTGGCTCCCCTGCTCGCCGAGGCCGGCGCCGACCTGATCGACGTCTCCGGCGGCGGGATCCACCCGGCCCAGCAGCTCCCGGGCACCGGGCCGGGGTATCAGGTCCCCTACGCCGAGGCGATCCGCGAGGGGACCGACGTGCCGGTCGCGACGGTCGGCGGGATCACGGAGCCGACCCACGCGGACGCCCTGATCCGGAACGGGCGGGCCGACCTTGTCGCGCTCGGCCGCGAGCTGCTCCGGCACCCGTACTGGCCGCTGGAGGCCGCCCACGAGCTCGGCGCCGAGGTCGAGTGGCCGGTGCAGTACCGGCGCGGGAAGTTCGACTGAGCGGCGTCGGCGCGGGCGGGACGGTCGGATCCGACTGAGACCCCCTCGCACGCTCCGGGAAGACTTATTCCGCTCCCGCGACCCGACCGCACATGGAGTACCGAGAGTTCCCCGACGAGCGCGGCGACGAGTTCGACGCGTTCATGCGGTACGCCTTTTCGCCCGCCGAAGGCCCGTACGACCCCGAGGAGGCGGACGACCAGGACACCATCGCCGACACCCGAGGGCTGTTCGACGGCGACGAGCCGGTCGCGGTCTGCGCGCACCACTACTTCTCCCTGCGGATCCGCGGCGCGGACCGCGAGGTCGCCGGGCTCTCCGCCGTCGCGTCCCCGCCGGAGCACCGCCGGCAGGGAAACGTCGGGCGCATGCTCCGGGAGTCGCTGGCGGAGTACCGCGATCGGGGCGTCCACGTCTCGACGCTGTGGCCCTTCGAGTACCCCTTCTACGCCAGTTACGGGTGGGCGACCGCTAGCCGCTACCGCTACCTCACCGCGCCGCCGGAGCAGCTCGGGTTCGTCGACGACCTCGTCGCGACCGGGGGCGACGCGGCCGGACGCTTCCGTCAGCTCGGCGAGGACGACTACGAGGCCGTGAAGCCGGTGCTTTCGGCGATGGCCGACCGCTACGACCTGACGATGGACTGGACCGAGGAGTGGTGGCGCGAGCGGACCCTCCAGGGCTGGAAGACCGACCCGTTCGTCTACGGCTGGGAGCGCGACGGAGAGCTCCGCGGGCTGTGCGCGTACAGCTTCGACGACGAGCCGGACGACGCGGACGGCACCGTGATGCGCGTCACCGACGTCGCCGTCGCGGACGACGAGGCGTGGTTCCAGCTGCTGCGGTTCTGCCGCAACCACGACTCGCAGGTCGCCGAGGTCCGGATCCGCGCCCCGCCGGACGCGCCCCTGCTCGACCTCGTCGAGGACCCCCGTGCCGTCGACTGCGAGGTCCGGACCGGGCCGATGGTCCGGCTCGTCGACGTCGCCGCCGCCCTCGAGGCGCTCGATCCGGACCCCGAGGTCGAGACCGCGTTCTCGCTCGCGGTCGACGACTCCCTCGTCGAGCGGAACGACGCCGCCTTCCGCGTGGCCGTCGCCGACGGGGGCGTTTCGGTCCAGCCGCTCGACGCCGAGCCCGAGGGCGCGGACGCCGCGGTCGACGTCGGCGCCCTCTCGCAGCTGTACGTCGGGTACCGGTCGGTCGACGAGGTCGCACGGGGAGACGGACTCGACGTCGGCTCCGCGACCGCCGCCGACCTCCGCGCGCTGTTCCCGCCGCGGACGACGCACCTGCGCGAGGGGTTCTGAGGCCTCTCCGACGGGGCCGGCCGGGCTTTTTATCCGCGGACCGCCTACGACGCGGCATGAGTTCCCGCGACGACCGACGCGACGACGACCTCGAAGAGCGGCTCGACGAGCTCGAGGACGTGCTGAGCGAGCTCCGCCGCGACCTCCGCGAGACCGAGCGGGACCGCCGCGGCCCCCCGCGCCCGCCCCGGCTCTCCGAGCTCGTTCGGTTCACGGAGCAGTACACCATCCCGACCGTGATCGCCCTCCTCGAAACGACGATCAAGTCGCTCGAACTGGTGCAGGGGACGCTCCGGCTCGCCGACCCCGGCCGGGGCCTCGACGAGGGGGGGTTGGCGACCGACCGCCTCGGCGACGTGCGGGACGGCGCGAGCGCCGGGCTGTCGCGGTCGCTCTCGGAGCTCCGGACCGCCCTCTCGGAGGCCGACCTCCCTGAGGAGGCCGCCTCGCGGTCGATCATCGAGGACGCGCGCGACCTCACCGCCGAGATCGAAGCGCGGATCGAGGAGGGCCGCCGCGAGGCCGACGCCGCGCGGCGCGGGCGCCGCGATCGAGACGGACGGAATGAGGTCACGCCCGCCGACGAAGTGAGCGACGACCGCGACGACCGCGACGACCGCAACGATCACGGCGACCGCGGCGTCAGGATCGACGTGACCGATCCGAACCCGGACGACGACGACGGGTCCGGCGGGACCGACGGGGACGACGATCCCGCGCCCGAGGTCGACGTCGAGTCGGAGCTGGAGTCGATAAAGCGGCGGCTCGACGACGAGCGGCGCGCCGAAAGCGCGGCCGACACGGACGCCGAGGGCGTCAGCGGGGGAGCCGAAGGGGGCGAGAGCGACGGGGACACCGACGAGGACGCCGACAACGGTGGAGGGGCCGAGGGGGACGAGAGCGGCGAGTAGCTGAACCGCGAGTAGCTGAACCGCGCGGACCGGGTCTGCGAGAACCGAGGCAGCGAGGATCGAAGCAGCGAGGATCGAAGCAGCGAGGATCGAAGCAGCGAGGACCGGAGCGGCCGGCGTCCTCAGAACTCCCCGTTGACGATGTCGGCGACGCGCTCGCGGTCGAACAGCTCCTCGTCGACGCCGTACACCTGCTCGGCCGCCCGCTCGGTGAGGACGAGGTTCGTGATCGGTCCCTGATACAGCGGGCCGCCGCGGTAGACGTCGCCGTTCTCGACCGCGGTCAGGCTGCTCGCGACGGAGTGGTCCTCCATGAAGGAGACGACCGTGTCACGGAACTCCGCCGCCGTCTTGTTCTCGTTGCCGCGGAGCAGCAGCACGTCGGGATCGATTTCGAGCAACAGCTCGTAGTCGACCTGGCCGCGGTCCGCGTGGAAGTCCTTGACGTCGGTCGTCGCGAACGCGTCTTCGACACCCAGGTCGCGCCACTGCTTGAAGCTCGTGCCCTCGTCGATGAGGTACGGGGAGAACGACTCCGGCTCGTCGATCGGCTGCGGCCACATGATCGCCACCGACGGGCGCTCCTCCTCCGGGGGGACAATCCCGTCGATCTCCGCCCGGAACTCCTCGTGGAGGGCCTCGAACGCGTCGTAGCGCTCCTCCTCTTGGAAGACCTCCGAGAGCTTCTCGAACGCCTCGTACAGCGTGGGGTACTCGTAGTCGTGCCACTCGTACCCCCGAGAGAAGATGCTGTTGGCGAAGAAGGGGGCGCCCGCGGACTCGATCTGGTCGATGTCGTCCTGCTCCCAGTTGCTCGTCCGGCCGAGCAGGAAGTTCGGGTCCATCGCGAAGAAGTCGACGCGCTCGGCGAGCGACAGGAAGTCCTCTACGTCGAGCTCGCTCTCCCAGAGCGACTGCATGTCGCTCTTGTCGACGCTCACGCCCGGAATCTCGTCGTAGAGCTGCGTGTGGTAGCGCCCCGTGAGGTAGACGGCCTCCGGCGGTCGCTGGCCGAGGGCGACCCCCATGTCCGCCCAGCTCCCGTTGTTGGCGGCCCACGTCTCGGGCACGGCGTCGAACGTGACCTCGCCGACGGACGACAGCGACACCGTGTAGGACTCGTCGGTCGTCGATTCCTCCGAGTCCTCCTCTCCCTCGGACGGCTCCTCCTCGGTGGACGCCGTGCCGGCTTCGCCGTCGGCTCCCCCGTCGCCGTCGGTCTCGCCGCCGCCGTCCCCGTCTCCGCCGCCGGTACAGCCGGCGAGGAGGGCGGCACCGAGCGCCGAGCCGCCGTACGCGAGGTAGTTCCGTCGAGTCAGCTCCGATCGCCGTGTCGGGTCGGTCGCCATACGATTTAGGCTAGCCTAAATACTTTTAGCCCTTTCGAATCTTTGGTCGGCCTAAAACAAGGGCCGCTTCAGAACGACGCTCCCAGCCGGTCGGCGACGCGCTCGGCCGAGTCGAGGAGCAGCGTCTCGTCGTCGGTGAACACCTCCAGCGCGACGGTGCCGTCGAAGTCGTCGAGTTCGGACTCGACGAGCCCGTAGTCGACCTCGCCGGCGCCGACCGGGAGGTGGGTGTCGCCGCGGCGGCGGGCGTCGTGGCAGTGGAGATGCGAGATCAGGTCGCCATGGCTCCGGAGGAATCGCTTTATCGCCTTGTTGTCGCCCTCCATGTACGCGTGTCCGAGGTCGAAGCAGATCGGGGTGTCCGTCTCCCGCGCGAGGTCGCCGAGGACGGACAGCTGGAGCCCTGCATGCTGGTGGCCGACGTTCTCGACGACGACCTCGACGCCCGCCTCGCGGCCGGCGTCGGCGATCCGGCGGAGCTGGTCGGCGGCGACCTCGCGGAACTCGATGTCGTCGCGGTCGGCGGAGGTCGCGTGGAGGACGGCCTTCTCCGCGCCCAGCTCGCCGGCCGCGTTTAAAAGCCGGCGCTGGTAGTCGACGATGGCGTCGTTGACCTCGGGGACGTACGTCGCCAGCCGTTGGCTGTACGGGAGGTGGACGAGCAGGTCGCGCCCCGCGAGCGCGTCGGTCAGCCGCCCCCGGTCGATCTCGCCGGGCACGAGGGTCGGCTCGCCGACCCCGAGCTCGCAGAAGTCGAACCGCGCGGGCGACGCCGCGAGCCGGTCGAGGTCGTCGCCGACGGTGAGACCGATGTCCATGTCGGCGGTGGGTGCGGCGGGTTTGTATAATTAGTGTCGCCGTGATCGTGGCGTCGCTGCGATCCGCTTGATCGCTCTAGGTATCCCGATCGCTCAGTACAGGTACTGTAGTAATTGATATCGGGAGTAGGTCTTGCAGATCGATAGCGGCGATCCGGTATTTAAACATCCAAGAGCGACGGCGACGGCCACTTATAAAACAACGCGGTGGCGCGTGCCTCCGAGTGGCCGCCACTGGCGGCCGCGAGGAGCACGCGCGAGGGAGTCGGCGGCGACTAACGGGAGCCGCCGACGAGGCTGGGGAGGCGTGAGGCTGCGGTCTGCGGTTGGGTGGGACTCAAAGGGGCAGTCGCAAGGGCAGCTTAGGCGACGCTAAGCACCGCAGTGAAGGAGCGACAGCGACTGAACGAGGCGCGCAGCGAGCGTAAGCTGCCCTT
>NZ_NSKC01000008.1 GCF_002286985.1 Halorubrum salipaludis | reverse complement strand
CCTCGCAGGCTGCAGGGATGGACTCGGCAGGTGAACTGCCGAGTTCATCCCCAAGTTGAACCAGTCGATCAGTCAGACGCTTATCTCCAAACTCTGCTGAACGGAACTCTGAACGAATCCATCCCGAGACATCCATGTCACACAGCTGTCCATCCCCATCGAGATCTGGTCTCCAACTCCGTGAACAACCCCCCATCTTCCAGTCTCAGTTCGTTAACTCCGCCGTTAGAACTTGTGGGTAAGAGACAGCCTTTTTACTCGGGGTCGGCGACGGGAGAGGTATGGACGAGATCCTCACGAACTGGCTCCTCGGTCTGATCGCCGCCCTCCTCGCCGTGCTCGTGCTCGGCTCGACCGGACAGTCGTTCCTCGCCCCCCTCGCGCCGGTCGCGAACGTGCTCGCGCTCGTGACGTTCCTCGCGTTCGTGCTCCTCACCGGCGCCTTCCTCGTGTACACCGCGTCGTTCCGCGACAGCTAGTCCCCCTCGACCGTCCCCGGCGCGGATAGCTTTTTACTCCCGCTCCGTCTGGCCGGCGTATGGAGTACACGACGCTCGGACGCACCGGGACGACGGTCTCGAAGATCTGTCTCGGCTGCATGAGCTTCGGCGACTCGGACTGGCGCGAGTGGGTGTTAGACGAGGAGGAGGGGAAAGAGCTCGTCGAGCGCGCCGTCGAGCTCGGGGTGAACTTCTTCGACACCGCCAACATGTACTCGAACGGCGAGTCGGAGCGCGTCCTCGGCGAGGCGCTCGACGGGTACGACCGCGACCGGTTCGTCGTCGCCACGAAGGCGTACTTCCAGATGGACGAGTCGGACCCGAACTCGGGCGGGCTCTCGCGGAAGGCGATCGAACAGGAGCTGGAGCACAGCCTCGACCGGCTCGGAATGGAGACGATCGACCTGTACCAGATCCACCGCTGGGACTACGACACGCCGATCGAGGAGACGCTCGCGGCGCTCGACGACGCGGTCCGACGCGGCAAAGTCCGGCACGTCGGCGCCTCCTCGATGTGGGCCCACCAGTTCGCCGAGGCGCTGCACGCGAGCGACCGCGAGGGGTACGAGCGGTTCGCCACCATGCAGAACCACTACAACCTCGCGTACCGCGAGGAGGAACGCGAGGTGCTTCCACTCTGTGAGAAGGAGGGGATCGGCGTGATGCCGTGGAGCCCGCTCGCGCGCGGGTACCTCGCGCGCCCGCACGAGGAGGTGGACGCGACGCTCCGCGGAGAGACGGAGGAGCACCTCTACGAACACCCGTACCGCGAGGGCGGCGGACCGGCGGTCAACGAGCGCGTCGCGGAGCTGGCCGACGAGAAGGGCGTGAAGATGGCCCAGATCGCGCTGGCGTGGCTGTTCCACAAGGAGTGGGTTGACACACCCATCGTCGGAACGACCAGCGTCGAACACCTCGAAGACGCCGTCGAGGCGCTCGACATCGACCTGTCGGACTCCGACGTCGAGTGGCTCGAAGAGCCGTACGAGCCGGTCCGCGTCTCCGGCCACGAGTAGCGCCGCTCCGGGAATCGTCCCGTGAGCCGCCTAAATCGTGTTTTAGGAATATACCGATAAGCTATTTGTATGCAATTTGTTGACAATGGTGTATGTCCGACGACACCGACCGATCCGCCGTCCGGTCGCGCACCGAGTACGCGCGCACTCGGAGGCGGTGTCCGAACTGCGGCGACCGCGTCCCGATGGCTGGCGGAGACGGGGAGGCGGCGGAGTGCCCGAACTGCCATCGGACGGTTCGGGCGTGACGCCGGTGGCGATCTCGGTCCGACCCCGGACCTCGGTCCGACTTCCGTCCGCTCGCGCGGCGGGATCGGGTTCGCCGACGCCGGCCGAGCCGTCGATCGCTTATAAACGCACCGTCGCGGGCGGCACGACAACCCTTTTCGGCCGGGACGCCGAACCGAGGTCCATGGCAGACGACGACGCCACCGACGGCGACGCCGGCGAGGAACAGGGCGACAGCGCCGCCGAAGGCGACGACGGCGAGGAGAAGTCCTTCCGCGAGCGCGTCGAGGAGATCCGCGAGCGACGCGAGCAGGAGCGCGAGGAGGGCGACCGGCCCGACCCCGAGGAGATGATGGGCGGCGGCGGCCCGCCGGGCATGGGCGGTGGCGGCGGCGGCAACCCCTTCGCGCAGATGATGTCCGGCATGATGGGCGGCGGCGGTCCGGGCGGCGCGGGCGGCCCGCCGGGGATGGGCGGCGGCCCGGGCGGCGCCGGCGGTCGCGGCGAGGAGCGCGGCGATCAGGCCGGCAACGAGGAGCTCGTCCGCGAGGTGCGCCAGCTCCGCGACGAGGTCCGCGACGCCACCCGACAGCTCCAGCGCATCGCGCAGGCGCTCGAAGACGACTGAGCCGGCGACGCTCCGAGTCGGCGACGGCTCCCTGCGACCCGTGGTTCTCTCCCCGCTTTTCGACGCGCGAAAGCACGTGCTTGGTCGCTGATCGACGGCGGGAATACGTGAATCACTGTGATGAGTCGGTTGTTTATGAGTGGTGTTGTGGTGTTGCTGGCGGCTGTTTATACGTGATCGATGACTCCGCGGTGAAAACCTGCAAAGCCCCAGCCGCTCGGCGATACGCGATCGAAACCTCCGCGGTGAACGCCACCAAAGCCCCAGCCGTGAGAGTGGCGTACGCTCGTTGCGCTCCTCGTCACTCGCTGCGCTCGTTCCTGCGGTGCTTACGTCCCCTACGCCACTCTCACGGCTGCCCCTTTGAATCCCGCCCCGCACAGTACCGCACCCTCACGCCTCCCCAGCCTCGTCAGTCGCCGGAGCGAAGCGGAGGCGACTGACTCCAGCGAGGGACCGAAGGTCCCTCTGGCAGCCGGCGCGTAGCGCCGGCGACCTCGCGCGTGCTCCTCGGCCGCGAAGCGGCCTCGGAGGCACGCGCCGACCGCCTCGTTCTTTATAAGCGATCGTCGCCGTCGCTCACATCGGTATAAATACCGAATCAACACAACCGATCTGCAACACCCACTCCCGGTGTCGATCGAGGGGATGGCCCGTGCCGGCCGCCCGTTCCGCCCGATCGCGCCGTGAAATCGGTGTGCGGCGCCGCCGCGCCGTGCGTTTTTGCACCCGGGCGCACAACGACCGCGTATGCCGTACGACCCGACCCAGACCGCGGTGATCGTCGTCGACATGCAAAACGGGTTCTGCCGCCCCGACGGGAGCCTGTACGCCGAGCCGAGCGAGGCGGCGATCGAGCCGGTGACCGCCCTCGTCGACCGCGCCCGCGACGCCGGCGCGAGCGTCGTCTACACCCGGGACGTGCACCCGCCGGAGCAGTTCGACGACGCCCACTACTACGACGAGTTCGACCGGTGGGGCGAACACGTCGTCGAGGGGTCGTGGGACGCCGAGCTCGTCGACGACCTCGACGTGCGCGACGAGGACCACGTCGTCGAGAAACACACGTACGACGCCTTCTACCAGACGGACTTGGAGGGGTACCTCGACGCGCACGGAATCTCTGACCTGCTGATCTGCGGGACGCTCGCGAACGTCTGCGTGCTCCACACCGCCGGCAGCGCCGGGCTCCGCGACTACCGCCCCGTCGTCGTCGAGGACGCGCTCGGCTACATCACCGAGGAGCACCGCGAGTACGCGGTCGACCACGCCGACTGGCTGTTCGGCGAGACGGCGACCCGCGAGTCGGTCGCGTTCGAAGGCAACTGACGGCAGATCGGGGGGAGCGCCTCTCAAGGTTTATTGAGAGAGAAGGACAACTATCTAACAAATGTCCCTCGCCGCGGTCGCCAGAAAGGACTTCAACGACGCGATCCGTTCGGGAGCGTTCCTCGCCACCACGCTGTTGTTCGTCCTCACCGCCGGGCTCTGGGCGGCGATTCAACACGTCCCGCGGATGTACGCCGACAGCGAGGTCCCGACAAGCACGCTGGCGCTGCTCAACAGCATGGGCCAGCCGATGTCCTTCTTCGTCCCGATGCTGGGGCTGGGCATCTCCTACGCCGCCGTCGCCGGCGAGCGCGACAGCGGGAGCATCAAGCTCCTGATCGGCCTGCCGAACTCGCGACGCGATGTCGTTCTCGGAAAGTTCGTCGGTCGGTGTGCCGTTCTGACCGTCGCCATCCTCAGCGGCTACGCGGTCGTCGCCGCCTTCGCACTGGCGACTTACCAGTCGTTCGCGGCCGTCGAGTTCCTCCTCTACACCCTGTTGACCGTCTTCTACGGCGCGGTCTACGTCGCGATCGGCATCGGGTTCTCGTCCGCGATGCGGACTCGGCAGACGGCGTTTATCGGTGCAGCCGGCCTCTACGTGACCTTTCTGCTGGGATGGAACGTCGTCACGGCGGTGCTGCAGACGGTCACCGTCGGCTACACTCCGCCGGACTCCGGCGCTCCCCCGTGGCTGATCGTCGTCTACGCGCTCAACCCGACGGCGGCGGTCGACTACGCGACGCGGGCGGTGATTCCCACCTTCGACGAGCTGATGTCGTACCCGGTGTCGGCGTCGTTCTACCCTCCAAAGTGGGCCGGGTTCGCCGTTCTCGCGGCCTGGCTCGTCCTCTCGCTCGCGTTCGGCTACCGTCGGTTTCGCGTGGCGGACATACTGTGATCGCGGGGGCATCGACTGCTCGGTCGCCATTCCCGTTATCAGCCGCGTGAATCGGCGTGTAACCCTTTTCACCGCCGACGGGGACCGTCGGGTATGGAACTCTCTCGACGCGGCATGCTCGGCGGAGTCGGGGCCGCGCTCGCGGTGGGCGCCGTCGGGTTCGCCGGCGCCGCCTCGGTGACGGACGGCGACGCGGTCGGCGACGGGGGCGGCCCCGGCGGAGACGCGGTCGGAACGGGCGCCGACGGCGCGGGCGACGAGGGCGGCGAGTCCGGGTCGGTCCCCGTCGATCCCGAGGCGCCCTTCGAGGCGCGGCTGCTCCGCGACGGCGACGACGATCGGAGCCTCTTCGGCGCGAGCGATCTGGACCGCGTGCAGGGCGTGATCGCCGAGAACGACGAGCACCTCGTGTACGTCTCGCTCGGCGAGGCCGGGATCGACGCCCTGCAGTCGGGGCTGGCGGACGCCGGCGCGACCGACGACCCGGAGGGGTTCGTCGTGTCGATGGCGCTGGACGGGACCGAGGTCCGGCGGGTCGAGCTCGACGAGGCGACGGTCTCCGCGCTGACCGACGAGGAGTGGGGCGGCGTGTTGACGCTCCCGTTCGGTCAGGCGTCGGTCGCGGAGTCGGTGTACGACTCGCTGGCGGACGCCTGACCGGGACGGCTCTCCGCCGGAGGACAGCGGTTATGTCGGCGGCGCCCTTCGATCCGGTATGAGCGACGCCGAGGGGAACGAGACGGCCGGCGGCCGGCCCTGCCCCCGCTGCGAGACGCCGATGTACCACCGGCACTGTAAGTACGTCTGCCCGGCGCACGGGGTCGTCTACGACTGCGCCGACACCTTCTACTGACGCCCCCGAACGCGTGCCGGCGGGCACCCGACCGCGCTGTGCGAACTGTTATGTTCTTGCAGTCCGACCCGTATGTTATGATCGGCGACCCGCTCTCGACCCTCCCTGCCGACCGCCAGAGGTCAGCATGGTAGAGAAAACGCAGGTTGCCCGCGGGAAGCGGATCCAGCGCCGGACCGGGAAGACGTTCCACGTCGCGACCCGGCTGCTCCCGGAGCGGATCCGCCACCCGACCTACGTGCTGTACGGCTTCTTCCGGATCGCGGACGAGGTCGTCGACGCCGAGGAGACGGCGCCGCCGGACGAACAGCGGGCGGAGCTCGACCGGCTCCGCCGGGCCGCGCTGGGCGAGCGGGAGACCGACGACCCGGTGTTGGAGGCGTTCGCCGCGGTCTGCGACGAGCACGGCATTCCGGACGAAGACGTGCACGCGTTCGTCGACGCGATGGCGAGCGACATCGACACCGACCGGTACGAGACGTACGATCAGCTGGAGTCGTACATGGACGGCTCCGCGGCCGCCGTCGGCCGGATGATGACGGCGATCATGGAGTTAGACGAGACGGCGGAGGCGAAGGCGCTCCCCCACGCGACGAAGCTCGGCGAGGCGTTCCAGATGACGAACTTCATCCGGGACGTGCGCGAGGACGTGGTCGAGCGCGACCGGGTGTACCTCCCGCTCGAGACCCTCCGGCGGCACGGCGTGAGCGAGGAGCAGATCCTGAACCTGGAGTTCGACGAGAACGTCGCGGCCGCGGTCCGCGAGGAGCTCGCCCGGACCGAGCGCCTCTACGAGGAGGGCGTCGCCGGGATCAAGTACCTCCCCGAGGACTGCCAGCTCGCGGTGTTGCTCGCGGCGGTGCTGTACGCGGACCACCACCGGCTGATCCGGGACCTGGGGTACGACACGGTGTCGACGACCCCGGAGCTCTCCTTCGTCCGCAAGATCTCGCTGCTCGTCCGGACCCGCTGGAAGTGGCAGTGGAACAGCGACCCCGAGGCGGTGTTCGAGGAGATGTGCGGCGGCTTCGACACGTCTCGCGAACACCGCGACCACGGGCCCCACGGGTCGGGGATCCCCCAGTCAGACTGAGTGGGGGCGCCGTGAACAGGTCCCGGTTCGTCGGCCTCGCGCTCGCCGCGTTCGGGCTCGTCTTCCTGTCGTTCGTCGTCCGCGGCACGACCCGGCTCGTCGCGCCCTACGAGGTCGCCGTGGCGCTGTCGGCGCCGATCCTCTTCGCCGCCGCCGCGCTGTTGGTCGGACTGATCGCGCTCGCGGCGCTGGACGCGACCGGGATCCGGCCGCTTGAGTGACCGAGTTAGGCGTCGGCGCGTCGGGGTCGATGCCCGGAGTGAGAGTCGGAACGCCCTTTTGACCGCGGCTCCGAGCACGGGTATGGACGTACGAACCGTCGCCGACCTCTCGCCGGCCGAGCGCCGCGCCTTCTTCGAGCGCGACGCGGGCGTCGACGCGGTCCGCGACGACGTGAGCGAGATCGTCGACCGAGTCCGGACGGAGGGAGACGTGGCGCTGCGGGAGTTCTCCGAGGAGTTCGACGGCGTCACCGTCGGCAACATCGACGTGACGGACGACGCGGAGCGCGCGCACGCCGAGCTCGACGACGCGGACGACCCGGTGCTCGACGCGATCCAAGAGGCGGCCGCGAACGTCCGCGAGTTCCACGAGCGACAGCGCCCCGAGGACTGGCGCGAGGCGTTCGGCGACCGCGAGCTCGGGCGCCGGTTCCGCCCGCTCGACCGCGCGGGCGTGTACGTGCCCGGCGGCGCAGCGGCGTACCCCTCAAGCGCGCTGATGGGCGTGATCCCGGCGACCGTCGCGGGCGTCGACCACGTCTCGGTCGCGACTCCGCCCGCCGAGGAGCTGAACCCGGTGACGCTCGCGGCGGTCCACGAGGCCGGCGCCGACGCGGTGTACCAGGTCGGCGGCGCGCAGGCGATCGGCGCGCTCGCGTACGGCACGGAGACGGTCACGAACGCACAGAAGGTGGTCGGGCCGGGCAACAAATGGGTGACCGCCGCGAAGGCGGTCGTGCAGGGCGACGTCGAGATCGACTTCCTCGCCGGGCCGAGCGAGGTGCTCGTGCTCGCCGACGAGACGGCCGACCCCGCCCTCGTCGCCGCCGACCTGGTCGCGCAGGCCGAGCACGACCCGAACGCCTCCGTGGTCGCGGTCACGAGCGACGCCGACCTCGCCGAGGCGGTCGCGGAGGCGGTCGACGAGCAGGCTGCCGGCCGCGAGCGCGAGGAGACGATCCGGGCCGCCCTCGACAACGAGGCCTCCGGCGTCCTTCACGCGCGGTCGATGCCCGAGGCCGTGCTGTTCGCCGAGGAGTACGCGGCTGAGCACCTCTCGATCGTCGCCGCCGACGACGAGGCGCTCCTCGATCGGATCGCGAACGCGGGCTCGGTGTTCCTCGGCCCGTACTCGCCCGTGGCCGCCGGCGACTACGCGACCGGGACGAACCACGTGTTACCGACGAACGGCGGCGCGAAGCGGTACGGCGGGCTCTCCGTCGACACCTTCCTCCGGTCGTCGACGGTCCAGCGGCTCGACCGCGACGCGCTCTCCGGACTGTCGGACACGATCACGACGCTCGCGGAGGCCGAGGGGCTGGAGGCGCACGCCGAGAGCGTCCGGAAGCGGTTCGAGTAGCGGCGGTTCGAGTAGCGGCGGTTCGAGTCTCCGAGCGGGTCGCTCCGAGCGTTAGCGGCCGCGGTCGCCCGCAGCAACGGTTATCACGCCCAGTCGCGTCTCGAAGGCATGATACCGTCGCTGTCCGTGCTGTTCGATGGGTTCTCGGCAATCGAGGCGACGGTCGCCGTCCTCGCGGTCTCCGTCGTCGCCGCCGTGGCGATGGAGTTCGTCGTCCTCCGGCTCGCCCGCCGGTACGTCTCGCACACGGACACCGGCTACGACGACATCGTCATCGCCTCGCTGCGCGCCCCGCTCGTCGTCACCGCCGCGCTGGCCGGCGTGTTCGTGCTCACGCAGGTCCCCGCCGTCCGGGGGTCGGTCCTGTTGGACCCCCAACTGCTCGACGACATCTTCGGGCGGCCGTCGCTGTCGGTCATCGTCCTCGTGTGGGCGTACGCGGCCAACACCGTCGTGAACCGGCTCGTGGCCGAGGTCAACGCCGAGGGCGGTCGGTTCGACTTCGCCCCCGTGTTCTCGAACGTCTGGACCCTAGCGGTGCTCGTCGGAAGCGTCGGGACGCTGCTGTGGCTGTGGGGCGTCGAGATCACGCCGCTCCTCGGGGCGGCCGGGGTCGCCGGCATCGCGGTCGGCTTCGCCGCGAAGGACACCGTCGCGAACTTCTTCGGCGGGATCGCTCTCTACTTCGACGACACCTACAAGATCGGCGACTACATCGTCCTCGACGACGGCACCGCGGGGACCGTGATCAAGGTCGGCGTGCGCTCGACGACGGTCCTCACCCGCGACGAGGTGCTGGTGACGGTCCCCAACGCGGTGCTCAACGCCGCGAAGGTGACGAACGAGTCCGCGCCGGGGCGTCGGCGCCGCGTCCGCGTCCCGATCGGGGTCGCCTACGGGACCGACGTGGACGCGTTCGAGGCGCTCGCGATCGAGGTCGCGCAGGCGGAGCCGCTGGTCCGCGACTCGCCGACGCCCCGGGCCCGGTTCCGCTCGTTCGGCGACTCGGCGCTGCGGTACGAGCTCCTCTGTTGGGTCGACGGGCCGACGCGCCGGCGGCGCGCCCAACACGAGCTCAACCGCGCGCTGTACAAGGCGCTGTCCGCGGCCGACATCGAGATCCCGTACCCGAAACGCGACGTGACGGTCAGAGAGGTCGCCGGGCCGGATTCCGGCGCCGACGCCGTCCGAGCGGGGACGCCGTCACCCGCCGGCTCGGATCCGGCGGACGGCGAAGCGGTCGACGGCGCGCCGTGACCGTCCCGTCCGGGAGCGGCGGCCGCCCCGAGCGGGTAGAAGGCTTATGACTAACCGACCGATAAGTTCGGCCATGGAGCGAACGACCTCGCAGAAGCGGCCGTGGCTCGCCGCCCTGCTCGGAGCGCTCGCGACCGGATTCGGCCACCTCTACCTCCGCCGGTGGCGCCGCGCGGTCGGCTGGTTCGCGACGCTGTTCGCGGTGACGTACGTCCTCGTCGATCCGGCGGCGATCGAGGCGCTCGCGGCCGGCGACCCCGTTGACCCGCTGAGCGTCGCCCCGACCCTGATCGTCGGCGGCGCCAGCGTCGTGGACGCGTACGTCGTCGCCCGCGCGCAGAACGCCATCGCGCAGGCGACGGCGGCGACCGGAGAGACGCGGAGCACGGACTCGCGGGCCGAAACTGAAACCGGGAACGGGGTCGAGGGGACGGTCGACTCCTGTCCGAACTGCGGGAAGGACGTCGACCCGGAGCTCGACTTCTGCCACTGGTGTACTGCGGAGCTTTCGGCCGGTGCGGAGGCCGGCTCCGGTGCCGCCGAGAACGGGGGGTCGGAACGCTAAGCGTCGGGATCGCGGAGCGTCGCGTCGACGTACTCCGCCGCGGTCTCCCGCGCGCGTTCGTACTCGCCCGCGTCGTCGAACACCACCGATCGGGTGCGGGCGCCGTCGACGATCGTCATCAGCGATCGGGTGACGCGGTCGGCGTCGACGTCGGCGAAGACGCCCTCGTCGATGCCGTGGTTGATGACGGCCTTGACCAGGTAGCGGACGTACTCGTCGTTCTGCCGGAACCGCTCTGCGAACGCCTCGTTGTAGGGGGCCTGACTCCGCATCTCCAGCAGCGCGACCGAGAGGTCCGGGTTCTCCTGCGGCGCGACGAGCAGCCTGTCGAGCAGGATCGTCAGGCGCTCCTCGGGGTCGGTCGTTTCGACCTCGCGGACGGAGGCGACGAACCGGTTCAGGATGTAGTCGAGAAACGCCGCCAACAGCTCCTCTTTCGTGTCGTAGTGGTAGTGTATCGCGGCGGTCGACTTGCCGTACTCCGCCGCGATCCGCTTGATCGTGAGGTCGGCGTACCCGTGCTCGCGGAGCGCTCGATAGGTCGCCCCCATGATCTCCTCGTCCGTCTCCGAGAAGGTCCGCCCCGATGGCTCGGCCATGTCGCGTCGCTTCCGGCCGCGGGCGAATAACCATTGCGGCCGAGCCGCCCGGACGCTCGAACGATCTGACCGTACAGTCATCGGCGTACCACCCCTAATCCGGGTATCGAGAGAGTTTCGAACGGAAACGCCGGCTTCCGAAGCCTTTTGACTAACTGGTCAGTAAGTACGACATCACCACGATGGAAGACGGAGCTGCCGCGACCCCGAAAGCGACGTTCCGTACCGACCGCGAGCGCGGAGGCTCGGAGACCGGACTCGCGCCTGACGGGCCGTGGACGCCGGCGGAGGGGCCCTGATGGGACTCATCGACCGCGTCGACGCCCTGTTCAAGGGCCCCGAGGAGTTCGACCTCACGTCGGGCGGGATCGCGAAGCCGCTCTTCTTCCTCTCGATGCCGATCGTCGTCACCAACCTCTTCCAGACGGCGTACAACCTGGCGGACACGTTCTGGCTGGGGCAGTACAGCACCGACGCGCTGGCGGCGATCAGCTTCGCGTTCCCGCTCGTCTTCCTCCTCATCTCGCTCGGGATGGGGATCTCCGTCGCGGGGAGCGTGCTCGTCGCCCAGTACACCGGCGCGGGCGAGGCGCGCGAGGCCGAGTACGCCGCCTCACAGACGGTGACCTTCGCGGTGCTCGCCTCGGCGCTCCTCGGCGGCGTCGGCTACTTCTTCGTCGGACGGTTCCTCGACGTGATGGGCGCGTCGGCGGACGTGTTACCCCTCGCGTCGAGCTACATGGAGGTCATCTCGCTGGGACTCGTCGCCATGTTCGGTTTCGCGGTGTTCATCGCGCTCATGCGGGGGTACGGCGACACGGTCACCCCCATGCTCGTGATGTTCGGCTCCGTCGTGCTCAACATCGCGCTCGACCCGTTCCTCATCTTCGGGTGGGGACCGTTCCCCGCGCTCGGCATCGAGGGCGCGGCGATCGCGACCGTGTTCTCGCGGGCGCTGGCGCTGGTCGTCGGGCTGGCGATCATGTTCCGCGGGGTGCGGGGAGTCCGGATCAACGTCGCCGACATGGTCCCCGACATGAGCTACCTGCGGCGGCTCCTCCGCATCGGCCTGCCGGCCTCGATCGAGGGGACCGGGCGGGCGGTCTCGATGAACCTCCTGCTTTTCATCGTCGCGCTGTTCCCCGACCCGGTGGTCGCCGCCTACGGGATCGGCACGCGGGTGTTCTCCGTGATCTTCCTGCCGGCGATCGCGGTCGCCCGCGGCGTCGAGACGATGACCGGCCAGAACATCGGGTCGGGGAAGCCCGACCGGGCCGAACGGGCCGCGAACCTGGCGGCCAAGACGCTGTTCGCGGTCCTCTCGGCCGCCGGCGTGGTCGTCTTCCTCGTGCCCGAGCCGATCGTCTCCGTCTTCGTCGGCGCCGACCAGGCCGACGCCGCCCGCGTGGTGGCGGTCGGCTCGCAGTTCCTCCGGATCGTCGCGCTGACGTTCGGCTTCATCGGCATCATGCGCGCGTACACCGGGAGCTTCCGCGGGGCCGGGAAGACGCTCACCGCCGCGGCCATCTCGGTGCTGATGCTCGGGGTCGTCCGGTTCCCGATCGCGTGGGTCGCCGCCGGCCGGCTCGGCGAGACCGGCGTCTGGCTGTCGTTCGCGATATCGAACGTCGTCGGCGCGGTCGTCGCGTACGCGTGGTACCGCCGGGGGACGTGGCGCCGCGGCGACCTCACCGACCGGAGCGTCGCGGGCGACGTCGACGAGCCGGTGGCGGCCGCGGAGTCGACGGACGACTGAGCGTCCGCGCCCCGCGCCGCGGCGGGCCCGTCCCCACCGCCGGCGCCGGCAGGGTTTTTATCGTTCGGACGGAACGTGTTCGCATGAGCACCGATACGGTCGATACGGGGAACGATGGGAGCGACCCGGCGATCGAGGTGACCGCAGACGCCGCGGAGGAGGCGCTCTCGCTCTTAGAGGGCGAGGGCCTCGACACCGAGGAGGCCGGACTCCGGCTGTTCGTCCAGCAGGGCGGCTGCGCGGGCCTCTCGTACGGGATGCGATTCGACACGGAGCCGGAAGACGACGACCTCGTGGTCGAACACCACGGGCTGCGCGTGTTCGTCGACCCGGCGAGCCGGAACTACATCGGCGGGAGCAAGCTCGACTACGAGCACGGCCTGCAGGCCGCCGGCTTCGAGGTCGAGAACCCGAACGTCGTCTCCGAGTGCGGCTGCGGCGAGTCGTTCCGGACGTAACGAAGGGGCCGACGGTCCCGACAGTCGAGTCACGCTTTTAAGCGGTTCCGGCCGATACGGACACGCATGAGTCTCGACGCGTCGACGACGGCCGACGGCGAGCGGGTGTACACCGACCGGGCGATGGTCGAGCGGGGCGCCGACGGCCCCTTCTACGTCGTGTTTGCCGACGCCGACGGCGCCTCGCGGTGGGGGTACCGCTGCGGCAACTGCGAGTCGTTCGACACCGCGATGGACACGATGGGGCGGATCCAGTGTACGGAGTGCGGCAACCTCCGAAAGCCGGACGAGTGGGACGCCGCACACGAGTGACCGGGTTCCCGCCGGTAACCGGATCCCCGGGACCCGACCACCCTCAGAGAGCCGACCGCGAACGGTCCCCGAGAGCCGGCCGCGACCGGTGAGGGCGGGTCGGCGGCGGAATTGCCGGGAGGTGTACCTTTAGCTCGGCGGTGGGCGAACGGGCCCACAGAACCGCCGATGAACCGAAACGACCGCGCGATCGTGGGGTTCACCACGATCGGTCACGCCACGTTCCACCTCTACGAGCTCGCGATCCCGCTTTTCATCGTCTACTGGCTCGCCGATTTCGACGTGTCGGCCGCCGTGATCGGCGCGGTCGTCGGCGGCGGGCTCGCGCTCGTGGGGGTCGGCGCGCTCGGCAGCGGCGTGCTCGCGGACAAGTACGGGTCGGCGCGGCTGGTGACCGCCTCGATCCTCGGGATGGGCGGGTCCTTCGTCCTGATCGGGCTGTCGCCGCGGATCGAGGTGCTCTCCCTCGCGCTGCTCGCGTGGGGGGCCGCCTCCAGCCTGTATCACCCCGCGGCGCTGTCGCTCCTGACCCGCGGGACCGCGGAGCAGGGCACCGCGCTCGCGTACCACGGCGCCGCCGGCAACGTCGGCACCGCGATCGGTCCGTTCGCGGCCGCCGTGCTGTTGACCTTCGCCCCGTGGGAGTGGGTGGCGTTCGCCTTCGCGCTCCCGGCCGTCGCCGCGGCGGCGCTCGCGTTTCGGTTCGACTTCGACGAGACCGCGGGGGTCGATCCGGCGGCCGAGCCCGACGCCCCGTCCGCGACCGACGGCGAGACCGGAGTCGCCGCGTTCCTCGCGCAGTCGCGACGCCTGTTCACCGGCGGGTTCGTCGTCGCGTTCGCGATCATGATGGTCCACGGCGTCTACTCCCGGGGCGTCATCTCGTTTCTCCCCGAGATACTCGCCGACCTCCCGCTTTTCGCGCCCGTGCCGATCGGCGCGGAGTCGTTCGAGCCGAGCCAGTACGTCTTCGCGGGGCTGCTGCTCCTCGGCGCGGGCGGGCAGTACGTCGGCGGGAAGCTGACCGACCGCGTTCGGATCGAACACGCGCTGATCGGCGCGTACGCGGGGATCGTCGCCGTCTCGCTGGCGTTTCTCCCCGCGGCGAGCGCGGGGATCGCGCCGATGCTCGTCGTCTGCGGGGCGCTCGGCGCCGGGATATACATGACCGCGCCGATACGGCAGGCGCTCCTGGCCGCGTACTCGGCGGCCGACGTCCGCGGGCTCTCGTTCGGCTACTTCTACCTGGGCGTGTACGGCGTCGGCGCCGCCGGCGCGGCGCTCGCGGGCGCCGTGCTGACGTACGGGTCTACCGAGACGTTCTTCGTCGTCTTCGCGGCGATCGCCGGGCTCGCGGTCGTCCTCGGCGGCCTGCTGCTCGTGCGCTTTTCGGCCGCGTCGAGCGGCGGCGACCGCGGAGACGACTCCGACGGCAGCGACGCCGACGAGGCCGATCACGACGGGACCGACCCCGGCGATCGCGACGGCGTGAAA
Organism: Halorubrum salipaludis; assembly: GCF_002286985.1. GTDB lineage: Archaea > Halobacteriota > Halobacteria > Halobacteriales > Haloferacaceae > Halorubrum > Halorubrum salipaludis. Next base: position 307,116 of record NZ_NSKC01000008.1, on the reverse strand, counting down.
TCGTGAGAAAGTTTATCACGGATGGCGACGAATCCCCGCGTAGATGGCCACTGCGAGCATCCCACCGACGACGGAGGCCAGAGACGTCTTTCGTGAACTCGGGTACACCGTCTCCGAGGGCGGACAGGAGTTCGTCGCGGAGCGGAAATGGCGGCGCGTGCTCGTGACCGTGTTGTGTATGGAGACCGACGATCTGGACCCGTATCTCGCGGACGGCGGCGACGCCCCGCGGCTCCGCTGTTTCGTCACGTGGCGCGACCGGGCGGCCGATCTGCGGGATCAGCTCGTCTCCAAGAAGCCCCCGTACGACTGGGCGGTGATCGGCATCGAGGCCGACGGCGAGGAGTTCGCGGTGATGGAAGGCGCGCCCGGCAGTCCCTGACCGCGACGGGAGGCGCACGCCCTGTCGCGGATTTCCACCTGCTTTTATACGCCCGTGCGTCCAACTAGCACGCGACATGGTGTTTAAAAAGATCACGCTGATCGGGACGAGCGACGAGAGCTTCGACGCCGCCGCCGACGACGCGATCGACCGCGCCGAGGACACGCTGGAGAACGTCTACTGGGCGGAGGTCGAGGAGTTCGGCGTCGAACTGGAGAGCGCGGCCGACCGACAGTATCAGGCGGAGGTCGAGGTCGCGTTCGAGCTCGAGGGCTGAGGTCGGTCGGCGTCGGGGGCGACCCCGGCGGGGTCGGCTCTTCTCGCGCCGCGCGTCGAGCGGTCGTCGATCGCGTTATCGCTCGAACAGCGTCGGCTCCGGGATCTCGTCGCTCGCCGCCTCGCGCCACGAGCGCGAGGGTGTCCACCCGAACAGCCGCTCGGCCTTCGCGATCGCGTACGCGCCCCGGTCGTCGCCCTCGGCGAGCGCGCTCCCGTCGACCGCGCAGTCGTCGGGGATCTCCCCGTACGCCTCCCGCAGCAGGTCGAGCAGGGGCCGACCCAGCGCGTTGTCGGCCGCAACGCAGTTGACCGCCTCGTGAGTGCCGGACGGGACGGCCGGCTCCGGACCCCCCGTCTCCGCGAGCGCGGCGGCGACGAGGTCGGCGACGTCGCGGGCGTCGACGTACGACCAGAAGTTGCCGGCGCCCGCGTCCAGATCGGCGACGTACCCGTCGCTCCGGCAGGCGTACTCGCCGGGGAACTGGATCCACGAGGGGCGGATCGAGACGGCCGGGACGCCCTCGCGGCGCGCGACCGCCCCCGCGGCCGCCTCCGCGGTCACCTTCGAGAGGCCGTACGGGTCCTCCGGCCGAAGCGGGTGGTCCTCGGTGACCGGCAGCTCGTCCGGAAACGGCGTCGGATCGGCGAAGAAGAACCCGTACGCGCCGTCGCTCGACGCCTGCACGATCCGGGCGTCGGCGCGCCCGGCGGCGTCAAGGACGTTCTTCGCGGCGCCGACGTTCGTCTCGAACACCCGGCCATCGGGGTGCGTGCCGGCGACAGGGATCGCCGCCCAGTGGACGACCGCGTCGGGGTCGACGGCGGCGACGGTGTCGAGCGCTTCGCCCCGGTCCGCGAGGTCGGCGGCGCGGAACGAGACGTTCGGGGCCGGGTCGGCGTCCGGACCGGGGTGCTCGTAGTCGACGACGACGATCTCGTAGTCGCCCGCGAGCCGGTCGACGACCCAGCGCCCGGAGGCGCCGCGGCCGCCGGTGACGAGAACGGTCTCCATGCCTGCGGATCGCCGGGGCGGGGCAAAAGCGCACCGTCGTCCGGCCGCCGCGCGATCGCAACCGCGTTCCGGGAACCCCGGCAGGCTTTAATCCGGCGAACGGTAAAACTCGGGTATGGAATGGAAGACCGACTGGGGACTGCGTGGACGGATGGCGTTCACGATGTTCCTGCTCTTCGCCCTCTACGTCGTTTTCGTCGGCGCGTTGACCGTGTACTTCGGCGACTTCCTGTTCCCGCTGATCATGCTCGGCGGGTTCTCGATCGCGCAGTACTTCTTCAGCGACAAGCTCGCCCTGCGGAGTATGGGCGCCCGCGAGGTGACCCCCGAGGAGTATCCGGACCTCCACCGGCGGATGGACCGGCTGAGCCAGCAGGCCGACCTCCCGAAGCCGACGGTCGCCGTCGCCGACACGCAGGTGCCGAACGCGTTCGCGACCGGCCGGAACAAGAAGAACGCGACCGTCGCCGTGACCACCGGGCTGCTCCGGTCGCTGGACGACGACGAGCTCGACGCCGTGCTCGCCCACGAGCTCGCCCACGTGAAGAACCGCGACGTGATGGTGATGACCATCGCCTCGTTCCTCTCGACCATCGCGTTCTTCATCGTGCGGTGGGGGTGGCTGTTCAGCGGCGACAACCGCCAGGGCGCGCCCGTCATCGTCGCCATTCTCGTGTCGATCGTCGTCTGGATCGTCTCGTTCCTGCTGATCCGGGCGCTCTCGCGGTACCGCGAGTACTCCGCGGACCGCGGCGCCGCGCTCATCACGGGGAAGCCCGGCGCGCTCGCCTCGGCGCTGATGACGATCGACGGCCGGATGGACAGGGTTCCGAAGGAGGACCTCCGCGAGGAGGCGGAGATGAACGCGTTCTTCATCATCCCGATCAAGTCGGGGATCGTCGGCAAGCTCGCCTCGACGCACCCGTCGACGGAGAACCGGATCGAGCGGCTCCGGGACTTAGAGCGGGAGATGGAGACGGCCTGAAAAGCGAACCCGAACTGCAAACTGAAACCGAAATCGACTGACGGCACCGCACCGCGACCGACTTTTTATACGACTCTCACGCCGACGGGTCGACCGCGTCGTCCGTCAGCTCTTCTGCGACCAGTTCCGGGTCCATCAGCGCCGGGTCGACCGCGAGGTCGGCGACGCCGGCGACGAACTCCGGCAGCGACCGCTCCGCGTACGTCACCGCGAGCACGTCCGGGTTCAGCTCCTTCGCGATCGGGATCCCGGTGGCCTCCTCCACGTCGGTGAGGACGAAGTACGCGGCCTCGTCGATGCCGGCCTCGGAGAGCGCGTCGGCGGTGACGAGCCCCTCGATGCGGCGGATCTCGACGCCGAGTGCCGCGAGCTCCTCGCCGAGCCCGTGCTCGTCGGGGCCGGCGACGACGGCGATCCGACCCTCGGCGCGACCGCCGTCGGGGCGAGCGTCGTCGGTGGTGGCGGTGGCGTCCGCCATCACTCGTACTCGATCGTCGCCGGCGGCTTGTGGGTCACGTCGTAGACGACACGCGCGACGTTCTCGTTCTCGCCGGTGATCCGGCTCTGGATGCGCTGGAGCGTGCTCCAGTCGAGCTCCTGGGCGCGCGCGGTCATTCCGTCGCGGCTCTCGACCGAGCGCACGGCGACGACCCAGCCGTGCACGCGGTTGTCGCCCTTCACGCCGGTCGCCTTGCCGAGGACCGCGGCGAACGCCTGCCACGGGTCGTACTCCTCCAGTTCCTCCTCGACGACGTGGGTCGCCTCGCGGGCGACTTCGGCCTTCTCCGGAGTCACCTCGCCGACGATCCGGACGGCGAGCCCCGGGCCGGGGAACGGCATGCGCTCCGAGATGATCTCCTCTAAGCCGAGCGCCCGAGCGACCTCGCGGACCTCGTCCTTGTAGAGGTCGCGGACGGGCTCGACGATCCCCTCGAAGTCGACGACCTCGGGGAGCCCGCCGACGTTGTGGTGCGACTTGATGTTCCCCTCGGACTCGATGCGGTCGGGGTAGATCGTCCCCTGGACGAGGTAGTCGGCGCCCACGTCGCGGGCGACCGTCTCGAACTCGTCGATGAACCCCTCGCCGATGACGTGGCGCTTCTCCTCCGGGTCGGTGACGCCGGCGAGCCGGTCGAAGAACCGGTCTTGCGCCTCGATCACCCGCAGCGACTCCATGAAGGAGAACGTGTCGCGGATCTCCTCGGTCTCCCCTTTCCGCATCAGCCCCGTGTCGACGTACACCGGGGTGAGCTGGTCGCCGACCGCCTCGTACGCGAGCGTCGCCGCGACCGACGAGTCGACGCCCCCGGAGAGCGCGATCACGGCGTTCGCGTCGCCGATCGCCTCCCGGATCTCCGCTTTCGCTTCCTCGATGAATTCCTCCGTCTCGACCATCTATAGCCTCACGTCCGCGTTCCGTTCGGTTGTGTCCGTCGATCCGAGCGCCGCCTTCACGAGGGCGACGAACGGCGGACTCGCGCGGTCCGGCCGCGACCGGAACTCGGGGTGTGCCTGCGTGCCGAAGAAGAACGGGTGATCCGCGCGTTCGAGGATCTCCATCCGGTTGTCGGCCCGCCCGGAGAAGGTGAGCCCGTCGGCCTCCAGCTCGTCGATGTACTCGGGGTTCACCTCGTAGCGGTGGCGGTGGCGCTCCGTACAGGAGTCGGCGTCGTACACGTCCGCGGCGAGCGTGCCGGGCTCGATGTCGGTCTCGTGGGCGCCGAGCCGCATCGTCCCGCCCATGTCCTCCGTCTCGTACTGGTCGGGGAGCAGGTCGATGACGGGGTGGGGCGTGTCGGGGTCGATCTCCGCGGAGTGGGCGCCCTCCAGCCCGAGCACGTTGCGCGCGTGCTCGACGACCGCCATCTGGAAGCCGAGACAGAGCCCGAGGAAGGGCACGTCGTTCTCGCGGGCGTACCGGACCGCCTCGATCTTCCCGTCCGTCCCGCGGGAGCCGAAGCCGCCGGGGACGACGACCGCGTCGGCGGAGGCGAGGCGCTCCTCGTGTTCCGCGCGGGTCTCGTCGGCGTCGACCCACAGCACGTTGACCTCGGTCTCCGTCTGGATCCCGGCGTGTTTCAGCGCCTCGTGGATCGACATGTAGGCGTCTTCGAGGGCGTACTTGCCCACGAGCGCCACGTCGATCTCCTCCTCGCGGTCCCGGGTGACCAGGTCGCGCCACTCCGTCGAGCGCTCCGCCTTCGGGAGCGCCTCGTCGGCGAGCCCGAGCCGCTCCATCACGTACTCGTCTAACCCCTCGTCTTCGACCATCAGAGGGACGTGATAGATGTCCTCGACGTCGGGGTTCGAGAAGACGGCATCCGTGGGCACGTCACAGAACAGGGCGATCTTCTCTTTCGTCTCGGGGTCGAGCCGGTCCTCCGAGCGCCCGACCAGGATGTCCGGCTGGAGCCCGATCGACCGCAGCTCCTTCACCGAGTGCTGGGTGGGCTTCGTCTTCTGCTCGCCGTTCTTCGAGTACGGGACCAGCGTGACGTGGGTGAAGAGGATGTCCTCGTCGTCCTCCTCGTGGGCGAACTGGCGGAGCGCCTCGAGGAACGGCATCGACTCGATGTCGCCGACCGTCCCGCCGATCTCGATCAGACAAACGTCGCTCCCCTCGGCGGCCTCCCGGATGCGCCGCTTGATGTCGTCGGTGACGTGCGGGATGATCTGGACGGTCTTGCCGAGGTAGTCGCCGGCGCGCTCGCGCTCGATGACGTGCTGGTAGGTCTTCCCCGTGGTGACGTTGTGATCGAACGTCATGTCGGTGCCGAGGAAGCGCTCGTAGTTGCCTAAATCGAGGTCGACCTCGCCGCCGTCCTTGAGGACGTACACCTCGCCGTGCTCGTACGGGTTCATCGTCCCGGCGTCGACGTTGAGATAGGGGTCCACCTTCACGGCGGTGACGTCGAAGCCCGCGTTCGCGAGGAGGCGCCCGGTGCTGGCGGCGGTGATGCCCTTGCCCAGTCCGGACATCACCCCGCCCGTGACGAACACGAACTTCCGACCCAGCGAGGGGTCGTACCCTGTGTCGGGATCCGTTGGCATATCGACCGTCCGTCAGGGGCCGGCAAAACCGTTTCGGACCCTTCGTTTCGGGTGGACGTTCGTGAGGATTCCGCGGCGGCCGTGCGGACCGGGCGCGACCGCGGAACGGAAGGGGCGCGACGGAGCGAAAAGCACTCATCGCGGGCGGGCGCACCGTCTGGTCGACCCATGACCTGGTCCCCGCTCCCTCCCGCGGTCGCGGCCGTCGTCGCGGCCGCGCTCAGCGTCACGCGTCGCGTTCCGACCGTCGTGATGGAGTCGTCGATCGGCGTCCCCGGCCCGCGCGCGCTCAGCCTGTACACGCTCGGAGGCCGCTTCGCCGCGTTTGTGCTCGTCTACGGGCTGCTGCTCGGCGCCGCGTATCGGGTCGGCCGCGCCGGCGGCGCGGTCGACGCCCGGGCGACGACGCTGGCCACCGGCGCCGTCGGCGGACTCGTGTACCTCGTCGGGACCGCCGCGGTGCTGCTGTGGACCGGCCCCAGTCAGGAGGTGATCTCGGCCGTCACCACGCTCGGCTCCGCGGTCGCCGTCGGCGTCCAGCTCGCCGTCGTCGCGTTCGCCGGGATCGCGCTGGGTCGATCGCGGATACGCGGTTAGCGGTGGAGTGGAGAACGGCTTCAGCGGTCTCGGTGGCCGCTTATAAGTAATCGGTGGCTCCGCGGCGAACGCCTCCAAAGCCCCAGCCGCTTGCTTATAAGTCGTTGACTGCGGATCGCCGGTGAACAGCTCCAAAGCCCCAGCCGGGAGGTGGGCAGACGCTCGCTGTCGTTCGAGACGCCTTCGGCGTCTCGTGATGACGAAACGGCTCCGCCGTTTCGAACCACGCTCCTCACTCGTTCGCTTCGCTCACTCGTTGCGGTGCTTGCATCGCCTCTGCCCACCTCCCGGCTGCCCCTTTGAGTCCCGCCCCGCACCGCTCCGCACCTCAGACCTCCCCAGCCTCGTCGCTGGCGCCTTAAAAGGCGCCAGCGACTCCCTCGCACGCGCTCTCGCCGGCGGCGTCGCCGCCGGCTGTCAGAGAGACCTTCGGTCTCTCACTACTCGCGCCCTTATCAGGGCGCTCGGAGGCGCGCGCCACCGCATCCGTAGTGACTCTGTGATCGATGTCGCTGATCGCCGCTCCCGATCCCGTTTATAAATAGCCGACGCTAGGCGAGTTCGAGTGAAGTGTTGCGAGGGAAGAGCGCTCCGAGAGCGGTCTTCCGCATTCGCGCGCTGTGACGCGCTCATGCGAGGGGAGGGATTTGAACCCACGGACCTCTACAGGAGCGGAGCTTGAATCCGCCGCCGTTTCCGGGCTTGGCTACCCTCGCACGCGAGTCGTCGTTCGACGGCGGCGCTTTTTATTTCATCGGTTCCGCACCGACCAGCGTCGCCCGGAACCCCCCGGCGTCGGACTCGCCGAGGTCCAGCTCCCACCCGTGCGCAGCCGCGACGCGCTTGACGATGGCGAGCCCGATCCCGGTGCCGCCCCCGTGGGAGACGCCGAACGCGGCCACCTCGTCCAAGTCGTCCGCGTCGATCCCCGGGCCGTCGTCCGCCACGTAGACGCCGCGGTCGTCGACGCCGACGCGGACCGTGGGGGACGCGCCGGCGTGGTCGAAGGCGTTCCCGATCAGGTTCCCGAGCGCCCGGCGCAGCAGCGTCGGGTCGCCGCCGACGGGGCCGGGGTCCTCGACGACGAGCGCGGCCGGGTCCACCTCGTCGCCGAAGTCGCCGGACTCGGCGCAGTCGGCCGCGAGGGCAGCGAGGTCGACGGGCTCGGCCGCGGTGTCGACCTCGTCCGGATCGCGGGCCATCACGAGCGCCTCGTCGATCATCGCCTCGATCCGACCGAGGGCGCTCTCCGCGGCGTCGAGCCCGTCGACCTCCCCGGTCTCCCGGGCGAGGTCGACGTATCCCCTCGCCACCGACAGGGGGTTCCGGAGGTCGTGCGAGAGGAACCCCGCGAGGCGTTCGAGCCGCTCGTTGAGCCGCGCCAGCTCGCGCTCGCGCTCGACGCGGTCCGTCACGTCGCGGATCACGCCGACGACACCGACGACCGCCCCGTCGCGCTCAATCGGCGTCAGCCGCGTCTCGGTCGTGACCGTCGACCCGTCGCCGAGCGTCGTCGTGAGCTGGACGCGCTCGTCGTCGGACGCGCCCGCGAGCACCCGCTCGACGGCCTCGCGGTAGCGCTCGCCGGCGTCCGCGCTCCAGTACCCCTCCTCGACGAGCCGCTCCGGGTGCGGCGCGTGGAGGTCTTCCTCGTCGAATTCGGTCACCTCGCGGAGCCGGTCGTTGACGAAGACGCGGTTCCGGTCCGCGTCGAGGACGTACGCGCCGTCGCCGAGGGCGTCGACGACCGACCCCGCGTGGTCGATCGGCGTGGATCCCGGCGCGGAGTTCATACCCGGGGAAGGTGCCGAGCGAACAAGTGTGTCTCGGGTAGCGGCAGGACTCTCGCCGGGCCGTCACAGCGCGATCATCGCGACGCCGACGACCGCGAGGAGCGCGGCGACGAGCCGGACCCGGAAGTAGCGCTCGCCGAGGACGACCCCGCCGAGGACGACGGCGACGATGGCCTGCGTGTTGATCACCGGAGAGGCGACGCTCGCGGGCAGCGCCGCGAACGCGACCGTCGTCAGGTGCTCGCCGAGCGCGACCAGCGCGCCGGCCGCGAGGAACTTCGGTACGTCGGCTCTGTTCACCGCGGGCGGGGTCCGGACCGCGGCGGGCAGCAGGATCAGCCCGGCGCCCGCGAGCAGCAGGGGGACCCACAGCGTCCCCGGGATCGCGAGCTCCTGGAGCCCCACCCGCTTCCCGAGGTCGGAGACCGCGTAACACGCCGCGCTCAGCAGCGCGAGCTGGGCCGGTCGCGAGTGGACGGCGCCGACCAGCGGCGCGATCAGGCTGCCGGGCTCGTAGTTCGCGACGTACACCGCGGCGGTGGCGACGACCACCCCGGCCACCTGTATCGGCGCGAGCACCTCGCCGAGCAGCAGCACCTCGAGCGGGAGCACGAACATCGGGACGACCTTGTTGATCGGGGTCACGTACGACACGTCGCCCTCGTCTATCGCCCGGAGGAAGAGCACGAACGCGGCCGCGGTCGCCGCCGCGGTCCCGGCGACGACGGCGACGGCGGCGGGGTCGACGCCGGCTATTCCCCGGACGAGCCCCCCGACCCCGTCGGGAGGGAGATCGGTCGTCGCGACGGTGACCGGGAGGAACCACGCGATCGCCGAGGCGTTGATCAGCACCGTGAGCCCGGCGGGCGGGTAGCCGGAGAAGGAGCGCTTCAGCACGAAGATGTAGGTCCCCCAGACGACCGCGGCGCCGATCGCTGAGAGGAGGCCGGCGTCCATTGCCGGACCCGACGCCCGGCGGGGGAAAGAAGCGTTCGATCCCCGCGAAACGGTTAGGTCGCTGCGGACGCGACGCGTTCCCATGGACGAGCACACCCGGGACCCCGGCGTCGCCCCGCCGCTCGGGAATCCGACCGGGTGGCACGCGGGGGGCGAGAGCGTCGCGGACGACGGCGTCGCGAGCGAGGGCGCTGACGGCGAGAGCGGCGACGCCGCGGACGAAGCGCCCCCCGCCGACGCGCGGATCGCCGGCGGCCACTGGGAGCACGCCACCCTCCGGCGCGCGACCGAGCACGGCGTCCGGCTGTTCAACGCCGGCGACTACCACGAATCGCACGATTGCTTCGAGGACGAGTGGTATAACTACGGGAGCGGCACCGCCGAGAGCGCCTTCTGCCACGGGATGGTGCAGGTCGCGGCGGGGGCGTACAAGCGCGCCGACTTCGGGAACGACGACGGGATGCGGTCGCTGTTCGAGACCGCGCTGGAGTACCTCCGCGGGCTCCCGGGCGACTTCTACGGCGTCGATCTCGACGAGGTCCGGGCGACGCTCCGGGCCGCGCTCGACGACCCGGCCGCGATCGACGGGTGGAAGATTCCCATCGACGGCGCCCGCCCGGAAGCGTACCCGGCCGACTACGAGTACGCGGAGCGGATCGACGAGGCGCACTAACTGGCGGGCGGTACGGAACGGGGAAATCGAGCCGAGAGACGCGCCGACCCGCCGACCGGCGTCTCCGATCCGAACGCCACTTATCGGCGGGGCCCCTCTCGGTCGTATGGACGTACACGATCTGGGCGAGGGGGAGCCGGAGGTCGCGGTCGTCGGCGCGATCCACGGCGACGAGCCCTGCGGCGCCCGCGCGGTCCGACGGCTCCTTGACGCCGACCTCGACGTCGAGCGCCCGGTCCGGCTGATCGTCGCCAACGAGGCGGCGCTCGACGCCGGGGTCCGGTACCTCGATGTCGACCTCAACCGGTCGTTCCCCGGCGATCCGGACGCGGAGGCGCACGAGGAGCGGCTCGCCGCCGAGCTGCTCGACGCGCTCGACGGCTGTTCCACGCTCGCGATCCACTCGACGCAGTCGTACGCCGAGCCGTTCGCCGTCGTCGACTCGATGGACGAGGTCGCCCGCGCCGTCGCCCCGCACCTCCCGGTCGACGCCGTGATCCAGACGGACGCGTTCACCGAGGGCCGGCTCATCGAGCACCCGCACACGCTCGAAGTGGAGGCCGGCCTGCAGGGCTCCGAGGGTGCCGCCGACAACGCCTACTGGCTCGCGCGGGCGTTCCTGGCGGCGACCGGCGTCGCCCCCGCGCCCGGCGCGGAGGACGTGGTCGACGCTGGCGGGCGCGAGGACGTGGAGGTGTTCCGGCTCCGGGACCGGATCCCCAAGCCGGAGGCGGAGGCGTACGAGGTGTTCGCCCGCAACTTCGAGCGCGTCGAGACGGGCGAGGCGTTCGCGGCCGCCGGCGACGAGCAGCTCCGCGCCGACGAGCCCTTCTACCCGGTGTTGCTGTCGCCGTACGGCTACCGCGACCAGTTCGGCTACGTCGCGGATAGGGTCGGGACGCTGGAGTAGCGCGCGGCGACCCGGGCCGCCGCTACTCGACCAGTTCGATCTCGTCGTCCCCGTTCGGCACCGCGCAGATGAACGCCCCCGGTTCATCGCCCTCGTTCCGGTACCAGTGTTCGACGCCCGCCGGGATGAGGAGCGCGTCGCCGGGGCCGACGACGCGTTCCTCCTCGCCGATCCCGACGACGTACTCGCCGACGAGCACGTACTGCTCGTGTTCGACCGCGTTCGTGTGACGGGGAACGACGGCGCCGGGCGCGAGCTCGAAGCGCCGCATCGCGAAGGTCGGGGCCCCGTCCGACTCGTCGAGCAGGACTCCCTTCCGGAGCCCCTCGGCCGCGTCGACCGGCTCGTAGCCGATCTCGTCGCCGCGCTTCACGACGGGGATCGGCTCGTCGGCCTCGCCGCCCGCGTCCTCGGTGGTGTCTCGCATACCGGCCGATCGGCGGCGGACGGCTTATAAACCACGCCGAGGAGCCGACCCTCGCGTCGAGGGGCGGTCGGTGGTTCGCGAGGAACATCGGACCGCGGCGGTCGAAACTCCCGCGTTCGGACGCCCCGTCGATCCCGTACACCACTCGGCGCATCGGCTTTCCTATCAATTTTAAGTATATCTTCTATCAAATTCATAATTGCATCCATACTATCTGGCCTACCGGTGGAATCGAGAGGCCGATCGACGGATAATAAGCGTCTATATAGTCTAAAACGGCCGAATACGTCGACTCGAACGTTCGAGAAAGTCGCGTCGACCGAGCGTTCGTCCATCTGAAGCGATCGGTCAACGCGGACGCCGGTAGTCTGCTGAAGTGGCGTGAAACTACATAAGTCGGCCAATTTATCGGAACAAAGCGGTGACGACGCGATCGAGACCTCGCGGACCGACGACGCGAGCTCGACTCGGACGATTATATTCGTAATCTTATATAATATCAGAACTATCGTATTTTTTAGTTTTACGGGGCCGGAGCGAGAAACTCGACGCGGGTTCCAGGGGACCGGCCGATCGGCGACGCGCCTCGAGTGCCGCCGATCGACCGGCGCCGGCTCCGGTATTTTCATTGTACTGTTCGATAGTACGGTTTCCATGGGAGTCACTGACTTCTTCGATCCGGACGGGATCGCCGTCATCGGCGCGTCGAAGACCCCCGGCAAGCTGGGCAACGACGCGATGACCAACATCCGTTCGTACGACGGCGACGTGTACCCGGTGAACCCCGGCAGTACAGGGAGCGTCTACGGGTACGAGTTCGTGGACTCGGTCGGCGAGACCGACGCGGACCTGGCGCTGTGTTGCGTCCCGAGTCCGGTCGTCCCCGAGGTCCTTGAGGAGTGCGGCGAGGCCGGCGTCGGCGCCGCGGTGATCTTCGCGGGCGGGTTCGGGGAGGTCGACGAGGCCGGCCGCGAGCGCGAGGCCGAGGTCGCCGCGATCGCCGAGGAGTACGACGTGACGGTCCTCGGGCCGAACACCGCCGGCTACTGCATTCCGCACCTCGATCTGTACGGATCGTTCGTCCCGGAGATCCGCGACGTCGAGACGGGCGGCGTCGCGCTCGTCGCTCAGAGCGGCGGCATCGGCGTCACGGGGGCCTTCCAGCTCGACCGCGAGGAGTACGGCGTCTCGGCGATGTTCGGGCTCGGGAACCGCGCGAACGTCGACTTCGCGGACCTGGTCCCGGTCCTCGACGACGACCCGCACACGGACGCGATCGCGGTCCACGTCGAGGGGACCGACGACGTCGACGACGCGATCGCCGCGTTCCGCGACGCGGAGACGCCGGTGGTGATGCTCAAGGCCGGCAGCGAGGAGCTTGGCGACTTCGTCGGCTCCCACACCGGGGCGCCGATACAGCGCCGCGAGACCTACGAGGACGCGCTGGCGGGCGAGGGCGTCGTCTTCGTCGACACCGTGACGGAGCTCGTCGACGCCGCGCGGGCCATCGCGTCCGCGCCGACGCCGGACGGCCGGAACGTCGGGCTGGTCACGGCGCAGGCGGGACCGGGGATCCTGGTCGCCGACGAGCTGCGCGAGCGCGGGGCGTCGTTCCCCGCCCTCGCCGAGGAGACGGACGAACGGGTGACGGAGCTGTTACAGGGGATCACCTACACGGAGAACCCGGTCGACACCGGTCGGCCGCTCCCCGAGTTCGGCGAGGTGATCGACGCGGTCGCCCGGGACGACGCCGTCGACGCGGTCGTCGTCTACGAGATCTACGAGCGGTCGCTCGGGTATCCGGTCGAGGAGCTGGAGGCGCTGGCCGACGACCTCGACAAGCCGATCTGCTTTACGGTCGCGGGTCCGAGGAGATTCGAGGAGGAGCGACTGGAGATGGAAGCGGCCGGGATCCCGACGTTTCAGGCGCCCGAGCGCGGGGCGAGCGCGGTCGGTGCGCTCCTCGAACTGGCCGACGAGTGACCGGCGCCGCGAGGCGATCGGCGGCCGGACCCCGGTCGGCGAGCGCATGCGGCCCCTCCGGTGTCACGACTGTTACCACACACCTATTAGGTCGGCGGACGGAGCTACCACCGACGATGCCAGACGACATCAGCCCTGACAGCGACTGGGACAGCCTGTACATCGACGGGTCGTGGGTCGACGCGGCCGACGGGGAGACGATTCCCGTCGAGAACCCCTCGACGCGCGAGTCGTTCACCGAGGTGGCGGCCGCGACGGAGGCGGACGTCGACGCGGCCTACGAGGCGGCCGCGAGCGCGAGCGACGAGTGGGGAGCGACGCCCCCGGCGGCCCGCGAGGAGGTCGTCAGAGAGGCCCTGCGGGCGCTCGACGACGCCGAGGCGGACATCGTCGAGCTGATGTCGCACGAGGCGGGCGGAACCGCCGGGTACGGACACACCTCACACCACCTGGCGATGGATCAGGCCGGCGAGGCCGCCACGCTCCCCCGTCGGATGAAGGGCGAGCACATCGCCTCGAACATCCCCGGCAAGGAGAACCTCGTCCAGCGCGAGCCCAAGGGCGTGGTGACGGTGATCTCGCCGTGGAACTTCCCGCTGAACCTGAGCGCGCGGGCCGTGTTCCCCGCGCTCGCCGCGGGCAACGCGGTCGTGTTGAAGCCGGCGACGAACACCCCGATAAGCGGCGGGCTGCTGTTCGCGAAGCTCTTCGAGGAGACCGACCTCCCGGCGGGCGCGCTCAACGTCGTCACCGGCCGCGGCTCGGAGATCGGCGACCGCGTCGCGGGACACCCCGAGAGCGACGTGGTGGCGTTCACCGGCTCGACCGAGGTCGGGCGGCGCGTGGCCGCCGCCGCCGGCGAGAACCTCGCGGTGCCGGCGATGGAGCTCGGCGGAAACAACGCCCACGTCGTCACCGGCGACGCCGACGTCGACCGCGCGGTCGACAGCGCCGTGTTCGGGTCGTTCATCCACCAGGGACAGGTGTGTATCTCCATCAACCGCCACCTCGTCCACGAGGACGCCTACGACGAGTACGTCGCGAAGCTGACCGAGCGCGCCGAGGGGTTGGCCGCGGGCAGCGCGCACGACGAGGTCCACCTCGGCCCCGTCATCGACGAGACGCAGCGCGACAAGATGCTGGCGTACGTCGAGGAGACGGTCGACGCCGGCGCGACCCTCGAAACCGGTGGCGGGATCGTCGACCTCGACGGGGTCGAGGACTCCTTGGTCGTCGAACCCACCGTCCTCTCGGACGTGACCAACGACATGGCGGCGGCGTGTAACGAGCACTTCGGCCCCATCGCGCCGGTCATCCCGTTCTCCGACGTGGACGAGGCGGTCGCGCTGGCGAACGACACCGAGTACGGCCTCTCCGGGTCGGTCCACGCGGGTGATCTCGGCACGGCGAAGGATATCGCGGACCGCATGGAGACCGGCATGGTCCACATCGGCGACCAGCCGATCAACGACGAGGCGCACGTCCCGTTCAGCGGCACCGGCGCCTCGGGCATGGGCGGATACAACACCGACGAGTTCCTCCGAGAAGTCACCGAGAACAAGTGGATCTCGATCCAGCACGAGCCGCGCGAGTACCCGTTCTGAGCGGGGAGCGCCGAGTCGCCCCCGGGGGGCCGTTCACGACCACTCTGGGATTGTTCACAGCCCCCGGAGTCGTTCACAGTCGACTCGGGATCGTTCACGATTGACGAACACGATCTTTTTTATCCTGGCCCCACAGGCGACACGTATGGACGAAACGGATCCGCAAACGGTCGGGGCGGTCGAGACGACCTTCGCGGTCATCGGCGTGTTACAGGACCGCGGCGGGGCCGGAGTCACGGAGATCGCGAACGAGCTCGACCTCTCGAAGAGCGCGGTGCACAAGCACCTCGCCACGCTCGTCGACCAGCGGTGCGTCGTCCAGCGCGGCGACGAGTACCGGCTCGGCCTCGGGCTGTTTCAGTACGGCTCGTTCGTTCGGAACGGGTACGACGTGTTCCACAAGGCGAAGCCGCGAGTGCGCGAACTCGCCGAGGAGACCGGCGAGATGGTGTGGCTCATCGTCGAGGAGAACGGGATGGCGATGTACCTGTTCGGCGACGGCGGGTCGCTCGACATCAACGTGGACTCGCTCGTCGGCACGTGGACGCACCTCCACCTCAACTCGGGCGGCAAGGCGATCCTCTCGCAGTTCTCCGAGGAGCGGGTCCGCGAGATCGTCGACGAGCACGGCCTCCCCCGGCGGACCGCTCGGACGATCACCGACGTCGACGAGCTGCTGGCCGAGCTCGAGCGGACCCGCGACCGGGGGTACGCGCTGAACCTCGAGGAGGATCTCACGGGGATCCACGCGATCGGCGCGCCGATCGTTCACCGCGAGGAGGTGCAGGGCGCGCTCTCGATCGCCGGGGCGGCGAACCGGCTGACCGAGGAGCGGTGCCACGACGAGTACGCGGACCGGCTGTTGACGGCGGTCAACGACCTCGAGCTGAACCTCACGTACCGCTGAGCGGGATCGCGTTCCCTCGCCGTCGCCCCGCTCCCGCCTGCACGCATTTACGTCGCCCCTGCGAGGGCGACCCATGCGCATTCCCTTCGACGGGTCCGATCCCGAGGTGGCCGACGACGCGTACGTCTCCCGAACCGCCGTCCTGTCCGGCGACGTGGCGGTCGCGTCCGGTGCCAGCGTGTGGCCGCTCGTCTCCCTCCGCGGCGACCGCGGTCCGGTCGCCGTCGGCGAGGAGACGAACGTCCAGGAGTTCACGACGCTGCACGGCGCCGAGCTGGGCGACCGCGTCTCGGTCGGCCACGGCGCCGTCGTCGACTTCGCGACCGTCGCGGACGACGTCCTCGTGGGCATGCAGTCGTCCGTGCTTCAGGGGGCGACGGTCGAGTCGAACTGCCTCGTCGCCGCGAACGCGGTCGTGCCGAGCGGGACGACGGTCCCCGAGGGGCACCTGGCGTACGGGACGCCGGCCGAGACCAGGCCCCTCACCGACGGACAACGCGAACAGATCTCGCAGGTGCACGAACACTACGCGACGCTCTCGAAGCGGTTCGCGCGGGCGGAAACCGACGCGTATCGCGTGCCACCGGAACGGGGCTCCGAGGAGTGACACGGGCCGCGGACGCGCCGTACGACACGCTGTTTCTTGTGAGAGAACATATTTCGGCCGATCGATCATTGGGGATCCGACACAAATTACAAACATAGTAATGTAACGCCATCACCGATCGAGAGGCGGAGACGGGGCGAGACCGGGACCGCGTCCGACGACGATCATGATCGACTAAGACGATTATGTTCGCTATACGGAAACGATTCAGACGGAGCCGCCGTCGCGATCGGCGTGTCCGCTCACGATCGGCGTGGCTGCGCCCGATCGATGCGGGCGCTCTCGGACACCGGCGATACCGGGAACACGTAGCGAGAACGGAAGGCGTTGCGAGAACGCTGTTCGAGGCGGCGGCGAACGAGTTACGCGAGGCCGAGCCGCGTCGCGACCCAGTGGTCGCGGCCGGCGGTCACGAACGCCTCCTCGTCGTCGAACTCGGTCTCCTCGGCGACGAACTCGTCCCAGTCGCCGTCCGCCACGTAGTCGAGCTCGGCCGCCGACGCGGCGTCGGACGGGCTCGCGGCGACGAGGTCGTCGAACGTCTCGAACGCCGTGTGTTCGCCCACGAACTCGTCGTCGAACACCTCCGTGAGCGGGATCGGCTCGTCCCGGTCGTACACCTCTTCCGCGTCCGGGAGGTCGTCGTGCGATGCAGCGACGTCCTCGAGGTCGCCTTGAAGCACCATGTTCGTCATCACTTATCGCCCCGATCTATGTAAATGATTCCCATTCGCGGGGGTGGGGTGCCCCCGTCGATTCAGTAGTTCCCGGTCGAGACGATCGGCGGCGTCCCGTGGGGGCCGTACGGCGCGTCGTCGAGGTACTCGCCGGCGACCTCGAACTGGTCGGCCAGCGACGCGGCGACCTCCTTCCGGAGGACGGGGACCGGGTGGTCCCCCTGGAGGTACTCGAGCGCCTGTCCGGCCGCCTCGAGGTTGTACTGCGCCGCCTTCTCGCGGCGGGCGGCGTACAGCTCGACCTCGTCGCGAGCCACCGCTTCCGTCCGCGCGTCGACCGCGACGCTGATCGCGGAGGCCGCCTCGTCGGCGTCGGCGATCCCGGAGTTCATCCCGCGGGCGCCGAACGGCGCCAGCAGGTGCGCGGCCTCGCCCGCGAGCAGCACGCGCCGGTTGTCGTCGACGAAGGTGTCCGCCATCACCTGGAGGAACTTGTAGCTGGACACCCAGGTGACGTTGTCGGCGTAGCGCTCGCCCATCACCGAGGAGACGAACTCGCGCATCCGCTCGTCCGAGGAGAGCTCCTCCGGGTCGTCGTCGGGGAGACACTGGATGTCGAGCCGCCACCCGCCGGTGAAGGGAACGAGCATCACGTTGCGGCCGTCGGCCGCGGGGTCGTCGTAGTGGAAGAGCCGCTCGCAGGGGTACGGGTCCTCCTCGACCTCCTCGACGTCGGCGATGATGAAGGAGTTCTCCGACTGGGACCCCTCAAACTCGGCGCCGATCTCCTTGCGGACCGTCGAGCCGCCGCCGTCGGCGCCGACGAGGTACTCGCCCTCCCACTCGCGCCCGTCGGCGGTCTCGACGTGGACGCCGTCCGCGGTCGTCTCCACGCTCTCGACCTCGGCCTCCCAGTGGATCTCGACGCCGGCCTCATCGAGGGCCTCGTGCATGTACTCCTCGGTCCACTCCTGGGGAATGCTCGTGAAGTGCGGGATCTCGCCGTCGCCGCCCGGCGAGTCGTAGGTCCGGCGGAACACCTGCTTGCCGCGCCAGCGCGTGTGGCGGGTGGGCCAGACGACGCCGTCGTCGACGAGCCGTTTCCCGAGCCCGGGGTGGACCCGCTCGAGCGTCCGAAGGGTCGACCCGTGGACGTAGATCGCGCGGCTGCCGGACCGGTCTCGGTCCGCCGACTCCGCCTCCAGAATGGTCGCGTCGACGCCGCGGGCGTGTAACGCCAGCGCCGTCGTCATCCCCACGGGACCGGCCCCGGCGATAAGCACCGGTTCGTCCGTACTGGTGTCGCTCATACAGGTACGTATGTCTTCACGTACCACGACAAAAGCGTTTGGGGTCGTTCCCGCGAGTCAGTACAGCGCCGCCATCCACCCCAGGTGGATCGGCAGCAGCACCGCGATCGTCGCGAGGGTGCAGGCCGCCGTGGTCCGGATCAGTTCGCTCGTCTCGACGTCCCCCTCGGCGAGGATGGCGATGAGCACCGCCGACTGGTAGGGGAAGAAGTAGTTGCTCAGCCCCAGCGCCTCGATCATCAACACCGGGGTCAGCGGCAGCCCGGCCGACTCCGCGTAGGTGATCACGACGGGCGTCAGGACGCTGGCGACGGCGAGCCCCTCCATCGCGAACGCGAGGAGCACCGTCGTCGCGAACACGAGCGCGAGCGCGACGACGAGCGGCGCGTCCGCGGGGACCGTCCCGAGGAGCGTCGTCGCCGCGCGCTCGGAGAGCCCGGTCGCCGCGAGCCCGTCGCCGATCGCGAGCACGGCGGCGACGAAGAACAGGATCGAGACGTCGAGCTCCTCGCCGACCTCCTCGAACCGCGCGACCCCGACGCCCGGGGCGAACGCGAGCGCGACGACGGCGATCGCGCCGACGACCGGGTCGAGCCCGTGGAGGAAGTCGGTGAGCCAGACGGCGACGCCGACGCTCAGGAACGCGAGCATCCGGGCGGGAGACCGGCCCGTCGGTGCGTCCGAGGCCGCGGGACCGATCCCCGCCTCGCCGGTCGCGTCGCCGGCGACGCCCTCGGCCGACCCGTCGTCGAGGGAGCGGTCGACCGCACTCCCCGCCGGCGGGCGGAACATCGCGTACACGACGGCGACGACGACGACCACCCGCGTCAGCCCCATCACCGGGTACATGTGGACGAGCCACTCGGTCCAGGCGATCGGGTGCCCGGCGACGGACTCGCCGAGCCCCGAAATGATGATGTTCGGCAGGTCGGCGGTCAACACGCCCGAGGACCCGTAGAACGTCGCGAACAGGGGGCCGAGGTAGACGCCGACCCGGGCCTGACGCGAGTCGAACCGCTCCCCGATCTCCGAGAGGATCGGCGCGAGCAGCAGCACCCGGACGAGCGAGGAGGGGATGAGCAGCGCGAGCGCGTGCGCGGCGAGCGACAGCGCCACGAGGAACCGGCGGTAGACGACCCGGGCGTCGACCGACCCGTCGCTCGGAAGCGCGCGGCGCGTCAGCACGCGGCCCGCCGCGTCGGCGAGGCCGCTCCGCCGGGTGGCGATCCCCATGAGCAGCCCGAAGCCGATGAGCCACGTCGCAGACGAGCGGAACCCCGTGAGTGCGGCGGCGGGCGACAGCGCCGCGGCGATGGCGCCGATCGCGAGGATCCCCGTGTACGCGGGCGCGACCGGCGTGAGCACCCAGAGGACGATGCTCCCCGCGGCGATCCCGGCGATCGCGCCCCCGTCGCCGCCGATCGACGCGACTGTCGCCACCCCGGCGAGGAGCGCGAGCGGGAACGCGACGCGCGGGGCCTTCGCCGCCGAGACGACGGTCCGGGCCATGAGCGTGTCAGGCGTCGCTCCGCGCGGGAGCGGGTCCCCGCTCGGCGCTCCGTTCGGTCCGTCCCGGCTCCGACGCCGTCATTCCGTCAGGGCCTCCCGAAGCGGGTCCGGGACCGGCGTCGGCCGCCCGTCCTCCACGTCGACGCAGACCCGCCGCTCGGTGCCGGAGAAGCGGAGCTCGCCGTCGACGGTCCCCGCGTACTCGAACGTGACGCTCGTCGTCCCGACCTCGGTCTCCAGCTCGAAGTCGACGACGTCGCCGCTCTCCACCGGGCGCTCGAAGTCGACGTCCATGGACCCGACCGGCAGTCCCACGCCGAAGCTGGTCTGGATCGCCCAGAACGGGTGCCCGATCGACTCCATGTACATGTCGGCGGTCTCCTGGAACGCGTCGACGATCCGCGGGTAGTGCGCGATGCCGAACGGGTCGCTGTCGGAGAACCGCACGGTCCACTCGCGGGTGTACGTCATCGGTCGGCACCCCCGGCGTCGCCGGCCTCGGCGTCGCCCGCTCCGTCCGCCTCCGAGAGCACCACCAGCCCGTCGAGCGCGGTCGCCCCGTCAGAGGCGGCGAGCACCGGGTTCAGGTCGATCTCGGCGATCTCCGGCGACGCGTCGAGCAGGTCGCCCACCGTCCGGACCACGTCCACGAGCGCGTCGAGGTCCGCCGGCACCCGGCCGCGGTAGCCGGAGAGCAGGGGCGCCGCGGTGAGCGACGTCACCGCCTCGCGGGCCTCGCGCTCCGTGACCGGCGCGATCCGGTGCGCGACGTCCCCGTACACCTCGGTGAACGTCCCGCCGAGCCCGACGAGCGTCACGGGGCCGAACGAGGGGTCGTTGGTCCCGCCGACGATCACCTCGGTGCCGGCGTCGACATCGACCGCCGACTCGACCAGCACCGACGCCGCGATCCCGCGGTCGGCCGCCGCCTCGTCGATCCGGGCGGCCGCGCGCCGGACCGCCTCGGGGCCGTCGAGGCCGACCGCGACGCCCGCGCCGTCGCCCCACTCGCTCTTGTGGGTGACCGCCGGCGACGAGACCTTCGCGACGACCGGGTAGCCGATCCGCTCGGCCGCGTCGACGGCGGCGTCGGGGTCCGCGGCGAGCTCGAACTCGGGTGTCGCCACCCCGACCGCCGACAGCAGCCCTTTGGCCTCCGCTTCGGTGAGGGTCGTTCGGCCCTCCGCGCGGGCGGACGCCGCGGCCTCGTCGACCGCGTCCGCGAGCGGCGACGGGTCACTCACGGGCGACCACCTCCGCGTCGGCCGCGTCGCGGGCGCGGAGCGCCCCGTACCGGGCGAGCACGCCGGCGAGGTCCGCCGCCCGCTCGGGGGTCCGGAGAACCGGAACGCCGAGGGATTCCAGGGCGGCGGCGTCGTCGGCCACGTCGGCGTCGGGGCCGTCGGTCGCGAACAGCACCGGCTTGTCGACCGCCTCGACTAACGCCTCCATCCGGTCGACCGGGAGGCCGATCGACGCCTCGTACAGCTCGTACACGAGGACCACGTCGACCGCGTCGTCGCGCGCGACGGTCGCCACCACGTCGCCGAACGCCGGCATCGGTCGGCCCGTGTCGACGGGGTTGTCCGCGTAGGTGATCCCCGGGAGCAGCTCTTCGAGCGTCGCCTCCGTCTCGTCGCTCAGGCTCGGGAGCCGACCGCCGGCCCGCTGGATCCGGTCGGCGACGATGATCCCGGGACCCGCCTGCGCCGTGACGACGCCGACGTTCGGCCCGTCGGGGACGGGACCGCCGGCGAGGGCGGTCGCCCCGTCGAGCAGCTCCGTCGTCGACGAGACCGTCGGGACGCCGTACTGCTCGAACCCGGCGACGTACAGGTCGTGGTCGCCGGTGAGCGCGCCGGTGTGCGACTCCGCGAAGTCGCCGACGTCGGACTCGCCGACCTTGTACGCGAGCACGGGCGTCTCCGCGGCGCGGCAGGCCTCGAGCAGCTCGCGGCCGCGGTCGGTCCCCTCCACGTGGAGGACGATCGCCTCGGTGTCGGCGTGCGCGTCGAAGTACCGGATCGCCTCGGGGAAGCCGACCGCGACCCGGTTCCCGAGCCCGACCATCGCGGAGAGCCCGCGCCCCTCCCGCAGCGCCTGGAAGGCGAGCGCGTGGGCGACCCCCCCGCTCTGCGCGATCACGGCGACGTCGCCCGCGCCGAGCTCGTCGATGCCGCTCGCGAACGAGCCGAGCAGCCCGTCGCCCGGGATCACGAACCCGCTGGTGTTGGGCCCGAGGACGGCCACGTCGTGTTCGGCCGCCGTCTCGGCGATCCGCTCCTGCCGGCGCTCGCCCTCGGCCCCGGACTCCGCGAACCCCCCGGCGTAGATCACGACCGCCGAGACGCCGGCGGCGGCGCACTCCGCGACCACGTCCGGGACGGCCCCCGCGGGCACGGCGAGGATCGCCAGATCGACCGGATCGTCGATCGCCGCGATCGACTCGACGAACGGTTCCCCGAACAGCTCCCCGTCGGCGGACGGGTTCACCGGGTACACCCGTCCGTCGAAGCGACTGAGGTTCGCCATCACCTCGTGGCCGATCTTCTCGGGCGACGACGACGCGCCGACCACCGCGATCGACCGCGGGTGAAACAGTGTTCCTACGTCCATGGGCCCATTACAGATACCGGTTGGATATCAGTTTCGGCGTCGTCAACGACTCGGGGCCTCCCGCGGGGCGCCGTCAGTCGGGCCGCCCCGCGAACCGGACGAACCGCTCCAGCTTCCGGCTCGCGTCCGCGGTGACGCTCTCGCCGTGGAAGACGAGCCCCATGTCGAACTCGTAGTCGAGCAGCCGTCCGAGGCTCTCGTCCGCGCGGTTCAGGTCCGCGGAGTAGTACCCGGCGGGGAGCACGAAATACCCCTCGGGGAGTCCCCGCGCGTCCGCGCCGAAGACCGCGTCGCCGAGCACCGCGAGGTCGCCCGCCTCATCGACGAGCGCGTAGGCGTCCTCGGTGTGGCCCGGGACGTGGACCGCCTCGAAGCGGCCGACCGCGTCCCCGTCTCCGAACCGGTGGTCGGGCTCGACGCCGAGGTCGGCCTCGCACTCCGCGGGCACCCACGACTCGAGGTCCAGGGCCTCGACGAGCCCCGCCAGCCCGCCGACGTGGTCGCCGTCGCCGTGCGTGACCGCTATCCGCTCGGGAGCGATACCCAGCTCGTCGACGGCGTCGACGACCTCTCCGACCGTGTCCGCGAACCCCGCGTCGACGATCGTCGGCGTCTCGCCGTCGAGGACGAACACCCGGTAGCGGCCGCCGTTCGCCTCGCGGACCGTCACGTCGTACACGCCCGACCGCAGTTCGGTGATCTGCGTCATCGTCGGTCCCTCGGGGCGCCTGCGTGTTCAACGTTACCGTGCCGGACGCATCGGTATCGCGGTCACCGCGGCGGACACGCCGGTACCGCGGCGGACTCGGCGCCGGCGCGGCGGAGATAGCGGAGCGGCGGCGGAATCGCCGACGCCGGCGACATCTTTTTGCGAGCCAAACCGCAACTGGAGGTATGGCTGAGTTCGAGAACCCGTACGCGGCCGAGGACCCGTTCGTCGAAGCGCACTTCGACTGCCTGGAGTGCGGCGGCAAGCTCTGGGAGTACGCGATCCAGGGGAGCATGGTGTGTGAGGACTGCCGGAGCACGTTCCGGTCGACGGACGTGTTCGACGCGCAGGCGACCGGCGCGTAGCGGCGTTCCAGCCCCTCTCGGCGACAAAACACTTATGATTGGGCTGTGGTAACAATAGTACGACATGGCCCAGCAGGATCCCGAGGAGCTGTTAGAGCTCAGCTCCGAGACCCGAACGATACTGGAAGAACAGCGACTCCGCCCGCTGTGGGAGGTCGAGGACGACTTCGGGAACGTCTTCGACGACCTCGAGGCCGACATCTGGAAGTGGGACGAGATCCAGTCGGCGATCGACCACATCGAGGAGGACGTGCCGATCGCCGACCTCCCGCCGGGGTTCCAGCGCCGGGTGGCCGTCCCGATCAACGCCTCGATCGGGAACGCGATCTCGAACACGATCTACGTCGGGATCCAGACGGTCTCGCCCGGCGAGACCGCGCCCTCGCACCGACACGGCGCGAACGCGCTCCGCTTCACGATCGACGGCGCCGAGGAGATGAAGACGGTCGTGGCGGGCGAGGAGTTCCCGATGAAGGACAACGACCTGATCACCACCCCGCAGTGGGAGTGGCACGACCACGTCAACGACTCCGACGAGACCGCCGCGTGGCTCGACGTCCTCGATCTCCCCTTGGTGCTCGACTCGCTCAACGCCTCGAACGTCTTCGAGAACCACGAGCTCGAGCGCCAGCCGGTGACGAAGACGCAGGGGTACTGGGACTCCCAGTACGGTCGCGGTCGGCCGACCGGCGAGCGGCCCGGCGGCGACATCCCGGGACCGTTCGAGGGGATCCGCGAGCCGACGCCGCCGTACCGGTTCGGGTGGGACGAGATGCTCGAGTCGCTCCGCCAGCGCGCCGACAACGACGACCCCGACCCGCACGACGGGTACAGCCTCTCGTACGTGAACCCCGCCACCGGGAACGACCCCCTGTTCCCGACCATGTCGTTCCGCGCGCAGCTGCTCAACGAGGGGCCGACCGACCCGCACTTCCACAACGCGACCGAGGTGTTCTTCGTCATCGACGGCGAGGGGGCGACCCACGTCGACGGCGAGGCACTCGAGTGGGGCAAGTGGGACATCTTCGTCGTGCCGCCGGACGCCACCCACCACCACGAGCCCGACGACGAGGCCACGCTCCTCGGGATGAGCGACCGGCCGGTGTACGAGGCGTTCAACTTCTACGCCGAGGCCGAACCGTCGTCGTAACGCGGTTCGCCCCGGTCGAGCGCTTGAAGTGTCGAGGGGTCCAACGCCGACCGATGAGTGACCCTCGGCCGACCGACTCGGCTGCAGACTCCCCGGAGGGCCCCGGGCGCCCGGAGGCGTCCGGGCCCGCAGAGGCGTCCGACCCCTCGGAGGGCCCCGACCCCTCGGAGACGCCGGGGCACCGAGACCGGGCGGTCGCGCTCGCTCGGCTCGTCCGGCCGGCGTTCCTCGGTCCCGCGGTCGCGACCGCGGCCGTCGGCGGGCTGCTGGCGCCGGCGCCCGCTGGTCCCGTCCTGGTCGGGCACGCGCTCGCGGTCGGGCTCGCGGTGTACGCCGCGCACCTCCGCGACGCCCTCGTCGACCGGTTCCGCCGCGGCGAGGAGCCGCCCGGCGGAACGACGCCACGGCTGCTCCGCCGGGCGTTCGTCGCGGCGTCGCTGGCGTTCTGGGCCGTCGTCGCAGGGCTCTGGTGGACGGTCGGACCGGTGGCCGCCCTCGCGGTCGGCCCGCTCTGGGCGCTCGCGGCGCTCCACGCGCCGCACCTCGACGTGACTCCCGTCGGCTCCGCGACCGACTACGCGGTCGGCGTCGCCCTGGCCCTCGTCGGGGGGTACGCCCTTCAGACGGGGGCGCTCGCCCCGGACGTGCTCGCGGTCGCCGCGGCGCTGGGGCTCGCGCTGGTCGCCGTCACGGTCTCCGTCGACGCCCTCGACGCCGCGTTCGACCGGCAGATCGGCAAGCAGACGGTCCCCGTCGCGCTCGGGGCCGCCGCGGCCGATCGGCTCGCCGCGACGCTGTTCCTCGCGGCCGGGGCGACCGTCGCCGTCGCCGTCGCCGCGGGCGCGCTCCCCTGGGGGGCGCTGGCCGCGGCGGCCGTCTGTCCCGCGAGCGCGGCGGCCGTCTTCGCGCGCCCCCGTCGGCGCTCCGTGCTCGCGCAGATGGCGTCGCTGTACCCGCTCGCCGCGCTGCTCGTCGCGCCCGTCTGTCTGGCGGGGGACGCGGCCTGCGGGGGGATCCTCCGCCTGCTCGTCTGATCCGTCGGGACGGATCGTCGAACCGTGGCGTCAGGCCGAGCCACGCGAGACCGCTCGCCTCCCGGCATGTTGTGTCGTACCAAATATTTTATAACCCACGCTCCGTTGGGTGCGGATATGTTACAGGCAGAGGGCGTGACAAAGTCGTTCGGCGGGCTCGTCGCCGTCAACGACGTGAGCTTCAGCGTCGACGACGAGGAGATCGTCGGGCTGATCGGTCCGAACGGCGCGGGCAAGACGACGCTTTTCAACACGATCACGGGCGTCCACCCGCCGAACCAGGGGACGATCACGCTCGACGGCACGGAGCTGACCGGGAGAAAGCCCTTCGAGATCGCCCAACAGGGCGTCGTCCGCACGTTCCAGACGGCGCGGACGTTCAACGAGTCGACCGTCCTCGAGAACGTCACCGTCGGCGCGGTCTTCGGCGACGGACAGGACCCGGACGCGGCCGAGGAGACCGCCCGGGAGTGCCTCTCGTTCGTCGGGTTGGAAGACCAGGCGGACGCGGAGGTGTCGGGGCTCAACCTCGCCGACCGGAAGCTGCTGGAGCTGGCCCGCGGGCTCGCGACCGACCCGAACTTCATGCTGGTCGACGAGATCGGGAGCGGGCTCACCCCCGCGGAGCTGCAGACCCTCACCGACACGCTCGAGCGGACCTGCCACGACCGCGGGATCTCCGTCTTCTGGATCGAACACATCATGGACGCGATTATGGGCGCGACCGACCGGATCATCGTCCTCGATCAGGGCCAGAAGATCGCCGACGGGCCGCCGGAGGAGGTCCGGAACGACGAGCGCGTCACGGAGGCGTACCTCGGGGGTGGCGACGAATGACGATGCTCGAGGTCGAGGACCTGAACGTCGGCTACGGCGACCTCCAGGTGCTGTGGGACGTCTCGATGACGATCGAGGCGGACGACGACGTCGTCGCGCTGGTCGGGCCGAACGGAACGGGGAAAACGACGCTGATGAAGACGCTCTCCGGGATCGTCGAGCCGACGAGCGGGCGGATCGAGCTGCTCGGCGAGGACGTCTCGGCGTACGACGCCGACGAGATCGTCTCGCTCGGGTTCGTGCAGGTCTCGGAGGGCCGGAACCTCTTCGGCGACATGTCCGTCTACGAGAACCTCCGGATGGGGGCGTACCAGCACCGCGACGAGTTCAAGGACACCCTCGAAGAGGTGTACGAGATGTTCCCGGTGTTAGCGGAGCGACGCGATCAGGACGCCGGGACGCTCAGCGGCGGCGAACAGCAGATGCTCGCCATCGGCCGCGGGCTGATGGCGCAGCCGAAGCTGCTCGCGCTCGACGAGCCCTCCGGGGCGCTGGCGCCGCAGCTCGCGGAGCGCGTCTTCGAGAAGATCGAAGAGATAAGCGACGACGTGACCGTCCTCCTCGTCGAACAGCACGTCGACCGCGCGCTCGACCTGGCCGACAGCGCGTACCTCCTCGAGAACGGTCGCATCACGCAGGCCGGAACCGGGCAAGAAATGCTCGAGAGCGACCACGTCCGCGACGCGTACCTGAGCGGGTAACCCCTGTTCCGCCCGCGGGGGCGCTAGTCGTACTCCTCTCCCTTCCGTCCCGTCGCGCTCTCGATCCGGAGCTCGACCCGTCGTGATCCCGTGATGGGCTCCGACGGCGGGAAGATCGTCGGGAACCACGCGTTGTCGTCCATCGTCTCCTCCATGTGTTCGACGTCCGCCTCGGCCACGTCCGACAGCGGTCCCGAGGCGATCACGCTGCGCCAGTCGAACTTGGTGGTCGTCTCGTAGGCCGTGAGCGTCGCCGTCTCCGTCTCCTCGACGAGCGACAGCTTCCGGCTCTCCTCGCCGAACCGGAGCAGCGTCAGGAACACGCGCTCGCCGTCGTAGCCGAACGAGACGGGCACGCCGTACGCGTCGCCGTCGCCGGCGAGCGAGAGGGTCCCGTGACCCAGCTCCTCGAGGGTTCGATCCACCTGTTCGTCGGTCATCTCCACGCCCTTGACCGTGGACACGTCGGGATCTGTCATCGTCGGATCACGGCGGAGATACGGCCACCCGGATAATAATTCTCCCGCCGAACGCGGTGGGGACGCGGCAGACGGAGCGTCCGCGCCGTCAGTAGTCCTCGGGGTCGACCGCGTCCAGGCTCTCCGTCCGGAACTCCTCGACGAGGTCGAAGTCCCCGTCCGGGTAGTAGTCGGGGGCCTCGAGCTCGAAGCCGCTCCAGATGAGCTCGTACTGGTCGAGCTCTCCCCACTCGGTGTACTGGATCGGGTTCGCGTAGATCGTGTCGAACTCGATGTCGCGCATCGCGTCGCTGAGCGCCTGCCGACTGACCTCGTCGGCCTGCCTGAGCCCCTCCGCGATGAGATGGCCGGTCACGTACCCGACCGCCTGCGTGGGACCGAAGTACTCGCCGGTCTCCTCGTAGAACTCCTCGGCGATGGACTGGTACTCCTCGGAGTAGACGTCGGGCAGGTGACCGAAGAGGAACCCCTCGGCGACGTCGTCGCCGATCGCGCCGTAGTTCGATTCGGGCGGCGACACCGCCGCGGTGAACACCTCCGGCTCGAGGTCGACCTCGAGCATCTGCCGATACATGTCGTTCAGCCCGGGCGGGTGGCCGGAGCCGACGAGGATCTCGAGGTCGTCGGGCATGTCGCGGAGGTACGGCACGAAGTCGCTCTCGCCCGCGGGCGCCATCGACATCGTGAGATCGAGGCTCTCGGGGAACTCCCGCTCGATGGCGGTCTCGGCGGCGATCCCCCACGCGTAGTCGCCGTTGATCGCGCCCACCGTGTCGAACCCCCGGTCGTCGATGATCCCGGCGACGCCCCGGATGAACGCCGGCGCCGGCGGCAGCGCGGTGCGGAACGTGTACCGCGAGTCGCGGCTGAGGATGTCGATGTCGCCGGCGGCGTGTAAGAACAGCGGCACCTCGAGGTCCTCGGCGGTCTGTGCGGCCGTGACCCCGACGTCGCTCGACACCGGACCGACGGCCGCGACGGCGTCCTCCGACTCGACCTCGCTCGTCAGGATGGACGACGCCTCGCCCGGATCGGACTCGGTGTCGATCGCGTTGTGCTCGAGCTCGCGCCCCTCGACCCCGCCGTCGGCGTTGACCTCCTCGAACGCGTACTCGATGCCGCTCGTGTGAGTGTCACCGTACAGGGCGAACGGCCCGGAGTAGGGCTGCAGCCCGGCGACGACGATCGGTTCGTCGTCGCTGCCGTCGCCGCCGTCCCCGCCGCTGTCGCCGACGAGACACCCGGCGAGCGCCGCCACGCCGGTCCCGGCGCCGGTCGCCTTCAGAAACTGTCGCCTGTTCGATGATCTCGTGATATCGTTTGTCATGCGGCTTCGAAACGTGTATGCGTTCTTCCCCATCTTTAATGTTTTTATGCTACTGACCTCGGCCGCGGCGAGTCGGTGCCGAACGGCGCGTCATCGCGAAAAGCGGATCGCGCGGTCAGTCCGCGACGAGCGATCTGATCCGGGCTTTGAGCCCCAGCCGCTCGTTCAACACGTCGTCGAGGTAGGGGACGATCCCGCTCCGGAAGTAGAGGAACAGCACGATGAGCAGGAACCCGAACACGACGGTCCGCCACTGTCCGGTCGCCTGGAGCTCCTCGTTGACGTAGATGATGACCGCCGCGCCGACGATCGGCCCGAGCATCGTCCGGATCCCGCCGACGATGAGGATGATCAGCACGAGCACGTCGATGACGTTGAACTCGAACATCCCCGGGAGCACGAGCGACTCGAGCTGCGCGTACATCGGTCCGGTGAGCCCGATGACGAACGCGCTCACGAACCCGGCGAGGGTCTTGTACCGGACCACGTCGACGCCGATCGCCTCGGCCGCGATCTCGTCCTGCCGGATCGCGTCGAAGGCCATCCCGTACTTCGAGTTCCGGATGTAGTGGTACAGCGCCAACACGCCGGTGAGCAGCGCGAGCACGACGTAGTACAGCACCATGTGCTCGTGGACGCCGAGGGCGTTCTGCACGGACTCGAGCCCGAGTCCGGAGAACCGGAACCCGGTGCTTCCCCCGGTAATGTCGCGCGCGCCGACGAATATCTCGATGATCGCCAGCTGTAACGAGAGCGTGAGGATCGCGATCAGGATGACGGTGAACCGACGGCGGGCGGCCACGTAACAGACGAGCGCGCCGAGCACGCCGGCCAGCGTCGCCCCGAAGAGGAGCGTCACCCACGGCGACACGCCGAGCGCGTCCGCGGTGAGCGCCGTCGCGTACGCGCCGATCCCGGTGAGCGCGCCCACGAACAGGAACAGCTGGTCGGTGTGGCCGAAGACGATGTTCAGCGCCAGCGCCAGCGTGGCGAACACCAAGGTGAGGATGAACAGCCGCGAGATGTACGTGTAGCTCGGGTCGAAAAACAGGAGCGGCAGCGCCGCGAGCACCGCGACGACGACCGGTATTCGGAGGCGATCCCACGTCAGGCCGGAGCGTGTGGTTTCGGTTGACATTGGTTCACTTGATCTGTTCGGGGCGGGCGATCAACACGGCGATGGCGACGCCGAAGAGGACGATCTCGGAGATGTACGCGCCGACGAACGCGCTCGTGAACGTGACGACGATCCCCAGGAGCAGCCCGGCGACGGCGGCGCCGAGGACGCTCGTCACGCCGCCCACGATCGAGACGATGATCGCGTAGATCGTGAGCTCGAACGCGGTGGCCACCGAGACCTCGAAGGTGAAGCTGTACAGGATACCGGCGAGCCCGGCGACGGCGGTGCTCAACAGGAACACGTACGTCCGCATGCGCCGCGGGCTGATCCCGCAGAGGATCGCACCCGTCTCGTCCTGCAGGACGGTCCGCATGGCCCCGCCGAGGTACGTCCGGCTGAAGAAGTAGTACAACGCGGCGAACACCGCGGCCGCGATCGCGATCACCGCGATCGACGAGCCGCGTATCTGCACGCCGGCCAGCGAGACGGACGCGATCCCGCTGCTCAGCGAGTAGCTCGAGGGGTAGGTGATAAACAGGATCCCGTCGAGGAACGTCGCGAGCCCGAGCGTGGTGAAGATCCCGAGCAGGATCCGCTCGTCGCCCTCCGAGCGGTACACGAGCGAGAGCAGCGAGCGGTCGACGGCCAGCCCGAGGAGCGAGACCGCGAGGACGGCGAGCGGGATCGCGGCGAAGAGGGTCCCCGTGAGACCGAACAGCTCCATCGCGAGGATGATCGCGATCACGGAGAACACGCCGAGCGCGAGGTTCAACACGCCGCCGAGTCCGAACACGACGGTGATGCCGACCCCGAGGAGCGCGAACACCATCCCGCGGGATATCCCGTCGATCAACAGTTCAATCAGTCGTATTCCGGTATCCATTTTGTGGTAACCCTATTTTGTAACGGTTTAATGATTATGATGGTCTCAGTACACGTGCGTCCGACCCGCTTCAGAAGAACTCCGAGTGGACCTCTTCTCTCCGGATCTTCCCGGTGCTGGTCCGCGGCAGGGAGTCGGCGCCGATCACGTACTCGCGGGGGCGCTTGAAGTCGGCGAGGTCGTCGCTGTCGCGCAGGAACTCGTCGAGCGTCTCCTCGTCGGTGTCTCCCCGGACGACCGCGGCGATCCGGCTCCCCCACGTCTCGTCGTCGAGGCCGACGACGGCGACCTCCTCGACGTCCGGATGCCGCGCGATCACCTCCTCAACCTCCTGCGGGTAGACGTTCTCGCCGCCGCTGATGATCATGTTGTCGACCCGATCGACGATGTAGAGGTACCCGTCCTCGTCGATCCGCGCGACGTCACCCGTCCGTAACCACCCGTCCGCGAACAGCTCCTCGGTGCGCTCCGGGCGGTCGAGGTAGCCGTCACACATCCCGGGGGAGCGCCCGATCACCTCGCCGGTCTCGCCGGCGTCGACCTCCGCGGTCGGGTCGAACTCGTCGGGCGAGGGCGGCGTCTCGACGACGCGGAGCTCCCACGTGAACGACTCCTTGCCGATGGTTCCGGGCTTCTCCGTCTGGATCTCGGGGTCGGCGAACGCGAGGTTCGGTCCCCCCTCGGTCAGCCCGTAGGTGTTGTAGATCCCGTCCGTGAGGTGTTCGCCGGCGGCCGTCGCGAGGTCCTCCGTCACCACCGATCCGCCGGTCCGGATGTACGAGAGCGCCGAGAGGTCGTACTCGCCCGCCTCGGCGGCGTCGACGAGCCCGTGGAGCTGCGTCGGGACGGCGAGCACCCCCGTAGCGTCGTGCTCGTCGATGAGCGAGAGCGTCTCCGGCGGGTCAAACGCCTCCTGGATGACCAGCGTGGCGCCCGCCTGGAGGTGCGGGAGGATCCACGCGTCCGTCGTCACCATGTGATACCACGGCGTCGTCACGACGGCGACGTCGTGGCGGTCGATCCCGTGTTCCATGACGACCTGCGTGCTCCCGTACCAGAGCTGGTCCTGCTCGAACAACACGCCCTTGGAGGCCGTGGTGGTCCCGCTCGTGTAGAGGATCCCGTGCTCGTTCCCGTGCGGGTCCGGGCGTTCGGGGTCGGTCTCCTCGAGGAGGGCCTCGTAGTCGCGAACGTCGTCGCGGTCGGTGGCCTCGCCGCCGACGCTCACCGCCACCTCGATGTCGGTCCGATCGAGCACCGCGAGCGCCGTCTCGGCGTTCGGCGCGTCGAAGAGCAGCAGGGACGCGTCCGTCGGTTCGAGCATCCCGACGAGCTCCCCCGGACTCGACCGGAACGGGAGCTGGGCGTTGGCGGCGCCGCGCTTCTGGCTCGCGATCATCGCCTCGACCGCCTCAGCGCTCGTATGGGCGATCGTGGCGATGCGGTCCGAACCGACCAGCGAATCGAGGCCGGCCGCGAGCCGGTCGGTCCGCTCGTCGAGTTCGGCGTACGTGAGCCGCCGCCCGTCCTCGGTCCGAACCGCGTCCCGCTTCGGATGACATCGGACGGACCTGTCGAATGCGTCGATACAGTTCATGACCATCGTGGGTACCACTGACACGTCGACAAATGACATTAACTATTGTGGTATCCGCAGGGGCCTGATCGGCGAGCGCTCCGGGCCCCGGTTCGCCCGTCCCCGACGACGCGATCTCGACCGCCGGGCGTTCCCGCGGGAACCGTCGATACTGGTCGACAGGGGATGTTTTATAACGCTCGCCGAGTAGGCTGGCGTATGCGATTCGTCCAGTACGACGACGGGCGGCTGGGACTGCTCACCGAAGACGGCGACGGCATCGTCGATCTCACCGACCGGCTCGACCTCGAGAGCGAGGACCCGCTTCAGGAGTACCTCGACCGGGGGCTCGACGCGAGCGAGTACGCCGACGAGCCGGCCGACGTCGCCCGCGACGAGGTCGAGATCGGAGCCCCGGTCCGCCGCCCCGGGAAGGTGATCGCCGCGCCGCTGAACTACGAGAACCACATCGAGGAGGCGATCGCTGACAAGGACATCACCACCGACGAGTGGTTCACCATCGAGGACAAGGGGTACTTCCTGAAGGCCCCGTCCAGCGTCGTCGGCCCCGACCACGGGATCGAGCTCCCCTTCTCCGACCGGCGCTGCGACCACGAGATCGAGCTCGCGTTCGTCATGGGCAAAGACGTCAAGGACGCCTCGGTCGAGGAGGCGTGGGACGCGATCTTCGGGTACACGATCCTCCTCGACATCTCCGTCCGCGGCGACCAGGACCGCTCGAACCGCAAGTCCTACGACACGTTCACGGTCGTCGGACCGAGCGTCGTCACCGCCGACGAGGTCGACGACCCGCAGAACCTCTCGCTCGAGCTCCAGCTCAACGGGGACACCAAGCAGGACGACAGCACCGCCGACATGGTGTACACGTGCGGGAACATCGTCCAGTACGCGTCGATCGGCGCCACCCTCGAGGCTGGAGACGTGGTCACGACGGGAACGCCGGAAGGAGTCGGCGCGCTGTCGGACGGCGACACGATCGACGCCACCATCGAGGACGTCGGTTCGATGACCGTCGACGTGACGGAGCGCGACACGGCCTTCTCCGACGTCGACGTGAACAAGGACGGGTAGGCGCCCCGAGCCGGACGTTCGCTCACAGAGAACAAAGGTTCCGAAACGCGAAGCCGGCGCTTCCGGACGGGCGCCGAGCGAGACGGCCAGCCGCACAGAGATTACAAACATAAGATTGTAATTTTATCGGCGGTCCGTCGGTCCTCACCGCGGTTCCGGCGGGACGGGACTCGGACCCGTCGTCGTTGGGCGCTCACGCGGGCGAAGCAGCGTTCGCTATTGGCGCACATGTTTTCGGATAAACGACGGCTCGTCGATCGCAGAGCGTGGGTCCGGGCCGGCCGCGTCGGACCGAGCGGGTCCGGTTCGGCCCCGACGCCGCCGCGTCGAGTCGTGGAATCACTGAGCGGTCGACCACCGGTGCCGGTCAGTGAGCGGTCGACCACCGGGACCCGCGTCGGTTCGCGTCGGACGCGGCCGATTCACCGCAGTCCCGGATCGAATGGCGGCTCCGATCGGATCGAGCTACTCGTGTAACGTTTCCTCTCTGCGAACGAACGTTGAGTCAGGCTCGCTTCGCGTTCCCCCACGATCACGCGGTCGAACGGGACCCGAATCCGTTCCGGAGCGCTCGCCGGTTCGTCACCCCCAACCCGGTGTGACCCGGTGCGTTTTCGTCGCCGACGATCGCCGGCGTTCAAGTAGTTC
Organism: Halorubrum salipaludis; assembly: GCF_002286985.1. GTDB lineage: Archaea > Halobacteriota > Halobacteria > Halobacteriales > Haloferacaceae > Halorubrum > Halorubrum salipaludis. The sequence goes on along the minus strand of NZ_NSKC01000008.1, from coordinate 272,916 downwards.
AGGAAACGACTATTTCGATATTAAATAGGATATCTGTTATAATTGGCGCCGATCACTTGAGCCGTGCCTTCTCATAACAGGGTCGCTGTTTCGACGGGACGCCCAAGTCGACTCGGTTTCGTCGATCGAGACGGTACCTACCGATTGTCCCGTTCGAATTTTATGAATTGGAAGCCTATTTCGAAAATTCGTTCGGTTCTGTTTTATATAGCAGTATATTTCAAACAGGTCGGTGCGAAAGTGACGGCTTCCCGTTTTCACCGCCCCTCCACCGACCGTCACCCCGAGACAGAGACCGGCTCGGTTCCGGCCGGAGATCTGTTCTGTGAGTCCCGCTGCGGACCTCTGGCCGAACTCATACTCGAAAATAAACAAAATCACATACTATTCTGTGAATTTGGTAGGTTAGCGCAGATAGACGCCGGATTCGAGATCGATCGACGGTTGTGATCCCCCCGACGTTTATCCACCCGCCCGTCTAACTCGCGGGTATGCGTGGAATCAAGGTCGGGACCGTGTTGGGGATCCCGGTCAGGCTCAACTGGACGTTTCTGATCGTACTGCCGCTTTTCGCCTATCTCATCGGCTCGCAGGTCGGAATGATCGCCGAGGTGATGAACCAGTCGCTCGGCGCCGGCATCGACCCGGCCGCGCTCGCCGGCGGCTTCACGCCCTGGGCGCTCGGCCTGGCCGCCGCGCTCGGGCTGTTCGGCGGCGTCCTCCTCCACGAGTTCGGTCACTCGATCGTCGCCATGCGGTACGGCTACGAGATCGAGTCGATCACCCTGTGGCTGCTCGGCGGGCTCGCGAACTTCGCGGAGTTCCCCGAGGACTGGAAACACGAGTTCTGGATCGCGATCGCGGGCCCGGTCGTCAGCGTCGCGGTCGGGCTCGCCTGTTTCGGCGTGTTCGCGCTCGCGCCGGTCGGCTCGAACGCCGTGCTGTTCCTCTTCGGCTACCTCGCGCTGTTGAACGTCGTGCTCGCCGTGTTCAACATGCTCCCCGCCTTCCCGATGGACGGCGGCCGCGTCCTCCGGGCGCTCCTCGCGCGGAACCAGCCGCACGCGCAGGCGACCCAGCGCGCCGCCTCCGTGGGTAAGGTGTTCGCCTTCATCATGGGGTTAATCGGGGTACTGAACTTCCAACTGCTGCTCATCGTGTTGGCCTTCTTCATCTACATCGCCGCCTCCGGCGAGGCCCAGCAGACGACCCTGAAGGCCGCCTTCGAGGACGTCACCGTCGCCGACGTGATGACCCGCCGCGAGGACCTCCACACGGTCACCGCGGACACCTCGGTCGCCGACCTGATGAGCCGGATGTTCGAGGAGCGGCACACCGGCTACCCCGTGCTCCACGGCGACGACCTCGTCGGCATGGTGACCTTAGAGGACGCCCGATCGGTCCGGGACGTCGAGCGGGACGCCTATCGAGTCGACGACGTGATGGAGACCGATCTGGTCGGCATCGGCCCCGAGGCCGACGCGATGACCGCGCTGCAGACGATGCAGGAGAACGGCGTCGGCCGGCTCCCGGTGGTCGACCGGAGCGGCGAGCTGGTCGGGATCATCTCTCGGACGGACCTGATGACCGCGTTCAACATCATCCAGACGGGCGGCACCCCGAGCATCATCAGCGGGCGCCGACAGGGGGCCGAGGGCGGCCCCGGCCTGTTCTGAGACCGCGGTTACAACCTCGTTACGAGGGATCCCGAGGCCCCGTCGGACGGTTTTTCAGACAGCGTCTCATCCGACGGGGTCGGCCGCCAATCGACTGCTCTTGATCGATGGCGGGAGTGGGTATCGCAAATTGGCTGATCGGTTGTTTATAAGTTGAATTTGGGTGTTGCTGACGAGTGTTTATAAGTGATCGATGTGGCCGCGGTGAATACCTCCAAAGCCCCAGCCGCGAGGACTCGCGCGGCTCGCTGCGCGCTTCAGTCGCTCGCTGCGCTCGCTCTTTCCAGTGCTTGCGTCGCCGTGCTTCGTCCTCGCGGCAGCGAGGCGCTTCGCGCCTCTGGCAGCCGGCGGCTCCGCCGCCGGCGACTGCCCCTTTGAGTCCCACCCTGCACAGCACCGCCGGAAGACGGTCCTGCTCGCTCACTGCTCGCGGCTTCGCCGCTCGCCAGTCGAGGTGCTCGCTTCGCTCGCACCTCGCACCGTTCGCTGCGCGGGCTGCGACTTCCGTGCTCCCGCTCGCTCCCTTCGGTCGCTCGCGGGACCGCAGCCTCACGCCTCCCCAGCCTCGTCGGCCGGCGCTTATAAGCGCCGGCCGACTCCCTCGCGCGTGCTCCTCGGCCGCGAAGCGGCCTCGGAGGCACGCGCCACCACAATCGGTTTATAAGCGATCGTCGCCGTCGCCCACATCCCTTTTAAACATTCTCTCACCACCACTGATCTGCAATACTCACTCCCGCAATCAATCGCCATCGGGGCGGAACGTGCCTCCGGCTGGGGAGTTCAATGGGCCCGCTCAGGAAGGCCGATTCACTCGCCGTCGGCGCTCACGAAGAACTCCACGTCGCCCGCGATGACGGCGCTCGCGATCACCGCCGCGCCGACGAGCACCGCGACGACGAGCGTCGTCAGAGTCACGCCGAGCGCGTCCCCGCCGACGGCGACGCCGACGAACGCGCCGACGGCTCCGCCCACGCCGCCCGCGATGATCGCGAGCGTCTTCGCCTCGCTCATAGCTGTCGGTTCGGCAACACGGGAGATAAACGTTCGCGTCGGGTTCTCTCGGGTGATAACGGCCCGTCGCGGGCGGCCGGCGTCACGCCCGGCCCGCGACGCCTCAGCGGGGGTACTGTCTGCCGAGATCGACGACGGTCCTGTCGCCGCTCGCGTCGTCCGTCCCATCGCGGCTCTCCGCGTCCTCGCCGCTTCCCGCCCCCTGGTCGCTCTCTGTCCCCTCGCCGCTCGCCGCGTCCTCGCCGTCGTCCTCCTCCCCGCCATCGCCGCCGCCCGGACTCACGCTCCCGGTGCGGTAGCCGGCCATGTCGAGGGTGACGTACTCGAACCCCACGTCGGTGAGGTGCTCGTGGACCGCGTCGGCGAAGGCGGGATCGAGGGCGCGCTCCAGCTCGTCGGGCGCGATCTCGACGCGCGCGAGCCCATCGTGGTCGCGCACCCGAAACCCCTCGAATCCCCACTCGCGGAGCACCCGTTCGGCCTTCTCGACGCGGGTCAGCCGCTCCTCCGTCACCTCCAGTCCGGTCGGGATCCGCGAGGAGAGACACGCCATCGAGGGCTTGTCGGCGACCGAGAGGTCGTACGCCTCGGCGATCTCCCGGACCTCGTCTTTCGTGATCGCCGCGTCCAGAAGCGGCGAGAACACGTCCAGCTCCTCGACCGCGCGGAGGCCGGGACGGTGGCCCTCGCCGGGGTCGTCGGCGTTCGTCCCGTCGCAGACGGTGTCGATGCCGAGCTCCTGTGCCGTCTCGTACATCCGACCGAGCCGCATCGTCCGGCAGTGGTAACAGCGGTCGCCGTCGTTGGCGACGAAGTTCGGGTCGTCGAGCTCGGAGAAGGTGACCGTCTCGTGGGCGATCCCGATCTCGCCGGCGACCCGCTTCGCGTCGTCGAGTTCCGCGGCCGGCAGCGTCTCGCTCCGCGCCGTGCACGCGACCGCGTCGTCGCCGAGCGCGTCGCGCGCGAGCGCCGCGACGACCGAGGAGTCGACCCCGCCGGAGAAGGCGACGAGGACGCCGTCGCGCTCGGCGAGCGCGTCGCGGGCGGCCGCCGCTTTCGCCGCCGTCTCGGGGGCGAGCTCGCTCCCGTCGGCGGCGAGGGTGTGCTGGCTCATGGCCTCGGCTTCGCGGTCGGCGGGAAAAAGCGCGTCGGCCGCGGACGGCCGGGACCGAGTGCGGTCGCCGCGGCCGGTTCGCGGCGCCGGTCGACTCGGTCTGTACCCGCTCGCCGCGCGGCTCACTCGGAGTTTATAAACCGCTCCCGCTCCGCGAGCGCGAACTCGGTCCCGTACCGCTCGACGAGGGGCTCGTAGGCGTCGCCGAGCGCGCGCATGCAGGCCCCGGCCGACACGTACCCCAGCTCGTCGGCGACCGACTCGCTCGGGCGGCCCTGCAGGACCTTCCGGACGAGCAGGCGCTTCTCGCGGTCGTCGAGGGGGTCGCCGTCGCCGTCGTCGCTCTCTCTCCCGCCCTCGATCAGCGCCGCGATGGCGAGGTCGCGGAACGCGCCGGGCGCGCTGTCGTACATCCCCGGACCGAACGACGCGCCCACCGCGGAGCGCCACTCGGTCTCGGTCAGGTCGACGGACACCGACGCCGAGCAGGCCCGGAGCGCACCGGCGACCACGTCGGGGTCCGCGTCGCGGTGGGCGTCCGAGAGCCCGTCGCGCTCGCGGTCGCGGAAGGCGGCGGCGTGGCGGTCGAGCAGCGCGCTTCCCGGTCCCCCCTCGCCGGCCGCGGTCACCGGCCGCACCATGATCGCGGAGTACTCCCCGGAGGCGTCGTTGCGGGAGGTCGAGAGGTGGACCGTCCGGTAGCCCGCCCGCCGCCAGAAGCGGAGCAGGCGCGGGGTCGCGCCGTAGCCGACCGAGAAGTAGTCGACCTCGGCGTCGACCCCCTCGCCCTCCCCGTGCTCCTCGCCCTCCCCGCGCTCCTCGCCCTCCCCGCGCTCCTCGCCCTCTTTGCCCTCCCCGCGCTCCTCGCCCTCCCCGCGCTCCTCGCCCTCCCCGCCGAACTCCGCGTGCACCTCGTCGAGCAGGCGCGTGCCGAACCCCTCGCCCCTGAGCGCGTGGTGGGTCGCGATCCGGACCGTCCGCAGCCCCCGCGGCGCGGCGGCCTCCTCGTCGCGGAGCTGGCTCGTGAGCACGTCCGGCACCATGTTCCCCCGAATCCGCTCGCCCTCGTACATCCGCCGGCGCGTCTCGGCGTCGAGCCCGCCCTCCCGCGCGAGCAGCGCGACGGCGACGACCCGGCCCTCGGCCGTCAGGGCCCGCGCCGTGAGGTTCGGCGCGTCGAGCAGCCGCGCGAGGTCGTTCGGCTCGGTGCGGTAGTGGGCAGCGACGAGCAGCCCGAACGCCTCCCGGAGCAGGGCCTCGTCCCCGAGCAGGTCGTCGGCCGGAAGCGCGCGGTACGTCGCGTCCCCGACCGCGCTCCCCGCGACCGCCTCGTCGACCGCCGGGCGCGCGTCCAACAGGAGCGCCCGCGACGCCCACGCCTCCACCGGGTCGTTCCGCGCGTACCGGATCGGCTCGTCGAGCCGCACCTCCCGCACCGAAAAGCGGCTCGCGCGCAGGCGTTCCGTGAACCGGATCGCGAACCCGCGGCCTGCGCCCTCGTAGCCGTGGACCGTCGTGCAGAACGCGACCGCCGGCGCGTCGAGGAACCGCTCCAACAGCCGCACCGGGAGCGCGGCCGCCTCGTCGACGATCACCGCGTCCGGGTCGTCGGGGAGCTCGGCCGCCTCGGCGGGAGCGAGGAACCGGACCCGCCCGCCGTCCGGCGCGTCGAGGCGGCGGGGAGCGGTCTCAGAATCGGTCTCCCCTTCGCCGATCAGCTCGCTCGCCCGCGCGAACACCTCCGACGCGTTGCGGAACGCCGGCGCCGTGACGAGCACGTCGGCGCCCGCGAGCGCGAGCGCGCCCGCCGCGATCCCGGCCGCGCTCGACTTCCCGCGCCCGCGGTCCGCCTCGGCGACGACCGCGTGTCCCGGCGTCGCGAGCGACTCGAACGCCCGCACCGCCCGGACCTGATCGCCCGTGAGGCAGGCCTCGTAGGCCGCGGCCGGGAACGCCGCGTTCGGTGGGGCGCTCGGCGGGGCGCTCGGCGGGACGGTCGACTCCGCGGTCGTCTCCTCCCGCGGACCGGTGAGCCCGTCGCGCTCGACCGCGTCGCCCGCCGGCCCGTCTTCCCCGAGCGAGACGACCGCGATCCCCGGATGCGACCGGAGCGTCCCGACGAAGCGCTCGCGGAACCGCCCCGTCACGTCGTCGACCCCGTACGGCGGGACCGCGAGCGAGTCGTCGAACCGGTCGCGGACCGCGGGCCACTCGTCGAGGTCCGGGGTCAGGAGGACGAGGAGGCCGCCGCCGTCGACGGCACCCACGCAGCGGCCGAGCGCGTTCGGGACGAACCGCTCGTGGCAGTCGAGGACGACGACCTCGCGGGTGCGGCCCAGCAGCTCGTCGGCGTTCCGCGGGCGATGCTCCTCGAACCGGAACCCCTCTCGCGTGGAGACGATCGCGGTCGAAGTGGGATCGACCGCCTCGATCGCGTCGTAGGCCGCGTCGAACCCGCGGTCGCGGTCGCCGGCGAGCACGAGGACGCGCCGCTCGTTCGCCGCCTCGGCCTCCCGATTCGCGTCTCGTGCCAGCGCCGCGATCATCGTTGGTCGTGGTTGCCGGAGCGCCCGGATGTGTCTTCCCCTCCGGGCGCGCCGCGCCTCTCCGGGTGCGCGCCCTTGCCGCCCGAGGCGGGAGGCTTACGGCGGCGCGGAGCGTCGTGTCGCCCATGACCACGGTCACGCTCATCGGCACGCGGCTCGCGGACACCGGCCGCGAGTTCGTCTATCAGGGCGAGTCGCCCGACTGCGAGGGGTGTCCCTACCGGGGCCAGTGTCTCAACCTCTCCGAGGGGACCCGGTACCGCGTGACGGGGATCCGGGAGAACGCGCAGACGCTCGACTGCGCCGTCCACGACGCCGGCGTCCGCGCCGTCGAGGTCGAGCCCGCGCCCGTCCCCGCGAACGTCCCGTCGAAGCAGGCGTACGCCGGCGGCCGCGTGTCGCTCGCGGGACCGTGCCCGCACACCGAGTGCCCGAGCCACGGGTACTGCGTCCCAGACGGCGCCGACTTCGACGACGAGCGCGTGATCGACCAGGTGCTCGGCGAGCCGCCGCACGACACCTGTGCGCTCGACCGAGACCTGACGCTGGTGGAGTTCCGGGCGGAGGAGTAGCGGACCGACCGCGACCGACGCCTACAGCGCCGTGACCGCGTTCAGCGTGATCCGGATCGCCCGTTCGACGTTGTCCTTGGCCTTCTCCGGCAGCTCGTCGTCCGAGTCCGCGCCCTTCTGCGTGCCCGCGACGAGGTTGCCGTCGACGGTGCAGATCGCGCCGGCCCGCAGCCCCTTGCGCCGCGCGAGCGCGAAGACGGTCGCCGCCTCCATCTCGATCGCGAGGAGGTTCGCGTCCTCCCAGTCGTCGATGTACTCGTCGCTCTCGTTGTAGAACGCGTCGTCGGAGACGATCGGCCCGACGTGGATCTCCTCGCCGTTGTCCTCTGCGGCGCCGACGAGCTCGGTGAGCGCGTCGTAGTCGGGGACCGCGGGGTACTCGACGGACTCGTAGCGCTTGCTCGTCCCCTCCTCCTTGGCCGCGCCCGTCGCGACCACCATGTCGCCGACCTCCATGTCCGCCTGCAGGGCGCCGCAGGTGCCACACCGGAGGAACGTCTCGACGCCGACCCGCGAGAGCTCCTCGATCGCGATCGCGGCCGACGGACAGCCGATCCCGGTCGAACAGATGGTGAGGTCGACGCCCTCGTAGCTCGCGTTGACGACCTTGTACTCGCGGTTCTGCGCGACGAGCTCGCTGTCGTCACAGAGGTCCGCGATCCGGTCGACGCGCCCCGGGTCGCCGGGGATGATCGCGATCTCGTGGACGTCGCCCTCTTCGACCAGCAGGTGCGGCTGTTTCGCCATACGCGGCGAGACACCCGCCGCGCGCAAAAACGGACCGGTCGGGAGGCGGGAAGGCGGCCGAGATGGCAATTTGATATCGCGGAATGTGATTTATAGCTGGCGTATCGGGACTGACCCCATCTCTCCGACGAGCGCGTCGACGCCGACGGATCGGCCGGTTTATCGCCCGCCCTCGCCAGGGTCGGGCATGAGCGACTCCGACGACCCCGCCGCCGTCTCGCTCGCCGCGTCGATCGGCGCGCTCGTCGTCACGTTCCTCCTCATCACGCCGATCGCCGGGACGCTGCTCGGCTTCAACTGGACGCAGGCCGTGCTGATCGGCGGGCTCTCCGGGTCCGTCGCCGTCCTGTCGGCGCGGCTGACGGCGCGACGAGCGAGCGGTGAGTAAGTCTCGACGGCTGCGACGCCGGCCTCGGCCGCACGGCGGTTATCGCAACTGAGAGGTTGGACGGAGGATTTTATACCTGTCCGCCGTCGATATACCCCAATGCGCTTCAATCGCGACCGTCGGGGCCAGTCGGTCGTGATCGGAACGGTGATCCTGTTCGGGTTCTTGATCCTCGCGCTCTCGCTGTATCAGGTACAGGTCGTCCCACAGGAGAACGCACAGGTGGAGTTCCAGCACTTCGAGGATGTTCGCAACGATCTCGTCGAACTCCGGGGAGGGATCTCAACCGCCGGACAGGCCAATACCCCTCAGTTCGAATCGGTGCGACTGGGCACGAACTATCCAAACAGGCTCTTTGCGATCAATCCACCGTCGCCGGCTGGAACGCTCCAGACGAGCGCGACATACAACGTGACGGTCTCAAACGAAACGACCAATGTCACGATTCCCTCTCGGTTCATCCAGTACCGTCCCGGGTACAACGAGATTAGCCGGTCGCCCACGTGGTATGACAACTCTGTTCTGTATCTGGACGAGCGGGACGGCGGAGGTAATATCGCTATCGTCGAAGACCAGAATCTCGTCGACAACGGTACCGTCCGGATCACGCTGCTCCAGAACGACTTCCGTCGGAGCGGCACGGGACGAGTGAACGTCGATCTCTACCCCACTGATTCGGGTTCCGCCGAAGCATTACCGACCGGAACCCTGAACGTCACGTTGCCAACCCGGCTCAACGGGACCGAGTACTGGGACGACGCGATCGGTGACGAAAGCGTGTATACGGGCGTTGACGACGACTCTTACGCTACAGGAGTCCACGCCCTCACTCTCCGGACGGATTCGGACGATGTACGGGTCAATACGGTCGGAATCGAGGAAACACCGAAGGAAGGTGGCGCCAGACAGAACATTCGATCGCCCACGACCGGCGACCCCGGTGCCGGACCTACTCCACAGGTCGCGATACGAGTCGACGACGTTACCAACCGTCGACCGAACAACCCTAGATTTTACGTCTCGTACGACGTTAGCGGAGATTTCGACGGGATCGAAGCCTCCGCTACGAGTACTGAATCCACCGCTAGGGATTCGGCGTCCCTCTTCGATGGACGAGGTGGCGTGTCGCTCTCGCCCGGATTCGGTCAAGGTCAGGAGTTTGCGGTGACCGTCAGAGCATTCAGAAACGGAAGCACAGTCGCCCAACAGACAATTTACACCAACGCCGACACGCAGAACCCAAGCACCGAGAACGACGACCTGTCACGATCCGATAGCGCAGCGATCCAAAGCACCCAGATCAAAGATCAATCCAACACTGGGAACAACGGCGTCAGATACCGGTTTACTTATGACCTCTCATCGACCGGATCGTTCTCGGAGACGCGTCTCTACGCCCTCAATCGGAACGGGAACGGCGCTTCCGGCTCCACTGTTGTCGCTTCGCGCACCGCGAACAACGTCGAAGTAAATCCGAACGACGGGACGGGTACGTCGTATAAACTCGCCGTTCTCGTACTCGACGAGTCTGGCGCCGTCGTCGATAGTCGGATCGTCGATGACACGGCGGACGGAAACGATCCTAGCTGAGGGCGAACGACGGTCAGTTGCCGTCGATCCCTTCCAGTGTTGTCGATCCTCTCTCCAGTTATCGCATTCAATATACGGGTCCGGAACCTCATATGCCGCTCTCACGGAATGCCAACGACTTTGGTCAAATCTGATATGGTGCCCATTACCCACGGCCGCGCTCAGTCGAGTACGATCGGTGTGATCCTACTCGCAGCGGTGTTTCTCATCTTGGCCACCACGCTCGGCGCCACCCTGGTAAACGAGACGACTCCGGACGACGAGATGCTGCTGTCGACGAAAATCGATGCCGACGGGACCGATCTCCGCGTCAGCCACCTCGGCGGCGACGCCCTCCCCAACGACGAGCTCACGGCGGTCGTCAGGGCCGAGGGGAACGCCACCCGACTCGCGTTCGCGCCGCCCGACGGCCGCTTCGGACCCGGCGACGAGCGGACGTTCCCCGACGCGCTCGTCGCGAACGCGACCAACGAGGTCCGGCTCGTCCACGAACCCTCCGGCGAGGAGATCGCTCGGGCCTCGCTCAGGCCGACCCCCGAACCGGCGGCCGAACCCGGCGCCGTCGAGGGGACCGTCGTCGGGTCCGGGGCGTCCTCGCTCGTCGCCTCGGGCGCCGCGTTCGGGCTCCGCCGCTCCGTCGCTCCCGTGTCGGGCGCGACGGTCGCCGTCGAGGGCGTCGGACGCGTTGCCGAGACGACCACGGCCGCCGGCGGCGCGTACCGGATCGAGGGGATCGAACCGGGAACGTACGAGCTCTCGGTGTCGGCCGCCGGATTCGCTTCGGCGAGCAAGTCTGTCACAGTCAGATCGAACGAGACGACGACCGCGGATGTCACGCTCGACCCCCTCGCGCCCGCCGAGTTCGCGGTGCGGATCGACGATGTCGACGCCCGCGTCGACGCGGGAGATCCCGTCGTCGTGAACGCGACCGTCGAGAACGTCGGCGACGAGCAGGGGACCCAACGGGTCGAACTCTCCGCCGCCGGCGCCGTCGTCGACGGGGAGGAGATCACCCTCGCGGGCGGCGAGCGCCGCCGGGTCTCGTTGGCGTGGCAGACGCTCCCGGCAGACGCGGGCGAGGTCGAACTCGCGGTCGCGAGCGAGGACGACACGGCGACGACGACCGTCGAGGTGCTGGACGCCGAGACCGACGCGGTCGCGTACGTCGACCGCGACGGGGACGGCTCGGCCGACGAGACGTTCACGGCGGCGGAGCTGGCGTTTCTGAACGGGCTCGACGGGCGGTTCGTCGTGTTCGAAGACGCCGAGGTCGTCGGCTCCGTCGGGGTGCGGGCCGACCGCGTCGTCGTCGAGGAGGGCGTGACGCTCTCCGCGACCGCGATCGAACTGGTCGGCACGGACGGCGTCTCGCTCGGCGACGGGTCGACGCTCGACGCGTCGAGCGATCGGTTCGTCGGGGCGTCGGCGGGCGACGTGACGGTCCGTTCGGAGGGCGACGTCGACGCGCGCGGCGTCGGCGTGACGACCGCCGCACGAGCGCTCTTCGGCGTGTCAGCCGGCGACATCGACGTCTCCGCGGCGGGGGACGTGGACGTGCGCGAGGGCGCGTTCGACGCGACCGGGCGGTCGTGGTTCGGATTCGCCGACGGGACGATCCGGATCGCGAGCGACGGCGGGACCGTCGCCGCGACCGGCGCGGCGTTCGACCCCGAACCGACGATCGAGTCCGACGACGAATAGTACCACGATCGACGTAATCGACCATCGACAAGCCCATATGCCGGCCGCATGAACGACCGTGTATGACCGAAGTCGGCATCGACGCCGTCGAGATCTGGACCGGAAAGCTCAAGCTCGACTTGCCGGGCACGTTCGCGCCGGAGAAGGGCGACGACCCGGAGAAGTACACGAAGGGGCTCGGGCTCAACAACTCCTCGTTCCCCGACGTGTACGAGGACATTGTCACGATGGGGGCGAACGCCGCGAAGGGGCTGATGGACCGCGAGGGCCTCGTTCCCGAGGACATCGGCCGGATCGACGTGGCGACGGAGTCGGCGTTCGACCACTCGAAGCCGGTGTCGACGTACATCGCCGGCTGTCTGGAGCAGGTGTACGACGGCGACTTCACCCACGCCAACAAGGGCGAGCGCAAGTTCGCGTGTCTGGCCGGCACGCAGGCGATAGACGACGCGTACAACTGGATCCGGGCCGGCCGAAACCGCGATCGCCCCGCGCTCGTCATCACGACCGACACCGCGCTGTACGCCCGCGGCGACCCCGGCGAGGCGACGCAGGGCGCCGGCGCCGTCGCGATGCTGATCGATGAGGATCCCTCGATCGTCGCGCTCTCGACCGATCAGGGGTACGGCTCGAAGGACGAGACCGACTTCCTGAAGCCGAACCAGCAGTTCCCCAGCGTCGACGGGAAGCGCTCGGTGCAGGTGTACCTCGCCCGGATGCGCGAGGCGCTGGAGGACTACGAGTCCGTCACCGACGACATCTCCCTCGACGACTTCGCGTACGCCCCGTTCCACACGCCGTTCCCGGGGATGGTCCGGAAGGCGGCCCTCTTAGCGTACCGGCACGTCATCCGCGACACGGAGTACGAGGACGCGCTCGCCGACGAGATCGGCCGCCAGCCCCGCGAGGCCGACTACGCGGACCGCGAGGCCTACGAGGAGGCCATCCGCGACTACATGGACGAGCTGAAGACGACCGAGCAGTATCAGACGTGGTACGACAGCGCCGTGGAACCGACGCTCGGGCTCTCCCGGGAGGTCGGGAACTGGTACACCAGCTCGGTCCACATCGCCCGCGTGAGCGCCCTGCGAGACGCCCTGACCCGTGATCGGGATCTCGTCGACGACACGCTGCTCGTCGCCTCCTACGGCTCCGGCGCGCAGGCCGAGATCCACGCGGAGACGGTCCGCGAGGGCTGGCGCGCGGAGATCGAGGGGCTCGACATCGACGACCAGCTCGCGGCGCGCTACGACCTCACGTGGGAGGAGTACGAGGACGTCCACGACGTTCACGAGTACGACATGGATGTCGACCGCGAGATCGAGGAGTTCACGCAGCCGGAGGCGGAGTTCGTCTTCACCGGCTGGGGCCGGATGAACGAGCGGAAGTACGAGTACGTCGAGTAGCCGTCGAGCAGCGGGTCGGCGAGTCGACGGCGAGCTTCTCTCCCGGTTCCGGCGTCGCGATCCCCTTCTGTGGCTCCGCTACCCGTGAAAACGGGTCACACGACGCCTCTCGAATACGATGGGTTTAAACGACGTTAGGCTGAAATTCCCCTCAATGGTAACCATCTACGACGTGCCGGCCGACGCCCTCATCGAGGAGGTCGCCGCACGACTCGAGGACCGGATCGACGAGCCCGACTGGGTCGAGTTCGCCAAGAGCGGCGCCGGCAAGGAGCTTCCGCCGGAGCAGGAGGACTTCTGGTACGTGCGCTCCGCCAGCCTCCTCCGGAAGGTCGCCCAGAACGAGCCGATCGGCATCGAGCGGCTCGCCACCGAGTACGGTTCGAAGAAGCGCGGTTCGAACCGCTACTCCGTCCGCCCCGGCGAGCACGAGGGCGGCTCCCGCAAGCTCATCCGCGCGTCGCTGCAGGCGCTGGAAGACGACGGGCTCGTGACGACCGCTGCCGGCGAGGGGCGCCGCGTCTCCGACGAGGGCGAGGCCTTCCTCTCCGAGGTCGCCGCCGACGTCTTCGAGGACCTCGACCGGCCGGAACTCGAACGCTACGCGTAATTCCCGGTCCGTCGATCGAAGCTCCGTTTCTTGCGTCGCTCCGCCGACTTCGAGTTCCGACTCCGTCTCTCTCGTCGAGAGCGGCGCCTCGCGCCCTGAGCCGCTCCGATCTCGTTTCGCTGTGACTGAGCCGATTCGCTCTGGATGTATTGTATATCGCTATATGGAATTATATCGGCGGCCTGCAGTCTACCCGCAGTCCAACTGACGAACGACCGATCCGGTCGGATCATCTCGGCTGACGTTCTCCCGATTCTACTCGGTTCCCGAAATCGCAGTTTAATGAGTTTCAAACGCCGGATTACCGGAACCGGAAAACGGCCGACAGCGTTATTAATTTTTAGGCTGGCCAAAAACGTATGCGACTCCGCAGACGGCATTTGCTGGCGACCGCTGGCGTAGCGCTCGGAACCGGACTGGCCGGCTGTAACGCCTCTCAGGGGGACGGGGCCGGAGAGGAGCCGTCATCGACGGCGACGTCGACGCCTCCGACGGCGGATTCGGCCGTCGCGGCCGAGTGGAACGCGATGCGCGCCCGGCTGTGGGACGCCCTTGCGCTGGGGCGCGCGGGGGACGCCGAGACCGGGGCGGCCCTCGCGCGGGAGACGTTCGCGCGCTTCGAGGAGGCCTCGGGCGAACGCGGCGCCCACGAGGCGCTCGAGGAGGCGAACGAGGGGAACTACGCCGAGTTCGAGGAGGCGCTTGGCGAGCTCCGGACGGCCGGCCTCGAACCGGGTGATATCGAACGCGCCCGGGAGGAGACGGTGATCGCCGACACGCAGCTCGCGGAGGCGCAGCGTCGGATCACGGACGACGACACGGCGGACGCGTTGGAACTCCAGCTGTTCGGCGCCGCGGTCGTCGACGCGGCGTTTCTCGCCCCCGCGGACCGTTTCGAGGCGGCCGAGACCGCCGTCCGAGACGCCGTGGATCGGTTCGACGAGGCGGCCGTCAGCGGAGCGCTCGACTCCGCGGACCCCGACGCCCGCGAGGCCTTCGCGGACGCCGCGAGGGCGACGGCCGACGCCGCAGCCGAGGGTGACGCGGGGACCGTCCGGTCCAACGCCGAAGCAGCGTTCTCTGCGGCGACGGCGGGCAGCTACGCGCTGGCCGGTTCCGAGTCGGCCGCGAGCGCGGGCCACGTCGCCGCGCTGCAGGCCCGCGGGTGGGACGCCGCCGCGCTGGCGTCGGCGGGAGGTCCGTCGACCGGGTTCGCACACGCGGCGACGCTGACCGCGTACCGAGCCCGCGCCTACGACGCCCGACGCCTCGCCGCGGCGGGCGAGACCGACCGGGCCGCCGCGGTCGCGAGCGACGTGTTCGCACACTTTGAGGAGGCCCGAGCCCACGAGGCCATCGAATCGGCTGATCACGGGGCGTACGAGGGGTTTGAGGACGGACTCTCCGACCTCCGGTCGGCCGCCTCGGCGGCCGACCTCGAGGGGGTCGACGAGGCCGTGGCGGCGATCGACTCGGCCCTCGTGGCCGGTATCGACGCGCTCGCGGGGGCGGACGCGCCGCTGCTCGAAGCGGCGTTCTTCCGGGTGCGGCTGGCCGATGCCCGAGAGCGCTATCGCTCTGGAGAGACGGACGCGGCGGCGTCGATCGCGACGGCGACGTTCGACCGCTTCGAGCGGGACGAGCTCGGCCTCCACGAAGCCGTGGAGTCGACGAGCGAGGACCTGTACGTCCGGTTCGAAGACGAACACCTCGGTGCGCTCGTCGACGCGTTCGAGAACGGCGACGACTCGGCCGTCGCGACCCACGAGGAGGGGGCGCGATCGACGCTGCTCGAGTTCGCGACGGCGGCCGGCGACGCCGCGACCGCGAGCGCCGCCGAGGCGCCGTACGTGACGGCGAGGGGGTTCGACGCGGCCGCGCTCGACGCGGTCGGTGCGGGCGATCGAGCGCGGAGCGTCGCGCAGGGGGTCTTCGAACACTTCGAGTCGGACGCGGCGGGGTTCCACGAGGCGCTGGAGTCCGCGGACGAGTCGCTGTACGAGTCGTTCGAAGAGCGGCTCGAAGCCGTGGTCGCGGCTGCCGACGGGGACGAGGACGTGTACCCGGCCGCGGTGCGGTTCGACGCGGAGGCGGTGGCCGCGGCCTACGCCGTCGTCGAGAGCGCGGGCGGACCGGGTGCGTCGGCCGCGGCCGACCTGCTGGAGGCGACGTTCGCCCGCTTCGAGGAGGCCCGCGTCCACGACGCGCTCGAAGCGGCCGATCGGAACGCCTACGAGGCGTTCGAGGGGGCCCTCGACCGGTACGTCGCGGCGGTTCGGGAGGGTGGCGACGTGTCCGGCGCCGCCGAGTCGTTCGCTCGCGCCGCCCAATACGCCCAGTTCGCGCTCGTGGACGGCGTCGAAGAGCTCCCGCTCGACCTCGAACTCGCCGGCGCCGGCGGCGAGGGGGAGACCGGGTCCGACCACGGGGACGACGGCGAGGCCGACCTCGAAGGCGGGCCGAACGTCGTCGAAGGCGTTCCCGACGACGCCGACCACGTCGTCGACATGACCGCGGTCGCGTTCGAGCCCGCCGATCTCACCGTCTCTCGGGGCGACACGGTTGCGTGGCGGTTCGCGGCCGGGGAACCTCACTCGGTGAGCGCGTCCCAGGACGGGATCCCGGCGGAAGCCGAGTACTGGGCCTCCGGCAGATTCGACTCGGAGGAGGCCGCCCGAAGCGGCTGGGAGGAGGGAGAGGGCGCTGTGCAGTCCGGTGAGTCGTTCGTCCACACGTTCGAGACCGCCGGGGTCCACGAGTACGTCTGTATCCCCCACGAGGCCGCCGGCATGGTCGGGACCGTGACCGTCGAGTAGCACAGCGAGGGCACCCGTCTCCGGCCGGCCCGCTCCGCCTCCGAACGGAGGAGCCGCCGCCGAGGCGAGCGAACGGGCGGACTACCCCGTGTTCTTCATCCCGGCGGCGATGCCGTTGACGGTGAGCCGGAGGGTCCGCTCCTCCTCGTCGGTGCGGTGGGTCCGCCCGAGCAGGTTCGCCTGCAGCAGGTTGAGTGGGTCGACGTAGGGGTTCCGCCGGTCGAGGCTCTCTTCGAGCCACTCGCGACGGATCAGGTCGTCGCGGCCGCTGATCGACAGGACGAGTTCGCGGCCGCGCTCGTACTCCCCGATCAGCTCGGGGAAGAAGCGCTCGCGGAGGTCGTCGTCCGCGAGGTCGGCGTACTCGGCGGCGATCTCGGGGTCGGTGCGGGCGAGCGCGAGCGCGGCGTTGTCGAGGGTCGTGCGGAAGAACGGCCACTCGTCGTACATCTCTCGGAGGGTTTCGAGGCCCTCCTCCTCGCCGACCGCGTCGAGGTAGGCATCGAGCCCGGACGCGAGCGAGTACCAGCCCGGGAGGATGAGCCGGGTCTGGGTCCACGAGAACACCCACGGGATGGCGCGGAGGTCCTCGACGGTGCGCTCGCCGGAGCGCGAGGCGGGGCGCGAGCCGAGGTTGAGGTTCTCGACGACGGAGATCGGGGTCGCCTGTCCGAAGTAGTCGACGAACCCGTCGGTGTTCAACAGATCGCGGTACGTCTTCCGGGCGGCGGGGGCCATCGTCTCCATCGCGTCGACCCACTCGTCGGGCACGTCCTCGGTGGGCTCCTCGTTGGCCTCGTGGCGCGCGCGGATCTGCGCGTCGAGCATCTGTTCGAGCTCCCGCTCGGCGATCCGCGGGTTGGCGTACTTCTCGGCGATCGCCTCGCCCTGCTCAGTGAACTTCACCTGCCCCGTCACCGTCTCGTTGGGGAGCGCGAGCAGCGCCTCGTTCATGGGGCCGCCGCCCCGCGAGATGGAGCCGCCGCGGCCGTGGAACAGCCGCAGGGTGACCTCCTCCTCGCGGCAGAACCGCGCGATCCGGCGCTGGTTCTCGTAGAGGTCCCAGTTCGCGGCGAGGAACCCGTTCTCCTTGTTGGAGTCGGAGTAGCCGAGCATGACCTCCTGGACCTCGTCGCGGACCTCCAGCGCCGTCGCATACGCCTCGTTCTCGAAGAGGGTCCCGAGGATGCGCTCGGCGCCGTTGAGCGCGGACTCCGTCTCCAACAGGGGGACCACGTCGAGGCCGCAGTGGTCCGGCAGCGAGACGACGCCGACCTGATCGGCCAAGAAGAGCACTTCGAGCACGTGGCTCGGCTCCTCGGTCATCGAGATGCAGTAGGTGTCGATCGCCTGCGCGCCGTACTCGTCCTGCCACTCGGCGAGCTCCTGGAACCGGCGGAGCACCCGTTCGGTGGTCTCGGAGACGTCGCCGGGCTCGTCGGCGTCGACGACCGGGTCCTCTTGGAGGATCGCCTCGGTGAGGAACTCCTCTCGGGCGTCCTCGTCCATCCCGCGGTAGTCGACGCCCTCGGTCGCGACCGCCTCGGCGACGGCCTCGGTGTGGTTCTCGCGGTGGTCGCGGAGGTCCAGCGACGCGAGCGTGAACCCGAACGTGTCCACCTGCCGGCGGAGCGGTTCGACGAACGACTCGCGGACCGCGTCCTGGCCGTCCGCCGCCAGCGAGTCGGCGATCACGTCCAGATCCGCGAGGAAGGCGTCGCCGTCGGGGTACTCGCCGGGGCGCACGTCGTCGACCCGGTCGAGCCGCTCGCGCATCAGGCGGAGCTTCTGGCGGTACGGCTCGTCGGGGTAGCGCTCGCGCGCCTCCTCGACGACGGTCGGGAACCGCTCGGCGTCGGCCGAGAGCGACTCCGTGAGCTTGTCGTCGACCGCGTAGCGCTCGCCGTCCTGGCTCAACACGGCCGAGAGCCGCTTACACCGGTCGCGGTACTTCTCGACGGCGACCTCGCGCTGCCGCGCCAGCGTCTCGTCGGTCACCTCGGGCGTGACGAACGGGTTGCCGTCGCGGTCCGAGCCCGCCCACGACCGGAACTCGAAGAGCTTCGGGCAGTCCACGTCGTCGTACTCCTTCGAGATGGTCTCCTCGAACTCCTCGTAGGCGTCGCCCACCACGTCGAAGAGGGTGTTCTCCAAGTACCACTGGACGTTCCGCGCCTCGTCTTCCGGCTCCGGGCTGCGCTGGCGCACCTGCCGGGTCCCCCAGAGGCTGGTCACCTCGGCGGTGACGTCGCGCCAGATCCCGTTGCGCTCGCGCTCGGTGAGGTTGCGCTCGTCGAGCTCCTCCAGGTGGTTGGCGATCGACCGGAGCTTCGCCTTCACTGTGGCTCTCCGCGCCTCGGTGGGGTGGGCGGTGAACGTCGGCTCGATGAGCACGTCCGCGAGCAGTTCCTCCAGTTCCTCCGGCTCGACGCCGGCCGCCGCGAACTCGGCGATCGTGGCGTCGAAGGAGTCGTGGAGCGCTCCCTCCTCGTCTGCGCCCCGGATGGCCCGGACGCGCTCCCGCTCCTCCGCGAGGTTGATCAGCTCGAAGTAGGTCGTGAACGCGCGGGCGACGATCTCCTCCCGGGTCGTCGACAGCTCGCCGACCGACTCGTGGAGCGCGTCGCGGCTCGCCGCGTCGCCGCGCCGGTAGTCGATCGCCGCGTTCCGGAGGTCCTCGACGGTCTCGTACGCCTCGGTGGAGGCCTGCGCGGCGAGGACGTCCCCGACGAGCGCGCCGAGCTCCCGGACGTCCGTCCGCACGTCTCGATTGTGCAACACCATACCACAGGTACACCCATTGCGGTGGGTTAAAAGCGGTGTCCGAACGAAGGTTTGCCTCGGTTTCGAATAAACGTATCGATCGATCGTTCGACAGCTCCCGGATCCAGACGCGGGGGTCCAGGTTCGGCCCCATCGGTTCGGACGGGGTCGCGACCCGGACGGCCGGCGCCCGAACCCGGTCGTCGCGCTCGTCGGGTGGAGGGTTCGTCACCCTTTTTACCGGCCCAACCCGAACAGCGAGTATGAGTCAGTCCGACAAGTATCCGGCCGAGTCCGGCCGGCGTCGCTTCGTCAAGGGCGTCGTCGGGGGCGCGGCCCTGGCGGGGGTCGGCGCGATGGGGTCGGCAACGGTGAACACCCTGACGACCTCCGGCGGCGTCGGCGGCGGGTCGACCGTCGCGATGTCGATCGCTCACACCGGCGGCCCGGCGCCGCGCGGCCTCCCGCAGATCCCGGTTGAGGTCACCGACGACGGGTACATCCGCGGGATCTGGCCCGAGGTCCAGACCGTCACGCAGGAGGGCCGAGAGATCGAGGTCGCACAGGAGCAGCTCGGCGGCCGGACCTACTCCGGCGAGTGGTTCCAGTACTGCGGCGTCGAGTCGCAGGAGAACATCGATCCGAACTTCGAGTCGGACAACCTGTTCCGGGCGGCCCCCGGGAAGTACGACTGGCAGGACGAGACCTACGACGCGGGCGACCAGATCCACGTCGACGACTTCGACGACTACGCCGAGTGGGGCAACGGGGTCGGCGACGACGGCGTCGGGAAGCCGGCGTCCGTCACGTGGCGCTCCGAGGACGCCGACACCGACCTCAACGCTATCGTCATCCGCTCGCCGCGGATCGAGGAGGCCGCGGAGAACGACGAGTGGGTCTCCGCCTCGACGGACCAGGGGTTCATCGCGTACCTCAACGTCTGTACGCACTTCTGTTGTATCCCCGACTACAAGGTGTTAGAGGAGTCCGCCCGGTACGACGCCGCCAACGGGACCTACTGCGTCTGCCACCAGTCGACGTACGACCCGTTCACCCTCGAAGAGTCGCTGTTCATCGCCCGGCCTCGTCCGGACGAGTAGCCGGCGAACGGACGCGCGCGCCCGAACCGCGGCAACCGCGGCCCCCGCGCGCTCCGCCGGGCGCCGCGCTTTTCTCCCCGCTTCGCGTACCCCGTTCCATGAGCGACGACGATGTCCCCGCAGACGGAGCGACGGCCGACGACGCGGACGGCTCGGACGAGGGCCCGGACGCCGGCCCGTTCGCCGCCGAGGTCGACCGCGCCCGAGACCTCCTCGACGGCGAGGGGATCGAGGCGGTCCACGTCGGCGTCGTCCGCGACGGCGAGGTCGACACCACGTTCGCTCAGCGGGGAGACGGCGACGCGGAGAACGAGGGGCTTCGCGCGCTCGCCCTGCTGGCCGCGCACGTTCGGCTGGTCGCGAACGAGGCGGGCGTCGACGCCTCCACCGTCGCGGGCGACGCGGCGACGCTCGCGGGGCAGGTCGAGCGGGTTCCGACGAACACCGACGACCTCCCCGAAGAGTAGGCGGCTTCGGGGGAGTCGACCGCTACTCACTCCGCCGCCTTCCCGCCTCCTCCCTCGCTCCGACGGATCCGGTACAGCTGGTGAGCGACGCCCGCGAGCGCGACGAGCAGCACCGCGAGGTTGAACGCCGCGAGGGCGATCGGCTGGTAGGCCGGGTCGAGCCACGTCCGGATCGCCCGGCCGGCCTGGCTGTAGAAGCTCCACCCCGCGATCAGCGCGAGCAGTATCAGCGCGGCGAGCCCGATCCGGTCGATGAGCCCGCGGAGGTCGCCGGCCGAGATCGGATCGAACCAGCCGCCTCCGTCGGCGTCTCCGGTCGCGTCGCTTCCGGCGTCGGTCGTGCGCGGTTCGCGGTCGGCGGTGGCGGTCTCGTCGGTGGTGGTGTCGGTCATGGGTCCGGGTGGTGTGTCGGTGGTGTCGTCGGGATCGCCGTCCGAGTCGACGCGGTCTCGGTCGTCGGTCATGGTCGCCTCCGTGCGACGAGGGCCGCGGCGACGAGCGCGACGAGCGCGACGAGGGGGCCGAAACCGGGGGTCGAGTCCCCGGCGCCGTCCTCTCCGCGGTCGGGAGCGCCGGCTTCGTCCGCCGCGTCGTCGCCCCCCGTGCCCCCCGTGAAGTCCTCGACGGCGAACTCGACCTCCTCGACCGTCTCGTCCGCGCTGATCGTCTCTCGCGGGTTCAGGTTGGCGACGCCCTGCGTCTCGTCGATGAGCACGTCGTCGCTCCACAGCGCGGCGTCGACGTAGTAGTTGTAGTTCGCCGGCACCTCGACGGTCGTCGTCACGGTGTCGGTCCGGCCGGGCCGGACCTCGCCGACCGTCTCGCTCGCCTCGTCGGCGATCACGTTCGACTCCGACTGCCGGAAGAGCACTCGGAGGTCGAGCGGCTCCGAGGCGGCGTCCCCGCGGTTCGTCACCGAGATAGACACCGACAGCGTCGCCGTCTCGTTGTCGGCCTCGCGCACGCTGACCGCCACGGTCGGCCAGACGTTCCCCTCGGTGAAGCCGACCCGCGAGTCGGCGTAGTCGGGCGTGAGCGCCGCGACGCCGCCGACGCGCGTCGTCTGGCTCGCCCGCCGTTCGCCGTCGGCGAAGACGACGGTCTCGATCCGGTAGCCGCCTTCGCGGTCCACGTCGACGGAGCCGTTCACGGTGCGCTCGCCGC
This sequence comes from Halorubrum salipaludis, assembly GCF_002286985.1. Classification (GTDB taxonomy): domain Archaea; phylum Halobacteriota; class Halobacteria; order Halobacteriales; family Haloferacaceae; genus Halorubrum; species Halorubrum salipaludis. The sequence continues at coordinate 251,245 of NZ_NSKC01000008.1, read as the reverse complement.
CGCCGTCGACGTCGCCGACGTCGACCGTCGTCTCGTCGACGAGCAGCCCCGAGTCGGCGCCGATAGCGCGGTGGCGGACCGTGACGTTCTCGACGGCCGAACCCCGGTGTCGGAGGTCGACTCCGAGCCGGAGCTCCGCGGTCTCGCCGCGCACTTCGCCCGGCGAGACGACCGTGTCCACGATGCGTACGTCGCCGGGGCGCTCGTCGGCCTCGCGCGGGTCGACGATCGCGTCCGGCGCGGCGACGGCGCCGATCGCGCCCGCGAGCAGGAGCGCGGCGGCGGCCGCCAGGAGGGCAGTTCGCGTGTCCATACGCGACACGTCTGAACGATAGTATAAGTGCTTTGTCAGGGAATCGGGCGTCGTCGTCAGGAAACCGGGCTTCGATCGCGGACCGACGCCCTCAGAGGGCCCGGTAGCGCCCGCCCGACTCGGAGAGCTCCCCGCGGCGGGCGAGCCGCGTCAGGATCTCTCGGGCCGTCTCGGCGGGGACCCCGCGTTCGCTCGCGTGCGCCACGACGCGCTCCTCGGTGGGGTCGTCGACCGCCTCGACCGCGTCACGGACGACTTCGGTCCGGCTCCGCGAGCCCGACCCGCCGCCCTCAGCGCGGGCGCCCGCCTCGTCGACGGCGTCGGCGTCGATCCCGGACGCTTCCAGGTACTCGCGGTCGTCGATCCCCGCCTCGTCGACGGCGCGTTCGAGCTCCGAGACGTGGTCGATCTTGGCGAACGCCGCGCTCTCGTCGCGCTTCTTCGCGAGCAGCGCGGCCCGGGCCTCGCGGGCCGCCTCGCGGTCGTCCGACTCGAAGAACCGCTTGAGCTTCGCCGTCCGGTGCGTCTTCCCGCAGCGGGGGCACTGCGCGCTGTCGCTCGTCCGCGGGTCCGCGAGGAGCCACATCGCCGCGCACTCGTTGCAGCCGACGACCGCGTACATGCGCCCCGGTTCGTCGCCCCCGAATTTGAACCCTCGGACGCGCGTCGCCCTCTCTCGAACGCGCCTCGCCCCTCCGACCGGCCGGGCGGTATTGTGTTACTCGTTCAAAACCATTATCCGCGTGGGGCGCGTACTACGAAGCGATGAGTTCACCTGACGCTGCCCCCGCGGAACCGATTCAGCTGACCGACCCCGACGCGTTCGACGACTACGTCGCCGAGGGCGTGGTCCTCGTCGACTTCTACGCGGACTGGTGCGGCCCGTGCCAGATGATGGAGCCGGCCGTCGAGGCGGTCGCGAGCGACACCGATGCGACCGTCCTGAAGATCGACGTCGACGAACACCAGGGGCTGGCCGGCGAGTACGGCGTCCAGAGCATCCCGACGCTGCTCGTGTTTGCCGGCGGCGAGCTCGCGGAGCGGATGGTCGGCGCGCAGACGGAGGACGCGCTCGCCGACTCGATCGCGGAGCACACCGCCTGAATGGCCGATTTCGAGGCCGATACCGGGATGACCTCGCGGGAGCTCCGCGAGCTGCGCGCGGACGTGCCGGCGCTCGGCGAGGCCGCGTACTTCAACTTCGGCGCGCACGGGCCGAGCCCCGAGCGCGTCGTCGAGGCCGCGTCCGACTACGTCGCGGACCACGAGTTCGGATCCGGGACGACCGACCCGTACGAGCGCGCCTTCGGAACGTACGAGACGGTGCGCGAGCGCGTCGCCGACTTCGTCGGCGCCGAGCCCGACGAGGTCGCCCTGACCGAGAGCACGACCGACGGGATCACCCGGATCGCGGGCGCGATCGACTGGGAGCCCGGCGACGTCGTCGTCCGGACGGACCTGGAACACCCCGCCGGCGTCCTCCCGTGGCAGCGGCTCGAACGCGAGGGCGTCGAGGTGCGGGTCGTCGAGACGGAGAGCGGGCGGATCGACCGCGAGGCGTACGCCGAGGCCGTGACGGACGCGCGGCTCGTCTGCTTCAGCGCGATCACGTGGACCCACGGGACGCGGCTCCCGGTCGCGGACCTCGTCGAGATCGCTGACGAGGCGGGCGCGTTCACGCTCGTCGACGCGGTCCAGTCCCCCGGCCAGGTCGCGATGGACGTCTCGGAATGGGGCGCCGACGCGGTGGCGGCGGCGGGCCACAAGTGGCTGCTCGGCCCGTGGGGGTCCGGCTTCCTCTACGTCGACCGCGAGGCCGCGGCCGAGCTGGCGCCGCGCGCGGTCGGCTACCGGAGCGTCGAGGACCCCGACGCCGACGAGATCGCGTTTAAGCAGGGCGCGAAGCGCTTCGAGGTCGGGACGACGACCCCGGCGGCCCACGCCGGGCTGGTCGCGGCCCTCGACGCGATCGACGCGGTCGGGATCTCGACGATCGAAGACCGGATCGCGTCGCTCACCGACCGGCTCAAGGACGGCGTTCCCGACGACCGGCTGCTGAGCCCGCGCGAGTACGAGACCGGGCTCGTCACGGTTGAGGTCGACGACCCCGAGGCGACGGTCGAGCGACTCGCCGACGAGGGGATCGTGGTCCGCTCGCTGCCGCACCCGGACGCGGTCCGGGCGTCGGTCCACGCCGTCTCCACCGAGGCCGAGATCGACCGCTTGGTCGACGCGCTCGCCGCCGAGTGGTGAGCCCGCGACCGGACGCGTTTTAGTGGTTCACGCACAAGACCGCGTATGGGATTTCACACGTTCGACGCCGAGCAGGCCGACCGACTGGAGCGCCCCGCGGTCCGGTACCGCTGGGTCTCCGCCGAGGAGGTCGTCGGATCGCTGACGGCCGCCGGCGCCGACCGCGCGGCGGCGACCGTCGCCGACCTCGGGAGCGGCACCGGCTTCTACACCGACGCGGTCGCGCCTCACGTCGAGGCCGTCTACGGCGTCGACGTGCAGGCCGAGATGCACGCGTTCTACCGCGAGAAGGGCGTTCCCGAGAACGTCGAACTCGTCGAGAGCGACGTGGCGTCGCTTCCCTTCGAGGACGGCGAGCTCGACGCCGCCTTCTCGACGATGACGTACCACGAGTTCGCGAGCGACGACGCCCTCGCGGAGCTGGCCCGCGCGATCCGTACCGATGGCCGGCTCGCGCTCTTCGACTGGTCGGCCGCGGGCGACGGCGAACACGGTCCGCCGGCCGACGAGCGCTTCGACGCGAGCGACGCGGTCGCGGCGCTGGAAGCGGCCGGGTTCGAGGTGATCTCCGCCTCCGAGCGCACCGAGACGTTCGCCGTGATTGCCCGCGTGTCGTAGGTGGGGGCGGAGCCCCGTCGGAAGAAGGAATACCGTCGAATTTGTTTATAAATGAACTGCGGTGGCGCGTGCCTTCGAGGCCGCCCCGCGGCCGAGAAGCACGCGTGAGGGAGTCGGTGGTCCGGAGCAACGCGGAGGACCACCGACGAAGCTGGGGAGGCGTGAGGCTGCGGTCCCGCGAGCGACCGACGGGAGCGAGCGGGAGCACGGAAGTCGCAGCCCGCGCAGCGAACGGTGCGAGGTGCGAGCGAAGCGGGCACCTCGACTGGCGAGCGGCGAAGCCGCGAGCAGTGAGCGAGCAGGACCGTCTTCCGGCGGTCTGCGGTTGGGTGGGACTCAAAGGGGCAGCCGCGAGGGCGGCTTAGGTGACGCTAGCACCGCAGGAACGAGCAACGCGAGTGACGAGGAGCGCAGCGAGCGTACGCCGCCCTCGCGGCTGGGGCTTTGACAGTGTTCGCTGGCGATCTGTTGGCAACTCCTTATAAGTGAGCGGCTGGGGCTTTGACAGTGTTCGCTGGCGATCTGCTGGTTACTATTTATAAGCGAGTGCCCGGGCTTTGAAAATCGTCACCGCGAATCGATCGCCTATTTATAAACGCCGTCACCGACCCGAATTCCCCGTTCGTCCCGTTTCACTCCTCTAACACCGTCGACCCCCGTCCGATCCGCGTCTGGTAGGCGCGGGCGTCGATGCCGGCGTCGGAGAAGGCGTCGAGCATCGCGGCGGCGACCCCCCGCCGGCGCTCGTCGCGGCAGACGGCGAGGATCGCGGGGCCGGCGCCGCTGACGGTGACCCCGGCCGCGCCGGCGTCGAAGGCCGCCGCGCGCACGTCGTCGTACCCCGTGATCAGCCGCGCGCGTTCGGGGGTGACGACGGGGTCGCTCATGCCGGCGCCCACGAGGTCGGGATCGGAGCGGCACATCCCGACCGCGAGGGTGGCGGCGTTGCCGACCGTCTCGACCAGCTCCTCCATCGAGGCGGTCTCGGGGACGACCCGGCGCGCGTCGCGGGTGGAGACCGCCACGTCGGGGAGACAGACCACCAGGGGGATCGAGGCGTCGACCGCGTGGGTCCCCTCGCTCGTCGTCACCGTGAACCCGCCGAGGATCGAGGGGGCGACGTTGTCGGAGTGGGCGACGCCGGAGACGACCGCCTCGCCCTCGGCGGCGATCGGGACCAGCTCCGAGCGGGAGAGCCCGCGGTCGTACAGCCGGTTGAGCGCGACGGCGGCGCCGGCGGCGCTGGCCGCCGAGGAGCCGAGGCCGGACGCCGGGCGGACGCCCTTGTCGATGTGGATCCGCGCGGGCGCGTCGAGCGCCTCGACGACGGCGCCGACCGTGTTCTTCTCGGGGTCCTCGGGGATGTACTGGGCCCCGACCCCGGTGACCTCGATCGTCGTCTCTGCCGCCTTCTCGACGGTGACGACGTCCGCCGGACGCGTGAGGGCCGCGCCGAACACGTCGAACCCGCTGCCGAGGTTCGCGCTCGTGGCGGGTGCCCGTACCGTGACCATGGCGGGGAGTGTCGCTCGGGGTGCAAAAAGAGGCGGGATCGAGCAACGGCGCGGCGGGGGAGAAGGCGGCGCGGCGAGGCGGGAAGCGGCGCTCCCGACGAGATCGGAACGGTTCGGAGAACGAGGGTGGAACGGTGACGGCGGCAGTCGGCGATTCGGGGGCGCGGTTCGGTGGCGGCCGGAATTAGCTCCCGGCCATCGTCCACAGCAGCGCGCCGATCAGGATCATCGGAATGCCCGCGAGGATGTACACCTGCGGCATCGTCGTGTACGGGGCGACAAGGAAGATCGTCCCGAAGCCGGCGAAGACGGACGCGATCACCTTCTGGGACTTCAGGGGCGCGGCCGCCAGAAGGGAGACGACGAACCCGAGCAGTATGACGTGCCCGAGGTGGTAATCGAGCAGGAACGTGTCGATGAACAGCGGCGAGAGCATTCTTGCCTGAACGTGCGAGGGATTCGCGCATTAAAGTTCCGTTTCGTGCGGGGCGGGCGCGGATTCGGCCTCCGGATCCGCGGTGCGGTCAGCCGCCGGGTCGACCGAACCGGGCTCAGGATCCCCCCGCCGACCGCCGTCCGCGGTTTCCGTTCTCGGCCACCGTCCCTTATAAGTCGCGCCGGCGAGACGACCCACCGTGCGACTCGTTCAGGTCATGATCCCCGCGGGGAAGCGCGCGGCCGTGGTCCGCGCGCTCGACGACGAGGGCGTCGACTACGTCGTCACCGACGAGACGAGCGGCCGCGAGTACACCGCGGTCGCGACGTTCCCGCTCCCGACCGCCGCCGTCGAACCCGTGCTCGAACGGCTCCGGGAGGCGGGGATCGACGAGAGCACCTACACGGTCATCGTCGCGGCCGAGACGGTCATCTCCCGCCGGTTCGAGGCGCTCGAAGACCGGTACGCCGAGGACGCCGAACGCGGTGGCGACCGGATCTCGCGGGAAGAGCTGCAGACGAAGGCGGACGACCTCGCCTCCGGGCTCCGGACGTACGTGCTGATGACGGTCATCTCCGCCGTGATCGCCACCGCCGGGCTCCTGCTCGACTCGCCGGCGACGGTGGTCGGCTCGATGGTGATCGCCCCCCTGATCGGCCCGGCGATGTCGGCCGCGATCGGCACGGTCGTCGACGACGAGGAGATGTTCCGGCGCGGCGTCCGGATGCAGGTCCTCGGCGTCGCGGTCGCGGTCGCGGCCGCGACGCTGTTCGCGCTCGCGCTGCGGTGGTTCGCGCTCGTCCCCCCGGGGCTCGATCCGCTGGAGCTCGCGGAGGTCTCGGAGCGGCTCGCGCCGAACGTCCTGGTGCTCGTCGTGGCGATCGGCGCCGGAGTTGCCGGGATCGTCTCGCTGATGGCGGGCGTCTCGGCGACGCTGGTCGGCGTGATGATCGCGGTGGCGCTCATCCCTCCCGCGGCCGCCGTCGGGATCGGGATCGCCTTCCGGATCCCGCGGCTCGTGATCGGCGCGGGCGTGATCGTCGCGGTGAACGTCCTCTCGATCAACCTCTCCGCGCTGGTCGTGCTCTGGTACGAGGGGTACCGGCCGCAGAGCTGGTTCCGCGAGGACGACGCGCGCGCGGCGTTTCTCAAGCGGGCGGCCGTGCTTGCGGCCGCGATCGCGGTGCTCTCGGTGTTCCTCGGCGGCGTCACCTACGAGTCGTACGTCGCCTCGACCACCGAGGCCGACATCCGGTCCGCCGCGGGCGACGAGCTCGCCGCGCTCGACCCCGGGCTCGAACTGCTGGAGCTGGAGGTCGAGCGCGGCGGGACGGTCCCGCCGCTCGACACCGAGCGCGTGATCGTCACCGTGGGGGCACCGCCCGGCGGCGGCGTGGAGGGGGTAGCCGACGCGCTCGACCGCCGGATCGAGGCGACGATCGGCGCCGACGTGCGCGTCGAGGTCCGCCTCGTGACGATCGACCGGGCCTGACGCGGCGTCGGCGGCGACCGGCTCCGAGAGACGAACCGCCGCTCCCCGATCTGACGAACCGCCCGATCTGGATCGAATAGTTAAACGCCCATTCAGTTCATCAGGAAACACAGTCCGTGTCGGATCTTTTGTGCCACATGCCGAAAGAGGAACTACTTTTTACCGCGCCGAGAGTGATCCGGCAGTGACCGACTCACAGCGACCCGACGACGATTCGATACGCGAGGTCGTCGAGCGCTCCCAGAGCGGCGCCCCGGCAGTCGGCGAGGCCGTCCGGGACCGCTTCTCGTCCGACGAGGTGTTCCAGCGGATCATCGCGGCCGCGGACGAGGAGGTGACCTCCGGGAGCCGCGAGCTCTTCTTCAGCGGGCTCGCGGCGGGGCTGGCGATCACGATCACCTTCATGCTGTACGCCTCCCTGACGGCCGCGACCGACTCCCACCCGATCTTAAGCGTCATGCTGTACCCGCTCGGGTTCATCTACATCATCATCGGCGGCTATCAGCTGTACACCGAGAACACGCTGCCGCCGGTGGCGCTGACCTTAGAGCGGCTCGCGAGCCTCCCCACGCTCCTCCGCCACTGGTCAATCGTGCTCGCGGGCAACTTCGTCGGCGGCGGGATCGGGGCGCTCGTGCTGTCGTACGGCGATGTCTTCACCGGCGACACGGTCGACGCGGCGCGGTACATCTCCGAGGGCGGGTTCGGCGTCGGCGCCGTCCCGCTGTTCTTCAAGGCCGCGATGGCGGGGCTGATCGTCGCCGGCGTCGTCTGGGTCGGCTTCGCCTCCACCGACTCGGTGAGCCGGATGCTCGTCGTCTACCTCGCGTTCCTCGCGATCCCGCTCGGCGACCTGTTTCACGTCGTCGTCTCCTTCACCGAGGTCCTCTACCTCTTCTTCGAGTACAGCATTCCGCTGTACGGCGCGGAGATCAGCCTCTACTCCGGGATCGTCGGCTTCGTGATCCCCGTGCTGCTCGGCAACACCATCGGCGGTGTCGTGTTGGTCACCCTCGTCAACTACTTCCAGACCAGCGAGGAGCGCTTGGAGGAGGCGCGCTTCGAGGGGATGACCCGCCGGCTCACGGTGCCCGAGTGGGTGCTCGGCCGCGCCGCGGGGCGCTCGTACGTCCCGATCTTGGACGCCACGGAGGCGACGCTGTTCGCCAACGAGGGCCACCGGATCATGGTCCCGATCACGAACCCGCGGACCGACGGCCCCATCGTCGAGCTCGCGAGCCGGATCGCCAGCGACCACGAGGACGGCCTCGTCCACATCGTCCACGTCGTGCAGGCGCCCGAGCGGATGTCGCTGTCGGCCGGCGCGGGCCGGATCGCCGACGTCTCCGAGGAGGGGATGGCCGGGCTCCGCGAGACCGCCGAGGAGTACGACATCGACGTCTCCACCTCCACGGTCGTCTCGCACCGGTCCTTCGAGGAGGTGTTCAACATGGCCCGGCGGACCCGCCCCGACGCCGTGTTGATGGGGTGGGGCGAAGACCAGCTCTGGGGCGCGGCCCGCGCGGAGCGCCCCATCGACGAGCTGACGAACCAGCTCCCCTGCGACTTCCTCATCCTGAGCGAGAGCGACCTCGACACCTCGCGGGTCCTGCTGCCGACCTCCGGCGGTCCGGACTCGACGCTGGGCGCGGAGGTCGCGAGCGTCCTCTCCCGGACCGCGGGCGCCGAGGTGACCCTGCTCCACGTCGTCGACGGCCCCGAGGACCGGGCCGACGGCGAGGGGTTCCTCGCCGGGTGGGCCGCGGAGCACGGGCTCTCGGATGCCGAGCTGATCGTCGACGACACCGGCGACGTCGAGGGGGCGATCGCCCGGGAGGCCGCGGACAACTCCCTCGTCATCATCGGCGCGACGGAGAAGGGACTGCTCTCGCGGCTCGTCTCGGGCTCTCTCCACCTCGACGTGGTCAACGAGGTGGACTGCTCGCTGCTGCTCGCCGAGCGTCCCAGTACGCGCTCGATCCGCGAGCGGCTGTTCGGCTCGGGACGGCGGGTGTCCGGACCGCCGGACGGCGGCGTCGAGCGCGATCCCGACGCGTCCCGGGGCGCCGAGCTCTCCGGCCCCGACGACTCGGGCCCCATTCCGACGTTCACGGGCTCGGACGACGGCGACGCGGAGGGGACAGACGAGGAGGACACGGCGGACGGACCGGCGGAGCCGGCGGTGATAACCGACCACGAGGACCCGGACGAGGAGGATCCGGACCACGGCGGCCCGGACGACGAGGCGCTCGACGGTGAGGGGCTTCCCCCGGAGCAGTCGGTCGTGACGGATCACGACGACCCGGACGACGACCCCGACGAGGCGGACGACGGCTCCGACGACGCGACGGACGACGGCTCCGACGACGACTCGACCGGCGCGCCGTGACCGCGCCGGCGTCGCCCGTCCGATAACGAAAGCGGCTCTTTGTCCTTACGGCGGCTTATTTGACGGTTCCCGACGACGGGTCGCGTATGAACAGGAAACTGGTGACCGCCGTCGGCGTCGCGCTGCTCGTCGCGCTCGCGGGCTGTTCGGGGCTCGTCGGCTCGACCGGCAACGCCGGCGTCGACGCGGGAGACGAATCGACCCTCGAACGGAACGTCGAAGTGACCGCGGACGGCGAGGCCACGGCCGAGCCGGACCGCGCGACGATCCGCGTCGCGGTGACCGCCACCGGAAACGACTCCGGGGCGGTCCGGGACGAGCTCGCGGCCAGCGACGACGCGCTCCGCGCCGCCCTGACCGACTGGGGGCTCGACGAGGACGACATCCGGACCGACCGGTACGACGTGCGGGAGTCGTACGAGACGCGCGAGAACCCCGACCGAACCCGGTACCAGGGGACCCACCGCTACGCCATCAGGCTCGACGACGTGGACGCGGTCGGCGAGGTCATCGACGTCGCCGTCGGCGCCGGCGCCGACGAGGTCCAGCGGATCGAGTTCGGGCTGAGCGAGGAGCGCGAGCGCGAGGTCCGCGAGGCCGCCATCGAGAACGCGATGGCGAACGCCGAGGACGACGCCACCACCCTCGCGGACTCCAGCGGGCTGGAACTGGCCGGCGCCTACAGCGTCTCCACCGCCGACGCGGGGGTGACGCCGTACCGCGTGTCCGACGCGGCCATGGCCGCCGAGAGCGACGGCGCGGACGCCGGCGCCTCGACGGGCGTCGAGACCGGCGACGTGAGCGTGCGGGTCAGCGTCAACGTCGTCTACGCCGCCGAGCAGGCCTGACGCGGCGGTCGCTCGGAGACTTTTTCGGAGAGCAAAGGACGAACCGCCGAGCCGCGGCGCCGCGTCGCTATTGGTTTCCCCTCACTCCTCGCCGTCGCGCGTCGGGAGGTCGGGCTCGAACGCGGCCGCCTCGACGGCCATGTCGAGCACGCGCTCGACGTTCTCGTCGTCGGTGACGCTCATCGTCGCGTCCACCGACTCCGCCTGCACCGCGTCGAAGCGGTCGTGTTTGTTCGCCACCGTGAGGAACGGCACGTCTTCGCCGAACAGCGCCCGGACCTCCTCGCGGAGTTCGAGCTGCACGTCGAGGGGGTAGCCGCAGTCGCCGGAGGGGTCGAGCACGAACACGACCACGTCCGCGAGGTGCTCGAGGGCGCTGACCGCCTGCCGCTCGATGTCGTTGCGCTCGTCGGCCGGTCGGTCGAGCAGCCCGGGCGTGTCGACGATCTGGTACCGGATGTGGTCGCGTTCGAAGTGGCCGATCTGGACGCCCTTCGTGGTGAACGGGTACTCCGCGATCTGGTTCGAGGCGCGGGTGACCCGGTTGACGAACGAGGACTTCCCGACGTTGGGGTAGCCCGCGATCACGATGGCGGGCTCGTCGGGTTTCACGTCCGGCAGCACCTTCAGCTGGTCCCGCGAGTCGCCGATGTACCGCAGGTCGTCCTCGATCTGGTCCATCACGTCGGCCATGCGCGCGAACGCCTGCTTCCGGTGTTTCCGCGCGGTGTCCACGTCCGAGCTGCGGATCTTCGTCGTGTACTCGTCGCGGAGGTCCTCGATCTGGCGGCTGGCCCACATCACCTGCGAGAGGGCCTGCCGGAGGCGGTCGACGTCGACGATGGCGTCGGCGAGCTCGTAGTAGAACGGGTCGACGTCGAAGCCGAAGTCGGGCCACGAGACGACGACGTTCTCTAAGTTGTCCGAGAGCACGTTGCCGGCGGTCCGCAGCATCGACTCCTGCGCCTCGTGTCCGCGCTTGGCGCGTCCCGCGCGCGCCGCCCGCGAGAACGCCTTGTCGACGAGTTCCTCCGAGCGGGGGGTCGTCGGGAGGCCCTCAAATATCATGTTGCCCCGACTTGACCGCCGACGCGTATAAGACCGTCCGTTCGGCGACCCCCGCGACACGGCGGCACACGGTCGGACGCGCCAGGGTCGCCGGTGAACGCCACCGATGAACTCCGCCGCTGCTTCCGCCGACCGCAAAGAGGATGAACGATCGTTATCTTCCTCATGCATATTCCGAGATATATTTATGCTTCAAAGGAATAAACGGGGACATGGCACGATCGTTCACGCCCACGACCTACGAGGACCTCGACCCGGACCGCCGCCCGAGTCTGGCGCTGGCGCTGATCCCGGTCCTCGCCGTCGTGGCGTTCCTCGGTATCGGCTCGGCCGTCCTCGGCTTGGACCCGCACCCGCCGCTCCTCTGGAGCATCGCCTTCGTCGGCGGGTTCGGGCTGTGGCTCGGCTACGACTGGGAGGAGCTGTTCGACGGGATCGCGAACGGCCTCGTGATGGGGTTGCAGGCGCTGCTCATCATCTTCACCATCTACGGCCTGATCGCGACGTGGGTCAGCGCCGGCACGATCCCGGGCCTGATGTACTACGGGCTGGAGATCCTCTCGCCGACGACGTTCCTCCCGGCGGCCGCGGTCGTCGCCGCGGTCGTCGCGTTCGCCATCGGCTCCTCGTGGACCACGGTGGGGACCCTCGGCGTCGCCTTCGTCGGCATCGGCGCGGGGCTCGGCGTTCCCGCCCCGATGACGGTCGGGGCGGTGCTCTCGGGCGCCTACGCCGGCGACAAGCAGTCGCCGCTCTCAGACACCACCAACCTCGCCGCGGGGGTCACGAACACCGACCTGTACGCGCACATCCGCCGGATGCGGACCGGCACCGCCGTCGCCTTCGGGCTCGCCGTGCTCGGCTTCCTCGCGCTCGGCCTCCGCGCCAGCGGCGAGATCCCGGCGGGCCGGATCGCGGAGATCCAGGGCGCGCTCGGCGAGACGTACGCGATCACGCTGCTCGCGTTCATCCCGCTCGTCGTCACGTTCGGACTGGCGCTGCGCGGGTACGCCGCGCTCCCGACCCTCGTCGCCGGCGTGTTCGCCGGCGTGCTCACGACGCTCCTCGTGCAGGGGTCCGGCTTCGTCGCCGCCTGGGAGACGTTCATGTACGGCACCGCGCCGGAGTCAGGCTCCAGCCTGGTGAACGAGCTGCTCGACACGGACGGGCTCGTCGGCTCCGCGTGGACGATCACGGTCGTCGTCGCCGCGCTCGCGCTCGGCGGTATCTTGGAGCGCACGGGCGTGCTCGCGGTCATCGCCCACGCGTTCACCTCGGCGGTGAAGAGTCCGGGGTCGCTCGTCGCCGGCACCGGCGTCTCCGCGATCGTCATCAACGCGCTCACCGCGCAGCAGTACATGAGCATCGTCCTCCCGAGCGTCACGCTCCGGAACACCTACGACGAGTTCGGCATGGACACCGACCAGCTCTCCCGCGCCGTCGAGGCCGCGGGGACGCCGACGGGCGCGCTGTTCCCGTGGCACGCGGGCGCCGTCTACATGGCGGGCGTCACCGGCGTCCCGACGCTTGAGTACGCGCCGTACTACCTGTTCGCGTTCCTCTCGCCCCTCGTGTTATTCGCGATGGCGGCGACCGGCTACTCGTTAAACGCGACGCCCGCGGCGGCCGCGGCGTCCTCCGAGGCCGTCGATCCCGCCGGCGCGGCCGCCGGAACCGACGACGACTGAGCGGTCGGACGCCGCCGACGGCATCGACCGGTGCGGTTTTCTTCTCGCGTTCACGGATCAGCGTATGACCGACGGCTGGCTCTACGGCTGGGGACTCGGCTCGGTCGCGTTCGGCGGCGCCTCGCTCGTCGTTCCCCTGTACGTCGTCGACCTCGGAGGCGGTCCGTTCGTGCTCGGCGTGCTCGCGGCGGTCGCCGCCGCCGTCGGCGTCCCCGGCGCGCTGTGGTTCGGTCGCGTCGCGGACCGGACCGGCCGCCGACGAGACCTCGTACTCGCCGCGTTGGCCGCGTCCGCCGCCGCGATCGCCGCCATCCCGCTCACCGACGGCGTGGGCGCGGTGATCGCGGCCAACGCGGTCGTCTGGTTCGCCTTCGCGGCCGCGACGCCCGTGCTGACGCTGCTCGCGGTCGCCGGCGTCCCGGAGTCCGCGTGGAGCGAGCGGATCGCGGACCTCAACCGGTTCCAGGGGATCGGCTGGGCGCTGGGGCTGCTGCTCGGGACCGTCTGGACCGTCGGCGGCACGCGACTCGTTCCGCCCGCGACCGCGACGCGCACGCTGTTCGTCCCGCTCGCGCTCGCCGCCGCCGGCTCCTGCGTCGTCGTCGTCCGGGCGCTCCCGGCGGATCCGGTCGGGGCGGACGGCGCCGCGGCGATCCCCTCCGGCAGCCGCGTTCGGCGCGCCATCCGCCGGGCGGACCGATTCGCGGTCCGCGGCGCGACGCTCCCCGGAGCCCTCACGCGGACCGACTTCCGCGGACTGCATCCCCGGCGGTTCGCCGCGCGGTTCACCCCCGCGCTCGCGGCGTACTTCGCGGCCGCGCTGCTGTTTCTCTCCGGCTCCGCGGCCTTCTTCGCGCCGCTCCCGGCGTTCCTCACCGAGGTCGGATTCGGGTCCGGCGGCACGTTCGCGCTGTACCTCACGAACAGCGCGGCCGCCGCGGTCGCGTTCGGGACCGTCGGACGGCTCTCGGCCGACCGGAACGTCGTGCGCCTCCAGGTCGGTGGGCTGGTCGCTCGCGGGGTCCTCCTCCCGGTCGTCGCCGTGGTCGGCGCCGCGCTCGGGGCGAGCGCGCTCGGGTTCGCCGCCGTCGGGGCCGCGTTCGCCGCGGTCGGGCTCACGTGGGCGGTGATCGCCGTCACCGCCGGCACCGTCGTCACGCGGCTCTCGCCGCCGGCGATCCGCGGCGAGGCCCTCGGCGTGTACGCCGCGCTCGGCGCGTTCGCTGGCGGGATCGGCAGCGTCGTCGGCGGGTGGCTCGCGGCGGACAGCTACGGGCTCGCGTTCGCCGTCGCCGGCGCGCTCGTGCTCGCCGGCGCGGCGGTCGGGCTCGCGGTCGGTCGGCGCGTCGACGGCGACGCCCCGCGAGCGGCGGGGTGACGCGCCCCGTCCGACCGGTCTCCGCCGCAACCTACCACTATCTCCGCCCCTACCCACCGTTCTCCGCCCCTACCCACCGTTCTCCGCCCCCGTCCGACACGTTTACGCGCCCGCCGCGCCCTCCCCCGTACATGAGTCTCGAGGTCGCCGTCGCCGTGCCCTTCAAGCAGCGAGCGACGGAGCGGTTGGGCGAGGGCGAGTTCGTCGTCGCGCTGTCGCTCGATCGGGAGTGGTTCTCTCCGGACCAGGCAAAGCGGCTCGTCGACGTCGCGGTCGGGCGCGGGCTGGTCGCCGAGGAGGACGGCGACCTCCGCGCGCGCTTCGACCCCGCCGACGTGACCGTGCCGGAGGGATTCACGCCCGACGAGTCGATCCTCCGCGAGCAGTCCACCTTCGAGACGGCGCTCGACGCGATCGTCGCCGCCGGGGTGGAGAAACAGCGCGCGGTCGCCGGCATCAACGAGCGGCAGCGCGCCCTCGCGATCAGCATCGAGGCCGCCGCGGTCCTGTTCGCGAAGGAGCACGGCGCCGCGGTTGACCAGCTCGCGGCCGACGTTCGGAAGGAACTGGCCGCCGCGGGGGCGGAGTGATGGTCGCGGACCGCCTGACGGACGGGGTCCGGATCGGTCAGCTGCTCGCGTCGGAGATCTCCGGCAACGAGGGGCGCCTGCGGGACCTCGCGCTGGCCGACGCCGACCCCGACGTCGAGCCGACCCCGGACGGCGCGCTCGCGTACCGGATCGTTCGCGCCGGGGAGGGCGGTGCGGGGGACGACGCGGAGGCCGACGCCCTCACCGTCGCAGAGGTGTACGTCCAGCCCGACCGCGTTCGGATCGAGTTCGTCGCGGGTGCCGGCGGAGAGGGGAACGCGGTCGAACAGCCTGTCCGCCCGGAAGCCGCCGCCGACGCGGCCGACGAGGTCGGCCTCCGCGTGAGACCGAAGGCGGTCCGCCCGCCGCGGACGCTGGTGTTCGTCGAGGACGGCGCGCAGGTGAAGCGGGCGCTCCCGGTGTTCGAAGCGGTCGTCGAACCCGCACTCGACGCGACCGGAAACGGGGAGTAGCGCCGCGGGGCAAAAGGGAGAGCAGCGCCGCGGGCAGTCGTCTCGTTCGTCCGCCTGCGCCTCAGTTGGTCTTCTGCCTCAGTTGACCGTCTCGCCTCAGTTCGCCTGTCCGCCGTCGCCCATCGCGACGTTGCGCGATCCCGACGCGGAGGGATCGTCGACCGACTCCCCGCCGACGTCGAACTTCCGGAGCAGCGCGCGGAGCCGCTCGGCCTGTTCGGCGACCGAGCCGGCCTCGGCGGTCGCCTGCGACATCGCGGCGAGCTGTTCGTCGGCCGCGGCGCCGACCGCGTCGGCCTCGTCGGCGGTCGACCGGCTGATCCCCGCGACCTCCTCGACCATCGACACCGTCTCCTCCGTGCTCGCGGCCTGATCGTCGGTCGCCTTGCTGATCTCGCGGATGCCGTCGTCGGTCTCCCCGGCGTTGTCCGCCACCTCGGCGAACGCGTCGCCGGCGTCCTCGACCGCCTCGGCACCGTCCTCCATGTGCGATTCGGCGGTCCGGACCTCCTCGACGGTCGCCTGCGTCTGCGCCTGCGTGCCGGCGATGAGCTCCTCGATCTCCTGGGCCGCCTCCTGGGTCTCCTCCGCCAGCTGTTTTACCTCGTCGGCGACGACCGCGAAGCCGTCGCTCCCGCCGCCGCTCCCGCCCGCCCGCGCCGCCTCGATGTTCGCGTTCAGCGCGAGCAGGTTCGTCTGCTCGGCGATGTCGCCGATGAGGTCGACGATCTCGCCGATGTCCTCCATCCGCTCGTCGAGCACCCGGACCTTTTCGGCCGTCTCGCCGATCGCGTCCTGCGACTCCCGGACGCTGTCGATCGCCTCGTCGGCGGTCTCCTGCCCCTCGTCGGCGATGGCGGCGGTCTGCTGGGCCGCGTCGGCGACCGTCTCCGTCGAGGAGGCGACCTCCTCGATCGTCGCCGAGAGGTTGTTCATCTCGCCGGAGACCTGTTCGAGCATCTCGCGCTGGTCGTCGGCGCCCTCGGCGATCTCCCCGATCGACCCGCGGACGTCCTCGCTGCGCGCCTCGGCGGCGTCGACGCCCTCGACCGTCTTCTCGCTGGCCGCGGACACCTCGCCCGCGAACGACTGCACGTCCTGCATCGTCGCCTCGATGTCGTCCATCATCTCGTTGAACGCGCTCCCGATCTGCTCCATGGCCTCGCTCTCGCTGTCGGCGTCCAGCCGGACCGTGAGGTCGCCGTCGGCCGCGAGGGCCATCGTCGCGCTGTAGTCGTCGGCCTTCCGTTCGAGGTGGTCGTTCAGCCGTTCGACCTCCTCGCGGCGCTCCTCGACCTCGGCCTTCGCCGCCTCGACGTCCTGGATCTCCGCCTTCTGCTCGGCGACGAGGTCGAGCTGGCGCTGCGCCTCCTCGCGGGACTTCTCGATGGAGTACCAGTTGACCATCAGCGCGCCCACGAGCCCGAGGACGAAGGCGGCGTGGATACCGCCCCACACGACGGGGTTCTCGATGGCCGCCGCGTGGTTGTACACGAGACTGGAGTCGATCTGGCTGAACGCCCCGTGGCCGACCGCCACGTACGCGACCCCGACGCCGAACGGGAGCCAGTCCTCGTACAGCGCCAGCACGCCGGCGAACACGAAGAAGTGGAAGTGCGCCTCGATGTAGCCGCCGGAGAGCTTGACGAGCGCCATCGAGACCGTCATCACGCTGAACGCGGCGAGGACGGTCCGCTTTCGGCGGTCGATCGGTGCCCACATCGCCAGCGCCGCGGTGGCGAGGATGATCGTCACGAACGCGACGAGCATCCACGTCGGCGTCGCGGGGATCTCCGCGCCCGTGAGGAGCGACTCCGTCCCCTCGTACAGCCCTAACGCGATCAGGAACGGGACCTGCGCGACGACGATGAGGAGGATGTTCCGGTGGCGGCCGTGCCACATCTCCTCCGGCATCGACGTGCCGTCCGGGATGTACCGGATCACGTCTCGAACCGTCGCCCCGATCCCGCCGCCCTCCGTGTCGTCTCGCGAGCCGGCCGCACCCCCGCGTGCTGTCTCCCCCGTCTCCGCGCCAATCGCTGGCTCTGCCATACACGTCGAACGTCGTATCGGTAAAAAGAACGTCGCCTCCAACTATTACCGTTGATACTGCGAACCTCGCATAAACCGACATCTGATTTGCTGTTGCCGGGTTCCGCCCGCTGATCGGTGCGGCCGTCGATCCGCCGGAGAAACCCTGGCTACCTTGCTGGTTGTACGACGCGAGTCGAACATGTTCGCCCGACGCTCGGAGCCCGGCCCTCGTCGTCGGTTTGTCGTGAGTTCATGGTCGGTTTTTCGTCGGGTCGCCCTCGGCTCGGGAGCCGGCGGCTCCCGGTCGATTGTCGGATCAGTGAGGCCCGAACCGGTTCCCGAGCCGACGACTTTTATATCGGTCCGCGCCGCGGTACGCCCGTGACGCTCGATCCGATCCACGTCGAGAACATCGCGCAGCTCGCGTACGGCATCGCTGGCGACGTGGACACGACCGATCACGACGATCTCGCGGGGCGGGTGTGGCGCGACTGGCTCCCCGAGCTCCGCCGCGACGGGCGGGTCGTGATCGAGCCCGTCGACGAGCACGAGCGCCGGCGGGCCCCCATCGACGACGTGGCCCTCACCGACCGGCCGTTCGAGACGGTCCACGGGCTCGACTCCGGCACGATCAACCCGACCACGTTCAAGAACGGCCTCGTCGTCGACGTGGCCCACGCCGCGATGGCGAGCGCGCCGAGCGATCTGGACCTCCACCGCGACCGGACCATCGTCGCGACCGTCCACGCCGGCGACTCGACCGCGAGCTTCGACGGCGAGTGGCGCGAGCGCGACGACGGCCACACCCGCCAGCGCGTGCTCCACGCGCCGCGGGTGAACCGGTACGCCGAGGGCGTCGTCCACGCGCTCGCCTTATACCTCGCCGAGGGGACGCACGCCCTCGACCACGCCGACGCGGTCGACGACCTGCTCGTCCTCGACGGCCCGATCTACCCGAAGGAGCTGTTCACGTGGGACGACCGCAACCCCGAACTCGGCGCGCTCGCCCGCGAGGCGAAGCCGCGCGCGGTGGTCGAGAAGTACGTCCGCCTCGTCGAGCGCTTCGTCGAGCGCGACGTGCCGCTGGCCGGCTTCGTGAAGAACCCCTCCAGCGGGACGATCGTCCGCGCGCTCGCCCGGAAGGGGATCGAGCCGCCGTGGCCCGACGACACGGCGCTTTTCACCCGGCTCCTGGAGCGGCGCGAGGCCGAGGGCTCTGCGGGCGGCGGCCGGAGCGAGGGGAGCGGTCGGACCGAGCGCGTCGACGACGAGCTCACTTTCACCACGTGGTTCCGGAGCCGGGGCGGCGCCGACGCGACGATGGCCGCCGACGGCGACGCGCTCGGGATCGACCGGGAGCTCGACCCGGAGCTGTACGAGCCGACGTTCATGGTCGTGTACGACCCCCGGACCGACGTGACGTACAAGCTGGAGACGCCCTACGCGTTCGCCCGCGACGACGCGGTCCGCGACCGGCTCACCCGGCAGGTCCTCGCCGACGTGGCGACCACCCGCGGCCCGCCGGAGGCGGTCGGGAAGGCCGACGAGCTGGCGCGGATCTCGGCGACTGAGAAGGCGGCGCTCAGACGGAAGTTCGAGGAGCGGTTCGACAGCGACCAGCAGGCGACGTACGACGATCAGCGGTGGGGAAAAGCGCCGTATTAACGCCAATGTCCCGACGCGGTGGCGCGTGCCTGTGAGCGTGCCGCCGAAGGCGGCCGCGAGTAGGGAGAGACCTTCGGTCTCTCTGACAGCCGGCGGCGACGCCGCCGGCGAGAGCACGCGCGAGGGACGCGGCGACCGAAGGGAGCCGCGAGGTTGGGGAGGCGTGAGGTGCTGTGCGGTTGCGGGGGTGGGACTCAAAGGGGCAGTCGCGAGGACACGCTTGACGACGCAAGGAACGAGCGCAGCGAGTGAGTGAGGACCGCAGCGAGTCACGCGAGTCGTCGCGACTGGGGCTTTGGAGGTGTTCACTGCCGGTCCACAGTCAGCGATTTATAACCGAGCGGCCAGGATTTCGGAGCTATTCGGGTCTCTCACTCCGTTTTAAAGCGACTGCGCGAGCAACACGACGTAGATGACGGCGTTGTACACGCCGTGAGCGAATCCGGGGACCAACACGTTCCCCGTGCGCTCGTAGAGGACGCCGAGCACCGCGCCGAGCACGACGACGACGGCGACGTAGGCCCACCGCTGGCCCGGCGTGCCGGAGACGGAGGGGTAGTGGACCAGCCCGAACATGAGGCTCGCGAGCATGATCGCCGGGGCGGCGTCGAACGCGCGCCGGAGCCCGCCCTGCACGGCGCCGCGGAACAGCGCCTCCTCGACCGGTCCGACCACGAACAGCGACACGGCGATCATGGCGAGGTAGTACGTCACCGGGTCGCCCGCGGGGACGACCGCCTGGTTCTGGCCGGTGGTGAGCCCGACCTGTCCGAGCGCGAACAGCGCGCCGTACTGGAACGCGAACAGGGCGATCCCCCCGCCGACGACGAGCCCGGCGTCGCGTAGCGTCGGCCGCGAGAGCCTGACGAGCCCCCACTGGTCGGTGATCGCGAGGTAGCCGACGACCGCGGCGAGGAACCCGGCGAACTGCACCAGGGTGCGTACCACCTGCTGTCCGGTCGTCTCCGCGCCGACGAGCCCCAGCGAGACGGCGGCCTGCGCCGCCGGTTCGGTCACCGCGCTGGCGACGAGGAGGGCGAAGACGACCGCGAACGCGGCGCTGGCGACGCGGAGGACCCGGTTCACCGGCTCGGGGGGCGACTCGCTCATCGACGGCGATACGGCTCGCTGCGGTTTATCGGCACCGGAAGGGGAACGGCTCGACCGCTCCGGCCCCGGACCCGGACCCGGACCCGCCTCAGGACCCGTCGATCCGCAGCTCGCGTTTGTCCGCCACCGCGTCGGCCTCCGGGAAGTCGCCGCCGCCGAGCAGCCCGCGGGCCGCCTTCTTCCCCCACTCGACCGCGGGCTGGGTGAACGTCGAGACGCTCGCGAGCTCGCCGTACAGCACGCAGGCGGCCTCCATCCCGTACAGCAGCTCGCCGAGACTGCGCTCGTCGACGCGGTCGATTTCGACGCGGAGGTTCGGCACGTCGGCGGCCGCGAGGCTCGCCTCGGTCGCCTCGAACTCGGCGTCGAGCAGGTCGCCGAGCGACGAGCCGCCGAGGTACGCCAGCCCATCGAGGTCGGTCTCCGGGATCGCCGTCTCTGCGCGCTCGGTCGGCCGGATCAGCGAGACCAGCTTGTCCGGCGGCCCGGCGCGGTACAGCTGGAGCTGTGAGTGCTGGTCGGTCGCGCCGAGCGCGCGCGCCGGGGTCTGGCCGAGCCCGTCCTTCCCGAGGCTCTCGGCCCACAGCTGGGCGAACCACTCCGCGAACGTCTCCAGCGACTCCGCGTACGGCATCACGGCGTTCGTGAGCGCGCCGCGCTCCGCGAGCGCGTACGTCGCCGCGCCGTAGGCGTACGCGGGCGTCTCGAACAGCGAGCCCGACAAGTCCGCCATCCCGTCGCGGCCGCCCGCGAGGACCGCCTCGATGTCGTGTCCCTGCAGCGCCGGCACCGCGAGCCCGACCGTCGAGAGCGCGGAGAAGCGCCCCGGCACCCCGTCCGGCACGTCGAGCGCGGGCAGGTCGTGGGCGTCGGCGAGCGCGCGGAGGTTCCCCGCCTCCCCGGTCGTGACGAGGGTGCGCTCGGTCCAGTCGACGCCCGCCCGCTCCATCGTCTCGCGGACGACGAGGAAGTTCGCGAGCGTCTCCGCGGTCGTCCCCGACTTCGAGACGACGTTGACGACGGTCTCCGCGAGCGGGAGGTCGTCGAGCAGCGATCGGACCGCGTCCGGGTCGACGTTGTCGAGGAAGTACGCGTCCACGTCGCTCTCGAGGGCGTTCGCGAGCGTCGCCGCGCCGAGCGCGCTCCCGCCGATGCCGACCGTCAGGACCGCCTCGGGGCGGTCGAACCGGTCGGTCGCTTCGCGGATCGCGTCCGGATCGGCGGTCTCCGGGAGGGTCAGGGCGGCGTAGCCGAACTCGTCGTCCGCCATGCCGGCGGCGATCCGGTCGTGCGCGTCCGCGACTCGGTCGTCGAGGCGCTCTAAGGTCTCCGCCGTGAGTCCCGGCGTCGTGTCGAGGGCGTTGCCGAGGTCGACGTGCATACCGGACGTGGGCGCGACCGGGACTTAAGCATGGGTCTCCGACGGACTCACTGCGGCGGGTTCGGCGGCCGCAGGTCGCGCTGGAACTCGTCGAACCGATCGAGGTCCTCGGGGAGCTCGTACTCGATCTCGCGTTCGTCCTGTCGGTCGGGGAGCCGGCCGTCCTCCAGCTCGTCGGCGACCTCCTCCCAGCCCGGTTTCACGCGGACGCTCCGGGCGGGCGAGCCGACGACGACGTGGTGATCCGGCACGTCGCCCTGCACGACCGACCGGGCGCCGACGACGCTGTTCTCGCCGATCCGGCAGCCGGCCCGGACCATGGCGTCGTAGGTGACGCGGGCGTCGTCCTCGACGACCGTGTGGAAGTTCCGGACCTCGGTCTGGTCGACGAGGTCGTGGTCGTGGCTGTAGAGGTGGACGCCGTCGGAGATCGACGCGCGGTCGCCGATCGTCAGCTTCCCGCGGTCGTCGAGGTGCACGTCGTCGTGGATCACGACGTTGTCGCCGACCTCGATGTTGTGGCCGTAGGTGACGGAGATCCCCTTGAAAAATCGGCAGTTCTCCCCGCACTCGGCGAACAGGTGGTTCCCGAGCATCTGGCGGAACCGGAGCGCGAACTCGACGTTGTCGGCCATCGGCGTGGCGTCGAACTGGCGCCAGAGCCACTGGAGGTGCTTGGAGCGTTGGAACCGGTCCTCGTCCTTCTCGGCGTAGTACTCCGACTCCAGCGTGGCGTTGCACGGGTCGTACCCCTGCAGGCGCACGCGCTCCGCCTTCGACACCGACTCGCCGTCCTGCCACGCCTCCCAGCGCTCGCGGTCGCCGTGGAGGTCGATCAGCGTGTCTCGGACGACCTCACAGGTGTCCTCGTCCGAGGAAAGGCGTTCGTCCACCTCGTCGATGAAGCCTCGGACCCCGGCCTCCGCGGCGTCGGGCAGGGACACGTGTCGCTTTGTCATCACCGCCCGTTCGTCGCCGTGCCCCAAAGGGATTCGGTTGTGCGACGTTCGCGCCACGCCGACCGGGCCGGGAGCGGTCGGTCGTCGCCGGCCGGGCCGGGAGCGGTCGGTCGTATAAACCCGCTCCGCGCTCCCGCCCGGTGAGGGAGACCGCACCCGCTAAGTGTCCCGATCCCGAAAGAGGGGTATGCAGCACCGCGAACTCGGGAACTCCGGCGTCGAGGTCTCGGAGATCGGCTTCGGCGCGTGGGTCGTCGGCACCGACTGGTGGGGCGACCGCTCGGACGAACAGGCGGTCGGAATGGTCGAAGACGCGCTCGATTCGGGCGTCACCTACGTCGACACCGGCGACGTGTACGGCCACGGCGACAGCGAGGAGATAATCGGGAAGGCGATCGAAGGCCGCCGCGACGAGGTGACGCTCGCCACGAAGATCGGTTACGACTTCTACAACAACCCGCAGGCCGGCCACGGCGAGCTCCCGAAGGAGCTCGACCGCGAGTACCTCGAGACCGCGTTCGAGCGCTCGCTCGACCGGCTCGACACCGACTACGTCGACCTGCTCCAGCTCCACAACGCCAACGTCGACGACGTGACGCCCGAGGTCCGGGACCTCCTCCGCGAGTGGAAGGAGTCGGGGCGCGTCCGCGCGCTCGGCTGGGCGCTCGGCCCCTCGATCGGCTGGCTCGCCGAGGGCGACGCCGCCATCGAGTACGAGGAGTTCGATGCGGTCCAGACCGTCTTCAACCTGTTCGAGCAGCAGCCGGGGCGCCACTTCGTCGACGCGATCCGCGAGAGCGACTCGGACACCTCCGTGATCGCCCGCGTCCCGCACTCCTCCGGCCTGCTCAACGAGCAGGTGACGCCCGACACCGTCCTCGAAGACGGCGACCACCGCTCGCACCGCCCCAAGGAGTGGTACGAGACCGGCTGGGAGAAGGTCGAGGCGATCCGCTTCCTCGAAGAACCCGACCACGCGGAGGGGACTCGCACGATGGCGCAGGCGGCGATCCGCTGGCTGCTCGCGCACGACGAGGTCGCCTCCGTGACGCCGACGTTCCGCGACGGCGACGACATCGCGGCGTGGAGCGCCGCGAGCGACGTGCCGCCGCTCTCGGACGCCGAGTACGACCGCGTCGAGGAGCTGTACGCGCGCAACTTCGACATCGACCGCGACGACGGGATGGACTCCCTCCGGACCTCCGTCGGCGGCGAGGACATCGAGGCCGCCGGCCTCGACAAGCGCGCCGCGTCGTACTGAACGCCCGACCCGCTCGTTTCTCGTCGAAACCGCAAGACAGCGACGGGAATATCAGTGTTCGAACCACTTTCACCGCGGTTGTGGATCACTGACGAGGACGCGAGCGACGGGACTGCGAACGAGGAGGCTGAGGGTGACGAAACTGCGTGAGAGGAAACCGAGAGCGCCGCCGCTCGGCGGCGTGAACGTGGTGGCTCGGTGGGAACTGATCGTCACAAGGGGCTCAGAGGGGGTAACGGATCGTCATGGCCACCACAGGGGGAGTAACTCGGCGACGACCATAAACTGACCGTGATTCGCTCAGTCGTCGGTCCCGCACTGCACGAGCGCCGTCTCCTCGTCTCGCGGTTCCGGCGCCGTCGGGTCGCCGGTCGACTCGTGCCGGTACACCGCCCCGGGAGCGACGAAGTAGTTCGCGATGTACTCCCGTTCGTCGGTCGCCCCGGCTTCCGTGCTGTAGGAGGCGCGGATCCCGCTGGAGGCGAGGAAGCCGTCGCCCGTCTCGTCCGGGGTGAACCCGTTCAGGTTGTCGACGTTGACGCTCGTCACGCCCTCCGCCGACTGCAGGATCCGGTTCCAGGCGAACGACGTCTCGAAGTCGTCCAAGTACTCCATGATCGACTGCTCCGTCAGCGTCTCCGGTTTGCGCGGGTACTCGCGCCCCTCGATGTTCGTCCCCGTCGCCACGGGCGGGCGAGCGACGTCGTCGGGGTCGCACTGCGGCGTGTCCGGTCCGGGACCCGTCGGAGGCGCGTCGCCGTCCGAGCCGCCGTCGTTCAGTCCGGTACACCCCGCCGTGAGCAGGCCGACCGAGACGGCGATCACCGTCCGTCGTTCCGTTCTCATACGGGGCGATGCGCTCCCACGGAACTAGCTATTGCGGTTCGGTACACCTTCGCACGCGTACCACCTCGTCTTCGGTGTCGGGCTCGGGGTCTGGATACGACTGACGGGGATCACGTGACCGCCCGGTGACATCGGTGTGACCTGATCGGGTCGCCGTCCGCTAACGTATATGTGGCTCACGGGCCAAGACCGACGCGAACGCGCGATCGAGTTACGGTCTCTCGTTTCGCGTCGACAGGCGACCCACCACACCACTCCAACAATGGACGTACTCCTACTCGGTGCGAGCGGACGAATCGGTCACCGGATCGCGAACGAGCTCCTCGACCGCGGCCACGCGGTCACCGGCGTCTCCCGGAGCGGCGAGGTCGACGGCGTCGACGACCCCGACTTCGAGGCGGTCGCCGGCGACGCGACCGACGCCGACCGGATCGCGGACCTCGCCGCGGGCCGTGACGCGGTCGCGTCCGCGCTCGGCCCCAGCGAGGACGAGACCGTCGACGCCCTCGTGTCGATGGCGGAGGCGGTCGTCGGCGGCATGCGCGAGGCGGGCGTCGACCGCCTCGTCTGGACCGGCGGCGCCGGCGGGCTGGAGGTCGCTCCGGGCACGCGGCTCGTCGACACCGAGGAGTTCCCGGACGAGTGGGAGCCGGTCGCCCGAGCCGCCATCGACGCCTTCGAGGTGTTCCGGGAGGCGGACGACATCCGGTGGTCCTACGTCGCGCCCGCCGCGCTCATCGAACCTGGCGAGCGGACCGGCGAGTACCGGACCGCCGAGGGGGAGCTCGTCGCCGACGAGGACGGCGACAGCTACATCTCGATGGAGGACTTCGCGATCGCCTTCGTCGACGAGCTCGAGTCGGGCGACGCCGTCCACACCTACCTCGGAACCGGTTACTGAACGACGCCGCGTCCCCCGTCGCGGCGCCTACCCGCCGCCTCCGCCGTCTCCGCCGCTGACCGCTCCCATCACCTCATCCGCGAACGTCTCCATCGCCCCCTCCGGGTCGTCGCCGCGCAGGCCGACGACGACGTGGTCGACGCCGAACTCGTCGAGCCGACGGAAGTACTCGCGGAACCACTCGGCGCCGGCGCGGTAGCCGAGGTGGAGGTGTTCTGGCTCGGCGGTCGGGTCGTCGGCGAACTCGACGCCGACGGCGATGGCGAACGGCTTCGCGCCCGCCAGCTCGCGCCACTCGGCGACGTAGCTCCGGAGGGTCTCGTCCGGGAGGTGGTAGAACAGCCAGCCGTCGCCGTGCTCCGCGATCCACTCGGTCGACTGCCGCGCGTTGCCCGTCGGCAGCACCGGGAGCGTCTCCGTCGTCGGCTTCGGGAGCACGTCGAGCTCCCCGTCGAGCTCGCCCCACTCGCCGTCGACCTCGGGAAACGACTCGCGCCAGCACGCGCGCATCGCCGCGATCCGGTTCCGGACCATCTCCCCGCGCCGCTCGGGGTCGACGCCGAACGCCGGGTACTCGGGGTCGCGGTCGCCGGAGGCGACCCCCAGTACGACCCGGCCGTCGGAGAGCCGGTCGACGGTCGCGGCGGACTTCGCGAGGTGGATCGGGTGGCGGAGCGGGAGGACGACGCTCGCCGTGCCGAGCGCGACCTCGTCGGTGCGTGCGGCCGCGTGCGAGAGCAGCGCCCACGGGTCGAACGCGCCGCCGGCGTCGCCGAACTTCGGCCAGTAGGTCGGCACGTCCCGCGCCCAGAGCCCGTCGAACCCGAGCGCCTCGGCGCGCTCCGCAAGCCGGATCTCCTCGGCGGGGTCCGGCGTGCCGCGCCGCTCGCCGGTCAGGGGGAACCCGAGCCCGAACGTGAGCCCGTCGTCGCCGAACAGCCGGCGGAAGCCGGCGTTGGCGTGGGCCGCGTCCCCACCCCCGCCGTCGTCAGGCATCGGGGGGGTCGCTCCGCGGGTCACTCGCCGCCGGCGACACGGCTCGCGACTCGGTCGCGGTCCGTCCGGATCTGCCCGGCGATCTCCGCGATCTGGGCCAACACGGGATAGCGCGGCCCCTCTGTCGGCCCGTACAGGTACTCGTGGAACGACCGGCGACCCGCGTCGTCCCCGGGGGCGTCGACGGTCATCGGCGGGTCGTCGAGCGCGCGCTGGCGCTCGCCGGCCGCCTCGTCGCACTCGGACTCGAGCTCGCCGAGGCGGTGCCAGACGTCGATCGCGGCGTCCGTCCCGTCTCCTTCCACGCCGTCGAGGTGTTCGAGGAGCCGCCGGCGGCGCCGGTCGACGCGGGACAGGTCCGACTCGTACTCCGAGAGCGCGTCGATCTCGGCGTCGATCGCGTCCGCCAGCGACGACCGGGCGTCGGCCGCCCGCCGGCTCCGCCGCACCAGCGCCGACTGCGCCCCGGACGAGAGGGTGCCGTTGGAGGCCAGCGCGGTGGCCGTGTCGGGGCCCAGCTCGGCGGCGAGGCTCTCGGGGATCGTCTCGTCGTACTCCTCCCTGTAGTGTGGCAGCGACATCACCGTGTCTCGGTACGCCGCGAGCACGCGCCGGAGCCTGACGTCGTCGCCGGCCCCGCCTCCGCCGTCGACCGGGGAGACCGTCCGGACCGCGGCCGTCGGCCCGTCGAACGACGACGCGGTCGACGAGGCGGGCGCGGGGTCGAGCCCGGAGACGCGGTCCGCGAACTCCTCGAAGGCGGCGCGCTCGTCGAGGACCCGCCGCCGCTCGCCTCGGCACTCCGCCTTGGCGTCGCGGACGTACGCCAGCGCGACGAACGCGACGACACCCGCGATGACCAGCGCGGTGACGACGCCGGGCTCGGTCGCGATCGCGGCGAGGTCACAGGGGAGAGTGGTACACTCCGCCGTCGCCGTCGGCTCGGCCTCCTGAATCCGGAACACCCCCGCTGTTCCCTGCCTCGCGCTCATTATGTACGCTAACACGTCACACGTACAAAGCGCTTGTGGCGGATCTCAATCGCTGAAACGACGGTTCCCGGATCCGCCGGGTTACTCGGTCTCGACGACGGCGGCGGGGTCGCCGCCGCCCCGACTACTCCGCGACCCCGTCGTCGGTGATCACGGTGTCGATCATGCCGATCGGGGTCGCGTCGTAGCTCGGGTTCTCGATCGTCACGTCCTCGACGGGCTCGCGCATCACCTCGACCGCGTCGCGGAACTCGTTTTCGAACCGGAACTCCTCGATCTGCTTCGCGCCCGAGCCGACCGCGGTCACCGGTACGCCGAGCTCGCGCGCCGTGACGACCAGCGGGAACGTCCCGACCCGGTTGTAGTACGTGCCGCCGGTCATGCAGGTGATCCCGAGGAGGACGCGGTCGCAGTCGCGGAGGGCGTACCCCATCGCGCTGTCGACCACCATCCGGGTGTCGACCCGCGCCATCCCGGCGAGCACACGGGCCGTCTTCCGGCCGAGGGTACGGGGGCGCGCCTCCGTGACGTACACCGTGAGGTGGGCGCCGTCGCGGGCCGCGTTCTCGATCGACTCCAGCACCGTCGTCGAGTAGTCGTGGACCAGCAGGGTGTCGCCGTCCTCGATGCGCTCGGCCGCGTTGGCGGCGGCCTCTCCCTTCGCCGTCTCGATGTCGTCGGCGACGCGGTCGATGGTCTCCTCGAGCCGCTGTTTGCCGTCCTCGACGCTCGTCGCCTCGCCGACGACCGAGCGCTCGACCTCGCGCATCGCGTTGTGGAGCGCGGCGTGAGAGGGGTTCGACCGCCGCAACACGCCCGCGTTGTGTTCGAGGTCGCGCTCGAACTCGTCGACCGTCACGTACTCGCGGTCGAGCAGCTCCGCGAGCGACCGCGTCGCCTTCACGGCCACCGCCGACGTGCTGTGGGTCCGCATCGCCCGGATCTCGGCGACCGTCTCGTCGATCATACCCGTAGGGTCGTCGTCCCGAGTCAAAGGGGTTCCGGGGTCCCGTCGGCGGGACTGAGAGTCCGGTCGCTCCGGGCGGCGAACGAAACGGACGGAAAAGCGGTCGGCGACGCGTCAGGCGTACTTCGCGACGACGTTGAGCACGTCGTCGAGCTCGTCGCCGTCGAGCGAGTAGCGCTCCTGCGCGAACACCGAGCGCAGCTCGGTGCGGTCCTCGGGCAGGAGGTCCGCGATCTTCACCGCGGTGGGCACGTCGATCTGGTCGAGCTCGGTGAGCTCCTCGACCAGCTCCCGCGACTCCTCGGCGTCGAGGTGGGCGAAGCGGTTGACGTGCTCGATCGCGCGGGCGAGCTCGTAGCGCAGGTCGCGGTCCTCGTCCTCCGCGCGCTCCGCTTCGATGTCCACGAGGATCTCCTTCGCCTCGGAGGTGGTGACGTACTCCTCGTCGAGCTTCTCTTTGAATATCGTCATTGCGTGTCAGTTCTGCTGTGCGCTCATGTGGGCGGCGGCGACGATGAGCGTCTTCGTCTTGCCGCCGTCCGGGATCTCGACTTTGAACGCGGACCCCTGCTTGCCGACCACCGTACCCGTGCGACCGTCGAAGCGGGGGTGGAAGCGACCCTTCTGGACGCTCGGGTCGATCTTGAGGTGGACCTGCGACCCCTCGTCGAACTCCTGGATCGCTCGCTGCGGCGGCGACGTGCCGCGGTCGCGGGGTTTGTTCGAGAGCTTGTCGCGGGTCGCCTTCTGGGGCCCATTGGAACTCGGCATGGTCTTGGGCGTTCTTCCGCTGCCGCGGTTATAAATGGTGCGTTACGGCTCTCGGACGGGAGCCGGTACCACGCCGTCGAGGGGGAGCCAGTCACACGTCCTCGGACGTGAACTGGTCCCACGCTCGCGGCGGAACGGTCGCCGAAGCGGAGACAACCCGACGCGACTCCCCCTTTCGAAAGGGCTAATCCTTTGACTGCCTACCATGTTCGTAATGAGTCACCAGCTGCCGGACGTCCAGGCGTCGGCGCCCGACGTCTCAGTCGGGCTCTCGCAGGTCGGCGTCACCGGCGTCGAGAAGCTCGTCAAGATCGCCCGAGGGGACAAGCGCCCCATCGTCCTCATGGCGGAGTTCGAGGTGTTCGTCGACCTTCCCAGCGGTCGCAAGGGGATCGACATGTCGCGGAACCTCGCGACGATCGACGAGATCTTAGAGGAGATCACCCGCGAGGAGGCGTACCGCGTCGAGGAGGTCTGCGGCGACGCCGCCGAGCGGCTCTTGGAGAAGCACGACTACACCACCACCGCCGAGGTGTCGATGTCGGCGGAGCTGGTCACCCGCGAGGACACGCCCGCGTCGGGCATCGAGACGCAGAGCACGGCGACGATCGTCGCCAGCGCGACCGCGACCGAGGAGGGGACCCGCGAGGAGATCGGCGCCGAGGTGACGGGGATGACCGTCTGTCCCTGCTCGCAGGGGATGAGCGAGTCCCGCGCCCGCGAGAAGCTCGCCGAGCTGGGCGTCGACGAGGAGACCACCGAGGAGTTCTTAGACGCCGTCCCCCAGCCGGGCCACTCTCAGCGCGGCCACGCGACGCTCACCGTCACCACCGACGGCCACCCCGACATCGACCTCCGCGACCTGATCGATGTCGCCCGCGACTCGATGAGCGCCCGGATCTACAACATGGCGAAGCGACCCGACGAGGACCATATGACCTACGAGGCCCACGCCGACGCGAAGTTCGTCGAGGACTGCGTCCGCGCGCTCGCCGAGGGCGCCGTCGAGGAGTTCGACCACCTCCCGGACGACGCCGTGATCTACATGAAACAGTCGAACGACGAGTCGATCCACCAGCACAACGCCCACGCCGAGCGAGAGGTTACGATGGCCGACCTGCAGGACGAACTGAACGCGAAGTAGGCGCGGTCCGGCCGTCACTGATTGACCGGTCCTGAGTCGCTATCCCCGTCGAATTCCTCCGGTTCAGACAGACGCTCGTCTGAAGCGGTTCGTCGCCGAAGACCGGCTCTTGATCGGTTTCGGGAGTGAATCTCGCATGTTGGTGGAGAGATTGTTTATAAGCCGGATTGGCGTGTCGCTAGCGGATGTTTATAAGCGATCGACGACGCTACGATGAGGGTCTGCAAAGCCCCAGCCGCTGTGGGCGGCGCACGCTCGCCGCGCTCCTCGCTCAGTCGCTTCGCTCCTTCGCTGCGGTGCTCGCGTCGCCTGCGCCGCCCACAGCGACTGCCCCTTTGAGTCCCACCCGCCCGCTACAGCACCGCAGCCTCACACCTCCCCAGCCTCGTCGCTGGCGGCCTTCGCTTCGCTCGGCCGCCAGCGACTCCCTCGCGCGTGCTCCTCGGCCGCGAAACGGCCTCGGAGGCACGCGCCACTGCACCGCTATTTATAAGATATCATGACCGTCGCTCACGGCTGTTTAAATACCCTATCACCACCACCGATCTGCAACACCCACTCCCGAGATCGATCGCCGCTGTCCCTGTACTAACCGGGCTGTGATCGCTATCCCCTCTTGGTGAGGTCACGAGCGCTTCTTCCTCACCCGAACGTCAGCGGCTCCGCCTCCCCCCACTGCGGTTCGAACTCCTCGCTCACGCTCGCCGCGAACTCCGCGTCCTTCACGTCGATCATCGCGAACGGCTCGTCGCCGGAGAGCGGGTGCGGCACCTCGATGCACACCTCGATCCCGTCGAAGACGGAGAAGGTCCCGTCGACCCCGGGCGTCGTGCGCACCTCGAACCCGTCCATGTCCGAGAGGTCGGCGGTGTACCGCCGGCCGACGCTCCGCGGGAGCGCGTCCACGGTCTCCGGCGACAGCAACACGCGGATCTCGACGCCTCGGTCGAGCGCCGCCTCAAGCTCGTCGGTCACCTGTTCGCCGACCGTCCCGAGGTCGAAGCCGGTCGCGGGCGCGCCGGCGACGACGACCATCCGGCGCTCGGCGGCCGCGATCCGCTCCAAGAGGAGGTCGGTCGCGTCCTCCGCGCCGACGGCCGCGGTCCAGAACTGCCCGTCGACGGGCTCGCCCGCGTCGAGCTCCGTCGAGAGGTCATCGACCACCTCCTCGTACTGCTCCGCCTGCGTCTCCAGCTCCCGCTTCTTCTCCTCTAACAGCCGGTCGAGCGCGGCGTCGGGCTCCACCGCCGCGTACTTCTTCGGTCGGCTGGCCGCCTGACTCCGGACCAGGTTGTGCTGTTCCAAGCTGTTGAGCACGTCGTACACCCGCCCCATCGGGACCTCGCTGGCCCGCGAGAGGTCCTTCGCCGTCGTCGGCCCGGTGCGTAAGAGCGCGCGGTACGCGCGGGCCTCGTACTCCGACAGCCCGAGGTCGCGGAGAGATGCCATACCCACCGATCCGGCGGGATCAGTATAAACGCGTCGCAGGTTTACACGAACCGGCGGTGGTCGGCGAACGCGTTCGCGTCGCCGGGATCGTGTCGGCGCCGAACCGAGCCGCCGCCGTCGCGGGTGATTCCGGGATCCGCTTCGTCACTCGGCGGTCTCGGCGACGCGCGTCATCAACTCGTCCGGTGTTTCCGCCGGCTCCGAGGCGGCGTCCCCGGCGAGGACGACCGCCGACCCCGCCGGCACCGACCGCGGGGCGGGCGCGTCCTCCCGGTGTGCGTTCGGGACGACGACCTTCTCGTGGTCGGCGACGCGCCACGCGGCGCGGTGGAGGTCGCTGCCGGGCTCGTCGCCGACGGCGACGACGGTGGTGCCGCGGAGCAGCCGCCCCGCGAGGCTCCCGTACCCGGCGACCTGCACGCTCAGGCGCTCGGTGGCGCCGGCGAACGCCTCGGCCGTCTCGCGGGCGACCGTCTCGTAGCGCTCCTCGCCCGTCAGCGCCGCCAGGTCGAGCAGTGCGTCCGCCATCTCGACGTTGCCGTCGAGCGGGCGGAAGGGACGGTCGAGCAGCCCCGCGCCCGACCGCGGCCCGTCGACGAAGGAGCCGTCGACGCGGAGGCGATCGATGGCTCGGTCCGCGACGGCGCGGGCGATTTCCGCGCCCTCGCCGAGCACGCCGGCGGCGCGGGTGTACGCGCTCACGACGCGGGCGGCGTCGGCGAGCAGGTCCGACTCGCCGACCTCGTCGCTCCCGCGGTAGTGCGTCACTTCGCCGGTGTCGGCGTCGATCAGGTCGCGCTCGAGCCCGTCGAGGATCCGCTCGGCGTACTCCCGCGTGCGCTCGTGGTCGGTGTAGGCGGCGACCGCGAGCAGCGCGTCGGCGGCGAGCGCGTTCCCGCCCGCGAAGACGGTCAGGTCGCGGCGGGGCGAGTCGAGGTCCGCGCGGTCCGCGGCCGACGCGGCGTAGTAGGCGCGGCCGAGCCCGGGCCCGAGGCTCCCGCCGACGCCGTAGCCGGTCCAGAGGTCGTCGGTCAGGAAGCCGACCGCGTCGGTCGCGGGCTCCAGGTAGGCCTCGTCGCCCGTGTAGAGGTAGGCGTTCGCGAACGCGCGGGTGACGGCCGCGTTCGTGTCGATCGGCTTCTCATAGGCCACGTCGCCCCAGTCGCGGGTCCCCGCGAACCGGAAGAACCCGCCGGCCACGTCGTCGGCGAGGTGGTCGCGCACCGCGTCGAGCGTCCGGAGGGCGCGGTCGCGGTCGCGCTTCAGCGCGAACTCGACGGTGCGGGGAAGCGGGAACTTCGCGTCGGAGCCCCAGCCCGCGTACTCCTCGTCGTACTTCACCTCGATCTGGCCGGCGAGGTGGCTCTCGATCGCGTCCGTCAGCTCCCCGCTCGGCGGGAGGTCGGCGTCGAGCGCGCGCGGGATCCGACCCGCCTCTCGTCCCTTGTCGGCCCACATCTGGCGGACGGACTCGAGCACCTGCCGCATCCCGTCCACGTCGAGGTAGCCCGCGCCGGTGAGCAGCTCGCCCTCGGGGGTGAGGAAGGCGGTCGTCGGGAACCCGCCCATGTTGTATCGCTCGCGCACCCGCGGGCGGCGGTCGACGTCGACGCGGACCGGGACGAACCCCTCGTTGACGTTGGCGGCGATCCGCGGCTCGGCGTAGGTGATCGCGTCCATCTCGTGACAGCCCTCGCACCACGTGGCGGACAGCGAGAGCAGAACCGGGCAGTCCCGGTCGTCGGCCTCGGCGAAGGCCTCGGCGCCCCAGTCGCGCCACTCGACGTGCGTCTCGTCGGTCATACCCACAGTCGGACCGGCCGGTGGGTAAGCGCTTCGAGACCGGCCCGTGGGGGCGGGTAGATCCGGGAGAGAGGAGGGCGACGATTGCCTCGGCTGCGATACGTGCGGACTCGGGGAGCGTGACGGCCTCAGCGCTTGTAGTCGTGGCCGAGCGCGAGCGCGAGGGCGTTCGCGAACAGCAGGCCGACGAACAGCAGACCGGGGGTGCCTTCGAGCCCCATGTAGAGGAGCACGGGGTAGGCGGTCGGGATGGCGATGGCCGCCCAGAAGGCGGCGGCCTTCACCGTGCCGGTCATCAGTCCGGCGACCTGCCGGCCGGACGCGAGGCGCGTGGAAGCGGGGGTTGACATGGACACCTCTCCCTACGACTGGAGACCACATATAGCCCGCAGAGGGTTCGGACGATTTCACCACGTTTCTCGCCCCCTCGCCGACGTTTTAAAACGGCCTCATATCGGCCCTAATTCTTTATCGAGTCCTCTCACGGTTTTTCACGGATCGACGACGATCGTCGAGACGGTGGTTCGATCGGCCGCAGAGAGTCGTTCTCGGAGCGGTGATTCCCACCCTCGACGGAGCGGGCGCTCGACCGCAGCCGACGCCGGCGTTACACAGAGAGGTCTTTGCGCCTACAGGAAGCCCTTATGTGGGGGCGTCGTAGCCACGCCCGTCATGACCGAACTCACGCGTCGAACGGCGATATACGGCATCGGGGCGGGAAGCGTCGCCGCGCTCGCCGGCTGTACCGACGAGGTCGAGCCCGGCGCGGGGGACGGCGACGACGGGAGCGACGGCGGAACCGGCGACGGAGCCGACGGCGAGGACGGCGAGGACGGCAGGGACGGGGAAGACGGCGAGGACGGCGGCGACGGACTCACCGACACGGCGGTCCAGCAGGCCGGCGGCGCGCTCTCCGGGCCGGCGTGGGACCGCGAGTCACGACGCGGCTTCTGTACCCTGTTCACCGACGAGGACGAGGCGCGCTGGCTGTTCGACGACGCGCCCGCGGCGGTGGGGGAGTTCGTCGAGGCGACCGACTTCTCGTCGTCCGTGCTCGCGTACGTCGAGTCGGTCGGACCCACCACCTGCCACGACCGGATCGCGTTCGACGACGTCGCCGTCGAGGACGGGACGCTCGTCGCGAGCGTGACCGTCGAGAACACCGCCGCGGAGGACGAGGCCTGCGGCGAGGCGGTCACCTTCTCCGGCGCGCTGCTCCGGGTCACCGCCGACCCGCTGCCGGACGCGCTCCGGCTCTCGGTGACGAACGGCTGGGACGAGACCGCGGAGCTGACCGGCGACGGGGGAATTCTGGATCCCGCCGGGCTCGACGGATTCGTCAGACCCGACGGGGATCCCCAAACCGTGCCAGCGCCGCTCGACTGCGAGGACGGCGCCTTCGAGCGCCACCCGGGCTTCTACTCCGACGGCGTCTCGTGGGGATCGGGCGGCGGTACCGGGGAAGACGGCGACGGGAGCGGCCCCCTCGAGCTCCGCGTCGTGAACCCCGCGTACGACGGCGACGACCGCGCGGCGGCGCTGACGTTCGAGCGCGGCGACGACGTGCGGATCGAGCTGACCAACGTCTCCGCCCGCGAGGAATACGTCGGCAACCACGGGAAGTACAACGTCGAGGTGCTCACCGAGGACGGGTGGATGGACGTGCGCGGCGGCGACGACGACCGGTTCGGCTACACGGACGAGGCGATCGCTCACCGGCCGGGCGAGACTGTCGCGTGGGAGTTCGAGCTGACCGAGTCCGGGCTCGTCGCCGACGAGAACCAGCCGGGCGGGCTCCGGGTCTGTCCCGACCTGCAGCCGGGTCGCTACCGGTTCGTCTTCTTCGGCGCCGCCGACGTCGCGGCGGCGTTCGACTACGTCGGGTAGCGCGGTCGCGTTCGGGGGTCGTCGAAATACTATCGATTCCTCGCCAGGTGACTTGTTCGGACCCGAATCCGATCTGTACAGACCCAGCAGCGTGATCGACTTCGGGAGTGAGTCTCGCAAATTGGCTGTTCGGTTGTTTATAAGTTGGATTTGGGTGTTGCTGACAGGTGTTTATAAGTGATCGATGTGCCCGCGGTGAAGGCCTCCAAAGCCCCAGCCGCGAGGGGAGCTTACGCTCGCTGCGCTCCTCGGTCGCTCGTTTCACTCGCTCTCTGCGGTGCTTAGCGTCGCCTAAGCTCCCCTCGCGGCTGCCCCTTTGAGTCCCACCCACACCGCAACCGCAGCCTCACGCCTCCCCAGCCTCGTCGCTGGCGCCTTATAAGGCGCCAGCGACTCCCTCGCACGCGCTCCTCACGGCCACCGGTGGCGGCCGTTCGGAGGCGCGCGCCACCGCGTCGTCATTTATAAGCGATCGTCGTCGCTCTTGGCTGTTTAAATACCGTCTCGCCGCTACCGATCTGCAATACCCACTCCCGAACTCGATCAAAAGGCCCGCTTCAACGATCGGCTCGATCGTGCGACAACGCGTCCGGAGAACCAGATTCACGGCGCCGTCTCACACCCGGATCTCGATCAGCAGGTCCGACTCGGGCGACTCCCCCATCACCGACCGGACGCGCTCCCACGAGAGGTCGGCGCGGGCGGTCACCGTCTCGGCCGCGATCCCGCCGCAGGCGTTGGCGACGAGCAGCGGCACCTGGTAGTCACGGGGGTCGTGCGAGAACCCGCCGCCGGTGATCTCGGGGTCCCTGAGCGCGGCGCCGAGGAAGCCGGCCGCGAACGCGTCGCCGGCGCCGACGGTGTCGACGGCGTCGACGTCGAACCCGGGATGCGACACGTCGCCGTGGGGTGTCCGGACCGTCGCCCCCTCCTCGCCGAGCTTGATCGCGACGACGCGGTCGTCGGGCTCCCACGGGTCGATGTCGGTCGCGTCGGCGATCGCGTCGGCCTCCGGGGCGTTCAGGAAGAGCACGTCCGCGGCGTGGAGCGCGGCCTCGAACTCGCGGTCGCCCACGCGGCGTCCCGGGTCGAAGCTCCGAGTCGTCCCGGCCTCGCCGGCCGCGGTCGCGAGCGCGGCCGCGGTCTCCGGCTGCTGGCCCGTGAGGTGGAGGTGGTCGGCCGCCGCGAGCGTGTTCCGGTCGAGCTCGGCCGCGGTGAACGACTCGTTGGCGCCGTCGTTGGCCAACATGAGCAGCTCGCCGCTCCCGTCGACGATCGCGTACTTCACCGAGGTCGGCGCGTCCGCGTCGACGAGGACCTGTCCGGGGTCGACGCCGGCGCTCGCCAGCTCGCGGAGCGCCAGCGCCCCCGACTCGTCGCCGCCGACGCTCCCGAAGACAACCGACTGGCCGCCGAGCCCCACGAGCCCGACCGCGACGTTCGCGGCGCTGCCGCCGCCGGACTGCTCGAGTAAGTCGATCCGGGTCTCGCCGTCCGGCTCCGGCAGCCGCTCGACGTGGATCGTCACGTCCCAGTTGATGTGACCGGCCGAGACCACCTTCGGGACGCGGCCCGAGGACTCCGGCTCTAAGTCGGGATCGTCGTCGACGGGGTCGCGGTCGGGTCCGGGGTCGTCCCCGGCCGCGGTGCCGTCTCCGTCGCCGTCGGAGCCGCCGTCTCCGGCCTCCCACTCGGAGACCTCCTCGTCCCACTCCGCGAGCTCCTCCTCCCAGTCGTCGGTCCCGTCGCGCCCCGGGCCGTCATCGCTCATGGCTCGGCCCACGGCTCGGCGGCGCCCTCGCCGAACAGCTCCCGCATCAGCGTCACGATGCTCTCGGGCGGGAACTGGCCCTGCTCGGTGACGATCGCGTCCATGTACCGCGGCGGCGTCACGTCGAACGCCGGGTTCCGCACGTCGATCTCCCCGATCTCGTCGCGGGTCTCGGGGTCGATCACCTCGCTCTCGTCCCGCATCTCGATCTCGACGGTGTGGCCCGTCAGCGTCTCCGGGTGGAGCTTGATCGTCTGGGCGGCGGTCATGATCGGGACGCCGCGCTCGCGGGCGTTGACGGCGAGCCCCGAGGTGCCGATCTTGTTGATGACGCCGCCGTCCGCCGCGATCGAGTCGGCGCCGACGACGACGTGATCGACCTCGTCGAGGTAGCGCCGCGCCGCCGAGTCGACGATCAGCGTGACGGGGACGCCGGCGTCGCGGAGCTGCTCGGCGGTGATGTGGCCCTGCTGGCGCGGGCGGGTCTCCTTGACGACCGCCGAGATCGACTTCCCCTGCTCGACGGCGGCCTCGATGCAGGCGAGCGCGTCGGTCGAGTGGCAGTGGGTCATCACGGTGTCGCCGTCGGCGAGGCGGTTCGCGCCGACCCGCCCGAGGTCCTCCTGCGCGCGGTCGAGCTGGCGGACGAACGCGTCGCTGGCGCCGACGACGCTGCGGCGCAGCTCGTCGACCGTCTCCCCCTCCATGCGCTGGAGGACGTAGCGGAGGGCGTTCGGCAGGGACACGGCGGTCGGCCGGGTCTCGCGGAGGGTCCGCCCCGCGGCGCGCAGCGACGCCCGGAAGGCGGCGGGGTCGCTCGCGGTCTCTCCCGACGCGGCCGCGGCCTCGGCCTGCTCGGCGAGCGCCTCCGCGGCCGCGGAGGCGATGGTCGCCGCGCCGCGGATCTCCATCGTCGCGATCGATTCGGCGGTCTCCCGGACCGGGGCCGCCGGCTCTGTGTCGGTCATACCGATCCAGTAGCCGCCGCGGTATTTATAAAACCGGGCGGGAGGCGGTCGGGTCGAGAGTCGCCGGCGTCCGGTCGCCGTCCCCCGCTACGGGTCGGCGGCGTTCGACCGCCGTCCCCCGCTACGAGCCGTCGTCCGGCTGTTGGCCGTAGCTCTCGAACCGCTCCTCGACGGTCGCCATCTGCTCGTCGGAGAGGACGTGCGGCTCGCCCACCGCCGACGCCCGGAGGTAGAGCCGGCAGAGGTCCTCGACGTGGTGGGTGTTCTCGACCGCCGTCTCGACGTCGGGACCGGTGACGACGAGCCCGTGGTTCGCGAGGATCGCGGCGTCGGAATTCGCCTCGGCCATCGCGGCCACCACGTTCGCGGCCAGCTCTGCGGTGCCGTACGGCGCGTAGTCGGCCAGCGGCACCTCCCGCCCGACGGCGGCGATCATGTAGTGGACGGGGGGGAGCTTCCGGTGGAGCGTCGCCATCGTCGTCGCCCACGGCGAGTGGGTGTGGACGATCGCGCCCGGCCGGTCGTGCTTGTAGATCCCCGTGTGCATCGGCACCTCGCTCGACGGCGCCATCCGGCCCGCCAGCCGGTCGCCGTCCAACGAGACCACCGGCACGTCGACCGCGTCGAAGGAGTCGTACGGGACGCCGGTGGGCGTCACCGCGACCCGATCGCCGTCGCGGACGCTCAGGTTCCCGGTCCGACCCGGAGTGAGGTCGGCCAGCGCCGGCGCGTACTCCACGACCGCCTCGCGCGCGTCGCGCAGGAGGTCGGGGTTGGCCTCGGAATCTCCGCCGGCGTCGTCTCGGCTCACGCCGCCACCTCCGTCAGGTCGGCGAACGCGTCGAGCCGGTGGTCCGGACGCCGGTCGCCGTCGAGCGATTCGACGGGGGGCGCGTCGCCGTCGGCGACGAACAGCGCCGTGTCCATCCCGACCGCGTTCGCGCCGACCACGTCGGCGTCGACGTTGTCGCCGACCATGAGCGCCTCGCTCGGCCGTCGGTCGAACGCCGCGAGCGCGGTCGTGAAGGGGATCGCGCTCGGCTTCTCGCGGCCGACCTCCTCGGAGGCGACGAGCCGGTCGATCCGGTCGTCGATCGCGAGCCGAGAGAGCTTCTGCAGCTGGACGCGCGTGGTGAGGTTGGTCACGACCGCGATCTCCGTTCCCGCTTCGGCGAGGGCGTCGAAGACGCGCTCGACCCCGTCGCACAGCTCCATCTCGCTCGCGTATCCCTCCCAGTACGCGTCGCCGAGCGCCAGCGCGTCGGCGGCGTCGTGCTCCCCGGCGTGGCGCCGCAGTGCGCGTTTGAAGTAGATGTGCCGGTCGTGGGAGGCTGCGGTGCCGCGGGTCTCCCGCTTCGTCTCGCGGCGCCCGGCCGCGTACAGCTCGTCGAACGTCTCGCGGTCCATCTCGTACCCCCGGTCGCGAAACGCCGCGAGGGCGGCCCGCTTGCCCGCCTCGTTGCAGGGGGCGTACGGGTACAGGGTGTTGTCGAGGTCGAAGAACACCGCCTCGTAGCTCATGTCCCCCTTCGGTCGGGCTGTGACTTAAGAGTAATTCGACGTCGACGACGGGGTGCGCCTTCCGAGCGACCCCGCAGTTTATCACTGATACCGCGACCACCCCGCCCGTGAACTGAGTCGCCGTCCGCGGCGGCCGAGGCGGGAGCCCGGCGCACCGCCGCGGTAGACCGGTCGCGCCGGCTGTTCGCTACTCCCCGACAGCGCTCGCCACCGACGCTCCCGAAGTCGCCCGCCTGCTACTGCTCGTTCATCGCCTCGCTGGCGATGTTGCGTCCGCGGGAGTTCAGCGCCACCTCGCGGCGTATCCGCACCTCCTCGACCACTTCGAGGTCGATCAGCCGCTCGAACGTCTCCTCGACGGCGTCGACGTCCATCCCGAGGAACGACGGGATCTCGAACGGCGAGACGCCGGAGTACAGCGCCATCAGCACCTCCCGGTCGCGGCTGGAGAGGTCGACGTTCGTCGACGAGCGCTGCTCGCCCTTCCGGAGCCACGCCTCGACGAACCGCATCCGGCTGGGGTCGCCGGCGATGTGGGTCTCGATGCTGGTCCCCTCGTCGTCGGTGTGCGACACTTCGATCACGGGCTTCTTCTCGCCGTTGACGGTGCGTTTCGCGGCGTCCAGACCGCTGATGTCGTCGAGGTCGAACTTCACGAACGCGCCGCTTTCTAAGGCCGCGTTGAGCCCGTTCTCGTCGATCTTCACCCGGGCCTGCTCCCACTCGGTCTCCTGCACGACGCCCCCCTCGATCGCGGGGTGTTTCGCGGTCACCGTCCGCTGGTCGAGCAGCGCCCGGTACACGTCGCGCTCGAACGACTCGTGCTCGGAGGCGGCGACGAGCAACACCTGATCGCCCAGATCGAAGCTGACGTAGTTGGAGACTCGCGCGACCGACTGGTTGGCGTCGTGGCGTCCGCCGAGCCCCTCGAGCTCGGAGAGCGGGACCGTGCGCTTCCCGTCGTTGCCGGCGAGGATGAGCCGCCGGTTCGATAGGAGTACGCGCCCCGGCGTCCACGAGACGTCGCTCACCTTCCGCCCGTCGCGGACGGCGACCGCGAACCGGGCCTGCGTGTCGGCGACCTTGTACTCGCCGCTCTCCCCCGACATTTAGGATCCCCCCGCCCGGAGCTTCGAGACGGCCGAAAACACCCGCTTCCGGACCGCGGGGCTCTCGTCGTCGGTGAACTCTTCGAGCTTGTTGAGCGTCTCCTGGCCGCCCACCTGCCCGAGCACGAACACCGCCTTCGCGCGGGCGTCCTCGGGGTGTTCGGTGCCGAGCCGGTCGAGGAGCCGGTCCTCGACGATCGGCCCGCCGAGGCTCTTGAGGCTGGTGGCCGCGAACTGCGCGGTCTGCGCGTCCTCGTCGGCGAGCGCGTCCGCGAGGGCCTCGACCGCGGCCGCCGACTCCGGCTCCGCGACCCGGCCGAGGATCCACGCCGCGTTCCGCCGCTGGCGGCTCTGCTGACCGTCAGTGAGGATCTCGACGAGCGGCTCCACGACGGTCGCGTCGTCGGCCTGCTTCAGCTCCGAGACGACCTGATCCCGGACGGCGTGGCTCTGCTCGGTCGGGACGTTCGAGAGGAGTTCGATGACCGAGTACACCGCGGCGTTGCGCACCACCGCGCTCTCGTCGCCGAGCGCGCGCGCCAGCGGTTCGATCGGCTCCGAGTTGTTCGCCTTTCCGAGGGCGCCGGCGGCGATGCGCCGGAGCGACTCGTCGGAGTCGTCGAGGAGGTCCAGGAGGGGGGCGAGCGCCTGGTCCGTCCCGATGTTGCCGAGCGCGTTCGCGGCCGCCCGCCGGACCCGCGGCTCGTCGTCGAGCCGCTCCGTCAGTCCGGGGACCGCACGCGGGTCGGCGAACGTCCCGCAGGCCTGACACGCCCGCAGCCTGACGCGGGGGTCCTCGTCGTCGAGCGCCTCGACGAGGTGCTGGAGCCCGCTCGCGTCGTCAAGCCGACCGAGCGCGTTGGCGGCGGCCATCCGGAGCTCCGGGCGGTCGGCCTGTAGCGCGCGGGCGAACTTCCGGGCGGTGACCCACTCAGCCTCGGACCCCTTGGTACCCGTGAGCTCCGAGAGGAGCTGTTCGAGCGCGGCCTCGCCGATCTCGTCGAGCGCGTCGACCGCGGCCCCGCGGACCTGCGCGCCCTCGTCGCCGGTCGCGGCGCGCAAGAGCACGTCGATGGACGGCTGGTCGTCCGGATCGGCGACCTCGCCGAGGAACTCGGCCGCGCGCTTCCGGACCGCGGCGCTGTCGCTGCCCATCGCGTCCCTGAGGCGCTCGGCGTTCCCGTCTCTCGCGTGCTGGTACAGCGACATCAGACCCTCCGGAACACCCGCCGACGCTTGTCGATCGGGTCGTACCTGTCCGAGCGGTCCGGCGGGACGCTCTCGGTCATGCCGAGCACGAGCACGCCGTCGTCGGCGAGCGACGCCTCGAGCGTGTCGAACAGCGCCCCCTTGTGGTC
Source organism: Halorubrum salipaludis (assembly GCF_002286985.1). Taxonomy (GTDB): domain Archaea; phylum Halobacteriota; class Halobacteria; order Halobacteriales; family Haloferacaceae; genus Halorubrum; species Halorubrum salipaludis. The sequence continues at coordinate 209,292 of NZ_NSKC01000008.1, read as the reverse complement.
CACGTCGATGTAGATCAGCAGGTTGCGGCACAGCACCACGTCGAAGGGATCGCGCGCGCCGTCACGGATCAGATCGTGCGTCTCGAAGTCGACGAGCCGCTGGACGTCCGAGCGCACCTGAAACGTGTCGCCGTCGCGCTCGACGTAGCGGTCGGGGTCCGAGAGGGGCTCGAGCTCCGCCGCGATGTCGGTCGTGCGGGTGGTGTGGTACACGCCCTCGCGGGCGTTGTCGAGCGCCTCCTCGCTGATGTCCGAGCCGAGCACCTTGACGCGGGACTCGTCGATCTCCGGGTCGTCGCAGGCCAGCATCGCGACGGAGTACGGCTCCCGGCCGTCCGCTGAGGGGGCCGACCAGACCCGGACCCGCCGCTGCTCGCTCGTCCGCTCACGCAGCACGCCGCGGAGCACCTCCCACATCTCCGGGTTGCGGAAGAACTCCGTCACGTTGATGGTGAGCGCGTCCATCAGCGCCTCGCGCTCGTCGTCGTCCTCCCGGAGCAGCCGCTCGTACTCCTCGTGGGACTCGGTGTCGCGTCGACGCATCCGAGCGGTGATCCGGCGGTCGAGGTACGACTCGTTGTAGTAGCCGGGCTCGAACGGCACCGTGTCGTCGATCTGCCTGAGGACGCCCTCGAAGGCCGTCTCGGTCTCGCCGCTCATAGGCTCACCACGTCGAGGACGGCCACGACGTCGCCGTCGCCGAGGACCGCCGTGCCGCTGAGGCCCGGCGTCCCCGACAGCGGCCCGTCGAGCGGTTTCACGACCACTTCCTCCTGATCGAGCACGGCGTCGCAGTGGAGCGCGACCTGCCGGGTCTCCTCGCGGATCCGCACGAGCATCCCCTCGTCGGTCACGCCGCCGTCGGTCGTCGCGGAGGCTGTGTCGTCGTCCGTCGTCGCGGCTCCGGCCTCGTCGCCGGCCGCCGCCTCCGACTGACCGGGACCGCCGGCGCCGACGCCGGACCCGGCCGCCGCGGCGCCGCTGTTCGCGAGCCGCTCGTTCAGCCGGATCACGGGGTACAGGTCGTCCTCGTGGCGGACGATCTCGTCGCCGTGGACCTCCTCCACGTCGTCCGCGCGGGCGACCTCGGCGATCGACTTGATCGGGATCCCGTACTCCGTGCCGCCCACGTCGACGAACATCACCTTCACGATGGCGACGGTGACGGGGAGCCGGAACCGGACCGTGGTCCCCTCGCCCGGTTCGCTCTCGACCGAGACGGAGCCGTCGAGGTCGCGGGCGGTCGTCCGGACCACGTCCATCCCGACGCCGCGCCCGGAGACGTCCGTGACCTCCTCCGCGGTGGAGAAGCCGGGGTGGAACACGAGGTCGTACACCTCGTCGTCTTCCATCGCATCGACCGCCTCGCGGCTCTTGACCCCTTCGTCGACCGCCTTCTCGCGGAGCTGGTCGGGGTCGAGTCCGCCGCCGTCGTCGGCCACCTCGATGATGACGTGGTCGCGCTCGCGCTCGGCCGTGAGCCTGACGTGCCCGGTCGGGTCCTTCCCGGCCGCCTCGCGCTCCTCGGGGGTCTCGATCCCGTGGTCGACCGCGTTCCGCAGGACGTGGACGAGCGGGTCGCGCATCTCCGTGAGGATGGTGCGGTCGAGCTCCACGTCGTCGCCCTCGATCTCGAAGTCGATCCGCTTGTCGAGGTCCCGCGAGATGTCGCGGACGAGCCGCGGGAACGAGTCGGACACCTGCGAGAACGGGATGAGCCGCATGTCCATCGCCGTGTCCTGCAGGCTGGACGCGAGCTTGTCCAGTTCGTCTAACGCGTCCGACTGCGCGTTCAGCTCCTCTAACTCCCGGCGGAGCTTGATCCGGCTCGTCACCAGCTGCTCGACGAGCCCGTACAGCTCGTCGACCTGGTCGACGTCGACGCGGATGGACTTGATCTCGTCGCCGGACTTGGAGTCGGAAGAGGAGCCGGAGTCCGACGCGTCGTCTTCGGCCTCGGTGGTATCTTCCTCTTCGGCGTCCGCCCCATCCGCCGTGTCGTCGGTATCGTCCGTGTCGCTGGCGGTGTCCGGGTCGTCGTCGTCCGCGGTCGCTTCGGCGTCGTCGGTCTCGGCTGCGTCGCCCGCTTCGGTCGACTCGCCGTCTTCGTCGCCCGCTTCGCCGTCTTCCCCGTTTTCGACGCCTGCCGTCGCGATCGACTCAACCTGGGTGAGCGCGCCGATCCCCTCGGCGACCACGTCGGGGTCGGCGTCGCCGACGAAGGCGTCGAACCGCTCGTCGTACTCGCCGTCCTCCAGCGCCTCGGCGTCGGGAACCGTGACGTACTCGCCGAACTGGTTGCCGAGCGCCTGCACCACGAGCGCGGCGTCGACGCCCGCCATCGCGGTCTCGCCGATCGTCACGTCCGCGTACGCGACCGGGTCGTCGAGGGCGGCGGCCGCGTCGGGGAGGTCGGGAACGGACACGTCGTCGGCGTCGCCCGAATCCTCCTCAGGTTCGCCGGCGTCCGCGCCGGCGTCGCCATCGTCCGCGCCTTCGTCGTCCGCGCTCGCGTCGGCGTCGCCGGCGTCGGTTCCGGAGTCGCCCTCGGCGGTATCGCCGTCCTCGTCTCCGCCGCCGACGGTCCCGTGCTCCTCCATCTCGCGGAGGCGGCCCTCCAGATCGGAGGGATCGGTCGATACGTCGCCCGTGTCGGCGATCTCGGAGACCATCGCCTCGACGGTGTCGACCCCCTCGAAGAGGAGGTCCATCAGCTCGGGCGTCACCTCGCGGTCGCCCTGTCGGACCGCGTCGAGGAGGTCCTCGAGGGCGTGTCCGAAGTCGGAGACGTCCTCGTACCCCATCGCCGCGGCGTTGCCCTTCAGCGTGTGGGCGACGCGGAACACGTCGTCCATCGCCTCGGCGTCCTCGGGGTCGGCCTCCAAGGCGAGGAGGGCGTTGTTCAGGTCCGTGATCCCGTCTTCCGCCTCGGCGACGAACGCGGCGCGGTGGGAGTCCATCAGGCCTCACCCCCCACGATCGCGCCGGCCACGTCGTCGAGGTCGTGCACCTCGTCGACGCCGCCCGTCTCCACCGCGCGCTTCGGCATCCCGTAGATGACGCAGGTGTCCTCGCTCTGCGCGATGGTCCGCGCGCCCGCGTCGGCCATCGCCCGGATCCCCTCGGAGGCGTCCGAGCCCATCCCGGTCAACACGACGCCCACGAGGGGGCCGTCGACGACCTCAGCCGCCGAGCGCATCGTCACGTCCGCGGCGGGCGTGACCGACTGCGAGTCGTCCTCGTCGAGCTTGACGCGGAGCCGACCGGACCGGTAGCTGTCGATCCGGGTGTGGCTCCCGCCGCGGGCGACGAGCGCCTCGCCCTTCCCGATCCGGGCGCCGTCGCTCGCCTCGCGCACGTCGTACGCGGAGGCCTCGTCGAGCCGGTCGGCGAACCGCGACGTGAACGCCTCGGGCATGTGCTGGACGATGACAACCCGGCAGTCGGCCATCGGCAGCGCCGACATGACACGTTCGACCGCGTTCGGTCCGCCGGTCGACGCGCCGATCACGACCGTCAGCGGGTCGTCGACATCGGCGGTCGCGGTCGGCGGGGTTGAAGCGGTCGAGGCCGTCGCGTCCGGGCCGCGCTCGGCGGCCTCGCGCTCGCGGCGGTCGCGCGTCGCCGCGGCGAGGTCGGCGCCCGCGACCGACCTGACCGCCTCGACGAGCCGGTCGGACTCGCGGGAGACACCGGTCGAGACCTCGCCGCCCGGCTTCGAGAAGAAGTCGACCGCGCCCCGTTCGAGCGCCTCGAACGTCACTTCGGCGCCCTCGGCGGTGTGCGCCGACAGCATCAGCACGGGCGTCGGCGTCTCGTCCATCAGTCGCTCGACGGCTTCGAGTCCCCCCATCCCCGGCATCTCGACGTCCATCGTCACGACGTCCGGACGCGTCTCGGCGACCACCGACAGCGCCTCGGCGCCGTCGCCCGCCTCGCCGACGACCGCGACCCCCGCGTCGGTCAAGAGGTCGGAGATCAACCCTCGCATGAACGGCGAGTCGTCGACGACAACCACCCGCAGAGAGTCGTCGCGACCGCCTCGCCGATCCGTCGTCCTACTCATGTACGGAAGCGGGCCCAGAATCAGCATAAATGCACGGACCCGGTAATCACGCCTGATAATTCAGGGGACACGGTTATTGGCCCCTTCGCCGCAGACACGTCCATGGCAGCCATCGAGACGGACGCCGAACCCACGAAAGTGCTGGAGTTCGGGCTGGGCGACGGGACGTACTGTCTGGACATCGGAGTCATCGACGAGATCGTCGACGCCGGCGAACTCACGCGGATCCCCAACTCCCCCGACCACGTCGAGGGCGTGATGGACCTGCGGGGGCGCACGACCACGATCGTCGACCCGAAGACGCTCTTTTCGATCGACGAGGAGGGACCCCGCGAGCGGATCGTCGTGTTCGACGACGCGGAGATCGACGAGGGAGGCACCGTCGGCTGGATGGTCGACGAAGTGTTCCAGGTCCGTGACGTGGCTCCGGAGGACGTCGATCAGGCGACGACCGTCGACGACGAGGGGGTCAACGGGATCGTCAAGTCCGACGACCGCTTCGTGGTCTGGGTCTCGCCGGACATCGACGACATCGAGAACATCGACGCCGCCGAGCTCGCCGCGGACGGCGAGGAAGCCGACGCGTAGCGCGAGTTTCCGCTCTGGACGGACATCGTCGGCCGCTCGCACCGACACCGTCGGCCGCACTTTCCAATGACCGGACATCGGTAGCCGCGCCTGCCCGCGATCGTTCTCACCCGTGAGAACCGGGTGCCAACCCTTATCCGATGACCGACAAGTCGATCCGTATGCGCGCCTCAAGCGGCGTTCCCGGGTTCGACGCCCTCGTCGACGGCGGATTCCCGGAGAACCGCCTGTACGTTGTCAGCGGCCCTCCCGGCAGCGGGAAAACGACGTTCTGCTCGCAGTTCGCTGCGCAGGGCGCTCGGAACGGCGAAGACGTGCTGTACATCAGCATGCACGAGACGAAAGAGGGGATCCGCCGCGACATGGGCGGGTACGACTTCGGGTTCGACCGGGCCCTCGACTCCGACCGGATCACCTTCCTCGACTCGTTCTCCTCGGACGGTCGGCGGTTCTTCGGGCTCCCGGGCGAGCGGCGGGACCACTCGGGGGTGACGAACCGGCTCACCGGATTCATCAACTCACGCGACATCGACCGGGTCGTCTTCGACTCCACCATGCTGTTGCGGTTCCTCCTCGACGACGACGAGGACACGATGATCCAGCTGCTCTCCTCGCTGAAGCGGACCGACGCGACGACCCTGCTCATCTCCGAGATGACCGACCCGAGCGCCTACTCCGAGGAGCACTACCTCGCGCACGGCGTCGTCTTCATGCACAACTACCTCGAAGACGACGGGATGCAGCGCGGGATCCAGGTGCTGAAGATGCGCGGCACCGACGTCGACACCGACATCCAGGGCGTCGAGTTCACCGACGGCGGGCTCCGGGTCGGCGAGGCCGCGGCGGTGAGCCGCTGATGTACGACCGGACCTTCGGCACGGAGTGGGAGGAGCTCGGCCGCGAGGAGGCCGTCGAGCGCGCGTTCGCGCTCGGCGTCGCCGCCGGCGTCGGCAACGAGCGCCCCGCCGAGCTCGACCGGGTCCTGGACGCCTTCGAGAACGCGTACGACCGGAGTCTGATCGAGCTCTCGTACGACGAGGGGCGGACCAAGGCGCTGGAGATCGCCGCCGAGGCCGACGACCCCGATGCCGAGGCGGTCTGGGATCGGCTCGTCGACGGCACCGGCTCCCCGCGCGGCGCTCCGGTGTCGGCCGCGCTCCCCGGAGCGATAACGGAACTGACACTCACGCGGGCTCCCCGCGAGGGGCCCCCGTCGTCGCTCGACCTCCCGTCGATGCTTCGGAAGTGATCCCTCGGAAGGGTTTTACCCGACACCCCCTCAAGCCAGACACATGACCGTGCTTCCCGACGCTGTCCGCGACGCCGACAGCGTGCTCGTCACCGGGCCGCCGATGAGCGGGAAGTACGACCTCTTCAACCGACTGCTCGCCGAGTGGTCCGACGGACCGGTCGTCATCTCCACCGGCCGGACCGCGGAGAAGGTCCGCGGCGACTACGAGTCGATCACCGGAAAAGACGGCGACGACGTGGTCGTCATCGACTGCGTCACCCACGAGCAGGGCGACAAACGCGACGACACGCCGACGACGAAGTACGTCGCCAGCGCCGGCAACCTCACCGACATCGGGATCAAGTTCACCGACGTGGTCGAGTCGTCGGCCGGCCGCGACCGCGCCGTGGGCGTCTACTCGCTGTCCCAGCTGCTGATGTACTGGGACCCCGAGCGGATCTACCGATTCACCCGCGTGATGACCTCCCAGACCTCCGGCGAGGGGTGGCCGTTCGTCGGCGTGGTCAACTCGACCGCCCACGACGAGCAGGTGGTCCACACCCTCCACGAGCCGTTCGACGTGATCGCCGAGACCCGCGTCGAGGGCGACGACCGGGAGTTCCGCGTCCGCGGTCGGGTCGGGCAGCCCTCCGACTGGATCCCGTTTTAGGATCTGGGCCTCGTTGACATCCCGCAAAACCGATCCGTTCTGACCCGATTGTGATCGATACAGGCGTAGTGGTGAGTGATGGCGGGAGTGAGTGTTGCAGATCGGCGGTGGTGATAGAGTATTTAAACAGACGTGAGCTGCGGCGACGATCGCTTATAAAGGACGCCGCGGTGGCGTGCGCCTCCGAGCGGGCCGAAGGTCCGCGAGGAGACCGCACGAGGGAGTCGGCGGCGACCAACGGGAGCCGCCGACGAGGCTGGGGGGGCGTGAGGCTGCGGTTGCTGTGCGGGGTGGGGCTCAAAGGGGCAGGCGTGAGGCGCCCAGAGACGATGTAAGCACCGCAGGAACGAGTGGAACGAGTGACGAGGAGCGCAGCGAGTGTCTGGGCGCCTCACGCCTGGGGCTTTGCAGGTCCTCGCCGCCGATCTCCAGTTAACCGTTTATAAGTGATCGGCTGGGACTTTACAGGTCTTCACCGCGGGCACATCGATCACTTATAAACAGCCGACAGCAACACCTCAATCCCACTTATAAACAACCAGATCACCAACGTGCGACACTCACTCCCGCAGTCGATCAAGAATCGCTCTTTAACCCCCTCCGTTTCGCGCGAAATGTCTCTGAAGAAGAAGCCTTCACCGAATCCGCGTCCCTCCAGTTCGGCGCTTACCCCACCAGCTCGAACTCGGCGCCGAGCGCCGGGGCGTCGGGGATCCCCCAGTAGACGAACCGATACGTCCCGGCGCCGAGCGGCGGGCACACCTCGAGGTCCCGATCGGGGACCGCCGACGCGATCGCCGCCTCCTCTAAGTCGATCGACCAGATGTACGCGCCGCTCGGATCGAGCGTCTCCTCGGACCGCGGGAGCTCGACCGCCTCGCCGGAGCTCGATCCCCGAACGTCGAGCCACCCCTCGCCCGTCTCGCGCTGGAGCGAGTAGGCGTGCTTGCCGAGGACGGTCGCGGGCTCGTCGCCGGTGTTGCGGAACACGAGCCGCATCGACTGGCCGTACGTCTCGGCGTTCCCCTCCGTCGCCAGCTCGAACCGCGTCCCGGCGGCGTCGACGACGGTGCCCTCGACCGGCTCGTCGAAGGGCGCGGTCAGCCGGACGAACGCGTCGTCCTCGCAGGTCAGCGTCTCCGGAACTCCCTCGGGCCCCTGCGGCCCGTCGCCGGCGGCGAAGTCGAGGCATCCGGCGACGCCGACCGACCCGACCGCGGTGAGGGTCGCCACGCTCGTCGCCAACAGATCCCGTCGCGTGCGTTCCATGCGGATCGGTTCGGGCGCGACGGGTTTGAACCGCACGCGTCGACCGTGTCACCGGGTCCCGCCGCTGCCCCGGTTCGGAACCGCTTTCCCGTCGGCCGGCGCATGGGCGCCCATGGAGCTGTTCGGATCCAGCGGCATTCGCGGGGTCGCGCTCCGGTATCTCACGCCGGAGCTCGTCCTCGACATCGCGAAAGCCGCCGGCACGACCTGGGACGCCGACCGGGTCGCCGTCGCTCGGGACACCCGCACCACCGGCGAGCTGTTCGCCAACGCCGCCGCGAGCGGGCTGGCCGCGGTCGGCTGCGACGTCGACCGGCTCGGCGTCGTCCCGACGCCCGCGGTCGGCAACTACTGCGAGTCCGCCGGCGTCCCCTGCGTGCTCGTCACCGCCTCGCACAACCCGCCCGAGTTCAACGGAATCAAGCTCGTCGGCGACGACGGCGTGGAGCTGTCGGTCGACGTGCTCGAACGCGTCGAGCGCCGGGTCCTCGACGACGACTACGACCACGCCGACTGGCGGAACGCGGGCGCCACGACGCGCGTCGAGGGCGTCGTCGACGACTACGCGGACCAGCTGATCGACGCGGTCGACGCCGAGGCGATCGCCGACGCGGACCTCACGGTCGCGGTCGATCCCGGCCACGGCGCGGCGTCGCTGGCCTCGCCCCGGATCTACCGCGAGCTCGGCTGCGAGGTGCTGACCGTGAACGCGACCCCCGACGGCCACTTCCCCGGTCGCCAGTCGGAGCCGGTCCCGGCGAACCTCGCGGACCTGCAGCGGCTCGTCGCGACCACCGACGCCGACGTGGGGATCGCCCACGACGGCGACGCGGACCGGGCGGTGTTCGTCGACGAGACCGGGGCGTTCGTCGACGGCGACACCTCGTTCGCGGCGATGGCGGACGCCTGTCTCGAACCCGGCGACGCCGTCGTCAGCGCGGTGAACGTCTCCCAGCGGCTCGTCGACGTCTGCGACGCCAACGACGCCGACCTCGAGCTCACGCCCATCGGGGCGACGAACATCATCACGCGGACCCGCGAACTCCACGCGGAGGGGACGAACGTTCCTATCGCCGGCGAGGGGAACGGCGGGGTGTTCTTCCCGCCGTACCGGCTCTCGCGGGACGGCGCGTACATCGGCGCGCGCTTCCTCGAACTGCTCGCGGCCGCCGACGGCCCCGTCAGCGAGGCGGTCGCTCCCTACGCCGACTACCACTTCGTGCGGCGCAACGTCGAGTACGCGGACGACGACGAGCGCGACGAGATGCTGTCGGCGGCCCGGGCCTACGTCGAGACGGCGGACGCGGAGCCCAACACCACCGACGGCTACCGGCTCGACTACGGGGACGCCTGGGTGCTCGTGCGCCCCTCCGGCACCGAACCGAAGATCCGGATCTACGCCGAGTCCGCCGACGCCGACCGGGCCGAGCGGCTCGCGACGGACATGTACGTCGCGGTCGAGAGCGGGCGGTAAGGAGTCGATTACGGTCGTTCGTGTCCGTTACTCGTGAAGTCCCAGCGACCAGCGACGGCGACCGCTCAGTCGGTGACGACGGACACCGCCGGCTCCGACGGGCACTTCGCCCACCGCATCGCGGCGGCGGCGTCGTTGAACGGCTCGGCGTCGACCCCCTCGACGTCCATCGTCCGTTCGAGGTACTGTCGTTTGGGGCGCTCCGCCACCACCGCGAACCGCGTCACGCCGCGGTCGGCCGCGGCCCGCGCCGCGAGCCGGAGCGTCCGACGGCCGGCATCCGAGCAGGGGCGCGTCGTCCGCACGACGAGCACGACGGCGTTCACCCGTCGCTCGCCGGCGAGCGTCCGCCATCGGTCGAGCAGCGACTCGCCGTCCGACGGTGAGAGGCCCGTCCCGTGCGGGAGCTCGACGACGAGCACCCCGTCGTCGACCCGGATCGACCATCGCTCGCTCGGTTCCATGCTATCAGTTCTCACCTGTTGGCTGATAAATGTGCGGGGTTAGATATCAAATTTGATAATAATGGGGTGATAGAGGAGACTCAGATCGCGCTCGAACAGGGCTTACACGCGAATTTCTCCCCGTTTCCCCGATCCGATAACCGATCTGTGTCTCAGTATCGGTCGTGAGACTTCTCGCCGTCCCGAGAATCGTCCGGAACATCGCCGGGTCGACCGTCCCGGAATCGTCCGGTCCGTCGTCCGATCGATCGTCGCTCCTCCCGTCCGTCGTCACTCGCTCGTTCGCGTCGCCGAGGCGGTCGGCGGCTCCGTCGCGTCCGCCCTGTCAGTCCCTGCCGACCGCCTCGGCGACGGCCCGCGCGAGCGCCTCGAAGTCGGCGTCGTCGGGGACCACGTCGACGTCGATCCCGTGTTCGGCGGCCGTCTCCGCGGTCGGCGGCCCGATCGCGCCCACGACCGCGTCGTTCAGTCCGTCGACCGCCGCCTCGCGGATCCCGCGCTCCTCGGCGGCGTCGAGGAAGTGGGTCACCGTGAGCGACGAGGTGAACGCGGCGGCGTCGAGGTCGCCCGCGGCGGCCAGCGCCGCGGACTCGCCGGCGTCCTCCGGGCGCGTCAGCCGGTACAGCACCGTCTCGGTCACGGTCGCGCCGGCCTCGCGGAGCCCGTCCAAGAGCACGTCGCTCCCGTGGTCGGAGCGCGCCACCTCGACGCGCTCGCCGTCGACGCGCCCCGAGAGCGCTTCGACCAACCCCGCCGAGGTGTACTCGTCCGGCACGAGATCGACGGTCCACCCCGCCTCGCGGGCCGCGTCCGCGGTCGCGGGGCCGATGGCGACGAGGACTGCGTCGCCGGGTTCCCAGCCCGCCTCGGCGGCGAGCTCGACGCCCGTCTTGCTCGTGAGGACGACGGTCGGCGCGTCGCCGGGGGTCGCCCCGGTCGGCTCGACCGCGAGCATCGGGTCGGCGACGGGGGCGGCGCCGAGCGACCTCAGCAGTTCCGCCGCGTCGTCGATCCGCTCGTCGGCCGGGCGGAAGACCGCGACGCTCGGGGGGGTGGCGGCGCCGGCCGCCTCCGGCTCGTCGCTCACGCGTCGTCACCCCGCTCGCGGTTGCTTCCCCCCTCGCGGTCGCTTCCCCCCTCGCGGTCGTTCCGGAGGAACTCCAGCACGCGGTCGCGCGTCGCGGCCACGTCGCCGATCACGGTGACCGCGGGCGGCTCGATCCCGGCCTCGTCCCGGGCCTCGACGATGGTGTCGAGGGTGCCGGTCGCGACGCGCATGTCGGGCCACGTCGCGCGCTCGACCAGCGCGACCGGGGTGTCGCCGTCGAGCCCGGCGTCGCGGAGCTCCGCGGTGTACGCCGGGAGCTTGCCGACGCCCATCAGCACGACGATGGTGCCGCCGGTCGCGGCGAGCGCGTCCCAGTCGACCGCCGACTCCTCCTTCGTCGGGTCCTCGTGGCCCGTGACGAAGGAGACGGAGGAGGCGTGGTCGCGGTGCGTCACCGGGATCCCGGCGACCGCAGGGCCCCCGATCGCGGAGGTGACGCCGGGGACGACCTCGAAGGGAATCCCCGCCTCGGCGAGATGTTCGGCCTCTTCGCCGCCGCGCCCGAAGACGAACGGGTCGCCGCCCTTCAGGCGGACGACCGACTTCCCCTCCCGCGCCAGCTCGACGAGCCGGCGGTTCGTGTACTCTTGCGGGGTCCACTCGCCGCCGGCGCGTTTCCCCACGTCCTCGCGCTTCTCGTCAGGAATCCGCCCGAGGATCTCCGGGCCGGGGAGCTTGTCGTGGAGCACCACGTCGGCCGACTCGATCAGGTCGGCGGCCTTCACCGTCAGGAGGTCCGGGTCGCCCGGGCCGGAGCCGACGAGGTAGACGGTGCCGACATCGTCGGCGGCTCGCTCCTCGCCCGGCGTCGTCGCGTCGTCGCTCTCACTCATCGTCCGCTTCCTCCTCCGTCCCCTCCCGTGTGCCCTCGTCGGCCTCCGCCTCGGTCTCCTCGCGGGCGGCCGCGATCAGGTCCGCGGCGCCCCGGTCGGCGAGGTCGGCCGCGAACTCCTCCGCGGCCTTCGCGTGCGACCGGATCGGGAGGTCGCGGGTGTCGGCCACCTCCTCGGTGCCGTCGGTCGAGAGCACCCGGACGCGCGTGTGGACGTGCTCGCCCTGCACGAGCGCCGAGACGCCGATCGGGGCGACACAGCCCCCGTTGAGCTCGCCGAGGATCGTGCGCTCGACGGTGACCGCCACCCGGGTCCGCGGGTGGTCGACCGCGGAGCGCACCGCCTCGATCACGTCGGGGTCGGTCGCGGTGACGGCGATGGCGCCCTGCCCGGCCGCGGGGACGAACTCCTCGCGGGGGAGCCGGGTCGTGGGGACCTCGTAGAACAGCTCCGAGCGCCGGAGCCCGGCCTCCGCGAGCACGATGGCGTCGTACTCCGTCTCCACTTTCCGCTCCATCGCCGAGCGTTCGAGATCCGACAGCGAGTCGAACCACTCCTCGACGCTCTCGTCGAACTCCTCGTCATCGTCTCCCGCTTCTGCGTCGCCGTCGGCGTCGCCGTCGCTCAGCGCGTCCCAGTTCGGCTCGTCGGCGTCGCCGTCCTCACCGCCCTCACCGCCCTCGTCCGCCGTCGCCGCGCGCGCCTCGCCCGAGGCGATCAGGCGGCGCTCGTGTTCCGCCTGCAGGCCGGGCGCGAGGAGCTTCTCGATCCGGGTGTCGACGTTGCCCCGGAGGGGCTCCACCACGAGGTCCGGCCGCGCGGCCTTGATCTGGGCGGTCCGGCGGAGCGACCCGGTCCCGACGACGGAGCCCGACGGGAGGTCCTCGATGCCGAGCCCGTCGGGGTGGACGAGCACGTCGCCGGAGGGCGCGCGCTCGGGGACGCCGGCGACGACCATATCGTCCATCCCCTCGGTGGGCACGTCCTTCAGGGAGTGGACGGCGAGGTCGGCGTCGCCGTCGAGCACCTCCTCGTCGAGCGCGCGGACGAAGGCGCCGGTCTTGCCGAGGCGATGGATCATCTCGTCCGGGATCTGGTCGCCGCGGGTCTCGACGCGCCGGAGCTCCACGTCGCGGCGGCGGCTCGACAGGGCGTCGCGGACGGTCCCGGCCTGCCGGAGCGCCAGGTCCGACCCGCGCGTGGCGAGCCTGAGCGTATCGGTCATACCCGCACCGAGGTCCCCCGCGTTCAAAAGCGCACTAGTTCGGGCGTGACGCTGAGCGCGTGCATTTCGCGCGTTCTTCGAACCCGACGGCGGAACCCGAGCGCATGCGGCAGCCGTTCGGTGTCCGCGCGGAGCCGTGTCACCCGTCGAACTCCACGCCGGTGACCTCGAAGCGCGCACCGCCGTCGCGACCTCTGGTCACGCGAATCTCCCAGCCGTGGGCCTCAACGATCTGTTTGACGATCCGCAATCCGAACCCGGTTCCGGACTCAGCCGTTGAGTACCCCGCTTCGAAGACCGTGTCGCGGTCATCGTCCGGAATCCCCGGCCCGTCGTCTTCGACGTAGAACCCGTCATCGACGAAGCCGACGGTCACCCTCACGTCGTCGCCCCCGTGCTCGATCGCGTTCCGGAAGAGATTCTCGAGGAGTTGCGTAAGGCGATCCGAGTCCGCTTTGATCAGTCCCCGGTCACCGTCTTCGTCTCCGTAGTTCATCGTGGCGTCGGCAGCGGGATCACCGACGATCGCCCATGCATCCTCGACAGTATCTCGAAGCGACACGGGCTCTAACGATCCAATATCCCGTCCCTCACGAGCTAACCAGAGCAGATCCTCGATGATCCGATTCATTCGGTCAACGGCGGATTCGATCGCCGGGAGATGCTCGTTTTCACCGTCCCCCCTGGCGAGTTCGACCCGACCTTCGATCACGCTGAGGGGGCTTCGGAGATCGTGGCTAACCACGCCGGCGAATTCGTTGAGGCGCTCGTTCTGTTGGTGTAACTCCCGTTCCATCCGCTTCCGTTCGGTAATGTCGATAAGTACGCCGGGGAAGCTCAGCGGCGTCCCGTCTGCATCGCCGTTGACGGTTCCGCGTGCGAGCACCCAGCGGACGTCGCCATCGGCGTCCAACACTCGGTATTCGGATTCGAAGTCACCACACGTTTCCACAGTCTCATCGATCTCGGCTTCCACCCGGTCACGGTCGGCGGTGTGAATCGACGAAACGAACTCGTTGAGTTCGACGCCGTCTTGTGCACGATCCGGGTCCACGTCAAACGTGTTCGCGAATTCACGGTCGACAACAACTCGATCCTCTTGGATGTGCCACTCCCACGTTCCGAGTGCACCCGCCTCGATCGCGTTCTCCAATTGGGCGTGAGCGGTCTGTAGCTCCTGTTCGCGCTCTTTTTGCGCTGTAATGTTTTGTACGAACCCCCGCACAGTTCGCGGGTCTGCCCCGTCGAGCACCTTCGCACGGGTCCGAATCCAGCGCTGGTCACCTTCAGCAGTATTAATCCGGAGATCCGCCTCGTACGACTCGCCACGTTCGAGCGCGGTGGTGACGGCCTGCTCGATCGTCTCTCGATCCTCGGGATGGAAGAATTCAAGCGCCTCCTCGAGCGTCGGCGTGAACTCGGGATCGACGTCGTGGATTCGGCGAGTTCCGTCCGTCCACACAACGGTCCCGTCGGTCGAAAACTCCCACGCGCCCAACTCACCTAACTGTTCAGCTTCGGTGAAGAAATCACGGATCCGTTCGAGTTCCCGTTCGCGCTGTACTTGCTCAGAGATATCTCGGCCAACCCCGACTGCCACTGCTTCCCCGTGGACCGGATCTCGGACACGGGTCTTGCGAAACTCGAACGGGATTCGTTCGCCATCGACGGTGAGTGCGTCGGCTCGCGTCGTCGAAGCACCCGTCTGTATCGCCTCGTCGATACTGTCGGTGATCCGTTCCCGATGCTCTTCAACGAACAGCGCCGAGATATCGATGTTATCAAGCTCCGAATCAGCGTAGCCGGAGATCTCCGAGACACGCTCGTTCCAACGAATGAGCTCCCCGTCTTCGGAGACGACGTAGTAGACGTCTTGAAGCGCGTCGAGGCTCTCATCCATGAACGTCTGCTGTCGCTCAAGTCGTCGCTCTCGTTCGATCTGCGACGAGATATCGGTGATGAACCCGTCGATCACCTCGTTCCCGGTCGCAGGGTCCTCAATCAACGTCCCCTGATCGCGAATCCAGCGAACGTCGCCGTCTTTGGCAATGATGCGATACGTCGAATCGAAGCGGCCCCTCGCTTCGATGCCTTCGAGAAGCTCGGTCCAGATGTCCTCCCGATCGTCAGGGTGAATGATCTCCTCAGCGAGGCGAATGTTCTCTTCCAACTCAGTCGTCGTATATCCAGTAATCGACTCGGCATCACCTTTGACGAACTGTAACGGGTACTCCGATTCATACTCGTGGCGATACACGTACCCGGGAAGGTTGTCGATGATCGTTTTGAGATGGAGCTCCCGCTCCCGCTGGTCCGTGATGTCTCGGACATGACCGACGATTCGTACGACGTCCCCTTGCTCGTTGAGAACCGGTTTGGAGTCACCGCGGACCCATCGGTAGTCTCCCTCCGGGCGGACGACGCGATACTCGATCTGTGAGGAGTTGCCGTTCGACAGCTGTTCCATTGACTGCCGGACCTTCTGTCGATCTTCAGGGTGGATCAGGTCCAAGAATGAACTCGGGGCGTCCTCGAGATCCGCGATCGACCTGCCCCAGATCTCTTCGTACGCGGAATTGATGAACAGCAGCTCACTCCAGTCACCGTTGAACATGAATAAAAGATCATCCGTCCGGTCGGCGAGTTCTGAGAGCTTCTGTTCAGTTTCCTGAACCACTTGGCGAGCACGATGTTGCTCGACGGCATTGCTAATCCGGTTTGCGAGAACGACGTACTGGCTGGTGCCCGATCCCTTTTGCAGATAGTCCGTCACACCCGCTGATATCGCGTCGCTAGCGATCTCTTCAGACCCCTTCCCAGTGAAGAGGATAAAGGGAAGGTCGGGGTTTCGATCGCGGACGGCCTCGAGAAATTCAATTCCGTTTCGACTCGGCATATCGTAATCAGAGACGACACAATCGAACTCCTGCTCGGCGAGGCGATCTAACCCGTCGCTCGGATCGGATTCCGTATGGACGTTGATCCTGTCATGTTCGCGCTCAAGAAACGTCGCGACCAGATCAGCAAATGACGGATCATCATCGACGTGGAGGACGCGAATTGTACCGACTGTACTCATAGATGGTCGAAATGAACGACTCAGCGTTAAGTATCTGTGTGCACGATAAACACAATCTTCGGGGAACTCATGAAGCGCTCAGCACAGACGCAGTGGTGAGCGATTGCGGGAGTGAGTCTCGCAAATTGGCTGTTCGGTTGTTTATAAGTGGAGTTGTGGTGTTGCTGTCGGCTGTTTATAAGTGATCGACGGTGTTGCGGTGAAGACCTGCAAAGCCCCAGGCGTGAGGCGCCCAGACACTCGCTGCGCTCCTCGTCACTCGTTCCACTCGTTCCTGCGGTGCTTACATCGCCTCTGGGCGCCTCACGCCTGCCCCTTTGATCCCCACCCCGCACAGCAACCGCAGCCTCACGCCTCCCCAGCCTCGTCGGCGGCTCCCGTTGGTCGCCGCCGACTCCCTCGTGCGGTCTCCTCGCGGACCTTTGGCCCGCTCGGAGGCGCACGCCACCGCGGCGTCCTTTATAAGCGATCATCCCTGTCGCTCACAGCTATTTAAATACCGTATCGTCCCCACCGATTTGCGGGACTCACTCCCGCTATCGATCAAGAAGCAGGTCTCATCGATCGGCTGTTTCAGACGATGATATCTGCCGCATAACATTTTGACACAACCGGGAACGCTGTTCCTCGTATTTCGCAGAACGCACGAAACGTACTCTCTTGTACCAGAGATCGTGACAGAGGGTATAACTTCGAACCAGCGCCGGGGGTCACCGACTCTCCTCCGAGACACTGGCAACACGTACCGGACCGAAGGTGTGTTAGTGCTCGGGCCCCAGATCCGGGTAATGGGAGTTCAGGAACAGTACCCGTTCGACGTCGAGGCCGTCCGCGCCGACTTCCCGATCCTCGATCGGTTGGTCGGCGGCGATCCGGAGACGCCGGGCGAGGGGCCGGGCGACGACACCCCGCTCGTCTACCTCGACAGCGCGGCGACCTCGCACACGCCGGACCCGGTCGTCGACACGATCGCGGACTACTACCGCGGCTACAACGCCAACGTCCATCGCGGGATCCACCAGCTGAGCCAGGAGGCGTCCGTCGCCTACGAGCAGGCCCACGACACCGTCGCCGACTTCGTCGGCGCGTCGGGCCGCGAGGAGATCGTCTTCACGAAGAACACCACGGAGGCGATGAACCTCGTCGCCTACGCGTGGGGGCTCGACGAGCTCGGCCCCGAGGACAACGTCGTCCTCACGCAGATGGAACACCACGCGTCGCTGGTCACGTGGCAGCAGATCGGCAAGAAGACGGGGGCGGACGTGCGGTTCATCGAGGTGACCGACGAGGGGCGGCTCGACATGGAGCACGCCGCCGAGTGCATCGACGACGACACGCGGATGGTGTCGGTCGTCCACGTCTCGAACACGCTGGGCACCGTCAACCCGATCCCGGAGATCGCGGCGATGGCCCACGACCACGACGCGTACGTCTTCGCCGACGGCGCGCAGTCGGTGCCGACCCGGCCGGTCGACGTCGAGGACCTCGGCGTCGACTTCCTCGCCTTCTCGGCGCACAAGATGTGCGGGCCGACCGGCATCGGGGCGCTGTACGGCCGCGAGGAGATCTTGGCGGAGATGCAGCCGTACCTCTACGGCGGCGACATGATCCGGCGCGTCTCCTTCGAGGACTCCACGTGGGAGGACCTCCCGTGGAAGTTCGAGGCCGGCACGCCGTCGATCGCGCAGGGGATCGCCTTTGCCGCCGCGATCGAGTACCTCGAGGAGATCGGCATGGAGAACGTGCAGGCCCACGAGGACCTGCTTGCCGAGTACGCCTACGACGAGCTGACCGACCTCGGCGGCGTGGAGATCTACGGGCCGCCGGGCCACGACCGCGGCGGGCTCGTCGCGTTCAACGTCGAGGGCGTCCACGCCCACGACCTCTCCAGCATCCTCAACGACTACGGGGTGGCGATCCGCGCGGGCGACCACTGCACCCAGCCGCTCCACGACGAGCTCGGCGTCGCGGCCTCCGCGCGCGCCTCCTTCTACCTCTACAACACCGTCGAGGAGGTCGACGCGCTGGTCGAGGCCGTCGGCGAGGCGCGCGACCTGTTCGCCTGACGCCGCATCGCGGCGATCTCCGAGCCTCGCTCTGCGATCCGTCTCTCGGCTCCGCGAGGGCGCGCCGAAACCGTCGGACGGCGGCTGGTTGCTGACGACTCTACACGACGGCGACACTCGACGGTTAAACCGGCTTAATCCGCCCAAATTCGGGCTGAGTATCTTCTTCTTATACGTGTACGGGGCCCGATGGCCGAATCATCATGACGAACCGATCGCGGGTAACGAACCGATCGCGGGTGACGAACGGTGACGACCGTTCCCAGAGCACCTCCTCCGATAGTTTCCGACGGCGTTGCGCCGGTATCACCAGCCTATGACGAATTCCACACGTCCTTCCACCGCGTCGGACGCCCAAAGTGACACCCCCGTCGAAACGGACACCCCCGTCGCCGCCGACGGCGGCTCCGGGGAAGACGGCGGTCCCGTCGTTATCCTTCACGTCGAGCCCGACGCGCGCTCCGCCGAGCTGCTGACGACGTTCGCGGAGCGCTTCGCCGACGGGTTCGCGGTTCGATCGGTCGACGGGATGGAAGCGGCGCTCGGCGCGGTCGACGCGGCCGACTGCGTCGTAACCGAACAGCGGCTTCCGGACGGCTCCGGCGTCGATCTGGTCGACCGGATCCGGGGGCGGGGCATCGACGTTCCGGTCGTGTTCCACACCACGTGCCGCGAGCGGGAGACGGAGGCGCGAACGCTCGCGGCCGGTGCGGACGCCTACTTCCCGAAGCGGCCGGAGCGCGGCCAGTACGACCGGATCCTCGAGCGGCTCGGCGGGCTCGTCGGCGACGGGTCCCGGGCCAGTCGCACCGCGACCACGGTCTCACCGGACAGGCCGAGCTCGTCCGTGAAAGCGTCTCAATCGGAAGAGTAGTCACCGGTCTCTCGTCGCCGGCTCGACGCGTCGCGAGCGACGGAACCCTTTTGACTCGCACCGGCCTACCTGAGAGCGATATGGGACTGGGCTCGGACATGTACCGACAGCAGATCCTCGACCACTACAAGAATCCGCGCAACTACGGGGAGCTCGAGGACCCCGACTTCACGCACGTCGGCGAGAATCCCTCCTGCGGCGACACGATCCGGATGCAGGTCGCCCTCGACGACGCGGAAGAGGAGATCGAGGCGGTGCGGTTCACCGGCGACGGCTGCGCCATCTCGATGGCCTCGGCGAGCATGCTCTCCGAGCGGCTCCACGGGATGTCGATCGAGGAGCTCGAGGAGCTCGACACCGACGACATCACCGAGATGCTCGGCGTCGACATCTCCCCGATGCGCGTGAAGTGCGCGGTGCTCGGTCGACAGGTCGCGCAGGACGGCTCGAAGATCCACCGCGGCGAGCTCGACCCCGACGACCGGACGAAGACCGAGGAGTAGGGTCGTCCGAGACGCCCCGACACCCCTGCTCCGCTCCCGTCCCGAGCCCACCGGACTTTTGCTCGTGAACCACGTTCATCCGCATATGAGCGACGGGTTCGACAAGGAGGCCGAACGCGAGAAGCTCCGCGAGAAGTTCGCGGAGGACGAACAGAAGCGCGAACACACTCAGCGGATGTCCGAGCTGCTGTTGCAGGGCGCGACGATGACGAACCGCCACTGCGACGACTGCGGCGACCCCATCTTCCGCCACGACGGACAGGAGTTCTGCCCGACGTGTCAGGCGACCGGATCGGGTGAGGGTGCGCAGGGCAAGGACACGCAGGGTAAGGGCGTGCAGGGCAAAGGCGCGCGCGGCAACTCCCCGGGGGGCGCCCAGGCCGCGGACCTGGAAGGGGCGGGGAACGCGCCGCGGAAGGTCGTGAAGACCCGGGACAGCGACGAGCGCCCGTCGCAGGGAGAAGACCGAGACGCGTCGGGGTCTCCGACTGCGGGACAGGCGACCTCCCCGAACGCGAGTCGGAACGCGACGGATCGGAACGCCGCCGCCTCGAACGCGGCCTCGTCCCCGTCGACCGCCGAGGCGCCGCGCGACGGGGCGAGCGCGACGCCGCCGGCCGAGCCTGCCGACTCGGGAACCGTCGCCGACGCCCGCGCGTCGCTGACGCGGACGCTGACCCGGTTCGCCCGCGCGGCCGAGGAGACGGACGACCCTCGGCGCGCCCGCGACCACCTGCAGGCGGCGCGCGAGGCGGCGGAGGCGCTGGCGGCGCTGGACTGACTTTCCTCCTCTCTCCGCGCTCTCAGCGCTCGAAGACGAGCCCGTAGTGGTACGGCGGGAGGTCGACCTCCCGGACGAGACGCAGGTCGCTCGCCTCCTCCACGGCTCGCCGTGTCGCCTCCGACGGAAGCCGCAGCTCGGTGGGCGGCCCCCGCGGCTCGCCGCCGATCGTCGTCTCCTCGCGCGGTAGGTCGCGCCAGTTCACCACGACGAACCGGCCGTCGGAAGCCAGCGCGTCGGCGACCCCCTCGACGAACGCGGCGCGGTCCCCGATCCCGTGGAACGCGTTCGCGAGCAGCGCGAACTCCGCGGGCTCGGGGAGCAGCTCCGGGAGGACCCGCGCGTCCCCCTCGACGGTCGCGACGTTGTCGATCCCTTGGTCCGCCGCGAGCGCGTCGAGCTCGGCGAGCAGCGACCCGTCGACGTCGACGGCGTAGGCCGTCGCCGGGTCGGCGATCCGCGCGGCGGGCAGCGCGAAGTAGCCGTTCCCGCTGCCGATCTCGACGACGCGGTCCCCGGGCGAGAGCCCCAGCCGCCGGAGGGTGGCGCCCGGCGTCGGCCACACCCGACCCCACCAGTCCCAGTCCGGCTGTCCCGTGTTCTGGAAACGGTCCATGTCCGAACGTGAGACGCGAGGGAAGGAAGCGGTTCGGATCGCTCGCCGACGGTCCTCCCGTGTTGACGCGGAAGTCCGGGAAAATCGGGAAACCGCTGCGGTTGCTCGTGAACCCGATCCGTTTTCCGTCCTCTCTGTTTCCAATATTATATCTTATTTTGATATATAATGGGCCTGACACAGAGTTCGCAGTTCGTCCCGGAGCGGGATCGACCGCAGGGGATCGATCGAAGTCCGAACGGCGCCGCGATCGGCGAGAGAGTCGGCGAAGACGGCGCTCAACAACGCCGGCAGCTCCCGTCGTCGGTCCTCACCAATCGGTTTACTGCGGACGAAAGGCGACGCTCGCGGCGAGCGTGGAAACCGGGACGGCGTGGAACCCGTCTTCCGTGAGAGGATGTGATACGTTTTCGACCCTCGTACCGACGCCCACACGGAGGGAGTTGTGACCAGTGGCCGAATCCGCTCTCCGCCGACAGAGGACGAATACGCCCCGAGTGAAACGTCGAACGCCTTCACCGCCGTGATTGACGGGACCCGTGAGCGCTTCGAGAGATCGCTTCGACACCCCGTCGGACCGATGGATCGGCTCCGTCGGAGAATATTTGTCTGGTCTTATGTTAGTTCTAACACATCAGAAATAGTATCTATTCGCGGAGGCGGTATCGTTCGATCGGGAGCGACTTCGGTTCGGCGGAGCGACGCAGACGCGCTCGATTCGAAATACCGCGACTCGTGAGGGAAGGATACACTTAACACTCTGACCACCCTTCTCGAACCATATCGATGGCTCAGATCTCGAAACCCGCCGTCCGCGTCGATGTTCGAAACATCGGCGGTATCGACGAGGCGTCGGTGACGCTTCCCGACGGCGTCTCGATCTTGACCGGGCGAAACGCGACGAATCGGACCTCTTTCCTGCAGGCGCTGATGGCCGGGCTCGGCAGCCGTCAGAGCTCCCTGAAGGGCGACGCCGAGGAGGGGGAGGTGACGCTCGAACTCGGCGACGAGACGTACACGCGGACGCTGCAGCGCCGCGGCGACTCCGTCGCCTTCGGCGGCGATCCGTACCTCGACGACCCGGAGCTTGCCGACCTGTTCGCGTTCCTGCTTGAGGACAACGAGGCGCGGCGGGCGGTGGCCCGCGGCGACGACCTCCGCGAGATCATCATGCGCCCGATCGACACCGACGCGATCGACGCGGAGATCCGCGAGTGCAAGCGCGAACGCGACGAGCTGGAGTCCGAGATCGAGACGCTCGACAGCCTCGAACGCGACCTCCCCGACCTCGAGGCGGACCGCCGCGAGAAGCTCGAGGAGCTGGAAGAAGCGCAAGAAGAGCTGGAGTCGGTCCGAGAGGAGCTCGACGAGCTCGACGCCGGCGTCGAGGAGAGCCGCACGCGCAAAGAGGAGATGGAGGAGGCGTTCCAGCGGGTGCGCGACGCCCGGTCCGCCCTCGACGACCTGGAGTTCGACCTCGAGACCGAGCGCTCGACGCTCGCGGAGCTGAAGGCGGAGCGCGAGGAGCTCCAAGAGACCGTCGAGGAGGCAGAAGAGCCCGACGAGAACGCGGACCGGCTCGCCGGTCGGATCGACGAGCTCCGCCGGCGGAAGCGCTCCCTCGACGACGAGGTCAACGAGCTCGGGAGCGTCATCGGTTTCAACGAGGACATGGTGAGCGGCTCGGGGATCGACATCGACGAGGGGACGCCCGGCGACGACCCGACCGACGCGCTGACCGCGGGCGACCAGACGGTCTGTTGGACCTGCGGGTCCGAGGTCGAGACCGACCAGATCGAGGCGACCCTCGACCGGCTCCGGGAGCTCCGGTCGGACAAGCTCGACGAGCGCAACGAGATCCGCGCCGAGATCCAGGAGCTCACCGACAAGCAGTCGTCGATCAAACAGGCCCGACGCGAGATCGAGCGCGCCGAGGAGCGGCTCGACGCGGTCGGGACGGAGATCGAGTCGACCGAGTCGCGGATCGCGGACCTCGAGGATCGGATCGAGTCGAAGGAAGCGGAGATCGAGGAGCTGGAGGAGGAGGCCGAGTCGATCGACGTCGACGGCTACGACGAGGCGTTAGAGCTCCACCGCGAGGCCAACGGGATCGAGCTGCGGATCGAGCGGCTCGAAGACGAGATCGACGAGATCGACGACGAGATCGACGAGCGCGAGGCCGCGATCGAGCGCCGCGAGGACCTGCAGGCGGAACGCGAGGAGCTCGCGGACCGGCTGACGGAGCTGCGGACGCGCGTCGACCGCATCGAGGAGGACGCCGTCGAGGAGTTCAACGACCACATGGAGACGGTCCTCGACATCTTGGAGTACGACAACCTCGATCGGATCTGGATCGAGCGCCGCGAGACCGAGGTGCGAGAGGGGCGTCGCAAGGTCACGCGGACCCGGTTCGATCTCCACATCATTCGCTCGTCGCCCGACGGGACGGCCTACGAGGACACGGTCGACCACCTCTCGGAGAGCGAACGGGAGGTGACGGGCCTCGTGTTCGCGCTCGCGGGGTACCTGGTCCACGACGTCTACGAGACGGTCCCGTTCGTCCTGCTCGACTCGCTCGAGGCGATCGACTCGGACCGGATCGCGCGCGTCGTCGACTACTTCCGGACGCACGCGGACTACCTCGTCGCCGCGCTCCTGCCCGAGGACGCCGCCGCGCTCCCCGAGGAGTACGCCTACGTCGAACAGATCGACTGATCGGCCGGCCGCGGCCGACTCGCCCGGAGCCTCTGCAGTTCCCTTCTCGCTCTCCACGGGTTCGGAGCGTCCGGATCTGTTTCATTACACCAATACTCCTGTAACGCCCCCGTCTCCGCGTTTCCGATGTCAGAACAGCGACGGCGATCGCAGACCGGGCCGTTACAGGTCGAGAGTCGTCGACGCCCCGTCGACGTCGATCCGATAGATCCCGGACTCCACGACGTGCCCCTCCCGCGGCTTGTAGAAGCCGAGTCGCTCGGCCGGCACCGACACCTCGACGCGCCCGGTCTCGCCCGGATCGAGGGTCACGCGCTCGAACCCGACGAGCGACCGGACCGGGCGCACGCGGGACGCGTGTCGCTGTCGGGCGTACACCTGTACCGTCTCCGTCCCGGCGCGGTCGCCGACGTTGGACACCGCGACCGAGACCCGAACCGTCCGGTCCGCGGGGGCGGCGTCTCCCACACCTTCGTCGTCGCTCGCCGGTGACCCGGCCGTCGCCGGCTCGACGCTCGCGCTCAGGTCCGCCGTCTCGAAGTCGGCGTAGCTGAGCCCGTGGCCGAACTCGAACAGCGGGTCGTACGAGTCGGGATGCTCGTCCGCGCCGATGGGGGTGGGGTGCGCGAGCGCGTCGTGGTGTTGCGGGAGGTCGCCCTCGTCGCGCGGCACCGAGATCGGCAGCCGACCGCTCGGATCGTTCTCCCCGAACAGCGTCTCCGCGACCGCGACGCCCCCCTCAGTGCCGGGGAAGTAGGCCATGAGGATCGCCGGCACGTGCTCGGCCATCCAGTCGACGATCAGGGGTCGACCGGTCACGAGGACGCCGACGACCGGCGTCCCCGTCTCGTGCACCCGGCGGACGAGCTCCCGCTGCGCCTCCGGGAGCCTGAGGTCGCCCCTCGTCGGCCAGTTGCCCGTCTCGGTCCCGGCCTGCGCCTCCGGCCCGAACTCGTGGATGTACCACCCCTCGCCGAGCGCAAGCACGGCCACGTCCGCCTCGCGCGCCGCCTCGACGGCCGCGTCGACGTCGGCCGCCTCGTCGAGCGTCGTCCCGGGCGCGTACGTCACCTCGCCGGCGGTCGCGTCGGCGACGGCCTCTCGGATCGTCTTCCCCGGAAGCCCCTCGTCGCGCGCGACGCTCCAGCCGCCGAGCTGATCGACGAGGTCGTCGGCGTTCGGGCCGCCCACGAACACGTCTTCGTCGCCGGCGAGCGGCAACAGCCCGTCGTTCTCCAGCAGCGTCATGCTGTCTCGGGCGGTCTCGCGGGCCCGCTCGCGGTGGGCCGGCGCGCCAAGCGTCTCAGCGGCCTCGTCCTCGTCGACGATCTCGTCCGGACCCTCGTCGAACAGCCCGAGGCCGAACTTCAGCCGGAGGACCCGACGGACTGCCCGATCGAGCGTTGCCTCGTCAAGGTCGCCGGCTTCGACGAGCTCGACGACGCGGTCGGCGTGGGGCGCGTGGCCCACGGAGGCCACGTCGACGCCTGCCTCCCGTGCCTGTCGGACGCCGTCGGCGTGGTCGGCGGCGGTGCGGTGGTCCTCGTGGAGGTGCCGGATCCCGTTCCAGTCGGAGACGACGTGCCCCTCGAACCCCAGCTCCTCGCGGAGCAGTCGGTCGAGGAACGCCGCGGATCCGTGCGAGGGCTCGCCGTCGATCGAGTTGTACGACGGCATCACCGACGCGACGCCCGCGTCGAGGGCGCGCTCGAACGGGCGGACGAACGTGTTTCGGAGCTTGTACTCGGAGACGTCGACGGGCGAGGCGTCCTCGCCGCGCTCGGGCTCCCCGTACGCCGGGAAGTGCTTGGCCGTCGCGACGACCCGGTCGGGATCGGAGGGGGCGGCGGAGTCGCCCGGGCCCTCGCCCTGATACCCCCGGACCTTCGCGGCCGCGAGCTCGCCCACCAGGTGCGGGCTCTCGCCGAACGTCTCGAAGACGCGCCCCCATCGCGGGTCGCGTCCCACGTCGACCGTCGGGCCGTAGTTCTGGTGGGCGCCCGTCGCGCGGACCTCCCGCGCCGTCACCGCGGCCGCGGCCTCGATCCCTTCCGGATCCCACGTCGCCGCCGCCCCGAGCCCGTTCGGGAACACCGTCGCGCCGGAGACGTAGGCGTGTCCGTGAACCGCGTCGACGCTGAATAAAAGCGGGACCCCCAGCCGCGTCTCCTCGCGGGCGTACGTCTGCAGTTCCTCGACCGCTGCCACCGCGTCCTCGGGCGTCGTCGCGAGCGCCCCGCCCCAGCCGAACGGGGCCGCGAAGCCGAGGTGTCGGTCGTCGATCGCCGCCTTCACGTCGTCGAGGTCGTGCGTCTCCCGGAGCGTCCCCGCCCACGTCCCGGTCACCTGTCCGGCCTTCTCCGGCAGCGTCATCCGGCCGAGGAGGTCGTCGATCCGCTCGTCCGTCGGCGCGCTTTCCCGCCGGTACGCCGGCGGCTCGGCTCGATCGTCCATGACGGACACCTCCCGGCGGGGCTATTTAAAGATACTGTGGCGGTCGCCTTCGGCCGAGACGGCGGATCTCCCGACCGGTGCCGTCTCCGAGCCGGATCGTCTCCCGTCGCGTTCGTTCTCCATTACAGAATAGAACTTCATCGGTCAGAATGTTGAAATATCTCCGCGAAGCGACCCAATTCCGGAGCGAGAGCTGTTCGAACGCGCCGGTTCGGCGCTCCGCTGACCGGGCGATCGGGAAAATCGTTCTGAGGCTGAGAACGACGTGCTCGCCGCCGGGACGGTGCTGACGCCCCGCGCCGCGACACCCGAAGCACCGGCGACCGCGCGCCGACACCCGAATCATTAATAACTGGGATCGAGAGGGGTCCGATGATGCGAACTGGTCCAGACGGCGGTGTCTCCGGGACGCCGACCGAACGACGCGTCGACGAGCTCCTCGACCGGATGACGGTCGCGGAGAAGGCAGCGCAGCTCGGCTCCGTGAACGCCGACCGGATCCTGACCGAGGACGGCGAGCTCCGCCCCCTGAGCGCGGGCGGGTTCCCGCGGCCCGTCCGGTCGCTTTTGTCCACGCACGTCGACACCATCGAGACGGTGATCGAGGCGTCCCGCGACGGCGACGTCGACCGCGCGTTTCAGGCGTTCCTGCTCGACCCGCAGGTCCGGACGCTCCAGACCGAGGCGGCCCGCGAGCTGTTCGCCGAGCTCGTCGCCGCGGAGGAGCGGTACCTCGACGACTGGGCCCTCGACGACGCGGAGGCGCTCGCGGCGGCCGACGCGTACTGACCCCGGTCCCCCGCGTTTCATTAAGCCGGATTCCGTCTGAGGGGCCATGAGCACGACACAGTCGACAGTCGTCGTCACGGGCGCGCTCGGCGGCGTCGGACGGTGGGTCGTCGACCGGCTCGTCGCGGAGGGACGCGACGTGGTCGGCCTCGATCAGCGCCTCCCCGCCGCGGGCGGGCCCGACGGCGCGTCGTTCTTCGAGGTCGACCTGCGCGACCAGGGAGAGACCGCCGAACTGATCGCGGGCGCGGACCCCGACGCGGTCGTCCACCTCGCCGCGATCCCCGACCCGACCGGTCACGCCGGCTCCCGCGTCTTCACGAACAACACGGAGAGCGCGTACAACGTCCTGCACGCGGCGGGGAGCGCGGGCGCCGACGTGGTGTGGGCGAGCTCGGAGTCCGCCTACGGGTTCCCGTTCGCCGACCGCGTCCTCGCGCCCGACTACGTCCCGGTCGACGAGGCGCACCCCCTCCGGCCGGCGGACCCGTACGGCGCATCGAAGGAGGCGGGCGAGGCGGTCGCCCGAGCGACCGCGCGCAGACACGGCGTCTCGGTCGTCTCCGTCCGGCCGTCGTGGGTGCAGTACCCCGGCGACTACCTGACCGAGCGGAACCGCGAGGCGTTCGACATCGACGAGCTGGCGGCCCGATCGACGGACGCGCCGCCCGAGGGCGGCATCGGGAACTTCTGGTCGTACATCGACGTCCGCGACCTCGCGTCGATGGTAACGGCGGCGCTCGCGGCCGACGTCGACGGCCACGAGGCGTACCTCTGTCACGCCGCGGAGAACTACCTCGGCGTCGACACAGAGCGGCTGTTCGACGCGCTGTTCGAAGAGACGCCGCCCTGCGACACCGAGGGCGACGCGTCGGCGTTCACCACCGCGAAGGCCGAGCGCGACCTCGGGTGGACGCCCGACCACGCCTGGCGGAAGGCGGCCGACGCCGACGTGGACGGCCCGGACTTCGCGTGACCGCTGATTCGGTTCGCTCGGCTCGCTACTCGTCGGGGGCGCCCGGGACGGCGCCGGCGTCGCGAAGGGTTCGCATGGGTCGGTTTCGCCGGCGGCCTGTTCAGCTTCGCCATCCCAGCCGCGGGTACCGACCGGACGCCGCGACCGACGACTGAGCCCGGCGGTCTGCCTCTCGAAATCGACAATCGACGAGTAAGAGTTATATGAACGTCGAACTAGGGGTCACGTATGCGTTCGACATGCACCCGATGTGGAGAGACAGTCGCGAGAGACCACGGCTCGCTCGTCTGCCGTAACTGCGGCCAGACGCTTCGACACGGTGCGGACTGACGTACCGCGGTCCAGTTGACGCACCGTCGTCGGTCTGAGTACCGCGGTCCAGTTGACGCACCGTCGTCGGTCTGAGTACCGCGGTCCAGTTGACGCGCCGGCTTCCACCCTGACGCTTCAACGATCCTCTGCGAGACGGCCGCTCGAACGCCCGGCTAGTACGTCGCGTCCACGATCTCCTCGTCGAGCTCGTCGAACCGGGCGAGGTACTCGCGGCGCTCGTCGCGGAGCGCCGCCTGCGCCTCGTCGAAGTCCGCGACGCGGTCGGCGACCGCGAACCGGTCGACGTCGATCCCGGGCACCGACGACGGGACCGTGAGCCCGAGCGCGTCGTCGTCGGTCCACTCGACGGTGCCGCGCGCGACGCCCTCGAGGATCGCGACCGTCTCCTTGACCCCGACCTTGACGGGGTCGTCGGTGCCGACGGCGCCCGTGTTGATGACGTAGCACTCGACGTCGAGGTCGGCGATGAGGTCCCGGAACCGGTTGCCCTCCTCGCCCTCCGGCCCCACGATGAAGGGATTGGTGCCGACGACCCGAAGCGACTCGCCGACCCGCGAGGGGTCGCCCGCGCTCGTCTCGACGGACTCGCCGAGCATGAACGCAACCGCGGCCTGTTCGTGGTCGAGGCGCGCGACCGGCGGCATCAGCGGGTTCCGGGTGATGAAAAAGACCTGATCGACGTGCTCTAAGTCGATGTCGTCGGCGGAGCTCTCCAGCCGGTCCCGCCGGATGGTCGCCCGGGCGTTGCCCCCGTACCGGGGCTCGTCGAAGTGGACCGCGCCGTCGTCGTCGACGGCGACGTTCTCCAAGACGGCGCTCTCGTCGGTCACGGCGCGGTGCAGCTCCGGCTGTTCCGACGCGTCGAGGCCGATCGTCTTCACGTAGAGGCCGCCCCCCTCGCTGCCGGACACGGTCCCCGAGGGGAGGAGCGCGCACACGTCGTCTTGGATCATCTCGACGCCCTCCGGCTCGTCGAGCCAGAGGCCGTGGCTGGTCAGCGTCGACTTCCCGGTGCCGGAGAGCCCGAGGAACACCTGTCCGACCTCGCGGGTCCCGTCCCGGTCGGCGAGCGTCACCCGCTTGCTCCCCGCGTGGAGGCCGAGCCCGCCCTGTCGCTTCGCGCGGTGCATGAACAGCCGGAGGAACGACTTCTTCGCCTCGCCGGTGTAGTCGCTGCCGAGGACCGTCGTGACCCCCCGATCCGGGTGAACCCGGATCCGCGGCTCGTCGGTCGCGTCGGGCAGCTGTACCGTGACGAAGTCCGGCGACTGCCCCTCGGCCGGTTCGAGGAGCTTCGCCCACGAGAGCGCGATCCGACCGTACTCCGCGGGGAGGAACAGCCGACACACGTACGAGGTCTCCGGGTGTCGACCGACGACCCGGTCGACGCAGACCACGTCGTTGTCCGCGTCGGTGGTCCACTCGACGCCGCGCGCGAACACGTCGTAGTCCGCGTCGCCGAAGTCGTCGTCGACGGCGTTCGCCGTCGCGTCCGCGCTCCGCGACCGGTAGTCGCTCACGTACGACGGCGAGCCGTACTCGGTCGTCACCTCCTCGTCCGCCGACAGCTCGCGTAACTCCGCGAACGAGGGGTTGTACGTGACGTGGTCCGCCGTCTTCGGGTCCGGATAGTCTGCCGGATCCGGAACCGCCTCTTGAGCAGCCATGTAGTGGACGCTCCGAGCGAGAGGATAATAAGCGTACTGAACGGGGGAACACTGTCCAGCCGCGCGCGACCGCGTCGGCGGGGTCTCGGCGGGGACTCGAGAACCGCGCTCCAAAGTATATTCAAACGTATATTTCTAGAGAATAGTACTGATTCTGATTGTTTATATCGCGTCGTCGTCGGCTCTCGCCGAGAGTGACCGCTTCGGTCTCGCTCGCCGCGACCGACGGAACGACACACCGATATTTTTGTCACGCCCGGGGTCGAAACCCGAACATGACCACCGAAGCGAGCGGGACGAACACGAAGGTCGCGCGGGTGATCCGGGAGTACGGCCTCGACGGCATGGGCGCGACCTTGGAGGCCGCGTGGACCGGCGAGTCCGGCGAGCGGACCAGCCTGCGAGACCTCGCCGACGAGTTCAACGAGGCGGTGCTGGAGGCGGCGCTCCGCGAGGAGAACGTCTCGTCGCTCAACGTCGACGTGTCGAGCACGTACGAGGCGCTCCGCGGCGACTCCGGGTCGTCGACGACGCGGGCTCGCCGCCGCCTCGAACGCGAGGGGATCGACGTCGACGCGCTCACCAAGGACTTCGTCACCCATCAGGCCGTGCACACGTACCTCACGCAGGAGCGCGAGGCGAGCCTCCCGGCGGCGGACGAGGACATGGCCGATCGGAAGGTCGAGACCATCGAGAAGCTCCAGGGCCGCCTCTCGGCGGTCGCCGAGTCGGCCATCTCGTCGCTCGCGAACGCGGACGAGTTAGACCGGGACGACTACGACGTGCTCGTCGACGTCCGCACGGTCTGCCCGAACTGCGGCGCCGACGCGCCTGTCGGGGAGCTGATCCGGCGGGGCGGCTGCGGCTGCTCGGTGGAGTCCGAGGACGCTTCCGAGGACTGAGTGGGGAGTCGGCCCCGGAGATCGGATCGAAGCGCGGCAGGACCGGAGATAATATCAAAGCTCAATATATACTCTTTCTCGGATATGATTTGGAACACCTCCGAGGCCAACTGCTGTCGGTATCTACCGATCGTCGACGAGCCAATTGGTCCGAGGTATTGTCGTCCCACATGTTGAGACGGAAATTCGTGAGTGTCTCGGTGTGATTGGACGAATAAACCGGTTATTAGCGGTTTTACCGGCTCTCTCGTCACTTCATCATATGGGATCTAGTTAGCACGTCTGTGGTCCAAACATTACGATACTATGTTTGTAATTTTTGGCCCTGTCCTCGCCACCGGATCTGACCGGCGGAGAGATCTGCCGCCTCGAGGTACCGATCGCACAGAGTCCCGTGCGGTACCGACCGAGTCCAGACCAAGAGTACATCCGATCATATGCGATCTACTTCGCCTTGTGGCACCTTTGATCGCTTCTGTTGCATCCGATTTTCATTCGGATCCGAATATGCGGGATGTTTAAATACTGCAAGGCGGTAACAGCGGTATGGACAACCCGCCCGCGTCGACGGTCAAAACGACGGCGAAGAGCCTCGAAATCGTCGAACTGCTGTTCGATCGGGGACCGATGACGCTCGAAGCGGTCGGAAACGAGGCCGACATGACACGGAGCACGGCGCACCGGCACCTGTTCACCCTCCAAGAGCACGGGTACGTCGTCAAAGACGGGAACGAGTACGGACTGAGCTTCAAGTTCCTCACGGTCGGCGGCGATCTCCAGCGGGAGATCCCGGAATATCAGATGATCAAGTCGAAGGTGGACGACCTCGCGGAGCAGACGAGCGAGCGGGCCCAGTTCATCGTTCGAGAGGGACTCGAACGCGTGTACATCTACACGGAGACCGGCGAGAACCCCGTCCAGACCGGCGCGCACATGGGGCGGCGCGGGACCCTCTACGCGAGCGCGGCCGGGAAGGCGATCCTCGCGAATCTGCCGGAGTCGACCCGCGAGTCGCTCGTCGACGCCTTCGAGTTCGAGCGGACGGGACCGAACACGATCACGGACCGGGCGGAGCTTCGGGAGGCCCTCGCGGAGGTCCGCGACCGCGGGTACGCGCTGAACATCGAGGAGTCGACGGGGGGCGTCCACGCCATGGGGACGTGTCTCCGCGGGCGAGACGGGGAGGTGATCGGGGCGCTGAGCGTCTCCGGCCCGGGGACGCGGCTGCGGACCGACCGGTTGGAGACCGATATCCGCGAGAAGGTGCTCGCGGCGGCCAACGAACTCGAACTCCACATCGTACACACGTAGCCGGCGACAGTTTTACTACCCGATACGCTAACGTGTGAGACACGGAATCAACCGGATCGCGGATCCGGTTCCGGAGACGCCGATCGGAGCCGGATCCGCGACCACCCACGAGCCCACGACCGAATCCATGACACATCACGAGTCCATGACCGAAGACACGACGCGCGCGACCACCGCGGGGCACCGAGCATGACCGACACGGGAAAGATACTCGACGGAGTGAAGGTGCTGGACCTGTCCACCTTCGTCACCGGCGGCTTCTGTTCCGCGATGCTCGCGAACCAGGGCGCCGAGGTGGTGAAGATCGAACAGCCGGGATACGGCGACGCGGTCCGCCACTCCGGGCCGCCCTTTATCAAGGGCGAGTCGCCGTACTACTGGTCGCTGAACTACGGGAAGAAGAGCCTCGAGCTCGACCTGAAGAACCCGGAAGCCAAGGAGGCGCTGTACGAGCTCGTCGAGGAGGCCGACGTGTTCATCCAGAACTTCCGGCCCGGCACCGCCGAGCGGCTCGACGTCGACCACGAGACGCTGGGCGAGTACAACGACGACCTGGTGTACCTCGCGATCTCCGCGTTCGGCCAGACCGGGCCGTGGCGCGAGCGGTCCGGGTACGACCTCCTGATCCAGGGGATGAGCGGGATCATGAGCGTCACCGGCGAGGAGGGGCGCCAGCCGGTGAAGGTCGGGCTGCCGATGACGGACCTCATCACGGCGATGTGGGCCGCGTTCGGGACGATGACGGCGCTGTACCGCCGGGAACAGACCGGCGAGGGCGAGTACATCGACCTCGGCATGCTGGAGGCGACGCTGCCGTGGCTCACCAAGCAGGCCGGGATGGTGTTCGCCGGCGAGGAGACCAAACGCATGGGGACGAAAGACCCCGTCCTCGCCCCGTACCAGACGTTCGAGACGAAGGACGGGTTCATCAACGTCTGCATCCTCAACGAGAAGCTGTGGGGCGAGCTGTGCGAGGCCCTCGACCGGCCCGACCTCCCGGAGGACGACCGGTTCGAGAAGAACGCCGACCGGGTCGACCACCTCGACGAGCTGGAGGCCGAGATCGAGGAGACGCTCGCCGAGCACACGACCGACGAGTGGATCGAGATCATCGCCGAGGACGCCGGCGTCCCCGCGGGCCCGGTGTACGACGTCGAGGAGGCGCTGCACAACCCCCAGATCGACGCGCGCGGGACGGTGACCGAGATCGAACACCCGGAGCTCGGCGAGATCCCGGTGATCGAACACCCGCTCCGGTACGAGGGCGCGGACAGCGGCTTCGACCGCGCGCCCCCGACGCTGGGCGAGCACAACCGCGACGTGTTCCGCGAGCTCGGCTACTCCGACGCGGAGATCGACAGGCTCGCCGAGGCCGGCGCCTTCGGCGACGACGACGCGAACTGACCGATGACCGGAGTCGCAATCTCCGGGGTCGGGATGACCGAGTTCCGGGCCGCCGCCGACGCGTCGATCCTCGAACTCGCGGCGGCGGCGGCCGACCGCGCGCTCGCCGACTCCCGCCACTCGCGCGAGGAGGTCGCCTCGCTGCACGTCAGCAACGCGCTCGCGGAGTCGCTGGGGACGCGCGCCGGGGTCGCGAACGCGCTGGCGTCCGCGATCGGCGTCGAGGGCGCCTCGGCCGACCGGATCGAGAACACCAGCGCCAGCGGCGCCAGCGCCTGCCACCGCGGCGTCGAGGCCGTCGGTGCCGGCGGGGAGGGCGTCGCGCTCGTCGTCGGCGTCGAGAAGATGTCCGTCCGCGACACCCCCGACGTCACGGAGTCGATCAGCCGGCTCGTCCACGACCGCGAGTACCGGCAGGGCCTGACGCTCCCGTCGTTCGGCGGGCTCGCGGCCGGGGCGTACCTCGACCGCTACGACGCGCCCCGCGAGTCGCTCGCGGCGGTCGCCGCGAAGAACCACCGGAACGCGCGCGCCAACCCCTTCGCGCAGTTCCAGAAGGCGGTCACCGTCGAGGACGCCCTCGACTCGCCGGTCGTCGCCGACCCGCTCCGGCTGTACGACTGCTGTCCGATGACCGACGGCGCCGCCGCGGTAGTCCTGTCGCCCGAGGAGACCGTCCCCGACGAGGGGAGCGTCCGCATCGAGGGGATCGGGAGCGCGACGGGGACGCACGCGGTCGCCGAGCGCGACGACCCCCTCGCCATCGAGAGCGTCCGGACGGCCGGCGAGCGGGCGTTCGACCGGGCCGGACTCGCCGTCGACGACGTGGACGTGGCGTGTATCCACGACGCGTTCACGATCTTAGAGCTCCTCGAACTGGAGGAGCTCGGGTTCTACGACCCTGGCACCGCGTGGGAGGCCACGCTGGACGGGGAGACCGCGCTCGACGGCTCGCTCCCGGTGAACCCGGGTGGAGGGCTGAAGGCCCGGGGACACCCCCTCGGCGCGACCGGGCTCTCACAGATCGTCGAGCTGGTCTGGCAGCTGCGCGGCGACCTCCCCGACGAGCGGCAGGTGCCCGACCCCGAGGTCGGCTTCGCGATCAACGTCGCGGGGTTCGGAAACAACAGCGTCTGTACGGTGGTCCGGCATGGGTGAGTCGACCGGCGGCGACTCCGACGGAGAGCGACCGATCGGCGGGGGGCGACCCGACGAACTCGCCGTCGACCGCGCGTTCGTCTGCGACGACTGCGGCGCCGAGTGGTACTACGACCGACACCGCTGCCCGGACTGCTCGGGGCGGGCGATCGGGACGTACGAGCTCGGTGAGGGCGTGCTCGTCGCCCGGACGACGGTCGAGATGACCCCGCCGGACGTCCGCAGTCCGAACCACCTCGGGATCGCCCGGTTCGGCGAGGTCCGACTGACCGCGCAGCTGGCCGACGGCGACGTCTCCGTCGGCGACCGCGTCGCGTTCGCGGGCGCGCACCGGCTCCGAGAGGGGCGCGACGAGACGGACCCGCGGCTGACCCGGATCGCCGACGGAGAGTGATCGGTCAGCGTCGGATAAGCCATCGGGGTCGGCGGGACGCCCGCCGCGCTCGCACAGGCACTATTATTACGCCGCCGCGTCTGTATCGACACGTATGCGCGTCGGACAATACCGATCGGAGCCGGCAGAACAGCCGTGGAGCGGCGTGGCGACTGGAGACGAGACGGTCGTCAAGCTCTCCGAAGCGGGGGCCGGGGCGGGCGTCGACCTCGGACCGCAGACGAGCGACCTCCTCGACGAGTGGGAGTGGCGGCGGAAGGCGGAGCTGGCGATCGAGTACGCCGAGGAGACGGGCGTCGGCGTCTACGACGCCGCGGACCTCTCCCGGGCGGCGCCCGTCTCCGACCCGGAGAAGGTCGTCTGCGTCGGGCTGAACTACCGCGACCACGCGGAGGAGGGCGACAACGAGATCCCCGACGAGCCCGTGCTCTTCTCGAAGTTCCCGACGACGGTGGCGGGGCCGGAGGACACGGTCTCGTGGGACCCCGACCTCACGCAGAAGGTCGACTACGAGGCGGAGCTGGTCGCCGTCATCGGCGAGGAGGCGCGCCGTGTCGAGCCCGAGGAGGCGATGAACCACGTGGCGGGCTTCCTCGTGGGCAACGACGTGTCGGCGCGGGACCTCCAGCACGGCGACGGCCAGTGGGTCCGCGGGAAGAGCCTCGACTCGTTCGCGCCGACGGGGCCGGAGCTCGTCACGACGGACGAGGTGTCGGACCCGCACGACCTGGACATCTGGGCCGACGTGAACGGTGAGCGGCTCCAGGAGTCGACGACGGCGAACCTGATCTTCGGGATCGACGAGCTCGTCTCCTTCTGCAGTCAGGCGTTCACGCTTAAGCCGGGCGACCTGCTGTTCACCGGCACGCCGCCGGGCGTGGGCGTGTACCGCGAGCCGCCGGTCCTCTTGGAGGAGGGCGACAGCGTCACGATCGGCGTCGAGGAGGTCGGCGAGCTGACGACCGAGTTCGCGTTCGACGGAGAGTAGCGATCACGGGTGTGGGTGTGTCAGATTTTCTGAGTAATTGTTTATAAGTTGGATCGGAGGGTCGTCGCCCATTATTTATAAGTGATCGACGACTCCGCGGTGACGGCCTCCAAAGCCCCAGCCGGGTGGGCGGCGCACGCTCGCTGCGGTCCTCAGTCGTTCGCTTCGCTCACTCCTTGCGGTCCCTGTGTCGCCTGCGCCGCCCACCCGGCTGCCCCTTTGAGTCCCACCCATCCGCAACCGCCCCGCACCTCACGCCTCCCCAGCCTCGTCGGTCGCCGCAGGCGACCGACTCCCTCGCACCGTCGGCTCGCGGCCCTCCGGGCCGCTCACCGGGGCGCGCCACCGCCTCGTTCGTTTATAAGCGATCGCCGCTGTCGCTCAGGGATCTGCCTGAAGAATAACGCTTCGACGGGACTGTGCTGGTAGGAACCGCGGACTACTGCTCGAAGCCGAAGACCGTCCGCGGGTTCTCCAGTACCACCTGCCGGATGTCGTCGACGTCGATCCCGTAGCGGTACAGCTCGAAGATCGCGCGTTTCAGCGCGTACGGGTCGGTGCGGAGGACGTTCGCGCAGTCGGTGTCGACCATGATCCGGTCGGGGCCGTACTCGTCGATGGCGTTCGCCACGTCGGCGGCGTCGACGCCGACCAGCCACGAGTGGCCGATCGTGTAGCTCAGGTAGCAGTCGGTCTCCTCCATCAGGTACGCGGTGTTGTTGGCGTCGGCGTGGGAGGCGACGACGCGCTCCTCCGGGAGGCCGGCGTCGCGCGCGGCCGCCACGTCGCGTTTCACGGCCTCGAGCTCGGGGTTGTCGCCGTCGAGGACGGGGTCGGCGCCGAGCCCCGCGTTCTTCTCGTAGCCGGGCGTCACGCCGAGGCCGTCGCGGTACTCCCGCTTCGCGTCGGTCGACGTGTTCGGCGTGTGGAGGAGCACGGGGAGGTCGTGGTCACGCGCGAGCTCCATCTGGGCCTGCACGACGGCCTGCTGCTCCTCGATCCCCCAGCGCTCGACGTGTTGGGACGGGACGACGCCGGTTTCGCCGACGGCGACGACCTCGTCGAGCGCGCAGTAGTCGTCCATCGCCGCGAGCAGCTCGTCCGGGTCCTCGATGCGGACGCCGGTGTGGACGCCGAGCCCGAGCTTCGCCTCGAAGAAGTGGTTGCGCTCGATCGCCTCGCGGCGGTTGATCGCGTCGTCCCACAGGAAGCGGATGTCGTCGGCCTCGACGGGTTTGTACGGGGTCCAGTGGTAGCCGGAGGCGACCATCATCATCGACCGACAGCCCGAGAGGGCGTACCGCTCCCGGTCGTCCCACGAGAGCGTGTGCGCGTGGTTGTGGATGTCGATCCACGGGAGCGTGAGCAGCTCTCGCGGCGGGTCGAGTGTCCCGTCGTCGCCGTCTCG
Source organism: Halorubrum salipaludis (assembly GCF_002286985.1). Classification (GTDB taxonomy): domain Archaea; phylum Halobacteriota; class Halobacteria; order Halobacteriales; family Haloferacaceae; genus Halorubrum; species Halorubrum salipaludis. Next base: position 171,946 of record NZ_NSKC01000008.1, on the reverse strand, counting down.
CGTCCCGTCGTCTCGCTCGTCGAGGTACGCCGCGTCGGTCGGTCGCTTCGTCGGGTGAGGTCTCGTCATGAGTGGAGTCCGAGCGAGGCGAGTCGCCCCGTGGTCGGTATGGTTTACCCTCGCTCCGAGCGCACTTAGATGTACACATTGGTAACCTTTATTGTGGTTCCTCGTCTCACACGGAGTATGCCACTATTGATCGGAACAGACGACGGTCTGTACCGCGTCGACGATGTCCCGTTCGAGCGCGACGAGGCGCGCGAAGTGCTCGACTGCGGGGTCGTCACCGCCGTGAAGTCGTGGGACCACACCGAGGGCGTCTTCGTCGCGTCCACCGCGGGGGCGTACCGCTCCCTCGACGGCGGCGAGACGTGGGAGGACCTCGGCGTCCCCCTCGGGGACCGGTTCTGGCACGCTGGCCAGAGCGAGGTCTGGTCGATCCTCGCGACCGCGGACGGCGCGCTCTACGCCGGGACGAACGACCCGTACGTCTTCCGCTCGGTCGACGGCGGGGAGACGTGGGCCGAACAGAAGGGGTTCCGCGACCTCCCGTCGCGCGGCCACTGGGAGTCGCCGATCGACCCGCACTACGCCCGGCTGCGCGCGCTCGAAGCGGTCCCCGGCCGCCCGGACCAGCTGATCGCGGGCGTCGAGGCCGGCGGGATCCACCTGAGCGCGGACGGCGGGCAGACGTGGACGGACCGACGCGACACGATCGTCGACGACATCCACCAGATCCTCCCGATCTCGGAGGACGTGTGGCTGGCGGCGACGGGGTACCTCGATCACAACTTGGAGAACCTCGGGCTCGGCCACGCGGTCGGCGAGGGCGGGCTCTGGCGCACCACCGACGCGGGCGAGTCGTGGACGCGGATCGACACCGGGAACGACTTCTCGTACGTCAGGCGCGTGTTCGTCCACGACGGGACCGTCTTCTTCTGCGGCGGCGAGGAGGCGCCGCCGGCGTGGGTGAACGACGACCACGAGGTGGCGCTGTTCGAGTCGACGAACTTCGGTCGGGACTTCGAGCGGGTGTCGTTCCCGGGCGAGCCCCACGAGATCATCGAGACGTGGGACGTGTACGACGGCGACGTGATCTGCGGCTCGGGGCTGTTCGACGTGCCGGACCAGCGCGACGACGTGGAGGGCCGCCTCATGCGCCGGACCGACGACGGGGCGTACGAGACGGTCGGCCGCGTCGACGCGAACGTCAGCCGCATCGAGGTGGTGTGAGCGTGAGCGACGGCGAGGAGACCGCAGACTCCCCGTCCGCGATCGGCCGCGCCCTGTACGGTGGCGTGCTCGCGTACATGGCGGTGGACGGGTTCAAGAACAACGACAAGCGGGTGGAGGTGGCCGAAGAGAAGGGCGTGCCGATGCCGGACCTGCTCGTCCCGTTCGTTACCGGGATGCTGTTCGTCGCCAACCTCGGCGTCGTGTTCTGGAAGTTGCCCCGAGTATCGGCCGGCGCGCTCGTCACGTTCTTCCTCGGCACCACCCCCGCGATCCACAATTTTTGGACGATGGAGGGGAAAGAGCGCCACGACAACAAGATCAACTTCCTGAAAAACCTCGCGCTGCTCGGCGGCGCGATCACCTATCTCGACGCCGCCGACAGCGACGAGTAGTCGGGTCCGCGACCGACTCGCTTCCCGTTTTGGTCGTCCGATACCGGACCGGTGGAATCGGATTCCAGTTGTATTGGCACACCCATAAACAGATAACAAATAAAATCTATACTTCAAATACTACGAGTACAAACATATTTGTTTGTGGGGAGTTAGAAAGAGCGAAATGTTTCACTTACTGACTATTTATCGGAATTATATAGTAGAATACGATATTAAAGGGTTGAGATACAAAATATATGGCGTGATTATTTAAAATATGGGTGAATATGGGTCCTTTCGATGGATACCCCGTCTATCTGACGATGGAAATTGACCCAAATCGCCGTCTGAGGGCGACATATGTCTGTTACTGTTGTCGAACCGAGAGCGATTAGGATAAACGAATCCAGTTCTGTGACGATGTCCGTTTCATAATTATCAGATTACAATGTTATATACAAATATTATATGTTTGACTTTCGATCTCTGTTCGGATCCAGCTGTCGAACGGACCGGACCGGTCGTCTCTGCCGGAGACTCTCCGCTCGTTTCTCCCTCCTCCGCGAGGTTCCCAGCGAGTCGGCACGGGCGGTTTCCTCTCCCTGAGCCCGCGACCGGACGAAGCGATCGGCGACCGGTCGTCGTGACAGCGACGTATCGGCCCGCCCGCCAAATTCCGATGACGTGCGACGGACGATACCGATCGGGAGAACACCTATCAGCCAGGTCTTAGAATCGTGTCGTATGCAGCGTACCACCGTTCCGTCTTCTCCGGCTGAGGGCCGTCCATGAGCGAGACGGATCGCCGCAGCTTCGACGGTGAGCTGGTGACGGTACCGTTCGGCGCGCACAACGTCGAAGCAACGGCGCGGGACGTCTACGCCGAGTTCCTCGACGACCACGAGTCCGAGGACGTACTCGTCGTCACGGGCGCGCCGACGAGCACGGACGCGTTCCGCGAGGCGTTGGACGAGGAACTGTCGGGGGCGGCGACGCCGCACGTGACGTCGCTGGTCGTGCACGCGACCGACGTCCTCAGCCAGTCCGATGACCGCGTCATCCTCTCGGACGCGTTACGGCGCGAGCTCCTACATCGGTTCCTCGCCGACTACGAGTGGGACGCGGAGTACCTGCGGCGGGCGTCCGCGCAGCCGTCGTTCGTCGACGACGTGGACCGAGTGATGGACACGCTCTCCTGGCAAACCGTCACGCCCGACGAGACCCCGGAACTCCGGGAGATCGCGGCCGCGCTCGACGCGTTCCACGAGTGGCTCGCCGAACACGACCACATGGAGCGCGGGCAGCTCATCTCGGCGGCGCGCGACGCGCTCGCCGGCGACGACCGCGACGCCGTCGTCGACGCCGACGCGGTGCTCGCGGTCGAGTTCGAGGAGTTCCTCCCGCTCGACCGCGCGTACCTCGACGCGCTCACCGCGGACTGCGAGCTCGCGTGCGTCGCCGAGGAGCACGCGAGCGTGCGCCGCACGTGGGTCGAGACGGGACCGGTGACGGAGCGCGTCTCGTTCGAGGCGTCCCGCCGCGCGGTCTCGTCTCCGCCGTCGACGCGACCGGGAGCCACGGCGGCGTACTTCGCCGAGGGGCGGGTGGACGCCGACCCGGAGCTCGGCTCGGTCTCGGTGTTGGCCGCGGCGTCGAGCGACGAGCAGCTCGCCGCGATCGCGAACGAGATCGAGTCGCTCGTCGGGGATTCCGACTGGGGGTACGACGACATCGCGGTCGCCGCGAAGGGGAGCGGAGAAGGCGTCACGGAGGTCATCGAGGCGTTCGAACGCGCGGGGATCCCGACGGCGTCGACGACGGTGACCGGGTTCGGCGACGACCCGGCGATCCGGGAGCTACTCGCGGTCGTCCGCGAGCTCGCGGGCGACGACGACGGTGACCGCCTCGACCGCGGGGCGGATACCGACAGTGCCCGCGTGGACCGAATGCGTAGCATGGAGTCGATCGAGGACGCGGTGCGGTGGTGGGCGACGGCTGTCGGCTTGAAAGAGCGCATCGCGGAGCGGGCCTCGCCGCTCGAGGCGCGGTCGCAGTTCGGGAACGTCCGGCGGGCGTTTCGCATGGCCGAGTTCCTCGAAACCACGGCGTTCGCGGACGCGACGTGGGCGTCCTTCCGAGAGATGATGGAACGCGCCCACGAGTACGCGCCGCGGCGGAGTCAGACGAGCGCGACGGACCTCGACGGCGGCGTGCGCGTCGACCACTTACGGGCCGTCAAGAACGAGTCGTTCCGCGCGGTGTTCCTTGTGAACCTCGTCGACGGCGAGTACCCGGGTGACGCGTTCCTGACGCGGCTGTTCCCGACGGAGCGCGTCGCGTCGATGCCGGATTACCCGGCGGTCACAGAGCTCGACGCGTCGGCGGTGGCGGCGACGTTCCCGACGACGTCGACGGCGTCGGCGCGGCCGTTCGCGCGGTACCACACGGAACACGCGCGGCGGCGCTTGGCCGTCGGGGCCGACGCGGCGACGGAGCGGCTGTACTGCTGTCTCTACGAGTTCGAGGACACGGCGCTCGAGGAGCGCGCGCAGGCGTCGCGGTTCCTCACGGCGGCGTACGACGAGCTCCCGTGGGTGACCGACGCCGACGACCCGCACGTCACGAGCGAGCGGGCGGCGGAGGAGTTTCTGCTGTCGCGGGTCGACGACGCCCTCGCGGAGGTGCGGCGCGCCAACAGTCGGGACGTGTCGGTGTCGCTCGACGAGGTGGAGGCGGAGCTCGGCGAGATTCAGGGCCTGCTCGACGAGAGCGGCGTGCGCGGCGACAGGCTCCGGGAGGCGTTGCGCGCCCGCGTCGAGCTCGCGAACGGGGAGGTGCGGCGATGAGTTCGGCGTCACTGTCGCCGTCGCGGCTGGCGACGTACGCGACCTGCCCCCGGCAGTACGACTACCGGTACGCGCAGGGCGTGAACACGCCGGACCGGTCCGAGCTGTACCTGAATCAGGGAACGATCTACCACGAGACGATCGAGGACGTGTGCGACGCGACCGACCGCGACGACGATCCGAGGGCCATCTCCGACCGGGCGATGCGGACCTTCGACGCGAAGTGGGACGAGCACAGCGCGCCGGACGACTACGAATCGGCCGCACACCGGGAGTACCAGTGTGCCGAGAACCGGGCCGCCGTCGAGTCGTTCTTCGATCCGGACGGCGGCGACGGGATCGAGCACGCCCGCCGGTCGCTCGCCACGGAGTGCCGGGTCGAGTGCGAAGTGGACGGCCGGGAGCTGCACGGGAAGGCCGATAACGTCGTCCGGACGGCGGACGGGCTCCACGTCTTCGACTACAAGCGGACTACCCGCGGTGTCCTCTCGTCGGGGACGGCCGAGTATCTCGGCGCGCATCTCGACGGGGAGGCGCACGAACCGAAACGGGTGCGGAACGCGTTCCAGACGGCGACGTACGTCGAGGGCGTGAAGAACGAACCGTTCTACGAGGACGGGATGGACGTCCGATTCAGTTTCTACGGGCTGCTCAACAGCACGTCGTTCGAGAGCACGCCGGACGGGTACGAGGTGTCGGTGCGGGGGTATCCGCGAGAGACCACGGGGATCTACGAGGCGCAGTCCGACACGATCCGGGCGCTCATTCGCGCCGCCCACGACGGAATCACGGGCGACGCCTTCGAGCCGGAGCCGTTCGACCTCATCACCGAGGAGGCGTGCCCGAACTGCGACTACCGGGAGATGTGCGCCGATCGCCTCTCCCCGGAGGTGCGGCGATGAGCGACGGCGCCGACTACCCGTCGTGGTTCCCCGTCCCGGAGGACGACGTGTCCCCGGAGCCGCAACAGCGGGCGATCATCGACGCCGACGCGTACCCGATGCGCGTCCTCGCCGGGGCCGGGACCGGGAAGACGTTCACGATGGTGCGGAAGATCGAGCACCTCATCGACGAGGAGGGCGTGTCCCCGGACCGGATTCTCGCGTTGACGTTCACGAACAACGCCGCCGATTCGATGCGGGAGAAGCTCAACGCGAAGCTCGGGACGGCGGGGTACGACGTCGACGCGTACACGTACCACTCGATCTGCAACGAGATCCTCTCCGATTACGCGTACGAGGCCGGCCTCGACCCCGACTTCGAGGTCGCCACGGACGCCGAGAAGTACGCCGTCGTCTCGGACGTCCTCGACGAGGTCGAGTACCGGTCGGTGAAACCGAACGTGTACGGGAGCGACGGGTACGCGCCGGGGGCCGCGACGAAGCTTCTCGACTTCGTCGGGTCGATGAAGCGGAGCGGCGTCTCACCGGACGACGTCGACGCGTTCCTCGGGCCCGCGGACCGCGTCTACGAGCTCGCCGACGTTTCGGAGCGCGTCAAAGCGATCGCCGGCGATCACTTGGGCGGCCGTTCCGTGTCGAGCGTGCTCGACTCGCTCCCGGCCGTCCGCGCCGAGCTCGTCGCGGAACGCGACGCACTGGAGGGAGGCGGCATGGAAGCCAGCGTGCGGGACTTCCTCGACCGGCTGGTCGACCTCTGTGACGCGCTGGAAGCGGCGTTCGAAGCCCACGAGGCGGGCGAGCGGGAGCTGCCGGAGAACGCGCACAAACTCCCGAAGTACCTGCTCGGCGGATACGCGAGCGGCGCGCCGACGGGGATCCCGGGGAGCCTCGACCTCGAACTCACGGAACAGCTCGACTCGTTCCTCTCCGACTGCCTCGCTGCCCGCGACCTGACGGCGGGATACGCGGCGTACGAGCGGGAACTCGACGACCGGAACCTCGTCGACTTCGACGGCCTCGTCGCGGAGACGGCCGCGCTGATGGCGTCGCCCGTCGGCGACGAGATCGCCGACCGGTGGGAGTACGTGTTCTGCGACGAGTTCCAGGACACGGACCGCCTCCAGTTCGACCTCGTCACGTCGCTCGTCACCGACGACAACCTGTTCGTCGTCGGCGACGACGACCAGGCGATCTACGAGTGGCGCGGGGCACACGTCGCCAACATCACCGACGAGCTCGACCGCGCGTTCGCGGCGCTCGCCGACGAGCCCTTAACGGAGAACTTCCGGTCGCGGCAGCCGATCCTCGACTTCGCGAACGAGGCGATTCAGCGGCTCGACCGCCGCGAGCGACACAAGACGCTCACCCGCGTCGACGAACCCGCGTACGACGGGGACGCCGTCGCCACCGTCGAGCTCCCGGACGAAGAGGGCGACGCGGACGGCGCGACACAGCTTCGCACGGTCGTACAGAACCTACTGAGCGGGGCGGCAGCGGACCTCGACGAAGCGTACGACCCGGGCGACATCGCGCTCCTCGTCCGGAAGAACGCCCACGCAACGCCGGTCATCGAAGCGTTCGAAGACGCCGGAATCCCGTATCAGGTCGCCGGCGATCTGGCCGCGGAGTCGGTCGGCGTCGGGACCGTCACCGCCTACCTGAAGGCGCTCGCCAGCCCGGAGGACGAGGTGAGTTGGAACCGCGTTCTCCTGATGCGGTACCGGCTCTGCGACGCCGACCTCCGCGCGCTCAACGCCGGCGACGACCCGCTCGTGGACGCGCTCCTGGAGACGCCGCTCGACCAGTTCGACGAACCCGACCGCGTCGCCGAGGCACGCGAGCACGCCTGTGAGCTGCTCGACCTCCGCGACTCGGCGTCGCTCAGCCACCTGTACCGCGAGCTCACGGAGCTCACGAACATCGAGTGGTACCTCAGCGAACAGGAGCGCCGGGACCTCGCCCGGCTCGAGACCGTCGTCGAACAGTACGGGAACGGCGCCGTCCAACCGCCGCTCACCCCGGCGTTCGTCGACTCGCTCGAACACCACGACTCGCTGTTCGACGAGAGCGGCACTTCGCCCACGAGCCAGCCGGACGTCGCCGACGACGCGGTCAACGTGATGACCATTCACAAGAGCAAGGGGTTAGACTTCCCGGTCGTCCTCATCCCGCGAGTCACGGCCGAGGAGTGGGCGCCGAGTTCGCGCGCGTACGACGCGCTCGAAACGGGGCTCTCGGACGGGCCGGAGGCGGCGTTCGCCGAGGACTTCGTCGAGCGCGACGCGCGAGAGACGCGTCGCGTGTTCCACGTCGGCATCACGCGCGCCGAGGATGTCCTCGTCCTCCAAGGCGGGAGTGCGGACGACGACGCCGCGGACGCGCACCCGGTTTCGGAGACCGTCGACGAGATCCTGCCGCCTCGGATCCCGTGGCGGCCCGACCGGGGGCGACTCCCCCTCTGGACCGACGTTCAGGACTGCCTCCCGGACGCGGCGGCGGACTGGACCGACACGCTGGCCGACGAGACGACGGGGCGCGTCGGCGGCGGCGTCACGCACGACGGCGAGGAGCTCACCGTCGAGACCGCGCGCGACCGCGTGCTCGACCTCGCGACGGCCGCCCTCGACGGGGATCTCGCACCGAATCCGGTACGGGAAACGCTCCGTGTTGGGGCCCTGAACGGCCCGACGACGCCATCGCCCTCGCTGTCGCACAGCTACACCTCGCTGGCGGCCTACGAGGAGTGCCCGCGGACCCACTACCTGGAGTACGTGGTGAAGGCGTTCGCCGATTACCGCGGGCCGGCGGCACCGAGCGACGCCGGGAGCGGCGCGTCGCAGCGCGAGATCGGGGTGCTGTTCCACGACACCGCGGAGCAAGCCGCGAACCGGGACGCGAGCGGGAAAGACGAGTGGTACGAGGTCTGCGAGCGCCTCGCCGGTCATCGCCGCGCCGAGGACGCGCTGCCGGCCGCGAAACGGTGCATCGACCGGTACTTCGAACTGGATCTCTCCGGTTACGAGGTCGTCGACGCCGAACGGGAGTTCGAACTCGACCTCGACGGACACGAACTCGTCGGGTTCATCGACGCCGTCTACCGAACGCCGGACGACGACCTCCTCGTGATCGACTACAAGGCGACCGAACGCCGCCGCGATCTGCGGGACGACAAACAGCTCCCGATCTACCTCTTGGCGTGCCGGGAGCTGTACGACGAGCCGGTGACGCGCGCGGGGTACGCGTACGTCGGCGACATCGGCCCGACGGTCGAAACGCGACCGTTCGGCGACGGCGAGCTGGACGCGGTCCGGACCGACGTGACGGAGTCGATGAACCGCATCGCCGAGTTCTCCTTCGACCGGTACGAGGCCGGCGACCACTGTCGGTGGTGTCAACACAATCAGCTGCCCTGCGCACCGGACTCGCTCACCGTCGGGCCCGGATTCGAGGAGTAGTCGGGACTGCTGGCTAATCGAAGGTACGTATTTCCGTCACGGCCGAATCTGGGAGAATAGAATCCATGCCTGTCCTGGACGATCTCACCGGGTTCGAGTTCGAGGACGTGATGGAGGACGTGTTCCGGAACCTCGGGTACGAGAACGTGCGGCAGGCGGAGCGGACGGCCGACGAGGGGCGGGACATCCTGATGGAGGAGGTCGTCGACGGCACGCGCCGCGGGGTCGTCGTCGAGTGTAAGCACACGGACACGGTCGGGCGGCCGATCGTCCAGAAGCTGCACTCGGCGGTCGCGACGTTCGAGTTCGACGGGCCGAAGCGCGGCATGGTGGCGACGACTGGCCGGTTCACTGGGCCAGCGATAGAGTACGCCGAGCGACTCCGAGCAAACGGCGATCCGTATCCGATCGAACTGATCGACGGGGAAGACCTCCGTGAGATTGCCGACGATATCGGACTCAACCTCTACAACGGCCGGATCGAAATCCTGTGCGACGAGACGCTCCGCCCGTACGATCCGGCGACGACAGTGGCTGCCCCCGTCACGGCGGCGTTCCGCGACATCGACAACATCGATTCCGCAGACCTTCCCGACCCGTACTCGGAAGTCACGTTTCGACCGGTCGTCACCGTGATGGCGGACACGAACGCGGTCTTCGAGACGTCGGTTGGCGTTGTTCATCGAATCAACGACCGATCCCGGTTCGTCGTCCACGCAGAGCGCGGCCAGCCACGCACCGCGTCGAGTGACGTGTCGAATCTCGTGGTGGAGAATCTCAACGCGACGATTGCCCTCGATGCGGATCGATTCGAGACCGAGTTCGATGCGATCGAGGAGCGTCGGTTCGGGCAGACCCAGACTGAGTACAAGGAGTGGGCGGTCGAACGGCTCCGCGATCACCACACGACGACCGTCTCCTACACGGGCGATAACAACGTCACGTACACCAAAACCTGCGAACCGAACCGCTCCGACGTGTCCGTCCAATCGATCGAACCGGTGTATCTACCACAGGTCCGGCACACGACCGAGCTCGGGGAGTACTCGTACCCGTACGAGTATTTCGCGGCCGGGCCCTCACGCGTCACCAAGGAAGACGGCATCCACCAGTGCATTCACTGTGACACTGCCGGAACGGACGCCACCTACACGTTCTGTACGAACTGCGGGAGTATCAACTGCGACTCGCACATCAAAACCGAGCGGTTGGAAGGAACACCAGTCTGTACCGGCTGTGCGGTGACCGAGCGGTTCGCACTCAAAACCAAGTACTTCTACGACGAGACGAACCGAGACGCGTTCCGAGACCACTACAACGCGATGCCGTTCTACGAGAAAGCCATGGAGAACACGCCGCTCGCCGTCGGCGCAGTCGCGTTTGTTGTATTGGTACTGCTTGGACTCCTCGCCACCGTCGGTGGGATCTGACCTGCTTCCGAGGTGTTGGACCGGTAATGGTGTTCGGTCTTATCGACCGCTATGGAGCGTGCATATTGAGGCCGCCAAACGAGTCCGGTGTACTGTGCGACACGCTGAAGTATTCCTCTGTGAACACGAGCGTATGCCGAAGGTCAGCGTCGAGATTCCCCAGGAATTGCTTGATGACCTCGACGAGCACGTCGGTGACGAGGGAAAATTCGTCAACCGAAGCGACGCGGTTCGGGCGTCGATCCGCAAAACACTCGATATGCTCGATGAGATCGATGAACGACACGGCCGGGTTGAGACAGACGAAACTGAGTCCCACTAACCTTAACCAACAGAACCGCGGAGTACAGCGCACTGTTGGTTAAACTCGTTGGCGATCGCCGGTCATCAGAACCAGCATTATCGTCGAGGTCGCGTACCAACCTCAATACCCAAATCAGTTTAGCGAGGCGTCTGCCTCACGAGCTCGGGACACGGAGATCAAGGTCGAAGCGACTGGGAGGCCCTTAAGTCGATCTGACCTACTGACTCACTCGAATCCAATTTGGCCGACTGCCCGCGGCAGACATCCCTCCTCAGGCTCGAGATAGGAATAGTGGTCGGCGACCAAATCGGTGACCTCGACGTCCGTGTAGCTGGCCGGTGCGGCCGACGACGACGACGCGAGCCCCCCGTGGCCGACCGCGCGAGTCCGGTCCGACGCGCGATACACCCAGCTCAGGACGCGGTCGTTCCGGCTGTGGAAGTTGAAGACGGGGGCGTCGACCGCCGCGATGGCCGGACCGTATCGGCCGTCAACAGCGACGCTATCGTTCGGAATCGCCCCGCCGAACAGTGACACCGAAGCGAGGACATCTGTCTGCCCGCGTTCAGCGAGTTCGCGGAGCGTTGCCCCTGTCACGCGGGCACCGAGAGAGTGGGCGAACAGGTAGATCGGTCGCCCGTCGTCATCAGCCCACGCCGACAGCCAGTCAGCGAGCGGGGCACCGTTGGCGTCCGCGGTCTGTTTTGCTGGCTCCCAGTCGACGTTCGACGCCCACGAGTAGCCGATCACTGGTGGGCCGTCGGATTCCGCGGCGCGCCCCGTCGCCGCTGTAAGCCCCAACTGGGCAGTGTACGCCTGATCGCGGGCCGATTCGGCGTCCGCGCCGAGGCCGTGAACGTACAGGACCACCGCGTCAGCCTCGTCGAAGTCCCACGAGCCCACTCGCTCCGTCGGGTCGTCCGCGTCGAGGCGTCCACGGGTCGTCACCATCGGCTGCGTCTCCGGCGCGTCGTACCCGCCGAAGTCGCCGTCGAGCGATCGTGCGACGTAGAGTCCGCTGCCCCCGAGGAGCCCAATACCCCCAGCGACGCCGAGCAGGAGCCGCCGGCGGGTGACGAGCCGGTCGGAGGCGTCGTCCGTACTGTTCGAGTCGCCTGCCTCCGGTGAACCATCTAGGTCGTCCGCAGAGGTGTCCGATGAGATATCGGAGTATCGCTCTGAACGATCAAATAGCTGACGCGGCAGTGACAGCTCTCTCGATACAACAGACTTCTCGTGTAGTGTTTCTCGTGTTCGTATGACAATTAACCTCCGGCTCACTGGCGAAACGCTGACGTTCGACAGGCTTTGTTGAAATCCAATTCTTCAGACATATTCTCTCCTGAAACAGCTGGTCGGTGAGAACTGCGAATTGACTGCTGTAAGTCCTACCAGTTTCAGAGGATGTTCAGAGCGCCGTACAAGATGTAGGGCGCGAATCGGTCACTGGTTGGTCTATAGCTTGTTCAGTATGCCTATTGCCCTTAGAACAACCCAAATTATCCCATATCAACTGGTATCAAACAGAAACACTTTAGTCCAAGTAAGATAATGGATGGAGTGTATGAAGCTTGCCAAGGTCACAGCCGGTCACTGGAAGGACAGTACGGAAGGTGCTGATTTTTCACGCCGATACCAGTTCGCGGATGATTGCAGAGAGAAAAACAAGGTAGCTATTGGATTCATGTTCCGTGAGGGAACGCCGTTCGACGGCGAAACCGATACTGCAGACATTCGTGGACTTGAATCGACCGAACTAAAGGCGATGTATGAAGAGAAGGGGATTAAAGAGGGCCGAGCCAAGAACGCTGCCGAGCAAATCATTCGGTTTCGTGATTGGCCAGTTGGCACTCCACTATTCCTCTACCTCGGACGGAACACCGTTGATTCAATTGGCTACCTGAAGGATTCATACGAATACGACTGGGACGGACACTTCAACGACGAGTACGGCTACCCCCACACTCGTGAGGTTGAGTGGATGGATGTACCTCGAAAGTTCCCTCGGAGTGAATTGCCAGATGACTTCCAAGGGTGGCTGAAAAACCCCCAGACTGCTCTTGACTATACAGTATCTCCCCATTCCGAGGAAGCAGACTTCCTCGCTCTAAGTCGTGGACTTGGGAAAGCACTTGACGGTCTCGGTGAAGGCGAACTCAGTATTCTTCGTTAAGGCCGCCACTAACTCTTCACGCTCTGTTTTGATGAACTCTTGCCCACGAGATTCTGTAATCGCGCCTTAGATTCGCCCGGACGATGAGACTGAATCTGAACGCATAGCTGACTATGGCCTCGTGCTGAACTCATACTCTATATCTTGCACGGTGTTCTTACCAAGGATCAGATAGATTCCGATCCACTGCGCTACATCGTTCACCTGTATTGAGCAATTGGGTATGTGAAACCATCAACTGTTGAGTATTTCCACAGTGCAGTTCGACATCAAAATCATCGACGTCAACTGACATCGAACGGCGGTGATGTCAGCGGTCGGTGGTGAAGTCAGGGTCAGGAACCCGATTCCCCGTAACTTACCGGCGTGGCCCATCAATTGGAGATATATCTTGAGTATGGACAACGGAGCCCCTCTCCAACCAGTGCCAGATTCCCCCCACAGGAATCCATTCACACAGTGTGCCGCTTGCGAATCTGCGCTTCAATCCCCAGGAAGAGAAAGCGTCTCGTTCCTGCTGCTTGACCAATTTACGATCCCGCTCGTCGGGTGTGACAACCACCTCGAAGAGTTCTGCTCTCTCTGTGGGCTTGCGACTGAAGGTCGCGCCGAACTTCTCGATCACCGGCCGGCCGGCGGAGTGAATTGTCCGAGTTGTCGTCACGAACCGCACAAGTCACACCAACGGATCGTCCCAGTCGGGAACGGTGGGCTGGCGGTACTCGCATGCGCAACTCATCAGTCCGATATCCTCTCTCGGTTTCACACAGGCCTGCAGGTACGACAGCATCTCACTTCCTCACTTGACGGGGCTCCCACCGATCCGTGACGAACCACAGACAGTCAGCCGAAGATTGGTTTGCGGAGGATATCGAACACCTACCGGCGGAAAACCGATGAGCGATAATCAACAGGGTGTATTGGTCGTTGGCGATACGACGATCGATCTCTATCCGGTGGACGAGACATCGATCACACCCGGAAGCCAGTTTGAGTGGCACATCGGCGGGACGGCGACGAACGTCGCACGATGGGCGGCCTCGCTCGGCAGCGAGACCAGCCTCGTGACGAATATCGGAACCGACGCCATGGGAGAGCTGGCCGCCCAGCACCTCACGGACGGCCCAGTGGACACGACACACGTGACGCGGGTCAACGCGGCATCACCGCTCACGCTGTACGTCCCCACGGAAGACGACGAACAGTGGAACGCCTGGGTGGCCGGGAGTTGCTACGGTTTCACCCCGTCCGCCGATCCGGCGACACTAGTGGCTCCCTACGAGTGGATCCATCTGGAAGGCGTCACGTTGCCGACTGCGGTGAACCAGGCTGCGGTTCGACGGCTCGCCGAGGCGGCCGCGGAAAGCGGGACTCGCGTCTCGTTCGATCTGAACGGACGCACAAACCAGTGGGCCACTCCTGACGCCTATCACCAGGCTCTCAGGGACATATTACAGCACTGTGATCTGATCTTCGCCGGAACAGACGACCTCGCGGTGGCAGGTGTTGATCGCACACCTGAGGGCATACTCGAACTGCTTCCGCCGAACCACTCGGCGATGGTGTTCATTACGGACGGGCCGGCAGAGACGACCGCATTGACCGTGGATGACGGTGAGATTACTGAACAGGAAACTGCGACTCCGCCATCGGCGACGGTCGCTACCACGGCCGGAGCTGGTGACGCGTTCGCTGGTGCAGTCCTCGCCGCACGGGGCGACGGTATCTCGGATCTTGAGGAGTTAGCGACGATCGGGAATACGGCTGGTGCGGCCGCAGTGGCAACTATCGGCCCGTTCGACGCTGACGGCTCCGGTCTGACGGCCGATCTGTTCTAACCCGACACTGTACATCCGTAGCGATCGCGGGCCGACGTATCAGTTCCACGCGAACCCACCTCTGGTTAGCTCACCACGAAAACCGAGAGAATGCGTCGGATTGGGATGCTCCGGCTGGGATTCGAACCCAGGTCATTGCCGTGAGAGGGCAATATGATTGGCCGGACTACACCACCAGAGCGCGTCCGTTCGACGCATTCACGGGTAGGGCAGGATATTGTAAAACTGTTCCGTTTCGACCCCGCCGTGTCCCGGTTTACCGTGGGCACCCGTCTCGCTGCCGTCGTCGAAACGCGGAAGTCGCGTCGCAGTCACGCGTCGGAGTCACACGTCGACCGCGAACGGGGCGGCGTCGGCCGCGCCGCCGGCGATCGCGGCGAGGAGGTCGGCGACGGCGTCGAGGTCGCCGGTGTCGACCACCTCGACCGGCGTGTGCATGTAGCGGTTCGGGATCGAGACGTTGAGCGACGGGACGCCGCCGCGGGCGGTGTAGAACGCGTCGGCGTCGGTGCCGGTCCGGGAGCCCGCCGCCTGCAGCTGCACGTCGATGTCGTCCTCGGCCGCGGCGCCGCGCGCGAGGTCGACGAGGACGGGGTGGTTCGCGCTGCCGCGGGCGATCACGGGGCCGGCGCCGAGCTCGACCGGGCCGCGGTGCTCGCCGTCGACGTCGGGGTTGTCGGTGGCGTGGGTGACGTCGACCGCGACGAACGCGTCCACCGCGTCGAGGTCGACGCCGACCATCTGCGCGCCCTTGAGACCGACCTCCTCCTGTACCGTGGAGACGGCGTAGACGGTGGCGTCGGCGTCGCGCTCGGCGGCGCGGCGGAGCCCCTCGGCGGCCGCCCACGTGCCGGTCCGGTTGTCGATCCCGCGTGCGGCGATCCGGTCGCCGACGAGCTCTTCGATCCCCGTGGAGAAGGTGACGGGGTCGCCGACCTCGACGTGTTCGCGGGCCTCCTCGGCGTCGGCCCTCCCGATGTCGACGAACTGCCCGGCGATCTCCTCGTACTCGTCCTCCGAGGGGTCGCGCAGGTGGATCGCGGTCTGGCCGATCACGCCCTGGACGGGCTCGTCGGCGTGGACGGTGACGTGCTGGCCCTTCGAGACGGTGCGGTCGGAGCCGCCGATCCGGGAGATCCGGAGGAAGCCGTCGTCGAGCACGTCGCGGACGATGAAGCCGATCTCGTCGGCGTGGCCCGTCAGGGCGATTGTGGGCGCGTCCGGGTCGCCCTCGTGGACGGCGACGGCGTTGCCGTAGGCGTCGACGGAGACCTCGTCGGCGAAGCCGCGGACGTAGTCGGTCCAGACCCGCTGGCTCGGCGTCTCGAACCCGGAGGGGCTGGCGGTCGCGAGCAGGTCCTCGAGGAACGCTCTCTGTGAGTCGCGCATACGCGTGGCTGTCCGGCGGTCGGCAAGAAACCGCCGATACCGGCCGACTGGACACCGCGAGGGCGCGGCGCCGTCACCGACACAAGGGACTTGAGGCGCGCACCCCTCCGGTCCGTATGGACATCCTCCGAAGCCTCCGGACCGTCTCCGAGGCCAGCGGACCGGGCGTCGTCGACTGGGAGCGGGCTGCGGCGGCCGCGAAGGCCGGCACCGACCCCGGATCGCTCGCGCTCACCGACGCGGACCGGGCGGGGTACGCGACCGACGTGCGCGACGCGCGCGCCCGCCTCCGCGAGGTGGCTGGGATCGAGTTCGACGTGCCCAACGCCATCGAGGTGCAGAACCGCCACCACTGGATCGACGCCAGCGTCGACACGTTCCGGAACGTGATGGCGCCGATCGAGGCGGCCGCGACCGGACGCGACGAGGGATCGACCGGCGTGACCGACGGAATCGGCGACACGGCCGACGGAATCGTCGAACCGACCGGAGGTCCCGTCGACCTCTCGACCGGCGATCTCACGCGGGGGTTCGGGCGGGACCTCTCGCGGATCGCCAACACCGGGTCGATGGCGTTCACGCTCGGCTTCCTCGCGCGCAACGTGCTCGGTCAGTACGACCCGCTCCTGTTGGCCGACGAGCCCGACGCCGACCACGGGCTCTACTTCGTCCACCCGAACATCGTCGCGGTCGCGGACTCGCTGAACGTGGAGTTCCCGCGGTTCAGACGCTGGATCGCCTTCCACGAGGTGACGCACGCGGCGGAGTTCGGCGCGGCGCCGTGGCTCCCCGAGTACCTCGAATCGCGGGTCGAACGCGGGATCGAGGGGCTCACCGGCGACGGTGGGCTCGACGGCGGCGGGCTGACCGCGGGCGGGCTGCCGGTCGACGCGCTCGACACCGAGCCGTTCGCCGAGTTGCAGGCGGCGATGACGGCGGTCGAGGGGTACGCCGAGGTGCTGATGGACCGCGCGTTCGACGGCGAATACGCCGACCTCCGTCGGAAGCTCGACGAGCGTCGGGGCGGCGGCGGCCCGATCCAGCGCCTCGCGCGCCGGCTGCTCGGGCTGGGACTGAAGCGCCGGCAGTACGAGCAGGGCGCCGCCTTCTTCCGCGAGGTCGCCGACGCTCGCGGGATCGAGGCGGCCGGGGCGGTCTGGGAGCGCCCGGAGAACCTCCCGACGCGCGCCGAACTCGACGACCCCGCGGCGTGGCTGGTTCGTGTCGATCCCTGAACCAAATCCGAAGCGGTGGCGCGTGCCTTCGAGGCCGCCTCGCGGCCGAGAAGCACGCGCGAGGGAGTCGCTGGCGCCTTATAAGGCGCCAGCGACGAGGCTGGGGAGGCGTGAGGTGCGGTCGCTGTGCGGGTGGGACTCAAAGGGGCAGTCGCGAGGACGACGGCGCGCGACGCAAGGACCACAGGAGCGAGCGAAGCGAGCGACGAGGACCGCAGCGAGCGCACCGAGTCCTCGCGGCTGGGGCTTTGGAGATGTTTACCGTCGATCCACAGTCAACGATTTATAAGCGAGCGGCTGGGGCTTCGGAGATCTTCACCGCCGATCCACTCTCCAACCGATCTTACGACAGCCGCTTATCGCGGAACGCCCGGACAACGTCCTGCCGGGCGATGATCCCGACGATCCGATCGTCGCCGTCGACGACCGGAACGCGGTTGATGTCCGGGTCGTCGCCGGCGAGCAGGTCGAGGACCTCGTTCACGTCGGTGTCGGGCGTCACCGTCGCCACGCCGGTGCTCATCACGTCGGAGATCGGCTTGTCCGCGTTCCGGACCATGTCGACGCCCAAGTCGAGGTCGGCCCACGGCGGCTTCACCTGATAGGTGAGGGTGTCGACGAACGGAGGGAGCCCGATCGGGATCCACAGCGTCTCGTCGTCCGGCTCGAACAGGTCGACGAGGTCCGACTCGGTGACGACCCCGACGACTCGGTCCGCGTCGTCGACGACGGGGAAGCCGCTGAACTCGTACCGAGCGAACTTCTTGAACACGGCGGCCACGTCGTCGTCTGACGAGACCGTCTTCACGTCGGACTCCATCAGGTCGCGGGCTTGCATACGGTCGCCGTCGCGGCCGGGACCCGTAGGCGTTTCGACCACACGCGCCGATCGGAGATGGATCCGGGCCCCGATTGTGTTAATAAACGAAACAGTATATGTCACTTGAGAATAACAATCGCATATGCGCGACCCGCCGTCCCACGGTGGTGACCCGGTCACCGGCCCCGCCGCGAGCGTCGACGAGGGGGACCTCCGCCGAGTCGGGGCGGCGCTGTGGACGCTCGCCTTCTGCTCCGTGACCGCGGTGATCCTCTTCTCCGACGGCAGTCTCTCGGGTCTCGGTTGGCGCGACGCGACGCTCATCGCCCTGCGAACGTTCGCCGGCGTGATCGCCTTCTTCGCCGTGTTTCCGGTCATTATGGCGGTGTTGTCGGCGATCAGGCTGCGCTGACGTGAGGGGCCGCGGATCCCGGTGTCGCCGTCGACGGGCAGCGCGGCTCGCCACGGGAAACGAGGTGTAAAACTGAGTGGCCGGGGTGGGCTCCGAACCCACGATCTCCGCATGTCCCAGGTCCGAGGCTCGGCGGAGCCACGGGAAGGACGCGGACGCTTCCAAGGCGTCACCGCACCGAATCTCCGAACCCTATGAGTGCGGCGCTATGTCCAGCTAAGCCACCCGGCCTCACTGTTCCGTACCGCGATGAAACCCTTTAACCTTCCCATCCGTCGGAAGGTTGCGAACCCGTAACAGAGGCGGCGACGGTCACCCTCGATCGCTCCGCGACCGCCCCTCCGCGACCGTTGCCGACGCGGACCCCGCGGATTTATGGCCGACGGGGCGGATCTCCGGGATATGAGCCTTCCCGAACTGCTCGCGGGGACCGTCGGCGACGAGGAGGTCGTGGCCGAGGTCCCGCTCGGGGGAGACGACCGCCTCGCGGTCACGCCGACGCGCACGCTCGTCTATCGCGGCGACGGTCTGCTGTCGGACGAGTCGGTCGCGGAGTACTCCCACGACGTCGAGCGCATCGCGGTCTCGACGGGTCGCCGCAAGGCGAAACTCACCCTCGGTTACGGCCTCGACGGCGACGAGACGATCTCGGTGCCGGCCAAGCGCGTCGACGACGTCCTCCACCCGATCCTCGCTGGCGTCCTCTCCGCGACGGGCGTTACCGACCCCGGCGAGTCCGTCGTCCGGACCTTCCGCTTCTCCGAGCTCACCCTGGTCGTCACCAGCGAGCGGCTGGTCAAACACGTCGGCTCCGCGGTCTGGGACGAGGAGTTCGAGGAGTTCGCCTACGCCGACCTCACCGACCTCGACTTCGAGGAGGGGACCGTCGCCACCGCGGTCGTGCTGACCCACGCCGGGCGTTCGGAGCGGTTCAAGGCCCCCAACGAGTCCGCGCGGGCTGTCCGGGAGACGCTCGTCGACGCCGTCTGCTCGTACCACGGCGTCGACAGCTTAGAGGAGTTCCGCGTGACCGTCGCCGACGACGAGGACGGCGCGGCCGCGGACCCCGCGGGAAACGCCGGCGGCACCACCGACTTCGGCGAGGGGCCCGACCCGCTGTCGGCCTCGCCGGTCGCCGACGCGGAGGAGGAGGCGGACGGCGATTCGCAGCCGCGGGAGTCGGCGCCGGACGCGGGGTCCGTCTCGGGGACGGAACCGGACGCTGGAACCGCATCCGGAGCCGAGACGGCGTCCGGCGGGAGGGGAGACTCCCGATCGGTCGTCGAGGACCCCGCCGAAGCCCCCGACGCGGAGTCGATCGAGGACTCGACCGCCGGTCACGGGACCGACGCGGACTCGGTCGGTGGCGATCCCCTCGGCGACGATCCGGTCGCGGACGACCCGCTCGGTGATGACCTCGTCGCGGACGACCCGCTCGACGAGGATCCGATCGCGGAGTCGGCGACCGAGTCGGTCGTCGACGCGGACCCGGCGGCGGGCTCCGAGACCGACTTCGCGGGCGACGCCGCGGGCGAGGCGACGGCGGAGGAGATCGCGGCGACCGACGCCGCCGAGAGGGCGAACGCGGGTGAGGCGACGGAGACGACCGAGCCGGCCGACGCCTTCGACGGCTCGCCGTTCGAGAGCGCCGGCGTCGAGGGCGAAGACCTCGCGACCGAGGTGGCCGAGCTGCGCCACACCGTCGAACAGCAGGCGGAGCGGCTCGACAGGCAGTCTGCGCTCATCGAGCAGCTGATCGAGGAGCTGCGTCGCGGGCGGTGACCGAGGCGTCGCGGTCCCGTTCTCCCGGACGATAGTTACAGGGGACCATTTTTATCCGCGAGGGAAAATCGTCGGACAGTGACCGCACAACTGGGAACGCGACTCGACGCGCTGCTGGGGAGCGTCGCGAGCACGGAGGCCCGCCTGGCGGTGACCGCCGGGATCCTGCTCGCGACCCTCGCCGTCGGATGGCTGCTCCTCCCGCGGGCCGTCCGGGCCGGAGAGCGCGTCGCGACGGGCTGGGTGGAACGGTTCCTCGACGGGCGGGGCGAGAGCTCCATCGAGACCATGCGGGAGGCGGTCCCGGTCTCGTTCGCGCTGCGACTGCTCGTCGGACTGCTCCAACTCGCGCTGTTCGCGCTCGCGGCCGTCGCGATCCTGGCGCTGTGGGGCCGGTTCGCGGTCGTGGTCGCGGTGCTGCCGGTCGCGGAGAACATGCTCACGGTCGGCGCGCAGGCGCTCCTCTCCGCGCTGCTCCTCGGCGCGGCCTACGTGGCGAGCGACGTGTTAGAGGAGTACGTCGAGGACCTCTCGGCCGACAGCGACCGCATCACCGCCCACCAGGAGCAGCTGCTCAGCCGGATCATGCAGGTCGGCGTGCTGGTGATCGCGGGGATCACCGTCCTCGGGATCTGGGGCGTGAACCTCGGCGGGCTGCTCGTCGGGGCCGGCTTCCTCGGGATCGTCCTCGGGATGGCGGCCCGGCAGACGCTCGGGTCGCTCATCGCCGGCTTCGTGCTGATGTTCGCGCGCCCCTTCGAGATCGGCGACTGGGTGGAGATCGGCGACGAGGAGGGGTTCGTTACCGAGATCACCATCATGAACACCCACATGCGGAACTTCGACGGCGAGTACGTCGTCGTGCCCAACGACCTGGTCACAAACCAGGCGATCACGAACCGGAGCCGCGAGGGCCGGCTCCGGATCCACATGGAGGTCGGGATCGGCTACGACGACGACCCCGACGAGGCCAGCGAGATCGCCGAGGAGGTCCTGACCGAGATCGACACCATCGCGAACAACCCGAAGCCGTACGTGATCCCCTCCGGCTTCGGCGACTCCGCGATCCTGCTCGACCTCCGCTTCTGGATCGAGCCGCCGACCCCGCAGGCGCGGTGGCGCTCGAAGGCGACCGCCGTCGAGATGATACAGGACCGCTTCGCGGACGCCGGGATATCCATCCCGTACCCGCAGCGGACCGTGTCCTACCCGCCCGAGACGGCGGAGGCGGCGGAGACCGTCGAGCGCGTGGAGCGGTTCGACGAGGAGGCCGACGAGCGATCGGGCGGCGGCCGCGCGAGCGACCGGCCCACGTAGGCGGCTCCGGACCGGCGCCTCGGTCCCTTAGCGCTCCCGGCCGAACCCCGCCGCGAACGTCGCCTCGTCGACCGACAGCACCGTCGGCCGGCCGTGCGGACAGGCGAAGGGCCGATCGCACTCGCCGAGGCGGTCGAGCAGGTCGCGGAGGCCGCCGTCGTCGAGGTCGTCGAACTCCCCCCGCTTCAGCGACGGGTGACACGCCAGGTCCGCGAGCAGGTCGTCGCGCGCCGACCCCGTTCCGGCCGACTCCACGTCCGAGAGCGCCGCGAGCGCGTCGCGGAACGCGTCTGCGTCGGCCGCCCGCCCGAACGGCGCCGGAACGCTCCGGAGCCTGACGGTCCCGCCGCCGAACGGCTCCGTCTCGAAGCCGAGCGCCGCGAGGGCGTCGGCGTGCGCCTCGGCGGCCGCGGCCTCGTCGGCCGACAGCGACACGGTCGCCGGCGGGTCGAGCGGGACGGTCGGCACCGACTCCCCCTCGAACGCCCGGGCGAGCCGCTCGTAGTTCACGCGCTCGTGAGCGGCGTGTCCGTCGATCACTAGTAGCTCGTCACCGTCCTCGGCGAGCACGTAGAGGTCCCGGAAGGTCCCGACCGGCTCCGCGTCCGCGAACGCCGCCGGCCGCTCCCCCTCGTCGCCGCCGACCGGCTCCAGCGTCCCGTCGAGCCCGGTGTCGACCTCGCGCTTCCGTCTGAGGTCCGCCCCCGTGAGCGCGTCGGCGACGACCGACTCGACCGCGTCGGCGACCGCGTCGGCGTCGCGGAGCCCGACCTCCCGCTTCGCCGGGTGGACGTTCGGGTCCACGCGGGCGGGCGGCAGCGAGACGTCGACGGCCGCCACCGGTTCCCGGCTGTCGGGGAGCAGACGCCCGTAGCCCGCCCGGACCGCGGCCGCGATCCGGTCGTTCCGGATCGGTCGCCCGTTCACCGAGACCCGGACGTGGTCGCGCGAGGACCGCGTCACCGAGGGGTACGCGAGGGCGCCGGCGACGGCTATCGGTACGGATTCGTCCCTGCCCCCCGCCCCCTCGATCTCGGCGCTCGCCGCGACCTCGGTCGACCGGCTCGCAGTCTCGCGGTCGTACACGCCCAGCAGCGCCTCCGTGACCCCGGACCCCGGCGTCGACAGCGTGTGCGACCCGTCGTGCTCCAGCGTGAACGCGACGCGGGGGTTCGCCAGCGCGTAGTCGGCGACCAACGACGAAATCCGCGCGAACTCGGTCGCCGGCCCCGCGAGCGACTCCCGGCGCGCGGGGCGGGTCGCGAACAGGTCCTCGACGACGACGGTGGTGCCGCGGGCGCGCCCGGCGTCGGTGACGGTCGGCTCCGCAGAATCGGGGTCGCTCCCCGTCCCGTCGACGACCACCCGCGTCCCGACTGCGTCGCCGTCGCCCGTGACGAGTTCGAGCCGCGCGGCCTCGGCGATCGCCGCCAGCGCCTCGCCGCGGAACCCCAACGACGCGACGCCGACCGGGTCGCCGTCGGGCGCGAGCTTGCTCGTCGCGTGCCGCTCGACCGCGAGCCGGGCGTCCTCGCGGTCCATCCCGTGGCCGTCGTCGGCGACCCGGATCCGGTCGGTGCCGTCGCCGTCGACCGCGATCTCCACCCGCGAGGCGCCCGCGTCGAGCGCGTTGTCGATCAGCTCGCCGACGACCCGGGCGGGGCGCGTCACCACCTCGCCGGCGGCGATCCGGTCGACCGTGGCGGGGTCGAGTCGGCGGACGCGGTCCGGGTCGCTCCCGTCGCCGGCCCCCCCGTCGGCGCGCTCCTCACCGGTCATCGTCGACCCGCGACTGGAGGTCGTGGAGGGCGTTCAGCGCCTCGATCGGCGTCATCCGCGCGAGGTCGAGGTCGCGGAGGGCGGCGGTCAGATCGGTCGCAGAACTGGTCGGCTGGTCGGTCTGCGGGTCGCCGTCGTTCGCGGGGTCGCTATCGGTCGCAGCGCTCGCATCCGCCGATTCGGCTTCCTCCCTCTCGTCCCCTTCCGCGAGGAACTCCCGGAGCGAGGCGTCCGCGTCGTCGCCCTGGTCGCCGTCGGCCGCGGGATCGGGTCCGTCCGTCTCCGTGTCGCGGCCTTCCGCGTCGCTCACCGCCGCGTCGCCCGTCTCCGCGGCCACGAGGTCGCGGGACCGGTCCACGACGGGGGCCGGAACCCCGGCGAGCTCCGCGACCTCGACGCCGTACGAGGAGGAGGAGGCGCCGGGGACGACCCGGTGGAGGAACGTCACGTCGCCGTCCTCGCGGGTCGCCGTGAAGTGGAGGTTGAAGGCGCGCTCGCGCTCCTCGGCGAGGTCGGTCAGGTCGTGGTAGTGCGTGGCGAACAGGGCGGTCGCGCCCAGCTCGTCGTGGATGAACTCGGCCGCGGCGCGGGCGATGGCGCGCCCGTCGGTCGTGGCGGTGCCGCGCCCCACCTCGTCCAGGAGGACGAGCGAGTCCGTCCCGGCGTCGTGGAGGATCTCGGTCAGCTCGCTCATCTCGCGCATGAACGTCGACTGGCCGCCGGCGATGTCGTCGGAGGCGCCGACGCGGGTGAACAGCCGGTCGAAGACCGGGAGCGACGCCGCCTGCGCGGGGACGAACGAGCCGGTCTGCGCCAGGACGACCGCGAGCGCGACCGAGCGCATGTACGTCGACTTCCCGCTCATGTTCGGGCCCGTGATCACCGCGATCGACCCGCGGGGGAGGTCCGCGTCGTTCGGGACGAACGACTCCTCGGCGCGCTCGACGACCGGGTGACGGCCCCCCTCGATCTCGACGCCGGCGTCGGGGTCGTCGGCGATCTCCGGCCGGACGTAGTCGCCCTCGACGGCGACGGTCGCCAGCGAGCGGAGCGCGTCGAGCTCGGCGATCGCGTCCGCCAGGTCCTGTATCCGCTCCGTCTCGCTCGCGACGCGCTCGCGCACGTCCACGAACAGCTCGTACTCTAAGGCGTCCGCGCGCTCCGCGGCGCCGACGATCTCCTCTTCGCGCTCCTTCAGCTCCGGCGTGTAGTAGCGCTCGCTGTTCTTCAGCGTCTGTCGGCGGCGGTAGTCGTCGGGGACGCGGTCGAGGTTGGCGTCGGTCACCTCGATGTAGTAGCCGTGGACCTGGTTGTGGCCGACCGACAGCGAGTCGATCCCGGTGCGCTCGCGCTCGCTCGCCTCCAGGTCCGCGACCCACTCGCGCCCCTCGCGCTCGGTGGCCCGGAGGTCGTCGAGGTCGCCGTCGAACCCCTCGCGGATGACGCCGCCCTCGGTGATCTCGGGCGGGGGGTTCGCGGCGATCGCGTCGTCGATCAGCTCGCGGACCGCGGTCAGCTCGTCGAGGCGGTCGCGGAGGTCGCGGAGGTGGTCGGTGCGGGGGCGGTCGGCGCTGCCGTCGTCGACATCCTCTCCGTCCGCCCCCGCCAGCGTCGCCTTCAGCTCCGGCACGACCGCGAGCGTCGCGTGCAGCGAGCGCAGGTCGCGGGCGTCGGCGCGGCCGCGGGAGATCCGGCCCACGAGGCGTTCGAGGTCGTAGGCGGCCGAGAGCGCGTCGCCGAGCGCCTCGCGGACGAGGGTGCGGTCGGCCAGCTCGCCGACCGCGTCGTGGCGGCTCCGGATGGCGTCGGCGTCGACGAGGGGGCGCCGGAGCCAGCGCTCTAAACACCGCCGGCCGAGCGCGCAGCTCGTCTCGTCGAGGGCGTCGAACAGGGTGTCGCTGGCGCCCAGCCCGCGGTTCTCGAACAGCTCCAGGCTGCGCTGGGCGGCGGCGTCGAGCCGGAGCCGGTCGCGGGGGTCGTACCGCCGGATCCGGGTCACGTACGAGAGCGGGCCGTCGTCGCCCTGCGTGTACTCGGCGTACGCGAGCACCGCCCCCGCGGCCCGCAGCTCGGCGTCGCCGTCGAACCGCCGGTCGGGAGCCGGGAGGTACGGCTCTAACCGCTCGGCCGCGGCCTGCCGCTCGAAGGCGCCGGGGTCGTACGCGTGGGTCGTCCAGCCGCGCTCGGCGTCGGACGGCTCGAACGCGGGGGCGTCCGGCTCCGCGATCAGCTCCGCGGGCGCGATCCGGTCGAGCTCCTCCGCGACCGCGTCGCGGTCGCCCGAGGTGACGAGGCACTCGCCCGTGGAGACGTCGACGGCGGCGAGGCCGACGGCCGCCGGGGCGGTGCCGTCGGTCCCCTCCCCGCCTCCGCCCGCCACCGCCGCGACGTAGTTCGTCGTCCCGGCCTCCAGCAGCTCGTCCTCGACGACCGTCCCAGGGGTGATCACCTCGGTGACCGCGCGGTCGACGAGCCCGGACGCCTGCTCGGCGTCCTCGACCTGGTCGCCGAGGGCGACGCGGTAGCCCGCGTTGAGCAGCGATTCGAGGTAGGGCGCGGCGTTGTCGATGGGGATCCCGGCCATCGGGTAGTCGCCGGTCGAGTCGGAGCGCTCCGTCAGCGTCACCTCGCAGACGCGGGCGACCGCCGCGGCCGCCTCGCAGAACGCCTCGTAGAAGTCGCCGACCTGGAACAGCACGAGGGCGTCCTCGTGGGCGGCACACAGGTCGGCGTACTGCGAGAGCATCGGCGTCAGCTCCTCGCGGGCGTCAGCGATCCCCGGCGGGAGCCCGGTCACGGTCTCGCGGTCCGCAGTCGGCATACCACGGATCCGGTCGCCCGCCGGCATAAACGGTGCGGAGGGAGGCAGTGGAATCGCCCGAATCCGGAGAACTAAGTCGATCGACCGATGCTGTCAACGCATGTCAATTACTGCCGATCCGATATCTCTCGCGGTGCTCGCCGTGAACACCCTCGTCGGCGCCGCGCTCGTCGTCGCCGCGTACGACCTCAAAGACCACGTGCTCGGCTGGATTAGCTGGCTCGGCGGCGCGATCGTCGGCGGGTTCGTCGGGTGGGTGGTCGTCCCCGAGATCATGGCGGCTCCGCCGGCCGCCGGGGAGCGGCTGATCGTGGCCGGGGCGGCCGTGCTGATCGGCACCGTGCTCGGCCGCGTCCTGATCCCGCTTGCGGCGCGGTTCGCGGTGTCGATCGCGGCGTTCGTCTTTGCGACGCTCGCCGTGCTGGTGATGACCGCCGGCGAGTCGCTCCTGCGGCAGTTCTACGACCCGTCGGCGTCCGGGCTGGACGCGGTCGAGGTCGACGCGGCGATCCAGTCGTCGCTGCTCTCCCAGCCCGAGTTCCAGCAGTTCCTGCTGATCGCGGTCGTCGTCGGCGCCGTCGCCGGACTGCTGGCGATGCGGTACTACGACTACATGATCACGCTGTCGCTGGTCGCGCTCGGCGCGGGGCTCCTGGCGATGGCCGTCCCCGTCTGGCGGGCGGTCGTCGCCGGCGAGCCCGTGGCGTTCGCCGAGCAGGCGTCGCCCCCGAACGCCGCGTTCGCCGCGGCCTTCGTCGTCGGGATCGCGGTCCAGTACCTCCGCCACTCCGGGAGCGCCTCCGGCGACGACGTGCTCGGCTGACCGGCTCCCGGCCCGTTCGCCTCAGTGGTCCCGTTCCGGCGATATCCGACGGGAGCGCGCGGCTCCCGCCCGAGCGCTTACAACGCTGGAGCCCCGAGAGCACCCGTGACGAACCGCGCGATCGTCGTCGGCATGGCAGCGACGTTCATCGGACTGACGGCCCTGTTGCTCGTCGCCGGCGTCGTCGTCTCTCCCGTCCTGTTGGCGGTCGCCGTCCCGTTCGGTATCGTCTCGTACTTCCTCTGGTACCACGCCAGCGGCCGGCTCCGCGACCGCGTCCGCCGCGAGGCCGCGCAGGTGGGGCCCGGCGAGCGCGCACGGGCCCGACAGCGCGCGCGAGCCGCCGAACACCGCCGGTCCGCGCACCGCTCCGCCGGTGCGACCGACGGCGGGTTCGGCCGCGGGGCGGGAGGTGCTCGGGGTCCCGGGGGCCGAACCGCGTCCGGCGCCCGCGGTCCCGGCGCCGGCGACCCCCGCGACCGCGCCCCGCCGGCGAGCGGGATGTCCGAGGCGGAGGCCTACGCGACGCTCGGGCTCGACCGGACCGCCGATAGCGAGGCGGTGCGGTCCGCCTATCGAGCGCGGGCGAAGCGGCTCCACCCGGACGGTGAGGAGGGCGACGAGGCGGCGTTCAAGGAGCTGAACGAGGCGTACGAGCTGCTGAAAGAGTAGTCGCTCTGTTTCCCTCCCCTCCCGTTGCTCCGGTCACTGAGCGTCGTCGTCGGAGCCGGTGAGCCTCGTTCCGGTCACTGAGCGTCGTCGTCGGAGCCGGACCCGGACCCGGAGAGCGCCTCTCCGATCGCCGTCTCCGCTTCCGCGAGCTCCGCGTCTGTGTTGACGTTGGTGAACGTCCGCTCCGTGGTGCGCTCGCGGATCTCCGCGTCGTCGACGACGGTCCGGTCGAGCTCCTCGATCGGTGCCAGCACCTTGCGGTCGCCGCGGGCGAGCGCGCGATCGCAGGCGGCCGCCATCGGCTCTGCGCGGTACACCGCCTGCGTCGTCTGGAGCCAACGGTCGTCGAGGCGGGGGATCGCCGCCTCGCGCCCCGCGGCGTCGGCCGCGAGTCCGGCGAGGAACCCCGGGTCGACGAACGGCATGTCGCAGGCGACGACGGCGACGTACTCGCCGGCGGCGGCCCGACACGCGTTCCGGATGCCGGCGACCGGCCCGAGGTCGGGCTCCTCGTCGACGGCCCAGCGGAGGGGGACGGGAAGCCCGGAGAGCGCGTCCGCGATCGCCGCCCGCTGATCGGGACGGCAGTTGATCACGAGCTCGTCGACGACCGGATCGCCGCCGGCGGCGCGGTCTGCGCCCGGCGGGATGGGGTCGTCGGCGCCGACGAGGCGGTCTGCGACGCGGCGGACCATCGGCACGCCCGCGAGGGGGGCGACGGCCTTGTCCCGGTCGCCGAAGCGCGTCGACCGCCCGCCGGCGAGGACGGCCCCGGTGAGGGTCGCTTCGGTGAGGCTCGCTCCGGCGGGACTGGCTCCGGTGGTCACGAGTCGACTCTCGGCGCGGAGGGACTTCGCGGTTGCGGTCGCCTCAATCCGCTAAGGCGACCCGTTAAGTGGCCGGCGACCCACCGATCGGACATGGCAGAGGCCACGGATCTGGAGGAGCTGAAGCGGGGAACCGACCTGGTCAAGCGCGGCTTCGCGCGGATGCAGAAGGGCGGCGTCATCATGGACGTCGTCACGCGCGAGCAGGCGCGGATCGCGGAGGACGCCGGCGCGGTCGCGGTGATGGCGCTGGAGGCCGTCCCGGCCGACATCCGCAAGCGCGGCGGAGTCGCGCGGATGCCCGACCCGCAGAACGTCACCGAGATCATCGACGAGGTGTCGATCCCGGTGATGGGGAAATCGCGGATCGGCCACCGCAAGGAGGCGGAGATCTTAGAGTCGCTCGGCGTCGACATGATCGACGAGTCGGAGGTGCTCACGCCCGCCGACGACGAGTACCACATCGACAAGCGCGACTTCGCGTCGCCGTTCGTCTGCGGCGCCCGGAACCTCCCCGAGGCGCTCCGGCGCATCCGCGAGGGCGCGGCGATGATCCGGACGAAGGGCGAGGCCGGCACCGGCGACGTCAACCAGGCCGTCCAGCACCAGCGCACCATCAAAAACCAGATCCGCACGCTCACCGGACTCAACTACGAGGAGCGCGAGGAGTGGGCCCGCGAGCACGGCGCGCCCCGGGATCTGGTCCACGAGACCGCCGAGGCCGGCCGGCTCCCGGTCGTCAACTTCGCGGCCGGCGGCATCGCCACCCCCGCCGACGCCGCGCTGATGATGCACCACGGCTGTGACGGCATCTTCGTCGGCTCCGGCATCTTCGGCGCGGAGGACCCCGTCGAGATGGGGAACGCGATCGTCGAGGCCGTCAACAACTGGGACGACCCCGACGAGCTCGCCGACATCGCCTCCGGCATCGGCAAGGGGATGAAGGGCCAGTCCAACGAGGACATGGCCGACGAGGAGAAGCTGCAGGGCCGCGGCGTTTAAAGCCCGGTTCGCGGTCGGGAGGTCGCAGCGACGCGGGACCGACCCGATCGATTTCGTATTTTGCGGCAGCGAACCTGCGCCGTGCTACCGACCGCCAATACCGTTATGCGGCCGCGGGACGTATCTCGCCGTGGTGTTACACGCATGACAGGACAACGGATACTGATGATCGTCGGCGACTTCGGCGAGGACTACGAGATCATGGTCCCGTATCAGGCGCTCCAGGCGGTCGGCCACGAGGTCCACGCGGTCTGTCCGGAGAAGGACGGCGACGACACGGTCAAGACCGCGATCCACGACTTCCGGGGCGACCAGACGTACCTGGAGACCCGCGGCCACGACTTCGCGCTCACGCACGGGTTCGACGAGATCGATCCGGCCGACTACGACGCCCTGGTCGTGCCCGGCGGGCGCGCGCCCGAGTACCTCCGCGGCTACGAGGCGGTGCTCGATACGGTGCGGCACTTCTTCGAGGCCGACAAGCCGGTCGCGTCGATCTGTCACGGCCCGCAGATCCTCGCGGCGGCGGGCGTGCTCGACGGCTACGAGCTGACGGCGTACCCCGCGGTCAGGCCGGAGGTCGAGGCCGCCGGCTGCTCGTGGGTCGACGGCGTCACGACGGACGGGAACCTCGTAACCGGGCAGGCGTGGCCCGACCACCCCGAGTGGATCGCGCAGTTCCTCGACCTCCTCGGCACCGAGATCGAGCACGGCGCGCCCGCGGCGACCGCGGACTGACCGGTGAGCCCACCCCGGGAGCGCGCCGGCCCCCGCGCCGTCGCCGTCAACGTCGCCGCCAACACGAACCAGCCGGGGTTCCGCGGGCCGGTGTACCCCGACGGCTCCTTCGCGTACGTGCCGATCCCCGAGTCGGCGGCGACGCTCCCGCGCGAGCGGTTCCCGGTCGACGAGCCGCTCCCGACCTACGCCGACCTCGACCTCCCCTTCCCGGTGCCCGCCGACCTGCGCGAGACGCCGGTCCACATGGACCCGGAGCTCCCCGGCGTCCACGGCCGCGACCGCGCGACCTACGGCGACCCTCACGGCGTGAAGGCCGGCCGGATCGTCGACCTCGAACCCGGCGACTGGCTGTTTTTCTACGCGACGCTGTCGCTGCGGCCGCACGGCTGGGCGGGTCCGGACGAGGCCCCCGCCGAGGGCGGCGAGCGAGACGCGCTCGACGCCGACGGCGACCTCGCTCCGGACTGGGGCGCGTACCTCTTCGCCGGGATCCGCGTCGATCGGGTGCTCGCGGTCGACGCGAGCGCGTCCGGTTCCTCCGGCCTCGTCGACCGCGACGCGGCGGCCGCGCTCGCGCCGACCAACGCGCACCTGAAGCGGGACCCCTTCGACGCGCGGGTCGTCGTCGCGGGCGATCCGCACGCGTCCGGGCCCTTCGAACGCGTCGTCCCCCTGAGCAGCCCCGAATCAGGCGCGGACGCGAGCCGGCTCGTCACTGCGCTCTCAAGCGACTCGGGCAAGGGGCCCTGGTGGCGGCGACCGTTGGCCTTCGACGCCGACGCGACGGCGACCCTGCTCGACCGGATCGAACGGGGCTGAACCCCCGTTTTTCGGGAGCCGACAGAGGATCCAACAAGTATTGCGGGTATATCGGATACGAGCGGATCACGGTACCGGGCGAAAACGCCCGTTGTGGCGGATCTACAGTGAACTGCGACTGACCGGCGGTCGTGTCGACGGACGAACGTGTTCGGCGATCGCAATATTTGCGCGAAGGCGGTTTCACCGCACATCCTTGTCGGTTTCCGGGACTATACCCTACAATAAAACCAAGGGGTATTCGATGTCAGATCTGAATGTCTCCCACGAATACTTCACGTGGAGGCTGGTCCAGGACGTGGCGGAGGAGAACGGGTACTTCGAGGACGAGGGCGTCGACGCCGACCTCTCGTACTTCGCGCCGGGCACGCAGGACTTCGAGGGCGAGAACGCCTTCGACGCCGACTGGTGGGACGACATGGACGAGGACGGCGGCACCCACGGCGTCTGCGAGTGGAACGCGGTCCAGGAGGTCTCCGAGACCGACCGCGACATCGTCGGCTCCTACAGCGAGTGGGACCGCGTCGTCTTCGTCGACGCCGACGACGACGCCGAGACCATCGACGACCTGCGCGGTCGCTCCGTCGGGATCAACAAGTACGCCACCTCCTTTTACTCGATGCGCGAGATGCTGGAGAACGAGGGCTTCGAGGAGGACGAGATCGTCTTAGAGCACGTCGGCGAGGCGGAGGAGCGCTTCGACGCGGTGAAGGCGGGCGAGGTCGACTCCATCGCGGTGCTGGAGCCGTTCGTCACCCTCGGCCGCTACGACGAGGAGCTGAAGGAGGTGTTCGACGGCCCGTGCCGCGCCGCCATCACGACGCGCGAGCAGCCCGAGCCGGAGAAGCTCGAGGGGTTCCTCGCGGCGCTGAACCGCGCGGTCGCCGACATCAACGACGACCTCGAGGGGTACACCGACCGGTACGTCGAGCTCCTCGAGGACGAGGCCGGCGACAAGCCGGCGTTCGACGACGTGAACTTCGAGCGCCTCCGCGAGGAGTTCGAGCTCCGCGAGTTCCTCCCCGTGCGCGCCCCCGACGAGAAGCGGATCGACGCGACCACGGACTGGATGCGCGAGAAGGGCTTCGTCCCGGACGACGCCGACATCGGGACCGCCGAGGAGCTCGACGACGAGGGCGTGCTCCCGGACGACGAGGCCGAGTCCGAGGAGGACGAGCCCGAGGCGACGGCGGACTGATCGATGTCGATCGAGTCCCGCGCGGCGACGACTGACGACGACGGCGGGGACTCCGGCGGCGGGGCCGACGCCCGAGCCGACTCCGCGTCCGCGGTCGAGCAGGACGCCGGCGGCGCCGGAACTGCTCGGAGCGCCGCCGACGCGGCGCCGGTCGTCGCCAGCGACCTCACGAAGCGGTACGACGAGACCCTCGTCTTCGACGGGCTCGACCTCCGGGTCGACCCCGGCGAGGTCTGCTGTCTGCTCGGCCCGTCGGGCTGCGGCAAGACGACCCTGTTGCACCTGCTCGCGGGACTCGAGGACCCGACCGGCGGCCGCGTCGAGATCGACGGCGAGGCGGTGACGGGCCCCGACTACCGGTGGGGCGTCGTCTTTCAGGATCCGCTGCTCTACCCGTGGCTCTCGGTGCGCGAGAACGTCGAGATCGGGCCGCGGCTCCGCGGCGAGGAGCCCGACGCCGACCACGTCGACGAGCTGCTCGAGCTGGTCGGGCTCGACGGCGTCGCGGACGCCGACACCGCGGACCTGTCCGGCGGGATGGCGCAGCGCGCGTCGCTCGCGCGGACGCTCGCGAACGATCCCGACGTGCTACTGTTGGACGAGCCGTTCTCCGCGCTCGACCAGCTGACGAAGATGGAGCTACAGGACGAGCTGCTCCGGATCGTCGACGAGCTCGGCGTCACCGCCGTGTTCGTCACGCACGACATCGACGAGGCGGTGTACCTCGGCGACCGCGTCGCGATCATGGGGCCGGTGCCCGCGGGCATCGAGCACGTCGAACGCATCGACAGCGAGACGCGTTCGCGCGACGACGAGGCGTTCCTCGCGGAGCGCGCGGCGACGTTCGAACACTTGGAGGCGGTGGGACTCGAATGACTCACGAGCACTCCACGGCCCGCGGCGACGAGGTCGACCCCGACGTCGCCGCGAGCGCGCGCGAACTCGTCGGCGGCGCCGGCTGGCGGAACCCGTCGGAGAAGGCCCGCACGAGCGGCCTCTCCCGGCGCGAGTTCATGAAGGAGTCCGGGCTGGCGTCGCTCGCGGCGACCGGCGTCGCCGCCACGGCCGGCTGTCTCGGCGGCGACGACGGGCCGCCGACCGCGGAGATCGGCTACCTCCCGATCACGGACGCGGCGCCCCTGCTGACGGGGTACGCCAACGACCACTTCGCGGACCACGGCGTCGACGCCGCGGAGCCGACCCTGTTCCGCGGCTGGTCCGACCTCTCGGAGGCGTTCCTCTCCGGCGAGGTCAACGTCGCTCACTTCCTGATGCCGATGACCGTGTGGATGCGCTACGGCGACACGCTGGACGCGAACGTGAAGGTGGTCGCGTGGGACCACACGGACGGCTCCGCGCTGACGGTCCAACAGGATATCGACGAGTGGGAAGACCTCGGCGGCGGCACCGTCGCCGTCCCGTTCTGGTACTCCATCCACAACGTCATCCTCCAGATGGGGCTCCGCGAGCACGGGCTCACGCCCCGGACCGACTCCTCGGCCGACGAGGTGGCGGACGACGAGGTCAACCTCGTCGTGACCCCGCCGCCGGACATGCCGGCCGCGCTCGAGAACGGCTCCATCGAGGGGTACATCGTCGCCGAGCCGTTCAACGCGATCGGCGAGCTCGACGCCGGCGGGAAGATCCTCCGGTTCACCGGCGACGTGTGGCGCGAGCACGCCTGCTGCGTCGTCGTGATGCGCGAGGAGCTGGTCGAGTCGCAGCCGGAGTGGACGACCGACGTGATGAGCGGGATCGTCGACGCCCAGCAGTACCTCCGCGAGAACCGGTCGGAGGCCGCACGGCTGCTCTCCTCGGAGGGGAGCGGCCTGCTCCCGCAGGGCCCGGAGCCGATCGACCGGGCGCTCACCCACTACGACGACCACGAGCCGTACCTCGACTCCGGCGCGATCCGGAACGCCGACTGGGACATCGACCGGATCGGCTTCTACCCGTACCCGTACCCGTCGTACACGGAGGAGCTTGTCCGCCGCATGAGCGAGACCCGCGTGGAGGGCGAGGACGCCTTCCTCGACGACTTAGAGCCCGGTGAGGTCGCCGACGACCTCGTCGCGTACGACCCCGTTCGCACAGCGCTGGAAGCGGCCGGCGGCCCGCCGGCGTTCGATGTCCCCGAGGACGATGGCTACGAGAGACAGGAGACGATCCGGTTCTGAGCTGGTCGGGGAGGGCGGCCGCCTGCTGCCGGCGGTCGGGCTCCTCGGCGGCCTCGCCGTCTGGTGGACGGTGACGGCGCTCGGCAGCGGCATCATCACCAACTTCGCGCCGGCGGCGACGTTCGCCGTCCTCGCAGAGCTGGTCGCGTCGCCGTCGTTCTACGACCACGTGCTCGTCAGCGTCTACCGATTCGCGGTCGCATTGGGCCTCTGTCTGACGGTCGGGCTCCCGGTCGGGATCGTCGTCGGCTACTTCAAGGCGGCCGAGCGCGCGACGACCGTCCTCTTCCAGTTCATGCGGATGATTTCGCCACTTGCGTGGTTCCCCATCGCCATCATCGTCTTCGGCGTCGGGACCCGGTCCGCGGTGTTCGTGATGTTCATGGCCGGCCTCTGGCCGATCGTGTTGAACACCGCCCACGGGATCGCGACGATCGACGACGACTGGATCACGGTCGGCGAGTCGCTCGGCGGCGACACGCGCGCGCTGCTCCGCCGGGTCGTCGTCCCCGCGGTGATTCCGGACATGCTCACGGGGATCCGCCTCTCTATCGGGATCCTCTGGATCATCCTCGTTCCCGCGGAGATGCTCGGGGTCAACACCGGGCTGGGCTACCTCATCCTGGACGCCCGCGACCGGTTCTCCTACGCGGAGATCCCCGCCATCATGCTGGTGATCGGCTTCATCGGCTTCTGGCTCGACCTGTCCGTCCGCCGGCTCCACGCCCGGTGGAACTGGGGCTGACGGACGCGACCGCCGGACCGGGGCGGCGGGCGCGCTCGCTCCCCCGGCCGACACCCCGATTTATGAGGCGTGCTACCGTTTCGCTATCCATGAGCGACAACGACGACACCACCGGCGCGACGGGTGACGACCAGGGCCGCGGCGCGCCCTCCCGGCTCGGCCGGGTGCTCCTGGGCGTCGGCCTCGCGGCGCAGGCCTCGGAGGACTTCCGCGACATGGACGACACGATCGAGTACGCCGAGTCCGCGGGGGTGCCCGCGCCCGACCTCGCGGCCCCGTTCGCGTCCGGCATGATGGTCGCGGCCGGACTCGGGATCGCGCTCTGGCGGCTCCCGCGGGTGGCGACCGGCGCGGCCGTCGCCTTCCTCACCGCGGTGACGGCGACGATGCACGACTTCTGGAACGCCGACGAGGACGACAAGAGCGGCGAGCGGCTCGCCTTCTTCGGGAACCTCGCGATGCTCGGCGGCGCGCTCGTGTTCCTGCGGGAGGCGTGGCGCTGAGGGGCTCCTCGATCACTCGCGGACGCCGTTTCGGTGTCGCCCCGAGATCCCGATTCGAACATATTCGGGGGAAGAACCGCGGGTCCGGGACGCGAGGCTGACGTATGGACCGACCGCCGCTCACGACGCTTCTGATCTGGGCGGCCGTGGGGACGTATCTGCTCGTCGCGCTCGGCGCGACGGCCGCCGCGGACGCCGGCTCCGCGGTGGTCGCCGTCCACCACGTCTCCGCGGTCGCCGTCGGCGTACTGCTCGTCGCCACGGCCCTTCTCGCGCACCGAACGGGAGCCTCTCGCGGGGTCCGCGCCGGAACGATTGCCGTCCTGATCGCCTACGCGGCGCAGGCCGGCGTCGGGCTCGCGGGGCGAACCGACGCGCTGCCGTTCGACGACGGGCTCCACCTGCTGGGCGGGATCGCGGTGTTCGCCGCTCTCCTCGCGACGCTCGTGGTCAGGGCGGAGGCGACGGGGGACGTTCCGGCCGACGACGGCGCTCCGGGCGGTTCGGACGACCGCGCGGCGTCCACCGCGGACCTACCCGCCGAGAGCGAGGGCCCTCCGGCGTCCGAACGCGGCTCGCTCCGGTTCCGCGACCGCGTTCGGGCGTATCTGGAGCTGACCAAGCCGCGGCTGCTGTGGCTGCTGTGCCTGCTCGCGCTGGCGGGGATGGGTCTCGCGGCCGCGACCGGCGCCGAGCTCGACGGCGTGACGGTCGTCGCGACCCTCGGCGGCGGCGCCCTCGCGACCGGCGCGTCGGGGGCGTTCAACCACGTGTACGAGCGCGACCGCGACCGCAAGATGCGGCGGACCGCGGACCGGCCGATCGCGACCGACCGGGTCGGCGTCCGGCGCGCGACCGCCTTCGCCGTCGCGCTCGTCGTCGCCTCGATGGCGGTCCTGCTCGCGTTCGTCAACGCCCTCGCGGCCGCGCTCACGGCGGCGGCGGTCGTCTACTACGCGTACGTGTACACGGTCCTGCTGAAGCCCACGACTCGGTGGAACACCGTGATCGGCGGCGGATCCGGCGCCCTTCCGGCCCTGATCGGGTACGCCGCCGTGACCGGGACCGTCGAGCTCCCGGCGGTCCTCCTCGCGGTCGTCGTCTGCTGTTGGACTCCGGCGCACTTCTACAACCTCGCGATCGCGCACCGCGACGACTACGCGCGGGCCGACTACCCCATGCTCCCGGTCGTCGCGGGCGTCGGGACCGCGCGCCGGCGGATCCTCGCGTGGCTCGGCGTCACGCTGATCGCCGCGGTCCTGCTGGGGAGCGTCACCGACCTCGGCGTCCTCTACGCGGTCACCACCACGGCGCTCGGGGCGGTGTTCGTGCGGAGCGTGGTCCGCCAGTACGACGCCGACGGGCGGGAGGACGAGGACGGGCGGGCCGCCGCCTACAGGAGCTTCCACGCCTCGAACGCCTACCTCGGGGCCGTCCTCGCGGCGATCTTGGTGGAAACGCTCGCGATGTGAGCCGGCGCGACGCCGGCGCGCGAACATGTGCGGGCTAACGCTCACCATGCATATCCGTGTATCTGCCCGTGTGAGCGACTCATGAGCAACCGTACGACGACCGACGGCGGAGAGGTACCTGCGATGCAACGCCTCTATAACCGTATCTGGCTGTTGGCCGCGGCGGCGATCGTGTTCTTTCTCGTGGCCTACGTCGGATGGGGACTACTCGACCTCCTGTCGCTTCCAGTGAGGTGATCGACGCATGAGCAACCCACTCGACGATCCGGACGACGACTGGTGGAACACACCGGTGCATCGCCGCGAGAGCGTCTGGCTCGGCCTCGCCGGCGCGTGGTCGCTCGGCATCTTCTCGTGGATGGCCGGGTTCACGCAGTTCGGCGACCAGAACCCCATCGGCACGACCTACGACGTCGACCCCGACGAGTATCAGGACCGGGTCGGCGAGTACAAGGAGGCCGCCGAGGAGACGGACGACGGTCTGATCCCGCCCGAAGACGACGTGTACGTCGGCGCGATGCGGTTCAACTGGGACGGGCTCCCAGTCGTCCTCGAAGCGGGCCGGGAGTACGACATCCACCTCGGCGCCTACGACGTGCAGCACGGCTTCTCGGTCAGGCCCGAGGAGAACCTGAACAAGCAGATCAACCTCCAGGTGTTCCCGGGCTCGGAGTGGGTGATCCCGATGACCTTCGACGAGCCGGGCACCTACCACGTCGTCTGCAACGAGTTCTGCGGACAGGGCCACCGGACGATGCACGGCCGTTTCACGGTGGTGGAGGGATAGCATGTCGGCGATCGCCTCCCTGTTCCGGAACGACTACGGCGCGGACGGGTTCCGCACGTGCTCGGTGACCGGACTCGAGGTTCATCGGTCCGTGGAGAACTACGTGAAGCTGTTCGGGCTGACCGCGGTGATCGCGCTCGCGGTCGGCGGGAGCTTCGCGTTCTCGGTCGCGATGACGCGCTGGGAGTTCGTCGGCCTGATCGACCCGAGCAGCTACTACACGCACCTGAGCATCCACGCGTGGAACCTGCTCATCTTCTGGATGGTGTTCATGGAGGTCGCCGTCCTCTACGTGGGCGGGCCGATGGTGCTCGGCCGGAAGCTCCCGCTCCGCAAACTCGCGGGGGTTGGCTACGTCACGATGCTCGCCGGCGCGATCGGCGTGAACGCGTCCATCTGGCTGGCCGAGGCGCCCAACGAGGCGCCGCTTCTGACGGCGTACGTCCCGCTCCCCGTCTCGCCGTGGTTCTACGGCACGGCGGTCCTCTTCCTGCTCGGGGCCACGATCGCCGCGCTCCCGTTCTTCGCGACGATCTGGACGGAGACCCGCGACAGCAGCCGGACGCTCCCGCTCGTCGCCTTCGGCGCCTTCATCGCCGGTATCGTCGCCGTCGAGGCGATCCTCGGCGGGATCGCCGCGTTCTCGTACGCGCTGGCGTGGCGGATCGACCTCATCGCCTCCGTCGATCCGGGGATCTACCGGCAGCTCTACTGGATCGTCGGCCACGGGACCCAGCAGATCAACTTGCTCGCGATGATCACGGTGTGGTACTTCCTCACCCACGTCGTGGGCGGCGCGGTCGTGATCTCCGAGAAGGTCTCTCGGACCGCCTTCATCCTCTACCTCTTCTTCATCAACCTCGGGGCGGCCCACCACCTGCTCGTCGACCCCGGCATGTCCGCCGGCTGGCGGATCTGGAACACCTCTTACGCGTTCTACGGCGCAGCCTTCGCGAGCATGATCCACGCGTTCGCGATCCCGGCCGGGATCGAGGCCGGGCGCCGTCGCCGGGGGCAGGGCGGCGGGCTCTTCGGCTGGCTCACCTCCGCGCCCTGGAAGAACCCCGTTTTCGCCTCGACGATCTTCAGCATCATCCTCTTCGGGTTCCTCGGCGGGATCACCGGCGTCGTGATGGGCCAGGTGCAGGTGAACATGACCTGGCACAACACCCTCGCGACGGTCGGGCACTTCCACGCGACGGTCGCGCTCGGGACGACGCTCGCGTTCTTCGGGCTCGTCTTATTCGTCATCAAGACGATGTTCCGTCGGGACTTCATCTCGGACACGCTGGCGAGCGCGATCCCGTACGCCTACGGGGCCGCGATGAGCGTCGCCACGCTCATGCTGATGTACGCGGGGATCCTCTACGGCGTGCCGCGCCGGACCGCCGAGGTCGTCAGGAACATCCCCGGCTCGGAGTTCAGCTTCTCCGCCGCGATCCCGATATTCATGATCTTCGGGGTCTTCGCGCTGTTAGCGATCCTCTCGGGCGTCCTGTTCGTCGGCGTCTCGGTCGGCTCGCTGCTGTTCGGCGACCGGCTCCCCGTCGGCGACGACGGCGGGATGCTCCCCGAGGGCGGACTCCACGCCGACGGCGGGGAGCCGATCCACGCGGTGGAGCTCCGCGGGACGTTCGCGCTCTGCCTGATCTTCCTCGGCGTCTTCGCCGCCGTCTACGTGCTGAACTGGTACCTGCTGACCCAGCTCTGGTCGATCGGCGCGTAAGCGCCGGTCGCCCGGACCGCTCTCGGAACCGCTGACCGACTCACCGACCGAATACTCCGTCTCACCGGCCGAAAACCTCCGACTCACCGACCGAATCACGCCCCGAATATCGAACGACTGCGAGACACCCCACGAATGACCGACACTTCCCGGACCCGTCCCTGGACGCGACTCGGCGGCATCGTACGCCAGACGTGGCGCGACTTCCTGAGCGTGTACTACGCCAACACGCCCGTCTGGCGCTGGCTGAAGAGCGGCGCGCTCGTCTTCCTCGGGTTCTTCCTGTGGATGGGCGGGAACGTCCTGACGGCCTACTGGATCGACGCGACCGCGCTCCGGTACGCGATCGCCTACGGCTTCGTCCTGATCGCGTGGGGACCGCTCACCCACCTGCTCGTCGTGCCGGCCGTGATCCGGCTGCGCCGCACCGCCGAGAACCCCACCGTGCGGCGGATCGCCCGGAACGGGTCGAAGATCAACTTCACGACGTTCCTCCTGATCGTCGCGGTCGTGGGGACCCTCGCGCCGGGCGTGATGCTGCTCGACTTCTCGTCGGGCTTCGGCGCCGACGGCGGCGACGTGACCGCGGATCTGGTCTGCGAGACCGACGGCGACCCGGTCACCTGCGAGCTGGAGACCGCCGAGGGCGTCGACCACGTCGTGCTCCTCGCCGGGGGCGAGGAGATCGACCGCAGCGACGAGCCGCCGTACGCGGTGTCGGCGCCCCGCGAGTCGCTCTCGGACGGACCGTCCGGGAAACAGTTCGAGGTCGAGCTCAGGGACTCGAACGGCGACACCCTCCGGCGTTTCATCCGGACGGTGTGACGGGGGCGTCGGGGCGGGTCGTCGGGGTGAAGCCGAGTCGAACGATCTCGGTCTCGTGGGACTCTGTGAGGGACAGCGACGAGTGAATGCGGGAGTGGGTTTTGCAGATTGTCGGCAGCGAAGCAGTATTTAAGCGATCTGTGACCGGAAGCGATGATTCCTTATAAACGGCTATTGCGGTGGCACGTGCCTCCGAGGCCGCCTCGCGGCCGAGGAGCACGCGTGAGGGAGTCGCGAGCGGTGCGAGGTGCGAGCAGCGCGAGCACCTCGATGGCGAGCGGCGAAGCCGCGAGCAGCGAGCGACGAGGCTGGGGAGGCGTGAGGATGCGGTGCCGTGCTGTGCGGGGCGGGACTCAAAGGGGCAGTCGCTGTGGGCGGCGCAGGCGACACAAGCACCGCAACGAGGGAGCGCTCGCGACCGAGTGAGGCGCGCAGCGAGCGTGCGCCGCCCACAGCGACTGGGGCTTTGGAGGCTGTCACTCCAGAGCCGCCGATCACTTATAAATACCCGCCAGCATCGCCACAATCCGACTTATAAACAACCGACCCACCGCAATGATTCACGTACTCCCGCGATCTATCCGGAAACACCGTTCGGCGATCTGCCGTTTCACGGCGCTGCTCTCACAACACCGACCGCGTCGAGTTCGTCACGACGATCCCGCTGCTGGCGGCCATCGCCAGCGCGGCGAAGAAGGGGTTGAGCAGCCCCGCGACCGCGAGCGGGATCGCCACCGCGTTGTAACACAGCGCCCACGCCACGTTCTCGCGGATACGCCGCCGCGTCCCCGCCGCGAGGTCGAACACCGTCTCGACCGCTCGCAGGTCCTCGTCGGCGATGACGACGTCCGCGGCCTCGACCGCGCGCGCGGTCCCGTCGCCCATCGCGATGCCGAGGTCCGCCGCCGCGAGCGCCGGCGCGTCGTTGGTGCCGTCGCCGACCATCACGGTGGTCCCGGACGCGGCGAACCCGCGGACCGCCTCGAGCTTCCCGTCCGGCGGCACGCCGGCGAAGACCTCGTCGACGGCGGGGTGGTCCCGGAACCGGTCGGCCCGCGGTCCCTCGTCGCCGGTGAGGACCGCCACCTCCCTGTCGGCGAACGCGTCGAGCGCCGCCGCCCACCCCTCCCGTTCGCGATCCTCGACCGCGATCACCCCGCGGGCCGCGCCGTCCCACCCCACCGCGACCGGCAGCGCGCCCCGGTCCGCGACGTCGTCGACGCGCCCCCGCAGGTCGTCGGGCATCGGGCCGCACTCGCTCTCGACGAGGTCGGGGGTCCCGACGACGACGCGGGCGTCGGCCGGTGGGGAGTCGGTCTCCCATCCATCGCCGGGGACGAGTCGCCCCGAGATCCCGGCGCCGGGGTGGCGGGTGAACGACTCCACTCGGGTCCCTTCCGCGAGGTCGCCGGCCGCCGCCTCCCGGATCGCGTCCGCGACGGGGTGGTCGGCCCGGCGCTCGATCGCGGCGGCGCGCCGGAGCGTCCGGTCGTCGCCGTGCGTCTCGGCGACGCGCATCTCGCCCGCGGTGAGGGTGCCGGTC
The DNA here is from genome assembly GCF_002286985.1 of Halorubrum salipaludis. Taxonomy (GTDB): domain Archaea; phylum Halobacteriota; class Halobacteria; order Halobacteriales; family Haloferacaceae; genus Halorubrum; species Halorubrum salipaludis. The sequence continues at coordinate 129,973 of NZ_NSKC01000008.1, read as the reverse complement.
TTGTCGAACACCACCGTGTCGGCCTCCCGGGCCACCTCGAACACCGAGGCGTCCGTGACGACCGCGCCGCGGTCGAGCGCGTCGCGGAGCCCGCCGGAGACGGCGAGCGGGGTCGCGAGCCCCATCGCGCACGGGCAGGAGACGACGAGGACGGTCAGCCCGGCGAGCATCGCGGCGGCGACCGTGCCTCCGGTCGCCAGCCGCCAGCCGGCGACGACAAGCCCGAGCGTCAACACGACCGGCACGAACACCGTCGCGAGCGCGTCGACGAACCGCTGGATCCCCGGCGTGGCGGTCTGGACCTCCCAGAGGGCGGCGGCGAGCCGGTCCGCGGTGCTCTCTGCGTCCTCGCCGACCCGCACCGCGATCGCGCCGGCCGATTCGGCTCCCGCGGTCGCCCCGCCGTCGACCGCTCCCCCGTCGGTCTCCCGCACGTCGCCGAGGAGGGTCGCGCCGCCGATCACCGTCTCGCCGGCCCCCTTCCGCACCGGGAGCGACTCGCCGGTGATGACCGACTCGTCTACGTCGGCGGTGCCCTCGATCACGGTGCCGTCGATCGGCACGCGCTCGCCGGGCGTGACCCGGATTCGATCGCCCGGTTCCAGGTCCGCGATCGGGACGGTCTCCGATCCCGCTCCGGTGACGCGCGTCGCCGACTCGACGCGGGCGGCCGTGACGGTCTCGAGGAGGTCGGTCGCCCGCGCTCTGACCCGCTCCTCGTAGAACCGGCCGAGCGAGACGACCATCACGACGGCGACCGTGACGTCGTAGTACAGGTGCGTGCTGCCGGTCGCGAGCGCGAGGGTGCTGTAGGCGTACGCGGACAGCGCCGCGACCGCGACGAGGAGATCCATGTTCGGCCGGCGCGCGCGAACGCTCACGTACGCGCCCCGGAGGAGCGGCGCGCCGGTGTACGCCAGCAGAACGGTCGTCAGGAGCGCGATGAACGCCAGCGGCAGGTACCGCCCCGCGGCGGTGGTCGTGTCGATCGCGAGGACGTTCGTCTCGATGCCGAGGTAGCTCGGGTACAGCGACAGGACGTACCACGGCATGATCAGCATCGCCAGGAAGCCGCCGACGACGAGCCGTTCGACCGTCCGATCGTCCCGGCGTCTCCCCGCGCGACCCCCGCCGCCCGTTCGGTCGCTGGCGTCGCCGCCGCCGGTCTCCGAGCCGTTCCGGAACCGGAGCGCGTAGCCGTAACCGGAGAGGGCCTCCGGGAGCTCATCGCGGTCGATCTCCGCCGGATCGTAGACGACGCGGGCGGTCTCGGTGCCGTAGTTCGCCTCCACCGCACGGACGCCGCGACAGTCGTCGCCGCGCAGGCCGAGGAACGTCTCGCAGGTCGTGCAGTGCATCCCGTCGACCGCCAGATAGGCCTCGGCGGCGTCCGACGGGGGAGCTTTGCCCCCCGAGTCGTCGGCTCGGAGGGTCGCCTCGTCGGTTCCGGGCGTCGAGCCCTCGGCTCCGAGCGTCGCGCCCTCGCCCTCGCCGACCCCCGCCTCGGCGTCGCCCACGTCGTCGAGCCGACGCGCCACCTCCAGACAGCCGCGGCAACAGAACTCGCCGTCGACCCCGCTCTCCGTGACGGGGGGGTCGGGGGTCGGGAGGTCACAGAGCCGGCAGTCGCTCATCACTCGTGATCGGTCGACCACCCACGAGTCCCTGTTCGCGAACGTGTTCGGGGCCTCGCCGCGTGAGGCGTGTTCGGGGCCTCGCCGCGTGGGGTTCGACGAGCCGGATAAATGACCGGTTACGCGTCGATTCAGAACGGCGCGCTCGGTTGCTCCGAGACCGGCTCCCCGCCGTCACTCGACGCTGACTTGCCGATCAGCACTCGGAATTCGCCGGGGTCGCGTTTGCGGTACTCCCAGTGGAACTCCGGGCCGGCCTCGGCGTCGAACTGGTGGTAGAGCGGCTTCGGGTCGTGGTCGTTCACCAGCACGAACCCCTCGCCGCCGTCGAGGTCCGCGTACGCCTCGAAGATCCGGTCGTGGCGCCGGGCAGGCGGGAGGTCGCGAACGTCGAGCTCCGTCGCGACTTCCGGGGTGTCGTCGGTCTCCCCGCTCTTCTCGGCCTTCGTGATCCGGACGCGACAGCGCCCGGGCCGGTTTTCCGCCACCTCCCAGTCGAACGCGTCGCCGTACCGGTCCCGGAACTCGCCGCGGAGCGGTCGCGGCTCGTGCGGGGCGACGATCTCCATCGTCTCCCCGTCGGGTATCATCCCGTATCGGTGGTGGATCGTCTCGTGGCGCTCCGACTTCGGGATCTCGCGAACGTCGAACCGCGCGATCACGTCGTCGGCCTCGCCGCCGGCCGCCGACGCTCCGGTCTTCGCGATCGCGACGCGCCACTCGCCCCCGCCGCGGCTCTCGTACTCCCAGCCGACGACCTCGCCGTGCGTCGACCGGAGTTCGTGGTAGAGCGGCTTCGGGTCGTGGTCGTTCACCAGCACGAACCCCTCGTCTGGTTCGAGGCGGCCGAACGCGTCGAGCAGCGCCTCGTGGCGTCGTTGTGGCACGAGATCGCGCGCGTCGAAAGTCCCCGACGCCCCGTCGTCGAGCGCCTCCCCTTTGGCGATCCGGACTTCCCGAGGCTCCGCGTCGGCCCCCTCGTGCTCCCAGTCGAGCGCGCGCTCGCGATCGATCTGATACCGGATCAGCCACGGGTCGATCCCCCGATCGGCGGTGACGTGAAGCTCCTCGCCCGGTTCGGCCCCGTCGAGCGCGCCGTATATCCGATCCCGACGGTCACGGTCGGAACGGTCGCGCAGGTCCACTTCGGTAGCCATCGCTCGGACGGATAACGTCCGCACGGCCGATTGGGTTCTCGGCCGAACCTGTTCGGCATATATCCGGTGACCCATCGAGGGGTGAGCGTCGACCGTCACCGGTCGTCGGGACTGCGGCCGTCACCGGTCGTCGCCGCGCTGAACCCGTTCCGATCGGAGGTCGGTATAAGGGAACCCCCGAACAGTTTCGCCGATGGCATCCGTTCGTGAAAATACTCGGAGAACCCTTTTAACTAGAGGCGTACGTCCACCTATCCGACGATGGCTGAACACGACCTCGACCGGCGACGCGTCAGACTCACGTTCCGGCGGTCGGGGAGGGGACGCCCGCTCCCGCGACCGCGGACCGACCCGATCTCCGGATCGCGACGGAGTCGCATCCGGCCGTGTCCGACCCGAACGCCCAGCGGACGAGCCGGAGTACCGCTCCGAGAGGCCCGATGACGCAAGCACGTCTCGTCGTCGAGCTCCCGGACGGCCCGTGGGCGGCCGACGTCTCCCGCGAGTTCCCGGAGGCGACGTTCCGAGTGATCGCCGCGCTTCCGGGCGACGGCCCGGGGTTCGCGCTCGTGTGGATAACCGCCCCGGACGTCGAGGCCGTCCTCGAGGCGATGGAGGCACATCCCGCCGTCACCGACACGTCGGTGATGGGCCGGTCCGACCACGAGGTGACGGTGCAGTTCGAGACCTCGGCGCCGCTGCTGCTCCTCGCGGCGAAGCGCTCGGGCGTCCCCATCGAGATGCCCGTCGAGATCAGCGACGGGGAGGCCACCATCGACATCACCGGGGCCCACGACCGGATCGCGGAGCTGGGCCGGCAGTTCGACGAGCTCGGTCTGGAGTTCCGCGTCAAGCACGTCCGGGATCGGCTTGAGGCGAGCCAGCTGTTGACCGAGACCGAACAGGACCTCCTTCTCCGCGCGGTCGAGGCGGGGTACTACGACACGCCCCGGAGCTGCTCGCTCACCGATCTGGCCGACAGCGCCGGGGTCGCGAAGTCCACCTGCAGCGAGGCGCTGCACCGCGCCGAAGAGATCGCCGTCAAGCGGTTCGTCGAGGATCTCCCGCCGCAGGCCGACGTCGACGAGACTTCCCAGTGACGCTCGACGCTCCCCCCGACGCGACCCGTTCTCATTTCGCGCTCGACTCCTCGAGATCAGACAGCTCTCAAACACGTTCGGGTCGCCGGTATTAGATCCGGATACCCTTTAAGTAAAAACGGCGATGATGTTCAGAGATTTACTCACGAACTGAGAACATTTGTGCGGTTATACGGGGTTCCCCCGGCAAATACCAATTGGAGGGAGACCCAATGACCCGACATTCCCACACCAATCGGCGTGCGTTCCTGAAGACGGCGGGTATCGGCGCCGCGGCCGCGTTCGCGGGCTGCACGGGCGGCAGACAGACCGACGCCGCCACGGCGTCCTCGGACGAGACGGGAGGCGACGAGAGCGGGGAGGCGTCGGCCGAGGCGACCTCGCTCGATCCGGCCGCGGACGTCGACGTGGACCGCATCGCCGCGGACCCGACGGACGTGCCCGACCCCGTCGACTGGGACGAGCCGCGCACGCACGAGGTTACCATGGAGACGACGGAGGTGACCGCCGAGATCGAGCCCGGCGTCACCTTCGACTACATGACCTTCGACGGGCAGGTGCCCGGGCCGATGGTCCGCGTCCGCCGGGGCGATACGGTGAACTTCACCCTGAAGAACCCCGAGGACAGCGGGATGCCCCACAACATGGACTTCCACGCGGTGTACGGGCCCGGTGGCGGGGCGGATCACACGACGATCGCGCCCGGCGAGGAGGCGACCATTCAGTACAAGGCCACCTACCCCGGCGTCCACATCTACCACTGCGCGGTCCCGAACATGGACCACCACATCAGCGCCGGGATGTTCGGCTCCATCCTCGTCGAGCCGAAAGACGGGCTCCCGGAGGTCGACCGCGAGCTCTACTTCGGTCAACACGAGATCTACACGAACGGCGAGCCCGGCGAGGAGGGGCACCACGAGTTCGACCTCGACGCCGCCAAGGCCGAGAATCCGACGTACGTGACATACAACGGCGAGGCGTACGCGTTCACCGAGTCGGGCAACGGTCGGATCCCGATCGATCAGGGCGATCGGGTCCGGATCTTCATGTCCAACGGCGGCCCGAACCTCAGCAGCTCGTGGCACGCCATCGGCAACGTCTGGGACAAGCTCTACCGCGACGGCGACCTCGTCTCGGACCCCGCCCGCTACGTGGAGACGACGCCGGTCGCGCCCGGCACCGTCACCGCCGCGGAGATCGAGACGCCGGTCCCCGGCCCGATCAAGCTCGTCGACCACTCCCTGAGCCGAGTCGTTCGGAAGGGTGTCCTCGGCGTGCTCGACGTGCAGGGGGAAGAGGACACGGACATCTTCGACTCGAACCCCGACGGCGAGTAACCGCACGGGGTGACCCGGCACTCGAACCTTCAGGCCCATGACGAAGTCACAGACGCGCCGTCGCGTGCTCGAACTCGGCGGATCGGTGGCCGCGCTCGGTCTCGCTGGCTGCCTCGGGAGCGCCGCGAGCGGCTCCGACGACGGCGCGACCGGCTCTGACGGGGACGTCGGCGGGGCGACGACCGATGCCGGGACGCTCGGTACTCCGGCGCCCGAGGCGATCGTCTCGATCGCCTCGATCCCGAGTCCGTCGCTCGAACCGGGGATCGTCCACGTCGAGGTCGGCGGCACGGTCACGTGGGTCGGGGGCGGCCAGCGGAACGCCGTCGCGAGCTATCATCCCGAGACGCACGGAGACCACCGGCGCATCCCCGAGGACGCCGAGCCGTGGTCGAGCGACCTCATCCGCGACGGGAGCCGGTTCTCAGTCACCTTCGAGACCGAGGGCGTCTACGACTACGCCGACACGGTCGTGCTCTGTGGCACCCACGAGTCGTTCGGCAACGTCGGCCGCGTTGTGGTCGGCGAACCCGACCTCGACGGCGAACCGGCGATCGAGCGGGACGCCGACGAGCTGCCCGGACTCGCGGCGGACACCGTGGCCGAGTACGACGCCCGGTGCCGCGAGGCGCTCGACGGATAGGTCGAACGACGAACCGCACGCGACAACTACACTACCCAATCGACGCACCCATGTCACCCACACTCCCGATCGATCGCCGAACGTTCCTCCGAAGCGCCGGCACGGCCGCGCTCGGCGTTTCGCTGGCCGGCTGTTCCGGACTCCCGCTCGGGTCCACCGGCGCCGCTGAGGATGTCGCGCTGGACCCGCCGGAGAACTACGAGAAGCGGTCCGATGCCGACCTCCCGTACCCGATCCACGGCGAAGAGCTCCCCGAGGTCTCGGTCCCGGCGCCGCTGCACGACCGGGAGGTATCGACGCGGGAGTTCGTCGGTGACCGCCACGCGATGCTCACCTTCGTGTTCGCCCGGTGTTCGATGACCTGTCCGGCGCTGACCGCCAACCTCGTGCAGGTGCAGGCGGAGTCGGTCGCGGAGGGGTTCGCCGACGAGATGGCGTTCCTGCCGGTGACGTTCGACCCCGAACACGACACCGCCGCCGAGCTCGAGTCGTACGGCGAGGACCGCGGCGTCGACCGCGAGGCCGGCAACTGGTGGTTCCTCCGACCGGAGGGCGACGAGCGCGCCCGCACGGTCGTCACTGACGCGTTCGGCGTCGCGTACGAGTACATCCCGAAGGAGGACCGGGACGCAGAGAACATGGCGTACGTCCACACGAACCTGATCGTCCTGGCGAACGCGGACGGCTACGTCGAGCGGGCCTACACCGGACAGGTTCCGAACCCCGCAGACGTCGTGGACGACGTCCGGACGCTCCGCGAGAGGTGGTGAGATGCGCCGACGCGACCTCCTCGCGGGCGCGGCCGGGCTCGGCGTCGCCGGCCTCGGCGCCGGTGCCGTTTACGGCGGCTCCCTCGGCGGGGACGGCGCGGTCGCGCCAGTCGATCTGCCGCGGATCGAGGCGCCCGGAAGCCCGACCGGGACCGAGACGGTCCCCGTGCGCGGCCACGTCACCCTCGTCGAGGTGTTCGCCACGTGGTGTAGCGTCTGCAAGCGCTCGATGGCGCCGCTGAGCGAGGTCGCCGCGAGTGTCGCGGACGCGCAGGTCGTCTCCGTGACGAACGAGCCGGTCGGTCAGACGGTGACGGAGGCAGACGTGGCTGACTGGTGGCGCGACCACGGCGGCGACTGGCCGGTCGCCTACGATCCGGAGCTGACGCTCACCGAGCGCCTCGACGCCGCCGGCGTCCCGTACACCGTCGTGCTCGACGCCGACAACCGGATCGTCTCGGCCGCGCGGGGGCACCAGTCCGCGGAGCAACTGCGGGAACGGATCGCGGCCGCGAGGTGACAGCATGACCGCCGAACTCGCCGGGACCGCGTCCTTCGCGCTCGGGGCGGGCGCCGCGACGTTCTTCTCGCCGTGCGCCTACGCGCTGCTGCCCGGCTACGTGGGGTACTACGCCGCGGCGGTCGATGAGGGAGGCGTCCCGCTCGCGGGCGCCGCCGTGCGCGGCCTCGCGGCGGCGATCGGGGCGCTCCTCGTCTTCGGCGCCCTCTCCGGGCTCGCGCTCGCCGCCGGAGAGGCCGTCGAGCGACTGCTTCCCGTCGTGGAGCCACTCGTCGGCGTCGCGCTCGTCGCCCTCGGTGCCGTCGTCCTCTCAGGCTGGAGCCTCGGCGCGCACGTCTCGCTTCCGGAGCGACGGACGAGCGTCCTCGGGTTCGGCCTCTTCGGCGCCCTCTACGCGCTGGCCGCGACCGCCTGCGTGCTCCCGTTGTTCCTCGCGGTCGCGGTCCAGTCGATGACGCTCGGGACCGCCGGCGCCGCGGCCACCCTCGCGAGCTACGCGGGGAGCTTCGCCGGGCTGATGCTGGCGGTGACGGTTGCGACCGCGGTCGGCCACCGGGTGGGCGCGGGCGCGGTCGCCGGAGGCGTCGACCGGTTCACTACGGTCGCGGGCGCGCTGCTCGTCGTCGCCGGGGTCGGGCAGATCGCCTACGCGCTCGGTGCGGTGTGAGGATCCGAACGCGTTCGGGACCCGTGTGAAGGGGCCGGAGTGCTCATTACCTCCCGTCTGATGGTCGCCACACATCCAAGACGTTCGCCGCGCTCCCGCGGAGGGATCGGCCCGTGAACGCGGTCACACTCTCGCGGGGGATCCGGGCGCCGCCGGAGACCGTCCGCGAGTCGATGCACCGGATCGGCCCCTTCATGCGGGCGTCGGGGTTCGACGAGGTGGCCGTCGACGGCGAGACGGTCCGCGTTGCGAACGAGGTGGGGATCGCGACGATCGAACTCGCGCTCGAACTCGTCGACCGTCCCGACGCGGATCTGGCCTACGAGCAGCGCGACGGAATCTTCGAGGAGATGCGGACGACGTACGCCGTCTCGCCCGCGCCCGACGGGAGCGAGGTGGAGGCGACCACGGAGTTCGCGCTCGACGTCGCGATCGTCGGCGGCGTGCTCGACGCGACGGTCATCGCCCGGCAGCGACGGGCGGAGCTGGCGGCGCAGTTCGACTGGCTCGAAACGGTCTGCGCCGAGTGAGGCCGGGTTCGGCATGGCCGGGCTCGATCGCGACGCCGGGCTACAGGAGGTCGGCGTCCAGCGGGTCCTCCAGCTGTCCCATCACCGCCTCCATCGCGTCGGTCGCGGTGATCAGCCCGACGACCTCGCCGTCGCGGATGACGACCGCCAGCTCCTGGTGTTCCGCCTGGAATCGATCGTAGGCGTCGCTGACGTTCGCGTCCGCGGACACCGTCATCGGCGGCGCCGCCACGTCCGCGAACGTCAGCGACCCGTCCGTGAGCGCCTCGTAGTGCGTGACGACCGAGGGGGCGTACACGATCCCCTCGATCGCCGTCCGGTCCGGACCGAAGAGCGGGAAGCGGCTGTGCGGGGTGTCGCTGATCCGGTCGAGGTTCTCCGCGATCGAGGCGGCCGTCGACAGCGCCACGATCTCGTCGGCGGGCGTCATGATCTCGCTCACCGGGAGCTCGTCGACGGCAAGGGCGTTGAGCACTTCCTCGCGGCGCTCCTCGGGGAGCTCGATCTCCTCCATCATCGATCCCAGGCGGGTCCGGAGCTGGGCGCGCGTCTCCAGCACCTCGCCTTCCGTTTCGGTCCACGATCCGGTCATCTCGACGCCGAACAGCCGGAGCGTCGCCTTCGCGACCCCGTCGCCGAAGCGGATCAGCGGCGAGATGACCCACGCGAACCAGTAGAGGGGACGCGCCCCGTACTCGGCGACCTGTTTCGAGCGCTCAACCCCGAGGTACGTCGGCGTCTGCTCGCCGTGGGTGAGGTGAACCATGTTTATCAGGAGGAAGGCGAGCAGCGATCCGGCGCCGGCGGACGCGAGCGCGGTGTTCTCGAAGAGCGGCGCGAACACCGCCGCGAGCCCCGGCTCGGCGACGACGCCGAGCGCGATGCTCGTCCCGGAGATCCAGATCTGACAGGTCGTGAGGTAGAACTCCAGGTCGTCGGTCATCTCCCAGGCGCGCCGCAGGCCGGGGGTGTCCATCTCCGACTCTGGGTACTGTCTGAGGCGGGTCAGCCCGAACTCGATCGCCACGAAGTACGCGTTGATCAGGATGAGGCCGACGCCGGCCGCGATCCGGAGGGCGACTTCGCCGGGCGGCATCGCCGTCGCGAGCGGGGTCATCGTTCCCGGATCGCTCGCCGTCGCACAAAAGCGTTGGACGCGGTCTCAGTCCGTGAGAGCCGGGGCGAACTCCGGTACTGAGCGGTCGGAGAGGACGCTACTCGTAGTCCTCGTACGTCGGCAGCCCGTCCTCGGGCGGGAACTCCTCGACCGGGACGGTCGTCTCGTCGCCGGTCGCCATGTCCTTCACCGTGTACTCGCCGTTCTCCAGGTCGCGCTCGCCGACGACCACGACCGTCTCGGCGTTGATCGAGTCGGCGTACCCCAGTTGGGCGCCGAACGACCGGTCGGAGACGTCCTGCTCGACGACCACGTCGTCGCCGAGCGCCCGGAGGTCGCGGGCGAGCGCGGCGGCCTCGCCGCGCGTGTCGCCCACCGAGAGCACGTAGTAGTCGGTCGTCAGCTCCTCGTCGGGCCAGACGCCCGCGCGCTGACAGAGGAGCTTGAGCGTGGCGTGGCCGGGCGCGACGCCGACCGCGGGCGTGGGCTGGCCGCCGAAGCTCTCGATGAGGTCGTCGTAGCGCCCCCCGCCGAAGACGGACCGGGACACCTCGCCGGTGGAGTCGAAGCACTCGAAGACGACGCCCGTGTAGTAGTCGAGCCCGCGGGCGGTCGTCAGCGACACCTCGCAGAACTCGCCCGCGCCGAAGTCGTCGGCCGCGGCGAGCACGTTCCGGAGGTTCTCGACGGCGGCCTCGACCTCCTCGCCGCCGGCCTCGGCGACCGCGTCGAGGTCCGCGGGGGCGTCGACGTCCGAGATGAGGTCGTCGAACTCGCGGGCGGTCGCGCGGTCGAGCCCGGCGTCGGAGAGGAGTCCGAGGTACTCCCCGTCGTCGACCTTCGCGCGCTTGTCGACCGCGCGGATCGCGGCCTCCGCGTCGACCGCGTCGGGGTCGTCGGCGAGCGCCCGGACGAGTCCGCCGAGGATGTCGCGGTGCGAGACGCGGAACTCGAAGTCGTCGCCGGTGAGTCCCAGATCGGTCAGGGCGTCGGCGGCGACCGCGAGCACCTCGGCGTCGGCCTCGGGCGCCGAGGAGCCGAACACGTCGATGTTCGTCTGGTAGAACTCGCGGAACCGCCCCTGCTGGACCTGCTCGTAGCGCCAGAACGGGCGCGTGGACATCCACTTGATCGGCTTCGACAGCTCCTGGCCCTTCGCGACGACCATCCGGGCGACGGTGGGCGTGAGCTCCGGGGTCATCGAGACGCCGCGGCCGCCCTTGTCGTCGAAGGCGTACAGCTCCTCGACGATCTCCTCGCCCGACTTGTCGACGTACATCTCCGTCCGTTCGAGCGCGGGAGTGGCGATCTCGCGGAAGCCGTGGCGGCTCGCGGCGTCCTCGATCGCGTCCGTCACCTCGCGCCGGGCCGACTGCTCGCCGGGGTAGAAGTCGCGGAATCCCTTGAGGCCGTCGTACATGGGCGTGGGTTCGGCGAGCGCCCGCTTGAAAGCATCCTTTCGGGGCCGGCTCCGGCGGGAGGGCGGCCGGCTGGCGAGCGTCCTCGGCGAGTCCCGTCTCGCTTAGTCGCTCCTAGTCGTGCCTAGTCGCGCTGGTACTCCTTCTGGAAGCCGCGGAACTCCGTCCGGTGGGCCTCCTCGTCGGAGAGGAGCGTCACGGCGAGGTCCTCGGTGACCGGGTCGCCCGCCTCCTCGGCGGCGTCGATCAGGTCGCGGTACGTCGCGATCGCGCCCTCCTCGGCGTCGAGCACGCCGTTGATGACCGAGAGCACGTCGGTCGAGTCCTCGGGCGGCTGCAGGGAGTCCTGCCTCGCCGTGAACTCCGCCGACCCCGGCGGGCGCGCGTCGAGCTGTTTGAGCCGCTGTCCGAGCTGTTCGGCGTGACCGAGCTCCTCTTGGACGTCCTGTTTGAGGCTCTCTTTGATCTCCTCGGCGCGGACGCCGTCGAGGACGATGGCGTTCGTCTGGTAGTTCATCACGGTCTCGATCTCGTCGGCGTACGCCGCTCGGAGCAGCTCGACCACTCGTTCGGATGACATACCGGGTGCTACGAGCGCGGGACCGAAAGTCGTTCCGGCACCCCCGAGCCGGCGAGAACGTGTCGGTCGCGGACGGGTCGACACGCGGGCGGGTCAGTCGTTCCGGCCGTGCACGTACGTCTGATCGTGGTCCGGGAACACCTCGCTGACGCTCTCCTCCCCGTGTTCGTCGGCGATGAGGGTCCGGAGCTCGTCCTCGTAGTCGGCCTTGGGGACCTCCTCGCTCGGCCCCTGTTGGACGTCGAACGTCTCCTCGACGAGGCGGTCGACGGCGTGGCGGCCGAACCCGGAGAGCGGGGAGATGTAGTCGATCCCGTGGCGGTCCTCCAGGCTCTGTGCCTGCGCGCGCGACACCGTCGGCACGCGGTCGTCGCGGCGCGTGCCGTCGGCGATGGCGTCGACCTCGCGGCCCGCGATCGTCTCTAAGGCGTGTTCGTGGACGCGCTGGATCCCGTTGCGGGGGTAGCCGTCGTCGATCATCGTCCGGGTCGCCTCCTCGGCGACCTCGCGGTCGAGGTCGACGCGCTCGAAGGGGAACCCCAGCTCCGCGGCCGCGCGCTCGGCGTGTTTCCAGTCGTCGGTGAGCCCGAAGCTCCCGGTGACGCAGCGCACGTCGTAAAAGCGGTCGAGCAGGTGGGCGGCGAGCGAGGAGTCTTTCCCCCCGCTGTACAGCAGCGCGAGCTCCATCTATCGGCGGCGGATGTCGAAGCTCTGCTGATCGGGCTGGAGTTCCTTCAGGAGGTCGCGCATCTGGTCTTCGTCGATCTGTCCCTGGATCCGGCCGCTCTGTGCGAGCGCCGCGACCTGCTGTTTCACCTTGTCGCCGAACTCCGGTTTCGACATCGCGACCGCGTTGAGCCGCTGGCGCGCGCCGTCCGTGAGGTACTGCTTGAGCACGGCCTCCTGCTGGGCCTCGGCGCGCTGTTGCGCCTCCTGTTGGGCCTCGGCGTCGCCGCCGCCCTGCTGGCGCTCACGGAGCTCTTCCATCTTCTTCTCTCGCAGTTCCTCGAGGCGCTCGTCGTCGGGGTTCTCGCTCATACCCACCCGTTCTCGGCCCGCGCGAAAAACGATTTCGGAGGGATCCGGCCGGAAGCGTCCGCGACGGCGCCGGCTCGGCGCCGGCCAACGAGGGACGGTCCGCGCCGCTTAAACGGCTCCTTGGCGTATCCGGGAGCAATGAGCGAATCGCGGGAGTTCTGTCCCCGGTGTGGCGACGCCGTCCCGGAGCGGCGCGAGCCGCTTCCCGGCGACCCCCGAGGGCGGGACGCGCTGCTGTGTGACGACTGCTACTTCGAGGACTTCGAGCTGGTCGACGCGCCCGACCGGATCGAGGTGCTGGTCTGTTCCGGCTGCGGCGCGGTCCGCCGCGGCGAGTCGTGGCGGGACGTGGGCGCGCGCGACTACACCGACGTCGCCGTCGACGAGGTCGCGGAGGCGCTCGGCGTGCACGTCGACGCCGAGGACGTGGAGTGGGGCGTTGAGCCCGAGCAGGTCGACGAGAACAACGTCCGGATGCACTGCCGCTTCTCGGGGGTCGTCCGCGGGACGCTCCGCTCCGCGGAGGTCACCGTCCCGGTGAAGATCTCGCGGGGGACCTGCGACCGCTGCGGGCGGATCGCCGGCGGCTACTACGCCGGGGTCGTGCAGGTGCGCGCGGACGAGCGCGATCTGACGCCCGAGGAGCGCGCCGAGGCGCTCGCCATCGCCGAGACGTACGTCGCCGACCAGGAGGCCGACGGCGACCGCGAGGCGTTCATCACGGAGGTGAACGAGACCGACGACGGGCCGGACGTCAAGCTCTCCTCGAACCGGCTCGCACAGAACGTCGCGACGCGGATCACGGAGTCGCTCGGCGGGAGCTTCGAGTCGTACCCGACCCTCGTCACCGAGGACGGCGACGGCAACGAGGTGTACCGGGTGACGTTCGCGGTCCGGCTCCCGCGGTACGCCGAGGGCGAGATAATCGATCCCGAGGACGGCGACGGTCCCGTCCTCGTCACGAGCGTCTCGGGTCGGCTCCGCGGCGTCCGGCTCGCCACGGGCGCGGAGTACACCTCGGAGTTCGAGGACGGAGCGGCCCCGGACGCGGCGCGGCTCGGCCGCCGGGACGACGCCGCGGAGACGACGGTCGTGACGGTGGAAGACGAGAACGCGATCCAGGTGCTCGACCCGGTCACCTACGAGGCGAAGACCGTCCCGAACCCCGAGTTCGTCGACGGCGACGACGACACCGTGCTCGCCTTTGAGCACGGCGGCGAGGTCCACCTCGTCCCCGAGGAGTAGGTTCGGGGCCGTCCGCCGATTTAAGAGGTCGACTCCGTTCGACCGTGGTCGGCGGTTATGATCTCTTATAAATAGCGGTGCGGTGGCGCGCGCCTCCGAGCGCCCTGATAAGGGCGCGAGTAGTGAGAGACCGAAGGTCTCTCTGACAGCCGGCGGCGACGCCGCCGGCGAGAGCGCGTGCGAGGGAGTCGCTGGCGGCTACTGCCGCCAGCGACGAGGCTGGGGAGGCGTGAGGCTGCGGTCAGCAGTCGGGTGGGACTCAAAGGGGCAGCCGTGAGACGGTCAGAGACGATGCAAGCACCGCAACGAGTGAGCGGAGCGAACGAGTGAGGAGCACAGCGAGTGTCTGACCGTCTCACGGCTGGGGGTTTGCGGGTCTTCACCATAGGCACGCTGATCACTTATAAACAGCCACCAGCAACACCTAATCCGACTTATAAGCAATCAGATGACCAACGTCCAAGACTCACTCCCGCACTCGATCGAAAATAGCCCTCTCGAACCAGATATCGACGGATCCAAACGATCGAAATCCGCGGCGTCGCGCGTCGCGTCCGATCAGTCGGCGCGGGCGGTCCGCTCCTCGCCGAGCGCGGCGGCGCGCTCCGACTCGGTCACGTCGATCCCGCGGCGCTCCAACTGATCGACGAACTCCGCCTCGCTGAGCCCGGCCTGCGCGGCGGCCTGAGAGAGTGTCAGTGTTCGCGCCCCGTACAGCGTCAGCGCGGTCGCCAGCCCCTTCGTTGCCATACCTAGGGTAGTGGCGTGATGGTTTATGAAGGTTACTAATTGACTGAGGTCCCTGATACACCTTATACGATATATATTGACGGTTGATCAGTCCGTGGTAATATAATGCGTTCGAGATGGCCTCTCGATCGGTACGCGGTGTCGCCCGGTACGTACTGTCGATCGGTTCGTGACGCGGATCGGCGGGCGACGCCGACCGGCGTCGACCGAATCGACCCGCGCCCGCAGGAGTTATCACGCTCTGCGGTCGTAGCCGAGGTATGGACAGACAACAGCTGTTCGCGCTGTTCTTCGCGTTCCTCATGGTCAGCTCCATGGCCGCTTGGGGCGTCTCGCTCCTCTAAGCGCAGAACAGATCCGCTCTCACGACCGCGGTCCGGATCGGAGGCCGTCACCGCCTCCGTCCGTCCCCCTCCCGCCGACCCCTAGCCGTCGCCCCAGACGTCGGAGAGCGGGTGGTCCTCGCGGCGCTCCGCGTCCGCCTCCGAGCGCGTTCGCGTCGTTCCGCCCGCGTCCTCGCCGGTCGCTCCCGTCCCCGACCCGCCGGACGCGCCCGAGCCGCCCGCACCCGCGCCGTTCGCTCGCGATCCGCCACTCCCGAGGCCACCGCTCCCGCCCGAACCGCCGCCGAAGGTCGTCCCGCCTCGACGGGCCGCGCGCGACGGCCCGGTCGGCTCGGCGTCGATGCCGGCGAGCGCGGCGCCCGGGTCGAACTCGGGCAGCGTCGGGGTCGTCATCGCGTCGATCTGGTCGCGGAACCACGGCGGCGTGTCGGCCTCCGCGCGGTCGAACAGATCCAGCAAGGAGTCGTCGGCGAGGTACGTCGCGCCGTAGTCGTCGGGGGCGCGGACGACCCGCCCGCACGCCTGAATGACGGTCCGGAGCGCGGTCCGGTGGTACCACGCCCACTGGTCGTCCTCGAGCCGGCGCGCGACGCGGGAGTCGTTGGTGTTGCGGTACGGCGCTTTACACACCACCTGCCACCGACAGAGGTCGCCCTTCAGGTCGAGCGCCTCCTCCATCTTCACGGAGACGAACACCTCCGGGTCCGAGCTCGCCTTCCACGCTGACAGCTCCGCGTCCCGGTTCGCCCGCGTGTGCCGTCTGACCCGCGCGGCGACGCCGAACTCCCCGAGCAGCTCGGTGAGCCGGCCGGCGATGTCGTACGAGTGCGCGTGGATCAGCCCCTTCTCGTCCGGGTGTTCCGCCATCAGCCGGACGATCAGGCGGGCGATCTTCGGCACCGTCTCGTCGCGGTGCTCGTAGGTCATCGACCCCTGCGTCACGTCGTACAGGGGCCGGTGTGCGAGCGGGAACGTGTGCTCGACGTCGACGAGGGCGACGTTCGCGGGGTCGAGGCCGACGCCGCGACAGAACGCCTCCTTCGAGAGGATGGTGGCGGACAGCAGCGCGAACTTGTTCCCGCGGTCCCACACGGTGTGCCGGAGGTAACGCGCCGGGTCCAGCGGCTTGATGGCGAGCGCCGACCCCTCGCCGTCCGGCTGGTCGACGACCCACGTCGTCGGCGACTCGGGGTCGCGGTAGTCCTCTAAGAACCAGCCGAGCTCGCTGATCAGCTCCTGGAGACGGTCCCGACGCGCGACCTCCTCGCGCTCGAGCTCGGGGCGGCCGACGAGCTCGTCTTTCGCCCGCTTGGCGGTGTCGCGGAGCGACGCGGCGAACCGCGCGGTGCGGTCGAGCGGGTCCTCCTCGGGGCCGGCGTCGGCCGCCACGTCGGGGACGCCGACCTCGTCCCAGACGGGGACGCGGTCCGGCGAGAGCTCGATCGTCGCGTACATCTCCGCCCACTCCGCGAGCCCGTGGGCCTCGTCGATGACGACCACGTCGCGCTTCCGGAACACCTCCGAGCCGGCGGTCCGCATGAAGTACGCGAGCGTCATGGCGGCGTACCGGTTCCCGGAGGCGATCGCGCGGTCGGAGAAGTACGGGCACCGGTGTTTCACGGAGCAGTCGAACCCCTGCTGGCGGACGCAGGGCGCGCGGTCGACCGGGGTGTCGTGCTCGCCGGGGAGGATGCAGTCGTAGTTCGATTTCCCCCGGATGACCGCCAGGTCGTCGAGCAGGTCGTCGGCCTCCACGTCGTCGATCTGCGACACCTGCGGGGTGGTGTAGTAGGCGCCGGTCGCGTCGCTCGGGGCGGTCTCCTCGACGGTCGCCGACGCGCCCATGATCGCCCGCGCGAGGAGGGACTTGCCGCTGCCGGTCGGCGCGCGCACCAAGACCACGTCGTTGCCGGCGGCGAACGCGTCGCGGATGTCCGCGAGCGCCCGCTCCTGTGCCCCTCGGAAGCTCGGGGCCGGGAACTCGGCGGGGATCCGATCGGGGTCCACAGGGGCCTCTCGCTCCCTCTCGGGATTAAACCCTCGCGTTCCGACCCCCGAGTGAACTCGAAACTACCCGATCGTTTATACTGTTTGGGCGGGAGTTCGTGGTATGAACTGGCGAGAGGCGGAACGGGGGTTCTCGGACGACGCCGTCGCCCGGGAGACGCTCCCGCGAATGTTCGAGCGGTCCGCGGAGCGCAACGCGGACCGGCTCGCTCAGCGGTACAAGGGCGGGATCTACGACCGGTCGCTGGTCTCCAGCGGCGTGCTCCCGCCCGCTACGGCGGGCGAGTACGCCGACGTGACCTACGCCGAAATGCGCGCGATCGTCCGGCGGCTCGCGGCCGGGCTCCGCGAGCTCGGCGTCGACGGCGACACGCGCGTGGCGCTGTACGCGCAGACCCGGATGGAGTGGGCCCAGACCGACTTCGCGGCGCTGGCCGCGGGCGCGACGGTCACGACCGTGTACGCCTCCTCCTCGCCGAGTCAGGTCCGCTACCTGATCGAGGACCCGGAGGCGACCGTGGTGGTCGCGGAGAACCGCGAGCTGCTCGACGAGGTGCTCGGAGTCGCCGGCGACCTCGACCACGAGCTCGACGCGGTCGTGACGTTCGACGACGTGGACGCGGCGGACCTCGACGCGGAGCTGGGTGCGGGAGGCGACGGGAACGACACCGGCCTCTCCGTCGACGACGTGTACACGCTCGGCGCGGTCCACGCCCTCGGCGACGAGGCGTTCGACGAGGCCGCCTACGAGTCGTGGATCGACGCGGTCGAGGTCGACGACCTCGCGAGCCTCATCTACACCTCTGGAACCACGGGCAAGCCCAAGGGTGTCCGGCTCACCCACGCCAACTTCCGGGAGAACGTCAACCAGTGTTACCGCCGCTTTGCGGACCGCCCGGACCGCGACCCCGACGTGCCGGGGATCAGCGCCGACTCGACAACGCTCTCGTTCCTCCCCCTCGCGCACGTCTTCGAGCGGCTCGCCGGCCACTACATGATGTTCGCCGCGGGGGCGACCGTCGGCTACGCAGAGAGCCCCGACACCCTCCGCGAGGACTTCGGGCTCGTCCGGCCGACGACGACCACGAGCGTCCCGCGCGTCTACGAGAAGCTGTACGACGCGATCCGCGAGCAGGCGAGCGAGTCCCCCGTCAAGGAGCGCATCTTCGAGTGGGCGGTCGGCGTGGGACAGGCCCACCACGAGGCCGACGATCCGGGCGCCGTGCTCGACGCCAAGCGGGCGATCGCCGACAAGCTCGTCTTCTCGTCGGTCAGGGAGGCGATCGGCGGCAACATCGACTTCTTCATCTCCGGCGGCGGGTCGCTGTCGGCGGAGCTGTGCGCGCTGTACCACGCGATGGACCTGCCGATCCTGGAGGGATACGGACTCACCGAAACCTCGCCCGTCATCAGCGTCAACCCGCCCGAGGCACCGACGGTCGGCACCATCGGCCCGCCGGTGGTCGACACCGAGGTCGCGATCGACGGGACCGTCGTCGGCGAGGAGGTCGCGGACCTCGCGGGCGACGCCGGCGAGCTCCTCGTGCGTGGCCCGCAGGTGACCGACGGCTACTGGAACCGTCCGGACGCGACCGCGGAGGCGTTCACCGAGCCGGACCGGCTCCCGGAGGACACGGTCGTGGCCGGCGACCCGCCGGAGGAGCGCGGCGGCGATCCGGACGACCCCTGGTTCCGCACCGGCGACATCGTCCAGCTCCGGCCGGACGGGTACATCGCCTTCCGCGAGCGCGCCAAGCAGCTGCTCGTGCTCTCGACCGGCAAGAACGTCGCGCCCGGCCCGATCGAAGACCGGTTCGCGGCGAACGAGTTCGTCGAGCAGTGCGTCGTGTTAGGCGACGGCCGGAAGTTCGTCTCCGCGCTGATCGTCCCGAGCTTCGAGAAGGTGGCGGCGTGGGCGGACGCGCGCGGGATCGACCTCCCCGACGATCACCGGGACGTCTGCCGCGACGACCGGGTCCGCGAGCGGATTCAGGAGGAGGTCGACCGGGTCAACGAGGAGTTCGAGCCATACGAGCAGATTAAGCGGTTCCGACTGGTCGAAGAGGAGTTCACCGAGGAGAACGACCTGCTCACGCCGACGATGAAGAAGAAGCGGCGCAACATCTTAGACCGCTTCGCCGACGAGGTCGAGCTCATCTACGACGATCGATGAGCCGATCCGCCGCGATCGGGCCGCCAAGAAACGCATAAACGTCGTGGCGGTGTACGACGCCCAATGGTCTCCCGCCTCTCCCCTCGCGTTGGGTTCGTCGCGCTCGGCGGCCTCTGCGCCGCTCTGGGCGTGCGACACCTGGCGATCAACGGCGGGGGAGTGGGCGCGCTGCTCGAGTCCGTGCTCATCTTCGGGCTCTGCGGGATCGTCTTTTACACCGCGTACGAGCTCCCGGAGTGGGAGATATCCCCGTCCGGACAGCGACGTGCGGTCCAAATCGGCGCGCTGACGGCGCTCTCGTTCGCCGCGCTCGCCGCCATCGTCTGGCTCATCTGGCTGCTCGAACACCACGCGTTCAAGCTCTCGTTTCTGATCACGTTCGCCACCAGCCTCGGCGCGGCGGTCGGATCGCGCGCGGGTCCCTACGTCGTGAAGGCCGACGAACAGCTCGCCGAATCACGGGAGCTCTCCACCCTGCTTTCGATCAACGATCGCGTCCTGCGGCACAACATTCGCAACGAGCTCTCGGTCGCGCTCGGGTACCTGGACGGAATCGAGGACGTGGACGACAGGGCGGAGGTCGCGGACCGGGCGCGGATCGCTCGGACTCACTTGGAGGAGCTCGTCGAGACGAGCGAACGGACCCGACGCATCGCGTCGATCTGGCGGACAGAGACGGTGCAGTCGCTCGATCTCGTCGCCGTCGTCGAAGAGGGGGTGGCTCGGCTGACCGCGGAGTCGCCCGGGGTCACGGTCCGGACGGAGCTCCCGGACAGCTGCGCCGTCCGAACACACCCGGCGCTCCCGCTCGCGTTCGAGGAAGCGCTTCGGAACGCGATCGAACACAACGACGACGACGTGACGATCACGGTGCGCGTCCGACGAGACGAGGACGGCGCGACGAGCCTCGTCATCGAAGACACCGGACGGGGAATTCCACAGATCGAACGGCAAACGCTCCGGAACGTCGTGGAGACACCGCTCGAACACACCGAGGGGCTCGGGCTGTGGCTGATATACTGGACCGTGACCCGGGCGGACGGAACGGTCGAGTTCACCGAAAACGACCCGCAGGGGACCGTCGTCCGAATCCGGCTCCCTGACCGCGCCGAATCGGGGTATTCGCTCGGCGCGGACGCGGACGTCGACGGCGGAGGGAGCTGGAAACCGAGCGGGTCGACTCCGAACGAGTAGGGATCAGACGGGGGGAGGGGGTCAAAACGGGCCGGTCGAACGGAAGCAGTCGACCGGGGACGGTCGAACGGGCCGGTCGAGCCGGAGGAGCCGCTCCCCGAGTCGCTACGCCGAGGAGGTGGTCGAGCCGGAGGAGCCGCTCCCCGAGTCGCTACGCCGAGGAGGTGGTCGAGCCGGGGGCGTCGTCGCGCTCGACGGACTCGCCGTCGACCGAACCCCGCTCCGCCGAGTCCGGCGCGACCGGGTCGCCGAACGCGTAGACGGTGTTGTGACCGGTCACTTCGACCTCCAGGAAATCGCCCACCTCCACGCCGCGCTCGGTGGCCTTTTGAACGATGATCTGTCGGTAGGCGGAGTCGCGGCACTTCACGGAGTCGCCGGTGCCCTCCTCGACGACGAGGGCCTCGAAGGTCTCGCCGACCATCGACTCGTACGCCTCGCCGACGACCTCCATCTTCAGCTCGGACATCGCCTTCGAGCGCTCCTTCTTGACGGTGCCGCCGAGCCCCTTCATCTCGGCGGCGTCGGTGCCGGGCCGCTTCGAGAAGCGGGTGACGTTGATCTTCTCCGGGCGGACCTCGGCGAGCAGGTCCATCGAGCGCTCGTGGTCGGCGTCGCTCTCGGTGGGGAAGCCGACGATGAAGTCGGTCGAGAGCGTCCAGTGGTCGAGCCGGTCGTCGAACGTCTCGACGACCTCGCGGAACTTCCCGACGCGGTGCTGGCGGCGCATGTCCTCGAGCACCGCGTCCGAGCCGGACTGGACCGGCGCGTGGACGAAGTCGTACAGCTCCTCGTTCCTCGCGAACACGTCGGCCAGCTCCTCGTGGATCCCGTGGATCCCGCCGGGGTTGGCCATCCCGAGCCGGACGCGGAACTCGCCGTCGATGTCGCAGATCCGGTCGAGCAGCTCCGGGAGCTTCCGGTCGCCCTCGTCCCAGCCGTAGACGCCGGTGTCCTGGCCGGTCACCCGGATCTCCTTCGCGCCGGCGTGGACCAGCGCGCGGGCCTTCTCGACGTTCTCCTCGACCGAGGGGGAGTCGACCCGCCCGGTCGCGAACTTGGTGATGCAGTACGAGCAGTTGCTCATGCAGCCGCGCGCGATGGGGAGGATGCCGACGACGCCGTCGAGGACGGGCTCGGCGTCGGGGGTGACCGTCGGGCACTCGCCGTTGAGCACGTACGCGGGCACCTCGTCCCAGTGGAGGATCTCGGCGTCGACGTCGGCCTCCTCGAACGCCTCGCCCTGCGCGAGCGCCATGCAGCCGGTGACGACGAGCTCCGCGGTGATCTCCGCTAACTCCTCCGCGCGCCGGAGCATGTTCCGTTCCGTCTTCTCGACGACCGTGCAGGTGTTGAGGATGGCGACATCCGCGTCTTCGGGACCGTCGGCCGGGCGGTGGCCGCCGTCGCGCAGCGCCCGCTCTATCTCCCGGCTCTCGCCCCGGTTGGAACTACAGCCGTACGTTTCGATGTGATACGTCGCCATCGAGTGTGCTCACTACCGGTCGCGCGGGCAAAAACGCGACGGATCGGGGAGGAAGCGGACCGGGAGAGCGGCGCGTCGGTCGGCGTCAGTCCTCGGCGACCGCGGTCGCCGTCGGCGCCTCCGCGTCGGGCTCGGAGGCGGTCTCGGGCTCGGACCCGGTCGGCCGCTCCGACTCGGGGACGGCCGCATAGACGGACCGGCGGGCGTCCTTGGGGCAGAGGCCCTCCTCGACGAGCCCGACCTCGGTGAGCTTCTCGACCGCGAACCGGACGGTTCGGGTCGAGAGGCGGGTCTCCTCGGCGAGCCCGGTCTGGTCGAACCGGTCCTCCTCGTCGAGGACGTAATAGACCAGTTTGGCGCTCGGCGGGAGCGGCTCGAGCAGCTCGCGGGTTCCTTCGTCCATACCCGGTACACACGGTCGAGTCGGGCATAACCGTGGCCCGGGTGTGCGCCCGCCCCGCACGTCCACGACCGTTTTATATAGGGTGTCGGTGCCGGCGCGTCCGACCCCGGTCAGTCGCCCGTCCGGAACTCGAACCGCGCGCCGTCCCCGTCGACGACCTCGAACTCCCATCCGTGAGCGGCCGCGATCTCGCGGACGATCGCGAGCCCGAAGCCGGTTCCGCGCGGATCGCTCGAGGTCCCGTACTCGGTCGCCTCCTCGGGGTCGATGTCGAAGCCGGCGCCGTCATCGGCGACGTAGAAGCCGTCGGGGAGCGCGCCGACGCTGACCGTGACGCCGCCGGCGTCGGGTGCTGGATTGCTACCGTGCTCCACGCTATTTGTAAACAAGTTCTCGAGCAGGGTACGCAGCCGCTCCGGGTCGGCCTCGACGGTGAGCGAGCTCCCGGGCGGGTCCAGCGTCGCGTCCGCGGTGTCGACGGTCTGCCACGCCCGCGCGGCCGCGTCGGCGAGCGAGACGGTCTCCAGTTCGTCGACGGTCCGGCCCTGGCGCGCCAGCGCGAGCAGGTCGTCGATGAGCTCCTCCATCCGGTCGTGGGCGTCCCCGATCCGGTCGAGCTCGTCGAGGGCCTCGCCGTCGTCGACGGCCGACCGCGCGATTCCGAGCCGGCCGGCCGCGACGTTGAGCGGGTTCCGGAGGTCGTGGGAGACGAGCCCGGCGAACTTCTCCAACCGATCTATCTCCCGCTGGAGCTCGGCGTCGCGCTCGCGCAGCTGGGCCGTGCGCTGAGCGTGGTTGAGCGCGACCGTGACGTTCGCGCCGAGCACCCGCGCCAGCTGTACCGCGGTGTCGTCGAAGAAGCCCGGCTCGCGGGAGCCGAGCGGCATCACGCCGTGGTCACCAAGCGGGACGACGAGCAGGCTCCGATGCTCGCCGTAGCCGATGGCGGTGTCGACCGCGTCGAGGTCGTCGACGACGATCGGCTCGCCGGTCTCGAACGCCTCCCAGAGCCGCCCGTCGCCGGGGCCGAAGGCCGGCCGCTCCCCGAGCGCCTCTGTCGCCTCCTCGCTTATCGCGGTCGGCAGCAGCGCATCGGTCTCGGGGTCGTACAGCCGGACGCCGCTGCTCGGGAACTCCAGGATGTCGATCGCCGCTCGCGTGGCGAGCGCCGCGACCTCTTCGCGGTCCCCGCCGCGGAACATCTCGCGGGTCGTCTCGTGGAGCCGCCGGAGGGTGCGTTCGACCCGCTTCTGGTCGTCGATGTCGGCGTAGACGTTGTAAACGATCGTCTCCTCCGACCGGTCGACCGGGATCACGTTCAGGATGAAGTCGCGGAGCCCGTCGGTGGTCTGCCGCCGCACCTCCCGCCGGACCGGTTCGCCGTCTTCGAGAACGCCGCTCGCGTCGATTGGATCGCTGCCTTCGGGGATGATCGCGTCGTGGATCTCCTCGTAGCCGTGGTCCGCCTCGGAGAGGCCGAACGTCTCCTCGAACGCCTCGTTCGTGGCGTCGATCCGCCGATCGGCCCCCTCGGCGGGCGCGGTCCTGATGACGGGGAGCGGCAGGTCTCGGAAAAACGCGGAGAGCTTGTCGCGTTCGGCCCTGAGCGCGTTCTCCGTCTCGAGCTGTTCGAGCGCGTCCGCGGCGTGGGCGGCCAGCAGCTCGGCGAACTCCACGTCGCCCTCGTCGAACGCGGCGTACCCGTCCGAGACCGCCTGGAACACGCCGTACGACCCGATCGGGACGCTGATCGCCGAGCGGATGTTGTCCGCGACCGGGTCGGCCAGCTCCGCTCCGTCCGCTGAGGCGTCCGCGTCGCCGTCGTCCCCGCCGTCGGACCCTTCTCTCCGACCGCCCTCCTCGGAGGGGGACGCTCCGCTCGGAGTCTCCGGATCTTCGAGGTCGTCCGGGTCCGCCGGGTCGACGCTGAGGTTGTCGACGACGATCGTCCGCTCCTCGGCGGCCGTGGTCCCGACGACGCCCTCCCCGAGATCGAACGTCCTGACCTCGTCCTCGCCGACGTTCGCCGAGCGCGCCGTGGGGACGAGCCGGTCGTCGAGGCGCCGCGCGGTGACGCAGCGGTCGAACTCCAAGATCCCCTCGGCGGCGCCGACGACGCGCTCGAACACCTCGTCGGCGCTCTCGGCCGCCGCCACCTCGGTCGCGAACTCGTGGATCGCGGTGACCTTCGCGTTCACCTCCCGGAGGTCGCGTTCGGCCCGGCGGCGGTCGAGGGCGTTCTCGACGCTGTTCGCGAGTATCTCGTACCGGTCGCGACCGACGCCATTCTGGAGGTAGTCCGTGACGCCCGCCGAGATCGCCTCGCTCGCGATCTCCTCGCTCCCCCGCCCGGTGAACAGCACGAACGGGAGCCCGGGATCGATCGCTCGGACCGCCTCGAGGAGTTCGAGCCCGTCGGTGCCGGGCATGTTGTAGTCGCTGACCACGCAGTCCACCCGCTCCTCGCGGACGACGTCGAGGGCGTCCGCCGGCGCGGTCCGCGTCACCGTCTCGACCCGATCGACGAGGCGCTCGACGTGCGTTGCGGCGAGGTCGGCCGCGCCCGGCTCGTCGTCGACGAGGAGCACCCGGCGCGGCCCGCCCCCGGCCGGCTCCGATCCCCGGAAGGCGTCGGCTCCCGGACCGCCCCGGCCGTCCGTGGGATCGGTATCCATAGTCACACCTCTCCCCACGGGTAATTTTACCTTTCGCTCCGGTATCCGAAACTGAGAACGGCGGCGAAACGGCCGGTGCGGGGCGGTTCTCCGTTACGGCTCCCCGAAACCGACTTACAGGAAGTCCTCGACGTGGTCGGCGACCTCCTCCGGGGTGTCGCCGACGGGGACGCCCGCGTCGTTGAGCGCGTCGATCTTCGACTGGGCGGTGCCCGTGCCGGAGCCCGAGACGATGGCGCCCGCGTGGCCCATGCGCTTGCCCGGCGGCGCCGTGCGTCCGGCGATGAAACCGGCGACCGGCGTGTCCATGTGCTCGCCGATGAAGCGGGCGGCCTGCTCCTCGTCTTCGCCGCCGATCTCGCCGCACATCACGACCGCGTCGGTGGCGGGGTCGGCCTCGAACGCCTCCAGCGCGTCGATGAAGGAGGTGCCGATGATCGGATCGCCGCCGATGCCGATGGCGGTCGACTGGCCGAGGCCGCGCTCGGTGAGGTTGTCGACGACCTGGTAGGTGAGGGTGCCGGACCGCGAGACGAGCCCGACGCGGCCCTCGGAGAAGATGTTTCCGGGAAGGATGCCGAGCTTCGCCTCGCCGGGCGTGATGATGCCCGGACAGTTCGGGCCGATGAGGCGGGTGTCAGTCTCGCTCAGGCGCTTGTTCACCTTCGCCATGTCCTGGGTCGGGATCCCCTCGGTGATGGCGACGGCGAGGTCAAGGTCGGTGTCGAGCGACTCGAAGATCGCGTCGGCGGCGAACGCCGGCGGCACGAAGATGACGGAGGCGTCCGCGTCCTCCTCCTCGACGGCCTCGTCGACGGTGTCGTAGACGGGGACGCCGTCGACCTCCTGGCCGCCCTTGCCGGGCACCGCGCCGGCGACGACGTTGGTGCCGTACTCGATCATCTGGCCGGCGTGGAACTTCCCTTCCCCGCCGGTGATCCCCTGCACTACCACCCGGGTGTCGTCGTCGACGAAAATGCTCATTGGGTCACCTCCTCTGCGTTCTGCACCGCGCGCTGGACCGCGTCCTCCAGCGTCTTCTCGACTTCGACGAGGTCCGTGTTCAGGATCTCCATCCCCTCCTCGGCGTTCGTGCCGGCGAGCCGGACGACCACCTTCTTCGGGATCTCGTCGAACTGCTCTAAGGCCTCGTTGATCCCCTTGGCGACCTCGTCGCCGCGGGTGATCCCGCCGAAGATGTTGAACACGACGGCGTCGACGTTGTCGTCGGAGAACACCATGTCGAGCGCCTGCGTGACGCGCTCTGCCTTCGCGCCGCCGCCGATGTCGAGGAAGTTGGCGGGCTTGCCGCCGTAGTAGTCGACCAGATCCAGCGTCGTCATCACGAGCCCGGCGCCGTTGCCGATGATGCCGACATTGCCCGACAGGCGGACGTAGTCGAAGCCGTACTCGCCGGCCTTGCGTTCGAGGTCGTCCTCGTAGGACTCCTCGGCCAGCTCCTCGAGGTCGGGGTGGCGGAACAGCGCGTCCTCGTCGATGTTCATCACGGCGTCCGCGGCGATCACGTCGCGGTCGCCCGTGATCATGACGGGGTTGACCTCGATCTCGGAGGCGTCGTTCTCCTCGTAGAGGTCGTACAGCGTCGAGAGGATCGAGGCCACGTCGAGCGCCACGTCGGCGTCGACGCCGGCCTCGTAGACGACTTTGCGGGCCTGATACGGGTGAAGCCCGAAGGAGGGGTCGACGTGTTCGCGGGCGATCGCGTCGGGGTTCTCCTCGGCGACCTCCTCGATGTTCACGCCGCCCTCGGTCGAGACCATCAGGACCGGCTTGCCCTCGCCGCGGTCCATCGTGACGCCGACGTACAGCTCGTCGACGAAGTCGACGCCCGCCTCGACGAGCACGGAGTCGACCGTGTACCCCTTCAGGTCCATGCCGAGGATCTCCTCGGCGTACTGCTCGGCCTCCTCGCGGTCGGTCGCGATCTTGATGCCGCCGGCCTTCCCGCGGCCGCCCACGTGGACCTGCGCTTTGATCGCAGCCGGGTAGCCGATCTCGTCGACCGCGTCGAGCGCCTCGTCGACGCTCGTCGCGAGCCGGGAGTCCGGTACGGGGATCCCGGCGTCGGCGAAGATAGTCTTCGCTTGATGTTCGTGTAGTTTCATCCGTTTGGAACCCGGACCGACTGCGGCTTAAATGGTGCCGATCCGGCGCGAATCGCGCTCCAGAAGTCGGTGTTCGACTCGGGGGAGTCCGCGGCGCTCAGTCCTCGTCGCCGAGGATGACGCGGTGGGTCATCGCCTCGGGGTCGAGCACGTCGTCGGCCTCTTCCGCGGTGAGGTACCCCTCGTCGACGGCGACCTGCTTGACGCTTTTCCCCTCCTTCAGGGCCTTCTTGGCGACCGTCGAGGCCTTGTCGTAGCCGATCGCGGGGTTCAGCGCGGTCGCCAGCGCCATCGACTGCTCGACGCGCGTCTCGCAGTGCTCCTCGTTGGCCTCCAGCTTCGCGACGAAGCGCTCGCCGAAGGTGGCGGCGACGTTCGAGAGGATCTCGGCCGACTCGAGGAAGTTGTGCGCGAGCACGGGCTTGTAGAGGTTTAAGTCGATCTCGCCGCGGGCCGCCCCCGCCGAGATCGCGGCGTCGTTGCCGACGACCTGCTTGTGGACCTGGTTGACCGACTCGGCGACGACCGGGTTGATCTTCCCGGGCATGATCGAGGAGCCGGGCTGGTTCTCCGGCTGCTCGACCTCCCCGAGCCCGTTGCGGGGGCCGGAGGCGAGCAGGCGGAGGTCGTTGGCCATCTTGTTGAGGCTGCCCGCGATCGTGCGGAGCGCGCCGTGCGCCTCGCTCATCGCGTCGTGGGCGGCCTGCGCCTCGAAGTGGTTGTCGGCCTCGCGGAACTCGGTGCCCGTCTCGTCGGAGATGTACTCCGCCGCCAGCTCCGGGAAGTCGGGGTGGGTGTTGAGCCCGGTGCCGACCGCGGTGCCGCCCAGCGCGAGCTCGCGGAGGTTCGACTGGGCGCGCTCGGCGCGCTCGATCCCTTTCGCGACCTGCGTCCGGTAGCCGCCGAACTCCTGTCCGAGCCGGATCGGGGTGGCGTCCTGGAGGTGCGTCCGGCCGGTCTTGACGACGCCGTCGAACTCGGCCTCCTTCGCCTCAAGCTCCGCGTGGAGGGTCTCGAGGGCGGGCACCAGGTCCTTCTCGACGGCCTCCAGGGAGGCGACGTGCATCGCGGTCGGGATCACGTCGTTCGAGGACTGGCCGTAGTTGACGTGGTCGTTGGGGTGGACGACCCGGTCGCCGATCTCCGCGCCCGCGATCTCGGCGGCGCGGTTGGCGATGACCTCGTTGGCGTTCATGTTCGAGGAGGTGCCCGAGCCGGTCTGGAACACGTCGACCGGGAACTGGTCGTCGTGCTCGCCCGCGATCACCTCGTCGGCGGCGGCGACGATCGCCTCCGCCGTGTCGTCGTCGACGAGGCCCAGGTCGCGGTTGGCCTGCGCGGCGGCCTTCTTGACGACCCCGAGCGCGCGGATGAACCGGCGGCTCATCCCGATCCCCGAGATGGGGAAGTTCTCGACGGCGCGCTGGGTCTGTGCGCCCCAGTAGGCGTCCGCCGGCACCTGCATCTCTCCGAGGCTGTCCTCCTCCGTGCGGTAGTCCTCACCCATGCGTGCGCGTTCCGGGGAGACCGGGTAAAAGCTACTGGAAGCGGCCGCGGTTCCCGCGCCGCGGGAAGCCGATCTCGCACGGACGCGCGCTCGGCGTCCTCGCCAGCTCACTCCCCACCCGCCGTCCACCCCGCGAGCGCGACGAACCCGAGCGTCATGCCGAAAAACAACAACAGCACCCAACCGAATCCCGGCGCCACCGCCTCTCCGCGGAAGAACTGCACGCCGAGGAACAGAGCGACGACGAGGGCGACGACCGGCCACGAGGCGTCCCGCAAGCGCTGTAACAGGGAGGGAGGGAGTCGCATGCGGCGGCGTTCGGTGGCCGGACACCTAAAAGTCGACGCCCTCGCTCAGTACGCGATCAGCACGACGGCGACGACCGCGGCGCCGATGCCGGCGATGTCGCTGAGCGCGAGCGACTCGCCGAGCACCGCGACGCCGAGCACCGCGGCGACGACGAAGTACAGCGCCGTGATCGTGGTCGCGACGCTGGACGCGCCGGTCTGGAGCGCGGCGTAGTACGACACCGCGCCGATCCCGGAGGCGACGCCGGCGAGCGCCGCGATCCCTATCGCGGTCGGGTCGTTCCCGAGGACGGTCGTCCCGCGGTAGAGGACGTACAGCCCGGCGACGCCGATCCCGACCGTGTAGGAAACGATCATCGCCGCTTCGGGCGCCATCGAGCGCGTCGCCACGTCGGCGAATATCGCCCAGAACCCCCACGCGACCGCGCCGAGCAGCGCGAGCCCGACGACGTGGTTCATCGGTCCGGCCTCACTCCCCTTCGACCGGGAACAGCCCCGCCTCGCGGAGGTCGTCGTCGAGGGCGCCGTCGCCGTGCTCCGCGTACGCCTCGGGCGTGTACGTCTTGATCTCCAGGGCGTGGACCGACCGCGTCATGTGGTCGCCGACGGCGTCGTACACGCGCTGGTGCTGGTCGACGAGCGACTCCCCGTCGAAGGCGGGCGAGACGACCCACGCCGCGAAGTGGGCGTCCTCGTCCTCGTCGTCGTGGACGCGCGGGGTCGTCACGCGGGCGACGGCGTTCGGGATTCCGTCCTCGATGAGATCGGCGATTTCCGACGGGTCGATGGTCATACGCCCTGTCGGGTCCGCCTCGGCAAAAAGCGACCGCATGATCGGCGCGGGGCGCCGCGTTCGGTTCGGCTGCGATTTCGGTACCGGTGCCAGCGTCAGTGCCGACCCGGATCAGCTCTCCGTCTCGTTCGTCGCCGTCCCGTTTTCGGCGTCGCTCGATCCGTCGTCGGTCTCGTTTCCGCCGCTCTCGCCGCCTTCGTCTTCGTCGCTGCCGTCGTCCGCACCGTCTTCCCCGTCGTCGTCTTCGTCCTCATCGTCATCGCCTTCGTCCTCATCCTCGTCCTCGTCGTCGGTCTCGTCCCCGATCTCGTTCACTTCGACATCGCGACCGGCGACCCCGCTCCCCGAGATCACGGGCTGGAGGATGTAGCCGTTGTTCGGGCCCCGCTTGACGACGTTGATGTCGAAGACGAAGCTGACCGGCTCGTCGGGTGTGACCTCGAACCCGTTCGTGATCTGGAGCTTCTCGCTCGGGAGCTTCACCTCGACCTCCTCGCCGTCGACGATCCCCTCGACCGCGGTGACGGAGAGCTCGATCTTCTCGTAGCTTCCCGCCGGGATCTCACCGTCGAACACGGCGATGGCGTCCTCTTCGATCACCTGCGTCAGGTCGACGGTCGCGCCGTCGAGGGCGACGACGGTGAAGCCGCGGTCGTCTTCGGATTCGTCGTCTTCGTCGTCATCCTCGTCTTCTTCATCTGCGTCTGCTTCCTCGTCGCCCCCGTCGTCCGGGTCCTCGTCCGCGTCGTCGTCCTCGTCCGCGGTTCCGTTCGGCGAGTCGTCCTCCTCGGTCTCGTTGCCGGCCTGTTCGCCCTCGTCCTCGTCTGCGTCGTTCTCCTCCTCGTCGTCCTCGTCGTCCTCGTCATCTCCCTCGCTCGCCTCGAAGATCCGCGCCTCGTCGAGAGTGACGTTCAGCTGGTCGAAGTCGTCGATGTCGGCCGGCGCGTCGCTGATGAGGAGTCGGAAGTTGCCGGTGAGCGTCTCGGAGCCGTCGGAGTCGTCCGAGCCGTCGCTCCCGTCCGAGCCGTCGGACGGCGAGAGTCCTCCGTCGCCGGCACAGCCCGCGAGCAGCGTCGCGCTTGCGCCCGCGCCGAGCGCGACGAACTCGCGTCGCCGGAAGGCGTCGGTGGGCCCGTCCGGAGACTGGTCGTCCGGTGACTGGTCGTCCTGAGAGCGGTCGTCGCCTGTCGTCCGCGATCGGTCCGTCATGGTGACTCGTCGAACGTCCCCCGAACGGGTATAAACGGGAGATTCTCGTCCCGAATTTGTTCGGATCAAACCGGTTTTTCGGGTGACGGCGGGGATCCGCCGTGCCCGTCCGCGACCGCTCCGCCGACCGGCTACAGTTCGGCCGTTTCGATGCCCGCCTCGTCGACCACGCGCTTCGCGTGGCGCGTGGCGCGCTCGCGGACCGCGTCGGCGTCGATCCCGACGTGCTCGCCGTCGTCGTACCGGACCTCGCCGTCGACCATGGTGAAGGTCACGTCGTCGCCGTGGGCGGCGTACACCAGGTGCGAGAGGGGGTCGTGGAGGGGGGTGGCGCGGGTGCGGTCGGTCGTGAGCCCGATCACGTCCGCGCGCTGGCCTTCCCGGAGCGTGCCGAGGCGGTCGAAGCCGGCCGCACGCGCGCCGTTCGTCGTCGCCATCTCCAGCACCGTCGGCGCCGGGAGCCGGGTCGGGTCGCGGGCGTCGACCTTCCCGAGCAGGCTCGCCTGCCGCATCTCTGTGAAGGGGTCGAGCGTGTTGTTGCAGGGCGGTCCGTCGTTGCCGAGCGCGACCGCGATCCCGCGGTCGAGGTAGTCCTGCACGGGGGCGATCCCCGAGGCGAGCTTCATGTTCGAGGAGGGGCAGTGCGTGACGACCGTGTCGGTGTCGGCGAGCACCTCGCGCTCGGCCTCGTCGGTGTGGACGCAGTGCGCGAGCGTCACATCCGGTCCCGTGAGCCCGACTTCGTCGAGCCAGAGGACGTTCCGCATCCCGGTATCCTTCTCGACGGCGGCGATCTCGTCCTCGTTCTCGCTCGCGTGCGTGTGGATCGTCACGCCGTCGTAGCTGTCCGCGAGGTCGCGACAGCCGCGCAGGCACGCCTCGGTACAGGAGACGGCGAACCGCGGCGTGACCGCGTAGCGCACCCGGCCGCCGGCGGCGCCGTGGTGCTCGCGGATGAGGGACTCGCTCTCCGCGAGCGCGGCGTCGGTGTCCTCGATCAGCCCCTCGGGCGACTCCTTGTCCATCAGCACCTTCCCGAGCCGCGCGCGGATCCCCGTCTCGACCGCCGCCTCGAACGCCTCTCCGGCGTGGTTGACGGAGAGGTGGTCGACGACGGTGGTGGTCCCCGACTCGAGGCATTCGAGGTAGCCGAGCTCGGCGGCGGCGCGGGTCGCGTCGGCGTCCATCGCCGCCTCCATCGGGAGCACGGCGTCGAACAGCCAGTCGAGGAGGGCGGCGTCGTCGGCGATCCCCCGACCGAGCGACTGCACCGAGTGCACGTGGCCGCCGACGAGCCCGGGAGCGACGATGTCGAGCTCGCGGCGCTCGCGGTCGGGGTACTCCTCGCGGAGGGTCTCGGCGTCGCCGACCGCGGCGATCGTCTCTCCCTCGACGACGACGGCGCCGTCGGGGATCACGGTCTCGGGGTCGGCGATGACGGTTCCGGCGATCAGCATGTCCGTCCGTTCCTGTCGGTCGGCTCTTAAGAGGATGTCCGTTCGGGTCGGACCGGCGGAACCCCCGAGTCTCGGCCGGGCCGCACTGGCTACTCGAACTCCAGGTCGCGCTCTCGGTCGCGCTCCCGTCCGCCGTCGGCGCGGTCGGACCCGCCGTCGGCGCGGTCGTTCAGCTCCTCGGTCTCCAGGAGCCGATCGAGCTTCCGCTCGAACTCCTCCTCGCCGATCTCGCCGGACGCGTACCGCTCGCGGAGCGTCGCCAGCGGGTCCCCGGTCGTCGCCGCCGCGGACTCCCCGTCCGCCGTCTCCGACTCGACGAGGGGGAAGTCCTCGCCGAGCAGGGCTACCGTCGGGACGAGCACGAGGAAGCCGAAGATGAACGTGGCCGGGATCAGCGGTTCGAGGACCCCCGGCAGGAGGACGGCGAAAAGCGCCGTGAGCCCGAACGAGAGGACCGCGATGAGTCCGATCAGCCGCTTCTTCTCGAACGTCGGGAGGGCCATATGCTGTCGTTTCGACGAATCAACAAAAAACGTACCGGCGAGCGGGGCGTCGAACCGACCGCGCCGCCCGCGACCGACGGGTATTCGTTCCGGCCGCCCGCATCGGGATCCGTGCTCAGATACGTGACGACGAACCCCGGGAAGGTGCACGAGGCGGAGCGGTACCTCCGGGACGGCTCGGTTGAGCGGCTCGACTTCGACTACCCGGAGATCCAGGCGGCCGAGCTCGGTCCGATCGCCGCGCAGGGCGCCCGGGAGGCGTACCGCCACGCCGGCGAGCCGGTGCTCGTCGACGACGCGGGGCTGTTCGTCGAGGGGCTCGACGGCTTCCCCGGCCCGTACTCCTCGTACGTCGAGGAGACGCTGGGGGTCGAACGCGTCCACGAGATCGCCGCCGACCTCGACGACCGCCGCGCCGCGTTCCGGTGCGTGCTCGGCTACTGCGACGGCGACGGGTTCGACGCGAGCCCTGACCCGGTCGACCGCGGGGACCGCGACGCGGCCGCGGCGGCGGGACCGGACGCGGACGCCGATGACTCGGACGCCCTCCCGGTCAAGCTGTTCGAGGGGTACGTCCCCGGTCGGATCGTCGCGCCGCGCGGGGAGGGCGGGTTCGGCTACGACCCGATCTTCGAACACGACGGCGAGACGTTCGCCGAGATGGACACCGAGCGGAAGAACGCGGTGTCGCACCGCGGCCGCGCGTTGGAGAAGTTCGCGGAGTGGTTCGCGGACCGGTAGGCCGCGACGGAAGCGCTCTCGACGACGGTGTCGGGTTTACGCGGCGTCTTCGATCGCCGCGGCGAGGAGGTCGCAGCCGAGCGCTATCTCGCGTTCGGTGACGTCGAGCGGCGGGAGGACGCGGAGCACGTCGTAGCCGCACGAGAGCGTGAGCAGCCCCCGCGAGAACGCCTGTTTCATGGCCGCGTCGCGGCGCTCCTTCGAGTCGAACTGGAGCGCGAGCATCAGCCCCTTCCCGCGCACGTCGTCGACGCCCGGGAGGTCGGCGTCGCGCATCGTCTCCTTGAACTGTCGCCCGCGGACCGCGGCGTTGTCCAGCAGGTCGTGCTCGCGGATCGCGTCGAGCGTGAGCGCGCCCTGCGCGGAGGCGAGGATGTCGCCCGCGCCCCACGTCGAGGAGAGCCGGCTCTTCTCCTCGGGGAACACGTCCGAGCGGGAGATCGTCGCGCCGACGCGGAGCCCCTTCGCACTGGAGATCACGTCGGGTTCGAGCGCGTAGTGGTCCGAGCCCCACAGCTCGCCGGTGCGGCCGACGCCCGACTGGATCTCGTCGGCGATCAGGGTGATGTTGTGCTCGTCGACGAGGGCGGCGACCTCGTCGGCGAACGCGTCCGAGGGGAACCGGTAGCCCCCCTCACCCTGGATCGGCTCCATGATGAGGTACGCCACGTCGTCGGGGTCGATGTGGCCGCGATCCGGATCGAGCTTCCGCCGGAGCTGCGAGACGCCGTCGGCGAAGAAGCCGCACGAGCACGTCTCGGCGGTGCAGGTCCGGTCGTCGCAGAAGGGCACGTCGTGGACGCCGCTTATCTCCGGGAAGTCGCGGCGGTAGACGGACTTCGACCGGTTGAGCGAGAGCGCGCCGAGCGTCCGCCCGTGGAACGCGCCGTCGAAGGTGATGGCGTGTTTGGCGCCGCCGGAGTCGTCGTACGCGATCTTGATCGCGTTCTCGACCGCCTCCGCCCCGGAGTTCGAGAGGAAGACGGTGTCCATGTCGTAGTGGGACGTGATGTCGGTGAGCCGCTCCATCAGCCCGGACGAGCCGGGGAGCCCGTCGCCCGGCGACTCGCCGCCGGCGACGTAGAAGTCCTGGCCCGCGATCTTCAGCGGGTCGACGAGGTCGAACTCCGCGAGCGGCTCCATAATCTTCGGGTTGTTGTACCCGAGCGGCGCGGCGGCGACGTGGCTCGTGAAGTCCATGAGGACGTTGCCGTCGACGTCGGTACAGAACGGGCCCTCGGCGGGCGCGGTGCGGTCCCAGACGAACTCGTAGACGTACGTGCTCGGCGCGGCCGACTCGTGGTGGTACTCCACCCACTCCCGCGCGCGGTCGCCCGGGAGGTCGGTCACGTCGGGGGCGGCGGTGTCGCGATCCATGCCTGCGTGTGGCACTCGGGGAGATTAAAATAAAGGCGATCCGCGCGCAGTTGGAGAAACGTCCAACTCGCGGCGCAGACTATCCAGATGTGAGAAGAAACGGGCGGAACGGCGGGAAAAGGGCGATTCGGGGCAGAGGGGGAAGCGGGGCAGAGGGGGAAGCGGGGCAGAGGGCGATGCGGGAGCAAAGGGAGATGCGGGGGCAGAGGGCGATGCGAGGAGAGAGAGGATGCGAGGACAGAGGGAAGATGCGGGGACTGAAAACGAAGCCGCGGCGGCGAAGGACGGACCGCTACGGACCGACGGAGCCGCCGGGGGCGTCGGCGATCTCGACCGATCAGTGGTCGATGTACTGCGCCTCCCACTCGGTCCGCGCGTCGATCTCGCGTCGCCCGCGGCGGGTCAGCGTGTAGTAGTTCGTGCGCCGGTCGCGTTGGCCCTTCTCGACGAGCCCCTTCTCGACGAGCGTGTCCAGGTTCGGATAGAGCCGGCCGTGGTGGATCTCCTTTTCGTAGTAGTCCTCGAGCTCCTCTTTGATGGCGAGTCCGTGAGGCTCGTCCAGACCGGCGATCACGTAGAGCAGGTCACGCTGGAAACCTGTGAGGTCGTACATGCAACAGTCCGTACATACCCATCCTGAATAAATAAATATACCGTTATAAGAAACGCCCATCTCGTTGTCACCCGCCCTAATCGGCGGATTTCGCGGGATCCGTTCTGTCAGCGGTTCAACCGTCTGCTCGGTTCGAACGCGGTTTCGTCCCGGAAATTTTGTTTCTGTACGCTGAGATATTTACTCCACCGAGCGATCGACTCACGGCGTCGAGACCGCCCGTGAAGGCGCCTGTGGCGGGTATCGGTCGGCTCAGGCGATCGGCGCGTGTCGCGACCGGAGCCGCCGGTGGACGTTCGGTCGGCGGGCGTCGATCGGCGCGAACGTGCGGATCGGCGATCAGGAAACAGGACAGCGTGGACGCTCTTCGATGCTGTCGTCGGTCGGAAAGAGGCACGCCCGACGCGGAAAAAAGCCGCGTCGGGCCTGCCGTTGGTCCCCGCTGACGCTTCGGCCCTCCAGACGAAGCGTCACCTGTTCGTACAGGGTACCGACTGATAAACCTAACGAGCGCGCGCTACATGTGTTCTTCTTCTAACACCCAGCCGAGCGCGCGCTTGTAGTGGGTGAACAGCTCCTCGACGCCGCGGTGCTGCATCTCCTCGTTGTCCAGCTGCTCGCGGAGGAACTCGTACTGCTCGCGAACCTCGTCTTCGGAGCGCATGCGTCCGGATACGGCTCGGGCCCGGATAGTGTTGTGGCTGCGGATTGTCGGGTCATTGTCGACGTACCGACGGTGAATACTTCCAAAGCCCCAGGCGGGAGGACACCACACGCTCGCTGCGCTCCTCGGTCGCTCACTTCGTTCGCTCCCTGCGGTGCTTGCGTCGCCTGTGGTGTCCTCCCGCCTGCCCCTTTGAGTCCCACCCCGCACCGCACAGCACCGCAGCCTCACGCCTCCCCAGCCTCGTCACCGGACTACGTCCGGTTGCAAGCGAGAGCTTCGCTCTCGCCCTGTCGCTGGCGGCCTTCCCTTCGTTCGGCCGCCAGCGACTCCCTCGCGCGTGCTGGCTCGCGGCCGCCTGCGGCGGCCACTCGCAGGCACGCGCCACCGGGAGGTCCAACCGTCGCGGGCGTCATCGTCCTCCGGTCGCTTATGCCGCTCAGTCCGCGCCCGTCCGGAACGATACGTTGATACGTCGACCGCCGGTACCGGATGAGACGATGGACGACCGGACGCGCGAGTACCTCAAGGGCCGGTTCGGCGACTACTACCGCCGGGCCTCGCCGGCGCTCCCGCCGGACGCGAACCTCCGCGAGTGGGGCCACATCCCGTGGACTCCCGGGTCGGGCACGACGATGCTCCGCCACCAGTCGCTGTACGACTTGGGCGACGTGGACACGTTCTTCGCGGACAACGCGCCCCGGCACGCGTACTTCTCGGCCGCCCGCTACGACGACCCCGGCGCGTCGACGATGTCGCAGAAGGGGTGGCGCTCCGCCGACCTGATCTTCGACCTCGACGCCGACCACCTCCCCGGCGTGGACCCGGAGACGACCTCGTACCCCGAGATGCTCGCCGAGTGCAAGCAGGCCCTCCTCCGCCTGCTCGACTTCCTCGACGACGACTTCGCGTTCGAGGACCTCACCGTCGTCTTCTCCGGCGGACGCGGGTATCACGTCCACGTCCGCGACGAGGGCGTCCGGGAGCTGAACAGCGACGCGCGCCGCGAGATCGTCGACTACGTGCGGGCGATCGACCTCGACACCGAGGGGCTGATCCGGACGGTCTCCGAGCGCGGCACGACGAAGCGCGTCCTGCGGACCGAGGGCGGCTGGGGCGCGCGCGTCCACGAGGCGCTGGTCGAGTACGCCGACGACCTCCGCGACATGGACGAGGCCGACGCCCGCGAGCGACTGACGGAGCTGGAGGGGATCGGCGAGGGGCGCGCGGAGACGATCCTCGGCGCCTTCGACCGCAACCCCACCGCGGTCCGCGAGGGCAACGTGGAGGCCGGCGGCCCCGGCGTCCGCCGGCTGGTCTCCGCGCTCGCCGCGCGCGTGACCGCGACCGACACGGCGCCGATCGACGAGCCGGTCACCACCGACACCCGGCGGCTCATCCGGCTCCCGGGCACGCTACACGGCGGGTCCGGGCTCGTGGTCACGCCGATCGACCGCGTCGAGCTCGACGAATTCGATCCGCTCCGCGACGCGGTGCCGGACCGGTTCGTCGGCCGCGAAATTCAGATCGAGACTGACGCCGATCGGACGGTAGAATTAAACGGCGAGCGCGTTAGAGTTGAACCCGGTAGAAACACCGTGCCCGAGTTCGCGGGGGTCTTCCTGATGGCCCGCGGCGAGGCGCGGAAAGCCCCCGAACGATGAACCTCGACGAGCTCAGATCGGCCCAGGCGAAGGAACGCCGCAAGGACAGCCTCCAGCACCTGCGGGACTCCTTCTACGACGACGTCGCCGCCTACGTCGCCGACCTGCGCGCGGCCCGCGACCGCCGCGCCGAGCAGGTCGACAAGCCGTTCTCCGACGACGACGTGCGGCGGATGTCCGACGAGGTCGAGACCGCCGAGGAGGTCGCGGAGGCGCTGTACGAGCGCCGCGTCGGCAAGGTCGTCAAGCTCGCGTCGTTCGCGGCGGCGGACATGCCGGTCGACGAGGACGGCATGACCACGGAGGAGCGACAGCTGTTCGACGATCTCGTCGACCGGATCGGCGAGAACAAGTCGCGCGTGCTCGACGTGCTCGCCGGCGAGGAACCCCCCGCCTCGCCCGAGCGCGACGAGGCGGTTCCGACGGACGTGACGACCGAGTCGACGGCGGATGCGACAGATGGGGCCCCCACGGCGGACCCAGAGCCGTCCGCGCCGGAGCCGCCCGCACCCGCACCCGAGCCCGACTCCGCCGCTGAGTCGCCGCCCGACGCGCCGTCGGACGGGGACGGCGGGAGCGGCCGGAGCGCGGCGGCCGAGGGGAGCGCCGACGCGCTCGCCGGCGCCATGGGCGGTTCTGACGAGGAGGTGGCGGACGCCCTCGACGCCACCACCGACGGCGGGGCCCCGGCGGCCGGGCCCTCGACCGCCGGTGTCAACCCGACCGCGGGCGACGGACCCACCCCGGTTCCGCCGGAGCCGGCTCCCCCCGGAGCACCTGGCTCGGACGCGGGCGACGACCCCGATCCGGCCGCGATCGACGACGAGCCGGCCGAGGGCGGCGCCGCCCCCGACGACGCACACACCGACGACACACCCGCCGCCGACACACCCGCCGACGACACACCGGCCGGCGACGCGCCGGTCGACGCCGCGTCGTCCGACGACGCCCCCGCCCGCGCCACGGTCCGGATCACCCGCGACGTGGGCGCGATATTCGGGGTCGACGAGCGCGAGTACGAGCTCGCGAGCGAGGACGTGGTCACGCTCCCCGCCGAGAACGCGGACCCGCTGGTCCAACGGGACGCCGCGGAGCGCCTCGACTGAAGCCGTTCTCCGATGTTCACCGCCGACGCCGGCGGCGACGCGGTCGCCGCCACCCGAGCGCTCGGCGCCGTGGCCACCCTGCTCGCGCTCGGCGGGATCGCCGCCGCGATTCTCCTCGATCCGACGTTCTCGTGGACGACCGACGCGCTCTCCGATCTGGGGGTCCGCGACCGGAGCGCCCCCGCGTTCAACTGGGGGCTGATCCTCGGCGGCGCCGCGGGCGTCGGCTACGCCCTCGGCCTCCGGTGCTCGTCGTCGGAAGCCGGGATCACGGACGGGGCCCGCGCCGGCGTCCTCGCGCTCGCGATGGTCGCGATGGCCGGCGTCGGGGTCTTCGACCTCACGGAGCCGCTCCACGGCCCGGCCGCGATCGGGTTTTACGCGCTTATCACGGTCGTCTTCGCGATCGACGGCCTCGCACGGCGCGGGACGGCGACCGGACGCCTCGCCCTCGCGTTCGCTCCCGTCCACGTCGCCGTCTGGGCGACGTTCGCGGCGGGCTGGTGGCCGGTGTCCGGACTCGCGCTCCCGGAGCTGCCGGGCGCGTTCATGCTCGCGGCGTGGGTGTGGGTCGTCGGACCCCTGCCGGTCCTCAGTCCGGGGCTCGGCTCGTCCGGATCGCGACGCGGAGACGCCGGGACCGACGAGCACTAACGCGCCGGGCGAGTGGGTTCCGGCATGGAGGTCGAGTTCCTCGGCGGCGCCCGCGAGGTCGGTCGGAGCGCCGTCCTCGTCGACGACGCGCTCCTCGTCGACTACGGCCTGCTGACCGCCGACCCCCCGCAGTACCCCCTCCGCGACCCCGAGCCCGACGCGGTGGTGGTCTCGCACGGCCATCTCGACCACGTCGGCGCGGTGCCGGCCCTCCTGAAGGGGGACCGGCGACCCGCGATCCACTGGACGCCGCCGACCGCGGAACTCGCGCGGACGCTGGCCCGCGACACCCTGAAACTCCACGGCAATAGTCCGCTTTGCCCCTTCTCGGAGGAGCACGTCGCGCGGCTCGGCGAGGTCGAAGAACGGCAGGCCTACGAGGAGCCGTTCGTCGTCGAGGCGGGCGGCACCGCCTACGAGGTGACGCTGTTCAACGCCGGCCACATTCCGGGGTCGGCACACGTCCTGATAGATGACGGAGACACACGCTTGCTGTACAGCGGCGACTTCCACACCGACGACCAGCGGCTCGTCTCCGGCACGACCGCGCGGCCCGACGCCGACGCCGTGATCTGCGAGTCGACGTACGCGGACGTGACCCACGAGGACCGCCGCGCCGTCGAGGACCGCTGGGCGGAGCGCGTGAAGACGGCGATCTGGGAGGGCGGCACCGTCGTCGCCCCCGCGTTCGCGATCGGACGGACCCAGGAGCTCATGCTCGTCGCCGAGGCAAACGACCTGACGCCGTACGTCGACGGGATGGGTATCGAGGTGACCGAGCTGGTCCGCCGGTATCCCGAGTTCCTGCGCGATCCGGAGGCGCTCCGCCGGGCGGCGGGCGCCGCGCGCTTCGTCACCGGCCGCGACGGCCAGCGGGAGCGGATCGCCGGCGACAACGGGCTGATCGTCACCACCTCGGGGATGCTCGCCGGCGGCCCCGTCCACTCGTACCTCCCGGCGATCCGGGCGAACCCGACCAACCTCGTGACGCTGACGGGGTATCAGGTCGAGGGAACGCCCGGGCGGGAGCTACAGGAGCACGGGCGGCTGGCGATAAACGGCACCGTCCGTCCCGTCAGCGCGCGCGTCGAGTCGTTCGACTTCTCCGCGCACGCCGACCGCGGCGGGCTCGAGTCGTTCTTGGGCGCCTACCGCGGCGCTCGGGTGCTCGTGAACCACGGCGACCGCTGCGAGTCGTTCGCGGCGGCCCTGCGCGAGGACGGGTTCGACGCGACCGCGCCCGAACTGGGAGAGCGGGTCGAGGTGTCGGCGTAGATCCCGTCAGCCGACCGCGTCGCAGGCGTCCTCCACGGTCTGGGTCGTCGACGCGCGGACGCCGGGACCGGCGGCGTCGGCGCGGAACGTCAGCGCGTCCCCTCCCGACTTCCCGCAGTCGACGGTCACGTCGACCGTCGCCGACCCGCCGGCGGAGATCGGACCGCCGATCTCGGGGGTCGCGATCGGCTCTTCCCCGGCGCCGCGGGTGACGCGGATCTCGATCCCGTCGAGGGGAACCCCGAACCGGTTCTCGTACGCCACGGTGACGACGGCGTCGCCGTTGCCCCCCGCGCTGCGGTTCACCGCCTCGAACCCGAGGTACGGGTCCTCGTTCGCCCCGGCGACGCCGACGTCGACGCCGCGGTCGCTCGTGACGTCGACGGCGGAGAGGCTCCCGAACGCCAGTCCCGCAGCCGCGAACAGCGCGAGAGTGAGGCCCACCGACCGAGTTCGGTTCATCGCTTCCGACGGGCGGCGGGCGGTCTCTCCGTCGTTCCCAGCCGCGTTCGGCGACCGATCGCGTGATGGGCCGCCGCCGAGATCCCGAAGGCGGTCGCGGTGAACGCGCCGGCGGCGAGGGGAGTGAACCCGGCGAATCCCGGCGCCTCGACGGCGACGGCGAACAGGAGCGCGACCGAGAGCGCCGAGAGGAGGATGTAGTAGCTGTTCCACGGGATCTCCCTGCCGCGCAGCACCTCGACGTACACCTCGATGCGTTCGAGTCCGGGGGCGGGCCTGACGGTGTCGTCCTCGTCG
Source organism: Halorubrum salipaludis (assembly GCF_002286985.1). Lineage (GTDB taxonomy): Archaea > Halobacteriota > Halobacteria > Halobacteriales > Haloferacaceae > Halorubrum > Halorubrum salipaludis. The sequence continues at coordinate 88,429 of NZ_NSKC01000008.1, read as the reverse complement.
ACGGTGACGATGTCGGTTTCGCTCAGCTTCGGGAGATGCGTGCGCTTGAGGGTGCTGTGGACGTTGTGGCGGTACTCGTACGGCACCTCATCGGCGTCGACGTCGAGCTCCCACGCGGCGACGTACCGCGACAGCTCCGAGACGTCCGGCGGCTCGTCTGCATGCTTGAGCGCGTGTATCACGAACCGCCGCCGCCGGTTCGAGAGGATCTCGAAGACGTCCTCGCTGGAGATCTCGCGGTCGGCCCCGCCTCGGTTGTCGGTGGTTCCTGTGATCGCGTTCATCCGGTGAACACCAGATTCGCCCCTCCCCCGCTGTTTATCGGCTACTGTTGCCGGTTCTATGGGGAAATGCTCACTGGGGGCCCATAAATAGGTAGGATAATTAACCAGAAAATATTTATCTTCCGACATATTTATGAATCCGTCTCTGCGGAACAAGATCATTTTGCCGGGAACGACTCGCCTCGAACCGGGTTTTCAGGCCGTCGTACGGGTTTGAATCGCCGTTGACCACCCGCGGATGGGGCGGATCGCTCCTCGAACGACCGGTGATCGCTCCTCCAGAGAGCGGCGACTGTCCGGTCGCGTGGTCGGATCGCTCCGACAGCGTGCTTCGTGTGCTGTGTTAGCGAGAATCTCATAATAAAGTGACACCCTTCCGATGTCGGTATCGAGCGCTCCGGCGCCGCGATCGAATCCGACCGGTCGGACGGCGGGTCCGTCCGGTCGAACGATCGGGGCCGGGGCGCACACCACGGGTGACACGACCAATGCAACGACGCAAGTTCGTCATCGGATTGGGCGCGACGGCCTCGGGAGGCGCCGCGGCTCTCGGAACCGGCGCGTTCAGTCGAGTGGAATCGCAGCGGCAAGTGAGCATCGAGGTCGCGACGGACGCAAACGCGTACCTCGGGATGGTCCCGATGGATACGCCGAACGGCAACAACTACGTCGACACCGACGGGAACGGCCACCTCTACATCGACGTTGGAGAGCACGACGACTTCGAGGGACCGGACGCCGAGCCCGGAGAGGGCGTCAACTCCGACTCGTTCACTTGGTTCGACGGGATGTTCCAGCTCTGTAATCAGGGCAAGGCCGAGGCGGACATCAGCTACGAGCTGCCCGCCCCGCCGGAGGATCGGGACATCGGCGGCAACTGGACGGCGCCCGCGGACGGGTACGACGAGCAGGTCGTCGGCTTCTACTACATCTCCGAGGGCGGCGACGACCCCGGCGACGAAGGCGACCGGATCTTCGTCGCAGAGGGCGACACCGTCCCGCTCGCGGTGGGCGAGTGCCGGGAGATCGGCGTCCGCACCGTGACCAAGGGCGTCGACGCCACGAACGGCTCGCCGCTCATCGACGGGGAAGTCGTGATCACGGCCGATTCGCCCGAGGCCGGCGAGCCGGCTGGCGACTGATCCACCAACCATGACACACACGGAGAAGCGACCATGAAGCGACGATCGTTCCTGCTCGGGACGGGCTCGGCGGCGGCCGGGGGAAGCGCCCTGATCGGCACGGGCGCGTTCTCCCGGATCGACGCCCAGCGCTCGGTCACGATCCAGGTGGCCGAGGACGACAACGCCTACCTCGGGATGAACGACTGCATCGACGGGGACGGCAACGAGACGCCGAACTCCAGCTTCGCCGACCTCGACGACCTCGGCCACCTCAGAGTCGACATGGGGGAGTCGGGCAACGGTGGCTCCGGCGTCAACTCCGAGTCGATCAGCTGGTTCGACAACGTGTTCCAGCTCTGTAACCAGGGCAAGGAGGACGTCTGTCTGTGGATCTCGGAGAAGGACGGCGCCGACCCCGACCGCGTCACGTTCTACGTGAACGAGGAACCGGAGACGACGACGCCAGAGAAGCTGGCGTTCCAGGACGGCGACCTCGTCGAGGACGACCCCGACCTCCAGACGCTCACGGGGGTCGACGACTCGATCCTGCTCGAAGTCGGTCACTGCGTCTGCGTCGGCATTCAGGTGTACACGCGCGAGGACGACGACTACGAGATCACCGCGCCGGGCGCCGGCGACGAGCTGCTCAGCGAGGTCAGCCTTGTCGCCGACGTCGGCGAAGAGGCGTGTAGGGCGGAGCCGGAGTGTGCGGAACTCGACGCGTTCATCGACTGTTACCAGGAGTCCCCCGACGAGGGCGACGAGTTCCCGGGGACGACCGCCTTCGACGTGACGAACGTCGGCGACGCCGCGCCCGACATGGACAGCGTCGGATTCGCGATCTTGGACAGCCCGGACGAGGAGGACATGGTGATGGACAACGGCGACCCGCTCGATCCCGGTGAGACCGCCGGGTTCTCGGCCGACACCGGACTCCCGCTCCGCGGGATCGTCTACTGGACGCAAGCGGAGTGCGACCCGGGGGACGTCCCCTACCCGACGCGTGACGACTGGACCGCTGACGACTCCAACTTCGTCACGCTCGACCCGGCCGTCGACGACTTCTTCCCCACCGACTCCACGGGCTCGCTGGACGCGCTCACCGAGGCCCGGTACACGGAGGTCCGGGACGTGTCGGACTTCGCCGACCTCGCGGACGCGTTCGACGACGCCGTCGCCGACCTGTACGACGTGGTCCCGTCGGACGCGTTCGTCACCGAGGTCGATCTCAGCGACTACCAGATCATCTCGGAGGACGAGTGGGAGGTCGGGAACCTCGGCGACCTCGAAGAGTGTTCGGGGTGAGACGCGGTGATCCGAGACGCCGACACGGCGGACGCGGCTCTCCGGGGTGATCGGAGAGCCGATCGTCGCCGGCGCGTCGGCGCGTCTCGGTCCTCCCCGTCTCAATTCGGGGGGCCTCGGCTCCCGCGAACGCCGAACCCGACACCCGTCGAGCGGACAGGAGCACAGCGAACGACGACTGACTGCGGTACGCTCGGCGTGCGAACGACCGAGTCGACGATCAGAAGCGAACACGACTCACGATGAAACGACGAACGTTCATCCTCGGTGCCGGAGCCACCTCCGTCGGTGGAAGCGCCCTGCTCGGGACGGGCGCGTTCTCCCGCGTCGAGTCACAGCGAAACGTAACGGTTCAGGTGGCCGAAGACCCGAACGCGTATCTCGGGTTACAGCCCCTCGAAACACCGAACAGCATGAACTACGTCGATCTCGACGAGCAGGGACACCTCGAGATCGACGTGAGCGAACACGACGACTTCGACGGGCCGGACGCGGAGCCCGGCGAGGGCGTCAACTCCGACTCCCGAACCTGGTTCGACGGGATGTTCGACATCTGTAACCAGGGGAAAGAAGACGTCTGTGTCTCCTACACCGCGCCGGACGACTTCGGGCGCGAGGACGCCGAACTCGTCTTCTACTACGACGGCGACAGCGACGGCGACCCCACGACGAGCGGTCGAGTCGACATCGAGGAGGGCGACCCCCTCCCGCTCCCGCTCGGGGAGTGCGTGACGATCGGCCTCCGGACGGAGACGTTCGACGTCGACGCGACCGACGACGCCCCGCTGTTCGACGGCGAGGTCACCGTCGCCGCCGACGTCGACGGTGACTGTTTCGCCGGCGAACCGGGGCCGGAGCCCGAGTGTCCCGAGTGCTCGTTCACGCCGGGATCGACCGACGACCCCTTCTCGAACCTGCTGTCGGCCGGTCCCGAACCGGGGGCGGGGTTCCCCGCCATCGACGCTCGGATCCGGGTCGACACCCCCGCCGGGAACGCCGGCGACCTCACCGCGTCGGACTTCGCGGTGTGTGAGGACGGCTGCGGACAGACGGTCGAGAGCGTCGACTTCGAGTCGGGCGGTGCGGTCGACATCGTCGTGGTGTTCGACGACACCGCGAGCATGGGCGGGGCGATAAACGACCTGAAAGCGGAGGTCAACGACTTCACGACGGATCTCGAAAACGAGGGCGTCGACGCCCGATACGCGCTCGTCTCGTTCAAGGACATCGTCGAGGTCGACACCGACTTCACGGACGCCGCGAACTTCCAGACCGCGGTCGACGGGCTGTCCGCGTCCGGCGGCGGCGACGCGGCAGAAGACAACGTGGACGCGATCGCGGTCGGCACCGGAAACGCGGCCGCACAGCAGGGCGACGGCGCGGAGCTCTCCGCGTTCCGTTCCGGGGCACAGCGGGTGCTGATCGACATCACCGACGTCGGTGCACACGACGAGACCGAAGACCATACGCGGTTCAGCCAGTCCGAGGTCGAGGGGTTCCTCAACGACGGGAACTTCAGCTACTACGCGGTCGCTCCGGACGCGACCGGGTACCCCGTCAACAAGAAGGACATCGCCGACAACGTCGACGACGGGACGTGGATCGAGTTCTCGTCCGATTCGAGCCTCACACCCGTCATCAATGACATCACGACCTCGATCACCGACGAGGCGTACGTGCTGTCGTACACGACCACGAACCCGGTGACGGACGGGTCGAACCGCCCCGTCGACGTCGAGGTCGACGACCCGGACGAAGGGCTGCTGTACGAGCAGGGCTCCTACACCGCGCCGTCGAGCTGATCGACCATGCACCGACGAGACCTCGTCTTCGGCGTCGGGGCCGCCTCGGTGGGTGGGAGCGCCCTGCTCGGGACGGGCGCGTTCTCCCGCGTCGAGTCGCAACGCGACGTGACGGTGCAGGTCGCCGAGGACCCCGACGCGTACCTCGGACTCTCGGCGACGGGGTCGCTCAACAGCGAGAACTACGTCGCGATCGACGGGGACGGGCACCTCGCGATCGACGTGAGCGACCACGACGACTTCGACGGACCGGACGCGGAGCCCGGCGAGGGGGTCAACTCCGACTCGACGACCTGGTTCGACGCCATGTTCGAGGTGTGCAACCAGGGGAAAGCGGACGCCGCGTTCCACGTTCGGGAGTTCGACGACGACGCGTTCCCGCCCGGAGCGGCGTCTGACGCGCCGCTCGACTTCTACCACTATCCGGACGGCGACGGCGCCCCCGGTGAGGAGTCGTCGCTCGTCGGCGAGGACGCCGCGGTCACGATCCCGCTCGGCGAGTGTCTCACCGTCGGGGTCCGCACCGAGACCCACGGGGTCGACGCGACCGGCGGGACGACGCTGTTCGACGAAGAGATCGTCGCTGTCGCGGACGCGACCGTCACGGACGAGAGTCCGCCGACCGACTCCGGCGCGATCTCGCTGGTGCCGAACGCCGACCCGGAGACGGAGCTCGAGTCTCAGTTCGACGCCCTCGGCGCGGTCGACGCGCTCGACGACGGAGCGAGTGCGACGAACGCAGTCGAGGTCTGCGTCGAGAAGGCGGACGCCGACGGGGAGACGCCGATCGGGGTACAGGTCACCGATCACCACGGTGAGTTCGACGAGTCGCCGACCACGTGGAACCCCGGCTCCGACTCCCTCGCGTCGGCGACGATCGAGTTCGACTCGGGGACGGGGTGTTTCGTGATCGGGAACCCCGGCGTCGACGGCGTCCTCTTCACGTTGTTCCCGTTCGGCGGCGGGTTAGCGAGCGTCGCCGACATCGACAACGTCGCCGTCGCGGTGGCGGGCGAGGAGCCGGACGCGATGACCGTCGAGGGCGTACAGGTGTCGGCGCCGACGACGCTGGGAACCGCGAGCGCCGGCGACGAACCGTTCGACGAGTACGAGGCCGACAGGTAGGGCCATGACCGATATCACACCGGCACGACTCGGGAGGGGGTATCGATGAAGCGCCGGGAGTTCATCCTCGGCACCGGCGCCGTCTCGCTCGGAGGGAGCGCCCTGATCGGCACGGGCGCGTTCTCCCGCGTCGCGTCGCAGCGCGAGGTGGGCGTCGAGGTCGTCGGCGACCCGGAGGCGTACCTCGGCTTCGACGCCTGTCGGGGCGACGACGGCGACCCGACGCCGAACTCCGAGTTCGTCGGCCTCGACGCCCGCGGTCGCATCGCGATCGACATGGGGCCGTCGGGCGCCGGCGGCACCGGCGTCAACGGGGACGCGATCACGTCGTTCGACGGCGTCTTCCAGATCAGCAACCAGGGGAAAACGCGCACCTGCGTCGATCTGGAGTACGACCCGGTCGACATGCCGGAGTCCGGCGGCGGGCTCGACGCGGGCGATCCGTCCGTCGTGTTCTATCAGGCCGGCGCGCGCGACGAGGGCTCCTCGGCGCTCGATGACGCCCTCGTCTTCGACCCCGCTTCGGCAGACCCTGACGACCCGAAGTCGGCGGTGAGTCTGCCGGTCGGCGAATCGGTCTGCGTCGGGATCCAGACGCGGACGTTCGGAATCGACGGGACAAACGACACCTCCCTGCTCGACGGAGACCGCCTGCGGATCGTCGCCGACACCGACGGACAGTGTGCAGTCGACGGCGGTGACGGCGGAGGCGGGGGCGACGGCGACGGCACCGACGACGGAGAAGACGACGGCGGCGCGCCCCCCGACATCAGCTTCGTCGCCTTCGGGAACGAGTCGGAGCCGGGTCTCGACGATGTCGAGGCGGCCGAGCGCAAGGGGGCCGACGCGGACGGGAGCGCGGGCGGTCCCGTGAGCGTCGCCTTCGACGCCGCGGTGCCCCTCGACGAGGTCGTGTTGTTCACCGGCGGCGGCCCCGGCGTCCCGCCGGGCGACCAGCGGTTCCTCGTGGCGACGGACGTGCCCGCGTCGGGGGTGATAACCACGCGCGACGCGGCGACCGCGCCGGACGACTGGATCGTCCCTGCCAAGGAAGTGCTCCGGAGCGAGACACCCCGCGAACCGAGCGATCCCTGTCCGGACCACGAGCTCGCGTCGGTGAAATTTGAATGGGACGAGGCGGACGAGCGGTTCGCGGGCGAGTAGACTCGGAGGGTCGGTGGGCTCGGCGAGGTTCCCCTTCTCGCGGTCCAATTCGCCCCTCCTGTCACCGGTTCGTTCCCGTCACCGATTTGGCCCCGTCACCGGTACGTCCCGCTGAACACGCGGGCGCCGCAGGCCTCGCAGTCGACGTCGACGCCCACCACGTCGCTCGAACAGCAGGACTTCCGGACGTTCTCGACCTGCGTCAGCGTCGTCTCGCAGGCCGGACACGACTCCAGGAACGCGCGCATCCCCGCGATCAGTTCGGTCCGGCGGCGGTCGCCGAGCCCCTCCCAGTCGGGGAGCCACTCGCGGAGCGTGGGCTCGACCGCGAGGTCGGCGTAGAAGGCGGCGTCCGAGTCCCACCGCGATATCGGGTCCCCCTCCAGCGTCACGACGAACCGACCGCGGTCGCCCGCCTCGAACCCGAGCACGTCCGGATCGAGGTCGAGAACCGCCCCGAGACGGCGCTTCGCCGCCTCGTCGTCGCCGCGGAACCGCCGGATCCGCCGCCACCAGACCTCCCGGAACTCGGCGGTGAGCCGGAGGTCGTCGGCGTCCGGGTCGTCTTCGACGACGCCGCTCTCCCGGAGCATCGCCTCGACCTCGGAGGGGTCCGCGGGAGCCGACACCTCAGCGGTGTCTGAGTCGTCAGCGGCGTCTGACACGGCTGAGGCGCCGGCGTCGTCGCCGCCGTCTGACGCATCCGGGACGTCGCGCTCCGCCTCGGTCGGTTCGGCGGCCGGGCTCCGCCGACGCACGATCGTCTCCTCTTTCCCGAACGCCCGGAGGGCGCGCTCCGGGAGGTAGCGCCGCGTCAGCTCGGGCGTTCCCGGAACCAGGTACCCCCTGAGGTAGATGGCCGCCGCGGAGAGGAGGAGCACGCCCGCCCCGGCCGGGGGCCACGCGAGGGCGACGGCGCCCGCCAGGAGGAGGGCGATGATCGAGTTGACGACGGTACACGGAACACACCGGTTCTCACCGACGTATTCGGGCTGCCGAAGGCGGTCTATCACCTCGCTCGTCGCGCTCATTTGCGAGGCGTTACGCCGGATACCCACTAAGTTATGAGCCGATCGCTAACATGTGACACGGACGAAACCCCGGGTTACCGGTCGATCCGGGGGAGTCGATCGGTCCTTACCGGGTGAGTAGATCGGCCCTTACCGGAATCGATCGGCCGTTACCGGGCGTCGACCGGATCGGGTCCGGGTTTCGATCCGGTTCCGGGTTTCCCCCGTCGCATCGCGGCTTCGACGCGCCGGGCTCACTGCCGGTCGCGGAGCTCCGGCGGTTTCGCCTCGTTGCCGAGGCGGGCGCGCTCGCCGTAGTAGTAGTGGGTCGCGGCGCTCACGGCGAAGGCGGTCACCGTGAACACGCTCACGTCGAGGGGCTCGAGCAGCGCGAGGCCGGGGACGCCGACCGCGACCGCGAGCAGGAGCGCGGCGGCGACGCCCGAGAGCCCGAGGTAGTACATGCTCCAGGGGATCTCCCTCCCGCGCAGGACTTCGATGTAGACGTCGAGGTCCTCCAGCGCGGGGGTCGGCTCGACGACCTTCGCCTCGGCGTCGTACTCGACCACGTCGTGCTCGTCGAGCTTCGGCAGGTGGGTGCGGGTGAGGACGGTGTGGACGTTCCGGCGGTCGTCGTAGGTGATCGTGTCGGGATCGGTGCCGGTCTCCCAGGCTGTGATGCGCGTCGAGAGCTCGGCGACGTCCATCGCCTCGCCCGCGCGCTTGAGGGCGTGGATGGTGAAGCGCCTGCGGCGGTTCGCGAGCAGTTCGAAGATCTCCTGTTCCGGCAGCGATACGTCGGTCGTCGTTCCCGTCTGACTCATCGAGAGCATCGTGTGGCGCTCGCCGACCGAGGCCGTGCCGGCGACCTCCTGTTCGGCGGTTAACAGGATCCTGTGTATAGGACTACATAAAGGGGAGTGATACTGTATCTGATAGGTTCGGATCGAACCGGCTTCATGCGTCGGTTTCTCGGACGTCAAGGACTGCTTGAACCGATCGAAACCCGACTGAAACCCGCGAATCCGGTCGTTTCAGCACACATAGATGAGCGACATCGAGGCGTACTCGATCACGGATCGATCGGTGTTCAGGGTGTGATTGTGGACACACGAGAGGCGGTCGTGTAAGTTCCGGATCCGCCTGTGGTCACCACGAGCGTGTCATAACGATATGGGTATAGTGGCATGGGTGGAGTGAAGCGACTCAGCGCGGGACGGTCCCCGCGAGCTCGGGTCGCGGACACACAACCATGGAACGTCGTAAGTTCGTAGTTGGCCTGGGTGCATTGGCTTCTGGAAGCGCGGCCGCGATGGGTACGGGCGCGTTTACGAGTGTTAGGGCGGACCGCAGTATTTCTATTGAAACTGCTGGTGACGCGGGCGCATTCTTGAGCTTCGAGAAGGCAACTGACGGTGACGGTAACGTGACTCCAAACGCACAGGAATATGTCGAGATCACCGGTGACAATACGGTGAGCTTTGATTTCACACAGTCTGACGATACTGCTGGGAGTGCTTCCGGTATCAACAAAAATGCAAAGTCTACGTTCGACAACCTGATCGATATCCAAAACAACGGTTCTCAGGAGGTCGTTCTTTCTGTCGAATCAGATCTGATCGCTTCACAGGGAGGCTTCCTGGGCATTTATGCCGAAAATTCGCAGGGAGACTCCAGCGACAACACTGGCCTGAGTGATACAGATAGCGGTCAGACCACGACTCTTTCCCCCGGTGACGCGGCAACGAACATTGGGATCTACGTTCCGAAGGGGAATAGCCTTGATCAGGTCGAAAGTGGCACCTTCACCTTCATCGCCGAGCGCGTCGGCGGGAATCAGGACTAACTGGTAGCACCAATGAAACGGCGTAGTGTCCTCGCGGGCGCTGGTCTGCTCGTCGGTACCGGGGGCGTGGCTCTCGGAACTGGCGCGTTCACCAGCGTCAGCGCCGAGAGAAGCATCTCGATCGAGACCTCCTCGGACGCACAGGCGTTTCTCCGACTCGATCCGGATGATCAAAATTATGCGAATTCGGAATACGCCACGGAGTCCGACGGAATAATCGAGATCGATGTTGCGCCTGATGCTGAGGGTGATTTTGACGGTGCTGGTGTGAGTCCGTTTGCCAGCACTACCCTCGAAGAAGTGTTTCCAGTCGAAAATCAGGGAACACAGGAAGTGGAGGTCTCGGTCACGTCACCAAACCTCTCTCCGGGGGATCCGTTCGAGCTGTTCGCGACAAATGTCCCGGGTCAGAGTGGCCGATTGAACCTGCTTGACGAGGCGTCAGGAAGCAGACCGATCATTGGGCCGGGTCAATCGTTCGCACTCGGATTCGCTGTTGACACAAAGACAGAAGATAAAATTGAGACGCTTAACACCGATATATTCGGTGGTGGCGGTCTCGAAGTGACGATTATCGCTGATGCCGAAGAGGTGAACGACTCATGAAGCGACGTACCGCCATCCTCAGTCTCGGCGGATTCGTCGCCAGCGCCGGTGCCGCGATGGGTACGGGTGCGTTCACGAGCGTTGAGGCGGATCGCCAGGTTGATATCGACGTTCGTGATGACACGGAGGCGTACCTCGCACTTCAGCCAGTTGACGCGAACGGCGATCCGATCGACGATCCCGAAAACGGCAGTCGAACGCCTCTGGCACAGGACGATCCCTTCGCCCTGGTAAACGAAGACACCGGACGCCTCGATCTGAACGTCACTGCGCTCAACGTGGACGCGGTGACGACCATCCCGAACCTGTTCCAAGTGAGCAACTTGGGCCGGAACGAGGTCGATATCCACTTCGAGAAATCGTTCGAAGGAGATGGAGACGGAAATCCGGACGCGGTGAGCTTCTACCGGGGACAGGACGACCCGGAGACCGACGCTCCGCTCGACGACGAGAACAACGGGATCACGCTCGAAGACGGTAACTCGTTCGTGGTCGATCTCGTCGCTACTACCGATGGGGTCACTCCGGGAGAGGGTATTATTGACACGCTGACCATCGTCGGCGTCGATGTCAACAGAGGTGATAACGCATGAAACGACGTACCCTCCTCGCCACGCTCGGAGTCACCGCTGCCGGCACCGCGATGGGTACTGGCGCGTTCACCAGCGTTGAAGCAACCCGGACGGTCAACGTCAACATTGCCGATGAGGACGAGGCCTTACTGGCAATGGAACCGATCGACCAAACGATCACCGATGATGAAGAACGAGGTGAGATCCGTCTCAGTTTCGACGAAGATGTCGGTGACGACAGCAACGGTCGCGGTCCTGGCAGTAAATCGACGTATTTGTTCGATCGGCTCTTCCGGGTAACCAATCAGGGAACACAGGACGTGTTCTTTGAGAGTGACTTCGAGAAGACGTACGGCGACCAAGATATCGGAGAGATTGGCTTCTACGTCGCCGAAACGGATGACTCTCTGCTAGATGGAGAGTCTGCGGTCGTCAAGCTTGAACCCGGTCAAGCGGCGGAAATTGGAACTCTGATCGACACCCAGGGAGTCGATCCGGAGTTCGACAACAACGAGGAGTTCGACTTCGACGCCACGATTACGGCCTCCGACGAAGAGCCGGACGACGGCGTCACCGTGCTCGACAACGAGGGAGAAGAGGAAGACGACGGCGTTTCGGGTCAATAGCCGCGGTCACTCCTCGTCTCTCGGCGGAGCGTCCCATTTTTTGAGGATAACCCCGGTATCAGTCTCCGGATCCTGCCAGAGGATGGTCACGTTACCTCCTTTGAGACTGTGGCTCCCTCCCGCATACGGGTACATCGCTCCGGTGACAGTAAGCGCCGAATCCTCACCTGTCGACGCTTCTGACCACAGATCCCGATGTTCGATAACGTCTCCATCGTCGGTCGTGATTCGAGTGATAACTTCGATGTGGTCAGGATCGAGTTGTTCACCGCCTGCATGCCGAACCGCGAGAACTTCCTCAGCACCAGAGGGAATACTGGGGTGGTATTCGGTGTTTGGGTCTTCGACATCGTCGTCGTACTCGAACGAGAACACCACCTGTGGTGCCGGATCGCTTAACATTCCGGCGAACCCGGTCAGCATCGTCGCCACGGTCGCTGCCAACACGATCACGATCGCCGTCATCAACACGACGCCGACGACCTTCGAGACCGCTCGGTCCTCGCGTATGTACTCATAAACCCCACCACCGCGTCTCGCTCCCATAATTCCGCTCCGCGAAGCGCGTATTTGAATCCTGTGTGCGAGTTATCACGTCTGAGTCGGAGCGTGACTGCTCCAACGTCGACGCGGCTGTGGCTCCGGATTCACGGCCTAACTAAAAGAGCGCTCTCCACGCGAGTCGAACACTGTCTCGCCGCGATCCGGACCTACTCCCCGCCGTCCGTGAACGCCCGGTCGTCCAGTACGCGGTCGGCCTGCCGGTTCGCGGCCGCGGGGCTCGGCCGGTCGCCGTCGACGACGGACGCGGACAGTCGGCTGGCGAGCTCGTACACCGCGGTGCCGTCCGCGCGGTCGGCCACGCGCTCGAAGGTGGGCCGGTAGCCGGCGGCGGCGCGCTGGCCGATGTCGTCGAGCGAGGCGTCGATGGCGTACTCGAGCTGGCGGACCGCTTCTTCGGGTTCCATACGCGTCCGTCCGCCCCGGACGCACTTAAGTATACTCAGATTCGGAACTGAGTTAATTATTCCCGGTCCGGCCGCTCGCGGGATCGACGTTTATACGCCGCGGGGCGTCGCAGAACGCCCATGACCGACACAGGCGAGCGCGCCGCCGTCGCGGAGCGCGCGGCGCGGGCGGGCGCGGCCGTCGCGAACGAGCGCTTCCGGAGCGACATCGACGTGGAGACGAAAGGCGAGGACGACGTGGTGACGGAGGCGGATCGGGCGGCCCAGCGTACCGTCATCGACGAGATCCGCGAGGCGTTCCCGGACGACGCGATCGTGGGCGAGGAGGAGGACGAGCGCAAGACGGTCCCGGAGTCGGGCGCCGCGTGGGTGATCGACCCGATCGACGGCACCCACAACTACGTCCGGGACATCCGGGTGTGGGGGACCGCGGTCGCGGCCGTCGTCGACGGCGAGCCGGTCGCCGCGGCCACCGTCGCGCCCGCACTGGGCGACGTGTACACCGCCGACGCGGAGGGCGCGTACCGCAACGGCGAGGAGATGCACGTCAGCGACGTGTCGGACCCGCGCCGGGGGACCGTCGACCCCACGCTGTGGTGGGACCACGACTCCCGCGACGAGTACGCCGCCGCCTGCGAGGCGATCGTCCGTCGCTTCAGCGACCTGCGCCGCCTCGGGGCCGCGCAGGTCGTGCTCCCGACCGTCGCGGCCGGCGGGCTGGAGGGGACGATCTCGAACCTCCGCGCGAACCCGTGGGACTCCGTCGCCGGCGTGTTCATGGTCCGGCAGGCGGGGGGGAAGGCGACGGACTTGGAGGGAACCCGCTGGCGACACGACTCCACGGGACTCGTCGTCTCGAACGGACACCTCCACGACGAGGTGCTCGAGGCGGCGCGCGCGATCGACGGGCTCGACTGAGGGGTCTGTCCCGGTCTCCGCCCTACGGCTTCTCCTCTACCGTTTCCCCGCTACCGCTTCGGGTCGTCGTCGACGTACCGGTCCGGGAGGAACGGCGACAGCGCCTCCGGTGCGTAGGGAGCGATCTGGGCCGCGAGTTCCGCGAGGTACCGCCGCGTCATCGTGTACACGGCGGCGACGAGGAGCGTGCCGAGCACGATCTGCCGGAGCGGGCTGTCGACTAAGAGCAGGAGGGGGAGCGCGAGCCCCACGGACAGCCCGAGGTCCTCGACCGCGCCGTCGTACCGCACGAGGCGTCGCGGGGCGATCCACGTCTTGTGGTAGTGGTTGTACACGGCCCGGTCGGAGTTCCCCTCCCACGGGCGCAGCTCCAGCCCGCCGCCGTACATGTCGGCGACGCTGTGGAGGGCCGCGCCGAGGAGGAACAGCGCGGCGCCGACGGTCGCCGCCGACGGCGCGATCAGGGCCGCGAGGAGGGCGACCGCCGCGAACAGGCTGTAGTACACGGGAAAGTGGAGCGTCTTCCGGTGGCCGACGTACATGTCGAGGTCCGGGAAGAGCCCGCCGAGGAACCCCGCGACGAACCCGATCGGCGCGAGTTCCGGTGCCACGCGCACCAGCGGCGCGGCGAGGAGCATCCCGCCGAGCACGTGGGTCGGAAGCATCATCGTCGTAACGCAGGCGACAGAAACGTATTAACGTATCGGCAGGTCTGTGACCCCGGCGCACGGGCCGGTGGCACACGGGTGGGTGGCGCAGGGTGCGTCGTCGACGCGGACGGGCGATCCGCGGGGGAGGAGGGGCCGCGACGGCGCCCTTATGCCGATGGAAGCGAGTGACGGCGTATGCTCATGACGCCGGGACCCACCGCGGTCCCCGACGCCGTCCGCGACGCGATGAGCCGCGAGCTGATAAACCCCGACGTGGACCCCGAGTTCCACCGGATCTACGACCGGCTGACCGACCGGCTGGCGACGGTCTACGGGGTCGATCCGGGCGGCGACGCCGACGGGCCCGGCGCCGAACCGGTCGACGAGCCCACCCGCGACGTGGTCGTCCCCGGCGGCGAGGGGATCCTCGGCTTGGAGGCCGCGATCGCCTCGCTGGTCGAGCCCGGGACCGAGGTGCTGTGCCTCTCGAACGGGCTCTACGGCGACGGGTTCGCCGACTTCGTCGAGTCGTACGGCGGCGAGGCGACGCTGGTCGCGGCCGACTACGACGAGCCGCTCCCGCTCGCGGAGCTGGAGTCGGTCCTCGCGGACGACGACCATGCGTTCGACGTCGCGACGATGGTCCACTGCGAGACGCCGACGGGGACGCTCAACGACCTCGGCCCCGCGCTCGACCTCCTCGCGGAGGCCGACGGGGAGATCCTCACCGTCGTCGACGCCGTCTCGTCGCTCGGCGGGGTTCGCGTGCCCACCGACCGGATCGACGTGTGTCTGGGGGCGTCCCAGAAGTGTTTCAGCGCGCCGCCGGGGCTCACCACGGCCGCGATCAGCGACCGCGCGTGGGCGGCGATGGAGGCGCGGGACCCGCACTCGCTGTACACGAACTTCCTCCCGTGGCGGGACACCGACGAGGGGTTCCCGTACACCCACCTCACGACCGAAGTGGTCGCGCTCGACGCGGCGCTCGGGCTGTGGCTCGACGAGGGGCTCGACGCCGTCCGAGAGCGACACCGGGAGGCGGCCGCGCGGTGTCGCGAGCGCGGCGCGGCGCTGGGGCTGGAGCCGTTCCCGAACCCGGAGCGCGCCTCCCCGACGGTGACGGCCTTCGAGGTTCCCGGGCGGGCCGCGGCGCTGCAGGAGGCGCTTCGCGAGGACCACGACGTGCTCCTCGCGACCGGGCTGGGCGAGCTGGCCGACGACATCCTGCGGGTGGGCCACATGGGCCACAACGCGCGGGTCGACCGGGTCGACGTGGTTATGGACGCGCTCGAAGACGTTTTATAAGCGATCGGTAGTTCGGCGGTCGGCTCCGATCGTGACGCGATCGTTCCTTTATAACCGCTTGCTGGCAGATCGACTGCGACGACTTCCAAAGCCTCAGCCACTCGCTTATAAACGGTTGACTGCGGATCGACGGCGAAGGCCTCCAAAGCCCCAGCCGCTCGGCCGTACGACGACGCGGTCGCTTATAAATCGCTGATCGGCGCTGACGAGACCGCCAAAGCCCCAGCCGCTCGGCCGTACGACGACGCGGTCGCTTATAAATCGCTGATCGGCGCTGACGAGACCGCCAAAGCCCCAGCCGCGAGGCGGCCAGACGCTCGCTGTGCTCCTCGCTCGTTCGCGTTGCTCACTCGCTGCGGTGCTTCCGTCGCCTCTGGCCGCCTCGCGACTGCCCCTTTGAGTCCCGCCCCGCACAGCGACCGCACCTCACGCCTCCCCAACCTCGTCGCTGGCGGCGACAGCCGCCAGCGACTCCCTCGCGCGTGCTTCTCGGCCGCGAGGCGGCCTCGAAGGCACGCGCCACCGCTCCACCTGTTTATAAGGGACTACTCTCCCGACGCTCGCTCGCCGACGCGCTCCCACGCGAGGTGCGCGACGATCCCGAGCAGGAACGCGACGCCGAGGTTCGTCGCGAGCGCGACGAGCCCGATCGCGACCGAGAGCGCGACGTTCTCGGAGTCGAGCGCGTTGCGCGCGAGCGAGACGGCCACGATCGCCAGCAGCGCGCCCAGCATCGCCACGGGGAAGGCGTCGAGGAGCGCGGGCGTCGCGAAGGGCACCGCGGCGAGGTAGCCGACGCCGAGGACGACGTTCGCGCCGCCGGTCCGCGCGCCGAACGCGTGCTTGCCGGCGACCCCGTCGCAGCCGTGACACATCGGGATCGCGCCGAGCGGCACCGCGAGCAGGTTCGTCGCGCCCATGGTCGCCGACAGCTCGTCGGGCGTGACCTCGGCGTCGAACAGGTCGGCGAACAGCAGCGAGGTCGCCAGCGCGGCGTTGCCGATCGTCATCGCGAGCTGCGCGGCGATCCCGTCGGCCGTGTTCCGAGTGACCGCGCCGGAGAGCACCGCTAGGGAGAGGCCGGGGGGCGCGCCGGGCCAGCGCGGCGCCGGGACGCCGGCGGTGACGAGCGCGACCGCGATCCCGACGACCGCGACCGCGAGGGCGCTCGCCTTCCCGTGGCCGGCGAGCGCGGCCGCCGCGGCGATCGCCACTCCCGCGGCCGCCAGCACCGGGTCGGCGATCGCGAGGTCGATCCCGGTCTCGAGCAGCACCAGCCCGACCGCGAACTGCACCCCGCGGATCACCGGCTCGCCGATCCAGCGTTCGACCCGCGCGAGCGTCCCCGAGAGCCCGATCGCGAGGAGGAGGACGCCGAGGACGAGCCCGGCGAGCGCGAGCTCCGCGTACGTTAACGCGCCGGCGATCGCCAGCGCCGCGAGCGCCTTCATCGGCTCGACGGATATCGGAAGCCCGTACCGGACCCCCCAGACGACCTGGAAGACCCCGAACCCGGCGAGCGCGTGCGGGAGCGACACGTCTGTCAGCAGCGCGAGCGCGACGACCAGCGGGATGACCGTAATCGAATCCCCTATCGCCCCGGTCAGCGCTCCTCGACCGAAATCGACACCCGTCTCGTCCCGTCGCCGAACTATTCTCACGGACGGAACGCTCTCGGGACCCGACACCCTTGAGCGTGTTCAGAAACCGTCGGCGATTCCGCGAACGCGAGACGTACCGTGTTCCGGTTACTCCTCCCGGGCCGCGTCGAACGTCGGGTCATCCTCGTCGACCATCGGGCAGTTCCGGACCCGGAACTCGTCGAACCCGACGGCCTCGAGGATCGTGGTCCCCTCGTGGCCGCAGGCGACCTCGGGCGGCGCCGAGAAGTGCGGGCACTGCTGGCAGTACGTCCGCTTCGAGATCACGCGCTCGTCGCCGGCCCCGACGAAGTCTCCCCCGAGGCCCGCTCCCGCCGCGCCGGTCTCCGAGGCCGCGCCGCCGAACTCACCGACCCCGCCCGCCGCGTCCTCGTCGAGCGACTCCCAGACGTCCTCCTCGGCGACGCCGCCGACGTCCATCCGCTCGAACGCCTCGTCGAGCTCCGCGTCGGTCTCGCCCGTCGCCGGGCCGAGCTCGTCGAACGGGTCGTCGGCCCCTGTCAGACCCGCGTTCGCGGTGGGTCGGGGGTCGGACGCGGCGTTGTCCGCGCCGGCATCGTCCGCGCCGGCGCCGCCCGCGTCGACCGGATCGCGGTCGTCGACCCCCGGCTTCGCCTCGCCGAACAGCGACCTCTCGGGGTCGGGATCTGCCTCCGGCTCGCCCTCGTCCAACCGGGCGAAGGGGTCGTCGATCCCGTCGGCGTCGTCGGCCGCGTCGCCCCCGCCGAGCGACTCGTCGTCGAATGGGTCGGTCGCGTCGTCGCCGGCCGCATCGTCACCGGCCGCGTCGTCCTCGGTCACGGCTCACCGCCTCCGTCGCCCTCGCGGGTGCTCACGTCGCCGCCGGGGCTGTCTGCCGTTCCGCCGCCCGCCGCGTCAGCGGTGCCGCCGGCGTCGCCGTGGACCTCCCCGCCGAGCGCCGGGCGGTCCCCGACGACCAGCCGCGAGGTGCCGAGGAAGCCGGGGTTCGGCTCGAGCTCCTCGAACCCTCGGCCGCAGTGGGGACACTCCGGCGCCGTCAACAGCCCGATGTCGACGGTCTCGCCGCAGTTCGTACACTTGGCCTTCCGAACGCCCCCGCGGTTCGCGGCGGCGGTCAGGGCGTCGAGCCGCTCGCGGTCGGCGCGGTCGCGCTCGGCCGCCTCCAGCCGCCGGCGGACCCTGACGACCGCGCTCGCGACGCGCGAGAGCTTCTCGTCGATCTCGTCGACGCGGCCGTCGAGGTCCTGCGTGCGATCGTCGAGCGCCTCGGTCCGGTCGCGCAGCTCGTCGATCTCGTCGCCGTCGCCGACCTCGTCGAGCCGGGACTCGACGCGCGCGAGCCGATCGTCGAGGGCGTCGATCGTCTCCTCGACCGCCTCGCCGACGGTCGCCGTCGCGGCCGCCTCGGCCTCGATTTCGTCCAGCCGGTCGGCGACCGCGTCGAGGTCGGCCGCGACCGCGTCCAGCCGCTCGGCCGTCTCCTCGTGGGCGTGGTCCGCGGGCGCCTTCGACTCCAGGTCGCGGTACAGTTCCACGAACCGCTCCCGGAGGTCCTCGACCTTCTCGTCGACCTCGGCGTCGAGGTCGTCGAGCCGCGCCTGGATCGCCGCCACCTCCTCCGCGTCCGGAACGTCGATCCCCTCGGACTCCGCGAGCGCGACGATGGCGCGCTTCAGCAGCTCCTCGCGACCGACGTCGGCCTCGGCGGCGGCGGCCGCGACCGCGGCCTCCGCGGTGTCCGCGACCGCGTCAGCGTCGGCCTCCGCGGCCGCGGCGGCGCTGTCGCCGTCGTCGGTCGGATCGAGGTCGCTCATCGCGGGCCCTCCGTCATCTACGCTCCCTTTCGAGGGGAGACTTAAGTAATCTGTCGCGTCGTTCTCCCGATCGATACTCGGGACGGGAGCTGATTCGGGCCGTCGAAGACGCGGCGTCACCGGATCTTGCGCACGTCGCTGATGTCGAAGCCGCCCTCGTGGATCTCGGTCTCGAAGCGGACGATGTTCTCCGACTCCAGCCGCGAGAGGACCCCGCGGAACTCGCGGACGAACATGGTCCGGGCGCGCTGGGACCCCCCGCTTTCCCACGTGAACTGGAGCGTCCCGCCCGCGGCGTCCATCAGCGCGCCGAACTCGCGGTCGGTGAGCGAGTCGGTGTTCACCAGCACGAGGATGAGCCCGCCCCAGTCGTAGGCCGCCTTCTTGAGGCCCTTCATCACCATCGCCACGTCGCTCCACTCGGTGTCCTCGTCGACCATCGAGACGAGGTCGGTCACGGAGTCGATACAGACGAGGCTGTCGTCGGCGTGCGCCGACAGGTAGTCGCCGAACGCGGTGAGCACGTCCTCGTACTCGCCGCGGTCGCCGAGCTCCGTGATCGACGCCGTCTCGTCTTCGTACCAGTCGCGCGGGATCGGGCTGAGCTGAAAGTACTCCGGCGAGAGGTCCCGGAACCCGATCTCGTCGACCGCGGCGTCGACGATCTCGTCGGCCATCGTGTACCCCATCTCCCGAGTGAGCGCGTCCGTGTCGGCGGTAAACGAGAGGTAGTGGACCGCCTCCGGGAGCTCGGCGTCCGCGGGGAGGTCGCCGTAGTAGAGGTCGAACAGCTCCGGGTCGGCGTGCCCGAGGGCGTTCATCGCCGCGCTGGTGTACAGGAACTCGCGCGCGCCGGCGCCGGACTCGCCCGCGAGCAACACGACGTTCCCCGGCGGCGCCCCGCCCTCGAGGATCGAGTCGAGCCGGGCGACGCCGAACGGAAGACTCGGCATGTCCCGTATGGGGAGGCCGCTCCGCTTAGTGTTGTTGCTCGTGCAGGCGTCGCGTCGGCGGGCGACCGCCGCCTACTCCGTCACCCGCGCCCCGCCGTCGGCCGCCTCGACGACCGAGACCGACCCGTTCACCCCCGCCTCGTCGAGCGCGCGCTCGCCGGCGGTCGCCGCCGCGCCCGCGTTCGCGGCGTCCGTGACCCCGTACACGGTCGGCCCCCACGACGACTGCCCGGCGCCGAACACGGCCGCGGACGCCGACAGCGACGCGACCACGTCGCCGACCGGGGGGCGGTACACCCCGCCCTGCTCGTCGGCGTACCACGCGCCGTTGAGCCGGCCGATCTCCGCCACGGCGGCGCCGAAGCGCTCGGCGTTCCCCGTCGCGATCGCGGGGAGCACGCGCCGGGTGACGATCCCGCCGATCCGGTCGGCGAGCCCGGGCTCGGCGCGCTCGACCGCGGTCCGCATCGCGTCGTCCTCGGCGTCGCCGTTCCGCCCCGGGTCGGCGTCCGGCCGGACGAGCAGGAACCGCCAGTCGTCGGGCACGGCGTGGCGGGCGGCCACCGGCGGCACGGTCCACTCGCCGTCCGCGGGCCGGTCGGTGGTGAACCGCGCGGTGGGGTGGCCCGCGTCGAGCACGAACCCCCCCGCCTCGAACGTGGCGACGCCGACGCCCGAGCGCCCGCCGCGGCCGAGCGCCGGGGCGTGTTTGCGGACCTGGGGTTCCTTCCCGTGGGCGGCCGCGACCGCCGCGAGCGTCGCCGCGGCCAGCTGGGTGCCGCTCCCGAGCCCGGCGTGGCGCGGGAGCGTTCGGCGGACCGTGACGCTGGCGCCGTCGACGCCGAGGAGGTCGGCCGCGGTGGTGGCGTACTCGCGAACGTCGGTGTGGATTGCGGGGTCGGCGGTCGGGGAGTCGGCGATTGGAAGGTCGGCGGGTTCCGAGTCGATGTCGACCGTCACCGTCTCGGCCGGATCGGCGTCGACGACCACCCGCGGCTCCGCGAGTCCGAGCCCGAGGGCCCCGTACAGCCGCTCGTGCGAGAGGCTGAGGTTACAGAAGCCGAAGTGGATCCGGGCCCCGGCGCTCGCGCGTGCCATGGTTGCCCCGTGGTTCGGGGGCGATTGATAAAGGGTGCGTGACAGTGGCGGGCGTTGCCCCCATACTCGGATCGCGACTCGGATCGATACATCCGTTTATAAATAGCTGCTTCCGGATCGGCGGTGAACGCCGCCAAAGCTCAAGTCGCTCACTTATAAATCTCTAACGCCGGATCGACGGTGAACACCGCCAAAGCCCCCAGCCGGCGAGGCGGGCGCACGCTCGCTGCGCTCCTCGGTCGCTCGTTTCACTCGCTCCCTGCGGTGCTTGCGTCGTCATCAGAACGCGAAGCGTTCTGATTGGCTCACGAGAGCTCCGCTCTCGTGAACGCCTGCGCCCGCCTCGCCGGCTGCCCCTTTGAGTCCCACCCGTCCGCACCGCACCCGCACCTCACGCCTCCCCAGCCTCGCGGCTCGCTTGGGGCTCCCTTCGGTCGCCCACCGCGCTCGCCGCGTCCCTCGCACGCGCTCCTCGCGGCCGCCTTCGGCGGCCCCTCGGAGGCGCGCGCCACCGCGTGCCGATTTATAAACGATCACTCCTGCCAGTCCGGGTTCGCGCGCGGCGGCGAGAAGATGTCGTAGCCGACGACGGGCTCGTCGGTGTCGTTGCGCGCCGCGTGCGGCTCGTTGCCGGGGATCACGTAGGTGTCGTCCGCCTCGACGACGCGCTCCTCGCCGTCGACGACGAAGGTGAGGGCGCCCTCCGTAATCACGCCGACCTGCTCGTGCGGGTGGTCGTGCTCGGGGACCTCGGCGCCGGACTCGATGACGAACCGCTGGATGCTCGCCTCGTTGCCCGCGGCGCCCTGCGTGAGGAACACGCCCTCGATCGCTTCGACCGCGTCGACGTCCGCGTCCGGGAGTACCTCCATGGCGGATATCCGACTGCGATCCGCTTAAAAAGGCGTGATCAGAGCGCCGCTCTCCGACTCACGGGAAGGGGTGGTACGCCTTCTCCAGGTCGGGCTCGAACCCCATCGACCGGGGCACGTCGCGGGCGCGGTCGCCGAAGAACGGGTCGCCGGTAAAGAGCGGCTGCGCGCCGGGGACGAGCACGCGGACCGCCTCGAAGCCGAGCGCGGCGAGGTCCCGAGTGGTCGTCCGCGCGACGTACGGCTCCAGCCCGACCGTCTCGACGCGGTCGACCACGGCGGTCAGCTCCTCCGCACCCGACAGGTCGGGCTCGCCGAGCGATTCGGCCGGGACGCTCGCGTCCGGGTCGAAGAACGCCCGCGTCTCCGCCGGGAAGTCGGCGTGACGACCGATCGCCGCGCCCTGCTCCGCGGCCGCGTCCGGTCCCATCGACCGGAGCTCGGTCCAGTTCTGGAGCGCCTCCGCGAGCGCGCTCCGGGCCGCCGCGGCGGGGTCGAGGTTGGCGCCGGAGCCGGCCGCGAACCGGGGCCACTCGCCCTCGCGGTGGACGCCGACCGCGACGACGGGCACGTCGACATCGGTCGTGACGAGCAGCGCGGTCACCGACAGCGACTCGGCGCGGGCGCGCTTCTCCAGCTCCGCGAACCCCTCGTCGTCGACCTCGATCCCGAGCGGGTCGGCCGTCGAGTACCAGCTGGTCATCGTCGCGTCGCGCTCGATGACCTCGTAGAGCCCCGACAGGGCGGCGTGCGGCCCGGAGTTGCCGAGCCCGAGCCCCGTCGTGATCGCGGACCGGTACCGGTTCTCCGGCGGCGGGAAGTGAACGAACTCCGCCGGCAGGCTCGCGACTTCGCCCGTGCCGAGCCCCTCGCCGGTCACCCACGGGAGCCGGTCGTCGCGGGCGTACGACTCCGCGCTCTCGGGCCGGACGAACGCGTCGGGCGTCACGGGATTCGGGACGTTCGCGGCCGGCGCGCGGGTGAACGACCCCTCGCGGTACACCCCGGCGGCGTACCGCTCTAACCCCTCGCCGAGCGCCTTCATGAACGCCTCGTCCCAGCCGGCGGCGGCGCCCCCGCCGAACTCGGCGGCCCGCGCGTCCGAGAAGGGCGTCGTGTCGGCGACCCGCGCGACGTAGTAGGGCACGGGGAACGACTCCTGTTCGCCCACCTCCGAGAGCGGACCGACGCGGGAGTCGACCGTTCGCTCGGCGCGGTCGACCGCGTCCGAGAGCGCCCGCGCCTCGCCCTCGCGGGGCAGCGCGTCGCCCGGGTCGTCGCCGCAGTCGCAGCCGGGGACCGGGAGCAGGGTTCGCTCGGCGCCCGGCACCTCCGCGACCGTGTCGGCGACCGGGTCGCCGGCGAGCAGCCGGATGGCGCGGCGACCGGCCAGCGCGCCGGCGTAGCGCACGGCTGACCGGCGGCCGGCCGGCGCGTCGGCGGCCTCGGCCCCGCCGCTCGCGACCCGTCGCCGGAGGCAGTCGTAGCAGGTCTCGTCGAAGACGGTCACCGCGGCGTCGACCGGCTCCAGCGGGACGCCCCCGAGCCCGCCGACCTCGAGCGCGACCCACCGGTCGAGGTGCGCGTCCGCGGTCGCGAACGTCTCCGAGCCGGCGGTGTCGACCACGACCGCGAGGTCGAACCCGTCGAGGAGCCCCGCTTCGACGGGCATCACGTTCACGTCGACGTCGCCGAGCGCGGCCGAGACGGCCTCGACCGCGGGGCCGTCGCCGACAAGTCCGATGTCCATGTCACCTCCGAGGCGAAGGAGCGAAAAAAAGCCGCGGGTGACGGCGCCGAAACTGTGAACAGTCGTCGTTCCGCCCTCAGGCCAGCATCTCCGCGACCTCGTCCGCGAGGTCGGCGGCGGCGAGATCGTGGAGCCCCTCGTCGCCGAGCTTGAGCCGGAGGCGGGGACGGCCGACGTCGATCGGGACCTTCTCGGTGTCGATGACGCCGAGGTCCTCCAGTCGGGTCTTCGTGCGGGAGAACGTCGCCTTCGAGGCGATCCCCACGTCCTCGCCCCACTTCGAGATGTCGTAGAGGAGCACGTCGTTCTTCGCGGCGACGAGCAGGGAGACGGTCACCTCGTCGAGCCCGCCGTCGCCCGTGGCGGAGTCGATCGCGGCGAGCACGGCGTCGAAGTCCTCGCGGGTCGCCTCGCCGATCTCGGCTGCCAGGGTCTCCCGCACCCGACTGATCGCGGGGGTGCGGAGGCCGTACGTCTCGGCGTCCGCGAAGGCGTCGCGGTGCGTCTCGAACACCTCGTCCACGAACGCCTCGTCGTCCGAGGCGAGCGCGGCGACGTGGTCGTCGGTGCTCACGAGCACGACGACCCGCGACGGGGAGACGAACAGCGCGTTGTCGACCGCGCCGTCGAGGACGCGGAGGTCGAGCGCGCCGTCGGCGACGAGGTCGGCCGCCTTCGACGCGACGAGGAAGTCCTCCATCACGCTCTTCAGCGTTCGTTCGTCGACGAGCATCGACATCTCCGGCAGGTCGTCGCGGCCGATCGCCGCCTCGACCAGCGACACGATCGTCTCCGGGGCGGGATCGACGACGAACAGCTCTTCGTCGTCGCCCGCGAACGCCGCGTCGAGGACATTTTCGACGTCTGCTTCCAGTAAATTCGACACCATCTATCTCTCCGGATAAAAGCCGGATTCGTATTTAATATTAACGGGATTCGAGGGAGGAACAACGCGGTTTCAGGCGTCGAAACCGCCGAAAATGGCCAATTCGGTGATTCGGTGATCGTTCGGGGTGCGAGTCGCCGAGGGTGTCCGAGCGAGCCGTCGGTGATCGTCGGGGTACCGCGACGGGAGCGTCAGGGGTCACCGACGTGACGCAAGGATTAATGCGCGATCGAACGGGGGTTCCTACATGGACCACGAGCACGTCCGGGAGGTCGACCCCGCGGTCGCCGACGCGCTGGCCGGGGAGCGCGACAGGCAGGAGCAGACGCTCGCGATGATCGCCAGCGAGAACCACGTCAGCGAGGCGGTGCTGGAGGCGCAGGGGAGCGTCCTCACCAACAAGTACGCCGAGGGCTATCCGGGCGGTCGCTACTACGCCGGCTGCGAGTACGCCGACGACGTCGAGGAGCTCGCGATCGAACGCGCCAAGGAGCTGTGGGGCGCCGACCACGTCAACGTCCAGCCCCACTCCGGGACGCAGGCGAACCAGGCCGTCTACTACTCCGTGTTAGAGCCCGGCGACAAGATCCTCTCGCTGGACCTGAACCACGGCGGCCACCTCTCGCACGGTCACCCCGCGAACTTCACCGGACAGATCTACGAGGTCGAGCAGTACGAGGTCGACGCCGACACCGGCTACATCGACTACGAGGGGCTCCGCGAGGCCGCCGAGGAGTTCGAGCCGGACATCATCGTCTCCGGCTACTCCGCGTACCCGCGCACGGTCGACTGGGAGGAGATCCAGGCGGCCGCCGACGCGGTCGACGCCTACCACCTCGCCGACATCGCCCACATCACCGGGCTCGTCGCGGCGGGCGTCCACCCCTCGCCGGTCGGCGTCGCCGACTTCGTCACCGGCTCGACGCACAAGACGATCCGCGCCGGTCGCGGCGGGATCGTGCTGTGCGACGAGCAGTTCGCCGACGACGTCGACAAGGCGGTGTTCCCCGGCGGGCAGGGCGGCCCGCTGATGCACAACATCGCCGGCAAGGCGGTCGGGTTCAAGGAGGCGCTCGACCCCTCGTTCGAGGAGTACGCGCAGAACGTGGTCGACAACGCCGACGTGCTCGCCGAGACGCTGCAGGACCACGGCTTCACCCTCGTCTCCGGCGGCACCGACAACCACCTCGTGTTGGTCGACCTCCGCGACTCGCACCCGGACCTGCCCGGCGGCGACGCCGCGGACGCGCTCGCGGCCGCGAACATCGTCCTCAACGGGAACACGGTGCCCGGCGAGACCCGATCGCCGTTCAACCCCTCGGGGATCCGCGCGGGCACGGCCGGGCTCACCACCCGCGGCTTCGACGCGGACGCCATCGAGGAGGTCGGCGACCTGATCGCCCGGGTCGTCGACAACGTCGACAGCGACGACGTGATCTACGAGGTCGGCGAGCGCGTCGTCGAGCTCTGCGAGGCGCACCCGCTGTACGCGTAGCGGCGGCCCGATCGGCGGCGTCGCGGCCGTCGACCACCACCGACCGTCGGACCGAATCCGTACGTACAAAGTAGGGGCGGCTCCGACGGGTCGGTATGCCCGACTCGTCGTTCCTCGAAACGCGCCTCGACCGCGACGCCGTCCCCCTCGCGGTCGGCGACCTGATCGCGCTGATCGTCCTGTTGACGATCGGTGCGCTCAACCACAGCACCGTCGAATTCCTGTCCGCGAACCCCCTGTACCTGCTCGAAGTGTACGCCCCCTTCCTGATCGGGTGGGTCCTCGTCGCGCCGTTGGTCGGCGCGTACTCGGCCGGCGCCGTGGAGACCGCGAAGTCGTCGGTCCCGCTGGTGATCCGGTCGTGGATCCCGGCCGCGATCGTCGGGCTCGCGCTCCGGGAGTTCGTCTTCCGCGGGAGCGCCGCGCTCACGTTCGCCGCGGTCATGCTCGTCCTCGGCGCGGTCGCGCTCGGCGGCTGGCGCGCGCTGTACTTCAAGCTCCGGTAGGCGGTCGCGATCGCGGCTTCGAACTCGCTTCTCCGCCTCGTTCTCTCACTTCCAACCCGTTCTCTCACTTCCAACCCGTTCTCTCACCCCCCCTCCGCGGTCCCGCGAGCGGTCCGGCTCGCCGAATACGTTGCCATAACTTATGCGATCGTTTTGAGTGATCACTCGAGGTGTCACGGCGAACCCCGAGAAAGATTTAATAGCGATTTTGCAGTAGTATTAACCGGATCATGACTGGGTACTACGACTACGTTCTCGGGCTCATTCCGGCAGCGTTGATCGGTGTGACCGCCGCGTTGAACCTGGTCGGGCTGTCGTTGACGGCGGCGCTTCCCGGGGGCGCGCTCGTCGCGGGGGCCGTCATGGCCCACGCGATATTCGTCAAGGCCCCAGTCACGGACGAGGCGCGCGTCCGGAACGACCGCGCGGCGGGCGGCTCGCCCGGCCGGTCGGGCGCTCCGCGGCGCGGTCGATCGCGGACCGACGGCGCCGACTGACGGGATTTCCTCGACGAACCGGCCGTTCCGGTTCCCTGTACGGTTTAGTCGCTCGCGCCCGACCGGACCGATATGACCGACGCCCTGTTCCTGACGAGCGCCGAGGTCGACGATCTCGCCGAGCCCGCCGACTACGTCGCGGTCGTGCGCGACGCCTACCGCCAGATCGGCGAGGGCGCGCCCGCGGAGCCGCGGACGAAGCTGTTCAACCGCGAGCCGCCGGGCATGCTCACCACCTACGCCGCGGTGCTGCCCGAGACCGGCGCGATGGGCGGGTACGCCTACTCCGCCGGCTTCGGCGCCGAGGACGCGTGGTTCATGACGCCGCTTTTCGACGCCCAGTCCGGCGAGCCGCTAGCGCTGCTCGACGGCGCCTCGATGAACCCGTTCAAGACGGGCGCCGCGGGGGCGGTGGCGGTCGACGCGCTCGCCCGCGACGACGCGACCGAAATCGCCGTGATCGGGAGCGGCGCGCAGGCGCGCGGCCAGCTCGCGACGACCGCGACCGTCCGCGACTTCGAGGCGGTCCGCGTCTTCTCCCCGACCGCGGAGAACCGCGAGGGGTTCGCCGAGGCGTTCGACGACCGGCTCGACGCCGACGTGTCGGCGGCCGGGAGCGCGAGCGCGGCCCTCGACGGCGCCGACGTGGTGATCACCGCGACCACCGCGAGCGACCCGGTCATCGCAGACGCCGACGTGGAGCCCGGTACCCACGTCACCGCGATGGGGCAGTACCACCCGGAGAAGAACGAGCTGCCGCCCGAGCTGGTCGCGCGCGCGACCTACGTCCCCGACATCCGCGAGCGGGCGGCGCAGGACGCGGGCTCGTTCCTCGCGGCGGTCGAGGCGGGACTGGTCGACGGGGAATCCGGAATCGCCGCCGACCTCGGCGAGGTCGTCGCCGGGGACCATCCCGGCCGGACGAGCGACGACGAGGTGACCGTCTTCGACTCCGGGGGGACCGGGATCGAGACGGTCGCGGCCGCGCACATGCTCTACGAGCGGGCGAGCGAGAGAGGGCGGGGGCAGACGATCGACTTCGCGCCCGCAAGCGAGGCGCTTACTGGTGAATAAACGATTGAGGTAATTCGACGGCCAACACCTCCAACGCCCTCGTCACACGCTTATAAGTGGTTGCTAGCGCGGTCGTCACCTCCAAAGCCCCAGCTGCGAGGCGGGCGCACGCTCGCTGCGCTCCTCGCTCAGTCGTTGTCGCTCCTTCGCTGCGGTGCTTACGTCGCCTGCGCCCGCCTCGCAGCTGCCCCTTTGAATCCCACCCCGCACCGCCCCGCGCCTCACACCTCCCCAGCCTCGTCGACCACTCTCCGCTTCGCTCCGAGTGGCCGACTCCCTCGCGCGGGCGGTTCGCGGCCCTGTGGGCCGCTCACCGGCACACGCCACCGCACCGTTTGTTTATAAACAGACGCTGCGTCGGTCGTCTCCTACTGCAGCCGGTACCGCAGGATCGCGGCGATCCCGCCGAGGTTCGAGAGCTGCTGGCCGGGGTCGAATTCCGAGGAGAAGACGACCACGTCGCCGCCCTGCTGTTCGACCGACTCGATCACCTCGTTGACGTCGATCCCCCAGTCGCCCTCGTTCTGCCGCTCCTGCCGGAGTCGCTCGTCGACCACGAGGAGCGTCTCGATCGCGCCGAACTCGGCGGCCTCGGCCACGTCTTCGGGCCCGTACGTCGCCTTCGCGCCCTGCGCGATCTCCGCGGTGAGGTCGTCGATGAGCGTCGCCTCCTTGGAGATCCGGGTCTCCTTCTGGACCTCGTCGACCGCGCCGCGCTTGAGCACCTCGTGGACCCCGCGGTCGCCCGCGGCCGAGGTGTCGACGGTGGTGATCCGGTCGGCCAGGTCGCGGTGTTCCGCCTCGATGTAGTCGAGCGCGTCCTGCTTCGTGAACCCCGGCCCGGCCACGATCACGGCGTCGGCGTCGAGGTGCGCGAGCGCCTCGCCAAGCTCGGCGAACAGCTCCTCGCGCGGCCGGGAGTAGTCGCCCTTGCCGGTCGGCTTCGTGAAGGAGGCGTACTCCTCGGTGCCGTACTGCTGGACGGTGTGGACGTACGCGGCCCCCTCCTCGACGGTCGCGATGGCCACGTCGGGGTTCTCGGCGGCCTCGGTGGCCTCCTCCAACCGCTCCGTCTGGTCCGGCTTGAAGCGCTTCTCGACCGTGATCTCGTCGTGTTCCTCGACGTTGAGCGTGTGGTGGGCGTTGAGCTGGTCCTCGCGCGAGCAGCCGACGATCACGCCCGACACGCGGAGCCGGTTGGCGAACCGGGCGAACTCCACGTCGTCGACCTCCAGCGTGACGAACAGGTGCTCGCGCTGGCCGCCGGTGTCCCGCATCTGGTCGTCGTTCCGCTGGATCCGACGGGTGGTGTCGCCCTCCACGAGGTCGCCCGGCTCGAGGACGTGCGCGAGGTGCCAGAGGTCGTCGACGTTCTCGGGGACGAGCGTGAGCCGCTCGCGGCCCTCCTCGCCGTAGCCCCGATCGGTGATGCGCATACCCGACCGTCGCCCCGGCCGCGTATCAACTCTTGTCTTCTGGGTCGGCGAGGCCGACGCTCCACTCGAACTCGTCGCTTGCGGCGGCGCGAGTGTCGTCGGCAGCGTCAGCGTCGGGATCCCCGGTCCCGCCGGCCTCGTCGCGCCCGATCGAGTCCCCGTCCGGCGCGTACCAGTCGAAGCCGCCGTCGGGTCCGAGAGTCCCGCCGGAGCCGTCGGGCACGGAGCCGCCGCCGATCGCTCTGCCGACCTCTGTCCCGACGCCCGGGACCGTCCGTCCCGTCTGCACCGCCGGCGGGACCTCGGGCGTCGGGGGACGCGCGAGGTCGGTCGACCGCCCGGCTGCTTCCGACGCGGTCGGATCGGCCGATTCGTCGGTGTCGCCCGCGTCGACCACCGTCAGCGTCGCCGCCGCGCCCCGCCCGTACAGCCCGTACGCGGCGACGCGAACGGCGAAGACGAGCGCGGCGCCGACCACGAGCGGGACGAACGGGCCGGCCAGCGCGTAGCCGGCGCCGAGCGTCCCGGCCGCGACGAGCCACGCGGCGGCGTAGGAACCGGACCCGACGACGCGGGCGACCCGGTTCGGTCGGAGCCCGTCACGGAGCCGTCCGGAGGCGGCGAACGCCGCGAGCGCCGCGGGCCTGACGTACGCGAACGCGAGGAGGTACGCCGCGGCGACCGCCCCGACGAGCCCGGCCGCCGAACCGGCGACGGCCGGCACGCCTCCCTCGCCGAGAGCGGTCCGGACGGCGTCGGCGGCGGGAGCCGAATCGACGAGGCCGCTTCCGAGGGCGCCGCCCGCGAGGACCGGGAGCGCGAGCCCCAGCGCGAGCGGCGCGAGGAGGACGGCGCTCACGAGCGCGGACTTGAGGCCGTCGCGGTACAGGTCGTTCCACGCGACGACGGCGGGCGCTCCGTCCGCGTTCCCGGTCGCGATGCCGTCGGCGAGGACGCGGACGAAGTAGCCGCGGACGACGAACGCCGGCGCGAGCGCGAGCGGCGCGAGCAGGAGGAGCGGGGGAAAAACGAGGGATCCGACGACCCAGACCGGGGTGAGGACCCATGTCAGCAGGGTCAAGAGCCCGCCGACGACGAGGACGCCGGCCGCGTCGGTCGAGCGCGTCAGCGCGATCGCCGTCCCCCCGAGCATACCCGATCCTGTCACGCGACACTGATAAAGGGTGTCGGGAACCGGCGACTCGCCCCCCGTTCGGGGATCGATTTCAATCCAACCGATCACCGATCGGAACCGTCCCGAGAGTTTATATAATTTCGCGGAGTACTCCGGGATGGCCGCGCGGGACAATCGTGTGCCTCTGACAAATCCGATCCCGGCCGTCTATCGCGACGGCCTCCCCCCGTCCGCGGCTTTTGAGGCGATCCGTTTCTCGCGCGACCATCCGGTTTTCGCTCCCCGAGCGACCCCGCCGCCCGGACGCCGGTACCGATTTATCTCGCCCGGACGTGGGTCGCGTATGACCGGCGACGAGCGGACGACCGAGGTGGAGCCGGAGCTCCGCAGCTACGGGATCAGCGTCGAAGCCGTCGACGGCGGCGAGCCGCTGGAGATCACGTACATGACGGCGTTTCCCGGGCGCGAGGTGCACCACGGCGAGATCGGGCGCGCGCTCAACGCCCTCATCGAGCGAGCCGAGGCGGACGCGTGGGACCCCGTTCGGGTCGAGGCGACCGTGGTCCGCTCGCCGGGCGACGTGCTCGGGACGTGGCACGCGGAGGCGACCTGGTTCGAGGAGCTGATCGGCTACGAGATCAGCGAGACGGAGTTCTCGACGCGCGTGCTGGAGACGCTGACGCACGCGGACGAGCCCGCCGACACCGACGGATCCACTGGACACGCCGACGGGTCCGACGAGCGCGCCGCGGGGGGCGACCCCGCGGAGGCCGGGGACGAAGCGTGACCCGCAGGAATCCGGTGAACCGCGCGCAGCGACGCCTCGCCCGGCCGCCCCGCGAGCGGTTCGCCACCCGCGAGCTCGCGTTCGACGCCGACGGCGACACCTGCCGCGGCACCCTCTACCTGCCGGGCGGCGACGAGGACCCGCCGGTCGTCGTGATGGCGCCGGGGCTCGGCGCGGAGCGGAGCTTCGGCTACCCGGCGGTCGCGGAGCGGTTCGCCGACGCCGGCTACGCCGCGTTCCTCTTCGACTACCGCGGGTTCGGGGCGTCCGACGGCGACTCGCAGCTCGTCGATCCCGAGGGCCAGCGCGCGGACTACGCGGCCGCGATCGACCGCGTCCGACGTGTCGACGCGGTCGGCCGCGGGCTGGTGCTGTGGGGTGCGTCGCTGTCGGCCGCGCACGTCCTCACGCTCGCGGCGGAGCGGCGCGACCCGGACGCCGTGATCGGCGCGGTCCCGATGCTCGACGGGCGGGCGATCGCCCGGCGACGCAGCGGGCGGTACCTCGCGCGCTCCGGGGTCGAGGGCGTCCGCGACCAGTTCGGTCACCGGTTCGGTCGCGGTCGCACGGTCCCGATCGTCGGGAGCACCGAGGAGCTGGCCGCGATCACGGAGCCGGGGACGAAGCGGAAGTACCTCGACCTGGTCGACCGCGAGTCGACGTGGCGCAACGAGACGCCGGCGCGGTCGCTGCTGCGGGTCGCGAACTACCGACCCGTCGAGCGGCTCGACGAGATCCGAGCGCCGACGCTCCTTCTCGCCGGCACCGACGACGCCATCGTCGACAGCGAGGCGGTCGTCGACGCGGGCGAGGCGCTCTCTCGCGGGACCGTCGTCACGATGCCCGCGGACCACTTCTCCCCGTTCGGCGACGACTTCGAGGGCGCGATCGGTCACCAGCTCTCGTTCCTCAAAGACGCCCTCGACCGGTAGCGGACACCGGGAGAGTGGACGCCCTCGACCGGTAGCGGACACCGGGAGAGTGGACGCCCTCGACCGGTAGCAGACACCGGGAGAGTGGACGCCCTCGACTGAGGCCGCCGTCGGTGCCCTCGCGGCGTCGGCGCTCCGTTTTTAAGTGTCCGCGGCGCGGACGGCCAGGTATGACAGCGATCGCACTCCTGAGCGTCGCGCCGGTGATCGAGGGGAGCATGGCTGGCGAGGTCGCGAAGGCCGTCGCCGCGCTCGACGAGTTCGACGTGAGCTACGAGACGAACCCGATGGGGACCGTGATCGAGGCCGACGACGCCCAGACGCTGTTCGCGGCGGCCGCGGCCGCCCACGACGCCGTCGACGGCGACCGCGTCTCCACCGTCCTGAAGATCGACGACAAGCGGACCGAGGAGACGACCGCCGACCGGAAGGTCGAGGCCGTCGAGGAACATCTCGGTCGGGAGGCGAAGCGGGAGCGCTGACGAAGCGAGAGCGGCGGCGTCGACTCCCGGACGGCGTCAGTTCTCAGACGGCGTCGATCCCGACCGATCCGCCCGCCGTCGCATCTCCCGCGGGGTTCTCAACAGTCAGATCGACGGTCGTCGTGCGCACGACGGTCGCCTCGTCGCCGCCGCCGGCGACCTGCGCGCGGAACACCACGTCGAGCGTCGTCGTTTCCGTCTCGCCGCCGGACAGCTCGGCCGCGGAGAGCGCCTCGCTCGTCACCGCGTCGCCCCGGGCGGTCGCGTCGGCGCGCGCGAACCGCGCGGTGAGGCCGCCGTCGACCGCATCGAAGTCGGGCGGGGCGTCGTCGGTGGGAGAGCCGCCGACGTCCCCGACTGCCGCGACGTCGCCGGGGGTCGCCTCGGGGTCGGCCGCCGTGAGCGTCTCGCGGTACACCTCGTCGACGCCGGCGTCGCTTCCCACGGCGAGCGAGAGCGTCACGCGCTCGACGCCCTCGGAGAAGTCGGCCCACGACACCTCGACGGCGGGCGAGAGGTAGACGGACTCGACCCGGCCGTCGTTGCTCGTGACCGTCGGCGCGTCGCCCGCCTCGAAGGCCGCAGGGTCGCCGTCGACCGCGGCCGCCGGCCGACCGGAGGCGGCGATGGCACCGAGGCCGGTGAGGCCGCCGCCGGCGACGGCGGCGACCCCGCCGAGGACCGATCGTCTGGTTGGCTCCCGTCGCGCGTCGCCGTCCCGCGAGTGGCTCGACATCTCGACGCGGAGTGCCCGCGGCATCCGATATAAGCCGCCGGCCGACGGCGCCTCGTTCACCCCTTGATGTTGCAGACGGGGAACGTCCGCGCGACCTTGTCGCCGATTCCCAGCTCGTCGCTGACGCGGATCACCTCGTCGATGTCCTTGTAGACGCCGGGCGCCTCCTCGGCGATGGTAGCGCCGGACTCCGCTTTCACGTAGATCTGCTGGCCGTCCTCGAGGTCGTCCTGCACGTCGCCGCCCCAGAACTCCTGTTTCGCCTGCGTCCGGCTCATCAGGCGGCCGGCGCCGTGCGCCGTGGAGCCGAACGACACCGACATCGACTCGTCGCCGCCCCGGAGCACGTACGAGCCGGCGCCCATGCTGCCCGGGATGATCACGGGCTGGCCGACGCCGCGGTACGCTTCGGGCACGTCCTCGTGGCCCGCGGGGAACGCCCGCGTCGCGCCCTTGCGGTGGACGTACAGCTCGCGGTCCGCGCGGTCGACCGCCTCGTCGCCGACCGCGGGGCGCCCGTCGGCGTCGACGCCGACCTCGTGAGTCTCCTTCTTGGCGATGTTGTGCGCCACGTCGTACAGGAGCTCCATCCCGAGGTCCTCGATCGGGTCGGCGTCGAACACCTCGCCGAAGGTCTCGCGGGCCTGGTGGGTGATCAGCTGGCGGTTCACCCACGCGAAGTTGATGCAGGCGCCCATCGCGCCGTAGTACTCCTCGGCCAGCTCCGAGCCGGCG
Source organism: Halorubrum salipaludis (assembly GCF_002286985.1). Classification (GTDB taxonomy): domain Archaea; phylum Halobacteriota; class Halobacteria; order Halobacteriales; family Haloferacaceae; genus Halorubrum; species Halorubrum salipaludis. Next base: position 54,293 of record NZ_NSKC01000008.1, on the reverse strand, counting down.
GGCGCCGCCGCGAGCTCCTTGTCGGGGAGGTCCGCGAGCAGGTCGCCGTGCTCCTTCTCGATCCGCCGGAGGTAGTCGTTGCAGGTCTGGTGGCCGAGCCCGCGGCTCCCGCAGTGGATGAGGACGACGATGCCGTCCTCGCGGAGCCCGTACTCCTCGGCGACCGCCTCGCGGAACACGTCCGTGACGCGCTGGACCTCGAGGAAGTGGTTCCCCGAGCCGAGCGACCCCATCTGGTTGCGCCCGCGGTCCATCGCCTTCTGGGAGACGTACTCGGGCCGGGCGTCGGGGCGCCGCCCCTCGTCCTCGCAGCGCGCGAGGTCGCTCTCGATCCCGTACCCCTCCTCGACGGCCCACTCGACGCCGCGCTCTAAGGCGCCCTCGATCGCGTCGGCGTCGCCGCCGATGACGCCGCCCCCGCCGAGCCCGGAGGGGATCGCCTCGAAGAGCGCGTCGACGAGCTCCTCCTCGCGGCCGCGCACGTCGTCGTAGGTGAGGTTCGTCCGGACCATCCGGACGCCGCAGTTGATGTCGTAGCCGACCGCTCCGGGCGAGATACAGCCGGTTCGGGCGTCGATCGCGCCCACCCCGCCGACCGGGAACCCGTACCCCTGGTGGCCGTCGGGCATACAGAGGGCGGGCTCGACCATCCCGGGCAGGTGCGTGGCGTTTTTCAGCTGTCGGAGCGAGTCGTCCTCACCGATCTCCGCCAGCAGGCTCTCGCTGGCGAGCACCCGCGCGGGGACGTTCATGTCGCCCTCGCGGGGGATCTCCCAGACGTGCTCGCGCACCTTCTCCAGCCGGATCCCGTCGAACTCGCGCGTGGTCATACCCGGCGTTCGGTACGGGGGGAGAAGGGCGTTGCGTCAGCGGGCGCGAACGCGAACGGGCCGCATCCGCGACCGCTAGTCGACCGGGTCGATCGGGAGCCACCCGATCTCGCCCTCGACGAGCGTGAACGCGGCGAACACGCGTCCGAGCACGAGCCCGTACAGCAGGTGCGCGACCGCGATGACCGCGCCGAACTCGAAGCTCGCCGTGAGCCCGGGCACGGGTAGCGTCGGCACCGGCAGCGCGGTGGCGCCCTCGAGCGCGAGCGCCGTCGGCAACAGCAGCCCGCCGGTGATCACGCCGAGCAGCGCCGAGTGGACGACGCCGAGCGAGAGGCACCCCCCGACGTCCGCGCGCAGGTCGTCGAAGAACCCGCGGTCGAAGACGGCGACGAACAACCCCCCGAACGCCGCGCTGTTGAACAGGTGGACCGCCCAGCCGGCGGCGACCGTCTCCGCGCCGATCAGGGCGCCGATCGTCGGCATGAGGTCCAAGGCGCCGTGTAACACTATCCCCATGACCGCGCCGGCGACGACCCCGCCCGCGACGCCCGCGCGCCAGCGCCGACCGACCCCCTCGGCGGCCCCCTCAGCCGCCGCGTCCGGTCGGCGTTCCGCCGCCTCCTCCGTCCCCGATTCGGCGTCCGAATCCGCGACGCGCTCACCTGGTTGTGGCATACGCTAACAAGGATCTCTGCAAGGATAACGGTTTTCACGCGGATCGCGGTTTTCCGGCGCCTGAGTACGTCACACGTCGAAAACGACGTACGCGTACCACTCCTCGTCCCGCCGTTCGAGACGCATCTCGGAGTACGTGACCGCCTTGATCTCGCGGGCGGCGACGGCGTCGAGCGGGACGCCGCGGGCCGTCGCCTCGACGGTCCACGTCGCTTCTGCTCTTCCCGATCCGGACTCGTCGGGGGCGACGATCGCGCACTCGTGGTCTGCGGGCAACACGAGCCGTACGTCGCGTTCGTAGATCAGCTGATCGAGGAAGTCGAACAGCAGCGCCTCGCGGCTCTCGGCGCTCACGGCGAGTTCGAATCGGTCTCCGGCGTCGGGAACCGTCTCGCAGCTCGCGGCGGTGAGCCCGTCGGCGACGGCCTCGAACAGCCCTCCGAGTGTCGGCGCGGTCGCCTCGACCGCCACGTCGGCCGTGTGCTCGCGGAGGGCGTAGCTCATCGGTCGTCACCCCGGTCGTCGGGCGCGATCCGCTCGCTGCCTCGCCCGTCCCCGTCGTCGTCCGGACGCTTCGCCGCGTCCGACATCGAGGAGTGATGCGAGCCGATCCGTTTGCCGTGGCCCCTGTCGCGGACCTGTTCCGGCGACACGCCGTCGGCCTCCGCCGCGGCGCGTTCGAGGGCGACGCCGCTCGTCACCAGCGCCCGGATCCCCTCCTCGACGGTCAGATCGACCTCGACGATCCGGCGCTCGGGGACGAACAGGACGTGCCCGCCCATCACCGGGTTCGGGGCCATCGGCATGAACAGCGTCCGCATCTTTCCGCTCTCGGCCGGGGCGGCGATCGTCTCCGGCGTGTCGCTCGTGACGAACGCGAGCGTGTAGCTCCCCTCGGTCGGAAACTCGACGAGGACAACCTCGCGGAAGTTCCCGCCGTCCGACTCCAGCATGGCGTCGCTCATCTGTCGGAACCCCTCGTACACGGATCCGACGCCCGGGATCTGCTCTATCGCGTAGTCCGCGTAGTCGACCGCGCGCTGACCGTACCGCGTCGACTCGACGACGATCCCGATGAGGAGGATCGACCCGACGAACACGACCGGCGTGGCGACCTCGATGGCGATCTCGCGGCCGACCGGGAGCGTTCCCGGCGGCAACACCGGCACGATCGCCGACGAGAACGCGTCCAAGTAGTCGTAGATCGCGTTGAACACCACCCCGAGCACCGCGAGGGTGATGACGGAGGGGACGATGACGGCGACGCCGGTCAGAAGCGCTCGTCTGAGGCGTCCGCGGTCCGGTGGCGACTCGCCGGCCATTACCGGAGCCACGACCGAGCCCACCAAAACGCTTCCGTCGTCGGGCGCGGCCGGGGTGCCGTCGAAACGCCTCGACCGCAACCCTCCCCGCTGGCGGTGGAGTTATATTGCGTTGGCGTGTTAGTCTCCTGCAGTGAGCGTCAACGTGGAAAAGCGGACGGAACCGCCCGGCGAGGCCGACCACGCCACGGAGGCGTGGGAGCTCAAAGAGCGGATCCGATCCGAGGAGGGCGTCCTCCGACAGCGACGGGGGTTCTTCGTCGACGCCTACCGCCGCTCCACGACGCATCTGCTCGTCGAGAACGACGAGATCGTCGCGTTCGCCTCCGTGCGACGCGACGGCTACGTCCTCTTTCTGGCCGTCCACCCCGAACACCGGGGACGCGGCCACGCCGAGCGCCTCATCGCCGACGTGGCCGCGGAGCACCGGTCGGTGACCTGCCACGCCCGCACGACCAACACCGGGGCGCTCGGCTTCTACGAGCACCTCGGCTTCGAGGTCGTCCGCCGGATCGACGACTACTACGAGGACGGCGGCGACGCCTACTACCTCAAGCTCGGCGGCGAGTCGCTCCGCGAGCGGCTCTCGGGGTTCGTCGGGCGGTAGGTCGGCGGCGGACGGTCCTGCCCCGCGCCCCTCCAGCGCCGCCGGAACCGATAGCCATTAGCACGCGCCGCGAGGAGACGCGGGCATGGCCGACGCCACTCCCGCGTCGCTCGCGGCGCGCGTCCGCGACGGCGAGATCCGCTTCCACGAGCTCGAAGAGCACGCCGACGCCGACACCGCCGCGGCGGCCCGCCGTCGCCTCGTCGCCGAGACCGCCGACGCCGACGTCGACGCCCTCGGCGAGTACGCCTTCGACGCGGCCGACGCCCACGGGTCGAACATCGAGAACATGGTCGGCGCCGTGCAGGTGCCGATGGGCGTCGCCGGGCCCGTCGCGGTCGACGGCGGCGCGCTCTCGGGCGAGCGGTACCTCCCGATGGCGACCACCGAGGGCGCCCTCGTCGCCTCCATCAACCGCGGCTGCTCGGTCGTCAACGACGCCGGCGGGGCGACCGCGCGGGTGACGAAGAGCGGGATGACCCGCGCGCCCGTCTTCCGCGTCGCCGACGTGGCCGAGGCGGAGGCGCTCGTCTCGTGGGTCCGCGACAACGAGGAGACGCTGCGGGAGGCCGCCGAGTCGACGACGAGCCACGGCGAACTCCTCGAGGTGACGCCGTACGTCGTCGGCAACAACGTCTACCTCCGGTTCCGCTACGACACGAAGGACGCGATGGGGATGAACATGGTCACCATCGCGACCCGCGAGGCCTGCGACGCCATCGAGGACGCGACCGACGCCTCGCTCGTCGCGCTCTCCGGAAACCTCTGTTCGGACAAGAAGCCGGCCGCGATCAACGCGGTCGAGGGGCGCGGGCGCTCCGTGAGCGCCGACGTGGAGATCCCCCGCGAGGTCGTCGAAGAACGGCTTCACACGACGCCGGAGGCGATCGCCGAGATCAACACCCGGAAGAACCTCGTCGGCTCCGCGAAGGCGGGCGGGCTCGGCTTCAACGCCCACGTCGCCAACGCGGTCGCCGCGATGTTCCTCGCAACCGGGCAGGACGAGGCGCAGGTCGTCGAGGGGGCGAACGCGATCACGACCGCGGAGGCGACGCCCGACGGAGACCTGTACTGCTCCGTGTCGCTCGCGAGCCTCGAAGTCGGCACCGTCGGCGGCGGGACGAAGCTCCCGACGCAGGCCGCCGGGCTGGACATCCTCGGCGTCCGCGGCGGCGGCGACCCCGCCGGGAGCAACGGCGACGCGCTCGCGGAGGCGATCGCGGTGGGCGCGCTTGCGGGCGAGCTGTCGCTTCTGGCGGCGCTCGGCTCCAGACACCTCTCCTCGGCGCACGCGGATCTGGGCCGGTAGGACCCGAAAAGCCGATCGACCCCCGTCAGTCGGACCAGGCGGCGCGCGTCAGTCGGACCAGGCGGCGCAGTCCTCGCGGAGCGCGTCGCGCCCGGCGTCGGTGACCCGGAACACCTCTTCGTCCGTCACTCGCTCGACGAGCCCCGCCGCGGCGAGCGCCTCCAGCCGCGACTCGACGTGGTCGACGTACAGCCCCGTGTTGCTCGCGACGAACGCCGGGTAGTCGGTCCCGACGTCGTCGAGGTACGCCAGCACCCGCTCGTCGGTGCGGGTGAGCGACACTCTCGGGCGGTCCGGATCTCCGTCGCCGTCGCCCTCCTCGGGCGGCGGGCCCCTCTCCGAGCCGGCGGTCGGTGCGTCTGACGCGGGCATCCTGCGTGTGTTAACGCATACCAATATTAAGAGTATTACGGCGCTTCTCGCTCGTTGGGAGCGGTCGCCCTCGGAGGACGCCTCGGCGGGCTCGCCCGCTCGGTCGGCTCAGTCGTCGGCGCTCGCCGACTCGCCGTCGGGGTCCGCGCCGGACGACGAGTCCGGGAGCATCGGCGTGCCGTCGGCGCGGGGGCCGAGCCGGGGGCCGTGGGGGCCGTCGTCGGGGTCGATCCGGCGCCGGGTCCGGTAGTCGGTCGAGCGCTCGACCGGGGTGCGACCGATCGCCGCGATCATGTCGACGTAGTCGTCGAACGATCGGAACTCGCCGTAGTCGCCGCCGGCGCGCTTGGTGATCTCCTCCGAGAGGATGGTGCCCATGAAGTCGTCGGCGCCGCAGTTGAGCAGCTTCAGGCCGTGCGCGTCGCCCGACTTCACCCACGAGGCCTGCACGTGATCGACGTTGTCCAAGAAGAGGCGCGCGACCGCCACCACGAGCTCGTCCTCGTCGCGCGAGGGCCCGGAGTCGACGACGCCGTGGCGGTAGAGGGGCGTGTTCTGGTGGATGAACGAAAGGGGAACGAACTCCGTGATTCCGCCGGTGCGGTCCTGCAGGTCGCGGATCACGCCGAGGTGCTCCGCCCGGTGGGCGACCGTCTCGACGTGGCCGTACATCATCGTGGAGGTGGTGTCGAGGCCGGCTGCCATCGCGCCCTCCATCGCCGCGACCCAGTCGTCGGTGCGGATCTTCCCGGGGCAGATCACGTCGCGGACCTCGTCGACGAGGATCTCCGCGGCGGTGCCGGGCGCGGAGTCGAGGCCGGCCGCGGCGAGCTCGCGGTAGACGGTCTCGTAGTCCCAGTCGGTGCCGCGGGCGGCGTGGTACGCCTCCTCGGGCGTCATCGAGTGGACGTGGATCCCGCCGACCGACATCGCCTCGATCTGGTCGACGTAGGTGCCCGGGTCCGTGGCGTACGCCGACGGCGGCTTGTAGTTCACTTCGCTCTCCGGATCGTCGTAGGACCGAAGGATCTCGTGATGCTCCTCGTTCAGCGCCAAGGCCGGGTGGAGCCCCGAGACGGAACACACCTCGTAGACGCCCATGTCGAGGGCGTCCTCGACGATCTCGCGGGACTCGGCGGGCGTCTTCGTGAACCCCGCGTGGTCGGCGTCGCTGTCGGCCTCGAAGGCGTGCGCGGAGTCCTTGAAGTTACAGAACAGACAGCCCGTGTTGCAGGCGGTCGTGACGTTGTTGTTGAGGTTGGCGACGAAGGTCACCTCGTCGCCGACCTCCTCGCGGCGTCGCCGGTCGGCGAGCTCGAGAACCGCCTCCTTGCGGACCGGGTCGATCCCCTCGGTGTCCGTGCCGGTGGCGAGCAGTTCGGTCGCGTCGTCGACTGAGAGGCGGTCGCCGTCGCGGGCCTTCGCCAGCGCGTTCTCGAACGACTGGTCGGTCGACGGCTCGGCGAAGCCGAAGTCGTCGTCGAGGTCGGTGGCGTCGCGGTCTGTCGCGTCGGGATCCCGCGCCGGAGTCATCGGGTACGTCTCTCCATCCCACGGATAAAAACGGGACGGTCGTGGCACTGATAGAACAGCCGCGGCGGCGCGTGCCTTCGAGGCCGCCCCGCGGCCGAGGAGCACGCGCGAGGGAGTCAGTCGCCGGAGCGAAGCGACGGCGACTGACGAGGCTGGGGAGGCGTGAGGCTGCGGTCTGCGGTCGGGTGGGACTCAAAGGGGCAGCCGCGAGGACGACGCACGGCGATGCAAGCACTGGAAGGAGCGAGCAACGCGAGCGACTGAAGCGCGCAGCGAGCCGCGCGAGTCCTCGCGCCTGGGGCTTTGGAGGCCTTCGCCGTCGATCCGCCGCCAGCAACCGCTTATAAAAAAAAACCGACGGAGGCCCCCAGATCCAACACGTCCTACGCCAAGTCCCGGTCCTCGTCGGCGTGCGCTCGGACCCACAGCTGGCCGATCCGCGAGAGGGTGGTCCGGTAGGACTTCCCGCGCTCCTCGCGTTCGATGTACCCCTTGCCGCCGGGGCCGAGGCGGTCGACGTTGTAGATCACCTTCGAGCGGAACGAGTCGGTGTACTCCTCGTTGAGGTCGTCGGCGAGCGTCTCGGCCAGCTCGGAGACGGACTCGAACTCGCCGTGCTCGCCGAGGGTGAACAAGACGAGCTCCTCGAACGGCTTGACGTTCTGGAAGGAGGCGACCGGGAGCTCGATCACGTGGCTGTCGCCGATGCGCTTCGCGCCGATGGTGGTGCCGCGCTCGTCGAACTCCGCGAGGAGGTCGGTGGTGCTCGCGAGCCGGTCGGCGACGCGGTCGGGGTCGACGCCCGCGTCCGCGAGCGCCTCCGGGTCGAGGTCGGCGGCGTCGAGGTCGCCCAGGAGGTCGCGGGTCGCGCGCAGCTCCTCGGCGAGCTCGGTCTCTAAGTACTTCTCCGGGGCGGTGTAGTAGGTGTGGATGCGGTCGCGGTCGTCCTGCCGCTCGACCATGATCGAGTGGGCCGCGGTCGCGAACGCGAAGGAGACGGGGCGGGGCATCGAACAGAGGTTCACCCAGACCTCGCGCTCGTCGCCCTCGTCGACGCCTTCCTCTCTGTCCAGCTCCGCGTTGATGAGGTCGTAGGCGCGCTCGAAGGCGGCGTCGTAGTCGTACACGTCCGTCAGCTTCTCGCGGACCGTCTCCGCGCCGAGCAGGTTCCGGAAGTCCTGTTCGAGCTTCCGGGCGATGTTGCGCGAGTACTCGACGTTGGCCTCGCTGCCGACCGTGCCTTCGAGGAGGATCACGCGGTCGACGTCGAACTGGTCCCGGATGAGGGGGGCGATCATCCGGTCGTAGTCGAACCCGACGGGCACGACGTGCGTCTGCATACCCGATCGACTGTGTTCGCGGTATAAAAACCAGCAGACTCCCCGAGGCGGTCCGCGATCCCGAGGCCGGCTCACCTCGCTTCGCAATCTCCGGCCCATTGCCACCCGGCTTGCCACCTCCCCGATCTCCCCGACTCGCGTGCCGCGAACACCACGATTATGCTGTGCCATACCGTACCAAAATGTGTATGTCACAGCAAGAGGTACACGACGAGCTCTACGTCGACCAGTACACGCTCGGGCTGGTCGGGCCCGATCAGGAGTGGGCGGGCACGGTCGCGGACGGCGGCACCGTCGAGACGTACACGCCGCCGGGCTGTTGGGGGCCGATGGTCACGCCCTCGTTCCGCGGCGGCCACGAGGTGACGCGCCCGATCCGCGTCGAGGGCGCGGAGGTCGGCGACGCGATCGCGATCCACATCCGCGACGTGACCGTGACGAGCATGGCGACGAGCACGGGGTCGATGGCGGAGCGCGAGGGCGCGTTCGGCGACGACCCCTTCGTGGACCACCGCTGTCCCGAGTGCGGGACGACGTGGCCCGACTCCGTCGTCGAGGGCACCGGCGAGGACGCGATCCGGTGTGCGGAGTGCGGCGCCAACGCCTCCTCGTTCGGCTTCGAGTACGGCTACACCGTCGCGTTCGACCACGAGAACGCGGTCGGGATCACCCTCGACAAGGAGGGCGCCCACGAGCTCGCGCTCGACGCCGACGAGGTGATGGACATCCCGGAGAACGCCCGGCAGCACCCGATCCTGCTGTACGAGCCGGACGGGATGCCCGGCACGCTCGGCCGCCTCCGGCCCTTCATCGGGAACATCGGGACGACGCCGCCGGTGACGATGCCCGACTCGCACAACGCGGGCGACTTCGGCCAGAGCCTCATCGGCGCCGACCACGACTACGGCGTCGAGACGGAGGCCGACCTGGAGAAGCGCACCGACGGCCACATGGACATCCCGGAGGTCCGCGCGGGCGCCACCCTGATCTGTCCCGTCGCCGTCGACGGCGGCGGGGTGTACGTCGGCGACCTCCACGCGAACCAGGGCGACGGCGAGCTCTCGCTCCACACCACCGACGTGAGCGGCACCGTCACCATGGACGTGGAGGTGATCGAGGGGCTCGACCTCGACGGCCCGATCCTGCTCCCGAACGAGGAGGACCTCCCCTTTATCAGCCAGCCCTACTCGGACGCCGAGCGCGAGGCCGGCCGCGACCTCGGCGCGGAGCACGGCGTCGACGTCGAAGACGAGATGGCCCCGATCCAGGTCGTCGGCTCCGGCGCCACCGTCAACGACGCCACGCAGAACGCCTTCGACCGCGCCGGGACCCTGCTGGACATGAGCGAGGGCGAGATCCGTGCCCGCTGCACCTTCACCGGCGGGGTCCAGATCGGCCGGCTCCCGGGCGTGGTGCAGTTGGACATGCTCGTGCCGCTGGACCTGCTCGACGACCGCGGACTCGGCGACGCGGCACGGAAGCAGTACGGGCTGTAAGGGACCTCGTACCGGGCCTCCAGTTTTGAAGTCGATCCAGATGGGAGCGCCACCGAAGCCCTAGCCGCTCGGCGATACGTCGTTGACTGCGGATCGGCGGTGAACACCACCGAAGCCCCAGCCGCTCGGCGATACGTCGATGACTCCGGATCGGCGGTGAACATCACCGAAGCCCCAGCCGCGAGGCGGGCGCACGCTCGCTGCGGTCCTCGCTCGGTCGCTGTCGCTCCCTCGCTGTGGTCCTTACGTCGCCTGCGCCCGCCTCACGACTGCCCCTTCGAGTCCCACCCGACCGCGCAGCACCCGCACCTCACGCCTCCCCAGCCTCGTCGGCCGGCGCTTATAAGCGCCGGCCGACTCCCTCGCGCGTGCTGCTCGGCCGCAGGGCGGCCTCGCAGGCACGCGCCACCGCACGACATTCAGATCGATGGGTCGACCCCCTCGCTCTCACCGGGGCGACCGCCCGCGTCCGGTGGTTCGCCCTGACGGCCCAGCGGGGATCCGTCGCGTCGGCCCCTGCGATTCGGCCCGGCGCCGCAGGCGCTCGACGCGCTCGTCGGTCGACGGGTGCGTCGACAGCCAGCGCTCGGCCGGGTCCTCGGTCCGCCCGTGCGTGGAGCGGGGCGCGAACGGCCACGTCGGATCGGTCGCGCGCTCGATCCGCCGGAGGGCCCGCGCCAGCGCGATCGGGTCGCCGGTCACCTCGGCGGCGCGGTCGTCGGCCGCGAACTCCTGCCTGCGCGAGCGGGAGCGCGTGAGGAGCGTCGCGAGCACGAACCCGGCGAACAGCGCCTCCGACAGCGCGCGGTGGAGCCGCGCGAAGGGGCCCGACCGGTCGCCCGGTCGACCGCGGATCCACGCCGAGGCGGTCGCGAGTCCGGACAGCGCCAGCAGCGCCGGCAGCGCGATCACCGTGGCGATCCCCACGACGGTCCGCCCGACCCCGTCGGCCATCGCGACCGCGAACCCGTCGTTGCCCTCCAGGTGCGCCAGCTCGTGGGCGACGATCGCCTCCAGCTCGCGGGCCGTGAGGAGCCGGAACAGCGATCGGTCGACCACCATCCCCCCGGCCTTTCCGCCGCCGGACCGCCCCGAGCCGCCGACCGCGAACGCGTTCGGCGTCCGGGCGTCGGTGACGTACAGCGTCGGCCGGTCGACCTCCATCCGCGCCGCGAGCGCGTCGACCCGGCGGTGGAGGTCGGGCGCGCGCTCCCTGGGCACGCGGTCCCCCTCGAGGCTCGCGAGGACCTGTGCGGTCCCGATCCGGTAGCTGAGGGACGCCGAGCCGACCGCGACGGCGGCGAGCAGCGCGAGGAGGACCGGGAGGTCGGGGCGGACGGCCCAGAGGAACCGCAGCGCGTCGGCGACGAACAGCGCCGCGGTCAGGTAGGCCGCGAGCAGCGCGACGCCGACGAGGGCCGCGGCCGCGCGGAACGCGAGCCGGGACATGGGCGCGAGTAGGGCTGCCGACGGCAAACGCGTTGCGAAGGAAAAGCCGTAATTCCCCGGCCGCGAAACGCCGTGTATGGACGCACGCGTTCGCGAACACGCCGAGATCATCGCCGACCACTCGACCGATATGCAGTCGGGCGACGACGTGGTCATCCAGCTGCCGAAGGAGGCCGAGGACCTCGCGGTCGCCCTCCACGAGGTGTGCGGGGACCGCGGCGCCAACCCCGTCTACCTCAACTACTCGAAGCGCGCCCAGCGCGCCTTCAAGCGCTCCGCCGACGACTTTTCCGAGCCGAGCCACCGGCGCGCCCTCTACGAGGAAGCCGACGTGTTCATCATCGCCCGCGGCGGCGCGAACGCCACCGAGGACGCGGACATCGATCCGGAGACCAACGCCGCCTACAACCGCGCGATGGAGGAGGTCAAGCGGACGCGGCTCTCGAAGACGTGGTGTCTCACGCAGTACCCGACCGCGAGCCACGCCCAGCTCGCCGGGATGAGCACCGAGGCGTACGAGAACTTCGTCTGGGACGCGGTCTCGCTCGACTGGGACGAACAGCGCGAGTTCCAGGCCGAGATGGTCGAGATCCTCGATGACGCCGACGAGGTCACGATTAAGTCCGGCGACGAGACCGACCTCACGCTCGACGTGTCCGGGAACTCCACGCTCAACGACTACGGCGAGGCGAACCTCCCCGGCGGCGAGGTGTTCACCGCGCCCGCCCGCGACGGCGTCGACGGCGAGGTCCACTTCGATCTCCCGCTGTACCGCTACGGCCGCGAGATCGACGGGGTCCGCCTGCGCTTCGAGGACGGCGAGGTCGTCTCGCACTCGGCCGAGCGCAACGAGGACCTGCTCTCCGGCATCCTCGACACCGACGCGGGCTCCCGCCGGCTCGGCGAGCTCGGCATCGGGATGAACCGCCAGATCGACCGGTTCACCTACAACATGCTGTTCGACGAGAAGATGGGCGACACGGTCCACATGGCGGTCGGCTCCGCGTACCCGGAGACGGTGGGCGAGGGCAACGAGGTCAACGAGTCCGCGGAGCACGTCGACATGATCGTCGACATGAGCGAGGACTCCGTCATCGAGGTCGACGGCGAGGTCGTCCAGCGGAACGGGACGTTCGTGTTCGAGGACGGGTTCTGAGGGCGGTCGTCGTTCGGGCCGACCGGTCGTTGTTCGGGTCGTTCAGTCGTCCTCGGACGCGCGGTTTTTTGGTGCAGATTTTTGCCGGCCGAGCGGAGCGAGGCCGGGAAAAAGGTGCAACTGGGACGTTCGTGTTCGAGGACGGGTTCTGAGGGCGGTCGTCGTTCGGGCCGACCGGTCGTTGTTCGGGTCGTTCAGTCGCGCTCGGACGCGTCGCGCCTCGCGCTCCGGCGGGCGAACGCGGCGTACGCGCCGACGAGCACCGCGAACAGCCCGACGGTCCCCGCGGCGGCGACGCCCGGGAGATCGGCCAGCGGCGCGATCTCGCCGTCGGGGGCGGCCGCGAAGTCGACGACGCCGGCCCCGACCGAGAGGGCGAGGACGGCGAGCCACATCGTGCCGACGGCGTAGCCCAGCTCGACGAGGCGATCGGTCCGCGCGGCGTGCGCGGCGACCGCACCGCCGCCGAGGACCGGGACCGCGGCGAGCGGGCTCGTGGGGTCGGCGAGCAGCACGGATCCGCCGACCGCGATCGCCGTCCAGTACACGACGACGGCGAACGCGGTCCGGAGCCAGTCGGGGACAGGCACGGTTTCGCCTTCGGCGGGACCCTACAAAACGGTCGGGGGCGGTGTCGGTCGGGGGCGGTGCCGATCGAGACCCGCGTCGTGTTTATGTCGCGACGGCGCCTACTCCCACGCATGCCCGAGGAAGTCCTCTTCGAGTCGGAGAGCCGTCGGACCCGCGCCGAGATCGCCGCGTACCTCCGGACCGTCGCGGACTCGCTGGAGTCCGGCAACGCGATCACGCTGAAGCAGGGTCAGGAGTCGCTGACGATGGACCCGCCGGCGCGACCGGCGTTCGAGGTGAAAGCCGAGCGCGAGGGACCGGCCGACGGGCCGGGCGAGCTCAGCGTCGAGTTCGAGCTGGAGTGGGACGAGGAGAGCGAGGGGGGCGACGAGAGCGGCGAGCTGGAGATCGAGTAGAAAACCGGAATCAGGGTGTTTCCGGGGCGGGGACTACGGGACGTTGCCGGAACAGCGACTACGGGACGTTGCCGGGGACCTCGACGAACGCGTCGCGGGCGGAGAGGTGATCGAGGGTGTCGTCGACGCGGTCTCGGACCGCCTCCATCTGGTCGAGAAGGTCCTCGTACTCGTCGGTTCCCGTCTCGCCGGCGGCCTCCAGCGCGGCCTTCTTCGACGCCAGCGCGAAGAACTCCTGGCTGTGCTCGTCGAACTCCGCGCGGTGGAGCAGCACCTCCACGAGCGAGAGCAGGTCCTCCTTCGTGACGGGCTTCGTCTTGTAGTCGTCGAACGGCATCTCGACGATGTCCACGTCGGGCTCGACTGCGGTCAGCATCGCGATCCGCGCGTCGTACCCATCCCCGCGGATCGCCTCTAACACCTCGTGACCCGACATGTCGGGCATCCGCCGGTCCAAGAGGACCACGTCGACCGAGTCGTCCATCATCGAGAGGGCCTCCTCGCCGCCGGTGGCGATCCGCACCTCGTAGGCCGCGTCGAGGTACACGCGGTACAGCTCGGCGAGGTCGGGCTCGTCGTCCACCGCGAGGACCGTGGGTCTCGTCTCGCCGCCGCTCATGATCGGAGGACGGCGGTCTGCTGGTCGTCCGCCGAGGCCTCCGAGCCGGCGCGGTCGACCGCTGTTCGTGCGCTCATGACGCGAGCTACTCGAGTGACCGGTTAAAACGTTGACCCATAGATATCAGAAGCGATATTTTGGCGCTCAGCCGGCGAGCCGTTCGCGTTCGGCCGCCGAGATCGGTTCCGATCGCCCGGTGAGAACCGGGGTTCCGATAGGACCGGGAGACCGCCGTGACCCAAAGGCACATTTACGCGCGCTTCGTAACCGGGGACAACCAATGTCTCATAGCCCCTCACTGCCCGACCGTCCCCGTCTGGAGCTCGATCCGGAGATGAGCGAGACGGAACGGCTCGAGGCGATCCGCCAGCATTACCGGCGGATACTGCAGGTCAACGACGAGCTCGAGGACCGCCTCGACGACGCGCAGGACCGGCGAGGCGAGCTGAAGGCGGACGTCGACGAGCTGAAACGCGAGAACGAGGTGCTGAAGACCTCCTCGCTGTACATCGCCTCCGTCGAGGAGATCACGGAGGACGGCGTCGTCATCAAGCAGCACGGTAACAACCAGGAGGTGCTGACGCAGGCGTCAACGACGCTGGAGTCCGACCTCCGTCCGGGCGACCGCGTCGCGATCAACGACTCCTTCGCGGTCCAGCAGGTGCTCGACGACGAGACCGACTCGCGGGCGCAGGCGATGGAGGTCACCGAGTCGCCGGACGTGACCTACGACGACATCGGCGGCATCGACGACCAGATCCGCGAGGTCCGCGAGGCCGTCGAGGACCCGCTCGAGGACCCCGAGCAGTTCGAGAAGGTCGGCGTCGAGCCCCCGAGCGGCGTCCTCCTCCACGGCCCGCCGGGCACCGGGAAGACGATGCTCGCGAAGGCGGTCGCCAACGAGTCGGACGCCACCTTCATCAAGATGGCCGGCTCCGAGCTCGTCCGGAAGTTCATCGGCGAGGGCGCCCGGCTCGTCCGGGACCTGTTCGAGCTCGCCGCCGAGCGCGAGCCCGCCGTCATCTTCATCGACGAGATCGACGCGGTCGCCGCCAAGCGGACGGACTCGAAGACCTCGGGCGACGCCGAGGTCCAGCGCACGATGATGCAGCTGCTCTCCGAGATGGACGGCTTCGACGACCGCGGCGAGGTCCGGATCATGGCCGCCACCAACCGCTTCGACATGCTCGACGAGGCCATCCTCCGTCCGGGCCGCTTCGACCGCCTCATCGAGGTGCCCGAGCCCGGCCCCGAGGGCCGCGAGCGCATCCTGGAGATCCACACCCGCGACATGAACGTCGCCGAGGGGACCGACGTGGGCGCGGTCGCCCGCGAGCTCGACGGGTACAGCGGCGCCGACATCGCCTCGCTGGCCACGGAGGCCGGGATGTTCGCGATCCGCGACGGCCGCACCGAAGTGACGCAGGCGGACTTCGAGGCGGCCCGCGAGAAGCTGCAGGACGCCGAGCAGACCGAAGAGCAGGTCATCAACTACCAGTACTGACGGTATCGATTGCGGGTCGGGTTTGAGTGTTCTGGGATTTTTGACCGCGGATCGACGATGATGGCCTCCAAAGCCTCAGTCGCTCGCTTATAAGCGGTCGTCTACGGATCGACAGTGAACACGTCCAAAGCCCCAGCCGCGAGGCGGGCGCACGCTCGCTGCGCTCCTTACTCGGTCGCGTTGCTCCCTCGTTGCGGTGCTTACGTCGCCTGCGCCCGCCTCGCGGCTGCCCCTTTGAGTCCCACTCCCACCCGCACCGCGACCGCAGCCTCACGCCTCCCCAGCCTCGCGGTTCGCGCTCTCCGAGCGCTCACCGCGTCCCTCGCACGCGCTCCTCGCGGTCGCCGAGGGCGACCGCTCGGAGGCGCGCGCCACCGCATTATCATTTATAAGGGTTCGTCGTCGACGACGACCGCTTCGTAACCCCTTACCTCCCGGGTCGCCGACCTCCCGTCGATGAACACCATCCACGTCGCCGGCGGCGTCGGCGTCGCCGACACGGCGATGGCCTCCTACGACGCCGCGCTCGCGGACGCGAACCTCCACAACTACAACCTCGTCGCCGTCTCCTCGGTCGTCCCCGCCGAGGCGACCGTCGAGTCGGTCGACGAGGCCCCCGACCTCGGCCCCGCCGGCAACCGGCTCACGGTCGTCGAGGCGCGGCGGACGGTCGGCCCGGGCGACGCGGTCGACTTCCGCGAGGGCGGCCGCGCCGGCGCGGAAGACGCAGAGTCGAAGCGCGCGCCGCGCCGCCACCCCGACGTGGCGGCCGGGCTCGGCTGGGCCACCGGTCCGGGCCCCGGGCTCTTCTACGAGGTGACCGGCGAGGACCCGGACGACGTGCGCGAGCGGATCGAGGCGGGGCTCGACGCGGGCGGCGACCTCCGCGACTGGGACCTGCCGGACCGCGAGCTCCGCGTCGAGACGGCGGCCGCGGAGCCCGACCGCTTCACGACCGCGGTCGTCATCGCGGCGTACGGCGAGTCCGAGCCGATCCTGTAAGCTCCGAGCGAACCCCCCGTCGGATCGCTCCCGCCGACGCCTTTTTGAGTCGGCTCCGCGTATCCAGCGTGTCTTCGATGAACGGCAACAACCCGTACGCCGGGGCACCGGGTGTGACGAACGCGGGCGAGCCCGCGGCCGTCGACCTCTCTCCGGACCAGAAACGGCGGCTCCGGCGCGCGGTCGCCGGAATCGTCTCCCGAACCGAATCGTATCTCCCGGACAGCTACGCCGTCGGCTCCGAGCTGTCGGTCGGCGCGAACGGGCCGCAGGCGACCGTCGCCGTCAACCCGCCCGCCGGTCACCCCGTCTCGGCCGGATTCACGCCCGACCCCGACGAGCTCGAGGCCGGCATCGCCGACGCCGACACCGACGAGGTCGCGCGTGGGCTGGCCGCCAGCGCCGCGATGCAGGTGATGGACGCGGTCGGCGACGTGACGCCGACCGCGAAGTGAACGCGGGCTACTCCGTCTCCGCTTCTTCGACCGTTCCGTCCGCTTCCTCGACCGTTCCGTCCGCTTCTCCGCGGCTCTCGCTTCCCGCCGCGTCGTCCACAGCGCCCGGCGGCTCCAGCGTCCCTGCCACGCGCCCGTAGATCCCGAATATCTCCTCGTATCCGTGCTCGCTCGCAAGTATCGGGACCACGCCCGACTCCTCGACGCGGTGGGTGTACACGTCGTCCTCGGCGAACACCTCCCCGACGGGTATCTCCTCGAAGTTGGCGAAGTGGACCGTCGGCTCGCCGCCGCCCTTCGGCACCTCCTCGTCGCCCGCGACGACCGTCGTCTCCGTGAACGTCGGCGGCTCGTCGTCGATCGCGCCGTGGGCCCGGAGGAACGCCAGGCACGCCTCGTAGCCGAATTCGACGGCTTCCTCGCTGCCCTGTCGGCCGACCTCGATCGAGACGGTGTGCGGGATCGTCGAGTCCAGCGTCGTCCCGCGGAGCCCGCTCGCGTCGACGACGTAGTCGACGGGCATCGCCGTCACGGTCCGGCGGACTGACGGCGTGAGGCCGCTGTGGATCGCGAAGGGCGGGGGCGCGCTGTGTGAGGTGTGGAGCGCCAGCACCGCGTCCATCCCGTCCAGTTCGGCCGCGAGCCGCGGCGCGAGCGCCCGCTCGTACTCGTCGCTGTCGGCGTCGCCCGGGAACGCGCGATTCAGATCGGCGTCCGTGTACCGGGTCCCCGCCGCCAGCGCCGGCTCGTTGGCGACGATCAGGCGGACGAGCCCGTCGCCGGAGCCTTCTCCCTCCGCGTCGAGCTCGTCGGCGAGCCGCCTGACGATCCGCTCGCCGGCGGGTTCGTCGCCGTGGATCCCGCCGACGATCGCGACGCGGGCCGAGCCCGCGGACCCGCGGTCGATCGTTTCCATACCTCCACTACGCGTCGGTCCTGATAAAGTGTCGCCGTTGCGAGCCGGACCGGCGGTGTGTGACCTACCGACCGAGCCGCTCCGCGAGCGCCGCGCGGTACCGCCTCGCCAGCTCCCGGGCCACGAGCCGGTCGCGGGGATCGACGCCGAGGACGCGGAGCGCGCCCGCGTAGACCGCCAGCCCGCCCGCGGCCCCGACGACGATCGCGGCCCGCCCGGGAACGACCGCCCGGATCGCTCGCATCGCGAGGAGGGTCACGCCGCCGGCCGCGAGCGGGGTGAGGTAGGTCCGGTCGAACGGCCACAGTCCCTCGAAGCGACGCAGCAGGACGACCTGGATCCCGTTCTGGACCGCGATCGCCAGCGAGGTGCCGAGCGCGGCGCCGACGAGCCCGTACCGGACCACGAACGCGTACGTCAGGGCGACGTTGAGGACGGCGAGCAGCCAGTCGAGCGCCATCCGGGCGTACTGGTGGTCGGTCATCATCAGGAGCCAGCCGGTCGCGCCAACCGCGCTGCCGACGAACACCCCGCCGAGGTAGACGACGAGGGGGACGTACCCGGCGACGTAGGGCTCCCCGAACAGCCCGAGCAGCTCCCGGCCGTACACGACGAGCACGGCCAAGATCGGGATCACGCTCGTGACGATCTGGCGGGTCACGGAGCCGTACACCGCGTTGAGCGTCTCGGTCCGGTCGTCCGCGTACAGCTCCGAGGCGACCGGCGGCAGCAGCTGGTTGAACGAGAGCAGCGGGATCCACGCGATCGCGATCAACACGAGGACGACGTTGTACACCCCCGCCGCGGTCGCGGTCAGCAGCGCCCCGACGAGCAGCACGTCGACGCGGTTCTGGAACACCTTCCCGAGGCTGCTCATCGCGACCGGCGCCGCGTGGTCGTAGAACCGCCGCGCCTCTCCGCGTACCCCCCGAAGCGACGGGACGACTCCGGTCACCCGCGCCGAGAGGGGCGCGGCGACCGCCGCGAGCAGCGCGGTGGCGACGACGATACCGCCGGCGACGCCGACGACGGAGTAGCCGAGCGCGAGCGCCGTGAGCGCCCCGACGAGCCGGACGCCCGGGCGCAGGAGCTTGTTGAAGGCGATCTCGCCGCGGGCGGAGCCGACCGCGCGGAAGATCGCCGACGCGACCATCACGACGCCCAGCAGCCCGACGAGGAACCCGAACGCGCGCATCGTCGCCGGGAACGCGGGGTCCTCGACGGTGAGCGCGTCGATCCGCGGCGCGGCGAGCCAGATCCCGGCGGCGATGGCGGCGCCGAACCCGAGCGTCGTGGCGTACGCGAGCCCGGCGACGACCCCCTGCCTGTCGGGGTCGTCCGCGTACTCCGGGAGGTACCGCTGGAGCGCCGGGACGCTCCCGAACGTAACGAGTCGAGAGAGCAGTTGTGCGATCCGCCACGCCAGCGCGTACACGCCGTAGGCGGCCGGACCGAGCCCCCTCGCGAGGACGAACTCCGTCGCGGCCGTGAGCGCGCGCTGGCCGGAGACGCCGCCGGCGGTGATCACCGCCCCGCCCGCGATCGTCATGAGCGCCTCGCGCTCGTCGTCGGGAACGGCGTCGTCGGCGTCGCTCGTGGTGTCGGCGTCGCTTGCGGTATCGGCGCCGCTGGCGGAATCGCCCGCCGCGTCGCCGCCGGCTCCGGATCCGTCGTTCACGAGTCACCTCGACGTGACCCGGCTCGGGAGAAAAGCGCCTCGTTCTCTCGGCGGTCGAGTCGAACCGGTCGAGCCGGCTACCAGCGGTGGTGCACGTGTTCGCGGACGTACTCGTCGTACACCGCGTTCGCGGCCTCGCGCTCGGCGTCGGACAGCGGGGCGGCCTCGCTCGCGGCCGCGTTCGACTCGATGTGCGCCGGCGTCGTCGAGCCCGGAATGACCGTCGAGACGGCGTCGTGGTCGAGGATCCAGCGCAGCGCGAACTCCGGTAAGGCCCGGTCGTCGGGGATCCGATCTTCCAGCGCGTCGACCGCGTCGAGGCCGGTCTCGAAGGGGACGCCGGCGAACGTCTCGCCCACGTCGAAGGCGTCGCCCTCGCGGTTGTAGTTGCGGTGGTCGTCCTCGGGGAACTCGGCGTCCCGCGAGAGCGCCCCGGTGAGCAGGCCGGAGGCGAGCGGCACCCGGCAGATCACGCCCACGTCGCGCGCGGCGGCCTCCTCTAAGAACAGCTCGGCCGGACGCTGGCGGAAGGGGTTGAAGATGATCTGGACCGTCTCGACGCCGGGGTACGCGATCGCCTTGAGCCCCTCCTCGACGCGCTCGACGCTGACGCCGTAGCTCGCAATCTTCCCCTCGTCGGCGAGGTCGTCGAGCGCGTCGAACGTCTCCGGGCGGTAGTAGACGTCCGTCGGCGGGCAGTGGAGCTGGACCAGGTCCAGCGTCTCCATTCCGAGGTTCTCCCGCGACCGGTTCACGAACCGGCGGAGGTTCGCCTCGTCGTAGCCGTCGGCGACGTGGGGGTCGAGCCGGCGGCCGGCCTTCGTCGCCACCGTCACGTCGCCGCTCGCGATGTCGTCTTCGAGCACGTCGCCGAGGATCTGCTCGGAGCGCCCGTCGCCGTACACGTCCGCGGTGTCGAAGAAGTCGATCCCGGCGTCGCGGGCGGTCTCGACGGCTTCGACGGCCTCGGCCTCGCTCACGTCGCCCCAGTCGCTCCCGATCTGCCACGAGCCGTAGCCGACCTCGCTGACCGCGCCGACGTTCCCGAGCGTTCGGTGGTTCATGTTCACCCACCACTGATCGGGGCGAACGCAAGGGCGTTCCGGAGGCGGAACCGGGGGCACTCGCGGCGCGCGGCCGGCGAGCACCCCCGCCGCCCGCAGTCACGGGAGCTAAACGGCTCGACGCCCTACCGGCCACGTATATGCAGTTCTGTGACGACTGCGGCTCGATGATGGTCTCTCGCGACGGGGAGATGGTGTGTCAGAACGACGACTGCGGCGGCACCGCCGAGCGCGACGAGGGGCTCGCGGCCGCGTTCGAGTCGACGACCGAGCAGACCGGCGACGAGGTGATCGAGACCGAGGAGGGCGCGAACTTCGAAGGGAAGCCGACCGCCGACGACATCGTCTGCGACGAGTGCGGCCACGGCGAGGCGTGGTACACGATCAAACAAACCGGCGCCGCCGACGAGCCCCCGACGCGATTCTTCAAGTGCAAAGAGTGCGGGCACCGGTGGCGAGGGTACAACTGATCGGTTCTGTCGTAAACGCTGTCGTCGAGATCTCGTCCGAAACACCCGGTCGCGGAACGACGTTTTGATCGATTGCGGGAGTGAGTCTCGCAAATTGGCTGTTCGGTTGTTTATAAGTCTGATTTTGGTGTTGCTGTCGGCTGTTTATACGTGGTCGACGGCTCTGCGGTGAAGACCTGTAAAGCCCCAGCCGATCACTTATAAATGGTTAACTGGAGATCGGCGGCGAGGACCTCCAAAGCCCCAGGCGTGAGGCGCCCAGACACTCGCTGCGCTCCTCGTCACTCGTTCCACTCGTTCCTGCGGTGCTTACATCGTCTCTGGGCGCCTCACGCCTGCCCCTTTGAGCCCCCACCCCGCACAGCAACCGCAGCCTCACGCCTCCCCAGCCTCGTCGGCGGCTCCCGTTGGTCGCCGCCGACTCCCTCGTGCGGTCTCCTCGCGGACCTTCGGCCCGCTCGGAGGCGCACGCCACCGCGGCGTCCTTTATAAGCGATTGTCCCTGTCGCTCACAGCTATTTAAATACCGTATCGTCCCCACCGATTTGCGAGACTCACTCCCGTAATCGGTCGTCACTCTGCCCGTACCGAGGACAACACGGACAGCCATCCGCCGGGGAGTTCACCGGAACCGCCGGACCACTTATAACCCGTCCCACAGCCGCGGTCCGAGAAACGCTGCCACCGCCTCTCCCACGTCTCCCGCCCGCCCCACGAAGAAGTGGTCGGACTCGAACGCCCGCGTCTCGATCCCGAGCTCCTCCGCCCTCGCCACGACGGGCTCCCAGTCGGCCGTCGAGTCGCGGGTCGCGTACAGGATCCGCGTCGCCACGCCGAGCTCGACGAGGTCGTCGAGGGCCGCGAGCGCGTCCGCGTCGGGGTTCAGCCGCGCGGTCGGCGCGAGCGCGCAGACCCCGGCGAGGCCGGGGCGGGACGCGGCCGTGACGAGCGCGATCGTTCCGCCGAACGAGAAGCCGAACAGGCCGACGCGATCGTAGCGCTCCGCGGCCCACCCCACCGCGTTGTCGGCGTCGGTGCTCTCGCCGTACCCCTCGTCCCAGTCGCCGTAGTCGAACCGGAGGCAGTCGATCCCCCGGTCGGTCAGGGCGTCGCTCACCGCCCGCAGCCGCTCGTCGCCGCGGTGGCCGCGCTGCTGCGGGTGCGGGGGGCAGGCGACGACGACCGTCTCCGACTGAGAGCCGTCGCTCGCGGCGGTGTCGAGGGTGGCGCGCACGTCGCGGCCGCCGGGGATCAGGACGGTGTCGCTCACGGACTCGGGAAATCCGCCGCGTCAGGGGACCTGCGTCACGCGATCAACGTCGTCAAGCTCGGCGAGGTCGGCCGCGAGCGCCTCCTGGTCGACGTTCGCCTCGTAGTAGAACACGAGATCGAAGGTGCCGTCGCGGAGGAGCTGCTGGCACTCCCAGACGAACTCCTCGTCGTCGAGGGTGCGCCCTTGGAACTGGTTCGACGAGAAGTCCGTGTCGTCGTTGCCGGCCTCGATGTACGCCTCGCCCTTGCCGGCGTGGTCGGCGATGACCTCGTTGATCGCGACCGTGAGCTCGTGCATCTCCAGGTCCTCCTGGCCGCCGAGCGTCGTGTGGACGATACAGCCCGCGAGTTCGATGTCGCCCGGCTCCAGTAAGGCCTTCGTCCGCGTGTAGAGGTCGGCGTCGACGGTCTCGCTCATGGTCGGCTATTCCGGCTCCCCTGATAAACGAATGACGGTTCACCGCCGCGTTCCCAGGCTCCGGGACTCACCGCCGGAGGGAGACGACGGTTTCACCGGAGTCGTCCCCCGCCGCGGGCTCCTCCACCGCCACGAGCCCGTCGTCCGCGAGGTCGTCGATCAGCCCGCGCAGCCACTCCCGCCCGTGCTCGCCGTCGGGCGCGTAGTCGACGCGAACGCGGGGACCGAGCTCGTCGAGCGCCAGCGCGTCGTACTCGCCGAGCGTCCGGACGACCCGCCCGCGGAACTGTCGGCGGCTCCCCTCGAAGCTCGGCTGTTCGGGCACGTCGGGCGCGGTGAAATCGCCGGTCTCGTAGGCGTGACACCACCCGCGCCACGGGCAGCCGGCCTCGTCGCAACGCGGGGTCGTCCCGCAGGCGACGCCGCCGAGCTCCATGATCGCGTTGTTCCAGACGCGGGACTCGCCGTCGGGCATCACGCGCGAGGCGACCCGCGCGAACGCGTCGTCGTCGTCTGGCACCGCGAACGCACGGTGGAGCACCCGCTTCACGTTGGTGTCGACGACGGCGTCGCCGTTATTGAACGCGAACGACGCTACCGCGTTGGCGGTGTAGGGGCCGACGCCCATCAGCTCCTGGAGCTCTTCGGGGGTCTCCGGAAACGTCCCGTCGTACTCGCCCTCGACCTGTCCGGCCGCCTCGTGGAGGTACTTCGCGCGGTTGTTGTAGCCGAGCGAGTGGTCCGACCAGAACGCGACCACGTCGCCGCGGTCGGTCGCCGCCAGGGCCGCGGTCGTCGGCCACTCCTCGAGGAAGTCCTCCCACGCGGGGACGACCCGATCGAGCTGGGTCTGCTGGCTCATCACCTCGCTGACGAGGATCTCGTAGGGGTCCTCGGTGCGCCGCCACGGGAACTCGCGGTGGTCGGCCTCGTACCAGTCGACGAGCGCCTCGCGGACCGCGTCGAGGTCGGCCGGCAGCGCCGGGGCGTCGCCCTCGGCGAGCCCCTCCGGGCCGCCCTCCGCGGTCGCGTCCGAGTCGGTCATTACCGTCGCTCCGGCCGGCGGCGGTTTATCCGTGCTGGTCCGCGTCGGGGTGTCCGCCGGCACCGCCCTCCACCGGCTCCATCGAGCGTGGGTCGCGGTCGGGACCCGGATACTCCCCGCCGACGGCCTCCGGGTACAGCCCCGCCGGCGAGAAGACGGTCGCGAACGCCCGCGGCTCCCGGACGCTCACCGCCATCCGGTCGCGGAGCCCGGCCGCGGCCCGCGGGCCCGTGAGCGACGGGTCGAAGCTCACGACCTGCATCGCGCCGCCGCGGTACGCGGACGCCAGCGCCGGGTGGTCGCCGGGGGGCTGTGCCACCGGTTCGCGCCACGCGGCGACCGCGTCGCGCCAGTCGGCCGCCAACCCCTCGTCGGCGAGCGCGGCGATCACCGCCTCGGCGTCGTCGAGAAGCGGGTCGCTGGCGACGAGTGTCGTCCACGCGTGCGAGCGCAGCGCGTCGAGCGCCTCGCGGGCCGCCCCGCCGACGAGGAGGTCGGCCGCGAGCACGTCGGCGTCGGCGACGACGCGGGCCGGGCTCGGCTCGGGGTCGACGGGCGGGAGGGTCTCGGCGTCGCCCTCGGCCTCGGTGGCGTCCAAGTCCGATCGTCGCTCGGCCAGCGCCGCGCTCACCGCCTCGGCGTCCGCGTCGTACTCGGCGGCCCGGTCGAAGAGGTCGGCGAAGGTCATTGTCGAGGGATCGGGGGCGACGGATATCGGGCTTGCGGCCGAGGGCCGGAGCGGGTCGAAGCCGGGGCTGGTCGAACGGGAATTGGAAGAAGAGCCTAGGCCGAGATTTGAACTCGGGGTCTCGTCCTTACCAAGGACGCGCTTTACCGCTAAGCTACCCAGGCACGCAATCAGTCGTTGACCGGATTCGACTTTATGGGTTTCGATTCGGGGGCGACCCGTCACGCGGACACACACCGCCCTGTCGCCGTCGGGCGACTCAGCGATCGGTCGCGCTCACGGCGCGGTCGGAGATGTCGGCGATCCGGTCGGCCGTGGTCTCCGGGAGCGCGCGCCCCGGCGGCGGGAACTCGCCGTCGTAGTCGGCCGCCAGGTCGCGGGCGTACGTCAACAGCTCCTCGGGCGGGTCGCCGCCGACGGCGGTGGTGCCGGCGACGACCGCGAGCTCGAGGGCGTCGATCTCCAGGTTCCGGTCGAGCGCGGTCGCCGCGGCGGGGTCGGTCCCCTCGCGGTCCCGGAGCGTCTGGTCGCGGCCGAACGCGCGCACGACCTCGACCGCGGCCGCGGCGGCGTCGGTGCACGCCAGCAGAGCGAACCCGCGCGAGACGAGCACGTCGGCGGTGAGCACGTCCATGTCGGCGTCGATGTCCGACTCCTGCGTGGGCGCGGTCACCCACGGCTCCTCGTGGGCCACCGACCGGGTGAGCCGGAGGCCCTCGTAGATGAGCTGGACGCCGGCGGCCCGGTCGACCACCGCGTCGGGGTCGACCTCGGGGTCGACCGCGCGGGCGGTGACGAGCGCCAGCACCCCCGGGGTCACGGCGGCGTTCGCGATCCGGTCTTCGAGGGCCTCACGCAGCTCGTCGGGCTCGACGTCGGCGAGCGCCTCAGACGCGGCGTCACGCGCTCGCGCGGCATCGTCCATTACGTAACGGTAGTCGATCGAGGGGCAAAGACCTTTGGAAACGAACGGGATACGCGACCGTGATCCGCACCCGAGACGACGACGGGATCCGCGTCGTGACGATCGACCGCCCCGCGCGCCGCAACGCCCTCCGCCCCGAGGACCTGACCGCGCTCCGCACCGCCGTCGCCGACGCCGACGCGCCCGTGACCTACCTTCGCGGTGCCGGCGAGGCGTTCTGTGCCGGCGCCGACCTCGACGTCGTCGCCGCGCTCGACGATCCGGAGTCGTTCGCCCGCGCGGGCCAGCGCGCGGCCGAGGCGATCGCCGGCGCCGAGACGGTCGTCGTCTGCGGGATCGACGGCGCGGCCCGCGGCGGCGGGGTCGAGATCGCGCTCGCGGCCGACCTCCGAATCGCCACGCCCGCGGCGACGTTCGCGGAGCCGGGCGTCCAGTTCGGGCTGTTCGGTGCGTGGGGCGGGACCGTCCGTCTGCCGCGAATCATGGGCGAGGGCGACGCCCTCGACTTCGCGCTCTCGGGGCGCGTGCTCGACGCGGACGAGGCGCTCCGGACCGGGCTCGTCTCCCGCGTCGTCGACGACCCGCGTTCGGTCGCCGACGAGATTGCAAGCGGGAAGCCGGACGCGCTCCGCGCGATCAAACGCCGGGTCCGCGACCGCCGCGACGACGAGGCGCAGGAGCGGGCGGAGGCGACCGCCTTCGCCGAGCTCGTAGCCGAACACGCCGACGATATCGCGGCGACGCGCGGGGAGTAGTCTCGCCTCGGAACTCATCCCCTCATCCGAGGTCTCCGGGCCCGTCTTCTTGCGGTCGGTCGGATGTGACAGGTTTAAGTAATCCTCCGACTAACCAGCGAATGCGAAGCACGCACCGGTAGTGTAGTGGTATCACGCAACCTTGCCATGGTTGCAACCCGAGTTCAAATCTCGGCCGGTGCATTTTGCGAACTGCCTAGCCGGGTAGTCTCACCTCGCTCTCAAACCGCTCGCGACGACTCCGGCGTACCGACCCACCGGCAACCGTCACGGTTAGGTTCGCCCGTTCGTTTGCACACGTAAACCCGTCTCTCCGGCGAGTGCGCGGAGAGTCCGATCCACCATGCAACAGTACCTCGATCTCGTCGACGAGACCCTCTCGACGGGCACGTACAAGCCGAACCGGACCGGCGTCGACACGATCGCGACGTTCAGCGGGCAGTACACCGTCGACCTCGCGGAGGGGTTCCCGCTCCTTACGACCAAGAAGATGGACGGCTACCGCTGGAACTCGCTGATCCACGAGGTGCTCTGGTACCTCTCCGGCGAGGAGCACATCCGGAACCTCCGCGAGGAGACCAAGATCTGGGACGCGTGGGCCGACGAGGAGGGCAAACTCGACACCGCCTACGGCCGCTTCTGGCGCCGGTTCCCCGTGCCGGACGGCGTCGACGCGCTTCCCGGGGAGACGTGGCCCGAGGACGCCCACCGCTGGGTGACCGTCGAGGAGGGACCGGACGGCGCCGAGCGCCGGACCTTCGACCAGATTCAGTACGTGCTCGACACCTTAGCGGAGAACCCGCAGTCGCGCCGGATGGTCGTGAACGCGTGGCATCCCGCCAACGCCGCGGTCTCGACGCTCCCGCCGTGTCACTACACCTTCGTCGTGAACGTACAGGACGGGCGGCTCAACCTCCACCTCACGCAGCGCTCGGGGGACATCGCGCTCGGGGTCCCGTTCAACATCGCCGCCTACGCGCTGCTCGCGAACGCGCTCGCGCAGCGGACGGGGTTCGAGGTCGGCGAGTTCGGTCACACCGTCGTCGACGCCCACGTCTACTGCGGGCGCGGAGAGCGCGGGAAGTGGTACGCGAACAACCTCCCGTACGTGCAAGACCGGCTCGCGAACGTCGAGAGCAAGGCCGACTACCTCGACGTGAAGAGCTGGGTCGAGCGCACGGCCCCCGACGAGGCCGACGGCGAGGAGGGGTACGACCACGTCCCCGGCCTGCTCGAACAGCTCTCGCGGGAGCCGCGCGAGCGCCCACGGATCGAGATCGCGGACGTGCCGCTCGACGAGCTCACCTACGAGGACGTCGAGGTCGTCGACTACGACTCCGCGGACGGGATCTCGTTCGCGGTCGCGGAGTGATGGCCGGCGACGCGTCCGACGGCGAGGCGTCCGGCGGCGCGGACATCGACCTCGTCGTCGTCGCCGCGGTCGCCGAAAACGGCGTCATCGGCGACGGCGGCGGGATGCCGTGGCACTACCCGGCCGACCTGGCGCACTTCAAGCGGCTCACGACCGGACATCCCGTGATCGTCGGCCGGACGACCTACGAGAGCATCGCCGACCGGATCGGCGGCCCGCTCCCCGACCGCACCAGCGTCGTGCTGACGACGCGCGACCTCGATCTCCCCGAGGGCGCCGTCGTCGCGAGCGACGTCGGGGAGGCCGTCGACCTCGCGACCGCCGACGCGGCCGAGCGCGGCGTCGACGCGGTCTACGTGATCGGCGGCGCGACCGTCTACGAGCAGCTCCTCGACCGCGCCGACCGGATGGTGCTGACCGAGGTCCCCGAGCGCCCCGACGGCGACACGCGCTTTCCGGACTGGGACCCCGAGGAGTGGGCCGAGGCGGAACGCGAAGTCGTCGGGACCGGTGACAACGACGAAACCGACGCCGCCGACCTCGCGTTCGTCACCTACGAGCGAACCGTCGACTGAAGGGGACCGACTCCCCTGCCCGTTGGCAGATCGAAGTCTGCTAGGTTGGAATCAAATCTGGTTATTTCTGGCTATTCAGTCAGTAATCCCCGTTAGCCACAGAATTTCGGCTACTGTCTTCGCGAAATAGCGATCGAGAAAACATTTTTCACGCTACATCGTGTTGTGTGTTCACATGGCACTGTCAGAAACCGCGATCGAGCCCAAACGGTGTCCGTTCTGCGGGGCGACACTCGCGTCGCCCGGCGCGGGCTTCATGCGCCACGTCGAGGCCGAGCCCGAGTGTCGCGACGCGTTCGAGACGTGGCGCGACCGCATCACCGACGACATGCGGGCCGGCTGGGCGGGGTGACGGCCCCGCCGTATCGAGGCTCGTGCGAGTCCGAATCAGCTCCGCAGCGCCTCCACGGGGCGCTCGTTCGCGGCCTTCCACGCCGGGTACGCGCCGCTGACGATCCCGACGCCGACGCCGAAGCCGAGCGCCAACAGGAGGTAGTAGCCGTTCGTCGGGTCGAGCACGAGCGCCGCGTCGACCGCGGGCGTCGCGGCCACCAGCCCGGCGACGAGCAGCACGGTCAACAGGGTCCCAGCCGCGGCGCCCGCCGCGCCGATAAGCCCGGCCTCCGCTAACAGCACGCGCAACACGTCTCGACGCGTCACGCCGACCGCGCGCATCACGCCGATCTCCTGTCTGCGCTCGACCGTGCTCATCAGCATGACGTTGAGGATCGAGACGCCGGCGACCACGAGCGAGATGGCGCCGAGCCCGAGGAGGAACGTGCTCAAGAGATCGAAGAAGTCGTTGATCTCGTCGACGAGCGCCGCCAGCTCGAACAGGTCGACGCGCTCCTCCCGGGCGTTCACCTCCTCGCGGATCGCGTCCGCGGCGGCCCGCGCGGTCGCCCCCGACTCCGCGACGACCAGCGCCTGCGCGTAGCCGTCGGCGGCGAACGCCGACTCCGGGAGGAAGACGGCGTCGTCGGGCGCCACCGGGCTGAACGTCTGGCTCTCGGCGAGCACCGCGACGACGCGGACCTGCGACCCCGCGATCCCGACGGTGTCGCCCGCCCCGAGGCCGAGGTCCTCGGCGACGCCCGCGCCGACGATCGCCCCCTGCCTGTGGCGGTCCGGGAGCCTGCCCTCCGCGGCCTCGAACGCGAGCCCCGGCTCCTCGACGCCGTAGACCGTCGCGAAGGTCTGTGAACTCGGCCCCTCGACGACCGCGTTGTCGGAGTACAGCGGGACGACGGCCGGGTCGCCGACCGCCGGGTCGTCGACGGCGCGGCGGATCGCCGCCACGTCGGCCGCCGAGAGCGACTCCACGCCGGCGTCCGCGTTCGGCGAGACTACCACTTGCGTGCCGATGTCGCCGATTGCGTCGTCGGCGCCGAGCGCGAGCACGTTCCCGAAGATCCCCAGCCCCGCGACCGCGAGCACGCCGATACAGACGCCGAGCACCGCGAGCATCGTTCGGACGCGGTTCCGGCGGAGGTTCCGCGCGGCCATCGAGACGGCGGGTCGCCAGCCCCGGAGCCAGCCCCTGGCGCCCTCGCTTCCGCCGCCCACGCCGGGCTCCGGGCCCCCCGATCCCTCCGTCATCGTTCCCCCGGTCTGAGAGCCGCGTCGGCGTCCCGGTCCGAAGGCCCCTCGGCCGGGGGGTCCCTGCCCGGGATCCCGCCCTCCAGGACCCCGTCCGTGAGCTCGACGACACGGTCCGCGTACTCCTCGACCAGCGGGTCGTGCGTGACGGCGACGACGGCGACCCCCTCCTCCTTCACGCGCTCGAACTCGGCGAGGATCGACTCGCCGGTCTCCGTGTCGAGGTTCCCCGTCGGCTCGTCCGCGAGCAGCACCGCCGGCTCGTTGATGAGCGACCGGGCGATGGCGACCCGCTGTTTCTGCCCGCCGGACAGCTCCGAGGGCTCGTGGTCCAGCCGGTCGCCGAGCCCGAACCGGCCGAGCAGGTCGGCGGCGCGGTCGCTCGCGTCCCCCGGGTCGAACGCGGTCGGGAGCGCGACGTTCTCGACCGCGGTCAGCGTCGGCAGGAGGTGGAAGTCCTGGAAGACGAACCCGATCGACTCCTTGCGGGCCGCGGTGCGCTCGCCGACGGTGAGCTCGGTCACGTCGGTCCCGTCCAGCAGGCGCCACCCGTCGGTCGGGTCGTCGAGGAGCCCGAGCACGTTGAGCAGCGTCGACTTCCCGGAGCCGCTGGGGCCGACGACCGCGACGAACTCCCCCGGCTCGACCGCGAAGTCCACGTCGTCGAGCGCCACGACGGGCTCGGCGCCCGCGCCGGGGTACCGCTTGGTCGCGCCGCGCAGTTCGACGCTATACATCGCGTCGACGGACCGCGCTCCCGACGACCGCGACGCCCGCGCCGCCGACGAGTCCGACGATCCCGAGCGCCCCCAGCGTCCCGACGCCGCCGGAGCCGCCTCCGCCGCCGTCGCCCGACTCGGGGAGCGCCACCGTCGTGGTCTCAGTGTACCGGACGCCGCGCTCGGTGTACGCGATCCGGATCGGGATCGAGTCGGCGACGGAGGCGTTCGCCGTCGTCCGCAGATCGAAGGCGACGAAGTCGCCCGCCCCCACGCCGCCGACGAAGTACTCCCGGCCGGCCGGGGTCGGCTCGACCCCCTCGGCGCCGGCGACCGAGACGACGACCCCCTCCAGCTCGCCGGTGCCCGCGTTGCCGAGGTTCGCGTCCACGACCACCTCGCCGCCCTCGGTTGTCCGGACCGCCGCGTCGGTGACGGTCGGGGCGCCCTCGCGCGTTGGGTACCGGACGGACGAGGTCGCCGTCCGGTTCGCGCCGGCCCCGGCGGGCGCGTCGAGCTCGGACCGGAACGCCGCCGTAACCGTCACGTCCGAGCGCTCGTCGAGGGGACCGAGGTCGACGATCACGCGCCGCTCCTCGCCCGGCGCCACGTCCTCCACGACGAACGGGCCGGCCTCGACGGTCGGGTCGGCCGCGTCGGACTCCCCGGCGTCGCCGTCATCTCCCCTGCCAGCCTCGACCGGCGTGCCGACGGCGGTCAGGTGCACGCGGTCGGCGGTCGACGTCCCGGTGTTGACGACGGTCACCGCCACCGGCGAGTCCGCCGATCGGACCGACTCGGCCGCGTCGTCATCGGACGACTGGAGCCCGCCGCCCCCGCCGCCGAAGACCCCCTCGATGCCGTCGACGCCGATCCCGCCGGCGCTCTGGTCCTCCTCGTCGCTCCGGAGGTCCTCCGGCGAGAGCGCCCGGGCCCGCACGTCGAGCGCGACCTCGGCCGGCTGGACGTCGACGACCACGTCACGCGTCACGGTGACGGTCTCCCGGTCGTCGCCGTCGGTCGCCTCCCCCTCGGCGACGACCTCGACCGTGAGCCGGTGCTCGCCCGGCTCGTCGAAGCGGGTCCACAGGACCACGTCGGTCGCGTCGCCCGCCGAGAGCGCCCCGACCGCGGTCGCCTCGTCGCGGGAATCGCGGTCCGCGTCCTCGTCGTCGCCGCCGTCCGCGTCGATGAGCCGGACGCTCGTCACGTCCGCCGCCGCCGGGCTCCCGCCGGAGTTCGAGACGGTCACGTTCAGCGCCGTCCGCTCGCCGACGGCGGGCTCGCTCGAACTCACGTCCACCCCGTCGATCGCGATCCGGGCGTCGGGCACCGCCGCGGCCGCGCCGACGGCCCCCAGGAGCGCCAGCAGGGCCAGCAGCGCGGCTGTGGTTCTCGTGGGTGTCAATGTCACCCCTCTTAGGGGAGTCTCGGGGATATATCCGTCGCAGGCGGGGATCGAAGACCCGTCGCAGACGACGAGCGCGGCGGCGAACTCCGCGGCGATCTCTCCGGCGTCGACGCGGACGGATAGGGTGCGGGGTCCCGATCCGAGCGTACCGGTTACGGTTGCTTTTTCAACCGTCCGGTATAAGAACGGGTAATGAGCCAGCGCGACACCGCGAGAGCGGGTGATCGACGATGATGGGCGGCAACGACCAGCAGGCGTACGACCGCGGCACGTCGCTGTTCTCGCCCGACGGACGGATCTATCAGGTGGAGTACGCCCGCGAGGCGGTCTCGCGCGGCGCGCCGAGCGTCGGCGTCCGGACCGCCGACGGCGTCGTCTTCGTCGCGATGTCCCGCGCCTCCTCGACGCTGATGGAGGCCGAGAGCATCGAGAAGCTCCACAAGCTCGACGACCACCTCGGCACCGCGAGCGCCGGCCACGTCGCCGACGCCCGCCAGCTGATCGACCTCGCGCGCCGCCAGTCGCAGGGGAACCGCCTCCGCTACGGCGAGCCCGTCGGCGTCGAGACGCTGACGAAGTTCGTCACCGACCACATCCAGGAGAACACGCAGCGCGGCGGCACTCGGCCGTACGGCGCCGCGCTCCTCATCGGCGGCATCGACAACGGCGAGCCGCGCCTGTTCGCCGCCGACCCCTCCGGCACCCCGAACGAGTGGAAGGCGACCGTCATCGGCGGCGGCCGTCAGGACATCCAGGGCCACCTCGAAGAGGAGTGGACCGAGGGGCTCTCGCTCGACGCGGGCGTCGAGCTCGGCATCGCCGCGCTCGCCGCCCACGACGACGAGTTCGAGCCGGAAGACCTGGCCGTCGCCACGGTCACCGAAGCCGACGGCTACCGGACCCTCCCGGTCGAGGAGATCGCCGAGGCGTTCGAGGCCGCCGGGCTGACGGTCGGCGACGAGGACGAGGAGGGCGACGACGCGGACGCCGGCGAGGCGGACGCTGACACCGACGACACCGACGACGAGGAGTAACCCCCTCGTCTCTCGACGCCTTTCTCCGCTTTCTCCGCTTCCTCCCGCTCGTCATCCGCTTTTCCCGCCTCCCGGACCCTTTTGTCGCCGCCTGCCGAACCGCGGATATGGCACGCATCGCGGAACTCGTCGCGTACCCGCTGAAGTCGAACGACGGGGTGGCACTCGAACGGGCCGAGATCGGCCCGAACGGGGCCCTCCGCGGCGACCGTACCTACGCGCTCGTCGAGGCGGGCGTCGACCCGCACGCGGCCTCGGTCGGCGGCGACGGCGGTTACGTCAACGGGAAGAGCGAGCCGGCGGTCCACGGGCTCTCGGCGACCTACGAAGTCGCCGGCCCGACGGACGCGACGCCGACCGCGGTGACCCTCTCGCGGCCGGCGCGTCCGGAGACGGGAGCCGCCGCGGACGAGGAAACGTTTACGCTCCCCGACGACCGCGAGGCGCTGGAGGCGTGGGTCGGCGAGTACCTCGGCTACGCGGTCGATCTGGTCCGCGAGCCGGACGGCGGGCTCCCCGACGACCGGGCGGCGCCGGGACCGACCGTCGTCTCGCGGGCGACGCTGGAGGCGGTCGCCTCGTGGTTCGACGAGGTCGACGACGCGACGGAGATGCGGCGGCGGCTCCGCCCCAGCGTCGTGCTCGACGACTGCCCGGCGTTCTGGGAGGACCGGCTGTTCGCCGACCGCGGGGAGGCCGTGCGCGTCTCCGTCGGAGAGGGCGAGCTGTTCGGCGTCAACCCGTGTCAGCGCTGCGTCGTCCCCTCGCGGGACCCGGACACGGGCGAGCCGATCGACGGCTTCCGCGAGACGTTCATCCGGAAGCGCCGCGAGACGCGGCCGGCGTGGACCGAGGGCGACCGGTTCGACCACGACTTCCGGCTGATGGTCAACACGGTCGTCCCGGAGGCGGAGTGGGGCTCGACGCTCGCGGTCGGCGATGCGGTCGCGATCGAGGGCGTCGAGCCGGAGCCGAACGGCGGGAACTGAAGGAGACGGAATGAAACGGCGGGCGGCCGGCTACCGACCGCCGTCGGTCATCGCCACCGGATCGCCGTCGGCCAGTTCGCCCTCCGCGACCTCGGCGTCGGGGGCGCTTCCGGCCGACTCCGCCGCCCCGTGGTCCTCGGCGGCCGGGTCGGCCGCGCCGAAGTGGGCCCAGAGGGTGGCGCCCGCGACCGCGTAGGCGACGAGGTCGTAGTGGACCGTCCCGTCGAAGCCGGTGAACGCGGCGGCGGTGCTGTAGGCGAACAACCCGGCCACGCCCCCGACGAAGAGGGCGTCGGTCGTGAGCCGCCCCTCCGCGAGCGCGCCGAGCGCCCGGCGGATGCGCGGGGCGCAGGCGACGAGGAACGCGATCCCCGACAGCGCGCCGAGGTTGACGAAGAAGTGCGTCGCCATCCGCGAGTCGAGGAGCGACTGCAGGTACGACACCGTCATCGGATCGTAGAACAACCACTCGATGCGGGTCGGGTACAACACGGCGATGTACGGCGTCGCGACCATCAGTCCGAACAGCACGGCGACAGCGACGCGGGCGGACGCGAACTGCGAGGCCCGCCGCGCCTCGAACGCCCGGTCCGCGGGGTCGACGACGAGCCCGCACGCCGTCAGCGTCTCACGGATGTCGTCCCGGGACACCGACGGGTCGTGGTGGACGCCGACGGTGCCGTTCCGCGCGGTCGCCGACGCGGCGCTCACGCCGTCGCGGTCGCGGAGGACGGCCTCCAATAGCCCCTCTCGGCGCTTCGTGTCGATCCCCTCCACGGAGAAGGTGTCATGGACGTGCTGTTCGGGCACCCGCGCGACCCGCGGCCCCGAGTCGGGACCGGACGCGTCGGCCAAAGCGGAGTCGGCCGGCGCGTCGATCCCCCGATCGCGGACCGCGGCGTCGAGGCGCGTCGACCGCCCGCGGTGGTCGTCTGTCATGTGAACTACCTACACGCGTATCGCCATGAAACTTCCCCCGCTCGGGGTCCAGCGCGGGTCGCTCCCGGCGTCTCTCGGAGAGCGGGGCGCGGAGTGTGGGAAGCGGGGCGCGGGGCGCGAGGAGTAGGGCGCCGGGCCCGGAGGGCCGGCTAGGAGTTGACCGACTCCATGTACGAGGTGACGATCATCTGGCCCTTCCGCGTGAGCGCGGCGCCCGCGTCGCCGTCGACCACGAGGTCCTCCTCGCGGAGCGTGTCGAGGACCATCTCCGTCTGCGCCACGTCGCCGGTGATCACGTCGGCGATGTTCGCCTCGCCGCCGGCGGAGTAGATCGACACGAGGATCTCCAGCTGCTCCTCCGTCGGATCGAACGCCTCGACGTCCTCCATCACCTCGTCGTACTCCAGCTTGATGTACCGGCCGAGCACGTTCAAGATCCGCTTGTCGGGGACCGTCGCGATCGACGTCACAGTCTGGGTCTCGGGGACGTGGCGGAACACGAGCGCGGGACGCTTCGTGCCGGCGATCGTGCGGTCGGTCCGCTCGTAGTCGATGACCGTGGAGAGGTCGACCTCGAACGGCTCGGGGCAGTCGGCGAAGCCGATCGCGCCCGGCGAGAGGCTGATCGACGCGGTGTGGTCGGACGCGTCGGTGACGCGGCCGCCGAGCTTCGCCGGGTGGCGGACCGTGACCGTCACGCCGCGCAACAGGGCCTTGAACAGCAGTCGAGTGAACCGCTCCATGTCGTCCGGCTCTCCCTCGACAAGGGCGGTGCCCCGCTGTCCGTCTCGATCGTACGCGACGGTGACGCTGTCGCTGAAAAACGACTGGAGGTCGCCGGGGACGGTGCCGACGACGATGTCGAACACCTTCGAGAGGGGGACGGTCGTCTTCCCGTCGTCGGTGGCGAGCACGAGCCGGCGCTGGCTCAGGAGGACGCGGCCCGTCACGGGTTCGCCGCTTCCGAGGTCGGAGGTGTGGACGCGGCCGACGAAGTCGGCGACGACGGACTCTTCCATCGGACTCTGCTTGCGGCTCTCCGGTATTTACTGTTTCTCCTGACGTATCATTCGTGATAACACGCCGACAGATGGAGAACGAACGTGTTCGGGCGTTCGGGGTGGGCGATCGTCCGAGAAAAACGCGGAACAGCAAAGCCTAATGAGGTGGGCATCAAACCGCCGGGTGATGCCCACAGTAGAATACCTCAACTACGAAGTGCTCGACGACCACGGCTGGTCGATGGACGACGACGACCTGTTCGAGGAGGCCGCCGACGCCGACCTCGACGACGAGGATTACGGTACCCTCGAAGTGAATCAGGGCGAGTACATCCTCGAGTCCGCCGAGGCCCAGGGCTACGACTGGCCCTTCTCGTGCCGCGCCGGCGCCTGCGCGAACTGCGCCTCCATCGTCAAGGAGGGCGACATCGAGATGGACATGCAGCAGATCCTCTCCGACGAGGAGGTCGAAGAGAAGAACGTTCGCCTGACCTGCATCGGCAGCCCGGCGACGGACGAGGT
This sequence comes from Halorubrum salipaludis, assembly GCF_002286985.1. GTDB lineage: Archaea > Halobacteriota > Halobacteria > Halobacteriales > Haloferacaceae > Halorubrum > Halorubrum salipaludis. The sequence continues at coordinate 18,243 of NZ_NSKC01000008.1, read as the reverse complement.
CAAGATCGTCTACAACGCGAAACACCTCGACTACCTGCAGAACCGCGTCATCTAACGCCGCTCCGACCACGCCGCGGTCGTACTCACAGACGGTGTTCGATGTGGGTCGCCCCCATCGGTGCCACCGTTTTTTCGAAGGACTCGTTCCGAACAGCGACCGCTCGCCCGAGACTCCCGCTTCGGTCTACCAGGCCGACCACGCCGTCAGACTCTCGTCGCGGGCGTACACCCGCTTGCAGTCCTTGGCGTACGCGAAGTCGCCCTCGTGGTCCAGCTTCTCGTGGCGGTACTCGGGGGCGTCCTCGCGGATCTGGACGCCCTCGACGGTGAACTCCTCTTCGCCGAAGACCTCGGTCTCGCCGACGGTGAACTCGTAGTCGCCGGGGACGTTCACCTGCAGCGAGCGCGTCTGGTCGGCGTTGCCGTCCTTCGGGTGGAGCGTCACCGGGACGGAGACGTTGTCGACCGCGCGGGTCCACAGCGTCTCGACGGCCTCGATGTCGGCCTCCTCGACGCGCTGTTCGGGGCCGACCTCGATCCCGGTCACCCGGACCTGCATCAGGGCGTCGGGCGAGTCGACGACGAACTCCTCGCCCGTGGCGACGTAGGTGTCGGCGGGCACGTCCATCTCGGTCGAGAACGACTCGCCGTCCTGCGAGACGACGACGGTCAGCCGGACGGTCTCCTCCTCGGGGATCTCGGCTTTGTGCGTGTGGTCGCACTCGGTACAGCGAACGGTCGCCTGCCCGCCGGGGCGCAACACTTCGTGGACGGTCTCCTCGCCCGACGAGCACGACGGGCAGACGAGACCGACTCGGTCTCCGGTTTCGGTCATTACGGCGTCGTATCCGCCGCTCGCGTAAATATCCGCCCCTGTGGCCGCGGTGCGTCACACGCTCGCGTGGGGCTCGATCGGCGGCCGATCGGACTCCGAGGCGGGCGAGTAAGGAAACTGGTTTATCGGTGTCTGGGGAACGGACGCCCATGATCGTACCCGGATCCAGCTCACAGCTGCTCGCGGCCGCGCTCGCCGAGGAGACGGGTCGGCCGCTGGCGACCCCGACCTACGACCGGTTCCCGGACGGGGAGGGGCTCGCGGCGGTCCCCGACTTCGCGGGCGACGAGGCGGTGATCGTCGCCGCGACCGACTCCGACGAGGCGTGGGTCGAACTGCTCCAGCTCCAGGACGCCGTCCGCGAGGCCGGCGCCGAGCGCGTGACGACGGTGATCCCCTACATGGGGTACGCCCGGCAGGACGCGTCGTTCGGCGACGGCGAGCCGGTCTCGGCGCGGGCAATGGCCCGGGCGATATCGACCGGGACCGACCGCGTCGTCCTCGTCAACCCCCACGAGGCGGGCGTCGCCGACTTCTACGACGCCCCGGTCGAGACGGTCGACGCCGCCGGCGTGCTCGCGGAGCCCCTGCCGGCCGTCCTCGATTCCCCCCTGTTCCTCGCGCCCGACGAGGGCGCGGTCGGCATCGCGGAGACGGTTCGGGACGCGTACGGCGCGGGCGAGACCGACTACTTCGAGAAGCACCGCGACCGCGACACGGGCGCGATCGAGGTGTCGCCGTCGGACGCGCCCGTGGAGGGACGGGACGTGGTCGTCGTCGACGACATCGTCGCCACCGGGTCGACGATGAGCGAGTCGGTCGCCGTCCTGAACGACCGCGGCGCGAAGCGGGTGCTCGCCGCCTGCGTCCACCCGATGCTCGCGGCCAACGCCGTGACGAAGCTCCGCGGCGCCGGCGTCGACCGCATCGTCGGCAGCGACACCCTCGAACGCGGCTGCAGCGTCGTCAGCGTCGCGCCCGTCCTCGCCGACGCGCTCGACTGACCCCGTCCGATATACGGTCGTTCTTGATTGAGTTCGGGAGTGGGTATCGCAAATTGATGCGAGCGATCTTGCATTTAAAAGGATATAAGCGACGGCGACGATCACTTATAAATGCCGTGCGGTGGCGCGCCCCGGTGAGCGGCCGCCCTCGGCGGCCGCGAGCCGACGGTGCGAGGGAGTCGCTGGCGGCGATAGCCGCCAGCGACGAGGCTGGGGAGGCATGAGGTGCTGTGCGGTCGCGGTCGGGTGGGATTCAAAGGGGCAGTCGTGAGGCGGGCGGAGGCGACACAAGCACCGCAACGAGGGAGCGGTAGCGACCGAGTGAGGAGCGCAGCGAGCGTCCGCCCGCCTCACGGCTGGGGCTTTGGAGGGCTTCACCGCAGCATCATCGATCGCTTATAAACAGCCGACGGCAACAACTCAATCCGACTTATAAACAACCAGATCACCAACGTGCGAGACTTACTCCCGCCATCGATCACGAACGGGGCGCCCCGGACGAGCCGCCCGCAAACCGAAAGACGGACGACCGAGCTATCCGCCGAGGAAGTCCTTCCGCACGTCCTCGTCGCCGAGCAAGACGTCGCCGCGGTCGGTGTACCGGTTCTCGCCGTTGACGAGGACGTAGCCGCGGTCGCAGCGCCGTAGCGCCTCCTTCGCGTTCTGCTCGACCATCAGGATCGCGGTCCCCGAGTCGTTGATCCGGTCGATCCGGTCGAACATGTCCGAGACGAGGTCCGGCGCGAGCCCCGCCGACGGCTCGTCGAGCAACAGCAGATCGGGGTCGAGCATGAGCGCCCGCCCCATCGCGACCATCTGGCGCTGGCCGCCGGAGAGCGTCCCGGCCTTCTGGTCTTTCCGCTCCCGGAGGATCGGGAACCGGTCGTAGATCGCCTCGATCTGGTCTTCGGGGACCTCGTCGAGGATGTACGCCCCCATCTCGAGGTTCTCGCGGACGCTCAGTCCCGGGAACACGTTGTCCGTCTGCGGGACGAACCCGATCCCCTCGCGGATGATCCGCTCGGGCGCGAGCCCGTGGATCGGCTCGCCCTCGAACTCGACGGTGCCGTCCATGTACGTCGTGAGCCCGAAGACCGTCTTCATCACGGTCGACTTGCCGGCGCCGTTGGGGCCGACGATGGTGACGTACTCTCCGTCGGCGACGTCGAGGTCGACGTCCGAGAGGATCTGCAGGTCGCCGTAGCCGGCGTCGAGGTCGCGGAGCCGGAGGATGGCGTCGCCGTCGAGGGTGTGGGCCGTCCCCGCGTCGGCGTCGGTCGCGTCGGACTCGGCGGTCCCGTCCGACTCGACGGGGTCGTCCGCGACGGTCTCGTCGGTGGTCGTCTCGTCGGTCCCGCTCTCGCCGACGCGCTCGTCGCCGGTCTCGCCCTCCTCGACGCTCATACGTCCTCCCCCAGGTACGCCTCGATGACCCGTTCGTCGTTCCGTATCTCGTCGCCGGTCCCCTCGGCGAGAACGCTGCCCTGGTGCATGACGATGACGTGTTCGCAGTTGTTCATGATGACGTCCATGTCGTGTTCGACGAGGAGGAAGGTGTAGCCGTCCTCGCGCAGCTGGTGGATTCGGTCGAGGAGCTTCTCCTCTAACGTGGGGTTGACCCCCGCGAGCGGCTCGTCGAGCAGAACCACCTCCGGATCGGTCATGAGCGCCCGCGCCATCTCGAGGAGCTTCCGCTGCCCGCCCGAGAGGTTGCCGGCGTGTTCGGTCGCGAGGTGGTCAATCTCGAAGAAGTCGAGGGTCTCCCACGCGCGCTCGCGGATCGCCTCCTCCTGTTCGACGACGTCTCCCCGGAGGCCGGGCGTGACCGCCCGGATCGCCGACTCGCCGAGCTGGCCCTTCGGTGCGAGCATCAGGTTCTCCAGGACGGTCATCTCCGAGAGCTCGCGGGCGATCTGGAAGGTGCGGACGAGTCCCTTCCGCGCCATCCGGTACGGTTCGAGCCCGGTGACGTCCTCGCCCTTGAAGTACACCGACCCCGCGGTCGGCTCGTGGACGCCGGTGATGCAGTTGAACGTGGTCGACTTCCCGGCCCCGTTGGGGCCGATCAGTCCCGTCAGCGACCCCTGTTCGACCTCGAAGCTGGCGCCGTCGACGGCGGTGACCCCGCCGAACCGCTTGACGAGCCCCTCGACACGGAGCGGCGGGGCCCCCGAGGGGACGTGTTTCGCCGCCTCCTCGACGGCGCTGTCGTTCGCCTCGGGCTCGTCGGTGATCGCGTCGGCCGCGTCGACCTCGTCCGCCGCGTCGGCGACGTCCGAGGCGTCCGGAACGTCGCTACTCATCGGTCTCACCCCCGCTGGGGCGCTCCGAGAGGTCGACGGCCGCGGCCGTCTCGATCCGGTCCCCGAGTATCCCGTCGGGGCGCCGGTGCATGATGAACACCAGGATGAGCCCGAGGAGGATGAACTGGAGCGGCGCGACGTTGTCCGTCGCGAACGCGAGGAACGCGGTCGGGTCGAGCGCGGCCACCGCGTCGGCGAACGACGGCGGCGTCTCGGCGTCGATGACATCGCGTACCGACGCCCCGACGCGGCGCGGCCCCTCGAACAGGACCGTCGCGAAGACGATCCCGCCGAGGACCGAGCCGGTGTTCGACCCCGACCCGCCGATGATGACGGCGATGAAGACGTAGAAGGTCAGGAGGGGCATGAACTGCGGCGTCGGCGAGACGTTGCCCTGACTGCCGAACCAGAGGATGCCGACGAGCCCCATCAGCGCACAGCCGATGACGAACACCTTCACCTTGATCAGGTCCACGTTCTTCCCGAGCGAGTCGGCGACGAGCTCGTCTTCCCGGATCGCCTTGAGCGTCCGCCCGAACGGCGACCGGCCGAGCCGTTCCAGCAGGACGTAAAAGGCGATCACGAAGGCGGCGAGCACGGCGATGTACCCCCAGTCGATGAGGATCGAGTTGGAGACCCCGAGCGCGTCCTCGCCGAAGACCCCGAAGACGAGCTCGCCGAAGGCCGTCGGCGTCCCGGCCTGCCCGTCGACGAGGAACAGGTCGCGGACGGGGTTCCGCGGCATCCCCATGCCGCGGCCGCCGCCGGTGCCGACGCCGAGCGAGTCCCTGAGGAACGTGTCGAACGCGCTCGACTGGAGGAACAGCCGGACGATCTCCGAGATGCCGAGCGTGACGATCGCCAGGTAGTCGGCCTTGAGCCGGAGCGCCGGGAGCGCGGCGAGCAGGCCGACGACCGCGGCCACCAGCATGCCGGCGGCGATGCCGACCGGGAGCGGGAGCCCGAACCCGGGCGGCCCGAACGCCGGGTCGGGCGAGCGGACGACGATCCCCATGGTGTAGACCCCGAGCGCCATGAACCCGGCCACGCCGATGTTGAACAGCCCGGCGTACCCCCACTGGAGGTTCAACGCGAGCGCCGCGAGCGCGTACACGAGCCCGAGGAACGTCAGCGTCCGCATCAGCCCGACGACGCTGTTGAGACCGTCGGCGAAGGTGAGCACCGTCGCGGCGAGGTAGACTACGAGGAGCGTCCCGAGCACGAGCCCGAGGTCGCTCCGCTTGGCGGCGTCGAGCAGGGCGGCGGTCGCGCTCTCCGGCCGCTCGTCGGCCGGCGCGTCCCGGTCGCCCGAGGACGAGGCGTCGGTCATGCGGTCGAAACACCTCCGAAGAGCCCCTCGGGGCGCAACAGGAGCATGGTGATCATCACGGCGAAGGCGGCGGCCTCGTTGAAGTCCGAGGGGATCCAGATCGTCGAGGTGGTGAAGACGATCCCGATGACGAGCCCGCCCGCGATCGCGCCGTACACCGAGCCGATCCCGCCGAGGATGACGGCCGCGAAGATGAGGAGGAGCAGCAGCCAGCCGAAGTCGAACTGGATCGTCCCGCGGAGCAGCACGTAGAGGTACCCCGAGGCGCCCGCCAGCCCGCCGCCGATGATCCACGTCGCGGTGACGACGCGCTCGGCCGGGATCCCCGTCACGAGCGCCAGGTCCTTGTTGTCGGCCATCGCCCGCATCGCGGTGCCGAGCTTCGTGCGCTGGAGCATGAAGTGCATCGCGAGCATGAGCCCGATCGCGGCGACGACGATTGTCAGCTCGTGGGCGTTGACGGAGAGCCCGAGCGGACCGAACGCGAGGTTCGACGCGTCGACGCTCGCCGTGACGCCGCGCCGGTCGGAGCCGTAGACGAACTGGATCGCGTACCGGACGACCAGCGCGGCGCCGATCGACGCGATCAGGATCGAGATCCCGTCGCGGTCCCGCATCGGCTTGTAGAACGCGCGGTCCAGCGCCAGCGCGACGGCCGCGGTGATCGCGAACGCCGCGACCAGTCCCGCGAGCACCGCGACGGGCGTCGAGAGGATGTGCGCGCCGACCTCGCCGGCGGACGCGCTCCCGGCGTCCCGGACGCTCAACAGCGCCCGGACCGGGACGTCTCCGAACCCGGCGATCAGGAACGCGACCCCCCAGCCGGTGAACGCCCCGGTGCTGAGCAGGTCGCCGTGCGAGAAGTTCGCGAACGAGAGGATGCTGTACGTCATCGAGAGCCCGATGCCGGCGAGCCCGACGACGAGCCCGATCACGACCCCGTTCCAGAGGTTCGAGCCGAGTCGATCGGCCGAGAGCGCCCCGCCGACCGGGCCCACGGAGAGCCCGGCGAGCTTCGCGGCGAGGTCGACGAGCAGCAGGCCGCCGAGGAGGGCGACGAGAAGAAGCCCCGGCCGGGCCCGCGCCGAGTCGACGATCGACGATTCAGTTGTTCCCATGTGTGCGTCTCACTGCCGCAGAGTGAGTTATGGAGAGGTAAATAACTCGCTGTTCCGACAAAAGTCGATACCTCGAAAACGCCTGACAGCTGTCGGAACGTCGGAATTCGCCGATCCGTCTCGGTCTTCCGCGGTCCGTCCCCCCTCTTCCCCGCTCCGCCTCAGTCGCCGCCCGCGGCGCGCGCGTGTCGCCGTGCGTCCTCGGGAGAGCGCCCCTCGCGGAGCATGGCCTCCACGAACAGCTCGCCCGCCTTGTACGAGGAACGGACCATCGGCCCCGACGCGCAGTAGAGGAAGCCGAACTCCTCTTCGGCGACCGCGCGCCACACGTCGAACACGTCGGGGTGTACGTACTCGAACACGTCGAGGTGCGAGCGCGAGGGCCGGAGGTACTGGCCGAACGTCACCACGTCGACGCCGACCTCGCGGAGGTCGCCGAGGGTGCGGTACACCTCGTGGTGGTACTCGCCGACGCCGAGCATGAGGCTCGTCTTGGTGTGGATGTCGGACTCGCGGTCGACCCGGTCGAGCACCGCGAGCGACTGCTCGTAGCCGGCCCGCCGGTCGCGCACGGGCCACTGGAGCCGCTCGACCGTCTCGACGTTGTGGGCGATCACGTCGGGCCCGGCGTCGACGATCCGGTCGATCGCCTCGGGGTCGCCACCGAAGTCCGGGATCAGCGTCTCGACGAGGATCTCCGGGTCCCGCCGCTTAATCGCCCGGATCGTCTCGGCGAAGTGCGCGGAGCCGCCGTCCGCGAGGTCGTCGCGGTCGACCGACGTGAGCACGACGTAGTCGAGCCCGATCTCCGCGACCGCGTCCGCCACGTTCGCCGGCTCGTCGGGGTCCAGGGGCTCCATACCGCCGGTCTCCACGTCACAGAAGTTACATCCGCGCGAGCAGCGGTCGCCCATGAGCATGAACGTCGCAGTCCCCGGCCCGTCTCGGCCCGACCAACACTCGCCCATGTTGGGGCAGTTCGCCTCCTCGCACACCGTGTGGAGGTCCCGCTCGCGAAGGCGCTCTTTGATCTCCGTGAACCGGGAGCCCGACGGGGGACGCGACTTCAGCCAGTCCGGCTTCCGACGGCCGCGTTGCATACCGGAGCCACGGCGGCCGGGTGCAAAAACGTGAGGATCCGATCGATCGGCGGCGGGTCCGGCCGACCACCGGCGGGCTCCGCGGCGCCCGGCGCGGAGAGACGTATGCTATCTAACACCAGTATGCTTTTATTATCAGAATCCGATACGGAACTATTCGATGTTCGATGTCGACCGCGAGGCGATCACCGGGGGGCCCGTCGGCCGGGTACTCCTGCTGCTCGCGGCCCCGCTCGTCGCGCAGAACCTCGTGTACGTCGCGAACGCCCTCGTCGACACGTTCTGGCTCGGGCGGGTGAGCGAGGACGCCGTCGCCGCGGTCGGGCTCAGCCTCCCGATCCAGTCGTTCCTGGGCGCGGCGGTGGTCGTCGCCGCCCTCGGAACGCAGATCCTCGTCGCGCAGCGCGCCGGCGACGAGGACGACGCGGGTGCGCGCCGCGTCGCGGTCAACGGCGCGCTCGTCGCGCTCGCGGTCACCGGCGCGATCGCGATACCCGTCGTCGTCTACGCCGAGGAGCTGGTGCGGGCCCTCAGCGCGGACCCCGCCCTGGCCGGCACCACGGCGACGTACCTCGCGATCATCGTCGCCGTCCTCCCGCTCGGGGCGGTCGGCGACACGGTGGAGAACTGCTTCACCGCCTACGGCGACACCCGCGCCGTCCTCCACGTGAGCGTCGCCAGCGTCCTCGCCAACCTCGTCGCGGCGCCCGTCCTCATCTTCGGCGTCGGCCCGGTCCCGGCGCTCGGCGTCGCGGGCGCGGCCCTCGGGACGGTCCTCGCGGGCGTCGTCGGCCTCGTCCACGTGCTCGCGTACGCGGCGGGGATCGGACGGGACACGTTCCGGCTCACCCGCGACGCGTTCGCCGTCGATCTCGGTGCGGTGCGCGAGGTCGTAGAAGTCGGGCTCCCCCTCGGCGGCCAGCGCGGGGTGAGCGAGCTGGTGCGCGTGCTCGTCGTGGGGCTGGTCGCGATCGCCGGCGGGGCGGCCGGCGTCGCGGCGTACACGGTCGGCGCGCGGGTCGCCACGCTGGCGGTCGTCCCCGCGCTCGGGGTACAGCAGGCGGCCCAGTCGATGATCGGACAGAACCTCGGGGCGGACGCCCCGCGGCGCGCCCGCCGGACGACGGTCGTCGGCACCGAGCTGATCGTCGTCGGGTTCCTCGCGCTCGGCGCCGTCCAGTTCCTGTTCGCCGGGGGGATCGCCGATCTGCTCGCGCCCGATCTCACCGCGGCGGGGCGGTCGCTGTCGGTGCTGTACCTGCGGATCCTGGCGGTCACTTACTGGGCGCTCGGCGGGAGCTACACCCTGCTCGCCGGCTTCAACGGCGCCTCGCGCACCCGGACCTCGTTCGTCGCGGACCTGGTCAAGTACTGGGGGGTCCGGTTCCCGATCGCGGTCGCCGCGGTGCCCGCGGCCGCGACGTTCGGGGCGTTCGGCGTCTCCGTCTCGCCCGGGCTCGGCTGGGGCGTCGAGGCCGTCTTCTGGGCGGTCGCGGCCTCGAACGTCGTCGGGTTCCTCGGGCTGGGCGGCTACTTCCTGTACACGACCCGGCGCGGCATGTTCGCGAACGCCGCCGACCGCGCGAGCGGGGACGGCGACGGCGGCGACGCGGGCGGGGACGGCGCGAACGGGGACGACACGTCCGGCGACGCCGCGCCTCGCGACGACACGACCACCGACGACGCCCCCGGCGACGGCGCGAGCGGGAGCGCCGCGGAGGCGGCCGACGACTGACGCGGTCGATCGCCGCCGACCGCCGGCGACGGGCTCAGTCGAGGTCCGTAACCCGGACCGACCCGACCGTCTCGCCGTCGCCCGACAGCCGGACCGTCACCGCCTCCTGGCCGGGGTGGAGCCAGTCGCGGGTGACCGTGACGGTCGCCGTCTCGTCGGGGGCGAGGACGACGGGGTCGACCGGCGCGACCGACTCCTCGCCGTCGTCGAACGCGAGCGTCGCCCGCGCCACTCGGACCGGCTCGGTGCCGTCGTTGCGGAGGGCGACCGCGAACCGGTCGACCGCGCGTTTCTCGCCGGCTGGCGAGACGGCGAGATCGACATCGGTGACGCGGATCGGCCGGTCCCTCTCCGGACCCCCGTCGTCGGGCTCGACCTCGTCCTCGGCCGCCGCCACGTCCTCGTCGGTGAACTTCGCGAAGCACCGGTAACAGCGGTAGACGGTCAGGTCCGGCGGCGGGACGTACCCCCCGTTCATCCGGATCGATTTCACGAGGAAGCGGCTCCCGCACTCCGGGCAGTTCGGAGTTCCGTAGAACACGCTCGCGGTTCTCGCGGGAGGGATATGGGCTTTCGGTCAGTCCGCGAGCAGGTCCCCGCTCTCGACGACGGTCGCGAACTCGCCGTTCAGGTGCGCGAGCGCGACGCGGTGAGAGGTCTCCGGGTCGATCCGGTCGCCGTCGTGGGTCGCTCGGGCGTGCGTCGCGGTCGCGTCGGCGACCACGCGAACGTCGTAGCCGCGGTTCTCCGCGGCTCGGACCGTGGTCGAGACGCAGTGATCGGTGGTGAGTCCGCAGACGACGAGCGACTCGTGTCCCCGTTCGCGAAGCCACTCGTCGAGCCCCGAGCCGAGGAGGGCGCCGTTGACCGACTTCTCGAAGGTCGGCTCGCCCGCCTCGGGCGCGGTCTCCGGCTTCCACGCAAACCCCGGGGCGTCGGACCGCAGCGGCGAGTCGGGCTCCGTCGAGGCGTGTCGCACGTGCGCGACGGGTCGTCCCTCGGCGCGCCACCGGCCGAGGAGTTCGGCCGCGATCGACTCCGCGTCGGGGTTGTTGCGCTCGCCCCACCCCGGCTCGTCGAATCCGGTCTGAAAGTCGATCAACAGGAGGACCGCGTCGTCGGAGCGCGCGCGGGCGGGTTCCGTGGCCGCCGACCGCGACGGCTCAGTCATCGCCGAACCCCGTAGTCAGCGCCTCATCGCCGCCCGCCGCCGGGGGCGACTCGTCGAACCGACGCCACGCGCCCGGCTCCAGCAGCGCGTCCGGCGCCTTCGGGTGCTCGCGGGTCGGGCGCAGGGGACAGGCGTCCGGGCTCGCGTCGTCGTCCTCGCGGAACAGGTACTGGCGCCACTCGCGGTCGCCCTCGACGCCCCAGTCGCCGAGGTCGGCGTGGGGACAGACCCCGTCGTACTCGCCCATCCGGTCGCGGATCGTCTCGCGGGCCCGTTCCCCCGCCTCGGTGTCGGCGGTGAGCCCGTCGAAGACCGCCCGCGGCTGGAAGGTGATCTCCAGTCCCACCGGCGAGTACCGGCTCCTGCGCTCGTCGTAGAAGGGGGCGCGGGAGGTCGGGAACAGCGGCTCGCCGCCGAAGCAGAACTCCCACCGGGGGGTGTCGGGGTCGGTCGGGATGTCCTCGGGCCACGGCTCGGGGTCGTGGACGTGGAGGAACTCCAGCACGTGCCAGAGCCGCTCGTGGTAGTGCGCCTCGCCCGGGTCTCCGTCGGGCGGTCGGAAGAACACCGCCAGCGGTGCGCGGTCGGCGTGGTCGTCGTAGGTGTCGAGGTACTCCGAGAGCACGTCGCGGAGCCGGAGCAGGGCGGCGGGGTCGGTCGTCGACTCGCAGGCGGCGTACAGCAGGTCGCCCTCGCGCTCGACCTCGATGCCGAAGTAGCAGGGGAACGGGGAGCCGTCGCGCTCGCCGAGCATCGACTCGCGGAAGGTTCGGTAGTGCTCCCGGAGCCACCCGGGCGCGTCGTCGAGCCGACCGCGGAGCGTCTCCTGGTCCAACAGCACGCCCTCGGTGCCTGGCTCGTTCATACCGTTCGTGGGGCACAGACGGGCTTTTGGCTTTCGGCGGCTCCCGGTGTGCGGGACCGGTCGTCACCGCCGCACGCCCGCGGTTTTTTCACCGCGCGGACACCTAAAACGCGTATGAGCGATCCCGAAACCGACGCGCCCGACGCGGACGACGGTCCCGCGGTCGTCCTGTTGGACGTGTTGCCCAACGGGCGGCCGGACGACGACCGCGCGCAGTACCGGAAGTCGCCGGTCGCGTACGGGCTCGGGACGGACGCGTTCCGGCTGTACGAGCTCGCGCTCGACGAGGCGGCCGACGTCTCCGTGAGCGATCGGATCGCGCTGGACGGCCCCGGGGTCGGCCGGTACCGCGAGGTGTCGTTCGACGACCTCACCCGGAACGCGGCCGCCGAGATCGAGTACGCGGTCGAGGACATCGTCGAGGCCGACGAGGAGCGGTTCGTCGACTTCTACAACGAGGCCGGGCCGATCACCCTGCGGCTCCACCAGCTCAACCTGCTTCCGGGGATCGGCAAACAGCTCCGGAACAAGGTGCTCGACGAGCGGAAGCGCGGCCCCTTCGAGAGCTTCGCGGAGGTTTCGGAGCGCGTCGCCGGCCTCCACCGCCCGCGGGAGGTGATCGTCGAGCGGATCGTCGAGGAGATCCGCGAGGAGGACCTCAAGTACCGGCGGTTCGTCGGGTACGAGGAGTGAGGGAGGGAGCGTCTCGGTGAGGGGTCAGCGGCGTTCGCGGGCGAGTACGACGCGCCAGACGTCCGGCGGATTGGGTGAGACGCGTGCCTCTCGATCGATAGCGGGAGTACGTGAATCATTTCGATGGGTTGGTTGTTTATAAGTCAGATTGTGGTGGTACTGGCGGGTGTTTATAAGTGATCGACGACTCTGGAGTGACGGCCTCCAAAGCCCCAGTCGCTGTGGGCGGCGCACGCTCGCTGCGCGCCTCACTCGGTCGCTGTCGCTCCCTCGTTGCGGTGCTTGTGTCGCCTGCGCCGCCCACAGCGACTGCCCCTTTGAGTCCCGCCCCGCACAGCACCGCACAGCGCCTCACGCCTCCCCAGCCTCGCCGCTCGCTGCGCTCGCGGCGTCCCTCGCGCGTGCTCCTCGCGGCCGCCTTCGGCGGCACGCTCGGAGGCGCACGCCACCGCAGATCGGTTTATGAGTGAGCGTCGCCGTCGCTCTTGGCAGTTTAAATCCCGTCTCGCCGCCACCGATCTGCGATACCCACTCCCGCCACCAATCGCCGCTATCTCTGTGGCTGATCAGACCCGTCCTCGCGGCGGACAGTCGGGACGGCCCGCGACGACCCGAAACGGGACTTTTACCCGGAGCCGCGGAGTAACGCGGCCATGACCGATTCATCGACGGGCGCCGGCGCGGCCTACGGGGACCGCGACCCCGACGCGCTCGCCCGGCGGGCCGGGGAGCGCGCGAACCCCGACCGCGACCAGCACTTCCTCGTCGACGACCGCGTGCTCGATCGGATCCCGGCGTACCTCCCCGACGACGCCGACGCGAGCCGCCTCCTCGAGATCGGCGGGGGCGCGGGGGCGCTCACCGACCGGCTGCTGGCGGCGATCGTCGCGGAGGGCGGCGACCCGGACGCCGATTCCGACGCCGCCGCTCCGGGTCACCTCTCCGTGATCGAGCGCGACGGCGTCTTCGCCGACTTCCTCCGCGAGGAGTTCGCGACCGCGGTCGACGACGGCCTCCTCGACGTGATCGAGGGCGACGCGCTCGACGTCGACCTCCCGCCGTTCACCGCCTGCGTCGCGAACCTCCCGTACGGCGTCTCCTCGGAGATCGCCTTCCGGCTGCTCCCCGAGAAGCGGCCCCTCGTGTTGATGTTTCAGGCGGAGTTCGCCGAGCGCATGGTGGCGTCGGCGGGGGAGTCGGAGTACGGCCGCCTGTCGGTGTCCGCCCAGCACTACGCCGACGTGGAGATCGTCGAGCGCGTCCCGAAGGAGGCGTTCGACCCCCAGCCGGCCGTCGAGAGCGCCGTCGTCCGGTGTACACCCCGCGATCCGGAGTACGAGGCCGGCGACGAGGCGTTCTTCCTCCGGTTCGTGAAGGCGCTTTTCACCCAGCGCCGGAAGACGGTCCGGAACGCGATCCGAAACACGGGCCACATCTCCGGGCTGGACGAGCCCGAGGCCGTCGTCGACGCCGCCGACGAGGACCTGCTCCGGCGCCGCCCGGGCGACCTCGAACCGGCGGCGTTCGCGGCGCTGGCCGAGCTGGCCCGCGAGCGCGGGTCGCCGACGGAGGCCTGAGCCGATGGCGTGGCCGGCGACCCCGCTCAGCGTTCGAGTCCCGAGGTCCCGACGGTGCGGCCGCCGGACGCGGCGGCGGTTTCGGACCGTGACCGTGCGGGGCGCCGCGGCGGTCGCCGACGGAGGGGAGCCGTGATCGCCTCCCTCCTCGCGCAGAACGCGACCGCCCTTCCCGGGCCGTTCAGCGATCTCTACGGAGCCGTGACGGGGAACGTCGAGCGCGTCGCGGTCTCCGCGCTGATTGTCGCCGCCGTGCTCGGCGTCCGGCTCCTCACCGGGTGGGCGAAGCGGCGGAACGGGGAGCTCACCTCGAAGCGGCGGCTCCTGCTGTCGATGGCTGTCGCCGGGGCCACCGCGGTCGGCGCGCTCTCGCTGCTCGCGGTGTGGGACCGGAGCGGCGCGCTCCTCGACGCCTACGAGTCGGCGGCGATCGCCGACCAGCTGTCGAACGTCGTGTTCGCGGTGGTGATCTTAGCGAGCGCCTACGCGGTCACGGACTTCCTCGGCGGGGTCATCCGCGAGATCTCCGCCGAGAGCGCGGCGCTGTCCGACCACCAGGAGGAGGTGATCCGGCGGCTCACCCAGATATCGGTGTACACCTTCGCAATCTTGGTCGTCGTGGGGCTGTTCACCGACAACGTCGGCGGGCTCCTCGTCGGGGCCGGCTTCCTCGGGATCGTGGTCGGGATGGCGGCCCGCCAGACGCTCGGAGCGATCCTCGCCGGCTTCGTGCTGATGTTCTCCCGCCCGTTCGAGGTGGGCGACTGGGTCGAGGTCGGCGACCACGAGGGGACCGTCACGGAGATCTCGATCATGAGCACCCGCCTCCGGTCGTTCGACGGCGAGGTGATCACGCTTCCGAACGACACGGTCCGGTCGGGGTCGATAATCGACCGGTCGCGGCGGAACCGGCTGCGGATCGAGATCGAGGTCGGCGTCGACTACGACGCCGATATCGAGCGCGCGGCGGCGGTGATCGAGGAGACCGTCGCCGGGGTCGAGGACGTGGCCGCGATGCCCGAGCCGAACGCCGTGACGAAGCGGTTCGCCGACTCGGCGGTCGTGTTGGGGCTCCGCTACTGGATCCGGAACCCCAGCATGCGCAAGCGCTGGCGCACCCAGACCGCCGCGATGAACGCGATCAAGGCGGCGCTCGAAGACGAGGGGATCGTCATTCCGTTCCCGCAGCAGACGCTCTCCGCGCGGGCCGAGGGCAGCTCCGGGCCGCAGTTGGACGCGTCGGTCGAGGGCCGGTCGGCGACGCGCGGCGGGTCCCGGTCGACGGGCGGGACCGCGGAGTCGGAGTCGAACGGCGGGGGCGACGGCTCGGCGTCGAACGCTGACGGCTCGGCGTCGAACGCTGACGGCTCGGCGTCGAACGCTGACGGCTCGGCGTCGAACGCTGACGGCTCGGGGGAGTCCGACCGATGACCGGAGACGACGCCGAGACCGATCTCGCGGAGCGGCGCGGCCTCGACGACGCCGTCGTCTACCAGCCGGCCGAGGACTCAGGGCTGCTCGCGGAGGCGGCCCTCGAAGAAGCGCACGGGCGGGTGCTGGAGGTCGGCACGGGGTCGGGGTGGGTCGCCCAGCAGGTCGCCGAGGAGCGGGGGCTCGACGTGGTCGGCAGCGACCTCAACCCCCACGCGGCGCGACAGGCCCGCGAGCGCGGCGTCGAGGGGGTCGTCGCCGACCTCCTCTCGCCGTTCCGGGCGGACGCGTTCGACACCGTGTGCTTCAACCCGCCGTACCTCCCGACCGACCCGGACAACGAGTGGGACGACTGGATGGAGCACGCGCTCTCGGGCGGCGAGTCCGGCCGCGAGCTCATCGAGCCGTTCCTCGACGACGTGGGGCGCGTCCTCGCGCCCGGCGGCGTGGTCCTGCTCCTGGTCTCGTCGCTGACGGGGTACGACGAGGTGCTCGCCCTCGCGGAGGACGCCGGGTTCGCGGCCGAGCCGGTCGTCGAGGAGTCGTTCCCGTTCGAGACGCTCACGGTGGTGGCGCTGCGCCGGGAGTGAGGGAGCACTCTCCTTCGGCCGCATCGACCGATGTTGTATTACTATAAAACATAAAATGCATTAGCAAATATTATACGGCGGCATATCGAACGGTCGGTGATGACTGAACGAGTCGCGGCCACGCCGGGGTTGTACCCGCTCCCGGACTGGGCGAAGGAGACGCTCTCCGACCTCAAGGGCCACCAGAAGGGTGACCTCCTGAGCGGCGACGAGAGCGAGGCGATCGTCGAGGAGTACGCCGAGGTGCGCGCCGAGTACGTCGACGACCAGCTCGACGCCGGCCTCGATCTGATCACCGAGGGGCAGGGGCGCTGGGACGACATGATCGCGCACCCGCTCACGGTCCACGACAGCGTCGAGACCGGCGGGATCGTGCGGTACTACGACAACAACAACTTCTACCGCGACCCGCGGGTCGTCGACGACCTCGACTTCTCCGGCGACGTGGCGCGCGAGCTGGAGCGCGCGACCGACCTGCTCGCCGGCGAGGCCGGCGACGCCGACCTCGCCGCGACGCTTCCGGGCCCGTACTCGCTCGCGGAGCTCGCGAGCGACGAACACTACGGCGACGAGGCGGAGTTCCAGGCCGCGATCGCCGAGTTCCTCGCGGGCGAGGTCGAGGCGTTCCCGGCCCACGAGACGCTGTTCCTGCTGGAGCCGTCGCTGGTGACGAGCCCGCCCGCGGAGGGCGAGGAGTCGGCCGCGACCGACGCGATCGCGGCGGTCGCCGACGCGACCGACGCCGACGTGGTCGTCCAGACCTCGTACGGCGCGCTCGGCGAGAAGCTGTACGCCCACCTCGTCGACGAGGCGGGCGCCGACGCGCTCGGTCTCGACCTCGTCGCCGGCGACCGCGACGACACCGTCTACAACGTCCAGGAGTTCGGCGCGACCGACTCGCTCTCGCTCGGGCTCGTCGACGGACAGAACACGCTCGTCGAGGAGCCGGAGACGGTCGCTGAGCGCGTCGAGTGGTTCGAGTCGCAGGTCCCGAACGAGGCGTTCGACCGGACGTACCTGACGCCGAACACCGAGCTGTTCTACCTGCCGACCAACAAGTACCGCGCGAAGCTGAACGCCCTTGCCGCCGCCGCGGAGGTGCTCGACTAATGGCCCGAAACCCCGAAGCCAACCGCGAACAGTTCCGCCCGCACGACCACCCGAACGACGCGTTCCTGCTCACGACCGTCGTCGGCTCGTACCCGAAGCCGAAGTGGCTCAACCGCGCCGACGAGCTCGTCGCGGACCCCGACTCGAAGTTCGACGAATCGGACCTGGAGGAGGCCCACGACGACGCCTGTCGGCTGATCACCCACGAGCACGAGCGCGCCGGGCTCGACACGGTCGTCGACGGCGAGATGCGCCGCAACGAGATGGTCGAGTTCTTCGCCGACCGCATCGACGGCTACGAGTTCAACGGGCCCGTGAAGGTGTGGGGCCACAACTACTTCGACAAGCCGTCCGTCGTCGAGGAGGTCGAATACGACGAGCCGTGGCTGGTCGACGAGTTCGAGTTCACCTCCGATGTCTCGGAGCGCCCCGTCAAGGTCCCGATCACGGGGCCGTACACGCTCGGGTTCTGGGCGTTCAACGAGGCGTACCCCTCGACCGAGGAGCTCGTCTACGACCTCGCGGACCTCGTCAACGAGGAGGTCGAGAAGCTCGTCGAGGCCGGCGCGCGCTACATCCAGATCGACGAGCCCGCGCTGGCGACGACGCCGGAGGACCACGCCATCGTCGGCGAGGCCCTCGAACGCATCGTGTCGGGCATCGACGAGGAGGTCCGGATCGGCCTCCACGTCTGTTACGGCGACTACTCGCGGATCTACCCCGAGATCAACGACTACCCGATCGACGAGTTCGACGTGGAGCTGTGTAACGGCGACTTCGAGCAGATCCCGACGTTCACCGACCCATCGTTCGAGCCCGACCTCGCGCTCGGCGTCGTCGACGCCCACACCGCCGAGGTGGAGCCGGTCGAGGAGATCAAGGAGAACATCCGGCAGGGCCTCCGCGTCGTCCCGCCGGAGAAGCTCACGATCTCGCCCGACTGCGGGCTGAAGCTGCTCCCGCGCGACATCGCGTACGGGAAGACCGAGAACATGGTCACCGCGGTCAGGGAGATCGAAGCCGAGATCGACTCCGGCGAGATCGACGTCGAGAACCCGCTCGACGACTGAGTCGGCGCTGTTGTCGTTATATTTTCAGATAATCTCTACTGAGACAGCCGTGAGGACGCGCCTGCTTCTTGATCGGGAGCAGGAGTGAGTCTCGTACGGTAGTGGAGTGGTTGTTTATAAGTCGGATAATGGTGGTGCTGTCGGATATTCATGAGTGATCGGTGTATTTGCGGTGAAGACTTCCAAAGCCCCAGTCGCAAGGGCAGCTTACGCTCGCTGCGCGCCTCGTTCAGTCGCTGTCGCTCCTTCACTGCGGTGCTTAGCGTCGCCTAAGCTGCCCTTGCGACTGCCCCTTTGAGTCCCACCCAACC
>NZ_NSKC01000007.1 GCF_002286985.1 Halorubrum salipaludis | reverse complement strand
GTGGGAGTATTCTCCCGTATGAATGGGCAGGCGGCGAACCGCGGTTCCCAGAGGATCGCTCACTCCAGTACTTCCCGGTACGCTGGTGGGCTTAACTTCCGTGTTCGGAATGGGTACGGGTGTTCCCCCACCGCTCTGGCCGCCTTTACGCCGACTCTCGGACTCGAACCGAGACTCTCTCCACAATCTGTGGAAGAGACGCCTGTGTCGGTGGTTCCGACCTCTCGATCGGCCGACCGTGTATGCGTGCGATCCAGTTACCGCCTGAACTCATACGAACTGTGGTGTCAGTGCCGTATGACTGTGGCTTCGGTCTGTTAGTGCTCGTGGACTCAACACCTCGTTGCCTCGGTGCGTACATCCCGAGTCTATCGAACTCGTCTTCTACGAGTGACCTCATCGGTACTTCTTTTCCATGTGGGTTTCGAGCTTAGATGCGTTCAGCTCTTACCCCGTGTCGCGTGGCTACCCGGCATTGCGTTCTCACACAACCGGTACACCAGTGGCGACCAAACGTAGTTCCTCTCGTACTATACGTTCGTTCACGTCAAGTACCTTGACACCCCCAATAGATAGCAGCCGACCTGTCTCACGACGGTCTAAACCCAGCTCACGACCTCCTTTAATAGGCGAACAACCTCACCCTTGCCCGCTTCTGCACGGGCAGGATGGAGGGAACCGACATCGAGGTAGCAAGCCACCCGGTCGATATGTGCTCTTGCGGGTGACGACTCTGTTATCCCTAAGGTAGCTTTTCTGTCATCTACGGGCCCCATTCCGGAGCCTCGTAGGTTCGCTAGACCACGCTTTCGCGTCAGCGTCACTCGTTGGGAATGACACTGTCAGACCATCTTGTGCTCTTGCGCTCTTCGCCGGATTCCCGACCCGGCTGAGATGATCTTCGGGCGCGCTCGATATCTTTTCGAGCGCGTACCGCCCCAGTCAAACTGCCCGGCTACCGGTGTACTCCTCCCGGAGTGAGAGTCGCAGTCACCGACGGGTAGTATTTCAATG
>NZ_NSKC01000006.1 GCF_002286985.1 Halorubrum salipaludis | reverse complement strand
CTCGGTGGCCCGCTGGCGCGGGTACCTGTGTAATGACTCCTACCTATGCTGCACATCGGCGACCACGTCTCAGCGACAGCCTGCAGTAAAGCTCTATAGGGTCTTCGCTTCCCCTTGGGGGTCTCCAGACTCCGCACTGGAACGTACAGTTCACCGGGTCCAACGTTGGGACAGTGGCGCTCTCGTTTATCCATTCATGCAAGCCGCTACTGAAGCGGCAAGGTACTACGCTACCTTAAGAGGGTCATAGTTACCCCCGCCGTTGACGGGTCCTTCGTCCTCTTGTACGAGGTGTTCAGATACCCGCACTGGGCAGGATTCAGTGACCGTACGAGTCCTTGCGGATTTGCGGTCACCTGTGTTGTTATTAGACAGTCGGAGCGCCCGAGTCACTGCGACCTGCTCCGTCGAGAGCAGGCATCCCTTCTTCCGAAGGTACGGGACTAACTTGCCGAATTCCCTAACGTCGGTTCTCCCGACAGGCCTTGGCTTGCGCTGCCAGAGCACCTGTGTCGGATCTCGGTACGGACATCGTGCTCGTCTTTTCACGGGCCCTATGTACGGCTGACTTGCGCTATCTCGCGCTTCTCTCGCTTCGTGCCATGACGGCGTCCACGAGATTCCACGATTTGACCGGGCGAAAGCCCGGCTCAGCGTTCCACACGGCGTCGACTTTCACTGCACGATGGCACTGGAATCTTAACCAGTTTCCCGTTGATGCAGTCGAGTTACGGTGCATCTTAGGACCGGCTGACCCTCGGCTGAGTGGCAGTGCCGAGGAACCCTTGCTCATCAGGCCGTCGAGGTTCTCACCCGACTATCGCTGCTACTGTGACCAGGATTGTCGTTTCTGAACGGTCCACGCGAGCTCTCGCCCGAGCTTCCATCCGAACAGAACGCCAACCTACGCGGTTGCCCCTGTCAAGGGCACGGCCAGGTCTCGGTGGTAGATTTGAGCCCCGATCATTTTGGGCGCCTCAAACCTCGGCCGGTAAGCTGTTACGCTTTTCTTAGAGGGTAGCTGCTTCTAAGCTCACCTCCCGGCTGTTTAGGGCTTGAGACCACCTTCGAATCGCACTTAATCTACACTTTGGGACCTTAACCCGGCTCTGGGTTGTTCCCCTCACGGTGCACAGGCTTACCCCGCACACCGGACTCCCTTCGTCTACAGCGCCTGCGGGTTTGGAGTTCGACAGGATGGCCGACTCCTCTCGGAGGCGGGTCATCCAATCGGTAGCTCTACCCCGCGGGCTACCTCGGAAGAGGTCATGCTTCGACATGTTTCGGTTGGAACCAGCTGTTGCCAGGCTCGATGGGCCTTTCACCCCTATGCGCAGATCACGAGAGGATATTGTAGAATACCAACTCTAACGGGCCTCCACGTGGCTTTCGCCACGCTTCACCCTGCCTGCGTATAGATCGCCTGGTTTCGGGTCGCACCCAATTGACTCCCCGCGCTTGAACACGGTGGCCCTCGCAATGCTGCGGCCGTATCGGTTTCCCTGCGCCTTCCCCGGTTCACGGGTTAGACTCGCCAATCAAGTGCACTCCCTGGGTCGTTTTTCAAAACGCACGACACGACGCCGGCTCGATTCTCTTCCTACTAGAGGATCGCTCCTCGGTCGTTTCAAGAATCGCCTTGTACGCCCTGTCGCTCGATCGCCAGCTGATTTCAGGCCCTATTGCACCGCCCTTCTCGGGGTGCTTTTCAGCGTTCGCTCACGCTACTTGTTCGCTATCGGTCTCGAGGAGTGTTTAGCCTTCTCAGGGGATGCCTGAGTTGTTCACAGAGGATATCCGACCCCTGCTACTCTGGTATTGACGCCTTCTGTACTGCGGTATCTTACGGGGTTGTCACCCTGTTTCACGCTCCGTTCCAGGAGACTTCAGATACCGGATCGAGAATTGATTGTCAACCCGAACACCACATTGGTCCGAAGACCTTCGGTTTGGGCTGTGTCGCGGTCACTCGCGGTTACTGACGACATCGCTATTGCGTTCTTTTCCTTCCCTTACTGAGATGTTTCAATTCAGGGAGTTCCCTATTGCGCGTGGCAATTGTAAACGGATTCCGATTCGGAAACCTCGTGTTCTTTCCCTCCATGCGGGTCCCACGAGCTTTTCGCAGCTTGGCACGTCCTTCATCGGCTCTCGAGCCGAGCCATTCACCAGCTGGCACAGTAGCCAGTAGTGTGTCAGTCGGTTCTATACAGAACCGCTGACGGTGTCAAGTGACTAAATGTCACCCGACTGTATATGGTTCACTGACGTTCCACGAACTCGTATGAGTTCAGTGGACGTCTGGATCGCACGTATACACGGTCGTCATCGGATCACGTCCAGGCATGGAGCGTGTCCGTCGAACCCTTCCCATCCGCGGTTTCCCGGGATGGTGCATCGGTCGTCGTCTACTCAATCCGAATCTCGTCTCCCACTTAAGGGGACGGATTCGGACCGAGGCTGACATGGACTCACTGGGATTCGAACCCAGGGCATCCTCCTTGCAAGGGAGGCACTCTACCGCTGAGCTATGAGCCCACCTTCCCACATGGGAAGGTATCGTACGCGTGTGTGTGAACCGTGGTAGTTCGTCGGTGTCCGGG
>NZ_NSKC01000005.1:0-345000 GCF_002286985.1 Halorubrum salipaludis | reverse complement strand
GTCTCACATTCCGTCTCCGGGTTCTCACTCTCATGACCCGTACCGATTATTCGCACGGTGGGCCGTTACCCCACCCTCTACCTAATCGGCCGCAGCCACATCCTTCGGCGCCGGAGCGTTTGACACAATCCTCATTCCAGCTGGATTGTGGTATGCTCTATTAGCCTCAGTTTCCCGAGGGTATGGAGCTCCGAAGGGTAGTTTGGCCACGTGTTACTGAGCTATTCGCCACGAGTCTGAACTCGTGCGACTAGCATCCCTAAATCGGATCCCAATAGCAATGGCCTCCGGCAGGATCAACCGGAATGTATAACCTCCAGAGCCTGATTCCCGGCTCGGAGGGGTGTTGGCGGGTTTTGACTTGCGATAAGTCAAAACACCATTGCATGGTCTATGTGGTGTCCGGTTCACCCGGCGACCCGGATGACACCGAACTACCACGGCTCACATCAGATTTCCTCTTACGCCGGAGCGCAGGGGGCGAAATCCTCATTCGGATGAGTCGGACAAACCGACTCTGCGAAACCGGGACGGATTGAACGTCCCGAGTCCGCGGTGCGTTCTTCGCGTTTCAACCGAACGGGCTTATACACTTAAGCACGTCGGAACGCTTCGACCGGCCGCGGTGCGGCCGACCGTTGTCCCCCGCGCCGGGGGACCTTCGCATTCAACACGAATGCCGGGTTATACTTAACCCCGTCGAACCATCGCCGCCACGTCATGCGTTTTCATTGAGAGTGGTTCGCACGAGGAGAGCGAGATACTGGCGTGAGGATCGAGTGGGAAGCCGATCCGGACGGGACGACGAACCGGTCGGAGACACCGACAACTATCAGTACTCTATCATAGTGTTCGCCGTCTCCCATCGCGCGTGTGAAGCGTGAATGATCGAGGTCGAGTCAGCGATCGCGACCGCAAAGCGATACGGCTCGTTCGTCAGCGAAGGCTCGCGGGGACGCCCACGGGGCGCAACCGTCGACGACCGAGCGGTTGTTTATACCACGGGCGTTTATAAGGGAGGGGGACGCATATAAAAGCGAACGATGACGAACCCTGCAGATTCGATCGAGATCCAGAACGTAGTTGCATCGACGGGGATCGGCCAAGAGCTCGATTTAGAGGCGCTCGCCGAGGACCTTCCGGGAGCCGATTTTAATCCCGACAACTTCCCGGGACTCGTTTACCGGACCCAGGAGCCGAAGGCGGCCGCGCTCATCTTCCGGTCGGGGAAGATCGTTTGTACGGGTGCGAAAAGCATCGACGACGTTCACGAGGCGCTCGGGATCATCTTCGAGAAGCTTCGCGGGCTACAGATTCCGGTCGAGGACGACCCGGAGATCACCGTTCAGAACATCGTGTCGAGCGCCGACCTCGGCCACAACCTCAACCTCAACGCGCTCGCGATCGGCCTCGGGCTCGAGGACGTCGAGTACGAGCCGGAACAGTTCCCCGGTCTCGTTTACCGGATGGACGAGCCGGAGGTCGTGATTCTCCTGTTCGGGAGCGGGAAGATTGTCATCACCGGCGGGAAGCGGACCGACGACGCGGAAGAGGCCGTAGAAGAGATCGTCGAGCGGATCGAGGGGCTCGGCCTGCTGGGATAGCGGGACGCGCTCGGATCGCGATCGGATCGCAGTCGACGAGAGACGACGGGACAGGCGGTCGAATCGACCGGACCGGGGCTGGTTGGTCCGGTGTACGCGGGCGTTGTTTTTCAGGCAGACTACTGTGAGGAGTCCTCCGTCAACACTTCTTTGACGACGCTCGGGTCCTCCAACAGCTGGTGTTTCGTGTAGCTCCCCTCCGCGCTTCCCCCGCTGTGTTTGGACTGCTCGATGATGTCGAGGAAGGCGTGTTCCTTGAGGAGGTCACGGACCCGGCGAAGCGAGAGGCTGTCCGATCCCTCCTGGCGGCAGATGTTCTCGTAGATCTCGTACACGCGGCTGGTTCGGAACCCGTCTTGACGGCCGCTCGAAAGCGACAGCAGCGCGAGCGCCTGGAGGACGTATCGGGAGTGCGGCGTCGACCCGCGGATGAGTTCACGGAAGCGATCGGTCTCGGCGCGCTCGCGTGCCTGCGTGACGAACTCCTCTCTGACGGTCGGCTCGCCGTTGCTCTGTGCGATCTCGCCCGCGTATCGAAGGATGTCGATGGCCTTGCGCGCGTCCCCGTGTTCGCGCGCGGCGAGCGCGGCGGCGCGGGGGATCGTCGACGGTTCGAGGACGTCGTCGTGAAACGCGTCCGCGCGCGCCTGCATGATCTCTCTGAGCTGGTTGGCGTCGTACGGAGGGAACACGAACTCCCGTTCACAGAGGCTCGATTTGACCCGTTCGTCCATGCGGTCCTTGTACTGGATCTTGTTGCTGATCCCGACCACGCCGAGCTTGCAGTCGGTGATCTTGCCGGCCTCGCCGGCGCGCGACAGCTGCATCAGGATGGCGTCGTCGTCAAGTTTGTCGATCTCATCGAGAATGATGAGGACGACGTCGTAGCGCTGGTCGAGGATCCGCCAGAGTCGCTTGTAGTACGTCGACGTCGAGAGCCCTTTGTCCGGGACGTTGATTCCGGTCACGTCCGGGTCGTTCACGGCGTCGGCGATGGTCTGAACGGCCTGCGTCTCGGTCGTGTCCTGGGCGCAGTCGACGTACGCGAACGTCGCGTTGACGCCCTCTTCCCCGGCCGTCGAGACGAGGCGTTTGGAGACGTACTTCGCGCAGAGCGACTTCCCGGTTCCCGTCTTCCCGTAGATCAGAACATTGCTCGGACTCTGTCCGAAAATCGCGGGGTTGACCGCCGTCGCGAGATCGGCGATCTCGTCGTCGCGGCCGACGATCCGACCCTCACCGGGGAGATGGCTGATCTCGAGGAGTTCCTTGTTCGCGAAGATCGGGTCCTCCCTCGTGAAGAGATCGTCCGCTGCGTCCATGGGATCGACACCGGGTTTCCGGTGAAATGCGTTCCGCTTCGCTCGCGGCGGAAGGGGAGTTGAGACACACACCGTGTTTCCGGTGAAACGGGGTCGGTTGGGGGTGGGGACGGTGGGGCCGTAGGGGGAGTGGTGATGGAATATAAAGAGGTGTCAAATCCCAGTCGCCTGATTCACCGGAAACCCGGTGTCATCACTTCGATCTAACTCACCCTGACTCACCCATACCCGCCAGCGAGACAGCAGTGCAAAGATAGCAGTATAAATAGTCCAAACGACGTAAATAGCCTAAAGAGAGATCCCTGTAGATGCCGAGACGAGAAGCCCGGTCGGATAGATAACCGGAACCGGATTTCTAACGGAACAGAGACGCCAGCCAGAGTTCGTATACCGCTCGGCCAAAGCCCAGGTACGGTCCGATCGCCCTACGAGCCGGTCTGCGTACGGATCGGTCCTTGTGCAAGTCGGTCTACGCACGCGTCGATCCACATGCAACTCGGACCACGGATGAGCAGATCCGTCTCCGGATCGACGAACAAAACAAGCGACCGGAAACGAACAGGCAGACCGCGTTTCCGGTGAAATACTTCTGACGGACCCCGCGTTTCCGATGAAACTCAAAGCCTTCGGCGTTCAACAGTACCTACTTTTTGGCTTGGCGAACTGTACTCAAAACTTGTTTATAATTCTTCCCGTCTCAGATGCCACTTCGAAGCGGCTCGATCAAGATTCGAAACCGCACGCTGATGCCCGAACCGACCACGACGGCCCTCCCACCCCCAGCCGACCCCGTTTCACCGGAAACACGGTGTGTCTCTCAAACGATCGACGAGCGAATCGTCGTCGAGGGGTAGTAACAGCGACGGCGTCAGCACGCGAGTTGTCACTAGCGCCGTCAGAACCACCAGCGCCGTCAGAATCACCAGTACCGTCAGAAGAGAAAACGCGAGTTTCCGGGGAAACTTCCGAATCCTCGCGAGTCTCTGTCTCCGGAGTTCGTTACCTCACTCCTGTGCGTCGACGACGGCCACGCTGGCCAGGTTGACGATGTCTTTGACTTCGTCGCCGCGCTGGAGCACGTGAACGGGCTGGTCCATCCCGACCAGCATCGGACCGATCGCCTCCGCGCCGCCGAGCCGCTGGAGCAGTTTGTAGCCGATGTTCCCGGCCTCGAGGTTCGGGAACACGAGCACGTTCGCGGCCTCGTCGAGCTCTGAGAACTCGTAGGTGTCGTTGAGAATGTCATCGACGACCGCGGTGTCGGCCTGCATCTCGCCGTCAACCGGGAAGTCGACGCCGTCGTCCTCGTGGAGAATCTCGACCGCTTCCCGTGGCTTCTGAGTCCCCTCGTTGTCGACGCTCCCGAAGTTGGAGTACGAGAGCATCGCCGCGCGGGGCTCGACGTTGAACCGCCGGGCGAGGTCGGCGGTGTGGCGGGTGATCTCCGCGAGCGTCTCCGCGTCGGGGTCCTGGTTCACCGTGGTGTCGGCACAGAAGATGACCCGATTTTTGAACGTGAGCATGTACACGCCGGCGACGGTGTCGGTGTTGTCCGCGGATCCCACGACCTGCAGCGGCGGTCGGAGCGCCGAGGGGTAGTGGTGCGTCAGCCCGGTGAGCATCGCGTCGACGTCTCCCGACTTCACCATGACGCTCCCGAGGTAGTTCGTGTCTCGCCGGACCAGCTCGTTCGCCTCGCGGCTCGTGATACCCTTCCGCTTTCGGAGCTGGTAGAGCTGGTCTCCGTACGCGGACACGTCGCGATCGTCGGGATCGACGATCTCCGGCTGGAACGAGAGTCCGAGTTGGTCGGCGGTCCTGGCGATCTCGTCGGCGTCACCGAGCAGCACCGGGTCCGCGATTCCCTGCTCTGAGAGCTGGTAGGCCGCGCGGATCATCTTCTCGTCGGTCCCTTCCGCGAGCGCGATGCGCTTCGGGTCGCTCTTCGCTTTGTTCAACACGACGCGCATCATCTCGCGGGACTTTCCGAGGCGCGCCTCCAGCCGTTCCCGGTACTGCTCCAAGTCGATCTCGGTGCGGGCGGACCCGGACTCCATCGCCGCCTTCGCGACGCTCGGGGCGACCTCGAAGAGCACGCGCGGGTCGAGGGGCTTCGGGATCACGTAGTCCGGGCCGAACTGAAGCGGGTCGTCGCCGTACGCCTTCACGACCGCGTCCGGCACGTCCTTGCGAGCCAACTCCGCGAGCGCCTCGGCGGCCGCCCGCTTCATCTCCTCGTTGATCTCCGTCGCGCGCACGTCGAGCGCGCCGCGGAACAGGAACGGGAACCCGAGCACGTTGTTCACCATGTTCGGGTAGTCGGACCGGCCCGTCGCCATGATCACCGTGTCGTCGCGCGCGTCCTTCGCGTCCTCGTAGGTGATCTCCGGATCGGGGTTCGCCATCGCGAAGATGATCGGGTCCGACGCCATCGACCGGACCATCTCCTGCGAGACGATCCCGCCGACGGAGAGCCCGACGAACACGTCGGCGTCCTCCATCGCGTCGGCGAGGTCGCCGCCCTCGCCCTCGCTGGCGAACTGGCTCTTGTACTCGTTGACGTCGCCGTTCGCGACGCGCTCCTCGGTGATGATGCCGGAGGAGTCGCACATCGTGATGTTCTCCTTCTTCGCGCCGAGGGAGACGTAGAAGCGGGCCGTCGCGATCGCGGACGCGCCCGCGCCCGAGAAGACGATGTCGATCTCGGAGAGGTCCTTCCCGGAGATCTCGGTCGCGTTCATCAGCGCCGCGCCGGAGATGATCGCGGTCCCGTGCTGGTCGTCGTGGAACACGGGCACGTCCATCTCCTCGCGGAGCCGCTCCTCGATCTTGAAGCACTCGGGGGCCTTGATGTCCTCGAGATTCACGCCGCCGAAAGTGGGCTCCATGGCCTTTACGGCCTCGCAGAACGGGTCGACCGCGTCGATGTCGAGCTCGATGTCGAACACGTCGATGTCGGCGAAGCGCTTGAACAGCACGCCCTTCCCCTCCATGACGGGTTTCGAGGCCGAGGCGCCGATATCGCCGAGGCCGAGCACGGCGGACCCGTTCGAGACGACCGCGACGAGGTTCCCCTTCGCCGTGTACTCGAACACCGACTCGGGGTCCGCGGCGATGTCGCGACACGGCGCCGCGACCCCCGGCGAGTACGCGAGCGAGAGGTCTCGCTGCGTGTTCGTCGGCTTGGTGGTCTCGATCGCGATCTTCCCCGGCGGCTCCTCTCGGTGATACTCCCTCGCGTCGTCGTCCAGTCCCATGTCTCCTCCAATTCGGTAACGGAGTAAAAAGGTACGTGAACCCGTCGAATACTGATTCGACATTCGACGATCCCAGATGCGACTCAGTCCCGGTCGGGCCCAGTCGAATCGCGGTCAGCCCCAGTCGAATCGCGGTCAGCCCCAGTCGAATCGCGGTCAGCCCCAGTCGAATCCGGATCGAGGTCCGGGTGAAGCAGCGTTAGTCCCGGATCGATCCCGCCGAGCGTGGCGACCTCGTACGCGATCAGATACGATCGCGTGACGACGCTGACTGGAAGCGTCACCGCCACCAGCGTCGCGACAGCGACGGTCACGACGACCGCGACGGCCGCGATTCCGGCGGTCGTGCTCGCCAGCGCGCCGAGCCCCCCGAGGGGGACGGCCGCGAGCAGGAGCGCGCTCCCGGCGACGGCGACGACCGCCGAACCAGCGATCACGAACGCGGTCCCGCTGACGACCGCGATCCCGACGCCCACGAAGAAGTGCACCGCGAGGTAGGCGCCGAGCTCCGCCCACTCTCCGGCGATCGCTTGCCGGACCCGGCGCCACCCGGCGATCACACCGCGATCCTCGAGAACCATCGCGGGGACGACGAACTCGAAGGTGAGTCGGAGCGCGAGCGTCGCGAGCAGGACGAGCGCGCTCCCGACGAGCCCCGCAGCGATCGCGAGGCCGATCGGCAGCGATCCCGCCGTCGCCGCGAACGAGTCGATCGGCCCCCATCCGGTTGGTGTCTCGGCCGCGACGGCCGCGAGCACCGCCAGCGCGATGGGGACGGTAGCGACCGCCGAGAGGGCCACCGAGGCGGCGAACAGCCCGACGGCCTGTCGGAGACGACCGAGAAACGGCCGCCACAGTCGGACCTCGTTCGTCCGGAGCGCGTCGTAGAAGACCAGCCGAAGCGATAGCGAGGCCACCGAGAGCCCGATCACGACGACGACCGCGGCGACGGCCGCGGCGACGATCAGCCAGTCGCCGGACGCACCGGCGAAGAGGTCTGAGAGGGCGTTCCCGAGTGTCGCCGCGTCTGTCCTCGTGCCGGTCCCCAACTCCCCGGCGACTCCCGAAACCCCGCCGATTCGGGCGTCTGGAGACGTGGGAACCGACACGCCGGCGTTCGCGCCGCCGCCCATCAGGAGGACGAGGAGCGCGAGCTTCGCCCAGCGAACAGCGTTGAACGGGAACAGGAATCGACGAGTGGCCTCGACGGCGTCGTCCACCGCGTCGACGGCGTGCCAACCCATGGCCGCCGATTCGTCGGGCGCCTATATATACTCGGGGCCGACGAACGCTCTGGTCCGTCCCGACCGGTGCTACGTCGGACGCCTCGCCGTTCCAATCGATATCACCCCGGACGCGACCCACAGCCCTTTACGCCGAACGCGACGAAGTGGCTCGCATGAAGGTCCGCGGCGAACGGGAGTGCCAATCGTGCGGCGCGCGCTGGTCGTACTACGAGACGGGCTCCGTCGAGTGCCCAGACTGCGGCGCTCTCAGGAGCGTCGGCGTCGACGACAGGACGGCTCACACCGATGCGCCGGCGACCCTCGACCTCACTCCCCACCGCGTCCGGTTCGGAGAGGCCCGCGGGACGCTCCCCGAGGAAGGCGTCGACGACCTCAAGGCCGACCTCCGCGAGTACGCCCGCAAGCGGGGGTTCATCCGCGGCGGCGACCTGCTCCCGCTCGACGACACGTACCTCGCCGCACGCGAACTGCTGGAGGCGGTGGACCTGTACGACCGGCTGCGCGACCCGACCGACCGCGACCGGGAGTACCTCCTCGCGCTGCTCGCCGGCGCCGACGACGGCGACAGGCCCCCGACCGAGGCGGTCCCCGAGTCCCTCCGCGAGGCGCGCGGGATGGCCGCGGTCCGCGCGGTCGACGAGTACCGGAGCGACCTCCTCGCGTTCCTCGACGAGCTCTCCGCGACCGAAGACGGCGAAGCGGCCGACGCCGACGCGTCCGCTCCCACGGTTTCCGTCGACGGCGACGACCCGCGCTCTCGGATCGACCCCACCAGAGAGCTCCTCGAACGCCTCCGCGACCGTACGAAGCGCGCGGAGGCGCTCACGGGAGACGTACCGCCCGGCGACGCGGACGCCCTCGTCGACGCCGCGGACGCGCTGGGCGACTACGTCAGGACCGGTGACGAGGCCGCGCTCGATCGGGCCCGTGATCGGCTCTCGGACGCCGAGACGTGATCGGCGCCCTCTCTCCACGCCGAGACGTGATCGGCGCCCCTTCTCCACGCTGAACCGGAATCACCGCTGATACTCGCGGGGTCACGTTCAACTTCCGTCCCGCAGATCTCGACGCATGCCGCGTTTCGACGTGCACGACCACCGCCACGCGCTGAAACAGCTGAAAGACACGGGAGCGACGAGCCTCTGGGAGAACCGGAAAGACGTGGCCTGCCCGGTCTGTGACGCCCCGTTCGACCGACTCTTCACCACTCGACAGACCGGGACGACCTTCCCGGAGAACGACGGCGCGCGCTTCTGTCTCCTCCGCGACGAGGACGCGATCCACCTGTTCCGGCACTGATCCCCCGTCGCGTTCTCTCCCTCCCGCTCCGCACCTACCCTCAGTCGTCGCCCGCGGGATCCACGCCCGGCGCCGGGTCGTCGATGTACCGCTCCGTCCACGTCCCGCGCGCGAACCACGCGACGCCGATTATCGCCCCGAGCACGTTTCCGAGCGCCATCCCGACCCAGATCCCCGTCTCGCCCCAGCCGGCGACGAAGACGAGGTACCCCACGCTGGCGACCCGTCCGACCCAGAGGGTGAGGATCGAGATCACCATCGCGGTCTTCGTGTTGCCGGCCCCGCGGAACGCGCCGAGGATGACCTGCGAGACGCCGATGAAGGCGAACTCGACGGACCGGATCTGCACGTACTCGACCGCGTACGCGACGGTCGCGGGCGCGTCGGGCACGTCGCCGAGGAAGGCGCCGACGATCGGCTCCGTGAACGCCACCGCGACGACCGCGACGAGGAACATCACCCCGGCGCCGGTCGACGCCGCGAGCTTCACCGAGCGCGCCGCGCGGTCCGCCCGGTTCGCCCCGAGGTTCTGGCCGACCATCGTGTCGATCGCACGCCCGAGCCCCATGGCGGGGAGGAACACGAGCGAGATGAGCCGGTTCCCCAGCCCGTAGGCCGCCACCACCGGCGGCGAGAACGTGACCACCATCGCCGTGAGCGTGATCATCGCGAGCGCGCTGGTCGTCTGCTCGACGCTGGAGGGGAGCCCGAGCCGGAAGATGTCCTCGATGAACCCGAGGTCCGGCCGAAGGTGACCCACCGAGACCGCCGGCCCCAGCGCGGTGGCGAACAGCAGCCAGAGGCCGATCGCGGTGGCGACCCCCCGGGAGAAGATCGTCGCCATCGCGGCCCCCTCGATCCCGTAGCCGGTGAACCCGGTGGCCGCGAACAGCGCCTCCTGAAGGCCCACGGGATCGAGCGCCGCGACGAGCGGCACCGCCGCCAGCCACTCGAACAGCGGGTTCGCCGAGAACCCGAAGATGAGGAACGGGTCGAGGAGGACGTTCAGGGCGACCGAGACGAGCATCACCGCCATCGGGGTCCGCGTGTCGCCGTACCCGCGCATCAGCGCCGAGAAGACGAAGAACCCGAACATCAGCGGGATGCCGGCGAAGATGACCTCCATGTAGTCGGCCGCCAGCGGGATCACGGTCGCCGCCGTGTCGGGGTCGCTCGGCAGGATCTCGAGCGCCGGTCGCGTGTAGAAGTAGCCGCCGATCCCGATGAGCACCGACAGCACGGAGACGCTGAAGATGGTCTGACCGGCGACCAGCCCCGCGGACCGGTCCCCGTCGGCGCCGGTGTACTGCGCGACGAGGATCGCCCCCGCGGTCGTGAAGCCGCCCGCGACCGCGATGAGCAGGAAGATCAGCGGGAACGCGAGGCTGATCGCGCCGACCGCCTCGGCCGACAGCCGCCCGAGGTACAGCGTGTCGACGACGTTGTACGTCACCTGCAGCAGCTGGATGACGACGATCGGCCACGCGAGCTGGAACAGCGGCCGGATCAGGCTCCCCTCGGTGATCGACTCCTCGGACACGCGATCGTCGGAGGGGTCGCCGTCGGCAGCGTCGTCGCCCGTCGTTCCTTCAGACGCGCCGGTGGCCGCGTCGCTACCGTCCGTCTCGTCGGTCGAACCACCGTCGTCGCCGGTGTCGTCGGGACCGGGTCCGGAACCGCCGAACTCCGGAGGCGACTCCGGCGGGTCTTCGGAGGGCTCGTCGCTCACTGACTTATAAGCGGACGCCTCGGTCTATCAGGCTTCCGGTTCCGTGGGAGCGCGACACAGGGTGTCTCACGCGGGATCAGTCATCGGTCGCGGCCCGGACCGGCGTCGCCCCCAGAGTCGACGCCATCCGAGGGGGAACCGCCTGCCGAGTCGCCGCCGTCCGCCGGCGTCGCGTCCGCCTCGGCCCTGTCCGCCTCGGCCCTGTCCGTCCCGGCGTCACCCGATTCGGTTTCTCCCGCCCCGGTCTCGTCCGCCTGACGCCCGCCGCTACCCCGGCCCTCCGGGTCGGGCTTGTCGCCCGCCCGTTCGCCCTCGGGACGACCGTCTTCCGGGCCGCCGACCCGCGCGACTCCGGAGGTGTCGTCGAAGACGAGGTGCCGGTGCGGGTACGCCATCTCCACGTCGGCGTCCGTGAGTCGCTCGCGGATCCGGATGTTCACGTCGGACTGGACCTTCGCGAGCTTGTACGGCTTCTTCACCCAGTACCGGAGGCGAAGGAGGACGCCGTCGTCGCCGAACTCGTGGATCCGGCAGTCCGGACTCGCGGTGTAGCGCGCGACGCCGACTCGGATGTCGGGGCCGCCGTCGATCACCGCATCGCAGTCCCGCGCGGCGCGCTCGATGAGCCGACGGGCCTCGGAGACGTCGCTCTCGTAGGTGACGAGCACGTCGATGGTCCGCCGGGTCCGCTCGTCCTCGGCGGAGTAGTTGGTCACGTCGCGCTCGCGCATGGCCCCGTTCGGCACGACGAGGAAGGTGTTGTCGAGCGTGAAGATCTTCGTGTACCGGATCGTGATGTCCTCGACGAACCCCGTCGTCCCGTTCTCCAACTCGATCATGTCGCCGATCTCGAACGGCTGGTCAGCGAGGATGAACACCCCGTTGATGAAGTTCCCGACGAGCGGCGCGAGGATGATCCCGATCACGGCGGAGAAGACGGCGGTTCCCACGAGGAGGTCGCCGAACCGGAACCCGACCGCCCAGAGCCCCACGAACAGCGAGAGCGTGATCGTCCCGACGCGGACGCCCCTGACGATCGTCTGCGCGACGCTCTGTCTCGACACGCGGCGGGCGACCGGCCGACCGATGAGCCGAACGAGGAACTTCGAGAGGAGAACGCCGGCCGCGACCGAGAGGAGCACGAACAGCAGCCGGCCCGCAGCGGAGTCCGCGGCCCCGCCGACCAGGTCCGCGAAGCGGGCGAGCAGCCCCGCACTTTCGACGAAGGCCTCGGGCCGTACCATAGCCAATCCGCCGTCGCCCACCCGAAAAAGCGTTTCTCCCGACGCTCGGGGGACGCGCGGTCCACCGTTTCGATAACCACTAACACATCCCCCCGCGAACCGGGGACTGTGTCGAACCCCTCACGCGACTCTCCGACGTTCAGCGTCACGCACGAATCCGCTCCGAGCGGCACCCTCGTCGCCGGCTTCTCGTCGTTCGGTCTCGCGGGACTGACGGCCGTCGACTACCTGGTGGAGAACCTCGGTCTCGAACAGACCGGCCACGTCCGGGCCGAGGGCCTCCCGTCGATCACGCCCTTCGAGAAGGGCCGGCCGCGGCGACCGATCCGACTGTACTCTGCCGACGACGTCGACGTCACCGTGCTCGTGGCCGAGCAGTTCGTCCCGCCCGCCCTCGGCGAGCGGCTCGCGGCCGCGGTCCTCGACTGGACGGAGTCGGCGGGCGTCTCCGAGATCGCCGTGCTGTCCGGCGTTCCCATCCCGCACGGCCCGGACGCGCACCGCACCTTCCACGTCGCGACGGCGGACTACCACGAGCGGCGCCTCGACGACGACCGCGTTCCGCCGATGGAGTCCGGGTTCCTCGACGGGACGAACGCCTCCCTGCTCGAGCGGGGAATCGACTCGCCGCTCGGCGTGGGTGTGTTCATCACCCCGGTCCACGCGCAGGCGCCGGACGCCGACGCCGCCCTGCGGCTCGTGGAGGCGATCGACGAGACGTACGACCTGGGCGTCGACTCGGCGCCGCTGATGTCGTTCGCGGCCGACGTGCGCCGCCACTACGAGGACCTGGCCGAACGGATCGAGGACCGCGAGCCGGACGGAACCTATGATCGAATGTACATGTAGGATCCGCCTCTGAAAACGCGTGCTACTCGGCTCATAGTAAAAACCTATATCGGAGGGCCGCCACGTCACGTGCATGACCGACGATCTCCGCGGCACGCTCGACCGCGTCGGGGACCGCTTCAACCTCGGCGAGTACGAGATCGACGCGTACCTCGCCGTGTTGGAACACGGGGAACTGACCGCGAGCGACATCGCCGACCGGACCGACATCCCGCAGCCGCGCGTGTACGACACGGTCCGAAGCCTCTCGGACCGCGGGCTCGTCGAGCTCCGCGAGTCGCGTCCGATGAAGATCGTCGCCGTCGACCCGGAGGACGCGTTCGGCGACCTCCGGTCCTCGTTCGCGGAGATGGTCGACGAGCTGGCGGCCCGCTACACCGCCCCGACCCGCGAGACCGAGGCGGTGTCGCTTGTGAAGTCGCGGTCGACGATCCTCCGGTACCTCGAAGAGGTGATCGCCGGCGCCGAGTACGAGCTGGCGCTGTCGCTCACGCCGGGGCTCCTCCGCCGCTTCCGCGACGAGCTCGCCGCGAAGGTGCAGGCGGGCGTCAGCGTCGAACTCCTCGTCACCCCCGCGTCCCGCGCGCCGGACCCCGAGGAGTTCGACTACCTGGAGGTGGCGACGATCGCCCGTGCACGCCGCGGGATCACCACGCCAATCTTAGCCGTCGGCGACGGGGAGTACTCCGTGTACGCCACGCAGGACGCGCTCCGCGACGACCGCGAGCGGTACGGCGTCATCTTCAACCGCTCCGCGCTCGGGTTCCTCGTCTCCGGCTTCTTCGGCACCGTGCTGTGGACGACCGCCGAGACGCTCGCCGCCGACGGTGCCGCCCGCCCGTTCCCGCGCCGCTACGCCTCGATCCGCCGCGCCGTCAAGGATGTCCGGGAGTTCGAGGGCGAGGAGTTCTACGCGACCGTGGAGGGCCGC
Organism: Halorubrum salipaludis; assembly: GCF_002286985.1. Lineage (GTDB taxonomy): Archaea > Halobacteriota > Halobacteria > Halobacteriales > Haloferacaceae > Halorubrum > Halorubrum salipaludis. Next base: position 331,518 of record NZ_NSKC01000005.1, on the reverse strand, counting down.
GACATCGAGACCGGCGACTCGGTGACCGTCCGGGGGCGCGTCGTCGACCTCGCGTTCGAGGACAGCGAGGAGGTCGCGTCGCTCACCGTCGAGACCGAGTCCGGCCGGGTCGACATCGGCGGTCGCGTCGCCTCCCTCGAAGACGTCGAGGGTCAGGAGATCGTTATCGGTCGCGGCGAGCCGCCGGCGCTGTGACCGTCTGAGTCGGCCGGGGTCCCCGCATCGCCGTCTCAGCCCCACGCATCGCCGTCTCAGCCCCACGCATCGCCGTCTCAGCCCCACGCATCGCCGTCTCAGCCCCACGCATCGCCGTCTCAGCCCCACGCACCGCCGTCTCAGCCCCACGCATCGCCGTCTCAGCCCCACGCACCGCCGTCGCGGTCACCGAAGTCGACGATCGCCGACCCCCTGTGCCGCCGTAACACACTTAAGAGCACACTCTGTATCGATACCCAGTGGCATCCCGACAGGGCGGGCCGGGAGACGCCGAGTCATCCCGTCCCGGATCGACGGAGCGTCGGACCGCGTCCACGACCGCGCCGGCGGGGGCTCGCCGGCGGGCGGCGACGAGATCGGACTCCCTCCCGCACGGGTCCGACCCGGACGCCCCTCGAAGCCGGACCCCGAACGCGGGGAAGCGACCGTCGGTAGGGCGAACGGCGGAGGATCCGCCAGTTCGCGACCCCGAGCTCTACGCCCTCACCGATCACTTCCGCGAGCGGTTGGAACAGCCCGGGAGATACGTTTCGACCCGGACCGTCAGCGACGCGATCCGTCGCGGCCAACTCCGCTGGAACCGGACGGACGGCTGGCGGTTCGCCCTCGTCGACGGCGGGATCCGGTTCGTCGTCGTCGTGAGCGACACGGAGACGAACTCCCCGGTGGTCGTCACCGGCTGGACCGAGGTGGCCGACCGCGAGGCGGCCTTAGAGGCCCCCCGGTGGGACCCCGTCGACGTCGATACCATCGCCGTGCGGACGGCCCTCTCCGAGTCCGCCTCCACGCCGATCCCCGACCGGATCCGCCCCCGGACCGTGACGCGCCCGTTCGAGGTCGGCGAGCACCGACTGGAGACGGAGCCCGGCGAGCCGTTCGTCCGCTGTACGGCCTGCGGCTGTCGGTTCCGGTCGAAGGACGCCATCACCGGCCGCGGCTGTCACGGTCGATCCGGTCGGTAGCGGGAGTACGCGAATCACCGCGGCGGGTCGGTTGTTTATAAGTCGGATTGTGGTGTTTCTGGCGGCTATTTATACGTGATCGACGATGCTACGGTGAAGATCTCCAAAGCCCCAGCCGCTCGGTTATAAGCCGTTGACTACGGATCGACTGTGAACACTTTCAAAGCCCCAGCCGTGAGGCGGGCGCACACTCGCTGCGCTCCTCGTCACTCGCGTTGCTCGTTCCTGCGGTGCTTACATCGCCTGCGCCCGCCTCACGGCTGCCCCTTTGAGTCCCACCCCGCCCCTCACAGCACCGCAGCCTCACGCCTCCCCAACCTCGTCGCTGGCGCCTTATAAGGCGCCAGCGACTCCCTCGTGCGGGCTGCTCGCGGCCGCTAGGAGCGGCCGCTCACAGGCACACGCCACCGCACCGTTATTATAAGCGATCGTCGCTGTCGCTCACGGCTGGTTTATATACTGTCTCACCACCGACGATCTGCGAGACTTACTCCCGCAATCAGGAACCACTCCTCAGCGACCGGTCATTTCGGGCGAGTATCCCCCTGAAAGGGAAGGTTTCAACGAATCTCCTTCATCCTGCTCCGTCGTCGGCCGCGGACGCTATCCATTTCCCCCTCGCGACCGAACCGGAGGTAATGACCGACAACTCCGGCGATTCCGAACCCGCCGCCGGTGAGGCTGTCGATTCCGACGACGCCGCAGCGGAACTCTCGATCGACCGCTTTCACGAGGCGTTGGAGGCCGAGGAGCGACCGGTCGCGACCGCGAGCGAGGTCGCGCGCCGGCTCGGGACCTCGCAGGCGACCGCGCGCGACGCCCTCGCCGCGCTCGTCGACCGCGGCGACGTGGACCGGCTCGACGTCGAGAGCGACCCCGTCGTCTTCTACCCCCGCGAGTGGGGCGCGCTCGCGAGCCGCGAGCGCGTCGTCGCGTTCCCCGACCGACGGGAGATCGTCGTCGACCGGCCGACGCAGTTCACCCGCGCCCGCCTCTCGCAGTTCGCGCACCTGATCGACACCACCGGCACCGAGCCCGGGACGCGCGGGTACCTCTACCGGATCAGACAGGAGGACGTGTGGGCCGCGCCGTTCGAGGACGCCGACGGACTCATCTCGAGCCTCCGGTCGGTGCTCCCCCGCCGGTTCGACCACCTCGAGGACTGGATCCGCGACCAGTGGCGCCGCGCGCACCGCTTTCGGCTGTACACCCACGAGGACGGCTACGTCGTCCTCCAGGCGGCCTCCGAGAGCCTGATGGGCAACGTCGCGGACCAGCACCTCGATGACGACCACCTCCGGGCGCCCATCTCCGAGACGGAGGCGTGGGTCAACGAGGACGCCGTCGCCGCGGTCAAACGCGCCCTCTACGACGCCGGCTACCCGGTCGAGGACGACCGCGACCTCGACGTGGGCGACCCCGTCGACGTCGACCTGACGACAGACCTCCGCGACTACCAAGAGACGTGGGTCGAGACCTTCCTCGACGCGCGCTCCGGAGTGTACGTCGGCCCGCCGGGCTCCGGGAAGACCGTCGCCGCCATCGCGACCATCGCGGCGGTCGGCGGCGAGACCCTCATCCTGGTTCCCTCCCGCGAGCTCGCCGGCCAGTGGCGGGAGGAGCTGCTCGACCACTCCACGATCGACCCCGCGGACATCGGACTGTACCACGGCGGTCAAAAGGAGATCCGACCGGTGACGATCGCCACCTACCAGATCGCCGGGATGGACCGCCATCGCTCGCTGTTCGACTCCCGGAAGTGGGGGTTGATCTGCTTCGACGAGGCGCATCACATCAGCAGCCCGGTCTATAGCCGTACGGCGGAGCTACAGACCAAACACCGCCTCGGCCTCTCGGCCACCCCGGTCCGCGAGACCGGCAGCGAGGAGGAGATCTACACCCTGATCGGGCGGCCGATCGGCGCGGACTGGGACGCCCTCTTCGAGGCCGGCTTCGTCCAGGAGCCGGAAGTGGAGATCCGGTACGTCCCGTGGCGCGACGAGCTGGCGCAGAGCGAGTACGCCGCGGCCGACGGCCGGGAGCGAACGCGGGTCGCGGCCGAGAACCCCGCGAAGATCGAGGAGATCCGCTACCTGCTGGCCGCGCACCGCGACAAGAAGGCGCTCGTGTTCGTCGAGTATCTCGATCAGGGCGAGGCGATCGCGGACGCCTTGGGAGTTCCCTTCATCAGCGGCGAGACGCCCCACCGCGACCGAGCGGAGCTGTTCCGGCGGTTCCGAGCCGACGGGGAGTCGTCGGCCGATTCAGACCGCGACCGGAACGCGATCGACACGCTCGTCGTCTCCCGCGTCGGCGACGAGGGGATCGACCTCCCGAACGCCGAACTCGCGGTCGTCGCCAGCGGGCTCGGGGGGTCGCGCCGACAGGGCTCACAGCGCGCGGGTCGCACCATGCGGCCGACCGGCTCCGCGCTCGTGTACGTGCTCGCGACCCGCGGGTCGAGCGAGGAGGAGTTCGCGCAACGGCAGATGCGTCACCTCGCGCGCAAGGGAATCCGGGTGCGCGAGACGAACGTCGCGGAGTGAGCGGCGGTCCGCGCCGAGTCACACCAGCGCGTCACGCAGCGCCCGCGCCCCCTGCTCGATCGACGCGATCGGGTCGGCGGGGTCGTCGTGCTCGTAGACGAGCCACTCGCAGTCGGCGTCACGGGCGCTCGCGACGACCGCGTCGAGGTCCACGTCGCCCTCGCCGAGCGCGACCGACTCGCCTCGTCCGAGGTCGGCGTCGGACACGTGGACGTGGGTGATCCGGTCGGCGTGTCGGTCAATGAGCGCGGCGGGGTCCGCCCCGCCGACGAGCGCCCAGCCCACGTCCACCTCGAACCCGACGCGCTCGTCGGTCCGGTCGATCAGCCGCTCTATCGCGGGCGCCCCGTCGACCGCGGCGAACTCCTGGTCGTGGTTGTGGTACGCGAGCCGGACGCCCTCGGCGCCGAGGGCGTCCGCGAGGCTGTTCAGCCGCGTCGCGACCGCGTCGACGGCGGCCGCGCTCTCGAACTGCTCCGCGTCGAGCCACGGGACCACCAGGGTGTCGACGCCGAGCCGGTCGTACAGGTCGACGGTCTCGTCGAACCCGTCTTCCAGCGCCTCGGTCGGCGCGTCCTCCAGCGACTCGATCGGGACGTGCGCGGACGCGGCGTCGAGGCCGTTACGGTCGAGCGCCGCGAGCACCTCCTCGACCGGCGACTCGCGTACTCGGTAGGCGAACTCCACTCCGTCGAAACCGGCCGCGCCCACCCGGTCGAGAAGCTCCGGAACAGGGGCGTCGAGCGAGCGCAGCGTGTACAGCTGGACCGCGGTGTCGACCATGTCCGCCGTCTCTCGGCCGGCGCCGTATCGGTTCTGGTTCGTGAGGGGCGAGAGGGGGGGCCGATCTCCCGCCGTCGAAGCTTTCAACACCCGGTCCGTCGACCTCGGAGTATGGACACGGACGAGTCCCCGAGCGGTACGGACCCGAGCGCGGCCGACGCCCCGACCGTCGCCGAGGCGGTCGTCGAGCGCATGCTCGACCGCGGGGTCGACGTCGCCTTCGGGATCCCCGGCAAGCAGACCCTCCCGCTGAACCGGGCGCTCGCCGACCGCGACGCGCGGTTCGTCGTCGCCCGCCACGAGACCGCCGTAACCCACCAGGCCTGGGGGTACGCGGAGACGAGCGACCCCGGCGAGATGGCGGCGTCGATCGTCGTCCCCGGCCCGGGCGACATGAACGCGATGAACGGCCTCAAGAACGCCAAAAACGACTGCGTCCCCCTCCTCCACCTCGCGGTCGAGACGGAACGCGAGGTCCGCGGGGGCGACGGGATCCACGAGACGCCGCCGGAGACGTACGACACCGTCGTCAAGGAGAACGTCCTCGTCGACTCGCCCGCCGGCGCGGTCCCGGCCGTCGCCGAGGCGATCCGCGTCGCGCGCGAGCACCCGCAGGGGCCGGTCCGCGTGGGGATCCCGAAGGACGTGCTCGCGAGCCGCACGCCCCAGCCGGCGGTCGGCGAGCGCGAGCCGGCCGCACCGCCTGAACCACCGGCGGACGCGGTCGACCGCGCGGCCGACCTGCTCGCCGGGGCCGACGTGCCGGTGATCCTCGCGGGCGGCGGCGTCAGGCGCTCCGGCGCGAGCGGTTCGCTCCGCGCGGTCGCTGAGCGCCTCGACGCTCCGGTCGTCACGACGTACAAGGGGAAAGGGACGCTCGACGAGACCCATCCCCTCTCCGCCGGCGTGCTCTGCGGGGGATCGAGCACCGAACTCCGCGAGCTCCTCGCCGACGCGGACCGCGGGCTCGTCGTCGGCTCCGACCTCGACGCGGTCGCGACCGCCTCGTGGTCCGTCTCGCTGCCGGAGTCGCTGGTCCACGTCACGCTCGACGGCGACGACATCGGGTTCGGGTACGAGACCGATCTCGGGGTCGTCGCGGACGCCGACCGGTTCCTCCGGTCGCTCGGTGACCGGCTGGCGGGCCGCGACGAGACGCACGGGTCGGCGAGTGAGGCCGGAGCGACCGAGGCGCCGGTGGACCACCCCGACGAGTCGACCGGCGCCGCGCGGGCCGAGGCGGTCCGCGCTGCGGACCGCGAGCGGTTCGACGCGCTCACCGACGGACGCGCCCCCGGAGCTCCCCTCAGCTCGGTCGAGGCCCTCCGGGAGGTCCGCGAGGCGGTCCCGGCGTCGGCCGTCGTCACCGCCGACGCCGGCGGCTCTCGGCAGTGGACGCTCGTCTCGTTCCCCGCGGCCGGCCCCTCGGAGTACGTGAATCCGGGGTCGTGGGCGACGATGGGAACCGCGCTCCCGTCGGCGATCGGCGCGGCGCTCGCGGATTCCGACCGCGGCGCGGTCGCGCTCGTCGGCGACGGCGGGCTCCTGATGTGCGTTCACGAGCTGCACACGCTGGCCGCGGAGGGGCTCGACGTGACCGTCGTCGCGTTCAACAACGACGACTACGCGATCATCAGCGAGGCGGCGTCGCGGTCGCACGACCTCCCGGCCGGCGCGTACGGGTGGGCCGAGGCGGGGCTGGACCTCGTCGCCGTCGCGGAAGGGATGGGCGTCCGGGCCGACCGGGTGACCGAACTGGAGGCGGTCGGCGACGCGGTCGCGTCCGGGGTGGCCCACGACGGCCCCGCGCTGATCGAGATCGTCACCGATCCGAACGAGCCGCAGGCGAGCGAGTGGATGACGCGGGAGCGGTGAGTTCGGTCGCGGCTCCGCGCCGCTCCCGACCTCCGCGTCCCCGCCTCCCGTCCGCCTCGGTTCCCTTCACGGGTCGCGTTTCGGGTATCTGAAGCGAGATATATGTCGGGGGAACGTCGACGTGGCGTATGCGCAACCCCTGGGTCCACGACGACGTGCCGGAGGGCGCCGACACCGGGTACGATGGGCACGTGGGGCTCCTCGCGACCCTGGTCTGGGCGGCCCTCGCCGTCGCAGTCGGCGGGTTCGTCCTCCTCTCGGCGACCGGGGTCGTCGACCCCGTGCTCGACGGGTCGGCGGAGACGGTCGTCACGTACGTGGTCGCCGCGCTGGCCGCGGCGCTCCTGCTTCCCCTCCTCCTGCGGCTGCTCCTCATCTCGCGGCTCCTGGCGACGGTCGCGTTCCTCGGGAGCGGATGGGTCCTCGGCCGGTTCGTGTGGACCCGAGAGTCGGAGCGACTCGAACGGCTCCTGGTCGGCGGCGAGGGTCTCGGCGTCGGCGGGGAGTCGACCGAGCAGCTGATCGAACTGCTCGACGTGCTGCTTTCCGCTGTCGTCGCCCTCGCGTAACCGGGCGTGAGTCTTAACAACAACCGTTGTGAACTCGGCCCATGACACGCGCGAACGACGTCGCCGTCGGCATCGTCGGCCTCGGCGGGATCGGTCACCACCACGCGAGAAAGCTCGCCGACCGAGGCGCGAACCTCGTCGGCGGGATGGACATCGACGCGGACGCGCGCCGCCGGTTCCACGAGGAGTTCGACGTGCACGCCTACGAGGAGGAATCGGCGCTCTACGACGCCTGCGACGCCGTGCTCGTCACGACGCCGAACCGGTTCCACGAGGAGTACGCGGTCTCCGCGCTCGAGGCCGGCCTCGACGTGCTCTTGGAGAAGCCGCTGGCGCACTCGCTGGAGAGCGCGGAGCGGATCGCCGAGGCCGCCCGCGACGCCGAGGGGTTCTGCATGGCCGGGTTCAATAACCGGTTCGCGGAACCGGTGCAGGTGCTGAAGGAGTACCAGGCGGAGGGCCGGTTCGGCGAGACGACCCACGTCGAGGCCAACTACGTCCGCCGCCGGGGCGTCCCCGGCCGCGGCTCGTGGTTCACGTCCGGCGAGGTCGCCGGCGGCGGCGCGCTCATCGACATCGGCGTCCACGCGATCGACCTGGCGCTCTACTTCCTCGATCACCCGGAGGTGGTCGAGGTGTCCGGCGAGACGCGCTCGGAGTTCGGCGGCCGCGACGACTACGCGTACATCGACATGTGGGGCGACGACGCCGGGGCCGAGGGGTTCGACGTGGAGGACTCCGCGTCCGCGTTCGTCCGCACCGCCGGCGGTGCCACCGTCTCGCTGGAGGTCGCGTGGGCGACGAACCGCCCGACGAACGACGGGTTCGCGGTCCGCGGCACGGAGGCGGGCGCGACGTACGACCGCGGGAGCGAGGAGCTCACGCTCCACGAGGCGACCGCCTTCGACGGCGACCACCACCACTTCTCCGACGCCGAGATCGAGACACGGGCGGGCGACAGCCACGCCGCCGAGCAGGCGGCGTTCCTCGAGGCGGTCGCCGCGGGCGAGGCACCCGACATCAACACGGTCGAGGAGGCGCTGTCCGTCCAGCGCGTGATCGACGCGATCTACCGGTCCTCGGAGCGCGGCGAGGCGGTTCGGCTGGACTAGCGGGCCGGTCTGGTCTGCCGGACGACCACCTTCGACCGCATTCCGAACCTATTCGGTCCTGCGTTCCCATCTACGAGCCAACTCGTGACCCGCGACGCCGGCCCGACGCCTCCCTCTGACCGAATCGTCGCCCTCGACGCGCTCAGGGGTGTCGCCCTGCTCGGCATCCTCCTGATCAACGTCTGGTCGTTCTCGATGCCGGAGCAGACGCTGTTGAACCCCACCATCTACGCCGACGGCGCCGTGTACGGCGAGTTCGCGGGCGCGAACTACTGGGCGTGGGCGTTCAGCCACGTGTTCGCCCAGAACAAGTTCATCACCCTGTTCTCGGCGCTGTTCGGCGCGGGCATTCTGCTGTTCATCGACAGCAAAGAGGAGAAGGGCCAAGACGCGGTGCGGCTCCACTACCGACGGACCGCGATCCTGATCGCGATCGGGCTCATGCACGCGTACCTGCTGTGGTACGGCGACATCCTCGTCGCGTACGGGGTGACCGCGCTGGTCGTCGTCGCGTTCCGGGACCTCGATGCGCGGCAGCTCGCCGGGGTCGGTGCGGTCTTCCTGCTGTTTCTCCCCGTCACGGAGCTGCTCGCGGCGGTCAGCCTCGGCGGCGACGCGATCGCGTCCCAGTGGGCGCCGGCGGAGTCCGTGCTCCGCGAGCAGGTCGCGACGTACCGCGGGGGGTGGATCGGACAGCTCGACCACCGGGTCTCCTCGTCGATCAGCCGACAGACCAGCGGGTACATCAGCGGGAGCTTCTGGCAGGTCGGCGGCACCATGCTCCTCGGGATGGCGCTGTACCGCGTGGGCGCGATGACCGGCGAGCGGTCGTCGTCCTTCTACCGGCGGCTCGTCGCGCTCGGCGTCGTCGGCCTCGCGATCACCGTCGCCGGCGTCGCCTACATCCAGGCCAACGACTGGAGCGCCGACGCCGCGCTGTACTGGCGGCAGTTCATCTACGTCGGCAGCTTCCCCCTCGCCGGCGGCTACCTCGGGCTCGTGATGCTGTACGCCCGCCGGCGCCCGGACGGGCCAGTGACGCGCGGACTCGCCGCGGTCGGTCGGACCGCGTTCACGAACTACCTGCTCCAGACGGTGATCGCCACCACCGTCTTCTACGGCCACGGACTGGGGCTGTTCGGCTCCGTCACCCGCGTCGAACAGCTCGGGTTCGTCGCCGCCGTCTGGGCGGCGCAGATCGTTCTGTCGGTGGCATGGCTCAGGTACTACCGGTTCGGCCCCGTCGAGTGGGTGTGGCGGACGCTTACCTACGGGGAGAAACAGCCGATGCGGAACCCGGAGTGAGTGGTAATCGGGCGGTCTGGAGGACCCGTCAGAACTTCACCGTGGGATCCTACTGAGCGCCGATTTGCGGTTCGTAACTCGTTGCTGAGGCGGTGAGCGATTCAAGCGGAGATATGGTCGTGCAGCGAGTCGCTTCGGCATGTCGTCGGGAGGTCTTCGCTGAGAAGGAAGGCACAGAATTCGGTGAACTCGGCGTTTGCCGTCTCATTACACAATACTCGTGTCTGTGTATCTGTCTCAAGATACACGTCAACGACAGTCGGCGTATCAGCGAATAAATACTCGAACCCAGTTACCCACGCACTGATGATGGCCACGACTGTGAGAAGACCTATCGTAAGACTCGTCGACGTGAGCGTGAATTCCGCTTGTGGCTGACTCAGATATCCGTTGACGAAAAGTCCCGCCCACCGGTGAGGACGAGCGCAACAAGGGTGAAGAAGACCCCTAGTGTTCGGGCTCCGGTAAGTGTCGTGTTCTCTTCAATTCGTACTGCCGTCAGATCATCAGTATGAAGCGTGAATGAGTGGCCACCTGAGGAAGCGGTCTCACCGCCGGTGTCCGTATACGTGATCGTAGACTCACCGTACTCGATCTCGCCGGTGGTGTCGGCATCGAGAACATATTGGTTCGCCTGGCCGGGTGCTGTATCGCTCATTGAGTGCCGATTGGGCCACGACCCCAACTTGCGAGGAGCACACCTGGCTCACAACGATCAAATAGACGCTTAATCACAGAGCGATCGACATCAAACGAGACCCACGGACATCCATCGCTGTCGGGACCACCAGTACGTTGTAATCTAGCGCGTTCTCCGGCACAGCAAACACGACACATCTGCCTCGTATCGTCATATGGCGAAGCGATCACGTTGGGTTGTGTCTGTCGGTGCTACTTGTAGATTGTAGAATATATCCTAAGTACAGGTGTTTGAGGGTGAGCCAGACCAACCAAACTGGCGGGACTCGGATGTGCACGCCACCGCATACCGATCGGAACGCTGACTCCGGTCACTCCCCGTCGACGACCGGATTCGATAGCGTCCCGACACCCTCGTAGGTGATCTCCACGCGCTCGCCGGGCTCGACGAGCCCCGGGTTCGCCGGGCTCCCGAAGGCGATGCAGTCGCCCGGCTCGAAGGTGAACCGCTTTGAGAGATACGAGACGATCTCGTGGGGCCCGAACAGCATCAGCTCGGTGTTCGCGTCCTGCCGCTGTTCCCCGCCGACGGTCGTCGAGATGTCGAGGTTCGTCGGGTCAACGTCGGTCTCGATCCACGGGCCCAGCGGCGCGGAGCCGTCGAACGCCTTGCGCGCGGTCCGTCCCTGCTGGTCTAAGGCGTCCACGTCGTTCATGACGGTGTACCCGCGGACGACCTCGGGCACGTCTTCTGGGTCGACGTTCCGACACCGCTCGTCGATGACGGCCACCAGCTCGCCGGCGTAGGTCAGCTCGTCGGTCCACTCGGGGTACCGGACCGGCTCGCCGTGCGCGAGCAGGCTCGCGGGCGGCTTGATGAAGAAGTCGGGCTCCTCAGGTCGTTCGTACTCCATCTGGTCGAGCGTCTCCGCGTAGTTCCGGCCGACGCAGTAGAGCGCGCTCGGGTCACAGGGCGGGAGGAGCCGCCCGTCGCAGCCGACCTCGTACCGGCCGTCCTCGGCGATCACGGTCCCGTCCTCGTAGCGCCCCGAAACCGGTCCGTCCGGCGTGAGCAGGCGAGCGAGTCGCATGCCGGCACGTCTGCGCGCGGCGTCGAAAAGGCGTCGGTGGCCGCAAGCGAGCCGTCACTCCTCGTCGCGACGATCCGGGTTTCCGGGGGTCCCATCCGGGGCTCCGGGAGTCCCGATCACGACGCCGGACCGGATCTCCAGTGCCGTCTCGAACTCCGCCCGCCGGTCGTCGTCGCCGGCGCGTTCGACCGCGGCCTCGTGGGCCCGGGCGACCGCGTCGCGCTCGCGGTCCGAGAGAGCCAGCCGGTCGGCGATCCCCTCCCAGTGGTCGGGCTCGACGAGGAACGTCTCGCGGTCCGGCTCCGCCGCGATCCGCTCGTAGCGGCGGCGGTACTCGTCGATCCGCGGACCGAGATCTGCCTGCACCCGAGCGAGGAGGTCGGGGAGACGCTCGGCGGGAACGCTCGCGAGCGCCGCCGTCTTCACGAGGGCGGTCCCGTCGATCGGATACGGGCCGGGGGATCCGGAGCCGTCGGGGTCGGGGCCGTCGGCGGCCTCGGGGTCGGCACCGTCGGAGCCCTCGCCCTCGGAGCGATCGTCGGCGGGGGCGTCGCCGTCCGTCATCACCCGCCGGCGCGCATCGCCTTCTGCCGGTATCTGGGGAGCAGCTCCGCGAGCGCCTCGGGGTCGCCCGCGAACGAGGCGGTCACCTCGGTGAGCGAGATGGCCCCGGTGGCCTGCACCTTCTCCGCGCTGAGCGCGACGCGCCACTCGTCGCCGTCCACGCGGGTCGCCTCCGCCGGGTCGTCGGTGCCGACGAGCTCGCCGCCGAGGTTGACGAGGTAGTGGGCCGCGAGGCGCCGCGAGATGCCTCTGTACGCGACCTCCTCGCGTTCCCAGCCGTCTTCGGCTGGCGGGAGATCGACGTCGCCGTCGAGCGCTCCGTCGTTCGCGTCCTCGGCGTCGCTCTCGCGTCCCGCGTCAGTCATGTCTCGCACCCGCCGGCGACCGGCGGGAACACGGAGACCCGGTCGCCGTCGTCGAGCGGGGTGTCGAGCCCGTCGAGGTGGAGCACCTCGCGGCCGTTCTTCAGGACGCTGATCTGCGGCGCGAGGTCCCCGTCGACGATCAGGCGTCCGTTCATCCCCTCGTACTCCGCCTCCAGGTCTCGCAACACGTCGCCGACGGTCGATCCGTCCGCGAACTCCGCGATGACGGTCTTTCCTCCGGCGGCCTCGCGGAACGTCGCGAAGAACCGCAGTTCGAGTTCCATACGTGTGCATCGGGCCGGGGCGGCTTAAAAACGGGCGCCGGCGGCGGAGCCGTCGGACCGGTTACAAGTCCGACAGCCGGATCCCGTCTTCGACGAGCCGGAAGTTCCGCTCGCGGTCCAGCTCGCCGCCGAGCCACTCGTGTTCGTAGAGCTGGCCGATGAGCTCCACGTAGAGGTTCCGCCACGCGATGGCGTAGATCGGCGACTGGCCCCACGCGCGCAGCTCCGGGACGAACTCGTGGTACGTGCTCGCCTGCGCCTCCATGCGCTCGACGGCGTCGGCCACGACCTCGGCCGCCTCCGCGGGCTCCGCGTCCGCGATCTCGTCGTTCAGCCGGGACTGGATCCCGGCGATCGCGCGCCGCATGTCCTGCTCGGCGGTGCCGTCCTCCTCGGGCAGCGACTCGACGACGCCCCTCGGCACGCCGAGTTCGATCTCTGGCATACCGATCCGTCCGACGGCGACGCCCAAAAAACCCGCTTCCCCGGCGATTCGACCGACGGTCTTCGGCGATCGGGACGCGTCAGTTCACCGTGTCGGCTCGGAGCCGAGCGGTCACGGCGTCGGCGCGGCCTTCTGGAGCGCCGTCTCCGCGACGTTGCCGCCGTAGTCGGCCGAGCGGAGCACGGAGTCGACCACGAGCCCGAGCAGCTGCGCGCGGGTTGGGTCCAGCTCCCGGAGCAGCTCGTCGATGGCGCGCACCCGCTCGTCGATCGCCCGGACGCCGGTGCGCGCCTCGTTCGCGAGGGCGGTCGCCTCCTCGCTGTCGTCCGCGAACAGCGCGTCCATCGCGGTGTCTATCACCTCGATCGCGTCGCCGTAGAGCTCGTTGACCGCCTCGACCACGTCGTCGGGCAGCGGCTCCTCGATGCTCAGCGTCAGGTGCGCGATCTTCGTCGCGTGGTCGCCGATCCGTTCGAGCTGGCGGGCGCTGGAGTGGTAGTCGAAACACTCCTCCCGGGGGAGCCCGAGCTCTTCGGCCGCCTTCGGCGTCCGGAGCGTCGCCCGGAAGATCCGGGAGACGACGAGCCAGAGCCGGTCGAGGTCGTCGTCCCGCCCGATCACGTCGCGCGCGAGGTCGTGGTCGCGCTCGGAGAGCGCCGCGATGGCGTCCTCCAGCATCGACAGCGAGATCAGCCGCATCCGCGTGACCGCGTTGTGAATGGACAGCTCCGAGGAGTCGAGCAAGTCCTGCACGACCACGCGGTCGCGGGTCTCCTCTAACACCTCCAGCCCGACGAGGCTCTGGACCGACTCGCGCACCGTCGACCGCTGCTCGGTGGTGATCTCGGCGCCTTCGAGTTCGATCACGTCGAACCCGCTGACGTACATCGTCGTCACGGCGCGGGTGAGCGCCTGTCCCGTCAGATCCGAGATGTCGAGCGTCCCGCGGGTGCGTTCCTCCTCGGAGTGCGGCGTGAGGAACAGCGAGTCACCGTCGGGGTGGAACTCGATCTCGGTTCCCGCCTCGACGTCGTTGTCGGTCGCCCACGTCTTCGGAATCGAGACCGTGTACGTCGAACCGCCGGTGACTTGCACCTTCCTCGTCTCCATATCTCGATGTGGTCCTCCGTCTCCCTTAAATTTACCTGAAATATATACTCTCCTATAAATGCCTCTAAGAGCCGATATACTCGGATTTATAGGACTACCCAGATCTACACCCTCGAGGAATACAGATTAATTGTTATTGGTCTATATTTTATATAGCACTATATACCATATCCGAAATGCGATCGAGAGCCCGAATTCGGAGGCGAGTCAGGGCCGAAGCCGGAACCGAAGCGAGGGCTGAAGCCGCCGCCCGACTCCGGTCCGAACCGGACGACGAGGACCCTGCCGACGCCTCCCACGGTGCCGCGAGTTAAGAAGAGTTAAATCGGATGCGGCACAACCCGAAATTGCGCTCGGTTGGTGTAGTCCGGCCAATCATGTTGGCCTTTCGGCAGACGCGGCGCACCGACGCGCCGGTTTGGAAGACAGCCGACGACCAGGGTTCAAATCCCTGACCGAGCACTTCTCTCAGTCCCGCTCCGCCAGCGGCCGCGCTCGTCGTTCGCTCCCCTCACCCCTCTCCCCTCACTCCTCCCGCACCTCGGAAGGGAAAGAATCACTCCCCTCGGCGACGACCGTCCGGTATGAGCGACCCATCCGCCACCGGCGAGGACGACGACACCCGCGACGGCGACCGCTCCCGCAACGGGGACGATTCCCGCGACGACGACCGACGCTTCGAGACCCGCGCGATCCACGCCGGGCAGGAGCCCGACCCGGAGACCGGCGCGCTGATGACGCCGATCCACGCGAACTCCACGTATCAGCAGGACGGGCCGGGCGAACACCGCGGCTACGAGTACAGCCGGACGGGGAACCCGACGCGGACCGACCTCGAATCGAACCTGGCCTCGCTGGAGTCGGGGAGCCACGCGCGCTGTTTCGCCTCCGGGATGGCCGCCATAAACACCGTCCTGAACCTGCTGGAGGCGGGCGACCACGTCGTCGCCGGCGACGACGTGTACGGGGGGACCCACCGCATCCTCACGCAGGTGTACGAGCAGTACGACCTCGAGACCACGTTCGTCGACACGAGGGACCACGACGCGGTCCGGGACGCGATGCGCGAGGAGACGGAGCTCGTGTGGGTCGAGACGCCGACGAACCCCCTGTTGAACGTCAACGACATCGGCGCGCTCGCCGACATCGCCCACGCGAACGACGCGCTCTGCGCGGTCGACAACACGTTCGCGACCCCGTACCTCCAGCGCCCGCTCGAACACGGCGCCGACATCGTCTCCCAGTCGCTGACGAAGTACCTCGGCGGCCACTCCGACACCATCGGCGGCGCGCTGATCGTCGACGACGCCGAGCTCGACGAGCGGCTCGGCTTCTACCAGAACTCGGTGGGCGCGACGCCCGGCCCGTTCGACTCCTTCCTCGTGTTGCGCGGGACGAAGACGCTCTCCGTCCGGATGGACCGCCACTGCGAGAACGCGATGGAGCTGGCGGCGTGGCTGGCGGACCACGACGACGTGAGCCGCGTCTACTACCCGGGCTTAGAGAGCCACCCGGACCACGAGCTCGCGGCCGAGCAGATGGACGCGTTCGGGGGCATGCTCTCCTTCGAGTTCGACGGCACCCTCGATCAGGCGTCGACGGTCGTCAGCGAGACCGAGGTGTTCACGCTCGCGGAGTCGCTCGGCGGCGTCGAGAGCCTGATCGAGCAGCCGGCCGCGATGACCCATGCCGCGATCCCGCGCGAGGAGCGGCTCGCTGCCGGCCTCACTGACGGGCTCATCCGGGTCTCGGTGGGGATCGAGCACGTCGACGACATGAAGGCCGACCTCCAGCGGGCGTTCGACGCGGCGCTCGAGTAGGCCGGGACCGACTGCGGACGAGCGGATCCGGCACCGGTCGCCGGACGGGCATCCTTTTTATCCGTTGCGCCGAGTCTCCCCGCCATGAGCGACCCAGACATCGTCGTGTTGCGGCAGACGATCCACGGCTCGGACGGCTCGGCGCTGGCCGAGGCGATCCGCGAGCGACTCCCCGACCGATCGGTCGCGCTGGCGCGGACGCCGACCGAGGAGCGCGAGCTGCTCGAGACCGCGCGGATCGCGGTCGGGCTCGACGTCGACGAGGAGCTGCTGGCCGCCGCCGAAAACCTGGAGCTGTTCGCGTGCGTGTTCGCCGGCACGGGGCACCTCCCCCGCGACGCGCTCGCGGACCACGGCGTCGCCCTGACGAACGCCTCGGGGGTCCACCGGCCGAACATCTCCGAGCACGTCATCGGGTCGATGATCACCCACGCCCGCCAGTGGCCGCGCGCGCACCGCCAGCAGGAGCGCCGGGAGTGGCGGAGCTACGAGACGACCGAGGTGTACGGCTCGACCGTCGCCGTCGTCGGGCTCGGCGCGATCGGCGAGGCCGTCGTCGACCGGCTGGAGCCCTTCGACGTCGACACCACCGGGGTCCGCTACTCGCCCGAGAAGGGCGGGCCGACCGACGAGGTGTACGGGTTCGACGAGTTCCACGACGCGGTCGCGGACGCCGAGTACGTGGTGCTCGCGTGTCCGCTGACGGAGACGACCCGTGGGCTCGTCGACGCCGACGCGCTCCGGACCATGCGGGCGGACGCGGTGCTCGTCAACATCGCGCGCGGGCCGGTCGTCGACACGGACGCGCTCGTCTCGGCGCTCCGGAACAGCCGCATCCGCGGGGCCGCGCTCGACGTGACCGACCCCGAGCCGCTCCCCGAGGACCACCCGCTGTGGGGGCTCGGGAGCGTCACGATCACGCCGCACAACGCCGGCCACACCCCGCACTACTACGAGCGCGTCGCCGACATCCTCGCGGAGAACGTCGGCCGGCTCGACGGCGGCGAGGAGCTCGAGAACCGGGTCGTGTGAAACCGGGTCGTGTGAGCGGGCGGCCGGAATGCGTGGGGGGTGCTTATAAACAGGAGTGGCGCAAAGGCGTCACTCGCTATCTTCTGTCTCTCCGGCCGTCGCCCGTTCGATCGGGAATATCGTCGTGTCGGGCGCGTCGAACGGACCGTCCGCGCCCGTGAGCCACGCGGAGAGGTAGACGGCGCAGGCCGCGATGACGGCGAGCGGCAGTTGGAAGGTGAACACGCCGTAGACGACCGTCACGACGACGGTGGCCCGGACGAGCGTCCGCCGATTGGTACCGCCGTAGTACACGAGCGCCGCGACGACGAGGGCGGAGAGCCCGATTCCCGCGCCGCGGAGGAGTTGCTGTTGAAGGACGACCGCGTACAGGAAGACGGCGATACCGATCAGAACTAATCCCGCCGCGATGGCGGTGCGTTTGTTGGAGGGCATCTGACTCGCACATCAGCGATCACGGACTTAAAAGTGTGCTCACCGCCTCGGAGGATCGTTCGCGGGCGTCGACCGCGGGTCTCCGTCCTACTCGTCGACGGTGACCTGCTCGATCTCGACCGTGTCGCGGGGTTCGTCCTGTCGGTCGGTCGGAACGGAGCCGATCTCCTCGACGACGTCCATCCCGTCGATGACCTGCCCGAAGACGGCGTGTTTGCCGTCGAGGTGGGGCGTGGCGTCCAGCGTGATGAAGAACTGCGAGCCGTTCGTGTTCGGGCCGGAGTTCGCCATCGAGAGGATGCCCGGACCGTCGTGGGTGAGGTCGTCGTGGAACTCGTCGTCGAACTGGTAGCCGGGGCCGCCGCGACCGGACTCCTGCGGGTCGCCGCCCTGGATCATGAAGCCCTCGATGACGCGGTGGAAGACGTTGCCCTCGTACAGCGAGTCGCCGCGGACCTCGCCGGATTCGGGGTCCTCCCAGGTGTTGGTGTCGCGGGCCGGCTCGGCGTCCGCGGCGGGGTCGTGACGCGCGAGTCCGAGGAAGTTCTCGACCGTCTTCGGCGCGCGGTCGGCGAACAGCTCGACGACGACGTCGCCGTGGTTCGTGTGGAGCGTCACCTGCGGGTTGTCGGGGTTGGAAACCTCTCGTGCCATGTCCCCGTGGAGGGGCGCCCGTCTGAAAACCCTGCCCATCCGCGCCGTGCCGGCCGGCGGCCGGGGTCCACCTCGACGTCGACGGACCGGCCCGTAACGTCGGCCTTATGAGTCGACGCCGCCGACCCGCCGACATGAGTTCCACGCCCGTGCTGACGGTCGCGGCCCTGATCGTCGGCCTCACGGTCGGCGCGCTGTTCGCCTTCCTCCGCGTCCCGATCCCCGCCCCGCCCGAACTCCCCGGCGTGGTGGCGATCGTCGGGATCTACCTCGGCTTCAAGCTGGTCGGCTACGCCGGCGTCGGCTTCGACCTGCTCGACGCGCTCGGGCTGTAGGGGGCCGCCTCCGTGAGCGACCGCCTCCGTGAGCGACCGCCTCCGCGGACGGTCCTCTCGGACACGACGGCCGGTACCGTTTTCCACCCGGCGGGCGGACCGTCACGTATGTACGACGACATCCTCCTCCCCGTGGCGCCGGGCGGGAAGGGGAACGACGCGATCCCGCACGCGGAGAGCCTCGCGGAGCGGTACGACGCGACCGTCCACGTCGTCTCCGCGATCGACACGGTCGCGCAGACGCTGCGCGGCCCGCAGGCCGGCGCGTTCGCGGAGCGCGTCGAAGACGCGGCCGAGGAGCGGGTCGAGACCGTGACGGCGGAGCTGGAGTCGGCGGGCGTCGACGTGGTGGGCAGCGTCGTCCGCGGCGAGCCCGTCGACGTCATCGAGAACGCGATCGACGACGTGGGCGCCGACATCGTCGTGATGCCGAGCCACGCGCGCTCCGGCCTCCAGCGGGTCCTGCTCGGGAGCGTCACCGAGAAGGTGGTGCGCGTCTCGCCCGTCCCGGTCGTCACGGTGCCGATGGCCGACGATGATGCGGAAGAAGCGGAGGACGGAGAGGCCGCGGGCGCGGGCGACGGCCCCGACCCGGAGTGACCGACGGCCCGACGGCGACCCGCGCGTTCCGGGTCGCGTACGACGGCCGCGAGTACGCCGGCTTCCAGCGCCAGCCGCACGCGACGACCGTCGAGGGCACGCTCCTGCGGGCGCTCGCCGAACACGGAATCGTCGACCGCGGCGACGGCCCGACGCACGCGACGCCGCCGGGGTACGCCGCCGCGGGGCGGACCGACGCCGGCGTCTCCGCGGTCGCGCAGACGGTCGCGTTCGCGGCGCCAGAGTGGCTCACGCCGCGCGCGTTCAACGGCCACCTCCCCGGTTCGGTGCGCGTGTGGGCGGCCGCCGACGTGCCGGACGGGCTCCACGCGACCCACGACGCGGTCCGGCGGACCTACCGCTATCACCTGTACGCGCCCGTCCGCGACGCGGACGGGAGTCGCGACCGCGGAGACGCCGGCGATAGCTCCGGCCGTCGCGACGCGGACCCCGACCACGCCGTCGACGACGACCGCGTCCGCGAGGCGCTCGCGCGGCTCTCGGGCGAGCACGACTTCCACAACCTGACGAGCGACGAGACCGGGACCGTCCGCGACCTCTCCGCGACTGCGACCCGGGCGGGCGACCTCCTCGTCGTCGAGGTGAGCGCCGACGGGTTCCCGCGGGCGCTCGTGCGCCGGCTGGTCGCCGCCGTCCGCGCGGTCGGGCGCGGAACGGCCGACCTCTCCCTGATCGACCGGCTGCTCGACGCCGAACCGGTCCCCGGCGAGCTCGGGATCGGTCCCGCGCCGCCGGAGCCGCTGGTGCTCTGGGACGTGGCCTACGAGGGCGTCTCGTTCGCGGTCGACGGCGAGGCCGCCGAAAGCGCCCGCGTCGCCTTCGGAGAGCGGTACCGCGACGCCAGACACGCCGCCGCGGCGACGGGCGCGATCCGGGACCGGATCGCGGGGACCGATACGACCGGATAACGGCCGACCGCGCTACGCCGCCCGCTCTTTGCCCGGAGTCTCCATCCCCTCCACCCGGACCAACAGCGTGTTGCCGTCGACGTGGGTCGCGTCGACGACCCCCGAGAGTCGGAGCCCCGCGCCGGGGGTCGGACCCACGGTCACGCGGTCGCCGGCGTCGAAGGTGCCGACCGGCCCGCGGATCACGAGCTCCGCCCGACACAGCTCGGGATTGGCGACGCTCGAGAGGTCGATCTCCTCGACGTTGACACCCTCGACCGGGTCGCCCTCGCGCTCGACCGGGGTGCTGGCGGCGCCGTCCATGCGCTCGATGTCGAGCGTCTCGTAGGCCGCGTCAGTCGGGACGTACCCGCCGTGGGGCCCGGCGACGCCCTCGACTAACCCGATGTCGCGCAGGCTCTGCATCCGGTTCCGGACGGTACCGGCGTTCCGGTCGATCGACTCGGCGATCCGCCTGCCGGACACCGGACGGTCGGCGTTCTCGGAGAGGTTCACGAGCGCGGTGAGCACCCGTCTCTGACTCGTCGTGAGCTGGATCGACGACATGGACAAATCGAGTGAATCTGTCTGTATAAGTATTGGGTTATTTTCTCCTTATATTGTTTATCCAGACAGAGAATGGCGATTAAAGTTCAGTATATGGTCTCAATTAGAGATATATGTATGCGTCTGTTTCATACGATATCTTTACAAGAATATATTGCCAGATTCTACATCTATTTCCCAAAAATGTTGATTGTCAATGTACAAATCGTGTTTGGTCTTGGTGTTCTGGATGCAATATGGGGAAGACCTTAAACAAACACTACCGTGAGTATTTACCCGTTCGTTCGGAAGCGGCAGGCGAACATGAGCTTTCGAGACGACGCCCGCACGCGTTTGCGGCGGGTTCGAACCGTGACGGTCGATCGGACTCTCCGCACTCCCCGCAGTCCCCGCGAACCGCACGCTTCTCGGGGATCACCTCCACGCCGAGCGGCTCCGAACCGATCGCCGCCACACCGATCGGTTCAGAAACCGCCGTTCGGAGGGCCGGCCGATGGGTGACCGCCGGTCGAGCGCGTTCGAGCCGGGAGCGATCCCCGATCGATCCGCGGCCGCGGCGTCGACCGGAGACGACTCGTCCGACCGCGTCGCGACCGCCGACTCCGGCGCCCTCGACCCGTCCGACGCTCCGGACCCGGCCGCGGAACGGGAGCGGATCCGGACGTTTCTCGCCGACGAGGTCGCGGCCGCGAACGCGGCGGGGCTGGTCGTCAACATGAGCGGCGGTCTGGACTCCACGGTCACGGCGGCGCTGGCGGTGGAGGCGCTCGGCGCCGACCGCGTGTATGGGCTGATCCTCCCCTGCAACAAGATCGGGGCACCCCACGCCCGCGACGCGGAAGCGCTCGCGGACGCGCTCGGGATCGACCACGACACGGTGCACCTCCAGCCACTGTTCGCGCAGTTCGGCGCGGTCGCGCCCGACCGGTTCGACCTCCACGACGAGCCGGTCCGCTCCGGGAACGCGATCGCGCGGCTCCGGATGGCGATGGCGTATCTGGCCGCGAACGCGACGGACCGACTCGTCTGCGGGACGACCAACCGGAGCGAGCGCCTCCTCGGCTACGTCACGAAACACGGCGACGGCGCGGCCGACCTGCTCCCGCTCGGGCACCTGTACAAGACCGAGGTCCGCGCGCTCGCCGCGGAGCTCGACGTGCCCGAGTTCGTCGTCGAGAAGCCGCCGACCGCGGGCTTTCTCCCCGGCCAGCGCGACGCCGACGACCTCGGGGCCTCGTACGAGGCGATCGACGCCGTGTTGCGGCTCGGCGTCGACCGCGGGCTCGACGCCGAGGCGGTCGCCGAGCGGCTGACGGGCGACGTCGACGTTTCGGCGGAGACCGTCGCCGACCTGCTCGCGCGCCACCGCGCCACGGCGCACAAGCGCACGACCCCGCCGATGCCGGCGGACCGAGGGAACTGACTCACTCCCACCCGGCCGGCCAGAGGTCGGCCGCGCGCATGCCCGTCTCGAAGTCGGCCTCTCTGAACGCCGCGATCAGGTCCTCGCGGTCGAGCCGGGGGGCGTCGCGCTCCGGGGCCGCGAACTCGGCGACGAGCAGCGCCGTGAGCATCGCGTGCTCCCGGACGTTTCGGTCGTCAACCTTGTCGAGGGTGTCCGCGTGGGTGTGCCCCCATCCCCGCCCGCGGTCGCCGGAGTCGCTGTGGAGCTGGAGGGCGGGCACCCCGCGCCGGACGAACGGCCACTGGTCGGAGAACGGGTGCGGCTCGGCGTCGACCGCGATCGGCTGGTTGGTCGCCGTCGACACCGCTTCCGCGACAGACGCCGCGGTCTCGGAGGCGTGCGCCAGCGCCACCAGGTCGCGGAACCGCCCCGCGCCGTCGACGTTGACCACGCCCTTGACCCGGTCGAGGTCGAGCCGCTCGGCCAGCCGCTCCGCGCCGAGGAGCCCGACCTCCTCCGCGCCGACCGCGACCACGTCGACGCCGATCGGGAGGTCCGCCTCGGTCAGGATCGCCGCCGCGGTCGCGACGGTCGCGATCCCGCAGCCGTTGTCGAGCGCGCCCTCCGCGATGTCGTGGGCGTCGTAGTGCGCGACGAGGAGGAGCCGCTCGTCGGTGTCCGGACCCGCGCGACCGATCACGTTCCGGCTCTCGCCCGGTTCGGTCGTCGCCGTCACCGACAGCTCGGCCTGCGCGACGGAGCCCGATTCGGCGGTCTCCCCGTTCCCGCCGCCCCCGCCGACCGCGTACTCCCGGAGCCACGCGCCGGTCTCCTTCGAGACGCCGACGGCGACCGCGTCGGCCTCCCGGCCGAACGTCAGCGACCCCGTGGGCGGGAGCTGGCCGTCGAGGTGGTTGACGAAGACGAAGCCGACCGCGCCCGCGTCGATCGCGTAGCCGAACTTCTCCATCCGGTGGACGAACCGGCCGCCCTCCGGCGTCGTCGTCGACGCGACCGCGATCCGGCCCTCGACGTCCCGCTCGTCGATCTCGGCGGGCGTCCCGTATCCCACGTCGACGAGCGCGCCGTCGACGCTCCCCTCGGGCGAGTACGGGAGCGCGAGCGCCTCGAACTCGCGGGTCGCCGCCGCGCCGTTGCGTCCGGGCGCCGTCACCCGGAGCGTCGCGTCCCCGCGCTCCCACGCGTCCATCTCGAACGGTCGCGTCTCGATCCCCGAGAGCCCCGCCCGCTCGAACGCGTCGGCGACGATCGCGGCGGCCCGGCGTTCCCCCTCGCTGCCGGCCATCCGGCTCCCAATCGCGGTGAGGTCGGTGAGGAAGCGCCGCGGTCCGCCGTCGGTCCATGTCCGGCCGAGCGCCGGCGCGAGCTCGGCGCGTCGCTCGCGGACGCGCTCGACGGCCGCCGGATCGATCGACACGTCCGTCTCGTTCGGCTGTGAGTGCATGGGGTGGAGTCCGCCGGCGGCGGGTTAAGCGTGTGGCTCGCGGCACCGGAAACGCTACGTTCAAGTGGGAAGGTCGGATACTGCCGAGTGAGCACCGTTGGTCCAGTGGTAGGACATTAGCTTCCCAAGCTAATAGCCCGGGTTCAATTCCCGGACGGTGCATTTCTCGAACGTAGTGAGAGAAATCACCGGACGGAATTGAACCCTATCAGTCGCGCGCAGCGAACGCAGTGAGCGAGCACGTCTGATTTTGGTTCAATTCCCGGACGGTGCACTTCCGACTGACTCCGTCAGTCGACGTTTGCCTCGCTTCGCTCGGCAAACTCCCTCCGGTCGTGTACCGTCCGTTGTCACGCTCGCTTCGCTCGCGTGACTCCCGGACGGTGCATTTCTCGAACGTAGTGAGAGAAATCACCCGACTGTAGTACCCTCTCACTCGCCTCGCGCGACCATCGCCCGACGGATGCCGTACTCCACGCCGCCAGCGATCAGCGCCACCCCGACCACCGCGACCCACCCGATCAGGTACCACCCCAACGGCGTCGGGCCGACCGGAGTCGGGATCGTCTCCGGCGCGACGTACACCGACCACGTCCCGTACGTCGACGCGACGAGCGCGAGGGCGACCGCGATCGACGGGGCGACGAGCCGGTGTTCGACGAAGAGCGCGGCCGGGAGCGCCCCGAGCGACAGGGCGCCGACGGCGACGTAGACGAGGAACGGGTTGCGACCGAACGAGAGATCGAACCACTCGGTGAGCGCGGCGACGACGATCAGGTGAGCGAGACCGGCGAGCAGGCCGATCCCGACTGCTCGACGAGATGGGAAGAGCGAGGAGGAGGAGAGGGGGGCGTTCTCGGGAGACACGGGCGTTCGTTGCTCAGTCCGACTCTTAAAAGTCCGCCGCGCGGGCCCGTTCGTCGGCGGGTTCAGAAGATGTTCGCCTGCCCGTACACAGAGATGCCGGTGTCGGTGATCTCGTACGGCTTCGACTGCCGGGAGTGGTTCGCGTCGCGGATCTTCTGGATCTCGACGGCGAGGCGCGTCTCCCGGAAGTCGGTGCCGCGGATGTACTGGAGTACGAACACCGCGTCGGTGAGGTACTCGACGATCCCGTGCCTGGAGGCGAAGGGGTTCCGCTCGCTCGCCTCGGAGGTGAGCAGGGTGGTGACGCCCGCCTCCTTCAGCGACCGGGTGAACCCGAACACCTCCGAGCGGCGCTTCGCCGGGTGGTCGTACATCATCTCAAGGAGGGAGACGGAGTCGAGCACCAGCCGGTCCGCGTCGAACTCGGCGATGAGCCGGACAAGGTCGTTCCGGATCGACGCCAGCGAGTTCGCCATCTCGATCGGGTCGATGGCGACCACCGCGAGCCGGTCCTCGTCGGCGTGCTCGCGGAACGACCACCCCTTCTCCTCGGCCGTCGCGAGGATCGACTCGCGGGTCTGTTCGAGGGTGATGTACACCCCCTTCCGGTCGGATTCGAGCGCCTCGTTGAGGAACTGGAGGGCAAACGTCGTCTTCCCGGTCCCGGCGCCGCCGATGACCGACAAAAGCGAGCGACGCGGGACCCCGCCGAGGATCATCTCGTCGAGCCCCTCGATCCCGACGTCGGTGCGCTCGATGGACGACTCGAAGTCGTCGGGGTCGGCGTCGAACTCCGGCGACGGGTCGCCGCCCTCCCCGCCGAACTCGCCGAACCCCGCGTCGTTCGGGCCTCCAGATCCGCCCGGGGCGTCCCCCCGATATCCGCCGAAGGGGTCCGCCGATCCGCCCGCCGGTCCGCCGCCGGTCTGTCCGCCGCCCGGTCCACCGCCGGTCGGTCCGCCGCCCGGGGCGCTCCCGCCGCCGCCGAACGGGTCGTCCTCGCCGAACGATCCGCCGCCGAAACCCCCGCCTAGGTCGGTCGGTTCCGCGGCCTCGCCCGCCGCCGATCCGCCGCCGAACGGGTCGTCCTCGCCGAACGATCCGCCGCCGAACCCCTCGCCGGGCGGCTCGTCTTCGGACGGGCCGCCGCCGAACGGATCGCCTTCCGATTCGTCGCCGCCGAACGCGTCGCTATCCAAGTCGTCGCCGTCGAAAGCGCCCGCGTCGGAATCGTCCGCGTCGAAATCGCCTCCATCCGAGTCGCCATCACCGAACCCCTCATCGCCGAAATTACCCTCGGCGAGGTCACCGGGGGCGTCTCGCTCGGGGTCCCGCTCGCCCTCGCGGATCCCGCCGAACGGGTCGCTCCCGCGCTCGTCGTCGCGCTCGCCGGCTCCCTCGGATTCGGAGGCCCCGCTGTCCGGCCCTTCGTCCGGGGCCTCGCCATCCGGTGCCTCGTCTCCCGCTTCGGCGTCTCCTCTCGCCCCGTCGCTATCGTCCGTCTCCCCGTCGTCGACCGCGTCGCTGTCCGCGTCGATGTCCCGCAGCGCGCGCTCGAACCAGTCGTCCTCCTCGCTCATGGTTCCGGTCGGCCGTGGGGGGTCGACATGGTTCCCGCAAGGCGGGCGGGCGGCTTGAAACTTTCCGGAACCGCGGTCCGATGTCCGCATCCTTTTGTCGGGCGGCGAGAATCGGTGGCGCATGGAGGTCGGAATCGTGGCGCGGAAGGGGAGCGAGCGCGCGGTCGCCGTCGCCGAGGAGCTGCGCGACGCGGTCGCCGGCGCCGGGGCGTCGGTCTGGCTCGACGCGGAGACCGCCGACGCCCTCGACGAGCCGGATGCCGGTCGCCCGGTCGACGCGCTCACCGACTGCGACCTCGCGGTCGCGGTCGGCGGCGACGGGACGTTCCTCTTCGTCGCGCGCAACGCCGGCGACACCCCGATCGTGGGCGTCAACCTCGGAGAGGTCGGCTTCCTCAACGCCGTTCCGCCGGAAGACGCCGCGGCGGCCGTCCTCTCGGAGGTCGAGGCGTTCGACCGCGGGGAGATGGACGTACGGGAGGCCCCGCGGCTCGCCGCCCGGGCCGACGGGTGGACCTCCGTCCCCGCCGCCAACGAGGTTGTGATCCAGGGCGGCCGGCGGGGTCCGGGCGCCGGGATCGACTACGAGGTGCGCGTGGACGGGAGCCGGTACGCGGGCGGGCACGCCGACGGGGTCCTCGTCGCGACGCCGACCGGCTCGACCGCGTACAACCTCTCTGAGGGCGGTCCGCTCGTTCACCCCGGCGTGAGCGGGCTCGTCGTCAACGAGATGGTCGCCGACGAGGGGATGCCCCCGCTCGTGGTCGACGCCGACGCGACCGTGACCGTGGCGGTGGAGGGAGTGGAGGAGGCCGTCGTCGCCAGCGACGGCCGGAACACGACGACGCTCCCCGCTCCGACCGAGGTGACCGTCGAGCGCACGACCCCGCCGATGCGGATCGCGGGACCCCCCTCCGACTTCTTCGAGGCGCTCGGGAAGCTCTCGTGAGTCGGGAAGCTGTCGTGGTCGGGGAGCTGTCGTGAGTCGGGGAGCGCGAGAGTCGAGAAACGCGAGGCCGCTCGGCGTCCCGATTCGATCTCCCGCGTCCCGACTTCGGGCCGTCGGTCGACTCGCAACCTTCAACCGCCGGCCGGCCGCATCCTCCGGCCATGGCGCTTCCGATCGGTCTGACCCCGTTCGCGAACCAGTCGCGGACCGCTCACGCAGGCGTCCTCCTCGGGGGCGCGCTCGCCTGCCTGCTCGGCTACGTCGGCGCGGCGGCCCTCCTGTTCGGACTCGGCGCCCTCGATCACGGCGCGCCGGACGGGCCTCGGAGAGTCGCGTCGGCGGTCGCGTCGCTGGCCTGCTGGGGGTTCTACGCTGCCGCGTTCGCCCGGGGCAAGGGCGGGCCGGTGACGGACGCGCTCGTCTACCCGGTCGTCACAGTGGCGGTCGTCCCGACCGCGTTCCGATGGGTCGCGTTCGGGCCGGCGTGGGGCGCGTTCCGCGACCGGATCGCCCGCTTCCTCTTTCGGCCGGAGCTGTTCGTCGACGCCGCCGTCCTGATCCTCCCCGGAGTCGCCTTCGCGGTCGGCCTGCTCGCGCTCTGGGCGAGCCGCCTCGACGAGGCCGCGATCGAGGCGTGGCAGCGGGAGCACCTCTCCCCGGCGTTCCGTCGGGAGCTCCTCGATGAGTGAGGCCGAGGCGGGGTCGACTCCACAAAGCGTTTATCGTCCGAGAGAGCACCGGCGTTCGTGAATCGCCGAACCGGAATCGTCGGGTACGCGCTCGCGGGGGGTACGCTGGCCGCGTTCGCGGCGGCCGCGTGGGTCGTCTCCCCCGGCGCCGTGCTCGGGCCGCTGACGTGGCTCGCCGACGATCCGATCCGGTTCGGCGCCGCGCTGGTCGCGCTGACGGCGGTCCGGCCGTTCCTCGCCTGGCCGACGACGCTGCTCGCGGTGGTCGCCGGCTACGGGTACGGGTGGGTCGGGCTCCCCGTCGGCGTCGCCGCGATGGTCGCGACGGCGCTCCCGCCGTACTGGTTCGCGCGGATCGGACGCACTCGGGCCCGAGAAGGCTCGCGGACGGCCGACCGGCTCTGCGGCGCGGGCGAGCGACTGGCCGACGCTACCGGAGGTGTCCGGGCCGTCACCGCGACGCGGCTGCTGCCGGTCCCCTCTGACGCCGTCTCGGTCGCCGCGGGCGGGTCGGGAATCGGTCTCCGGTCGCTGCTCGTCGGCACGGCCCTCGGCGAGTTGCCGTGGGCGGTCGTCGGCGTCGCGATCGGTGTCTCCGTCACCCGGCTCGCGGCCGGGGGCGTCGCCGCGATCGATCCGACCGTGTTGGTCGCGATGGCCGGCCTCGGAGCGCTGCTGCTCGCCGGGCCGCTGTATCGGACGTTTATAAGAGATCGCGCGTCGCCGACCGCGTGATCGGCGCGAGTGCGGTGTGCGTCTCTCGCGTCGTCTCGCGTCTATCGCAGCATCTCGCGTCGTCTCGCGTCTTCTCGCTGCGTCACGTCGAACGAAACCCGACCGTCCCGACGCGTCGAACCGCGGCGGGACGATCGAACGGGTCGTGTGCCTCCGACGGGGGACCGACGCGAGCGTGCATTCCCCTGGTCCCCGAATCCCGGGACCGCTCCCAACCCTGACCCCGAAGCCGCGGTCGGTCGCGGCTTCAACGGGGGACCGAGGGGAACGCGACGCGCCGCCGGCTATCCCGACTCCTCGTCGGTTCCGTCCCCGTCGCCGGAGTCGCCGTCCGTCTCCTCGTAGTCGACTTCGATCCCGCTCGGAACCGGCCGCAGGAGGTACCCGCCGGTGCCGCGTCGGACCGGGGCGAAGTCGGCGGTGAACTCAGTCCGGGTGTTCTCGCGCACCTCGAACTCCGCGTTGAACGTCAGCGGCGCGTTCCCCGGGAGGTCGACTTCGGCCTCGTCGCCGCTTTCGAGGGTGCCGTCGACGTTCGAGACGTCGAGCTGGAGGAACCGGTACGTCCCGACCGACAGCTCTCGCTCGTCGATCAGCTGCGTCTCCCCGTTCTGTAGCTGGACGAGGTCGGCCTCCTGCGCCTCGTCGAACTCGTGGTACTCGCGGCCGGAGGGTTCGCCCTCTTCGCCATCGTCTTCGTCGTCCGCCCCGCTTCCGTCGTCGGTCTCGTTGCCGTCGGCACCGTCATCGCCGTCGTCGGTCGCACTCCCGTCGTCCGTCTGATTCCCCTCCGCGCCGCTCTCGGCGCCCTCGGGACCGAGCCAGATCCCCTCGACGGTGACCACGAGCGATTCGAAGTCGCCGATGTCGGCGGGCTGGTCGGTGACTGCGGTCGCGAGCGTCCCGGTCGCGCGGCCGACGCAGCCGGCGAGGCCGGACGCGCCGAGCGCGGCGGCGCCGGTCGCCTGCAGGTACGTCCGTCGGTCGAGCGCGAGACGGTCGGACGTGCGGTCCGTCACGTTACGCACCCCCGTCGTCGGTCTCGCCGTCCGCGCTCTCGTCCTCACCGGCGCCGTCGCCGGCGATCCCGCTCACGGTCTCGCCGAGGTCGTCGAGCCCGCCGCCGATGAAGTCGTTCACACTACTCAGGATGTCGCCGACGAAGTCGGGTACCTGATCCGGGAGGTCGCTCGGCGGTCCCGCGTCGCCGGACCCATTGTCCGGTCCGGGAGCGGCCGCGACGGCGCCGGCGGCCGCGCCGGTCCCGATCAGTACCACCGTGGCGAGCGCCACGATCAGCGTCGTTCGGATCGCGTTCATGACGGTTCCCGCTCGGACCGCTGTCACCTTTAATACCCCAAGCCGTTCGGCCGAGTTTCGCCCGATTTAACTCGGTTTAACCGCCGATAGGCGGCTTGAGAGTCCGAATTCGGCGACATCGGCCATTACTTATAAACAGCGCGGCGAGCGACCCGCGAGCGACGGTTCGCCCGCGGATCGTGTCAGGGGTTCACGGAGGGCGATCAGAAGTCCGTCTGAATCAAGAGTTCGACCGTGTCAGACGATCGCTCCCCTCAGGGCTCCAGCCGGTTCGGGTCGCGCGGGAACATGATCGCCTCCTTGATGTTGTCCAGGTCGGCGACCTTCTGGACGAGCCGGTCGATGCCGAGCCCGTAGCCGCCGTGGGGCGGGGTGCCGAAGCTGAGCGCCTCGATGTAGAACTCGAAGTTGGCCGTCTCGACGCCCTCCTCCTCCATGACCTCGACCATGCGCTCGACGTCGTGCTCGCGCTGGCCGCCCGAGGAGAGCTCCTGGCCCTTATAAATGAGATCGAACTTCCGCGAGGCGATGTCGTCGCCCTCGACGTCCTGCATGTAGTAGAACTTCTCGTCGGGGTAGCCGACGACGAAGAACGCGGGGTGGCCCTGCTCCTCGAAGTGCTCGCCGAGCAGCTTCTCGCCCTTCGTGTCGAGGTCAGTCGGGTCGTCCGGGAAGTGACCGAACTCGGTCTCGAGGATGTCGAGCGCCTCGTCGAAGGTGATCCGGGGGAAGTCGTCCTCCGGGACATCCAGGTCCACGTCGAGCAGGTCGAGCTCGCGTTCGGCGTTCTCGGCGACCTCGCGGAGCGCGTACCGCAGCGACTCCTCCTGGACGTCCATCACGTCGTCGTGGTCGTCGATGTACGCCAGCTCCACGTCGAACATCGCGATCTCGGAGACGTGTCGGGAGGTGGCGAAGTCCTCGGCGCGGAACGCGGTGCCGGTCTCGTAGACGGCCTCGTAGCCCGACGCCATCAGCATCTGCTTGTACAGCTGGGGGCTCTGCGACAGGAACGCGTCCTGGTTGTAGTAGAGGATCGGGAACAGCTCCGCGCCGCCCTCGGCGCCGCCCTTCGAGATGAGCGGCGTCTTGATGTCGACGAACCCCTCCTCGTCGAACCACTCCTCCATCGCCGTCATCAGCTCCGAGCGGAGCGTGAACACGGCGAGCGTCTCCGGCTTGCGGAGGTCGAGCGCGCGGTTGTCGAGCCGGGTCGAGAGGTCGACCTCGATGTCCTTCGAGATCTCCAGCGGGAGCGGGGAGTCCGCCTCGTCGATGACCTCGTACTCGGTCGGGGCGATCTCGACGCCGCCGGGCGCCTGATCGCTCTCCAGTGGCTCGCCGACGACACGGACCACGTCCTCGGCGCCCACGTCTTGGACGGCCTCGAACAGCTCCGGCTCGCGCTCCTCCTTGAAGACGATCTGGATGAGCCCCTCGCGGTCGCGCACGATGAGGAAGACGAGGCCTCCCAGGTCGCGGATCTCGTGGACGTGGCCGGCGATGGCGACCTCGTCCGCGTCCGGTTCGACGTCCGACGTGTGGATTCGCTCGATCATGACGGTGGCTGCTTACGCGCAACTGGTCGGGCGTTCGTCATAGGCCTGTCGTCTCGCCGTCGCCGGAACCGGCCGATCTGGGTCATCTGCGCGGGATTCGCGGCCGCAATTCGCTCGCTCACCGAATATAAGCCAACAGTTACCGAGTCACACGGCCGCCATAGATTTAATAACTACCCGACATACCGAACCGGTAACGGCGCCTCGCGCCGCCGGAGTCCACGTATGACCCGCCTCCGTTCCGCCGTCTCGGCGTCCGCCGCCCTCGTCAGCGGCGCGCTCCTCGGCTGGAACGGCTACGGGATTCCGGAAACACGGTCCGTCCGCCCGACCGCGTAACGCGCGTCGGCTGGGGAGTTCCCCGCGGGACGGACCGCATCCCGACTTCTCCAGCCGTCGCTGTGTCGCCGGTGATCGCGCCGCCGATCGCCGACCGCCGGACGCGACCGTGTTCCCCTCGCGAGCGTCGGGTCCGCCGAAGCCGGGCCCGCGTTCGAGGCCGCGGACCGGTCCGCGCCGCGTTCGACTCGCGGCGAGGGGCTATGGCAGCAGCCATCCACACGCAGACCGTGGAAGCGACCGTGACGGTGCGCGTCTCGCAGGCCGCCGCCGGCGACCTCGTCGCCGGCGCCCGCGAACAGATCGAGCGGGTCGACGGCGTCGCCGTCGAGGACCTGTCGATCGCCGGTCTCCAGCCCGGGCTCAACGACACGACGGTCGAGGCGGTCGCGACCCTGTCGGTCGCGGATGCGGACCGGCCCGACGAGCGGGTCGCCGACCGCGTCGCCGACCGGTTGGCCGACGGGTTCGGCGTCGAGCCCGAGCGCGTCGAACGGGTCGAGCCCCCGGGGTGACCGCGGCGAGCCCGGTCCCTCACCCTCGCTATTCCGCGCTACTCCTCGCCGAGCCGATCGCGCACGTCGGCTTCCGCCCGCCGGAGCACGTCCCGGATCGGGATCCCGGTCGCTTCGGCCACCCCGGCCGCGTCGTCGTACTCGGCGCTCACGTCGTAGACGTCGCCCTCGGCGGTCGACGCGACCTTCACCGCCACCTCGTAATCGTCGCCGTCGACCGCGAGGACAGCTGTCTCGAACGCGCGCTCGGCGATCCACCGGTGGCTCGCGCCGGACTGGCGGACGCCGAGGGTCCCCGTCTCGCGGGCGAGCCGCTCCGCGACCGTCTCGGCGTCCCCGGGCTTGCAGATCACCTTCACGAGGTGCCCCGGTCGCGACTTCTTCATCGTGGTCGGCACGATCGTCACGTCGCGCG
The DNA here is from genome assembly GCF_002286985.1 of Halorubrum salipaludis. Lineage (GTDB taxonomy): Archaea > Halobacteriota > Halobacteria > Halobacteriales > Haloferacaceae > Halorubrum > Halorubrum salipaludis. The sequence continues at coordinate 299,463 of NZ_NSKC01000005.1, read as the reverse complement.
CGCCGGCGCGCTTGAGCGTCTCCTGGAGCCCGCCGAGCACCTCGGGGGCGGCGTCGTCGAGGTTCGTTTCGAGCACGGCCACGTCGTCGTGGACGAGGCCGTGACCGTGGTCGTCGGTGTGGTGGGTTGCATCGTCGTGGTCGGTGTGGTGGGCCGCATCGTCGGCGTGGTGGGCCGCGTCCTCGTGGTCGTGCTCGTGAGCCTCGCCGTCGGCCGCCGGCTCGCGGCCCTCGCCGACCAGCGCTCGGAGCACGTTCGGGTGGTCCGGGAGGGTCGCGTCGCCCGCGCCGTAGCCGGCGGCCTCGACCGCGAGGTCCGGGATCGCGTCGGTGCCCTCGGCGACCGCAGCGAGGATCGCGGCGCCCGTGGGCGTGAGCAGCTCGCGGTCGACCGGCCCGCCGACCACCGCGAAGTCGGCGCCGGCCGCGATTTCGGTCGTCGCCGGCGCCGGGACCGGGTAGACGCCGTGGCTCATCTCCACCTCGCCGCCGCCGGTCGCGACCGGGGTGGTCACGACCCGATCGGGGCCGAGGTCGTCCAAGAGGAGCGCCGCGCCGACCACGTCGGCGATCGCGTCGTCGGCGCCGACCTCGTGGAAATGGGTCTCGGCGAGGTCGGTGCCGTGGACCGACGCCTCCGCGCGCCCGAGTCGCTCGAAGGCGTCGAGCGCGACCGACTCGACCGGCTCGGGGAGGTCCATCGACTCGACGAGCGCGACGACCTCGGGGTAGCTCCGGTGGACGCCGGCGCCCTCAGCGGGGGTGTGGCCGGAATCGTCGTGTTCGTGACCGTGGTCGTGAGAGTGGTCATGGTCGTGTTCGTGGTTGTGCTCGTGGCCGTGGTCATGCTCATGGCCGTGATCGTGATCGTGCCCGTGGTCGTCGTGAGCGTGATCGTGGTCGTGAGAGTGGCCGCCGCTCTCCGCGTCGTCCTCGCCGTCGAGGAGCACATCGACGGTCGTCGCCCGGATCCCGTTTTTCGTCGTCTCGCCGATCTCGTACCGGACCGGGAGCCGATTGGTCACGGGGGAGAGCGCGTCGGGATCGGCGCCGGCCGCGATCAGCGCGGCGCAGATCATGTCGCCGGCGGCGCCGGTCCGACCGTCGAAGACGAGCGTTCGCATGAGCGACCGGAGGCCGCCGCCGGACAAATACCTCCGGGTCCGCGGATCGCGGTCCCGACGCTCCTGTCGGGATGCGGAAACCTGTTCGTTTAACCCGCCGTGTGTCGTTGTGGCGACTATATGGTTGAGGTCTTACTTCTCGTCGGGTTCGTGGTCGCGGCGTTCGTCGGGTACAACATCGGCGGCGCGACGACGGGGCCGGCGTTCGGACCGGCGGTCGGCGCGGACGTGATATCCAAGTCGGGCGCCGCGGCGCTGATGTCGGTGTTCTTCTTCATCGGCGCGGGGACGCTCGGGCAACGCGTCGTGACGACGCTCGGCGAGGACCTGGTCACCGGCGGCAACGTGTTCACGCTGGAGACGAGCATCGTCGTCCTCTTTTTTATCGGCGGCGCGCTGTTCGTCGGCAACTTCGCCGGCGTGCCGGCGTCGACGTCGATGACGGCGGTCGGCGCCATCGCCGGCCTCGGGCTGGCGACGGGGACTCTGGACCGAGCCGTGATGGGCGAGATCGCCATCTGGTGGATCGTCGCGCCGATCATCGGGTTCTGGGTCTCGGGCGTCGTCGGCCGGTACTTCTACCCCGCGATCGACAGCTGGGTGGCGATCGAGAGCACCGAGGGTGCGCTGTTCGAGTTCGACCGCTCCGGGCTCGTTCCGAAGCCGGTGCCGGGCCCGAACACGACGCGCCGCGAGCTGGTCGGCGGGTTCGTCGTCATCGCGATCGGCTGTCTGATGGCCTTTTCGTCGGGCACGTCGAACATCGCGAACGCGATCGCGCCGCTCGTCGCGCTCGACAACGTCGAGATGACGCCGATGATCCTCCTCGGGAGCGCCGCCGTCGCGGTCGGGGCGTTCACGATCGCGCGACGGACGCTCGACACGCTCGGCAACGACATCACCGACCTCCCGCTGACCGCGGCGATCGTCGTCGCCTGCGTCTCCTCCGGTATCGTCATCAGCCTCTCGGCGGTCGGGATCCCGGCGTCGTTCGTCATCATCGCGACGATGTCGATCGTCGGCCTCGGGTGGGGGCGCGCGACGCGGACCGTCACGGTCAAACAGGGGATCAGCGGCGAGAAGGAGCCGACGGTCTCCGTCGGCGCGCTGAAAGCCGACGAGACGGGACCGATCGGCGAGGGTGACCCCTCCGACATCCCCTCGGCGTCCGACCTGTTCAATCCGACCACGAGCGCGCGCGTCGTGCTGATGCAGAACGTCGTCCCGATCCTCTCGACCGTCGGGGCGCTCGTCACGTTCACGCTGCTGTTCCGGTTCGTCTGGTGAGGGTTCTGAGGATTCTACGCATCTACTGACCCGCCTACCGACCGAACCGCCGTTGCCGGTCCTGGAAGTCGAGGACCGCCCGGAGGTAGTCCCGTTTTCTGAAGTCCCGCCAGTTCACGTCGGTGAAGTAGAGCTCGGCGTACACCGACTGCCAGATGGCGAAGTCCGAGAGCCGCTCCGCGCCCGTCTTGATCACGAGATCGGGCTCCTCGGGGAACACCAGCCGGTCCGAGATGTCCGCCGCGTCGATCGACGCCGGGTCGAGATCGCCGGCGTCCACGTCGGCTGCGAGCTCCCGGACCGCGGCCGCGAACTCGGTCTTCCCCCCGAGCCCGACCGTGATCCGGATCGGCGCGTCGTTTGGTCGCTCGTCGAACCGACGGTGGCCCGGCCCCGCTTCGGCCTGGTCCCCGGCGTCGACCGCGATCCCCTCGCCGCTCGGCGCGTCCGCCGGTCCGCGAACGACGAGCCGCCGCGGCGCGTCGACCCGGCGAAGCTCGCGGACGAGCGTGGGGGCGACCGCGGCGTCGAGCACGGACACCGAGACGGTGACGCGCTCCGCGCCGTACTCGAAGGCCCACCCGAGCGCCGCCGAGAGGGTCTCGAACGCGCCGTCGGCGAGGAGGTCGCGCTCGGTGATGACGAGCGCGACGTGCTCGGGGGGATCGCCGTCGTGGAGGCGGTGGCGGACGGCGAGGTACGTGTCGTACAGACCCACGTGAGGAGGTCCCGCCGCGGGGTATAAAAACTCACGTCAGCCGTCGTCGAGGAGGAAGGGGGCGCGGCGTCGACCGCGTTTCCCCGGCGCCGGCCCGAATCCCCCCGATGTCGACCCCGCTCCCCGCGGCGCTCGCGTCCGGCGACGAGGGGTTTAATTCTCCCTCGGCCGTAGCGGCGTCGATGGCAGACAGCTACCGCGGGGTGTTCGGCGCGATCCCCTACGCGATCCGCGAGACGGAGTCGTGGACGATGCGCGTGTACGGCGTGATCGGGGCGCTCGCGGCCGGGCTGATCGCGACGGTCGTCACCCTCGCGCTCGTCGTCTGGATGGCCGAGACCGCGGAGGTCCAGAGCGGGACGTTCCTGTTCTCGCGGTCGCTGTACGTGATCGCCGGGTTCGCCGCGGTCGCGCCCCTGCTCGCGCCCCTGCTGTTCGTCGCGCGCCGACACCGCCGCGGCGACCCCGTCAAGCCGGGATACGACCGGAAGCTCGCGTACGGCGGGTTCCTGTTCCTCTGTTCGCTGTACGTCGGGATGGTCATCTCCGCGCCGGCGGAGCTCCGCGAGCCGACCGAGTCGGCCGTCGTCGGCGCCCTCTACGCGCTCCCGCAGATCGCGGGCGTCGTGCCGCCGGTCCTGGCCGCGCTCGTCGTGTTCGCGATCCACTACCGGCTCCGGGGGTCTGAGGGGTCGAACACTCCGTAACGCAAGCCCCTGTTTGTGTCTCGCGAGGGTATAACCGGCCGTGTGTAAGACGGTACGGCATGCGACGTCGAACTGCACTCGTCACCGTCGGCTCGCTCGCGCTCGCCGGGTGTTCGCGGACCGCACCGCCCGAGTTCGATCCGGTCGCGGAGGCGTTCGACGGCGGACCGACGCGGCCGGAGTGTGAGGTCGACTCCGAGACGATCGAAGTCGACGTGGGCGGGGAGACCCGGGAGTTCGAGACGGCGGCGACGATCCCGTATCCGGCTCCGCCGGACGGGTTCGGCGACCGTGTCGTCCGGGAGTACGTCGTCGCGTTCGAGGAGGCGTACGTGACCCACGACGCGGTCTGCGACCGGAGCGGCTCGACGCGGATCCTCGCCGTCACCTTCTCCGCGGAACGGACCGAGACGTTCGACCGCGGCGAAAACGCGTGGCTCGTGTTCTGTCGGTACGCCGGCGGGGCGTCGTCAGGTGTCGACGACGGCGGGCTCTGGGAGGCCGACCTGGGATACACTCAGGTCGTCTACGCGATCGACGAGACCGGGGCGGCGCGGCTCGTCTTCGACGAACCGCGGGACCCGTCGCGCGGCGAGATCGTCGACGAGGCGCCCGACCCGATCGCCGACGGCGAGTTGGTCGCCGTCTTCGAGTGACAAGGGGTCGCGCGCCGATCGACACCGACACCACTTAGTCGAACGCTCCCGACGGTCCGAGTGCGGTGGGATGGCAGAGTGGCCTATTGCGCCGGTCTTGAAAACCGGTAGCCTCACGGCTTCCTGGGTTCGAATCCCAGTCCCACCGTCAGTGCGCGGCGCACTCCGCGTCGAGCGGCTCTGTTTGAATATTTGTAGATTGACATATTTTCTCCCCTGCGGTCAGTACAGGTGCTGTAGTAATTGACATCGGGAGTGGGTATTGCAGATCCGCAGTGGTGAGACAGTATATAAACCGATCGTGAGCGACAGCGACGATCCCCTATAAATCCGGTGCGGTGGCGTGCGCCTGCGAGCGGCCGCCAACGGCGGCCGCGAGCCAGCACGCGCGAGGGAGTCGCTGGCGGCGATAGCCGCCAGCGACGAGGCTGGGGAGGTGTGAGGCTGCGGTGCTGTGCTGGGCGGGACTCAAAGGGGCAGTCGCGAGGGCGCCGCAGGCGACGTAAGCACTGGAAGGAGGGAGCGCTAGCGACCGACTGAAGCGCGCAGCGAGCGTGCGCCGCCCTCGCGGCTGGGGCTTTGCAGGTCTTCACCGCAGGATCGCTGTTTGCTTATAAACACCCGCCAGCAACACCACTCGATCACGTATAAACGACCAGATTACCAACGTGCAACACTCACTCCCGCTCTCGATCAAGAAGCAGTCCTCACCGATCGGCAGTTTCAGCCGACATTATGCTTGAAGAATAGGGTTTCAACAGAGCCCGCCGCGCGCGTTTCGGAGGACACCGAGGAACTACTTTCAGTTACGTCTCCGAATCGACGGAGTGCCGACTAACGCGGGTCCACTATCTCACAGCAGTCTGAACCGCGACCCCAGCGTTCTCGATCTGCGGATATCGAGGTCTGCCGCGTCCAGTGACGTGTGATAGCGTGTACCGCATTATCTTTAACAGGTTTCCGAGCCATGTTGCAGACAGGTGATACAACGATGAGCTACGAACTCGATCCGTTACCGTACGATTACGACGCGCTGGAACCGCACATTTCCGAGCAGGTGCTCGAATGGCACCACGACACCCATCATCAGGGGTACGTAAACGGGTGGAATTCGGCCGAGGAGACGCTCGAGGAGAACCGTGAGAACCACGACTTCTCGTCGTCGGGCGGGGCCATCCGCAACGTGACGCACAACTCGTCGGGGCACATCCTTCACGACCTGTTCTGGCAGAACATGTCGCCTGAGGGCGGCGACGAGCCTCAGGGCGACCTCGCGGCTCGGATCGAGGAGGACTTCGGTTCCTACGAGGCGTGGAAGGGCGAGTTCGAGGCGGCGGCCTCGGCGGCCGGCGGCTGGGCGCTTCTCGTATACGACACGTTCTCGAATCAGCTTCGGAACGTCGTGGTGGACAAGCACGACCAGGGCGCGATCTGGGGCGGTCACCCGATCCTGGCGCTGGACGTGTGGGAGCACTCCTACTACCACGACTACGGCCCGGCCCGCGGCGAGTTCGTCGACAACTTCTTCGAGGTCGTCGACTGGGACGAACCGTCGAGCCGCTACGAGCAGGCCGTCGAGCTGTTCGAGTAACGCTCCACACCTGACGCGCTACGCGCGTCGAAACCCCGAATTTTTCGCACCCTGACCCGAAAGCGTCAGCGTCGTCTCCCCGGGCGAGGCGCCACCCGGTGCCGCCCGTATCGGCAGCGTTTACGGACGGGATCCCGTATCGTCCCCCATGCCCGAACCGAAGTCGGCGTTCGACGCCACCTACCCGTGTGACTTCTACGAGCCCGCGGAGCTGTTCGAGCCGGATCAGATGTACACGGTCCCCGAGATCGGTCGGCTCCTCCAGGGGCTGGAGGCCGACGCCGAGGTTGACCCCGACACCGAGGCCGTCCTCGTCGACTGGGCGGTGCCGTGGGTGATGGTCCACGCCGAGGACATGGTCGTCGGCGAGCCGCTGGAGGAGGACGGCCCCGGCTACTACGGGCTCGCTCCTCACGCGATCGACGACGCCGACTCGGAAGACGGAGCGTGAGCCGGGAGCGCTCCGACGCGCCGGTGGTCCTGGTCGCCGGCGGCGCCCGCGTCGACGCCGGCAAGACGACGTTCTCGACCGGGCTGGTCGCGCGCCTCGCCGCCCGCGCCGGCGACGCGGTCGGGGTCAAGCCCCGCGCCGGCAACGACTACTGGTACGACCACGACGACTACCGGATCGCGAGCGACGCGGGCCGGCTCTACGGCAAGGACGCGAGGCGGCTCGCGGCCGCGAGCACGCGACCGCTTCTGACAGTCGGCGATCGGAGCGGGCGCCGCGATCGCCCCGAGGCGATCACGCCCGAGGCGATCAACCCCGTCCACCGCCTCTGGCGGCCGACGCCCGGTCGGACCGGCATGCTGGGCGACGCGGACCGAACCTTCCTTTGCGATCGGGTGACGACCGAGGAGGGGTCCCGGTTCGTCGTCAACGGGGCGGCCGAGGCCGCGGGACTCCTCCCTGACGGCCTCGCCGAGCGGCTCCCGCTCGCCGAGGCGACCAGCGTCGACGACGTGGCGGCGTTCAACGACGTGATGGCGGCCGACTACCTCCCGGCGTTCGACCGCCTCGCGGCGCGGGTCGCGGCGGCGTCGGTGCCCGTCGTCGTCGAGTCGTACGCGGACGTCGCCGGACCGCTCCCGCGGGACGGGCCGGTCGAGCCCGACGCGGTGGCGGTCGTCGACCCCGGTCGCGCGCGGATCTTCGCCGGCGACCGCTACGCGAAGGCGCGCGCGGTCGCCTCGGGGAGCCCGCGCGAGGGGACGATTGAGGAGCACACCGGAACCGTCACGGAGATGATCGAGCCGCTGGCGACCGTCGGTCTGCCGGCGCTGTCGGGCGACGAGCGCGGCGATCCGGACCGCGTCGCCGATCGGTACGCCCCCGCCTACGAGACGCTCTTGGAAGCGGTCTAGCGGGGAAAGCGGGAGCGGTCGGCGAGACGAAAACCGGAGGGGTTCGAGACGCGGTCAGGCGTTCCGCTTCGAGTAGTGGTCGATCGCCGACTCGATCGAGGAGAGTTCGGCGTTCACCCGGCTGTCGGCGACGCGCATGAAGCCGGGGGTGTACGACTTGGAGTAGTCGAAGATGGCGTTGACCGCGCGCTTCGAGGCGGAGACGGCCGTGAAGTCGGTGACAGTGTACACGCGCGTCGTCGGGAACGCGGTCCAGAAGGTGCTGGAGACCCAGCGGTCCTCGTCCTCGAAGGTGGTTCCGACCCGACCGGTGGCGAGGTACTCGCCGTCGTTATAGAAGAGGAGGAGGTCGCCTTCCTCCATCCGCTCGAACGTCGAGCCGTTCCCGCTGTCGTCGTCGACGGCCCACAGGCGGGCCTCGTCGAGGTCGGCGAGGGGGGCCGGTCGGTCGTCGTACTCGGTGAGGTCGACCGCGGACCGGACCGTTCGATCGAAGTTCTCCGGGTCGATCGGGACCAGGAAGACGTTCGCGCTCATTACCCCCATTTCCGCCGGGAGGGGTTTAAAACCGTTCGTTGGCGAGTCGGCCGCCCTCGGGCGTCACTCGTCGCCCTCTCCGTCGTAGATCCGGTCCATCCGCGCGGCCATCACGAAGTCGGCCTCGTGGAGCCCGCCGACGTCGTGGCTCCACATCTCGACGCCCACCTCGCCCCACGAGAGGTGGATGTCGGGGTGGTGCCACTCCGCCTCGGCGAGCTCGCCGATCTCGTTCGTGAACGCCAGCGCGTCCGCGAAGTCGTCGAACTCGTAGCTCGCTTCGAGGTGGTGGTCGTCGACGACCTCCCATGCCGGGCCGAGCTCGGCGAGGTACTCGGCGTACTCGTCGTCGGTCAGCGGTTCGGCGTCCTCGTCCGCCGGTTCGACCGGCTCGTCCGCGAGCGGTGGTGACATACCACACTGTTGGGCGACCAGCGGTTTGTACCTTCCGCGGATCGCTTCGGCGAGAACGGCTCCGTCCACCTTCCGCTCCGTGAGAATATCGGCCGCTACCGGACTGAAGCTGAAGTAGAAGTGGGTTGGGGCAGATTTGAACTGCCGGCCTCCTCCATGTCAAGGAGGTGTCATAACCGGACTAGACTACCAACCCGCAGGGGCTTACTGACGCATCTCTTCGTTTCCGGGGGACGTAATTGAACCTTTCGTTTCGGTCGCCGGCGCCGGGGTGCGGTCGGTCGATTCGCACGCCTGCACCCCCGCGTTTCCGCGGACCGAAGCGGTTCCGACCGGTTTTACTGGCTCGGTGAGAGTCGTCGGATATGGTCGATCTCGCCGCCCGCACCGAGAGGCTCGACGCGTACCTCGACGAGCGCGGGCTCGAAGCGGTCTGGTTCGCCGAACCGAACGGGTTCGCGTGGCTCACCGGGGGCGACAACGTCGTCGACGCCGACGCCGACCTCGGGGTCGCCGCCGCCGGCTACGACGGCGAGCTCCGAGTGATCACCGACGACATCGAGGCGAACCGGCTCGCCGACGAGGAGCTCCCCGACCCGGTCGCCGTCGAGTCGTTCCCGTGGCACGCGAGTTCGCTGGCCGAGGCCGTCGCGGAGCGCTCCCCGGCCCCCGCGGCCGCCGACTTCGACGTACCGGGCTTCGAGCGCGTCGACGGGAGCCGGCTCCGACAGCCGCTCACGGACGACGACGTCGAGCGCTACCGCGAGCTCGGCCGGGAGGCCGCCGCCGCCGTCGAGACAGTCTGTCGCAACCTCGAACCGGAAGACCCTGAGTACGAGGTCGCCGCCGGCGTCGACATCTCGCTTTCGTCCCGCGACGTCGACACCCCGGTCGTGCTCGTCGGCGGCGCGGAGCGCGCGCAGCGATACCGCCACTACACCCCGAGCGACGCGACGCTCGGCGACTACGCGCTCGTCTCCGTCACCGCCGAGCGGGCCGGGCTGTACGCCTCCCTCACCCGGACCGTCGCGTTCGACGCCCCCAACTGGCTGGAGGAGCGCCACCGCGCGGCCGCCCGCGTCGAGGCGACCGCGCTCGCGGCGACCGAGGCCGCCGCGGCCGGAGAGCTGACGGGCTCCGACGGCCCGGACACCGCGGGCGACGTGTTCGACGCGATCCGCGAGGCGTACGACGCCGTCGGCTTCGCGGAGGAGTGGCGCGAGCACCACCAGGGCGGCGCGGCGGGGTTCGCCGGCCGCGAGTGGATCGCGACCCCCGAGAGCGACGAGCCGGTCCACTGGCCGATGGGCTACGCGTGGAACCCGACGGTGCAGGGAGCGAAAAGCGAGGACACGCACCTCGTGGCGCCCGACCGGACCGAGACGCTGACGAAGACGGGCCAGTGGCCGACACACGAGGTCGATCCGGTCGATATCGACGGGATCGAGACCGAATCGCGGGAGCTGTCCGCGCCGGTCATTCGGTAGTCAGAACCGTCGCCGACCGCGACCACAGAAAGCGTCTGCTCGCGTCAGTAGACGTACTCGCTCTCGTCGATGCCGACGTAGTCCTTCCTCACGCGGCGCTTGTTCCACTTGTAGCCGGCCATGAGTTTCAGCGACTCCCAGCCCGAGCGGTACGGGTGCGAGAGGAGCCCGCCGCCGGCCTCCGCCGCGAGCATCGCGTCGGCGGCGCCGATGACCCGGTTCCAGTCGTCTGGGCCGTACTCCGCGACCATGTCGGCCATCGTCACGTTCCGGACGACCTCGTCGCCGATCGCCTCCTTCCACCGCCGGTTGTAGGGAGCCATGTCGCCCGCGGCGGCCAGTTCGCCCGCGATCGCGCCGGTGCGGACCGCGACGTGGTCGCCGCCCTCGTGGAAGGCGGAGGTGGTGCCCATCGCGCCGCCGGCGACCGCGATCCCCGCACCGGTCGGCGAGTCGATGGGGCGGGTCGAGGAGATCGGGTAGGTCTCGGTCCCGTTCCGCTTGCCCGCGTCCTCGACGAGCGGGAAGTCCTCCTCGATGTCGTACTCGTCGCCGTACTGCCACTCGAGGAGGCGGCGGACGTACTCGCCGCCCTGGGGGATCGACTCGTCGTCGGCGTCGAGCAGCGCGTAGGCGTCGCGGTCGAACGCGTCGATGTCGAGCCCGATCGGCATCGTGAGCCCGACCCGACAGACCCGGTCGGCGTTCGGGAAGATCCACGGGTAGGCGGTCTCGCCGGGCATCACGCCCCACCAGAAGACGATGGCGTCGTTCACCTCCTCGTACACCTCCTCGGGGACGCGGCGGTACTCCTGGTACGCGATGTGGTTCGCCGTCCGGGAGGCGAGCCGGTCGGACGCGGCCGCGTCCGCGGGGAGGTACTTGTCGAGCACCTTGTTCGTCACCGTGCGCTGGGGGCCGTCGGCGAGCACCACGAAGTCCGCGCCGACCGTCTCCCCGGAGGCCAGTTCGACGCGGTGGCGCGGCTCGTCGCTCCCGGGCGAGACCGAGACGTCGGTGTCGACGCCGCGGACCGACACCCCGGCCCGGTACTCGGCGCCGGCGTCCTCGGCGCGGTCGCGGAGCCAGTCGTCGAACCGGGCGCGGTGGAAGGTGTAGCCGAACTTGTCGTACGAGGAGTCGATTCCGGTGCTCGTGAGCGTCGCCGACTCGTCCGGGCCGCGGAACTCGGCGCGGTTCAGCTCGCGCTGGACGACTCCGTCGTCGAACTCGTCGGGGTGGATCCCCATGATGTCGACCCAGTAGTCGAGGATGCCCGCGGCGTCGGTCGAGTCGGGACCGAGCCGGTCCCGGTCGGCGCGGGGGACCCCCTTTTCCAGCACGAGCGCGTCGGCGCCGCCGGTCGCGGCCGCGTGCGCTGCGGAGGAGCCGGCCGGACCGCCACCCACGATCGCGACGTCTACGCGTTCCATACCCCGTGAGGTTGCCGTCCGGCTATTAAATTCACGGTCCCCGACGGGAGTCCCGCCCGACCCGGCTCGCCGCCGACGCGCCACATCGAATCGGCTCCGCTACCGCCCGGTGACCGATTGATCATGTTTGATTATTAGTGGTTAGGGCGGCGGAGAGACACGTTTTTACGGGGTCCGGGGTTTCAATCCTGCACACAAATGGCACGCGAGACATGGGCAACCCGGGCGGGATTCATCCTCGCCGCGGTCGGCAGCGCGGTCGGACTGGGGAACATCTGGCGGTTCCCCTTCATCACCGGACAGGAGGGGGGCGGCGCGTTCCTCCTCGTCTACCTGCTTTTCGTCGGATTGATCGGCTTCCCGGCGATCCTCGTCGAGTTCGTGATCGGGCGGTACACCAACCTCAATCCGGTCGGCGCGATACGGGAGCTCGGCGGCGGGGCGTGGAACTACCTCGGCTGGCTGTTCGTCGCGATCGGCTTCGTCATCCTCTCGTACTACAGCGTCGTCGCCGGCTGGTTCCTCCGGTACACGCTGATCGGCGTCACCGACGGATACGCGCTCGCTGGGCCAGAAGAGGCCGGGCAGCTGTTCGGCACCGTCACCACCGGGATCGACTCGCTCCTCTTCCACGCCGTGTTCATGGCGCTCGTCATCGGGATCATCGCCGCCGGCGTCCGGAAGGGCATCGAGGTCGGCGTGAAGGTGATGGTCCCGGCGATCATCGTGCTCCTCGTCGGGCTCGCGGGATACGCGTTCACGCTCGACGCCGCGGGGGCGGCGTACGCCTACTACCTCACGCCGGACTTCGGCTACCTCGCCGCGAACTGGACGAGCATCCTGCCGGCCGCCGCCGGGCAGGCCTTCTTCACGCTCTCGCTCGGGATGGGCGTGATGATCACCTACGCCTCCTACCTCGGTGAGGACCGGAACCTCGCGTCCGACGCCGGCGTGATCGTCGCGCTCGACACTCTCATCGCCGTGATCGTCGGCTTCGTCGTCTTCCCGTTCCTCTTCGCGGCCGGGATCGAGCCCGGCGGCCCCGGCGCCAGCGCGATCTTCGTGAGCCTCACCTCGGCGTTCTCCACCATCCCCGGCGGTCGGCTCATCGGGGTCGTGTTCTTCGCGATGGTCGGGATCGCGGCGCTGTCGTCTGCGATCAGCATCCTCGAAGTGCTCGTCTCCTACCTGATCGACGAGGTCGGCGTCGCTCGGGTCCCGGCCTCGGTCGCCTTGGGCGTCGCCGTCTTCGTGCTCGGCGTCCCGGTGACGATCGACCTGATCTTCCTCAGTCTGTACGACGGACTCGCGGACGGGATCCTGCTCGTGCTCGGATCGCTGCTGCTCGCGGTGTTCGTCGGCTGGGTGATCCCGGACGTCGCCCGGGAGGAGCTGGCGAAGGGGATCGGTGACCTCGGCGGCCTCGGGTCCGCCTGGATCTGGATCGTTCGGATTCCGATCGCGATCGTCGTGATCGTCTCGCTGTACCTCGGGGTCGTCGACTACGTCGACTTCCTCACCGGCGGCTTCGCGGACTGGCTGGCGGCGCGGTAATCGGACCGTCGGTCCCGGTCGCCCCGGAGCGCGTCAGGCGTGCTCCTCGCGCGGTTGGACCACGACGAACCCGTCCGGTCCCTCGAACCGCATCTGGTACCGCTCGCCGGACTCCTGACCGATCATGTCCGAGAGGCTCCGGTTGACCTCCACGTTCGGGGAGGTCCCGCCCCACGCGACGGTCGCGCCGGGATCGGTCGCCACCGGCGGCTCCAAGACGATCGGATCGCCGTGCGTGGTGAGCGCGACGTAGCCCGGGCCCTCGAGGAAGACGTTGCTGAACCCGCCGGCGAGCGCGCCGGCGAGGCTGTCGATGGTGCTGATCTCGTAGGAGAGCGACTCCTCGAACGCGAGCACGTCCTCGCCGTTGACCGTGATCGACTCGCCGGCGTCGAGCTCGACGACCTGGACCTTCTTCCCGTCGTCCGCGAAGTAGACGTGACCGGTGCCCTCGACGGCCATGATGGGCGTGCCCTCGCCCGTGGTCGCCTCCTTGAGGAATCCCTTGATCCCTCCCTCGGCGGAGGCCTTCCCGGTGAACGAGACGTCGCCCGTGTACGCGACCATCGACCCGGCCTTCGCCATCACGGCGCCGTCGACCTCGACGTCCAAGGTGTAGCTGTTCTCGCGCTGGAAGGGCTCCGCACTGTCCGTCGGTGCGTTCTCGGCGGTGAACTGATCGAGATTCATGGTACGGGGACCGAACGTCGGGAGTTCGGCTGGGCGGTCCTTCCGCGCCATCGAACATGAATCTGGGGGGTCGCTGTCGGGTATCGAAACGCCCGATGAGGCGGCCGAACACCGACGATCCGCGTCAGTACACGACCAGCGAGAGGTACAGCTGGCCGACGCCAGCGACGACCATCACCGCGCCCGCGACCCGCTTCAGGGCGCCGGCGTGAGCCATCACCCGGTTGGCGTTGCCGATGAGCCCCACGCCGGTCGCGACGGTGGTCGCTGCCATCAGGACCGCGACGACCCCGGCGTACACCGAGAGCACGAGGAGCGCGGCGTCGCCCGGGAGCGCGATCGCGCGAGCGATCACCGCGAGGAAGATCGGGGCGACGCAGCCGGCGCCCGCGAGCGCGTACCCCGCGCCGAACAGCCCGAACCCGAGGACGCTCGACCGGCGCTTCGGCAGCGAGACGGACACGGAGGGCGCCCGTCCGAGGACGACGAGCAGCCCGAAGGCGATGAGCAGTCCGCCGACGAGTGTCTCGAAGACGGCGATGTTCGACAGCGCCGACTGCCCCACGCGGACCGTCGCGCCCGCGAGCAGCGCGAACGTCGCCAGCACGCCGAGCGCGGCGGCGATCCCCCGGACCCCGGCCCCGGTCACCGACGCCTCGTCGGCGTCGACGGAGTTCACGTAGAAGCCGACGTACCCCGGCAACAACGGGTACGCGCACGGCGAGAAGAACGTCGCGACCCCCGCGGTCACGGCGAACGGGACGTTCGTCGCGAGCGAGACGTCGGTCATCGGCCGGCCCGTCGTTCTGTCGGTCGATCGGCTCGTCGGGTCATCGGTCGAGCGCCCTCTCGATGCCGGCGACGAACTCCTCGGTCGTGTGGGTCCCGGCAGTCGACCAACGGACGCGTCCCGTCGCGTCGATGGCGCGCGCGCTCGGGTAGCCGCCCACGTTGAGCCGCGCCGCGAGCTCGGCGGTCGTGTCGGCCGCCACCAGCCAGTCGCCGTCGTTCTCGCGCCACCAGTCGGCGACCGCCTCCGCGCTGATCGACCCGCCGACGTCCTCGGGGGTCACCGAGACGAACAGCACCTCGTCGCCGAGCCGGTCGTGCGCCTCGACGAGGTCCGGCATCTGCTCGACGCAGGGGTTACACCACGTCGCGAAGAAGTCGACGAACGTCGGGCGGTCGGGCGCGGGAAGCGTCACCTCGCCGTCGCGACTCCCCGGCGCGTCGACCGTCTGAAGCGTCACCGGCTCGACCGGCTCGGGGGCGTCCTCGCCGCCCAGCGCGGCGGGGACGTTCCCGGTCGCGACCGCTCCGGCGCCGCCCAGGGCCCCGACGCTGGCGAGCCCGGCCAACAGGTGTCGTCGCCTCACGCGGTGACCACCCGCTCGAAGTCGTTCACGATCCGCTCAACCTCCGTCGCCGGGCCGCGCGGGTACGACCGCTCGACGATCCCCCGATCGTTCACCAGCAGGATCAGGCCGTAGTGCGGGAAGGTGTACTCGAGGCTCTCGACGTCGTTGTCGTACACCTTCTCGATCTTCAGCCCGAAGTCGTCCATCATCTGTTCTTTCCCCTCCTCGTAGGTCTCGGGGCGCAGGAAGTGCCAGTTCCCGGCGTCGAGGTCGACGCCGCGCTGGCCGGCGTACTCTCGGAGGATCTCGGTCGTGTCGCGCTCGGGGTCGAACGTCTGCGCGAGGAACGCCGCCTCGTCGCCGTACCCCTCCTCGGCGGCGTGCTCCTGCGCGCGCCGGAGCCGGAGGATCAGCGCGGGACAGACGCCGTCAGGGCAGCTCGTGTAGAAGGAAGTCCACAGGAACGCGCGCTCGCCCTCGAACTCCGCCGTCGAGATCTCCTCACCCGTGATCGGGTCGGGAACCGTGAAGTGCGGCATCTCGTCGCCGTAGATCGGGTGGACCGGCTCGCCCCGGCTCTGCTCCGGCGGACCGAGGACGGTCCCCTCGGCGCCGGATTCGCCGAAGACGCCGGTACAGCCGGCCGTGGCGGTCGTGCCGGCGGCGACGCCGGTGGCGGCGAACGAGCGGAGGAAGCGGCGGCGATCCATGGTGTTACCCGACTTACGTGGTCGCGCGTAAATGAACCCCGCGGCTGATGGCACGCGATGAACACGGGCGAAAGCGGGCTGGTGCGTCCGTCTACCGCGCGTCCGGGCGCTCAGAACCCGGATCTTTCGCCGACCCGACGGTCGTGGTACCGTGACCCTCGCAATCCTTATCCCCGAACGGGCTGTACGTTTGTTTGCAATGGCAAACGGTAAGGTTGACTTCTTCAACGACACTGGCGGCTACGGTTTCATCTCGACTGACGACGGCGACCTCGACGACGACGAAGACGTGTTCTTCCACATGGAAGACGTCGGCGGCCCGGACCTCGAGGAGGGTCAGGAAGTGGAATTCGACATCGAATCGTCCCCCAAGGGACCCCGCGCGACGAACCTCGTCCGCAACTAACCCCCAAGTCGCGGACTGCGCGTCCGCACGCAACAGCGGATCTCGGTCGTCGCTCGACGTGATCGGCGCCATCTCCGTCTCTTTCACACTTATACTACTTCGACGAGCGACGGCGCTTCCGTCGACCGGCGCGCCTGCTCGCCCGCGAGCGACGCGTCTCGGGCCCTGCGCTCCGCGATCGACCGTTTAAATACGAGCGCGAGCGAACATGTCCACAGTGAGCGATTCGATCCCGACCGGCTGTCGGCCGGTCGATGACCTGTTGGGCGGCGGGTTCGAGCGCGGGGTCGTCACCCAGGTGTACGGCCCGCCCGCGGCCGGGAAGACGAACCTCGCGCTCGCCGCGGCCGTCGAGGTCGCGGCCGGCGGCGACCGCGCCCTCTACATCGACACCGAGGGACTCTCCATCGACCGGTTCGAGCAGATGGCGGCGGGGCGCGCCGACGACGCCGACGAGACGGTCGAGCAGATCGCCTCGCGGCTGGTGATCTCGGAGGCGTACGACTTCGACGACCAGCGCGAGGCCGTCCGCGACGCCGAGGAGCTCGCGGAGGAAGTCGAGCTGATCGTGTTGGACTCCGCCACGGGTTTCTACCGGCTGGAGCGCGCCGGCGACACCGAGGGCGGCCAGTCGCTCCGCAAGGTCGCCAAGCAGGTGACGCACCTCCTGTCTCTGGCCCGCAGACACGACATCGCCGTCGTCATCACGAACCAGGTGTTCACCGACCCCGACAGCGACCGCGACCGCGCGCTCGGCGGCAACACCCTCAACCACTGGACCGGCGCGATCCTCCGCGTCGACCGGTTCCGCGGCGGGAACCGCCGGGCGACCCTGGAGAAACACCGCTCGAAGCCCGCGGGCGACACCGCGACCTTCCGGATCGTCGCCGACGGGCTCGCCGAGGGCACCGACGCGTAAGCGTCGCGCGGGGCGAGGGAGTTATCACTCTCGCGCCGACGTAACCGGTAATGAACGACCGGTCGCCAACTGCGCGTGTGACTGCGGCCGCGGTACTTCTCTCCGCCTGCCTGATCGCGGCCGCCGTCGCGCCGGGCGCGGTCGCGGGCGGGTTCGCCGCGGACGCTCCCGGGACGGACGGTTCCGCCGCGGTCGACTCGCAGTCGAGCGATTCCGCCGCGCTCGGCGCCGGTTCGTCCGGAGGCGACGACGCGGTCGCTCCCGGCCTGCGCTCGGCGAACGGCACCGTCGAAGTCGTGGTGCGGTTCGCGAGCGACGCACGCCTCGGAGCCGACGGCGGCGGAGGCGGCGACGCGGGCGGAACGGGGGACTCGGCGACGCTCTCCGCGAACGAGCTCAAGACGAACGCCGCGAGCGCGCAGGCCGACTTCGAGTCGTTCGCCCAGGGCCGCTCCGCGGTCACGGTCGAACGGAGCTTCTGGCTCGCGAACGCGATGCTCGTCACGGTCGACACCGACCGCGTCCCGGTCGACCGACTGCTCGACGTGCGGGGCGTCGAGCGCGTCCACGAGAATTTCGCGGTCGAACTCGACTCGGCCGCGGCCGCGGGCGGAGCCGACACCGCGGTTCCGGGCGCGCTCGACGGTGCGGCGCCGACCCCCACGCCGAAGAGCGTCTCCACGACTTCGACCGACGCGACGTACGGCGTCGACATGGTGCGCGCACCGGAGGTCTGGCAGGAGTTCGAGACCCGCGGCGAGGGCGCGACGGTGGCGGTGTTAGACACCGGCGTCGACCGGGACCATCCGGATCTGACGGTGAGCGGGTGGGCGGAGTACGACGCGGACGGTAATCTGGTGAGTGAGGGTCCGGACAACGCCTACGACATCGACGGCCACGGCACTCACGTCGCCGGATCGGTCGCCGGCGGCAACGCGAGCGGGACCGCGATCGGCGTCGCGCCCGAGTCGGAGCTGTACGGCGTGAAGGTCCTGAACAATTCCGGATCGGGTTCCTTCGCGCAGGTCGTCGCGGGGATGGAGTACGCGACGGAGAACGAGAGCGTCGACGTGATCCAGATGAGCCTCGGTGCCGACGGATACATCGACGGGTTCATCGACCCGATCCGGAACGCGCGCGGTGCCGGAAAGGTCGTCGTCGCCTCGTCCGGAAACAGCGGCCAAGGTACGTCGAGCTCTCCGGGGAACGTCTACGACTCGCTCGCTGTCGGGGCGGTCGACCAGAACCGGGATGTCGACTCGAGATCCAGCGGCGAGACGATCAACACAACCGACGCGTGGGGTTCGGATGCCCCGAGCGACTGGCCCGACGAATACGTGGTTCCGGATGTGTCAGCGCCGGGCGTGAACGTTTACTCGGCAGAACCAGGAGGAGTCTACGGATACAAGGACGGCACCTCCATGGCCGCCCCGCACGTCTCCGGCGTCGCCGCGCTGATGCTCTCGGCGAGCACGCGAGAGGTCTCGGACGACGAGCTGTACGACACGCTCCGCGAGACGACCGACCACCCCGACGACGCCACCGACCCGGACGACCGCTACGGAACGGGGATCGTCGACGCCTACGCGGCGGTCACGGCGGTGACGGAGAACCGGTCGAACCTCACGGTGACCGCGTTCGACGCGCCGGGCGAGACCGCGCCGGGCGCCACAGTCGAGGCGACGGCGACGGTCAACAACACCGGCGACGACCCTGGATCGGGGACGGTCGAGTACCGGTTCAACGGGAGCGTCGGCGACGAGGCGAACGTCTCGCTCGGGCCCGGCGAGGAGGCGACCGTCTCGTTCTCGTACGTCGTGCCCGCGGACACGGAGACGGGGAAGACCTACGAGCACGGCGCGTACACGAACGACTCGAACCTGACGAGCGCGATCTCGGTGGTCGACGCGCCGTTCTACGAGGTGACGAACCTCACCGCGCCGTCGATTGTCGAGCGCAACGCGACGCTCGACACGACCGCGAACGTCACCAATCAGGGGGTCGTCGCCGGCGACAATCGCACCGTCGAACTGCGGCTCACGGACCCCGAGAACACGAGCGACGTGCGCGTGCTGAACGCGACGAACGTCTCGCTGGGGGCCGGCAACGCGACGACCCTGTCGCTTTCCGGACCCGTTCCGGCCGACCTGACGACCGGGGCGACGACCCTCGCGGTCGGCTCGCCCGACGACAACGAGACCGGTCGGATCCGGGTCGCCGAGGCGGTCGGAACCGTGAACGGCACCGTCACGGACGCGGAGACGGCGGAGACGGCGGAGACGCTTTCGGGGATCGACGTGGTCGTCGAGAACGGCGACGAGGTCGTCGGCGAGACGGAGACCGCGGCGGACGGGACCTACGCGGTCGACGTGCCGGCGGCGAACCTGACCGTCACCGGGAGCAACGAGACCTACGCCCCCGCTACCGCGACCGCGAACCTGACCGGCTCCGGCGACACGGCGACCGCGGACCTCTCGCTGTCGCTCCGGAACGGGACCCTCTCGGGCGTCGTGGGCGCGACCGACGGCCTCGAACCCCCGGCGAACGCGACCGTGACGGTGACGAACGAGACGGACGCGACCGTCGCCGGGGTCGACGCCGGGCCGGAAGGCGCCTACGCGGTCGATCTCCCGCCGGGAACGTACGCGATCCAAGCCGACGCTCCCGGGTTCGCGTCCGCGAACGCGACCGGCGTCGAGGTCGATCCGAACGCGACGACGACGCGGAACGTCGAGCTGGAGCCCTTCGACGCGACGCTGTCGGGGACCGTCACCGCGGGCGCGACCGACGACCCGATCGACGGGGCGACGGTGACGGTCGGGTCGGACTCGGACGCGACCGACGCCGACGGTAACTACTCGCTCACGCTCCCGCGCGGCGAGTACGACGTGACGGCGTCCGCGGACGGGTACAGGGACGTGAGCGACCCGGTCTCGCTGCCGGCCAACGGGAGCGTCGAGGCGGACTTCGCGCTGTCGCCCGCGTTCAGCGTCACCGACCTCTCCGGACCGGACGAGATCGAGCAGGGGGCGAGCGGCGAGTTCTCCGCGACGGTCCGGAACGACGGCGGCGTCCCCGCCGACGTGACGGTGACGTTCACCGACACGGCGACCGGGGTTCAGCGGTCGGCGACGGCAACCGATGTCGAGCCGGGGGCGACCCGGTCGCCGACGTTCGCGGTCTCCGTCGCCGACGACGCCGCGACCGGGGAGTACGACGCGACCGCGTCGACGCCGGACGGGTCGCGGACGGTCTCGTTCGATGTGGTGGAGGGTGAGAGCACCGATGGGGGTGGGGGCGGTGGAGGCGGCGGTGTCGGAGGCGGTGGTACCGGTGGCGCCCCGACCGGAGGCGACGACGAGCCGACCGATGACGAACCCACAAACGAGACCGACGACGGCGAGGAGCCGATCGACGAGCCCGAGAACGGAACCGACGACGAGCCGACCGACGACGAACCCGTCGACGACCCGTCAGAGGGGGACGACGAAGCCGACGAGAGCGGCGACGATACGGACGACGCTGACGCTGGCGACGGTGATGGCAGCGAGGGCGCTACGGGAGAAGACGGCGCCGAAGACGAGGCGCCCGGATTCGGCGCCCTCGTCGCGGTCCTCGCGCTCGTCGCGCTCGCGATGCTCGGGCGTCGGCTCGACGGGACCGATCGGTAGCGATTCGGAGAAGGAACTCGCGGTCCGCGGACGGAGGGCGAAAAAGCGGGAATCGCGGGCGGAGTCGGTCGGAACGTCGCCGCGGGTGACCGCGTGCGTCGCGCTACAGCTGGCCGAGCTTGCGGAGGAGCTGGCCGCGGTACTCCTCGTCGGCGTTGACGCCCTTGATCTCCAAGACGTTGCGCTCCAGCTTGTCAAGCGCGACGTGGAAGGCGTGTTCGGCGCCGTACCCCTCGCCGGAGCCGCCGACCTGCCCCTCGTTGGTGCGGAGGCGGATCTGACACTGGATCAGGGGGGTGCCGCGGAGCTTCTCCTTGTGGGCGTGGAGCCGGACGTGCGCGTGGATGACGTGCATGTCCGCGTACTTGTTCGCGACCTCCTCGATGGACTCGACGATGTGCTCGCGGGAGGTCGTGTCAAGCAGCTCGACGTTGGTGATCTGCACGTCCATCGAGTCCTGCTCGGTGAACGTGAGCGCGCGCAACACGTCGGTCTTCGTCACCATGCCGGCGACGGTGTCGGCGCCCGTCGGCGTGACGACCAGCCCGGAGACCTCGTTGTCGAACATGCGCTGTACGACCGTCTCCGCGGTCTCGTCGGCGGTCGCGGTGACGACGGGGCTCGACATGATGTCGTAGACGGGGATGTCGAGCATCCGGTCGATGTCGCCCGCGCGGTCGCCGCTGCCCTGCCGCTCCTGGTCGCGGACGACGAACTCGACGATGTCGTTGGTGGTGACGACGCCGACGAGCTGACCGTCCTCGTCGAGAGCGGGGAGCCGTGAGATCCCGTTCTCGCGGAGGCGGTTGATCGCGCTCCCGACGGTGTCCTTCTCGTTGATGCCGATCACGTCCTCGGTCGCGATCTGGCCGACGGTGATCGCGTCGAGGCTGTCGAGGACGGCCTCGAGGATCTGGTCGACGGTGACGATCCCGTAGAGCTTCTCGCCCTCGTACACCGGCGCGATCTTCACGTCGCCCTCGACGAGGAGCCGGGCGGTCTCGCGGAGGTCTTCGTGGCGGTCGACCGACGGGGCCGACTTCATCACGGCCGACACCTTGGTGTCGTCCTCCATTCGGGAGCGCATGAGCTGTTTCTCGCCCACGACGCCCGCGTACTCGCCGTCCTCGGTGACGACGATCCCCTTCGGATTCTCGCGCTCGAAGATGGACCGGACCTTGGCGAGTCGTTCGCTGACGTCGACCTCGACGTACTCCGGCACCGCGATATCAACAATATTCATGGTCCAATCTGAGGGTTGGACGCGCCGGGTATTGAAAGTGCGGGAGGCGTGCCCGTCGCTGGGATCGCTCGGCGCCCGACCGACGCGCGTGTGAACTCCTTTCCGTTCGGGCGACGAAACGGGGGTATGCGACCGTCAACGGCGCTGATCGCCGTCGGACTCCTGCTCATCGTGGTCCCGCTCCCGGTTCCGATCCCCTTCGTCGGCCTGCTCGCGGGAACCGTCCTCCTCCTCGCCGGGCTCGCGCTCAGACTGTTCGGCCTGTGAGGCGCGCCGGCCGGTGAAAGCTTTTTGCCGGTTACCGACCGAGAGGATGTCGTGTACGACGCCGTTGTCCTGGACAAAGACGGGGTCCTCGTCGGTCGGACCCCGTTCGACACCCTCAGGGAGGCCGCCTGGGACGCCTTCGTGAGCCTCGGCGTCGAGGACCCCGATCTCGCCCACGTCGACGACATCGCGGTCGGCGTCGACCCGGCCACCCTGACGGACATCTGCGAGCGATACGGGCTGGACCCGGCCGAGTTCTGGCGGGTCCGCGACGAGACCGCGGCGACAGCGCAGATCGACGCGGCGCGGAGCGGGCGGAAGACCCCTTACGACGACGTGGACGCGCTCCGCCACCTCGAGGCCTCGCTCGGGGTCGTCTCCTCGAACCAGCAGGCCACCGTCGACGCCGTCCTCGACCACTTCGGGCTCTCCGGGCGCTTCGAGGTCGCGTACGGCCGCGAGCCCTCCATCGCCAGCCTCTCGCGCAAGAAGCCGTCCCCGTACTACATCGAGCGCGCACTCGAGGATCTCGGCGCCGAGACCGCCATCTTCGTCGGCGACAACGAGTCCGACGTGCGCGCCGCCGACAACGCCGGGATCGACTCCGCGTTCGTCCGGCGGCCGCACCGGCGATCGACCGAACTCTCCTGTCAGCCCACCTACGAGATCGACGACCTCCACGACCTTGTGAGCATCTGCGGGCGGACGCCGGTCGAGAAGCGCGATCCGGTCTGACGGCCCGGCCGATGGTCACCGCGTCCCCGTAGGCTCCGCCGACCCACGGTCCAGCCGCCGCCGAAGCCACCGCTCAGCGAGCCCGACCGCCGCGAACGCGACCGCCGCCGGCCCCAGAAATAACAGGAGGATTGGACCCCCTTCTCCCCCCGCGATCACGCCGCGCGCGATCGGCGGAACGAACGGCGCGAAACAGGCCGCCGGGGCGACGAGCCCCAGGGCCGCCGCGGCGATCGGTACCGCGGCCGCGAGCGTGGTCGTCGCGACCATCACCGGGACCGCGGTCCGCGGAGAGACGCCGAACGCGGCGACCCGCGCGGCCGCGGCGACGCCGAAGACCCCACCGAGAGCGACGCCGACGAGGGCGGCGTCGCGGACTCGCGACGGCGCAGGCGGGAGGTTCCGCAGCCGGTCGTCGCCGATCCCGCGTCGGCGGCGCAGCCCGAATTCGACGCCGGCGGCGACGGCGAGCAGGCCGACGACGACGGTCCACCCGCCGGCGTACGCGGACAGGAACACGGTCCGGTCGACCACGAGGAAGCCGCCGACCTCGGACCACTCGGGCGGCGGGGCGAGCGCGTCGCGGAGCGCCGCCCACCCGAGCGCCGCGACCAGCCCGACCGCGGGCGAGAGCAGCCGGGTGTGCGCGACGGCGAGCGCGACGAGGGACCCGGCGGCGAAGAGGCCCGCAGCGCGCCCCGGATCCGCCAGGGGCCAGCGCTCCGGCGGCGCGTGGTTCAGGGCGCGGAACAGCAGTTCGACGAGCGCGAGGTGGACCGCTCCGCCGCCGAGCCCGGCGAGGAGGGTCCCGGTGGAGGGCCGGGGCATGGTCGGTGCGTCTCGCGGCCGCGTTGTAGGCGTTTCGCCGGGAGAGGGACCGAAATCCTGATTTCCCGCCTCGACGAGGTTCGCCCGTGCCAGACCCCTCCACCCCCTCCACCCCCTCCGGTCCCGCAGCATCCGGATCCAAATCGCCCGTCGGTCCCGGCGGCCCCGACGCGGCCGCCGCGGTCGCCGACCGATACCACCGCGTCGAGCGCGCCGCCAGCTGGGCGCTCGCGCTGCTCGTCGCCGGCGCCTTCCTCGCCGCCGTCGCCGCCGTCTCGTTCTGGCCGGGCGTCGCCGTCGCCGCCGTCCTCGCGATCGCGCTCCGGGTTCCGGTGTACCGCCGGCGCGGCTCGGTCCGGCTCCGGACGGAGGCGCCTCCGGACGCGGTAGTCCGAGAGTTCGCGTCGGCGCGGCCGCCGACCCTCGCGCTCCAGTGGGGGGTCGCGGACGAGGTGCGTGACGCTGGCGGCGAGGACGCGACCGCCGCGGACCGCCCGACCGGAACCCGAGCGGCCTACGAGTTCTCGTTCCTGTTCGGACTCCGAAGCGCCGCCATCGACCTCGAAACCGACGTGCGGGCGGACGCGACGTCGGCCGGAGGCGAGCGCGACGGGCCCGACGACGCCGTCGCGACCGTCGCGATCGACGGGGCGGTCGGCGACAGCCCCTGGGGCTCGTACGCGGTAACGGTCAGGGAGTCCGGAGACGGCGGGGCGATCGTCGACGTCGAACTACGACCGACCCGCCGGTTCGCCCTCCGCCGACTCCCGCAGGCATGGGTCGCCGAGCGGTATTACGCCGAGGCGCTCGCGGCGCAGGGGTACGAGGTCCTCGAGCGGAGCGTGTCGCTGACCCGGTGACTCACTCCAGCAGCTCCGTCTTCGGCGCGTCGATTGCCGTCCGGGTGACGGCCTCGTCCTCGTCGGCGCCGCGGAGGTCGACGCCGCGGAGCCGGAACGCGAGCGCCGCGTCGCTGCGCTCCCCGTCGTCGAGCGGGCGGATCCGGGTCTCCGTGGGATCGCCGTCGCCGTCGGAGTCGCCGCTTCCCCACCAATCGCTGAACCGATCGTCGAACCAGCCGTCGTCGGCCTCCTCGTGGACCACGACGACCTCGTCGCCGTCGAACTCGACGCGCTCGACCGCGCGCAGCGGGATCGTCGTGCGGCGGCCCTGAAGGGCCGTCGCGGCGAGGGTCGCGGTGACGGTGAGGACCCCGAGCGCCGTCAGCCAGAGGGCCTCGCTCCCGTCGCCGAGGGAGAGGAGCCGGGGGAGCGCGCCGAGGACCGTGAACGCCGCCCCGACGCCGGACCAGCCGACCGCGTCGACGACGGGGGCGACCCGCCCCCGCGAGAGGGACCGACCGGCCCGAACGGCGGCGATCCGGATCCGTCTCCGGATCCGTATCTCGTCCGGGGCGACCGCGACGGTTCCGGTGACCGTCGCGAACGACCACGCGCCGGACCGTCTCATTCGGTCCGGCGGACGGGGGAGGAGCGGTCGCGAGGCGGGGATCGGGGCGGGTATCGGGACGGGGACGGCTCGGTCGGCGGGCCGCCGACCGCGCGGCGTGGAGGGCACGAGCGCATTGACGGGTGGAGATCCCGCGGCCGGCGACGTAAATCTCCCGGCGACACCGCCGCCGACGCGCGGGACTTTTGTCCGCGTCGCGTCGACCTCGTCGCATGGACCTCCCGCCCGTCGGCCTCGGAACCATGGGGATCGACGATCCGGACCCGATCGAGACCGCGCTCGACGCCGGCTACCGCCACCTCGACACCGCCCGGATCTACGGCAACGAGGCGGTGGTCGGCGACGGGCTCGCGGCCGCGATCGGCGCGAACGGGATCGCCCGCGAGGACGTGACGGTCGCGACGAAGCTGTGGATCGACGACCTCGCGGGCGACGACGTGGGACCGACCGCCCGCGAGAGCGCGGCCCTGCTCGGGGTCGACGCGCTCGACCTGCTGTACGTCCACCGGCCGCGCGGGGCGTACGACCCCGAGACCACCCTCCCGGCGCTCGACCGACTGGTCGACGAGGGGCTCGTCCGCAACGTCGGGGTCTCGAACTTCGAGATCGACGGGCTCGACCGCGCGCTCGACGTCCTCGACGCGCCGCTCGCGGCCCACCAGACGGAGCTCCATCCCCTGTTCTACCGCCCCGAACTGCTGGAGCACGCCCGCGAGCACGGGTACGCCGTGGTCGCGTACTCGCCGCTGGCCGGGGGGCGCGTGGGCGAGGTGGCCCCCGTCGTCGCGGCCGCCGAGGCCCACGAGACGACGCCCGAGGCGGTCGCGATCGCGTGGGCGACCGGGAAGGAGCCGGTCGTGGCGATCCCGAAGGCGTCGAGCGAGGCGCACCTCCGCGCGAACCTGGCGGCCGGCGACCTCGAGTTGACCGACGCCGAGGTCGCCGCCATCGACGCGGTCGAGCGCGAGGAGGAGCTGTTTCCGGAGTAGGCGTTCCCGGATCCGTCGGATCCGGCGTAATCGATCCATGAATGGGGATCGAAGTGGGGTTTGAGAGAGCTCGATGACCACGATCCCGTGTCACTTTTACGTCGACGACGACGACGGTCGGGCATGACCGAGATCATCGACGGGGAGGCGGTCGCCGCCGACGTGCGCGACGAGGTGGCCGCGCACGTCGAGACGCTGTCGGACGCGGGCGTGACGCCGGGGCTCGCCACCGTGCTGATGAGCGACGACCCCGCGAGCGAGACGTACGTCTCGATGAAACAGCGGGACTGCGAGGAGGTCGGGATCGAGAGCGTGCACGTCGAGATCGACGCCGACGCCCCCGCCGAGGAGCTGTACGAGACCATCGACGACCTCAACGCCCGCGAGGACGTGCACGGCATCCTGGTCCAGCTCCCCGTCCCCGACCACGTCGACAAGCGGACGGTCCTCCGCCGGATCGCCCCCGAGAAGGACGTTGACGGCTTCCACCCGGAGAACGTCGGGCGGCTCGTCGCGGGCGACGCTCGGTTTAAACCCTGCACGCCCCACGGCGTCCAGAAGCTCCTCGACGCCTACGACGTGGAGACCGAGGGCGCCGACGCGGTCGTCCTCGGGCGGTCGGACATCGTCGGGAAGCCGATGGCGAACCTCCTGCTCCAGAAGGGGCCGGTCGGCAACGCGACCACGACGGTCTGTCACTCGCGGACCGAGGACTTAGAGGGGAAGCTGGCGACCGCGGACATCGTGATCGCCGCCGTCGGCGTCCCGGAGTTCGTCGACGGCTCGGCGCTCAAGGAGGGCGCGACCGTGATCGACGTGGGGATCAACCGCGTCGACGCGGACACCGAGAAGGGGTACGAGCTCGTCGGCGACGTGGCGTACGAGTCGGCGAAGGAGCGCGCGGGCGCGATCACGCCCGTCCCCGGCGGCGTCGGCCCGATGACGCGCGCGATGCTCCTTTATAATACGGTGAAGGCGGCCGGCCTGCAGTCGGACATGTCGATCGATCTCGACTGAGCCCGGCGTATCACCTCCCCGTTCGGCGATCCGCCTCCGGCTCGACCCTTTTAAGCCCCCCCGGAGCCAGCGACCAACCATGAGCGACGACCGGATCGCCATCCTCGCCCACGAGAAGTTCCCCGACCGCGCGAAGACCGCACTTGGCGTGATGCGCTACGGCGACCAGGACGTGCGTGCCGTGCTCGACCGCGACCGCGCCGGCGACCGGGTTCACGACCACGTCCCGGACATCTCGGACGCGCCGATCGTCGCGTCGTTCGACGACGCGTACGCGGCCGCCGACGGCGACCTCGACGCCTTATATATCGGGATCGCCCCCATCGGCGGCGGCTTCGACGAGTCGTGGCGCACCGACGTGGAGGCCGCGATCGAGGCCGGCTGCGACGTGGTGAGCGGGCTCCACTACTTCCTCAACGAGGACGACGAACTCGCGGCGCTGGCCGCTGAGCACGGCGTCGACCTGATCGACGTGCGCGAGCCCGACGACGATCTCTCGGTCGCCACCGGCGCCTCCGGCGATATCGACGCCGACGTGGTGTGTACGGTCGGCACCGACTGCTCGGTCGGGAAGATGACGGCCTCGCTGGAGATCGTCGCGGCCGCACGCGAGCGCGGGATCGACGCCGCGTTCGTCCCGACCGGCCAGACCGGGATCATGATCGCCGGGTGGGGGAACCCCATCGACCGCGTCGTCTCGGACTTCACCGCCGGCGCGGTCGAGGAGATGCTCGTCGAGGTCGGCGACGACCACGACCTCCTCGTCGTCGAGGGGCAGGGGAGCATCGTCCACCCCGCCTACTCGGCGGTCACCTGCGGCATCCTCCACGGCTCGATGGCCGACGGGCTCGTGCTCTGTCACGCCGCGGGCCGCGAGGCGATCCACGGCTACGAGTCCTTCTCGCTCCCGCCGCTCGCCGAGTACGTCGACCTCTACGAGGGGCTCGCGGCCCCCGTCAGCGAGGGGCGCGTCGTCGCCGGTGCGCTCAACACGAAAGACGTCGACGACGACGCGGCCGCCGCCGACGCGGTCGACAACTTCGGCGACGAGATCGGCGCCCCGTCGGCCGATCCGGTCCGCGACGGCGCCGATCGGATCGTGGACGGGATCGTCGAGGCGGGGCTGGGCGAGGGCGACGCGGCCGCCGACGGAGGCGTCGCCGAGCGATGACCCTCGAAACCGAGTTCGAGCGGGTCTCGATGCCCTTGGAGAACCCGTTCACGATCGCGCGCGGGACGCAGACCGAGGCCGAGAACGTGATCGTGAGGGTCACCGACGAGGGGGGGATGACCGGCGTCGGCGGCGCGGCCCCCTCGTCGCACTACGGCGAGACCGCGGACACCGTCGCGGCCGTGCTCCCGGACCTGCTCGACGCGGTCGAGCGCGTCGGCGACCCCCACGCGCTCCACGAGATCGAGGCCGAGCTGGCGACCGTCGTCAACGACAACCCCGCCGCCCGCGCCGCCGTCTCGATCGCGGTCCACGACCTCGCCGCGAAGCGGCTCGGCGTCCCCCTCCACCGGCTCTGGGGGCTCGACCCGACGGCGGCGCCCGCGACCTCCTACACGATCGGGCTCGACGAGACGGAGCGCGTGCGCGAGAAGACGGAGGCGGCCGTGGAGGCCGGCTACCCCGTGCTCAAGATCAAGCTCGGCACCGACCGGGACCGCGAGTTGATCGACGCGGTCCGCGAGGCCGCGCCCGACGCCCGGCTCCGGGTCGACGCCAACGAGGCGTGGACGCCGAAGGAGGCGGTCCGGAAGTGCGAGTGGCTCGCCGACCGCGACGTGGAGTTCGTCGAGCAGCCGGTGCCCGCCGAGAACCCCGAGGGGCTCCGGTTCGTCCACGAGCGCTCCCCGCTCCCCATCGCCGCCGACGAGTCGTGCGTGACGCTCGCCGACGTCCCCGCGGTGGCCGACCGCTGCGACATCGCGAACCTGAAGCTGATGAAGACCGGCGGCCTGCTGGAGGCGAGACGACTGATCGCCGCCGCCCGCGCTCACGGGCTGGAGGTGATGTGCGGCTGCATGATCGAGTCGAACGCCTCGATCGCGGCGGCCGCGCAGCTCGCGCCCCTGCTCGACTACGCCGACCTCGACGGCTCGCTGCTGCTCGCCGAGGACCCGTACGACGGCGTCGACCTCGCCGGCGGCGAGATCCGGCTCGGCGACCGCGACCGCGCGGGGACCGGGGCGCGGCCGCGGTCGGAGTGAGAGGGGCGAGAAGAAACCCGGAGCGGGGACCGGCTCCGCGCCGTGCCCCGTCGTCAGTTCCGCTGTTCGTCGGCGTCCGCCTCGGACTCCTCTAGCTCCACGTCGAGCTCCTCCGCCGTGTCGCCCTCGCCGTCGAGGTCGGCCTCCAAGTCGTCCGAGTCGATCTCCGATTCGATGTCGGCCAGCTCGTCGTCGATCTCCTCGTCGGTGCTCGCCTCGCCGTCGTCGCTCGCCGGCTCGCCCTTCCCGAGCTCGCCCTTCAGCGTCTCCAGCTCGGCGTCGACCTCGCTGTTCGTCGAGAGGCTCTCCAGCTCGCGGTCGATGCTGTCCTTGTCCGAGAGCGCGTCCTCGAAGGCGCCGGAGTCCTCCAGCTCGTCCATCGCCTCCGCGCGCGCCT
Source organism: Halorubrum salipaludis (assembly GCF_002286985.1). Taxonomy (GTDB): domain Archaea; phylum Halobacteriota; class Halobacteria; order Halobacteriales; family Haloferacaceae; genus Halorubrum; species Halorubrum salipaludis. Next base: position 269,677 of record NZ_NSKC01000005.1, on the reverse strand, counting down.
CCATCTCCTCGGTGCGCTCCTCGGCCCGCTCGATGGACCGGCTCACGTCCTCCATCTCGTCGCCGACGCCCGTCATCGCCTCCGAGACGCGCGAGGACGCCTCCGCGGCCTCGTAGCGGGCCTTCATCGTCTCCTTCTTCGTGCGGAACTCCTCGATGCGGTTCTGGAGCTTGTTCTTCTTCTCGACGAGCTGCTCTTGGGTGTCGTTCAGGTCAGCGATCTGCCCTTCCAGCTCCTCGATCTGGGCCATCTTCGACTTCTTCTTCTCGAGAGCCTTCCGCGCGAGGTCGTCGCGGTCCTGCTGGACCGCCTCACGGGCCTGCCGGTTGTGCTTCTCGACGTTCTCCTCCAGCTTGCGCTTCTGGATCTCCAGACGCTTCTTCTGGGTCGTCAGGTCGGCGATCCCCTGCTTCACGTCCTGGAGCTCGTCGCGCATCTGTTCGTACGAGTAGTCGAGCGACTCAGTCGGATCCTCCGCCCGGTTGAGGAGGGCGTTCAGCTTCGAGCGGATGACGTAGGAGGCGCGCGAGAGGATTCCCATACCGGTCATACACGCTCCACCCGTTAAAACCTCATGTGGTTCCTCGGCTCCCGTCCGTCGCTATCGGCCGGCTCGCGGTCGCGAGGTGGCGGTCTGAGGCGGTCGTCAGCGATCGGTCGCGCGTGAACGACCGGCCGCGCGTCAGCGATCGTCCGACGCCTCGGAGCGGCCCACCGACGCGCCCGGGTCCGCGGTCTCGCCCGCTCGCGTCAGCGCCTCGAAGTGGCCGAGGAGCCGCGCGACCCCCTCGGGCTTGACCCACGTCGTCACCGCGTCGTCCGACGCGATCTCCTCGCGGACGCGGTCGGCGTCCCGGACCGGGACGGTCAGTTCGGCGGGGGCCTCGAACCGGTCGGCGTGGCCCTCGATCAGCCGGCGGGCCTCCGCGAGCTCGCGGGCCGCGTACTCGTCGGGACCGAGCGACTCGGTGTCCTCCGCGACGACGACCCGCCTGGTGGTCCCGTCGTCGAGCTCCAGCCGGACCACGGCCTCCTCGATCCGGTCCGCGTCGAGGTACTCCGCGAGCACGTCCTCGAAGAACGCGGGCGTCATCCGGTCCCCCCTGGGTACCGCGTCGGTCTCTCGAGACATGCCCGGCGGTTCGGCCCGACGGTACACGTCGCTACCGCTCGCTCCCAGCGCGTGGGAACCGCACCCGAACGCGAGAAGGGGGCCGTTCGCGGACCGACGGCGACCGGCCACTAAAGTATATTCCTGCGAACATGTTCACCGATTTTCCAACGCGCATGGAACCATACAGGACCTTTTGGCCGGAACCGGACGAAATCCGGCTCAGGGGAACCACTATGTCACAGCCCACGACGCCCCGAGAGACGGAGGACCGAGACCAGAAGTCCGAACGGGAGCGGACCGACCACCGCGAACGGAAGGCGGACCACGAGGAACGGATCAAACGCCACCTCAGCGCGTCGCGCGAGATCGCGTCGAACCTGGAGTTCGACGACGCGCTCGACTTCGAGATGGGGCTTCCGAAGCCCGATCGGCGGCGGTTCCTCGCCACGAGCGCGGTCGCGGCGGCGGGGGCGTTCGCGGGGTGTAGCGGCGAGTCGGAGCCGTCGGAATCGACCGACGAAGAGGGGGATCCGGAGTCCGGATCGGAGTCGGCGTCCGACGGCGAGACCGACGCCGCGCAGTCGGAGACCGTCCAGCTGGAGGCCCACCAGTACGAGTTCCAGCCGCAGGAGATCCGGGTCCCGCCGAACACCGAGCTCACAATTGAGTTCACGCAGTCCACTTTCGAGAAGAACCAGGATTTCACCGTCCACACGTTCTACCTCGAGGAGCCGTACGACATCGGGCCGATCGAGCTCCCGGAGAGCACGGACGACGACGTGATCGACTCGGTGACGTTCGTCACCGAGGAGGAGGGGACCTTCGACTTCGAGTGTAACGTCTACTGCGGCGACGGCCACGCCCAGATGAACGGCCAGCTGTACGTCGTCCCCGAGGGGGAGTCGATCGAGAAGGTCGACTTCACCGACATGCAGACGCTGAAGGACCGCCACGAGGTGATCACGGAGGAGAGCGAGCTGCCGGCCGAGCCGGAACACGACCTCGACCTCCGCGACCTCATGGTCGTCACCGAGCGCAACAACGCCTCGGTGGCGATGATCGACACCGTCAACGACGAGCTGCTGGAGCGCGTCGAGGACGTGGGGAAGGCGATCCACGTCCACGACTTCCACCCGGAGCTGCCGGAGCAGAGCCGCGAAGGGGCGTACGTCTACACCCAGTCGCGGCAGGGCGAGATGTACAAGATCGACCTGTTCGGCTTCGAGCGCGTCGCGGTCGCGGACGCGGGGACCGACGCCCGCGACATCGCCGTCTCTCGGGACGGCGAATGGGTGATCGGCGGCTTCTACAACCCGAACCACCTCGTGGTCTGCGACGCCGAGACGATGGAGCCGGTCAAGCGCATCCCGACCCACACCGTCGACCCGGACGGGCAGAGCGTCGGGAGCCGGGTGTGTTCGCTGTACGACGTGCCCGAGGAGGGGCTGTTCCTCGCCGGCCTGAAGGAGGGCGGCGAAGTGTGGCTCATCGACTACACCCAGGAGGACTTCCCGGTGGTGGCCACCATCGACTGCGGCCGGACGCTCCACGACGGCTTCTTCACCGACGACGGCCGCTACTTCATGATCGCCTCGCAGACGGACAACCAGATGGACGTGATCGACACCCAGGAGCGGGAGCACGTCGCCGCCATCCCGATGGACGGCGTCCCGCACCCGGGGCCGGGCGCGCTGTACCCCGACGAGGACCTCGCGTTCACGACCCACGCCGGTGCGCCGAGCGTCGGCGTCTGGAACACGTCCACGTGGGACGTCGAGGAGATGATCGACGTCCGCGGGTCGGGGCTGTTCATCCGCAAACACGAGAACAGCGACTACGTGTGGGCCGACGTGATCCTGACCGACACCGAGGACGACGCGTACGTCTACCTGATCGACCCGGAGAGCTTAGAGGTGGCTCAGGAGATCGACTGCAGCCAGTGGGGCGTCGCCGCCGCCATCCATCCGGAGTTCAGCCGCGACGGCGAGAAGGTGTACATCAGCGGCTGGATGGGCGAGAACCAGTCGATCCTCGTGTTCGACCCGAACACTGGCGAACTGCTCGACCAGATCGAGGGACTGCTCGCGCCGACGGGCAAGTTCCTCGGGACCCGGGCCGAGGGCCACTGACCGCGTGACCATGTCCCGGACCGACGCCGACCCGACGGAGGAGGCGAGTCCGCCGCCGGCACCGGAGGGACCGCTCGCGTTCGTCAAGCGGCTCCGCGCGCCCGGGCTCGCGGTCGTCGACGCGACCGCGCACGAGGTCGTCGGCCGGGTCGGCTCGGGCCGGCAGCCGCACGGGCTGGTCCGGTCGCCGGACGGCCGATACGGGTACGTCCCCTACATGGGGTCGAACGAGCTCGAGGTCGTCGACCTGCGGCGGCTGACCGTAGCGAACCGCGTCGAGGCCGTCGGCACCGCGCCGGTCGGCGCCGCGGCGACCCGCGGCGGCCGCCACCTGTTCGTGAGCACCTACGGGCCGCTGCCGTCCGGGGACGTTCCGGGGGTGACCGTCCTGCGGACGGACGGCGCGGAGGTCTCCGTCGCGGCCGAACGCCCGGTGGGGAAGGCCGCCGGGATCGCCGCGGACGCGCGCGACGACGTGTGGGTCGTCGCCGCCGACGCCGACGAGGTGGTCCGGATCGACGGGAGCCCCCCGTTCGAGGTTCGCGATCGGCTCCCGGTCGCCGCCGGGCCGCAGGACCTGACGTACTCGCCGGCGTACGAGCTGCTGGGCGTGAACTGCGCCGACGGCGACCGCGTGACCGTCGTCGACGCGCTCGACCGCCGGGTGCTGGGGTCGGTGCCGGCACCGAACCCGCGCGGTGGGACCGTCCTCACCGCATACGACCGGTGGATCGTCGGCGACACGGAGGGCGACGGCGTCACCGCGATCGACGCGGCCGCGCTCCGCGACGGCGAGACCGGCCCGGCGTCGGTCGAGCGCGTGTCGCTCGGCACTCCGACCGCGTTCACCGACGCGACGCCCGACGGGCGGCTCGTCGCGGTCGACGCCTACGCGGACGACCGGGTCGCCTTCCTCGACCCGGAGACGCTGTCAGTCGTCGGCCGCGTTCCGGTCGGGGAGACGCCGCGCCACCCGCGGTTCGGCGCCGACGGTGCGGTCTGTTACGTCCCCAGCGTCGACGGCGACCGCGTGACCGTGGTCGAGACGGCCGCGGTCGGGACCGGCCGGGACCCCGTGATCGCGACGGTCCCGTTCGAGGACGGGGTCGCGCCGGCCGGCTGTTTCAGAACGGACAGAGGTGAGAAACGATGACACAACGACACGACGCAGCGATCGACGGCACCGCATCGGCGGCGACGCCGACGATAGTGAAAAACGCCGCGAGCGACCACTTCAGCGTCCTCGACCTGTCCCGCGGGGAGGTGGTCGGCGAGGTCGGCGACGGCCGGTACCCGCACACCGCCGTCTTCAACCGCGACGCCGGCGTGGCGTACCTGCTGTACATCGCCAGCGCCCACCTCGAAGTCGTCGACCTCGACCGGCTGGAGACCCGCCAGCGGATCGACCGCCTCGGGACGATGCCGGTCGGCAGCGCGTTCGCGCCCGACGAGGGGCTGTTCTTCGTCGGCACCGGCGTGGGCCTCCCCGACCGCGACGACCCGGGCGTGCTCGCGTTCGCGGTCGACGGCGAGGGGCTGCTCGACCCCGTCGGGAGCCGGGCGCTCTCGCGGTGCTCCGGCATGGGGATCGGTCCCGACGGGCGGCTGTTCGTCGGGCTGAAGGACGCCGGCGAGGTCGCGGCCCTCGCCGCCGACCCGGCGCTCGACGTCGACGCCCGGATCCCGGTCGGCCCGGAGCCGCACGATATGTACCCGCTCCCGGACGGGGGGCTGATCGCGGTGAACAACGCCGGTGCCTCGCGCGTCTCGTTCGTCGACCCCGCCGCCGAGGCCGTCCGCGCGACCGCGACGACCGGGGGGAACCCGCACGGGTTCGCCGTCGGCGACGGGCCTAACGGGCGCTACGCGGTCGTGCCCGCGCGCGACGACGACCGGGTGGCGATCGTCTCCCTCACGGAAGCCGCCGCGGGCGACACCGACCCGACGACGGGCCTCGTCGACGTGGGGACGCCGACGGGATTCGCCGCGACGACCCCGGACGGGCGCTACGCGCTCGTCGACGCCTACGAGGACGAGCGCGTCACCGTCCTCGATCCGGTTGCCGGCGAGGTCGTCGGGCGGGTCGAGGTCGGCGGCGAGCCGCTCCACCTCGTGTTCGGGCCGGACGGAGACCGCTGTTACGTCGGCAACATGGAGCGGCGAGAGGTGGCCGTCCTCGATACCGCGCCGCTCCGCGAGGGCCGCCCCGGGGACGTTCGCGTCGTCGACCGCATCGGGGGACTCGGTGAGAAGCCGAGCGGCATCTTCCGCCCGGAGGTGGACGCATGATCGACCTGACGCGGCTGATCCGCGGGCTCGACAACCGGCCCGAGGAGATCCGGTACGAGGGCCGGCGGTCGAGCGACGCCGTCGTGCCGCTCGTCGTCTGGAACGTCACCGAGGCGTGTAACCTCGCGTGTCGCCACTGCTACTTCGGCGCGTGCAACGAGCGCGACGAGCGCGAGCTGTCGACCGCGGAGGCGAAGGGGTTCATCGACTCGCTGGCCGAGCTGAACGTCCCCGTGCTGGTGTTCAGCGGCGGCGAGCCGTTCGTCCGCCAGGACCTGAGGGAGCTGACCGAACACGCCGTCGACCGCGGGATCCGCCCCATCGCGTCGAGCAACGGGACGTTCCTCACCGAGGAGCGCGCCCGGGAGCTTGCCGACGCCGGGCTCCGGTACGTCGGCGTCTCGCTCGACGGCGTCGGGGCGACGAACGACGCGTTCCGCGGCGTCGACGGCGCGTTCGAGCGCGCCCGCGAGGGGCTCCGCAACGCCCGCGACGCCGGGATGAGCGTCGGGATCCGCACGACGATGACCCGCGGGACCGTCGACGACGTGCCCGACGTGATCGACCTGGCGGTCGAGGAGGACGTCGACCGGGTCAACGTGTTCCACCTCATCTACTCCGGCCGCGGCGGCGACATCACGGACGCCGACCTCCCGTTCGACCGGACGCGCGAGGCCGTCGACTACCTCTACGAGCGGACGACGGAGCTCACGGAGACCCATCCGGACATGCAGGTGCTCACCGCCGGCAACTACGCGGACGCGGTGTACCTCTACCGCCGCATCCGCGAGGAGTCGCCGGAGCGCGCCGAGCGCGCGCGCCGGCTGCTGTTCGACGACGGCCCCGGTCGCGTCGTGAAGAACGGCGACGCCGGGCCGAAGGTGGTCAACGTCGACCACCTCGGGAACGTCCACCCGAGCATGTTCCTCCCGCAGTACACGCTCGGGAACGTCCGGGAGCGCTCGCTCGACGAGATCCTGACAGACAGCGACCTGTGGGACCGGCTCGCGGAGCCGTCCGCGCACCTGAAGGGCGCGTGCGGGGAGTGCCCGTGGAAGGAGGTGTGTGGCGGGAACTCCCGCGCTCGGGCCGCGGCGGTCCACGACGACCTGTGGGCCGAGGACCCGCGCTGTTACCTCACCGACGCGGAGCGGTGCGCCGACCTCCCGGACGAGGGGCCGGTCGAAGCGCCGATCGCCTCCGACTGACACCGACCATGCCCGCACTCGAACGCGACGGGGAGAGCCCGACTGACGCGACCGACGCGACCGACGCGACCGACGGAACCGACGCGACCGCCGCAACCGACGCGAACGCGGAACCGACCGGACGCGACGACCCGGTCCCCGAGAGCGTCCGGCGGCTCGTGTGCTGTCGGATCACCGGGTCGGACCGATCCGGGGCGGCCGTCGGCCGGGCGATCGACGACCCGGTCGCGACGGCGCGCCGGGTCGCCGACGCGGACCGCGTGACGGGGGCGGTCGCCGTCGAGACGTGCGAGCGGGCCGCGGTGTTCGTCGCCACGCGCACGGCCGCGGACCGCGAGACGGGGATCCGGGCGGCCCGCGAGGCGCTCGGCGTCCCGGACCCGCGCGTGGAGCGCGGGCGGACCGCCGTCGAACACCTGACGCGGCTCGCGTGCGGGCTGGAGAGCCCGATCCTCGGCGAGGACCACGTGCTCGGCCAGCTCCGGCGCGCGTTCGAGGCCGCACGGGAGGCCGACCTCGCCGGCGGCGTCCTCACCCGCGCGGCCGACGCCGCGCTCGCCGCGGGGCGGTCGGTCCGCGACGAGACGCGGATCAACGAGGGGACCGTCGACTACGGGAGCGCCGCCTGCGACGTCGTTGCCGGCCGCTCGGGGGCGCCAGACCGCCTCGTGGTCGTCGGCACCGGCGAGATAGGCGCGGAGGTCGTCTCGGCCGCGACGGCCCGCTGGGACCTCCGCGTCGACGCCGTGAGCCGGTCTCCGGAGAGCGACCTGCCCGCCGGCGGCGGCGAGACGCTGTCGCTCGGGGCGCTCCCGGAAGCCGTCGCCGACGCGGACGCCGTCGTCACCGCCACGGGAGCGACCGACCCGGTGTTCGGGGCCGAGGCCGCCGCCGCCCTCCCGCGGACGGCGACGGTGGTCGACCTGGCGACGCCGCCGGACGCGGCCCCCGCGGTCCGCGAGAACGACCCGCGCGTCGTCGGGTTAGACGCCGTGCGCGCTCGGGTCGCCGACGGGCTCTCGGTCCGCCGGGCGGCCGCGCCCGCGGTCGAGCGCCGCGTCGCGGCCGCCGTCGAGCGCTTCCTCGACCGCGAGCGGGAGGCCCGCGCGGAGGACACGCTCCGGGCGCTCCACCGCGAGGCGAAGGCGGTCCGGGAGGCGGAGCTCGAACGCGCCCGGACCCGGCTCGACGCGGGCGACACCGACCCCGAGGCGGTGCTGGAGGACGCGATGCGGTCGCTGACCGCGTCGCTGTTGGCGACCCCGACGGAACGGCTCAAGGAGGCCGCGCGGGCGGGCGACGGCGAGACGATCGACGCGGCCGACCGCCTGTTCGACCTCGACCGACCGAACGACCGGTAGGTCTCGGTATCGGTACAGGCCACCCCGGCGCCGTTGACGGTTCCTGAAGGTTTATTCGGGGCGTTGTTCTATCAGCTCGCATGGACATCGGAGTGCTGACAGTTCCCTTGGGCGGCGAACCGATCGAGGACGCGGTCGCGTATCTCGACGACGTCGGCGTCGACGCGGTCGAGCTCGGCGTCGGCGGCTGGCCGGGAGACGACCACGTCGACCGCGAGGCGCTCCTCGACGACGACGCGGCGCGGGCGGCGCTCCGCGAGCTGCTCGACGAGCACGACCTCCGAATTTCCGCGCTCGCGACCCACAACAACCCGCTTCACCCCGACGAGGAGCGCGCGTCGGCGGCCGACCGGGAGCTGCGCGAGGCGATCGAGCTGGCCGATCGGCTGGGCGTCGGCACGGTCACCTGCTTCTCCGGCCTTCCCGGCGGCGGGCCGAACGACGAGGTTCCGAACTGGATCACGGCGCCGTGGCCGACCGAACACGCCGACGCGCTCGACTACCAGTGGGACGAGGTCGCGGTCCCCTACTGGAGCGACCTGGCGAAACACGCCGCGCACCACGGCGTCGACGTCGCCATCGAGATGCACCCGAACATGCTCGTGTACGAGCCGACCGGGATGCTCGCGCTGCGGGAGGCGACGAACGAGCGGATCGGGGCCAACTTCGACCCGTCGCACCTCTACTGGCAGGGGATCGACGTGACGGAGGCGATCCGCTTCCTGGGCGAGCACGATGCCATCCACCACGTCCACGCCAAGGACACCAAAGTGTACGACGCGAACGCCCGCGTGAAGGGCGTCCTCGACACGGCGCCGTACACCGACGAGCCGGACCGCTCGTGGCTGTTCCGCTCGATCGGCTACGGCCACGACGAGGCGCACTGGAAGGACGTGGTCTCCGCGCTCCGGATGGTCGGTTACGAGGGAGCCCTCTCAATCGAACACGAGGACTCGCTGACCTCCTCGCGGGAGGGGTTAGAGAAGGCGGTCGACGTGCTCGACCGCGCGGTTTTCGAGACGCGGCCGGGCGACGCCTACTGGGCGGAGTGACCCCTCACAGCGAGTCGCTCACGTCCTCGCCGCTCGACACCTCCGGGATGACGACCTCGTCGGCGCCGGCCCGACGCGCGACCGACGTGTAGTCGTCGTCGCCGACGCGGACGACGAGCTGTACGTCCGGGGCGATACCGCTCGCCGTGATGGCGATCTGGATGTTGGCGTTCGAGTCGTCGATGGCGGCGACCACGGCGTCGGCCTCGCGGATCGCCGCCTCGCGGAGCACGGACTCGTTCCTGGCGTCGCCCTCGACGGCGAACACCGACTCCGTGTCGATGCGTCCGAAGGTGTCCCTGTCGCGCTCGATGGCGACGACCGGTCGCCCCCGTTCGCGGAGCCGTCTGGTGACGGTCCGACCGAACAGGCCGTAGCCGCAGATGATCACGTGGTCGTCGAGTTCGTCGATGGCTCGTTTGGTCTGCATGCGTTCAATTCCCTCTCGCATCTGTCCGCCGAACGCCGTCGTCAGAACCGTCTCGCCGATCCAGACTCCCGCGATGACCAGCGACCCGAAGACGACCGTGGCGAACGCCTTCACCCGTCGACCGTCGCCGGCGCGGGCCTGATAGTGGACGCTGATGCTCGCCGGGTCGATCAGCCAGAACGCCGCTTCGATCGGTCCGACGCCGGCGAGCGAGACGAACCCCCAAACCCCGACGACGACGACCAGCAGGAAGGCGAGAACCGGCCTGAGCGCTCGCCGAATCAGCGATCCTCCGAGCGTGCGTCCGGTGACTGACACGGGTGTGCGTTGACGCGACGACACATGAATATCACGCTGCGTGTGAACAATGATCATATACGATCCGTCGGCGTGAGAACAGCTAAACCGGTGCCGGCAGATCGTTGACGTATGACCCTCGACGTCGGCGTGCTCGGGTATCGGTTCATGGGCAAGGCGCACTCGAACGCGCTCGCGCGGCTCCCGATGTTCTTCCCGGACGCGCCCGACGTCGAGCGCCACACCCTCGTCGGGCGCGACGAGTCGGCGCTCGCGGACGCCGCGGAGCGGTTCGGGTTCTCGCACACCGCGACCGACTGGGAGGCGGCGATCGACGAGGTGGACGTCTTCTACAACCTCGGGCCGAACCACGTCCACGCGGAGCCGTCGATAGCGGCCCTCGACGCCGGCGTCCCCGTCCTCTGCGAGAAGCCCCTGGCTCCGACCCTCGACGAGGCCGAGGCGATGCGCGACGCCGCGGCGGACGCCGACGTGCCCGCGGGCACCGCGTTCAACTACCGGTTCGTCCCCGCGATCCGGTACGCCAAGGGGCTGATCGAGGACGGCGAGCTCGGCGAGATCCGGCAGGTCCGCGGGCGGTACCTCCAGGACTGGCTCGCCGACCCCGACGCGCCGTGGGCGTGGCGGCTGGACGCCGACATGGCGGGCTCCGGCGCGCTCGGCGATCTGGGCGCGCACACGCTCGACCTCGCGGACTTCCTCGTCGGCGGCGAGGTCGGGGGCGTCGACCGCGTCTCGGGCCACCTGCAGACGTTCGTCGACGAGCGACCCGTGTACGCCGACGGGGACGGCGGAGGGGGCGGCGAGGTCGAGGAGTACCGCGACGTGACCGTCGACGACGCCTACACCGCGCAGGTCGCCTACGAGTCCGGCGCGATCGGGAGCTTCGAGGCGACCCGGTTCGCCGAGGGCCACAAGAACGACCACACGATCGAGGTCCACGGCTCGAAGGGGAGCCTGAAGTTCTCCCTAGAGCGGCTCAACGAACTGGAGGTCCTCCGCGAGGGCGACCGCGGGTACCAGACCGTGCTGGTCACCGACGAGACCGACCCGTACGTCGACCACTGGTGGCCGCCGGGTCACGTGATCGGGTGGGAGCACACGTTCGTGCACGAGAACTACGAGTTCCTCTCCGCGGTCGCGGAGGGCGGCGCGTTCGAGCCGTCGTTCGAACAGGGGTACGAGGTCCAGCGGCTCCTCGACGCGATCGTGCGCGCCGACGAGCGCGGCGAGTGGGTGTCGGTGGCGTAGCTCGGAAAGCGCGTTTATACGCCGGTCGCCCCGAGGGGGTCCCGTCCGGCGCTGCCCTCGATCGCCGAGTCCTCGCCGTTGTAGGTGCCGAGTTTCTCGTACGTGTCGAAGGCGACGGGCTCCCAGACGACCTCGATGTCCTCGTTCCCGGTCGCGTTGGGCACGGTCACCCGATCGCCCGGCCGCACGACGCCGTCGCCGGGCCACGCGCCGAACTGCACCTCCTCGTCGGGGTCCTCGCCGCGAACGTACAGCTCCTCGGCCGGAACCGGTTCGGGGCCGACCGCGACGACCACGAGGTCGGCGCCCTCCTTCTCGATCTGGAACTCCGCGTCCGGAGGCGCGACCCCGTCGATCATGCCGAAGACCGCGGCGCCGACGAGCGCCAACAGCACCACGACGATGCCGACGAGCATCCCCGAGCCGGCTATCGGGGTGAACCCCCGTTCGTCGTTCCGGAACGCACTCATTCGCGTGTCTCTCCGCGAGGGGCCGTATAAGGCTTTGCGCGCCGGCTATCAGCCGAGATAACGCGAGCGGATCGTCACCGGCTGCCCGCTCCCGCGCCTCCGATCCGAACCGGAACCCGGTTATTCCACCCGCCCGAAGGACGACCGTGACATCGTGGATCGAGGAGCCGGAGGGCGGGCGGGCCCGCGGACCCCGCGCGCTCGCTCGGGCGTGGGTCGAGGCGCTGATCCGGCCGCGCCGCCTCTTCGCGAACGGCGTGGGGCCCGGCGATCAGGCCCCGGCGCTGACGTTCGCAGTCGCCGTCGCCGCCGCCTACGCGCTCGGCTGGATCCTCGCCGACCCGAGCGTCGTCCCCGGGATCGTCGTCTCGCTCCCCGTCTCCGCGGCGATCCTGTTCCTCCTCGTGGTCGTGTTGGCCGCGCCGGTCGGGCTCCACCTGACCGCGGCGGTCGCGACGCTGTCGGTGATCCTCGCCAGCGTCGAGTACGACGGCGGGGTCGCCCTGCGAGACCGGGGCGGCGTGAGCGAGACGGTGCAGGTGGTCGCGTACGCCAGCTCGCCGATGGCGCTGGCCGGCCCGCCGATCCCGGCGCTTCGGGTCGCCTGCGGCGTCTACGCGGCGGTGCTGCTTTTGATCGGGTTCCACACCGTCCACCGGACGGGGCCGATTCGGACGCTGATCGCCGGGGTCCCGCCAGCCCTCCTCGGGTACGGGATCGGGTACCGCGCCGTCGCCGCGTTCCGATCGCTGATCGCGTGACCGCGGCTCGAACCGTCCCGACGGGGCGCTTCCCGGATCACCGCTGAACGCGGCGGCTCCGCGGCCGCAGCCGGCCGTTCGCTCCCGCGAGGCTTTCGACAACCGTTTTAGGCGCGAGGCTCTCGGTGTACTCAAATGGGATCCTGTATCATCTGTGGCGCCGACGTCGGCGGTGGCGGTCGCATCTGCGGCCCCCACCAGGAGGACGTCGTGTTCGACTTCCGAGGGAACTCCGCCGACCAGCTCGTTCCGAGCCGGTTCTACCGCGGGGTCGTCGACGGCTACGCCGAGTTCGGCGTGTTCGTCGACCTCGCGCCGGGCGTGACCGGACTCCTCCACCGCTCTGAGCTCGACCGGCGGCTCGACAGCCTCGACTGGGAGCCCGGCGATGAGGTGTTCGTGCAGGTGAAGGGCGTCCGCGACAACGGGAACATCGACCTCGCGTGGTCGATCCGGCAGGCCGACCGCGAGTTCCGCGGCGTGCTCGTGCAGGACGGCGACACCGAGCACCTCCCCGAGGAGGACAGCGAGGAGGCCGACGCGGAGGCGGACACGGAGAGCGACGCGGAACAGGCCGAATCCGACACGAGCGGCGACACCTCCGACTTCGACGAGAGTGACGAGGTCGACGAGACGCACGAAGCCGACGAGCCGGTCGAGACAGACGAGCCCTCCGAGCCCGCCGAGGCGGTAGACGCTTCGTCCGACGAGGCCGACGAAGAGACAGACGTCGCGGTCGAGGAGACCGCCGAGGCCGACGACACGACCGAAACCGACGAAGCCGCCGAGGCCGCAGAGGCCGACGAAGACGACACGGACGACCTCGACGACGACCGCGAGCGCGTCGGGATCGGCACCCTCGCCGACGCCGTCGGCGACGAGGTGCGGATCGACGGCGAAGTCGTCAGCGTCCGACAGACGGGCGGGCCGACCGTCTTCGAGGTCCGCGACGAGACGGGCGTCGTCGACGTGGCCGCGTTCGTCGAACCCGGCGTCCGCGCGTACCCGGAGGTCGAGGTCGGCGACGCGGTGCGGATCGACGGCGAGGTCGAGAGCCACCGCGGCGACGTGCAGGTCGAGTCCGAGGCGCTCGTCCGACTGGAGGGCGAGGAGGCCGAGTCGGTCCGCCGCCGCCTCGCCGAGGCGCTCACCGCCGAGGCCCGCCCCGAGGGGCTCCAGCCGCTCGCCGGCGACGAGGCCGTCGCGGAGCTCGCCGACGGCCTGCTCGACGCCGCGGAGGCGATCCGCCGGGCGGTCCTCGAGTCGCGCCCGATCGTCGTGCGCCACCCGGCGACCGCCGACGGCTACGTCGCCGGCGCCGCGGTCGAGCGCGCCGTGCTCCCGCTGATCCGCGACGAGCACGCGAAGAGCGACGCGGAGTACCACTACTTCACCCGCCGCCCTCTCGACGACCCGGTGTACGGGATGGACGCGGCGACCAACGACGCGACCCGCATGCTCCAGGACCGCGACCGCCACGACGAGCAGCTCCCCCTGTTCCTGCTCGTCGGGACCGGTTCGACGGTCGAGTCCGCCGACGGCATCGACCTGCTGTCGGTCTACGGCGTCGACGCGGTCGTCGTCGACGCCGAGGTCGCCGACCCCGAGACGCGCGAGGCGGTCGACACCCTCGTCTCGCCCGAGATCGACGGCGTCGACGCCGACCTCTCGACCGGCGCGCTCGTCGCCTCGCTGGCCTCCGCGGTCAACGACGAGGTCCGCGACGACCTCCGGCACCTGCCGGCGGTGAGCTACTGGACGGAGACCCCCGACCGGTACGCCCAGCTCGCCCGCGACGCGGGCTACGACGCCGAGCGCGTCGCGGAGCTCCGCGAGGCGATCGCGCTTGAGGCGTACTACCAGTCGTACCAGGACAAACGCGAGCTCGTCGCCGACCTCCTCTTCGAGGACGGCGGCAACCTCGCGGCCCACGTCTCCGAGCAGTTCCGCGAGAAGCTGGAGACGGAGGTCCAGACCGCGACCGCGAACGTCGTCACCGAGGCGGTCGACGGCGTCGAGTTCGCCGTGCTCGACACCGACGGCTACACCCACCGCTACGACTTCCCGCCGACGCCGCTCCTGCTCGACGACCTGCACCGCCGGAACGCCGACGGCGAGGCGTACGCGACCGTCGGCATCGGCACCGACGAGCTGTTTATCCGGACGACCGCCGACGTGTCGGTCCGCGACGTGGCCGAGCGCGCGGCCGAGCTGGCGCCCGGCGCCGACGTCGCCACCGCCGGCCTCCGCGAGGGGAAGATCGAGTTCCTCTCCGGCGAGCGCGACGCGGTCGAGGACGCGGTCGTCGCGGCCGTCGCCGAGGCGTTCTGAGGACGGCTTACGAAATTTTTGGAGTGCTTTTTCCCGGAGTCACCGCCGAGTGAACGGTCCCGGCGGGAGGATGAGGTCGTCGAGCTCCGCGAGCTGTTTCACGTTGAACACGACCTTCAGCTCGTCGCTCACCGGATAGCCGTTACAGGAGAGCCGGAACCCCCGCTCCGCCAGCTCGTCGGGCATGATGTGGTTGGCCGGCTGCGAGAGCTCGCCCTCGACGAGGTACACCGCGCAGTTCGCGCACGCGCCGCCGCGACAGGAGAACGGCCACCCGAACCCGCGGTTCTCGGCCGCCTCCAGCAGGCTCTCGTCGGGGTGAACCAGCAGCCGACCGTGTTCCGACTCGTCGAGATCGGCGTGGGAGGCCTTCCGGAACAGGTCGTCGTCGTCGAGCGACCAGCCGTAGTCGGCGAGCGCCTCGTAGTCGAGGAACTCGACGCGGACGGGACTCACGGCGTCGGCCTCGCCCTCGTCGTCGGTGAGGTCGATGTCGGCGGGATCGACTCCGTCGCCGGCCCCGCCGTTGCGGTCCCGCTCGTCGAGCTCGCGGTACGCGCGCCTGACGAGCTGAAACTCCTCGACGGTCCCGCCCTGGTCGGGGTGGGCCTCCTTCACGCGGTCCCGGTAGGCCCGCTCGATGGCCGCGTCGTCGGCGTCCTCGTCGACGTCCAGCACATCGAACGGCGAGACCATTCGGTTACCGAACGTAGTCGGCTCAGGCACATAAACGCCCCACAAGCCGGCAGGCGGGGGACGGCTCCGTTCCGGCCTCAGCCGGTCCCCCAGAGCCGACGGAGTCCCCCCACGCCGGCGACGCGGTCGGTCCCCAACCTGACCAGCGCCTCGGTCGCGCCGGCCGCCAGCACGGCGGCGAACAGCAGCGGCCAGACGGTCAGGTGCGAGCTGAGCGGGTGCAGGTGGGTGCCGTACGCCCACTGGTACGCCGTGTTCCCCAGCAGCCAGCCGGTCGCGATAAGCGGGGCCACGAGCGACGCGCGGCCGAGGAGGTACAGCGGGACGGCGGCCGTCAGCCAGAGCCCGCCGACGGCGTAGCCGACCGCGAACGCCGTCGAGAGCGGATCTGGGGCGTCGACGTGGACGCCGTTTGAGAGCATCCACGAGAGGACGGCGACCGCGTAGAGGGCGCCGCCGAGGGCGGCCGCGATGCGGAGGTCGATCGTCCGGGGGTCGAGCCTGTCGAGGTCGAGCGGAAGGCCGTCGAGCGGGGAGGAGGGCATCGATCGGGGGTTGGGCGGAACCGCACTTGAATCGTGCCGACGTTTCACCGCGGCGTTTTTGCGTGGAGTTTTACCGCGGCGCTTCACCACGGGTTTCAGCGCGGCGTTTCACCACGGGGTTCACCGCTGAGCGCCGTCGATCGCGGGCGAATCGATCATTTAAGAGCCGCGGCGACGACGGATCGGTGATGGGAAACGCGGACCTACGCGACCTCGCGGCGATCCGCGACGTGGCCTTCGCGGAGATCGAGGGGAGCGTCGTCGCCGTCGACGCGCACAACTGGCTGTACCGGTACCTCACGACGACGGTGAAGTGGACGCGCGACGAGGCGTACACTACCGCCGACGGCGTCGAGGTCGCCAACCTGATCGGGGTCGTCCAGGGACTTCCGAAGTTCTTCGAGCACGACCTGATCCCCGTGATGGTGTTCGACGGGGCGGTCACGGAGCTCAAGGCCGACGAGGTCGCCGACCGCCGCGAGAAACGCGAGCGAGCCGAGGAACAACGGGCGGCGGCCGAGGAGCGCGGCGACGCGGTCGAGGCCGCGCGGCTGGAGGCCCGCACCCAGCGCCTCACCGACACGATTCAGGAGACGACCCGAGAGCTGCTCGAACTGCTCGACGTGCCGATCGTCGAGGCGCCCGCGGAGGGGGAGGCGCAGTGCGCGCACATGGCGGCGAGCGGGACGGTCGACCACGCCGGCAGCGAGGACTACGACACCCTGCTGTTCGGCGCGCCGACCACCCTCCGCCAGCTCACGAGCAAGGGCGACCCGGAGCTGATGGATCTGGCGGTGACGCTCGACGACCTCGACTTCGACCGGCAGGCGCTCGTCGACGCCGCGATGCTCTGCGGCACCGACTTCAACGAGGGCGTCCGCGGGATCGGCCCGAAGACGGCGGTGAAGGCGGTCCGCGAGCACGGCGACCTGTGGGGCGTCCTCGACGCGCGCGGCGCCGAGATCCCGAACGCCGAGGCGATCCGCGAGCTGTTCATGAACCCGCCGGCGACGGACGTGGAGGTGGACACCGCGGTCAACCCCGACGTGGACGCCGCACGCGAGTACGTCGTTGACGAGTGGGGCGTCGCGGCCGACGAGGTCGAGCGCGGGTTCGAGCGCATCGCGGAGTCGCAGGTCCAGACCGGGCTCGACCGGTGGACGTGAGCCGCCGGAGGACCGCCGCGAACACACCTTTTATTTCCTCGTCGTCAGAAGGGTGACGCACACGTGTCGCGGCCCGCGTTCCGACCCCGAATTCCGACCGTAGCCGGTCGACGGGGCGGATCCCGTCCTGGCGGCGCGCTCGCGCGCCGGGGGCGGAGGCGGACCGCGGCGACCCCTGACCAATGAGCTTCGACGTACCCGACGACAGGCGGTACCTGGAATCGCACGAGTGGGCGACGACCGGCGGCGACACCGTTCGGATCGGCGTCTCGGACTTCGCGCAGGACGAGCTCGGCGACGTGGTGTTCGTCGAGCTGCCCGACGTCGGCGACGAGATCGCCGCCGGCGAGGCGTTCGGCGTCGTCGAATCGATCAAGGCCGTCTCGGACCTGTACGCGCCGGTCTCCGGCGAGGTCGTCGCGGTCAACGAGGAGCTGTTCGACCGCCCGGAGCTCGTCAACGAGGATCCGTACGGCGACGGGTGGATGCTCGAGGTCGCCCCCGCCGAGGGCGGCGACGCCGAGGGACTGCTCGACCCGGACGAGTACGACGACCAGATCGCGTAGCCGCCGGACCGCCCGACGCAGCCGGAACCGCCGGGGAGACAACCACCGGACACACGACCATGACAACGCCACGCTTCGACCCCACGCCACCCTTGGACCGACGACCCGTGAACGGACGAGCGAACGACTGCGGACGGGACGGAACCGACCGATGAGCGGGACCGGCGGCACGCCCTACGCGCCCCACACCGACAGCGAGACGGCGGAGATGCTCTCGGCGATCGGCGTCGACGACGAGGAGGCGCTGTTCGACATCCCCGAACCGGTCGCCTTCGACGGCGAGTTCGGGATCGACCCGCGCTCGGAGCGGGAGATCCGCGCGGAGTGTTCGCGGATCTTCGCGCGCAACGACGACCTGACCGAGTTCCTCGGGCGGGGCCACTACGGGCACTACGTGCCGAGCGTCGTCGACCACCTCGCGGACCGCGCGGAGTTCCTCACGAGCTACACCCAGTACCAGCCGGAGATCTCACAGGGGTTCCTCCAGGCGCTGTTCGAGTACCAGTCGATGCTCGTGGAGCTGACGGGGCTCCCGGTCGCGAACTGCTCGATGTACGACGCCGCGACCGCGCTCGGCGAGGCGGCGACGCTGGCCGACCGCGTCCGGTCGACCTCGGGCGACACGGTCCTCGTCCCCGAGCACCTCCGCGAGGGGAAACGGGCCGTGCTGGAGAACTACTGCGCGGGCGCCGACCTGACCGTCGAGTCGTACCCGATGGCCGACGGGAACGCCGACGTCGACGCGCTCGCCGACCGCGCGGGCGACGACGTGGTCATGGTGTACGCCGAGAACCCGACCGTCCGCGGCTGCATCGAGGAGCGGCTCGCGGCGATCGGCGACGTCGCGGCCGACGCCGACGCGCTGTTCACGCTGGGGTCCGACCTGGTGTCGCTGGCGGTGCTCGAAGAGCCCGCGGGCGTCGGCGCCGACGTGGTCGTCGGCGAGGCGGGCGCGCTCGGCCTCCCCACGGCCTACGGGATGGGCCTCGGCATCTTCGCCTGCAGCGACGACTTCCTCCGGCAGGTGCCGGGGCGGCTCGTGGGCGCCGGCGAGGACGCCGGGGGCGACCGCGCGTTCACGCTCACGCTCCAGACGCGCGAACAGCACATCCGGAAGGAGCGGGCGACCTCAAACATCTGCACGAACCAGGCGTGGGTGGCGCTCCGCGCGGCGATCCACGCCGCGACGCTCGGCCCCGACGGGCTCGTCGACCTCGCGAACGACTGCGTCCGCGAGGCCGCCGCGCTCGCCGACCGTATCGACGACCTGAAGGGGGCGGCCGCGCCGGTCCACGACCGCCACCACGTCCGGGAGTTCGCCGTGCGCGTCGACCAGCCCGCGGCGGCGATCGTCGAGGACTTGGAGGCGGAAGGGTTCGCGGTCCACGCGATCGGCGAACACCTGCTGCAGGTGTGCGTGACCGATCTGAACGCAGGGCGGACCGACGGGCTCGTCGCCGCCTTCGAGGAGGTGATCTGAGTGATCCACGACCAGGCCGACTACGCCCGCGAGGCTGAGGACGTCCACGAGCCGCTGCTCTCCGAGAAGGACGAGACGACCGTCGACGTGCGCGAGGAGTCCCCGCTTCCCGACGACCTGACGCGCGACGAGCTCACCCTCCCCGCGCCCTCGGAGCCGGAGATCGCCCGCCACTACACGCGCCTCTCGCAGATGAACTGGGCGATCGACTCGGGACCGTACCCGCTCGGGAGCTGCACGATGAAGTACAACCCGAAGTTCACCGAGGACGTGGCCGCCGACCCGAACGCCGCGATCCACCCGGACCGCTCGGCGCGGTCCGCGCAGGGGAACCTCGAACTGCAGTACCGGCTCCAGGAGTTCCTCGGCGAGATTGGGGGGATGGACGCGGTCACGCTCCAGCCGCCGGCGGGCGCCGCCGGCGAGTTCACCGGCATCGCGGTCGCGAAGGCGTACCACGAGCACCACGGGAACGACCGGTCCGAGGTCGTGATCCCGGCCTCCGCGCACGGGACGAACTTCGCGACCGCGGCGATGGCGGGCTACGACGTGGTCGAACTCCCGTCCGGCGAGGACGGGCGGGTCGACGTCGAGGCGCTGGAGGCGGCGGTCGGCGACGACACCGCCGCCCTGATGTTAACGAACCCGAACACGGTCGGGCTCTTCGAGCGCGACATCACCGAGATCGCCGACATCGTCCACGACGCGGGCGGGCTCCTCTACTACGACGGTGCGAACCTCAACGCCCTGCTCGGCCGCGGCCGGCCCGGGGACATGGGGTTCGACGTGATGCACTACAACGTCCACAAGACGTTCGCGACCCCGCACGGCGGCGGCGGACCGGGCGCCGGACCGGTCGGCGTCGTCGACGAGCTCGCCGAGTTCCTCCCCGCTCCGCGGGTCCGCGAGCGGGAGGGCGGGAACGGCTACGAGACCTTCGAGCCCGACGAGACGATCGGGAAGGTCCACGGCTTCGGAGGCAACTGGCTCGTCCTCGTCAAGACGTACGCCTACATCGCTCGGCTCGGCGACGAGGGGCTCTCGGACGCGGCCGCGAAGGCGGTGCTCAACGCGAACTACCTCGCGGAGCGGCTCGAGCTCGACGTGCCGTACGGCCCCTTCCACCACGAGTTCGCGGCGACCGCGGGCGACCGCGACGCGGCCGACGTGGCAAAGCGCATGCTTGACTTCGGTGTCCACCCGCCGACGACGAAGTGGCCGGAGATGGTGCCGGAAGCGATGCTGACCGAGCCGACCGAGATCGAGGGGCGGTCGTCGCTCGACGACCTCGCGGAGGCCTTCAACCTCGCGTACGCCGACTCGGACGAGGCGCTCGACGCGGCCCCGAACCGCACCGCCGCGGGCCGGATCGACCAGGTCGGCGCCGCGCGGAACCCGCGGCTCTCGTGGCAGGCGCTGGACGGGGAGTAGCGCTTTCGCTCCCGAACGACGGTTCAAAAACGCGCGCAGATTCGGCGACCGAGCGCCGTTACGATTCCGAGGCGGCGATCCCGGCGGACTCCGCCGGGTCGCCCTCGTGCTTCGGATCGGATCTCTCGCCGATCGGATTCCCACTGGTATCCCTCGCGCCGAACTCGCCGTCCACGAACCGGCGCAACACCCGCCCCTCGGCGCGGTGGAGCGTCTCGCTGCACGTCGACTTCGCGAGGTCGCACGACTCGGCGAGCTCCGTGAGCGTGCACTCCCGCGGCGTGTCGTAGTAGCCGGCGGCGACGGCGTCGAGGACGAGGCCGCGCTGGGTGTCGGTGAGGACGGGCTCCCCGTCGGCGTCGCTCGCCTCGATTCCCACGGTGACGCCCTCGCCGGTGAGCCGGCGGCTGAAGGCGGTGAGACGGGAGCGGTCGCCGACGAGATCGACGATCGAGCGTCCCTCCGTCACCGAGACCGGCTCCTCGATCGGGAGCCCGACTTCCCGCGCGGCCGCGACGTGCGGCGGCGGGGCGGGCGCGACGACGCGGAGCCGGGTCGCCGGCCCGGTCCGGTCGACGACGTCGACCCGGTTCACGCGGTCGTGCTCGCGAAGCGACTCCACAGTCGCCGCGCGGTCGGTTCCGCCGACGCCGAGCGCGGTCACCTCGCCCTCCGCGGCGGCGACCGTCTCGGTCGCGCGGAGCGTCGCGTCGGGGTGGGCCCGGGAGACGTCGCCGAGCCACGAGCCGCTCGGGAAGTCGAGCCGCAGCGTCAGTCGGGTCATGGATGTAGATAGCACCCGTCGGCCCCTCTCCGTACCTCTTCATGCGTTTCGAGTTATAAGGCGGGCGTTCGCGCGGCCGGCGCGGGAGGCGCGGCAGGCACGGGAGGCGCAGGAGGCGCGGGAGGCGGGCGACGACGGCTCGTGAGCCCCCTACCGACGGCTACATCTCCCAGTAGTCGACATCGTCGTCCATCTCGTAGTATCCCGACAGCGAGCGTTCTTCGCGGCCGCCGGGCGGGGAACCGACGTACACGCCGAACGTCTCCGAGTCGGGATAGACCGTCACGTCCGGCTCCGTCATCGTCGACAGTGCGAGATATCGGACCGGTTCGTCGCCCTCGTTGACGACGCGGTGAGCGCCCGACTCGCCCGCCGGGAACGCGACGTAATCGCCGGCCTCGATCCGGAACCGTTTCCCGTCGTGTCGAAGCGTGGCGCTTCCGGACAACACGTAGATCGCCTCCTCGTTGGCAGTGTGGTAGTGGTAGGGCCACGACTTCGCGCCGGGCGGGAGCTCGTAGAGGCTACACCCGATCCGGTCGCCGTCGGCGGCCGCCGCGAGCTGCTTCCGGCGGAACCGCGTCTCCCCGCGGTCGGTGTCGGTCCAGTCGAGGTTGTCTTCGCTAACGCGTGTCATAGGGCGTGATCGCGGAGCGGCGCGAAAACGGTTCCGGGGTATCGGACCGCAGGGCCGCGGGGGCGCGGGGCCGCCGGGCCGCGGGGGCGCACCTTTCAGCGGCTCCCGAACCGGAACCACTACGGCGGCCGGTCGCCACCCCTCGCGCATGGAACTCGGCGTTATCGGACTCGGGCGGATGGGGCAGATCGTGGTGAATCGCTCGCTCGACGCGGGCCACGACGTGGTCGCGTTCGACCTCTCGGCGGAGGCGACCGCGGAGGCGGCGGAGGCGGGCGCGACCGCCGCGGACTCGGTCGCGGACCTCTGCGATCGGCTGGACAGGGCGGGCGAGGGGGACGGCAAGCGGATCTGGCTCATGGTCCCCGCGGGCGACGCGGTCGACGCCACCCTCGCGGACTTAGAGCCGCACCTCGGCGCCGACGACGTGGTCGTCGACGGCGGGAACTCGCAGTTCCAGGCGTCGGTGCGGCGCGCCGAGGAGACGGACGCCGCGTACCTCGACTGCGGCACGTCGGGCGGCCCCGCCAGCGCCGAAGCGGGTTTCTCGCTGATGGTCGGCGGCCCGGAGTGGGCCTACGAGGCATTGGTGCCCGTCTTCGACGCGGTGGCGACCGGCCCGGACGGCCACGACCGCATGGGCGAGTCGGGGTCGGGCCACTACGTGAAGATGGTCCACAACGGCGTCGAGTACGCGCTGATGCAGGCGTACGGCGAGGGCTTCGAGCTGCTCACCGACGGCCGCTACGACCTCGACATGGAGTCGGTGGCGCGCACGTGGAACAACGGCGCCGTGATCCGGTCGTGGCTCCTCGAGCTCTGCGAGGAGGCGTTCCGCGAGGAGGGGTCGGATCTCGGCGACGTGGCGGACCACGTCGCCGGCGGATCCACGGGAACGTGGACGGTGCAGGAGGCGCTCGAACAGGAGGTTCCCGTCCCCATCATCTATCAGGCGCTCGCCGAGCGGTTCGACTCCCGGAACGAGGGACGCTTCTCGCGGCGGCTCGCGAACCGCCTGCGGTACGGATTCGGGCGCCACGAGGTCGCGCGGCGGTCGGACGGGGAGTAAGGCCGGTCAGACGAGGAGTAAGGCCGGGAGAGGCGCGGGTCACCCCCGATTATCACGGTCGATCACGGGCGAGAAACACTTATGTCTGGGCGTGCCAGAGGTTACCACGCACAGTATGTTCGAGCGATTCTCGAGCGGTTACTACCTGGGGGAACTGTACGTGGAACCCCACGACGGCGAGCGCGCCGTCATCCAGCGGGCGGACCACGAGCACGTCAACGAGCAGCTGTACGCGGACGGCAAGGGGGTCGAGCGGCTCGACGCCCCCCTCGTGATGAAGGTCGGCGGCGGCCACATCCCGGTCGGCGGCGACGACGACGTCCCGAGCGGCACGCTCGCGATCCCGCAAGAGATCGCCGACGAGACGCTCCCCGACCGGCGGAACGTGTTGCTGGCGGACGCCGACCGCGCCGAGACCCTGCTGCGGTGGGAGGGCTGGGAGCCGCACGTGAACGCGTAGTACTACGAGGTCGCTCCCGTTTCCAGTGTTTCCGTCGTCGTTATCGGTTGTTTATAAGTGTTCGACCGTGGATCAACGGCGAACTCCTCCAAAGCCCCAGCCTTGCGGGCGGCGTACGCTCGCTGCGCTCCTCGTCACTCGCTTCGCTCGTTCCTGCGGTGCTTGTGTCACCTACGCCGCCCGCAAGGCTGCCCCTTTGAGTCCCGCCCCGCACAGCACCGCACCACACACCTCCCCAACCTCGTCACCGGACTACGTCCGGTTGCAAGCGAGAGCTTCGCTCTCGCCCTGTCGCTGGCGGCTATCGCCGCCAGCGACTCCCTCGCGCGTGCTCCTCGGCCGCGAGGCGGCCTCGGAGGCACGCGCCACCGCTGGTTTTTATAAGCGAATTTCGTTAGGGATCCACCACAGACGCACCTTTTAGGTCGTCGGGGGTCGCCGTTCGGGTATGATCGACAGGCTGCTCGGGCGCGCCGAGCTGAAAGAGCGGATCGAGGAGCTGGAAGAGGAGAAGCGCCACCTCGAACGCCGCGCCGAGGCCGAGGAGGAGCGTCGGTCGGACGCGGTCGCCGACCGCCAGCGCGCCGAGGAGCGCGTCAACGAACTCGAACACCGGATCGAGTCGCTGGAGGAGCGCCTGAACCGGACCGAAAGCGAGGAGGAGTCGGTCGAGTTCCGCCGCGTCAGCGACCTCCGAGGTCCCCGAGTGGCCGACGCGCTCGGACGCTTTCGCGCGATCGAAAGCGACGACCCCGAGGGGCTCCTCACCGCCTTCGTCCCGGACGAGGACGCGGTGCCGACGAGCGTCGCGGAGTGGTTCGGCGACCGGGCACGACTCGTCCGCCGGGCGGCCCCCGCGGTGGTCGTCGCCGACGACACCGGCGCGGTGAGCGCGGCGCTTTCCCCTCCGATCGAGCCGGAGTCGTTCGACCGGTGGGACGACGCGTTCCGGCTCGAGGACGCGTGGTTCCGCCCGACGGGTCGGTTCGCCTTCGCGCTCGTCCGGTCGGACACCTTCGCGCTCGGCGTCTACGAGGGCGACGAGCGGGTCGACTTCGAGGGGTTCACCTCCGAGGTGAAGGAGGCCCACTCGAAGGGGGGCTTCTCGCAGGGCCGGTTCGAGCGCCGGCGCGAGGGCCAGATCGACGACCACCTGAAGAAGGCGACCGCGGCGCTGGCGGACCTCGGAGAGCGGGACGCGGACGGGGACGACTCCCCCGCCGACCCGCCGATCGACCGGACGATCGTCGTCGGCGAGCGCAGCGTGCTCGGCGAAATGCGGGAGTACGCCGACGTCACCGACCGCTCCGACGCGACCGGAAAGCCGCGGGAGGCGCTCGACGACGCCTTCCGCGACTTCTGGACGACGCGGATCCGCGCGATCTGAGGTCCGGGATCGCTCGGGAGGCGGTTCCGCACGGGAGGCGGTTACACACGGGTGGCAATGACCCCTCAAGCACCGCATAACTATACCCCCGCCCCCACACGGCTCCCACGGAGGGACCTGTCACACGCTCCCTCCCCCTTACTCTCCCGCCCGACCGGACTGGCCGGATCCGGTCCGCCCGACGACCGCGTCGTGTCAACGCGCCCACGAACAGCCCTATGGTCGGCGGGTGCGGTACGGTACCCATGAGTCGGTCCGCGTCGTCCGCCGGCGTTCGAACCGCCGCCGTCGCGTGTGCCGTCGCCGCGCTCCTGATCGCCTCGCTGGCAGTGGTCGGGGGCGCTCCCGGCGCGACGGAAGCTGCGAACCCCGCGGTCGAGTCGTTCTCGGACCGGTCTCCGGGCGGTTCGGAGGCGGTGGCACAGACCGACGACGGCGACGTGATCCGGCTGCGAAGCGAGCTCGCCCAGACCGACGAGCGCGGGACGGTCGGCGTCACGACGCGGGCGGAGATCCCCGACCGCGTCACCGAGCTCGAAGTGACCCTGCTTAGCGTCGCCGACGGCGGCGCGGTCGAGGCCGACGGGTTCGAGCCGGCCGACGACGACGGGAGCGAGGGCTCCGTCTGGGAGTGGGACGGCGAGACCGCGGACCCCTCGCTCACCTACGCGACCGAAGCGAACGACACGGTCGAGGGGGAGGGGCCCCTCGCGGTCGACGGCACCTACCGCTTCGTCGACGCCGGCGAGTGGGCGCTCGTCCGGACGCCCCGCGTCGGCGCGGCGTGGTCGTACACCGGCGAGTACGAGGGACAGGTCCGGCTCGACCGGGAGACGGTCGTCGCGGGCGAGGGCGTCGCCTCCCGGTCGATGGCGTTCCTGGGGCCGCACGAGGAGCACGTCCGCGAGGCCGCGGGCCAGCGGTACCGGCTGATCGTCCCCGACGCGGCGGAGCCGGTCGCGACGCCCGACGAGGTGTTCGGCGTCTTCGCGGACGCGTCGACCGCGCTGCAGGTCGGCGCCCGCGGCGCGGAGGTGGTCGCGATCGCCGCGCCCACGGGCGAGGTGTCGTGGGCGGTCCGCGGGCTCCAGACCGGCGACGCGGATCTGTGGGTCCGCGACGAGGAGCCCGCGGGCACGGCCGCGGACGTCTGGACCCACGAGTACGTCCACACCCGACAGGCGTATCGCACGGAGTCGAGCGGGCGGTGGATCACGGAGGCGAGCGCGACCCACTACGCCGCGCTGTTCGCGCTCCAGCGCGGCGCCGCCGACTTCGACGAGTTCGAGGCCACGTTGGCGCGCGGCGAGCGCGAGCCCGACGCCTCGTCAGTCCTCGCCGACCCGAACACGTGGGAGGGGAACGCCGACTACACGAAGGGTGCGCTCGTCGCCGGCGAGATCGACCGCCGGCTCCGCGCCGAGACCGACGGCGCCGCGTCGCTGGCGACGGTCCTCCGCGAGCTGAACGAGGCCGACGGACCGATCACCAACGAGGATATCCTCGACGCGGTCGAGGCGGCGGCCGCCGAGGGCGCGGACGACGCGACCGCGACCGAGGTCCGCGCCGACGCGGAGCGCCTGACGACCACGGAGACGACAGCGGAGACGTGGGACCGGGACGCCCACGCGGCGGCGTTCGGCGAGACGCCCGCGCAGGTCGGCTACGCGCTCGCGGACGACGGCGTGCGGGCGACCGGCGAGTACCGGAACCGGACCGTCGCCCGCGACCCCGTCGAGCTGGTCGGCGGCGAGTCGCTGGCGCTCTCCGTCGTCGCGTCCAACACGGGCGGCGCGGCCGGGAGCTACGACCTGACGCTGTCGGTTGACGGCGAGCCGGTCGCGAACCGGTCGGGGTCGCTCGACGGCGGGGAGGAGACGGTCGAGCGCTTCGAACACCGCTTCGACGAGCCGGGCGAGCACGAGGTCCGGATCGGGAGCGAGCGCCTGACCGTGGCCGTCTCCGAGCCCGCCCGCCCGAGCGTCCGCGGGGTCTCGGTCGACAGCAGCCGGGTCGACGCCGGCGAGTCGGTCGTCGCGACCGCGACCGTCGGCAACGACGCGACCGTCCCCGCCGGCGGCGAGATCGAGTTCCGGGTCGGCGGCGAGACGATCGCCACCGTCCCGGTGCGGCTGGACGCCGGGGAAGAGGCGACGATCGAGCAAGAAATCACAGTTAGCGGAGCCGGAGAGGTGACGGTGAGCGCCGTCGGCCTGACCGACGAGGCGTCGACGACGGTGGCGGTCGAGGGCGACGGCCCGATCCCGGTCGACGGGGCGCCCGGGTTCGGGCCGGCGGTCGCGCTCCTCTCGGTGGTTCTCGCCAGCGGAGCGCTGGCGCGTCGCGGCCGGCGGGGAGCGTAGCGGAGCGAGGGTGAGAGAGCACGTCGAGAGGCGTCGTTTCTATCGGTATCCACCTGAATCAGATAACAGACCGAACCTGCATTTTGATCGACGACGGGAGTAAGTCTCGCAAGATGGTGGCGAAATACAATATTTAAACGACTGTGAGCGACGGCGACAATCGTTTATAAAGAAGATGCAGTTGGCGCGTGCCTGCGAGGCCGCCCTGCGGCCGAGCAACACGCGCGAGGTCGCCGGACTACGTCCGGCTGTCACCGGGCGAAGCCCGGTTGCTCGAGGGACTCCGTCCCTCGCTGGAGTCGGCCGGCGCTTATAAGCGCCGGCCGACGAGGCTGGGGAGGCGTGAGGCTGCGGTGCTGTGCGGGGCGGGACTCAAAGGGGCAGTCGCGCTCGGCGAACCCCAGCGACGCAAGCACCGCAGGCCGCGAACGAAGTGAGCGGGCGAGGAGCGCAGCGAGCTGTGGGAGCCGAGCGCGGCTGGGGCTTTGGGAGTCTTCATCGTAGAGTCATCAGCGACCACTTACAATCGAGCGACTGGGGCTTTGGAGGCCGTCATCGTACTATCGACGAACACTTATAAACACCCGCCAACGACCCGGCTCAACCACTTATAAACATCCGACCCACCGTCTCGATATACCCACTCCCGCTATCGATCGAGAAGCACTCCCAGGCGACCGCCCGTTCAGAACCGAATAGTGCGTGTAATAGGGTTCCGACGGCGCCGATCCGCCGATCCCACGCCCGCCTCCGCTACGCCTCCCGCACGTTCCGGCCGACCGGCTCGCCGAACGACTCCGCGCCGGTGACCGGGTCGCGCTCGTAGACGACCTCGCCGCGGACGGTGGTCAGCTCCGGGAACACGCCGAGCAGCCCCTCGAAGGGGGTCCAGCCGGCCGCGCCGTGGAGCGCGCCGGCCTCGATCTCGCGGGGGTTCGTCAGGTCGACGACCACGAGGTCCGCGTCGGCGCCGGGCTCGATCCGGCCCTTCCCCTCGATCCCGAAGATCGACGCGGGGTTGGCGGCGACCACGTCGCGGACGCGCTCCAAGGAGAGGTTCCCCTTCCGGACTGACTCCAAGAGGAGCGGGTAGAGGGTCTCCACACCGGGCACGCCGCTCGGCGCGTCGGTGAGTCCCTGTCGCTTCTCCGCGACCGTGTGGGGCGCGTGGTCAGTGGCAACCACGTCGACGTCGCCGTCGCGGAGCCGCTCGAAGACGGCCGCGCGGCGCTTCTCGGACCTCAGGGGCGGGTTCATGCGCCCGAAGGTCCCGAGCCGCCCCGCGTCCTCGCGCGAGAGGAAGAGATGGTGCGGCGTCACCTCGCAGGTGGGCGGCGCGTCCCCGGTCGCGTCCGCCCGTGCCTCCGCGACCGCGTCGATCCCCTCGGGCGTCGACGTGTGGGCGATGTGCACCTGCGCGTCGCTCTCAGCGCCGGCGTCGAGCGCGCGCTCGACCGCCGCGGCCTCCGCCTCGGCGGTCCGGTAGGCGGACCAGGCGTCGGCGGTCGCGGCGGTGCCGACCCCGCCGAGGTCGCCGTCGAGCGCGCCCTCGTCGAACAGGGTCTCGTCCTCGGCGTGGACCGTGACCGGCACGTCGCGGGCGGCCGCCTCGGCGAGCGCGTCCTCGAACAGGTCCAGTGCGATCCCCATGTCGCCGGTCGAGTCCGCGAGGAACACCTCGCCGAGCGCGAACAGGGGGCGCTCGAAGAGGCTCTCCGGGTCCCAGTCGCCGGTGACGCCGCCGTTGATCCCGTAGTCGACGAGCGACGGCGCGGCGAGGGCGGCCTTCTCGTCGAAGGCGTCGCCGTCGACGGTCGGCGGCGAGGTGTTCGGCTGGTCGACGACGGTGGTGACCCCGCCCGCGGCCGCGCCCCGCGAGCCCGACGTCCACGTCTCCTTGTGGCTCGCGCCCGGCTCGCGGAAGTGGACGTGGACGTCGACGGCGCCGGGGAGGAGGTGGCGCCCCCGCGCGTCGACGACGCGCTCCCCCGCGTCGGCGTCGAGTCCAGCGTTCGTCGGTTCCACCGCGTCGACCGTCCCGCCTCGGACCCGAACGTCGCGGACCCGCCCGTCGGCCAGCTCCGCACCCGTGATGAGCATGGGTACGCGCTCGCGGCGCGGCGCTTAAATCGTGGTGGTTCGACCCACCACAAAGCGTTTGACACGTCCGACGAGAGACGGCGTATGGTCCTCGGTCTCGCCAGCGTCGCCGGTGAGCTGACCGGCTGGCTGTTCACGCTCGCGCTGTTCGTCTTCCCCGGCGTCGTCGCCGCGGTGCTCTGGTCCCCCTTCCTGATCGCGGCGCGGTTCCGGGCACTGTTCCGCTCGCTCCCGCCCGCGGGCCGGCTCGTACCGTCGTACGTCGGCGTCGCGCTGGCGCTCTCGGTCCCGTACCTCGCCGGCGTCCTACTCACGGTCGGGTTCGTCGACTCGGCCGGGGCCGCCTGGAGCAACGCGCTCGTCGAGACCGCGCTGGTCGGCGGGGCCCTCACGGCGGTCGCCGCCCCGGCGGTCGCCGTGTTCGGGCTCCCGCGGCTCGGCGTCGACTGGGACCCGACCGGGTACGGCGTCTCGACGTGGGTCCTCCTCGTCGCCGCCGGGCTGTGGTACGCGGTCGTCGCCGCGGTGCCGCTGTTCGCGCTCGCCGTGGTCTTCGGGCTGCCGGGCGGGTACTGAGGATAGCGTTCCGACCCCGACCAAGAACTAACGGCATCGCTCGAAGCGGTCGCGAGCCCCGCGGAAACGCTCAGAAGGCGTAAGATTTTCGGGGCGTTCGCGTCGTACCCTCGGCCATGTTCCCCGCTCCCTTCCGACTGTTCTTCGCCGTCGTCCCCCTCCTCGTTGCCGCGGGCGCGCTGGCGATGGCGGCGTTCCCCCGTCGAATGACCCGATGGAACCTGCGCTCCCCAGACGGCTCGACACAGACGATCGAACCGAGCGGGACGCGGATCCTACTGATGCGCGTGATGGGGATCATCGTCGCCGGTCTCGCGCTGTTCATGCTGTACGCGAGCTTCACGATACTCCCCTGACCGGGAAGCGGCGGGTCTCGTGAGCGAACCGCCGCTCCCGAAGATGCCGCTCGGTAGCGACAGGAAAGAGCCGCTCGTCGATCGTCTCCACGACAGGTATATATATCGTGCCCATCTACTCATAGGAATAATCATAAATTATATCCTACACTTACCGATCGGTAGGGTCTGATTTCATGCGTGAATATGACAGCCACACACCAGCTCAACGGAAACGGTATCTTCCCGTGCCAACGACGCCGCCAATGCGGCTTTCCTTGGACTCGATCCACTCGGACTCGGTCGCCTCGAACTCGATCACGATCGGGTCCGCGGAGTCGCGGCCGTGAGACGGACCAACTCGTCGGCAACGCCCGAATTTTATCGGAGGAGCGGCGGTTCCGATGACAGACAAGCGATCGATCAACCGGCGACGCGTCCTTCAGACGGTCGGCGTGGGCGGCGCGATCTCGCTGGCCGGCTGTACGTGGCCGCCTCGCCGACGGTGTGACCTGTCGGTCACTAAGGAACACGTCGGCGATTCCGTCTCGTACGGGACCGCAACCGAGTTCGAGATCACCGTCTGTAACGACGGCGACGGCAGCTGCGAGGACACAGTAACCGTCACGGACGACCTCCCGAACGGCGTGACGTACGCCGCGGACACGGGGACCGACTGGACCTGCACCGAGAGCGGCGGGGTCGTGACCTGTGAGCACCCCAACGCGAGCGGTCTGAACCCCGGGGATTGTCTGCCGACGCTGACTCTCGCGGTCGACGTGGGATCTCCGGACGAAGTCGGCGACGCGGTCCGCAACTGCGTCACGGTCGAACAGGGCGACCCGGACCTGAGCTACAAGACCGACTGCGTCACCGTCCCGGTCACGGGAACCGGCGAGTGCGACCTGTCGATATCGAAGGAGCACCGCGGTGACCTCGCCGTGCCCGGTAGCGCGACGGAGTTCGCGATCACCGTCTGCAACGAGGGCGACGGGCTCTGCCGAGGGCCGGTCCCGGTCGGTGACACGCTGCCGGGCGGCGTGACGTTCCTCAGCGGAAGCGGGGGCGGCTGGTCGATCAGCGAATCGGGCGGCGTCGTCTCCGCGGAACACCAGAACAGCGGCGGCTTAGCTCCCGGCGACTGCCTCCCGACGCTCGTCCTCGAAGTCGAGATCGGCTCGATAGACGAGACCGGCGACGCGATCCGCAACTGCGCGAGCATCAAGAGCGACGACGCCGACTCGACCAACAACCGAGACTGCATTAGCGTTCCCGTCGACACGGATACCGTCGGCGGCGCCTGTGACCTCTCGATACGGAAGGAACACGACGGCGAGGCGGTCGCGCCCGGCGGCACGACCGAGTTCGAGATCACCGTCTGTAACGTCGGCGGAGAGCGCTGTCGCAGCCCGGTTCCGGTCGTCGACTCGCTGCCGGGCGGCGTGACGTTCCTCGGCGGGAGCGGGAGCGGCTGGTCGGTCAGCGAGACCGGCGGCGTCGTGGACGCGGAACATCCGAACAGCAGCGGCTTGGCTCCGGGCGACTGCCTGCCGACGCTCACGCTCGAAGTCGAGGTCGGCTCGATAGACGAGGTCGGTGACGCGGTCCGCAACTGTGCGAGCCTCAAGTACGACGACGCGAACTCGGACAACAACCGGAGCTGCGTCAGCGTCCCGATCGATACGACCGGCACCGGGGGCGACTGCGACCTGGCCATCGAGAAGATCCACGAGGCGGACAGCGTCGCGCCCGGCGACACGACCGAGTTCCAGATCACCGTCTGCAACGAGGGCGACGGGCGCTGCCGGGGTCCGGTCCCGGTCGTCGACGCGCTGCCGAGCGGCGTGACGTTCCTCGACGCCGACGGCAGCGGCTGGTCGATCAGCGAATCGGGCGGCGTCGTCACCGCGGAACATCAGAACAGCGGCGGATTGGCGCCCGGCGACTGCCTCCCGACGCTCGTCCTCGAAGTCGAGATCGGCTCGATAGACGAGACCGGCGACGCGATCCGCAACTGCGCGAGCATCGAATCGGACGACGCGAACGCCAGGAACAACCGGAGCTGCGTCAGCGTCGCGGTCCAGCCCCCGCAGAGTTCCTGTGACGGGCTCAACATCGAGAAGACGACCGGCGGCCAGTTCCAGTACGGCCAGCAGTCGACCTACGAGATCGACGTCTGCATGCTCCAAGAGCAGACCTGCGACGGGCAGCTGACCGTCACGGACACCCTGCCGAACGGGATTACGTTCGTCTCGGCGTCCGGAAGCGGCTGGAGCGCCTCGGCGAGCGGCGGAACGGTCACCGCCACGCATCAGAACGGCAGCGGACTCAGCGCGGGCCAGTGTCTGCCGACGCTCGTGTTGACGGTCGAAGTCGTACCGGTCGACCAGTTCCCCGGCGGCTCTGACGGCGTCCAGAACTGCGCTCGGCTGTCCGCCGACGGGACTTTGGTGGACGAGGACTGCGTCGCTCACGTGATCACCAACTAGGCGGACACCGGCTCGGCCGGAAACCGCAGTCGGGCGGTTATCCGCTCTGATCACTTTTAGGCTCCATGCCAACCGGTGCCGACGCTCCGATACGGTTTTGGGTCGCCCCGCGGAACTCCCGTCAAATGCTGTCTCGACAGTTCGTCCGGGAGAACCCCGAGGTCGTCCGCGAGGCGCTCGCCAACAAGGGCGTCGACGTGGACTTAGACCGGATACTCGACGTCGACGAGGAGTGGCGGGATCTGAAGAGCCGCGGCGACGACCTGCGCCACGAGCGCAACGAGGTCTCCTCGAAGATCGGCGACCTCAAACAGGCCGGCGACGAGGAGGCGGCCCAGGAGGCGATCGAGCGCTCGCAGGAGCTCAAAGCGGAGCTCCAGGATATCGAGGAGCGCGCCGACGAGCTGGAGGCCGAACTGGAGGCGTCGCTGCTCGAGCTCCCCCAGATCCCGCAGGAGTCGGTGCCGATCGGCGAAGACGAGTCGGAGAACGTCGAGCGGCGCCGCGAGGGGTTCGACGACCTCCGCGATCTCCCGACCGACGTGGAGCCGCACTACGACCTGGGCGAGGACCTCGAGATCCTCGACTTCGAGCGCGGCGCGAAGGTCGCCGGCGGCGGCTTCTACGTCGCGAAGGGCGACGGCGCCCGGTTGGAGCACGCGCTGATCCAGTTCATGCTCGACGTGCACCGAGAGCAGGGATACGAGGACGTGTTCCCGCCGATCCCGGTCAACTCCGCGTCGATGCGGGGCACCGGCCAGCTCCCGAAGTTCACCGAGGACGCCTACCGCGTCGAGGGGACCAACGAGGACGAGTACGACGACGACGACCTCTGGCTGCTCCCGACCGCGGAGGTGCCCGTCACGAACCTCCACCGCGACGAGATCCTGCTGGGCGAGGACCTCCCGCTCAAGTACCAGGCGTACACGCCGAACTTCCGGCAGGAGGCGGGCGAGCACGGCACCGAGACCCGCGGCATCGTCCGCGTCCACCAGTTCAACAAGGTGGAGATGGTGAACTTCGTCCGGCCCGAGGAGAGCGACGAGCGCTTCGAGGGGCTCGTCGACGAGGCCGAGGAGGTGCTGCGTCGCCTCGAGTTACCCTACCGCATCCTCGAGATGTGCACCGGCGACCTCGGGTTCACGCAGGCGAAGAAGTACGACATCGAGGTGTGGGCGCCCGGAGACGACATGGACGAGGGCCCCGAGCAGGGAGGCCGCTGGCTGGAGGTCTCCTCCGTCTCGAACTTCGAGGAGTTCCAGGCGCGTCGCGCGCAGATCCGATACCGCGAGGAGCACCACGAGTCCGCGGAGTTCCTCCACACCCTGAACGGGTCGGGGCTCGCGGTCCCGCGGATCGTCGTCGCCATCTTGGAGTACTACCAGAACGACGACGGCACCGTCACCGTCCCCGAGGCGCTGCGCCCGTACATGGGCGGGACGGAAGTGATAGAGGGCCACGACTCGGTCGGCGAGTCGAAGCTGGGCGGGGAGTGAGCGAGCCGGTCGCGATCGACGAACCGCTACCGACGCCAGAGGATCAGGACGCCGGCCACCACCGACAGGCCGACGATCGTCAGCGCTTCGCCCGCCATTCCGGGATCGCTCAGCGTCGCGATTCCCACGGCCGTCGTCACGAGACCGACGACCAGCGCGATCGCCCCCAACACGACGTTCGGAATGAATCCGAGCAGGACATCGAAGACCGCTTCGAAAATGTCGTCGATCATTAGTCTCTGAGTCTCGTTCGCCCTCCGACGATAACGTTTCGACAGGAAAAAGACGGGGAACAACCCGTTCGGTAAAACCTCACGAATTGCTCAGTACAGGGGACTCAGTGTTCGTACAATTCGGTGGCACTGCATTTTTATTTCCTCTTATTGGAGTGATAGTATGGTACTGAGAAATGGAAGAGAAGATGGACTCCTCAATAGGGAGACAATATTGTCTCTCGTCTCTGTTGGGTATGTCTCCATTCTTGTGGGCTTACTTTACAGTATTACCACTCAATCGTGGAACGTATTCTCTGCACTCGTTTTTATTGGGGCTCTTCTCGCAATTCCGTTTATATTCCTGACGTGAATAGATCAGTTCGCAGATCCCATCGGCCGGCCGTTTCAGACCACTTTATCGCTGAACCGCGTTTGTGCGCCTCACCTGCGGGACAGTGTCCAGTCTTCCCAGATGCTGCGACCGTTGCTACTTGTTCTCCAGTGCATCGAGGACGCACGCGGCGGCGATCACCGCCTCCTTCGGCACGTCGCTCGCGTCGTCGACGGTGACGGTGTAGGTGTCGCGCAGCGAGAACTGCCCCTCGATGTCGCCGACGTGCCCGCCGTCGGCGTCGAAAATCTCGTACTTGTTCGGGAAGAGATTCGCGGCGCCGACGAGGTGCCGGAGCGCCGAGAGGAGCTTGTTCTTCGACTGAATCGTCGCCAGCGCCTCCCCCGTCTCGGGGTCGCGGACCGTCCAGTTCTCGACGAACAGCGAGTAGTCCTCGTCTAACACGACGACCTCCTCGCCGGTGCCCGCGTCGGTGATGGCGTAGTTGCCCGCGACGTCCATGATGCCGCCGGCCTTCACTGAGAACGCGTCCTCGCCGTCGCCGTCGACGAACGGGAACTCCTCTTTCAGCTTGAACATCTTCTGTTTCCCGCGCAGGACGACGTTCCCGGCGCCGTCGCGGACGGTGTACTTGTTCCGGATCGCCGACTGCTTCACCTCGTAGCGGTCGTCGCTGAGGTCGACCGTGGAGATGTCGTAGGCGCTCGGCTCGGGCTCGGACGCGGAGGGCAATGGCATAGACGCGGGGACGGCGAGGCGTCAAAAAAGGGTTCCGCTCATTCCGACGCGGAAGTCACGGCGTCAGCCGCCCGATCGAGAGCCACTCCACGTCGGCGTCGGGGACCGGGTCGTCCTCGGCGGGCTCCGCGACCTCGTCGCTTCGGCCGTCTCCTGCCACTTCCGTCAGCGCGAACACCATCTCCTTGCGCACGCCGCCCGCGAGCCGCACGTCGAGCGAGAGCTCGCGCGGCGAGAAGCGGTGGTCGCCCTCGACGACGCGCACGAGGTGTTCGGAGTGGGGGAGGTCCTCGACCGTCTCCACGTCGAGGTACGTCCGGAAGTCGGCGCCGAACTTGAAGCCGGTCTTCGGAACCGCGTTGGCCCCGCGGAGGCGCCTGTACACGGCGAGCCGGCGGTCGAAGCGCTCGCCCTCCACGTCGCGGCCGCGGGCGACGATCGCGGCCGCGGGGCCGTCCGCCTCCGGGGTTCCCGTGCCGGCCGCTTCGCCGCTCTTCCCGCCCGCCGCGTCCACCGACGCCGACAGCGACAGCACGCCGTCTGCCGCGAGCGACGCCGCCTCGACTAAGGAGAGCTGGACCGCGCCCTCGATCGCCGCGGCGCGGCCGGTGAGGGGCTGGCCGTAGAAGCCGGAGTCGTACAGTCCCTCGGGGGCGTCCCAGACGACGACGCGGTCGGCGAGGAGGACGCCCGTCAGGCGGTCCGGGGGCTCGTAGTCTGTCGCGCCCGCGATCGTCCCCTCGGTCGCCGCGAAGTACGTGATGTCGGACTCCTCGTCGACGACCGCGAGGGTGCGCCCGGCGAGCCCCGCCGCCGACAGCGACTCGCGCTCGCCGACGACCTGCACGGGGTACTTCACGTTCCCCGTGTCGGGGGTCGAGCCGCGCTCGTAGGCGATGAAATCCACCGCGTCCGGGGCGTCGACGTCGCCGCCGGGCCACGGCTCGCGGGCCGGCGAGAGGTAGAAGCCGCGGTCGCGCAGGTCGGCGTACACGAGGTAGCGCACCGCGAAGCGGTCGGCCGCGGCCGCACACTCGACGAAGAAGCGCTCGAAGCCGACTTCGCCTCCCCCGTCGCCGTTCCCGTCGCCGCCGCGGCTCCCGCCGTCGTCGAGCGCGATTCCCGAGAGGTCGCCGCGGAACAGCAGGTGGGCGGCCTCGACCCGCGAGAGCGCGATCTCGTTGCCGTCGAGCGGACGCCCGTAGCCGCCGGAGTCGTGGAACCGCTGGCGGGCGTCGCCGCCGACGCGGACCGCGTCGCCGCGCAGGTGCCCTGTCGGTTGCATACCGAACGACGGGTCCGGGCGGGGTAAGGGGGTTGCGGTCGGCGGCGGGGCGGGCACGTTCGGCGTCAGCGGAGGCCCGCCGGGCAAGGATAAAGGGTCAGCCGCCGGAACGGAGCGTATGAACGACACCGACGGCCTCCGGCTCACGGTGCGTGCCGCCGAGAAGCGGGACGCGGGCCGGGGCATCGCTCGGCTCCCCGAATCCTCCCGGAAGCGACTCGGCCTCCTCAGCGGCGACACCGTCGAGATCCGCGGCGAGCGCACCGCCGTCGCGAAGGTGTGGCCCGGCGGCGCGGACGCGCAAGAGGGCTCCGTCCTCATCGACGCCGACACCCGCGCGAACGCCGGCGTGAAGGTCGGCGACACCGTCACCGTCGCCGCCGTCGACGTCGGGGACGCCGACCGGGTCATCCTCGCCGCGCCCGCGGAGCTCGCCGACGTCGACGTGAGCCGCGAGGTGGTCGAGCGCGCGCTCGCCCGCGACCTCCGCGACCGACCCGTCACCGAGGGCGAGGCGGTCCACGTCGAGCGGCTCGGCGGGATCCGGTTCGTCGTCGCCGAGACCGACCCGGCGGGCACGGTGCGCGTCACGAACCGGACCGACGTGTCGGTGCGATACGGGGACGAGGGCGGATCTCGGGGCAGCGTGAGCGGCGGACAGGATCGCCAATCCACGTCCGGAGCCCGGGCCGGAACCGGCTCCCCCGCGGACCGATCTCCCGGAACCGGGAGCGCCGACACCCCTGACACCCCCGGAACCGACGCCCCCGGCGCCCCCGGAACCGACGCCCGACCCGCCGGCGACGCCGCCGAGCCCCCGGCCGAGCACACCGCGGGCGCGACGTACGAGGACATCGGCGGGCTCGACGAGGAGCTGGAGCTGGTGCGCGAGACGATCGAGCTCCCCCTCTCGGAGCCCGGCGTGTTCACCCGGCTCGGGATCGATCCGCCGAAGGGCGTCCTGCTCCACGGCCCGCCGGGCACCGGGAAGACGCTGATCGCCCGCGCCGTCGCCAACGAGGTCGACGCGACGTTCATCACCGTCGACGGCCCGGAGATCATGTCGAAGTACAAAGGCGAGTCGGAGGAGCGCCTGCGGGAGGTGTTCGAGCGCGCGAGCGAGGACGCCCCGGCGATCATCTTCTTCGACGAGATCGACTCGATCGCGGGGAAACGGGACGACGGCGGCGACGTGGAGAACCGCGTCGTCGGCCAGCTGCTCTCGCTGATGGACGGGCTCGACGCCCGCGGCGACGTGATCGTCATCGGCGCGACAAACCGCGTCGACACCTTGGACCCCGCGCTCCGGCGGGGCGGCCGGTTCGACCGCGAGATCGAGATCGGCGTCCCCGGCGAGGCCGGCCGCCGGCAGATCCTCGACGTGCACACGCGGCGGATGCCGCTCGCGGACGACGTGGACCTCGACCGGATCGCGGCGCGGACCCACGGCTTCGTCGGCGCCGACATCGAGGGGCTCACGCAGGAGGCGGCGATGACCGCGCTGCGGCGCGCCCGCGAGTCGGATGCCGAGGCCCTCGACGACGTGACCGTCGGGAAGGCCGACTTCGAGGCGGCCCACGCGAGCGTCGAGCCGAGCGCGATGCGCGAGTACGTCGCCGAACAGCCGACCACCGACTTCGCGGACGTGGGCGGGCTCCCCGAGGCGAAGGAGAAGCTGGAGCGCGCGGTGACGTGGCCGCTGACGTACGGCCCCCTCTTCGAGGCCGCCGACGCCGACCCGCCGACGGGGGTCCTGCTCCACGGCCCGCCGGGCACCGGGAAGACCCTGCTCGCCCGCGCGATCGCGGGCGAGAGCGGCGTGAATTTCATCCAGGTGGCCGGCCCGGAGCTGCTCGACCGCTACGTCGGCGAGTCGGAGAAGGCGGTCCGAGACCTCTTCGACCGCGCCCGGCAGGCGGCGCCAGCGATCGTCTTCTTCGACGAGATCGACGCGATCGCGGCCGACCGCGACGGCGCGGGCGGCGACGGCTCCGGGGTCGGCGAGCGCGTGGTCTCCCAGCTCCTGACGGAGCTGGACCGCGCGAGCGACAACCCGAACCTCGTCGTGCTCGCGGCGACGAACCGCCGCAAGTCGCTCGACCCCGCGCTGCTCCGGCCCGGCCGACTGGAGACGCACATCGAGGTCCCCGAGCCGGACCGCGACGCGCGCCGGAAGATCCTGGACGTTCACACCCGCGAGAAGCCCCTCCTCGAGGGCGTCGACCTCGAGCACCTCGCCGACGAGACCGAGGGGTACTCCGGCGCCGAGCTCGCGTCGCTGTGCCGGGAGGCCGCCCTGATCGCCATCGAGCGCGTCGCCGAGGAACACGGCGCGGCGGCCAACGACCACGCCGACGAGGTCGGCGTCACCGCCGACGACTTCGCGGCGGCGCTGGAGAGCGTCCGCCCGGCGACGCCGTAGGTGGGCGACATGTCGGGAGACGGCGGTCCGGGCGAACGCGTTCGAGAATCGGCGAGCCGCGACCGGGATCCGACAAACCGCGACCGGGATCCGGCGAGTCGCCACGGCGGCTCCGCCAAGCCCCCCACCCTTCGCGGGCTGCTCGCGTCGGTCCTCGCCGCGGTTCGGTCGCGGCCAGCCGCGGAGCTGGCGCTCGTGACGCTCCCGCTGCCGGCGCTGCTCGTCGGCGTGAGCCTCCTCCCCGGCGTCGAGGCGTGGCGGTTCTCGCTGGCGACCGAGGGCGTGCTCGAGAACCGGTGGTCGCTGTGGACCGCGTTCGCGTCGAGCTTCGTCCACGCCGACCCGGTCCACCTCGCCGACAACGTCGTCAACTACTGGCTGCTCGTCGCGGTCGCGTATCCCCTCTCGGTCGTCGCCGGCTGGCGCCGGCGGCTCCTCGGCTCGGTCGCGGTCTACCTCGCGGTCGTCCCGCTCGTCTCCGCGTGGGCGACCGTCGTCGCGCTCGGCGGGATGACCGACGCGCCGACCGCCGGCTTCTCCGACGTGAACAGCGCGCTCCTCGGCTACCTCGTGGTCGTCTGGTTCGCGGCGCTCGCGGCGGAGTGGGAGCGAGACGGCGACCGGGAGCGGAACGGCGACCGAGACCGGGGCGGGGACCAGGACCGGGGCGGGGACCAGGACCGGGGCGGCAACCGGAACCAAACTCGACGCGGGTCGCCCGCCGACATCGACCCGCGGTGGTCGGTCGTCGCCGTCTTCGCGTCGCTCGCGCTCGCGCACCTCGCGCCGAGCGGCGTCGGCTACTTCCCGCCGCTGCCGGCCGTGGGATCGCTGTTCGCGGTCGGCGCGGTCGTCGCCGCGGCCGGGCTGTCCCTCGCGACCGGTCGCCCGCGGGTGACGGGGCTCGGCCTGTCTCCGGAGCGAGAGCTCCTGTACGTCACGGGCGCGAGCGTCGCGGCCGCCGGCGTGATCGGATCGCTGGTGCTCGTCCCGTTCGGAAGCAACGTGTTCGCGCACCTCGCCGGCTACGCCGTCGGGTTCGCGGTGCCGTTCGTCGGCGTGCTCGCGGACGCGGAGACGGATGGCGGAGGAGGTTGAAAACGGACGGCCACTTCGGTCCCCCTGATCAGTGGTCGTGACCGTGACCGTGGCCGTGACCGTCCGCCGCCGCGGGGTCGGCGTCGGCGCCGAACTCGTCGACCGGCGTCACGCTGTAGTCGACCGTGAGCGTGTCCTTCGTCGCGCGGATCTTCCCGACGAACGTCGAGATGTCTTCCAACCGCCCCTCGAGCACGAACAGCTCCATGCAGTACCGCGAGCCGACGTGGCTGTGGACGTTGGAGGCGACGAGCCCCTCGTTCTCGTGGCGGAGCCGCATCATCCGCTCCTCGACGCTCGTGGTCTCGTAGTCGAACAGCACGGTCACCACCGCCATCAGGTCGCGGTCCTCCAACGTCGCGTCCTCGAACTCTCCGAGGAGGTTTCGCGAGGCCTCGCGGACGACCTCGCTGCGCCCGGTATACCCGTGTTCGTCCGCGAACCCGTCGATTCGCTCCAGCAACTCCTCCGGCATCGAGACGCTGACGACCGTCATATATTAACTGAACGCACCGATCTTGTTAATCCTTGAGATCGGGGCCGTCATCGCCGGCGCCGTCGTCGCTGTCGTCGTCACTGTCGTCGTCGCTGATGCCGTCGCCGACAGTGTCTCCGTCTCCCTCGCCGTCTCCGTCTCCGACCTTCGCCGAGAGCCAGTCGTAGTGGTCGAGGAGCGCGCGCTCGCCCGCGTCGGTGAGGGCGTACACGTCGGCGATCCCCTCGGTCCGCCGGTCGAGGAACCCCGACTCCACGAGGGAGGTCAGCGTCGCGTAGAAGGAGCCCGGATCGATCCGCTCGTCGTAGTGCGATTCGAGCCGGCTCTTCAGCGACTGCGCCCGCAGCTCGCCGGCCTCGTACAGCAGCGCGCACAGGTCGCGGCGGCGGCCGCTGTGGAGCCACTTCGTCATGGGCTCGGTTCCACCCGCCGCCTCACGACCGTTTCGGTCGCGGGCGACCGCGGCGCCCTCACGTCGGTCCGACCAGTTCGTCGAGCCGGCTGACGCGCCGGTCGCCCAGCACGCACCGGCCGCGGTCCTCGTGGCCCACGCGCTCGACGTGGACCGCGTCGAGCCCCGCGTTCCACGCGGCGCCCACGTCGCTCTCGCCGTCGCCGGCGTAGTAGCCGCGGTCGGTCCGGGGGTCGACGCCGAGGTCCGCCATCGCCAGCTCGATGGGGGCCGGGTCCGGCTTCCAGCCCGTCTCGTCGGTACAGCAGACGACCGCGTCGAACCGGCCGTCGAGGTCGAGCCGGTCGAGCACCGGCTCCGCGAGGAACTGCTGGCAGTGGGTGACGAGCCCCGTCGGCCCGCCGGCGTCGTCGACGCTGTCGAGCAGGCGGGCGGCGTCGTCGTGGAGGTACGTCGCCTCCGCGCGGGCGATCGGGTCCTCCTCGGCGTGGAACGCCGGCCAGAACGCGTCGGGGTCGACCCCGAGCTCGCGGAGGGTGTCGCCGCGGGGGCCGCCGAGCCCGTGCCAGAGGACGTACGCCTCCCGGTCCGAGAAGG
This sequence comes from Halorubrum salipaludis, assembly GCF_002286985.1. Taxonomy (GTDB): domain Archaea; phylum Halobacteriota; class Halobacteria; order Halobacteriales; family Haloferacaceae; genus Halorubrum; species Halorubrum salipaludis. Next base: position 227,768 of record NZ_NSKC01000005.1, on the reverse strand, counting down.
GACGACCGAGCCGGTCGCCGACGCGGTCGAAGACGCCGCGGGTGTACGACCACTCCGCGTCGACGAGCGTCCCGTCGAGGTCGAACAGGTGGAAGTCGTAGTCGGCGACCATGGGGCCGTCCGTAAGCGGCCGGGTGATAAGTGCGTTGTGGGGGCCTGTGGTCCGCTCTCGACTCACTCCCGCACGTGGATCGACGACCCGAGGTACTTGTGCAGGACCTCGTCGACGGAGTCGGCGTTGAACCGGTCGAGGTCCGCGGCGACCTCGCGTTTCAGCGCGTCGAGGTGGTCGCGGTCCGTCCGGAGCTCGCGGAAGTCGGCGGCGACGACCTCGGCGCTCGCGGCGTCCGCGAGGCCGAGCCGCTCCGCCGCCAGCCGCCGAAACGACGGCTCGTCGCCGATCTCGCCGCGCCAGAGGCGATCGCGGAAGAACAGCCAGCCCGCCGCCCCGGGCTCGCTCGCGGGGATCTCCAGCGTCGTCTCGAACCGGTCGGGGTCGACCGCCGCCGCGTCCGGATCGAGCCGGAACGCGACGGCGAAGACGTAGGCGGCGTTCATCGGCCGTGATCTGACCGGCCGGAGGGTAAAAGTACATACCGCTCGGTCGACTCGGTCGACCCGTATGTTGGACCGCCTCCGCGAGCTCGTCGAGCGCGCGTACCGCCGCCACCTCCGCCGACAGATCGGGGACGTGCCGACGCACGTCGCGATCATCCAGGACGGGAACCGCCGGTACGCCCGCGAACGCGGCGGCGACGCCCCCGACGGGCACCGCGCAGGCGCCGCCACCACCGAGCGGGTGCTCGACTGGTGCGCGGATCTCGGCGTCGCGGAGCTGACGCTGTACGCCTTCTCGACCGAGAACTTCGAGCGACCGGACGAGGAGTTAGCGCCCCTCTTCGACCTGCTTGAGGCCAAGCTCCGGGAGTTCGCCGACGCCGACCGCGTCCACGAGCAGGGGGTCCGCGTTCGCGCGATCGGCGACGTCGACCGCCTCCCCGAGCGCGTGCGCGACGCGGTCGACTACGCGGAGCGCCGCACCGCCGACAACGACCGGTTCACGCTGAACGTCGCACTGGCGTACGGCGGCCGGACCGAGCTGCTCGACGCCGCCCGGACGATCGCGCGCGACGTCGACGCGGGCGACCTCGACCCCGATGACGTCGACGTCGAGACGGTCGAGGACCGGCTGTACGATCGCCCGGTCCGCGACGTCGACCTCATCGTGCGGACCGGCGGCGACGAGCGCACCTCGAACTTCCTCCCGTGGCACGCGAACGGCAACGAGGCCGCCGTCTACTTCTGTGCGCCGTACTGGCCGGAGTTTTCGGAGGGGGAGTTCCTCCGCGCCATCCGCACGTACCAGTCGCGTGAGGAGTCGTGGCGCCGGGACCGGGCAGAGCGCGCGGCCGCGCTCGTCCGGGCGGTCGCCGAGGTCGAGATCGCGGAGGCCCGGACCGTCGCGGGGCGGCTCCGCGACCGGCTGCCCGCCGTCGACGCCGGGGCGCTCCGGGAGGCCGTCCCCGGCGAGGAGGGCGGGCCGAGCGCGGTCGAGATCGAGGCCGAGTCGCGAAGGGGCGACGCGAACGAGGCGTCGACCGACTGATCCGGCGGGTAGCGACGCGGAAGGGCCGGTACGCCGCCCTCCCGGAGGGCCTCAGATCTCCTCTCGGACCATTCGGTCGAACGCGACCGTGATCGATTCGGTCGCCACGTCCCCGTCGGCGCTCGCGTCGAGCTCGGGCGGGCTGTACTCCTTGATCCAGGCCTCTTCGAACCGCCACTCGAGGAGCGGCTCCGGATTTCCGCCTCGCCCGTCGAGCAGTTTCACCGCGATCTCCTTCCGCCCCTCGTCGGCCTTCCCCGCTCTGACGGCTTCGTGCCAGTCGTAGAGGCGGTTGACGTCCTCGCGCTGGAGCCCCCGCTCCATCTCGAGGTCGTCGAACGTCGTCTGTCCCCAGACCTTCTTCTCGTAGTCGGCGTCGTTGCCCTCGCGGTACTCGTCCTGTTCCGTGGAGCGACTCGGGATGGTGACGGTCTGCCAGCCGGACACCGCCTCGCCGTCGAGTTCGACTTCGAACCGGCCGGTCCGCAGCGCGTCGTGTCGGTTCAGCGCGGCGGCCTCGGCGGTCGCCTCCGTCTCCGTCTCCACCTCCGCCGCGCCGGACGCGAGTCCCAGCGCGCCGGCGACGCCGATCGTTTGCAGCACTGTCCGCCGTCCGATGGTCGGTAGCATGGTCTTGTCCCCTCTGTGTGTGCGGCGACTACGACGTCGTTCGTTCGGACGGTTCACCTCGGGCGGTGCGTGTCGATGCCGGCGTCAACACGCGTCGCGGGCGCCGGCGCGCGCCGTCCTCCCGTCCCGACCACGCCGAACGCCTCGTTATAGTTGAGTATGTCACAATTAAACAGTATCGATATTTTAAATGTGTCAGAGAGAAATTCCACTGAACGAACGGCTCGGGTGCTCTCGGCCCGATGATTCCGATCGCTGTCAGACGGTGGCGGGCCGCCCGTTCACTCGCTCACGCCGGGTTCTTCCGCGTCAGGTCGCTCCCGCAGATCGGACATCGCTCCTTGTTCTCGTCGAAGGTGCGGTTACAGCCGACGCACTGGAACCGCCACTCGCGCTCCTCGGAGATGCCGTCGCGCGCGATCGCCTCGACGGCGATGTCGAGGCGTTCGGCGACGTTCTGCATCGCGTAGTCGTCGGTGACGAGCGTCGCGCTCAGTTCGAGCGCGGTCGCGATCAGCCGGGTGTCCGTGTCCGACAGCTCCGCGGCGTCGCCGGAGCCGCGCGCGGCGCGCCGGACGTTGTCGAGGACCTCCGGGGCCGGGACGTGGATCGTCATCCCGGAGCCCTCCATCGCGTCGAACCGGAGCGCCCCCTCGCCGGTGAGCTCGTCGTGCACTTCGGGCACCGAGACCACGTCGTCGTCGGTGGTGTACTCGTGGATGAACGCCGAGGTGTCGAGGACTTCCATTAGCGGGCGACGACGATGTAGTCTTTCACCGCCTGCACGTTCGCAACCGGCACTTTCAGGCGGCCCATCTCGTCGACGTCGAAGCCCGAGCGCTCCGGGCTGAGGTGCTCGTGGGGACTCACGAGCAGGTCGGCGAGCTCGCCCGACTTGAGGTCCATCGTGATGTTGTACAGGTCCCCGAGTTCGGTTCCGTCCGCGCTCATCACCGCCTTCCCGGAGAGGTTCTCCGCGAGGATGTCGACCATGTTCGCACGGTCCCGGGCAACGGTCTTAAACTCCACGGGGCGTCGGACGGGCGACAGACGGGTTCGAGACGCCGCGACGCCGGTCAGCGGGGCGAGCCGCGGCGATCGCGGTGCTCCTCCCCCGCGCTTCGGCCGGGCGCGTTTTGAAAGGCTTAACTGACGGCCGGGCGGAACGATAGGTAACCGACTTTCTCGGGGCGATCACTGATGACCGACCACACAAACGCGGACACCCTTCGGACGCCGATCGTCGCCGTGCTGGGCCACGTCGATCACGGCAAGACCAGCCTGCTCGACAAGATCCGCGGCTCCGCCGTCAGCGAGGGCGAGGCCGGCGCGATCACCCAACACATCGGGGCGACCGACATCCCGCTCGACACCATCTCCGGGATGGCGGGCGAGCTCATCGACCCGACCGACTTCGATTTACCCGGGCTCCTGTTCATCGACACGCCGGGCCACCACTCGTTCTCGACGCTGCGCGCCCGCGGCGGCGCGCTCGCCGACATCGCGGTGCTCGTCGTCGACGTGAACGACGGCTTCCAGCCGCAGACGGAGGAGGCGATCGATATCCTCCGCCGGACGGGGACCCCCTTCGTCGTCGCCGCCAACAAGGTGGACACGACGCCCGGGTGGAACCCGCAGGACGGCGAGCCGATCCAGAAGAGCCTGGAGGCGCAGTCGGAGCGCGCCGAGTCGATGCTCAACGAGAACCTCTACGAGATCATCGGCCAGCTCTCCGACGCCGGCTTCTCGGCCGACCTCTACTGGCGCGTGCAGGACTTCCAGAAGAACATCGGCGTCGTCCCCCTCTCGGCGATCACGGGCGAGGGCGTCCCCGACCTGCTCACCGTCCTGATGGGCCTCTCCCAGCGGTTCATGAAAGAGGAGATGGCGATCGACGTCTTCGGGGCCGGCGAGGGGACGGTCCTCGAGGTGAAAGACGAGCGCGGCTTCGGCGCCACCATCGACACCGTCGTGTACGACGGCGTGGTTCGGAACGGCGATCAGATCGTCGTCGGCGGGCAGGAGGAGCCGATCGTCACGGAGATCCGGGCGCTGCTCCAGCCGCGACCGCTGGAGGAGATCCGCACGGAGAAGAAGTTCGAGAAGGTGGCGGAGGTCGGCGCCGCCGCCGGCGTGAAGATCGCCGCGCCCGACCTCGATCGGGCGATGGCCGGCGCGCCGGTCCGGGTCGTCCGCGATCGTCCGGTCGAGGAGGTCGTCGAGGAGGTGAAAGCCGAGCTCGCGGAGATCGAGGTGGACACCGCCGAGGACGGCGTCGTCGTCAAGGCGGACACGCTCGGCTCCCTCGAAGCGATGGCGAACGCGCTCCGCGAGGCGGAGGTCCCCATCCTGCGCGCGGAGGTCGGCGACATCGCACCCCGCGACATCGCCGTGGCCGAGACCGCGAACCAGGACGAGCACAAGGCCATCCTCGGGTTCAACGTCGACCTCCTCGCGAACGCCGAGACGGAGCTGGAGAACGCCGACGTGAAGCTGTTCACCGACGAGGTCATCTACCAGCTGATCGAGGACTACGAGACGTACGTCGAGGAGAAGCAGCGCGCCCAGCAGGAGACGGTGCTGGACAAGGTCGTCCGACCCTCCCGGTTCCGGATCCTCCCCGACCACACGTTCCGCCAGAACGACCCCGCGGTCGTCGGCGTCGAGATCATCTCCGGGACGCTCCAGAACAACCGCAACGTCGGCGCCTTCGAGGGCAACGAGTTCGACCGCGCCGGCCAGCTCTCCGGCATTCAAAAGCAGGGCGACGACGTCGACGAGGCGCGCGCCGGCGAGCGCGTGAGCATCGCCATCGACGGGCCGACCGTCGGGCGCGACATCGAGGAGGGCGACACGCTCTGGACCGAGATCCCCGAGAAGCACGCGAAGATCCTCGAACAGGAGCTGAAAGAGGAGATCACGGCCGACGAGCGCGAGGCGCTGTCGGCGTACTTAGAGACCAAGCGGAAGCGGGACCCCTTCTGGGGGAAGTAGGCAGAGCGGCGATCCTGCCGGAACGCGGAGTTCGATCGACCTCTCCCCGTCGCCCGTTCACTGAGGGTTTCGTTTACGAGCGAGACGCCGCCGCGTGCGCCACGATCCGCGTCGCGGTCGCCTTCCACCGGATCGCCACCTCCTCTCCGTCGACTAGGTCCAACCGCGCCGCGCTCTCGGCCGTGATCAACACCCGAAACTCGACCTCGCCCACCGCCACCCGCACCGTCGACACCGTCTCGCCCGCCTCGACGCCGACGACCGCGCCGCGCAGGCGGTTCCGGGCGCTCGTCGCATCCGGGTCCACGCCCACGTCTCCCTTATAAATCGTCACCGCGTCCGCGCCGATCCTGACCTGTACCGCGTCGCCGACCGCCGCGCCGTCGCGGGCGTCGCCCGCGCCGTCTCCGTCCCCGTGGAGCCCGCGTACCCGTCCGACCGCAGTGTCCACGTCGGCCAGTTCGCCGTCGACGCTCGCGACGGTCCCGTCGAGCACCGTCTCGGGCACGCTCGCGGTCGCGGCGAGCACGGCCTGCAGGCGATCGTACCGGTCGAGGAGGTCGCGGCCGCCCGCCGAGAGCCGGCTTCCGCCGCCGCCGGAGCCCCCGCGCCGGCGTTCGACGAGCGTCCCGAACGCGTCCTCCAACGCCTCGATCCGCGAGAGGGCGCGGGCGCGGGACCGGCCGAGGTCGGCGGCCGCGCCCGCCACCGAGCCCGCCTCGTGGACCGCGCGCAGGAGCGCGGCGTCGCGCCCGTCGAACTCGACGCCGTCCCCGATGAGCGCGGCCCGACCGCGGCCGGCCCCGCCGTCCGTTTCCGTGCGCCCGGTTGCTCTCCCGTCCCCGTCCGCCGACTCGTCCATACCCCGTGGTCGTCCCCCGCGGTGTTGGCGCTTTCCCTCCGACCGCGGCCGCCTCGACGTAACCGTCTCCGACCCCGTCTTCGGGGAGTACCGTCGACCACCGGCGTCTCGTAACCGGTCCCGATTACGGCCGCGGCAGAAGGTATATCCGGCATCGGTTCGTCGATGTGTCTATGACGATACATCGGAGGCGATTCGTCGCCGCGCTCGGTGCGGGCGCGGTCGCGAGCACCGCGGGGTGCGCCCGACTAGGACTCGGCGGCGAGTCCGGCGCCGGCAGCGACGACCGGCCCGCCGTGGCCGGCGAGGAGCTCACGCTCACGACGACGACGAGCACCTACGACACCGGTCTGCTCGACGAGATCCACACCGACTTCGAGGATCTGTACGGCGTGACCGTCGACGCCGTGGCGCAGGGGACCGGCGCGGCCCTGGAGTCGGCCCGGAACGGCGACGCCGACGCCGTGATGGTCCACGCCCGCGGGCTCGAAGACGAGTTCCTGCGAAACGGCTACGGCGTGAACCGCCGCGACCTGATGTTCAACGACTTCGTGATCGTCGGGCCCGAGAGCGACCCGGCGGGGATTCGGGGGACGGGCTCCGCGACCGACGCGCTCGCGGCGATCGCGGAGGCCGGCGAGACGTTCGTCTCTCGCGGCGACAACTCCGGCACCCACGCCAAGGAGCTGACCCTCTGGGAGGCGGCCGGCACCGAGCCGGGCGGCGACTGGTACCAGGAGACCGGCACCGGGATGGGGGAGGCGCTCAACGCCGCCACCCAGCAGGGCGCGTACACGCTCTCCGACCGGGGCACCTTCATCTCGCAGCGCTCCGAGATCGATCTCGCGATCCTCGTGCAGGGGCCGATCGAGGGCGGACCGGAGATCCTCGCGAACCCGTACGGGGTCATGGCGGCCAACCCTGGCGTCCACGACGGGGTCAACTACGACCTCGCGATGGCGTACATCGGGTGGATCACGAGCCCCGGCGTGCAGGAGTCCATCTCGGGCTACGAGGTGAACGGCGAGCAGCTGTTCTTCCCCGAGGCCGTCTCGGAGGACCCGAACTTCGGGCAGTACGTTCCGGAAGGTTGGAGTAGCGACTCCGCCGACGAGTGAGCGTGTCTCTCGCGGCGATCCCGGAGCTGGCGCCCGCGCTCCTCGACCTCCCGTTCAGGGAGGGGTACGTCCGAAGCATCGTCTTCGTCTCGCTGTACGTGAGCGTCACCGCGGTGGCGCTGAGCACGCTGTTCAGCGTGCCGGTCGCCGTCGCGATCGGCTTCGCCGACTTCCCCGGAAAGGGGTTCGTGAAGTCCGTCGTCAACACGGGGATGGGGTTCCCGAGCGTGGTCGTCGGACTGATCGTGCTCTTCGCCGTGTCCAATCAGGGCCCCCTCGGATCGCTCGATCTCGTCTTCACCCGGGAGGCGATGATCATGTCACAGTTCGTGCTCGCGACGCCGCCGATCACGGCCATCACGTTGGCGGCCGTCTCCGGGGTCGACGAGGGCGTCCGAGACGCCGCGCGCGCGCTCGGCGGCACGCGCCTCGACGCGGCCCTGGTCGTCTTGAAGGAGGCGCGCTACGGGATCGCCACCGCGATCTTGGCCGGGTTCGGCCGCGCCGTCAGCGAGGTCGGCTCGGTGCTCATCGTGGGCGGCAACATCACGAGCGCGGACGGGATCTCGAAGACCCGGACGCTGACCACCGCCATCCAGCTCGAGGCGCGGCAGGGGCAGTACGAGACGGCGATGATCCTCGGCGCGGTCCTCGTCGCGCTCGTGTTGACCGTCAACGCCGTGGTCGTGCACTTCGGCGACAGCGGGGTGACGCGGTGATGCTCCGCGCGACGGATGTCTCGCAGTCGTTCGGCGGCGAGCGCGTGTTCGACGACCTCTCCGTGGAGGTCGACGCCGGCGAGGTGCTCGGGGTCATCGGCCCCTCCGGAGTGGGCAAGACGACGCTGCTCCGGACGCTCGCGCTCTCGCTCGAACCCGACGCGGGGACCGTCGCCCTCGGCGGCACGGAGGCGTGGACCGCCGAGGAGTCGGAACGCCTCGCTCTGCGGCGTCGGGTCGGGATGGTCTTTCAGGAGGCGAGCCTCTTCGACGCCTCGGTGGGCCGCAACGTCGAGTACGGGCTCCGGGTCCGGAGCCCGTGGAGCGACCGGATCGCCGCGGCGCTGGGCCTCGCCGAGACCCCGGACGCGGTTCGCGAGTCGCTCGACGTCGTCGGACTGACGGACAAGGCGGACCAACACGCCGACTCGCTGTCGGGCGGGGAGGCCCAGCGCGTGTCGTTCGCCCGCGCGCTGGCGTACGATCCCGACGTGCTGCTGCTCGACGAGCCGACCTCCGACCTGGACCCGCGGAACACCGCGGTCATCGAGGAGGCGATCGGCGAGGCTCGGAGCCGGGGCATCGGCGTCGTCGTCGCGACCCACGACATGCACCAGGCCGAGCGCGTCGCCGATCGGGTCGCGGTGCTGCTCGACGACGGGATCACGGAGGTCGGCCCGACCGAGGCGATCTTCGAGGATCCCGACGACGAGCGCACTCGGAAGTTCATCTCCGGGGAGTTGGTGTATTGAGCCCCAGCCGACCCGGAGCCTTTTGAACGACGGCAGCGAACTGCGACGAGATGCACCGCCGTCGATTCCTCCGGAGGTTCGCCGCCGGAGGCGCCCTCCTCACGGCCGGCTGTAGCGCCCTCCGCGGACCGGGAGTCCCGTTCCGGTTCGCCGTCGTCAACCGCCGCGAGCGCGCGTATCACGTCGACTTCACTCTTCGCACCTCCCACGGCGACGCCCTCGTCGACGGCGCCGCCGACGTGGCTCCCAGACCGCCGGGCGACGACGAGTACGCCGAGCTGACCGTCGAGGACCTCGCGCGAGTGCGGAACGGCGACGAGATCGACGCGCGGGTCCGGGTCGACGGCCGGACGTACGAGGAGACCTACGAGGTGACCTGTGCCGAGAGCGACGCCGCTGAGAGCGCGCTGTTCTTCCGGATCCGCCACCCGGAGGCGCCCGCGTCGAACCCGACCGGGATGGAGTTCGGCGGGAGCGAGTGTTGAGAAACGGGTCGAGCGACGAGCTCAGCGGTCGCCGGCGCCGAGATCGAACGACAGCTCGACCGCTTCGCCGGCGTCTGCGTCGCCCACCTCGTCGACCACGTCGTCGCCGGCGGCGAACCCGGCGTGGAGGTGCTCGTAGGTGCGGTCGATCGCCTCCACGATCACCTTCGTGTCGCCCGTGACGGGCATGAAGTTCGTGTCGCCGTTCCATCGGGGGACGACGTGGGTGTGGAGGTGGTCGATCGAGCCGCCGGCCGCCGAGGCGCCGAGGTTCTGTCCGGTGTTCACTCCGTCGGGGTCAACGTCGCGGCGCAGCGCCGCGAGCGTCGCCGCCTTCAGCTTCGCGTGATCGAGGAGGGTCGCGTCGTCGAGGTCGGTGGGGTCCTCGCGGTGTTCGTCCGGGATCACCATGGCGTGGCCCGGGTTGTACGGCGCGTTGTTCAACAGGACGTAGTTGCGCTCGCTGCGGGCGACGACCCGGGCCTCGCGGGCGTCCTCGCGCTCGGGCAGGACACAGAACGGGCAGCCGTCGATCGGGTCGGAATCGCGCTCGACCCACTCGATCCGCCAGGGAGCGTAGATCCGGTCCATCAGTCGTCGAAGCCGTGGATGCCCGCCGTCGTCACCTCGACGCCATCCTCGGTGATCAGGAGGGTGTGTTCCGCCTGACTCACGAGGGCGTCGTCGGCCTCCTTCAGGACGGGGTACCCCTTTACCGCGTTCGCCTGCTTCAGCCGGCGCAGGGCCATCTCCGCGCGGTCGCCCTCAAGCCACCGCGCCGCGAACGGGAGGTCGTCGAACGCCTCGATCTCCTCTAAGGCCTGTCGCGCGCGGCGGTCGCGGACGCTCGCGGAGCCCTGGCGCTCGAAGATCTCCTCTTCGGTCCCCTCGCCGACCTTCCCGCGGCCGTCGGTGGCGAACGGCTCGATGGCGACCGCCTGTCCGGGCTCCAGCTCGACCGAGCGGTCGACGCCCCGGTTCGGAACGGTGGGGCCGGTGTGCGCGTCGTAGCGCTCGACGCCGTGCCCGGAGAGGTTCAACACGGGCGTGTAGCCGTAGCCGCGGATCACGTCCTCGATCGCGCCGCCGACCACGCCGACCTCGACGCCCGGCCCGGCCTCGTCGACGGCGGCCTCCAGCGCCATCTCGGCGGCCTCGACCAGCTCGGGGGTGCCCGTGTGGTCGACCGTGACCGCGGCGTCGGCGATGTAGCCGTCGACGTGGACTCCCACGTCCAGACACACCATCTCCTCGCCGAACTCGGTGTCGTCGTCTCGGCCCGGCGTGGCGTGGGAGGCCTCGGGGTCGACGCTGATGTTGACGGGGAACGCGAGGCCGGCCCCCTGTTCCCGGATGAAGTCCTCCGTCCACTCGGCGACCTCGAGGTGGGTCCGCCCCGGCTCGACCATCTCGCGGGCCTCGTTCATCGCCTCGACCAACACCGCACCGGCCTCCCGGTAGCTCTCGACCGCGTCGTCGTCTAGGGATCCGTGACTCATGTCACCGGGTTCGTCGACCGACCGCAAAGAGGTTGCGGAGGGCGAACGCCGCCCGTTCCGCCACGGTGCGGGGTCGTTACCCGCCGTCGCGTCGCCGCCGGGGATCCGAGCCCGGTTCTCTGCCAGCGTCGCCGTCGACCCCCCGCGGGCGAGTCTCCGCGGGCTCGCGGTTCGCAGTCGACTTCGCGCCGTCATTGGTCGACGCCACGCCGTCCGCGGACTCTCCGTTGTCCGCGAACTCCCCGTCGCCCGCAAACCCCCCGTCGCCCGCAGGCTCCTCGTCGCCCGCCGCCGAAGCGCCGTCCGGCGTCGGGAACCACATCGTGACCAGCGTCCCCGTCGGCTCGCGGGTGTGGATCTCCAGCTCCCCGCCGGACTCCGTGACGATCCAGTGGACGAGCCAGAGCCCGAGCCCGCTCGCGTGTTCGAGCGCCGTCTCGCGCGCCTCCGAGAACACGCTCCGCTCGACCGGCGGGATCCCGGGACCGTTGTCCGCGACGGCGACCCGGAACCCCTCGCCGTCGCGGTCGACGCTCACCTCGACGATGGGTTGGTCCCCGTCGTTGTGGACGACCGCGTTCTCCAACACGTTCCGGACCGCGGACTCCAACAGCTCGTCGGCGCACACCACCGCGGAGTCCGGCGTCGACACGGTCACCGTCGTCTCCGGGAACGACGACTCCAGCGAGCCGCAGAGCCGCGTGACCAGCGGCGACAGGTCGATCTCCGTCCGCGCCCCGTCGCTGTGGAGCGCCACGTCGATCTCGCGGGCCTGGTCGCTGAGGTGCGTCAGCGTCTCCACCTTCCGGTCGATGACGTCGAGGTACTCGTCGCCGTCGGCGTCGACGTGGTCCCGCAGGAGGTCCGCGTAGCCGCCGATGACGTTCGTGTCGTTTTTGAGGTCGTGTCGGAGCACCCGATTGAGGACCTGGAGGCGCTGTTCGTACCGCCGGCTCTCGGTCACGTCGGTGGCGGTGATGACCACCTCTTGGGTGTCCTCGAACAGCCGCTCGACCGTCGTTTCGAACTGCCGCCAGTTCCCGTTCGCGTGGGCGATCCGGTGGTCGAGCAGCTGCTGGTCGTCGGTCTCGAAGGCGCGCTCGAACGCGGCCTGGGCCTCCCGCCGGTCGTCGGGATGGACCAGATCGATCACCGGTCGCCCCTCGATCTCCGCGGGGGCGTGGCCGAGCAGGCGCTCTATCGACGGGCTCACGTACCGGAGCAGCCCGTCGGTCCCGCAGACCGCGATGACGTTCGGCGACTTCTCGATGAGCGCCCGATAGCGCCGCTGGAGGGTCTCGCGCTCGGTGATGTCGCGGAACAGGAGCACGGTCCCGTCCCCCGAACCGCCCGGGGCGCTCGGGGCGGCTTCGGATTCCGGGCCGCTCCGAAGCACCGGACCGAACCCGGATCCAGTCGGGGCGATCGAGTGGGCGGCGACGGTCAGGAAGCGCGGCTCCGACCCCCCGTCGATCGTCACCCTGAGATCTTCGTCCGGGCCCGTCCCGGACGCAGGGTCGCCCCCCTCCCGGTCACCGTCGCCGCTCCCGGACGACGCGAGGTCGACCACCGCCGGCGCCCGGGCGAACGCCTCTTCGACGTCACAGCCGATCGTCGCGCCGGGGAACAGCCCTCGGGCCGGCCGGTTCATGTCGACGACCCGGTCGTCGCCGTCGACCACCACGACGCCGTCAGAGAGATTTGTGAACACCGCGTCGCGGGCGATCGGCGAGAGGTCGAGGAGCCGGTAGCGGAACACGACCCACCCGAGCAGCCCGGAGGTGGCCGCGAACGTGACCGGGGTGAGGTCGACGAACCGGGGACCGAGTGCCCCGCTGATCCCGACGACGCCGACGGACATCGGCGCGACCCCCGCGACGAGCAACAGCACGGCCTGCCACCGGAACACGCCGTCCCGCGCGAGCGCGGCGTAGCCGAGCACGCCGAACGTGAACAGGTTCACGGCGTAGCTGTACGTCATGAACCCGATGAGCGCAGAGGTCGGCGCGTACTCCATGACGAGGTATCCGTTCGCGCCGTCGAGCGCGGGGGACGTGTAGAAGAGGGGGTCGGCGCCGACGAGGAAGACACCGCCGACGACGGTCGCGGGGACGAGACAGAGGAGGAGGAGCCGGCGGGGGCGGAGCCACGACACCCAGCCGACGTACGCGAACACGAACGCGGGCCAGGCGACGGCGAGCATCGCGATCCCGACCCAGACGAGGCGGTTCCACGACAGGGTCGCCGACAGCGTCGTCGCCGACAGCTGCCCCGCGTACGCCAGCGACCAGACGCCGCTCGCGACCGTGACTCCGACGAAGCTCCGCAGGAGCGGGGCCTCTCGCTTTGACCGGTTCCAGACCGCGTAGGCGGCGAAGGCAAACGACGCGAGCGACGCCACCAGTAACGGCGCCGTGTACGGCGCCGGTTGCCACTCCATCGATACCGGGCGAACGACTGTGACAGATAAAAAGGAATCGGACCGAACATCCTAATACCGGGGCGAAACCACGAGACGTATGCTCGAACCGGGCGATTCCGCACCCGAGATCACGCTGTCCGACCAGCACGGCGCCACCGTCACCGTCGACCCGTCCGCGGCGCGCTACACGGTCGTCTACTTCTACCCGCGGGCAGACACGCCGGGCTGTACCGCCGAGGCGTGTAGCTTCCGCGACGAGTGGGACGCCTTCGAGGGCGCCGACATCGCGGTCGTCGGGATCAGCGACGACCCCGTCGACGACCTCGAGCCGTTCGCCGAGGAGTACGACCTCCCGTTCGCGCTGCTCTCCGACCCCGACGGCGCGGTCGCGAGCGCGTACGACTCCTACGGCGAGAAGCAGATGTTCGGCAACACCTTCGACGGCGTGTTCCGGAACACGTACGTGCTCGACGACGGGGGGACCGTCGTCCTCGCCTACGAGGGCGTCTCCCCCGAGGACCACGCGGTCGAGATCCTCGAGGATATCGAGGCGCTGCAGGACTGAGACGGATGCGATCGGGTTTTGACACCCGCGAGGCCTCACGGGGGAGGCGCGCTCGGATGTGGCTCCGCTCCGTACGGACCCACCGACGATCGATAGCGGGAGTGGATATTGCAGATCGGTATCGGCGATACAGTATTTAAAAAGCACGAGCGGCGGCGACAGTCGGTTATAAACAACCGTTGCGGTGGCGCGTGCCGAGGAGCGCCCGGAGGGCGCGACTCGCACGCGCGAGGGAGTCGCTGGCGCCTTATAAGGCGCCAGCGACAGGGCGAGAGCGAAGCTCTCGCTTGCAACCGGACGTAGTCCGGTGACGAGGCTGGGGAGGTGTGAGGTGCGGTGCTGTGCTGTGCGGGGCGGGACTCAAAGGGGCAGTCGCTGCGGGCGGCGCAGGCGTTCACGAGAGCAGAGCTCTCGTGAGCCAATCAGAACGCTTCGCGTTCTGATGACGACGTAAGCACCGCAGGGAGCGAGTGAAACGAGCGACCGAGGAGCGCAGCGAGCGTGCGCCGCCCGCAGCGACTGGGGCTTTGCAGGCCGTCACTCCAGAGCCGACGATCACGTATAAGCACCCGCCACCACCACAATCCGATTTATAAACAACCGACTCACCGCAATGATTCACGTACTCCCGCTGTCTCTCTCCCGCCGACGCGCCTTTATAAACGACGGCCGTACGATCCGCATGGGCTATCCGGTCACCTACTACTGTCCGCACTGCGGGACCCTCGTCGAGCTGGAGCGCGACGGCTACCTCGCGGACAAGGCGGTGACGCCGTACCCCCTCGAGGGGTGGGAGTACGTCGCTCCGACGGCGCCGTTCGAGGGCGACGACGCCGACGGCGTCCGGTTCGTCTGCGGCGAGAGCGAGGGCGTCGACTGGGACCCGCACGACGGCGTTCGCGGGTCGGACGCGGGCAGCGAGGAGCCGTACCGCGAGCCGGACCCCGAGGGGACCGGCTGCGGCGAGCCGTTCTACCTCTCGTTCGTCCGGTACGACGAGGGGCGCGAGATCGACCCGCGCGCCGAGAGCGAGCTGGTGGAGATCGATCCCGATCCCCGTCCGAGCGGGCCGCGGGGGCCGGGCGGTCCCGAGGGACCGGACGGGGGCGGCGATGGCTCGGACGGCGGGTTCTGGTAGGGCCGCTGGCGACTCCGCCGTCAGCGTCGCCCGTAGCGTTATCCCGCTGAAGCGAGATGGTGACGCATGGCAGACACCAAGTCGGGGCGCGACAAGCAGGCGCGTGACGAGGAGCGCAGACAGATACGGCGGGACATCTCGGAGGCCCGAGAGCGCGGCGACGAGGCGGACCCGACCGCCGACCCGCCGGCCGAGTGCCACCGCCGCGGCTGCGCCGAGCCCGTGGCGTTTTCGGTCACCGAGCGGTACCAAGAGGAGACCGGGGCGGGCGCCGTGGAGGCGACCGCGTTCCTCTGTGCGGACCACGCCGGCGACGAGTCGCCGGTGAACCTGGACGACGCGTACGAGGGGTACGTGTTCCGCGTCGAGCCGGTCGCCGCCGGGGCCGGCGGTAACTGAAACGCCGCCACCGCTGGCGACGCCGACGACTGACAAACCACTTACTGCGGGAGCGAGAAGGGTCCGCCATGGAAAGCATCAACCGGACCGCGATCGAGCTCGTCGACGAGGCGCTCGACTTCGCCGGCGAGCTCGACGTCGTCGGCTACGAGCTGGACAACGGCGCCACCGTCGTCGACTTCGGCGTCGACGCCGCGGGCGGCGTCGAGGCGGGACTGCTGCTCGCCGAGATCCAGACCGCCGGCCTCGCGAACCTCCGAACCCGCATGGGCGAGGTCGCGGGCGCGCCGCGCCAGTACGTCGAACTGTCGACCGACCACCCCGCCGTCGCGCTGCTCTGCTCGCAGAAGGCGGGCTGGGAGCTCGCGTTCGACTCCGGCTTCGAGGGGCTCGGCTCGGGGCCGGCCCGCGCGCTCGTCGGTCAGGAGGCCGAGTTCGAGCGCGTCGGCTACTACGACTCCTCCGAGTTCGCGACGCTCGCGGTCGAGTCGACGACGCTCCCGACCGAGGAGGTCGCCGAGCACGTCGCCGACCTCGCCGAGGTCGACGCCGAGGGCGTGTTCCTGCCGGCGTACGCCACCGGCTCCACCGCGGGCTCGGTCGCGACCGCGGCCCGCGCCGCGGAGCTCGCCGTGTTCCGCCTGCTGGAGCTCGGCTACGAGCCGACCGACGTGCTCCACGCCTCGGGCTCGGCGCCGATGGCCCCGGCCACCCGCGACGAGGACGTAGCGATGGGGCGGACGAACGACGCCCTCGCGTACGGCGGCGAGGTCCACCTGCAGGTCGCGCGCGACGACGACCGCTTCGACCAGATCGTCTCGACCGCCCGCGAGGAGTACGGGACCCCCTTCGTCGAGGTGTTCGAGGACGCCGACTGGGACTTCTACGAGGTCGACGAGCGCGTCTTCGCCCCCGCGAAGGTCACCGTCGACGTGATCGACGGTCCCGTCTACACGGTCGGCGAGACCGACGAGGAGCTGCTCGCGGAGTCGTTCGGCTACCGCTGAGGCGGTCGAGCAAATGCGTCTGAAGCCCGTCCCCGAGCCTCCCGACGAGCTCGACGACCTCCGCGCGTTCCAGCGGGCGGTCCCGCTCGTCCCCGGGAGCACCGACGACTGCTGCGCCCGGCTCCGCGAGCGCCGGGGGCTCTCGGACCGACAGACCGCCAACGACTGGCTGGCGTTCCTGCGCGCGCTCGGACTGGCCCGGGAGACGCCGCGCGGGTTCGTCAGGACCGACGCGGAGCCGACCCCGGAGCTGGTCCGCGAGGGGCTCCAGGAGGGCGTCCTCCTCGTTCCCGAGGCGCTCGCCGCCCTGCGAGCGGCCTCCGCCGCGGACCCGCTCACGCCCGACGACCTGTTCGCGGCGACGCGGGAGTCGGTGCCCCGACACGACCGCGCCCGCGACCCGAACTGGGAGGCGACGTGGCGCGGGCGCGCCGACCGGCTCCTGCGGTGGCTCGCGCTCGTCGACCTCGCCGAGCCGGTCCCGGCGACCGAGCCGACCGAGGGCGGCGATCCGGAGCCGCGTTCGGTCGCCTACGTCGCCGGCGACGCCGCCTGAGCCCTCGGTTTCGAGGCGCTGTCGGCGATCCGTGACAAGCCTTTTACTCGGAGCCGGAGAGGGAGAGGCATGGGACGATTCGACGGGCGGGACGGGCCGCTGTCGGTCCGGTACGAGCCGGCGAGCGTGAAGGACCTGCTCGTGGAGATGAAAGACACCGCCGAGCTGTTGATCGACCTGTCGTACTCCGCGGTCCTCCACGGGAGCCCGACGATCGCCCACGAGGTCGTCGAACTCGAACACCGGATGGACGTGCTCCAGATGCGCGCGCGGATGAGCCTCATGCTCGCGGCGCGGAGCCCCGACGAGGCCGAGACGCTCGCGCCGGTGCTCGGCGTGGTCGGCGCGGCCGACAAGATCTCCGACGCCGCCGGCGACATCGCCAAGATCGTCACCGAGGAGATCGGCCTCCCCGACGCGATGCGGGGCGCGCTCACCGAGGGCGTCGAGACCCTCGTCCGCGCCACCGTCTCGCCCGACTCGGCGTACGCGGGGCGGACGCTGAAGGACATCGACCTGGAGTCAAAGACGGGCGTGCGCGTCATCGCGATCCGGCGCGACGACGACTGGGTGTTCAATCCCGGGCCGAAGACCCGGATCGAGGCCGGCGACGTGACGCTCCTCCGCGGGCCCGAGACGGGCGTCGCCGACGTCCACCCGACGCTGACCGGCGACCCGTTCGAACCGAGCGACCCCCCGGAGCCGGCCATCGACGACTTGGAGCGCGCGGTCGACTCCATCGTGCTGATGAAGAACCTCTCGGAGCTGGCGGTCGACCTGGCGTACGGCTCCGTCCTCTTCGACAACGAGGCGCTCGCCGAGGAGGTGTCGAACCTGGAGATCGAGGTCGACGCGCTCCAGTCGCGGTTCGAGGCGTGGACGCTCCGGGCCGCCCGCGAGGCCGACGACCCCGTCTCGCTGCGCGGGCTGATCCACCTCGGCGTCGCCACCGAGGAGATCTCCGACGCCGCCTTAGAGATCACCGAGGGGGTCATGCGCGACATCGGCGTCCACCCGGTCGTGGAGATGGCGGTCCAGGAGTCCGACGAGATCATCACCCGGACCGTGGTCGGCGAGGGGAGCGACCTCGACGGGACGCTGGTCGAAGCGGGGATCCCCGCGACCGACATCTCGACGAGCGTCATCGCGATCCGGCGCCCCGACGAGGGGTGGCTCGTCGGCCACGACATCGACACCACCCTCCGCGCCGGGGACGCCGTCATCTCGAAGGGGACTCGCACCTCGGCCGCGGAGTTCGAGGCGCTCGCGGCGTGACGGTGTCCGAAACGGACGATCCGGCTCGGCTCGTCCGGGCGTACTACGACGCGCTCGACGCCGGCGAGTACGACCGCCTCGCGGCCCTGCTCGACCCCGGCTTCGTCCAGCGACGCCCCGACCGCACCTTCGAGGGGCGCGACCGCTTCGTCGCGTTCATGCGCGACGAGCGCCCGATGACCGACACGACCCACGCCGTCGACGCGGTGTTCCCAAAAGGACCCGGCGTCGCCGTCCGCGGGCGGCTGCTCGACGCCGAGGGCGACGAGGTGTTCGCGTTCGTGGACGTGTTCTCGATCAGCGACGAGCGGCTTACCGAACTAGAGACGTACGCGGCGTCGGGCGAGGAGTGACGCCGGCCGAGGGCGGCTACGACTCGTACTCCGCCCAGACGTACCGCGTCCCGTAGCTCCGGTAGGGCCGCCACGCGTCGCCGATCTCGCGCATCTCCGCGCGGGTCAGCTCCTCGCCGTCGTTGTACACCTGCTCTATCCCCTTCCGCACCGCGAGGTCGCCGAGCGGGAGCACGTCCTCGCGGCCCAGCGCGAAGATCAGGTACATCCGGGCGGTCCACTCCCCGACGCCCCGGATCTCGGTGAGCGCGGCGACGACCTCCTCGTCGCTCGCGTCGGCGAGCCCCTCGCGCGTGAGGTCGCGGTCGCCGTCGCTGAAGGCCCCGGCGACCTCGCGCAGGTACTCGACCTTCGTGCCGCTGAGCCCGGTCTCGCGGAGCCGGTCCTCGTCGGCCGCGAGGACGCGGTCGGGCGTCGGGTCGCCGCCGAGGGCGTCGAGGAACCGCTCGTGGATGGCCGCCGCGGACGCGGTCGAGAGCTGCTGGTTCACGATCGAGGTACAGAGGCGCGCGAACTCGTCGCCGGCGGGCTCGACCCTCAGCGGGCCGTGCCGGTCGATCAGCCGCGCCATCGTCGGGTCCTCGCGCAGGGTCACCGCGACTCGCTCGTTCATCGGGGGGCGGTTGGGGCCGGAGACGGGAGTGCGTTTCTCTCGCGATCCCGAGGAGCGATAAACTTACAGTGCGTTTTTCGTTTGGAAGATGGAAACGTTCAACCATGACGGTTCCGACCGTTCCGGTATGCAGCTCGAAGACGTCCAGCGCGTAACGGTTCTCGGCGCCGGAAACATGGGACACGGCATCGCGGAGGTGGCCGCGCTCGCCGGCTACGACGTTGCCCTCCGGGACATCGAAGAGGAGTTCGTTCAGGACGGCTACGACCAGATCGAGTGGTCGCTCGGCAAGCTCGCCGAGAAGGACCGGATCGGCGACGAGGAGGCGGAGGCCGCGCTCGACCGCGTGGAGACCTTCGTCGACCTCGGGGACTCCCTGGCCGACGCCGACGTGGTGATCGAGGTCGTCCCGGAGAAGATGGCGATCAAGAAGGACGTGTACGACGAGGTCGTCGAGTACGCCCCCGACGAGGCCGTCTTCGTCACCAACACCTCCAGCCTCTCTATCACCGAGCTCTCCGAGGTCACCGACCGCCCCGAGCGCTTCTGCGGGATGCACTTCTTCAACCCGCCGGTGCGGATGGACCTCGTCGAGGTCATCTCCGGGAAACACACTTCCGAGGAGACCCTCGAACTGATCGAGGGGCTCGCGGAGTCGATGGAGAAGACCCCCGTCCGCGTCCGGAAGGACAGCCCCGGCTTCATCGTCAACCGGATTCTGGTCCCCCTGATGAACGAGGCGGCGTGGATCGTCGAGTCCGGCGACGCGACGATGGAGGCGGTCGACTCCACGACGAAGTTCGACATGGGCCTGCCGATGGGCTCGTTCGAGCTCGCGGACCAGGTCGGCATCGACGTGGGGTATCACGTCTTGGAGTACATGCACGAGGTGCTCGGTGACGCCTACCGACCCTGCCCGCTGCTCGTCGAGAAGGTCGAGGCCGAGGAGCTGGGGAAGAAGACCGGCTCCGGCTTCTACGACTACGAGGACGGCGGCGCGCAGATCCCCTCGGACGCGATCGACGCCGACGTGCGGAGGCGCCTGCTCGCCGTGATGGCCAACGAGGTCGCCGGCCTCGTCGGGAACGACGTGGCCGACCCGCCCGCGATCGACCGCGCGGTGATGCTCGGCGCCGGCTTCCCGGACGGCCCCGCGAAGCTCGCCGACGCCGAGGGGCTCGCCGGCCTCGTGGACGTGCTCGACGACCTCCACGAGGAGACCGGCGAGGCGCGCTACGAGGCGACTGACCACCTCCGCGAGGCCGCCGAGGCGGGCGGGTTCCACGGCGAAAGCGGCGGGGACGCCGACGGCGAGGGCGACGACGCGCTCGCCGGCTACGACACCCTCAACGTCGCCGTCGAGGGCCGGGTCGGCCACGTCGAGATCGACCGCCCGCACCGGATGAACACGATCAGCGGGGAGCTGCTCGACGAGCTCGCGGACGCGATCGACCGCCTCGACGCGGACGACGAGGTGCGGGCGATCCTGCTGTCCGGCGCGGGCGACCGCGCGTTCTCCGCGGGCGCCGACGTACAGAGCATGGCCGCCGGCGGCGCGGACCCGATCAACGCGGTCGAGCTCTCGCGGCAGGGACAGCAGACGTTCGGGAAGCTCGAAGAGTCGGACAAGCCCGTGGTCGCCGCCATCGACGGCTACTGCCTCGGCGGCGGGATGGAGCTCGCGACCGCGGCCGACATGCGCGTCGCCTCCGAGCGCTCGGAGCTGGGCCAGCCGGAGCACAACCTCGGCCTCCTCCCGGGGTGGGGCGGCACCCAGCGGCTCGCCCGGATCGTCGGCGAGGGGCGCGCCAAGGAGATTATCTTCACCGCCGAGCGCTACGACGCCGAGACGCTAGAGGGGTACGGGTTCCTCAACGACGTGGTCCCGGGCGACGAGCTCGACGAGCGCGCGTGGGAGCTGGCCGAGCAGCTCGCCGCCGGCCCGCCGATCGCCCAGAAGTACACGAAGCGCGCGATGCACGCCGGCCGCACGGACGGCGAGGCCGGCCTCGAAGTGGAGGCGATGGGCTTCGGCCACGTGATGAACACCGACGACCTCATGGAGGGCGTCACGGCGTTCATGGGCGACGGCGAGCCCGAGTTCGAGGGGAAGTAGGGGCCGGCGGCCCCTAGCGGCTCATTCCGCCAGCCGCGCCGCGAAGAACGTCCAGTCCGCGTCGTCGCCGTCCTCCAGCGAGTCGCCGACTCCCCACTCCCGTTCGACGGCGAACCCCGCGTTCCGGAGGTGCTCCCGCGTCGCCTCCGCCCCCGCGATGTGCCACTGCATCTCGACGCCGGTGTCGAGCCAGTCCGGGTTCGTCCCGGTCCACTCCTCGGGCCCCTCCGAACAGAGCAAGCGACCGCCCTCGTCGAGGACGCGGGCGAACTCGTCGACGACTTCTCGGTGTTGCTCGCGCGGGACGTGGATCAGCGAGTGGTAGGCCGTCACCGCGTCGAACGCGCCGTCGCGGAACGGGAGCGCGGCGATGTCCCCCTGCGCGAGCGCCGCCGCGGGGGCGTTCTCGGCGGCCAGCCGCAGCTGCGTGCGCGAGATGTCCGTCCCGACCGCGGTCGCCGTCGCGGCCAGGTCCCGGAGGACCGGCGACCCCTGTCCGCAGCCGGCGTCCAAGACGCGCGCCGACTCGGGCAGTTCGCGGACGAACCGGGAGAGGACCTCGCGTCCGCGGCCGTCTTCGGTCCGATCCGCGGCGTACGCCTCGGCGAGAGCGTCGTACCCGCGACGGACGGCGTCCTTATCGACCATGCAAACCGGGTACCGGAGCACCGCTATTTAAACTGCGGGAAAACGGCGGGGTCGCCGTAGTCGCCCCGTTAGACGTACCCTTCCTCGACGAGCAGCTCGCCGTTGAGCAGCGAGGCGCCCGCGGCGCCGCGGATCGTGTTGTGCGCGAGGCAGTTGTACTTCGCGCCGGCGTCCGTCGCCTGCACGCCGCCGGCGACGATGCCCATCCCGTCCGCGTACGTGCGGTCGAGGCGGGGCTGCGGGCGCTCGGGCTCGTCGTCGCCGAACACCTTGATGAGCTGGTCGGGCGAGCTGGGGAGGTCGCCGGCGCCCTCGAACGAGCGCATCGCCTCGCGGAGGTCCGCTGGCGAGGGGTCCTCGGCGAACTCGGCGAAGACGTTCTCCAAGTGGCCGTCGAGCGTGGGGATCCGGTTACAGGAGGCGGCCACGTCGGCGCCGTGGAGGTGGACCTCCGCGCCGTCGAACTCGCCGAGGAGCTTGCGCGACTCCGTCTCCATCTTCTCCTCCTCGCCGCCGATGTGCGGGATCGCGTTGTCGATGATCTCCATTGAGGTGACGCCGGAGTAGCCGGCGCCGGAGACGGCCTGCAGGGTGGAGACACGGACGCTCTCTAGGCCGAATTCGTCGATCGCGGCGAGCGTCGGGACCATCGTGATCGTCGAGCAGTTCGGGTTCTTCACGAGGGCGCCGTCCCAGCCGCGCTCGTCGCGCTGGACCTCGATCAGGTCGAGGTGCCCGGGGTTGATCTCGGGGATGGTGAGGGGAACGTCCGTCGCCATGCGGTCGTTCGAGGAGTTCGAGGAGACGACGTACCCCTCCTCTAAGAACGCCGGCTCGACCTCGGCCGCGACGCCCGAGGGGAGCGACGAGAAGAGCAGGTCCACGTCGTCGTCCGCGATTCCCGCTGGGGTCGTCTCGGCGACCTCCATCTCGGCGACGTCGTCCGGGATCGGGGTGTTCACGCGCCACTTGGCGGCCTCGCGGTAGGTCTCGCCGGCGCTGTCCGCGCTGGCGGTGACCGCGGCGAGGTCGAACGTCGGGTGGTCGTCGAGGAGCTGGATGAACCGCTGGCCCACGGCGCCGGTGGCGCCGAGGATGCCGACTCGTACAGACATTGCGCGTGGGTCCGTGACAGGGACGTAAGTGCGTTCGGATACGTGCCGATTCCGCCGGCCACCGCCGGCGGTCGGACGACCTCGCGTCCCGGACCGGCGTCGCGGCACGCGACATTTATATACTCCCCCGTGGCAGTACGTGACAATGACCGATTTCGGAGCGCTGTCCGTCGCGCCGCCGGTGCTCGCGATCGTGTTAGCAGTGATCACCCGAAAGGCCGTGCTGTCGCTGTTCCTCGGGATCTGGTCCGGGGCGGTGATCGTCACGGGCGGGCTGGGGATCGTCCAGACGTTCGAGTGGATCGTCGCGGCGGTCTCGAACGAGTTTCAGGCGACGATCCTCGTGTTCACCCTGCTGCTCGGGTCCGGCGTCGCCATGGTGTGGAACCTCGGCGGCACCGCCGCGGTCCGCGACTGGGCGCTCGAACGGCTCGACTCCCAGCGGCAGGCCGGGCTCGTCGCGTGGGGGCTCGGGATCGTCCTCTTCTTCGACGACTACGCCAACACCGCGATCGCCGGCTCGGCGATGAAGGACGTCTCCGACCGCCTCCGGATCTCCCGCGAGAAGCTCTCGTACATCGTCGACTCCACCGCCGCGCCCGTGGCGACGCTGGGGATCTCCTCGTGGGTCGCGTTCCAGCTGTCGCTCATCTCGGACGGGTACGAGGCCGCCGGCGTCGCCGAGGCGAACCGCCCCGGAACCTTCGAGGTGTTCGTCTCCTCCATCCCGTTCAACATGTACGCGATCCTCGCGATCGTGATGGTGCTTCTGATCGTGGGATCCGGCCGCGACTACGGCGAGATGCTGACCGCCGAGAACCGGTCGTGGACCTCCGGAAAGGTGACTCGGGACGAGGCGGTCCCCATGCAGGACGTGGCCGGCGAACTCGGCGAGCCGCCGGCGTCGACCCCCCGGCTCGTCAACTTCTTCGTCCCCGTGGCGGTCCTGATTGCGGTGACGGTCGCGACCGCGCTGTGGTCCGGCGAGTTCTCGCCCGTCGGGTTCGGCGGCGACCTCCTCGCCGGGGAGTTCGGGGCGGCCGGCGGGCGGCTGTGGGACGCCGCGCTCAACGCCTCCTACGAGGTGGCGCTGATGATCGGGTCGTTCGCGATGGTCGCCAGCGGCTTCGTCCTCGGGAAGGCGTACGGGATCTTCGGGGTCGGCGACGCGAGCGAGTACACGATCGACGGGTTCGGCATCATGCTCACCGCGGCCTCCATCCTCGTGCTCGCGTGGGGGATCGGCGAGGCGATCGACGCGCTCGGCACGGGCGACTACGTCGCGACCGCGGCCGTGGGCTCCGTCTCGGGGGCCCTGCTGCCCGCGCTCGTGTTCGTCGTCGCCGGCGTCATCGCCTTCTCGACCGGCACCTCGTGGGGCACGATGGGGATCGTCACCCCCATCGCGATCCCGATCGCGTGGGAGATCAGCGGCGGCGGCGCGGCGGGGCACACCCTCGTGGCGGCGATGGTCGGCGTCATCTTCTCCGGCGCCATCTTCGGCGACCACAGCTCGCCGATCTCCGACACCACCGTCCTCTCGGCGACGTTCACGGGGGCCGACCTGATCGACCACGTCCGCACCCAGATCTACTACGCGGTCACCGTCGCCGCCGTGGTCGTCCTCCTGTTGGTCCTCTGGGGGTTCACCCGGGTGACGCCGCTCGCCCTGCTCCCGCTCGGCGCCGCCCTGCTCGCCGGGCTCGTCTACGCCCTCTCCGAGTTCGACGCCGCCCGCCGCGGGATCGATCCGGTGTCGGTCTCGGAGCCGCAGACGGACGACGGCGAGCGCGTGGTGGTCGCCGGAACGGAACAGGACGACTGAGCGGCCGGCAGGCCGACAGGCCGGCACCTTATATACGACCGCCGGCTACCGTCGGATGCGCGCCCTCAGTCCCCGCCCGAGTACTCCCCGATGGGAGCGATGACCGCGCGGAGAACCCAGGCGCGTGACATCCGGTCGCTGACGCGACCCGCCCGTCGCCGCGCAGGCGACCGCCCGCCACGAGGGTTTCCCGGTCGACGCGGCACGCCGCCGGAGATGAGACCGGTCGTTAGTGTTGCGGGCGACATTCCGACGCTCGGGAGCGGCGGCGCTCGTCGGACCGATCAGCTCGGCGCGACGCGGACGCGTACGACGCGGTCACCGCGTCTCGACGGTCACCGCGAGGTCGTCGACGTAGTGGGTCGCGTCGGCCTCCCAGATCACCGCCGTGCCGACGGCGAGGTGGAGCGTGTCGGTCGACAGCTCGGGAGTGGTCCACTCGAAGGCGTACTCCCGCCAGCCGTCGGCGAGCCACAGCGCGTCGCGGAGCCCGCCGTACGGCGTCTCGCCGAGCTCCGTCGTGTTGAGGCCGGGCTGCGGGAAGTCCTCCTCCGCCTCCGGCGGCTCCGGGCCGAGGCGCATCAGCGCGTGCCGGATCGTGTTGAACGATTCCGACTCGCTCCAGAACCGCCCGCTCACCTCGATTTCGTACGAGCTTCCCGACTCGACGGGTATCGGATGGGTCGCCCACGTGACCCCGTCGTCGTAGTCGCCCTGGTTCCAGATCCGGAGCGAGCGGTCTCCGGAGGACGCCTCCGCCTCGGAAAACGACACCTCCCAGTCGAACTCGTCGATGTCCACCTCGGGACCGATCGCGGCGTCGAACAGCCACTCGCCGATGTCCCCTTCGAACCCCTCCTCGAAGGCCGGGGCGTCGCTCCCGCCCGCACACCCCGCGACCCCGGCGAGACCGACGGCGCCGATTCCGGCGCCCGTCCGGAGCAGTTCGCGTCGTCTCACGGCGTCCCACGTTCGTCCATAACGGGCGATACGACGCCAGACCGACACAAAAGTACACGGTGCGTTACGGGTCCGGCGTGGAGTGGACCCCGCCCCGTCCCCGGGGATCGGTTTTAACACCGCATGCAAGAACGACTACCCACATGGCGCTCGGAGGGTCAGCCGTCCAGTTCGCGATCATCGCGGTCACCGTCATCGGTCTGTGGATCGGCGCCCGCGCCCTCGTCGACTCGACGGTCCGGATCGCCCGCCGGTTCGGCGTCAGCGAGCTGACGATCGGGCTGACGATCGTCGCGATGGGGACCTCGACGCCCGAGCTCGTCGTGACGGTCGACGCCGCGCTGGCGGGGCTCGGCGAGATCGGCGTCGGCAACGTCGTCGGCTCGAACGCCTACAACCTCGCGTTCATCCTCGGCGCGGTGTCGCTGCTTCGGGTCATCCCGGTCGAGCGCTCGCTGGTCCACCGCGACGGCGTCGCGCTGGTCCTCTCGACGGTGGCGGGATTCGCGGTCCTCTTCGACCGGACCGTGACCGGCGTCGAGGGCGCGCTGCTGGCGGGACTGTTCGCCGCGTACACGGCCTACGTCGTCCGGGACGAGCGCACGACGCACTCGATCGAGACCGAGTACACCGACTCTCGGGTCACCGGCGCGCTCCCGACAGGGTTCTCACACCGGGCCCGCGACGGGCTCCTGCTCGTCGGCGGACTGGCGCTCGTCTTGGTCAGCGGCCACTTCATGGTCGAGTCGGCGTCGGCGCTCGCGCGGGGCGCCGGCGTCTCCGACTGGGCGATCGGCGGGACGATCGTCGCCGCGGGGACCTCGACGCCGGAACTCGCGGTGTCGCTCGTCGCGATGCGACAGGGTCACGTCGGGATGTCCGTGGGCAACGTCGTCGGGAGCAACGTGTTCAACCTGCTCGGGATCCTGGGGATCGCGTCGCTCGTCCGTCCGCTCGCGGTCGGCGGCGCGGCGATCGAGACGCTCCTCTGGCTGACGGTTCTCACGGTCGTCATGGTCGGTGCGCTGTGGTCGGGGCGGCGGCTCTCCCGCACCGAGGGCGCCCTCTTCGTCTGCTCCGAGCTGACCCGGTGGGCGCTCGGTCTCCTGCGGATCTTCGGGTGATGCGGCGGCGGAGCCAAATCACCCCCGTCGCAAGTGACAACCCGCCGCTCGGCGAAGCCGTCGTTACATGCCGACGAACTCCACTGTCAGCGTCACCCTCGTCCGGAACGCCACGGTCCTCGCGACCGTCGGTGAGACGACCTTCCTCGTCGATCCGCTGTTCGCGTCGCAGGGCGCGTTACCGCCGATCGACAACACGCCGAACGACCGCGCGAACCCCCTCGTTCCGATGCCCGACGTCGACCGCTCCCACGACGCGGTGATCGTCACCCACCGCCACCCCGACCACTTCGACGACGCGGCGAGGGACGAACTGGACCCGGACGTCCCGCTGTTCTGTCAGCCCGCCGAGGCGGACGCGTTCGTCGAGGAGGGGTTCACCGACGTGCGCCCCGTCGAGGACGCGGCGTCGTTCGCCGGCGTCACGCTCCACCGAACCCCCGGCCGTCACGGGCACGGGGACCTGGCCGAGCGGATGGGGCCGGTCTCCGGGTTCGTCCTCGAGGGCGACGAGACGCTGTACCTCGCCGGCGACACGGTCTGGTACGAGCCGGTCGCGGAGACGCTGACCCGGTACGAGCCCGACGCGGTCGTCCTGAACGGCGGCGCGGCGCGGTTCAACGAGGGAGAACCGATCACCATGGGGGTCGAAGACGTCGCCGCCGTCCGCGAGGCCACCGACGCCGCGGTCGCCGTGGTCCACATGGAGGCGATCAACCACTGTCTGCTCTCGCGCGAGGAGCTGCGGTCGGAGACAGAGGACGTACTGGTGCCGGAGGACGGAGCGGAGATCGAGCTGTAGCTCCGTCGCTGTTCGAAGGCTGCGGTCCGCAAAAGGTCCGGGTGCGAGAATTGAACCCGCGTCTCAGCCTCCACAAGGCTGAAGGATAGTCCACTACCCTAACCCGGACACGCGTCGATATCTATCCCGCTTTGATAAATAACCGTTACGACTCCCGGACGGGCGTGTGACGCGGTGTCGTCCGGTGATCGTCACAGCTGGTCGGCCCGGCGACCGCCGTGACGACCACGCCGTTTTTACTCCCAGCCGGCGTATCGGCGGGCAACCGTGGCGTTCACCGACAAGATCTACGTGAAGAACCACCGGCAGCTCGCCTCCCAGCTGGAGACGAACATCCCGAAGGGGGCCTTCGCCGGCGCGACGCTCGACATGCTGTTCACCGGCGACGGGCTCTCGAAGCTGGACGAGACGACGCGGGACCGGATCTTGGACTTCGCGGAGGACTTCCTCGACTGCGACTGTCAGGCGAACCCCTACTGCGGCTGCCCGGAGGAGAAGTTCATGCGGTACGTCCTCGAACTGCGCGCCGAGGGGCTCGGCCCGCAGGCGATCGTCGACGTGATGAGCGACGACTACATGGTGTACGCCTACACCGGCGACGTGCTCTCGTTCCTCGACGACTCGGTGCGGCAGTTGGAGGCGGTCGAGACCCTCGCCGACGTCGAGGGGAACGAGGAGATGTCGGAGCGGGCGCGGAGAGCGAAGCGGGAGCTGTCCGGCTGAATCGACGGTCGGGTGGCGCCGTCGCTCGTGATTCGCGTTGTTGAACTCCTCAGCGGTGACGGTGTCACGTCCTCGATCGCTCAGTACCGGGGACATGCCGCGGGTCGAGGGCGGTTGTAGTCATCAAACGCATTCGATGGCGACACCGAAACCCGTAGAGCGGAGCTCTCCACACACTATTTCTCCTCATACGTTGTGATCTCCGGGTATGATCGCGCTAACACCGATCGGCTCTCAGTCAGTTCGACCACAGCTACTCCTCTATCCGTTAGGGGTCTGGGCGCTGATGGCGGTCGTTGCCGTCCTGAACGGCGGCTTCAGGGAGGTGGTGCTGATACCCCGCGTCGGGGAGTATCCGGGCCACGTGCTGAGTACGGCGATGTTGGTCCTCGCCATTCTCGGAATCTCGTTCGGCTACTTCCAGTGGACGGCTGTCGAGTATACGCAAGTAGAGCTGCTTCTGGTGGGCGTTCTCTGGACCGTCTTCACTGTCGGCTTCGAATTCCTCGTGGGCTACGTCGAGAACACGCCCGTATCGGTCACGCTTGGCCAGTACAACGTGTTCGCGGGACAGGTCTGGATCGCCGTCCCGCTGACGCTGTTAGTAAGCCCGCTCCTGTTCGGTTGGTATCTCTCGTGACGGTACAGCGGCCGACGTGTTCCGATACCACGGGCGAGAATGCGGCCGGGGATCCGTCGAACAGCGACCTCCCAGTTACACTCCTCAGCGACCGCACCTCGCGCCTCCCCGACCCCTCGAACGCGCTCCTCGCGGTCGCCTGCCGGCGGCCACTCGAGGGCGCGCGCCAGCCGCGAACCTGCTTATAATTGGGCCGCCGCCGCGTTCCCGGCTCCTCGGAGCGGCCGAACGGTCTAAGTGCGCTCGCGTCCGAACTCGACCAATGAGTCTTCGGCCCGCGTGGCTGACGTTCAGGCGATACGCGGCGGCGACGACCGGGATGACGCTGGTGTTGTTCTCGCTCGGGGTCTACACCGCGGCGACCGGGTCCGGGCTGGCGTGTCAGGCCCAGTGGCCGCTCTGCTCCGACCAGCTCATCCCGGCGCTGACGATCAACCCGGACTTCATCGAGTGGTTCCACCGCGTGTGGGCGATGGTCACCGGCTTCCTCATCATCGGCGTCGCCGGATGGACGTGGCTCGGGGGCCTCGACCGTCGGACCCGGCTGGCCGCGACGCTCGCGGTCGCGATCCTCCCGCTGCAGATCACGGTCGGCGCCCTCACAGTTACCCTCGGCGGGCTCGTTCCCGGCGGGTACACGGTGTCGACGCACGCGGCCCACCTGATCGTCGCGCTGGGGATCTTCACCCTGCTCGGGCTGGCCACGATCTGGGGCGGCGGCCGCGGCTCCCCGAGACTGCTCCGGGCCGCGATCGGGGTCGCCGCGGTCGGAATCGTCGCCAGCGCGGTGTTCTCGCGTGCGGTCCCCTTCGTCACCTACGCGCCGGGCGCGCAGGCGGGCTTCTACGTGACCGGACTCGCCGGTCACCTCGGCCTCGTCGCGGCCGTCGCGTACGCCACGGAGGCCGTTCGGACCGGCTACCCGGGGCTCGATCGGTCGACCGCGGCGACGGTTCGCCTGCTCGCCGCCGGCTCGATGGCCGCGCTGGTCGCCACCCTGCTTTTAGGCCGCGATCTGGTGTTGTACACCGCGTTCTGGCAGCGGCTCAACCTCGTCGCGCTCGGCGTCGCCGCTGCTCTCGCGCTCGGCGCCGCGTGGGCGGTCAGGGGCGTCGGGTCGGAGGGGACGACGGCGGGCCCGGTGCGCGGCGACTGAGTGCCGGCCAATCCGTCTGAGTGCCGGTCGACCCGTCTGAGGCTCCGTCGGGCGGACGACCCGCCCGAGGAGGAAAGGTTGAAATCAGTTCCCGTTCACCCACCGGTATGTCATACCGCACGGAGACGGACGTGAGCCGTCGGACGTACCTGAAGCTGACCGGTGGCGCAAGCGCCGTCGGACTGACCGGCGTCGCCGGTTGCCTCGGCGACGACAGCACCACGATCACCCCGGGCACCGCGCCCGGCTTCCCGCCGTTCGAGATGCAGCAGGACGGCGAGCTGGTCGGCTTCGACATCGACCTGCTGGAGGCCGTCGTCGCGGAGACCGACTACGAGCTGGGCGAGTGGGCCACCTTCGAGTTCGACTCGCTCATCCCCGCGCTCACCCAGAACGAGGAGATCGACGTGATCGCCGCCGCGATGACGATCACCGAGGACCGCCAAGAGACGATCGCCTTCTCCGACCCCTACTGGGAGTCCGACCAGGCGATCCTCGTGCGCGAGGGCGGCGACTTCCAGCCGTCGTCGTGGGAGGACTTCGAAGGCGTCCGCGTGGGCGCGCAGTCCGGGACCACCGGCGCGGACCAGGTGTCGTCGAACCTCATCGACCCCGAGATCATCTCCGAGGACGACTACTCCTCGTACGACAGCTACGTGTTCGCGGTCGAGGACCTCGAGAACGAGAACGTCGACGCCGTCGTCATCGACCTGCCCGTCGCGGAGACGTTCGCGGCCAACCGCGACGTGGAGGTCGCGTTCATCGAGGAGACCGGCGAGCAGTTCGGCTTCGGCATCCGGCAGGGCGAGTCGGAGTTCCAGTCGGCGCTGAACGACGGGCTCGCGACCGTCCGCGACGACGGGACGTACAGCGAGATCACGAGCACCTGGTTCGGTCAGGAGTAGGATGTCGGATCCGGCGACGCTCGCGCTCGCCGCGGCCGCCAGCGCCGCGGTCGAACTCCCGGCGTGCGGCGGCCTCCCGATCTCGGCCGGCGACGGGCTCGCGACGCTCGCGCCCGTCGGGCAGTCCGCCGACTGGTCGTTCGTCGGCGAGGCCGTGGACTGGGAGTTCGTGTTCCGGAACGCCGACTACCTCGGCGTCGGCGCCCTGTTGACGATCGGGCTCACGGTCGCGTCGATCCTGCTCGGGTTCGTCGTCGGGTTCCCGGCCGGCGCGGTCGAGGTGTACGGCGACGGCTACCTCAAACGGGCAGTCAGCACGGTCGGGATCGTGCTCCGCGGGACCCCGATCGTCGTGATCCTCATCGTGATGTACTTCGTCGTCGGCGTCCCGCAGATCAACCTCGGCGTCGCCACGATCTCCTCGGCGATGACCGCCGGAATCTTAGGGCTCGGCCTGCGCAGCGCCGCGTACCAGTCGCAGATCTTCCGGGCGACCCTTTCGAGCGTCGACGAGGGACAGCTCGAGGCGGGACGCTCGATCGGGCTCTCGCGGTTCGAGGCGGTCCGGTACGTCGTCGTTCCGCAGGCCCTGCGCCGGTCGATCCCGGGGTTCCAAAACGAGTTCACGATCGTCTTGAAAGACACCAGCATCGTGTTCGCTATCGGGCTCGCTGAGCTGCTCACACGGGGGTACGACCTGTTCTCGGAGCAGACGACCGCGGTGCTCGAAGTGGTCCTCTTCATCAGTGCAATCTACTTCGTCCTCACGTTCACGACGAACCGCGCGCTCGACTACCTCGGCGACTACTACGCGATCCCGGAGGGGGAGTCGGCGTGAGTGACGACGAGTTCCTCCGCGTGTCGGACGTCTCGAAGTGGTACGGCGAGGAGAAGGTCCTCGAAGAGGTCTCCTTCGAGATGGACCGGGGCGACGTGACCGTCCTGATCGGTCCCTCCGGCTCCGGGAAATCGACCATGCTGCGCTGCGTCAACCGGCTCGCGGAGGCGCAGGAGGGGTCGATCCTGCTGGACGGCGAGGAGGTGCTCTCGCCGGACCTCGACGTCGACGAGCTCCGCCGCGAGGTCGGGATGGTGTTCCAAGGGTTCAACCTGTTCGCGCACCTCACCGCGGTGGGCAACGTCGCGCTCGGCCCGCGGCGCGTGCTCGGCCTCTCGGAGACGGCGGCCCGCGAGCGCGCCGAGGCGCAGCTGGAGCGCGTCGGGCTCGGCGAGCAGTTCGACTCGTACCCCGCGGAGCTGTCCGGGGGCCAACAGCAGCGGGTCGGCATCGCCCGCGCGCTGGCGATGGAGCCGAAGCTCATGCTGTTCGACGAGCCGACGAGCGCGCTCGACCCCGAGCTCATCGGCGAGGTGTTGGAGGTGATGCACGGGCTCGTCGACGAGGGGATGACGATGCTCGTGGTCACCCACGAGATGAGCTTCGCCCGCGAGGTCGCCGACGAGATCGTGTTCTTGGACGACGGCCGCGTGGTCGAGCGGGGACCGCCGGAACAGCTGTTCGATCACCCCGAGGAGGAACGGACCGGCCGGTTCCTCGAACGGATCGCGAGTCACGACTGATGGCGAGCGCGACGAGACCCGCGACGGTCCGGGAACGCGTGGCCGACTCCGATCGCTCGGTCGGCCGGCTCCTCCTCGTCGCCGCCGGGGCGCTGTTCTGGGGCTGGCTCGTCGTGAGCTGGGTCAACCGATGGCTCGGGGGCGTCCTCGTGCCGGTCGGACAGCCGCTCGTTCCGGCGGGCGCCGTCGAGGCGACGCTGGCGGCGATCCCGGGCCTCGCCGCGTACGCGTCCGACGCCGCGTTCGTCGTCGAGCTCACGCCGGAGCTGGCCCGGGGGACGTGGCTCACGGTCGTGATCACCGCCGTGAGCCTCGCGGTCGGCTTCGTCCTCGCCGTCCCGCTGGCGGTGGCCCGCGTGTACGGCCGGTTCTCGGCGTGGGTCTCGCTGGGGTACACGGAGCTGTTGCGCGGGACGCCCCTCCTCGCGCAGCTGTTCGTGCTCTACTACGGGCTCAACCTCGCGAGCTACGTCCCCGGCGCGCTCTCGGGCGTGTTCGCGCGGGACGTGGTCTGGGTGGCGATCCTCGGGTTCACGCTCAACGGGGCGGCCTACCAGGCGGAGTACATCCGCGGCGCCTTAGAGAGCGTCGAGGAGGGGCAGATCACCGCTGGCCGCGCGATCGGCCTGTCGAAGCTGGAGACGATCTACTACGTCGTGCTCCCGCAGGGGCTCCGGTACGCGATCCCGTCGTGGACCAACGAGTTCGTCTACCTGATCAAGTACTCGTCGCTGGCGGGCTTCATCACGGTCCCCGAGCTCTACTACCGGGCCGACCAGATCGCCTCCGAGACGTTCCGGTACACCCTCATCTTCGTCGTGACCGGCGTGACGTACCTCGCCTTGGTCCTCACCGCGTCGAAGCTGATGGAGCGCGTCGAAGACCGGGTCGCCATCCCCGGGATCGGCTCCGGGAGCGAGGAGTGAGACGCGGCCCCGTCCCGCGGACCGTCAGTTCGCGAAGTCGGTGACGACCTCAACGCCGCGCGCGTCGTACTCGTCCATCGCGGCGAGCCGGTCGGAGACCGCCGAGAGCGCCAGATCGTCGCTCACCAGCGCGGCGGGGTCCACGTCGGTCGCTTCGATCAGGGCGAACAGGTCGTCGTAGCTCGTCGGGGGCATCCCGCGCGAGCCGACGAACGACACCTCCCAGCGGGTCATCCAGTCGGTCGGGAGCGACACCTCGCCGCGCTCGGCCTCGGTGGTCAGCCCGACCTGCACGTGCGTCCCCCGGGGGCGCACGGACCGGACCGAGTTCCGGCACGTCTCGGCGATCCCGAGCGCGTCGACCGAGACGGTCGCCCCGCCGTCGGTCAGGTCGCGAATCCGGTCCGGCACCGCGGTCTCGCCGTCGCCGAGATCGGTCGGGTTCACGGTCTCGTCGGCGCCCAGATCGCGGGCGAACGAGAGGGCCTCGTCGTCGACGTCGACCGCGACGGTCCGGGCGCCGAGCGCGTCGCCCAGTTGGACCGCGGAGAGCCCGACGCCGCCGCAGCCGTGGACGGCCAGCCACTCGCCGCCGCCGAGTTCGGCCCGCTCCGCGAGGGCGTGGTACGCCGTCATGTACCGGCAGCCGAGCGCGGCCGCCGCGGTGGCCCCGAGCCACGGCGGGCGCTCGACGAGGTTGTAGTCGGCGTCCGGGACGGCGACGCGCTCGGCGAACGCGCCGGGGGCGTCGGGCTCGAAGCCGAGCGCCCGTCCGTCGTCGCAGACGTTCCCGTGTCCGCGCCGGCAGCGCGGACAGGTGCCGTCGCCGAGCGAGAAGGGGACGACGACGCGGTCGCCCGGCGCGAAGCGCTCGACCGCGTCGCCAACCGCGACCACCTCGCCGGCGGGCTCGTGGCCGAGCACCTGTCCGCGGGGGACGCGGTCGTCGGCCCACTCGCCGTGGCCGGCCCACGCGTGCCAGTCGCTCCGACAGACGCCGCAGGCCGCGACGCGAACCACGGCGCCGTCCGGGCCGGGCTCCGGGTCGGGGACCTCGCGGACGTCCAGCGGTTCGCCGTACTCGCGGAGGATCGCGGCGCGCATACCGGCCCCACGATCCGGAGGCGATTAAAACCGACTTCCGCGATCAGGCTGTCAGACACGTGTTTTGTCCGTGATAAGAGACGTGTCCGAACTATCGAGGAGATTTGTTTTTGTCCGAAAGGCCCTCTTTTAACGGGTTTGAGTGCCAGATAATGTTGATTGGATGCCGTCGTCTCCAGTAACAAAGCTGATACACGAGAAAGGTTTATTATCCAACAGTTGGGTGTATCACGTGTGACGCAGCCGATGGGGAGTCGGCCGGGGGTCGCGTATCGGCGACCGGACGGCGATCCGACGCAGCTCGTCGTCGAGGCCGCCGGCGAGTCGCGGCTGAACCCGGAGGCGCTGCCGCGGTCCGACTGGCTCCGGGTCGTCGAGTCGGAGGACAGGAGCCGGCTCCGCGACGCGCTCGACGAGGGCCCGGTCGACGTGACGTATCGACTGTCGGTCGGGGACGACTGCGAGTGGATCCACGAGCGCGGAGCGCGCGACGAGGACGGCGACGTCGTCGGCTACCTCTTCCCCGCCGACGACCGGGTCCAGCGCCGCAAACAGCTCGAACAGCAGCGCGAGCGGTTAGAGGAGTTCGCCAGCGTCGTGTCGCACGACCTGCGGAATCCGCTCTCGGTCGCGGTGGGGAACATCGAACTAGCTCGGGAGTTCGACGGCGAGGAGGCCGACGAGCGGCTGGACCGCGCTCAGGACGCCCTCGACTACATGGACGACCTCATCGGGGACCTCCTCGCGCTCGCCCGCGAGGGGCGAACGGTCGAGGAGACCGCGACGATCGACCTCCGGACCGTCGTGGATCAGGCGTGGCGGACGATCGGCGCGCCGGAGGCCGTCGATCTCGTCGTGGCCGACCCGCTCCCGTGGATCGAGTGCGACCGCGGGCGACTCCGGCAGGCGCTGGAGAACCTCTTCCGCAACGCGATCGAACACGGGGCGGGTGACGACATCTCGATCGATATCGGCGACGGGAGCGCCGAGCGAGCGAGCGACGGGATCGATCCGGACGCCTTCGGCGGCGGGCGAGGATCCGACTCCGAGCCTGACGCGTTCGAAGGCGACGCTGGCGAGACCGACGAGTCCGAGACCGACCCGTCGCTCCGGGTGTTCGTGGGTCGGCTGCCGGACGGCTTTTACGTCGCCGACGACGGCGCGGGGATCGACCCGTCGGACCGCGACGCCGTGTTCGATCCGGGCCACTCGACCGACACCGACGGGACCGGGTTCGGGCTCTCCATCGTCGACCGCATCGCGGAGGCCCACGGCTGGGAGGTGTCGGTGGCGGAGAGCCGGGCGGGCGGCGCCCGGTTCGAGTTCACCGGCGTCGACCTCACCGACCCCGAGGGGACCGGCGCCGTCGATCCCGAACCGAACGAGAGTCCCGCCTCGGAATCCGCCGAGGTCAGCTCTCGGAGCGGCTCGGAGACGCCGCAGAGCGAGTGATACCGCAACCGTAACCGCGGACTTCTACCGCCAGATCTCGTCCGTTCGCCGCTCGCTCAGACGAAGTCGCCCAGCCCCGCCTGCCCGTCGTCGCCGTCGGTGTCCTCGCCGGCAGCGCCGTCGTCAGCGGTCCCGTCGTCACCGAGCGCCGTCTGGTCGGCAGCTGTGCCGTCGTCTCCGCTCTCGGTGGCCCCGTCGGATCCGTCGACCCCGCCGTCGCCGTCGGCCGAATCGGACTCGTTCGCCGCGCGGCGCCCCCCGGCGAAGGCGCCCTCGGCGTGGTCCTCCATCCGCTCCTCGCGGAGCGCCTGCGCGTCCTCGACGATCGATTCCACCTTGTTCGTCGACTCGCCGGAGCCGGTGACGAAGGCGACGCCCGCCTCGTCGAGGTCGTAGGCCGCCGCCATCGCGACCGTCAGCTCCCGGGGCTTACAGTGGTGGGTGACCGCCTGCAGGAACGGGAGCACCTCGCGGCGCGCGGTCGCGACGCTGCACCCGCTCGCGGCCGCGATCTGCCCGACCACCTCGTCCGCGGTGGCGTCCGAGGACGACCAGAACTGCGGGCGGCCGTAGCGGGTCCACCCGCCCTTCTCCCCGTCGCGCGCGGCGGCGACGCCCGCGGCAGCGTTGTCGGTGGCGTAGCGCCAGTACGAGTAGTTCTGCGTGGCGCGGACGCGCCCCAGCCACACGTCGGCGTTCGCGAGGAAGTCGTACGCGCGGACCGCCTCCATCGGCTCGTACACGTCGAGGACGTTGTTCTCGATCCACTTCGTGAGGTCGTCGGGCGTCTCGTCGACCGCGTACGCCGACTGGAGCGCCTCCTCCGCCGACTCCTCTTTGAGGACCGCGTCGAGGAACGGGAACAGGCCGAGCGCCTTGTCGCGGTCGCCGGTGACCACGTCCTCGACCGCAATCGCGTCCCGGCCCTCGGTGGCGGCCTGCAGGTCGTTGATCGCGCCGCGGAGGTCGCCGCGGTTGCGCTCCGCGATCCGCTCTAAGGCGTCGGACTCGAACTCGATCCCCTCCTTCCGACACACGTCGCGGAGGACGGGGACGATGGAGCGCGCGGAGACGTCGCGGAACTCGATCTCCTGTGTCGCGTTCCGGAGCCCGCGCGCCATGTCGTAGTAGTCGTTGGCGATGAGGACGATGGGCTGGCCCGACTCCTTGACCAGCTTCGTGATCGCCGAGGCCCCGCCGCGGTCGTAGTTGCCGTGGATGTTGTCGGCCTCGTCCAGGATGACGAGCTGGCGGGAGGCCGTGTCGCCCCCGGCCGCGCCGCCGCCCGCCGCGCTCCCGCCGAGGGTGGCGTTGCGCGCGGCCCGTCCCGCAAAGCGCTCGATGACGTCTGCGGTGCGCTGGTCGGAGGCGTTCAGCTCGACCGTCTCCCACCCCATGTCGTTCGCGAGCGCGTGGGCCGCGCTCGTCTTCCCGACGCCCGGGCTCCCGTGGAGGACGACGGCCTCGCGGTGGTCGTCCCACGACCGCGCCCACTCCGCGAACGCGTCGCGGGCCTTGTCGTTGCCGCGGACCTCCGAGAGCGTGCTCGGGCGGTACTTCTCCGTCCAGTCGGCCATTACCGGTGCAAGGAGCGAGCCGCGTTTAGTGGTTGCGGAGCGCCAGGAGCGACCGGAGCCGGTCGCCCCTCTCGACCGTTCCCGGTCCGCTACCGGCTCGGCCGCTTCCCCCGGCCGACACACCGCTCGCGGTACCGCCCAGGTCACTCGGACGCTTATCAGGTCGGCGGCCGTATCGGACGGTGATGGACGATTCTGACGACGCCGTCGCGATCTACTCGGATTACGTCTGCCCGTTCTGTTACCTCGGTCGCCGGTCGCTCGCGGCGTACCAGGAGACGCGGGACCGCGAGCTCGCGATCGGCTGGCGTCCCTACGACCTCCGCGGTCACAAGCGGGGCCCCGACGGCGAGATCATCCACTCGATCGACGACGGGAAAGACGAGGGGTACTTCGAGCGGGTCCGCCGGGACGTAGATCGTCTGCGCGACGAGTACGGCGCCGAGGCGATGCTCGACCTCGACGACCTCCCCGAGCGCGTGGACTCGTTCGACGCGCAGGTCGCCTCGCTGTACGTGAGCGAGGCGCGTCCGGACCGGTGGCTCGACTTCGACGAGGCCATATTCGAGGCGCTCTGGGTCGACGGGCGGGAGATCGGGGACGCAGACGTGCTCGCCGATCTCGCCGAGGGGGTCGGAATCGAGGGCAACGAGATACGGAGCGCGATCCGCGACGAGGACCGCCGCGCGCGGCTTCGGAGCGCGTTCGCCGAAGCGCGGGACGC
This sequence comes from Halorubrum salipaludis, assembly GCF_002286985.1. GTDB lineage: Archaea > Halobacteriota > Halobacteria > Halobacteriales > Haloferacaceae > Halorubrum > Halorubrum salipaludis. The sequence goes on along the minus strand of NZ_NSKC01000005.1, from coordinate 189,397 downwards.
GAAGGTCGGCGGCGTCCCGACGTTCGAGTACGAGGGCCGGACGGCGCGCGGCGCGCTGTCGCCCGACCAACTGCGACAGCTCGTCGAGGGGGTCTGAAGTTCCGAAGTCGTTCGCGAAGGAGGTGTCGGCGCCGCTGACGGTGTGAAAAGTCGAAGTGGGACCGCTGAGAGTCGAACTCAGGTCATACGGACCCCATCCGCATAGGATACCACTACCCCACGGTCCCTGTCTGCATCCGGAAAAATGAGAGTCCGGTAATTAAGGACTTCGTTTCACTCGTCTCCGCCGACTCCGACGCCCTCAGACGAGCACGCGCTCCAGCGAGACGACGACGCCAGATTCGGCCTCCGGATCGCCGACCAGCCGGCCGAGACACACCGCGGAACCGTCTGGAGTGTGGCAGGCGACGAGCGGGGCGTCGTCGCTTCCGTCGCCGTTCTCGTCCGGGCCCTCGTCGGCGTCGACGCCGTCCGCCTCGATCACGCCGGGGGCGTAGACGGGCGCGCCGGTGGCGACGTTGCGCGCGGCGGAGGGTGCGATCGTCACGCTCGGAAGGTGGACCAGCGCGTCCTCGGCGGGGCGGACGACCTCGCGGAGGAGCTCCTCGTCGCCCGCCTCGGCCCACGCCAGCCCGTCGACGAGGTCCTGTAAGGGGTGTAAGTCGCCGTCGTCGAAGGGGTCGGTGGCGGTGCGTCGGAGGTGGCCCATGTGCGCGCCGACGCCGGTCGCGAGGCCGATGTCGTGACACAGCTTCCGGATATACGTCCCGGACTCGCACCGGATCCGGAGGAGGGCCTGTCGGTCGTCGACCGCCAGCACGTCGAGGTCGTGGATCGTGCGGGTGCGGAGCCGGCGGGTCACCGCGCTCTTGCGCGGCGGCTTCTGGTAGATCTCCGCCTCGAACTCGGCGACCACGTCGCGGAAGTCTGCGGGGGGCGACCCGTGGAGCTCCAGCACCGAGACGTACTCCTTGCTGCCCTCCAGAAACACCTGCGCGGCGCGGGTCGCGTCGCCGGTCAGCGTCGGGAGACAGCCCGTGACCTTGGGGTCGAGCGTCCCGGCATGTGCGACCCCGTCGATCCGGGGACCGTCCGGGTCCAGCGCCGCCAGCGTCTCGTTGATCGCGTCGCGCACCCACGCGGAGAGCTGGTGGGAGGAGGGGCCGGCGGGCTTGTCGACGTTGACGACGCCGAACCGGAGCAGCTCCGGGACCGACCGCTGGTCGGGCGGGGCTCGGAGGGGATCCTCGCCGCGATCGGATTCGGAGTCGTCGTCGGAATCGGTGTCGTCTGCGTGTCGAGTCATGCGGGGGTGTAGAGAGTGTAACGGGTGTTCGGCGGTCAGAAGTCGTAGCTCACGCCCTCGATCGGCGCCTTCCCCTCGTCTGTCTCGGGGTCGTACGCGTCGATGGTCGCGACGAGGACGTCGATGAACGGCTCCGGCCCCCACCGAGCGGTGTTGTACGCGGCGTCGTAGATCGACAGGTCGTCGATGTCGACGTCGTAGTACTCGCGGTACCGCTTCCGCTCGGAGGCCTCGCGGCGCTCCGTCTCGGCCTTCGCGCGGTCGACCGGCTTCGCCTCGCGCTCGGCGATGCGCTCGGCGCGGGTCGAGACGGGGGCGTCGAACCAGAACCGGAAGTCGGCGTGGTCCGCGGAGAGCCAGCCGGCGAGCCGCGACTCCAGCACGAGGTCGTCGCGGGTCGCGGCGATCTCGTGGAGCCGGCGGTCCAGGTCCCGGTCGATCTGGGGGTCCTCCTCCGCGAACTCGTTGAACTCGACGGGCGTCATGTCGCGTTCGGCCGCCATCTCGCGGAAGATGTCCCCGCCGGAGACGTGATCGAGGTCGAGTCGATCGGCGAGGGCCGCTGCGTTCGTGCTCTTCCCGCTTCCCGGCGGGCCGGAGACGGTGATCAACATATCGCTACTGCGCGGGTGTCGTTCAAAACGGTTGTCGTTCGGCGCGCGGGGGCGGGAGAGCGGCGCCACCGCGGCGCCGTCGACCGGCGCCCGTCTACTGGTCCCGCGTCGCCGCGGTCATCGACCAGACGGCGACCAGCCCGAGTAGGACCGCCGGGACGAGCGGCAGGGCGAGGTACGTCGCGAAAAACGAGAAGCCGAGCGCCCCCGCGGCGTACGGGTACACGTAGATGATGCCGGGGATGACGAGGATGCAGGTGAAAAGCACCGCCGTCAGCGCCCACCCCTTCCGGCCGAAGCCGTCGGCCTCGGGCTCGGAGTCCCCGGTGTCGTCTCTGCCCGGGGTGCCCCCGTCGTCGCCGACCTCGCCCGGCACGTGGACGTAGCCGCCGTCCGTGCTCTCGCCGGCGTCGCCGTCGTCTTCAGAGCTCACTGTCCGGTCTAACGACCACTTTGCCAAAGCCCTCACGGTTCTCGATCATCTCGTGGGCGCGCGCGGCCTCGCTCATCGGGAGCGTCTCGCGGACGCGCGGCTCGAACGTGCCGTCCCAGACGAGCTCCAGCACGTCGTCGACCTCGCCGGGGGTCGCCATCGTCGAGCCGATCACGGACAGCTGGTTCCAGAAGATCCGGTTGAGTCCGGCGTCGGGGTTCGGGCCGGTGGTCGCGCCGCAGGTGACGAGCCGACCGCCCTTCGCCATCGACTTCAGCGAGTTCGGGTACGTCGCCTCGCCGATGTGGTCGACGACGACGTCGACGCCGCGGCGGTCGGTCAGTTCGGCGATCTCCTCGGCGAAGTCGTTCGCCTCGTAGTCGATGACGTGGTCGGCGCCGCACTCCTCGGCGTGCGAGAGCTTCTCCTCGGTGGAGGCGGTCGCGAACACCTCGCAGCCGGCGTGGTCCGCGATCTGCACCGCGGCGTGGCCGACGCCGCCGGAGGCGCCCAGGACGAGCACCTTCTCGCCGGCCTCGATATCGGCGCGGGTCTGGAGCATCCGCCACGCGGTCTGGAAGACGAGGGAGGCGGAGCCCGCGACCTCCCAGTCGACGCCCGATGGGACCGGCACGAGGTTCTCGGCGGGCACGGCCGCGCGCTCGGCGTGGACGCCGCGGACGTGCTCGCCGATGATGTGGAAGGAGGGACACAGCGACTCCTCGCCGTGGCGGCAGAACTCGCACTCGCCGCAGGAGACGCCGGCGCTCACGGCGACGCGATCGCCGGGCTCGAAGCGCGTCACGCCCTCGCCGACGGCCTCGACGACGCCGGCCGCGTCGCTGCCGGGGATGTGCGGCATCTCCAGGTCGATGCCGGGCATCCCGCGTCGCGTCCAGATATCAAGGTGGTTCAGCGCGCCCGCCTTGACGTCGACGAGGACCTCGCCGCGGTCCGGCTCGGGGTCCGGGAACTCGCCGTATTCGATCACGTCGCGGTCGCCATGGGAGTCGAACTGGACGGCCTTCATGGGGTGATCCAGCCGCGGCACCCACTAAACAGTACGCCAAACGGAACTCGCGAACGGAACTCGCACTCGGTGCGTATCTCTCCGGTCCGATTCAGACGGTGGCGCATCCGCTACGTTAACCGTCCTCACCCGTCATCAGCCACGTTAACCGTCCTCACCCGTGTGAGCCGGGCGCATCCGCCCCGAGCCTTTCGTGATGTTTAAGTACTGAAAGGGGGACCATACGGATGCACGAACTGCAGGGGCACCGGGTCCCGAGTCCACGAGGGCGATGATACAACGCGGGTTGCGGTAGCCAAGCCTGGCCCAAGGCGCAGGGTTGCTAACTCTGTGGCGTCACTGCCTCCGGGGTTCGAATCCCCGCCGCAACGCTCGAACGGACCGAGCACCGCCGGATTCGCGCCGGTAGGGCTCACCACAACCAACACATGAGCACGGAAGAATCACAGGACGACTCGCCGGAGGAGGAGGAAGACCTCCAGTACTTCGTCCGGATCGGGGGCGCTGACCTCGACGGGACGAAGACGGTCGAGCGAAGCCTGTCCGAACTCGACGGCATCGGCACGCGCACGGCGCGGCTGGTCGCCGAGAAGGCCGACGTGGACCGAAACGCCACGTTCGGGCTCCTCGACGAGGATGACCTCGACGCGGTGGTCGACATCGCCGAGAACCTCGAAGACCACGTCCCGTCGTGGATGACGAACAGACAGAACGACTTCTACTCCGGAGAGACGACGCACCTCGTCGGCACCGACGTCAGCGAGAAGCGTCGCCACGACATCAACCGGATGAAGATCATCGAATCGTACAAGGGCGTTCGCCACAAGCGCGGCCAGAAGGTACGCGGCCAGCGCACGAAGTCCACGGGTCGCTCGGAGGGGACCATCGGGGTCAACGTCGAGGAGATCCGCGAGGAGATGGCGGAAGACGAAGCGGGTGACGAAGAATGAGCACCGGCAAGAACACCAAAGGCTACGAGACGCCGAACCACCCGTACCAGGGCGAGCGCATCGCCGAGGAGTCCGACCTCCTCTCGCGGTACGGTCTCAAGAACAAAGAGGAGTTCTGGCGCGCCCAGTCCGAGCTGCGCAGCATGCGACGCGAGGCGCGTCGGCTGCTCGGCGAGGCCCAGGGCGACGCCGACGCCGCCCAGGAGGCCGGCTCGGAGTTCGTCGCACGGCTCCGCCGGATCGGCATCCTCGGCGACAACGACGACATCTCCGCGGTCCTCTCGCTGGACGTGACCGACCTGCTCGAGCGCCGTCTCCAGACGGTCGCCTACCGGCAGGGGTTCGCGTCCTCCACCCAGCAGGCCCGCCAGTTCATCGTTCACGGCCACATCACCGTCAACGGCGCCCGCGTCACGCGCCCCTCGGTGAAGGTTGACGTGGACGACGAGGGCGCCATCGCCTTCGACGAGAACAGCCCGCTCGCGGACGATCTCCACCCCGAGCGCGCGGAGTCACAGGAGTGAGCAATCATGAGTGAATCCGAAGACGGAGGAAAGTGGGGCATCGCCCACGTGTACGCGTCGTTCAACAACACGCTCATCACGGTCACCGACGAGACGGGCGCCGAGACGATCGCCAAGTCGTCCGGCGGCACCGTGGTGAAGCAGAACCGCGACGAGGCGTCGCCGTACGCCGCCATGCAGATGGCGGAGGTCGTCGCCGAGCGCGTCAAGGACGCCGGCCTGGAGGGCGTGCACGTTCGCGTGCGCGGCCCCGGCGGCAACCTCAACAAGTCCACCGGTCCCGGTGCGCAGGCGACGATTCGCGCGCTCTCGCGTGCGGGCGTCGAGATCGGCCGGATCGAGGACGTCACGCCCATCCCGCACGACGGGACGAAGGCGCCCAAGAACAAGCGAGTCTGACATGACGGAAGACGACTTCGACGTCCAGTACGTCGAACGGGACGAACGCAGCGCGCGGGTGCTGATCCGCGGGCTCACGCCGGCGTTTGCCAACGGCATCCGCCGCGCGATGATCGCCGACGTCCCGACGTTCTCGATCGACACCGTTCGGTTCGTCGAGAACTCCTCCGTCATGTTCGACGAGATGATCGGGCTTCGGCTGGGGCTCGTGCCCCTGACGACGCCGCTCGACGACTTCGAAATCGGCGACGAGGTCACCCTCGCGCTCGACGTCGAAGGCCCGGCGACGGCGTACTCCGGCGACATCGAGAGCGCTGACCCGCTCGTCGAGGTCGCGGACGACAACGTCCCGATCATCGAGCTGAAGGAGGGACAGCGGCTGGAGTTCGAGGCCGACGCGGTGCTCGACACCGGCAAGGAGCACGCCAAACATCAGGGCGGCGTCTCCGTCGGCTACCGCCACCTTCAGCGCGTCTCCGTCGAGGGCGACCTCGGCGAGTTCGACGACGACGAGCCGAACATCCTCCGCGGCGTCATCGAGACGCCCGACGGGGATATCGAGCTCACCGACGAGTTCGACAACGACCTCTCGGAGCGGTTCCCCGGGAAGGAAGTCAGCGTCGAGGACGTCCCCGGCGCGTTCGTGTTCCACATCGAGACGGACGGCTCGTTCGACGTCGAGGAACTGCTGCTCCGCGCGATCGACTCCATCGAGGAGCGCGCGGACGAACTACAGACGAAAGTCGCAGTCTAACGTAATGACGGACCTTCAGACCGCACGCTCGGCGCTCGCCCCTGCACGCAGCCGCGGCGCCGCGACCCGTTCCGACGCCGCGTCGGAGCGATCTGCGCCCGAGTTCGACTCGGGCCGTCCCGACGCCGGGACCGAAAGTGGTTTGAAGGGAGCCGGATTACGCAGGAGTGCACGCAGGGATAGCCAAGTCAGGCCAACGGCGCAGCGTTCAGGGCGCTGTCCTGTAGAGGTCCGCAGGTTCAAATCCTGCTCCCTGCACTCCGTTTTCACTAACTCTCCAGTTCAGGAGGGACAGCTATGAGTAGCAAGACGAATCCGAAACTACAGAACCTCATCGCCGATCTGAAGTCGGTCTCGCGCGACTCCGGTGCCAACGTGTGGCAGGACGTCGCCGACCGACTGGAGAAGCCACGGCGCACGCACGCTGAGGTCAACCTGGGCCGTATCGAACGATACGCGCAGGAAGACGAGACGGTCGTCGTCCCCGGCAAGGTGCTGGGCAGCGGTGTGCTCGAAAAGAACGTCACCGTCGCCGCCGTCGACTTCTCGGGCACCGCCCGCACGAAGATCGACCAAGCCGGCGAAGCGGTGTCGCTCGAACAGTTCATCGAACAGAATCCTGAAGGGAGCAACGTCCGGGTGATCCGATGAGTCTCGCGAAGATCGACGCGGACGTCGTCGTCGACGCCCGCGACTGCATCCTCGGTCGCGTCTCGTCGAAGGTCGCCCAGCGCGTCCTCGACGGGGAGACGGTCGCCGTCGTCAACGCCGAGCGCGCGGTCATCACCGGTAACGAGGACGCGACGATGGAGACGTACCACACCCGCGCGGAGCTCGGCTCCGACAGCGGGCCGTACTACCCCAAGCGCCCCGACCGGATCTTCAAGCGCGCCATCCGCGGCATGCTGCCGTACAAGACGGAGGACGGTCGCGAGGCGTTCTCGAACGTGCGCGTGTACGTCGGGAACCCCTACGAGCGCGACGAGGACGTCGAGAGCGTCGTCCTCGACGGCACCTCGCTCGACCGCCTCTCGAACATCAAATTCACGACGCTCGGGGACATCTCCGAGTCTCTGGGAGCCAACGTCACATGGTAACTAACACCTCAGGCAAGAAGAAGACGGCCGTCGCCCGCGCCACCGTGCGCGACGGCGAGGGCCGCGTTCGCATCAACTCCCAGCCAGTCGAGCTGGTCGAACCGGAGCAGGCGCGGCTCAAGATGCTGGAGCCGTTCCGCATCGCGGGCGAGGAGCTCCGCGCCGACGTGGACATCGAGGTCAACGTCGAGGGCGGCGGCTTCAGCGGCCAGGCCGACGCGACGCGGACCGCCATCGCGCGCGGTCTCGTCCAGCACCTCGGCGACGCCGAGCTGCGCGACGCGTACATGAACTTCGACCGCACGCTGCTGGTCAACGACGTCCGCCAGTCCGAACCCAAGAAGTGGGGCGGACCCGGCGCGCGTGCCCGCTACCAGAAGTCCTACCGCTGAGGTGATCCAGTCATGATGATCCCCGTCCGGTGTTTCACGTGCGGCAACGTCGTGGGTGAACACTGGGAGGAGTTCAAGGAGCGCGCCCGCGAGGGCGACGAGGACCCCGGCGAGGTCCTCGACGAGCTCGGCGTCGACCGGCACTGCTGCCGCCGCATGCTGGTCAGCCACCGCGACCTCGTCGACGTCGTCTCGCCGTACCAGTAAACCATGTCAGAACAGCGATACAATCGATACGAGAAGGCACGAATCCTCGGCGCGCGAGCGCTGCAGGTGTCCTACGGGGCGCCCGTGCTGATCGAGACGGACCAGACGGAGCCGATCCTCGTCGCCGCGGAGGAGTACGACGCGGGCGCGCTCCCGTTCACGGTCCGGAGGGAGTCCAACTGATGACTCGAATCACCGGCGTCTCGCTGCGTCGCGTGCTCGACTCGCGCGGGAACCCGACGGTCGAGGCCGACGTGCTCACCGAGTCCGGCGGCTTCGGCCGCGGGGCGGCGCCCAGCGGGGCGTCGACCGGCGAGTACGAGGCGATCGAGCTCCCGGCCAACGAGTCCATCGCGGCGGCCCGCGAACACGCGGTCCCCCGCCTCGAAGGCGTCTACGCAGGCGACCAGCGCGCGGTCGACAACGCCTTACGCGCCGCCGACGGGACGGACGACTTCTCGGCGATCGGCGCCAACAGCGCGGTCGCGATCTCGATGGCGGCCGCGAAGGCCGCCGCCGACGTGCTCGGTGCGCCGCTGTACCAGCACCTCGGCGGCGCGTTCCGCGGCGAGAACTTCCCGATTCCGCTCGGCAACGTCGTCGGCGGCGGGGAGCACGCCAAGGAGGCGACCCACATCCAAGAGTTCCTCGCGGCCCCCGTGGGCGCGCCGAGCGTCTCGGAGGCCGTCTTCGCGAACGCCGCGGTCCACGCGGCGGTCGCGGACGTGCTCGACGAGCGCGGCGTGCCCGCGGCGAAGGGCGACGAGGGCGCGTGGGCGCCCCCGATCTCGGACGCGGACGCGTTCGACGTCGTCGACGAGGCGGTCGACCGCGTCGAGGAGGAAGTGGGCTTCGAGATCCGCTTCGGCCTCGACATGGCGGCCGCCGAGCTGTACGACGACGACGAGGGCGCGTACGTCTACGGCGACGAGACCAAATCGACCGGCGAGCAGATCGACTACGTCGCCTCCCTCGTCGACGAGTACGACCTCGCGTACGTCGAGGACCCGCTCGACGAGAACGACTACGAGGCGTTCGCGGAGCTGACCGACCGGGTCGGCGACCGGACGCTGATCTGCGGCGACGACCTGTTCGTCACCAACGTCGAGCGGCTCCGCGAGGGGATCGACACGGGCGCGGCCAACAGCATCCTGATCAAGCCGAACCAGATCGGGACGCTGTCGGACGCGTTCGACGCGGTCGAACTCGCCTCGCGGAACGGGTACGAGACGGTCATCTCCCACCGTTCGGGCGAGACCGAGGACACCACCATCGCACACCTCGCCGTGGCGACCGACGCCGGCTTCATCAAGACCGGCACGGTCGGCGGCGAGCGAACCGCCAAGCTGAACGAACTGGTCCGCATCGCGGACGACGCGGTATGACGGGCCGACACCACGCATGAGCGAAGACAACGACGCGGTCGAACTCGACGACGACGCGGAGACCGAGGCGGTCGACGCGGCGGTCGAGGAGGAGGCCGACACGACCGAGGAACCGACCGCCGACGCGGCTGCCGAGGGGGCGTCCGCCGACGCCGAACCCGAAGCAGCCGCCGACGCCGAGACCGGAGACGCCGAGGGCGACGCCGACGACGAGGAGGACGCCTCCCCGTTCGACGACGACGTCATGCCCGACGACGACGTCGACCTGCTGATCCCCGTCGAGGACTACCTCTCCGCCGGTGTCCACATCGGGACCCAGCAGAAGACGAAGGACATGGAGCGGTTCATCCACCGCGTCCGCGACGACGGGCTGTACGTGCTCGACGTGAGCACGACGGACCAGCGGATCCGCACCGCCGCGGACTTCCTCGCGAACTACGACCCCGAGCAGATCCTCGTCACGTCCTCGCGGCAGTACGGCCGGTTCCCGGCCGAGAAGTTCGCGGACGCCATCGGCGCCCGCGCCCGCACGGGACGCTTCATCCCCGGCACGCTGACGAACCCCGACTACGCCGGCTACATCGAGCCGGACGTCGTCGTGGTGACCGACCCGATCGGCGACGCGCAGGCCGTCAAGGAGGCCATCACCGTCGGCATCCCGGTCATCGCGATGTGCGACTCCAACAACCAGCTGTCGAACGTCGACCTGGTCATCCCGACGAACAACAAGGGTCGACGCGCGCTGTCGGTCGTCTACTGGCTCCTGGCCAACGAGACGCTCGACCGCCGCGGCGCCGACACCGTGTTCGCCCTCGACGACTTCGAGGACGAGCTGTAAGTCGACCTTCGACGTCGAGTTTGACTTTTCTGCGATCGAACGGTCGCCGAGCTGTTCCGAACGCGCTCGTCAGTGGCGACGGCGCGCTTCGCGGGGAGGCTTGCGAGAATGGCGTCAGCTGACAGTCTGCCGGCGTCGTCGTCCGATCAGATGATGTCCGGCGTGTACGGATACGAGTACACCTGTCCGTCGTTGGCCTTCACCGTTGCCATCAGAACGAGGATGACGTCGATCAGCCCGATGAGCGGAAGCAGCAGCAGACCGATAAACACGAACGACAGCACGCCGGCGATCATGAGCGCGACGAACACGACGATCTGGAAGTTGATCGCGTTCTTCGCGTTCTGTCTGACGAGCTCGTCGTCGTCGTCCGCGAGGATCAAAAAGAGGATCGGCCCGAGGAACGAGGCAACGAGCGCCGACGCGTGCGCCAACGCCGCGAGCGTCGTGTCCCCCGATACTGTTTCCCCGCCGTCAACTGTTGTCTGTCCCGACATGTCCGTTCGCTCTCCGTCTCATCGGATAAAGGTTCGGTGAGAGGGGACTGACAGACCGGTACGTGCCGATGGTCAGTCGGACGCCGCCTCGCCCGACCCCTCGTAGGTCCACTTCCCTTCGATCTCCCGGTTCGCGAGGACGACGCGGTCGCCGTCGTCCGTGTCGATCCGGGTCTTCCGGAGTTCGATGGCGGCGACCGTTCCGGTTACGCCCTTCGCCTCGACGCGGTAGCCCGGGTTGAAGTCGGGATCGCGGAGGAGGTAGACGCCGGCCACCGTGTCCTCGATCATCTCGGAGAGCGCGTACGAGACGCCCAGCGCGATGAAGCCGACCGCGGTGCCGAGACTCGCGGCGACGTCACCCATGCCGAGGATCTTGAGCAGGGTGAGCGCGACGCCGAACCAGAGGAAGACCGCCACGACGGTAACCACGAGATTCCCGACGAGCTCGCGCTCGGCCGGGTAGATCCGGCGGACCGACCGGCGGACGATCCCGAGGACGACGCGGACCAGCGCGTACGCCAGCGCGAGGAAGACCAGCCCGGAGAGCACGCGGGGGATCGCGGCGACGACCCCGTCGAGGAACCCCCGAAGCGACTCCGCGAGCAGGTTCGAGAGGATCTGCATGACACACGCGACGGGAGCGACGGACGAAAAGGTGAGGGACCGCGGAGGATGTCGCTCGCGGACCAAGCGCAACGCCTGTAAGCACGCGGGGAGAGGGAGTTCGTATGACCGTCTGTGAAGCGCCGGGGAAGGTGTACCTCTTCGGCGAACACGCCGTCGTCTACGGCGAGCCCGCCGTGCCGGCGGCCATCGAGCGACGCGCCACGGTGACCGCCGAGCCCCGGTCGGACGACCACGTCCGCGTCGAGGCCGAGGACCTCTCGCTCGACGGGTTCACGGTGGAGTACACCGGCGGGACCGGCGACCGGCCCGACGTGGACGTGCCGACGCCGCTGGTCGAGGCCGCGATGGGCTACGTTGACGCCGCGGTCGAGCAGGCGCGGGACGCGGCCGACGCCCCCGACGCCGGCTTCGACATCACCGTCGAGAGCGACATCCCGCTCGGCGCCGGGCTCGGCTCGTCGGCCGCCGTGGTGGTCGCGGGGATCGACGCCGCGACCCGCGCGCTCGGCGAGCCGCTCGACCGCCGCGAGCTGGCCGACCGCGCGTACCGCGCGGAGTACGAGGTGCAGGACGGACAGGCCTCCCGCGCCGACACGTTCTGCTCGACGATGGGGGGCGCGGTCCGCGTCGAGGGCGACGACTGCGAGCGGATCGAGGCCCCGAACCTCCCGTTCGTCGTCGGCTTCGACGGCGGCGCCGGCGACACCGGCGAGCTGGTCGCCGGGGTCGGCGAGCTGCGCGAGGAGTACGAGTTCGCCGCCGACACCGTCGAGTCGATCGGCGACCTGGTCCGCACCGGCGAGGCGCTGCTCGAAGACGCCGTCCCGGCGGGCGACGCCGCGGCCGGCGCGGAGCCGTCGCCGGAGCTGCTCGCGGAACTAGGCGAGCTGATGGACTTCAACCACGGCCTGCTCGCCGCGCTCGGCGTCTCCGCGCGCTCGCTCGACGCGATGGTATGGGCCGCCCGCGACGCCGGCGCTCACGGCGCGAAGCTCACGGGCGCCGGCGGCGGCGGCTGCATCGTCGCGCTCGACGCGAGCGACGCGACGGAGACCGCGCTCTCGTTCACGCAGGGCTGCGAGGAGGCGTTCCGCGCCGAGCTGGCGACCGAGGGCGTCCGGGTGGTGGAGCCGTGACGGGCGACGGCGCCGCCCCCGAGGACGCCCCGGACGCCCCCGAACCGGACGCCGCGACGCCCCCCGTCGTCCTCAAGCTCGGCGGGAGCCTGATCACGGAGAAGGACCGGCCGGAGACGCTCGACGGCGCGGCCCTCGACGCGGCCTGCGACGCGGTTGCGAGCGCACTCGCCGCCGGCGCGGTCGAGCGACTGGTCGTCGTCCACGGCGGGGGGAGCTTCGGCCATCACCACGCCAGCAAGCACGGCGTCTCGACGACCGCGGGGACGAGCGAGGCGGACGCGGTGATGGACATCCACGGCGCGATGACGGAGCTGAACCGGGCCGTCCTCGACCGGCTCCGCGACCGCGGCGTGCCCGCGATCCCGGTACACCCCCTCTCGCTTTCGGCGCGGCCCGCGGGGCCGGACGGCGACCTCGACCTGCCGCTCTCCTCGACGGCGACGCTGCTCGGGGAGGGGTTCGTCCCCGTGCTCCACGGCGACGGCGTCGCGACCGCGGGCGCCGGCGTCACCGTCGTCTCCGGCGACGAGCTGGTCGTCGAGCTCGCGACCGGGCTCGGCGCGCGCCGGGTCGGCGTCTGCTCGACGGTGCCGGGCGTCCTCGACGGCGACGGCGAGGTGATCCCCGCGATCGACGAGTTCGGCGCGGTCGCGGACCTGCTCGGCGCCAGCGACGCGACCGACGTGTCGGGCGGGATGGCCGCGAAGGTCCGCGAGCTGCTGGCGCTCGACGCGCCGGCGCACGTGTTCGGCGCCGCGGGACTGGAGCCGTTCCTGCGCGGCGAGGACGCCGGAACGCGGATCGACTAGCCCGGTCCGTCGCCGATCGGTTCGGTGCCGCGGGGGATCCACACGCGGCCCCCGTCGGATCGACGAGGGCGCGGCGCGCACGTACAGAACCCTTATTCGGGCCACCGCCCTCCCTTTCGACATGAACGAAGCGGACGTGCGAGAGCGGCTCGCCGACGTGCAGGACCCCGACCTCGGCGACGACATCGTCTCGCTCGGGCTGGTGAACGACATCGAGGTGGACGGAGACGAGGTCCGCATCTCGCTCGCGCTCGGCGCCCCGTTCTCGCCGCACGAGTCGGCGATCGCCGACGACGTGCGGGACGCGCTCGCGGACACCGGCCTCGACGTGGAGCTGTCGGCGTCGATCCCGGACGATCTGGACGCGGACGAGCAGGTGCTCCCCGGCGTGAAAAACGTGATTGCGGTCGCCTCGGGGAAGGGCGGCGTCGGGAAGTCGACGATGGCGGTCAACATCGCGGCGGGGCTCTCGGAGATGGGCGCGCGGGTCGGCCTGTTCGACGCCGACGTGTACGGGCCGAACGTCCCGCGGATGGTGTCGGCCGAGCAGCGCCCCGAGACCGACGGCGAAACGATCGTCCCCTCCGAGCAGTTCGGCATGAAGCTGATGAGCATGGACTTCCTCACCGGCGAGGACGACCCGGTGATCTGGCGCGGGCCGATGGTCCACAAGATCATCACCCAGCTCGTCGAGGACGTCGAGTGGGGCGAGCTCGACTACCTCGTGATGGACCTCCCGCCGGGCACCGGCGACACGCAGCTCACCATCCTCCAGACGCTCCCGCTGACGGGCGCCGTGATCGTCACGACGCCGCAGGAGGTCGCGCTCGACGACGCGACGAAGGGGCTCCGGATGTTCGGGAAACACGACACGAACGTCCTCGGGATCGCCGAGAACATGGCCGGGTTCAGATGCCCCGACTGCGGCGGGTTCCACGAGATCTTCGGCTCCGGCGGCGGGAAGGCCCTCGCGCAGGAGCAGGACCTCCCCTTCCTGGGCGGCGTCCCGCTCGACCCGGCTGTCCGGACCGGCGGCGACGACGGCGAGCCGGTCGTGCTCAACGAGGGCGAAACCGCGGACGCCTTCAAAGTGATCGTGGAGAACGTCGCGAACAACGCCGGCGTCGTGCGCCGCCGCGGGGTGAGCCGGGGGCGATGAGCGGGGACGGTAGAGACGGCAAGGGCGGCAAGAGTGACGACGAGGGCGCCGAGAACGACGACGCGAACGGCGACGAACCCGACGCCCTCGACGCCGCCGGCATCGATCCGGTCGTCCCGGAGTCGGCCGCGGACGCGGCCGACGAGGCGTTCGCCGAGGACGACGAGGTCCGCTCGTTCCTCCGCGAGATCGCCGAGGACGTGCGGGGGGACAGCTCCGAGAGCAAGCAGCTCTCGGCGATCCTCTACCGCGTGTCGGACTTGTACGACCCCGACGAACAGACCTCGCCGGAGGAGATCTACCTGAACGTCCGGCACATCATGCAGATCAAAGCGCAGGGCGGGATCGAGCGATAGGACGCGGTCGGCGATCGCCACGTGGTTGTCGACTTTTTATAAATGGTTGTCTGTGGATCGACGACAAACACGGCCAACGCTCCAGCCGATCGTTTATAAGTAACTCACAGCGGCTCCGTGGTGAAGACCGCAGATCCCGAGCTGATTGCTTATAAACAGCTGTCCGCGGATCGAGGGAGAATGCGCTCAAAGCCCCCAACCGTTCGCTTATAACTGGCCGTCTACGGATCGACGGTGAACGGTTTCAGCGCCCACACCGCAACCGCACCTCACGCCTCCCCAGCCTCGTCGGCCGGCGCTTATAAGGGCCGGCCGATCTCCCTCGCACGCGCACCTCGCGCCCGATGGGCGCTCGGCGGCGCGCGCCGCCGCGGCTCACTTATGAACTCGCGATCCGAGATCACGGGTCACTGACACCGTTTCCGCTAACACCGTGTCCTCACCGTGGCGGACTTCGACGCGCTCGGGAACCGGAGGCTCGGTGAACGCGACCGCCACCTCGTAGGGGTGAGACTCGGCGGCGTCGTTGCACGCGGTTATCAGCGGACGTTTCTCGATCGCGATCCGGATCGACAGCAGGTCGGCCGAACGCGTCGCCTCGATCAGCGAGACCCGGTAACAGTCCTGCACGCCGCCCATCGTTCGCCCCCTGACGAGGAGTCGGGGCGGCTCCCGATCGAGTTCGCGGCGAAGTTCGGCCGCGTCGAAGGCGTCGCTGTCGCCGGGGTCGAACTCGCCAGTGTGTTCGCGGCGGAAGGTCACCTCGGCGCCGTCGATGGTTTCGGGAATCTCGCCCCACGGGGGCGTGGGACACCCGGCGAGCGAGGTAGTCGAGACGGCGGCTGCGGTCGCGAGGAGGGCTCTGCGGCGCATGAGGGCGGATGCGTTCGACGCGGCGATAGGCTTTGTGGCGTCGGCGTCGGAGGGACCCGATCGATCGTTTCATACTGTTAGCACGGCTCACAGTAACACACATGAGCGACGACGACCGGACCCCCGTGACGGTTCTCAGCGGGTTCCTCGGCGCCGGGAAGACGACGATGGTGAACCACCTGCTCGCGAACCCGGGCGACAGGCGGATCGCCGTCATCCTGAACGACATGGGCGAGGTGAACGTCGACGCCGAGCTCGTCGCGCGCGAGAACGACGAGGAGGGGATCGTCGACCTCTCGAACGGCTGTATCTGCTGTCGGCTGCAGGACGACCTGCTGAGCGAGGCGGCGTCGCTCGCGGACTCGCGCGAGTTCGACTACCTCCTCGTCGAGTCGTCGGGCATCTCCGAGCCGATCCCGGTCGCGCGGGCGTTCACGGAGGGGACCGAGGACTCCGAGGTCGACCCGACCGAGCGCTTCCGGCTCGACACGATGGTGACCGTCCTCGACACCTACGGGTTCTGGAAGGAGTTCGACGCCGGCGAGAGCCTGCCGGGCAACGGGGAGCCGGCGGCGGACCGCCCCCTCGCCGACGTGCTCGTCGAGGGGATCGAGTTCTGCGACGTGCTCGTGTTGAACAAGACGGACATGGTCCCGGACGACGTGCTCGACGAGATCGAGTCGGTCGCGGACCGGCTCGGTCCCCGGGCGAAGCGAATTCGGACGAGCTACTCCGAGGTCGACCCCGGCGACGTGCTCGGCACGGGGCGGTTCGACTTCGAGACGGCGAAGCGCTCGCCGGGGTGGAAGCGCGCGATTGCGGAGAGCGAGTCGGGAGACGGCGGCGAGCCCCGCGGCGACCACCGCGGTCACGACCACGGCGAGGGCGCCGCCGCGGCCCACGGGGTCGACTCGTTCGTCTACCGCTCGGCCGACGCTCTCGATCCGGAACCGTTCGCGGACTGGCTCGGCGACTGGGACGGGGCCGTCGTGCGGGCGAAGGGGGTCGCCAACGTCGCGGGCACCGACGAGGTCATCGGCGTGAGTCAGGCCGGTCCCTCGGTGCAGGCGGGGCCGATCGGCGAGTGGGGGGCGGACGACGACCGCCGCACGCGGCTCGTGTTCATCGGGAGCGAGATGGACGAAGCGCGGATCCGCGACGAGCTCGACGCGCTGGCGGCGTCGGACCCGGCGGCGGTCCGGGGGGCGGACGCGTTCCCGATCTGAAGGGGCGACGCCGCGTCAGATTCCCAGTTCCGCCTGCAGGTCGTCCCAGTCCTCGTGGAACCCGTGGGTGGACTCGGTCTCGGCGCCGACGGCCGACTGGTAGACGTCGTCGTACTTCAGCAGCTCCCCCCAGCCGTCGTGGAACGCCCAGTTGCAGTATTTACACATACGGGTCGCAACGCGCGGAACCGACAAACCGGTTTCGGCGGTGCGAGCGGGAGAGTGCACCTCGACGGAGACGAGGAGACCACGTCCCCCGAGCGCCGACAGAGTGAACCGCGCGCGTGACGTACGGTACCTATCGACGCGATCGGCCCGCGACGAGACACACATGGTCACCTACAGGCGCGGCGGACACGTACAGGGCGGGGACGAGGCGGTCGAACGCACCTGCGAGCACTGCGGCTGGCACTGCGTCGCCGACGGCTATCCGGAGCTCGTCGGGCGGTACCAGTCGCACCTCCGTGACGAGCACCCGAAGGCGTGGCTCCGGGCCTGATTCGCGGCGCGGTGAGAAAAAGTCGGACCGGCGGCGGCGAGACTTCGCGTCGTCGACTCAGGGTTCGAGCAGGACCTTCGTGACGCCCTCCTCGCGGGCGTCGAACGCCTCGTACATGTCGGGGGCCTCCTCGAGGTCGACGCGGTGCGAAACGACCCAGCTCGGGTCGGCGCGCCCCTCGATGATCATGTCCCGGAGGTACCGGTTGTACTCCTTCACGTTACACTGGCCCGTGCCGCACTTGAGCCCCTTCTCGAAGAACTTCCCGAAGTCGATCCCGAGCCGCCCCTGCGCGGCCATGTCGTCCGGCGCGCCCGGGTCCTCCGGCACGTACAGGCCGGGGATGCCCAGCTCGCCCGTCGGCCGGACCACGCGGATGAGGTTGTTGATGACGACCGCCGGGTTCTCCTTGGCCGGCTGGTAGGAGTAGTCCTCGGTGTCGGTGTCGACGTCGTCGGGGTCGGTCGCCTGATAGCCGACCGCGTCGACGCCCTTGTCGACCATCCCGCCGTGCTCCTCGATGATCTGGTCGACCGGGTCGCCCTCGGAGAAGTCGATCGGGTGGGCGTCGCAGTGCTCCTCGGCCAGCTCCAGTCGGCTCGGCACCTGGTCGACGACGTAGATCTCGGCCGCGCCCTTGATCTTCGCGCTGTAGGCGGCCATCAGCCCGACCGGCCCGGCGCCGAAGATGGCGACGGACTCGCCCGACTCGAGGTTCGCCAGCTCGGTGCCGTGCCACCCGGTCGGGAAGATGTCCGCGAGCAGCGAGAACGCGTCCTCGTGTTCGCGTCCCTCGGGCAGTTTCAGCGCGTTGTGGTCCGCGTACGGGACGCGCAGCTTCTCCGCCTGTCCGCCCGGATACGGGCCCATCGCGACGTAGCCGTACGCCCCGCCGGCGAAGCCGGGGTTGACGTTGGTACAGAAGCCGGTGTACCCCTCCTCGCAGTTCTGACAGAAGCCGCACGAGACGTTAAACGGCATCACGACGCGGTCGCCCTCCTCCAGCGTCGAGACGGCCTCGCCGACCTCGCTCACGATCCCCATGTTCTCGTGACCGAACACGATCCCCTCCTCGGCGGCGGTCCGCCCCTCGTACATGTGGAGGTCGGACCCGCAGATACACGAGGTCGTGATGTCGACGACGACGTCGTTCGGGTGTTCGATCTCCGGGTCGTCTACCTCCTCTACGGCCACGTCGTACGGGCCTTGGTATACAACGGCTCTCATGATGTGATCCGTGTGATCGATGGACACCGAGTAATCTAAACGTTTTTACATTATACTATACAGTTAATAAATTGAGGTATAATTCAACTACGCGTCGACTCGCCTGCGCGGGACGGGCCGGTTCGGGAATCAGTCGTCGTCGGACGGGACCGGATCGTCGACCCCCGGTTCGTCCCGTGCGGACGAGCGTCGGGACGGGTCCCGGGCCGTCGCCGGCTCGAAGGCGTCGTCGCTGATCTCGCTCTCGGCGGTCTCGTCGTCGCTGCTCCCGTCGCCGTCTCCCTCGTCCGCCCGGTCGTCGCGCGCCTCGAACTGGTCTGCCAACCCCCGGAGCTCGTCGGCGCGGCTCGACAGCGACTCCGCGCTCGACGAGATCTGCGAGATCGCCGCGGTCTGCTCCTCGGCGGCGGCGGAGACGTTCTGGGCCTCGCTGGCGGTCTCGACGCTCACCTCCGAGACCTCGTCGATCATCGCGACCGCCTCCTGCGTCGAGTCGGCCTGCTCGTCGGTGGCGTCGTTGATCGACTGGATCCCGGCGTTCGCGTCAGACACCTCCTCGACGATCGCCTCCAGCGTGTCGACGGTGTCGTCGACGATCTCGCGACCGCGCTCCACGTCCTCCTCCATGGCGAACATGTCGTCCGCGACGGAGTGGGTGGAGTCCTCCACGCCCTCGATGAGCGATTCGACCTCGGTCGTCGCCTCGGCCGTCTCCTCCGCGAGCTCTTTCACCTCGCGGGCGACGACCGCGAACCCCTCGCCCGCCTCCCCCGCGCGGGCGGCCTCGATGGAGGCGTTGAGCGCGAGAATGTTCGTCTGCTCGGCGATGTCGTCGATCAGCCCGACCACCTCGCCGATCCGCTCGACCTCGTCGCGGAGGTCCGCCATCTCGTCGACGGTGCTCCCCATCTCCGCCTCGATCCGGTCCATGTGGTCGATCGCGGCGTTCGCCTGCTCGCGGCCGTCCTCGCCCGACTCCGCCGTCCCTGCCGACTGCGCCGCCAGCTCGTCGGTCGAGGAGGCGATCTCCTCGACGGTGGCCGAGAGGTCGTTGAGCTCGGCGGCCGCGGTCGAGAGGTTCTCCTCCTGTCTCTCGGCGCCCACGGAGATCTCCTCGACGCTCTCCGCGACGTCGACGCTCGTCGACTCCACCTCCTCGGCGGACGCGGTCACCTCGGAGCTCCGCTCGCCGACGGTCTCGGCGGCGTCCTGAATGGCCACGACCAGCCCCTCGACGCGGTCGAGCATCTCGTTCACCGAGGTCGCGATCTCGGTCATCGCCTCGCTGTCGCTCTCGGGGTCGAGCCGGCGCGTGAGGTCGCCGTCGGCGACCGCGTCGATCTCTTCGCCGTACTCGTCCGCCTTCCGCTCGAGGTGCCCGGAGAGCGCCTCGGCCTCCTCGCGGGCCTCGGCCGCCTCCGCGGCGGACTCTTCGACCGCCTCGATCTGCTCGCGCATGGTGTTCCGAATGCGGTCAAACAGCCCGGAGAGCTGCCCGAACTCGTCGGTCCGCGAGCGGTCGATGTCGACGTCGAGGTCGCCGGCCTCGATCGCCTCGGCGTACCCCCGCAGCTCGTCGACGGAGCCGTTCACGTCCCGAGAGATGAACGCGCCAACCGCGACGAGCCCGAGGATGGCGATCCCGATCAAAAGCAGCACGCTCCGGGTCACGTCGCCGACGGTGCCGTACACCTGCCCCTCGGGCGCCGCGACGACGACCGTCCACGGCTTGTTGTCGACCGGGACGCTCGCGGCGACGATCCGGTCGGCGTCGACGACGTCCTGCCCCGCGCCCGAGACCTCGTCGACGCGGGGTTCGTCGCTCGTGGTCTCGAGGTGCGGGAGCTCCTCGATGAGGAAGTACTCCCCCAAGATCGCGTCGCTGTTCGCGGAGAGCGCGACCCGCTCGGTCTGCGCCGAGACGATCTCCATGTTCGCGCCCTCGACCGGCGGGCTCAGGATCGCGCCCCGGTCCGCGAGGCTGGTCGTGACCACGATCGCCATCCCCGGCGTGTTCTCTATCCGGCTGACGAACGCGAGCCTGGTCTCCCCGTCGACGGCGTACGGTTCGAACGACCGGACCTGGTCGGGACCGGCGAATCCGGCGGGCCCGACCGCCCACGGTCGGTCGTCGATCCGAACCGTGGTGTCCTCTCGCTCCGTCGCGGTGCTCACCACGATCTCGTTCGACACGAGGTCGTAGTAGTGGATGTCGACGACGTACTCCGGGAGGATCCGGTCGTTGTTCCGGAGCTCGTCGCGGATCACGTTCTCGCTCGACGACTGGACCCGGCGCTCCGCGGAGATGCGGCGCGCGTGGTCGTTCCCCTCCTCGATGAACCCCTCGATCCCCTCGGCCTCGCGCTCGGCCGACGAGACCAGCGTCTCTCGGGCGTCGGACTCAACGCTCGCCTGGACCTGGTCGAACGCGAGCGCGCCCGCCCCGAGCAACACCGCCGAGACGACCAGTATCACCGCCGCGATCTTGAAGAGGTACTGCCCGCGAATGCGGTCGTAGAGGGTCCGGAGGGCGCCTGAATCCTCGTCAGTAGGCATTACACCGCGATTCTCTCACCTGTTTATAAACTTGGGCAGATGATTATCAGTTAGGATAATCCACGGAGCATGGATGTCGACGGGCGTCGGCCCGGTCGCGGCGACGACGCCCGCCGTGTGTTCCGTAATGACTATGCCCGGTCCCGGTGAATTCGCGGGTATGGACTGGCCACACGACCCCGACGGCGAACAGGGGAGCGAGGGCAGGCGGCAGTACGGGCACGCGGTGCTCGCGAAGAAGGTCGACGAGGAGGAGGACTTCCCGCTGTCGGCCGCCGACTACGTCGAGCAGTACGGCGACCACCCGATCCGGATCGACTACGAGACGGTCGTCTCCGTCGAGGAGATCTTCGAGGGCGTCGAGAAGGAGGAGTTCGCCGACTTCGTCGAGTTCCACCAGGAGCTCGGGCGCGCGATGCGCGAGAACGGCTACTGGTTCTACGAGGGCGCAGAGCAGTTCGTCGACGGCAGCGCGTAGGCTCTTTCCGTTTTCTCACCGACTTTCGCCGGCGACTTCCCGCCGGTTCCGGATCTCGATCCGCCCCTCGATCCGCGGGTCGATCCCGCGTTCACGGGCGTAGTCGGCGAGCACCTCGTACTGGATGTCGGCCTCGTCGATCCGGTGGCGCTGCGCGAGCGTCGGGAACTCGTGGTCGGAGTGGAGCAGGTACTCCGAGACGGCGACCGTGTAGCGCGCCTCGGGGTCGATCGGCTCGCCGCCGACCGTGGCCTCGAGAACCAGCTCGGCGTCGGCGTCCCAGACGACCCGGGCGTTCGAGACGTGGCCGTGCCACCAGTCGTCCTCGCCGAAGTCCACGTCGGGGGCGGCCATCTCGCGGAACACGTCGCGGAGCTCCGCGCCCGTGACGGACGCGAGCGCCACGGGCTCCTCGAACGGGATCAGGCTGATCAGGTCGGCCTTCGTCACGTCGCCGTGCCACGGGTCGCCCTGTCGGAGCCCGCCGGCGTTCGACAGCCCAACGTCGGCGTCGAGCGCCCAGCGGAACGCGTCCGCGACGAAGTTGCCGACGCGGCACTCCCCGCCGTGGACGATCTCGCCGGTCCGCTCGATCGGCTCGTCGACGCGGTCGACGACCTCGTCGAGGTCGGCGGCCGCCATCCGCTCTTCGAGGGCGGCCTGGAGCGCGGCGAGCGGTTCGGCGCCGTCCGGCTCGTGGAGGGTCGCGGTGGGGGCGGGGTCGTCGGCGCCTTCCGCACCGTCGACCGCGCCGGCGCCGTCGGCCGCCACCGAGCCGCCGAACTCGACCTCGACGACGGCCTCGCCGTTGACGCCGGGACGGACGAGCAGGGTGTCGCCAACGCGCTCGTTGCGCGGGCTGTGGACGTGCCCCCCGAGGATCGCGTCCACGTCGAGCTCGCGGGCGAGGTCGTCGTCGCCCGCGCCGAGGTGCGAGAGGACGACGACGTGATCGAGTCCGTCGCCGTTCTCGGCGACCTCGTCCCGCATCTCGGCGAGCGCGTCCCGCGCGGCGGCGACCGGGTCGTCGAAGGTGAGGTCGGCGGCCATCGGGTTCAGCGAGTCGGTCGCGGGGTCGGTGACGCCGACGAAGCCGACGGTCGCGCCGTCGATCCGTCGCGTCGTCCACGGGACGACCCCCTCGTCGCGGCCGAAGGGGTCCCCGTTCTCGTCGCGGACGTTCGCGGAGACGAACGTCGCGGTGGCGTCGCCCACCAGCCCGCGCAGGGCGTCCGGCCCGTAGTCGAACTCGTGGTTGCCGAACGTGTCGAGGCGGGTGTCCGTCGCGGCGTAGAAGTCGAGGACCTGCCGGCCGGTCGCGACCAGCGAGAGGACGCCCGGCGCGGTCGTGTCACCGGTGGCGACGACGGCGGCGTCCGGGCCCGAGAGCTCTCGGATCCGGCCGGCGAGGCGGGCCGCCCGCTCCGGGGCGTCGAAGACGTTCTCGATGTCGGAGTAGTGAACGAGACGGACCATTCGATGTGCGGAGGGAGGGGCGAGCGACGCTTAAAAAGCGCGGAGTTCGGCGGCGGATCGCCGTCGAGGCGCGGCGTGGGCGCGGCGAGACGGCCCCGAGTTATCGTCGCAACGCCGCGGGTGCGGCGGGTCCGAGCCCCGTGAGCCCCGCTCGCACACGCGCAGGACATTGAAAGCGCTTTTATGGATGTCCGGACTACGTCGCTTCACAGCCTCTGCGGGGTTGATGATGTGCCGTGCCGTTAGGGACCGACCACGGTGCGAGCACGCGAGCCCGCGCGGAGGATAGGTGAACAACATATGCCCGTTTACGTAGACTACGAAACCCCAGCCGACCTCGCCGAGCGATCGCTCGAGGCGCTCGAGGTCGCCCGAGACACCGGTACCGTGAAGAAAGGAACCAACGAGACCACGAAGGCCGTCGAGCGCGGCAACGCGGACCTCGTCATCGTCGCCGAGGACGTCTCCCCCGAGGAGATCGTGATGCACCTCCCCGAACTCGCCGAGGAGAAGGGCATCCCGGTCGTCTTCGTCGACACGCAGGACGAAGTCGGCCACGCCGCCGGCCTCGAAGTCGGCTCGGCCGCCGCCGCCGTCGTTGACGCCGGCGACGCCGACGACGACGTCGAGGACATCGGCGAGAAGGTCGCGGAGCTCCGATAACCACCCATGAGCGCAGAAGAGGGCACCGGCGACTCGACGACCGCGGAGGTCATCGAGGTCGTCGGCAAGACCGGGATGCACGGCGAGGCCATGCAGGTCAAGTGCCGCATCCAGGAAGGATCGAACCAGGGCCGGATCATCACCCGGAACGTCCTGGGTCCCGTCCGCATGGGCGACGTGCTCCAGCTCCGGGAGACCCAGCGCGACGCCGACTCCATCGGAGGGCGATAACCAATGGTCGAGACACGAACCTGCGACTACACCGGCGAGGAGATCGAGCCCGGCACGGGCACGATGTACGTCAAGAAGGACGGACAGATCCTCCACTTCGTCGACTCGAAGGCGGAGAAGAACTACTTCCTCGGCCGCGAGGCGCGCGACCTCGAGTGGACCGAGGAAGGGCGCAACCAGGGTGGCGAGTAGATGAGCCACCACGACGAGCGCACCTTCGTGATGGTGAAGCCGGACGGCGTCCAGCGCGGCCTCATCGGCGAGATCGTCTCTCGCTTCGAGGAGCGCGGCCTGAAGCTCGTCGGCGGCAAGTTCATGCAGATCGACGAGGAGCTCGCCCACGAGCACTACGGCGAGCACGAGGGGAAGCCGTTCTTCGACGGCCTCGTCGAGTTCATCACCTCCGGCCCCGTCTTCGCGATGGTGTGGGAGGGCGCTGACGCGACCCGACAGGTCCGCGCGATGGTCGGCGAGACCGACCCCGCCGAGTCCGCCCCGGGCACGATCCGCGGCGACTTCGGCTTAGACCTCGGCCACAACGTGATCCACGCGTCGGACCACGAGGACGAGGGCGCGAACGAACGCGAGATCGACCTGTTCTTCGACGAGGACGAGCTCGTCGACTACGGCCTCGACACCGCCGCGTGGGTGTACGAGGACGAGCAGCACTGAACGGCGACGCCGCGTTCCGTTTTCGTCGACCTCCGCGTTCCCGCGAGCGGTAGCTATTTCGACACACCTCGTTTCCGGTGAAATCACATCTGAAATTCGGCGACTGCGACGCGAACTGGACACGAACCGACTGATAAACACGTCCCGACGAGCTCCGCGACCCGGCCGCTCAGTCTTCAGTCGGACAGCGCGACGATCCGACCGTCCTCGGCGACCACGAGTACCTCCGCGGTCCCGTCGCCGGTCGCGTCCGCGAACAGCGGGCCCGCGTACACGACGGCGCCGCTGGGTCCACCGATATCGCCGCGCGCGATCGCCTCGCCGTTCTGGTTCAGCGCGAGCACGCCGCCGTTCTGATTCACCGCCACTGGGCCGGGAGAGCCGTCGCCGTCGACGTCGGCGACGCCGGGCGCGTTCACCCGGGTGTCGCCGCCGTACTGCTGCTTCCAGACGACTTCGCCGTCGAGCAGGTCGACCGCCCAGACGCTTCCGCTCCCACCGACGTAGACGCGACCGGGGTCCGCGTCGCCGACGGTGACGGGCTCGTCCTGCAGTCCGACCTCGTAGCGGCTCCCGCCGTCGGCGACATCGAGCGTCTCAAGGTTCCCGTTCGCGCCGCCGAGCGCGAGCACCGGACCGCTCCGGGTGTCGGCCGCGCTCCAACTCAGGGGGGTGACCGACGGAGTCGTCGTCCATCGCACCTCGCCGCTCGCGTCGAGCAGGCTGATCGAACGCTCGCCGTCGACCGCGGTCGCGACCGCGAGCCCGCGGACGGCGTCGCCCCCGGCACCGCCGAAGTCGACCGCCAGCGGCCGACGCTTCACCGAGGCGTCGAGGTCGGTCTCGAACACGGTCTCTCCGCCCGCGTCGACCGCGCGAACCCGTCCGTCGGTCGTGACCGCGGCGACCTCGCCGTCGCCGTCGCCGTCGAGGTCGCCGATCGCCGGTCGGAGTCCGCCCGATCCGCCGAGGTCGACCGCGAATCGCTCGGTGCCGTCGGTCGGATCGATCACGACGAGGGAGCCGGCTTCGGTCGTGAACGCGACGACCTCGTCGCCGCCGAGTTCGCCGGCGGCCAGCCCGCTCGTCGCCGGGGGATCCGTGCCGTTCCCGTCGCCAGTGTCGCCGGTGTCGCCGTCCGCCCCGCCGACCCCCGTTCGCCACTCCACGTCGCCGCCCACCGCGGTGGCGCGTATCGTCGGGGCGCCGTCCTCGACCGTCGGCTGGAGGACGAGCGGGTCGCCGTCCATCGTGGCGACGACCGCGCCGGTGCCGTCGTCGCCGGCGACGGGCTCCGACTCCCAGACGACCTCGGCGTCCGCCGTAGCGTCGTCGAGGCCGACGAACGCGAAGAGGGCGACCCCGACGCCGGTCGCGCCGCCGGCGAACAAGATCAGGCTCGCGAACAGAACGCGGCGGTCCATTACCTGGGGTTCGGTCGTCGGCGTGATACCCCTGTCGGATGCGGCGGGCGACGAGGAGGCCTACAGCAGCGTAGCGACGTGGTCCGCGTGCGACGGCCCGACCAGATCGCGGAGGACCTCGGGGTCGCGCTCGCCGTCGGCGTTCACGAGGTAGACCGCTCCGTCGCGGCCGCCGTAGGCGCCGTGGAAGTCGTAGACGAAGCCGTACACGTCGGCGTCGGCGCCGGTTTCGGTCTCGCGAGCCATCGCGACCTGTTCGTGGACGTTGTACTCGACGAGGCGGTTGCGGAGGCCGGGGGCGTCTTCGCCGGCCCCCCCTCCGTCGGCCGCCTCGTTGTCGCCGGTCCCCTCGCCGGCGTCGCTCTCAAGCGCGTCGATCCCCGCCTCGACGATCGGGACGAGCTCCTCCACGTCGGCCCTGACGCCGGGTTCTCCGGGGATTTCACCCGTCCGAACCGCAGAGAGGGCCGCGCCGACCGCGCCGCACCCGGTGTGTCCGACGATCGCGAGCGCTTCCGTGCCGGTGTACGCGAGCGGGTACGCGACGCTGCCCGCGAGCACGCGCTCGCCGTCGACGCGGTCGGTGGCGCGGTTCCCGATGTTGCCGGCGGAAAAGAGAAACCCCGGCCGATCGACCTCCCACATGCCCTCCTGCGACACGCGGGAGTCCGAACAGCAGACGGAGACGACCGAGGGACGCTGACCGTCGCGCTGATTCGCGAAGGCGTCCGCCCCGAGCGACGCGACGTGCTCGTCGTTGCGCGCGAGGAGATCGGTGAGGAGATCGCGTCCCATACCCGTCGACTCGCTCCCGAGTCTGAAAAGGGGGACGGACGTGGCGAGAATAAGGGACGGACGCCGCGAGAATCGGGGAGTAGGCGACCGAGATCGGTTCGGAGGCGATCAGGCGATCAGACGAGCAGGCCGACGATCTGCACGAGGAATCCGACGACGAAGACCGCGAGGAGGGCGATCGTCGCCACCACGACGGCGGGAGAGAGGGCCTCTTCGTCCTGATCGAGCACGAGCGACTCCATGTCTTCCATGCGAGACCCGTCGTGGCGACGGGGTTTGAACGCTTCGCTCGGCCGCCCCTGAAGGGAAGCTTCATTTACCTCTCGACGGACCGTGCGGATGGATGAGTGACGGAGGACGGCCGACGGCCGGAACCGAGGGGGCGCCGATGTCGAACGGTGACGCGGCCGACGACGGGGGACCTCGAGGGGCGATCGCCGATCCGCCCGACCCGCCCTCCGAGGGAGGGGCCGCCGTCGACCCGGCGGCCGGATCGACGACCGCCGCCGCGTCCGGGGGCGGCGCGCTGGTCGTCGTCTGCGGGCTGCCGGGCGTCGGCAAGACGACGGTGGCGGAGCGGGTCGCCGCCCACGTCGACGGCGAGATCCTCCGGACCGACGTGATTCGGAAGGAGCTGTTCGAGGAGCCGGCGTACACCGACGCGGAGACGGAGGCGGTGTACGCGGAGCTCATCGACCGCGCCCGCGACCGCGTCGCCGCCGGGTCCGCCGTCGTCCTCGACGCGACGTTCGCGGACGCCCGGTTCCGCGCCGACGCCCGCGAGGTGGGCGAGAGCGTCGCGGGCGGGTTCGCCCTCGTCGAGGTCGAGTGCGACGAGCCGGTCGTCGAGCGCCGGATCGAGCGCCGCGACGGGATCAGCGACGCCGACTTCGAGGTCCACCTCCACTTCAAGGAGCTGTTCGACCGGATCGAGACCGACCACGTCGTCGTCGACAACTCCGGCGATCAGGCGGAGACGTTCGCGCAGGTCGACGCCGCGTTCGACGCGAAACCGGGCGACGGGAAGTGAGCGCGGGCGGCGATCGGCGTCGCGGTGACCGGACTCCCCGTGTCGTGCCACCAGTTTGCACGACACAGGTTCGCACGAGAAACGCGCACACGTATCTCCCATCACTTATACGGCCCACCGTCATATGTAGTGTATGAGCGAAGAATCCGGGCGTCGGAACCTCCGAATGCCCAACGACGACGAAGTGTTCGCCGTGGTGACGGAACACCTCGGCGGGAACCACGTGCGACTGCGCTGCGTGGACGGCGAGACGCGGATGGGCCGGATCCCCGGCCGCATGAAGTACCGGACGTGGATCAGCGAGGGCGACGTGGTCCTCGCGGAGCCGTGGGACTGGCAGGACGAGAAGGCGAACGTCGAGTGGCGGTACGACGACGACGACGCGGACCAGCTCCGGCGCGAAGGCCATATCCAGTAACTCCGCGGCGCGGTGTCACCGGAAGGTGTTTTTAATCTCCCGAGCGACGGCGCCGAGCGCTATCTGCTGAACTCTATCGCCGCGCCCTGCCCGAAGCCGACGCAGAGCGTCGCGAGCCCGCGGTCGGCGTCCCGCTTTTCCATCTCGTGGATCAGAGTGACGGGGAGCCGCGCGCCGGACGCGCCGAGGGGGTGACCGATGGCGATGGCGCCGCCGTTGACGTTGTACTGCTCCTCGTCGATCCCGAGCTCGCGCCGCGAGTACTCGCACTGGGAGGCGAACGCCTCGTTGAGCTCCACGAGGTCGTAGTCGTCGATGCTCCGGCCGGCGCGGTCGAGCAGGCCGCGGGTCGCGGGCACCGGGCCGATCCCCATCACGGTGGGGTCGACGCCGGCGACGTTGTTCGTGCCGACCTCCGCGAGCACGTCGAGGCCGTGGTCCTCCGCGAACGCCTTGCTCGTGACGAGCGTCAGCGACGCGCCGTCGGAGATCTGCGAGGAGTTCCCGGCGGTCACCGTGCCGTCCCCCGTG
This sequence comes from Halorubrum salipaludis, assembly GCF_002286985.1. GTDB lineage: Archaea > Halobacteriota > Halobacteria > Halobacteriales > Haloferacaceae > Halorubrum > Halorubrum salipaludis. The sequence continues at coordinate 160,779 of NZ_NSKC01000005.1, read as the reverse complement.
AACGCGGGCGAGAGGCCGGCGAGCTTCTCGGGCGTCGTGTCCGGGCGGATCCCCTCGTCTTCCTCCACGAGCCCCTCGTCGGTCTCCACGGGGACGATCTCGTCGTCGAAGCGGCCCGACTCGGTGGCCTCGGCGGCGCGCTGATGACTGCGGGCCGCGTACTCGTCCTGCGCCTCGCGGCTCACGTCGTACTCCTCGGCGACCTTCTCGGCGGTCATCCCCATCTGGAGCTGGAAGACGTTGTACTGCTCCGAGAGCTCGGAATGGAGGTGTTGGTAGGAGTCGCCGTCCATCGGGACGCGGCTCATGTTCTCGACGCCGCCGGCGATGATGCAGTCGCGGTTCCCGGCCGCGATCGCGTCCGACGCCGAGATGATCGCCTGCATCGAGGAGGCGCACCAGCGGTTGATCGAGGTCGCCGGCACCGACTCGCCCAGATCGGAGAGCAGCGCGATGACGCGCGCGACGTTGTTGTCCTGTTCCGTCCGCTGCTGGGCGACGCCCCACATCAGGTCGTCGACGTGGTCGCTCGTCAGCCCCGTCTCCGCGAGCGTGTGGTCGATGAGCCGCGTCGAGAGGTCCTCGCTGCGGACGTCGGCGTAGACGCCCCCGTCGCGTCCCTGCGGCGTTCGGTAGGCGGCGGCGATAACCGGCGTGGTCCCGTCTGTCATGATCGATCGCTGGCGCGTCAGGGACTTAAAACGGCGTGGAACCCGAGTGAATCTGACCGGGGTTTATCGTTTATCACGCGTCGACCCGGGAGCGATCGTCCCCCGAATTACTCCGTCAAGAGGCCCTCGCCGGTCATCTCCTCCGGACGGTCGAGCCCCATCAGATCGAGCAGCGTCGGGGCGATGTCACAGAGCGAGCCGCCCTCGCGGACCGCTCGTCCCCCGTCGTCGCCGTCGGGCGTCAGGTACACGAAGGGGACCGGGTTGAACGTGTGGGCGGTGTGGGGGTCTTCGGGGGTCCCCATGTCGTCGGCGTTGCCGTGGTCGGCCGTCACGACCGCGTGGCCGCCCGCGTCGGCGACCGCGTCGAGGAGCCGGTCGAGCTGGGCGTCCACCGCCTCGACCGCCTCGACCGCGGCGTCGAAGTCGCCGGTGTGGCCCACCATGTCGGGGTTCGCGTAGTTCAACACCAGCAGGTCGGGGTCGTCTTCGGCGATCGTCTCGACCGCCTCGTCGGTCACTTCCGGGGCGGACATCTCCGGCTGCTGGTCGTAGGTGGACACGTCCGGGCTCTCGACGATGGTCCGATTCTCGCCGGGGAACTCCACCTCCCTCCCGCCGTTAAGGAAGTAGGTGACGTGCGGGTACTTTTCCGACTCCGCGATCCGGAGCTGGGTGCCGTCGACGTCTGAGACCACCTCGCCGATCGTGTTCGCCGGGATCTGCGGCGGGAACGCGACCGGGAACTCGAACGTCTCGTCGTACTCGGTCATCGTGGTCATGCGGATATCGGGCTGGTCGAGATCGAACTCCCACGCGGGCTGCGTGTCGGTGAGCATCCGGACCAGCTGGCGGGCGCGATCCGCCCGGAAGTTGAAGAAGACCACGGCGTCTCCGTCATCGAGCGCCGGCTCGTCGGCCACGAGCGTCGGCTCGACAAACTCGTCGGTCTCCCCCCGAGCGTGGGCCTCGCGGGCCGCCGCGACCGCGCTCTCGGCCTCGTGCGGGGCGTCGCGGGAGACGATCGCGTCGTACGCCTTCCGCGTGCGCTCCCAGTTCTCGTCGCGGTCCATCGCGTGGTAGCGTCCCGTCACGGTCGCGACGTGACCGGTTCCGCGCTCGTCGGCCTTCGCCGTCACGTCCGCGAGGAACTCGTCGGCGATCTCCGGGGCGGTGTCGCGGCCGTCGGTGAACGCGTGGCTCGTCGCCGGCACCCCGGCGTCGGCCGCCGCGTCGATCAGCGCGAGCAGGTGTTCCACGTCCGAGTGGACCCCGCCGTCAGAGACGAGCCCCATGAAGTGGACCCGTCCACCGGTCGAGTCAGCGTGGTCGAGCGCGGCCGCGACGGCGTCGTTGTCCGAGAGCGACCCCTCGGCGAGCGCGTCCGTGATGCGGGTGTACGCCTGCTTGACGACCCGCCCCGCGCCGATGTTCAGGTGGCCGACCTCGGAGTTGCCCATCTGCCCCTCCGGGAGCCCCACGCGCCGCCCGTGGACGACGAGGCGGCCGTCCGCGCCGCGCTCGGTGGCAGCGTCGAAGGCGGGCGTGTCGGCCGCCGCGACCGCGTCGCGGCCCGCGGGACGTCCCGAGGGATCGACCGTCTCCCCGCGCTCGCCGTCTCCTGCGCCGCCGCCGAGCCCCCAGCCGTCGAGAATGATGAGCGCCGTTTCCATACCCCTCGTTTCCGTGGGCGAGGTAACTACTCTTCGCCTCGCGTCGCCCCGGCGGTCCCGGGATCCGGGCGCCCGTCGACCCCACAACGGTTTGTCCGCGGCGACCGACGTGACGGACGATGGGAACTCACTCGCGCACGAACGAACTCGCGGCGACGGTGGCGGACGGCGAGGTCGCGCTCGGACTGCTCGACAACGCGTACAGCCCGAATCTCGTCGAACTGTACGGTGAGGTCGGGGTCGACTTCGTCTGGCTGGACTTGGAACACGGCGGGCCAGACCCGTGGGACGCGGGCCTGATCGAGAACCTCCTCCGGGCCGCTGAGCGGACCGGCGTCGAGCTGCTCGTCCGGCTGCCCGACTCGGACCCGGCGCTCGTGCGGAAGGCGCTCGACCTGGGCGTCAGGAACGTCTTCCTGCCGCGGGTCGAGGGCGCGGCCGAGGTCCGCGAGGCCGTCGCGTCCGCCCGGTTCGAGTACGACGACGAGCCCGGCGACCGCGGGCTCGCCGCGCCGCGGGCGCGCCGATGGGGCCTGGCGGACGACTACGTGGAGACCGAGGACGCCGAGACGATGGTCGGTACCACGATCGAGACCGCGGCCGCCGTCGAGAACATCGACGCGATCCTTGACGTCCCGGAGCTCGGCTTCGTCTTCCTCGGGCCGTTCGACCTGTCCGTCTCGCTCGGCCATCCCGGAGAGATCGACCACCCGGAGGTGCGGGAGGCGGTCGAGACCGTCCGATCGAAGGCGATCGCGGCCGGCGTGCCGGTCGGCGGGCTCGCCTTCGGCGTCGACGACGCGGACGAGAAGGCGACGGAGGGATACCAGATCCTGAATCTCGGTAGCACCACCGGAGCGCTCCAGAAGACCGTCTCCGGCTGGCTCGACGCGTACGAGGACGGCGACGCGGAGTGACGCCCGACGACGCGGAGTGACGCTCGACGGGCGCCGGGGAAGTCACCCTTTTCCCTCTCCGACGCTAACCATACGTTAATGGACTCCGCGGTACTGCTCGATCTCCTCGGCAACGAGAACCGGCGGCGCATCCTCCGGCTGCTCGCCACCAAGCCCTGTTACGTCACGGAGATCTCGGAGTACCTCGACGTGAGCCCCAAGGCGGTCATCGACCACCTGCGGAAGCTGGAGGAGGCCGGCCTCATCGAGTCGACCACCGACGACCAGCGCCGCAAGTACTTCCGTATCGCCCGGAGCCTCCGACTGGAGGTGAGCGTCTCCCCGTACGGCTTCGGGGCGAAGAGCGCGTACCCCGCGAAGAACAGCTTCGACATGGCGGCCCGGTGCCAACACCTCTCGATAGAGGTCCCCGACGGGTCCGGGTCGTCGAGCGACCTGGCCGACCTCGCCGACGAGTTCGGTCGGCTCCAGAACCTCGATCGGGAGCTCTCGCTGGCCCAGCGGTGGGTGCAGGGCCGCGTCGAGGACACGCTGGCCGAGATCGACGAGCGGCTCGGCACCGAGTCCGACAGCCGCTTCTTCGCGGCGGTCCTCGCCGCGCTGGTGGAGACCGACGGCACCCCGGCGGCGGTCGCCGACGAGGTCGGCGCCCGCGAGGAGACGGTCGCCGACGCCCTCCGGCGGCTCGCGGACGTGGGGGTCGTCGCCCGCGACGGCTCCGCCGACGTGGACCGCTACCGGATCCGGTAGGGCGCGGGGCCAGCGGTCGAGAGTCGCCGCCGAGGCGCACCGGTCCCCGCACAGTCGGCCGCTTCCGGAACCTTTTGGCGCGCGCCCGGGAGAGGTCGACGCGTGAGCAGAGCACGGAATCTCGCGTTGTTCCTCGTCCTCGCCGCGGTGTGGGGGTCGGCGTTCATGGCGATCAAGGCCGGGCTGGCGTACTTTCCGCCCGTGCTGTTCGCCGCGTTCAGGTACGACGTCGCGGGCGTCGTCATGCTCGCGTACGCGGCGTACGTCGTCGACGACCCGATCCCGCGGGGGCGCGACGAGTGGGCCGTCGTCGCCGTCGGCGCGACGCTGATCATCGCCGCCTACCACGCGTTCCTCTTCGTCGGCGAGACCGATCCGGCCGTGACGAGCGCGGTCGCGGCCGTGATCGTCAGCCTCTCGCCCGTCTTGACGACCGTCTTCGCGCGCGCCTTCCTCCCCTCCGAGCGGCTGACGGTCGTCGGCGTGATCGGTCTCCTCGTCGGTCTCGTGGGGGCGGTCGTGCTGGCCGCGCCGGACCCGAGCAACCTCGCCGGCGGCGGCACGGTCCCGAAGCTGCTCGTGTTGCTGGCGGCCGCGTCGTTCGCGCTCGGGTCGGTGTTGACGCGGGCGTCCGACGCCGACCTCCCGATCGAGACGATGGAGGCGTGGTCGATGCTCCTCGGCGCGGCGCTGATGCACCTGCTGTCGCTCGGGCTCGGCGAGTCGGCCGCCGACGTGGCGTGGACCGCCGAGGCGCTCCTCGCGCTCGGCTACCTCTCGGTCGTCGCCAGCGGGCTCGGCTTCCTCATCTACTTCGATCTCCTCGACCGGCTCGGCCCGATCGAGATCAACCTCGTCTCGTACGTCGCGCCGGTGTTCGCCGCGGTCTCCGGGTGGCTGTTCCTGCGGGAGGCGATCACCCTCAACACCGTCGCGGGCTTCCTGATCATCTGCCTCGGCTTCCTCCTCGTGAAGCGGGCGGCGTTCAGGGACGCCCTCCGCGAGTACGGCGTGGTCGAGTGACGAGGTACTGACGGACGGTACCATCCCCCACTCCCGAGGTGGTTTTTATACGCACCCGCGAGACGGGCGGGTATGTTCCCCGAGACGATCGAGACCGACCGGCTGCGACTGGAGCCGCGGTGGCCCGAGAACGTCGACCTCGACGACTGCTACCGGATCTGCTCGTCGGACCCCGGGATCGACGAGGTGACCGAACACGTCACGTGGGATCCCCACGAGACGAAGAAGGAGACGCTGGAGTTCCTCGAGCGCGGCTGCGAGCGCTGGGAGGACGACGAGGCGGCGAGCTACGTCATCCGCCCCCGCGAGGGCGAGGACGGCGCGGGCGAGATCGCCGGCTTCGGCGGCTTCACCGTCGACTGGGAGAAACGGACCGCGGTCCTCGGCACCTGGCTCCGCAAGCGGTTCTGGGGCCGCGGCTACTCCGGCGAGCGCGCCGCCGCCCTCGCCGAGGTCGCCTTCGACGACCTCGATCTCGACCTCGTCGCCGTGAGCCACCTCCCCGAGAACGACAAGTCGCGGCGGGCGATCGAGAAGTACGTCGACCGGCTCGGCGGCCGCCGCGAGGGGCTGTTGCGGAACCACATCACGTTCACGGACGGCAGCGTCCACGACGAGGTCCGGTACTCGATCTCGCAGGGCGAGTGGCGCGAGGCGACGGAGTAGCGGAACACGGGCGGCGCCGAGCACACCGACCCAACAGACACTTATGACCGCCGAAACGACACCGAGCACATGTCTGTCCCCGACCGATCGAACCGAACGCAGGGAATCGTCGGCGGCGCGGCGGCTGGCGCCGTCGCGTACGTCCTCGGCTATCTCGTCGTGTACGTGACGCAGGGCGACCGGATCGAGGAGGGCCTCTCGGGGATCAACTTCTTCGCCGACCTGTTCGGCGGCGACCCGATCTCCACCTGGCAGGCCGCGGGGTGGATGTTCTACAACGCCCACTTCGTCGACGTCAACGCCCCCTCGCTGATCGGCGGCGCGCAGTCGGGGAACCTGATCACGCAGGCCGACGGGGGGTCGCTGTCGCTGCTGTTCGTCCTCCCCCCGCTCCTCCTTATCGTCGCCGGCCTCGTCGCGGGCCGGACCGCCGGCGCGTCCGATCCGGCCGACGGGGCGCAGGCCGGCGCGTTCGTCCTCGCCGGCTACCTCCCCCTCGCGGTGATCGGGGCCTTCCTGTTCCGGTACTCCGTCGGTGACGGGACGGTGGCACCCGACCTCGTCACCGCGGTGCTGCTCGCCGGCGCCGTCTACCCCGCGGTCTTCGGCGCGATCGGCGGCGCCGCCTCGTCGCTGCTGAGCGACTGACTCCGAGAAGCGGCGACTCGACTTTTCGGCGGCGTACCCAAAACCGCCAGAACCGCTCGTAGCGCCGGTACCGCCAAAACCGCCAGAGCTGTCAGTACTCCGCGTCCTCGGGGTCGATCCGGTCGCCGTACTCCCGGGCGGGATCGACGGGGCGCCCCTCGTCCGTCTCGGGCGCGACGTAGTCGATGAACGCCTCGACGTCGGGCTCCCGGACGCGGACCTCGACGTCGATCTCGCCGAGCTCGTCCGGCTCGCCGACCGCGAAGTTGACGACGCCCTCGAACGCCGCCTGCTTCTTCAAGGAGAAGTCGAACCCCTCGTCGGTGCTGTTCTGAAGGAACACCCGGCGGGCCGTGTCGAGGATCTCCTGTTCGTGGAGCACGTCGGAGAAGGCGTCGAGGGCGTGCGCCTCGGCGACCAGCATCCCGTCCTCGTGGACCGGCTCCGCGTCCGGGAACACGTTCTCGACCGCGTCGGCGACCCGATCGGTGACTTCGGTGTCGTTGACTGGGGCCTCGATCCGCACGTCGACGCTGTAGATCACGAGCCGTCACCTCCGGCGTTCGGGGCCGCGGGGTCGGTGTCGGACTCCGGATCCGGATCGGCGTCGCCCGCCGCGCCGCCGTCGGCGCTCTCCTCGCTCGCCTCGCCGTCCGCGACGCCGAGTACCTCTCGGACCCGCCGCCGGAACGCCGCCAGCGTCCCGGTGTTGTCGATCTCGACGTCGGCCCGGTCGAGGGTCTCGCCGAGGCCGAGCTCGAGCTCGCGGGCGTCGCGCTCGCGGAGGGCCTCCAGGTCGGAGTCGGAGTCGTCACGGCCGCGCTCGTCGAGCCGCTCGGCGCGGAGCTCGAAGGGCGCGCGGACGGCCACCAGCGTGAAGTCGTCGCCGAAGGCGTCGCGGAAGCGCTCCAGTTCGACGGTCGAGCGGAGCCCGTCGACGAGGACGGCCTCGCGGTCGCTCTCGGCCGCCGCCTCGCGAATCAGCGGGAGCGTCCGGGCGGCGATCGCGTCGTCGCCCTCCTCCTCGCGGAGCGCGCCGGCGATCCGACCGTGGTGTTCGGCCGGGTCGAGCCCGCGTCGGCGGCACTCCGCCCGGATCACGTCGCCCATGACGACGACCGGGATCCCCGCCTCCTCGGCCACGTTCGCCGCCTCCCCCTTCCCGCTGCCGGGGAGGCCGACGGTTCCGATGACGTTCATTGGCGGCGAGTAGTCCCGTGCCGGACTTAGGTCTGCTGTTGGGGCCGCGAGCCTCGCCGACCGACCGTTTCCTCCGTGGAGCGCTATATATCTGGGAACCCGAATACAAAACACAATAGAAGTAGTATAAAAATATATAAACTATCTCTCGGATTCGTTTAACGTGGCTGACGTGTGCCAGCAAGTCCCTTGCATTCGCCCGCTCTCCTCCGCCGGCGCTCGGTTCTCTGACGGTGGACACCCGCGGCGACGCACGGCGGCCGCGGACGATCCATGCGACGACGAACACTCATCACGGGAGCGGCGGCCAGCGGTATCGGCGGTATAGCACTCATCGGAACGGGCGCGTTCGACACGGCGAGCGCGGAGCGGACCGCGACGGTGAACTTCGCGGACGACGAGGACGCCTATCTGGGGCTGGTCTCGAAGAGCGCGTACGCGACGACGGACGGCGACGGCGAGCTCGCGCTCGCGTTCGGCGACGTCTCCGGCGACGGCGACGGGATCGGCCGCAACTCGCAGTTCTTCTTCGACGAGGTGTTCGCGATCGCGAACCAGGGGACCGAGACGGTCTCTATCACCGCGAGCAGCGACACCGACGCGTTCGACGGCGAGTTCCGGCTGTACCCGACCGGCGACCGAGACGGCACCCTCGACGACGAGGACAACGCGATCGTCTTGGAGACCGGCGAGGAGCAGTCGGTCGGCACCCACGTCGAGACGGGCGACGTCGACGTGACGAACGAGCTCGACATCGAGATCACCATCGAGGCGGCCTTCGAGGAGGGCGGCGACGAGCCGGACGAGCCGGAACCGGAGCCGCCCGAGACGATCGACGAGACGGAGTTCTTCTCCACGTCGAGCCTCGTCGACGCGAACGGCGAGGTGCTCGACGACGACTCCGTCGTCGCGGTGTGGGCGGAAGCGACGGCCGACAACGAAAACTCGGAGGACGACGACGGGTTCGTCTCGTATCCCGACGACACCGGAATCCCGTTGGCAGCGGCGGACGGGAACGTAGTCGGGTTCGGAGCAGATCTCGGCCCGGACGCGAGCAGTGAAGACGACAATCGGACGCTCATCGCGAACGCCTGGCAGACGGTCCTCGACGGGACCGGAACCGTGCTGTACGACGAGACCCACGGACAGGAACTGACGCTCGACGCCTTCTCGCAGCTCCAATCGGTAGCAGAGGGTCGGGGGTTCGACGTCGAGTCGATCGACAGCGACTTCGTCGGCTCGCTCGACGGTGCGGACGCGGTGATGATCGCGACATCCGACGGCGACGTGGCGAGCGTGGGCGGATTCTCCGACACGGAGCGGTCCGAACTCGCCGACTTCGTCGACGACGGCGGTGCGGTGTTCCTCCACGGGACCGCGTCGTTCGACGGCACCTCGAACGACGCGCTGAACGCGGTGCTCGCCGACCTCGACGCCGCGTTCCGGTTCAACTTCGATCAGGTGGTCGACAACGACAACAACGGGGGCGATTTCTACATCCCGCGGACGAGCAACTTCAACGACGACGAGTTTCCCGACTTCTTCCTCGCGGAGGGTGAACTATGAAGCGCCGCAGCGTCCTCATCGGCATCGGCGCGACCGCGGCCGGCGGCGGGGCGATCGCCACGGGGGCGTTCGACACGGCGACGGCGGAGCGGACCGCGACCGTCGCGCTCGCGGACGACGCCAGCTCGCTCCTCTCTTTGACGCCGCTGGACGACGAGTACGCGTTCGTCGACGACGACGGCGAGCTCGCCTTGGTCTTCGACGAGGTCGAGGGCGGCGGCACCGGCTTCGGCTCGAACACCGTCTACGAGATCGGCGAGGTGTTCCAGGTCAGCAACCAGGGGACCGAGGACCTCGGCCTCTTCGCGGAGGTCGAGGACGGGAGCCTCGGCGACGCGAGCTTCGAACTGACCGTCGACGGCGAGACGCTCGGTCCTGACCCGACCGTCGAGCTCGGCGTCGGCGAGGCAGTCGCGGTCGGCGTCGAGATCGACTCCGGCGAGGACCCGACCGACGGCGAGGTGGCGATCACGCTCGGCATCGGCGACGGACCGATCGAAGACCCCGGTGACGAGCCGGGCGAGGGGCCGACCGAGTTCGTCGACGAGCTCGTCTTCGACTCGACCGCGAGCCTGTTGGCGGCGGACGGCTACCTCCCCGAGGACGCCGTCGCGGTCGCCGCCGAGCCGACGGCGGAGTCGGTCGACGAGGACGGCAACGGCGACGACACGAGCTACCCGGACGACGCGCCGCTGCCGCTGATGGCGGTCGACCAGGAGCTTCCGGTGGTCGCGTTCGGCTTCCCGTTCGCCAAGGACGACATTCAGTTCGGAAGCTACGGCAACGAGGAAGTGCTACTGAACGTTCTCGACAAGTACGCCGCGTCGGACACGGTCCTCTGGGATGAGGGGCACGGCCAGTTTTACACCCTGGGTCAGGGTGAAGGAGACGGCCACAATAACTTCGAATCCTACGCCGAGGAGAACGGATACACACTGGAGGCGACGACGGAACTCGGAACGGACCTGTCCGGTTCGGCCGGGGCGATCGTGATCACGTCGCCCTCCGAGTCGTTCTCCGGGAGCGAGATCGATGCGCTCTCAATGTTCGCCGACGCGGGCGGGCTGATCGTGTTGATGGACCAGTCCGACTACAGCGACTACGACGAGACGGACAACCTCAACGCCCTAGCGAACGGTCTCGACTCGCAGATCCGGTTCAACGACAATCAGGTGATAGACGACGAGAACAACGACGGCGCGAACTTCGCACCCACGTCGACCGATCTCGACACGGAGAGCTATCCCGAGCTGTTCGCCGACCGCGACGGGCTCGGGCTCGAACTCGACCCAAGCGAGGAGTACGAGGTCGAGGTCGTCAGCGTCACCGACGGCGACACCGTCGACGTCCAGTTCGAAGGCGGACAGGTCGAAACCGTTCGCACTCTCGGACACGATGCGCCGGAAACACAGGCGGCTAACGAGCGTCCCGAGGAGTGGGAGGGGATCGACGACGTGGACACGCTCGGCTTCTGGGGCGACGAAGCGACCGACTACGCGCAGGACGCGGTTCCGGTCGGTGAGACGGTGACGCTCTCCTTCGACGAGAACGAGGGGCTTCGCGGGAACTTCGGTCGACTGCTCGGTCTGATCGAGACGGACGACGGACTGTTCAACGAGAACCTCATCGCCGACGGCTACGCTCGCGTGTACGACTCCGGGCTCGGGCTCCACGATCAGTTCTGGGAGGCGGAGGCCGACGCGCGCGAGAACGGTCGCGGGCTCTGGGCCGACAGCGACGTCACCGCAACCCCCGTCGTCGGCGACGCCCCCGTCGACGAGCTGTTCGTCCCGTCGGCCACCGCGGTCGCGACCGCCGACGGCGACATCGCAGACGACCGCGTCCCCGTCGAGTCCGAGGGCGGGGACCCGCTCGTCGGCGTCGACGCCGACAGCAACGTCGCGTTCCTCGGCGGACCGCTTCCGGACGAGAACTTCGAAGGGGGCGAGGACGGACCTGGAACCGATCCGTACGGCAACTACGTCTTCCTCGCGAACCTGATCGACGCCGTCTCCGCGGACGGGCGCGAGGGGAGCGTCGTCATCGACGGCGGACACGGGCAGTTCGCCGCGGACTACGCGCTCTCCGCCGAGGACGCCGCCTACTTCCAGCGCTACCTGGAGGGGTTCGCGATCGAGTTCGACGGGAAGAACGACTTCGACGACGACCTCGGCCGGGACCTCGCGGAGGCCCGGGCGGTCCTCGTCACCGCCCCCGACGACGGATTCGGGAGCGACGAGGTCGCCGCGATCGAGGACTTCCGCGACGACGGCGGCGCCGTGATCCTCGCGAGCGCGGCCGGCGACGACGCGAGCGACGCGCGCGACAACCTCGACGCGCTCGCCGCCGACCTCGGGTCCGACCTGCGGACCGGCGACGCGGTGACCGACGACCAGAACAACCTCGGCGGCCCCGCGAACCCGACGACGACGAACTTCGACGCCGACTTCGACCTGTTCGACGCCTACGGCGACGGCGACGACGGGGGCGGCGGCGGAGATGTCTACCTCGCGATCGACGAGCTGGTCGAAGCCCCCGCGGGCGACCCGGTCCAAGACGAGTACGTCTCGTTCGTGAACCAGGGCGCCGAGACGGTCGACCTCGACGGATACGTCGTGTACGACGAGGTCGACAACAGCTACACCTTCGGCGCGGTCAGCGTCGATCCCGGCGCGACGATCACACTGTACACCGGCACAGGTACCGACACCGACGACACGGTGTACTGGGGTCGGACCGGGTCGGCGATCTGGAACAACGGCGGCGACACGGTGTACGTCGAGGACCCGGACGGCACCCTCGTGATCGAGCACAGCTACTGAACGCGGTCGACTCGGGACGACTCCCCGACGCGAACCGCGGGCGTTTTTTAGACCCGGCAGAGTAGAAGCAAATGAGGGCACATAGCTCAGCCCGGATAGAGCGTCGGACTTCTAATCCGACGGTCGTGGGTTCGAATCCCACTGTGCCCGTTATCTGCGAGCAAAGCGAGCAGTAGCGGTACAGAGATTCGAACCCTATCAGTCGCGCGCAGTGAGCGAAGCGAGCGAGCACGTCTGATTTTGGTTCGAATCCCACCGTGCCCGTTCGTTCGTCGTGCGGTCGGCGGTGTTCGTCACAAAGCATTTCATCGTTCCGCGACTGGCTCGCCGTATGCAGCCCTCCAGACGCGGCTATCTCGGCCTTTGCGGCGTCGCCGGCGCGGTCGCGGTCGCCGGCTGTACCGGCGCCCTCCCCGACGATCTCGTCTCGGGTGACGCCGTCGACGGTGGCGCCGGCGAGTCGGGACCGACGGAGTCCGAGTCCGGCTCGGAACCGGCCGGCGACCCGGTGGCGGACGACGCTTCCCTTCGGGTCACGCTCACGGTCGACGAGACGCGGACGCTCTTCGAGAGCCGGCACGTCGAGACGGTCGGGCCGGTGGAGACGGGTCAAAACGGGATGCCCTACCTCGCCCTTCGACTGACCGACGAGGGGGTCGAGGCGGCCACCGAGACGGCGGTCGCGGCCGACCTCGGCGAGCGGTACGAGGACGCCGAGATCGCGGTGATCGCCGACGGCGAGAAACTGAACCGGTTCGGCGTCGCACAGCCGCTGGCGCGCTCCATCGTCGACGGCGAGTGGGACGGGGCGTTCCGGATGACGTTCGAAAGCGAGGCGTCCGCAGAGTCGTTCAGGGAGACGCTCGTAACCGGGTCCGGTTGAGAAGGCGCTCCGAGATCGGTTTATAGGCCCGCCTCAGTCCGCCACGCTCGGCGTCCCGAGGTACTCCTCGTTGATCTCGTACTCGCCGTCGTCGTTCTCGACCAGGTACTCGCCGTAGTACGGGACCCGATTGGCGACCACTTCCTCGAACGTCTCCGCGATTTCGTCACGGGTCATCTCGCCCATCGACCGGAGGTCGTCGTTGCGGTTGAGACACCCTTTTAAGTACCCCTCGTGGGTGACGCGGACGCGCCCGCAGTTCGCACAGAAGTCCTCGTTCTCGACGGGGTCGACGATCTCGACCATGCCGCCGGTGTCGTCGTCGCTGTCCTCGCCGACGAAGTAGCGCTTGCGGTCGTGCATCTCGCGGCGCTCGACGCGGTCGGCCTGCTCCGCGAGCCAGTCGTGGACGCGCTGGATGTCGATGTTCCACTCCGGCTTCCCGGTGAGCTCTGGCATGTACTGGATGAGCTGGAGCTGGAGCCCCTCGTTGTCGGCGACGTGCTCGACCATCTCCTCGACGTAGCCCGCGGTGTGCGTGAACACGACCATGTTGAGCTTGACGGGGTCGAGCCCGGCGTCGACGGCGGCTTTGACGCCCTCTAACACCTTCTCGTAGGCGCCCGACTTGGTGACCTCCGCGAAGTCGTCAGGGTCGAGCGCGTCCTGCGAGACGTTCACGCGGTCGAGGCCGGCCGCCTTCAGGTCCGCGGCGCGGCCGGGGAGGAAGGTGCCGTTGGTCGTCAGCGACACCTCCATCGAGTCGGGCGTGCGCTCGACGATCTCCTCGAGGTCCTGCCGGAGCATCGGCTCGCCGCCCGTGAACTTCACCGAGTCGACGCCGTACCCCTCGACGACCTCCAGGAAGCGGACCACGTCGTCGGCGGTCATCTCGTCGTCGCTCGGCTCCATCGGCCCCCGCGTGTCGCCTAACCCCTCGTTGTGACAGTAGACGCAGTCGAAGTTACACCGGTCGGTGAGCGAGATCCGAACCCCCGTCACCTCCCGTCCGAAGTCGTCCGCGAGTGGGCCGGTCATGTCCGAACGGAACCGCCGCGTTCGCTTAAATAACCGGGTGGATCGTGGGTCAGTGTAACGTGGTACGGTTACGTTTCGTCTCTCGCGTTCGCGTGGTCCGTATCGGCGGTCGATCTCTCGCCCGTGGGCTCGGACCGTTCGGCGATCGCGATCCGGAGCCCGTCGCTGGCGACCTCGACGTCCCCGTCGAAGCCGGCGTCCCGGACGCTTCGCGCCATCTCGTGCTCGCGACCTCCCGTGTGCGGATACAGGTGCGAGAGCAGTAGCGTGTCGACGTCGACGCCGGCGAGCGACTCGCCGAGCTCCGTGGGGTTCGGGTGGTTCGACACGTCGGTCCCGTCCGGGAACGAGCAGTCGTGGACCAACAGATCGCTCCCGTCCGCGAACGACGCCATGCCCGCGAACGCCTCCGTGTCCCCCGAGAGCGTGAGCGGTCCGTCCGCCGGGTCGACGTCGGCGCTCGGCGGCGAGAACCGATAGGCGAACCCCGCCATCGAGTGGCGCGTCTCGCGGGCGGTCACGTCGAACCCGGCCGCCGCGAAGGGGCGCGACGCCGACACCTCGCGGACCGCCAGGTCGATCCGTCCGTCGAGGTACTCGTGGACGTCGAGGAGTCCGTCGAGGAGCGACTTGGTCCCCGCGGGGCCGACGACTTCCAAGTGCTCCTCGCCGGCGAGCCACCGGGCCTTTATCAGCGGGAGCAGCGCCGCGACGTGATCGAGGTGGTGGTGGGTTAAGAGGACGGTCGAGACCCCCTCGTAGCCGGTGTCGGTGCCCGCGAGTCGCTGGAGGACGCCGCTGCCGCAGTCGACGAGGAGGGAGCGGTCGCCGTCGTCGAGGAGGTAGCCGGCCTGCGCGCGGTCCGGGACCGGCATGGCGCTGCCGGACCCGAGGACGGTGAGTTCCATGCTCGTGTGTCCGTGCTCCCAGTCACCTAACTCGGTCGGACCTAGGCCCCGTTCGTCCGTGCCCGAGCTGTCGGTGGCGCGTCCTGATCGGGGCCGGGGCGGCGCAGTACCGGAAAAATGTTCGACCTGATAATCGGGAGAGAGGACTCATAAACCGGATCCGGATACCTCTGATATGAGCAGCCAAGGGACTCATCGAGACCGCGAGCGCGGCGTCGACGACGACATCCGAGCGACGGTCGACGGCGACGAGCTGTTGGACAACCTCGGGATCGACGACGCCGAGATCGAACGCCGGAAACGGTACACCCGGTTCGACGAACGGGACGCCGCGCGGCTCTCCGCGATCGCGGACGACGTCGACCCGGTCACGGACGACATCGTCGACGACTTCTACGATCACATCGACTCCGATCCGGAGGTCCGGGCGGTGCTCGACCGGTCCTCCCTCCCGATGCCGGCGCTCGTCGCCGGCCAGCAGCGGTATCTCACCGACCTGGTCGGCGGCGACTACGGCCGGGAGTACTTCGCCGACCGGGCGCGCGTTGGCCGGCTCCACGACCTGCTCGGCCTCGGCCCCGACGCGTACCTCGGGCAGTACGCGGTGTACTACGAGGGAATTTTCGACGTGTTGGCGGAACGGGCGCTCGACCAGAACGGTGACGGAGACGGGTTCGGATCGCCGGCAGCGGGCGGACCGATCGACGGGGGCGCTGCGACCGCCGAGCGCTCCGCGACCGCCGACGCTGCGGAGGCGGTCGAGCAGTTCCGCGCCGAGGCGCTGTCGGTGCTCAAGGCGTTCCTCCTCGACCAACAGCTCGCGATCGACACCTACGTCGACTCGTACGCCGCGGAGGCGGAACGCGAGGCCCGCCGCCAGCGGGAGCTCTCGCGTCGAGTCGCCGAGCGGATCGGCGATCCGGCGGCGGCCCTCCGCGAGACCACGGCGGCGGTCGCCGAGGAGAGCGACCGGATCGACGACCTCGCCGGGCGGCAGTCCGAGCGGATGGACGACCTCTCCCGGGAGGCCAACGAGATGACCGCGACCGTCGAGGAGGTCGCCGCCACCGCCGACGAGGTGGCCGCGACGAGCGACGACGCCGCGGATCTGGCGGCCGGGGGCGTCGAGGTCGCGGACGACGCCGCGGAGACGATGGCGGAGATCCGAGAGGCCACCGAGGCCGTCCGCGAGGAGATGGCCGACCTCCAGGAGCGCGTCGACGAGATCAGGGGCGTCGCCGACGTGATCGGCGACGTGGCCGAACAGACGAACCTACTCGCGTTGAACGCCTCTATCGAGGCCGCCCGCGCCGGGGAGGCCGGCTCCGGCTTCGCGGTCGTCGCCGACGAGGTGAAGTCGCTCGCCCAGGACGCCAGCGACCACGCCGCAGACATCGAGGACACGGTCGAGGAGGTGGCCGACAGCGGGGAGTCGACGCTCGACGAGCTCGAGCGGGTCGCCGACCGCGTCACGGCGGGCACGGGACAGGTCGACGAGGCCGTCGAGCGGTTGGCGGCGATCGAGAGCGCGGTGGCGGACGCCTCAGACGGGGTCGCGGAGGTGTCCGACGCGATGGACTCGCAGGCGACCTCCGTCGAGGAGGTGGCCGCCATGGTCGACGAGTCGGCGGACTCGGCGGAGACGGTCGCCGAGAGCGCGAGCGAGATCGCCGCCGCGACCGACCGGCAGCGCGAGCGCGTCGACGAGATCGCCGACTCCGCGGCGGATCTCGCGGAGTAGATCGGGCGAGGGCGCCGGCGCGGGCCCCGCTACTTGATCAGGAACACCGGGACGTTCGCGTCGTCGGCCACGCGGTCGGAGACGCTGCCGAGCGACCGGATCCGCTCGCGCGGCGACTTCCCCTCCGGGCTCATCACGATCACGTCGATCCCGTGCTCGTCGGCGTAGTCGACGATCTCCGTGTCCGGCGTCCCCGACACGACGCGGGTCTCGACGTCGACGCCGGCCTCCTCGGCGCGGTCGGCGACCGCGGCGACCGCCGCCTCGCCCTGCGACTCGAGGTCGGCGACGACCTCGTCGTGCAGTTCGCCCGAGCTCGCGGTGGCGATGCGCCGGTCGACGACGTACAGCGCGTGGATCGTCGCGTCGTGGTCGGTCGCCAGCCGGACCGCGTGATCGAGCGCGCGGTCGACCGCCTCGCTCCCGTCGGTCGGCACCAGCAGGTCGTCGTACATAGGTCCCCGTTCGATCCGGCGGCAAATAACGGTACGCCCGCTCGGTCGCCCGCTGGGAACGCGGAGGAACGCGGGGGGACGGGCTCCCCCGCCGTCCCCCGTCCGAGGGCGTGCCAACCGCTCCCGCGCAAGCGAACGGTTTTTGCGTCGACCGACTGGAAGGGACGTATGGACGAGGACACCCCCGACGGGGAGGCGCCGACGGCGGGCGACCCCCGGGCCGACGGCGGGACCGAGCGCGCGGAACCGACCGAGGACGTCGCGCTCGACCCCTGGGGGTCGGCGTCGGTCGGCGACTACGCGGACCTCTTCGAGGAGTTCGGCATCGAGGCGTTCGACGAGGTCGCCGACGACGTGGTCGACCCCCACTACCTGATGCGCCGCGGCGTCATCTTCGGGCACCGCGAGTACGACGCCGTCGCCGAGGCGATGGCCAACGACGAGCCGTTCGCCGCGCTCTCCGGGTTCATGCCCACCGGCGACCCCCACATCGGCCACAAGCTCGTGTTCGACGAGATCATCTGGCATCAACAGCAGGGCGGCGACGCCTTCGGGCTGATCGCCGACCTGGAGGCCCACTCCGCGCGCGGGATGTCGTGGGACGAAATCGACGAGCACGCCCGCAACTACCTCCTCTCGCTCCTCGCGCTCGGCTTCGACGCCGAGGAGGGGGAGATCTACCGCCAGTCCGACAACCGCGAGGTACAGGACCTCGGCTTCGAGCTCGGCTCGAAGGCGAACTTCTCGGAGTTTGAGGCGATCTACGGCTTCGACGGCGAGACCAACATCTCGCACATGCAGAGCGTGATCACTCAGACCGCGGACATCCTCTACCCGCAGCTGGTCGACGAGCCGAAGCCCACCGTCATTCCCGTCGGGCCGGACCAGGACCCCCACGTCCGGCTCACCCGCGACCTGGCGACCCGCGTGCGCTACTTCAAGGTGACCGAGGCGTTCGCCTCCTTCGAGCTCGACGACGACGAGCGGCAGCTCGTGCGGGCCGCCTACGACGCGCTCGCGGACCCCGACGGCGACGGCGCGGTCGACGACGCCGAGACCGACGTGCGCTGCGAGGACGCCGCCGACTGGCTCGCCGACTACGAGCCGCCCGAGGCGGTCGCCGAGGCCAAGTCCGGCGCCCTCGACAAGCTCGAGGCCGGCGGGAAGGAACCGCTCCGGCCCCGCGTGCGCTTCTTCGACCGCAACGCAACCGACGAGGCGTTCGAGGCGCTGATCGAGGCGGTCGACGGCGAGAAGCGCGTATTCGAGGGCCACGTCGACGCCTTCGACCTCACCCGCGGCGAGGCCGAGTCGGTCGCCCGCGAGGTCGAGATCGACCACGACGGGTTCGGCTTCCGCCAGCCCTCCTCGATCTACCACCGCTTCATGACCGGGCTCACCGGCGGGAAGATGTCCTCGTCGGTCCCGGCGAGCCACATCTCCCTGCTCGACGACCCCGAGGACGGCTACGACAAGGTCCGGGCGGCGACGACCGGCGGCCGCGACACCGCCGAAAAGCAGCGCGAACTGGGCGGCGAGGCCGACGAGTGTCCCGTCTACGAGCTGTACGCCTACCTGCTCGCGGGCGACGACGACGAGCTGACGAAGACCGTCTACTCCGAGTGCGTCAACGGCGAGCGCCTCTGTGGCGGCTGCAAGGAGCAGGCGGCCGAGCTGATGCGCGAGTTCCTCGAAGACCACCAGGAGAAGCGCGAGGAGGCCGAGGAACTGCTCGACGAGCTCGACATCGACTTGGACTCCGACCGGCGCGGGACCGGCGGCGAGCACTAAACGGGATCGTCGATTGCGGTGGACTATTTATAAGTGGCCGTGCGGTGGCGTGCGCCGGTGAGCGCCCGGCGGGGCGCGAACCGCCCGTACGAGGGAGTCGGTCGCCGGAGCGAAGCGGAGGCGACCGACGAGGCTGGGGAGGTGTGAGGTGCGGTGCCGTGCGGGGCGGAACTCGAAGGGCCAGTCGCCGGCGCATAGCGCCGGCTTCCAGAGAATCTTCGATTCTCGCTGCTGGGGATTCGGAGTGGTGCGTGTCAGTCAGCAGTTTATAAGTGAACCGCTGTGAGCGCGCCGATAACTGCGTTGGGGAGGGCGTCGTCGGTGTTCTTGGTCCAGTCGTCGGTAGCGGTTCGTCTACTTCTCGGAGAGGTACCCGTCGGTTCGCTTCACCCGTTCCGACTCGGACCGTCGACCGAGCCGATGGTTTATGGGGTGGGCGCCACCTCTCACGAGTATGAGCGAGGAGGAGACGATCCACGTCGCGGACGTCAGCGAGGGGATCGGCGGCGACGCGACGGCGGAACCGGGCTCGCCGGTGGAGCTTCCGGTCGTCGACGTGCTCACCGGCCGATCCTTCATAACGGGAAAAAGCGGGTCCGGGAAGAGCAACACCGCGAGCGTCGTGATCGAGAATCTCCTCGATAACGGGTTTCCGGTGCTCATCGTCGACACGGACGGAGAGTATTACGGCTTAAAAGAAGAGTACGAGATTCTCCACGCCGGCGCCGACGACGAGTGCGACATCGTCGTCTCGCCGGAACACGCTGAGAAGATCGCGACCCTCGCCTTGGAGCAGAACGTCCCGATCATCCTCGACGTCTCGGGCTACCTCGAAGAAGAGACGGCCAACGAGCTCCTCTTAGAGGTCGTCAAACAGCTGTTCGCCAAGGAGAAGCGCCTCAAGAAGCCCTTCCTGCTCGTCGTCGAGGAGTGCCACGAGTACATCCCCGAGGGCGGCGGGATGGACGAGACGGGCAAGATGCTGATCAAGGTCGGAAAGCGCGGCCGGAAACACGGCCTCGGCATCGTCGGGATCAGCCAGCGCCCGGCCGACGTGAAGAAGGACTTCATCACCCAGTGCGACTGGCTCTGCTGGCACCGGCTCACCTGGGACAACGACACGAAGGTCGTGGGCCGGATCCTCGGCTCGAAGTACGCGAGCGCGGTGGAGGATCTGGGCGACGGTGAGGCCTTCCTGATGACCGACTGGGACGAGTCGATCCGCCGGATCCAGTTCCACCGCAAGGAGACGTTCGACGCGGGGGCGACCCCCGGGCTCGACGACTTCGAGCGCCCCGAGCTGAAGTCGGTCTCCAGCGACCTCGTGGGGGAGCTTCAGTCGATCTCCGACGAGAAGGAGCGCCGCGAGTCCGAGATCGCCGACCTCCGCCAGGAGCTCGACAAGAAGGACCGGCGCATCCAGGAGCTCGAACGCGAGTTAGAGGAGGCGCGCGACCTGAGCAACATGGCCGACCAGTTCGCGCAGGCGCTCCTCGGGAAGGCCGAGGCGCCGTACCGCGGCGGCGGGGGGACCGCGCCCGGCGGCGGCTATCCCGGAAGCGACGAGGACGAGGACGGCGGCCAGTCCGTCCTCAAGTCGTACGACGAGGCGGTCGCCGCGACCGAGGGCGACGGCGGGACCGCGGACGGCGAGGCCGCGGACGGCGGGAACCCGGCGGCCGACGGGAACCCGGCAGCCGACCTCGACGTCGCCGACGCGGAGAGCGACGCTGCGACCGGCACCGCCGAGGACACCCGCGCCGACACGTCGGACGTCGATTCCGGAACCGGCGACGCTCCCGCCGCCGACGTCGACGACGTCGACCCGGTCACGCGCGCCGACGTGGCCGAGAGCGCGCTCCGGTTCGACGACGCGGTCGAGCTCGGCACCCGCGAGGCGGTCATCGAGGAGCTCCGGAGCCGGATCGAGACGCTCCCGGATCTCTCGCAGGGGATGCTGCGACACTACCGCCGAGAGGGCGTCAGCGACCCCGTCGCCGCCCACATCGACGCCGGCGGCGACGGCGACTCCGGGCACGCGTACAGCCGACACCGACCGATCCGGCGTGCGGGGCTCATCCGCCACGCGGGCCGGGGGCACTACGCCTACGCCGTCCCCGACCTGATCCGCGAGGCGTACGCCGACCGGCTCGACGAGGAGAGCGTCCGCGAGGTCGTCCGCGCGGTCGAGACCGCCTTCGTCCCCCCGGCCGAGCGGAGCTATCCCCCGGACGCCGACCCGGAAGACGTCGCCGGCGGCGGCTCGGCGGGGATCGAGCTCGGCGATGCGGACACTCCGACAGACGGAGACGAGGCGGAACACGAGGACAGCGAGGACCGGGAAGAGGCGGACACCGAGGAGACCGGGGACGACGCCGGCGGCCTGAGCGACGCCGCCCGGCGGCTCGCCGATCGCGGGCGCACCGCCGAGGAGTGACCGGTCGATGCGGACGCGAGATCGGTCGATTCGGACGCGAGATCGGTCGATTCGGACGCGAGATCGGTCGATGCGGACGTGACCGGGCGGTCCCGGCCGCCGGTCAGAACGGAACCGAGAGGTGCTCGCTCGGGACCGCATTGCGCACGGTGACTTGCGGGTCGACCACCTGACTGATCTCGAGGCCGCCGACGAGGCTGGAGAACAGGTACGCCTCGGTCCGAGAGAACCCGTGTTCGTGCGCCAGCAGCCGCACCGCGTCGCGGTTCGCGAGCTCGGCGGCCTCCTCCATCGTCGGCGCGCTCGCGATCGTCTTGACCGCGTCGCCGGTGTCGACGAGGGGGCGACGGAGCGGGATTTCGGGGGCTTCGATCACCGAGAGCGTCACGTCGATCTCGGTGCCGATCTCGGCGCCGGTTCCGCACATCTCGCCGTCGGCCATCGCGGCCTTCGAGTCGCCCATCGCGAGCATCGCGCCCTCCTGAAACACCGGGAAGTACGCCGTCGTCCCCGCCGTCATGTCGGTCGTGTCGAGGTTGCCGCCGTGGTCGTCCGGCGTGAGCGTCGACACGGTCTCCTCGGCGGTCGCGACCCCGATCGTGCCGATCACCGGCTCGATCGGCACGTCGATCCCCTCGAAGTCGATCCCACCGCTCGATCCGTCGCTCTCGGCGTCCACCTCCGTGATCCGCGTCGCCGGGTGGTCGATGTCGGGGTCGTCCTGCAGGAGTCCGAATCCGGGGGCGGTGAGGACGCGCCCGACGTCCTCAGTGACGCGCACGTCCTCGATCTCGACCGCGAGCACGTCGCCCGGGCTGGCCCCCGCGACCGCGATCGGCCCGGTGGCGGCGTTCACCTCCTCCGGGATCGCGTCGAGAAGATCGTCGTCCGTCTGGATCGCGCCGTTCAGGCTGTCGACCGTCTCGATCGTGAGCGACTCGCCGTCGGCCGCCTCGTAGACGGGGTCCATCGCCGGCGCGAACTCGTAGACGTGGCCGTCGCGGTGTGAGATCCTGTCACGTGACATCGCGTCTCGATCCGGGGCGGGCGGACAAAAACCCCGGCGTCGACGGCGGGTTCGCGGCCAGAGAAACGAGATCGATACGTCACCGAAGGTCGGGGAGGTATCCGGCGAGCCGCGATCGGAGCGTGGTCCGCCCCCGGTCGTCGTCGCCGTCGTCCGCGAGCCGCTCGTTCTTCTCCGCCAGCAGTTCCTCGTACTGTTCGGTGACGTACCGGAGCTGTTCCTCTTTGCGTTCAAGCTCGGCTTCGAGCCGTTCGACGTCGCGGTCGTCGTCGGCGACCGCTCGCTCCGCGTCGCGGGGGCCCTCGGTGCGGTCGTCGCCGCGGGCCTCGGCGCCTGCCGCCGCGGAGCCGCCGCTGTCGGACCACCGCAACGCCGGTCGCTCCGTCGCGCTCTCGGCTGGAGGGTCGGAGGCCATTGTCCGTGGTAAATAATAGCACAGTCAGGAAGATAAAAGTCAGTCAGACGAACGGCGTGCGCTCGGCGCGAGGCGCCTCAGCAACGCCGGGCGGGGGCGAGAGTGTAGCGTCCTCCCGACTCTTCCGCCGCCCTTGCTCAGGTCGCCGAAATCTATGGAACATTGACGGAAAAGCATCTCCGTGGGTAATAGTGGGTAATACTTATCCAGGAGTGGATTGTAGTGGGTAACATGACGAAGGTGGATGCCCGCGACCTGCGAACCAACGAGACTGACGACCGAGGTCGTATCTATCTCGGAACAGAATACGCGAACAAACGCGTGACCGTCGCCGTCGTCGAAGTCGAGTCTGCCGGACCTGACGAGGACGAATTAGCCGCCGCGTACCGCGAGGCTTCCGAGAGCGCCGACCATCTCGCGGAGGAGTGGAAGGGAGCATCCGACGAGGCGTGGAGCGGACTCGATGAATGACCGATGATACCGAGGTTCGGCGTGGCGATGTCGTAATCGTCCGTCTCGACCCTGCCGAGGGCCGTGAGATGAAGAAGACCCGGCCTGCGGTGATTGTGCAAAACGATATCGGAAATCGAAACTCCAGTACAACCATCGTTGCTCCCGCGACAGGCACGCATCGGGGATACCCCTTCGAGGTGCTGGTCGAAGCGGATGGCTCACCGTTCGAGAAGGACTCATCAGTTCGTCTCGACCAGATTCGCGTCGTCTCTATCGAAAAGCGGATTCACTCGGTTGTCGGAAGTCTGAGCGAGCCGATCATGGCCGAGGTCGACGAAGCACTGAAACTGAGTCTCGGGCTAGATTGAGTCAGCCCATCTTCCGACTACCCCGACCGAACACGGCGAACTCCCTAGACCGGTTTTCGAATCACTAATCAGGTGATGAAGCGTCTAAAACTATCCTGAGACGACTATCGACTCTCCCGCTGCTCGACCTTGTTCAACTCGATCAGCAGCCGGAAGATCGCTTTCACGAGGTTGGCGTCGACGTCGAACCGCTCGGCGTTCTCGCCGGCCCGTTCCATCACGCGCTCCTCCTGTCCCTCGTCGGTCGTCGGGAGGTCGCGCTCGTCTTTCACGGCCGCGACCGTGTCGGCGACGTAGGTCCGGCGGGCGATCAGTTCCACGATCTCGCGGTCGATGTCCTCGATCTCGTGTCGCAGTTCGTCGAGGCTTCGGTCCTCGGAGTTCGGTGTGTCACTCATTGTGGGTGTGTCTGTTGTGTGGTGTCTCGCGGACGCTCACTCGACGGCCGCGCCGTCGTTCCTGGTGGTCGTTCGTCGCAGCGTGCCGGGGCGGTCGCCCCACGCGTCGGCGACCCGATCGAGGTCGGTCTCGGGGTCGTCTGGGTTCGCGACGGCGACGACGCTCGGCCCGGTCCCCGACAGCGACACCCCGGTGGCGTGGGGCATCGCCTCGACCGCGGGGTCGGCGTCGAAGCCGAGCGCGGCGGAGAAGGCGAGCCCGTTGACGGTCATCGCCTCGGCGTACCGCCCGTCCAGCGCGAGGTCGGCGACGAGGTCGGCCATCGGCGCGACGGCCTCGCAGCGCGCCACGTCCGCGTCCGCGCTGTAGGCGCGCTCGGGCGGGGTCCACACGAGCACGTCCCAGTCGACGGCCTCGCGCGACCGCAGCTCGTCGGCGCCGTTGTCGGTGACGGTGACGCCGCCGAGCATCGAGGCGGTCGCGTCGTCGAACGCGCCCGTGACCGTGACGCCCGCCTCGCGGGCCGCGCGGACGCCGAGCCGGCAGGCGTCGAGGCGGGTCACGTCGACCGCGGGGTCGTCCGCGTCGTCCCCGACCGCGAGCCCGAGCGCGTCGCAGGTCGCGAGCACGGTCGCGTTGGCGGCCGCGCTGGAGCTCTTGAGGCCGGCCGCGAGGGGCACGTCGCTGTCGGTCCGGACGGCGCCGCCCTCGCCGTCACCCCAGCGCTCGGTCGCGAGCGCGACGCAGCGCTCGATCAGGGCGGTGTCCGCGTCGGGGGCCTCGGCGATCTCCCCGCGCACGTCGTCGGCGCCGGGGTCGAGCGTCACCGTCGCGCGCGTCTCGACGTCGATGCCGAAGGCCGCGCCGGTGCCCGTCGCGAGCGCGTTCAACACGGTGCCGGCGCCGAGCGCCGCTGCCCGTCCCTCCATGCACTCACGGCTCGCGAGCGCGGACAAAGAGGTAGCGATCACGGCGAGTCTCTCGGGGCGGTCGGGGGAGGGAGCGGCGCGGCCCGCCGAAGCGCCCGCGCCCTCAGACCGGCTCGGCGCGCCGGACCGCGGCGTCGACCTCGTACCAGTCCGGGTCGGGCCGAGCGCGGGTGTCCCGGCTCCGGAAGTCGATCTCGACGGTGAACCGCCGCGGGTCGTCTCCCCCGTCGAACCGGTCGTCCGCAGAGTACTCCACGCGCTGGGACGCGTATCCGACCGCCTCGCGCTCGATCGAGTTCGGGCGGGTCGCGTACGCGTCGACGCGGAAGTAGACGGTCCCGTACGTGAACCGCCCGGCGTTCTCGACGGTGAGCCGCGCCTCGACCGTCGTCTCGTAGCCGCCGTCGGTCACGTCGAGCACGTCGACGTTCGTGACCACGAGGCCGGAGCCGTCGGGGCCGACCTCCTCGGGGGTTTCGGCGCCGTCCGCCTCGTCGTCGTCGTCCGCCCCGTCCGACTCCTCGCCGTCCGTCTGCTCAGCCCCGGACTCCTCTCCCTCGGAGAGCGATTCGCGGTCGGTGTCGCCTGTCCCGTCGTCGGCGCCGCCGGCCTCCCCGCTCGACTCCACGAGACAGCCGGCGAGCAGGCCGGGGACCGCGGCGGCCAGCAGGCGTCGACGGCGGAGCGAGGGCGTCATGCGTCCACCCACGTCGGCGAGCGCCCTAAAGGTGGTCGTCGGAGCCGATCGACGTGCGCCCCTCGGTCGCAACGGCATTCGGGAGTCGAGCGCGGCCGCATCGTTATCCCGTCACCGACCCGAGGGCGCCGGTCACCGCGCCGACGACGGCGGCGACGACCGCGGTCGTGAGAATCGATCCGAACGCGTCCGCGATCCCGTGGGCCTGCGTCGCCGCCTCGCCCTGCGACGCGACGACGAGGACGACGACGACCAGCCCGTACGTCAGCGCGCCGAGTCCGCCGCCGAGCCCGCAGGTCACGGTCGCCTCCCGCGCGTCGTACGCCCGCGACCCGACGAGGACGCCGAGCACGCCGGCGAGCAGCGGCGCGAAGGCCAGCGCGGCGGCTGTGACGGCGAGGTACGACTGCGCGACGAACACCGGGCCGAACCGCGCGGTCTCGCCGGTGGCCGCCGTGGCGAGCGCGGCCTCCGCCCACCCGGTGGTCGCGGCGGCGACGAGGCCGACGCCCGCGCCGACGACCGCGAACACCGCCGCCGTGAGCCCGACTCCGTTCCCGTCCATCAGACCACCGCCCACCCGTCCGCCAGCCGTCCCTGCCAGCCGGTGCGCTCCTCCCACGCGTCGCCCGAGAACCCGGTCGCGAGCACGAACTCGCCGGCCTGCACGACATAGCCGTACTGGACGCCGGCGTGCTCGTCGTACCCGTACCGCTCGCCCTCGGCCTCGTGGTGGTAGAGGCGGTGCCAGCGGGTGGGGCCCTCGTCCGTCGCCGCCTCCCCGTCGGTCTCGTCGCTCCCTCCGCCCTCCCCCGCCGTCGCGTTCCCGGAGAAGTCGGAGCCGGCCGCGGTGGCGTCGGGGTCGATCGGCGCGCGGCCCTCGGTCGACACGGCGGCGATCGCCTCGTCGAGGCGGTCACTCGCGGTCGCCGCGTCCGGGTACCGCTGGACGTACAGGGGGACGCCGTCCAGTTCGTGGGCCCACCCCTCGAACGTCTCGCTCGGACGGTTGCCGGCCTCGGGGCGCGCCGCGAACGCGACGAACAGCTCCTCGGTCCGGTCCTCGGAACGAGGTATCGGTCCGAGCCGCGCGCGCAGCTCCTCGCGGCGGGCGGCCTCGAACGCGTTCCCGTAGATCCTCGGGATCCGGTCCCGGTCGTGCTCCTCGTCGTCGTACGGCTCGTGTGCGAACGCCGAGAAGCCGCGGCTCGCGAGCCCGAGCTCCACGAACGCCTCGCCACGGACCCGCCGGCGCTCCTCGGGGTCGTCCGGGAGGGGATACAGGAGGCGGTCCAGGAGGCGGTTGTGGATCGGCTCGCGCGAGAACGCCTCGTCGACGTAGGTGGCGGTCCCGACGGCGGCGAAGTTGCTGTGCATCCGCGAGAGCTCCTCTAGGAACCGATCGACGTCGCCGCGGGGGGCGAACGTCCGAAGCTCCTCGACGTGGCGCTCGGTCCGCGAGACGATCCGAGAGCGGGGGTGAAAGTGCGGTTCCAGCGCGTCAGCGGCCGTGTCGGCGGCCGCGCGCCCGGCCTCGTCGAGGCGGTCGGCCATCTCGACGGTCACCGCGTCGTTCGCGTCGGCTTCGTCCCGAACGTCGTCGATCTCGGCGACGACCTCGCGGATCGCCGCGCGATACGTCTCGACCGCCGACGGGTACTCGGTCGCGAACCACACCGCGTCGTCGACGACGTTTCGCGTCGCCGCCGCGAGCGCCTCGTTCGCGACCGGCCCGGCGTCGTCGCCGTCGACCTGCTCGTCCGCGTTCCCGTCCCCGTCGTCTCCGCCGTCGCCGTCCCCGCCGTCCGCGTTCGGCGGGTCCTCGGAGGCCGCGTCGGGGTACTCGACGCCCTCGACGCCGAGACACCCGGAGAGCCCGGCGACCGCGGCGGCGCCGACGCCCAACAGGCCCCGTCGCGTCCGTTGCATGACATACCCTCCCGGCGGAGGGACCTTAAATGTGGCATCCCCGATTCTCGCTTCTGAATGGCCGAGCCGCGACCGCCGAGCGCGCCCCTTTTGAGGCGCGCGCACCGAACGGCGCGTATGTCAGCACCCTCACGCAGCGACGTTCCCCCCACGTCGATCGGGATCGACCTCCGCGAGGAGGGCGTGGTCGTCGAGTACCTCGACGGGCGGACCACCCTCTACCGCGGCGTCCCGGACGCCGTCGAGGGGTCGGTGACCGCCGGCCCCGGCAAGGAGACGCACGTGCTCGTCACCGATCCGACGGAGACGGAGGGCGTGATGACGTACGTCAACGACTACAACACCGACGACGAGATCCTCGAGGACTCGGGGGTCGGCCGCGTCATGGTCGAGGACGGCGAGCGCGACGAGGTGTTCCCCGGCGTCATCGTCGCGCGGGAGGGGCAGCGCAACGAGGTGATCGCCGACCCCGAGATCGCCGGCGGCCGCGTGTTCGTCTTCGTCGAGGACGGCTGGACGGAGGGGAGCTACGAGATCGTCGACGCGCCGGAGGACGGACTCGACGCGCATCGGTGAGCGGGCTCGGTGACCGGGCTCGGCGCGGAGCGCGGTGACGAAACCGATCACCGGGTGGAACCGCCCGCCGAGTGAAAACGACCGACAGACGAAAGTCCGGCGGGCGCCGATCACGGGTATGAGCGACGAGGCGGACGCCGAGAGCGAGGTGCTGCGCGCGAGCGACATCGGCGGCGAGGGCCCCCCGATCGAGGAGAAGCCCTACAAGATCGTCTTCGAGGCGAACAAGTGCTTCGGGGCGGGCAAGTGCGCCGAGGTCGGCGACAACTGGGTGATGGACGTCCAGAGCGGGATGGCGAAGCCGCGGTCGTACTACATCGGCGAGGACGAGCTGGCGGAGAACGTCCGGGCCGCCGAGGTGTGTCCCGCGAAGAAGGACCAGGGCGTCATCCACGTCGTCGACCGCCGCACCGACGAGGAGATCGCGCCGGATCCGCACGGGGACGGGACCCTGTCGGTGGACTGGTAGGGGGAGTCGGGCGGATTGCGTGGGAGCCCGCTATCCAGAGCACCGCCGCGGCATCCGAAAGGGGTTTGACCCCGCCGCCGGAATCCGAATTCGCGCGGGGGTGGCTGAGCCTGGCCAAAAGCGGCGGACTTAAGATCCGCTCCTGTAGAGGTTCGAGGGTTCGAATCCCTTCCCCCGCATTCCTGCTGCGAGCAACCCGCGAGCAGCTGGAATCGGCTTAGAAGGGATTCGAAGCAGGGAGGTCGCGCGCAGCGAAGCGAGCACGTCCGACCGTGGTTCGAATCCCTTTCTCCCTCATTGCTGTCGCGAACACTCCGTGAGCGACGGCGACGAGTACTTATAAAGAACCGTGTGGTGGCGTCGCCGGCGGCTTCGCCGCCGGCTGCAAGCGAGAGCTGTGCTCTCGCCCTGCGTGCCTCCGAGTGGCCGCCGGAGGCGGCCGCGAGGAGCACGCGCGAGGGAGTCGGCCGGCGCTTATAAGCGCCGGCCGACGAGGCTGGGGAGGTATGAGGTGCTGTGCGGTTGGGTGGGACTCAAAGGGGCAGTTGCTGCGAGCGGCGCAGGCGACGGAAGCACCGGAACGAGGGAGCGAACAACGTGAGCGACCGAGTGAGGCGCGCAACGAGCGTGCGCCGCCCGCAGCGACTGGGGCTTTGGAGGCCGTCACTCCGGAGCCGTCGATCACTTATAAACACCCGCCAGCAACACCACAATCCGACTTATAAACAACCAACCCATCGAAACGATTCACGTACTCCCGCCGTCGATCGAAACGCCCCCGATCTCAAGCGTACGCCTCGAACTCCTCGCCGAAGACGAGGAAGTAGCCGGTTCCGACGACGCCG
Source organism: Halorubrum salipaludis (assembly GCF_002286985.1). Lineage (GTDB taxonomy): Archaea > Halobacteriota > Halobacteria > Halobacteriales > Haloferacaceae > Halorubrum > Halorubrum salipaludis. The sequence goes on along the minus strand of NZ_NSKC01000005.1, from coordinate 131,483 downwards.
ATGACGGCGGCGACGGTGAAGGCGACCTCCGGGCTGACGAAGTCCCACAGGTAGCCGCCGATCGCGGCGCTCGGGATGACGATCGTGTTTCGCAGCAGGTAGTAGGTCCCGGTGACCCGGCCGCCGGCGCCCTGCTCCGCGGGCCCGACGATGAGCGCCTTGTGCGAGGGCAGCCCGGCGAACCGGAGCCCGGAGAACGCGAACACGAGGACGAGCGCCCACTGGATCGGGACGGTCGGCGAGAGGAGCTCGGGCCCGTAGACGAGGACGACGGGGAACGCCCCGTACACGAAGAAGCCGAGCGCGACGACCGGCTTGAGCCCGACCCGCTCGGCCAGCTTCGCCGCGGGGGCCATCGTGAGCAGCGCGACGACCATCTCGACGCCCAGCAGGTAGCCGAAGAAGGCCTGCGGGGAGAGGTCGAGGGGGTAGGAGAACCCGCCGACCGCGACCGTCGTTTCCAGCCCGACCGAGAAGATCTGCGTGACGACGAGCACGAAGAAGACGTACACCATCCCGTTCGCGAAGCGGACGAGGGTGTCGCCGATCAACAGCGGGCGGAGGGGATCGGGCATGTCGCGGAGGTCGCGTCGGATCTGGGCGACGCCCTCGAACCGCCCGCCGCCGACGGTGTCATCGCTGGCGTCGTAGAGGACGTGTTGCACGAGCGTTCCGACGACCCCGAAGACGACCGCCACCGCGAGCACGTACCGGAAGCTCACGGTGAACGCCGGGTGGAGGTCGATGAGGACCGCCGCGAGCACCGGACCGATCAGGAACGCGGTGCGGCGGAACGTCTCCGTGCTCGCGAACCCGGCCGCCAGCCGCGAGGGGTCCGTCGCCTGCTTGACCACGGCGAAGGTCGCGCCGAGGCCGAACGACTTCCACGCCTGCGCGAGCACGAGCCCGACGAAGACCCAGATCCACGGTTCGATCGTCACGCCGGCGACCGTGATCGCCCCGACGTTCGGCGCGACCAGCCAGACGGCGAAGCCGACGGTCGAGATCAGCCCGAAGGCCGTCAGCGCGTACCGCGACCCGATCCGGTCGGAGATCGCGCCGCCCGGGTACGGGTACAGCGCGGAGATGACGTTGCCGAAGGTCCCGAACAGGCCGACGACGAACCCGGACGCCCCCAGCGCAACCATGTACTCCGGGAGGAACCGGTTCGTCATCTGGAAGCCGAGGCTGAACGCGAACATCGCCAGCGACACCGCGAGCACGTCCCGTTCCAACGCGAAGAACTGTCGGAACGTCTCCAGCGGGCTGGTCTCCTCCGGGTCTGGGGTCGATTTTGTCTCGCTCATCGGGGGACTGAGAGGCGGCTGACTGCTCGTGTCTGTGCGTTCGCCCGCGGCGACAAATAGGTACCCACGATCGCTCCTCAGTGTGCACCCGTACCCGCACCGTCCCCAACGTTTACTCCCGGCTCGCCACAGGGTCGACCATGCACGCCGACGAGATCGATCCGCAGGCGAAGGCGGCGATCGAGCGCCAGGAGCGGTTCCCGCTGCCCCACAGCCGCTGGGGGCTGAAGCTCGCGCGGCTGCTCACGGGGCCGGTGACGCGGCTTCAAAACCGGAACCCGCCCCCGGTCGGTGAGACCGTGGACGGGACGGTCCCCGGCCCGGCCGGCGACCTCGACGCCCGACTGTACCTGCCCGACGCCGACGGCCCGTTCCCCACGGTGGTGTTCTTCCACGGCGGCGGGTTCGTGCTGGGGAGCGTCGACACCCACGACTGGCTCTGTCGCCACCTCACGCGGGAGAGCGGCTGCGCGGTCCTCTCCGTCGACTACCGGCTCGCGCCCGAGAACCCCTTCCCCGCGGCGGTCGCGGACGCGTACGCGGCGGTCGAGTGGGCGGCCGCCAACCCGGACGCGGTCGCGGGGACCGGTCGGGTCGCGGTCGCCGGCGACTCCGCCGGGGGCGCGCTCGCGGCCGCCGCCGCGCTCATGGCGGCCGAGCGCGGCGGCCCCGAGATCGCGTATCAGGCGCTGTTGTACCCCGCCGTCGGCGTCGAGCGCGGCCAGCCGTCAGTCGAGGAGCACGCCGGCATCGTCCTCGACGAGGCCGACTTGGAGTGGTTTCGGGAGTGCTACTACGACCACGAGATCCACGAGCGCAACCCCTACGCCGACCCGACGAACGCGGGCGACGTGTCCGGCGTCGCCCCCGCCACCGTCGTCACCGCCGGCTTCGATCCCCTCCGCGACGGCGGGCGGGCGTACGCCGAACAGCTGGTCCGGGACGGCGTCCCGACGCGCTACGAGAACTACGCGGACCAGGTGCACGGGTTCATGACGCTCCGCGAGGTGGACCGTGCGACCGAGGCCGTCGCGGACGTGGCCGACGACCTCGCGGGCGCGGTTCGGGCGGACGGATAGCGAGGGGGCGGGGAGCGAGGCGACGGCGATCGTTTGTCCTACGGGGTCGTTTATTATCGGGGCCCGTCATTCCCCCCCATGAACCGACGGTCCCTCCTCGCGGCCCTCGCGACCGGCGCGGCGACGGTCCTCGCCGGCTGCGGCCACCCCTCTGTCGTCCTCGATCTGAACGAGGCGACCGACGACGACGTCGCCGACGAGGTGTCGATGAACGCCGATCCCGACTCGGAGGAGTACGACGTCGTCGCGTCGGCGATCGAGAACGGGACGGCCACGCGTCGCGGACGGTACGAGCTGTTCGACCGCACCGACACCGTCCGGGTCGACGGCGCGTTCTACGAGGTCACGGAGACGCGGGTCGCGAGCAGCGAGGTGACGGTGTACGAGGTGCTCCTCGACCTCGATCCGGAGGACACGACGCCGGAGCTGGGCGAGATCGCGTTCGACGACCTCCCGGAGACGGACAGGAAGCGGCTCGAACGGATCGTCACCGAGGCCGACCCGCCGCTCGGGGACGGTTACGACATCGGCGTCGACTACGGGAGCGCCGAGGAGGTCGGGAACGACTCGGTGTTCGTGCCGGATCGGGAGTACGACGTGCTCGTCTACGAGGGGGAGCGGTACCGGGTCGCGGTCGAGTCGCGGACCGCCCCGGAGGCCGAGTATCGGTACGAGGCGAGCGAGGTGGCCCCCGACGTGGAGACGTTCGCGGACCGGGTCCGAGACCGGTACCTGTTCGTGCTCGCGGGGCTCTCGGACGCCGAGCGCGAGGTCGTCGAGGAGTCGATCGACGGGGCGTACTTCGAGGACGACGACGCCTTCCGCTCGGTGGTCGACCGGATCAGAGACCACGATGCAATCCGGGAGGACGACTTCGACGGGACGTGGCTGCTGGAGTACGAGGGCGCGGCGTACCTCGCGTACGTGGAGTGGTAGCTACCCGCCGACCGGTGAGTCGGTCGCCGACTCACGGCCAGTCGGGGTCGACCCCGACGCGGTCGGCGCTGACGGCCCAGAGCTGCTTTCGGGTCTCGGGGTCCCTCGCTTCGTCCGCGGGGGTCAACTCTTCCTCGCCGACGTAGCGCCCGGTCTGCTCGCCGTACTCGGACGCCGCGATCAGTCGCACGAGGCGTTCCGCGGCCGCCCGGCGCGTCGTCCCGACGCCGGGGAGGAGGCCGGCGACTCGGACCGCGAGGCGGGTCCGGAGCGCGGCGTCGCGGAACAGGTTCGTCGAGGGGACGAACCCCGGATGGAGGCAGTTCGCCGTGACCCCCGCGTCGGCTCCGATCCGGTCGGCGAGCTCGAGCGTGAACGCGACGTTCGCGAGCTTCGACCGGGCGTACGCCTCCAGAGGGTCGTAGTCGGCGGCCATCTCGAGGTCGTCGAAGTCGAGGGTCGCGCGCCGGTGGAGGTCCGAGGCGGTGACGACGACGCGGGCGGGCGCCGATGCCGCGAGCCGGTCGAACAGCTCGCGGGTGAGGAGGTACGGCGCGAGGTGGTTCACGGCGAGCGTGAGTTCGATCCCGTCGGCGGTCTCCGTCCGCGCTCCCGCGGAGAGTCCGGCGTTGTGCGCGAGCACGTCGAGCCGGTCGTACGAGTCACGGAGGTCGGCGGCGAGGTCGCGCACGGCGGATTGCGTCGCCAGATCCGCGCGGTGGAACCGGACCGTCCCGGCCGCCGCCTCGCTCTCGGCGGCGAGCGTCGCGCCGCGCTCGCGGTCCCGCCCGACGGCGGCGACGGTGGCGCCGCGCTCGGCCAGCGTCGCGGCCGCGCGGCGACCGATCCCGCTGGTCGCGCCGGTGAGGACAACCACGCGGTCGGTGAGGTCGGTGGGGGGCACGGGTCGGACGGTGGCGCGCGAGCGGGGTAGCTCTGTCGGCGCTCAGAGCGCGGTCGCGATGTGTTGCTCGATCCGGTCGACCAGCGCCGGACGGAACGTCCAGAACCCGTCCCACACGTTCGGCTCGTCCTCGAGGGCGACGAGCGCGGCGTGGCGGTCCGTCTCCGCCTCCGGCGGCGGATCGTAGACGACGAACCACGACCGCCGGTACGGGTAGGACCGGCCACGGTGGACGGTCACCGGGAGCGTCGCCGCCGGGTCCGCGTCCCCGATCCCGTAAACGTGGACGTCGACGCCGCGACTACCGACGACCCGGTACACCTCGTGGGTTCCGCGCTCGTCCTGCAGCCGGGAGAGGCGCTGGAACGACGCCCGGAGCGTCCCCCCGCCCGCCTTGGCCGCGATGCGCTCGATGACGCGGGAGACGACGATCAACAGGAGCTTCTCCTTGTTCGAGTGGGGGTAGCCGCGGAGCCGGAAGGGGACCTCGTCGAGCCCGGCGAGCACGTCCGGGAGCTCGACCTCGTCGAGGTCGATCGCGCCGGTCTTGTACAGGTCGGAGTTGATCAACAGGACCGAGTCGAGCAGCTCGTCGAGCGTGGAGCGAGCGATCACCTCGCCGTCCTCGACGAGGAGGACGAGGTCTTCGTCGGTGTCCGGGATGTCGCGCTCGCTGATCGCGACCGACTGGCCGTCGAGCAGGGAGTCGAGGAGGTTCCGAACCGGGTCGGGCTCGGTCCGGTTGACGACCACGAGCGACCGGCTCGGGGCGTCGATATCGTCGAAGAAGCCGCGCAACGAGTCCGTCATCGGGCGGCGTTCGAGGAGATACCTCGCTCCGGCGACGCCGCCGTCGCCTCCGTCTGCGCGCCCTCCGTCGCGTCGCCCGCTCCTGTAGTGGTAATGGTTGGCATGGTGGTCCTGCGAACGGTTCGCGTTACCGTAGCGTCGCCAGCAGTGATAAACCCCGCACCGTCACTCGTCGCCCCAGTCGCGATGGACCGGCGTCTCGCTGGCGTCGACGTTCGCCAGCAGCCACGCCGTCGCCTCGTCGAGCGCGCGCTCGTCGGTCGCGGTCACCTTCAGGCGGTTGTGCTCCGCCTCGCGGTCGGGGTAACAGCCGACGGCGACGTCGAAGCGCTCGCCCGCCGCCTCCAGCGCGGGGACGATGTCCGACTCGGGCTCGACGGTGTAGAGGAACCGCGACCGCCGGTCGCCCGCGAACTCGTCGGCGACGGACTCGAACATCGCCCGCAGCTCCTCGGGGATCCCCGGCATGACGTACACGCCCTCGATCACGCAGCCCGGCGCGAGCCCGGGGTCGTTCAGCAGCGGGCGGCTCCCGGTCGGGATCGCGGCCTCCGCCTCGACGTCAACGTCGACGTCGCTGTCGGGGATCCGCTCGCGGATCTCGGCCAGCCGCCGCTCGACCGCCTCGCGGGTCAGGTCGGTCGGGGCCAGATCGCGGTCGAACGCGTCGGCGACCGCCTCCATCGTCACGTCGTCGGGCGTCCCGCCGATCCCGCCCGTGACGATCACGGCGTCGAACGCGTCGGCGTACGCTCCGACGTGCTCCGCGACGACGGCGCGGTCGTCGGGCACGGAGAGAATCCGCGTCACGGCGACGCCGCGGTCGCTCAGCTCGGCGGCGAGCCAGTTGGCGTTCGTGTTCACCGTGTCGCCCGCGAGCAGTTCGTCGCCGACCGTGATCAGCGCGACCTCCATTACCGGATCGCAGGGGCGGCGCACGGATGTGCGTTTCCCGTCGGCCGCGGAATCCACCGGAATAATGATTAGGAATCGACGACTCGGTCACGAGGTGACGAACGACACCACGCGCCGGGCCGTCCTCGCCGCCGCGCTGGCCGCCGGCACCGGGGGGATCGCGGTCTCCGCCGCGTCCGACCTGCTCGACTCGTTCGCGCCGCTCTCGGGCGACGCGTGGGCGGCGGCCGACCGATCCCTCCCCGAGACCGTCGAGAGCCCGCACGGCGACGCGGACGTGCGGGTGGACGGGTACGGCGTCCCGCACGTCGCGGCCGACGACGAGCGCGCGGCGTACTTCGCCGTCGGCTACCTGCAGGCGTTCGACCGGCTCTTCGCGATGGACCTCCAGCGGCGGGTCATGCGCGGGCGGCTCTCGGAGGCGGTCGGCGCGTCGACCGTCGAGAGCGACGAGTTCCACCTCGCCATGGGGTTCGCCGAGGCCGCCGAGGCCACGTGGGACCTCGTGAGCGAGACCCCCGCCGGGCCGCCGATCGAAGCGTTCGCCGACGGCGTCAACGCCGCGATCGAGGCCGAACCGCTCCCCGTCGAGTTCGCGCTGGTCGGCCACGAGCCGCGGCCGTGGACCCCGGTCGACTCGATGCTGATGGAAAAGCAGATCTCGTGGACGCTCACCGGGGACTTCTCCGAACTTCGCCGGGCGATCGTCGCCGACCGGCTCGGCGAGGGCCGCGCGGCCGACCTGTTCCCGCGGCGCCTCGACCACGACGCGACGATCCTCGACGGCGACGAGCGGCAGCTCGGCGACGACGACGCGGAGCGGGACGCCGCTCCCCGTCAGGAGCAGGTCGCTGCCGACCCCGTCGACGCCGACCTAACGACGTGGCTCTCCGGCTTCGAGTCCCCGACCGGGGTCGGCTCGAACAGCTGGGTCGTCTCGGGCGACCACACCGCGAGCGGGACACCGATCCTCGCGTACGATCCGCACCTGTCGCTTTCGGCCCCGCCGCTGTGGTACGAACAGCACGTCGAGACCCCGGAGCGGTCCGTCCGCGGGGCGACGTTCCCGGGCGTCCCGTTCGTCATCGCGGGCGCCAACGACCGCGGGACGTGGTCGTTCACCAACGTCGGCGCCGACGTGCTCGACTGCTACCGCTACGACATCGACGAGGCGGGCGAGCGCTACCGCTACGACGGCGAGTGGCGCGAGTTCGAGACCGAGACCCGGGCGATCCCCGTCTCCGGGGGCGAGGACCGCGAGATCGAGGTCAAACGGACCGTCCACGGCCCGCTGATCGAGCGCGAGGGGCGGCAGGTCGGCGTCGCCTGGACCGGCCACACCGCGACCCGGACCACGGTCGCCATCGACGAGCTGGGGCGCAGCGAGGGGTTCGACGACGCGCTCGCGGCCGCCCGCTCGTTCGACCTGCCGACCCAGAACCTGGTGTACGCCGACGCCGACGGGCGGACGATGTACTACGCGACCGGGAAGCTCCCGATCCGCGAGATCGACGGGGAGGCGGTCGCCGGCGACCGGATCTTCGACGGCTCCGCCGGCGAGGGGGAGTGGTCGGGGTTCGAGCCGTTCGGCCGGTCCTCGTGGGACGGGTTCGTCCCCTTCGAGGAGAAGCCGCACGCGATCGATCCGGACGTGCTCTCGACCGCGAACCAGCGCGTGACCGACGACCCGCGCCACTACGTCGGCGTCGCGTACGCGACCCCCTACCGCGGCGTGCGGATCGCCGACCGCCTCGGCGACGCGGTCGAGTCCGAGGGGCCGACCGACCCGGCCTTCCACCGCGACCTCCAGCGGGACGTTCGCGACGGGCGCGCGGCCCAGCTCGTCCCCGACCTGCTCGCGGCGGTCGAGGCGGCGGGAGGCGGCGAGGCGGAATCAGACGCCGACGGCGGCGTGTCGGGCCCGGCCGTCTCGGCGGCCGAGGCCCTCGACGGCTGGGAGTACCGGATGGACCGAGAGTCCCGCGCCGCGCTCGTGTTCGCCCGGTGGCTCGACCGGTTCCGCCGGCTCGCCTTCGGGCCGGCGTTCGACGGGGTCGACCTCGACGAGACGTACCACCCGAACGACTGGGTGCTCGCGACGCTCTCCGGCGACGATCCGGTGTTCGCCGAGCGCTCGCGGGCGGAGACCATGGTCGCGGCGCTGGAGGAGGCGGCCGCCGAGATCCGCGAGGCCGGCTGGGAGACGTACGGCGACTGGAACACGACGCGGTCGGTGACTCACCCGCTGGGCGGCGAGGCGCCCTTCTTAAACTACGAGGCGCTCCCGGCCGACGGCTCCCGAGCCACGGTGATGAACTACCGAGTCGACTCCGCGGTGGGGTCGAGCTGGCGGATGGTCGTCCGCCCGGGGACCGACGCCACGGCGGTGATCCCCGGCGGAAACTCCGGCGACTACTTCTCCGAGCACTACGACGACCAGCTCCGGGCGTGGCTGGAGAACGACCAGAAGCCGATGTCTCTCGGCGAGGGGCCGAGCGCCGGCGAGGGTGGCGACAGGACCGCCGGCGACGGGGGCGACGGGACCGGCGAGACGGTCGCGTTCAGGGGTGACTCGTCGTGAGCGAGCCCGGCGCCGCGCTCGCCCGGATCCGGACGGAATCCCGGCCCCACGCCGTCGCCCTCGCGGTCGCGCTGATCGGCGGCGTCGCCCTCGCGTCGGTCCACTGGCTCGGGCTCGTCGCGGCCGGCGCGGCGGCGGCGCTCGTGGCCCCGTCGTTCCGCCGCGGCGTCGCGTACGCGCTCGCGGCGAGCGCCCTCGCGCTCGTCACCTTCACCGTCGCGCTTGGGTCCGCGGCCCCGCTCGTCGCCGGGATGCGCCCCGCCGTCTACGTCACCGCCGCGGGCGCCCTCGGGCTCCCGCTGCTCGGGTCGCTCGCGAGAGGGGTCGCCTAGCCCCAGTCGGCGGCGTCTCCGGAGCCCTATTGATCCCACTATACCGGTCCCACGCGTCCGGTACCCCTATTATAAGCGTTTACGAGCGCCACCCGCGACCGATACGGTATGGGAACGACGACCGAGCCGGCGGACCGGGACGGCGGGCTACTGGACGACGCGCGGGAGGCGCTCCGGGTCGAGCGCCGGCGCATCGCCGACGAGCGCGAGGCGTTCCGCGCCTTTCGGGGGCGCGTCGCGTCCGTCCCGTCGGAGCCGATCCGGACCGACGGCGGGGCGGGACCGGTCGCCGACGCCGGCCGAGCCGGGATCGCCGGTGAGTTCGGGGCGGTCGGAGCCGCCGCGGCCGCCGGGTCCCGCGGCTCGGGGCCGCCCGCGGGATCGGGGCTCGTCGCGGTCAGGGACGCCTACCGTGAGACGGTGATGTCCGTCCCGCACTACGAGGCCGAGTACGACGACACCTACGAGCGCAGCGTCGCCGAGGAGTTCGGCCCGGAGATCGCATACGCGCTCACCCGCGGGTCGCGGTTCCACGCCGAGTGCAAGCGGTCCCTGATCGACGCGGCCGAGACCGCGGTCGAGGAGCGCGAGCGGTTCGGCGACACCGTCGAGGCGGAGGCGGAGTCGGTCGAGCGGGCCGCCTCCCGGCTCGCCCCGATCCGGAGCGAGGTCGCGTCGACCGCGCGGACGGACTTCTCTCGGGACGGGTTCGGGACCCTCGACGCCTACCGGGCACGGACCGAGGCCCTCCTCGACGACTGCGACCGGATCGCCGCGCGCCGGCAGCGGGAGCTCGCCTCCCGCGATCGCGAGCTCGCGATCGGGGACGACCTCGACGTCCCGACGTACCTCTATCAGGACCTCTCCGCGACGTATCCCGTGCTGGCGACGGTCGGCGCCGTCGGCGACCGGCTCGACGACCTGAAGCGCCGGGTCGAACGCGCGATGGCTGAGGCGTAAGAGGCCGCCCGAGCCGGCGGTCCGCCGCCTACTCCGCCGCGGTCGCCCCTTCCGTCTCCAGCCCGGAGCCGCTCGGCGGTCGGAGCAGGAGCGCGGCCAGCCCCGCCGCGATCGCGAGCCCCCCGCCGAGCGCGAACGTCGGGACCCAGCCGGCGGTCGCGACGAGGTAGCCGGTCACGGTGCCGGCGAACACGCCGCCGCCGACCTTGGCGGTGTAGAGGACCGCGTAGTTGCCGGAGGAGTTGGCGGCGCCGTAGTAGTCGGCCAGCAGCGCGGGGAAGTAGACGTACAGCGGCGAGGAGAAGAACATCGCGGCCATCACCAGCCCGACGAACGCGATCCCGGAGCCCGAGGACCCGGCCCCGATGAGCGCCAGCCGGAAGGCTCCGGCGAGCACGAACGAGACGGCCATCACCCGCTTGCGAGCGAACCGGTCCGAGGCCTCGCCGAGGACCATCCGCGAGACGCCGGCGGCGACCGGAAGCAAGGTCGCCGACGCGGTCGCGACGACCGCCGCCAGCCCGAACTGCTCCGCGAACCGGACCACGTTCGCGATGACGACGAGGTCGGCGCCGGCCGTCGCGATGAACATCGCGTACAGCAGCCAGAACTGCCACGTCGAGAGCATCTCGCGGGTCGTGTACGCGCGGCCGCGGAGCGACGCCGCGAGGTCGTCGTCTCCCCCTCCGTTCGCTCCCTCCTCCTCTCGGTCCTCCAGCCCGAGCCAGTCGTCCGGCGGGTCCCGCAGGAGGTACGCTCCGACGAGCGTCACGACGAGGATGGCGAGCCCCACGTTCCGGAGCACGTCGCTGTAGGCGGCGACGGTCGCGTTCGCGCGGACGTACGGGACCACGAGCGCGCTCCCGCCGGCGAACGCCATCGTCCCGATTCCGGTGGTGAGGCCGGTCCGGTCGGGGAACCACTTGACGGCGGTGTTGACCGCGACCGTGTACACGATCCCCACGCCGATCGCTCCGAGCGAGTACAGCAGGTACAGCTGCCAGAGCGCCGTCGCGTACGCGAGCCCGACGTACCCGCCCCCGGCGAGCAGGGCCGCGAGGAACGTGAGCGCGCCCGGCCCGCGGCTGTCGCGCCACTTCCCGGCGGGGAACTGCGAGAGCGACTGGAAGACCACGTAGAAGGAGAACACCGCGCCGAGCGCCGGCAGGGCGATGTCGAGGCTCTCGGCCAGCGGCTGTTCGATCGACGACCAGACGTACTGGTAGGGGCTCACCGCCGCCATCATCCCCGCCGCGGCGACGATCTGCCACCAGCGGGAGAAGCCGAGGACCTCTGCGGCCCGTCCAGCGTAGTCGACGCCCCCGTCCTCGCTATCGGAGCTCCCCGGCGATCCCTCGCCCTCGCCCTCGCCGGAGCCCCTCGTCGGGCCGTCGCCGTCGTCAGCCATCGTCACCGTCGATCGCGGGTCCGGTCGTGTCGTGGGTCATGTGAGCCTCGGGGACCGGCCCGGCCGCCGGACCGGCGGTTCGTGTTCCGACGCTGTCGGCACGCGGGAATAAAACGCGCCGTCGGGGAGGTTCTTGCCTCCACGCGCGGGGCCGAACCGGTCTCGGCCGGCCGGAATTTTCGATCACGATAGATCACGATATCGGCGTCGCGGAAATCGTTTGTCGATCTAAACCGATGTTCCCTTGACAGAGATCCCTTGTTTGCGGATGAATAATGATAATCGTCTATACTGTCGAAAATCGTTAAGAGGCGGCCCGCACAACGTGGTATCGAGAACGCGGCGATCCGGTACCGGGTCGCCGGGAGCACGCATCCATGTCCGCCGACACGACCACCGAACCGCACGCCACAGAGCCGCACTCCTCCGAGCAGCACGCTGACGCGTCACCCGCCGCCGGCCGCTTCGAGCGCGTCCTCGTCGTCACTCGCGACGACGACGCCGGGCGGGCCGCGGTCGAGACGGGGATCGACCTCGCGGCGGCCCACGGCGCGGCGGTCGACGCGCTGTACGTCGTCGACGTCGCCGAGGAGTGGGACGTGGTCGTCGAGCGGCGCGAACGGACCGGTGAGCGCCTGGTCGAGGACGCCGCGGAGCGCGGGGCGGACGCCGGGGTCGACGTCGAGAAGTGGTTCCGCTACGGCACCGCCCACGAGGAGGTGCTCGACTTCGCCGCGGCGCACGGCGCCGACCTGATCGTCGTCGGCTCCGCGCGCCGCACGGGGCTGGACCGGTTCGTCCACCCCGAGCGGCTCCCGACCCGGGTCCAGCGCGGCGCCTCGGCGCCCGTGCTGGTCGTCGGTCCCGACGACGACTGAGCCGGGTCGGCGCCGCCGACGGCTGAGGCGCTCGGCACCGACGACCCGCCCCGAGCCGAGCGACGGATTAAGTGACTGCGACCCCTTCTCGCGATCGTGACACACATCGGTATCGTCGGCGCGGGCGCGGGTGCGGCGGCCGCGGCGTTCACCGTCGACGGCGCGGTCCCGGACGCGGACGTGACGGTCTTCGAGAAGTCCGGCGGGCTGTGCGGCCGCGCGGCGACCCGCCGCCACGAGGAGCTGACGTACGACTACGGCGCGAACTACCTGAAGGCGGACGACGAGCGCGTCGTCGAGCTGATCACGGAGACGCTCGACGACGAGGGGCTCGTCGACGTGACCGAGCCGATCCACGTCTTCGACGCCGACGGCGCGGTTTCGCCCGGGCGCGACGCGGATGAGCACAAGTGGAGCTACCGACGGGGGCTCACCCAGGTCGCGAAGCGGCTGTTCGGGCGGACCGACGCGACGGTCCACCGCCGGACGCGGATCGAGACGGTCCGCCGGGTCGGCGACCGCTGGGAGGTCGACGACGCGGACGGCGAGACGCGGGGGCCGTTCGACGCCCTCCTGTTGAACCCCCCGGCGCCCCAGACCGCCGAACTCCTCCGGGACGCGGAGTGGGACTCGCCCGTCAGGGAGGCGCTCGTCGACGCGGTCGGCGACGTGGCGTTCCGCACGGTCTGGACCGCGGTGCTCCGCTACCCATTCGCGCTGGACGTGCCCTACTACGGGCTCGTCAACGCCGACAAGGAGCACGCCGTCGGGTGGATCTCCCGGGAGGAGTGCAAGCCCGGCCACGTCCCGGCGGGCGAGAGCCTGCTCGTCGTGCAGGCGAACCACGAGTGGTCGGTCGAGCGCTACGACGCGGACCCGGCCGCGAACGTCGCGGCGCTGGCGGACCACGCCGCCGAGATCGTCGGCGACGACCGGCTCGCGGACCCGGCGTGGACCGATCACCAAGGCTGGCGCTACGCGCAGCCAGAAGGAGGGGTCGCTCACGGGCCGATCGACTCCGCCCGCCGGGAGGGACTGTACCTCCTCGGCGACTGGGTCGCCGGCGAGGGGCGGCTCCACGCCGCGCTCGCGAACGGCCTCGACGTGGGAGAGCGGGTCGCCTACGGGATCTGACTCGCGGCCGAGGGCGTCGGAACCCGAGACCGGTGACCTCCCCGGCCGACGATCTGTGACGGTCCGATCGCGATCAGTACAGGAACAGCGGTGATTGATGTCGGGAGTGGGTATTGCAGATCGGTAGCGGCGAGACGGTATTTAAACAGCCAAGAGCGACGACGATCGCTTATAAATGACGACGCGGTGGCGCGCGCCTCCGAACGGCCGCCACCGGTGGCCGTGAGGAGCGCGTGCGAGGGAGTCGCTGGCGCCTTATAAGGCGCCAGCGACGAGGCTGGGGAGGCGTGAGGCTGCGGTTGCGGTGTGGGTGGGACTCAAAGGGGCAGCCGCGAGGCCAGCTTAGGCGACGCTAAGCACCGCAGAGAGCGAGTGAAACGAGCGACCGAGGAGCGCAGCGAGCGTAAGCTGGCCTCGCGGCTGGGGCTTTGGAGGCCTTCACCGCGGGCACATCGATCACTTATAAACACCTGTCAGCAACACCCAAATCCAACTTATAAACAACCGAACAGCCAATTTGCGATACCCACTCCCGGTGTCAATCGCGTCATCGGGTCAGAGAGCCGGAGAGCGAACGACGCCGACCGACCCGCCGGATTGACCGACGCCCCTCCACGACCTTTTAACGGTCGGGGTCCACTACTCGCGGTATGGCGAAGTATTCGACGGGCGGTGGCGGCGGCGGCGACGACGGCGACGCCTGCGAGCTCTGCGGGCGCGAGACCACGGACCTCAAGCGGGCGACGGTCGCCGGGGCGAAGCTCCTCGTCTGTTCCGACTGCCGCCCCCACGACGACGCTGGCAACGCACCGAGCGGCGGCTCCCGCGGCGGATCGGGCGGTGGCGGGAGCTCCGGCGGCGCCAGCGCGGGGTCGAGCGGTTCCGAGAGCCGGAAGAAGGAGCTCGCCCGCAAGCAGGCGAAGATGTACGACTCCGCGACCGGCGACTCGAAGCACTGGGAGGAGGGCGGGACCAACTACGAGTCCGACCGGCTCCCGTACCTCGTCTCCGGCTACGGCGACGACGTGGCGGCGGCGCGGCAGGACGCCGGGGTCACGGTCGAGGAGCTCGCCGAGGAGCTCGACGTCGACGAGGACGACCTGTTCGCGGTCGAGGACGGCCGGGCCGCGACCGCGGGCGTCGGCGGCTCCGTCGTCCGCGCCCTCGAAGAGCGGCTCGGCGTCGAGATCGTCGACGAGTAGCGCGGACGACGGCCCGATCGGCGAGTATCGCCGCCCAGGCACCCCTCCGGACCCCGAGCCGAAACGACCAATTCCCGGGCGGCCCACCACCGGGTAATGAAGGCGATCAAGGACAGCGTCCACGGCCACGTCCGGCTCGGCGACCTCGCGACCGAGCTGGTCGACACGCCCGCCTTCCAGCGGCTGCGCCACATCAAACAGCTGTCCACCGTCCGGCTGGTGTATCCCTCCGCGAACCACACCCGGTTCGAGCACTCGCTCGGCGTCTACCACCTCGCGCGCGGCGCGATCGACGGGCTCGGGCTCGACGACGACACCGCCGCCCACGTCCGCGCGGCGGCGCTCCTCCACGACGTTGGCCACGGCCCCTACGGCCACCAGACCGAGGGGATCATCCGGCGCGCGACCGGGCGCGACCACGACGACATCGCGTGGCTCCTGACCGACGCGGACCGCGAGGTCTGTCAGGTCCTCGAACGCAACGGACTGGACCCGGAGCGCGTCGCCTCCCTGATCGCGGGCGAGGGGGGGCTGGGCGCGCTCGTCTCGGGCGAGCTCGACGTGGACCGGATGGACTACCTCGTGCGCGACGCCCACCACACCGGGGTTCCGTACGGCACGGTCGACACCGGCAGACTCGTCAACGAGCTCCGGCTCGCCGGGGACGGAGAATCGGGCGGTGTCGGCTCCTCGGATCCCGGGGACGCCGAGCTGGTGCTTGCGGAGGGCAACGTCCCCACCGCCGAAAGCCTGCTCGTCGCCCGGTCGCTGATGAACGCCGTCGTCTATCGCCACCACGTCTCGCGGGTCGCCGGCGCGATGCTCGAACGCGCCTCCGAGCGCTACCTCGACGAGACCGACACCGACGCGGCCGACTTCCGCCGGATGGCCGACCACGACCTCCTCGTCGCGCTTCGGGACGAGGTCCCCGCGCTCGGCAAGCGGATCGAGCGGCGCGACCTCTACAAGCGGGCGGTGTGGGTCGGGTTGGAGGACGTGCCGGCGGGCACCGTCGACGCCGGACACGCGGAGGAGCGCGCGGCGGAACGCGAGATCGCCGAGGCGGTCGGGCTCGACCGCGAGGAGGTCGTCGTCGACGTGCCCTCTCGCCCCGGCTTAAAGGAGTCCGGGTCAACCGTCGTCGTCGACGGCGTCCCCCAGCGGCTGGAGGACGCCTCCGAGCTGGTGGCGGGCCTGCGCAGCGCCGAGCGCCGCCGCTGGACGCTCGGGGTCTACTGCCCGGCCGAACACGTCGACGCGGTCGGCGAGGCGGCGCGCGACGTGCTCGGGCTCCGCGGGATCGGCGCGCGGACGTAGCGGCTCGACCGGCGCGCGGCCGCGAGTCGTTCGGCGGCGCGCGGCCGGGACGTCAGTCGCTTCGCGGCGCCGGCACCGCGAACACCGGCCGGTCGGTCCCCAAGATCACGTCTTGGGTCACGCTCCCGAAGACGGCCTTGCCGGTCGGGCGTCGCTTCCGGCCGGAGACGCAGATCGCGTCCGCGTCGACATCGGCTGCGGCCGCGAGCAGCTCGTCCGCGGGCTCGCCGCTCGCCTCGTAGTGGACGCAGTCGATCCCGGCGTCTTCGAGCGCCTCGCGGGCGCGCCGCACCGCCGAGATCTGGTGGACTGAGGCCCCTTCCGGGTTCTCCTGGAACACGTGACACAGGTGCGCGGTCACCGCCCCCTCCTCCGTCGGAATGTCCGCGATCGCCTCCGCCTGCGCGACCGCCCGGCTGTCCTCCGCGTTGTCGATGCCGACGAGTACGTCGTACATGGTCGACCGTTCGGACACCGGACCTATAAATCGTGCCGGCCGTTTCCGGTCTCGGATGCAGACCGCCTCCCCCGCCGACGCACGCCGTTTTTATCCGATGCCGCCGAACCCCGACGCATGATCACGGTCAAGGACACCGTCCACGACCACATCGAGATCGACGGTGTCGCCGCCGACCTCCTCGACACCCCCGCCGTCCAGCGGCTGCGACACGTCAAACAGCTCGGGACGGTCCAGCTCGTCTACCCCTCCGCGAACCACACCCGGTTCGAGCACTCGCTCGGCGTCTACCACCTCGCCAGCCGCGCCCTCGATCACCTCGGGATCGAGGGCAAGCGCGCGGACCGGATCGAGGCCGCGGCCATGCTCCACGACGTGGGGCACGGCCCCTTCAGCCACAACCTCGAGTCGCTCACGCACCGCCGCACGGGGAAGTACCACGACGACGTGGACGAGCTGCTCGCGACCGGCGCGGTCGGGGAGGTGCTCCGCGACCACGACCTCGACCCCGACCGGATCGCCGGGCTGGTCGCGGGCGAGGGGCCCTACGGCGGGCTCGTCTCGGGCGAGCTCGACGTGGACCGGATGGACTACCTCGTGCGCGACGCCTACCACACCGGGGTCCCGTACGGCACCATCGACACCGAGCGGTTCGTCCGCGAGCTGACGTTCGTCGACGTGGGCACCGGCGAGGAGGAGCTGGTCTTGGACGAGGGGAACGTCCAGACGGCCGAGAGCCTGCTGTTGGCACGCGCGCTGATGAACCCGGTCGTGTACACCCATCACGTCGCGCGCATCTCGAAGGCAATGTTGCGCCGCGCCGCGAGCGACCTGCTCGACGCGACCCCGACGACCGCGGCCGAGCTTCGCCGGATGGACGACCACGACTTCCTCGCCGCGATCCGGAGCTGCCCGGAGACGGCCGAGATCTCCCGACGCTACGACGAGCGCGACCTCTACAAGCTCGCGGTGTGGGCCGAGTACGACGACGCGCCCGAGCGCGTCCACGAGGCCGACCGCGACGCCGAGGTCGCGCTGGAACGCGAGATAGCGGCGGAGGCCGGCGTCGCCCGCCAGCACGTGATCCTCGACGTGCCCCCGGAGCCGTCGATGCGCGAGTCGACCGCGCGGGTCACCGTCAACGGCGAGGTGCGCCGGCTGGAGCGGCAGTCGCCGCTGGTCTCGGCGCTCCGGACCGCCCAGCGCAACCAGTGGCGCCTCGGCGTGTACGCCCCCCGGCCCGCGACCGATCGGGTCGGGCGGGCCGCCGCCGACGTGCTCGGGCTCGACCCCGACGGACTCGTCGCGGAAGTGCGCGGCGCGATGCCGACGACGCTCGACGAGTTCCGCGACGGGGCGTGATCGGGGAGTGAGGCGACGGACGAGGAGGCGCGACCTGACCGTTCGTGCCCCTGTCGTGACCTTTTACTCCCGCGACGGAGACCCTCGGGTATGCACTTGGAAGGGACCGTTCTCGTCGGTCCGGAGTTCGAACCGATCGAGGGACGGGTCGTGGTCGCCGACGGCGAGATCGTTCGGATCGAAGAGGAGTCCGTCGAGAGCGACGACGTGATCCTCCCGGCGTTCGTCAACGCCCACACGCACATCGGCGACTCGATCGCCAAGGAGGCCGGCGAGGGGCTCTCGCTCGACGAGCTGGTCGCGCCGCCGGACGGGCTCAAACACCGGCTCCTGCGCGAGGCCAGCCGCGAGGAGAAGGTCGCCGCGATGGCGCGGAGCCTCCGGTACATGGAGTCGACCGGGACCGGAACCTTCCTCGAGTTCCGCGAGGGCGGTGTCGAGGGGGTCGCCGCGCTCCGCGACGCGGTCGCGGGCGAGGGCGTCGACTTCGGCGAGCGCGCGATCGACCCCGTCGTCCTCGGCCGAGACGACCCGGACGTGCTCTCGGTCGCGGACGGGTACGGCGCCTCCGGCGCCCGCGACGCCGACTTCGACGCGGTGCGCTCGGAGACCCGCGAGGCCGGCAAGCTGTTCGGGATCCACGCCGGCGAGCGCGACGCGGACGACATCAACGCCGCGATGGATCTCGACCCCGACTTCCTCGTCCACATGGTCCACGCCGAGGGGATCCACCTCGAACGGCTCGCGGACCGCGGGACGCCCGTGGCGGTCTGCCCGCGCTCGAACCTCGTGACGAACGTCGGCGTGCCGCCGATCCGCGACCTCGCCGAGCGGACGACGGTCGCGCTCGGCACCGACAACGTCATGCTCGACTCGCCGTCGATGTTCCGCGAGATGGAGTTCGCCGCGAAGCTCTCCGACCTCCCGGCCCGCGAGATCCTGCGGATGGCGACGGTGAACGGCGCGGCGATCGCGGGGCTGAACCGCGGCGTGGTGGCGGAGGGCGCCGACGCCGACCTGCTGGTCCTCGACGGCGACTCCGACAACCTCGCTGGTGCGCACGACCTCGTCCGCGCGATCGTCAGGCGGGCGGGCGCCGCCGACGTTTCGCGGGTCGTGATCGGCGGTGACCCGGTAGACGGGTAGGAGACCCGGCGGGGGACTGAAACCGCTCGGGACCGTACGTTCGATCGATGACCGCGTTCTCGCTGCTGTCCGGACTCGCGCTCGGACCGGTCGTCGGACTGCTCGCGACCCTCGCGATGGACCGCGTGATGCCTCGGCTCCCCGAGGGGACGACCGCGCCCCGGGTCGCCGCGGGCGTGCTCACCGACACGCCGGTCGACCGGGCGCCGGAGCGGCTGGCGACGTGGGTCCACTACGTCGCCGGCGTGGGCTCCGGGCTCCTGTTCGTCGGCCTCGTCGCGGCGGTTCAGACCGCGCTCGGCGTCGGCACCGCCGTCGCGCTGGCGGTGGCGGGCCACGCGATGTTCGCGTTGATGGTCGGCTTCTTCGCGCTCGTTCCGCTGCCCCGAGCACGGGGGCTCGCCCGCCAGCGGCTCTCGCGGATTCGGCGCGACTGGGCGCTCTGCGCCGCGGTCTACGTGGTCACCGCCGCGTTGCTCGTCGCGCTCGCGGTCGGGGCCTGAGACCCCGCGCCCGGCCGGGAGAGAAACGGTTTAGTCGCTGGCTCGTGCCCGTCAGGGCATGCACGCGATCACTCGATCCGGCTGGATCGAGGTCATTTCGGGATCGATGTTCTCGGGGAAGACGGAGGAGCTGCTCCGCCGGCTCCGGCGCTCGGAGATCGCTGGTCAGTCCGTCGCGGTGTACAAGCCCGCCGTCGACGACCGCTACGGCGAGACGACGATCGGGACCCACAACGGCCGGCAGTGGGACGCGACGGTCGTCGACAACGAGGGGGACGGTCCCCTCGACATCCTCGACGACGACCCGTACCCCGAGGTCGTCGCGATCGACGAGGCGAACTTCTTCTCCGACGCGCTCGTGGAGGTGTGCAACGCTCTCGCGGACAACGGGACCCGCGTGATCGTTTCCGGCACCGACCAGACGTTCCGCGGCGAGCCGTTCGAGCCCCTCCCGGAGCTGATGGCGACCGCCGAGTACGTCGACAAGCTGCAGGCGATCTGCTCGCAGTGCGGCGAGCCCGCCTCCCGGAACCAGCGGCTCATCGAGGGCGAGCCCGCCCACGTCGACGACCCGACGATCCTCGTCGGCGCCGAGGAGTCCTACGAGGCGCGGTGCCGCGACTGCCACGTGCTGCGGACCGGCGAGCGCTCCGAGGCGGACCGGGCGTACCTGACCGACGACTGATGGGGCGACGGTGAGCGGCTCCTACCCCCGGTCGGTCGCGTCGCGGTAGGCCCACAGGTGGCCGCGCCCGTCAGGCAGGTCGATCGGGCGGTACGTCCGCAGGAGGACGCGGCCGTCGGCGAGCGCGATCCGCTCGTCGTCGACGGGTCGGCGCGCGTCGACGATCGCCTCGATCCCCTCGACGAACGACTCGGGGTCGTCGAACAGCTCGCTCATCTCGACGGCGAGCCGCGCGCAGTCGCGACCGGTCGCCGCCGACGGGTCCCCGTCGAGACCGAGGAGGTCGTACAGGCGGCGGTTGACGCGGATGACCCGCCTGTCGGCGTCCTCGGCGAGCACGCCGACCGGGAGCGTGTCGAGCACCGTCGACAGGACGGCGTTCGTGCGCTCGAGCTCCCGCTTGCGGGTCGCCTGCTCCGTGACGTCCTCGAACTGCGAGAAGACGCGGATCACCTCGCCGTCCCGGTCGGTCACCACCTGGTTGTGCCACGCGCAGCGGATCCGCTCGCCGTCGGCGCGCACGTTCTCGTTGACGCTCCGGTACCCCCCCTTGTCCGAGAGGAGCTCCCGTTCGACCGCCGCGACGTGGCGGTGGAGCTCTTCGGGGACGAAGCGCGTCCACGTCCCGCCGATCAGCTCCGACTCCGAGTAGCCGAGGATCTCCTCGGCCGCCGGGTTCACCCGAACGATACGGAACGCCTCGTCGTACTCGATCGTCCCAAGCGGCGACTGCTCGATGAACCGCGAGAGTCGCTCCTGGCTCGCCGCCAGCGCCGCTCGCGAGCGGGACTGATCGACCGCGTTCCGGACCCGGTTCGCCAGCACCGTGTACTGGTCGGTCCCCGAGCGCTTCTGGATGTAGTCCGTGACCCCGGCGGAGATCGCCTCGCTCGCGATCTCCTCGCTCCCCTTTCCGGTGAACAGGACGAACGGAACCGCCGAATCGCGCTCGCGGACGCGTTCGAGGAAGGCCAATCCGTCCGTCCCGGGCATCTCGTAGTCGCTGACTACGCAGTCGATCTCCCCGGACTCGATCGCGTCGAGCGCGGCGTCAACGTCCGTCTCCGACCGGATCTCGAACCCGTCGTCCATTCGCTCTAAGTAGGTGGCGACGAGGTCGAGGAAGGCCGGCTCGTCGTCGACGTGTAACACCCGGACGACCGAGTCGTGCTCCCCGTGCGGACGAAGGGGCGGGTCCGACATTGCGATACCATACCACGACCCCGTGCAAATACGTTCGGGTGGTCGCGAAACGGTCCTCCACGAGACGCCGGTCCGAGAAGGCTCTTCTCCGCGCTTATTCCCCGAGGGCGTCGGTGTCTTCGACGGCGTCGCCGGCAGCCCCCTCGTCGTCCTCGGCGGTCGCGACGCCGTACAGCCCGACGAGCGCCGCGAGCACGAGCACGGCGCCCTCGGCGCGCGCGGCGACGTGGACCCACTCGCGGGGCTCGGCCTCTCCGGCGTTTCGATACAGCGCCTTCGTCCACAGGCGGACGACCCGCCGCGGGACGAGCGTTTGGACCAGTCCGCCGATTCCGGCGACCAACAGCAGCAGGGCCTTCATACCCTCCCTTCGCGGGACGGGTGCAAAAACGATGCGGCGCGCTCTCACGGCGCGGCGCGTCCTCGCGGTGCGCGCTCACGCCGGCTCGGCCGCGGCGAGGTAGCGCCGGCAGGTCGCGGCCGCCCACTCCCGGACCGCCGGCGCGTCCGACCACAGCAGCGCGGCGAGCCCGCGGTCGTCGAACAGCCCGACGACGGCCCGGTCGCCGACGAGGAGCACGCCGATCGGGGAGTCGCCGTCGTGGCGGTGCGCGTCGACCCCGTGCTCGGCGAGGACCGACCGGATCACGGCTCCCGAGGGGCCGGCCAGTCGGTCGGCGGCCCGCCCGGTGAAGACGAGGCGGACGGTCCGGCCCTCCTCGCGGGCAACGCCCCGCCCCTCGCCGTCGCCGTCGCCGTTCCCCAACACCCGCCGCGCGAGGGCGGTGTCGGCGCGAGGCACGACCCCGACGACGCTGTCGCCCGAGGCGACGAGTTCGGGGAGTCGAGCCGCCGGCCCCGGGTCCTCGCCGCGCTCGGCGAGGCCGGCGGCGATCGCTTCCGAATCGCTCGTCTCGGCGTCGCTCGTCTCGGCGTCGAATTCCTCGACTCCGACCTCCTCGACGCCGATCCGCTCGACGCCCACCGCCTCCGCGACCAGTTTCCGGAGGGCCGCGCCGGGCGCGTCGCCGTCAGCCATCCGTTCGCGCCGCGAACCCGTCATCGTCCCTCTCGTCAGGACGGGGCGGATACGTCTGCCGCCCGCCGTGCGACCGCCGCGCGAGCAGCCGGGCGGTCGCGCGGCGGCGGTCGCCGGGGCGTTCCTCGGTCGTCTCGTCGTAGTACAGCACGGTCAGCCCGAGTCCGGCGCGCAGGAGATCGTTGGCCGCGAACCGGTAGCGGTCGCTGCTCGGTCCCGAGGGCGTCGCGTCGGCCGACCGCAGGTGCCCCTCGACGAACAGGTAGCCGCCGGGCGCGAGCGACTCGGTCAGGTCCGCGAACCGG
This sequence comes from Halorubrum salipaludis, assembly GCF_002286985.1. Classification (GTDB taxonomy): domain Archaea; phylum Halobacteriota; class Halobacteria; order Halobacteriales; family Haloferacaceae; genus Halorubrum; species Halorubrum salipaludis. The sequence continues at coordinate 109,020 of NZ_NSKC01000005.1, read as the reverse complement.
TCGAGCGCGTGGAAGAAGCTCATCGCGATCAGCTCGTACGCCTCCGCCGGGAAGCCGTAGGTCCCGGCGTCGGCCTGGATCGTCTCGACCCGGTCCGCGACGCCGCGCTCCGCGGCGCGCTCGCGGACGATGGAGAGCCCCTCGCGGGAGGCGTCGAGGGCGTCGACCGCGTACCCCGCGTCCGCGAGGTAGATCGCGTTGCGGCCGGTGCCCGTGGCCACGTCGAGCGCGCGGCCGTCGGGGATCGCGGGCTCGTACGAGCGCAGCACGGGTGACGGCTCCGGGGCGCGCGGGTACTCCCCGGACGCGAACCGGTCGTCCCAGTCGGTGTCGGTCACGGTCGTCCTTCGGCGCCCCGCGGCGTAAACCTCAGGGGCGTGTCGACCGCAGGGGGTCCATGGCCGATTCGACCGACGCCGCCGCGCGCCTCAACGCCCTGCTGACCGACCGCGAGGAGACGCTCGCGACCGCGGAGTCGCTGACCGGCGGGCTCGTGGGGTCGCGCGTGACCGACGTGCCGGGCGCGAGCGCGTACTTCGACCGGGGGTTCGTCACGTACACCTACGACGCCAAACGCGAGCTGCTCGGGGTGTCCCGGGAGTCGCTCGACGCCCACGGCGCGGTCAGCGACCCGGTCGTCCGCGAGATGGCCGCCGGCGCGCGCGACCGGGCGAACACGGACTGGGCGGTCGCGACGACCGGCATCGCCGGGCCGACCGGCGGCACCGACGAGAAGCCGGTCGGGCTCGTGTACGTCGGCGTGGCCCACGCCGCGCCGTGGGGGACCCAGGAGTCGTTCGTCCGGACGGAGCGGGCCGTCCTCGACGGGGACCGCGACGCGGTGAAGCGCGGGGCGGTCGAGACCGCGCTCGACGCGCTCGTCCGGGCGATCGCGGACGAGGGAGCGAGCGAGGCGTGAGGCAGCGGCAGTCGATCCGGCTGCCGGTCGGCGCAGACCCGTCACTCGATGTACGCGTGGCCGACGACGGCGACGAGCAGCGCGGCGACGACGATCCACGCCAGCGGCTCGGCGGCGAGCAGCCGGATCGGGCGGGCCGCGGACTCGTCGAAGCCGAACAGCGCCCCGGCCGACAGCGCGCCCGCGAACACGAGCGCGGCGACGACGCCGGAAACGCCGAGAAGCAGGGCGTCGATCCGATCCATACCCCGGATCCGCGGGGGACGAATATAAACGGATCTCCGCGGCGCATCGGGTTCGCGTCGGTCCGGCAGAAGAGCCAGGGCAGAGACACAATCGCAAGGTTCAAAGTCCAACTTATTAAAGATAGGGCATCCCGAATATGCCAGATATCAGAAAGCAAATCAGAAATCTGCAAGACAGAATCGAGAAGTCTAGTGACATCAAAAAAGAAGATAAAGAGATCTTGCTCGCGTTCAGTGACCGGATCGACCTCCTGAAATCGGAATATACTGACCACCGACACAACAAACTCCTGCGCCACTGTACCATCATGGCGGAGGAGGTCGGCGGTCTCGCTGACGCGTTCGAGGACCGATCCGCTGCGGAGGATATCGTCCGTTGGATCAACCGAACCTACGACAACGAAAATACGAACAGCGACTACCGGACCGCACTCCGTGTCCTCGGTAAGCGGGTCTACGAGGGTGACGGATATCCGCCAGGAATCGAATGGGTTCCGTCTGGTACCTCGAACAGCTATAATCCCGTTCCGGACCCGTCGAATATGCTCGACTGGAAGGAAGACGTCCTTCCGATGATCGAGGAGACGATGAATACCCGTGACGCGGCTCTCATCGCGATGGCGTTCGACTCGGGAGCGCGGAGCGGCGAACTCCACGATCTCAGAGTCGGGGATGTGAGCGACCACGAGCACGGGCTTATGATCCGTGTCGACGGAAAGACCGGACAGCGGTCGGTCTCCCTCGTACCGAGTGTTCCGTACGTCCAGCGGTGGATGAACGACCACCCCGCACCTGACGACCCGGGCGCTCCTCTGTGGTCGAAGCTTTCGAAGCCCGAGGATATCAGCTATCGGCAGTTCAAGAATTGCTTCAAGGCTCCCGCCGAGCGGGCGGGAGTCACGAAGCCAGTCACTCCGACCAACTTCCGAAAGTCGAACGCGACCTACCTTGCCCGGCAGGGGATGAGTCAAGCGCGCATCGAGGACCGACAGGGGCGTAAACGAGGAAGCGACGCAACCGCCCACTACATCGCTCGCTTCGGCGGAGAGGCCGATTCCGAATACGCGCGGATACACGGCCTGGAAGTTGATGATGAGGAAACCGAACCCATCGGGCCGGTCGAGTGTCCACGGTGTCACGAACGGACCCCCCGGGAGCATTCGACGTGTGTCTGGTGTAACCAGCCGCTCGAATACGGTGCCCTCGGAGCGATCGAGGAGGAAGAGCGAGAGGTTCGGGAAGCCGTCTTTAGCTTCGTCAAAGACAATAACGGCCTCCTCGATGATCTCGAACAGTCTCGGGCGTTCTCTGAACTCGTTGACGACAATCCCGAGCTTGTCGAAGACGCTCGCGAGTTCGCGGAGGCGCTCTCGGAGGAATAGCAACCTACTGACACGTCTACGATTAGAGAGTGAATAGGGTCGATAGCTCATTTTACTGGCGTATTGCTGCAGAAATACCGTGGTCTACTGTACTTCCCTACGGATCTCGTCTAATTGTGCTTGAACTTCGTCTATAGCTTCGACAGAACCGCTATTGGCAAGCAGCGCGAGTGCGTAGGCCCGCGCTTCTTCGTCGCCATGAGCGAGAACGCGTGAGATAAAGTCGGTGTTCTGTCGCGTATACTCTGACATACTATCAGCTCCGGCTCTAGTCATTAGATTCCTCCGTGGCTCCGAAGGGCTCTGTCTTGACGGCGATACGATTGCTGTAGTTGACACTGTTGAGTTCGGTTGACATGGTGTGTCGAGCGTGCTCAATTACTGGCCGAGCAAGCCGTGGTGAGCGCACCGATCAGCTGACACAACGAATCTATCGCAGTGTTGTGCTGATATGCGCATGTGTTTCGACTGCTGTGAATGTAGGAGGACCCCGTAACAACATAAAGATAAGTTCTGTTTTGAGCCTGTTTATTTTTGATAAATGTATATGTAATAATTATGTTCTTAGCAGAAATGTTGGCTTTTGAGTTCTGAATTGTTTCTTTTATAATTTCTATTCCAGGGGCACATTATATATTAAAACAAAAAGTGAATAATATACATAAACAAGCGTATCTTTCAAAAGCCCGGTCATTAAGATTCTATTTCCGGCATGGAATCAGGTAGATCCATTTTGAATATTCAGGGAGTAGGATCTGTTGAGATCCTATCCCTCAGATACATCTTCGCCTTAAATAGCCGGTTGATGATACCTGCGATTTGACTGCTAAGGTTCCTACCAGTTTCGGATGGTGTTCAGAGCGTAGTGCAAAATACAGGGCACGTATCTTGAGCGGCTGCTTCAAATTTCACAAAGGATTTTCATGTCTTACGAATGTTCTATCTAAATAGAGTGAGAACAGATATATTGCGTCTACTCCAGATATCTGTGCTACCTTCTGTATACATCGGTAGAGAATCGGAAATTGAAGCCGCAGGTGTCTCGGAACAAGTATACTGGATACCAGCTGACATCATGCGTGCTCCGGCGAAAGCCACAGTGTTCAACACCATCAGATTGAATGAGAAGCTTACTGAGCGGTTCCCACAAGACGTTGTAGAGTACATTTTTCTCCACGAGCGGGGCCACGCAACTCGGAGTCGGGTGGATCGAGCGTGGTTCCTCTTCCAGACAACGTCGACCTTGATGATTACTGGGCTGAGTAGTATGTTCGTAGCTGTGTTTGGCTTCTTTGCGGCAACGAACCCAATTCCACAAGTAGCCGGATTACTGGTTCTCTCGCTGTGTATGTTAACCGTTTTTTCATGGTTGTTCTGTCGGGTGAAATTCAAGGAGGAACTCCGAGCGGAACAGTATGCACTCAACCAACTCGGCGAGAATGAATTTCGACGTCGAAGCGAGATGTATGAGGAGATTGCCGACCGGAGTTGTGGTAGTCGATTCAAGCGTCGATTATTCTACCCATCAGTCGAGACCGTAATATCAGAACACGAAGATGGCAAACATAGCTAGTGCGTGAGTGAGAGTTACTGAGTTAGATCAAGCAAGCCAGTCATAGAAAGATTAGTATACTTCATATCACAACTACCATGATTACCATACAAGACATACATTCTGTATTCATCACGAAGTGTTCTACTAATTCGCGGATATTGCTATTTCACTGAGTTGGATAAGAGTCAATCTGACTATCCCCACCGTTGTTCGATAAACTTGATTAATTCTTCCCTCTCACGTTCGGATATTTTGTCTACAGAGAAGCTTGGACCATCAAGGTCTCGGAGCACTTTCAGTGAGGAGTTTTCGTAAATATCCGAATACTTGTCCTCAAACGAAGAGTTCCCTTTTGATTGGTTTTCCTCTGTACTTAACACTGCTAAGTTGCCCAGCCTATTTCGGTTCTGAAGATGGTTGTTCAATTTGTTTCCTTCTTCAGCATTCTTCGGCACAAGATGTTCCACTTGGAAATTTGTCCGGAACTCGTGGTACGGTGCCAACGAGAGTAGACCAGATGGGCCTCGGAGGCTTCTTTCGTATTCGTACATAATGTATTTTATAACTTCACTCTTTCTTACCCCACCCCATCCAGATGTAAATGAGCCATCTAATATATCGGGTGCAGCCAAATAGTCCGAAATCACTTCATTAATTGGCGCGATTCTATCTTGCTTCTCAGATAGCCTTTCAAGAGCTTTTTTAATTCCAAGCTCTTTTGACTGATATCCAACATACCTGTTTGCATCGGAATTAAATATTTTCTCAATCTCTTCTTTTGGAACATCCGACCAATATAGATCATTAGCTGTTGAAGAGAGTGAACCTGAATATCCCTGAGCGCCGTGGGACATCACCAGACTAAATCGGAAGATAAGCTTCTCTAGTTCAGACACTACATTTGCAAATTCTTCAGAACGAACGCCGAACTTTTCAGCAGTTGCTATAAGAAGAGGCGTCGTTGCAGATTGGCTGCCTGCGTGCAAGAATAATAATTGAATTTTCCGTACGGTTGTGTTTATATTAGAATCATGGTCGCTCTCTGGCTCAAAGTATTTTTGCGCGAATTTATCTCTGTCAGTTAGATACGGATATCGCTCAGAGAATCTCTCAAGAGAATTGAGATAGGGTAGTATGAAAGACTCAAAATCATCTCTTTGTACACTTGCGAAGTCGGTCAGGTCAGAAAGTCTTCGATGTATCTCTGATGGACCAGAGCGTTTTGCCCGGGAGTCTGATCTTTCACTTGTGAAGACTTCCCAATGGATTCTGATTAAATCATCAACCTGTGAATCAGAAAATCCATCATGAATAGTAATATTCCGGACTATTCGATTAAATCGGTGGTATATATCCTCAGAATCTAGCTGTTCTGATTGAGATGCACAGTATACAAGATGACTACGAACTTTATCGTGAAGTCTGAGATCCCTTCCCCGGTCATTTATTACTTTGAACATCCGCGCAGCTTCGTCAACATCTTTGACAACTTTGATATTGACCTCAAAACGCTGAGTCAGTATCTTGACCAAACTATTTAGGAATTTGTAATAACCCGCATGGTCAGTCGAGCCATTTTGATACTTTTCTGCCTTCCAACCTTGTAGCCGTTCAGTCGTTGCTTGTTTTGCGACCGCAATTTTCCTTTCTGCATCTACGGTATCATTTTGTGCTAAGTAATCCTCTGGGGATTGCCCATCCAAAATGACATTTTCATAAGCATCTTCAGCGAGTCCACCTAATCTAATTCTCTCAATACTCTCATATTGGATATACTTCTTTTCAATATCTTCTTTCCTATCATTGATCGTCGAAGATATATCAGCGCTGATTTCGTCGCTTGTCTGGATACTTTTCATTTCATCGACTATTGCAGATATGACAATAGCGACGGTCGCTAACCTTTGTTGCCCGTCAACAATTCCGTATACGTCGTAATCCTCAAAATCAGTAGGTTCAACGGATCCTCGCTCTTCAAGTACAAGCGTACCAAAATAATGGTCCACTTTTTTGTTCTTTCTGTCGTTCTGGCGGTAGACAAATCTGATATCATCGAGAAGATCGTTCACATTACTCTTTTCCCAAGCATAATCTCGTTGATAATCTGGAATGACAAAATATGATTGGCTAAACACTGATGACAGAGAGAAATTATCATCCGGAGTTCCATCCATATTCTCATATTATCGTTCAATTAATTATAATTTGTCATAGTCATGTGGTATAGATCAAACTCTAATATATTTCAATAACATCAGGTGGGCCCTATTTAGACACCCCAGAATGGACGAGTCAGAGGCTACACTGTCCTAACAGCGTATACTCTGTCTTGAATGATTCTTGATCCGGGTATGAGAACAATTCTATAAAACCCTCCGCGACTGGGTAGGGTCGGCACTGATGCTGGGAAAGTTGGCCAGAGAACAGGAAAATCGTCGATAGAAATATGTGCCATAGTTTATCTTTCACGAAAGCTCTCCTTCCGCTTTATCAGATAACCCGGAAATGAATAGACTTGAGACAGGCTCCTCCCAACGAATATCGGCCCAATCCCGGTCGATTCTAATCAGAAAAAAGATACTTCACGACGGAAGATATAGTAACCAACATGCGACTTGAGGCGACTGAGGGGGAAGACATGTACAAAGTGTGGATGACCGACGACGACCTCGACCAACTCCGTCGAGCCGCCGTCTCATATCGAGACGACGTGATGCTTCAATTGGGCGGGTTCGTCGGGCTCCGGGCCTTCGAGATCCCTCAGGTCAAGCCGACCCACGTCCAGCAGACCGACGCCGACCACTACCGTCTCCGGGTGCCCCGGGGGAAGGACACCACCAGCTCGGGGGGGAAGCCCCGAAACGCGTACCTCCCCAAGGACGTCGAGCGTTCCCTTCGGCAGTACCAAAACGCCGAGAACATCGCCCCCGACCAACCCTTCGTCGACCTCTCTGTCCGGGGTGTCCGGGCCGCGATCAAGCGCACAGCCGAGGCCGCCGCTGAGGAGACGGGGGATCCGGACTATCGACACGTGAGCTCCCACGACCTTCGCCGGCGATTCGCCCAACGGTTGCTGGTGGAAGAAAACATGAATCCCCGGGTGGTGATGCAAGTTGGCGGGTGGGACTCCTTCCAGGCCATCGAGCCGTACCTCAACGCCCCAACCCCCTCCGTCGTCGACGACGCCTTCGAGTCCGCCGGGCTTCACGGGTAATGCTCCGGGGGAATTGGCCGGGGACCTTGGAGATGTCCCAGGGAATTAGCCGGGGGGCCCCGGACGATCCCCTGGGAGAGTTGTCCAGGAACCTTGGAGGATGCTCAGGGAGAACTGGTCGGGGAACCTGGAGGATGCCCCGGGAGAGTTGGCCGGGAGGCTTGGAGGATGCCCAGGGGATTGGCCGGGAACTTTGGAGGATCCCCGCGGAGAGTTGGCTGGGAGGCTTGGGGGATGCTCCGGGAGAATTGGCCGGGAATTTCCCCTGTATCCCCGGAACAGCCCTAGCAGGTGCCGAGGGGATTCGCTCCCCACATCAAAGCCACGAACGGGGTATCTTCTGACTATCCGAATTTCGCAGTTCTGGTGGAAGTGAAACGGGAAAATCAACCGTTATCGGGGTTAGTTTCTGCCGGCAAGATCAGGGTTCGGTGTGGCGTCTTCGAGGGCATGTACCGTCAATAGGGGAATTTCGGGGGAAACGGTCCCCGGCGACAGACCGAAAATTGGTCGGGGCTCCGGGGACCGTCCCGACGTCCCCCTTCTCCGTGAGAGTTCAACTCAGGCGAAAATCCCACACTCGAAATATCCGAATTCGACAGTATTCCTCGATCAGAAACGTCGAAAACGGCTGATATCCTATTCAGTCGCTACCAGTTGTACTGGGCGATAGTACGATGCTTCTCAGGCCCCACGCCGGCGGCAGCCGGTTCTCTGGGGAAAGCCCCCGGTGATCCCCGGTAAGTTGGCTTGGGTTCCCGGGAGTGATCCGGGGGAGCGCCCCGGGAGGACTGGGAATCTGTTCGGGTCTCCAAGACCGGGAGATAGAGCAGCACTCGTAATATCCGAATTCGACAGTGTTGGCGAGCTGAAATGTCGGAATCAACTGATATCACGGTCAGCTACTACCGACCATGCTAGAGGAAAAATACGGCGTCTCTGGTGGACTGCGTTGGCGGCACCCGGTTCTCGGAAGAGAGGCCGGGAAATCCCCCGGAGAATCGGTCGAGATTCCCGGGGCCACTCCGGGGAGCGCCCAGGCGAGGACTGGGGATTAGTTGAACCCGCAGAGCTCGGGGACAAGGAGTACTCATAAGATTCGAATTCGACAGTGTTGTTCGGTCGGAAACGTCGAAATGGGTCGCTCCGGTTGTTAGCTCTCCCCGTCTTCGGCAGGAGATTGTACAACGTCCCCAAGGGACCGCACCAGCTGGACCCCATTCTCGTAGTCGGAGGTGACCCGATACCCGTCTTCGTTCTGCGTAACGACCCCGATGCTCGGGTGAGCGAGGAGTTGGAGGGCTGACCTGATCTCCTCGGTAGTCGGAATCTCGTCGGAGTCCTCCATCCCGACGACGATCCACCGGACAACTTCCGCCGTCTCGACGGGACCGTCGGCGCGTTCGAGTGCCTGGATGACCGCAAGAGGATTTCCCCGGCGTCAACTCGGCCTTGGATGGATTCGTCCAGGTTATCGAGCCGGTCGTCTTGGAAGGCCCCCGAGCGATTCAGAAGGTCCATAATTTCCTCGGAGACGACGGCGGATTGGTCACGGCGGTCGAGAAGCTGGACAAGTTCGTCAACGGCAATGGTGGTCAGGTAAGTCGTCTCGGCGTTTTCGATGACTTGCGAGGCAAACCATGGGAGACGACGATGGCGTGGTCGGCTCCGCGCTCGCGACGATGCTCCTCAACGTTAGTGACTTCGAGAGAGTTGACCCGACCATTACTCCGAGCTTTTACCTCGATGACGATGTGTTCCGGTGAGCGCATCTCCACGTCGGTGTACCCACCGCCTTCGATCTAGTTGGCTGTATACCCAAGCCGGGAGAGGGCTCTCGTGACGAATTGCTCGTATTCGGCTATGTATTCGAGTTGAATATTCAAAATCGGTTTTTGATAATCCAAGACAACGATTAAGTACCTCATCCATGCCAGTACAGTCATGGATGAAGCCGACGCACTGGACGAGGTCGTGTCTCTTCTTGAATGCAAGTACGGTCCGGAACGAGTGGTTCTGGAGCCTTCTCTTGATGCCGACCAGGGGGTCTACCCTGACGCTGCGGTATTCGAAGACGAGGAGCTAACGGTGCCGTTTCTCCTCGTTGAATGGAGTAGCCTCCGCACAGGCCATCGTACTGAAAAGGATCTTCGTGAAGTCTCTGAAGCGGTCTCGTCAACGGATGCCGAATATGGTGCTCTCCTCGGTCCTAATGTTCGATTCATCTTTTCCGGCTCTTCGCCAGCATTCCGGTCGTATGCCGATTTTCCTCCACTCGAAGGTGAAGTCACCACACAGCGACGGCCTGTTGAATCAGAAGCTGAGCTCGACTTCCTCATCTCTCGATGTATGAATGCACACGATGAGATTCGTCGAAAGCACTCTAGTTACGAACACGACCAGGAAGTCGCGGGTGAATTCTTGGAATCGCTCCACCTCCTAATCGAGCTCCGGAGACAGGAGCTGCCTGCCGACGGCGAGGTCGATCCGAGCGTGATTGATGACGTCTACGTCGAAATTGAACAGCGTCATGAGTGGTATGAGTCTGGTGAAGCACTTGATTCGCGATTAGTCTCTTCAACTGCGGCGGTTTTCAACGGGTTTGACCTTGGGAGGACTGAGGACTCGGTACTGGAATCGTTGTTTGAGGTGACTCATAATGAGAAACGCGGAGGGGCCTATTCGACCCCGCTTGAGGTTGCGAGGCAAATGGTGCGTCTTGCGGGCACCGAACCCGGTGACCTCGTTTTGGATCCTGCAGCAGGGCGCGGAACTGTCCTTTCCCTGGCAGCTGGTCAAGGTGCTCACGGAGAAGGTGTCGAAATTAATTCCGCAGTGCTTCGCATTGCGACATTCTATGTCGACCTCTTCGACCGAGATGTTCACTTCACGGTCGGGAACTTCTTTGAGAAGGACCGTTTTCAGGATCCATTCGACCGTGTTATCGTTGACCCGCCGTTCAATATGCGACTTGAGGACGTCGAGATTCCGTATACAGAGGGACGCGATACTCTCATCTCCGAGGAAGCGTTTATCGCAAAGGGTCTTTCTCTGCTTGAGGACGGTGGGACTGTAACAATCTCTGTACCGTCCGGTTTCTTGGATAATCAGCGGCGAACTTGGTTCAGAGAGCTGGTGCTAGAGACGTTCGAACTACGGTCGATCGTTCAGTTCGTTGATGGACCGCTCTACCGACACACGTCTATCGACACCGCGATCGTTACCCTCTCGAACCAATCTGCAGCACCAGATCACGAAGTCCAGTATGCGATTATCGATTCCCCAGAGGACCCGGAGGTGGCTCTCAGACACGCGGCTTCTAATATCGATGAGGGCACCGCGAAGTCGATTCCTCAAAATCAGCTTGAAAGCTCGTGGGATATTCGAAAGGTTGTGGCCCAACGGTCGGTTCGAGCGGATCTAGAAGCAGAGTATGCTAACCTGACCCACCTCGAAGATCTCGCAGACGTCTCAATGGGAAATCGACCTGAGAACCTCCTTGAGAAGGAACACGAGGATACACTCCGATATCTTTCGATTAGCAATATCGGAAAAGGGCGGGACCGTCACGGTGACCGCTACATCCCTCGCGAGAATACCAAAACCATTGCTGACGAAACCTGTGTATTGATCGCGACGATTGGCGATTATACCTATACGCACATTCCGTCCGACCCGGTCGCGCCCGCACAGGACCTCGCTGTTGTTCAGTTCGAGACGTCTGAGGAGGCGCTCGTCTACGAAGCGTTCTTCGAGTCTAAACTTGGGCAGCGCCAAATTGACTCGTATAAATCGGGCTCTCGGATTTCGAGGGTGAATATCAGCGACCTTCGGGAGATGCTGGTTCCGAACTTTCCCACTGAGAATATTCAATCTACTGCCGATGACATTCGAAGCCACCGACAGCGAACTAAAGAACTCGAGAAAAGGCAGAAGGAGTTAGAACAGGAAAAAGAGTCTCTCGACAGGGAGGTCAGCGACTTCCTAAGCGGGGGTGATGACGATGAGTGAAGCCGAGCGGCCTGTCGATGCTATCGATGGGACGATTTTGCAGGACCCAATGGAGGGATGTGACGAAGTCATCGAAAGCATTCTGGATGCTCACCAAGACCCGGGTGTTCCTCGGGAGGAGGACCCGTTTGAGGATATCTATGGGCTGTACAATAGCGTTCGGCGAAACTCTCTCGACGCCTTCGATGACCGCTTCAAAGCCTCTGCGGTGTATGATGCACTAAAGTTGCTCCTCCGAAGCATCGGTGAGGAGTGTGGTTATGAGCACCACATGCATTACGAGAGCAAGTACGGTAAGCAACAGGTCTCTGATGGAATCGACCGTGGTGTCTATTGGTTCAAACTCTATGCTGGGGTGCTTCTCGAAACGCAACCCGACATCACCTACGAGTGGGCTGTTTCTCACTTCAAGGAACACCGGGATATGCGGGTTTCTCATCCTGAGACCATTCAAGCGCCAGGTTCTGGACCTGACGCGATGTACGTTAGCTCGATCGTCCCGCTTTGGTACGTTTTAGAGGATATCCTTCGCTTATGGCGAAAAATACTTGACATGGACTCTGAGGCGCGTGACGAACGTGAGCAGGTACTCAAAGGTGATATTAGCCCTGATGGAGGGCTTGCGACCTATCGGTATGGATTCATCCAGAATTTCAACCATCGAACAGGCCGTCCGGATGAGGGCTATATCACCGACTACCAGAACGGGGAGGGCGGGAAGAATAGTCGATTTGTTGCTGGTGAGGCGGACTTCTTCCCATCTGTCGGTGATATTGTTCGGTTTAACGCAGAACAAGAGACAAAGGACGACGGAGAGCCATTCAGTACCCTCTCTGTTACCGAAATCACACGTCTGGAATGAGCATACACATAATCCCTCATGGGCGGGTTACAGAGCACGTCAAGCGAGGCCTACGTGGATACGATGCTGTTGACCGCGTCTATCTCCTCCCGAGTGTGAAGTTTGCCGAAACTGGACGCGATCTCGCGGAGGAACTCGAGCAATTCGGCTTCGACGTGCGAATCCAGGAGGTCGATGCGTTCAAAATGCGGAGCGTCGTCGATACCATCGTTTCCATCGCGAAGGATCATCCAGAAGAAGAACTCTACGTGAATATTACTGGTGGAACGAATCTCATGGCCGGTGCGGCGACTTCCTCGGCGTTTTTCATCGGCGCAAGTCCGTACTACGTCCTTGAACCACAGGCCGATGAGTCTGTAGAGGAGCTGGTAGTCTCACTCCCAGCGCCCACGCAGCCCCTCACATTCGACCTTAGCGACTCACAGCGGGCGGTTCTCGAACAACTTGGCGAATGGGACGTTGTTGGACGAACGGGGGTTATTGGCCGTGAAATCGGTGACGAGCTGGATATATCCGCTCAACGAGTAAGCTACCACATCGGGAAACTCGAGGAGAAGGGCCTCGTCAAGACTCACCGCGATGGGCGACGAAAAGAGATTGAGCTCACAGACGTTGGCCGACTCTACCTTCGTTGGACCGGGGGTGTTACAGGATGATCGGTATTAACACGTCAGAAACGAGTTTCGAGCTGAGGTCGACGCTCCGTCGCGTTTATCTGACAGCCTCGCATTCAGCGTGTTAATGGTCGAGAACTTCAACGAGAAGGCGGACTTCATTTGGTCCATTGCCGACCTCCTCAGAGGAGATTACAAGCAGTCGGAGTATCAGAAGGTCGTTCTCCCGTTGACGGTTCTCCGCCGGCTCGACTGCGTGACCGCGCGGAACAAAGACGAGGTCCTCGAACGCTACGAGCAGCTCCAAGAGCAGGGCATCGAAAACGTCGCCCCGTCGCTCAAGAAGGCGGCCGACGCCGAGGTGTACAACACGAGCGAGTACACGTTCGAAACGCTGTGTAACGATCCCGACAACATCGCGGAGAACCTCCAGTACTACATCAACCAGTACGACGAGGAAACGACGGAGATCTTCGAGAAGTTCGACTTCGATCACCAGATTCAGCGCCTCGACGACGCCGACCTCCTCTACAAGGTCGTTCGGCAGTTTGCCGAGATCGACCTCCACCCCGACGAGGTCGCGAACGAAGAGATGGGGTACATCTACGAGGAGCTCATCCGGAAGTTCAACGAGCTCAGCAACGAGACCGCCGGGGAGCATTTCACGCCCCGCGAGGTCATCGAGCTGATGGTGAACCTCATCTTTCAGGAGGACGACGAGGCGCTGTCCGAGCAGGGGGCGGTCCGAACCGTCTACGACCCGGCGTGTGGAACCGGCGGGATGCTTAGCGTCGCCGAGGAGTACGTCCGGCAGCTCAACACCGACGCGAGGCTCCACGTCTTCGGGCAGGAGCTGAACCCCGAGTCCTACGCCGTCTGTAACTCGGACATGCTCATCAAGGGGCAAGAGCCTGACAACATCGTCTACGGGAACTCCTTCACGCAGGACGGGTTCAAGGGACGGCAGTTCGACTACATGCTCTCGAACCCGCCGTTCGGTGTCTCATGGAAGAAGGTGAAAGAGGAGATCGAGCGCGAACACGACGAAGAGGGCTACGCCGGTCGGTTCGGCGCCGGAACGCCGCGCACCAACGACGGCGCGTTCCTGTTCCTCCAGCACATGATCAGCAAGATGAAGCCGCCCGAGGAGGGCGGCTCTCGGATCGCGATCGTGTTCAACGGCTCGCCGCTGTTCAACGGCGGCCCCAACAGCGGGGAGTCGGCGATCCGGCGGTGGATCCTCGAAAACGACTGGCTGGAGGCGATCGTCGGTCTGCCGGAGAATCTCTTTTACAACACGGGCATCCGCACGTACATCTGGGTGCTCTCGAACGACAAGCCCGCAAAGCGCGAGGACAATGTCCAGTTGATCGACGCGCAGAACCAGTATGCCGAGATGGACGAGAGCCTCGGCGAGAAGCGTCATGAACTCCGACAGGAGCACATCGATGAAATCTCCCGTATCTTCGGCGACCTAGAGGCGAACGGTCGCTCGAAGGTCGTCCCCACCGAGGAGTTCGGCTACCGCCGGATCGTCATCGACCGCCCGCTACGGATGAGTTTCAGGGCCACGGACGACCGCATCGAGAGCCTCGACGACGAGCGCGCGTTCACGAACCGCGACGAGGAGACGCAGGAAGCGGTGAAGGAGTCGCTGCGGACGCTCGACGGCGACAAGCAGTGGATGGACCGAGACGAGTTTATAAATGAAGTGGAGTTGACGTTCAACATGCAGGGCGTCGACGTGCGTGACAGCGTTTATGATGCGATCGAGCGTGCCCTCGGAGAGCAGAACGACGACGCGGAGATCGTGACCGACGGAAACGGGAACCCCAATCACGACGGCGATCTGCGAGAGCGCGAACGCGTGCCGCTGGGGACGGACCCACGGGAGTACTTCGAGGAAGAGGTTACCCCCTATTTAGAAAATGCGTGGATCAACGAGAGCAAAAAATATCACGACGATCAGGATGGAGAGCTTGGCGTCGTTGGGTATGAAATTAACTTTGATAGATATTTTTACGAATACACAACACATGATAGCCCAAGTAAGATAGATTCAGAGATACAGCGTCTTCATGGCGAAATATCGGACTTAGTGGAGGAAATAATCTATGAGTGACCTTAGCGCGTATCGGGATTATCGAGAATCAAGCATTCCATGGATTGCGACTATCCCAGCACATTGGGAGGACGTTAGAGCTAGATTCGTTGCCCGTCTTGAGACGGGACACACTCCCGATAGAGACGAATCATCATACTGGGATGGAGACATCCCCTGGTTCTCTTTGTCCGACATGTCACGAGTAAGAGAAAGCGGGAGCAGATACGTCTCAGAAACAAATGAATATATCACAAAAAAAGGCCTAAATAATGCCTCTACCCGTCTAGTACCTTCCGGAACAGTCATTCTCAGTCGAACAGCTACGATTGGTTTTACTTGTATTCTGAAGGTAGAAGCCGCCACTGACCAAAGCATGGTCAACTGGGTTTGTGGGGATGAGCTAATACCAGAGTTTCTGTATTATGTTTTTGAATCTATGGGGGAAGAATTTGACCGGCTAGCAGAAGGATCAACTCACAAATCAATATATATGCCGGACGTAAGGTCAATTAAGATACCACTACCACCGGTAGAAGAACAATCAAAAATAGTCAAATTTCTCAATAATCAACTTGATATAATTTCGACTCTATTGAATAAATTCGATAAAATCCGAGAAGCAGCAGAGAGAAAAAAGAATTCAATTGTATCAGGTGCTGTCACTCACGGTCTTGGCAACTCAAACACGACTGATTCCGGGGTCGGCTGGATTGGTCAAGTCAATTCAGACTGGGATGTGATCAGCACCAAATTTGTTGCACAATTGGAATCCGGTCATACACCGGACCGATCCAAAGACGAGTATTGGGAAAATACAAATATCCCTTGGCTAACAACATCTGACATCAAGAAATTTCGGGGTAATAAAAAGAGATACCTCCACGAAACGGAAAACCAGATCAGCGAACTCGGGATGGAGAATTCCGGTGCGCACCTGCTTCCCGAGGGAACGGTGTTCCTCTCTCGTACTGCTTCTGTGGGGTTTTCGGGAATCATGGGGAAACCGATGGCAACGTCTCAGGACTTCGCGAACTGGGTCTGTGGCGACGAAATCATCCCGGAATATCTGCTTTACGTGTTCCGCTCGATGGAGCAGGAGTTCGAACGCCTGATGCAAGGCTCCACGCACCAGACGATTTATATGCCGGATATCAAGTCGTTCAAAACTCCGCTCCCGCCGGTTGAGGAGCAGCGCGAGATCGTCGAGCATGTTGAGACCGAGACGGAACGACTCTGGGAACTGATCGATCGCGTCGACGAGACGATCGACCTCCTCGAAGAGAAGCGCCAAGCCCTCATCACTGCCGCAGTCACGGGTCAGATTGATGTGTCTGAAGAGAAAGGTGTCATTCAAGGCGACGATTAATGAGCAAACCCTACGACGAGAAGGCCTTCGAGAACGAAATCGCGTCCGCCCTCCTCGATCGCGGCTACGTCGAGGTGCCGAGCGATCGCTTCGACGCCGAACGTGGCATCTTTCCCCAGCAGATCGTCTCGTTCGTGAAGGAGACGCAGCCGGAGGCGTGGGAGAAACTGGAGACCGCCCACAAGGGCAACACCCGCCAGCGCTTCCTCCAAGAACTCACCAGCGCGCTCGAACGCCAGGGGACGCTCGAACTCCTACGACACGGGCTCCGAACGACCGGCACGAAGATCGACCTCGCGACGTTCCAGCCGAACACCGGTATCAACCCCGAGTTACAGCGGAAGTACGACGCCAATGTTCTCGGCGTGACCCAACAGCTCCACCACTCCGCGACGAACCCAGACCGGAGCATCGATCTCGCGTTGAGTCTCAACGGGATCCCCGTCGCGACCGCCGAACTCAAGAATACCTTCACCGACCAGACCGCTCGTAACGCCCGGGAGCAGTACCGCGAGGACCGCGACCCGAGCGTCCCCGTCCTCCGGTTCAAGCGCGGCGCGCTCGTCCACTTTGCGATCGACCAGAACGAGGTCTACTACACGACCGAACTCGACGGCGAGGATACCAACTTCCTCCCGTTCAACAAGGGCCACGAGAAGGGTGGCGGAAACCCCCCGCGGGAGAACGACCACCGGACTGCCTACCTCTGGAAGGAGGTCTGGGAGAAGGACAGCTGGATGGACATCATCCAACGCTTCATCCACATCGACACCGAGGAGATCAAGAAGGACGGCATCACCGTCGAGGAGGAGGAGACGCTGATCTTCCCGCGGTATCATCAGCTCGAATGCGTCCGCCAGCTTGTCGACAGCGCGAAACGCGAGGGATCGGGCGAGGACTACCTCGTCCAACACTCCACGGGAAGCGGGAAGAGCAAGTCCATCGCGTGGCTCGTCCACCGACTCGTTTCGCTTCATGACGTCGACGACGAGGCGGTCTTCGACGGCGTCGTCGTCGTCACTGACCGGACAATACTGGACGAACAGCTCCGTAACACGATCTACGAACTGGACCACAAGACGGGCGTCGTTCACGGGATCACCGGCGAGCACGGGCCGAAGTCGGAGGAGCTCGCGGAGGCGCTCGAAGCCGGGAAGCCGGTAATCATCACTACGCTCCAGACGTTCCCGTACGTTATCGAACACACGCAGTCGCTCCCGGAGCGGGACTACGCAGTCGTTGTCGACGAGGCACACAGCAGCCAGACCGGGGAGATGTCCGCGGAGATGAAGGATATCCTCTCCGGAGTCGACGAAGACGATATCGACGACGCGGAAGACGCTATCGTTGCCAGCGCGGAAGCCCGGAGCAAGCAGCCGAACCTCAGCTTCTTCGCATTCACGGCGACGCCGAAGGCGAAGACGCTCCAGATGTTCGGCGAGCCTGACGGCGAGGGAGGGTACGAACCCTTCCACCTTTACTCGATGCAGCAGGCCATCGACGAGGGGTTCATCCTCGACGTGCTCCGGAACTACACGACCTACGAGACGTTCTACAACGTCGCGAAGGTCGTCGAAGAGGACCCGCAGGTTCCCGAAAAGAAAGCCGTGAAGGCCATCTCCCGGTTCCTGAAGCTCCACCCGCACAACGTCTCACAGAAGGTCGAGATCATCGTCGAGCACTTCCGGAACAACACGCAGCACAAGATCGGCGGCAAGGCGAAGGCTATGATCGTTACCTCCTCGCGTGCTCACGCCGTCCGCTACAAGAAGTCCCTCGACGAGTACATCGAGGAGAACGGCTACAATCTGAGCGCGCTCGTGGCCTTCTCAGGGACTGTCGAAGACGACGGCGGGAGCTACACCGAGCAGGGGATGAACGACGGGATCAAGGAGTCTGAACTTCCGAATGTCTTCGACAGCCAAGCCTACCAAGTCCTCGTCGTCGCCGACAAGTACCAGACTGGCTTCGACCAGCCGCTTCTTCACACGATGTACGTGGACAAGAAGCTCTCCGGGATACAGGCGGTCCAGACGCTTTCCCGTCTGAACCGGACACACCCAGGAAAGGAGGACACGTTCGTCCTTGATTTCGAAAACGAGCAGTCGGAGATTAAAGAGGCGTTCGAGCCGTTCTACGGGAAGACCACTGTCACCGAGGAGACTGACCCGCAACACCTCCAGCAGCTCGCGAGCGAACTGAAAGCGTTCCGTATCTACGACCAGAGTGACGTGGACCGATTCGCGGAGGTCTTTTTTGACCCTGAAAATACGGGGACAGAGGGCTCACACGCAAAATTAAGTAGCTTGGTACAGCCTGCCCGTGACGAATTCATGGTCTCGAACGAAGAAACACAGGAAGAGTTCCGGTCGACGCTCCGATCGTTCCTTCGTCTCTACAAGTTCCAGTCCCAGATCGTCAGCTACGCTGATACGCACCTGGAAAAGCTGTACACGTTCGGTCGGTTCCTCTACAAGGATCTCCCGAAGGGTTCGGGCCAGCCTGATGTCGAATTCGACGACGAGCTCGCGCTCCAGTACTACCGGCTCGAAAAATCGGAGGAAGGAGATATCAAACTAGACAAGACCGACGGGGAAGTGCAAGGACCAACAAACGCGGGGACTGGTGGGGGAAGCGAGGATGACGAAGTTGAACTTTCGACCATCGTTGAGAAGATCAACGAGAAGCTGGGGACCGACTTTACCGAGGCTGACCAGTTGTTCCTCGAACAGCTGAAAGAGGACGCACTCGAAGATGATCACCTACGAAGGTCTGCAAAGGTGAATAGTCGCGAGAATTTCGCTCTAGAATTCGACAGTGTGCTCACCGAGATGTTCATCGACCGAATGGACCAGAACGAAGAGTTGTTCGCTGAGTTCATGGACAACGACGAGGTACAGGAAGTGATCACAGAGCATCTTCGCCACCAAGTCTATCAAGAAAGCCAGCAAGCCGAAGGGTAATTCTAATCTGGCCACTTCAGAGCATACGTTCTGAAGGCAGGAGGCCATCACCGATGCGGCCAAGTTCGTATCCGGCACCTAATCGGAGCTCGATTCACCGTTGGTGGGTCAACGTCGAGGCGCGCCGAGTCAGGCGCGCCGACCCCCTGTATTTCTGCTGGAATCTGCCGAGCGAAGCGAGGCAGTGGTTTCCCAGTGTGGCTCCTTAGCCACACACGTAACTGAGAGTTGGGTACCCCACCTCGAAGTTGCGACTTCGGATTAAGTCCATCTAGTGCCTGCGATACTCGACACACTCGAAAGTCCGGGAGATCGGGGCAAATAACAAGCAAAAACAGCCGCTAAAAGCTTCGATCGATAGTGATGCCTCTCACGAGTCGCCGCGCTAGCCGGGAGTTCCTAACGCGTCAGCAAAGCGGCGAGGCGCATACACTTGGCCGTCGGTGAGAGTGATCTTCGGATCGAACTCGAACGCGAACTGTCGGAGCTCTTCCTCTGTCACCTTCGACCACTGGGTCGCACCGCTTCGAAGCAGCCGACGGGCCTCTTCGAGGCTCGCGGGCTGGAACCCGATGTCGAGTTCGTCGGGCTCAGCGCCCTCTGTTCGACTGATCTCCCCACCGTACCGGTCGAGCCAGCGATTCCAGGGGTCATCGTCCCCGCCGTGAGCTTCTGCTCGGGTGAGCCCGTCGAGGGCGTTTTCCAGTCCGGACTTGATGCTGTCCGACACCGAATCGATGTAGCCCGTGAGCTCCTGAGCGATGTACTTCGACCCCAATTGAACCTCGCCGTAGGTATGATCCACGAGCGGCGAGAGGCGCTTGAGAGCGCGATAGACAGTGTCCAAATGAACGCCGATGGAATGAGCCAACTCCTTCGGCGACGTCTCTCCACCGTCCGTGAGCAGCGTCTCAACGAGTTCCGTGTCCGTATCGTTCATCTGCGCCGCCGTCGCGAATATCTGATCGTCCTGCTTAACCTCAATCCGAGGTAGCCGGTCAGGGAGAATCTTCCGCCACCGACGGGATCCCGATACCTCAAAGTAGTCGTCTTCGACGTACATCTGCCCGTCCGGCCGGGTCGGAATGTTCGACCAGTTGAGGACGTTTAACAGCGCCTCATCGAGTTCTGTGACAAGGGTGTCGAGGTCGTCCCAGTACAACGTCTCGTCGTGGATCGAGTTCTGGAAAGAGACGCCAATTTTTGGATTTTCGAGTGGCGTACCCTCGACGGCGTCGGGGTTCCGCATGTGGTAGTGCTTGAACTCTTTCGCCAGCTCGTGACTACCGATCATCTCACCAGCACGGCGAGGGCCGACGGTGGCAGTATGGTAGTGGCCCGGACACTCCCGATCGTCACGGACCGACTTCGCGTACCCCTCTCGGTCACCGGCGAGTAGCATAGAGATCTGTTGGAGTGTTCCGTCGTGAGCGATCGCCTCACCGGTCTCTCCGCGGAGCACTCGAACATATAGCTCTGCGTCGACGATGTTCGACGAAGTGTGGATCCGATCTGTCGTGAAGTCCTCCGGATAGATGGGTGTCGGACTGTTGAACCGGAACCCCTGGCGCGTTTTGAGGGCATTAAGCGACTGCTGTAAGACCGAAGGATACTGCTCGAAGTCCCAGTATGACCCTTCGACCTCCACGTCGTACCCCTCCAAGTCGCACGGGTTGGACATCGACGGGACACCGTCTTTGGTCTCGATATCCGGCCATCGAGGAGAGATGCGGAAATACGCCCGTTTTCGCGCCTCTGATTTTGCGTCTCCCCACGACTCGTAGCCTTTCGGGTAGACGTAGACGAGATATTCTCTTACCTCTTCGAGCTGGAAGTTTGCAGCGTCCCGCGGCGCGAGCCCGCAGGACTTGAACCCGAACTCGACATTCCACTCGCTCCCGTCGATCTCGGCCGTCGTACGGAGTCGTCCGTGCTGCTCAAAGTCGTGTTCCCCCTGGAGGGACCGGAGCCCGAAGTACGACCGAAGGGGATTATCTAGATCCTCGCAGTCCCATTTGAGGTACCCGTGGAACTCGTGGGGCTGCGGGTCGATGAAGCGCCGTGAGAAGTGGTCATCATCGTCGCCAAAGCTAGCTGTCTCGGTAGTCCTGTCACCATCGCCCGTTTCCGCCTCACTCTCCTCGTCAAGACGTTTCTCGGCGCGCTCGTAAGCCTCACAAGTCTTGAGATGAAGTTCCAGGTCGTCAGCCCGCGTATGCGTCTCGCCGCAATATCGACACTGTGCGACTGGTTCTACGTCGCACCTGCCTTCGTGTCTCGCCGCGATTCGATGTTGTTGGAACTTACAGCGACAGAAGCGACACCGGGCTACATAGCGGGACATACCGGTTCGTCGACGTGACTCCTTGGATACGGTCGACTCCGTGGAGATGTCGACGCACTCCCGACGGTCGTCGGTCTCCGTTTGCTCGACCGACGATTGGATTGAGTCGGTCTGGTCGTCAGTGACCGCCTCGGCTTCGTCGAGCTGTCCGAAGAGGTCGTCCGAGTCGGTCACAGCGACCGACCTCCGTAAACTTGCTCGCGCGCAGCCGGGAGACGGCTCGCGCGACACCCCATTTTATGGTGGTTGAGACTGCTAGTATCAGGTGCGAGTACCCCTTTACGGGGGGAAATTGAACGTATCGTCCGAAGCCAGGGCAGGGATTTGAACCCCGGAAGTCTCGATTACAAGTCGAGTGCATGAACCGCCCATGCTCCCCTGGCGCAGGCGGGCGTACTCGGCCCACCTATGAGTGCGTGTCGCTTTCCGCGAAGGTGACCGTGTCGGCGGCGGCGCCGTGTCGCGATCAGTCGCTGGCGTCGTCGCCGTCGTCATCGTCCGCCCCGTCCCCAGCCGCGAGCGACTTCGTCAGCTCCACGCGGTGCGTCTCGTACCCCCGGTCCGCGTAGAACTCGCGGGCCCGGTCGTTCGCGGCGAGCGCCTCTAACGCGACGGTCTCGGCGCCAGCCTCGCGGAGCGCCCGCTCGGCGGCGTCCAAGAGGTCGGTCCCGATCCCCTCGCCGCGGCGCTCGGGGACGACGAACAGGTTGCTCACCGTTCCGCGGGTCCGGTCGCGCTCGTAGCCGCCGTGGTCGAGTGCGAACCCGACGAAGCCGATCGGGTCGTCGTCGCCCGCCCCGCCGCGTTCTCCGTCGGCACCGCCGTCCCGCGCGACGAAGAGCTCGCCGGTGACCACCGAGCGCGCGACCCACTCGCGGACCGCGGCTCGGTTCCCCTCGGCGAGCAGCGTCGACCCGTGCGCCCGCTGGCCCTCCGCGAGCGCGATCCACAGGTCGGTTATCGGGTCGACGTCGTCGACGGTGGCGGGCGTGACGCGCGGGCTGTCGCTGTCGACCATTCGTTCGGTCCTCAGCGCGCCGGGCGTTTGAGCCTACCGGCGAGAAATCGGTCGGGATCGCGTCACACCTCGCGGCACTCCGGGCACACCGCCTGTCCGTTCGCGCTCACGAGGTCGGGCACGAGCGCGCCGCAGCTCTCGCAGACGCCCTGCGTCGGAGAGCCGGAGGCGTCCGTCGAGGACGCTTCCACGGCGGGGTCGACGCCGCCGTCCGATCCCATCATCGCCTCGTCGCCGCGCCGCGGGTTCCCCGTCGCGCCCTCGTCGGCGAGCGGGTCGCGGGCGCCCTCACCGGTCCGGGGCGCGCCCGCGGCGAGCACGTCGCTCGCGGTGACGACGCCGACCGCCTCCCCCTCCTCGACCGCGACGACGCGGTCGACCCCGTCCGCGACGAGCCGCTCCTCGACGGTCGCCAGCGCGTCGTCCGGCGATACCGTCGGGAGCGGCGGCCCCATGACCGAGCCGACCGTGAGACCGGGATCGCCGCCGTCGCCGGCTTCGGTCCCCGCGTCGAGGAGCGCGCCGAGCGCGTCGCGACACCCCAACCGGCCGACCGCCTCGCCGCCCCGGAGGACGACGAGGCAGTTCGTCCCCTCGTCGACCAACAGCGCCGCCGCGTCGCGCAGCGGGTCCGACTCGCTCACGCCGAGGAACTCGCGATGCATCACGTCGCGAACCGTGGTGTCTGTTCGCATGGCACGGGATTTCGCGGCGAACGGCTAAAAGGTGCCCCCGGTATCGTTTTACGTATTCCTCGCGTAGTCCACCGATCAGCGCTCGATCCGCGCTGACGACGGCGACGAAAAGGAGGCTTCAAACCCTCCGGCGCCCGAGTCGCGAGCATGACCATTCCCTCGTTCGTGATCGGGATCGCGGGGGGGACCGGCGCGGGGAAGACGACGGTCTCCCGGCTCGTCACCCGCGACCTCGGCGACAGCGTCACCCGCATCCCGCTGGACAACTACTACGAGGACCTCTCGCACCTCGACTTCGAGGAGCGCGAGTCCGTCAACTACGACCACCCCTCCGCGTTCGAGTGGGAGCTGCTCAGAGAGCACCTCGAGTCCCTGTTAGAGGGGCAGTCCGTGCAGATGCCGCAGTACGACTTCGAGATCCACAACCGGAAGGAGGAACGCATCGAGGTCGAACCGACGGATGTGATCGTGCTCGAAGGGATCCTGGCCCTGTACGACGAGGAGATAAACGACATGATGGACCTCCGGCTGTTCGTCGAGACCGACGCCGACGTGCGCATCCTGCGCCGGATCCGCCGGGACGTGATCGACCGCGGCCGCGATCTGGAGGGCGTCATCGATCAGTACCTCTCGACCGTGAAGCCGATGCACGAGCAGTTCATCGAGCCCTCGAAGAAACACGCCGACGTGATCATCCCGGAGGGGGCCAACAGCGTCGCCGTGAACCTCCTCGAAGAGAAGCTCCGCGCCGAGGTCGAGGGCGACGCGGTCCGGAGCTGGGAGCGCGGGAGCCTCGAAGAGGAACTCGGCGAGAAGCGCTCGCTCGACATGGACGGCGACGACTGAGCCGTCCGGACACGGCCCCGCCTGGATACGAACCCGCCGGGACCCGACGCGTCTCCGAGCCGCATTTCTCAGCCGGCGGCTCCGTTTCTTCCCGTCTCGGTGATACGTCCGGAAGTAAAACCGGACGCATTGAGGTTTCGTCGCCCGTTCACGGCCGTCACAGGGCGGTCGTGACGACTGCGTAGAAGAGCAACACGGCCGCGGCCCCCAACGCAGCGTGTCCGATCGCCCCGACGGCAACGATCAGTCCGCACACGAGTCGTTCGATCGGCGCCAGCGAGTCGCCGAAGATGTCGCGCTCGACGGTTGAGACGGACATAGTTTGCCTCCAGTGGAGCGTACGTGTTGTACCGTTCAAAACACCGCGATTATTCCCAACGGCTGAAAATGAATACCCGATGAGATGTAGGTTCGATAATTTCGAACCGAATGAATTGAACAGGTACCACATGAGGGACCCACATCGACCGTCGCTAGATCACGAACTATCACTTCTGAAGGGTTTCGACGCACCGAGGGTGTACGTCCGAACTCGGCTGATCGCGCTCACCGCCGCCGGCTCGCCACCCGTTCCTCGGCGGTCTCCGCGCTGACGACCTCGTAGAGGATCGCTCGGCCGCCGTCCTCCTTCGGACGGAGCACGCGGCCGAGCCGCTGAGTGAACTCGCGCTCGCTGCCCGAGCCCGAGAGCACGACCGCGACGTTCGCGTCGGGCACGTCGACGCCCTCGTCGAGGACGTTGGCGGCGACAACCCGACCGTACGTCCCCTCGCGGAAGCGCTCCAGGATCTCGCGGCGCTCCCTCGCGCCCGTCTCCGCGGTGATCGCGGGGAGCAGGAACCGCTCGGAGAGCCGGTAGACGAGGTCGGTGTGGGCGGTGAACACGATCACCCGGTCGTCGCGGTGGCGGTCGAGGATCGATTCGAGCCGGTCGATCTTCCGGCGCGCGTTCATCATGATCTCGCGGGCGTCCTGCTTCGCGAGGAGGGCCTCGCGGGCGGCCGGATCGTTGCCGGAACGCTTGACGAGCTCCCGGTAGTCGCTCCCGCTGGTGAACGTGATCCCCGCGTCGCGGACGTACTCGACGAAGGTGCCCTGCTTCTCGTCGTAGCGCTCCCGCTCGTCGGGCGTCAGCTCCACCTCGATCCGCCGGATGTCGTAGGGCGCGAGGTGGTCGCCCGCCAGGTCGTCGGCGTCGAGGGAGTACACGCGGTCGCCGATCAGCTCCGCGACGGTCTCGTGGGCGCCGTCTGGGCGCTCGAAGGTCGCCGTCAGGCCCAGCCGCGCGGGGGCCGCGAGCAGCCGCGCCACGTCGCGGTACCCCTCGCCGCCGAGGTGGTGGACCTCGTCGAAGACGACGAGCTCGAAGGCGTCGCCGACATCCTCCGCCTTCAGGTACGCCGAGTCGTAGGTCGACACCGTGATCGCTTCCCGGCGCTGCTCGCCCCCGCCGAACCGACCGATCGGGACGTCGAACTCCGCCTCCAGCTCCCGCTGCCACTGCTCGAGGAGGTCGACGGTGGGGACCACGACGAGCGTCGGCACGCCCAGCTCGACCATCGCGCGGATCGCGATCACGGTCTTGCCGGCCCCGGTCGGGAGTTCGAGCACGCCGCGGTCGCCGGCGTCGCGCCACGCGTCCAGCGCCTCGCGCTGGTACTCCCGGAGGTCGTAGTCGGTCGCGAGGCCGTCGGCGAGCCCGACCGCCTCGGCGGCGCGGTCGCTCGCGTCCAGCACGCGGTCCTCGACGCTTACCCCGGCGACCTCCAGGGCCCGCCGGATCGCGGCGTAGCGGTAGGCGGGGGCTCGTCCGGTCCCCGACCGCGGATCGCTCTCGACGCCGGGGAGGGGCGGGAGCGACTCGAGGGCGTCCCCTGCGGGGGTCCCTCCGCCGGCGGCGACCCGGATCGTCCCGTCCTCGTAGGTCAGCCGGACGTCCATCGGCGGACGTTGCCGACCGACTTACAAAGGGGCACCGCCTCCGTCCGCCATGCGCGCGGACGAACTCGACCCCGAGATCGCCGCCGTCGTCGACGAGATCGAGGCGCTCGGGCTCCCGGACTGGCACGCGCTCTCGGTCGACGCCGCGAGGCGCGTCGAGGACGAGGTCTTCGCGGGCGACCCCGAGCCGCCCGTCGCCGACGTGCGGGACCTCGCGTTCGACGGGCCGCACGGCGAGGTTCCGGTGCGGGTGTATCGACCGGAGGCGGCCCTCGGCGGAACGACCGACCGCGCCGGCGACGGCGACACCGCCGGCGACATCGACGCCGAAACCGACGCCGGCGCCCGCACCCTCGTCCACTTCCACGGCGGCGGCTGGACCCTCGGCACGCTCGACTCGATCGACGGCCCGTGTCGCGAACTGGCGACCCGCGCGGACGCGGTGGTCGTCTCCGTCGACTACCGGCTCGCCCCCGAACACCCCTTCCCCGCGGCGGTCGACGAGGCGGCCGCGGCCGTCGCGTGGGTCGCGCGCAACGCGGCGGCGCTCGGCGGCGACCCGGGCAGGCTGGGCGTCTCCGGCACCAGCGCCGGCGGGACGCTCGCGCTCGCGGCGGCGCTGCACGCCCGCGAGTTCGGCGCCGGGCCGTCGGGGGCCGAGCCCGCCGGGGCCGAACCCCCGGAGATCGCCGGCCAGTTCCTCCTGTACCCGATCGCGGGCCGCGACTTCGGCACCGACTCGTACCGCGAGAACGCCGACGGCCCCCTCCTCACCCGGGCGGACATGCGGTGGTTCTTCGACAGCTACCTCCGGAGCCCGGTCGACGCGTACAACCCGTTCGCGGTCCCGCTGCGGGCCGACGACCTGGGCGACCTCCCGCCCGCGACGGTCGTCACCGCCGGCTTCGACCCCCTCCGCGACGACGGGGTCGCCCTCGCGGAGCGGTTCGAGCGCGAGGGGACCCCAGTCGAACACCGCCACTACCCGGCGATGGCGCACGGGTTCTGTAGCCTCGCCGACCGCGTCGGCGCCGCGGAGGCCGCGCTGTCGGCGGTCGCGACCGACGTGCGGGACCGGCTCTGAGCGTCGGGTGCGGTCCCTCCGGAGGCCGTCGCGACGCCGGCGACGGCGACGCCACCAAGTGGCTCGCCGCGAAACGGGCGAGCATGAGTGTCATCGGATCGGCGGTCACGTTCGTCGTCAGCCTGCTCGTGGGCGGGCTGGCGATCTTCATCGCCGCCGCGGTCGTCACCGGCGTGCGCGACTACGGCCACGCCGTGTTCACGGCGCTCGTCGGCGCGATCGTCTGGGGGCTCACGGCGTTCTTCCTCTCGTGGGTCCCGCTGATCGGCGAGTTCCTCCCGCTCCTCGCGTGGGTCTGGGTCATCCGGGCGCGCTACGGGGCCTCGTGGGTCCACGCGGCGATCATCGGGTTCGTCGCGTGGGCGTCGGCGGTGCTGGTGCTGGCGGTGCTCCCCTTCGCGGGCGTCACCGACGCGGTCGGCGTGCCCTTCGTCCGGTCGCTCGGCGCGATCTGAGCGGTTCCCTCAGTGGAGCGAGTACAGCGTCCCGTCGTCGCCGGCCCGGTCGAACGCGAACGCGTACAGGTGGTCGCCGACGACGAACGGACTGTACGCGGTCTCCTCGGACAGCTCCACGGACCAGGCCAGTTCGCCCGTCGCTTTCTCCACGGCGCGGATACGCCCGTTGTCACCGTATCTACTCCCCAGCAGGAGGTGGTTCCGCGTCGCGATCGGGAGGGTGCTCGATCCACCGGCGATCCGCGGATCCCCGTCCGGAGCGTACGACCAAAGCGCCTCCCCGCTCGACGCGTCGATCGCGTACAGCGAACCCCCACCGACGGCGAACACCCGGTCACCGTCGACGGTCACGCCGGTTCGCGGCGGGTTCTGGACTCGAACCGCCAGGATTCGGACCCGTCGGCCAGCGAGAGCGAGCGTATCCCTTCGAACCCGGACTCGTCGGCCGGGCGGTCGGTCGGCAGATACAGCCGGCCGTCGCCGACGACGGGGATCGCCTCGCCGATCTGGAGCCGCCGCGACCACAGCCGCTCGCGCTCGGCGAGATCGAACGCGACGACGTTGTCCACGTCCGCAGCGGCCTCGTCGGTCGTCACGACGAGCGTCTCGCCCGAGACGGCGAGGTCCTCGGGGTTGAGTCGGGACCGACCGAGTTGCGCCGTCCAGCTGACCGATCGCCCCGACAGATCGACGGCGATGAGATCGGTCCGCGGGCTCTCTGAGTCGTCGCTGCTCGTCACCGCGATCGCGCGATCCCCCGCGACGATCATCGCCCTCACGTCTTCCGCCTCCTCGGTCGGGAGTTCGACGGTCCACGATTCCGTTCCCGTCGCGGCGTCGACGGCGACGAGCTCCCAACCGCGCGTCCGGTCGTTCACGCCGGCGAACAGCACGTTCCCGTCGCGGTGGAAGACGCTCGCCACGATCCGGTAGCTGTCAACGGCCGATTCGGAGAGCCGCCACCGAACCTCGCCCGTCTCTCGCGCGTACGCGACCACGTCGGTCAACGGGGAGATGACGACCGTCTCTTCGCCCGCGACCGGCGTCGTGAAAATACGCGTGTTCAGGTCCGAGACGTCCGCGTCCCAGTCGACGATCGGCGCCGACTCGGGGGCGGTCGCCTCCCGCTGCGCCATGCTGTTCCGCGAATCGACGAAGGCGTGATCGACCGAGGACGGACCGGAGATCTCCCGCGTCTCCGGATCCGCGCCGTCGTCCTCCGCGGCGGTCTCGTTCGACCCGTCGGCGTCCCCCTCCGACTCGTCGGTCGCGTCCTCGCCCGTCGTCGGCGACGGGTCCGACGGCACCCCGATCTCTCGTAACTCTCCTAGACAGCCGCCGAGCCCGGCGATACCGAGCGCGCTCAGTCTGAGCCAGTCCCGCCTCCCGGAAGAGCCTTGCATGGACGCCCTACAGTGTCATCCCACTATAAATTGTCGTGATGAGACAAATACGGAGAGATTGAAGGGTGCTTCGAGTCTCCCGAATTGAACGCGAATCCGGCCGGAACTGTCAGTTCGCGCCGAACTTCCCGGAACCTCACTCCGAGACGGTCGTCTTCACGATGCTCACCGGCGCGGTCGACTGCCGCGAGACGCGCTCGGTGACCGACCCGAGCATCCGGCGGTAGTCGCCCGACCGGGTCTTCGATCCCATCACCGTGAGATCGATGTCCGCGTCGTCGATGTAGCCGAGGATCTCCTCGTGGGGGACGCCGTACACCAGCTCGGTCACCGCGTCGACGCCGGCGTCGGCCGCGTGCGAGGCCACCTCGTCGAGCGCCTCGCGGCCGCGCTCTTCGAGGGTCTCCTCGGCGCCCTCCGAGCCGTCGACGAACTCGTCGCCGGAGTAGGCGTTGACCACGTCGGTATCGACGACGAACAGCACGTGGAGGGTCGCGCCGTAGCGCTCGGCGGCGTCGATCGCGTGGTCGATCGCGCGGTCGACGCCCTCGCTACCGTCCGTGGGGAGCAGTATGCGGTCGTACATACCCGAGGATACGTCCCGTCACCGAATAAATCGGTCGCCGTTTCCCGAACGCTTACCACGCTCCCACACCCGGTCTCGCCCATGACCGACGCCGCGGATCGCCTGTTCGTGAACGGGGAGATACACACGCTCGCGACCCCCGACGAGACCCACGAGGCCGTCGCCGTGCGGGACGGCGAGATCGTCCGCCTCGGCCCGAGCCGCGAGGTGCGGTTCCTCGAAGGGGTCGACACCGAGGTTATCGACCTCGACGGGCGCGTGCTCCTCCCCGGGTTCGTCGACGCGCACACCCACCTGACGACGGTCGGGCGTTCCCTCGTCCACGTCGACCTCTCCGCCGCCGGCTCGCCCGACGAGGCGGTCGACCTGCTGGAGCGGCGGGCCGACGAGGTCGGAGGCTCCACCCCCGATTTGGACTCCCTAGCCGGTTCGGGCTCCCCGACCGGTTCGGACTCCCCGACAGACTGGGTGCTCGGCTACGGCTACGACGAGTCGACGTGGGACGAGGACCGCTACCTGACCCGCGAGGACCTCGACCGCGTCTCGACGGAGCGCCCGGTCGCGGCGTTCCGCGAGGACATGCACGTCGCCGCGGTCAACGGGGTCGTCCTCGACCGGTTCGCGGACGAGCTGGCGAGCGTCCCCGACGAGACGGTGCCGACCGACGGCGCCGGCGAGCCCACGGGCGTCCTCTTAGAGAGCGCGATCGACCCGATCTACGACGCGGTCGAGCCCGGTCCGGTCGAGACCCGGGAGCTGGTCGCCGCCGCACTCGACGACTGCGCCGCGAAGGGGATCACGGGCTTTCACGACATGGTCCGGAACTCGCACGCCCCGCGCGCCTACCGCGATCTGGACGCCGCCGGGGAGCTGACCGCGCGCGTCCGGATCAACTACTGGAGCGACCACCTCGACGCGCTCCGGGAGGTCGGCCTCCCGACGAACGCCGGGAGCGACAGGGTCGAGACCGGCGCGATCAAGTCGTACACCGACGGGAGTCTCGGCGGGCGGACCGCGCGGCTCTCCGAGCCGTACGCGGACGCGCCCGACGAGACCGGCCAGTGGGTCGTCGACCCCGACGAGCTGGCGGAGACGGTCGCGGACGCGACCGCGGCCGGCTACCAGTTCACCGCCCACGCCATCGGCGACGAGGCGGTCGACGCCGTCCTCGACGCCTACGAGGAGGCCGCCGAGACCGACCCCGGCGAGGCGCGCCACCGGATCGAACACGTCGAGCTCGCCGACGACGCGGCGATCGCGCGGCTCGCCGAGACCGGCGTCGTCGCCAGCGTCCAGCCAAACTTCCTCAAGTGGGCGGCCGAGGACGGGCTCTACGAGGCGCGTCTCGGGGCCGAACGCACCGCCGCGACGAACCGCTACCGCGACATGCTCGACGCGGGCGTCCGCCTCGCGTTCGGCTCCGACGGGATGCCGATGGACCCCGTACTCGGCGTCCACCACGCCGTCAACGCCCCCGTGGAGGCGCAGCGGCTCACCGTGACCGAGGCCCTGCGCGCGTACACCCGCGGCGCCGCCTACGCGGGCTTCGACGAGCACCGGCTCGGCACGGTCGAACCCGGCAAGCGCGCCGACTTCGCCGTCCTCGACGCCTCGCCGTGGGAGGAGCCGTCGGCGATACGCGAGATCGGCGTCGCGATGACGGTCGTCGACGGCGAGGTCGTGTACGACGGGCGGTGAGGGGGTCCGAGAACGCGCGCAGTTCCAGTCTGAAACCCCGCAAGCGCTGCCAGAATACAGTAGTTATTAATCGTGTAGAATCTAACGAGGAGGTATGGCCGAGATCGCCATCGAGTACGCCGCCGGCAGTCGCCTCCGGTCGGAGGCGGAGACCGCTCGACGCCTGATCGACTCCTACCTCGGCGACCGCTCAGACGTCGACCGAGTCACCCTCGCGCCATCCAGCGAGTCCGTGTTCTGCGTCAGCGTCGAGGGAGACCGCATCTGGTGTACGGATCCGCGGGAGTGGATCGACGCCGTCGAGGCGGTGACCGCGGTACGGCGGCGGCTCTCCGAGGTGTCGTGATCGGTCGCCTCCCGGGCGACCGCGTTCGCTGACGGCGGCCCCGTCCGCCGCGGGTGGGAATTCTTATTCGGCCCTTCCGCGTTGCCATCGCCATGAGCGAGACCGAGGGCCGGTGCGCGTACGTCCACGAGAGCGCCGACGCGGCCCCCGCCGGCTGGGAGTGTCCGCACCCGACCGACGACGGCGAGCGGTGCGTGTTCCATCGGCCCGCGGGCGACGCGAGCGCGGAGCGCGTCGCCGCGGCGTTCGAGGCGGCGGTCGCGGCCGGGGAGTCGGACCCGCGCCGCCGACGCTTCCACGGGGCGACGATCGAGCGGCTTGCGCTTCCCGAAGGGACGCTTCTGGCTCCCGATCGGTCTCACGCCGTCGATCTCGCGGACGCGAGCGTCGGGGAGCTCGCGCTCGGCGGCGCGACCGTCGGCAGCGATCTCCGGCTCGACGGTGCGACCGTCGACGGCGGCTTCGAGGCGGGCGGACTGACGTGTTACGGCGACCTCCGCTGTCAGGACCTCCGCGCGGCGAGCGTCGACCTCGCGAAGGCGACCGTCGACGGCGTCGCCGACTTCGCGTTCGCGACGATCGACGGGTCGTTCAGCGTCACGCGGGCGGATCTCGGTCGGTTAGCGGTCAGCGACGCCGAGATCGACGGCACGCTGAGCGCGAACCTGGTTCGCGTCGACGAGCGGACCGAGCTGAACAGCGCGGCGGTCGGCGGCTCCGTCCTCGCGGCCGACGCGACGTTCGCGGGCGAGGTCCGGGCGATGGGCGCGTCGGTCGGCGGGGCGCTCGCGTTCACCGGGAGCGCCTTCGGTGACGGGTTCAACGGGAACGACGCGAGCGCCGACCACGGGATGACCGTCGACGGTCCGGTCGTGTTCAAGGGGGTCACCGTGAGGGGACCGACCGACTTCCGGTACGCGACGTTCCGAGCGCCGGTTCAGTTCCACCCCGAACAGCACAGCACCGAGACCCGGTTCGACGGCGCGGTCGACTTCGAGCGGGCGACGTTCGAGGCCGGGTTCGACTTCCGCGAGACCGTCTTCGACGGGCGGCTGTACGTCGCGGACGCGACGGTGTCTGGTCGGGGGCGTCTCGACGGCGCCGAGCTGGCGCGGGGACTGACGCTCGACCGGACGGAGACGACCGCGCCCCTCTCCGCGACCGGGGTCCGGGTCGGCGGCCCGCTCTCGATCGTCGCCTGCGAGTTCGACGGGCCGGTGGCGCTCGACGGCGGGGTCGTCGCCGGCGAAGTCGACTGTAACGGCGGCGAGCGCGGCGAAGCCACCCGGTTCGGGGCGGGACTGTCGCTGGCCGGCGCGGAGTGCCGGTCGGGCGTCGACCTCCGGTGGGTGACCTGCGGGGGACCGGTCGCATTCCACGACCCGGAGACGGAGAGCCGGACGACGTTCGGCGACGCCGTCGACGCGACCGGCGCGCGGTTCGACGGCGGCCTCGACGCGAGGTCGGTTCGCTTCGACCACCTCGCCGGCTTCGAGGACGTTCGCGCCGGCGACGACATCCGACTCGACGAGAGTGAGATCGGTCGTCTCCGGAGCGACGTCGCTCCCGCCGAGGCGGGGGACGACCGGCCGACGGTGAGCCTCCGCCGGGGCTCGATCGACGAGGGGGCGATCGCCCATCCCGGCGACGGGACCGTCACGTACGACCTCGCCGACGCCCGAGTCGGTCGGATCCGGATCGACGCGGACGACGGGCCGGTCGGTCCGCTCGCCGCGGTCCGGTTCCTCGGGACCGAGTTCGACGGCTTCCGGTTCGCCCCCTACCACGGGGCGCTCGAGGCGACCGGCTGGCGCCTCCACGACTGCGAGGGGGCCGCCGACCTCCCGGAGCCGGACCCGGGTCCCCGACGGCTCGAGACGACGTACCAACAGGCGAAGACGGGCGCCAACGCCGTCGGGGACGCGACCGCGGCGGCGGAGTTCTTCAGGCGCGAAATGCGCCACCGCCGTGCGGGCCACGCCGCAGACCTCCGGTCGACGCGCGGGACCGACCGGGCGGTCGCCGCGTACGACTGGATTGCGAACGCCGTTCTCGACGCGACGGCGGGATACGGGGAGCGACCGGGCTGGACCCTGCTGTCGTCGCTCGCCGTCGTCGTCGCCTTCGCTGGCGGCTACGCCGCGCTCGGGGACCCGGCGGACTCTGCGAGCGAACTGCTGCTGTTCAGCTTCCAGAGCTTCATCACGTTCGTCGTCGGGCCGGCGCCCGCGGAGACGTTCGCCGTCCGCCTGCTCAGCTCCGTGCAGGGCTTCCTCGGCGCGTTCCTCGTGGCGCTGTTCGTGTTCGCCCTGACGCGGTCGGTCGACCGCTGAGGCGGAGTCCGCCGCGGTCGCGCCGCGCCGATTTCGGCGGCCGGGCTACCGCCCGTCGCCGTGGGCGAAGACGAACTCCCGCAGCAGCTTTCCGGCCAGCGCGGCCGCCTGTCCGTCGTCGCGGTCGTTCACCTCGACGACGTCGAACCCGTCGGCGCTCGGCGCGACGGCCCGGACGAGGTCTCGGACCTCTCGGGGGTCGAGTCCGAACGGCTCCGGCGTGCCCGTTCCGGGGGCGTACGCGGGATCGAGGGCGTCGATATCGACCGAGCAGTAGACGGACTCCTCGGAGACGCCGTCGTCGGCGAGCGCGTCGATCCACGCTCGGGCGTCCGCCGGCGGGACGACCGTCACGTCGGGGCCGTCGGCCCGGTCCCACTCCGCCTCGGAGCCGGTGCGCGCGCCGACGATCACGGCGCGGTCGACGCCGAGGTCGTCGAGACACCGGCGCGTGACGCAGGCGTGGTTCCACGGGGTCCCGTCGTACGCCTCGCGTAAGTCGAGATGCGCGTCGCAGACGACGAGGAGGTCGGGGTCGACCGCGTCGACGCCCGCGTACGTGACCGTGTGTTCGCCGCCGAGGAGCAGGGGGACCGCGTCGTCGTAGGTGACGCTCCGCAGTTCGGCGGCGAGGTGGTCGAGGTACGCTTCCGCGTCGTCCCACGGGCGTACGTCCCCGGCGTCGCCGACGCCGAGCGCTGAGAAGCGGCTATCGGTCCTGCGGTCGTAGTCGTCGTACGTCTCGGCGAACCGGCGGACTCGGTCCGGTCCGAACCGAGTCCCCGGCCGAAAAGTGGTCGTGGCATCGAGCGGGGCGCCGACGACCACGTAGGAAGCAGCTTCGCGGTCGGTCGTCGCCCCGGGGAACATCGCCGATTACCCGACGATCTTCCGTTGACCCTCGTAATCGAGGTACTCGATGTTGTCGTCCGAGGTGAAGTCCTCGCCCTCGGGGATGCGCATCGTGAACGTGTCGTAGGTGTCCAGGTCCATCACCTGGACCTCGTCGTCGTTGACGTTGACGACCTGTCCCTGCTTGCGCTCGATTATCGGGACCCAGACCTTGGCGTCGACCGGCTGCGAGAGCGAGCGCTTCCTGTCGTCGAAGACGCCCTTGCCCTCGACGCGCGCCTTCGCGCTCCCGTGTTTCCCCGGCTTCGCTGTGCTGTAGTGGTTGATCTTACAGGGAGTGTCGTCCATCATGACGTAGCTTCCCTCCTGCAGTTCGCGAACCTGCTTCTGCTCTCGCGGCATGGGCGCTACTTTCCCCGGCGCGGGTATAAACGGTTTGGAACGGCGTTGTGCGGGGCGGACGATGACCGACTCGGGCGGCGGCCCCCTACGGGTCCATCTCGTCGACGTACTCCTCCTCGTCGGCGTCGCCGTCCGGCGGGACGAACTGACCGGTGAGGAGGTAGCTGGCGACGAACAGGCCGAGGAAGCCGATCCCGACCGCGGCGGTGGTCCGGACGACGAACGGGAAGTCGATCCACCAGAGCGCGCGGTCGGCGATCGCCATGACGACGACCGCGACGAACAGCGCCTTCTGCTCGTCGGTCGGGTCGCGGACGAACCCGACCACGTCCTCTTTGATCTCGCTGAAAAAGCCCATCTCAGGCACCCCCCTCCGCGCCGATCTCGTCCGCACGCTCGCCCTCGATGATGCGGCTCACGCGGTCGAGTCCCTCCTCCAGCTCCTCGGTCGGGAGCCCGAACCCGATCCGGAACCGGTTCGGGAAGCCGAACAGCCCGCCGGGCGCGAGCACGACGCTCTCCGCCTCGACGACGGTCCGACAGAACGATTCGGCGTCGTCGAACCCGTCGGGGACCGTGACGAACCCGTTGACGCCGACCGGGTCGTACCAGTCGAGGCCGTGGCGGTCGAGCCAGTCGGCCACGATCGCGCGGTTCGTCTCCGCGAGCTCGCGGTTCTCCTCCAAGATCCTCGGCTCGCGCCGGCCGAGCGCCTGCTTCGCGACGTGCTGGCCGAACAGGCTCGGCGAGATGGTGGTGTAGTCCTTCCAGCGCCACGCGCGCTCGACGACCGCCTCGGGGCCGGCGATCCAGCCGAACCGGAGCCCGGCGAGCCCGTACGCCTTGGTGAGGCTCGTCGTCGAGATCCCGTGCGAGCCGAAGCTGGCGACCGGCGGCTGGGGCGCCTCGGCCAGCAGGCGGTACACCTCGTCCGCGAGGAGGTACGCGTCGCGGTCGACCGCCACGTCGTAGACCGCCCGCATCGCCGCCTCGTCGTGGTACCGGCCGGTGGGGTTGTTCGGGTTGTTCACGACGATCACGGCGGTGTCGTCGCGGGCGGCGTCGGCGACCGCGTCCGGGTCCAACTCCCACTCGGGGGGTTCCAGCTCGACGCGAGTCACCTCGCCGAAGGCCTCGGGGACGGCGTGCAGGGCCTGATACGTCGGCGTGACGACGACGGCGTGGGTGCCGGAGCCGACTCCCTCGCCGTCGGGGTCCTCCCCGTCGACCCCGTCGCCCCCGGCTTCCGATCCGCCGTCAACGGCGCCCTCGTCGCCCAGAAGCGAGAGGAACGCGAGGAAGTTCGCCTCCTGCGTCCCGCAGGTGAACAGCACCTCGTCGGCGCTCCGGCCGTACCGGTCGCCGACCGACGCGCGGAACTCGGGGTCGCCGTTCGTCGGGATGACGTAGCCGAGCTTCCCCGGATCGAGGTCGAACCGGTCCGCGCCCAGCGACCGGATCCCGCTCTCGGCCAGCATGATGTCGGCCTCGTGCTCGTACTCCGCGAACCAGCGTTCGAGGCCGAACGGGTCGATGCGCATACCCCTGCTCGGGCGGGCGCGAGGTTAGGTGCTACGGTCCCCAGCGGCGGCCGACGCCGGCGCTGCGCCCTCGCGGGGGTAGGGGCGTACGGAGACCCGGAGGCGCCCACCGCACCCGCAACGACTTTTACCGGCGGACGTGAGGCCCGACCATGATCCTCAACCGGGGACGGCTGCTGGGCGCGTTGCTCGTCGCGCTGGCCGCGCTCGCGGCGGTCGTGCTGGCGGAGGTGTTGCGGACCGTCGTCTTCGCGGTCACCGTCGCGTACGTCCTGTACCCGGTTCGTCAGCGGCTCGTCGGACGGGGGGTGTCCCGCCGGATCGCGTGCGTCGCCGCCACCGTCGTCGCCTTCGTCGCCGCCGTGCTCCTCGTGGTTCCGCTGTTTTACGTGCTGTATCGGCGGCGAGCGGCGCTGATCGAGATACTCGGACAGATCCCCGACGTCGTCCCGATCAGCGTGGGCGAGTTCGAATTCGCCCTCGAGACGGTGCCGTACGTCGCGGCCGCCGAGGTGTGGATCCGCCAGGTCGCGATCGGGGTCGCGGCCGCGGCGCCGCGGCTCGTCTTGGAGCTCGTCGTCTTCACGTTCCTCGTGTACGGAATCCTCTACCGACCGAGGGCGGTCGAAACCGCCGTCTTCGGCGTGGTGCCCGCCGAGTACCAAGACATCCCGACGCGGCTCCACGAGCGGACGCGGGAGACGCTGTACTCGATCTACGTCCTGCAGGCGGCGACGGCGGCGGGGACGTTCGGCCTCGCGTTCGCGCTGTTCGCGCTCCTCGGGTACGACTCGCCGGCTCTGCTGGCGGTCATCGCCGGGGTCCTCCAGTTCATACCCGTCGTCGGTCCGAGCGTGCTCGTCGTCGCGCTGACCGCGGGCGACCTCTTGGCCCAGGAGACCGGACGGGCGATCGCCGTGTTCGTGCTCGGGATCGTCGTCGTCTCCTTCGTTCCCGACGCGGTGATCCGGACGCAGCTCGCCGACTGGGCCGGCCGGATCTCTCCGGGGCTCTACTTCGTCGGGTTCGTCGGCGGCGTCCTCACGCTCGGCGCGGTCGGGCTCATCGTCGGCCCCCTCGTCGTGTCGCTGCTGCTCGAGGTGATCGACATGCTCACCGAGCGCGGCGCACCGGCGGACTCCCTCGGGGGCGCAGGGAACGCGGAGGAGTGACTGACCCTTCCCGGCTGGCTCCCCGACCCGCCCGATCCGCCGGCACGGCTTTCACTCGTTCGACCCGCCCGATCCGCCGGCACAGCTTTCACTCGTTCGACCCGCCCGATCCGCCGGCACAGCTTTCCCTCGCCCGACCGTTCGATCGGTGTCAGATGTCTTCGCCCGATCCCCCCGCGGCGCTCGCCGACGCCCCGACCCTCGCGGCCCGACGGCTCGACGACCTCGCCGGTCGCGTGGCATGCGCGAGTCCCGCTGACGGCGGCGGTGACCGGACCGGCTCGGCCGACGGCGGCGCCCTCGAGGTGTTCGCTCCGGCGACCGCCGAGCGGATCGGCTCGGTGCCGGCCTGCGACGCGGACGACGTCGACGCCGCGGTCGAGCGCGCCCGGGCGGCACAGGACGAGTGGGCGGCGACGCCCGCGTCGGAGCGCGCGGCCGTGCTCGACCGGTTCGGCGACCTCGTGCTCGACCGCCGCGGGGAGCTGCTCGATCTCCTCCAAGTCGAGACCGGGAAGTCGCGCCGGACCGCGGTCGAGGAGCTGTTCGACGTGCCGACGGGGTGCGGCTACCTCGCCGAGCGCGCGCCCGGCGCCCTCGCGGACGAGCGGCGGGCCGCCGTCGCGCCCGGGATCTCGACGGCGACCGTCACCTACGAGCCGGTCGGCGTCGTCGGCGTAATCTCGCCGTGGAACTACCCGCTGACGCTGTCGATGGCGGACGCGCTCCCCGCGCTCGCCGCGGGCAACGCGGTGGTCCTCAAGCCCGACGAGAAGACGCCGTACGGCGCGCTCGCGCTCGGCGAACTGCTGGAGGTCGCCGGGCTCCCCGACGGGCTGTTTCAGGTCGTCACGGGCGAGGGGCCGACGGTCGGTCCCGCCCTGATCGACGCGGTCGACCACGTCGCGTTCACCGGGAGCACCGAGACCGGCCGCGCCGTGGCCGAGCGCGCGGG
This sequence comes from Halorubrum salipaludis, assembly GCF_002286985.1. Lineage (GTDB taxonomy): Archaea > Halobacteriota > Halobacteria > Halobacteriales > Haloferacaceae > Halorubrum > Halorubrum salipaludis. The sequence continues at coordinate 70,111 of NZ_NSKC01000005.1, read as the reverse complement.
GCGGAACCTCGTCGACTGCTCGCTGGAGCTCGGCGGCAACAACCCGCTCGTCGTCCTCGACGACGCCGACGTCGACGAGGCGGCGCGGGGCGCGGTCCAGGCCTGCTTCTCGAACGCGGGACAGCTCTGCCTGTCGGCGGAGCGGATCTACGTCGCGGAGCCGACGTACGACGCGTTCCTCGACGCGTTCGTCCGCGAGACGGAACGGCTCACCCTCGGGACCGGGTACGACTACGACGCCGAGGTGGGCTCGCTCGTCGACGCCGCCCAGCTCGATCGGGTTGAGAGTCACGTCGCCGACGCCCGCGAGCGCGGCGCGACCGTGCTGACGGGGGGCCGGGCCCGCCCCGACGCGGGGCCCTACTGCTACGAGCCGACGATTCTGACCGGCGTGGACCCCGACGCGACCGTCGCGTGCGAGGAGACGTTCGGGCCGGTGGTCGCCGTGGCGCCCGTGCCCGACGCCGACGCCGCGGTCGCGGCCGCGAACGACTCGCCGTACGGGCTCAACGCGAGCGTGTGGACGCGGGACCGCGACCGGGGCGCCGCCCTCGCCCGCGAGATCGACTGCGGCACCGTCAACGTCAACGACGCCTTCCTCGCGACGTGGGGCGCCGCGGACGCGCCGATGGGGGGCTTCGGCGACTCCGGGCTGGGCCGCCGTCACGGCCCCGAGGGGATCCGGCGGTACGTCGAGTCGCGGACGATCGGCGTCTCGCGGGTCGGGCCCCTCGGGTTTCCGGACCGACTCCCGACCGACTGGTTCGTCCGCGGCGCGTTCGCGGCGCTCTCGGTCGGGCGGCGGGCGCGCCGCGGCGCGCGCCGGCTGAAAGAGCGGGTCGGGCTGCGGTAGCGCTGGTCGTCGTGAAGGCGGAAGTCGCCGGGGGACCTCCGGATTCAAGCCCGTGGCCTGCCACGTCGACCCATGGCAGGACCGGACCCCGCCGAACTCCGGCGGGTCGTCGACGCGTTCCCTGCGACGCTTGACGACGACGCCGACCGCGTCGACGACCTCCTCGACGGGACGTACGGCAGGCTGACGCGCGAGTGGTACCCGGAGCTCGCGGAGCTGACAGAAGCGTACGGCGACCGCGAGATCCTCCGCGAGGACGTGCTCGAACACGTCGAGGCGGTGCCGTCGTTCCGGCTCTCAGACGGCGCGGCGCCGCTCCCGGAGAAGCGACGGGCGCTCGCGAGGGCCGACGAGGCGGCCAACGACGTGACCGAGATCGCCGGCTGGTACGCGACGCTCCGGTCGATGCTCGCCGACGACCCCGAGGACCTGACCCGCGTCGAGCGCCTGCTCCACGGCTTCGGCTACGTCCTCGCGCACGGGCTCTTCCTCGGCGCGTCCTCTCCCGAGCGAATCGTCCGACGGCTCCGGCTGGCGTACCGGTCGGTCGGCGTCGACATCGACGACACGGACAGCGAGGCCGGCGCGGAGCGAACGACGTTCACCTGTCCGTACCGAAACGTGGGGGCGCGGATCTACGGCGAGAAGTGGGTCTGCCACGAGAAGCTCGACCGCGTCGACGACGGGTACGTGACGTACCTCGCGGAACGGGGGATCGACTACCAGCGCCCGCGGGACTGCGACAGCGGCGAGCGGTGCTACTCGACGGTCGCGCGCGACGGCCCGGAGCTGTGGTGGCCGAAGACCGCCCCCGCGGAGCTCGGGGCGCTCTCGTGACTCGGGACCGGAGCCGGCCGCGGTCGACGCCGGGGGGATCGGGGGGCCGCACGCCGTCGTCGACCGCCGAGGACGAGGACGCGCACCCGATACGCCGGATCCAGCGCGGCTACGCCGCGTGGGCGCGGGTCTACGACTGGTTCGCGCGGGCGACCGCCTCGGTCGGCGGGGTTCGGGCGGGCTGCGTGCGGGCGCTCGACCTCGCTCCGGGCGACACCGTCGTCGAGTTCGGCTGCGGGCCAGGGGTCAACGTCCCGGCGCTGCGCGAGGCCGTGGGCCCGACCGGACGCGTCGTCGGCGTCGACGTCACCGGCGCGATGGTCGACCGGGCGCGGCGACTGGCCGACCGGCGGGGGTGGGAGAACGTCGCGTTCGTGCGGGGCGACGCCACCGACCCGCCGATCCACGGGGGAGCGGTCGACGCCGTCCTCGCGACGTTCGTCACGTCGCTGTTCTCGGACCCGCACGCGGTCGTGAGCGGCTGGTGTGACCTGGCCGACAGCGTCGTCGTCGCCGCCTTCGCGCCGCGGGGGAGCCGCCCCGCGAACGCCGCCCTCTCGGCGTTCGTCCGCCTGAACGGACGGCTGTTCGACGCGGACGCGGGCGATCCCCTCGACCGACTCGACCGGCGGACGGCGGCCGCGCGGCGGGCGCTCGCGGAGAACGCGGCGACGCTGACGGAGGAGCGGTACCTGTTCGGGACGATCGCGACGTACGCCGGCCGCGGACGCGCGGACGAGCGAGGGCGGTGAGGTGGGGCGAAACAGCAACGTTTAGCGCGCCCCCGGACGCACCCCCTCACATGAGCTTCTTCGAGACGCTCGCGGCCCGGATCGAGTCGACCGACAGCCTCGTCTCGGTCGGGCTCGACCCGGATCCGAGCCGGCTCCCCGAGTTCGTCGCCGACGCCGACCTTCCGCGGTGGGCGTTCAACCGCCGGATCATCGACGCGACCCACGAGCACGCCGCCTGCTACAAGCCGAACGCGGCGTTCTACGAGGACGCCGACGGCTGGCGCGCGCTCGAGGAGACGATCGCATACGCCCACGGCAAGGGCGTTCCGGTCCTCTTGGACGCCAAGCGCGCCGACATCGGCAACACGACCCGACGCTACGCCGGGGCGCTCGACGACGGCGGGCTCGGCGCCGACGCGATCACGGTGAACCCGTACCTCGGCCGCGACTCCCTCCAGCCGTTCCTCGACCGCGAAGAGAGTGGCGTGTTCGTCCTCTGTCGCACCTCCAACCCGGGCGGGAGCGACCTGCAGGACCTCGAACTCGCCTCCGGCGAGCCGCTCTACGAGCGGGTCGCGGCGCTCGCGGACGTGTGGAACGGGAACGACAACGTCGGGCTCGTCGTGGGCGCGACCGCGCCCGAGGAGCTGGCCGAGGTCCGCGAGATCGTCCCCGAGATCCCCTTCCTCGTCCCCGGCGTCGGCGCGCAGGGCGGCGACGCGGAGGCCGCGGTCGAGCACGGGCTCGCGGAGCGCCCGGACGCCGCCGTCGACGTAGGGCTCGTCAACTCCTCGCGCGGGATCATCTTCGCCGGCGAGGAGTCGAGCCGACCAGGCGACGAGGCGACCTACTTCGGCGCCGCGGGCGACGCCGCCAAGCGCCTCAAAAAGCGGCTGAACCGGCATCGGTAGGGCGTCGACGGCTGGTCGAACCGCGGGCGCGGGGCCGTCTCACTGCTGGCGTCCCTGGGTGCACGCCGTACAGGCCCCGGCGGCGTCGTTCCAGTGGTCCTCGCAGACCGCGCGGCCGCACCGCGGGCACGCGTGCCGCGCCGGCGCCGCCTCGCACACCTGGCAGATCCCGGTGACGCTCATGGGGTCCCCTCCGGTCGGGTCGCTTATGAGCCTCGGGGTCGACCCCCGCGTATGCGCCAGTTCGTCGTCATCGGCCACGACGTGCCCACCGATCCGGACGCGATCTCGCTGTCGGACATCCCCGGGGCGGGCCGGCTCGACCTCCTCTGTCGGTGTGTGAGCGCCGGCGTCTTCCTCTCGCACGGGATCCGCGAGGCGGTCCGGGTCCACCTCGTCGCTGCCGACGAGTTCACGGTCACCTTCGACGCGGACAGCCTCCGGCACCTCCACCCCGACGAGCGCAACGTCGCCGCCCGGATCCGCGACGCGCTCGACGCGCAAGACGACGCCATCGGGCACATGCCCGCCGACGTGTCGCCCGGTGTCGAGCTCCGCCGGATGGGGCTCGACGCGACGCTCGACCGGCTGCTCGACGGGTCCGGCGCTTCGGGCGGGTCCGGCGGATCTGCCGGCGACGACCCGACCCTCGTCCAGCTCCACGAGGAGGGCGACCCCCTCGTCGAGGCCGCGCCGCCGACCGACCCCGTGTTCGTGCTCTCCGACCACAACGACTTCGCCGCCGCCGAGCGCGACCTGCTCGCGGACCGCGCGGACCGCCGCGTGCGCGTCGGGCCGAAGCGGCTCCACGCCGACCACACCGTCTCCGTCGTCCACAACTGGCTCGACACCGATGGGTACGCCTCCTACTGACGACCGGCGCACGACGACCGCGCCCGCGACCGACGACCGGTTCGCGGTCCCGCTCCGGGGCGTCGCCGTCGACCCCGAGACGCGCTGCGCCCACTGGGACAGCGCCGTCGACGTGGTCGCGCTCCGGTTCGGCTGCTGTGAGACGTACTACCCCTGCGACGCCTGCCACGACGCCGCGACCGATCACGAGGCCGAGCCGTGGCCCCGCGACCGGTTCGACGAGCCCGCGGTGCTGTGCGGGGCCTGCGGCGCGACGCTCACCGCCCGTGAGTATCTCGACCGGGACAGTGAGGCGCAACGCGCCTCTGGCAGCCGGACTGTGTCCGGCGACAGCGAGGGACGGAGTCCCTCTAGCAGTCGGACGCAGTCCGACGACAGCGAGCCGCGGAGCGCCTCTGGCAGTCGGGCTTCGCCCGACGACGACGCCTGCCCCCGGTGTGACGCCGCGTTCAACCCCGGCTGCCGGGCGCATCGGGACCGATACTTCGAGGCGTGATGCGGGCGGGGCGGGCGGCTCCGGCCGGGAGCGTTCCCCGATCGCCCCGGCTTTCGGAAAGGTTAAAAGAACGAACGGCCTTCTGTCGAGTGCGGGCCGGTGGGGTAGCTTGGTATCCTTCGGCCTTCGGGTGGCCGTAACCACGATTCAAATTCGTGCCGGCCCACTTCTCCCGCACTTTTGATCGACGAGCGACGGCCTTCGGGTGGCCGTAACCGACTCTGGTACTCGGCGGAAATTTATAATGTCGCCACATCTATCAGAGGATATGTCACGTTCGGAATGGCGTCCCGACGACGACAATCGGCCCTCTGAAGATCTGAAGTTCGGTGAAGCGCTCGCTGAACTCGCCGTCGAGGATTCGCCGGAGATCGACCCCGTCGATGCCGTTCGCGAATCGCGCGAAGACGTATGACGTTTTTTGTCGACTCGAACGTCTTCATCGCGATCGTCACCGACGACACCGACCGATCTGCCGCCGGTCGTGAACCTGAACGAGTGGAGCTGAACGTCGCCGTGAAAAAGCGCGCCGACCCCGGATGTCGGCCGGATACAGCCGGTCCAGCTTGTAAACGACCTGTGCGGTGTGCGCTCGCTCCCGTTTTGAACTGTCGACCGGACAATGGCAACTGTTCTACAGCCCGGTGAACCACTCGATCACATGAGTAGCGAGAACGCGCTGGCACGGTTGGCGGACGATATCGCGACCGTCATCCCGACTGTCGACCGAGACACCGAGGGGCAGTACGGAGCCGGGATCGGCTCCGAAGACGAGCCGCGGCAGGTGGAACTACTCGTCGAGGAGCTACAACGACACAGTTCGACGTATCGAGAGACGCAGCTGGAGGTCCCCTATCCCGATGGCTCCGAGAGCTGCGATCTCGTCCTCCCGGACGGAACTCCGGTCGAGTGCAAGCTGCTCCGATACTGGCGCGCAAACGGCGATCCGGAAGACTCGATGCCGAAACGCGTTTTCAGCCCGTTTCACGAGCACACCCTGCTGAGTGACGCACAGAAGCTGAGCGAGTCGGAGTTCGATCGCGACGGGGGATTACTCGGGCTGTTCTACGAGCGGTCGGACGACGATCCGGAAACGGTCGATTGTCTCCCTGGACAGTATACGGCAGAGCGGCTCGCCGACAAGACGGCTCGCGATATCGAGTACTGGTTTGATATCGACGTCGACGTGTGTGGGGTTGCGGAGTTCGACGGCCTGCAGCATCCCGTGCAGGCGCAAGGGGCGGCGATTACGTGGAAGATCCAATCAGGGAGATAGCATCGATTTCATCGAGCTGCTCACTAACGGGGACGCCTACGAAACGGACCAGTGGGGGTACACAGAGACGACTACTTGCCGGTGTTCCGGATCCCGGAGCCCACAGAGACTGGGGCGGACCTGATCGAGCACTTCGTTACGGTCGCCATCGACGAGGCGGGCGGCTTCGCGAACTTCCGGGAGACAGCGACGAAGACGAACTCGCTCGTCGATCGCCTCACCCACCGCCACCCGAACTGCGACGTTGCCAACTTTCAAGTCCGACGCTGGCCGCGTGTGACACGGATGCAACTCTTCGCTTCGGCGTCGGACCGGCGGCGGGGAATTCTCGCGATCGTCGTCGTTGCGGCCGCGTTCGTCGGCCTCTACCTCTTCGTTCGTGAGTACGCGGGCTTCATCACGGACGCCGAGGCGCTGCGCGCGTGGCTCCGGCAGTTCGGCGTCCTCGCCCCGCTTGTGTTCGTCGCCGTGCAGGCCCTCCAAGTCGTCGTCGCACCGATCCCCGGGCAGGTCGTCGCGCTCGTCGCGGGCTACCTCTTCGGGCCGGTCGCGGGCACCGTCTACAGCCTCACGGGCGTGCTCATCGGCAGCGCGGTCGCCTTCTCGCTCGCGAAGCGGTACGGTCGCTCGTTCGTCGAGGACGTGCTCCACGAGGACGTGATAACGCGGTTCGACGGCTTCGTCGAGACGGTCGGGGTCCCCGGGCTGTTCGCGTTCGTGATCATCCCCGGGCTGCCCGACGACGCGGTGTGCTTTCTAAGCGGGCTCACGAAGTGGTCGCTCCCGACCTTCATCGCGGTGATCGCCGTCGGTCGGCTGCCCGCGTACGTGTTCACCGTCTACGCCGGCGGCGAGCTGGCGAGCGGGCGGGTTCTCTCGGGGGTCGCGCTCATCCTCGTCGTCGTCGTCGCGTCCGCGGTCGGCTACTACAAACGGGAGGCGGTCAGGGACCTCGTCGCCCGCGTGGAGCCGCGGCTTCCGTTCTGAACGGTCGTCGAAGCGCCGCGGGCCGCGGCGGCCGGCGGCCCCGACCGGTCACCCCCACGTCCACTGGTGGTCGAGCACGAACCGGTAGAGCCCGCTGAGGAAGATGGCGACCGCGTTGGCGACGAGGTACATGACCCCCGCCCACTCGACGAGCGCGGCCAGCACCCCGAGCTGGATCGGGATGGCGGTGCCGCGGACGAGGTTCGTCTTGAGCAGCCCTCTGAGATACGCTGAAGTCCCTGTGTTCTGTCTCGCGCGGAAGGTCCACGCGTTGTTGAGCACGTACGAGAGGACGATTGTGATCTCGATCGCGATGGTGGCGCCGATCAGGTAGTTCAGCCCGGCCGTGTCGACGAACAGCCACAGCAGGCCCATCTGGATCGCGGCGGTGGTGGCCCCGACGACGACGAACCGGCGCATCTGGACCGCGATCGGCCCGGACGCGAGGTCCCTGAGAACGGCGCGGAGCATCACCGGTAACCGAGCGCTTCGAGGCGGGCTTCGAGGTCCTCGTCGACCGCCTCGTCCTCGTCGCTCCCGTTCTCGCCGCCCTCCTCCGCGTCCGCCTGTACGTCGCGGAGCTCCGCGACGTGCTCGGCGGCGATGGGCGCGAACCGCTCGACGACCGCGAGCGCCTCGTCGGACGGGTCCGCCGACAGATCCTCCTGCTGGGTCGGGTCCGAGGGCCGGTGGTACAGCTCCGTCTCCCCCGTGTCCGCGTTCTCGATGTACGTCCACTCGTGGTCGCGGACGCTCACGAGCAGGTCGCCGTCGGACAGCGACCGCGGAATCGGCTGTTCGGTCACCTCTTCACCGCGGACGGTGACGGAGACGACCGGGTCCTGATCGGGCGACTCGTCGCCGGTGACCGCCGGCGCGAGCGACTCGCCGCGCCACTCCGGGGGCGCCTCGACGCCGAGCAGGTCGGCGACCGTCGGCGGGATCGCGTCGAGCCCGACGTGCTCGGAGACGCGCCGGCCGCCGTCCTCACCGGGGACGTTCACGATGAGGGGCACCTGAATCAGCTCGTCGTACAGCTTCGGGTAGTGCGCGAGGTGGCCGTGCTCCTGGAACTCCTCGCCGTGGTCGCCGGCGACGACGATCGCGGTCTCGTCGGCGATCCCGGCCGCTTCGAGCTCGTCGAGCAGGCGCCCGACGCTGGCGTCGACCTGTCGCACCGTCGCCTGATACAGGGTCCGGAGTTCGCGCAGCGTGCGTTCGCCGACCTCCCAGCCGAGGCTCGTCCGCGTGTGGGCGTGGAGCATTCGGTGGGTGCCGACCAGCCCGTCCGAGACCTCGCGGATGTACCGCGGCGCGGGGACGTACGGCGTGTGCGTGTCCATGTAGTGGACCCACAGGAAGAACGGGTCATCGGCGTCGTCGACGAAGTCGGTCGCGGCGTCCTCCACGTCGAACATCCGCGACGCGTCGAGGAAGGGCCGGTCGTCGCTCTCGCCGCGGAGCTTGGAGCCGAACCGGCGGAACGGCGACGTGGCGAGCTGGATCCACGCCTCGACCGTCGGGTGCGCCGCGAGGTACCGGCTGTAGCGGCTCGACCCGACGCTGGTGACGAACGGTTCGAACTCGTCGAACCCCTCGGGGTACCCCCAGTGGGAGGTGAGGAAGCCGTTCGCGGCGTTGAAGCCGCCGGTCGCGATGCCGGCCTCGGAGAGCACGGACGCGAGCGTTCGGGCCCCCTTCACGCCGATGTCGCCGTTCCGGGTGAAGACGGGCTCGGAGGCGAGGATCGAGGGGAACGAGAAGGGCGTCCAGTTGCCGGTGGCGAACGAGCGGTCGAAGACGGTCCCGTCGGCGGCCAGCTCCGAGAGCACCGGCGAGTGTCGGTCGTCGTCGTAGGGGCCGATCGCGTCCGCCCGGAGCGAGTCGATCGTGACGAGGAGAACGTTGGATACCGCTCCGCCCGATTCGGTCGAGGCCGAGCCGTTCGCGTCCGATTCGGTCGAATCCGATCCGTCCGAATCCGACGCCGCTGAGGTCGATGCCGCTGTGTCCGAGGTCGACGTGTCCGATACCATGTTATGCGAGAGTGTGGTCTGACGCCGCCGAACCGCGGGCCGGCCCGACCGAGCGCGCCGGGTCCCGCCCCCCGAGGGATCGGAACGCGCTCGTCCGTCGAGCCGAGGGGCCGTCGCTGACCCCGCGTCCCGTCGGGCCGGCCGTCAGAATCACTAGTATACCCGACAGCGGTCTGCCAACGGCTTGAGGATTTCGGTTCCCGGGATGACGGAGACCGAGGAGGCGAGTTCGCGCCGAACGTAGCTATTTCACCCTCGCGACCCGAGACCGATGCATGAGCGACGCGTCGACTGCGGCGAGCGGCGAGGGGGAAACGACCGACGGGGGGGAGGCGACCGGCGCCGGACGCCTCGGGCTCGAAGCGCTCGACGAGCCCGTGCCGTCGGACGAAATTCCCGAGGACGTGCCGGGAGAGTCGCGGGCGGTCGACGTCGGCGACGTCCGGCTCCACGTCGTCGAGGCCGGGCCCGAAGACGGGAAGCTGCTGGTCCTGCTCCACGGTTTCCCGGAGTTCTGGTACGGCTGGCACGAGACGGTCGCGCCGCTCGCCAACGCGGGCTACCGCGTCGTCGTCCCCGACCAGCGCGGCTACAACCTCTCGGAGAAGCCGCCCGCCGTGAGCGACTACCGGATCGACGCGCTGGCGCGCGACGTGGTCGGCCTGATCGACGCGTACGACCGCGAGACCGCCGCCGTGGCCGGCCACGACTGGGGCGCCGCGGTGGGCTGGTGGCTCGCGCTGCACCACGCCAACCGGCTCTCGGAGTTCGTCGCGGTCAACGTGCCGCACCCGACCGTCTTCGAGCGCGCCCTCCGGAGCTCGTGGGACCAGCGGCTCAAGAGCTGGTACGTCCTCGCGTTCCAGCTCCCGAAGCTCCCCGAGGCGGTCGCCAGCGCCGGGAACTGGCGCCTCGCCGCCCGGGGGCTCCGCGAGTCGAGCGATCCGGGAACGTTCACCGACGAGGACCTCAGGCGCTACCGCCGCGCGTGGAACCGCGACGGCGCGTTCGAGGCGATGGTGAACTGGTACCGGGCGATCGTCCGCGATCGCCCGACCCCCGAGACGGAGACCGTCGAGGTCCCGACGCTCGTGATCTGGGGCGCGAAGGACCGCTTCCTCGCCACGCGGCTGGCCGGCCAGAGCGTCGAGCGCTGCGCCGACGGCCGGCTCCTCACCCTCGACGCGGCGACCCACTGGGTCGTCCACGAGGAGCCCCACCGGGTCGCCGAGGCGATCGCCGAGCACGCCGACCCGCTGCCGCCGGGCGCGCGGGAGTAGCTCGGTGGCCGCGGCCGCCCGCGTCGCGTTCCCCGGCCCCGCGCCCCCGATCCGCCAAACGCCTTTTGTACCGACGCCGGCGACGACACGGTATGACGCTCGATCGATACGCGGACGGGGTCGACGGGCTCGCGCCCGACGACGGAGCAGTGGAGACCGCGGAGCTGGCCGTCACCGACGACGTGCTCGTCAAGGCGTTCGCGCTCGGCCCGGGCGCGACCGTCGACCCGCACGAGCACGGCGACGCCACCAACGTCTTCCACGTCCTCGAGGGCGAGCCGACCGTCGTTCGCGGGGACGAGGAGGAGACGCTCGCGGCGCCCGCGGTCGTGCTGAACGAGCGCGGGACCGTCCACGGCGCCCGGAACGACACCGACGAGCGCGCCGTCATCACCGCCAGCCTCTGCCCGCTCCCCTGATGGACGGCGAGATCGACCCCGAGGAGCTGGCCGCGCTGCTCGACGACGCCGACAGCGACTCCGGAGACGGGGAGGGTGACGACGGGGGAGAGGACCTCCGGATCGTCGACATCCGCGACCGGCGCGCCTTCGACCGCGGACACGTCCCCGGCAGCGAGTGTATCCCCTTCCCGGAGCTGACGAGCCGCGTCGCGGAGCTGGAGGGCGCCGCGCGGATCGTCACCGTCTGTCCCCACGGGGTCGCCAGCCGCCAGGCGGCCCAGCTCATCGGGAGCTACGCCGGGACGCATCGCGCGCGCGTCGAGAGCCTCCGCGGCGGGATCGAGGCGTGGGAGCGCGACGCGGGAGCGCTCGTTCCGACCGCGGCCGACGGCGGCGACCCCGACGGCGACGCCGACCCCGACGAGGGACCGGACGCGCCCTTTTAGGGCGCTACGGGGTCCGGAGAGGGGTTAGCGGCCGGGCGTTCCTCCCCGGACTCACTCCGCGTTTTGGCGCAACGGCGATCGATAGCGGGAGTGGGTCTCGCAGATCGATGGTAGTGAGCATCGTCGATCCCTTATAAACACCCGCCAGCACCACCACAATCCGACTTATAAACAACTGATTCATCGCAGTGATTCACGTACTCCCGCCGTCGATCGTATAGCGTCGCGTCCGGGGGTGTGCGCCGGAGACGCCTCGGCGGAACGCATATCCCGCTGCTATCCTAACCCGAGTCATATCGATGACAATGGGTACCACTCGCACGGTCTTCCTCCGGCGGGTCGGCGCGCGCCCGGACCGGAGCGGTACGCGACCGGACCGGGTCGCCACAGGCGGGCCGCGATCCGCGGTCCGTGACGACGAGCGACGCCATGACTGACCCGGGGGAGTCGGGGCCGCTGGGTGCGGGCCTCGGCGAGAGAAACGGCGACGGTGAGGTGGACGGCGACGGCGAGAAAAACGGCACGGCCGCCGAGGGGCCCGCGATGGCGCCCGCGGCGGTTGCCGAGCTCGCCGATCGCGTCGCCGACAACGTCGAGGAGGTGATCGTCGGGAAGCGGGAGGCGGTCGAGCACGTCGTCGTCACCCTGCTCGCCCGCGGCCACCTCCTCGTCGAGGACGTGCCCGGCGTCGGGAAGACGACCCTCGCGAAGGCGGTCGCGCGCTCGATCGACGGCTCCTTCAAGCGCGTCCAGTTCACGCCGGACCTCCTTCCCTCCGACGTGACGGGCGTCAACGTCTTCGACCAGTCGACAGACGAGTTCGAGTTCCAGCCGGGTCCGGTGTTCGCGAACGTCGTGCTCGGCGACGAGATCAACCGCGCGCCCCCCAAGACGCAGTCGGCCCTCCTCGAGGCGATGGAGGAGCGACAGGTGACGACGGACGGCGAGACCCGCGAGCTCCCGGACCCGTTCTGCGTGATCGCGACGCAAAACGACGTGGAGCCCGGACAGACCTACGACCTGCCGGTCGCGGAGGTCGACCGGTTCACCAAGAAGATCCGGCTGGGCTACCCGGACACCGACGAGGAGGCCGAGATCATCGGGCGGATGGCCGCCGGCCACCCGGTCGAGGCGGTCGAACCGGTGGCGACGATCGAGGACGTTCGTCGCGCGCGGGCGGCGGTGGGCGCGATCGAGGCGACGGAGGAGCTGCGGGAGTACGTGGCGCGGCTGGCGGTCCACACCCGGCGGCACGCCCACCTCGGCGTCAGCCCGCGGGGGAGCCTCGCGCTGTTGCGGGCCGCGCAGGCGCGGGCCGCGCTCGACGGCCGCGGCTACGTGATCCCGGACGACGTGCAGGCCGAGGCGCCGACGGTGTTCGCCCATCGGATCCGGTCCGAGTCCGGCGGCGCCGACGGCGCGGAGATCGTCGCCGACGCCCTCGAACGGGTCCCCGTGGAGTGAGCCGATGCCGAAGGCGACCCTCACCCGGCGCGGCCGCGTCGTCGCCGCCGCCTGCGTGATCGGCGGCCTGCTGGCGCTGGCGGCGGGCGGGCGGGCGCTCGACGCGGTCGTCCTCCCGGGGATCGTCGCGCTCGTCGCCGGCTACGTCCAACTGGCGCGGGTCGAAGACCCCGAGGTGCGGCGGGTCCCGCCGCCGGACGGGTTCGTCGGCGAGCGCGGCGAGGTCCGGATCGAGCTTCGCCCGTCGACCGCGGGAGCGGCGGGAACGTATCTGGCGGCCGTCGCCGACGACACCGACGAGGGGCTCGAAGGGCCCGAGACCCCGATCCGCGCGTCGATCGGGGAGGGACCGGTGACGTACCGGGTCCGGTACCGCAAGCGGGGAAGGCGCCGGCTGGGGCCGGCGAGGGTGACCGCGACGGACGTGTTCGGGCTCTTCGACCGCGAGGTGGTCGTCGACGACGCGGACGCGGTGACCGCGTATCCGGTCTGTCACCCGATTCCGGCGCGGTTCCGGCGGGAGCTGTACGCCGCCGACGCGGTCGGCGTGAGCCGGCGGCGCGAGGAGTTCGACCGGCTGCGGGAGTACGCGCGCGGCGACGCGCTCCGCGACGTGCACTGGCCGACGACCGCGAAGCGCGACGAGATCGTGGTCAAGGAGTTCGCCGCGGAGACGCGGCGCGGGCGGGTGTCGATCGCGGGCGAGACGACCCGCGAGCGCGAGGGGGCCGACGCCCTCGCGAGCGCGGCCGCCAGCCTCGCGCTCGCCGTCCTCGACGACGGGGTCCCGGTCGACCTGACGCTGCCGGCCGGGAGCGTGTCGGTCCGACCGGGGCCGCAGGGCCGGCGCGCCGTCCTCGAACTGGCCGCGGTGACCGGTCCGGGCGATGTCGCCGTCGACGACGCCGACGTGGCGGTGATCGCCGACGGCGACGGCGCGCGGTACCGGACCGGGGGGCGGACCGTCGACGTGGACGAGCTCCGGGCGTCGGCCGCGGACGGTGAGTCGGGAGGGGAACCGACACCGGAGGCCGGCGGCACACCGCCCGAACCGGGGGTTGGCGGGCGATGAGCGGTCGAGTCCCGGGCGACCAGCGGCGCGTCGCGGCCGCGAGCAGGCGCGCGTCGGGCGCGTTGCCGGACCTCGGCCGCGAGGAGGCCGACGAGCCCGCCGAGGACTGGAGCGGGCTCGCGGACCCCGCGGTCGTCGGCGTCGCGCTCGTCGCCGCGGCGTACCTCGGCGTGTTCTTCGAGGCGACGAACGTGGTCGGGGGGACGGCGCGGACCGCCGCGGCCGTCTCGATCGCGGCGGTCGCCGGCGCGGTCCTCGCGCGGGTCGTCACCGAGCGCACCGCCGTGCGGCTGACGGCGACCCTCTTCGCCGCGGGGCTCGCGGGGTACTACTTCGCGGTCCCCGCGAGCCGGCGGGCGCTGTTCTCGGTCGAGAGCGTCGCGCTCGACGTGGTGTCGCTGCTGACCGGGCTCTCGATCCTCCGGCTCGCGGTCGCGGACGTGTGGGTGCTCGCGGTCGCGCCGGTCCCGACGTTCCTCGTCGCGTACCTCGCCGGTCGGGGGCGCCACGTCGGTGCGACCGCGGTCGCCGGCGGGACGCTCGGGTTCCTCGTCTGCACCGGCGACGCGGGGGGACTGGCGGCGCTGGTCGGGGTCGTCGGCGCCGCTACCGCCGCCGGGTTCTCGACGCTGTCGACGCCGGGCGCGCTCCGGAGCCACGGCGACCAGCTCGCCGCCGTGCTGGCGGCGATGATCCTCGTGAGCGCGACGGTCACCGTGCTGCCGGCGGGCGCGGCGCAGCCGTGGGCCGCCGACCGCGGCCAGACGCTGGAGTCGTCGCTCGGCGCCGGCGACGAGGTCGAGGTCGTCGGTCCGACGCGGCTCTCGCCGGAGGTTCGGTACGAGATCGAGAGCCCGGTCGCGTCGAACTGGCACGTCGCCGCCTACGACACCTACACCGGCGACGGCTGGGTGCGGTCGGGCGAGCGGTCGAACCTGGAGGGGTCGCTCGACGGTCCGCCCGGCGAGACGACGACCGCGAACGTCACGGTCACCGCGCGGACCGAGTCGACCGCGCTGCCCGCGCCGTGGCAGGCCGTGGACGTGCGCGGCGCGGGCGCCTCGACCGCGCAGGTCGACGAGCGGGGAGCGATCCGGCTCGGGGCCGCGCTACGCCCCGGCGAGGAGACGACCGTCGAGAGCCGGGTGCTCGACGCGGAGCCGGCGGCGCTCCGGAACGCCAGCACGGAGTACGACTCCGCGATCGAGGAGCGGTACACCCAGCTCCCGGAGAGCACGCCCGACCGCGTCGGCGAGCGCACGGAAGAGATCGTGGCGGCGGCGGACGCCGAGAACCCCTACGATCGGGCCGCCGCGGTCGAGCGGTACCTGCGGACCGAGTACGACTACTCGCTCGCGGTCGAGGAGCCGGAGGGTGACGTCGCCGACGCGTTCCTCTTCGAGATGGACGCCGGCTACTGCACGTACTTCGCGACGACGATGGTCGCGATGGTGCGCTCGCAGGGGATCCCGGCGCAGTTCGCGACCGGCTACTCCGAGGGCGAGCGGGTGGGCGAGGACCGGTACGTCGTCCGCGGACAGGACGCCCACGCGTGGGTGAAGGTGTACTTCCCCGAGCACGGCTGGGTCACGTTCGACCCGACCCCGCCGAGCGAGCGCGACGAGGCCCGGAGCCGGCGGCTCGCCGAGGCCCGCGAGACCGGTGAGGCCGATGTCGACACCGAGGCGTCGGAGCCGGGCGACGACCCGACGACCGACCCCGAAGACGACCCGTCCGTCGGGGCCGAAGACGAGACGCTTCCGGCTGCGAACGGGAGCAACGGGACCGCCGGCGGGACGGGCGACGCCACCGGGATCGGCACCGGGATCACCGAGGACGGGTTCTCTCAGGAGCGGCTCGTCCAGGACGGAACGCCGGCCGGCGGCGTCGACTCGGGAGCCCGCGGGGGCGAGGACGGCGGCCTCCCGATCCCCTCGCGAGAGGCCGTCGCGTACTGGCTGTTCGTCGTGACGGTCGGCGTCGCCGGCGCCCGACGGCTGGGGGTGGCCGAGCGCGCGCGCCGCGCCGTCCGGGTTCGGGTTCCGTGGGCGTGGGGCCGCGGCGATCCGGTCGCCGACGCGAAGCGGGCGTTCGCGGACTTGGAACGCCTGCTCGCGCGGCGCTACCGCGAGCGACGGCCCGGGGAGACGCCGCGGGCGTACCTCGACGCGCTCCCGCTCCGCGACGGCGACGAGCGCGCCCGAGCGGTCGGCGAGACGTACGAGCGTGCGGCGTACGCCGGCTCGGTGACGCGCGCGGAGGCGGACGAGGCGCGGCGGGTCGTCCGCCGGCTCGCCTTAGAGCGGACGCCCGTGATCGGCCGGCTGTTCGACCGCGAGTGAGCGGAGCGCGGGCGAGACGCGGCCGCGCTCGGCGTGCGCGCCGGCCGCACTCCCGACACTATTTAATACAGGCGTCTTGTAGTTTCGGTCGTAATGTCGGAAGTCTGCTCGACGTGCGGACTGCCCCAGGAACTCTGCGTCTGCGAGGACGTCGCGAAGGAGTCCCAGCAGATCAGCATCCGCATCGACGAGCGCAGGTACGGAAAGGAGGTAACGGTCATCGAAGGATTCGACCCGAAAGACGTCGACATGAGCTCCCTCTCGTCGGATCTCAAGTCGAAGTTCGCCTGCGGAGGCACCGTCGAGGACGGCGCCATCGAGCTGCAGGGGAACCACTCGGGTCGCGTGGAGGACTTCCTCCGCGACAAGGGCTTCAACGTCGCGTGACCGTCACCTAACTGTCCGCCGTCGAGCGTTTTTCGATACGCTGATTCGTTGAGCGGCCGCGCTGTGGAGCGATTCGGTCGTTTTGTTTATAAACGGCGATCGATGGCGAACTCCTCCAAAGCCCCAGCCGCTCGCTTATAAGTCGTTGATTTCTGATCGATGACGAACACCGCCAAAGCCCCAGCTGCGAGGCGATACGCGATCGAAACCCCCGCGGAGAACACTGTCAAAGCCCCAGCCGCGAGGCGGGCGCACGCTCGGGGCGGTCCTCGCTCGTTCGCTGCGCTCACTCGCTGTGGTCCTCCCGTCGCCTGCGCCCGCCTCGCGGCTGCCCCTTTGAGTCCCACCCCGCACCGCACGACACCGCAGCCTCACGCCTCCCCAACCTCGGGCGGCGGCGGCCGCGGAACCGCACCGCAGCGCGGCCGCCGCCGCCCTCCCTCGCGGTCTGCTCGCGCCCTTTTAAGGGCGCGAGCAGGCGCGCCGGATATCGATCAGCGGTCCTGTTCCCGGAAATCGGCGAAAGGCGTCACGGTCGGCGCTCATCCCCGATCGCTCAGACGAGCAGCACGGCGCGGCCGACGACAAACGCCGCGGCGGCGAGGAACGTCCCGTATTTAAACCGCCGCTGTGCCGCGGTCGGGTCGGCGAACGCCTCGTAGCAGGCGTACAGCATGACCGCGTCGGCGACCGCGACGAGGAGGAGGTAGGCCCCGCCAAAGGTTCCGGAGAGGTACGGGAGCGGGCTGGCGGCGACGGCGACGACGAGCGATCCGGTCGCGACCCACAGTGACCGCCGCTCGCCGATCGCCACGGGGAGCGTCCGGAGCCCCTCCTCGCGGTCGCCGACCACGTCCTCGACGTCTTTGATCACCTCGCGGGCGAACGTCGAGAGCGCGGCGAGCAGCGCGAGGGCGACGACCGCCTCGGGCCGTCCCACGGCTGCGCCGCCGAACAGGAACGTCGACCCCACCAGGTACGAGACGAGGGCGTTGCCGAGCCCGGGCGTTCCCTTAAATACGGTCGTGTAGGTGACGAGGGCCACGAGATTGATCCCGGCGATCGCGAGCGCCAGCCGCGGGAGCGCCACCGCGAGCGCGACGGCGGCCGCGAACCAGACGCCGGCGATCCCGAGCGCGCCCCGCGGCGACACCGCGCCGCGCGGAATCGGGCGATCGGGCCGATTGATCGCGTCGATCTCGCGGTCGAAGTAGTCGTTGATCGCGTTGCCGGCGGCGACCGCGAAGGCGGTGGTGACCGCGGCGATCGCCGCCGGGGCGAGCGCGTCGCCGGCGCCGGCGACGAACGCGCCGGTCGCGGTGAGGACCGCGGCGGCGACGCAGTTCCCCGGGCGTGCCAGTTCGAGGGCTCCGCGTGCTGTCTCGCGCACGTCGTCTCCGTGAACCGCGGCGCGGCACATAAACGGCGCGGGATCCGGAGAACCCGAGGGACCGAGCCAGCCCCATCCACCCGCGTTCCCGGACACTGAGGATCCGCCGAGCCACTAAGCCGCCCGGCCGCGAAGCGACCCCATGGCCGATGCCGCAGGGGAGGGACGGCGGCTCCGCGTCGACCTCGACATCGATCCCAGCGACGACTGGGAGTGCCCGATCGTCTCCGAGACCCCCGACGCGAGCGACGTTGCCGTCAACGCGGTGGGCCACGAGTGCACCGTGGACGTGCAGCCGGCCGACGACGACGGTCTGGTGCGCGCCCGCGGCGAGGTCTCCGACGACTGCCTCTGTCGGATCTTCCAGGAGTTCGGCTGCGTCCCGCAGGTCCGGCGGGTCGAGGACGGAACGATGCTCGTGACTACCTACGTCGACGACCGGGACACGGTCCGCGACGTGGTCGGCAGGCTCAGGGAGGACCTCGATCACGTCCGCCTGGTCCGGCTCGCCGTCGTCGAGGGGCCGGAAGCGAGCGAGCAGGCGACCTTCGACCTGTCCGCGCTCACGCCGAAACAGCGCGAGGGCCTCGAACTCGCGGTGGTCCGCGGCTACTTCGACGACGACCGCGACGTGGGGCTCGGCGAGCTGGCCGCCGAGCTGGACATCAGCAAGTCCGCGCTCTCACAGCGGCTCCGGACCGCGCAGGCGAAGCTCGTCACCGACGTGTTCGACGAGGTCGAGCGGTAAGTTCCGCGCGGTCCGCTTTTAAAATCATCTACCGGTAAAGCGCCGCACGGAGGGTGCCGGAGCCCGTAAATCGATCCATGAGCGACTCCCAAACCGATCCCCGATCCCCGCCCGAAGACAAGACGGGACGCGACGCGGCGGAGGGGGGAGACGCGCTCGTTCCCCGCCCCGCGCACGACGAGGCGACGGTCGAACTGGTCCGCGACGCGATCGGCGTCGCGCGCGGCGAGCTCTCCGACGAGCGGTTCTCCGAGAAGTACGGCACCGCGGACGAGCCGCCCGGCGCGTGCGGTGGAAGGCCCGACGACGGCGGGTCCGACGGGTAGCTCAGTCCGCGTCGGCCGCCGCGTCGCCGCCGATCCGGCTCAGCGCCGCGTTCCCGTCCCGCTCGGCCTCGGTGAGGTAGCACTTCGGGTCGGGCGCGAACGGGTCGCCGTGGGCCGCCAGCGCCCGGAGCCGCGAGCCGCCGCGGCAGACGCCCTTGTACGCGCAGTCGGCGCACCGCCCGGAGAGGCGGTCCTCGCGCTCGCGGAGCGCCCCGAGCAGCGGGTTCGACTCGTCCGACCAGATCGCGCCGAACGAGCGGTCGCGGACGTTGCCGGGCGAGTACCCCTGCCAGAACTGCGTGAGGTGGACGTTGCCGACGGGGTCGACGTCGGCGACGCGCTCGCCGGTCGGGTCCCCGCCGTTGCGCTGGAGGTACCGGTAGATCAGCCGCGCCCGGTCGGTCCCCATCTCGCGGTCGGCGTACTCGACGAGGTGGCCCGCGTCGGCGTAGTTGCCGACCAGGAGCGTCTCGATCTCCTCGCCCGCCTCGTGGTACTCGCGGGTGAGGTCGCACAGGTCGGTGACCGCCTTCCGGGTCGCCTCAGGAGAGAGGTCCACGTCGGAGATGTCGGCGCCGCGGCCGCCGTAGTCGAGGTGGTAGAAGCAGAACCGGTCGACGCCCACGTCGACGAGCAGGTCGACGACGCCGGCGAGATCCTCGACGTTGTGCTCGGTGATCGTGTAGCGGAGCCCCGTCTTGAGCCCCACGTCGAGACACGCCTCGATCCCCCGGACCGCCGCGTCGAACGCGCCCTCCTCGCCCCGGATGCGGTCGTTGCGCTCGGGGAGGCCGTCCACCGAGACGCCGGCGTACTTGAGGCCCGCTTCCTTCAGCTCGCGGGCGCGCTCGCGGGTCAGGAGGGTCCCGTTCGTCGAGAGCACGGGGCGGACCCCGCTGTCGGCGGCGTGGGAGACCAGCTCGGGGAGGTCCTCGCGGACGAGCGGTTCGCCGCCGGAGAAGAGCAGGACGGGCACGCCGAACTCGGCGAGGTCGTCGATGAGGGCCTTCCCCTCCGCGGTCGACAGCTCGTTCGGCGCCCCCTCCTGGTCGGCCGCGGCGTAGCAGTGCTCGCAGTAGAGGTTACACCGCTTCGTGGTGTTCCAGACGACCACCGGGCGCTCCTGTTTGTCGTCCGTGATCTGGGGCTCCTTCGAGCCGTCGGCCGCGTCGTACCGGAGGCCGTCGCTCTCGGCGTCGAGGTCACAGAGGAGCTTGCTAACGGAGATCATCGCGACCCCTCCGCGCCGTCGGTGTCGGCCGCGTCGGCCGCGGGCGCCCCGCCGCAGGAGACGGTCGGCGTGCCCTCGGTCTCCTCGTAGACGCGCGGTTCGTCGGCATCTCCGGACTCCCCGGTACCCGCGTCGTCGCCCGCCTCGTCCGCGAGCGACTCGGCGGAGTACCGGTGGGTCTCCTCCGCGGGACACACCCATACGTCGCGGGCGTACCACGCGAAGAGCTTGCTCGCCTCCTCGTGGGCGGCGTCTGGCGTCGGCGCCGCGACGGTGCCGACGTGTCGGAGCGGGTCCGCCTCCTCCTCGCGGACGAACACCTCGAAGCGCCGACCGTCCGCGGAGCGCGCCCCGTTCGATCCGCCGGTCCGGTCCGTCTTCTCGACCATACCCCGGATACACAGGGCCCACCGAACCCGTTTTCGAGGGTTCCCACGGCCGCGAAACGCGCCCGAACACGTTCGGTTGTCGATCGTATAAACTGACTCTCGCTATAGAAAATCGGGTTCGCGGAGCGGAGTCGGGTCGCGCGGCGCGCACAGACTCGGCGTCGGATCGGGCCGCGCGTTAATGTCCGCCGAGCGCCTACCCCCTGGCATGCGCGAACTCGTCTTCGCCCTCGAGTACGAGCCGGGGCGCAACAGGGTGGCCGACGCGCTGGCCGACCACCCCGGGTCCCGGGTCCGGTCGCTGTCGGTGCACGCCACCGACGACCACCTCTGGCGCGTCGACCACGCGGCCGGCAGCCCGGCCGCGCTCGACGCGCTCGAGACCGCCTTCCTCGACGGCGACTACTACGCCGACTGCCTCGCTGCCGAGGACTGCGGCGCGGTCCAGACCACCCGCGTCCTCGATCACACCGACGACGCGCTGGTGTTGTACACCGACTGGGAGCCGACGCCCGTCTGCGCGTCCGTCCCCCACATCGCGCGCGACCACCTCGGGGAGAGCGTGCTGTTCGAGACGCGCCACGAGGGGCGCCACTACACGTGGCGGCTCATCCACTCCGGCGAGGGGGACGTGGGCGCGTTCTTCGACGCGCTCCGCGACGCCGTCGGCGACGCCGCCCGGACCGAACTGCTCAAGACGGCGAGCGCGTCGGGCGCGACTGGCGGACCGGGAACGGACGGGGACGACATCGGCCTCAGCCCCGAGCAGGAGGCCGCCCTGCGGGCCGCCGTCGAACACGGCTACTACGAGTCGCCGCGCGAGGTCGACGTGGGCGGTCTCGCCGAACACCTCGACGTGCCGCGGTCGACGCTCACCTACCGGCTCCGTCGGGCCGAGGAGCGGCTCGCGAAGGCGCACGTCGCCGAGGGACGGGTCGTCGACGCCGGACCGCCCGAAGAGTGAGGCGGCGGGGCCGACCGTCGCCCGGCCCGGCCGGTCCGCGAATCTTGGAATACTCCAACCAAGGCTTATCGAGATACGGCTCTTCTCTCCGCGTAATGAGTGACGGCTCGAACGACGACGGGACGACACCCGGGGTCGAACCCGACGGAAACGGGAGGCGCCGGGAGCTGACCGCCCGCCTCGCGGTCCCGGAGATGGACTGCCCCTCCTGCGCCGGCAAGGTCGACAACGCGCTCGGACGCCTCGACGGCGTGACCGACACAGCGCTCAACCCGACCGCCGGGACGGCGACGGTGACGTACGATCCCGACCTCGTCGGCGAGAGCGACGTGGTCGCGGCGATCGAGGGCGCCGGCTACGAGGTCACCGGCGGGCGGACGGGCGGCGACGGGACCGACGCCGGGGCTGCTACCGACAACGACGCCGACGCGGGCTCCGGCGGCGTCGCGGTCGCGCCGCCCGCCGAAGTTTGGACGACGACGCGCGCAAAGAAGACGTGGCTGGGCGCGGCGCTCGTGACGCTCGGGCTCCTGTTCGAGTTCGTCCTGACCGCGCGGAACCCCGCGGTGGCGAGCGTGCTCGGGTATCCCATCCATCTCTCCGGCGTCCTGTTCCTCGGCGCGGTCGCGGCCAGCGGGATCCCCATCGTCCGCGGCGGGTACTACTCGGCACGCAACCGCAGCCTCGACATCGACCTGCTGATGGGGACGGCGATCGTCGCGGCGACGGGGATCGGCTACTTCGTCGAGGCAGCCACGCTCGCGGTCCTCTTCAGCGTCGCCGAGCTGCTGGAGGACTACGCGATGGACCGCGCCCGCGACTCGCTGCGCGAGCTGATGGAGCTGTCGCCGGACGAGGCGACGGTCAGGCGCGACGGCGAGGAGGCGACTGTCCCGACCGACGACGTGGCGGTCGGCGAGACCGTGATCGTCCGGCCGGGCGAGAAGGTCCCCCTCGACGGGACCGTTCTCGAGGGCGAGAGCGCAGTCGACGAGTCGCCGATCACGGGCGAGAGCGTCCCCGTCGACAAGGCCCCCGGCGACGAGGCGTTCGCGGGCGCGATCAACGAGACGGGGTACCTCGAGATCGAGGTGACCTCGACCGCGGGGGACTCGACGCTGGCGCGGATCATCGAGCTGGTGCAGGGCGCGCAGGCCGAGAAGACCGAGACCGAGCGGTTCGTCGACCGCTTCGCGGGGTACTACACGCCGGTCGTGGTCGCGCTGGCGATCCTGACGGCCGCGGTCCCGCCCCTGGTCATCGCGGAGCCGATCGCGGTCGACGTCGCCGGCTACGGGTTCGTCTTCGCCGCGGACTGGGGGACGTGGTTCGTCCGCGGGCTCACCCTGCTCGTGATCGCGTGCCCCTGCGCGTTCGTCATCTCGACGCCCGTCTCCGTCGTCTCCGGGATCACGAGCGCGGCGAAGAACGGCGTGCTGATCAAGGGCGGCAACCACCTCGAGGCGATGGGCGAGGTCGACGCCGTCGCGCTCGACAAGACCGGGACGCTCACCAAGGGCGAGCTGGCCGTCACCGACCTGCTCCCGCTCGGGGACGCCGACGAGGCGAGGCTGCTGCGGCTCGCCGCGGCGCTGGAGCGGCGGAGCGAGCACCCGATCGCCGCGGCGGTCCTCGACCGCGCCGAACGTGCGGGCGTGTCCGACCTCCCCGAGCCGGCGGGCTTCGAGAGCCTGACCGGGAAGGGGATCCGCGCCGAGATCGACGGGGAAACGTACTACGCCGGGAAGCCGGCGCTGTTCGAGGAGCTCGGGTTCGACCTCTCGCGGGCCCGGGCGGAGACCGACGGCGGGGTCGTCGCCGAGGACGACGAGACCGAGGGGGCGACCGGAGGGAGCGACGGGTCCGCCCCCGACGAGTTCGCCGACGGCGCCCTCGCCGCGCTGGAACGCGACGGGAAGACGGTGGTGCTCGTCGGGACGGCGACGGAGCTCACCGGGGCCGTCGCCGTCGCCGACGAGGTCCGCCGCGACTCGAAGCGGGCGGTCGCGCGCCTCCGGGAGCTCGGCGTGGAGCGCGTCGTGATGCTGACCGGGGACAACGAGGGGACCGCGCGGGCGATCGCCGAGTCGGTCGGCGTCGACGAGTACCGGGCCGACCTCCTGCCGGAGGAGAAGGTGGACGCGGTCGAGTCGCTGCAGGCGGCGTACGGCGAGGTGGCGATGGTCGGCGACGGGATCAACGACGCGCCCGCGCTGGCGACCGCCGAGGTCGGCGTCGCGATGGGCGCGGCGGGGACCGACACCGCGTTGGAGACCGCCGACATCGCGCTGATGGGCGACGACGTGGCGAAGCTCCCGTACCTGTACGACCTCTCGCACGCCGCCAACGGCGTCATCCGACAGAACGTCTGGGCGAGCCTCGGCGTGAAGGCCCTGCTCGCGCTGGGCGTGCCGCTGGGGCTTGTGAGCGTCGCGATGGCCGTCGTCGTCGGCGACATGGGGATGAGCCTCGGGGTCACCGGCAACGCGATGCGGCTCTCCGGGATCGAACCCGAGTCGTTCGAGTAGGCGGGAGGGCGGTGAGTCCGCCGCCCGCAACGCTCGAACAAACATGAACAATTATTAAGGATGCGCTCGTCGGGTGAATCGTGCCACCCGTAGTACACGGTTGACCCGAGCTCGGAATCGGAGGCGGCGGTCGGTCCCGAGGGCCCGAGCACGCGCGAGACGAGCATCGAGACGGAACCGGCGACGTCGAGAGACGACGCGCCGGGCGGTTGCGAGGAGTCCGCCGACCTGCCGACCGCCGCCGAGGCGGTCGCGCAGTGCGCGGCGACGTTCGACGCCGCAGACACGGCGCGGATCCCGAACGGAACCGGCCGCTGGAACGCCTACGCGGGGTCGTGTCACGACGGCGAGTGACCGACCCCGCCCGCGATTTTTCGACCGGCGAGCGGCGCGTCCGAGCCGCGGCGCTCGGCGCGACGCACCCGTCCCTTTTAGGCGACGAACCGACTACGAGCCACCGGCCGATGACGATGCACCGCTCCGAGCCGCCTCGGCACCGGCGATGACGAGCCCTATGAGTGCCGAGGCCAATCTATTACCGACCCATTAGCTCGCTCTGCAATTGTGGAACGATAGGATAGGAACAGCAGAATCGCTTGGTAAAATCTATCTAAGGAGCAGTATCTATCGCGGCTCTATTGCTATTTTCCGGCCAGAGCCATGGCGTTGTGATTGCAATTGACGTACTCCTGCAAGCTGCAGGAAATGGTATTTAATATCCCCGTGTACAAGCCGAAGTATGAGCGCAGATTTCGACGAAAAAGTCCTTTATCAAGTCTGTAAGTGGATGCGAAACGACCAGATGATAATCTCGGACTATATTGAGCAACTCTCTGGCCTTCTCTTCCTCAAAGCGTGCCAAGAAAGTCCTCGAATCAACCAAGACGATCTTGACATTCCAGAGTCAGCTCGATGGGAGCGATTAGTATCGGACGAGGTGCGGCGGGAGAAGAGCATTCTGGAGACATACGATGAGATGATTAATGAGCTCCAGACTGATGGAGAACTAGCTCGAAACGCCTTCAACAATTTCAATAATAAGTTTGGAAGCGAGACTACGCTTAAGAACACCGTTGACGACATCGAATCTCTTGAGTTCTGGGATCATTATGAGGGTTATTCGGATTTCTTTGGAGATGCGTATGAGTTTCTCTTAGAGAAGTATGCTGACAAAGCAGACGGTGCAGGTGAATACTTTACTCCACGGCCGCTGATTCATGCGATGGTCGAAGTCGTTGACCCGGAGTACACGGAGTCGGTGTACGACCCTGCGAGCGGGACAAATGGGTTTCTTATTGCTGCTTACAACCACGTCGGCAGAAAAACAGCTGGTGAGATAGCCGGAAAAGAACGCAAATTCTTGAATACGCCAGAGGAAGGCGCTAACTCCTACGCCGAGCAGCTCACCGGACGAGAATTAACAAGTCAAACCTACCGGCTTGGTCTGATGAATCTGATACTCCACGATATTGACCCCACAGAGATGACTTCTTTGCGGGGAAATTCACTCACCCGTGAGGTTGATCAAGAATACGATGTCATTCTCGCAAATCCACCTTATGGCGGGAATGGTTCCGATAAGTTCCCAGGTGCCTGGGCTGAAACAACTGCTCCAGAGACGAATTTTCTACAATTAATAATGAGATCGCTTTCTCAAACCGGGCGAGCAGCCGTTATCGTTCCAGAAGGGGTCTTATTTCGAGGTGGTGCAGAAAAATCAGTCCGAGAACGGTTGTTAGATCAATATATGCTGGACTGTATTCTTGTGCTTCCCGAGAACTCTTTTCATCCTTACGCTGGTGTAGACGCAAACGTGTTATTTTTCGAACGAGATGCTGGAGGGACAGATGAGATCTGGTATTATGATCTGCGATCAACTGTTGAAAGTATAAAAGGATCAAATCCACTTACACAGTCTCATTTTGACGACTTTATTCGTGACTTTGGGTCAGATAGAGATCTAGTCGATCGCTTCTTTAGCGTTCCCGTTGAAGATGTGGTGGAAAATGATTATCAGTTAAACCATAGCCAATATCAAGAATTTTCTGCAACACAGCATCGGCCTCCTGCTGAAATTGCAAAAGAGATCCGACATGAAATGTCATCTATTGATGAGACAATTGACTCTCTGCTCAGCGACTCACAATGATAGACGAAGAAGACGTACCTGACGGCTGGAGAGTGATGAAAATAAATGATGTGATTGATAAAGCTGTTAATGGCGGAACACCAAAACGTTCCAATCCGGAATACTGGGATGGAGAAATCCCGTGGCTTTCTTCTAGTGAAGTAAGAGGAAAATACACTACAAACCATCCAGAAGAATATATCACTAAAAAGGGTCTAGATGAATCTAGCGCAAATATTTGGCCAGAAGGGACTGTATTAGTTGCAATGTATGGAAGGGGGACTATTGGTAGGCCAGCAATCACGAACACAACTATATCTGGTAATCAAGCTATTTGCGGATTAGTTCCTAATACCGGAATTATTTTTGAGGATTTTTTATACTATTGGCTAGAGAACATTCGGGAAATATTAGCAAGCAAGGGAAGAGGTGCAACTGCTAGCCAACAAAATCTTAACCAGAGTATAATCACTGATACGGAAATCCCCGTGCCCTCTTTGGAGGTTCAAAATTCAATTGTTCAAACAATTGAGGATCAATTGAACGCAGTTTCTGCTCTAGAGAATATGATTGGTGCCGTAACTTCAAAAATGAATGAATATGAGGATTCTATACTTGCGTTTTTGTTGTCGGGTGAGAAAGATTATACATCTGAAATTGTCACCGACATCCGAGATGAATCGAATATACCTCCATCATGGAATCTACTTACGATTGAAGAGGTTGCGGAGGAGATTCGTACCGGCGGGACTCCTAAAAAAAGTGAGCCCAAGTTCTGGGGAGGAGACCTTCCCTGGCGTGGTTCCAAACATTTCAATCTAAACACTCTGGAGCTTAGCGACACTCAACAGTTTCTCACTGAGTCTGGAAAAGAGCAATCCAGAGTCGCCAAAGAAGGCGATGTACTAATCGTTTGTCGGGGTGCACATACTGGAAAAGTTGCCTTAGTCAGAAATGAAACAGCATTTAATCAAGATATCAAGGTTATACATTGTTGCAATTCCGTTGAGCCTAAGTTCCTTGCCTATTACTTGACTAGCCTGTCTGACTATTTCGATGCAATCAAACGAGGAGGAACAACAAAAGGGATAGTAACAAGCGATCTCGCTGAACTTGAGATACCAGTACCACCGATAAAAGAGCAAAAAGATATTATCGGAAAATTCGAAGGTGAAAAATCGCAAATTGATAAGTGTCGTGAAGATATCAATGCGGTGGAAAACATGTTAAACGAGTACCGGAGCTCTGTTCTCTACTATGCGTTCCGCGGCGATCTCATAAATTCACCAATTAATGAAGGTACTGTTGAACGGGGGGGTAAGGATAGTGTGGAATTACAGAATACCTTGTCACATTACGGGAGTGGAAACAAATGAGCTCTATTACTCCAGAAGAACAGGCCCGAAATCAGATTGACCAACAGTTGATGAAAGCAGGGTGGGAATACCTTGGAAAGCACATCAATTATGACGAATTAGGTACTGCCAGTGGCACTGGCTATATTGAGGAACTTGAAACAGAAACGGGTCCTGTGGACTATGGTCTTCTGATTGACGGTAATCTTACTGCGATAATTGAATCAAAGCCTAAATTGGAAAGTGCCGCCGGGCATTTTCAGCAAGCAGAACGATACGTAAAATCTGTAGAGGGACCACACGCTACCGGAGAAGATTATGGAATTCCAGTTGCATATGTTGCGACTGGTTCCCAGACATATCTGTACGATTTCCGTAAATACGCTCCAACTTCTCGTTCGATTTCAAGTTTTCACACTCCAGAGGGCCTCAATCGGCTTGTAACGCGAAATTATCACGGTGCCCAGGAATGGCTTCAAGATCATCCTGCATCAGAATTTGACCCCGATCTCTGGGATCACCAAAAAAGGTGTAGCGACGCCGTTGACAAAAATATCAGTGATGGAAAGCGGCGGATGCTAATACAGATGGCAACCGGTGCTGGGAAGACCCGTACAGCTCAAGCAATTACATATCGACTTCTTCAGTCCGGGTTCGCAGATCGGATTCTGTTCGTTCCAGATACGCGAAAGCTTGCTGAAGATGCGTACGATTCTTTCTCGGGCTACGATCCCACTGGAGCACCGCCTTTCCGTGACCGTTACCGTATTGTGAATCTAGAAGAAGAGGAAGCGGATCGGCTTAATCGTGGAGAGGTGGTAATCACCACGTTGCAGAAGATGTACTACCTTCTCGATAATGACGAGGTGGATTTCCAGCCGGGCGACTTCGATGTAATAATCTCCGACGAATGTCATCGATCTGTCTACGAGAATGAAGGATATGGGGGCGTTTTTCAGCAATTCGATGCCATAGAGATTGGTCTCACAGCAACACCGACCAAGCGAACAGTAGCCCGTTTTGATAATAATCTCATCCTCAAATACGGCTACGAGGACGCGGTTTCTGATGGCCACGTTGTTCCGTTCCAAATGTACGCTCTTGAGACAGAAATCACTATGAGTGGGGTAATCGACGACAAGACGGGTGAGTACTATCCACCCGATGCCCTCGGTAGTGAGGTACTTGTCCCCGATACTCATCGAAAAGTCGGACAAGAAATCCGAAACCAGATGGAAGATGAGAACGAACTAACGCTTATATTTGCGAGGAACGACAACCATGCTACTCGAATCGTACAGGATTTACGTGAGACCGTCTTCTCAGATAAACCCGATAACTACATCCAAAAAATCACGTACAAGTCTGACCGTCCAAACGATACCCTATCTCGGTTTTCTGATCCGTACGATCCATCGCCAGCTATAGCAGTGACTGTTCAGATGGTGAGCACCGGAGTTGACATCCGGCCGCTGAAAAACGTTGTTCTTCTCAACCCGGTGAAATCTCCCGTGTTGTTTAATCAGATGCTGGGGAGGGGGACCCGTGTTTACGACGACAAGACCCACTTCAATATCTACGATTGTGTGGGTGCTCTGGAATATTTTGAGGGAGTACCTCCCTTCGGAACACTAGACTATGGAAGTCCTGCAAGCAGTAGCGAATCCTCGGGGGAAAGAGATGGGTCAGACGAAAAAGAGGGCCCCGCTATTGTTGATGTCCCGGACGAAGTGCTACGGTCAGAGCCAGTCTTCCCAACAGAGACCGGTGAGCGATTAACCGCAGAGGGGTTCCGTAGAGCGTTCCGTAGTGACGTTCGTGCCGAAGCAGAAAAATTCCAGCAAGAGATAGAGGAGGCACCGGATATCGAAACGGCAAATAACGCTCTTCGGGCCCATTTGCAGGAGCTTTCGCGGTACTTCGTTCCAGTCTTCCTCGAGAAAGCGTACGAGCCGATTACCGAAGGCGAGGAACATCTGCTCATCGACTTCGTGAACGAGGCATTGACTGGGCGGCTTCCCAAATTCAGCGAGAGGGTAGAACACACCCGCACAGTTCTGGACGAGTACGAGTTCACCGAAGTTGAGCAGGAATATGTCGAGCTCATGGCGGCTACCGCCGAACCGCCAAATGGAGTGTCTAGTTCTGATTTCTATGATCCTCCGCTTAGCAACATTGGTGGACTTAAGAGGGCAAACAAAGAGTTCACCACGCTTCGTCCGCAGGAGCTGATTGACGAATTTAGATCGCATCTCTCCAGTCTAATCGGCAATACCATCTCTGATCCAAGTAATCTCGAAAACATCCTTGCGTCGAACCGCGTAAGAGAGAGGCTCAAAGAGGAGCTCCTTGACGAACTCCAGGCAGAGAATCTGGAAATCGACGAGGAGCAGCTCAGTCGAATTCTCGAAAACAGCGTCACAGTCGAAGTTCACAAATCGGGCGCAGCTGAAGAGTTTGCTCTTAGCAGATCTGCGATTCAGGAGTCTTACTCCATAATGACCGGATCCACGGTCAGGAGTACGAAGAGAAAGCCACCAATCACTGCTCGAATCAACGTTAGAGACGCACTCACAGTAAGTTCATCTCTGCTCACAGGGAAGATAACCTCTGATCCGACAGCAGCACTGATTGCCCTCTACATTCTCAAATGTATCGCCCGACCTAGCGAAGAGAAGATCACGAAACATCAAGCGTTTACCTATGCTGTAGGTTGGGAATCAGTTGAACAAGGGGCCTTCATATATAAGGATGACCTGACCAGCAAAACCGTAGATGCAAGTAGGGACAGCGCGATGATTGACGAAATAACTGAGGAAGCAATTGAAAAGGCGATACAAGAACTGGAGCGCATAGGTTGCATTTCGATGGAAGAGGTAGATCGTGGTGTGATGATCTGGTTCGAAGACGAGTTTGATGTAGAATATACCGTGAGTGAGACATGAGGTTAGCTGAATATGGGTTTGAGTTGACTAAGGCTTGCTAACATACACATATGCCACCTCTAAAAGTCGTAAACGCTGTTGGGTCTGGTGACCTCGGTGTTGAGATTGACTTAGATCGTCTCACTGGCGATATTGGAGAGCCAGTTGCTCGGTACGATCCAGACAAGTATCCGGGTATGTACCTTCGGTTCGAGGAAGACGCGCCGCTGATAAC
Organism: Halorubrum salipaludis; assembly: GCF_002286985.1. GTDB lineage: Archaea > Halobacteriota > Halobacteria > Halobacteriales > Haloferacaceae > Halorubrum > Halorubrum salipaludis. The sequence goes on along the minus strand of NZ_NSKC01000005.1, from coordinate 39,498 downwards.
GGTCTACAGAACGGGGAAATTCATCATCACCGGCGCAGACTCGGAGGATGAATCTTACTCGCTCCGAGAGCGATTTTTGAATCTGTTCTCCGATATGAACGTCATCGAGGAGCCCGAGGATGAGTGGTTCTCGATTCAGAATTATGTCTGTACGGCTGAGTTGGGACAAAACCTCAATTTGAACGCTCTCGCGATTGGGTTAGGTCTTGAGAAGACCGAGTACGAGCCTGAGCAGTTCCCCGGTCTGATTCATCGACCAGAGGGTGCGGATGGCGTTGTCTTGCTCTTCGCTACGGGTAAGGTGGTTATCACGGGTTGCCGGACTCTGGAGGCAGCCGAAGATATCTTAGCGGACTTGACTGAGACGATCTCTGAATTGTTGTAGCAAGTTGCCCGCTTTGTAGGCACCCTACTTGTCTCAGATGGCGTGGAGCATAACGGGACTCAGACGCCAACGCATCGCTCCCGATTCTGAATACCAATCATTCTCTGGGTGGTGAACTCGGTCAACAGATGAGAGACTACACCTGAGTAGCGGCGGCAATATTAGCTCACGGTAGGATATCTTGTAAAATTTGGCCGGATGTGATGTCTTCGATGGTGAGAGGTGCGATGCACAATCGAATACCAGTCACAACTAAGATGAGTATTGCAAGTCCAATTGCTGGAGAAAGCTCTTTCCCAATAATCGGAATCTGAATGTTTTCAGGGTAATAATCTGCGTTCTCGTGTCGAGACCAAATGATGCCAGTGATTACTATTGAGGCTACCGCGATGAGAAATTGTCCGGAAGAGCGCGGATAACCCAGAATTGAGACGACTGCTAATCCTCCCCAGACGGCGATGAGTAGCCAGAAGGCTAACTGTAGTTTCTCAACGGCCCACTTTCGGCGCTTTTCAGCATAGTCGACGTAGCTTCCTCGACGATCATCAAAGCGACTGAAGTCGAATAGATGACCCGAAAACTCCTGAATCGTCTCGGAATAGACCTCGAAATCATCATTGCTCTCGTTTATCAGGTCATCTAGTTCGTCGATACGCGTTTGGATTGTTGGGAAGTAGAACAGCAGAATACCTGAGATGACGAATATCGAGAAGGGAAGAACCATATCCACGTTGGACCACCGGACTACGAGAAAGAGATTAGCGAATACTGCCCCGAGAAGCGCCATCACCACTTTCTGAATCTCAGAAGTCAGGCTCCGCGTCGTCTCTGAGACAGTACTCGTAACGTCGGCAGTGAATACGTGAGCATCTTGGATGGCATCATTGAGGTCATCGAAGTTCTTCTCGATAGCCTCCTCTTCTAGGAATGTGTAGAACTCACGAATCTGCGTTGTTCTCCGAGGAAGGTCCTCGAATGAATCACACTCCTCCACGATACTACGGTGCCAGAAATCCCGATACGTAGTCCGTGTTCCCTTCTCTACGAACGATTCATAGAACTGGTAGAGAGCCGTTAGTTCGTCTCCTGTATATCCTCGAACGACATCGGAAAATGTCTCTCCGTCTATTTCGTCGCTGATCGTCTTGCGCCGTGTTTTGATTTCGAGTTCCAAGACATCCTCAGTTAACCTGACTCGCTTTGCGACTCCGGCGAAGACACTGTACACGAACACCGACGAGAACAAATCTCGTGCCTTAGGTGTGCTAAAGAGTGAGGGAGACACTACCGACAGCTCGGGTCCGGCTTGGAGCATATCCCGGTCTCGGTCCATGAGCGTTCGATACTGACTCACGTTAAAATCGAGATTTTCCGGCTCCAAGTTGAGCAAGGATCTAACAGAGTGGAACTGAAGTAGTGATTCGTACTCTGGTTCGATTTCTTCGTAGAATACAAAGACGGGGAGGTTTTGCTCTTCAAAGAACACGTCAGCCACAGTTGCGTAATCGGAGCTATGTTGGTCTAGCCAACTTCGAAGCCACTCCTCCTCTGTCCAGAAGGATACTGAGATAGAGGGAACACTGTCTAACTCAGCTTCGAGGCGGTCACCAATTTCTGATTTGTCTACGATACAATCTACGTATAGGGATATCGAGGCTGTCCCGGACCATTCAAGCAGAAAATCAGCAAGTCTCCCAGCTTCATCATCATGGAGGATGTCGCCGACGACTTGACGCCAGTCTTGAATCTCTACGTCTTCAGTATCGTACGCTCTTTGGAGGGTGTCGAAACCAGAGTCGTGTACTCGGAGGCTCCCGCCAGATTGGATAATCGGCTGCTCTCCGGTTCTATCCGTATGGAATGTCACTTCAAAATCATCGAAATAAGCTCCCTCCTCGTGAGCTAACTGAAGAATTTCACTAAGTGCGTCTTCTGAAAAACCGGAGACAGGGCTATCGATATCGATTATCCGAGGCTCTTCCGTGATCTCTCGACTTTCCCATAATGGGGAAAGCTGAGAGAGGTGGTCTTCTATTTCGGTCATTACTGAATGTCATCGAACGAATCGTACTCCGACAAGTTCTCTAGAACGTCTTTCCGGTAGTCTCCGCCACTATGGCCTGTAACCGCGATATTCGGTTCATTTCTGGGGATGACAACGTAGTACGACCCATCGTTGACGAGGAAGATGTTACGCTCTAATACGTCTCGAAGGCGCACACGAATATCGATGCCAGATATTGTGATTGTAACTTGACCTTCCAATTTCTCATCATCGAGGTTCCGTCGGATTTCATCGAAGTCATCGACGCTCTGGGCTTCGGATAGAGGGTTGTCGTCGTCGCCTTCCTCAACGTCTTCGATTATCCATTCGTTCAGGACTTCGTTATTGGTCTTAGTGTCTTGGAGCCCGAGGAACTTCCACCAGTGCTGAGCATAGTAGCTTTTCTGGTAGATACCGGCCTCATCCGGACGTACTTCGTCAAGTGAGTAGTTGACTCTAGGATAGAGGACACCTTTCTTTAGCTCGTCTTCGATAATTTCACTAATTTGAGAAAGTCCTACCTCATCATCCGGTTCGTAAACATCCTCATATGGTGCTTTGATTATCGCGAGCAACTCGTGGCCCTTGTGAGAGAACTGGACTGCAATAAGAATTCCCGGCTCTGAATTTGCCGCTCTGAGATATCGTTCCGCTAGATTTCTCAGGTTAGATTCGAACTCTTCCCCGTCCTTGAGTTTCGTCAACAGTGATCTTGCAGGATGTTCATCGTCCTCATCAACATCACTATAATCAAATTCGTGAAGTCGAGCAGTCGGCTTATTTGCTGAAAAACTTTTTTCGGCGAGAGACCCGAGCATACTTTGTGTCGCCTCTGTGGCATCCTCGAAGTCTTCGTCGTCCATATCAGACTGACTGATGTTCAAGAGGATGTCGTAATCACCGTCCTCTTTGCATTGAACGACGCCAATCTGAGCGGCATCTACCATGTCGACTGTAACCAATCAATCAGAGCTACAAATATGTTCATATTACAGATGTGATCGAACAAAATTCGCATCACCGATAAAAGTAAGTAATTTGATATTGGTGCCTATCGTCTCTCTGAATAGGTCCTACTGTCGTCCTGCGTCCAGCAGCGACGACGTAGCCGGGAGCCTATAATGACTGACTCAGACAGCGACCAGCAAGGCGAACCGAGCAGTATCCAGATAGGGGACATCCACATCGGCCCGATAGAGTACCGATTTCTCAAACTCGCCGTCTACGCTGTCATCGGACTATTCCTCTGGCCGTATCTCCTCCTGTTGTATATCTACATCGCAATCAGGCGATTCAACAAGGGTATTATCAAAGTCTCAAAGAAGGCGTCACAGACGCTACGCAAGGAGTACGAAGCTGGCTACAAGGAGGAAAGTTCTGAGGACTGATTCACGCTTGGAGGGTCGAAGACTGTACGGAGGTCCCCATACTCAGTGCTATAGTTTCGTTTGTACCTGACTGAACCATCTCTATCGAATGCTGCGAGGACTGCGTGAGAGGACGACTAATGAAGACCTCTGGAAAATCTTTGCCAGAGGTACTGTATAGGTACTCAACGTTGATTACGCGATATCTCTGCTCTTATCATCTCTGTGTTGCTCTTGTAGGAGATGGGCTGCGAGCTCACCATCTATCTCGCCGTTCATCAGTAGCTCACCTACTTCCTCATCGCTGTACTCACTGATGTCTCGCGTATCATCGAGGACGAGTCTCGTTTCGACATTGAGCTCTACGTCTACCTCCACGCGATTTTCGGATTCCTTTCGGGCTAGTTTCTCCTCCGCGTTTGTGATCGCTTCCTCTAGGTAGTCTTTAAAATCGAGGTTCTGTTCTTTCAGAGCAAGGTATGTGAATTCGAGCGCAGCAGTGATTCCTCGATGGAGGTCTCGGTCATCAGGCAAATCCTCAAAAACAGTCTTCCGATCGCGTTCTTCTAACTTGTTGTTGAGGAGCTTGAAATCTAAGTAGGTACTGTAGAGCCGCTTTCGAATTCGGGACCGGGTGACTCGTTCAGCTGAGCTTTTTGGCGCGATGCCAGCACCATCCCGGAGGTAGTTACGATCCTTGACGCTGAGGATGCCCCGTTCTCGCTCTGAGTTACTATCCATACTCTATTCTATTATGTCGATTCTAATTAACCTACTGAACTTGCTATTTTGGGCAAAAACGTATTGTATTCTATTACGCCGCAATATTTATTGTCTATACTATCATAGTGTATGATGGGCCACAAACCGACTCGCAACCGCAAGAAAGCGAGTAACTCAGAGATGCGATAGCAGGCACGCTAGAGAGAAGACGACAGGTAGAGAATTCTCTGAGTATTGGTCACAGGAGATACACTATGAAACCAACTAACTGCACTACAGACGATTGGCATCACATCAAGACTACTGCAACAGATATCACAACTACAGTATCACAGTCGCTCTGGGGGGCATTCTAATGATTGCTCCCTGCCGAGAATACTGGTGGCGAGAGGTTCTTCCGGGGGAGAAGAATTGGAGGGGACCGCACATCAATCTTAATCTTGTCGATCGTATTGTTGACAAAGAAGATATTCCACCTCTTGCAGCAAGATACATCGTGATTGGATCAAGAAAGGATGACATTCTCTCAGCCGCCGGACCAGTATATTTTGAGGGTGTCGATCACATTGATCATCAGGAAGACCCAGAGTGGCTAACGTTCGCTAAGAACATTGAACGAGACGGCGTTACCAAGCTCCCGTGGGGAGAAGATACGATTTCTATCGATGCTCCACAGCTCATTCGCCGAGCATCTGAAAAAGCGTGTGTCGATGACCTCCATTTCAATCACCTCGTCTTACACATTCATCGGGCGACCGGTCTCGAATTGGGTGTTGCAAAAGATCGTGTTGAGAGATTCATCGAAAACGGAGTGATCGAACAAGGTGACGACATCATATCGGTCTCTAGTCAGGCTGGTTCGGAGAAGGCAACATCGAGATAGCTCGTCTGCATTAGAGTTCGATCAATCCAGTCTCTATCAGCGTGAGGAGGTCTATGATTGGGACGAGCATACCGTGAGTAGATCAGAAGATGGCTTCTTTCGATTTCAGAGGACCTGTTGAAATACTCAGCAAATGATATTTTCTGACCCGGTTGCGGTCAATACGAAATATTCTGTGTAAGATATTTACTGGTACAAATATACTAACAGACACAATGAATGAAGATGATCAGAAGAATGATAATATAGATATGGCCGATTTTCTAAAATCGAACTCAGAATTATTTGTTATCTTGGGTGTTTTCTCAGCACTAGCAATCTACATATCGGATTTGGGAGGTGGAGGGTCGGTCGGAGATGCCGCAAGTCAGATCCGGATCGGTTTCGGTGGTGCTCTCCTCCTAACCATTTTATTGATATTACTCATATATCGGCAACTGGTCAATCAGATTGGTTCAATTGGCGATCTGTTCAAAGCCCATACTGAAGTTCAAAATTGGGATCTAGTTGTTTTCACGGGGGGCGTCATACTGCTGCTACCGTCGCTTGTCACACCTATTTTTCAGCAATTATTAGCTTTATATTATATCATGGGGATCCTCATTATACTATCTCTGATTGCAGTTGTATTTAGGATTATGCTACGAGTTAAGCAGGTCTTGCCGGAAGATGAGATTCAGAGGGATGTGTTTCTGATAATTATATCTGGAATCTGCTATATTGGTACGGATGAATACACTGAGTACCTGCGATCCAACCCAGAACTCATTGGACCAGGTCCATTTTCAACGTCCAATTTGTCCCCGGTGATTTACGACTCATCAGCAGTTATAGCATTAGCCATTGGCTCTGGATCGATTCTGCTGGCAATGTATGCTGTATTTGATTTAGCAGATACACTCGGAGACAGATACCGCCAGTTGAGGAATAACTAATTGTGGCTCTGTTGGAATCCTCAAGAAGTGATAAGTCTCGATTCATCTCTGGCAAATACGCAGTTTTCATCGAGCGGCTGTCTCAGGCGGTATATATCTGAAGAATAAGATTTCAACAGAGCCATTTCTGGGAGTCTCTATTATTCGAGAATAGAACCGTCTATACGGAGCAAAAACGGACATCTGGTGATATTGATATCCTGTTCAAATTCCCTTGTAGGTTCCTTCCGGAATATCGGATTCTCGCGGTCCCGGCTTTCTGAGCTCGTAGCGAATGTCTCCTGTTCGAGTGTTTTCCCAGCCTCGGCCGCCTTGTGGGCCTTTGTACGGGACCCAGGTAAAGTACGGGAGTTCTTCGCCGGTGTTGATATCAGTCGTTGTGACGTTGCTCAACTCCTCGCTTGCATCCCGTTCCTGATAGTCCTGATATCTCTTCTCGAATTGCTCAATTGCTTTCGCGTTTTTATCTTCTACTGAGTCGCCAGTACCGACATCTTCGCCGTACAGATGCTCGTCATCGGTCTGCATTTGGATCCATTTGCGAGTGAGATGACGATCCCATGGTGACTGATGCATTATTCAGTTCTCCAATCGTCAACCGAGTTCACATGATGCGGCCGATCCCATCGAATAACTATGAAATTCATAGCACCACTCGTCAGATACACAATAGTATAAGTGTTATGCCGAGTTTGAAGCCCAAACGTTTGGAAGTTAGTTTGTAACCCTTGGGATAGAGAAAATCACATTCCAAGGGTTACAAGCATTCGAAATATAATTATAAACATACATGAAGAGAATGTATTAATAGCTGTAGTCCTTGCGCGACAACGCTGCTAACTCTGACTTGGAACGGCCTCTTCTCCAAATGCTGGTATCTTGTATCCTCGAAAATCGGGACACCACGATAGGGTGACGAAATGCAAATATATTATATTATAATAGTATAGGGAGGGGGGACCCAGACATCATGTCTCTCTAATTTTGGTTATTCTGACTCAGGACTGGTACTATTGTGAGACTTCTGTAGCAGATATTCTCTCTTTTGCTCGGTCCATTCTTCATTCTTTAATAGCTCCTCTAGGTATTCTTTCTCTCTAATATAGAACGAGTCGAGTTCCCGCACATCCGATATCCAATATTTATACATTCCGCGCTGCTCGTATCGAGTATAACCCATTCGCTGGAGTTCTTGAAGCACATTGAGGACTTGACGTTTTTCTCGATTCGTGTGTTCTGATTCAACTATCTCCACCGTTCTAGCGTTACCATCTAACTCTTGGAAGGCTCTAAGGACAGTAGCGAATGTCTCAAATAGAATACCTCCACCATTGCTTCTAGACATCTATTCTCTGATTGACTAGGATACAATAATAATTCTACCCTGTAGATGCTGTACATAGTGTATATTTCCTTATAGATGCGGAGAACACACAAGGTGACGTTCCCAGAGCTGGAGCCTCCGTTGATTCCCTTATATATACTATATTATGAATGGTCACTCGTCGACTACCTTCGCAATCAGATATGGTCCTTCATACGCTTCCAAAATTCCATCTGGGTCATCGAGATCCGGAGTCGTCGGCTGGCTTAGCTCCCAGCGAATCCAGTCTTCGAACCCCTTCTCGATACATTCGACCACGTCGCCGTCTTTGATGATTCCGAGGTCGTGTAGCCCGCCAGCGTTGTACATCTGAAAGAGTATCCGCACTGGTCTACTCCTCGTTCTCCGCCAGCGGAACGGCGTTGATATAGTGGTTATTGAACGCTCGTCTCAAGTGGTCTTCATCATCTAAATCGTACGCTCCTTGTACTGTCTCCTCAAGCTCGCCGGTTGGGTCCTCAACTATCTCACCATCAACAACTTTCCCGAGGATGTCCCAGTCGTCTCGATCCTCGTTGAGTCCCAGAAAGAGCAATCCCACGTCAAATCACCGTATCAAATACTCGCCCTGTTCCATCATAAGACTCCCGAGTAGAGGACTGATTCAAGTTCTCTTGGTCTGTAACAGCGTGGAGGTCCTAGCTGAGAGGAGAGAGAACGAGTCCATCAACAATCGAACAGTAGTCATCATCCAGAACAACAAAACGGTCTCTGAAGCAATGACGTACATCAGCGGACACCCATCAACTGATAGAGTAATTTCGGTACTCCAGGTCCGTGCCAACAGAAGATGAGTGTTACTTATCGGAGGTAGTGAGCCGTTTGAGGACAACCGAGAGTCAATCTATTCGATTCGCTCAGAAATGCGTGAGAAGTTGAGAGGCTACTACGAGCGTACAGTCTGAGGGATTCAGAGTTGGGTGTCGAGCCCGGAATCTCTGACCCAGTCCCGATATGCTTCGTCATTTAGGTCTTCGACGACTTGTTGAGACTCTTCGCTATCGTAACCAGCCATCACGTATCCGTTCGAGTACGAAGCGGTCACATATCGAAGCAGCTCCCGTCCATCCGTGTACTCGCTAATGATTGGATCGCGTTCATCCTGCATACGGTCTCGAAGAGATGTTGCCGTCGGCGTCTCGCCTTTTACTTCCCCCTCAATCGTCACTCGGGCTACCTCCTCAGGGTCTTCCCACGGATTTTTGTAGATAATGACTTCGATCATCTGTCGATCCTCGCTAGAGTCCGATTTCCTTGATGCAGTCCAGATACTCCTCTTTTGCCTCCTCCCGATCGACGCGAGTGTAGATATCCATCGTCTCGGTCTTAGCGTCCCCACGAATGTACTTCAGAATGTACGGCTTCATTCCCTGTTTCCGCATTAGTGTCGTGAATACTGTACGGAACGTGTGAGGTGTGAATTTCTTCTCGAACCGGCGTTCTTCTTTGGAGGCGACGCCGGCACGGTCGGCGGCGGCTTTCACTTCACGTCGAATCCGCTCTTTACTGAGACGACCTCCTTTGTTGCTTGTGAAGAGATATGGCGAATCTGAATCGGCATTGACGAACTGATAGCGTTTGATTGCGTATATTGTCTCGTCGTCGATCGGGACGACGGTCTGTTTCCCGCCTTTCCGCTCTCGAAGACGGATAAGTCCCTTTTCGAGATCGACGTCTTCGGTTTCGATCGAGAGAGCTTCCAGCAAACGCGATCCAGTCTTGGCGAGGATGATGGCGACGGTCTTGTCTCGTGGATCGGGGATAGCGTCGATCAGCTTACAGGCATTCTCCCACGTCGCGCAATCTGGTCGATCGGGACGGATTCGCGGAATCTCCTCCATCACGACCGCAGCGGGATTGCTGGTGATGTCCTCGAACTGTGGGCGTTTCAGCGTGTAGTTGTAGAAACTGGAGAGGACTTCGAGGTACTTCTTCTTCGAGTTCTGGGAGACATCCCGTTTCGTGAGCGCCATTAGGTAGTCTTCGACGTGGCGAATCTCGACATCGCCGGGTTCGAGATCGGGAAATTGGTCGTGAAAGAACTCGCGAAGGACGCGGCTGTACGAGTTGAGTGTTCGCGTGCTACGGCCGGATGCCTCCTTCCGGCTAAGGAAGTAGTTGACTCCGTCGTGCTTGTTCTCGTAGATTTTCGAGGAACCGGGTTCTGCGGGCATCTCAGTTCCCCTCGTTTAGCCGCCAGCCGTGTCCACGTTGGAATTCAACACGTCCGTTTTCGGCTAAGGTGTACAGCCGATTCTCGATTTGTCGTTGGAGGTGTTGGGCGACATCGTCGCTGGCAGAGATTCGTTCGGTAAGTTCATCTAGTGATTGGTATTTTTGGTCTAGAACTCGGGTGACAAGGTCATCGATACTGAGGTGGGTTCGACCATCGCTAGCTTGTCTGGCGTCGTCGAGTTGGTCTTCGAGGTCGTCGATTTTGTTTTGAAGCTGCTTGACTGTCTGGTCCTGTGTTTGGATGAAGGGTGCGCCGCTGTCCCGGTACATCCGGGCTTCCTGAATCAGGTCGTAGAGGTACCGGCTGAGACTGGAGCCTTCGTGTCCGGCTTCTTCCCACCATTCCTCTTTGTGCTGTTTCGCGGGGAAAAGCTCTGCTCGGGTCGTATTTTCGTGGAGTGTTTGAAAGTCCGGTCCGTCGCTGGGGCTGTCCATAGACGTCTCTGTCATGCTAGAATCCTCCAAATAATCATTCGATTGTTAGGTTAAAGATATTACCGGTAGAAACGCGGTCTATGTCCCGATTTCGGAGGAAAACGAATGTTTAGACTTCGCCGTCTCAGTCGTTGTTATGGCGCTGCCAGCGAGCTTCTTGAATGAGTTCGACCAGATAGCGACTCAGACTGAGGCCTTGTTTGTCGGCTTCTTGCTGCCATTGGCCTTTGTGCTGACGGTGACAGTAGATATCGACGCTGGTCATTCCTTCGCCTAATCCTTTGTTGTCGTCCATCGATCGACGCGGCGCTAATGGTGCATCAGTCATCGAGAATCGCCATCTAATTGGATGGCTGTCAGGATATTAATGATACTGCAGGACGCTATCGACTCCGGTTATGATGGGGGCACAGTACCCGTGCGTTTTCGAGTATAGTCTGGCCGCCCTGTGAATGTTCCTCGATGTGGTCGGCGTCCCAATTGCTCCACGAGACTTTTGCCTCCTCTTCGGTTTTCTCTTCCTCCAAGCACATCTCGCAGATGCGATCACTCTCGATGAAGAGCTTAATTCGTTGCGCTCGGGAGAATGCCCGTTGACTGTCGGTCTCTTGAATATCAGGCTCCGTCTCCCAGAACGCATTTTCGAGGATGTAGTGTCGCTTGTTGACCGCTCCCCGGTTCTGCTGGCGAGCTTCCTTAAATTGGAGCATCTCGCTGTCGTCTGTATCCTCGATTTCGAATCGTTTGAACCACTCCTCGGTGAAATTCCGGACTTCGTCGTAGTTGTCTCGCCCAAAGTTGTAGTCTTCAAACTCCAACTCGCGGATAAGCGAGTACAGGCTGAGGATGAAGTACTCCTTGTTCAGAAACTCTATCTCGCCATTCGAGTTCTTGAGGTCGGTATCCCGATAGAGTTCCGTAAGGAGATCGAGCATCCGCTGAACGCGCTGAATCTCGTCGCGCTGCTTGAATTCCTCTAGGTCCTCGTGAACGGTGAATCCCTCACGCTTGCAGTCGAATAGTTTGGTGACCTCTTTCCCGGTGACCTTCGTCGGGCCTTCATCAATCTCAATCAGAATGAAGCGAGCGAGAAGTGAGAGTTGCTGGAGTCGATCGTTGTTCCGAGCGAGGAGCGTGAAGAACTCGTGGCGATTCGGATTGTTGTCACGGCTCTCGTAGTTCTCTCGGTCAAAACTGATGTCGTCGGCAGTTTGGACGATGAAGTTCCGAACGGGGCTGTAGGTCTTGCTGTGATTCTTCTCGATGTTGGTTAGGTGTTCTCCCTGCTGGAGCCGCCAGAAGACCTTGGTCGCTAACTCTTGGTGGCGCTTATCGTCGGGATCATCGATTCCGCGCAGCTTGATTACCTTGAGCGAACACTGAGATTCGATATACTCCTGGACGTCCTCGCTAAGTTCGGAGTATCGCTTCCCCGCAATCTCGTGGTCCGGGTTGAGTTCGCGGAGTTCCGCGCTATCGGGGAGTGCGAATTCGTCCTCGAAGAACTCTTGAATCGCGGTGATTCTCTGTTGGCCGTCGACGACTTCTAAACGGAGGTCGTTGCCGTCGAGAACAACTTGACGGATGACGACGGGCGGGACGTAGAGTTGGCGAACAAAGCTGTCGATTAGTTCTTTTTGTTTCTGAGTATCCCAAACGCTTTTTCGCTGATAAGGTGGCCGCTTGACGAAGTATTCGCTATCGCTGTGGAACTTGCTTATATCCCAGTCTTCGTCACTCGCATTGAGAGGGTCGTCGACATAGATAGCCATACTATTGTTGTACAGACATTACGTTATAATTGTGTCCTGTCACTACGATGGCAGTCGGTTCTCAGACTGGCGAAGTTTGCTCTATCTGGTCTTTGAGTAGCTCAAGGAATTTGGGGTCGTAGTCTTCATCAACGTGGTTCACGTTCCACAGTCCGGATTCGCGGATTTTCTTGCTCCGACTATGATGGCCCAGCCAATCATCTGAACGAGCATCAACAGCCTCTCGCTGGTAGTTACTGAGGAGTGCAATCGTGTTTCGTTCGATGTAGGCCCGTTGGCTATCGGCGCTTGGTTCGTCGTCAATGTTCAGCCAGAGGAACGGCAGGTCCCGGAGATAGTCGCTTACTCGCCGCTCCATCTTGAGTTCATCAAGTCGGCGTTCCCGCTTCGCGCTTGAGCCCTCGCCCCAATGGGGATACTCATCATTCAGGGAATCACTCTCAACGAACGCCTCGCCGACTCGTTTTCTGAACACGGAGCCTCGGTGGTTCCCACCGCCTTCGTAGGTTCCGCGTTGTGCTCCCCGGTGCGTTCTCAGTCGGTTCCAGAGCGACGTACTGCTTCCCTCGGAAACAGCGTGAGTTCCGATGCGGGTAATCCGGCGTTGGTCGCGCGATTCTCGGTATTCGTCCGGAGCGAAGAATATGTAGACGCCACGGTCTGGCCAGTCCATGTAGCCGGTGCAGTCCTTGAGCTTCTGTTTCCCGTCGACGGCTTGTTCCAAGTCCTCAAAGAGTCTGTAGAGTCGATCTATATCCTCGCGTCGTGTCATCTGTGTTCTTCGCATATGCTACTCCGGTACGCACACAAAGAGTTTCGTTCTCTGAGTAATCATTCAGAATAAGAATACACCGATGGCATTAGATGTGCTCGTTATCTCACCTTGCTCCGGAACGAAGCGATTTGACGCCGTAATCGGCCCCGAAGAGATAGATTCGAGAGAGCGGACAGAGTTACTGATGGAGTATCCTGATGCTGTCGCTTCGGCGGCTGAGATGTACACGGGACGCGAGCACGAGCATATCGAATCAGCCGTACAACAGCTTTCGGAGTTCGCCAATGTTGATTGGCGTATCATCTCTGCCGGGTTTGGTGTCCTCCCTGCTGGGACAGAGATCCCTTCTTACGAGTGTACGTTCAGCGAGATTGAGCAGGTTCGACAACGGGCAGAACGGATGAACCTTGACGTAAATACAATGACCAACAACGAGTTAGTAGCAGCTGTTGGACAGGAGAAGAATATCCCTCAGGACCTCCGGCAAATCCTTGGCAAAGGCTACGACTTGGTCTTCGTCGCATTAGGGACGAAGTATCTGATTGCTGCTCAGGACGCATTAACCTCGATACCGGAAGAGACGACAGCATTCGCGTTCGCGTCTAAGGGGAGCAAAGAATTCATCGGGGACTGCTATTGGATTCCTGCAACCGAGTCTGAGCGGAGCCAACTCGGGACAACGTGGCTTGAATTACGAGGGAGAGAACTACTCACTTTGGTTGAGAACATCGAGAGTCAGAGGAACCTCGAACAGATGAGAGAGAATCCCGAAGGTACACGACATCTATGTACTCTGCTCTGTTGAATCCAACGACGGCACGGGGATCACAACTGTTGAAGGACCGACTCGGTTGCTTTTCACCGTTGATGTGCTGGGTCGATCTCCCCGATGCTGTCTCTCTTCTCACCTCTCTAGCAAGATTGCTTCTCAGGATCCGCTCGATAGCGACACTGAACCGACCGTATGGTGATCCGATCCCGACGCCTTCTGCGGATTCAACAGAGCAATGTACTCCAAATTAATCGGGGTCGGAACAGGACAAGCCCTATTCTCCGGATGTCATCGTATTCTGGTTGGATCCTTTTGGAAGTCAAGCTAGGTGATGAGGTTTAAGCAACCACAGTCTGCTGAAATTCCTATGGAAAGGTATCAAGCCGCCTTCCGCCTTCATGGTCCTACAAAAATTGACACCAAGTATGAGTTCAGAGACTCTACCCTCGACGTAACTCTCGTACCAAAAAACAATGTCGACGAGATCTCCGGTGTTCTTGAGTTCGAGTACGAGGCGGAGAACCGCGAAGAGGCAGAAGAAATTGCAGACACCAAGCTTGAGGACAAAGCAAGAATAATTACTGGAGCGTTGTCGTTTACCTTCGAAGAGGGGATTTCAGTTGGTAGTCGGTACAAAGTTACTACTGCCGACGCAGCATACAAGGAACGGATTGACTCTACCCTACAGGCCGGTAGATACGTCCTCTCAATTGCAGAGCAAGTACATGCCAACATCGCAGAGTCAATTGAGAATGAGGAAAGTCTCAAACGTGCGCTCAACTGGTACAGCTATGGTTTGTCCACAAAGGCATCCGAAGACAGACTTGTTGCATTTTGGACCGGTTCTGAAGCGCTCGTAGACAAAAAGACGGAGGATATGCGCCTTTCAGATTCTCAGAGGGACGCAATTGTTTCAGCAAAGGAGCAGCTTATGCAGGATTTTGATGGTGACAGTCAGGTGGGAAGGTGGGTGGGCGGTCACTTCGGTAGCTTGTTATCTGGGTCTAATACGGAAAGTGACGATGAGGCTGTTCTTCGTGTGGCGAAAGAACAGGTTGATGAATCCCAGTTCTCCGATGAGATTGAAGAAGTCGTTGAAACGGTCTATAACGCCCGAAATGCGATTGTCCACCAGGGAATGCAAATAGATGATGCTCCTTCAAAGGCAGGCCTAGCTGAAAAGTTACTTCGAGAACTATTGATGTCGTCATTGTCAACTGCGTTTTCGAATTTTATCGGGGAGGAAGAACCGAATCGAATCGGTACACCAATTGTTTACTATAAAACGGCACTCCCGTTGGTATTCGAAGACTCGTATGACCTTGAGCTAACACGCGACGAGATTAAGAAACGGCTCTTTGCTCTCCACCGGGACTTGTATGAGGCATATCGCTTCCCCGCTCGAAACTTCGCTGGTGAAAATGAACCGCTACTGCAAGTCGGAGACAAAACGTTCAAACTCAATCCTGGATATGACTTTGAAGAGAGCGACTGAGCGATAGAATTCCTCTACATGGGGCGCATCTTAGATATCATCCCTGCGCCATCTATCGTTTTAGTGGGGATCGAGCTTTTCTATAAACAATCTCGTAAGTCGGTAATAATTACTGGTTCGAGTGCCGAGGCCACGCTTTCTCCGTGAGATAGCGGTCGAGGCTGATTCGTCCGGCGTCGAACGTCCGGCGCCTGAGCCGCGGCACCGCGAACGGCGATCGACTGCTGAGTCGGATTTTGTATAGCGGTTACCGATACATGTACGATGACGAGGGGTCGAACCGCCGGCCCGCGACGTTCGGCTGTGACCGCCTGACGAGCCGGCGATCCCTCACAGATCGGCGTCGATGGCGTCGTTCGCGCGGTCGATCCCGGCGAGCGCCTTCGGATCGATCGCCTCCACGGCCGCGTCGCTGTATCCCGCCTGATCGTCGGTCAGGAACGCGTCCCGAACGTCCCACAGCGACGAGGTCGCGGCGGAGAGCCGGTCGTCCGCCGCTCGCTCCTCGCCGCTCTCCGCGGCGTCGACCGCCCCCGCCGCCGACTCCCGGGCGCGGGAGATCCCGTCGAGCACCGGGTCGGACGCGGTCCGGTCGCGGTCGCGGTCCTCGTCCGTCTCGTTCTCGGAGTCGTCGTCCTCGTCGTCCGGCGCGAGCGACGCCGCGAGCGCGTACAGCTCGTCGAGCTCGTCGCGGAGCGTCCGCACGAGCGCCGCCTTGCCGGTTTCGACCCGCTCGCGGACCGCCTCGCCGTTCTCGTCGAAGGAATCCGGCGTCACGCGGTACGCCCCGCGCACTCCCGCCCTGTCGACCACCTCGACCGTGTAGCGGCCCTCGCGGTGGACCGCGACCGCGAACCGGTCGGTCTCGACCGGCTCGCCGTCGTAGACGACGCCGGCGTAGTCCTCGACGACGCGCACGCGCTCGATCCCGTCCGTCTCCCGGCCGTCGCCCCGGATCCAGCCGGCGTCCTCGCTGGCGACGACCGCGAGCTCTCCGTCGCCGCCGACCCGCGCGAGCCCGCCCTCGTGGACGAACCGGGACGCGACCGGCGCGATCCCCGGCCCGTTGGCGACGAGGAGGTGCGGGCCGGGCTCGACGCGGAGGTACTCGAACACCCCGCCTCGGGTGACCGTCGCGGTCGGGTCCTCGCTGGCGAGCCGGACGGCCAACTCGGTCGGGAGCGAGAACAGCGACACGCCGGCGACGTCCGCGACCGCGTCGGCGGCCCCGTCCGTGACTCCGTCGAGCGCGCCCGCGGTCCCGGCCCGGAGCTGTCGCACCCGGCCGACGACGCGGTTCGAGAGCCCGTCGGGCTCCGCGCCGTCGATCTGCCGCCGGTGCGCGGGGTCGGTGACGTCCGAGAGGGGGTCGGCGAACCGCTCCTGTTCCCAGGGGATGCCGACCGACGTGATATGGCTCGCGAGCGCGTCCTCGACGAACCCGGGGATCGCGAACTCGAAGCTCAGCTGCGGGCCGACAAAGTCGTCGATCTCGTCGCCGAGCGGCGCGAGGGGTTCGAGCGCGTAGGTCGCGTCCGCGTCGACGGCGCTGTCCGGGTGGGCGATCACGAGCCCGGGCTCGCGCAGGGGGAGGTCCTCGGGAGGGGTCGGGAGCCCGCGCCACGACCCGACCGTCACCCGCTCGTCGATCAGGTCGCTCCGCTCGATCGACAGCGAGGGGTGCTCGTGGAGCGGGGAGCCGTCGAGCTCCGGCAGGACGAACGGGAGCCGCGCGCCCTCGTCTCGGGGGAGACCGTAGGCGAAGGGCGCGCGGAGGGCCGCCGACACGTCGATCGCGTCGTTGGTCACGTCGGAGACGAGGTCGCCGACCGGGAGCCGCTCGAAGCTGGGGACGAGCCCGTTGACCTCGCTGGCGCTGGAGTGCGACCCCACCTCAGAGAGGATCCCCGGCCGCGAGCCGTCCGGGATCTCCGGCTCGAGGAACTCGTTGTTCGGGCTGGCCCGGGAGTGGGCGCTGGCGGAGAGCAGTATCGGGTCGCCGCTCTCGCGGTCGACAAACACCTGCAGCAGCTCCCAGTCGTGCCAGTGGAAGTTGACCGTGAACTGGTCGAACGCCGAGTAGAGCCAGTACTGCACCGCGTCGACGCCCGGCGCCGCCTCGACGACGTTGTAGAAGACGGTGGGCGCGGGCGGCGTCCCGGTCTCGCGGAACGCCGCCGAGTACTCGTCGAGCGCGGTGAACCCGTCGACGACGGCCCCCGCATCGGTCTCGACGACGTACGGCCGCGGGTCGGTGGGGTACCACTTCTCTAACGCGCCGAAGTACAGGTCGGGCGCGTACCGAGTGACCACCGCCGGGACCTCGTCGTCGGGGGCCTCCACGGGATCCTCCGATCCGTCGGTGTCGTCGCCCTCGTCGGTCCCGTCGCCGGGCTCCGCGTCGGGCTCCGGCCGCGAGGCGTACCAGGCGCCGGCGACGCCGGTGCCCGCGAGCGCGGCGAGCCCCGCGTACCCGAGGACGCGGCGGCGGTCGGGGTCGTCGGGGAGACGGTCGGAGTCGTCGGAACGACGGCCGGAATCGTCGGGACCACGGCCGGAATCGTCGGGAGACCCGTCGGTCGGCGGGCTCTCGGCGCTCGACTCCCCGCCGTCCGTCTCGGTCCGGTTGGTCATCTGTTCCCGTTACCTGAGGCGCCGAAATGCGTTAAACGTTACCTATTCACAAATAATACGCCCCGGGACACCGGAACTGTCCGGGGGGACGTTTAACCGCGCGCCGGCGAACGTGTGGTCATGGACCCAGACGTGGACCGCTTCGGCTCCCGACGGTCGACGGTGTACGGACAGCGCGGCGTGGTCGCCACGAGCCAGCCGCTCGCGAGCGAGGCGGGGATCGAGGTGTTGCGCGACGGCGGGAACGCGTTCGACGCCGCGGTGGCGACCGCCGCCGCGCTCAACGTCGTCGAGCCCACGTCGACGGGACTCGGCGGCGACGTGTTCGCCTTGTACCGCACCGCCGACGGCGAGGTCGGCGCCATGCGCGCCTGCGGCGGCGCTCCCGCCGACGCGACGATCGAGAACGCCCGCGAGGCGCTCGCGGCCGACGACGACATCGACGGCGACGACCCGAGCGAGGTGGAGATGCCGATGACGGGGGCCCAGACGGTGACGGTCCCGGGGACTGCCCGCGGGTGGGAGGCGACCACCGAGCGGTTCGGCGAGTTCGGGCTCGACCGACTGCTGCGGCCCGCGATCCGCTACGCGACGGAGGGGTACCCGGTCAGCGAAGTGATCGCGGACGCGTGGACCCACGGCGAGGAGCTGTTCGAGAGCGATCACGCCCGCGAGGCGTACCTCTTCGGCGGCGAATCGCCCGCGGTCGGGCAGGAGGTGACGCTCCCCCGACTCGGCGAGTCGCTGGAGCTGATCGCCGAAGAGGGGGCGGACGCGGTCTACGAGGGCGAGATCGCCGAGGCGATCGCCGCGGAGGTACAGGCGGCGGGCGGGTTCATGACAGTCGACGACCTCGCGGCGTTCGAGGTCGAGTGGCCGGAGCCGGTCTCGACGACGTACAACGGCGCGGAGGTGTACGAGCTCCCGCCGAACAACCAGGGGCTCATCGCGCTGGAGGCGCTCAACGTCGCCGCTGAGCTGGGCGCCGGCGAGTACGACTACGACAGCCCCGAGCGCGTCCACTACTTCGCGGAGGCGCTGAAGGTGGCGTTCCACGACGGCCACCGCTACATCACCGACCCGAGCTACGAGGAGGTCCCGCCGCTCGCGTCCGCGGAGTGGGCGGAGCGCCGCGCGACCGAGGTCGGCGAGACGGCCAACCGCGACGTGAGCTTCGGCGTCCCCGACGCCAACGCCGAGGACGCCGACACCGTCCTGCTGACGGTCGCCGACGAGGCGGGCAACGTCGTCTCGTACATCAACTCGCGGTTCGCCGGGTTCGGCTCCGGGCTCGTCGCCGGCGAGACGGGGATCGCCCTCCAGAACCGCGGCGCGTCGTTCTCGCTCGATCCCGACCACCCGAACCGCCTCGAACCCGGCAAGCGACCGTTCCACACCCTGATCCCCGGGCTCGTTCGCTTCGACGAGGACGACTGGGCCGCCTTCGGCGTGATGGGCGGGTACATGCAGCCCCAGGGGCACGTGCAGGTGATCTCCAACCTCGTCGACTACGGGATGCCGCTCCAGCGGGCGCTCGACGAGCCGCGGTGGCGTTACCGCGAGACCGGCGAGCTAGCGCTCGAACCGCACGGGGACGGGGGGACCGCCGCGAAGCTCGCTCGGAAGGGACACGACGTGTTGACGCTCCCGCCGGCCATGTTCGGCGGCGCGCAGATCGCGCGGTGCCGGGACGGCGTCCTCTCGGCGGCGACCGAGCCGCGAAAGGACGGGAACGCGCAGGGGTACTGAGACCTCCCGCTGCGACATGACTGATTTCCGTAACTAACCGCCGTTTCGCGGTGATCGGCGATGAGCGCAGACGCCGGCAGTCGGCGTCTCGAACGCGCTACCGCCCTCAAATCGGGACCGTATCGGTCCGCTGTGGTATTTGTGGGCGTGGATACACTTATAAACACACGTATGGTATAGCGTAACAGAATGACGCGAAGGAAACGCATACAGCGACGCGACGTACTCAAGGGCGCCGGAGTGGCCGGCATCGCGGCACTCGCCGGCTGCTCGACCGAGAGCGGCGACGGCTCGGACGGGAGCGACGGCGAGGACGGCTCCGACGGCAGCGACGGCGACGACGGGATGGACGGCGACGACGGGTCCGACGGCTCGGACGGGAGCGACGGCGGCAGCGCGCCTGACGCCGTGATGGTCGTCGGCTTCCCCGAGTCCGGCATTCAGCTGTTCCGCGACTTCTACTCCGAGTTCGCCGACGGCGCGCCCGACCTCGACATCGTCGTGCCCGACGGGCTGATCGACGCCAGCCTCCCCGGGGAGGTCGACAACGACATGAACAACGTCATCGGGACCGCGCCGTCCGCGGGCGGCCCGGGCGCCGAGTTCTTCGCCGACTCGTACGAGTCGGAGTACGACAGCGCGCCCGGCGTGTTCACCGCGCAGGCGTACGACGCGATGGCGGTCGAGATCCTCGCGGCGACCGCGGCGGGCGAGAACGACGGCGAGGCCATCCGGGACCGCATCCGGACCGTCGCGAACCCCGGCGGCGAGGAGTTCGGCCCGGAGAACCTCCCCGAAGCGGTCGAGACCGTGGCGGCCGGCGACCCCGTCCACTACGTCGGGGCGTCCTCCAGCGTCGACTTCGACGTCAACGGCGACATCGCCACCGCCGCGTACGACGTGCAGGACTTCCAAGACGGCGAGATCGTCACCCTCGACACGCTCGAGTTCGGGAACGAGCTCTCCGACGAGGACCTGAACGCGACGGCCGCGGACCCCGTCGGAATCGACGGCGAGTTCGAGGCGAAGATCGGCGTGTTGATGCCCGAGACCGGTGACCTCGGTCCGCTCGGGGGTCCGATCCGCGACGGCGCGCTGCTCGCGGCGACCCAGGTCAACGACGCCGGTCTGGACATCACCGTCGACACCCGCGTCGAGGACACGCAGACGGACCCGCAGGCGGGCATCTCGGGCGCGAACGCGCTCGTCGACGCCGGCTACGGCGCCGTCGTCGGCCCCGCCTCCTCGAACGTGAACCTCCAGGTGGCCGACCAGGTGTACATCCCCAACGGCGTCGTCGGGATCTCGCCGTCCTCGACGAGCCCGGACGTGACCGACTTGGACGACAACGGCTATGTCTTCCGGACCGCGCCGTCCGACCTCCTGCAGGGCCCGGCGATGGCCGAGCTCGCGCTGGGGGACATGGTCGGCGCCGAGAGCTCCGGGACGCTGTACCTCAACGACGCATACGGTCAGTCGCTCGAAGAGCAGTACGTGGCCGCCTTCGAGGACAACGGAGGGGCGATCGGCGAGCGCGTCTCCTTCGAGCCGGCGCAGGCGACGTACACCAGCCAGTGGTCGAGCGTCTTAGAGGAGTAAGCGCTCCGTAGCGACGGGCGGCCGTCGCCGAATTCCGCCTTTTGAAGCGGCGTCTCGCCGAGAGCCGTTTTCCGATCGATAGCGGGTGTGAGTCTCGCCGATCGATCGCGGCGAGACGGCTTTTAAAACCCGGGAGCGACGGCGAGGACCAGTTATAAGCATCCGCCAGCGCCACGGCAATCCGATTTATAAACAGCCACGCCACTACCGTGCGAGACCCACTCCCCTCCTCGATCGCCGTTTCACGGATACCGGCCGCACCCGATCTCGGCACACGCTTCTGGCTACGCGGGCGACACCGGCGTCGACGGAGAGAGGCGACGCCGCGGAGAAGGGTCGTCCGAGGCGACCTCGCTTACGAGGTCGACGGCGACATCTCGATGTTGAGGCTCTTCTGGACGAGCTGGGTGAACGCCATCGAACACAGGAAGTACCAGAGGATCCACATCTGGATCGGACCGACGATCCCCGTGTCCCACGTGACGGAGCCGGCGAGCGGCACGACGAGCTCCTGTGAGGCGACGGCGGGGTACGCGGCGTCGGAGCCGCGGTAGCCGATCACCCAGAACATCCACAGGAACGCCGGGATCGTGAGGAACATGATCCACACCATCGGGCGGAACTGCTCTTTGAACATGCCAAGCTGGTCGCCCATCGCGTCCATCTGCTCCTCCTGGATGGCGTCGAGCGCTTCCTGATCGTCGCGCTCCTTCGCCTCCTTCCGGCGGTCCTGGATGTCCTTCATCCGCTCTTGGTACATGCTCATCTTCTCCATGTCCATGAGCCCCGCACGCAGCAGGGTGGAGTAGAGCCCCGTCCCGAGCGCGATGACCATAATCACGACGTAGAAGGGAACGACGTTCAACATCGGCCCCAACACGAGGTCGAAGGCGCCGGCGATCGCGTTGCGGACCGGGTTGACGGCGTAGCCGACGAACGCGCCCACCGTCGCGAGCGCGGCGATCTTGTCCCACTTGGTCCAGGAGGTCGTCTCGGGGGTGTCGACGTCGCCGCCGCCGGTCAGGTCGTCGTCGTCCTCCAGCCCCGCCTCGATGGCGTCGCGGTCCGCGAGCGCGAAGCCGGTCTCGCCGTCGACGAGGATCTCCTTCTCGATGAGCCGGCCCCACTGGCCGCTCGTGATCTCGTCGCGGACGTCGACCCACCGAACCTCGCCGTCGGCGGCGTTATCGAGGACGACCTCGACTGCGTCTCGCATCTCGCCGTCGTCGCCGACCAGCGAGCGGACTCTCCGTTCGACCTTGCTCATTACCGCCCGGTTGTCGGCCGACGGTTAAGAACCTTGCAGGATCGGGCGGCGGTCGGATCGCCGCCGCTGAACCGACGACGACTCGGTCTTACTCGTCGAGGACGTCTCGAATGCGGTCGAAGACCTCGTCGGGCGCCGCCTCGCCGTCGACCTCGACGAGGACGCCCTCGTCGCGGAAGTGGTCGATGACGGGCTCGGTGTTGTCGTAGAACACCTCGAGCCGCTCGCGGGCGGTCTCCTCGGTGTCGTCGTCGCGCTGGATCAGCTCGCCGCCGCACTCGTCGCAGACCCCCGCCTCCTCGGGCGGCTGGAAGTCGACGTGGAAGTTCGCGCCGCAGTCGTCACAGACCCGGCGGCCGGTGAGCCGGTCGACGAGCACCTCCTCGTCGACGTCGAGGAAGATCACGGCGTCGAGGTCGGTGATCTCCGAGAGGTACTCCGCCTGCTCGAGGTTGCGCGGGTAGCCGTCGAGCACGAACCCGTCGGCGTCCGCCAGCGCGGCCTCGACGATCTCGTTGACGACCGGGTCCGGCACGAGCTCGCCGGCCTCCATGAACGAGCGGGGCGTCCCGTACTCCGTCTCCATGTCCTTGTTCGCGCGGAGCGCGTCGCCCGTCGTGACGTGCTCGACGCCGTACTCGTCGGCGAGTTTCGTGCTCTGCGTGCCCTTTCCGGCGCCCGGTGCCCCCAACAGCAGAATTCGGTGGCTCATACCGAGGGGTCTCCCGCCGCCCCTAAAGGCTTGAAGATTCCGGCCAACGCTACCCGCCGTCGGTCCCGGAGTCTCCGGCGCCCGGCTCCCCGCCGTTCTCGATTTCTCCGGCCTCTTCGCCGCCCCCGTCCGGGTTCAGCCGGAGTCCCATCTCCAGTTCGAAGCTCTCGGCGTCGGAGGTCTCGAACCCGATCTTCTTGTACAGCGAGACGGCCGCGCGGTTCCAGCGCTCCACCGTGAGCCACACCTTCCGGATCCCCTCGGCCTGCCCGTGACCCAGCAGGCCGCGGATGAGGTGCGTGCCGATGCCCGCGCGCTGGTACTCCTGGTGGACGAAGATCGCCAGCTCGTAGGCGTCCTCGTCGGGCACCAGCGTCGCGTGGCCGGCGACCTCGTCGCCGCACCACGCGATCACGTTGAGGCAGTCGTCGCCGAGGATCGCGTCCAGCCACTCGCGGATCCGCTCTTCGCCGCCCGGCGGGATCCCCTGCGCGCGGTCGGCCGGGTCGAAGGCGTCGTACATCTCGACGAGCGCCTCGTACCCCGCCTCGGTGCCCTCGTAGGGGCGGACCTCGACGGTGCGCCCCTCCCTGTCGGTGAACTCCGTGGGGGGAGCGGGGAACTCGTCGGCCACCGCCTCCGGGTATCCACGGTCGCTCATCTGACCAGCGTGACGGACGTCTTGGCGTTCAACAGTACGAACTCGGCGATCGACCCGATCGTGATCTTCCCCATCGGGCTCGTGTGGCCCCCGCCGAGGACGATCTCTTCGAACCCCTCCGTCTCGGCGATCTCCACGAGCCGGCTCCCGGGATCGCCCTCGACCAGCCGGACCTCGGCGTCGAGCGCCGCCTCCTCGATCGCCGACTCGGCCCGCCGCGCGATCTCGTCCGGCTCCACCGACGAGTCCGGGTTCTCGACCACCGCGACCGTGAGGTCGTCGTCCGCGACCGCCGCGCGCTCGACGGTCCGGTCGAGCGCGCGGAACGAGTCGTCGCTGCCGCCGATCCCGCAAAGCACCTTCATACGTGCCCCGTCCGCACGGCGGTACAAAAATGGATCTCCGCCGAGACGCGGTCCGGCCCCGTGACGGCGGGCGGGTTCGGGCGGTCCCCGGCCGCGACGCCCCCAATTCGCGCACTCTCGCGAGCCCGCGACGGCCACCGACAACCCTTTTGTTCGGCGGTAAGGTTACTCACGACATGAACGAATCAACCGATCCCGCGTCGGACGAGGGATCGGACGACGCCCCCGAGCCCCCGGACGCCGCGTCGGCGGGGTCGGCGCCGGCCGACGAGCCCTCGGCGCCCGACGCCGGCGAGACAGACGGGAGCGCCGTGGATGGTGAGGCGGACGAGCGCGCCCCCGGCGACGACGGAGATGACGCGGGGGACGGCGGAGCTGTCGCGGGCGACGAGGGCGGGAAAAGCGCCGAGCAGGGGCGAGACCAGGTCCCCCCGGAGGTCCGCAAGTACGAGCGGTTCAAGAAGATGGACGGCGCGCGCTACGAGCGCGTCAACGAGTTCCTCCGCGACCGGACGTACATCACGGCCCGCGAGTGGGCGATCGCGCGACTCTGCGCCGACTTCCGCACGGAGACGGGGGTCGAGATGACGAAGATCGGCGAGAACCTCCCGGAGCTGGTCCCCTTCATGACCGACACGTACACGCCGCAGGCGGTCAATCAGGCGCGCTACTCCTTCGAGGAGAAGGTGACGAAGGCGGGCGCGACGTTCCTCTACGGCGCGATGTCCGGCTTCTTCACCGCGGAGGACTTAGACGAGATGATGTACGAGGTGACGGAGGTCGCGAAGTTCCTGTTGGAGGTCGAGGGCGTCGACCTCGCGGTCGCCGACGAACTGGAGGCCGAAGACAAGATCAGCGAGGTGATGCGCGAGGTGCGCGCCTCCTCCGCCGACCTCCGCGGCGAGGAGGTCCGGTGCCCCGAGTGCGGGCACGTCCACGAGCCCAGCGAGGAGTAGCGATGGAGCGATTCCCGGAGGCCCTCGACGGGATCCCGGACGCGGTCGTGATCGTCGACGACGACGGGATCGTCCGGGCCGGCAACGAGCGGGTCGAGGCGGTCCTCGGGTACGCGCCGTCGGAGGTGGAAGGGACAGATTTCGAGACGCTGCTGTACGACCCCCGGGGCGGCGCGGCGGGGGAGGAGCTCCACCGCTACGTCGTCGACCCCCAGCCGCGCTCGATGGCGGCGAGCCTGGACCTGCACGCGCGCCGCGCCGACGGGAGCGAGGTGCCCGTGACGCTCAGCCTCGGCCCGTTCGAACGCGACGGCGAGACGTACCTCGTCGCCACGATCGTCGACGTCAGGGAGGAGCGCGCACAGCAGGCGGAGCTCCACCGCCGGACGCGGACGCTGGAGGCGCTCCACGAGGCGACCCAGGACCTCCTGAAGACGACCGACCGCGAGTTCGCAGCCGAGGCCGCGGTCGAGTACGTCGAGGAGGTGCTCGGCCACCCGATCGCGGCGATATGGCTGTACGACGAGCGCCGGGACCTGCTCGAACCGGCCGTCTGGACCGACGCGGCCGACGACCTCGTCGGCGACCACCCGACCTTCGGTCCCGACTCCCCGAGCATCTCCTGGGAGGCCTTCGAAACCGGCGACCCGGCGTACGTGGAGGACACGCACGCCGACCCGGAGCGCCACAACCCCGACTCGCGGATCCGCAGCGAGCTGATCCTCCCGCTGGGCCGGTACGGGCTCATCAACATCGGGGCCACGGATCCGGACGCGTTCGACGAGTCCGACCTCGCCGTCGCCCGCCTCTGGGCCGCCACCGTCACGATGGTGTTCGTCCGGATCGAGCGGGAGCGACAGCTCCGGGCCCGCGAACGGGAGATCGCTCGGGAGCGCGACCGGCTGGAGGAGTTCGCCAGCCTCGTCTCCCACGACCTCCGGAGCCCGCTCAACGTCGCGACGGGGAACCTCGACCTGCTCCGCGAGCGGCTCCGGAACGAGAACGAGGATCTGACCGAGATCGACACGGTCGCCCGCTCGCTCGGCCGGATGGAGGCGCTCGTCGAGGACATGCTGACGCTCGCGCGGCAGGGTGCCGCGATCGACGAGACCGAGGCGGTGGCGCTCGCCGACTTGGCGGCGGAGTGCTGGGAGAGCGTGGACACCGCGGCCGCCGAGCTCGTCGTCGGCGACGACCTCCGGTTCCGCGCCGACAGGAGCCGGCTGCGGCAGGCCCTCGAGAACCTGTTCGCCAACGCGGTCGCTCACGCCGGCGAGTCGGTCCGCGTTGAGGTCGGCGCCCTCCCCGACGGCGACGGCTTCTACGTCGAGGACGACGGCCCGGGCATCCCCGCGGACCGCCGCGACGAGGTGTTCGACGCCGGGGTCACGACCGATCCGGGCGGGACCGGCTTCGGCCTCAAGATCGTCGCCGAGGTGGCCGACGCTCACGGGTGGACCCTCGACCTCGTCGACGCCGCCGACGGCGGCGCGCGGTTCGAGTTCCGGGGGATCGAGCCCGCGGACGCCGACGCCTGAGATCCAGGCCCCGGCGTCGCCGGGTCCCCTCTTCTCGTCGTCGGTTCAGACCCCCTCGAACGACGGGAGGTGCCAGGTCGAGACCCCGTCCCCGTCGACCACGACGTCGACGTTCGGGCCGCGGTCGGCGCTCGGGAGCCCGACCTCGATCCGCCCCTGGCCGGTGATCCCGTCGTCCTCCATGCGAGCGGTGACGCGGTAACCGCCGCGCGCGTCCGCGATCGAGCGGAGTTCGACGGCGGTCTCCGGACCGACCGCGACGCCGCGGTCCGCGACGGTCTCGCTCGTCTCCACGTCGCCGACCTCCCGCCGCGTGACGGTCAGCCCGAGCTCGCGCGCCTCCCCGGTGACGTTGAGGAGGCGGACGCCGAGCGGCGGCGAGACGCGCTCGTCGCCCGAGGCGGTGTCGTTTCCGTCGGAAGCACCGCCGTCGCTGCCGTCGCCCTCACCGCCCTGACGGTCGGTTTCCGCGGTCCGGCGCCGCACGTCCAGCCGCAGGGTGCGATCCGGCGTCACCAGATACGGGACCGGGTCGCCGTACAGCTCTCCCACGGAGCGGTCGCCGTCGTCGGTCTCGTGATACACCGACCCGGCGTGCTGTGCGGTCGCGTAGTGGTCGTCGCCGGAGGCGTGATCGAAGGTCGCGGCCGCGTCGATCGACACCTCGACCGCCCCCGCCGCCGCCTGCCGGTTGTGCGCGCGGACCTCCTCGTAGGCGGCGACGTACTCCGCGACCGACTCGGCCGTGAGCTCGTCGGGGCGGTCCGGCGGATCGCGCTCCGCGACTGCCCTCCTCCCGTCGCCGTCGACGAGGTCGGCACAGCCGGCGAGGCCGCCGCAGATCCCGACCGACCCGACCGCCCCGCCCGCGCGGCGGAGGAACGCGCGTCTGTCCATACGGACTCTCGGCGCGGGCCCGGCAAAAGGTCAACGAAAGGACAAGCTCGCGTTTGCGTGTCGGGGCGGTCGCGCGCCGCCCGGATCGCTCCCGGTCGCGCGTCCCTCCCGGTCCCGTCGGCGCGCCCTCGGATCGCCCGTCCGCCATCCGACACCCGCGTCACGCGTCGAGCTCGTAATGGGTCACCGCGTCGGGATCCGCGGAGCCGTCGCGGGCGTCGGCGTCGAGGACCGCGACGCGGAAGGCGTCGTCGGCGCCGTCGACGGGGATGGGGAGGCCGCCGGGGTTCACCCGCACCGTCCCGCCGCGCTCCTCGACGCCGTGCGCGTGGGTGTGACCGTGGAAGACGTAGTCGTAGTCGCCGCAGTCGACGAGGGCGTCGACGACGACCCCGCTCGTCCCGTGAGTGACGGCGATGTCGACGGTGCCGTCGCTCTCGGCATCGTCGCTCTCGGCGTCTCCGCCGGAGCCCCCGAACGAGAGCGTCCCCGCCTCGCCGAGGTACGTCCCGAACGAGTCGACGGTCGACTCGACCGCCCACTCCCCGTCGTTGTTGCCCCGGACCGCGTAGAAGTCGAAGCCGGCGTCGGGGGCGCGGTCGCCGGGGGCGTCCCGGTCGGAGCCGTCGCCGCCGACGTCGAAGGGCGTCACTGAAAAGGGCGCGACGAAGTCGCCGCAGTGGACGACGGCGTCGACGCCCTCGCGTTCGAACAGCGATACGGCCGCCTCGACGGCGGCGAGGTCGTCGTGGGTGTCGGAGACGATGCCGATCCGCATCTCACGTCGGCCGTCGGGTCGTGCGGGTATAAATACCGGTCGTCGGCCGGATCCGACTGCATATAAACCGTACGACCGCCGACCGCGTTCTCACGGTCCGTGGATCCTGATTCCGGTTTATAAGTGTTCCCCGGTCATGTTCGGATATGACGAGAGACGGCGACAACACGGGTCGACGCACGGCTTCCAGACGCGGCTTCCTCTCGGCGGCCGCGGCGCTCGGGACCGTCGGGCTCGCGGGGTGTGGCGCCCCGCGCGCGGACGCCGGTGAGGGCGCCGAGAACGCCGTCACCGACGAGGGCGTTCAGGAGCAGGTGGCGGAGTGGTCCGGGAGCGACGCCACGGGCGTCGAGACGGACCACCCGTACACGTCCCCGCGGACGACGATCGACTTAGACGAGCGCGACGGACAGATCACGGTGTCCACGACGCCGTGTCGCCACACCCTGCTCGGCGAGGGGGCGAAGGGCGGCCCGTGGGAGCTGCCCGAGGTCTGGGCGTGGCAGACCCCCGACACGGACCCGAGCGTCCCCGGTCCCCTGCTCCGTGTCACCGAGGGGACCGAACTGGAGATCACCTACGACAACTCGGAGCACAACCGCCCGCACACCTTCCACGTCCACGGGCTCTCGAAGAGCTGGATGGACGACGGCGTCCCGACGACGACGGGCCAGCAGGTCGCGCCGGGCGAGGAGCACACCTACGAGATCGACGCGAACCAGCCGGGCACGCACCTCTACCACTGCCACTACCAGACCCAGAACCACCTCGACATGGGGATGTACGGGATCCTCCGCGTCGACCCCGAGGGGTACGAGCCCGCGGACACGGAGGTCTTCCACACGATCAAAGACTGGGACAGCCGGCTGTCGGCGTCGACCGCCGGCGGCGACGTCGACTTCAGTCACCGCGACCGCAACCCGGACGTCTTCACCGTAAACGGTCGCTGTGCGCCGTACACGTTCCACCCCGAGGAGGGATCCCCGCTGATCGTCGAGGAGGGCGACCAGGTCCGGATCCACTACGTCAACGCCGGCTACGAGTCGCACGCGATGCACACCCACAACCACGGGTTCACCGTCGTCGAGAAGGACGGCGGCGTGATCCCCGAGTCCGCCCGGCACCGCGAGGACGTGGTCCCCCTCGCGCCCGCCGAGCGCAAGACCATCGAGTTCACCGCCGACGCCGACCCGGGCGTCTACGCGCTCCACTGTCACAAGGTGAACCACGCGATGAACGGCGAGAGCTACCCCGGCGGCATGATCGGCGGGATGGTCTACGAGAGCGTAATGGACTCCGAGCAGTTCGCCTCCGTGATGGAGCTGGCGGGGTACGAGGGCTGATCGGTCTCGCCGAGCGGGGCGTCCGGTCTCGGAGCCCCCGAGTTCCGGGCTAACAGCAGAACATGAACGGGTACACCAGCGCGACCCGGTCGCCCTCCTCCAGCTCGGTGTCGAACCCCTTCTCGTTCTCGTTGAAGTGACCGTTCACGAGGATCCGGGCGTACGCGATCGTCTGCTCGCCGGCCGGGTTCTTCGACCACGTCCCCGGTAGCTCCTCGGGCGTCGGCGCCCAGCCGCTGTGGGTCGCCTCCGACTCGCTCTCCGCGATCAGCATGTCCTGTAGCTCCGGGTAGTCCGCGAACAGCTCGTCGAGGAACGCCCGGAGGGTGTCGCCCTCGAAGGTGTACTCGAACTCGTACTCCCCGAGCTCCGTCCGGACGTGGCCGGTACACCGCACCGTGACCGTGGTCTCCGCGGCCGTCTCCGACGCGCCCGTGGACTCCGGTTCGCGCTTCGACTCCGCTGCGCTCCTCGACTCCGACACCGCCTCGCTGGTCGTTGGCATACCCGCCCGTACGCGTCGTTTCCCGGTAAGCCACCGTGCGAACATGTTCGTAACTCGGCTCACCTTGCCGATCTCGGGGGAGAGCGCCCGGGACGCCGACGGGCGGTGTCAGTCTCCGGGAACGGCGTCCGAACATGTTGCCACCAAACTGATAGTCCGTGTGGAGACAACGCCCACGTGATGGAACTCACGCGCAAGACGATCGCGAAGGTCATCGTCGCGGCGTTCCTGCTCAATCTGGTCGTGATGGGCGCCGGGGCGTGGTTCGCGTATCAGGAGGCGCCGCCGATCCCGGACGAGGTCGTCGGCCCCGACGGCGAGACGATCGCCACGGGAGAGACGGTCCAGGACGGGAAGGCGGCGTTCCAGCAGTACGGGCTGATGAACCACGGGTCGATACTCGGCAACGGCGCCTACTACGGCGAGGACTACACCGCCGAGACGCTGGATCTGAAGGCCGAGCACATGCGCGAGTACTACGCGCAAGAGGAGTACGGCGCCGGCTACGACTCGCTCAGCTCCGCCGAGCGCGCGGGGATCGACCAGACGGTCCGCGACGACCTCGACGGCGCACACGACGGGAGCGACACCGTCGAGTACTCCGCCGCGGAGGCGTACGCCCACGAGCAGGTGCGCGAGACGTACGTCGAGCGCTACCACGAGGGCGACCACGACCGCGGCGTGCCGGTCGAGATGATCGACTCGACCGAGGAGGCCGAGGACTTCGCCGACTTCGCGCTGTGGACGGCGTGGTTCTCCCACACCGACCGCCCCGACGGCGACAACTCCTTCACGAACGAGTGGCCGCCCTCGCCGGCCGCCGGCAACGACGCGACCGGCGCCGCGATGACGTGGAGCGTGATCGCGATGGTGCTGCTCGTCGGCGCGGCGGGCGCCGCGATCCTCCTCTACAAGTCGGTGAAGCTCCCGGAGCCGTCCGCCGAGGGCATCACCGTGCCCGAGCCGGGCGACGTGAGCGTCTTCCCGAGCCAGCGCGCCGCGCTCCGGTTCATCCCCATCGCCGCCGGGCTGTTCTTAGCGCAGGTGCTGTTGGGGGGACTGCTCGCGCACTTCTACATCGAACGGGCCGGCTTCTTCGGGATCGAGGAGCTGTTCGGGGTCCACATCCTCCAGATCCTCCCCTTCTCGATCGCGAAGACGTGGCACATCGACCTGGGGATCCTCTGGATCGCGTCGACGTGGCTCGGCGCCGGGCTGTTCCTTCCGCCCCTCCTCACCGGCCACGAGCCGAAACACCAGTCACGGTACGTCAACGTCCTGCTCGGCGCGTTAGTGACTGTCGTCGTCGGCGGGATGGGCGGCATCTGGCTCGGCGCGAACGGCTACTTCGACGGGCAGCTGTGGTGGCTCCTCGGCAACGAGGGGTTAGAGTACCTCGAGGTCGGGAAGGTGTGGCAGGGCGGCTTACTCGTCGGGTTCGTGCTCTGGGCGATCCTCGCGATCCGCGGGCTCAAGCCGCTGCTCGACCGCGAGCCGGTGTACGGGCTCGCGCACATGATCCTCTACGCGGGCGGCTCGATCACCCTGCTGTTCGTCGCCGGGTTCATGTTCACCCCCACGACGAACATGGCCGTCACGGAGTTCTGGCGGTGGTGGGTCGTCCACATGTGGGTCGAGGGCGCCTTCGAGTTCTTCATCGTCGCGATCATCGGGCTCACGCTGGTCTCGATGAACCTCCTCACGCGCCGCAGCGCCGAGAAGGCGGTGGCACTACAGGCGCTGCTCGTGATGAGCACGGGCGTCATCGGCGTCTCCCACCACTACTGGTGGGTCGGGATGCCCGACTACTGGGTCCCGATCGGGAGCGTCTTCTCGACGCTGGAGCTGCTCCCGCTAATCTTCATCCTCTACGAGGCGATCGGGCAGTACCGGGCGATGACCGAGACCGGCGGGTTCCCCTACAAGCTCCCCTTCATGTTCATCGTCGCCAGCGGGATCTGGAACTTCGTCGGGGCCGGGGTGCTCGGCTTCTTCATCAACCTCCCGCTGATCAACTACTACGAGCACGGCACCTACCTCACCGTCGCGCACGCCCACGCCGCGATGTTCGGTGCGTTCGGGTTCCTCGCGCTGGGGATGGTGGCGTACATGCTCCAGCTGTCGATCGACCCCGAGCGCTGGGACGGCTCGTGGCTCCGGGCGTCCTTCTGGCTGTGGAACGTCGGGCTCGCGCTGATGGTCGGCATCTCGCTGCTCCCGGTCGGCTTCCTCCAGCTGGAGGTCGCGTTCACGGAGAGCTACGCCGCGGCGCGCAGCCTCGCGTTCTACAACGGCGAGCTCGTCCAGACGCTGTTCTGGGCGCGGCTGCCCGGCGACACCCTGCTCATCCTCGGGACCGCGATCTACTTCGCGGACCTGATCCGCAAGCGGTTCGTCCTGCGGAGCTCCGCCGACGACCCGACGATCGACGACATGGCCGTCGCGGAGGGGATCATCGACGACGACTGAGGCCGACGCGTCACTCCGCGCGTCACTCCGCGCGCCACTCCCCGCCGAGCTCGTCGCGCTCCATCGACTCCGCGTCGCCGTCGCGGAACAGGCTCACCCGTCCGGTCTCCTCGCTCAGCGTCACGGTCGCCACGACCTCCGGCCGGACCGAGGTCTCGATCGCGCTCATGTGCCGCGAGCCCATCCACGGCTCGTAGCTCACGTCGTCGACCAGATCGGTCTCCTCGCTGCGGGTGCCCAGGTCCCGGAACCGCACCATCTGCGCCTCGATCTCGCCGTCGACCGCGACGACGACCCCGCCGTCCTGCTCGCGGCTCACCGACTCGACCGCCTCCACGAAGGCGTCCTCCGCGAACGCGGTCGGACAGCTCTCCCGGGGCCACCGGTTCTCGCCCATCGGGTCGGCGTAGTCGCCGTACTCCCGGTCGGCGACGACCGCGAAGTAGAGCCCCGGCCCCTTGACGTGCGGCTCGTCCCAGCCGTCGAACGCGAGGCTGACGTGCTCGGCGCAGTAGGTCAGCCGGTCGACGACTTCCCGGACCCGCTCGTGGGTGCCGTACTCGATCGCGAGCCCGCTCATTCGGTCTCCTCCGCTCGAACCGTGGTACTCGTGTCGGCGGCGCGAACGCGCATGCGTTCGGAAACGGACGGGGCGTACATAAGGGGTCGCGAATCGCCCAGGCTCACGCCCGCCGCCACTGCGTGAACAGGCTCGCGTCGAACCGGTCGGCGCGGACGAGCCCGACGCCGAACGCGACGGCGACGGCGGCGGGGAGCAGGTTCCCGTACCAGAGGTTGATCCCGCCCCAGAGGATCACGAAGCTCACCATGTCGTCGAGCATGAACTCGCAGTCGCGGAGGCGGTCGGCGAGCGTCGTCCCCGCGAACGCGCGGTCGAGCGCGACCACCGCGACCGTCGCCGACAACACCCAGCCGGCGTAGTTCGAGAGGGGGACGCCGAAGAAGGCGCCGCCGCCGAACGTCCAGAAGCCGAGCGCGACCGCGCCGGGGTCGAGCACCACGTCCATCGCCACCACGGCGGCGATCACGGTCGCGAGCCGGAGCCAGCCGTTCGACGCCCGCGGGCCGAGGAGCAGGAGACAGAGCAGGTAGGCGTTCACCACGAGCGGGATGAAGAAGACCGGGAGCGCCAGCGGCACCCCGCCGAGCATCGGGCCGAGGCTCACGGTGTACTCGAAGGTGCCGTACGGCCACCCCGTGGCGACGCCGAACAGCTCGATCGCGTAGGTGTAGGCGACGAGCGCGCCGATCCATCCGACCGCTCGGCGGTCGACCGCGGGCAACACCCCGACGACGAGCGGCGAGCGCATCACTAACACGCCGAAGAGGACGAACCAGGGGTTGAACGCGAGGGGCTCCGGTACCCACCCCTCCGCGCTGCCGACGAGCGCGAGCGCGCCGACGAGGGGGAACAGCACGGCGATGGTGAAGCGGTTCTCGCGGACGATCCGGTCGAGCAGGCGCTCCGCCTCGCGGCGGGTGTCGGGGAGCCGTGCGCGGAGCGCGTCGAGTCCGCCCGCCGTCGAGGCGGAGGGTGGAGGGGAGTCGCTCACGCGAGCGCCTCCGTGATCGGGTAGACGCGCCAGAGCCCGCCCATCGCCAGCAGGGTGCCGACGGCGGTGTTCAGCGCCGGGAACCACCAGTAGGCGCGGTCGACCGCGATCGACGACCGGGCGACCCACGCGACGAAGACGGGGTAGACGCCGAGCAGCGCGCCGAGCCGGGGGTCGACCGCGGCGAACCCGACCGCGGCGGCGACCCAGCAGGCGGCGCAGTAGGCGTACGTCCGGCGCTCGCCCAGCAGCGTCGCCGTCGTCCGGATCCCGGCGGCGCGGTCCGGCTCGATGTCGGGGATCGCGGAGAAGGTGTGCATCCCCATCGCCCAGAGCCACGCGCCCGCGAGCGCCGCGAGCGGCGGGTGCGTCCCGGCCACGGCGGCGTACGCGGCCGCGCCCGGCAGGACGTAGAGCCCGTTCGAGGCGGAGTCGAGGAGCGGGGTCGTCTTGAACCGGAGCGGCGGCGCGCTGTAGCCGGCGCCGAGCAGCAGGAAACCGGCGAGGTACGGCCACGCGACCCGCGGCGTGACCGCGAACGCGGCGAGCCCGAGCGCGCCGGAGGCGACCACCGCGAGCGAGACGAGCCGGTCGCCCCGCCAGCGCGCCTCGCGGTCCTCCTTCTTCGGGTTCAGCTCGTCGATGTCGGCGTCGAAGGCGTCGTTGACGCCGTAGAGGAAGACGTTCGCCGGCACGAGGAAGTACGCCGCGAGCCCGACCGTCATCGGCGTGAACAGCCCGCCCACGTCGGCGATCCCGTAGGTGACGCCGACGGCGACGGGGCCGGCGAGGTACAGCCAGAACCGCGGCCGCGACAGCACCAGCAGGTACCGGCAGAGGTCTGGGAGCGAGCGTCGGCCGGGGTCGGTCGCGGTGTCGGTCACGGCTCCGGTCACGCCGTCTTCGACAGCTCCTCGGCGGTCAGCTGTCCGCTGATGAGACACATCGGGACGCCGATACCGGGGGTCGTCGTCGACCCCGTGAAGTAGAGCCCGTCGACCGCGTCGGACCGGTGGGACGGCCGGAGCAGCGAGGTCTGTCGCAGGGTGTGGGCCAACCCGAGCGCGCTCCCCTGATAGCTGTTGTACCGGTCGGCGAAGTCGTCGACGCAGAACGTCTCCTCGAAGACGATCCGGTCGCGCAGCTCCGTCCCGGTGTTCTCGGCGATGTCGTCTATCACGAGGTCGCGGTACTCCTCGCGCAGCTCGGGGGTGTCCTCCAGTCCGGGCGCGATGGGCACGAGGGCGAACAGGTTGCTGTGCCCCTCGGGCGCGACCGTGTCGTCGGTCTCGGAGGGGACACAGAGGTAGTAGGCGGGGTCGTCGGGCCACGACGGGTCATCGAAGATCTGCTCGAAGTGCTCGTCCCAGCCCGTCGGCAACACCAGCGTGTGGTGTTCGAGGTTCGGCACGTCGCCCTCGACGCCGAGGTACAGCAGGAACGCGGAGGGGGCGTACGTCCGCGACTCCCAGTACTCCTCGCTGTACTGCCGCTTGTGTTTCGGGAGCAGCTCCTGTTCGGTGTGCGCGTAGTCGGCGTCGGAGACGACCAGGTCGGAGAGGTAGCGCTCGCCGTCGGCGGTGTCGACCGCGAACGCTCCCCGGCGGCCCTCGATGGCGGTCACTTCGGCGTCGGTGACGTACTCGACGCCGAGGTCGTCGCCCAGCTCGACGATCCCGTCGACGACGGCGCCGATCCCGCCCTCGGGGTAGTAGACGCCCATGTTGTAGTCGACGTGGCTCATCAGGTTGTACAGCGCGGGGGTGTTCGTCGGCGAGCCGCCGAGGAAGACGAGGGTGTACTGCATCAGCTGCTGGAGCTTCGGGTGATCGAAGTAGTCCTCGACGTGTCCCTGCATCTTGCCCAAAAGCGAGAGCCCCCACGAGTAGCGGAGCACGTCCCTGTCCACGTAGTCGCGGAGCCGCGGGCGGTCCTCGTACACGAAGTGCTCCATCCCGATCTCGTAGGTGCGCTCGGACTCCTCCAGATATGCCTCGAACGCCTCGCCCGCGCCGGGCTCGTACTCCTCGAAGAGGGCCTTGTTCGCCTCGCGGTCGGGGAGCACGTCGACCTTGTCTCCGTCCTTCCAGAACACCCGGTAGTGGGGGTCGAGCCGCTCCAGCTCGTAAAAGTCGGACGGCTCGCGGCCGAAGTGGCCGAAGAACCGCTCGAACACGTCCGGCATGAGGTACCACGAGGGCCCCATGTCGAACCGGAAGCCGTCGGCCTCCAGCCGGCTCGCCCGCCCGCCGAGCTGCTCGTTCTTCTCCAAGAGGGTCACGTCCGCGCCGGCGTCGGCGAGGTAACACGCGGTCGAGAGGCCGCCGAACCCGCCGCCGATCACGACGACGGATTCGCCGGCCACGGCGTCGATATCCGGGGCCACGTCCATGTCCGATCGTACGGCGGCAGCGGTATAAATACCGGCCAGACGGCAGCGGGTGCCGCGGAGACCGCGGGCCGAGCCACCGCGAGTGAGTACGCCTAAGTCGGCGACCGCCCTACCGATCCCCACATGGATCCCACGGTCGCGATCACCGGCGCAACGAGCGGGATCGGGCGGGCCGTCGCCGAGGCGTTCGTCGACGAGGGGGCGTTCGTCGCCGTCTCCGGGCGCGACGGCGACGCGGTCGACCGGACGGTCGCGGCGCTGAACGGGGACGGAGACGGCGGCGACGCGCCAGGAACCGCCTGGGGCGCCCGCGTCGACGTCCGCGACGAGTACGACTTAGAGCGGTTCTTCGAGGGCGTCGCCCGGGAGGCCGGGCCGATCGACGCGGTGTTCGCGAACGCGGCCGTCTTCCACGGCGGCCCGGGCGAGCGCCCGATCGACGAGACGAGCTACGCCGACTACGACGACACCATGCGGACCAACGCCCGCGGCGTCTTCGCGACGGTCGCGGAGGCGGTCCCGCACCTCACCGCGGACGCGCGGGTCGTCGTCCCCTCCGGGGCGGTCGCCCACGAGTCCCGACCGGGGATGGGGGCGTACGCCGCCTCGAAGGCGGCGGCCGAGGCGGTCGCGCGCGGGTTTGCCGCCGACCTCGACGCGGCCGTAGGGGTCGTCGATCCCGGGCTCGTCGCGACCGACCTCACCGGGAAGGAGCGCGCCCGCGACCCCGAGAGCGTCGCGCCGCTGTTCGTCTGGGCCGCGACCGAGGCGCCCGCCGAGGACCTGAACGGCGAGCGCCTCGGGCTCCGCGAGTGGAAGTCGGCGACACGGTGAGCGACCGACCGAATCCGACCGCAGTCGCCGGAGTCAGACCTCCTCGATCCGCGAGGCGGCGTCGAGCGCCGGGCGCTCCGACGCCAGCGCGGCGACCGCGTCCATGAACGCCGTCCGGTAGCTCGCCGGCCCCGCGGGGTCGCGCTCCGCGGCGCGCTCGCCGGCGATCCCGTACGCGACGCACGCGGCGAGCGCGGCCTCTGTCGTCGACGACGGCGGCTCGGCACCCTCGCCGACGACCGCCGCGAACGTCCCGAGCGTGCTCGCGAGCATACAGCCCGAGCCGACGAACGAACCCATGCGCTCGTGGCCGGCCGACACCTCGTAGGCCCTTTCGCCGTCGGCGACGACGTCGGTCGGCCCGGAGGCGACGACGACAGCCCCCGTCTCCGCCGCGAGCGCCCGCGCCGCGTCCGGGAGGCCGGCGTCGTGCTCGCCCACCGACTCGACGCCGCGGACCGTCGCCTCCTCGCCCGCGAGCCCGCGGACCTCCCCGGCGTTGCCCTTGATGGCGTCGAACGCGACCGCGTCCAGCAGCCGCCCGACCGACTCGACGCGGTGCGGCGTGGCCCCGTACCCGACCGGGTCCAGCACGACCGGGACGCCCGCCTCGTTGGCGCGCCGGCCCGCGTCGACCATGGCGTCGACGTCGGTCGTCGACGCCGTCCCGGTGTTGATCACGACCGCGTCGGCGCCGGCGGCCATGTCGCCCGCCTCCGCCGGGGCGTCGGCCATCACCGGCAGCCCGCCCCAGTGGAGCGTGACGTTCGCGGTCTCGCTCGTCGTCACGTCGTTCGTCAGGTGGTGGACCAGCGGCGGGGTCGCCTCGACCGCCGCCAGGGTCTCCCCGACCGGCAGGTTCTCGGCCGGCAGGTCGTCGACCGGCTCATCGCCCATCGCCGACCACCTCCCGGAGCTCCGCGGTCGCGGCGCGCGGATCGTCCGCGGCCGTGATCGCCGAGACGACCGCCACGCCGGCCGCGCCCGCCGCCGCGACCGCCCCCGCGTTGCCGGCGTCGATCCCGCCGATCCCGACGACGGGGAGGTCGACCGCCTCCGCGATCGCCGCGACGCGCTCGGGGCCGACGCCGTTCGACTCCGACGCCACGTCCTTCGTGTCCGTCTCGTACACCGCGCCGACGCCGAGGTAGTCCGCGCCCGCGTCGGCGGCCGCCCGCGCCTCCGGGACCGTCGACGCCGAGACGCCCACGATCGCCTCGTCGCCGAGGCGCTCGCGGGCGACCGCAGCCGGCAGGTCCGACTGCCCGAGGTGGACGCCGTCGGCGTCGACCGCGGCGGCCAGGTCGACCCGGTCGTTGACGATCAGGGCGACGCCGGCGTCGGCGGTGAGCTCGCGGAGCCGGCGCCCGAGCTCGTACCGCTCGCGCGCCGACCGCCCCTTCTCGCGGAGCTGCACGGCGTCGACGCCGCCGTCGAGCGCCGCCTCCACGATCGCTTCCGTCTCTCGACCGGCCGACCGGCTCGCCTGCGTCACGAGATACGCCCGCCACTCGGTGGGATTCATTAGTGGTACCTTCGGGTGGTTAGTGAAAAGTGGTTCCGTCTGACGCGGCGCGTCTTTATAAGTGATTCCGCCGTCACTAGCGGGGTAATCGAAACGCGAAAAATGAACCTGTTGAAACCCTCAGAAGAGACACACTCTGTCCCTATTGCGGTCAATACAGGTACTGTAGTAATTGATATCGGGAGTAGGTCTTGCAGATCGATAGCGGCGATCCGGTATTTAAACATCCAAGAGCGACGGCGACGACCACTTATAAAACAACGCGGTGGCGCGTGCCTCCGAGTGGCCGCCACTGGCGGCCGCGAGGAGCACGCGCGAGGGAGTCGGCGGCGACTAACGGGAGCCGCCGACGAGGCTGGGGAGGCGTGAGGCTGCGGTCTGCGGTTGGGTGGGACTCAAAGGGGCAGTCGCAAGGGCAGCTTAGGCGACGCTAAGCACCGCAGTGAAGGAGCGACAGCGACTGAACGAGGCGCGCAGCGAGCGTAAGCTGCCCTT
>NZ_NSKC01000004.1 GCF_002286985.1 Halorubrum salipaludis | reverse complement strand
ACATCCTTCGGCGCCGGAGCGTTTGACACAATCCTCATTCCAGCTGGATTGTGGTATGCTCTATTAGCCTCAGTTTCCCGAGGGTATGGAGCTCCGAAGGGTAGTTTGGCCACGTGTTACTGAGCTATTCGCCACGAGTCTGAACTCGTGCGACTAGCATGGCTAAATCGGATCCCAATAGCAATGGCCTCCGGCAGGATCAACCGGAATGTATAACCTCCAGAGCCTGATTCCCGGCCCGGAGGGGTGTTGGCGGGTTTTGACTTGCGATAAGTCAAAACACCATTGCATGGTCTATGTGGTGTCCGGTCCACCCGGCGACCCGGATGACACCGAACTACCACGGCTCACATCAGATTTCCTCTTACGCCGGAGCGCAGGGGGCGAAATCCTCATCTTCGCGGATCTGATTATTTTCTTCGAGGGGTCATAAACCCATCGAAGCTCTTCAGATCCAGCGAAACCGGGCCGGGTTGAACGGCCCGAGTTCGCAGGTGCGTTCTTCGCATTAGTCACAATGCCGGGGTTGTATTTAACCCCGTCGAACTATCGGCGCTACGTCATGCGGTTTCATGCCGAGGAACTGTGAACGAGCGAATAGCTATGCGTGCGGGCACGCGGAAAAAACCT
The DNA here is from genome assembly GCF_002286985.1 of Halorubrum salipaludis. GTDB lineage: Archaea > Halobacteriota > Halobacteria > Halobacteriales > Haloferacaceae > Halorubrum > Halorubrum salipaludis. Next base: position 371,053 of record NZ_NSKC01000004.1, on the reverse strand, counting down.
GTCTGACCTCGAAGGCTACTCGTCGTCGATGTACTCGATCCCCTGTTTCGAGACGTTCGCCTTCGTGATGTCGTCGAGGTCGTTGAGCCAGAAGTCGTCGTCGGCCTCGTCGACCTCGGGGGCGCTGTCCTTCCAGGCCCACCCTTCGTACTCGTGGACCTTCTGCGTCCCCTTCTCGCGGAGCCGGAGCGTGATCCGCTCCGCCTTCTCCTCCGAGGGCGCGGGATCAAGGGTGCGGGCAGCTTTGAGCGCGGCCTGACGGGGCATGTTGCCGGAGAACTCGCTCGGTTCCGATCCGTCTTCCTCTCGAAGGGCGAAGTTTCGCTTACCGTCTTCACGTACCATGGTTTTTCCTCCATGCGAACCCAGCACACAGTCTGTAATAAATATATCGGGGAAATGAAAGCTGTCCTCCAAAACATTTATATATTAACTCCGCACGGGCTAGCGGTTTCGCTCGGTCTCCGAGGCGATCCGACCGCTCGGTCGACGGTCACAGCGGCGTGGCGGCCCCGAAACGAGGCGTCGACGCCCTCGACGCGCGACGAACGGCACCGAGAACGCGCGGCGGCGACCCTGTTCGCGTAAACAACACTTATGTGTCTGGTATCGCGAAGTCCGACCAGTACAACCGCGATGGTCCGCAAAAAGAAGCTCAGCCCAAGCGGCGCCAAAGACGACGACGGGGAGTACCACAACGTCCACGTGAACCTCCACGAAGACGAGCTCGCCGTCGCCGGGATGGAGATCGGCGACGAGGTGTTCGTCCGGGTTCGAGACGGGAAGATCATCATCCAGAAGGCCGACTCCAGCCCCGAGGACCTCGAACACGACTTCTGAAACCGTCCGACCGATTTTCTGCGCTCGTTGTTCGGCTTCGAAGCCCGGACCGAAGGGAACGCCGAACGCCCGGCGATATCGGTGGCGGTCGCACGCGGCGGCGGTCGGCGGATTGATGCCCGTCCGCGACGAGACCGATACGATGGGCGCGTACGACCTGTTGAAACCGGCGCTGTTCGGACTCCCGCCGGAGACCGCACACGGGCTGACACACCGGCTGCTGCGGGCGGTACAGACGACGCCGGTGACCGACCACCTCCGCGATCGGTTCGTCGTGGACGACCCCCGGCTGCGCGTCGAGGCGTTCGGGAACGCGTTCCCGAATCCCGTGGGCGTCGCGGCGGGCTTCGACAAGAACGCGGAGGTCCCGCGCGGCCTCGCGGCGCTGGGCTTCGGCCACGTCGAGGTCGGCGGCGTCACCGCCGAGCGACAGCCGGGGAACCCGCGACCGCGGCTGTTCCGGCTGCGCGAGGACGAGGCCCTGATAAACCGGATGGGCTTCAACAACGAGGGCGCCGACGTCGTCGGCGAGCGGCTCGACCGGGAGCCCCTGCCGGAGGTCCCCGTCGGAATCAACATCGGGAAATCGAAGTCGACGCCCCTCGACGAGGCCCCCGACGACTACCTGTACACGTACGAGCGCGTCGCGGACGCGGGCGACTACTTCGTCGTCAACGTCTCCAGCCCGAACACGCCGGGGCTCCGCGAGCTCCAGAACCGCGCGGCGTTAGAGGAGATCCTCGGCGCCCTCGCGGACGCGGGTGCCGACCCCCTCCTCGTGAAGCTCTCCCCGGACCTCCCGGAGCCTGCCGTCGAGGACGCGCTCGGCGTCGTCGACGACCTCGGCCTCGACGGCGTCATCGCGACCAACACCACGACCTCGCGTCCGAACTCGCTGAAGAGCCCGCAGAAGGCCGAACGGGGCGGTCTCTCCGGGAAGCCGATCGAGCCCATCGCCACGGAGCGGGTCCGGTTCGTCGCCGAGCGCACCGACGTGCCGGTGATCGGCGTCGGCGGGGTTTCGAGCGCGAAGGGCGCCTACGAGAAGATACGCGCGGGCGCGTCGGTCGTGCAGCTGTACACGGCGCTCGTCTACGAGGGCCCGGGCCTCGCGCGCGACATCAACGAGGGGATCGTCGACCTCCTCGACCGCGACGGCTTCGACTCGGTCGAGGACGCCGTCGGCGCGGACCTGTAGCCGGGCCGCGCCGAGAACGGGTTTCTACGCTTCGTTGCGGACGATGACGACCACGTCCTCCGCTTCTAACAGCTCGCCGTCGCCCTGATACTGCCGCTCCTCTTCGATTTCGAACTCCTCGTCGACGAGCGTGACGCCCGCGACGTGAAGCTCGTCGCCGTCGATCTCGTACTCGCCCTGCGCCAAGGCCGCCTCGATGTCGCCGACCTGGTCGCCGTACTTCGGGCCGACCGTCGCGTAGTCGAGGTCGATCCCGGTGACCACGGTCTCGACCGGAGCGTCCTCGTCGGGGTGGACGGTGAGGTCGGCGACGTGCATCACGCCGGTGATGTCGTCCTCGAACCCGCGGACGTCGGCGTACACCTCGACGGCGTCCAGCTCGGCGTTCAGCGGGAGCTGGTTCTCGCTCTTGTACTTGCGGAGCGTCCCGACCACCGCGGTGGCGGCCGCGCCGGCATCCCGGTCGGCGTCGATCCCGAGCGGCTCGGGCCAGTCGACGAGGTGGACGGAGTCGGCGGCGCCGTCGGCGGCGTCGGCCGCCTCGGCCGCGGCGTCCGCGTACATGTCGTGCCACAGCTCCTCGGTGACGTGGGCGAGCAGCGGGGCGAACAGCTTCAGGAACCGCCGGTGAGCGGTCCGGAGCGTGTACGCCGCCGCCTCGTCCTCGCGCTGCTTGGCAATCTCGAGGTAGTCGTCACAGAACGTGTTCCAGAAGAAGCTCCGGAGCTCGTCGCGGGCCTTCGAGAACGCGCGGTCCTCGAACAGCTCGGTGAGCCGCTCGACCTCGCCGTCAAGCTCGGCGAGCAGCCAGCGGTCGAGCTCTCGGAGGTCCTCGTCGGCCGGCTCGTCCGGGTACGGCTCCGGCGCGAGCGACTCGACGAGCTTGGAGGCGTTCCACAGCTTGCGGATCAGCTTCTCGCCCGCGCGGAGGTCCTTCTCCTTGAACGGGAAGTCGTCGCCGACGGCGGTGCCGGCGGCCCAGTAGCGCGTGGCGTCGACCGGGAACTCCTCGAGCACGGTCTCGGGCTCGACGACGTTGCCCACGGACTTCGACATCTTCTCGCGGTTCTCGTCGAGGACGTGCCCGTTGATCATCGTCTCCGCGAACGGGACCTCCCCGGTGTGCTCGTAGCACTTGACGAGCGTGTGGAACAGCCAGAAGCTGATGATGTCGTGGCCCTGCGGCCGGAGGTCGAACTGATACAGCTCCGGGTGTTCCATCGTGAACTCCTCGCGATCCTCGTCCCAGTCCCAGCCGGCGTTGATGAGCGGCGTCAGGCTGGAGGTGGCCCACGTGTCGAGCACGTCGTCCTCCGGCTCGAACCCGTCGTGGCCGCACTCGGGACAGGCGTCGACCGGCGGGTCGTCCGAGAGCGGGTCGACGGGGAGGTCGGCCTTCTCGGCGATGACCTCCTCGCCGCAGTCCTCGCAGTACCAGACCGGGAACGGGATGCCGGAGGAGCGCTGGCGGGAGATGAGCCAGTCCCACTGGAGCCCCTCGACCCAGTGTTCGTACCGGCTGAACATCTTGTCCGGGGACCACTCCATCTCCCGGCCGATCTCGAGGTACTCGTCGGTCTTGTCGAGCATCTCGATGTACCACTGCTCGGTGACGAGGAACTCGACGCTCGTGCCGCAGCGCTCGTGGACGTTGACGGTGTGAGTGATGTCGCGGCGGTCCAACAGCGCCCCGGCCTCCTCGAGGTCCTCGACGATGGCCTCGCCGGCCTCGGCGGAGTGTAACCCCTCGTACCCCTCGGCGACCTCGGTCATGTGGCCGGACTCGTCGATGGCGACCCGGAGGTCCAGGTCGTGGACCTGGTACCACTCGATGTCGTTCTGGTCACCGAACGTACAGCACATCACGATCCCGGAGCCCGTCTCCATGTCGACGCGCTCGTCGGCGATGATCGGCACCTCGTGGCCGAACAGCGGGACCTCCGCGGACTCGCCGACGAGGGCCTGGTTCTCGTCGTCGTCGGGGTGGACGAAGACGGCGACGCAGGCCGGGAGGAGCTCCGGGCGCGTCGTCGAGATGACGAACTCCTCGGGGGTGTCGTCGCTCTCGTCGGCGGAGGCGACGGGGAAGGCGATGTCGTTGAAGTGGCTGGCCTGCTCGTCGTCCTCGGTCTCGACCTGCGAGATGGCGGTCTCGCACTCGGGACACCAGATCGCGGGCGCCTTCTCGCGGTACTCGCGGCCCTGGTCGTACAGGTCGACGAACGACAGCTGGGAGACGCGCTGGACGCGCGGCTCGATCGTCTGGTAGGTGTGGTCCCAGTCGACGGAGACGCCGAGCGACTGGACGTTCTCGGTGAACTGCTCCTCGTAGTCGGCACAGACCTCCCGGCACTTCGCCTGGAACTCCCGGCGCTCGAAGTCCTGATGGCGGATGTCGAGCTCGTCCTCGGTGAGCCGCTCGGAGGCGATCCCGTTGTCGTCGTAGCCGAACGGGAAGAACGTCGCCCCGCCGTTCATGCGCTCGAAGCGCGCGACGAAGTCCTGGAGGGTGAACCCGTACAGGTGGCCCATGTGGAGGCTCCCCGATACCGTCGGCGGGGGCGTGTCGATGGAGAAGACGGTGTTCGGATCGACCGGGTCGTCGTCGGGGTAGGCGTACGTCTCCTCGTCGACCCATCGCCGCTGCCACCGCGGCTCGACGGCGTCGGGGTCGTACTCACCACTGGGCATTTCACGCGCATCTTCCCGCGGTTCCCCCTTAACGGCCTCGGTTGTGTGGGACGGGATCGCGGGCCAGCGCGGTCGAGCGCGTTCGACCGCGGGCGGAGCCTCCGCAAAGGGGCGCGGTCAGACCGTGTCGTCGAGGTCGTGTTCGGCCGCCATCTTCGACGCCTCCGACGCGAACCGCTCGACCTCGTCGGCCGGGCTCTCGCCGAGCGCGGTCTCCTCGACCTCCCGGCCGGCGGTGATCCCGTCGCCGGTGAGGAGCCGCTGTTCGGCCAGCTCCTTCGTGTGCATCCGCTCACCGTCCTCGGTGGCGTAGGTGAGCCGCACGAGTCCCTTCGAGTCGAACTCCCGATCGACGAGCCAGACCGTGGTCATACGCGGCGATGGGTGCCTCCGACGCTTAAAAAGGACGGTCGCGGCGGAGGACCGGCCCGGCGATTGGTTCGATCCCGATGATCTGCGGTCGGCGCGCGCCTGTGAGCGCCCATTAGGGCGCGAACAGCGCGTGCGAGGGACGCGGCGAGCGACGTTGGCGACCGAAGGGAGCCACGAGCGAGCGGCGAGGTTGGGGAGGCGTGAGGTGCGGGTGCCGTGCGGGGCGGGGCTCGAAGGGGCGGCCAGGAGACGGGCGCAGGCGACGCGAGCACCGCAGCGAGCGACGCGAGCGAGGAGCGCGGCGAGCGTGCGCCCGTCTCCCGGCCGGGGCTTCGGTGGTGTCCGTATCGGTCGGGGAGTTATAACCGGGAACGGCGTCGGACGGTCGAGCGAGCGAGATTTCGAGGGCGAGGCCGGCGGATCTCCACACGACGTATTGATCTCGACGATCGAAGACGGCCCGTTCCGCGTACCGCGTCGCCAGCGCTTTGTACCGCCTCGCCGAACCGTGGCCCATGCACGTCGAGTTCGACCGCGACACCTGCGTCGGGATGTTCCAGTGCGTCGCCGAGTGGGACGCCTTCGAGAAGGACCTGAACGACGGGAAGGCGGACCTCGCGGGCAGCACCGAGGAGGAAGAGGACCTGTTCGTCGTCGAGGTCCCGGACGGCGAGGAGTTCGACGCGAAGTTCGCGGCGCGGGTCTGCCCCGTCGACGCCATCGAGGTGTACGACGACGACGGCGAGCAGGTGGTGTAGATCGCCTTGGGATTTCGGCCGCTTATAAATCGGTACTGACGGACTGATTCGCGAGGACACCCCCAAAGCCCCAGCCGCTCGGCCATACGTTGATACTTATAAACGGCCGATCGACACGACCTCCTCCAAAGCCCCAGCCGCGACGGCTCGCGCGGCTTGCTGCGCGCCTCGGTCGCTCACTCCGTTCGCTCCCTTCGGTGCTTGCTGCGCCGTGCTTCGCCCTCGCGGCTGCCCCTTTGAATCCCGCCCCGCACAGCACGGCGGTGTTCAGATAAGGTTGAAAGGTGAGGCGGATGCGGTTTTTAGTGCTCTATGCCAAAAACCGACCGCCTCAACGGATGTTTAGACCAGATTGAGTTAGAGTTTGTGGAGCGCGAAGCGACACCGCGACTGCTGATGAAGCTCAGTATTCAGCTGCATCTGGCTGGACTTTCGCTTTCGAATACTGTTTCGTTTCTTGAGGTATTCGGTGTCAAACGCGCTCGGTCGACCATTCACAACTGGGTTCACAAGGCCGATCTACAGCCCCACGAGGGACGGCAGCCGGATCACGTTGCGGTCGACGAAACCGTGATCCAACTCAATGATGAGCGCTACTGGCTGTACGCGGCTGTCGATCCCGAGTCGAACGAATTACTCCATACAAAGCTTGAACCAGTCAGAACCAACGCGTTCGCTCACGCGTTCTTTGCTGAACTCCGCGAGAAACACGATGTCGACGACGCCGTGTTTCTCGTCGATGGCGCGGCACCACTGAAAGACGCCTGCCAGCGACACGGCCTCGATTTCAGATACGAACGCCATGGAAATCGGAACAGTGTCGAACGTGTCTTTTGTGAAGTAAAACGCCGTACCTCTTCGTTCTCAAACTGTTTCAGCAACGCCGACCGAGACACAGCTGATGATTGGCTCCGATCGTTCGCCTTCGCATGGAATCAGCTAATCTGAACACTACCCACAGCACCCGCACCTCACACCTCCCCAGCCTCGCGGTTCGCTCGAGGCTCCCTTCGGTCGCCTACGTCGCTCACCGCGTCCCTCGCACGCGCTCTCGCCGGCGGCGTCGCCGCCGGCTGTCAGAGAGACCTTCGGTCTCTCACTACTCGCGCCCCTAAAAGGGCGCTCGGAGGCGCGCGCCGAAGTGGATGGGTAGCGAAAGCGTCGCTCGCGTCCGCTTCGACTTATAAGTGCTCGGCCAGGTCCTCGGCGAAGTACGTGATGATCAGGTCCGCGCCCGCGCGCTTGAGCGACAGCAGCGACTCGTGGGCGGTTTCCTCTAAGTCGAGCCAGCCCTTCTCCGCGGCCGCGTGCAGCATCGCGTACTCGCCGGAGACGTTGTACGCGGCGATCGGGTGGTCGAACTCCCGCCGGAGGTCCCCGACGATGTCGAGGTAGGGGAGGCCGGGCTTCACCATCAGCACGTCCGCGCCCTCCTCGGCGTCGATCCGGGCTTCGCGGAGCGCCTCGCGGCGGTTCGCGGGGTCCATCTGGTAGTGCCGGCGGTCGCCGAACGCGGGCGCGCCGTCGGCCGCGTCGCGGAAGGGCCCGTAAAACGCGGACTCGTACTTGACGGCGTAGCTCATCAGCGCCACGTCCTCGTGGCCCGCGTCGTCGAGCGCCTCGCGGATCGCCCGGACCTGCCCGTCGGTCATCGCCGAGGGCGCGACCATATCCGCACCCGCGTCCGCCTGCGAGACGGCGGTCTCGGCGAGGAGGTCGAGTGTCTCGTCGTTCTTCACCGTGAGCGTCGGGTCCGACTCCGCCGACGCCTCGATCACGCCGCAGTGGCCGTGGTCGGTGTACTCACAGAGGCAGACGTCGCCGATCACGTACGCGTCGGTCTCGGCGGCAATTCGGCGGATCGCGCGCTGGACGACCCCGTCTTCCGCGTACGCGCGGGTTCCCTCCGGATCCTTCGACTCGGGGATCCCGAAGACGATCACGGCCTCGACGCCGGTTTCGCGGACCTCCTCGACGCGGGCGACCGCCTCGTCGACGGGGACGCGCTCGTGCCCGGGCATCGTCTCGATCGGCACGCGCTCGTCTGTCGTCGCGTCGACGAAGACGGGCGCGACGAGGTCCGACGCCGCCAGCGAGGTCTCGCTGACGAGCGGGCGGACGCCGTCGGTGCGGAGCCGCCGCGGCCGGTCCGTTGGGTGCATGCCCGAGCGTTGACCCCGCGGCGCCTTTTATGATCCGTCCGCGGCGAGCCGGCTGCTGAGTGGGAGGTGGTGAGGAGAGAGGGGACGGTGGGGAGAGAGGGGACGGCGAGGAGAGAGGGGAAGCGGTGAGGAGAGAACGGACGGCGGGGAGAAAACGGACGGCGAAAAAGGGCGAGAGGTCGACGATCCGATCCGGCCGAGGGCTACTCGGACGATTCGATGTCGATTCGATCGCGGAGGTCGGCGAGCTCGTCGGATTCAGCGAGCTCCTCGACGCGCGCCTTGAAGTGCTCCTCGCAGAGCCCGACGACCACGCCGCTCTGCTCGGCCTCGTAGGTGGCCTCCCGCTCGCAGTAGTGACACCGCATACGCGACACTCTGTCGGCGTCGGGCTTAACGTTGTTCGTCGATCGGGAAGGTCCGACGCCCGGACAGTCACCTCGCGTCGTGGCGGAGAGTCAGACCGTGTCGGGGTCTGAGACCGGCTCCGGCAGCCGTTCGCGGACCGGCGCGAACGCCTCCGCCGTCAGCCCCGCCTCGGCGAGGGTGCGCTCGTGTGCGTCGGTGCCGCCCGTCAGCAGGAGGTCGCTCTCGGCGGCGACCCGCTCGACCCGCGCGTCGTCGACCGCGCGCCCGTAGGGGTAGAACCGCTCCACCGCGTCCAGCTCGCGGGCCACGTCGAGCGCGGCGTCCACGTCGTCGTACCGGAAGGGGTGCGCGAGCCCCACGAGCGCGCAGGCGTCCCGGAGGAGGTCGACGCCGCGCTCCAGCCCCGTCACCTCGCGCGCGACGTAGCAGGGGCCGTCGTTCCCGATCAGCTCGTCGAAGGCCCCCGCGTAGTCGTACGGCGCCGGCGACTCGTCGATCGCGCGGGCGATGTGCGGGCGCCCGAGTCCGGGCCGGGGCTCGACGCCGAGGTCGACGCCGAGCCGGTCCTCGACCGCGTCGAGGATCGCGGCCCCCCGCTCCTCGCGGTCGGTCTGGAGGCGCTCGATCTCGGCGTCGAGCGCGTCGGTGCGCTCGACCGCGTACCCGAGGAGGTCGAGCCGCTCGGAGCCGGCGTCGACGCGGAGCTCGATCCCGCGGACGACCCGGACCCCGTCGCGTTCGACGACCGGCGCCCCCACGGCCGGATGCACGCGGTCGTGGTCGGTGATCGCGACCCAGTCGAGGTCGGCGTCGCCGGCGGCGTCGACGAGCTCGTCTGCGGTCATCGTGCCGTCGGAGACCGTCGTGTGCGCGTGGAGGTCGGCGACGATCCGGTCCGTGTCCATGCCCGCCGTTCGCCGGGGCGGCACTAAGCGTCCGCGGTCGAGCGGCTACTCGTCGGCCACCCATGTGAAAGATCGACAATATAAGGAAATATAATTTGATTCTCCGGACTAAGGTTGTGCATGGACAATCATTAAGAACCATCGGCGACTCGCAGTAGTTGATGCGCTTGAACGGCGTCGACGACCGACTCGAACGGCACCAATATCCGACGACCTCGGAAGAACTGATCGCGGCCCACGGCAACGCGACCGTAGAGCTCGCCGACGGCTCCGAGCGTCTCGGAGACGTGCTGGAGCGGTTCGGGGAGCAGACGTTCGACGACGCGGACGACGTGTTCACCACGCTCCGCGCGGGCGTCTGCCACCGCGGCGTCGGTCGGCGGTTCTACTCGGACCGCGACCCGACGACCGACGCCGACGACGGCCCGACGCCGGTCTCGTTCTGAGCGGGCGGCGGAAGCGACCCTTCGTTTTTCCGAGACTCGCGCCGTGAGCGACGCGTCCGCCGGGAGTGACGCGTCCGCCGGGAGTGACGCGTCCGCCGGGAGTGACGCGTCCGCCGGGAGTGACGCGTCCGCCGGGAGTGACCGATCAGACCCAGTCGATCGCGGCCGACAGATCGACCGGCACCGATCCCTTTCGGTACCCTTCGACGTACCCGTCCGGGCGCGCGCGGAGGACGACCGCCGGGCGGTGTCGGACCTCCGGCTGCGCCTCGCGCACGGCCGCCCAGTCGTCCGCGGGGAAGGAGGTGCAGTCGACGAAGAGGGTGACGCCGCCGCCGTGCGCCTCCAGCTGCCCGCTCGTCTTCGTCTCGGCCGTGTCGCGGACCGCCGCGACCGGGTCGCTCGCGGAGCGCCCGGAGACGGGCTGCGGGCGCGTCACCTCGACCAGCGAGGCGTTCCCCGTGTCCGGGTCCGTCGCGCGGTAGTCGAGCGAGTGGCCCGTCGTCACCTCGATCTCGGGCGTCACCTCGTAGCCGGCCTCGGTCAGGATTCGGGCCGCGGTGAACTCCGCGATCGCGGCGCTCATCCGGACCAGATCGAGCGACGCCGACGTGCCGAGCTTCCCCGCCATCACCTCGCGGTACTCGTCGAGCGTCCCCGGTCGGAGCGTCTCCTCGAGGAATCGGGTCCCCTCCTCGCGGGTCGCGTCGGGGAACCCGGCCGCGTGGTCGCGGAAGAAGGCCCGCGTCGTCTCCGCGCCGTCCTTCGAGCAGAACACGGGCAGGAAGAACCACGAGACGTGCGGGTACGCCGCGAGCCAGGGCTCGTCGTCGTGGAGCGCCGCGAGCAGCTCCCGCTGGACCCACCGCGAGACTGGGTAGGGGACCTCGTCGAACCCGTACTTGTCCGTCCGCCAGAGCTCGCTCGGCGTCTCCGTGTTACCGACCCAGTACCCGACCGGCCCGCCGCCAGCACCCTCCGGCGGGTCGCGGTCGTCGTCCGTCCAGCAGAACAGCGCGAACGAGCCGTCGTCCATGTCGAACCGCCGGGCCTCGTAGCCGGACGGCGGGGCGAACCACGGGTCGCTCGCGGTCGCCCCGAGGTTGTCGTCGAGGGGGCGTTCGAGCTGCGAGCGCACGCGGTCGGCGCTCCAGCCGCCGGGCGCGCGCCTGAATCGGAGCGGTTGTGCCACGCCGGTGCTACCGCACGGCGGGGTTAATCGGTTCCGGTGGAAGAGACCCCACCCCCCGAGTCTCCCGCGGATCCCGTCCGTCGGTCAGTTTCCTCGGCGAACGCCCCCGTCCGGCGATCAGTCTCGGCCGGGGATCGGTCGACGAACGTTTCGCGGAGGAGACAATTCACCGACACATATAATACTGATAGTTTCTAAGCGAAGGTGTACCATGTCAATGGGTGCCTATGACGAGGCCGAGCACGAGCGTCGCGAGAAGAAGACCAGCGAAGTCGACGCCGATTTCGACGCCGAGCGGCCGGAGTACTCCGGATCGCTCACGTACGATTCCGGCGACTCCACGGAGGCACTCCTCGACAAGTTCCAAGAGCTGCAAGGCGAGTGAACGAGCGGTTCGCGGCCTCTTTCTCTGCTCCGGTAGGTTCCTGACTCAGCCCATCACTCGTCGCTAGGTCGCGACCGATCTGCGCTCAAGACAGCGCGATCGCCGCGGAACAGACGATCGCGACCGCGAGGACGTGCCCGACGACCGCCCCGAGCAGGACCGGCTCTTCGAGTAAGAAGGGAACCAGCGACAGTTGGATCGCCGAGAAGGCGACGTTCTCCGCGTCGAGCCGCCTGACCCGCGACGTCGCCGCCGGAGGGAGATCGACGTGGACCGCGCGCCACAGCGCGACGACCGCGCTCCACCACGAGGTGCCGATCCGGTAGGTGAGGTCCCAGAGGATCAACAGCGTGAGGTAGACGACCGGAATCGGCGGGTTCGGACCGAACAGCCGGTCGATCAGCGCGCCGTCCCACGCGATCATGTACGTGAGGAGGGCGATGAACGCCAGCACGCCGAGGACGATCTCGATGCTCGACCCGAACAGCAGCCGCTTGTGCGAGGGCGGCGTCGGGAGCCCGCGGTTGATCGCGCCGAGCCGGTGCATCTCGACGCTGCCGACGGCCGCCACCGCGACGGCGACGGACCCGGCGACGACCGCGTCCCACAGCCCGTAGTACCAGCCGAGCGCCACCACGCCGACCTCGAACAGGACGAACTGGATCGCGACCGCGAGGGTCCGAGAGAGGCCAAGTCCGGGGATCCCGCCGACGAGGCTCTCGTACACCCACGTCTCGCCGTAGTTGCGGCTCACGAGCGCGACCCCTCAGACCGGATCGCCTCTGACCCACCCGCGTCCGACCCAGAGCCCTCGGACCGACTCATCTCGTCGATCGCCCGCGCGACCGCGACCTCGAAGGGCGTCTGGTCGATCGGGATGAGGTCCCGGATCCGGTCGTCCTCGACGATCACGGTGTTGCGGAGCCCCTCGACGAGCGACCGGGCGAGGTAGGGATTCACGTCGGTGACCAGCCGGAGCCACTTCGCGGACAGCTCCGGGCTCAGCACGGGCACCCGAATTATCCGCAGCCTGTGGCCGAGCTGGCGGCGAGTCCGTCGGAGGATCTCCGCGTACGTCAACACGTTCGGGCCACCGATCTCGAAGGTGTCGCCGGCGGTCGCCGGCGCTTCGACCACGCCGACGAGGTAGCCGACCACGTCGTCGATCGCGATCGGCTGGCAGAGGGTGTCTACCCACTTCGGCGTGGTCATCACCGGGAGCCGGCTCGCGAGGCCGTAGATTACCTCGAAGCTCGCGCTGCCGGCACCGACGATGATCGCCGCCCGCAGGGTCGTGAGCGCCGGGTCGCCGGTCCCGAGAATTCGTTCGACCTCGCGGCGGGATCGGAGGTGTTCGGAGAGGTCCTCGCGGTCCTCGCCGAGCCCGCCGAGGTAGACGATCCGGTCGACGCCAGCGGCCGACGCCGCCTCGACGAAGTTCCGGGCGCAGTTGCGGTCCCGCTCCTCGTAGCCCGGACCGCCGTCCATCGAGTGGACGAGGTAGTAGGCGGCGTCGACCGGGTCGCCGCCGATCTCGAACGCGGGCGGGAGGGTGTCGGGATCGAGGAGGTCGCCCTCGACGACGCGAACGCCCGCGGGCGGGGCGTAGCCGTCGGCGTCGCGGACCAGGGCGACCACATCGTGACCGCGGTCGAGGAGCGCCGGGATCAGCCGGCTGCCGACGAAGCCGGTGGCGCCGGTGACGAGCACGCGCATACGGATCCCTCGGACGGAGCGACCATAAGGGTCCGCCACGGGCTCCCACCGAACGGACCGATCGTTAAAAGGCGTCGCGCGCGAGTCGTCCCCGCATGCACGCAGGCGAGTTCGAGGCGGTCCGCGGGGTGCCGGACCTGTACGTCCACGACACCGGAATGTTCGACACCGACGAGTACGGGGCCGTCTACGTGTACGACGCCGATCGGCCGATCGTGATCGACACCGGAACGGGGGCGAACCGCGAGTCGCTGTTCGAGACGATCGATGAGATCGGGATCGGACGCGAGGAGCTGGCGTGGATCCTCCCCACGCACGCGCACCTCGACCACGCGGGCGGCGCGGGCCACCTGACCGAGCGCTATCCGAACGCCGAGGTCCGCGTTCCCGAGAAGGGAGTCCGGCACCTCGTCGATCCGGGCGCGCTCGTCACCGGCACGAAGTCCGCGGTGCAAGACCAGTGGCAGTACTACGACGAGCCCGCGCCCGTCCCCGAGGACCGCATCGCGGGGCTCGCCGAGGGGGATCGGATCGACCTAGGCGACCGCGAGCTCGTCGTCCACGAGGCCCCGGGGCACGCCCCGCACCACGCGTTCTACCACGAGCCCGACGACGACGTCGTCTTCACCGCCGACGCCGCCGGGATCTACGTCCCGGAGGTCGACACGGTCCGGCCCACGTCGCCGCCGCCGCAGTTCGACCTCGATCAGTGTCTCAGGGACCTCTCGGCGATCGAGGAGATCGATCCCGAGTACCTCTGTTTCGGCCACTTCGGGCCGCGCGAGTACGAGCCGTCGCTGATCGGCGAGGCGAAGCGGGCGTACGTCGAGTGGGTGGAGGCCGTCCGGGAGAAGCGCGAGGAACTCGGCGACGACGAGGCCGTTGTCGAGCACTTCGTGGAGACGAGCCGGGACGTGGAGTTCTGGAACCCGGAGCGCGCGAGGGCCGACGCGAGCCTGAACTCCCGCGGCGTGCTGGCGTATCTCGACTACGTCGAGGAGGAGTCTGAGGAGTAGCGTCGACTGCGAGGGATGTCCCCGCTCCCGACGGAAACCTCCTAAACCCCGCGTCGCCTAGCCGTGGCCATAGATGGGCATCTTCGACACGATCCGCGCCGTGCTCGGGACGAGCGCCGAGACGGACGCGACCCGCGAGGCCGACCCCGAGGACCTCTTCGGGATGTCGACCGCGTACATGACGATGGAGGCCGACCTCGGCTACGACCACTGTGGCGAGGCCGCGCTGTGTTTCTCCGGCGTCGACAGCACTCGATTCGACGACGCCGTCGAGACCGTCGAGGCCATCTTGGAGGCCGGCGAGATCGACACCGGGACCGGGTTCCACCGACACGAGGACGACCACGGCTACCAGTGGTTCGTGCTGGAGGACGACGATCCCGAAGACCTAGTGACGAGCATCCACTTCGCGGCCGACCAGTTCATCGAGGAGGGGTTCGGCTCCCGCCTGCTCGCGGCCGTCTTCGGCTTCGAGCGCGACGGCACCGACGCCTACTGGATCTACTCGTTCCGGCGCGGCGCGTACTACCCGTTCTCCCCGAAGGGGACGAGCGACCGGAACCAGCAGGTCGAGTTCAAGCTCCAGTCCGTCCTCGACGGGGAGCTCGGGCTCGAAGACGACGAGTCCTACTGGTACCCATTGTGGCCCGACGCGCGGGGGAACCACCCGTGGGAATGAGCGGACGAGCCGAGGAGGCGACCCGATGAGCACGACCGAGAGCAGTTCGGACCGGGAGTTCGCCGGGCGCGACACGACCCGAAAACGCCTGCTTCGGGCGGTGGCGGCACAGACCGCGGCGCTGAGCGCGGCCGTCCACCTCCTGTGGGCGTGGCCGCGGCTCGTCGAGCCCGCGGACGCGCGGCCCTACGTGTTCCTCCTCGGCGGCGTGTTCACCGTCGCGATCGCGGCCGCGACCCTGCGCGCGGACGAGTACCGGCGGCTGTACGCGCTCGGCGCCGGCACCCTCGCGGCGTTCCTCGTCGGCTACGCGTGGTGGCACGGTGGCGGGACCGCCGCGGCGCTCGCGAGCGACCCGCTTGCGATCGTCGGCAAGGGCGCTGAGGTCGTCGGCGTCGTCGCGTTCCTCGCGCTGTACCGACTCGCGCCGCCGACGAGCGTCGTGGTCGAACGGGTGAAGGAGGCCGGGAGCGAAGCGACCGGCGGAGAACCGACCGACGGAGAAGCGACTGACGGGGAACCGACCGACGGAGAAGATCAAAGTCCCCGCGCATGAGCGACACGTACCTGACCGTCGCGGAGTCCGGGACGGCGACGTTCGAGGTGCAGGGCTCGGAGTTCCTCGGGCACGTCGCGCCGGCGGACACGGTGGCGGCGGCCGAGGAGTTCGTCGAGCGCGTCCGCGCCGAGTACGACGACGCGACTCACAACGTGCCGGCGTACCGGGTCCCCGCGGGCGAGGCCTCCGCCCGGACGCGCGGCAGCGAGGTCATGCTTCGGGAGTACTCCTCGGACGACGGCGAGCCGACCGGGTCGGCGGGGAAGCCGGCGCTCAACGTGCTCCAGCAGCGCGAGATCCGGAACGTCGTCGCGGTGGTGACCCGGTACTACGGCGGGACGAACCTCGGCGTCGGGGGACTCGCGCGCGCCTACTCGCGGGCGGTGAAAGACGGGGTCGACGAGGCCGGCGTGATCGAGGAGCGGCCGCACCGGCGGCTGGTCGTGGAGACCGAATACGACGACTCCGGGACCGTGCGGGGCGTGATCGAGTCGTCCGGCGTCGAGTTCGACGCCGACTATGACGAGCGCGTGCGGTTCGCGCTTCGGGTCCCCGTGGCCGAGGTGGGGGCGCTGGTGGAGCGGCTCAACAGCGCGACCAGCGGTCGGGTCGAGATCGATCGGTAGTCGTATCGGTGGTGGCGGTCGGCGACGGGGGGTCGGTAGCGAGCATGTCGGTAGCTGGACCGTCGCTGGCGAACAGGCGACGCGCGGGTTCGAGTCCGATTGGGTCGTCCGCGGCGGTGCGTCGCGCTCCCGCCCAGTGCGCCGCGGACCGCGGTCAGGTCACGGCGGGGGTGGCCGCGGGTTGGTACTTCAATCGTCGGACGAGGTGCTGGAAGTACGGATCGCCGAGAGCCGCTACGCGAACTTCCGGACGGTCATCTCGAGGGTGTCCAGATCGAGGATGGGGGCGTAGCCGGCGTCGGGGTCGATGTTGACGGACTTCTGGAAGTCGGTCTGCGCCTGCCAGCAGCCGGAGTTGACGGCGAGGACGTTGTGGTACTTCCCCCACCCGAGCTTGTGGACGTGACCGGTGTGGAACACGTCCGGCACGTCCTCGATGACGAGGTAGTCGCGCTCCTCCGGCGCGACGCGGGTGTGACCGCCGAACTGCGGGGCGACGTGCCGCTTCTTGAGGAGCTGGTACATCGCCTTGTGCGGCTCGTCGTAGCTCGCCTTCTCCTCGGGGAGCTCCGCGATCACCTCGTCGAGCGAGACGCCGTGGTACATCAGCACGTCGACGCCCTCGACGGTGACGGTCGCTGGGTTCGAGACGATCTGGGCGTCGTGAACGTCCATGATGGAGCGGATCTCGTCGTTGAACCCGGGCTGGGGCTCCGCGAGCCGGACGGCGTCGTGGTTGCCTGGAATCATCACGATCTCGGTGTCGGCCGGCACCTCCTTGAGGTGCTCCGCGAACGCCTCGTACTGTTCGTAGATGTCGACGATCTCCAGCTCCTCGTCCTGGTCGGGGTAGACGCCGACGCCCTCGACCATGTCGCCGGCGAGCAGCAGGTACTCCACCGGCTCGGCCTCGGGCGTGTGGAGCCAGTCGGTGAAGCTGCTCCACGCGTCGGCCATGAACTCGTCGCTGCCGACGTGGACGTCGGAGATCAGCGCGGCCTGCACGTGACGGTCGGCCGCCCCCGTCCGGTGGGTTCGCGGAACGTCGGGGAAGTGGAGCGAGTCGGCGAAGAGGATGCCGGAGTCGTCCGCGAGCGTCCCCTCGACGGCGAGACACTCGTCCATCAGGATCTCGTCGACGAGGTCGGCGAGCCCCTTGTCCTTCATGATCAGCGCGGGGAACGTTCCGGTCGTGTCCTCCAGTTCGACGAGCCAGTGGCCGGATTTCGTGGATCGGACGTCGTTGACGAGCCCGATCATCGCGGCGTCGCTCCCGCCGGGCATCTCCGCGATCGCCTCGGCGGGGCGGTGGTTGACGCGGCCGCGGAGCACCTTCGAGAGCCGCTCGTAGCGGTCGCGGAACGTCTGGACGAAGTCCCCGTATTCGCCCGTTCCGGTGCTCCGACCGGTCATGTCGTTGCCGATCCTCAGCTCTCGGAGGTCGGGGTCGTGGTGGGGGGGATCGGCGGGGGGGTCGACAGCGTCGTGGTCGGTGGTGGATCCGGCGTCCGAAGGAGACCCCTCTGTTTCGACTGGAGATTGGGCTGTAGAGGTCGCAGACGGCGTTTCGTCGCCGGTTCGGTTCGGAGTGGATTTATGGGTTCGGGTGGTTCCGGAATCGGCGGAGTCGGAGTCGGTGGAGCCGGCAGAATCGGTACCTGAAGCCGTCGGGTTGGTACCTGAAGCCGTCGGGTTGGTACCTGAAGCCGTCGGGTTGGTACCTGAAGCCGTCGGATCGGTGCCGGAAGCGGACCGATCGCCCGTGACGGCGCGAACGTGGTCGGCGGTGATACGAAGGGCGTCGTCCGGGGCGTGATCGACGACCGATTCGACGGCGGCGGCGGAGTCGGATGCGCTCGCCAGGAGGGTGATCGCTTCGCGTTCGGCGTTGTATCCGCGTCTAGCGAGCTCCTTGACGATCCGGGCGTTCGACTCCAGCGGCACGACATCCGAAACGGGAGCGCGGCTCAAAACGGTTCCGGAGCCCGTCGGTTCCCCGAGATCGGCCCCGACCGCGGCGACGTGACCCGGAAGCTTATGACCGAAACCCGTCAACCCGAACGTAATGGACGAAGGGGATCGGTCGGGCGAGGACGACGGACCCGACCGGGAGACCGGGTCGGCGGACAGCGACGTCGAGAGCGACGATTCCGCCGGGAGTGACCCCGCTACCGGAAACGGTCCCACTGCCGGTGACGGCTCTACCGGCGGATCCGACCGCGACAGCGGCGAAGGCGCTGCCGACGATCCTGCGGCTGTCGGAGCGGGCGACGAGACCGGAAGCGACGGCGGCGGAAACGACGAGACCGAGAGCGACGGGAGCGGAAACGACGGGACGGAAGCGGACCGGGCGACGACCGAAGCGGACCGGGCGACGACCGAAGCGGACCGGGCGACGACCGAAGCGGACCGGGAGGTGACCGGAGCGAGACGCCCGGAACTAGAAACGAACCAGCCGGAGCCCGAACCGAGAGGGAATCAGAAGGCTTCAGACGGGGGAGTGCTGTACCGGTTCCGTCACGACAGGGAGGGACCGCTGATGTGGATCCGCGAGATGCTTTCCAGCGTCGCCATCGTGCTCGTGATCGGGCTGATCCTGTTCGGCGTCAGCGGCGTGTGGCCGCCGATGGTCGCGGTCGAGTCCGGGAGCATGGAGCCGAACATGGAGGTCGGCGACCTCGTCTTCGTCACGGAGCCGGGGCGGCTTGCGCCCGACGCCGCCGACAACGACATCGGCGTCGTGACCCACGAGGTCGGCGAGCAGGCCGACTATCGAACGTTCGGGTCCTACGGCTCGGTGGTGATCTATCGGCCGCCCGGCCGGACGGCCTCGCCGATCATCCACCGGGCGATGTTTCGCGTGGAGGAGGGCGAGAACTGGTACGACCGGGCCGACGATCGGTACCACAGCGCCGCCGACTGCGGCGATCTCAACCACTGTCCCGCTCCCCACGACGGGTTCATCACACTCGGCGATAACAACGGGGCGTACGATCAGGCGAACGGCCTCGCGGCGCCGGTCAGAGCCGACTGGGTGACCGGAGTCGCGCGCGTCCGCGTGCCGTACCTCGGCTACGTCCGGCTGATCGCGACCGGACAGGCCGATCCGGGCGACGTGCTGGGGACGACCGTCGCGATGCGAGGGGTACAGGTGGGGAGCGTCGGCGTCGGAGGCGTCAACGGAGAAGCAACTCCAGATGAGAGGCCCATCGTTTCAGGTGGAGATGTAACCGGAGGCGCGGTCGGCTGAAGCGAAATCGGGAGAGAAAGCAGAAGGCCCGGATCAAGGTCAAGGCGCCTCAGTTGTCGAATCGGGCCTGCACGAACGGCTGTGCGTTCTCGATATCGCCGAGCCGGGAGTCGGACAGGAGGACGGCCTCGGTTTCCTCGACGGGGACCGACAGGCCCATCTCCTTCGTGCGGCCGTAGCGTCCCTTCGAGACGACGACGGCGTTGACGATCCCGAGCATGTCGAGCTCGCTGATGAGGTCGGTGACGCGGCGCTGGGTGAGCACGTCGGCGTCGATCTCCTCGCAGAGCCGCTTGTAGATGTTGAACACCTCGCCGGTGTTGATGTTGTGAACCCCGTTCTTCTCCAAGAGGATCACCGCGAACAGGACGATCTTGCTCTGAGTCGGGAGGGTTCGGACGACCTCGACGACGCGGTCGAGTTCGATCTTGTCCTGGGCCTGCCGGACGTGTTTTTCGGCGACGATCTCGGCCTGCGAGCGCTCGGCGAGCTCGCCCGCAGTCCGGAGCAGGTCGAGCGCACGGCGGGCGTCGCCGTGTTCCTGCGCGGCGAACGCCGCACAGAGGGGGATCACGTCGTCGGTGAGCGCGTCCTGTTTGAACGCGATATCGGCGCGGTGCTGGAGGATGTCGCGGAGCTGGTTCGCGTCGTACGGCGGGAAGACGATCTCCTCCTCGCCGAGGCTGGACTTGACGCGTGGATCGAGGAAGTCGGTGAACTTCAGGTCGTTCGAGATCCCCATGATCGAGATGCGCGAGCGGTCGAGCTCGGAGTTCATCCGCGAGAGGTTATAGAGGGTGTCGTCCCCGCTCTTCTCGACGAGCTTGTCGATCTCGTCGAGCATGATCACGACCACGCGCTCGTGGTAGTCGACCGCCTCGAAGAACGTCGAGTAGACGCGGTCGGTGGGCCAGCCGGTCATCGGAACCTCCTCCATCTCGTCGGCGTCGGTTTCGAGCTCCTCGATCCGCGCGTCGAGCTCGTCGAGAGTCGCGAACTCGGTGTCGGCGAGGGCGCTCGGATCGTCGACGGCGCCGGATCGGAGCTCGCGACATCGGTCGAGTCGATCCGCGATGACCGCCTGGTTCTCCTCGATGAAGGTGTTCGCGAGCTGCGCGAGGACGCGGTACTGCGTGTCCGTCACCTCGCAGTTGATGTACTCGACCTCACAGGGTACGTCGTACTTCTGTGAGGTGGACTCGAGCTCCTGGGAGACGAACTTCGCGGAGGCCGTCTTTCCCGTGCCCGTCTTCCCGTAGATGAGGATGTTAGAGGGCGTTTCCCCGCGCAGTGCGGAGACGAGGATCGTCGCCATCCGGTTGATCTGGTCGTTGCGGTGGGGGAGTTCGTGGGGGGTGTAGGACGGACGCAGGACCTCTTTGTTCTCGAATATCGGTTCTCCGGAGAGCAGGTCGTCGAACAATCCCTGGTTCTCGTCTTCGTCGTCGAGAACGACGCCGTCGAAGTCGACATCAGTCGAAGACCGGTCACGTCCGCCGCTTCCGACATCGATGTCGGTCGATACGTCGTTGATGTCGGCCGACGGGTTTGATTCAATCTGATCCGAATCTACCGAGCCCGAATCTACCGAGCCCGAATCTACCGAGCCCGAATCTACCGAGCCCGAATCTACCGGATCGGACTTCATCGAATCCGTTTCCGTCGGGTCATCCGAAGGCGGCTCGTCGAGATCGGGATCGGTCCGGTCAGTGTCGTCGTCAGGGTCATCGGTTTTGGACAGGTTTCTGCCGATCCCGCTGTCGTCCACTGATTTATCGGTCTGGGATGTGTTCTCTCCTTCGTCCATGGGAACCCCCCTGTTTCAGGTGGAAACCGCCTGCGCAACAACGACAGATGTCGTATATCGGCCTGAAACGACGATATTCGACCACGAAGTCGGTCGAATATGTCCAGTTGATGCAGTCGAACCAGATGAAGAGGGGGGACAAAAGTGTTGCCCTCTGGACCCGAAACTGACCATTCTGTCAGAGGTCAACGAGATATCGACGCCGGAATCGGTGACGAACTTACGGAGGCGAAATCACGGTAACGATGGGACGCTAACAATATCACGAAGACCAGATCGAAATGACGGGTGACCAGATCGAAATGACGGGTGACCAGATCGAAACGACGGTAGGGAGTATTCGATCGGGCTAGAGACGGGGTAGATGAGTTAGGTGATTGGGACGATAACTGATTGGTCGGGACGATAGCTAGTGCTCGGAACAGTAGCTGATCGAATCATAGCCGGGAACCGTTGGACGAGAAGTGGAGGTGTCGGTTCTTGAGTTAAACAATGAGCAAGACCCGATCTGGCGTCTCTGAATCTCCCGTTGCCTTTTGATTCTCATTCTATTTCTCTACGTCGTATCTTGTCATTTGTCCTTTTGACCCCCCCACCCCTTCGTTTCGGGTGGAACTCGAATTTGGTGGGGGAGGGGGAGAGAAGCTGCTATTATATATCGGTGGTTTTATTGCTATACTATTTGAACAGTGCCCTCGACAATCCCCTATAGTTTATTTTGTTGTTGATGTTGTATATACTAAGAGAATATAGATCGGTATGAACATCCGACCCTCCGCCGACAGTTCCCAACCCCACACCGACAGCCGTCTCCAGTCGAAACGAAGGGGTGGGGGAGGGCGTGGGAAGCAACGTGACAGAACGGGGTCGGAAGACAGCCGGACGAGACGGACGGGACGGCACGTCCGAGACGGCAGTTTCGGGACGACAGCTCAGAAACGAGTGTGGGCCCGTTCGATATCACGCCCCTCGACTCAGATATGTGGCATCTCCAACGTTCCCACCGATATAGGTAAAAATATATAAATAAAATCAAGTCAACAAACACTCGATATTACGTCCCTCAACGACCGCACGACCCGAATACTGCCAAATCGGCTGTGTCTGACGCAGTTCTTAAGTGAGAGGGGCGTGGATTCTATCGTAATTCCCCGAACACACGCTGGATACCCGGTATCGGGCGTTACCACACCGCACAGAGTGTCCGGGAGAGAACACAGGACTGGAGGTCAGGATGGGACTGCTCACGAATCTTAAAGACAGCATATCACGGGTCACCGACGGGCTGTTCGCGGCCGACGAACCCAAGCGGATCGGGATCTACGGACCGCCGAACGCCGGAAAGACGACCCTCGCGAATCGGATCGCACGCGACTGGACGGGTGACGCCGTCGGGCCGGAGAGCCACATTCCACACGAAACCCGGCGGGCGCGCCGGAAGGAGAACGTGGAGATCGAGCGCAACGGGCGCAAGGTCACCATCGACATCGTCGACACGCCCGGCGTGACGACGAAGGTCGACTACAAGGAGTTCCTCGACCACGACATGGAGAAGGACGACGCCGTCCGTCGGTCCCGCGAGGCGACCGAGGGCGTCGCCGAGGCGATGCACTGGCTCCGCGAGGACGTCGACGGCGTCATCTACGTGCTCGACTCCACGACCGATCCGTTCACGCAGGTGAACACGATGCTCATCGGGATCATCGAGTCGCAGGACCTCCCGGCGCTCATCCTCGCGAACAAGACGGACCTCCCCGGATCGGACGTCCAGCAGATCGCGAACGCCTTCCCGCAACACGAGACGATCCCGCTGTCCGCGCTGGAGGGAGACAACATGGACGAAGTGTACACCAAGATCGCGGAGTACTTCGGCTAATGCCGGGCCCAACCCCAGACGTCGACGACGACGCTCCCTCGGACGACTCCGACGACGGGGTCCGGATCGACATGATAAGCGGGGCCCGGATGGACGGGCTCACCGGGATGGAGAAGATCCGGCTCATCCTCGACGGGGTCCGTGACGGCAACATCGTCATCCTCGAAGAGGGGCTCTCGCCCGACGAGGAGTCGAAGCTCATCGAGGTGACGATGACCGAGATCAGTCCCGACGACTTCACCGGCATCGAGATCGAGACGTACCCGAAGGCGGAGGCGGGCGATCAGAGCTTCCTCGACAAGCTGATGGGCCGCAAGTCGACCCAGAAGCTCACCGTCATCGGTCCGGCCAACCAGATCGAGACCCTGCACAAAGACGAGAACCTCATCAGCACGCTCGTCTCCCGCAAGTAAATGCCACACCAGTGTACCACCTGCGGTCGCACGTTCCCCGACGGCTCCAAGGAGATGCTCTCCGGCTGTCCGGACTGCGGCGGGAACAAGTTCCAGTTCAAACCGGCCAGCGAGACGGCCGACGAGCAGCCGTCGTCCGGCGGGGACGAACCGCCGGCTACCGACCGTCAATCGCCTCCCACCGATCGCCAGTCTCCCACCGATCGCCAGTCTCCCACCGATCGCCAGTCTCCCACCGACCACCAGTCACCCACCGACCACCAATCTTCTCCCGCGGACGGCCAGCCCGCCGCGGATAACCGGCCTGCCGCGGACAGTCACCCCACTTCTGCCGACGACGCCACCGCTGCCGGCGACGCTGCCGCCCCCGAATCCCCCCGACCCGATTCCGGGACTCCGGACGATCAGTCCGTGACCCCGAACCCATCTGGCTCGGACCCGAACGGGTCGGACTCGGAACACGTTCGCGAACGAAGCGAAGAGAACGTCGCGCAGGCGAGCGCGCGCTCGGACGTCGTCTCGCCGGACGAGCTCGATCGGGCGAGCCGAGATGTCGAGAGTGCCCCGGCCTCCGGCGACCCCGATTCGGACGCACCGGCCGAGACGGAGGGCCCCCGCCCCGACATCGACGATCTCCGCGACGAGCTCAACGAGCAGTTCGAGAGCATCCGGATCGTGAGCCCCGGGAAGTACGAGCTCAACCTGATGGAGCTGTACGACCGGCAGGAGTACATCATCTCGCTCCAGGAGGACGGTCGGTACGTCATCGAAATGCCCGACGCGTGGGGCATCCAAGACGAGTGATCTGACGCTCTCGGTCCTTCTTTCCGCCTTCTCACCGATCAGTCGATCGAAATTCGCCGAGCAGCGCCCCGTTTCGCGATCGATCCGGATCGTCTGGCGACCCTTGTCGAAGAAGACACAGTTATGCGGCTTCCTCCGTTACGGGCGCCCATGTCTACCGATCACACTCTCAGTGCAGCGTCTCGGTCGCTCTCTCTCCCGGAAGGATCGCATCGAACGGTTCGGCTCGCCCGACGGACTCGACTGAGCGACAGCGCGCGGTCGGCCGGTAGCGAGGTGGCCGTATGCGCGTAGTCGCGAAGTTCGGCGGCACGAGCCTCGGAAGCGGCGACCGGATCGAGCGCGCGGCCGACTCGGTCGCGAACGCGGTCGCGGCGGGCCACGAGATCGCGGTCGTCGCGAGCGCGATGGGGTCGACGACCGACGACCTCCTCGACGACATCACCTTCGAGACGGACGACGCCGACCGCGCCGAGATCGTCTCCATGGGCGAGCGGACCAGCGTTCGGATGCTCAAGGCGGCCCTCTCGGTCCGCGACGTCGACGCGGTCTTCCTCGAACCCGGGCATCCGGACTGGCCCGTCATCACGAATGAGCTCGGCGAGGTCGACGTCGAGGAGACGAAGAAGCGCGCGCGCAAGATCGCCGCCGAGATGGACGGCGTCGTCCCCATCATCACCGGCTTCCTCGCGGAGGACCACGACGGGAACGTCACGACCCTCGGGCGGGGCGGGTCCGACACCACCGCGGTCATGCTCGGTAACTACATGGACGCCGACGAGGTCGTGATCGTCACCGACGTCGAGGGCGTGATGACCGGCGACCCGCGGGTGGTCGAGGGTGCGCGCAACGTCGGCCGGATCACGGTCGACGAGCTCCGGAATCTCTCGTTCCGCGGCGCGGAAGTCGTGGCGCCGTCCGCGCTCTCGTACAAGGACGAGGACCTCGCCGTCAGGGTCGTCCACTACCAGCACGGCGACCTGCTCAGGGGCGGCACCCGGATCGAGGGGGAGTTCGAGAGCCTGATCGACATGCGCGAGGAGCCGCTCGCGTGTCTCACCATCGCCGGCCGCGCGATCCGGAACCGCGCGGGCATCCTCTCGCAGCTCGCGAACGCGCTCCGCGAGGAGGAGATCAACATCGACGCGGTCGCCTCCGGAATGGACTCGGTCACCTTCTACGTCGACGTTGACGTGGCCGAGACGGCCGAGGCGCTACTCCACGAGGCGGTCGTCGACGACGAGGCGCTCTCCTCCGTGACCGTCGCCGATCCGATCGCGGTCATCCGGGTGACCGGCGGCGAGCTCCCGAACCAGTCCGGCGTCATCCAGGAGATCATCGCGCCCCTCGCCGAGGACGGGATCAACATCATCGACCTGATCACGAGCGCGACCTCCGTCGCCGTGTTCGTCGACTGGGACGACCGCGAGGAGGCGCTCGAAATCGTTCAGGGTCGGTTCGACTGACGCGGCGGACTGTCGGCTGACGCGGCGGACTGATTCGATTCGACTGACGCGAAGCTGAGCCGATTCGATCGACGGTACGTTCTCGCCGACGCCCGGTCTCAGCCGTCCAGGTCGTCCGGATCGATCACGTATCGGGTCGTCCGGCGCCCCTCGAATCGCGGTCCGGGGCCTCCCCGTTCGAATCCCGACCCTTCGAGGATCTCCCCGGTGCGCTCGTCGTTCGGAACGACCGCCTCGACCCCCATCCCTTCCCGTCGAGCGAACCGACGGGGCTCCTCGAACAGTCGCCGGATCGCCTCGTCGTCGCCGTCGAAGTCGGTCACGTGTACGGTCTCGCCCCGCGCGTCGAACGCGACGAATCCCGTGACAGCTGCGCCGTCGTCGTCTCCGCTCCCCGCCACCGCGACGCGAACCGATCGGTCGTGGATCATGTCCTTCACGACCCCTCGCGGCCGATCGGTCGCCGTCGCCAGCGCTTCGGCGTCCGATTCGAGTGCGTCACGGATTCGCATACTACGGGTATCCGGCGGTCAGGTATAAAAGCGATGTCGTGGCGTCTCGCGGACGAGACGGGGTCCTGTCTCGCGGAAAAATATAGCTTTAAACGACGCGCGGACCCAGAGTCCCCCATGAGCAAATCCACCAAGATCGTCGTCGGAACGGTCGGCGTTTCGGCCGCCCTGTCGCTCCTCATCATTCTCTCGTACGTCTTCGCGTAATGTTCTCGACGCGTCCGCTCGACGACGACCTCGATGCGGTCCGGGAGGCCCACGCGCCGGGATCGCCGGTGCTCGACGTCGACGCGGACTTCGAGACGCTCCCCCCGGCCGCCGCGGAGGACCTCGGCCTGTTCGTCGACGGGCTCTCGCCCGCGTCGTTTCCGGTCGAATGGCTTCCCGAGGAGGTGCCGGACCTGCTCCGCGCGTACGCCGGGCCGACCTTCACCGTGGGGCTTCCGGGGGACGGGACCGTCGTCCGAACGACGCAGACCGACCCTCAGGCGGTCCTCGTCAAACACCGAGCAGAAGGGACTCCAGATGACTTCCTCGCGTTCCTGATCGCGGACCGACTGGTCCAGATCGGCGTCGAGCCGACACCGGGATCGTTGCCCGACGAGACAGCTGGCTCCGGCCTCTCCGAGGGTTCCCTCCCCGAGAGCTTCCTCCCCTTCTTCGGCGAGCGCTACCGCGACCTCGACGCCGCGATCCGGCGGCCGGACCCGGACACGGGCGCGTCCACGACCGGGCTGGGCCCAAGCGACGTGTTCCAGATCGCGACCGCGTTGTTCGACGCCTGGGTCGGGCTGTACACCCGCGACGCCTTCGCGTCGTGGGAGGGGACCCATTCCCGGCTGTTCGACGCGTGGGTCGACGCCGGCGACAGCCTCGACGGGCGGCTCGGCGAGCTTTCCCGCGAAGTCGCCCGCGGCGAGACCGACTTCGCGAGCGCGACCGAGTACGCCTGCTCGGCGGTCCGGCACGGCCTCGACCTGCCGGCGCCGTTCGCGGCGCTCGACACCGCGGCGTACCGCGACCGCGGCGCTCCCTACGCGGTGACGTGGGCGGAGAAAACGGTGGCCTCGCTGGTCGAGGCGTCGGAGTAGTCGAGTAGCTGAGGCGTCGGACCGTCGGAGCCCCCTACTTCACGTCGACGGTCACGTTCCCCTCCCCGTCGAGCTCGATGACGCCCTCGAACAGCTCTCGGAACCGGTCCAGCGTCGCGACCTCGTGGACCTCCTCGGAGAGGTGGAAGATGCCGACCGCGTCGTGTTCCTCGAGGAGATCGAGGATGTCCGCGGCCGCCTCGTACACCGCGTCGTCGTCGGCGTAGTAGGCCATCTCCGTGAGCGAGTCGACGGAGACGCGCCGCTTCCCCTCGTTTTCGGTGAGGAATCGCTCCACTCGGTCGACGACTCCGTCGAGGTCGTCCGGCGCTGAGACGTAGTACACGTCGTCCGAGGAGCGCCGGGAGTACCCCCGTTCCACGGAGAGCGTGTCGAGGATGGTCGCCTTCGTCTCGTCGACGTCGTAGTACTCCAGCTTCTGCTCGACCTCGCGCGCGGTGGTCCGCGTGGAGACGACGAGGAAGGCGTCGGTGTCGGTCTTCAGGAAGTCCGTGTCGATCCGGTCGGTCTCGCCGATGCTCGGGTGAACGAGGAGGAGCCCGGTTCCTCCGGGGATCGTTTCCGGCCCGTTCTCGATGGCGAGCGAGTAGTCCATGGGATCTGAAACCCCCCCGACGGACTTAACGGTGCGGGCCGCGGCGGTCGCCCGTCGTTCGGTTTCCGCGCCCCGTCCGCTTCCGTTCGGGCTGGTCACGTCCGGTTTTTTCACCGTCGGCGTCATGGACACGATCGATGCCCGGTCACGACACCGCCCGCGATGTCTACCGGCAGGCGCTCCCGGTGATCCTCATCAGCCTCGTCGCGGGGCTGTTCTCCGGGACGATCCTCGGCTCGGAGACGATGCGGGCCGGGATCTCGGAGGTCCCCGGGCTCCTCCTGCTGCTCCCGGCGTTCCTCGCCACCCGCGGGGGCGTCTACGGCTCGCTCGGCGCGCGGCTCTCGACCGGCCTTCACCAGGGGCTCATCGAGCCCCGGTTCCGGTTGGACCGCCGCCTCAGGAACGCGATCCTCGCCTCCTTCATCAACGGGATGACCGTCTCCGTGTTCATCGCGGCGATCACGTACCTCTGGCTGCGCCTGTTCGGGAACGAGGGGAACCTCATCGAACTGGTCGGGATCATGGTCGTCGCCGGCTTCCTCTCGGCGGTGCTCATGATCTCGGTGCTGATCGCCGTCATCTTCATCGGGTACCGGCGCGGGCTCGACCCCGACAACGTGATCGGCCCCGTCGTGACGACCCTCGGCGACGTGTTCGGGATCTTCTTCCTGCTCGTCGGGATCTACGTCGTGGGGGCGGTACTGTGAGTTCGAGCGACTCCGCCGACCAGCGGGACTCCGACTCCGAAACCGCCGGCGACAGCGAGTACGTCGACGAGTGGTCTATCCGCCGGATCGTTCGGACCATGATCCCGCTTTTGGCCGCCCTGTCGGTGCTCCAGCTGGTCTCCGGGACGGTCCTCGAAACCTACGAGGAGACGCTCGTGGCGAACCCCGCGCTCCTCGTGTTGGTCCCGGTCCAGATCGGGACGGCGGGGAACCTCGCGTCGATCACCTGCTCGCGGCTCACCACGCAGCTCTACCTCGGGACGTACGAGCTGTCGGCGTCGAACCCGGACCTCCGGGCCAACGTCGGCGCCGTGTTCGCGCTCGCGGGGACCGTCTTCGGCGCGGTCGGCGTCGCCGCGTGGGGGATCGGCGCCGCGCTCGGCGGGACCCTCGGGCTCGGGCGCGTGCTCCTCGTCTCGCTCGTCTCGGGGCTGCTGCTCGCCGTCCTCGTCGTCGTCGCCAGCGTCGCCGCGGTCGAGATGTCGTACCGCGTCGGACTCAACCCCGACGACACGACCATTCCCGTGGTCACCAACCTCTGTGACGTCGCCGGGGTGCTCATCCTGTTCGCGGTCGTCTCGGCGGTCGTGTGAGAGCGCTTCGCTGATCAGGTACGATCAGAACACGCTGTCGGCGGTCGCGGCGCCGACCACGCTGAACACCGCGCCGACGGAGACCGCCCTGAACGTCGTGACCCACAGCTCGACCCCCGCCACGCCCTGCTCGATGAGGAACGTGTCCGGGGCGTCGAACACCACGGCGAGGACGGCCACGGAGCCGAACGCGACGATCATCAGCGACACGAACCGGACGGGGATCCCCGCGATGTCCTTCTCGGACTCCGGGTCGCGGTCGGTGTCGGCCCGGTAGAGCGCGGCGTATCCGATCAGCGCGACGATCCCGGCGGTCAGCGCTCCCTGCAGCCAGTTCATCCCGGCCGCGAGCACCCACACCTCCTCGGTGACCACGAAGGGGCCGGCGAGGAGGAACCCCCCGACCGCCTGCTGTGCGGAGTCCGCGATCCGGAAGTTCGGGCGTCGGAGGCTCCGCGGCCGTTTCATACTCCCCGAAGCGACGGCGACCGATAAAACGGCGACGCTTTTGATCGCCTGAACGGCGACGCTTTTGATCGCCCGAACGGCGACGCTTTTGATCGCCCGAACGGCGACGCTTTTCACCCGCCCGCCCGTCCGCCCGCGTATGAGCGTTCGCGAGGAGTTCGACGAGTGGGCCGCGGCGGGCAAGGACCGCGGCATGGAGGACCGACACTGGCACACCGCAAAGCACGTCCTCGCGCGGATGCCGGTCGAGGACGGCGACGCCGTCCTCGATCTGGGCACCGGCTCCGGCTACGCGCTCCGCGCGCTCCGCGAGCGGGGGATCGGCCGGGCGTACGGCCTCGACGGCGCCCCCGAGATGGCGCGCAACGCCCGGAGCTACACCGACGACGACGCGGTCGGGTTCCTCGTCGGCGACTTCGACGAGCTCCCCTTCGCCGACGACTCGCTCGACCACGTCTTCTCGATGGAGGCGTTCTACTACGCGGCCGACCCGCACCACACCCTCGAGGAGGTCCGGCGCGTGCTGAAGCCCGGCGGCACCTTCTACTGCGCGGTCAACTACTTCGCGGAGAGCGAGGAGACCCACGCGTGGCAGGAGAACATCTCGGTCGACATGACGCTGTGGAGCCGCGACGAGTACCGCGAGGCGTTCCGCGAGGCCGGCCTGTACGTCGCCGAGCAGGACGCGATCCCCGACCGGGAGATCGAAATTCCGGACGCCGCGGCGTTCCCCACCAACGACTGGGACTCCCGCGAGGCGATGGTCGACCGGTACCGGACCTGGGGGACGCTGCTGACGGTCGGCGTCGCTCCCTGACGCGAACGGTTGTTTATAAACGGATGTCGCTGCTGTCGCTATCGTCGTCGCTGCTGTCGCTATCGGTAGATAGACGGTGAACGCGTTCGGCTCTCGTGCCGGACGCTTATAAATAACTGACTGCGGATCGGCGGCTATCACTTCCAAAGCCCCAGCCGGTGAGACGGGCGCACGCTCGCTGCGGTCCTCAGTCGGTCGCTCACGCTCCCTCCTTGCGGTCCTTGCGTCGCCTGCGCCCGCCTCACCGGCTGCCCCTTTGAGTCCCGCCCCGCACAGCACCTCACGCCTCCCCAGCCTCGCGGCTCACGGCTCGCGGCTTCGCCGCTCGCGTTCGCCGCGTCCCTCGCGCGTGCTACTCGGCCGCGGGGCGGCCTCGCAGGCACGCGCCGACCGCACGTTCACTTATAAATCTCTTCGCGTTCGGCGATCCCTTTTTACTGTGGGAGCCGTTCGCACGATCGGTTACGATGGACCTTCGCTGCGAGGGCTGCGCCGGCTGCTGCGTCGACTGGCGACCGCTCGCACCCGAGGCGGCCGACTCCGACCGCACCGGTCGCCGCCCGCCGCTCGACGACGTCTACGACCTCGCCCCGCTCACGCGCGACGAGATCGCCGGGTTCCTCGACGACGGCCTCGGCGACGCCTTGGTCCCCCGGCTGTTCGAGCCCGCGGAGAGCGACGGCGCGGTCCGGATCGACGGCGTCGACGTGGCGGCCGCCGGCGACCGCCCCGTCTTCGTGGTCGGCCTCCGAAAACCGTCCAAACCGGTCGCGCCGATCGGCACCGACGAGCACCGCTGGCTCGACGCCTGCGTCTTCCTCGACCCGACCACGCTCCAGTGCCGGATCCACGGCGACGACCGCTACCCCCGGACCTGCGCGACGTACCCCGGTCACAACCTCGACCTCGACGCCGAGACCGAGTGCGAGCGCGTCGAGGCCGCGGGGGGCGGCGACCGCCTCCTCGACGGCGAGCCGCCGACCGACCTCCCGGCGCCCGCGTTCGGCCCGCAGGCGCTCGGAACGACCGTCTTCGCGTACCCCGATCCCGACGACCTCGTCGGCGTGGTCGACCGGATCCGGTCGGCGCGGCTCACCCCGGAGGACCGCGCCCGGTTCGTCGGGACCGCGGTCGGCTCCAGCCCCGGCTCCCTCTCGGTCGACCGGGACCGGATGGCCGCGGCCCGGGACCGCGCCCGCGACGCTGACTCGTGGGCCGGACGAGCGATCCGGGCGTGGAGCGACCGATCCGCGGGCGACGGCGACCCGGTCGCGATCGATGCGGACGCCCGCGAGCGGCTGGTCCGCGAGCTGGAGGACGACCTGGGCGCGCCCGAGACGCCGGGGTGGGACTGAGGTCGGCCGGGGCAGGACTGAGGTCGGCCGGGGCAGGACTGAGGTCGGCCGGGGCAGGACTGAGGTCGGCCGGGGCAGGACTGAGGTCGGCCGGGGCAGGACTGAGGTCGGCCGGGGCAGGACTGAGGTCGGCCGAGGCGGGCGATCCCGGACTACTCCCCCGCGTCGACCCGCCGCACGGCGAGCGCGGCCTCGCAGGTGCACTCCGTCTCGCACTTGGGGCACTCCGAGGCGGGCCGGTCGATCGGGTCGCGGTGGACCGTCTCGTAGCCGTGGCGGTCGAACAGCTTCTCCGGGGAGTCGTCGCCGCCGTGGTACCACGAGTCCGCGAGGTACAGGTCGACGCCGCGCTCCGCGCCGATCCCGTGGAGCCTGTCGAGGAGCCGGCTCCCGATCCCCCGCCCGGTCGCCCCGTCCTTGACGTATCCCATCTCGAGGTGGCCGTACCGGTCCGCGGCGGGGATCAGGTCGGGGTCGTCGAAGAAGTACATCTCGTCGGCGACCGCGGCCGGGTCCGCGAACTCGCGGAGCGCCATCACGCCGAGCGGCTCGTCGGGGGCGTCGGCGTCCACCGCGACCAGCACGTGGTACGTCGGGTCGTCGAGCCCGAGGTCGACGCCGTACGAGCTCCCCTCGCTGAAGTGCGCGGTGATGAGCGCCTCCAGCTCGTCCGCGTCGCTCGGCCGCGGGTCGCGGATCGCGATCTCGTCCATTCGCCGCGCGGTACGCCCCCCGCGTGCAAGAACGGTGCGGTGTCGGCCCCGACCCGTCACCGCCCACTGCTCCCTACCCGCCGGTTCCCGGCCGCCAGATCCCCTGTCGCCGGTCGAGCCACGCGGTGACGACGACGTGCGGGAGCGTCAGCGCCGCGATGCCGACGAGCGACATCGCGAGCAGGTCGCCCGGTGCGGCGACGCCGGCGGGGGCCGCGAGCCCGACCGTCCCGACGACGAGGAACCCGCCGAGCGTGAGCGGGGCCGCGTCCCGTGCGAACCGCGCGAGCGCCCGCCGAACGTCGCCCGCGGCGAGTGCTCCGGCGGCGCCCGGATCGACGAGAGTCAATCGCCCCACGTGCCGGAGCGCGTGCCAGAGCGCGAAGTACACCCCGATCGCGAACACCGGCGCCGCGAGCAGGAACCACGCCCACAGCACCGCGACCTCGCCGGCGTCGCGGAGCCACCCGCGCTGCGAGGCGCCGCCCCGGACCCGCACGTATCCCGCCCCGACCGACGCGAGGGTCGCCGCGATCACGACCCCGCCGACCGCCAGCCGCGTTTCCGGGACGAACAGGGGGTCGACCGCGGCCGCCGCCGCGCCCGGCTCGGCGACGAACAACCCCACGACCCACTCCGCGACCAGCCGGTACTCCGCCGGGTGCGCGAGCAGGGGGACGCCCATCGGGAGCCCCCCGCGGACGACGAGGCTCAGCCACCGCTCCGCCGAGGTGGGGAGGTGCTCGACGCCCGCGAGCGCGAGCGCGGCCGCGTCCCCCTGTCCCCAGTGGAGCCACGTGAGCGCGACGAACCCGGCGAACGCGGCGACGGGCGCGAGGAAGAACGCGGCGACGACCGCTCCGCCGAGGACCGCGTAGGCGACGGAGACGACCGCGATCGACCGCCGAAGCGACACCCCCGGCGCCGCCCGGAGCGGAACGAGGTGGTCGACCGCGCCGTGGGCCATCCCGACCGCGAGCGTGCCGAGTGCGAACGTCGCGACGCCGAGCTCGACCGGAAACAGGGGGGTCGCGGCGCCGACCGGCAACAGCGCCGCGAGCGCCAGCGCCGGGTACAGCGCGAACCACCGGTCGACCGTCGATCGGGCCGGCTCGTCGCGCTCGCCCGACGCCGCCGGGTCGCGACGGGCGGTCGACCCCTTCGCGGGCTCAGTCATTGGCGGGTTCGCTCGCCTCCGGTTCGCCCGTCTCCGGTTCGGGTTTCGCTTCCGCCTCCGGTTCCGGCCCGGAGGTCCCCGTCGGCGACCCCGCCGCCCGTCCGCGCCGGTCGTTCCAGTCGAGCACCCACTCGAACAGCACCAGCCCGTTCACGGTCATCACGCCGGCCGAGGCGAAGAAGAGCAGCTCCTCGATCGGGAGCCCGAGGACGGCCACGCCGGTCGTGAGATCGGGCGAGAGCCGCCAGGTTCCCATCTCGATCGCGATCCGGTCCGCGACCCAGAAGTACGCGGCCGGGATCAGCGTCGCCGCGATCCAGACCCGCGGCGTCCGGGCCAGGTAGCCGCCGCCGACCGCCCACTGGAGCGCGGCGACCGGGCCGACCCACGCGATCAGCCCGCCGAGATAGAGGTACGAGGGGTCGAGGGAGACGAGCCAGAGCCCCGCGCCGACCATCGCGACGCCGGCGACGACGCCGGCGACCCGGGGCCGCCGATCGAAGTCGCCCTCGCGGAACGTCGGGTCGAACCCGATCAGGTGGAGCGCGAACGCGGTGACGACGGTCTGGACGGCGAAGAAGAGGTACTCGCCGAGGGGGATCGACAGCGCCCGAACGAGCACCGCGCCGTCCGCGTACCACCACGCGCCCCGCCGGATCATGTAGCTGATCCACGGGGTCGTGTACGCGTAGGCGATGGCGACGAGGATCGCGATCCCGGCCGTCGCCCGCCGCCGGCGAACGGGGTCGTACCGCGGCGCGACGTACCACAGGACCGCGACCACGGGGAGGCTGAAGACGAGGTGGAACTGGAGATACGTCAGCGTCGGCAGCATCTGCTCACCTCGGCGGCGCCGTTCATACCGTTCCGTTCGCTCCGCCGCTTATTAAGGACTCATCCACACAGTGTGGTCCGGGCGGGGGAGTTCCCGGACCCCCCGGCGATCGCCGACTACTCCGCGGGGAGCACGTCGTACCCCTCCAGCACCTTCCCGAGCCGGAACATCGAGGCGACGACGGCGTCGCACACCGGCCGGACCGCGTCCTTGGGGACGAACCCGATCGCGACCCCGGCCACCTCCAGCATCGGAAGGTCGTTCGCGCCGTCGCCGACCGCGACCGTCTCGGCCATCGGAATCCCCAGTTCGTCGGCGAGGGCCGCGAGCGCGTCGTCCTTCGTCCCCTCGATGAGCGGCCCCTCGGCCTCGCCCGTGAGCTTCCCCCCGGCCATCGGGAGGCGGTTGGCGACGATCGTGTCGGCCTCCACGCCCTGCTTCGCGAGCGCGCGCTCCACCCCGCGCTCGAACCCGCCCGTGAGCACGGCGACGTGGTGGCCCTCGGCCTGCAGGCGCTCGATCAGCTCGCCGGCGCCCGGCCGGAGCGCCACCTCGTCGAACGCGGCCGCGACCTCGTCCTCGTCGAGCCCGCCGAGCAGCTCCGCGCGCTCGTAGAGGCTCTCGGCGTAGCTGAGCTCGTCGTTCATCGCCCGCTCCGTGATCTCGGCGACCTCGTCGGCGACGCCCGCGCGCTCCGCCAGCAGGACCGTCATCTCGGAGTCGGAGAGCGTGCCGTCGAAGTCGAACGCGATGAGACTCATGGGTCCCGTTCGGCGTGGAGGGGTTTTGAAGCACCTGATCGCGCAAGGGTTCCGCGTCCCCGGTGGGCTTTTTCCCCGTCGCGGTCGTCGCCCTCGGTATGGACCGAACTGACGCGGACCGCGCCGATGTCGACGTCGACGACCTCCTGAAGGTCATCCTCGTGCTCGCGATCGCGTGGCTTCTCTTGGAGATCGTTGACACGGTGCTCGATCTGACGTTCGCGCTCGTCGACGCCATCCCGCGGCTGATCGTCGTCGTCATCGTCGTGCTGATCGCCTTACGGCTCGCCGACCGGATCTGAGGCGTGTTCAGCCTGAACGTCCCGATCGCGCCCGCCGTCGATCGGCTCGCGGCGGACCTCCAGTCGAAATTATCGGGGTTCGAGCGGGTGCGCGATCGCCACACGCTCGTCTGCAAGCGGTTCGGCGTCGCGGACGTGCCCGATCGCGTCGCGAGCGACCACCGCGACGGAAGCGGCGGGACCGGACCGGACGCGTCACCCGGTTCTCCCGCCGCCGGACCGTCGCCGCCCAAACCCGACGCGCTCGACGCCCTGCGTCAGGATCTCCACCCGCTGCTCGCGGGGACCGACCCCTTCCCGGTCGCCGTGACCGGGATCGACGTCTTCGACGCGCCCGCGTCGGGGTCGGGACCGGTGTTGTATCTGGCCGTCGAGAGCGACCCGCTCATCCGGGTTCATCGCCGGCTCTGCGCCGCCTACGGCGCGGTCGAGGGGATCGAGGGCGACGACTACACGACCCACGTTACCGTGGCCCGCGGCGGGAACCCCGAGCCGGGCGTCGTCGCGGGGCTGGTCGACGCCGAGTTCGAGCCGATCCGGTGGCGCGTCCACGCGCTCGACCTGTACGACCCCGAGTTCCGCGAGGTCGCCGCGACGATCGAGCTGTAAGCGGCCGCGTTCGGATCGGTCGCGGTTCGCTTCAGCGCCTCGGCCGCCCGCTTATAAACGGTTGTTGTCGGATCGGCGGTAAACGCCGCCAAAGCCCCAGTCGCTCGGCTGTACGCTGACACTTATAAGTAGTCGATCGACACGAACGCCACCAAAGCCCCAGTCGCTCGGCTGTACGCTGACACTTATAAGTAGTCGATCGACACGAACGCCGCCAAAGCCCCAGTCGCGAGGCGGGCGCACGTTCGCTGCGGTCCTCGGTCACTCGCTTCGCTCGTTCCCTGCGGTCCTTGCGTCACCTGCGCCCGCCTCGCGACTGCCCCTTTGGGTCCCGCCCCTCCGCAACCGCCCCGCACCTCACGCCTCCCCAGCCTCGTCGGTGGTCCTTCGCTTCGCTCTGGACCACCGACTCCCTCGCACGCGCTCCTCGTGGCCGCCCTTGGCGGCCACTCGGAGGCGCGCGCCACCGCCATCCGTTTAAGTGCCACGTCGCCGTCGGCGGTCGTTCTCAAATGTCGTCCCGCTTCCCGTCACCCTTCTCCGCGCCGTCGCACTCTCCCGGATCGTCGACCGCGTGATGCGGCCCGAGCGGCCCGTGCGTCGGGCAGACACCGGCGATCGGCGTCGCGTTGAGACAGCAGGCGCGCTGCCGACTCGCGACGGCGCCCCGGAAGAGGCGCTCGCCGCAGCGACGGCAGTAGGACGCCCCGTCGCTCGCCACGACTCAGCGCTCGCGGATCCGCATCGGCACCGGGTGGTCGGGATGCATCGTCAGCGAGCCGCGCAGCGAGAGGTCGGGGCCCTCGTACTCCAACTCGTACTGCGAGCAGACTTTCGCGAGGATCAGCTTGGCTTCCAACAGCGAGAACGACTTCCCGATGCAGTGGCGCGGGCCGCCGCCGAACGGGAAGAAGGCGAACCGCGGACGTTGACTCCGGCGCTCGGGCTCCCACCGGCTCGGGTCGAACGAGTCCGGGTCGTCGTACCAGCGCGACGAGCGGTGAACTACCCACTGCGAGCACATCAGCGCCGACCCCTCCGGGATCCGGTATCCCCCCAGTTTCACGTCGAGCTTCGGCTCGCGGAACAGGGTGTAAACGGGCGGGTACAGCCGCATCGACTCGTTGAGCACGCGCTCCGTGAACTCCATCTCGCGGACGTCGGCGGCGGTGGGGGCACCGTCCCCCGTTGCCGCTTGGGCCTC
Organism: Halorubrum salipaludis; assembly: GCF_002286985.1. Classification (GTDB taxonomy): domain Archaea; phylum Halobacteriota; class Halobacteria; order Halobacteriales; family Haloferacaceae; genus Halorubrum; species Halorubrum salipaludis. The sequence continues at coordinate 333,739 of NZ_NSKC01000004.1, read as the reverse complement.
GCTCGCCACGCGCTTCCGGGCCTCGGGGTGGTTCGAGAGCAGGTAGAAGGTGTACGTGAGCGCGAGCGCGGTGGTGTCGTGGCCGGCCAGTAACATCGTCACCAGCTCGTCGCGGAGGTTCTCGTCGGTCTGCTCGCCGCGGTCGCGGGCGCGCAGCAGGACCGAGAGCAGGTCCATCGGGAGGTCGCCACTGCCGTCATCGCTCCCGCTCCCGCCCCCGCCCTCGCCGTCCCCCGCGGGGCCGCGCACCGCGACGCCCTCCGGCCCGGCCGGGTCGACGGCGGGGTCGCGTTCGGTTCCGCGCCGGCGCTCGACGATGCCGTCGATCACGGACTCGAGGGTGTCGACCGCGGCCGCGAACTCGCGGTTCTCGCGGGTCGGGGCCCAGTCCGGGATCAGGAAGCGCCGCGGGTCCGGCTCGAACCGGGCGCCGAGCGGCTCCAGCTTCTCCTGGACCGTTTTCACCTCCTCGTCGGTGATGTCGGCGCCGAACATCGCCGAGACGATGATCTTGACCGTGAGGCGAGCGACCTCCAACTGAATATCGACGACCTCCCCGTCGCTCCAGTCGGCGAGCTGCGACTCGGTGTGATCGACCATCGTCCCCGCGAGCGCGCCGATCCGGCGGCTGTGGAACGAGGGGTTCGCGAGTCGCCGCTGGCGCTGCCACGTCTCCCCCTCGCTCATCAGGAGGCCGTCGCCGAGCAGTCGGTCCATCGCGCCGTCGCCGAACTGCGGCTTGCGGTACCGCTCGGCGTCGGCGACGAGCACGCGCTCGATGTCGGCGGGGTTCGTCAGGAGGTACGTCTCGCGCGGGCCGAGGTCGAACCGAATGACGTCCCCGTAGCTGTCGGCGCAGGCGCGCATGAACGAGAACGGGTCGTCGGCGTACTGGCGACCGTTGCCGACGAGGGGGTCGCCGATGGGTCCGGGCGGCGTTGCGGACATACGAGAAGCAGGGTCTCGGCGGGGTTAAACGTTCGGCGGCAGAGAGAACGCGGAGGCGTGAGGCGCCGGCCGATTCGCTACTGACGGGCGTCCAGCCGCTCGACGCGGGTGATCAGCTCGTCGACGGCGAGCTCCTGGTCGTCGGTGGCGTCGACGATGCGGTCGGTCGCCTCCTCGGTGCGGTCGGAGCGCTCGCGGACCGCCTCCAGCGACGACGTGAGCTCCTCGACGGTCGCGGCCTGGTCGTCGGTGGTCCGCGCGACTTCGGCGACGCCGGCGGCGGCCTCGTCGACCGCGTCCGCGATGTCCTCGAGCGAGTCGAGCACCGTCTCGATCTCGGTGCCCGCGTCTTCGATGCGGTCGTGCGAGCGCTCGACGGCGGTGCTCGTCTCGTCGGACTGCGCCTGCAGCTCGGCGAGGCTCTCCGTGATCTCCTCGGTGTAGCCGCGGGTCTCGTCGGCGAGCTTCTTCACCTCCTCGGCGACGACCGCGAAGCCGTCCCCGCCCTCCCCGGCGCGGGCCGCCTCGATGTTGGCGTTCAGCGCGAGCAGGTTCGTCTGCTCGGCCACGTCGGAGATGACTTCGATGACCTCCTCGATGTCGTCCATGCGCTCCGAGAGCGCGCCGACGCTCTCGACGAGCTCGTCGCCGATCTCGACCACGTCCTCGGTCGCCTCGCGGGCGTCCTCGCTGGCGTCGAGCCCCTCGTCCGCGGCCTCGCTGGCCGCGACCGCGGCGGAGTCGACCTGGTCGGCCGTCGCGGCGACCTCCTCCATCCCCGCGGAGAAGGACTGCATCTCGGAGACGCTCTCCTCTAACAGCTCGTTCTGCTCGTCGACGTTCTCGGCGATGTCCGCGGCCGCGGTGCTGGCCTTCTGGACCGTCTGGTCGATCTGGCGGGCCTGCTCGTGGACGCTCTCGGAGAGGTCCTGGAGGTTCTCCGCCATCTGGTTGACGACGCCGATGACGCCCAGCAGCTCCTCGTCGAGGCTCTCGCACTCCTCGTGGCAGACGGCGCGGGCGTCGAGGTTCCCGTCGCCGATCGCCTCGGCCGTGTCGCGGATCTCGGAGACCAGCTTCTTCGTCGCGTCCCGCTGGTTGATGTTCTCCGTCCGGTCGATGACGACCTCGGTGACGCCGACGAGCTCGTCCCCGTCGTAGAGCGGGGTCGCCGTGAACTCGATGTGCTTCTCGTCGCCGTGGCGGTCGACCATCGTGCTGGTGTCGCGGTAGCGGGTCTGCGCCGAGCCGCAGCGCTCGACCCCGTACTTCTCGTCGGCGGTCTCCGGCGCGTCGAGCACCTTGTCGGCGAGGGTGTCGGCCCGTCGCCCGTCGGGGTAGAACAGCTCCGAGACGTGCGCGTGGCCGATCGCGTCCTCGCGATCGTTCCCCGTGAGCGACGCGATCGACTCGTTCCACTCGGCGACGTTCCCCTCGCAGTCCAGGATGAACGTCGGGACGCCGGTGGCGTTGAACACCTGCTCGAAGCCGGCGGCGGCGAGCGTCTCGGCCCGGTTGGCCCCGTCGGCCTCCGCGATGCTGTACGACTCGCCTTCGCTCGCGTCCGTCCCGAACGCCTCGCCCGACGGCCCCCCGGCGTCGGAATCGTCCACGACGACGCCGCCGTCCGGGACCGACCGCGAGTCCCGATCCCGACCGAACGCCCGTCGGAGCAGCCCTCGAAGTCCCGTCATATCTACGCGGGACTCTCCCAAGCACCCGGATAAACCGTTCCCCCCGTTACTCACGTTTGATAATTTCCCGCCCCGTCAGACGGCGAGACGGACTCGATGTCCGTCCCCGGCCTCGGTATCCTCCTGCGGCGCCGATATCCGCCCGTAGCGTTCAAACGCGCGCGGCGGCTACGCAGATTCGATGGACGCCGATGCCGTGCGCGAGCGGGCCGCGGACCTCCCGACCGAGCCCGGCGTGTACCAGTTCCGGGCCGGGGAGACGACGCTGTACGTCGGCAAGGCGGTCGACCTCCGCGACCGCGTCAGGTCGTACGCCGACCCGCGCTCGGGGCGGATCCGCGGGATGGTCGGGCGCGCCGACCGGATCGAGTTCGCGGTGACCGACACCGAGACGCAGGCGCTCCTCCTGGAGGCGAACCTGATAAAGCGGCTCCGGCCGCGGTACAACGTCCGGCTGAAAGACGACAAGTCGTACCCGCTGGTCGCCTTCTCCGACCACCCCGTCCCCCGGATCGAGGTGACTCGCGACCCCGAGGCCGGCGCGGTCGCCTACGGGCCGTTCACGGACGTGGGCCGCGTGGAGACGGTGGTGAAGGCGATCCGCGACGAGTACCGCCTCCGCGGCTGCTCCGACCACAAGTACGCGAACCGCGACCGCCCCTGCCTCGACTACGAGATGGGGATCTGCTCGGCCCCCTGCACCGGCGAGATCGACCCCGAGGGCTACGCCGAGGACGTGGCGGCCGCCCGCCGGTTCTTCGAGGGCGAGACTGGCGTCCTCGCCGACCCCCTGCGTCGGCGGATGGAGGCCGCCGCCGAGAGCGCGGAGTTCGAGCGCGCCGCGAACCTCCGCGACCGGCTGGAGGCGGTCGAGGCGTTCCACGGCGAGGGCGGCGAGGCCGTCAGCGACCGCACCGACGACCGCACCGTCGACGTGCTCGCGGCCGCGGTCGAGGGCGACACCGCCCGCGTCGCCCGGCTGCACAGCGAGCGCGGCCAGCTGGTCGACCGCAGCCGGCACCGGCTGGACGCGGCGGCGGTGGGTGAGGGCGGCGACGCGAGCGAAAACGCCGCCGACCCCGACGCCAACACCCCCGCCGCCGTCCTCTCGGCGTTCCTCGCGCAGTACTACGCCGAGCGGGAGTTCCCGGACGCGGTCCTCCTCGCCGAGCGTCCCTCGGACTCGGACGTGGTCGACTGGCTGGAGGCGGAGGGGGTCTCCGTCCGTGTCCCCGGCGCGGGCCGCGAGGCGAAGCTCGTCGAGCTCGCCCTGAAGAACGCCCGCAAGCGCGGCGGCCGCGAGGATCCGGTCGGCGCGCTCGGCGAACGGCTCGGCATCGATCGCCCCGACCGGATCGAGGGGTTCGACGTGAGCCACGCGCAGGGGACCGCGGTGGTCGGCTCCGACGTGTGCTTCGTCGACGGGAGCGCGGAGACGAGCGACTACCGCCGGAAGAAGCTCACCGACCGCAACGACGACTACGCGAACATGCGCGAGCTGGTCCGGTGGCGCGCCGAGCGCGCGCTCGCCGGCGAAGACGACCGCCCCGACCCGGACCTCCTCCTGATCGACGGGGGCGAGGGCCAGCTCGGCGCCGCGCGCGACGCGCTCGCGGAGACCGGCTGGGACGTGCCCGTCGTCGCCCTGGCGAAGGCCGAGGAGCTGGTTGTGACTCCCACCGGGACCCGTCGGTGGGACGACGACGCCCCCGAACTGCACCTGCTCCAGCGGGTCCGCGACGAGGCGCACCGCTTCGCCGTCTCCTACCACCAGACCGTCCGCGACGAGGTCAAGACGGTCCTCGACGACGTGCCCGGCGTCGGCCCCCAGACGCGCCGCCGGCTCCTGCGCCGGTTCGGGTCGGTCGAGAGCGTGCGCGAGGCCTCCGCCGACGACCTCACCGACGTCGAGGGGGTCGGCGACGCGACCGCCGAGACGCTCCGTGAGCGGTTGTAAGGCACCGAACTCTCCCGACGCGTGCGAGACCGCCTCACCCCCACCGAAGCTACTTACGGGTGACTCGGGAACTCCACGGCATGTCTCCGCCCTCTCCCTCCCGGTCGCTCAGGCGTCACTCGGTCCCGTTGGCCGTGTTTCTCGCGGTGGCGATCGCCGTGCTCGTCGCGCCCCCGATCGTGCTCGGCGAGGCGACGACGCGGACCTACGCCATCACCGCCGCGATCCTCATCCTCGCCGTCGGTTCCGCGTTCCCGTACGCGGCGATCGTCGCGCTGGGAACGCTTCCGCTCTCCTACGCCGGGATCGCGAGCTTCGCGGCCCCGCGGCCGGAGTCCGACGAGCCTCATCCCTTCTCGGCCGCCGCCGCCCTCCGGCACGCCGCCGCCGGTCTCGCGTACGTCTTGGCGTCCGCCGCGGTCGGCGCCGTCGGGATGGGCGTCCAGATCGGTCTACCGAGCGATCCCGGGGGGACCCCGGCGGTCTTCGGGCCCTCCTTCCTGCACCTCGGCGGCGCGCTCGTCGCCGTGATCTTCGTTTCCCTCCAGCTGTGGCGGTACGAGACGTCCCCGGGCGAACTCGCCGCGCGAACCGTCCTCGGGACGGTCGCCCTCGGAGCCCTCCTCGCGCTGTCGCCCGCCGTCGCCTTCTGGGCGTTCAACGGGGGCCTCTGAGCCGGAGTCGACTGGCGTCGTCCGATCGCCGCGCCGTCGAGCCGCAGACCCCGCCTTCACCGTACGCTTATACCCGATCTCGCCCAACTCCCGGCCGTCCATGCGCGCGTTCTTCGCCGCCGACCTGCCCGCGGACCTCGCGGATTCCGTCGCGGACGCACAGGCCGCGTTCGAGGGCGCCGACGGCCTGCGGTTCGTCGATCCCGAGCAGGCGCACGTGACGCTGAAGTTTCTCGGGGAAATCGGCGAGGACCAGACTGAGGCGTCCACCGAACCCACCCTCGACGACGTGATCGCGGCCGGCGAGCGCGCGGTCGAGACGGCCGATGTCGGCCCCTTCGAGTGTGCCGTCCGGGGGTTCGGCGTCTTCCCGAGCCTTGACTACATTTCCGTCGTCTGGGCCGGCGTCGACGCGGGGAGCGCGGAGCTGACCGCGCTCCACGAGGCCCTCGAAGCGGAAACGACCCAGCTCGGCGTCGATTCAGAGGAGCACGACTTCACCCCGCACGTCACGCTCGCCCGGATGAACGACGCCCGCGGGAAGGAGCTGGTACGCGAGACCGTCCGCGAGCGCGACCCCGACATCGGGCGGTTCGCGGTCGACGACGTTCGGCTGGTGAAATCGGCGCTGACGAGCGACGGGCCGGAGTACGAGACCGTCGCGTCGTTCGGACTGTAGCGGTCGGTGTCGCCGATCCCAAACATTGCGCCGATCGTCCTGACCGTCGATCGCCTCGACCGTCCCGACCGTGACGCCCGCGAGAACGACGAGTCCCGGAACGCGAAGGTGTCCCGACGAAATTCTCACAGATGATTCTCTCGGGGGCACGTTTAATCGCGGCGATGGCTGACATGTCAACAGATGAAGGACGACTCGCGATCGGACCGGACCGGCGACGAGCGCCCGCGAGCGTTCGCGCTGCTCGACGAGGAGAACGACGCGGCGACGCGCCTCGAGGCCGTCGAGGCGCTCGGGAACCCGTCGAGTTCGATGGTGGGTAGCGAGCGCCGGATCGCCGATCGACTGCTGCGAGTCGTGCTCACCGACGACGACGCGACGGTCCGCGCGGAGGCGATCGACGCGCTGTACTTCCACGGGGATCGGTACATCGATGAACTCGTCTCGCGCGTCGCGGCCGCGGTCCGGCGTCGAGACGGCGACGCCGACCCCGAGACGGTGTTCGCTCGGTGGCTGACGAGCGACCACGCGGCCTACCGGATGGTCGGCGCGACCGGGCTGGGTGCGGCGGGTCCCTCGGAGATGCGCGGCGCCGCGGACGCGACGCGGTCGCCGGACGCGGGGCAGTCTCCGGACGCGACGGACCGCCTCCGCGCGGCGTTCGACGACGACGACGCCCGGGTGCGGGCGCGGGCGGTGCGCTCGTACGCCGCCCGCGGCGGCGAGGCGGTCGCCTCGGTTCGCCCGCTGTTGCGCGCGCCCAACGCGCTCGTTCGGCGCGCGGCCGTCGACGCGCTGGTGTCGATCGGGACGACCGAGGCGACGGAGCTGCTGGCGGCCGCGGCCGACGACGGCAGCGACCGCCTCCGGAAGACCGTCGTCGAGCGGCTCCACGGCTTGGACCACCCCGAATCGGCGGCGATCCTGATCGACGCGATGCGGGACCCCTCACCGGCGGTGCGGCGCGCCGCGGCGGCGTCACTGGCGCGGCTCGTCGCGGATAGCGACGCGGTGCGGGGACGAGACGTGCGCGACCGGCTCGCGACCGACCGACCGTTTCGGAGCGACGGCGACGGCGCGGTCACGCGGCTGCTCTCCGAGGTCGCGTCGGACGGGAAGCCGGAGCGGGTCACCCCGGCGGCCAGGCGACACGCGATGTGGCTGTGCTGCGAGCTCGTCGAGCGCGACGGCGCGGGACCGAGCGAAACCGCCGTCTCGCGGCTCCTCGACGCGCTCGGGAGCGACGACCGGTACGTCGCCGACATCGCCGCCGCGTACCTCTCTCGGTCCGATGCCCCGGCGCTCGAACGGGAGGTCCGCCGGCTCGCCGGCGACGCCGAGGCCGATCCGGACGCGAGGGAGCGCGCGCAGTCGGTGCTCCGCCGGCTCAAGCGACGGACGGCAGCGTCGGCCGCGGACCGGTCTATCGAGTACGTCTACGTCCGGCGGCCCGTAGACTACACGGAGAAGCACGCCGAGTAGTCGGTCGCCCGACAGTCGAGGCCGCGGCGCCACGGCGTCGCGGGGTCGCTACCCCCGGCGCACGAACCGGCCGTCCTCGCCCGCGACCGTCAGGTCGATCTCGTCGTCGAGGAAGTTCAGCACCGTCGAGACGTTCGGGTCCGCGTCGGCGTCGACGTACAGCTGCAGGACGCCGCCGTCGTCGTCCAGCCGGGCCGAGAGCATCCGGACGAAGTCGCAGGCGGTCCGGAGGTCGAAGGAGCGCACGACCTCGTGGAACACGCTCACCTCCAGCGAGATCGCGTCGCCCGCGACCCGGTTGGCGTCGATGATCCGCGACACCGTCTCCCCGAGTTCGTCCGGTCCGAGCCGCGGGTCCAGCTCGACGACCTCGATGGGAATCTCGGAGAAGTCGAGGTCGGGCGCCTCCTCGAAGGGGTACGCCTCCGTGCTGACGACGACGGTTCGGCGCGGCCACGCGTCCAGCTCCTCGTGGAGCAGCCGGACGGTGCGCTCCGGGTTCGCGGTGACCGCGATCACCAGATCGCCGCCCGCGTGGAAGTGCGCGCGGAGCGCGTCGGCGTCCGCGCTGTCGACGGGCGCGGCGACCTGGACCGTCCCGTTCCACGAGACGCGGTCGGCGACGTGGACCCCCTCCTCGATCCGGTCGGCGACGTGCTCGTGGAGGTGCGCCTTGAACTCCTCGACCGCGCCGTCCGCGTCGTACGCCGTCTTCGTCGTCGCGCAGTACGGACAGTCCCACGTCGTCCGGAAGTCGGACCGGCTGACGGCCTCGGAGTGGTGCGCCAGCAGGTGCGTGCCGGTGACCTCGCGCATCGACGACCGGTCCGTCGTCCACGCGGCGAACCCGCATCGGTCACACCCCCATCGAGCCATCATGATCGAGAACGTATACCGTCAGATTCCCTCGGACGAATATGTATGTTGTGTTACGAGAGATCGTCGACGTGACCGGGTCATTCGGTTTCGTCGGCCCTCGCGTCGGCTGTCTCGACGCCGTCCGATTCGCTGCGGTCGCTCCCGGGTCCGATCCCCGGGTGCTCGACCCGCACTCGGGTCACTCTCGTCGCGGTCGCGCCCGTGACGGAGAGCGTCACGTCGCCGATCTCGACGCGGTCACCCTCGGCCGGGACCCGCCCGAGGTGCTGCGTGATCAGCCCCGCGACGGTCTCGGCGCCCCCGTCGATCGGGAGGCCCAGCCCGAGCGTCTCGTTGAGGTGGGCGACGGTCGTCCACCCCCGCGCGACCGCGGCGTCGGGCGCGACCACGTCGACGTGGTCGGTCTCCCACCGCCCGACCAGCTCGCCGACGACCTCCTCGACCACGTCCTCTAAGGTTACGATCCCCACCACCGCGCCGAACTCGTCGACGACGATCGCCATCCGGAGGTCGCTCGCCCGCATCGTCGCGAACAGCTCGTCGACCGGCTGGGTCTCCGGGACGAAGGTCGGCTCGCGGAGCGCGCTCGCGAGCGGCTCCCCGCGCTCGTCGGCGCCGACCGCGTCGCGCAGGTCGACGACGCCGACCACGTCGTCCCGGTTCTCGCCGTACACCGGCATGCGCGTGACGCCTTCGGCGGCGGCGGTCGAGACCGCCTCGGCGGGCGTGGCGGTGTCCGGCAGCGCGACCATGTCGGTCCGGGGGACCATCACCGCCGACACGCGGACCGACTCCAGGTCGAGGACGCCGCGGATCATCGCGCCCTCGTCCGGATCGAGCGCGCCGGCCGCCTCGCCCGAGAGGACGAGCGTCTCGATCTCCTCGCGCGTGAGGTACGACTCGATGGCGGATTCCCCGCCGGTGAACCGGTTGACGATCCCGGAGAGCGCCTCGAACACGTACAGCACCGGGCGGATGACCCGCTGGATCGCCACCACCGGTCTGGACACCCGCAAGGCGTGTTTCTCGGCGTTCGCCACCGCGTAGGACTTCGGCGCGATCTCGCCGAAGACGATGACGAACACCGAGGTGACCAGCGTCGACCCGGTCGCGGCCTGTCCCCCGGAGAAGCCGAACCGGACGAACACCGCGGTCGCGACCGACGCGGCCGCGATGTTGGCGACGTTGTTGCTCACCAGGGCAGTGACGAGGAAGCGGTGCGAGTCCTCTCTGAGCGCCGACAGCGCCCGCGCGCCGGGCACGTCGGCGGCGAGCAGGGAGTCGACGCGGTGGGTCGGGACCGAGAAGACGGCGAGCTCCGAGCTGGAGAAGAAGGCGCTTATCCCCGTCAACACGAGGATGGCCGCCACGCCCGCAAAGGCGATCGTGATGTCCATGTCGGCCCATGCGGGCGGATATAAAAGGCAGTACCGGAGCGTCCAAAAGCGGCATCGGCGCGTCGCGGTGAGCGCTCGCGAGCGCCCGCGATCGTGCAGGTTTCGGGTTCGGTCGTGAGCGAGCGACGACGGAGCTGGGGGATGTGAACCGAACCCGAACCGAGGTCTATACATGAATACGTATTCTCCAGTCGAAACGGAGGGGTAGATGCCCACGGACGCGGATCCGTTTGGCCGGCAAAACGGAGCGATGAGGAAAGGGTTAACCTCCCGCCGCCGGTGGAAACGCCCATGAAGGTACTCGTGACCGACCCCATCGCGGACGCGGGGTTGGACCGACTCCGAGACGCCGGCCACGAGGTCGTGACGGACTACGAGATCGAGGGCGACGACCTGCTCGACGCCGTGAGCGACGCGAACGCGCTGATCGTCCGCTCCGGGACCGACGTGAACGAGGCGGTCTTCGAGGCCGCCTCCGACCTCGTCATCGTCGGGCGCGCCGGCATCGGCGTCGACAACATCGACATCGAGGCCGCCACCGACCACGGGGTCATCGTCGCCAACGCGCCCGACGGGAACGTCCGGGCCGCCGCCGAGCACACGGTCGCGATGACGTTCGCCGTCGCGCGCTCGATCCCGCAGGCGCACGGCCGCCTCGTCGACGGCGAGTGGGCGAAAGGCGAGTTCCTCGGCACCGAAGTGAACAACAAGACGCTCACCATCGTCGGCCTTGGCCGCGTCGGCCAGGAGGTCGCCAAGCGCCTCGACTCGCTTGGGATGGATCTCGTCGTCTACGACCCGTACATCTCCGAGGAGCGCGCCGACCGGCTCGGCGCCGAGCTCGTCGAGGACCTCCACGAGGCGCTCGCGCGCGGCGATTTCGCGACGATCCACACCCCGCTGCTCCCCGAGACCGAGGGGATGATCGGCGAGGACGAGCTGGCCCAGCTGGAGGGCGGCTACCTGATCAACTGCGCCCGCGGCGGCATCGTCGACGAGGACGCGCTCGCCGAGGCGGTCGACGACGGCGTCCTCGCGGGCGCCGCGCTCGACTCCTTCGCCGAGGAGCCGCTCTCGGAGGACTCGCCGCTGCTCGACGTCGAGGAGGTCGTCGTGACGCCGCACCTCGGCGCCTCGACGGAGGCGGCACAGGAGAACGTCGCCGTCGACACCGCGGAGGCGGTGCTCTCGGCCTTCGCCGACGAGCCCGTCCTCACGGCGCTCAACGCGCCCTCCGTCGACGAGACGGCGTTCCCCCGGATCAAGCCGTACATCGCCGTGGCGGAGACCGCCGGCAAGGTCGCCGCGCAGCTGCTCGACGGCCGGATCACGGAGGTCGAGGCGACCTACGAGGGCGACATCGCCGCGGAGGACGTCGAGCTCGTCACCGCGAGCGCGCTGAAGGGCGTCTTCGAGCCGCTGGAGTGGCAGGTGAACGCGGTGAACGCGCCCCGGCTCGCCGAGGAGCGCGGCATCGAGGTGACCGAGTCGAAGACCCGCCAGACGGAGGACTTCCAGAGCCTCGTCCGGGTCACCGTCCACAACGGCGAGGACTCGATCGCGGTCGAGGGGACGCTGTTCGCGGGCGAGGACCCGCGCATCGTCCGGATCGACGGGTTCCGCGTCGACGCGGTCCCGTACGGTCACATGCTGGTCGCGCGCAACACCGACGAGCCGGGCGTCATCGGGCTCATCGGCACCGTGCTCGGCGACTACGACGTGAACATCGCCGGGATGTACAACGCCCGCGAGACGCAGGGCGGCGAGGCGCTCACCGTTTACAACCTCGATCAGGACGTGCCCGACGAGGCGATCGAGGCCCTGCTCGACGACGGCCGGATCGTCGAGGTCACCGAGATCACGCTGGACGACGCCGACGAGCGGCCGGCGGAGTAGCGAACTCCGAACCCCGAACTGCGGTCTGACCGTTCTCGACCCAATATTCGGCGGAAACGACGAGCCGTGGCGCCGCGATCCCGCGTCGATCGGCGTGCCGAGGAACCGGAACTCCGCCGGGATCATGTTTATGAATATTTATGATAGATGTCTAACCGTATGGTAGACGCGGAGGTCCACGTCATCGACCGCGGCGGGCTGTACTGCGACATGAACTACATGATGGAGGCGAACACGATCGGGAGCCGCGACGAGCCGAACCCCGACGCCGAGTACGACGAGATCCCGGTGTGGAACCTCGTCATCGACCACCCCGAGGCGACGATCCTCTGGGACACGGGCTCGCACCACGACGCGGCCGAGGGTCACTGGCCGGAGGGGCTCGTCCAGGCCTTCTACCCGCACGACGCGAGCGAGCACCGGCTCGACGACGACCTGGAGGCGGCGGGCTACTCGCTCGACGACATCGACGCGGTGTTCCAGAGCCACCTCCACCTCGATCACGCCGGCGGGCTGGAGTTCTTCGCGGGCACGGACACCCCGGTCTACGTCCACGAGAAGGAGCTGAAGTTCGCCTACTACAGCGCGAAGACGGACGAGGGGAGCGGCGCGTACGTCCTCGACGACTTCGACCACGACCTGAACTGGCGAGTCCTTCACCGCGACCGAGAGGAGCACTTCACCGACCTGGAGTTCGTCCGGTTCCCCGGGCACACGCCCGGGCTCACCGGCTCGGTGATCCACCTCGACTCCGACGGCACCGTGGTGTTCACCGGCGATCAGGTGTACATGGACGAGAACTACGAGGAGGGGACGCCCCTCGGCGGTCCCCTCGTGTGGGGGAAGACGGAGTGGGCCGAGAGCATGAATCGCATCCGCGAGCTGGAGCGGCGGCACGACGCCGAGGTCGTGTTCGGCCACGACCCGGAGCAGTTCGAGGCCATCCAGCCGGGGTGGGGAATGTGAGCTACGAGCGCTCCGTCTCCGCCGACCCGCACGAGCTCTCGCCGGAGACCGTCTGGGAGGTGCGGATGCCCGCGATCCGCGTGGGAGCGGGCGCGGCCGACGAACTCGGCTACCAGCTCGGCCAGATCGGGCTCTCCGGCGAGGGTCGCGGGCTGATCGTCACCGACTCCGACCTCGCCTCGCTGGGCCACGTCGGCCGCGTCGCTGACGAGCTGGAGGCCGACGGGTTCGATGTCGACGTGTACGACGGCGTCGAACGCGAGCCCAGCATCGAGGCGGTCGAGGAGTGTATCGCGTTCGTCCGCGAGGAGATGGGCGACGACGGGTACGACTTCTACTTGGGACTCGGCGGCGGCAGCTGCATGGACACCGCGAAGGCGACGCGGGCGATCGTCGCCAACGGCGGCGACGTACTCGACTACGTGGCCGCGCCGACCGGTGCGGGCGAGGACCTCACCGAGTCCGGTCCGCCGCTGATCCTGTTGCCGACGACCGCTGGAACGGGCTCCGAGATCTCGCCCGTGGCGATCCTCTCGGTGCCCGAAAAGGGGATCAAGGAGGGGATCTCCAGCACGCACGTCCGGGCAGACGCCGCGGTGCTCGATCCGACCCTCACCACGACGCTGCCGCCGGAGCTCACGGCGAAGACCGCCATGGACGCGCTCGGCCACGCGATCGAGGGGTACACCACCCACCGGTACGACGACCTCCTTCGACCGGAGGACCCCGCGGACCGCCCGGTGTACGCCGGACGAACCGGCTTCACGGAGATGTTCAGCGAGAAGGCGATCGACCTCCTCTCGTCGAACGTGCGCCGCGTCGTCAACAACGGCGACGACATCGAGGCCCGCGGCGCGATGCTGAAGGGCGCGCTGTTCGGCGCGATCGCCGGGCTCACCGCGGGCGCGAGCCTCGCGCACGCGATGGCGTATCCTGTCGGCAACAATTATCACACCTACCACGGGGAGACGATCGCGGCGCTCACGCCCGCGAGCACCCTCGGCTACAACGTCGCCAGCGACCCGCCGCGGTTCGCGAAGGTCGCCGAGATGCTCGGCGCCGACACCTCCGGGATGAGCACCCGCGAGGCCGCCGACGAGGCCCGCGAGGAGTTCGTGCGGCTCCAGCAGGACCTCAACGTGCTCCCGAGCGGGCTCAACGAGCTGGCGGGGATCACCGTCGACGACACCGGCGCGCTCGCCGAGAGCACCGTCGAGAGCCAACAGCGACTCCTCCGGTGTAATCCGCGACCCGTGACGAAAGAGGACGTCGAGGAGGTGTTCCAAAACGCGCTGTACAACTGGGAGTAGCGGACCGGCGAGTGCAGTCTGGCGCGACACCCGCCTTCGACGTCCCGCCTCCCCCCGCTGCCTACGTCGTCCCCGGGAGCGACCTCACGCCGACCCCGACCGACCGTCGCGCGACGCCGCCACGACCGCGTCGGGGTCGGCGACGACGGGGTCGGCCATCGACTCCAAGGGACGGTCACCGAACGAGACGACGACGGCGGCGCCGCCGACCCCCTCGTCCCCCCGGTCGTCGTCACCGGTCCCGGCGGCGCCGATCCCGACGGTCCAGCCGCGGGCGGCGGCGAGCGTCGCGACCGACGCCAGGCCGATCCCCGTTCCGCCGTCCGCGGTCGTGTAGCCCCGGTCGAACACGCGCTCCCGCTCCGCCGGCGGGATCCCCGGGCCGTCGTCGGTGACGGCGAAGCCCCCGTCGAGCGCGACCGCGGTCACGTTCGGCTCCGCCCCGGCGTGGACCGCGGCGTTCCGGAAGAGGTTCTCCAAGACGCTGCGGACCGCGGTCTCGTCCGCGTCGTACGTCTCGTCGCCCTCGATCCGCAGCGTCGCGTCGTCGGTCTCCGCCGTTCGCCACGCCGCCTCGGCGACGGCCGCAAACGAGAACGACGCGCCGTCACCGGTTGCGCCCCCCGCGTCGGGGTGATCGACCGCGGCGAGCGTCTCGTCGACGATCTCGAACATCCGGTCGTGGGCCGTCTCCACGCGGTCGATCGCCGCCTCGTCGCCCGCGCCCGCCAGTTCCGTGAACCCTTCCGCGACCGCGAGCGGGTTCTTGATGTCGTGTGCCAACGCGTGCGTCAGCGTCTGGAGCCGGTCGTTCGCCACCTCGAGGTCGCGTCGGTTCCGCTCCGAGTCCGTGACGTCTCGCATCAGGAGCACCGTCCCCTGCGAACGCCTGCCGAGCGCCGGCAGGCGAACGACCGAGAGGGAGACGAAGCGCGTCTCGCCGCCGACCGCGATCCGCAGCGGCTCGTCGGGGGCCGCTCCCCGGCGATACGCGCCGCGGATCGCCGGGAAGTCGGCCAGCGCGTCCGCGACCGCGGCGCCGACGACCGCGTCGTCGCCGAGCCACGCCCGCGCCGCCGGGTTCGCGTCCGCCACCCGGCCGCCGGCGTCGAGGACGAGGATCGGATCGGGGATCGCCTCCAGGGTCAGCCGTCGGGCGACGGGCGCGACCCCGAGGCTCCGTCCTCGGCGGACGGCGACCACGAAGGAGAGGCCCGTGAGGACGAACAGGAGCTCGGGCCGGAACGCGGGGCCGCCGCCGATCACGACGAACTGCGCCGCCCACGGCGCCCCGCCGCCGAGACACAGCAGCGCGGCGAACCCCCGGAACGCGGGCGCCGAGTCGTACACGCCGTACGCGAGGGCCCCGACCGCGCCGACGAGCAGGACCTGCGAGTAGAGCCAGCCGGCCCACCACGCCGGCCCGAGCTCTCGAGAGAGCACCGTCCCCTCGCCGTACGCGACCAGCTCCGTCCCCGTCCGGACCAGTCCGTGAACGTCGTTGGTCCAGCTCAGGAGCGTCAGGGCGACGAGCGGGGCCGCGAGCGCGAGGATCCGCCGCCGGGTGAGCCACGCGTCGTAGCCGAGGTACGACGCGACGAACGCGACGGACGCGACCGGAACGACGGCGGTCGCCGGGTATTGGACGTTGAGCCAGAACAGCTTCCCCGCCTCCGTCGCCGCGAGCGTCTCGCCGAACAGCCCCGCCGACCACCACGCGGTCGCCGCCATGAAGGCGATCGCCGCGCGACCCCCCGGTTCGTCCCGGAACTCGAACGCGACGGCGGCGGCGACCGCGGCGACGACCGCGGCCGCCGCCGAGAGGGTCGCCGTCAGCGGGATGTCGATCAAGTTGGTTCCCCTATTCGGCTCTGATATTTAATACAAACTGCGAGCGTGTCGCGTCTGAGAACCCGCGTCGGCATCCGACGCAGTCGCGCAGGTGTTCGGACGCCCGACTCAGTCGCGCAGGTGTTCGACGACCGCGTCCACGTCGTTCGGAACCGGCTCGGGGTCGCCGCCGGCCTCGTAGGCGGCGTCGGGGTCCTTTAAGAGGTGCCCCGTCGTCAGGCAGACGACCCGCTCGTCGTCGTCGACGACGCCCTCGCGGCGGAGCTTCCGGAGCCCGGCGAGACTCGCGGCGGAGGCGGGCTCGACGCCGA
Source organism: Halorubrum salipaludis (assembly GCF_002286985.1). Taxonomy (GTDB): domain Archaea; phylum Halobacteriota; class Halobacteria; order Halobacteriales; family Haloferacaceae; genus Halorubrum; species Halorubrum salipaludis. Next base: position 317,695 of record NZ_NSKC01000004.1, on the reverse strand, counting down.
CGCCCTCCTCGGCGAGGTCGCGCTGCGCGTCGGTGATCTCCGAGTCGCTCACGGCGACCGCCGTGCCGCCGGTGTTGCGGATGCCGGGGAGCGCCTTCGGCGCGTTGACCGGGTTGCCGATGCGGATCGCGGTCGCGCGCGTCTCGACCTCCTCCCAGCGTCGAATCTCGTCGTTCCCCTCTTCGACCGCCTCGACCATCGGCGCGGCGCCTTCGGCCTGCACGCCGGTCAGCTTGGGGACCTCGTCGACTTCGAGCGCGCCCGACTGGACCAGCTCGCGGAACGCTTTATAAAGCGCAGAGGTGTTGCCCGCGTTGCCGACGGGGAGGACGATCCGGTCCGGGAACGTCCCGTAATCGTCGCGGAACTCCTCTAAGATCTCGAAGCCGATCGTCTTCTGGCCCTCCAGGCGGAACGGGTTCAGGGAGTTGAGCAGGTACGCCTCGCCGCGGGCGGCCAGCTCCTGGACGATGTCGAGGCAGGCGTCGAAGTTGCCGTCCACTTCGAGGATGCGGGCGCCGTGGAGGCTCGCCTGCGCGATCTTCCCGGCGGCGACCTTCCCCTCCGGGAGGAGGACGAGCGTCTCCATCCCGCCGCGGCCGCCGTAGGCCGCGAGCGCGGCGGAGGTGTTGCCGGTCGAGGCGCACGCGAGCGCGCCGACGCCGAGCTCCTCGGCGACCCGGACCCCGACCGTCATCCCGCGGTCCTTGAACGAGCCGGTGGGGTTCATCCCCTCGTGTTTGATCCGGAGCGCCTCCACCCCCACGGACTCCTCGATGCGGGGCACGCGGTGGAGCGGGGTGTCGCCCTCGGGGAGCGTCACGCCCAGGTCGAAGGGGAGCGCCTCGCGGTAGCGCCAGACGCCGCGGTCGGGGCCCTCGGAGGGGGCCCCCGCGCCGAACTCCGCGAACGTCGGCGGGTCGGCGTAGCGCACCTCCAGGAGCCCGTCGCACTCGTCGCAGGTGTATCGGATGTCCTCGAAGGGGGCGAACGTCTCGTCGCACGCGATGCAGGCGAGCCACGTCCCGTCGTCGGCGCAGTCGGGCGCCGCCGGGGCCGGGGCGTCGATGGCGAGGTCCATTACGTCGCCGTCAGTGCCGCCGCGGCTTAAGACGGGCGGTCGGAACGGACGTTGCCGGGCGTGTCGGCAACGGATCGGCACCGGGCGCCGACGCCGCGGTCCCGTCAGTCGACGATGATCTCGGAGCTGTCGCTGTCGCCGTCGTCGCGGCCGGAGCCGAGCCGGTCCTGATACCGCTGGATCCAGTCGGCGAAGCAGTCGGGACAGAGCCGCTGGGTGTCGATGTTCGCCCGGTCGACGCTCAGCCGGACGGTGCGCGCGAGCGCGTCCGTGGTGGGCTCGCCGCAGCCGTCGCAGGGCTCGGTCGTCGGCGCGTCGCTCATACGGATCGGTCGCGCGGGCGGCTCTTAAAAGTACGTCGGCGGAGTCAGGCGCCGCCGCCGAGCGCGAAGAAGCCGGCCAGGAAGATCAGGTACGCGACGACGACGACGAGCGCGCCGGCGGCCACCGGCGACACGAGGGCGTAGCTCCCCTCGACGCCCGCGCCGCCTTTCGTCTCCGTCCCGTCACCCACGGCGTCGGCGGCGTCGATCTCCGCCGCCGTCGGCATCACCTCGGGGAGTCCCTTCCGGCGGGCGTCAATCCGGTTCAGCGCGAAGACGGCGACGACGGTGAGCGCGACCGCGAGGGGGAAGAGCAGGGTTATCTGCCGGACGCCCGCCGCGTACAGCCCGAGGACGCCGAGGGTGACTCCGGCGGCGGTGAGCGCGAACGGCACCTGCGTGTTCACGTGATCGATGTGATCCGCCCCGGCGAAGATCGACGACATCACCGTCGTGTCGCTGATCGGCGAGCAGTGGTCGCCCCAGATCGCCCCGCCGAACAGCACGCCGAGCAGGACCGGGAGGAGCTCGATCCCGCCGAGCTCGAGTCCGAGGGGAATGGCGAGCGGCGTGAGGATCGACATCGTCCCCCACGACGTTCCGGTCGTGAACGAGACCAGCATCGCCGCGAGGAAGATCAGAATCGGGAGGACGCCCGCCGGCACGCCGCCGCTGACGAGCAGGTCGACGACGTAGTCGGCGGTGCCGACCTGCTCCGCGGCGTGACCGATCCCCCACGCGAGGACGATGATCGCCGCGGCGATCACCATCGTCTCGAAGCCGTCGACCATCGTCTCGCTGGCCTCCTCGACGTCCATCGTCCGGAAGCCGACGGCGCCGGCGAAGCCGGTCACCATGAACGCGAAGGCGCCGTACAACAGCCCGAGCGCGACGTCGGTCTCCTCGAAGGACTCGGCGAGGCTCACGCCGGGGTCCGCGCCGCCGCCGAGCCACCACAGCGAGACGATTCCGACGACGATCAGCGCCACGAGCGGGAGGAAGAAGTTCGCGAGGCGCGGATTCGCCTCGCTGGGCTCGCCCACGTCGGAACTCACGTCAGAAAGCGGCGTCGCGTCGTCCCGGAGCGGCTTGCCCTCGGCGCGCGAGCGCCACTCGGCGTTCAGCATCGGTCCGTAGAACCGCTGCGTGAACGCGATCAGCCCGACCATGAAAAACGCCATGAAACAGTAGACGTTCCACGGGATCGACCGGATGAACAGCTCGAACGGCGTGACCCCGTAGTCTCCGGCGGTCGCGTCGATCGCCTCGAAGCCGACGACGATCATCGACACCTGAAAGCCGATCCAGTTCGATATCGGCCCGAACGTCGTCACCGGGGACGTCGTCGAGTCGAGCACGTACGAGTGCATCTCCGTCGACGTCTCGTTGCGCCGCGCGAGGTCGCGGGTCGCGTTCCCGGTCACGATCGTGCTCGTGTAGGAGTCGAAAAAGAGGAACACGCCGAGCGCCCAGGTCAGGAGCTGGGAGTCGCGCGCCGTGTTCACGTGGTCGGCGACCCACCGCTCGAGCGCGAGCACGCCGCCGGACCGGTAGATGAACGCCGCGCCGGCGCCCATAAAGAGGATCAACAGGAGGAACTTCGCGTTGAACGGGCTCAACACCACCTCGACGAGCCAGTCGTTCGCCAGCGCGGTCGCGGCGATCGGATTCCAGTCGGCGACGAGCAGCGCTCCGATCCAGACCCCGGCGAAAAGCGACACGAGCGTCCGGCGGGTGTACATCGCCAACGCGATCGCGACGAGCGGCGGCGCCAGCGACAGCGCTCCGTACGTGGTCGTCATCGGCTCCGGCTATCTCCGCGGGAATATATAAAGACGTTGGCGATGTCAAAAATAAACGGGAAATAGCAGAATGAACGTCCAGAACCACCCGCTAATGAACATTATTACGGAACTCTCGGTGATACGCGAGAATCGCGCGAACGGTCGCCTCAGACGGTCCGGAACGCCCGGTCCCCGGCGTCGCCGAGCCCGGGGAGGATGAACCCGTCGTCGTCGAGGCGGTCGTCGATGGCGACCGTCAGCAGGTCGGCCTCGGGTACCGACTCGCTCACGCGGACGAGCCCGTCGGGCGCGGAGACCGCCGAGAGGACGAACAGGTCCTCGAAGTCGTCGGCCTCGTTGAGGACGTGGTCGAGGACGGCGCACATCGTCGAGCCCGTGGCGAGCATCGGGTCCGCGACGATCACGGTGTCCTGGGGTCGGATCTCGGGGAGCTTCACGTAGTCGATGGTGATCGGGAACTCGCCGTCGTCGGTCATCCCGGCCTCCTCGTCGCGGCCGGCCGAGATGACGCCCTGCTTCGCGCGCGGGAACGCCTTGAGGAGCCCCTCGACGAACGGCGTCGCGGCCCGGAGCACGTTGATGATGACCACGTCGTCGAGCCCTTTCACGCGCTCGCCGGTCGTCTCCTCCAGGGGGGTCTCCACCGGGACGTACTCGGTCTCCATCGCGCCGTCGATGATCTCGTAGCCGCAGATCCGGCCGAGCTTCACGAGCCCCTTCCGGAAGGCGACCTGCTCGGTCTCGACGTCGCGGAGCCGCGAGAGGGTGTCCTTCGCCAGCGCGTGCGTGATGAGGTGCGCGTCGTCGCGATCTTCGATCGTCATTGTCGGGAACAGAGCCCCGTTCGAGTTAAAGGATGGCGAAACTCGCCGGTTCGTCGGCTCGCAAACGCGGTCTCCGGACGCGGTTCCCCGCCGTGTTCCGCGAGAGGCCCCGACTGCGGGCCGCCGGGGCGGCTACCGCAACACCGCCACGTACGTCAGCGCGAAGAGGATCAGCGCCAGCGTCGCGACGTTCTGGAGGGTGAGCGTGATGAACCCGAGGAAGTCGAGCCCCCAGACGACGACCCACGCGAACCACGCCGAGAGCACGGCGTTCATCGCGAGCACCACCCGCGGGTCGCCCGTCGACTCCTCGACGCCGGCTCGGATCCCCTCGTCGTCGCCCGGCGCTCCGTCTTCCTCGCTCATACGCCGACTGGCGCGTGTGCGCCACTTAGCTCTTGTCCGTCGGCGCCGTACCGCGGCCATGGTCCGGCCGCCACGCCTCCGCAACCGCCGCGGCGACCCCGTCGACCCCGTACCCTTCCTGGTGGCCGCGGGGCTGGCGTTCATGTTCGCCTTCTCGTTCGGGCCGATCTTCGGGACGGCCTACGGGCTGTCGCTCGGCGCGTCGCTGGCGGCCGCCGCGGCCGCGTTCGCCGGGGCGGGATGGGTCGCGTACCGGCAGCTCGTCCGGCAGGCGCCCGCGGTCGACGCCGGGCCCCTGCCGGCGGGGCCGCGGTTCGAACGCCTGGTGTACGCCGCGCTCGCGCTCGGCGTCCTCCTGATCGGACTCACGGTGCCGCTGCTTTGAGTTCCCACGGGGGCCGCGGTCGACCCGCTGGGGGTTCGCCGCGAGCCGGACGCGTGGGGCGAAAACGGTCGTGCGATCGGATCGCACGCCAGCGGGACGCTGAGGTGGATCGGCGTGCGAACTTCATTCATGGGTCTAATTGACACAGTCACCGACGCGCTGGCGGCCTCGACCCAGCGCGCGCCCGGAGACGCCGGCGGCGACGGCTCCGAGGGCTCGTACTGGTGCGACGACTGCACCGTCCGCGTCCGCGACGTCGAGGTCGACGACCGGGGGATCGACCGCGACGACGACGGGGTCCCCCGGTGTCCCGACTGCGGCGACTCGATGCGCTTCGAGCGCGCGAGCGGGTCCGGCTGCGCCTGCTGAACGCGACTCGCGTCAGCGGGCCGGATCCCGACTGACGAGCTGCGCCCGGAGCGACGAGCTGTGCCCGGAGCGACGCCCCGCGCTCAGGGCTCGCGGAGCGCGACCTCGGCGCCCTGTTCTGTCGGGAACGGCGCGGGGTCGACGGCGGCGGGGTCGTCGCCGATCGCGCCGCCGCCGAGGTCGGCCAGCTCCGCGTCCGTGAGGAGGGCGTCGTCGAGCCGGTCGACCAGCGCGGCCTCGTCGACGCCGGTCCCGATGACGACGAACTCGGTCCGGCGGTCGCCGCGCTCGTCGTCCCAGTCGAGGTCCGGGCGGTTCGAGCGCAGCATGTCGCGCTCGACCGACGGGAGGCCCGCGATCCACGGGCCGAGCGCGGTGACGCGGACCGACCGTGCCGCCTGCCCGACCTGCTGCCGCTGGTCGGTGCCCGCGACCCACAGCGTCCCCTTCGAGCGGACCACGTCGTCCGGGAGGTCGCGGAGGACGGCGGCGATCCGGTCGGGGTGGAACGGCCGGCGGCGGCGATAGGTGAAGGAGGTGACGCCGTACACCTCGTCGGGGTGGCGGTGGTCGTGGTCGTCCCCGTCACTCCCGTTGCCGTGACTTCCCTCCCCCTCGGCCAGCGCCCGCTTCCACCCCGGCAGGTCGCCGACCGCGCGCTCGTCGAACAGGCCGACGCCGAGGATCCGGTCCGGATCGACCGCGGAGAACTCCGTGACGACCGTCTCCGCGTCGGGCTGGAGCGCGCCCACGAGCTCGACCGCCTCGTCGATCTCCGCGTCGGTACAGAGGTCGGCCTTGTTACAGACGACGAGGTTCGACACCTCGATCTGTTCGACGAGGAGGTCCGAGAGGGGGCGCTCGGCGTCGCCCTCGTCGCCGTCGCCGCCTCCGTCGCTGTCTCCCCCTCCGTCGCCGCCTTCGACGCTCCCGCTTTCCCCCTCCGCGTCCGGGTTGACCCGCCGCTCCGGGACCTCGTCGCCCGCGAACGCGTCGAGGAACTGCCGCGTGTCGATCACGGTCACCAGCGCGTCGACCCGATACCGGGCCGCCGCGCGCGACTCGGTCGTGAACAGCCGAGCGACCGGCGCGGGCTCCGAAATCCCCGAGGACTCGACGACCAGGGCGTCGAAGGAGCGCTCGTTGGCGAGCCGCACCACGGCCGTCTCCAGGTCGTCCTGCAGCTCGCAGCAGATGCAGCCGTTCGAGAGCTCGGTGACGCCCTCGACGCCGACCTCCGACTCCTCGGCGATCAGCTCGGCGTCGACGTTCACGTCGCCCATGTCGTTGACGAGCACCGCGACGTCGCGGTCGCCGGCGTTCCGCAAGAGGTGGTTCAGCAGCGTCGTCTTGCCCGCGCCGAGGCTCCCCGAGAGCACGGTCACCGGGATCCGGTCGTCCATGGGGCCCCTCGGTCGGCGACTCCCTTCAACTCCGCGGGGAGGCGTCTCCCGAGACGGCGAGCGCCGTCCCGCCGTCGAAAGCCGATACGTTGATACGTCGCGCCCGCGGACCGCGCACCATGTTCCAGTACGTGTCCGCGGTGGGGATCGCTGCGACGGTCATGACGCTGCTCATGGTCGTCGCGATGCTGTACCTCGTCTGGGGCGCGATCGGTAACAGCGTCCATTCCCCCAGTCCCGGCGACAACGACAAGCCGGAGCTCGGCGAGGGCGACGACGCCGACGAGCCGCAGGGCGAACTCGCCGCCGACGGCAACTCGGCCTGACCGTCTCGCCCGCTCTCGCTTTCCCGTCCGCCTCGGCCGCCTCGCCCGCTCTCGCTTTCCCGTCCCCCCCGGCCGCCTCGCCCGCTCTCGCTTTTCCGTCCCCCCCGGCCGCCTCGCCCGCTCTCGCTTTTTCATCCGTCCCAGCCGTCTCGACCGCCCGCGACAGCTTTTACCGCGCCGGGGCATCACGATGGATCATGACGATCGCAGACCGGATCGCCGCCTTTCGGGCCGCGCTCGACGAGTGGCTCCGTGGGCTGTACCACGGGATGATCACGCACCCGGCCTACGAGAAGATCGAGAAGGAGGCGGAGGACGCGGAAGACGAGTTCATGCTCGCGTGTTTCCCCGACGCCTTCGGGATCCCCTCGCCGATCTCGTACTACACCGCGGAGCTCCTCCCGTACCTCGAAGACGAGTTCGAGGCGTGGGAGCGGCGGCTGTGGGACCGCGAGACCCTGATCGAGCGGAAGGGACAGCAGTACCACTTCTGATGACGGGACCGACCTCCGGGGGCCGGTGATGGAGCGGTTCGTCTTCTTCGGCGGGAAGGGCGGGGTCGGCAAGACCACCGTCTCCTGCGCGTACGCGTCCCGCTGCGCGAACGACGGGGTGCGGACGCTGGTCGTCTCGACGGACCCCGCGCACTCGGTGTCGGACGTGTTCGACCAGCAGTTCGGCGACGAACCGGCTCCGGTCGACGGGATCGATGGCCTCGACGCGATGGAGATCGACCCCGAAGACGAGATGCAGCGGCACCTTCAAGAGATCCGCGAGTCGCTCTCCGAGCAGGTGTCGGCGGCGATGGTCTCGGAGATCAACCGCCAGCTGGAGCTGTCGCACGGGACCCCGGGCGCGTACGAAGCCGCGCTGTTCGACGCGTTCGTGAGCGTGATGCGCGAGGAGGGGGAGGCGTACGACCGGGTGGTCTTCGACACCGCGCCGACCGGCTCGACGCTGCGGCTCTTGGAACTCCCCGACTTCCTCGGCGACTGGATCGACCGGCTGCTGTACAAGCGCAGGCAGTCGATCGACCTGTTCGAGAAGGCCGCGATCGGCGACATGGAGCCGCGCCGACTGATGGACGGCGACCCCGTCTTGGAGCGCCTCCAGCGGCGCAAGGAGTTCTTCGAGTTCGCGGGCGACACCATGCGGGAGGACGCGGCCTTCTTCCTCGTGTTGAACCCCGACCAGCTCTCGGTCAACGAGACGGAGCGGGCGATCGAGGGGTTCGGCGAGCGCGATCTGCGCGTCCGCGGGCTCGTCGCGAACAAGCTCACCCCCGAGCCCGACGACGACGAGGAGGGCCGCGGAGCGCGCTACCTCCGCGAGAAGGCGGCGACCGAACGCGACCGCCTCCGGCAGGTCCGCGAGCGGTTCGATCCCCCGCTCGTCGCCGAGATCGAGTCGCGGACCAGCGAGGTCCGCGGCGACGTGCTCGCCGAGGTGGCGGCCGCGCTCGACGTCGAGACGGGCGGCGACGGCGGCGACGGCGAGGTCGCCGAGGACCCCGCCTCCGCCGAGCGGTAGCCGTCTCCGGAGCCGACACCGGGTCGCAGTCCCGCTCGCGCTCGATCTCCGGTTCGTCACCACCGATTCCCGGTCTCCGTTCTCACCACCGGTTCCAGTCTCCGGTCCCCGGTACGCGGGCGCGCGGCGGCGACCGCGACCGCCGTCGCGGAACCTTTCATATAAGAATAAATTAAATAAACGCAATTCGACGGATCGAAATCGCGCACCTGCGGCGGGATCCGCCGATAGATCACTATTGAAGATAATACTTAAGTGGCCGATCGTGAATCGGTACCATGAGGGAGGGAACCTATGACAAGTGTAATTTGGATCGTCGTCGCTGTGCTCGGCACCTTCACCGTGGGGTACATGGGGTACTCCCGGTACCTCTCGCAGTTCGTCGAACTCGATGACGAACGGGAGACGCCGGCGCACAAGTACGAGGACGGACAGGAGTACGTACCGTCGAAGAAGCCGGTACTACTGGGGCATCACTTCTCGAGCATCGCGGGCGGCGCGCCGATCGTCGGCCCGATCACGGCCGGGGCCATCTGGGGATGGGTCCCGGCGCTTCTGTGGGTCGCCATCGGGAACCCCCTGATGGGCGCGGTCCACGACTTCATCTCGCTGTCGAGCTCGATCCGCCACGAGGGGCGGTCGATCGGGTACATCGTGGGGCAGTACGTCGGCGAACGCGGGAAGAACCTGCTGCTGTGGTTCGCGTTCCTGACGATCATCCTCGTCGTCGCCGTGTTCGCCCTCGTCGTCGGGATCGTGTTGAACGCGTTCCCGTCGGCGGCGACCGCGAGCTTCGTGTACATCGCGCTCGCGGTCGTGTTCGGCGTGTACCTCTACCAGCTCGACGGCCCGTTCATCCCGGGGACCGCCCTGTTCGTCGCCGGTGTGTTCGCGGGCGTCTGGGTCGGCATCCAGTACCCGTTCGCGTTCTTCCAGCTGGCGGGCGACGCCTCTCACACGGCGGGCACGTTCGTCCTCTTCGAGGGGAGCACGGGCTCGTGGGTGCCCGGCGCGGGCGCGCTCGGCGGTAACACGGCGGCCTGGGTGCCCGTCATCCTGATCTACGCGGTCATCGCGAGCGCGCTCCCGGTCTGGACGCTGCTGCAGCCGCGCGACTACCTCTCGTCGTTCCTGCTGTACGCGGGCGTCGGTGGCGCGCTGCTGGCGATCATCGTCGGAACGATCTTCGGCACCTCGTCGCAGCCGCTCGTGATCGACAGCAGCATCCAGCCGTTCCAGGGGTTCATGGGGGTCGACAGCCGGGCGCCGTACCCGCTTTTCCCCATGCTGTTCGTCACCATCGCCTGCGGGACCATCAGCGGGTTCCACTCGCTGGTCTCCTCGGGGACGACGGCGAAGCAGCTGAACAAGGAGAGCGACGCCCGGCTCATCGGCTACGGCGGCATGCTCGGCGAGGGGCTGCTCGCGGCGACGGCGCTGTCCGCGCTCGCTATCGCCGGATTCGCCTCCGACGCCGCGGCCGGCGGCATCGGCGGCGCGCTGCCGAACTTCGCGAGCGGCGGCGGGATCATCCTGACGAGCCTCGGCATTCCCGCCGAGTACGGCGCCCCGTTCATGGCGCTGGTGCTCGTGAGCTTCCTGCTCACCTCCACGGACACGGCCGCGCGGCTCGGCCGGTACATGATGGAGGAGATCGTCGGCACGAAAGGGACCCAGAGCGAGACCGGCTTCGGCGGCGGGATCGGCTCGTTCGCCCGCGGCCGGTACACGAATCCGGTCGTTCAGGGGCTGATCGCGTACGCGCTGGTCATCTCCGGCGAGTGGGCGACCCTGTGGGCGCTGTTCGGCAGCGCGAACCAGCTGCTCGCCGCGCTCGCGCTGCTCACCGGAACGGTCTGGCTCGCCAACTGGGACGAGACGAAACAGCTCGTCAGCACGGGCGTGCCGATGGCCATCATGGTCGCCATCACCGTGATCGCCTTGGCGTTCCTGGCGGGGTATCAGTGGCTGTTCGTCAACCTGATACAGGGCGGCGTGACCGGTATCGGCAACCAGATATCGATGGTCGTCCGCATCGCGCTCGCGGTCGTGCTCGTCTACCTCGCGCTGTCGCTCGTGCGCATCGGCTACGGCAACATCACGAGCGTTCGCGACGGGGACCGCCCGGCCGCGGAGCCGAGCGACGACTGACGCGAGCGACCGCCCCCGCTTCCGCGCCCTCCGCACGCTCCGCGGTCATTTTTCGGGAAAGCCGGCGACCGTCACCGCCAGAACCGCTTCGCGAGCCGCGAGAAGAACCCCTCGTCCGGCTCCGCGACCGGCTCCCACAGGCGAAACGCGCCGGCCACGTCGGCAGTCTCGCTCGCCACCAGCGACTCCTCGTCGGGCGCGACGACGATCAGATTCACCTCGTAGTGGCCGTAGTAGCCGAACTTCAGGAGCGTGCGGTCGCGGAACCCGTCGACGAAGTCGGCGACCGCCTCCGGGATCCGGTCCGCGACGAGCGCGACGGTGACGTCGGTGCCGTAGTGCTCCTCGTCGCCCTCGACGCGCTCGTCGGCGACGCCGTGAGCGAACTCGACGAGCCGCTCCAGCTCGGCGACCGACGGCGTGGAGACGCGCCGGGCGAACAGGAACTCCATCATGTCGTGGTCCGCGTAGCTCAGGGCGGGGTGGAGGAACTGCTTCTGGTTCCGCACCCGCATCTCGGCGGACAGCTCGAACCGCTCGCCGTCGACGACGACGTCGCGGTCGAGGTCGTAGCTGTACATCAGGCGGTCGGAGACGCGGTCGAGGTACTCGTCGTCGTACTCCGGGACCGCCTCGCGAATCTCCGCCGGCAGCTCCTCGGGGTCCCGCCGGGGCCCCTCGCCGGGCTGGGCAGTCCCGTCCGTCTCGGCGCCCTCGCCCGGCGTCGCGTTCTCACTCATCGTCGGCGTCGCCCGCCCCCGCGCCGTCCTCGTCGGGGTCGTACGCGACGGCGTCGTCGTCGGCCGGCGGCGCGCCGACCGCGAGCACGGTCACCGGGCCGTCGGCGTCCGCGGGGTTGTACGCGCGCTGGGGGCTCTCGGGGTCGACGACGAACAGGTCGTCGGCCGGCACCTCGTGGGTCCCCTCGGGCGTCTCCACCGAGAGCGTCCCGTCGAGCACGTAGAACGCCTCCTGTTGCGTCTCGTGGTAGTGGTACGCCAGCGGGAGCTGTTCGCCCGGCTCCGCGCGGAATCGATTGATCGCCGCGGCGTCGAGCCCGCCGGGCTCGGACAGCTTGCGACACTCGCAGGGGCGGCCCGACTCCGGGTCGACCGAGTCGACGTCGACGACGCGATATCCCATGCGAACTCGTTCCACGGTGCAGGTAAAAAGGGCGTCGGGAGGCGGTTCCGATTGCGCCGACCGCCGACCTCGACCGCGTCGAGCGGGTCCGAGGCGCGGTTTTAAGGAACTGAGCCGCCTACCCGTGGGTAGAGAGCACATGACAGACGAGACAGCCACATCGGAGCCGACCGACGCGACGATCGAAGCGGAGGCGTGCGGCCGGTGTTCGATGTCGACCGTCGTCGGGGCGGTGGCGGGCGACCAGAGCCCGGACGAGCGCGCCGAGCGCGACCCGTTCGCCGGCGAGCGGATCGAGGTCGACGAGTCGTCCATCCGCCGGATCTCGCCCGCGGGAGTCCTCGGCGACCTCAAAGACCGGATCAACGAGCTCGGTCGCCGGATCGCGTACGGGAAGTAGCGCCGCCGCCCGTCGACGCCGCTCCGGCCGCGTCGGAACCGCCGCCGCCCGTCGACGCCGGCTCACGTCAGTTCGGAGAGATTTATACGCGTTCGTTCCGTAGCGGGGCCAATCGATGGAAGAGAGCATCTCCGGCTTCAAGGTGCGCGGAGACTGGGGCGACGTGGTCGAACACGGGGAGCGGATCGCCTTGGCGCTCCGGGAGACGGGCGCCGACGGCGACGCGTTCCACGAGTTCGACGACTGGCGCCCGAAGTCCCACGAGCGCATCGACGAGGACGTGTCGGCGAAGACCGCCGAGCAGGCGTCCGTCAGCGAGGGGGAGGGCGAGCAGGCCGGGAAGTCGCCCGGCGAAGACCTCCAGACGGCCGGCGAGAAGCTCACCGAGTCCTACGAGAAGGTCGAGGAGAACGACACCGAGAGCGCGATGGAGAGGTGGGGCGAGTCGATCGGCCACGTCGCCCGCGCGGCCGACTCCGCGAGCCGCAAGGCGCTCCGGAAGGTTGAGGACACGGTGTACCGGAAGGTGATGACCCAGATGGCGCCGTACTACTTCGACAACGAGCTCGTCAGCGCCAACATCCAGGAGGTCGGCCGCGGCGAGGACGGCGAGACGTTCGTCTTCGAGGTGAACGTCAACGACGACGAGCTGAAAGCGGAGGTGAGCGACATCCTCGCCGAGTACGAGTCCGAGATCGACCGCTGGCACGTCGAGGCCGAAAAGCGGACCGAGGACGTGGCCGCCGCCGAAGGGGTCGAGCCGCCCCAGGAGGAGGGCGGGCCGGACTCGACGATGACCTGACCCGATCTCCCGCTCCCCGACGCCCCGCCGACGCCAACACGCCGAACTTAACTCGCGGAGCCGCGAACACACGCCAATGACCGAGGTACTCCGGGTGGCGGCCGGCGAGCTGTCGGTCGACGAGATCATCGACGCGCTCAACGAGGGCCGGCGAGTCCTCGTCGACGTCGAGGTCGCCGGCGGCGACCACGAGGTCGTGCTCCGGTACGACGGCGAGACCTATCACTGCGACACGCCGACGAACCTCCACCGCCACAGCGACGAGTCGGCGATGCGCGGCTGCGTCCGCCGGATGGGGTACGCCGCGGCGGACGACTGATCGCCGGCGAGCCCCGACCGATAGCTGGCCGGCGAGGCCGCTCGCGGTCGGGGGACGCTGCGACCCCACGGGCCGGATGGCGGCTTTTAACCCGTCCGCCGTCGAACGGAGTCCATGAGCGATCCCGAGATCGAGGACCTCGTCGGCGACGTCTCCCCGTCCTTCGATCACGTGCTCTCCTGCGTGTTCGGCGTCCGGGACCACGAGAGCCGCACGTACCTGACGCTGCTCGATCACCCGGGGAGCACCGTCGCCGAGCTCGCCGAGACCCTCGACCGGGACCGATCGAACGTGAACCGGTCGCTGTCGACCCTGCGCGAGAAGGGGCTCGTGGAGCGCCGCCGCCGCCTGCTCGACTCGGGCGGCTACGTCTACCAGTACACCGCGATCCCGGTCCCGGAGGCGAAACAGCGGCTCCACGACGCCTTAGACGAGTGGGTCGAGGGGGTTCATAGCGCGATCGACGCGTTCGACCCGGACGACCGGGAGTGAACGCCTACCCCTCGTCGTTCGACTCCTCGCCGCCCTCGCCGCCCTCGTCGTCCGCCGCGCTCAACCCCTCCTCGTCGGGACGGTCGAGCGCGCGCGGCGCGTCGTGGTGCTCGGAGTAGCCGTCGAACCAGCGGGCGATCCGCTCGATGCGGTCGACCACGTGGGCGGGCTCCCCCGACCGCGAGAGCTCGTGGCCCTCGCGCGGGTAGCGCACGAACCGCGTGTCGACGCCGTTCTTGCGGAGCAGCCGGTGGTACAGCTCCGCCGTGCAGATCGGCGTCCGGGTGTCGTCCTCGGCGTGGACCAACAGCGTCGGCGTGTCGACCGCGTCGGCGTGGCCGGTCGGCGACTGCTCCCAGAGCCACGCCGGCTCCTCCGAGGGGACCGCGTCGAAGTCCCCCTCGACGAGCTTGTAGGCGGCGTCCGTCGACCCGTAGAATCCGGTCAGGTCGTACACGCCGCGCTGGGAGACGGCCGCGCGGAAGTAGTCCGTCTGGCCGACCGTCCACGCCGTCATGAACCCGCCGAAGGAGCCGCCGGTGACGAAGGCGTTCGCCTCGTCGACGTACGGTCGGTCCGCGACCGCCTCGACGCCGGCCATCACGTCCGCGAGGGTGACCGCGCCCCAGTCGCGCTCGATGGCCTGCATGAACGCCTCGCCGTAGCCGGTCGAGCCGCGCGGGTTCGACCAGAAGACGACGTACCCGCGGGCCGCGAGCGTCTGGAACTCGTGCCACATCGTCCCCGCCGTCGACCACATCGCGTGCGGACCGCCGTGGATCTCGACGGCGAGGGGATATTCCCCTTCGGGGTCGAACTCCGGCGGCGTCAACACCCATCCCTGAATCTCCGTCCCGTCCGACTCGAACCGGACCTCCTCGGGCTCGCCCACAGCGCGCTCGGCGAGGTAGTCGGCGTTGAGCTCGGTCAGCCGCCGCTTCTCGCCGTCCCCGGCGTCGTAGACGAAGACGTCGCCCGGGTGGTCCCACTCGCTGGCGGCGAACGCGACGGTCACCTCCTCGGGGCCGGCGCCCGCCTCGCCGCCGACGGTACCGCCCGCCACCGTGCCGGGCCGGCAGAGCCGCTCGGGTTCGTCGTTCCCGTCCCCCGGGACGTGCCAGACGGCGGTCTTCCCCTCGTCGGGCGTCGCGAAGTACAGCGTCGCGTCGTCGGGGCCCCACTGCGGGGCGAGCGCGCGACCGACGCCGCGGTCGAGGTCCGCGGTGAGTTCCGTCACGTCCCCGCTCTCGCGGTCGAGCACGCGCAGGTCCGTCTGCCGCATGGACACCCGCTCCGCCTCCGCGTGGGTGAACGCGATCTGCCCGTCGCCGGTCGCCGCGAGCGCGGCGCCCCACCCCGTCGTCTCGTGGACGGTCTCGGTCTCGTCCGTCCCGAAGTCGTGTGCGCGGATCGCGATCTCGACCGAGTCGTCGGGGTCGTCGCCGACCGCCTCGGTGAAGTAGAGCGTCTCCGCGCCTCCCCACTCGGGCGCGCCGAAGTCGGCGTCGCCGTCGGTGACGCGCTCGATCCCCGCGGCCGGGTCGCCGCCGGTCGCGCCGTCGACCGCCGCGTCGGCGTCGGCGACGTAGACGTGCGACCGCCGGCCGTCGAAGTAGCGCTGTCCGGAGCGGTAGACGGTCCGGTCGATCACCCGCGGGTCCGGGTGGTCTTCCGGCTCGTACTCCTCGGGGACCGAGAGGTCCCGGTCGGCCTCGCGGTCCTCGGCCGTCACCGACTGGACGAAGGCGATCCGCTCGCCGTCGGGCGACCACGCGATCTCCGAGACGCCGCCGACGACGTCGGTGACCCGCCGGGCCTCGCCGGCGGCGAGGGGGAGCACCCACAGCTGTTGGCGGTCGTCGTCGGCCCCGCGGGTGGCGGTGAACGCGATCCGGTCGCCGGAGGGGCTCCAGCGCGGCTCCGCGTCGGCGCCCTCGGCGAGGGTGAGCCGGCGGGGGTCCTCGGCGGTGTCGCCGGCGTCGTCGCCTTCGTCGCCGGCGGCGTCGACGAGATACACCGTCGACTCGGTCGTCTCGCCGTCGATCGGCTCCTGCCGCAGGAAGGCGACGCGGTCGCCGTCGGGCGAGAGCCGCGGGTCCGCGGGCGTCGCGATGTCGTGGTAGTCGGCCGCAGTGACGCGCTCCATGCCCGCGGGTCGCCCGCCGGACTCAAAAGGGGTCGGGAGGCGGAAAGGGGCCATGAGGCGGAAACGGCGGAGCGGGCGGAGCTCCGTCCGCTGCCCGGCTACTCCGCGTCGTTGTCGAACGCCAGCGTCACGCCGTCGGCGTCGACGGTCGCGCCCGCGGCGCACACCGGGTGTTCGAAGTCGGCGCCGAGGAGCTCCGTCGCGGCCGCCGCGGCGTCGGGCGCCTCGGCGTCCGCGGCCGCGAAGTCGTACGGCTCGGGGCTGTCCGTTTCGTAGGTGGCGACGATGGTGGGCTCGTCGACGGCCTCGACGACGAGGCCGTCGCGGCGGACGACCCCGATCGTCGCGGTCTCGGCGCCGACGACGCCGGCGATACGGGGCGTGTCGTAGTCGTCCTTCTCGAAGTCGAGCGCGAGCAGGGGCGTCGCCAGCGCGTCGCGGGCGGGGTACCCCAGTTCGAGCTTCTCCGCGATCGGGTCGACGTGTGAGCCGTTGCCGACGACCGCCAGCGGCTCGTCCGCGGGGGTCCGGACCGCCCGCGCGCAGTTGTACGAGACGTACGGGTTGTCCGTCTCGGGCGCGTCCGGAGTGGGGCCGACCGTGAGCGTTCCGTCCCGGTCGGTCACGCGGCGGTTCGGGAACGAGCGCGAGGAGACGCGGTAGGCGCCGATACCGGGCGCGACGACGACGAATCGTCCGACGTACATACAGGTTCGTGGCTATCCGACCGGCTAAAGCGCATCGATATACGCACGTTCGGCGATCGGTCTCCCGGGGACGCTCGTCGCCATCTCCTCCGCCGGTCTCACACCCCCTCGCGCCCCGCTCCGCCTTCGAGATCCTGTGAACGCGTGACAGAGGGCCGGCGACGCGCAACGCTTACAAAGACCCACTGGCTATCGATGAGTGCGCACAGTCCATTGGGGTAGTGGCCAATCCTGTTGCCTTCTGGGGGCAACGACCCTGGTTCGAATCCAGGATGGACTATTCTCGCGGTTCGCTTCGGTCGGTTTTCGTCCGGCGCGTCGATCCGCTCGCCGCCGGGCCCGCGTCTCGATCTCCCTCATGGTCGCGCTTCGGCCCGGTCTCTGTCGACATTTCGACTGGAACCGAATCCCCGTCACGTACCGCGTTTTCCAATCGAAGCAAGGGGGTTTCGACTACTTCTCGACGTCCAGCAGCGCGACGCGTTCGCGGACGATGTCCGGGAGGTCGCCGGCGGTCGCCGCGAGCTCGCGCTCCCCGATGTCGTAGAACCCCCGGACCCGCTCCGCGTCGAACGCGGGCTCGAACTCGCCGCCTCCGGTGTCGGCCGCCGGCGACGCGAGCAGCTCCCGCACCGACGCGGCGGCCGCGTCGAGGTCCGCGTCGGGACGGTCCGCGCCCGGAACCCCTCCGAAGTCGGCGACGAGGACGACCGCGCGCCGCTCGCCCTCCTCGACGCCGAGCGCGAACGCCCGGTCGATCTGGCGTCTGCCGGCCGCGTACAGCATGACCTCGACGCCCGGATCGCGGGCGACGGCCTCGTCCCGAGCGATCGACCGCGCCGCGAGCCGGGTCGCCTCGCGGAGGTGTTCGGTCGAGACGACCAGCTCCGCGTCGAACGCCTGTACGACCGCGCCCGTCTCCGCCGCGATCTCGTCGAGGGCCCCGAGGAAGGCGTCGAGGTCGTCGATGGCCGCGGTGCCCGCGACGAGGCGGTGAGGCGGGGTCCGGTGGGGCGGATTTCGGTGAGACGAAGCCGAGTCGGACTCCCCGCTCATCGGAAATCACCCAGGCTCGCCTGTCCCTCGCCGTCGTCGTCGCTCGCGGAGCCGGCGGTCGCCGCCGCGGAGGCCGACTTGTCCGGCCGCACGTCGTCCATCGAGGGGTCCTCGCGGCCGGCGTGTTCGAGGATGCGCTCGGCGGTGCGCTCGCGCCCGCGGAGCGCGCCGAGGACGACCGCCTTGTCTGCCTCGCGGAGGTCCGCGCGGGTCTCGATCCCGGCCTCGAACAGCCGCCGGGCGCGCTTCCGGCCGACGTTGCGGACGCCGGCCAGGTCGAGCAGCTCCTCGCGGACGCCGTACTCGATGCGCTTTCTCGCCTCCCGGACCGCGACCACCGCGTCGCCGTCGATTCCCTCCACGTCGCGCGCGAGGGTCTCGGCCGCGCGCAGGAGCCACTCGGCGGTGTCGACCTTGCCGCGGATGTCGCCCGGGCCGACGCCGTACCGCTCCGTGATGCGGTCCTCGTCGACCTCGTTCGCCCAGTCCTCCAGCAGGCGGGCGGTCTTCAGCGACGCGAGCCAGTCCTCGAAGCGCACGTCCTCGTACTCGGAAGGCACGTCGCCGAGGAACTCCGCCTCGCGCTCGTAGCAGAGCTCGGTGTACTCCTCGCGGTCCCCCGACTTCAGGTAGAGCTCGTACATGTCGGGGGTGCGACTGACGAGGTGATAGCAGCCGAGCGGGGTGACTTCGGGGGAGTCCGTCGCCGCCTCGTCGGTCGCTTTCCCCCCTGTCTCCTCCGCTTCCCCTTCCACTTCCCCTTCGTCCGGCGAGCCGTCCTCGCCCGGCCGAGCGTACGTCCCGAACCCGGGCTCGTCGCCGTCGTCGCCGGTCCTGACGAACTCGCCGGCCTCTCCGTCGGCGCCCGCGGTCGCGGCGCCGGCGTCCCGGGCGACCGACCGGAGCCCGTCGATCATCTCGGCCGCGCTCATCGGGTCGAGGTAGAGCCGCGAGACGGTGTGGCCGATGCCGGTCGCGGTCAGACTCTCGCTTCCGTCGTCGCGGTCGCGCTCGACGAAGTCGTTGACGGCGAGGTAGTCGAGGACGGTGTCGGTGACGGCCGCGAGCCGCCCTTCGTCGTCGGTCTGGGTGGCGTAGAGGGTGTTGTCGAGGAAGGAGAGCAGGCCGTCGCGCGTGGAGGCGAACCCGGAGGCGACGGTGGCGAGCACGTGAGTCCGGAGCGCGGGCTCGGCGGCGAGCTTCGAGCGGACCGGCTCGGGGTCGGCCCAGAGGTACCGCTCGAACAGCTCCTCTTTTGTGTCGGCGTCGTTCGCGAGCAGGACCGCCTCGCCGTACGGGTCGAGGCCGGGGCGTCCTGCGCGGCCGCACATCTGGTGGACCTCCAAGACGTCTAAGGGTTTCATCCCGCCGAACTCCCCGTCGTAGCGGCGCCAGTCGCGGACGATCACCCGGCGGGCGGGGGTGTTGACGCCGGCGGCGAGCGTCGGCGTCGCGGAGATGCACTTGATCAGCCGGTCGCGGAACGCGTCCTCGACGCGGGCGCGGTCCTCGCTCCGGAGCCCCGCGTGGTGGAAGGCGGACCCCTTCTCGACCGCGTCCGCGAGGTCGGCGGCGGTGTCGGTGTCGGAGCCCGACCGGATCTCCTCGGCCAGCTCGCGGAGCCGGTCGCGCTCGTCGGTGGTGAGCCGCGGGCCGGTCACGTCGGTGAGCTTCCGGGCCGACGACTCGGCGTTGCGCCGGGAGTTGACGAAGACGAGCGAGGAGCCGCCCTGCCCGTCCTCCTCGGTGTCCAAGGCGTCGGCGACGAGCCGGGCGGTCTGGTCCTCGCCGCGCTCGACGGGGACCTCACGTTTGCTCCCGTCGGCGAAGTCGACCGCGTTGCCGAAGTGGACGCCCATCCGGAGGTCGATGGGCCGCCAGTCGGACTCGACGAGTTCGGCGTCGAGCCACTCGGCGATCACGTCGGCGTTGCCGACGGTCGCCGAGAGCGCGACCGTCTGGAGGCCGGGGTTCACCTTCCGGAGCTTCGCGAGGGTCACTTCGAGGGTGGGGCCGCGGTTCGGGTCGTCGACGAGGTGGACCTCGTCGCTCACGACGCAGGTGAGGTCGTCGATCCACGGCGCGCCGTTCCGGATCAGCGAGTCGACCTTCTCCGAGGTGGCGACGATGATGTCGCGGCTGGCGAGCCACTCGCCGTCGGACTCGTAGTTGCCGGTGGAGACGCCGACGGTGACGCCGAACTCCTCCCAGCGCTCGAACTCGGTCTTCTTCTCGCTGGCGAGCGCGCGCAGGGGGACGATGTACAGCGCCTTCCCGCCGCGCTCGACCGCGGAGAGCATGGCGAGCTCGGCGATCAGCGTCTTCCCGGAGGCGGTCGGGACCGCGGCGACGAGGCTCTCGCCGTCGGCGACGCCGGCCTCGACGGCGGCCTCCTGCGGGGGATACAGCTCCGCGACGCCCTCCGCTTCGAGCGCCTCGCCGACGCCCGCGGGGAGCCCGGCGAGCGAACTCGGTTGCATTACCGGAGAGTGGGCTCCGATCCGATTTAAACCGTCGGAACGGGGCGGTGGCTGGGATCGGCGGCCGGTGCGCCGTCGGCGCGGTCGCCCGCTACAGTTCGCCCTTCGTGCTCGGCGTGTCGCTGCGGCGCTCGTCGAGCCGCGTCGCGTCGTCGAGCGCCCGCGCGAGCGCCTTGAACAGCGCCTCCACCTCGTGGTGGGCGTTGTCGCCGCGCTCGATCTCGGCGTGGAGCGTCAGGCCGGCGTTGTGCGCCAAAGACATCGCGAAGTGGTCGGCCATGACGCTCGTGAACTCGCCGATCGACTCCTGGGAGAATTCCCCCGAGAACTCGTAGTACGGGCGGCCGGCCACGTCGACGACGACGCTCGCGACCGCCTCGTCGAGGGGGACGCGCCGGTCGGCGTACCGCCGGATGCCGCGCTTGTCGCCGAGCGCCTCGTCGAACGCCTCGCCGAGGCAGATCGCCACGTCCTCGACGGTGTGGTGGTCGTCGATCTCGAGGTCGCCGTCGCAGTCGACCGTCAGGTCGAACAGGCCGTGTTTCGCGAACGACGCCAGCATGTGGTCGTAAAAGCCGATCCCGGTCGAGACCTCGCTGTCGCCGTCGCCGTCGATCGCGAGAGTGAGGTCGATCGTCGTCTCGCTCGTCTCGCGGGAGACGGCCGCGACCCGGTCGTGCTCGCTCATACGTGACCGTCACGGGCGGTTCTTAAGGGAATTGCGGGTGTGGCGGGGTTCGGATCGGAACGAGAGGGGAGCTCCGTGGGGGTAGCGAATTCGTTACTGAAGGGTGTGCGGTGGCGCGTGCCTGCGAGGCCGCCTCGCGGCCGAACCAGCACGCGCGAGGGACGCGGTGAGCGCTCGGAGAGCGCGAACCGCGAGGCTGGGGAGGTGTGAGGCTGTGCGGTACTGTGCGGGGCGGGATTCAAAGGGGCAGCCGCGAGGCGGGCGCAGGCGACACAAGCACCGCAACGAGGGAGCGATAGCGACCGAGTGAGGAGCGCAGCGAGCGTGCGCCCGCCTCGCGGCTGGGGCTTTGGACGTGTTCGCCGTCGATCTGCAGTCCGCGATTTATAAGCGAGCGGCTGGGGCTTTGGCGGTGTTCACCGTCGATCAGCCGGCAGCCACGTATGATACTTATAAGCGATCGTCGGAGTCTCCGCGGCGACACGCATTAGCGCTCGGAGCCGCAACCGGTGGTATGGCCTCGGAGTCCTGTGACGTCTGCGAGCGGTCCGTCAGGATCGCCGGCGGGATCGGCGACCTGTGGAACTTCGCGTTCGAGTCGACGCAGGGACTGACGCTGGAGCTGACCGACGGCTCCGAGTTCTTCCTCTGTTTCGAGTGCATGGAGTCGCTCCCGGACGACCACGAGCCGACCGCCGACGACGTCGCCGCCCTCCGGGAGCGGACCGAGCCCGTCGAGGACGACGGGAACCACTTCTGGCACTGGAAGTAGACGGCTTGGAGCGCGTTTCCCCGGTCGATCCCCTATAAATCGTTGTTACCGGAGCGACGGTGAGGCCTTCCAAAGCCCCAGCCGATCACTTATAAATAGCTACGATCAGATCGACGGTGAACACCATCAAAGCCCCAGTCGTGAGGGCGGCGTACGCTCGTTGCGCTCCTCGCTTAGTCGCTCACGCTCCTTCGCTGCGGTGCTTACATCGCCTACGCCGCCCTCACGACTGCCCCTTTGAGTCCCACCCGACCGCAACCGCAGCCTCACGCCTCCCCAGCCTCGTCAGTCGCCCTCCGCGTCGCTCCGGGCGACTGACTCCCTCGCGCGGCGCTCCTCGCGCCCTTAAGAGGGCGCTCGGAGGCGCGCGCCACCGCCTCGTTCAGTTATAAATCGTCGTCCGTCACGCCTCGTCGCCGTCGATCACGTGCGCGTCTTCGGGATCGAAGCCGACGACGACCTCGCCGGAGAGCGGGTCGCGCGTCCGGACCACGAGGTCGCGCCCGCCCCAGTCGAGCGTCACGCGGGTCGTCTCGCCGAGGAACTCCGCGCTCGCGACGGTCGCGCGGACCCGGTTCTCGCCCTCGCCGATCCGCAGGTACTCGGGGCGGACGCAGAACGCGAGGCGGTCGCCGGAGACTACTCCCTCGTCTGCCTCGACCCGCAGCACCTCGCCGCCGACGTCGACGCCGACGGTCCGGGAGGCGTCCTCGTCCCCGGCCTCTCCTCCCTCCACGTCGACCACCCGCCCCGCGAAGACGTTGTTGTCGCCGACGAACTCGGCGACGAAGCGGCTCGACGGCTCCCGGTACACCGTCCGCGGGGGCGCGATCTGCTCCGGGCGCCCGTCGCGCATCACCGCGACGCGGTCGGAGATCGCCAGCGCCTCCTCCTGGTCGTGGGTGACGTAGACGGTGGTAATTCCGAGCTCCGACTGGATGCGCCGGACCTGCACCCGGAGGCGCTCGCGGAGCTGCGCGTCGAGCGCGCTCATCGGCTCGTCTAAGAGGAGCAGATCGGGACCGGGCGCGAGCGCGCGGGCCATCGCGACGCGCTGCCGCTGCCCCCCGGAGAGGCTCTCGGGGTCGCGGTCGGCGGCGTCCGGGAGGTCCACCAGTTCGAGCAGCTCGGCGACGCGCTCGTCGCGGCTCGTTCCCTCGGGCGGGTCCGCGAAGTTGAGCCCGTATCCGACGTTCTCGCCGACGGTCATGTGGGGGAACAGCGCGTAGTTCTGGAAGACGACGCCCACGTCGCGGTCCTCCGGGGGCACTCCGGCGACCGACTCGCCCGAGAAGCGGACCGTCCCCGTAGTCGGCTCCTCGAATCCCGCGATCAGCCGGAGGGTCGTGGTCTTCCCGCAGCCGGAGGGGCCGACCAGCGTAAAGAACTCCCCCTCGCGCACGGCGAGGCTCACGTCGTCGACCGCGGCGGCGTCGCCGTAGCGCTTGGTGACGCCGTCGAGCTCGACGGCCGGGGGGTCGTCGGACGGAGCCCCGTCGCTGTCGCCGGCGGCGTCCGTCGAGTCGGCGCCCCGCTCAGAGCCCACGCGTCTCACCTCCGAGCCGCTCGATCACGACGAAGCTGAGCCCGGTCACCACGAGCAGGACGACGCCCATTGCGGTCGCCGGTCCGAGCCGGCGCCCGATGAACCGTTCGATGGCGACCGGCATCGTGTACGCGTCGGCGCCGGTCGCGAGCACCACCGTCGCCGTGAACTCCCCGATCGAGATGGCGAACGCGAACGCCGCGCCCGCAACGACCCCCGGCCAGACGAGGGGGAGCTCCACGTCGCGGATCACCCGGGCCCGCGACGCGCCGAGCGCCCGCGCCGACTCGATCAGCGAGCGGTCGAGCCCCTCCAGCCCGGGCGCGACCGTCCGGACGACGAAGGGGTAGCCCGCGACCGCGTGCGCGACGACGATGGCGGCCGCGCCGGTCGCCGCGAACCGCCAGCCCGCGATCTCCACGCCGAAGACGAGCCCGCGGAGGAGCCCGAGCCCGACGATGATCCCGGAGACGGCGAGGGGAGCCATCGCGGCCGCGTCGACCAGCTTCCGCCCGCGGTACCGGCGGGTCGTCAGCACCGCGACGACGACCCCCATCGGGAGCGCGAGCAGGGTCGACGCCGACGCGAACGCGAGCGAGTTGCGGATCGCCGGCCACGGCCGCACCTGAAACGCCGCCCCCGTGCGCTGGCGGTCGAGGAGGAACCGGTAGTGGTCGAGCGTGAGCGCCCCGTCGCCGCCCGTGACGCTCGCGAGGACCATCGAGGCGAGCGGCGCGAGAAAGAGGAGCGCGGCGACGGCGGCGTAGACGGCCAGGCCCGCGCGCGGCAGGAGCTCCCGCGCCGTCGGCGTCGAGGGGAGCAGCGACTTCCGGGGAAGCGGCCGCACGCCCCGTGAACTGACCGCGTTGCGCGCCTCGTAGCGCAGGTACGCGAGGAGCACCCCGAGCGAAATGAGGAGCTCGACGATCGCCAGCGCGGCCGCCTCCGCGTAGTTCAGGTCGCGGACGAGCCGGTAGACGAACACCTCGACGGTCGCCAGCTCGAACCCGCCGAGCGCGAGCACGATGGGGAAGGTGCCGAACGTGAACACGAAGGTGAGCGCCGCGCCCGTCAGCACGGCGGGGTACACCTGCGGCGCGACCACGTCGAAGAACGCCCGGACCGGTCCCGCGCCGAGGCTCCGGGCGGTCTCGACCGCGCTCGCGTCGACCGACTCCCACGCCGCGGTCGTCACGCGAGCGACGAGCGGCGCGTTGTAGAACGCGTGGGCGATCACGATCGCCTGAAGCGTGAACATGAGGTCGACCGGCGGGAGGCCGAGCGCGCCGAGGACCCGGTTGAGGGTCCCGTTGGCGCCGAACGTGGCGACGAAGCCGACGGCGACCATGATCGAAGGAAGCACGAACGGGACGATCGTCAGCGACCGCAGGGTCCGCCGGCCGGGGAACTCGAAGCGCGCGAGGAGGTAGGCGGCCGGGAGCCCCAAGGCGACGCTGGCGACCGTCGACAGCGCGGCCTGGTACGCGGTGAAGCCGACGATCCCGAGCCTGCGGTCCGGCCCGAGCAGGGCGCGCGCGACCGCGAGCGGCGACTCGCCCGCGAACAGGCGGGCGAGCTCCCCGAAGTAGAAGGGGTCGCGGAGCAGCTCGGCGAACACGGCGAGGGTGGCGACGCCGTCGACGACGACCGCCTCGATCAGGACGGTGCCGACCGGGTAGTAGAACGCGGCGACGAGCACGGCGCTCGTGACGACGGCGAGCGCGGTCAGCAGGCGCCCGCGGAGGCGTCGGGCGACCCGCTCGCGGAGGGGTCGGGTCGCGGGCGAGTCGTCGGCGCCGCCGGAAGCGGCGCCGCGGCTGGCGTCCGACACGCCGCCGTCAGTTCCCGGCGAACTGCCGCTCCCAGTCTTCGACCCACTCACCGGCCGAGCCTTGGAGCTCGTCGTACGTGAACGTCACCGGTTCGGCCGGCTCCTGGGCCAGGTCGGCGTAGTCGTCGGGGAGCTCCGCGGTGTCGGTCGCCGGGAAGGCGACGTTGCGCTGTGCGATCTCGCCCTGCACGTCCGGCTCCAGCATGAACGACATGAACTCGCGGGCGAGCTCGGGCTCGTCGGCGTCGGCGAAGACGGCCATCCCCTCCGGGTTGGCGTACGCCTGATCGTTCAGGAACCGGATCTGGTGCTCTTCGAGGGGCTCGCCCTCCATGTCCGCGAACACCTGGTCGGTCGAGTAGGAGACGACCATCGGGGCCTCGCCGTTGCTCCAGGCGGTGTAGGCGTCGTCCCACGAGCCGAGCACGCGCACGTCGTTGTCCTGCAGCTCCGCCCAGTAGTCGAGGTAGTCGTAGTCCGCGTCGCCGTCGCCGCCCTCCACCGACCCGTCCGGCCCGTCGCCGAACCGGTGGACCGTGTGGAGCAGGAACGACCGTCCCGTCGAGGAGCCGCCGGGGTTCTGCGCGATGAGCGCGCCCGCGTGCTCGTCGTCGAGCAGGCCCTCGAACGTCTCCGGCGCCTCGGTCGCGGTGCCGTCGTACACGAGGCTCACGTAGCCGGTGTCGAAGGGGACGGCGCGGTCGAACGGGTCGAACAGCAGCCCGTCGCGCACGTCGCCGAACCCGTCGATCTCGCCGCGCTCGGCGAACAGGTCGTCGTCGAGCGCCTCGTCGACGCGCACGAGGTCCTCGGTGGTGAGCCCGACGTAGAGGTCGGCGTCGATCGACACGCCGGAGCCCGCGCGCTCGACGTAGTAGTTCACCTCGTTGTCCGGAGTCGCCCACTCCAGCTCGGCGTCGACGCGCGACTCGAACGCCTCTTTGAGCCACTCGCCCGGGCTCACCGACGGCGCGTCGATGAAGCTGCCGTAGGTCGCGACCGTCAGCGTGGGGGTCTCCTCGTCGTCGCCGTCGTCGCCGTCTTCCCCGTCACCGTCACTCCCGTCGCTTTCGTCCTCGGCGTCGGAGCCGTCAGAGCCGTCAGAGTTGTCGCTTCCGTCCCCGCCGTCCGTCGGCTCGGCGCTGCACCCCGCGAGCGCGACGGCCCCCGCCGCGCCGCCGAGCGCGAGGAACCGGCGCCGCGTGGGGCGCCCGCCGCGTCCGCCGGCGAGTCCGGAAGCGGGATCGAGGGAATCAGCCTGCCGGTCGTCCGGAGCGTCGCGCCGGTCCGTCTCGGTCGCGTCGTCGTCGGTCATTACCGAGTAGTTACACCCAGTGATTACATAAGGGATCCGTGTCGGCGGCGGAGGGTCGAGGTCGGGAGCGGCGCCGAGAGCGACGGGAGCGAAACGCACCAACGAGGCGGCGTATCAGCCTCGATAGCGCCGGCGACACCGATATACCGCGTCCCGACCTCCGTCGTTCCATGAACGAGAAGCCGACCGGACGGCAGACGCCGGGGCCGATCGAAGGCGGTGAGGGGTCGACCGGTGGCGGTGACGGGTCAATCGAGGGCGGGAACGGGTCGATCGGGGCCGGAAACGGCGTCACGCGGCGGCGCCTGCTCGCGGGCGGCGCGGCGGTCGCGGTCGCGGGGCTGGCGGGCTGTCTCGGCGGGCGCGACGGGCCGGTGCCGGCGCCGACGGTGACGAGCGATCGGATCGACGACTGGCGACAGATAGACGAGTCCGAGAGCACGGTGTTCGAGCAGTCGTACGGGCCGGTGACGGTGACCGCGCTCGAACACACGCGGATCTACGAGTACGTCGACGTCGCCGAGGCGCTCGCGGAGACGTTCGACGCGAGCGGGTCGCCGGTGGTCTTCTTCGCCACTCGGATCGACGTCCGGCCGGCGATCGACAGCCTCCCGGCCGAGGTCGGGCGAGAGCGGCTGATGGAGGAGGTGGAGACCGCCGCGGTCGACGCGTTCCGCTCGCAGCTCCGGAACAGCGGCATCGAGAACGTGGAGATCGTCGACGAGGGGACGACTACGGTACGGAGCGGCCACACCGCTACGGCGTGGCGGCTGGAGGGGGAGTACGCCTTCGACGGCGAAGTCCCGCTCCCCGACGGGTCGACGACGAGTCTCGGCGAGACCGTCGAGATCGAGTCGCGGCTGGGCGTCTGGCACGACGGGACCGACGTGTTGGTCGCGGGCGGCGCCTACCCGACGGACCCGCTGATCGAGGTCATCGACGACGCCCTCCCGGACCTGGCCGACGCGGAGACGGTCGTGACGGAGCTGGCGGACGAGGAGACGGCGGACGCGCTCGCGACCGACCCCGCCGCCTTCGACGAGGACGTCTCGCAGCTGCTGATATCGGTGGAGTGAGGCTCCGAGGGGAGCGAACGAACCGACCGGTTTAATCGGCACGCGCGGCTCTGCCCGGGTATGAGCCACTTCCCTTCCTTCGAGGTGATCCCCGCCGTCGACGTGCAGGACGGCGAGGTCGTCCAGCTGGTCGGCGGCGAGCGCGGCACGGGCAAGCGGTACGGCGACCCCGTCGAGGCCGCCGACCGCTGGATCGAGGCGGGCGCCGAGACGCTCCACCTCGTCGACCTCGACGGGGCGTTCGAGGGGGAGCGCGTCAACGCCGACGCGATCGAGGCGGTCGTCGAGAGCGTTCCGGACGGGATCGGCCTCCAGCTGGGCGGCGGGATCCGGACCGCCGAGGGCGCGCGCGACCTCCTCGATCTGGGGCTCGACCGCGTGATCCTCGGGACCGCGGCGGTCGAGTCGCCCGAGATCGTCGCCGAGATCGACGAGACCCACCCCGGAAGCGTCGTCGTCAGCCTCGACGCGAAGGACGGCGAGGTCGTCGTGAGCGGCTGGACCGAGGGGACCGGCCTCGACCCCGCCGAGGCGGCCGCGCGCTACGAGGCGCTGGGCGCCGGCGCGATCCTGTTCACGAACGTCGACGTGGAGGGACAGCTCGAGGGGATCGACCGCGACGCGGTCGAGAGCGTGGTCGACGCGGTCGATATTCCGGTGATCGCCTCCGGCGGCGTGGCGACGACCGACGACGTGGTCGCGCTGAAGGCGGCCGGCGCGGCCGCGGTCGTCGTGGGGACCGCCCTCTACGAGGGCGCGTTCACGCTCCGGGAGGCGCAGGACGCGGCCGACGAGGCTTAAGCGTCTGAGGGAGAGGCTGTCGTCGATCGCTTATAAGTAGTTGATTGCGGATCGACGGTGAACACCGCCAAAGCCCCAGCCGCTCGGCGATACGCGATCGAAACCTCCGCGGTGAACGCCACCAAAGCCCCAGCCGTGAGAGTGGCGTAGGGGACGTAAGCACCGCAGGAACGAGCGCAGCGAGTGACGAGGAGCGCAACGAGCGTACGCCGCTCTCACGGCTGCCCCTTTGAATCCCGCCCCGCACAGTACCGCACAGCCTCACGCCTCCCCAGCCTCGTCGCTGGCGACTTATAAGGCGCCAGCGACTCCAGCGAGGGACCGGAGGTCCCTCTGGCAGCCGGCGCGGAGCGCCGGCGACCTCGCGCGTGCTGTTCGGCCGCGATGCGGCCTCACAGGCACGCGCCACCGCACATCTCTTTTGAAGGGGATCCACCGTTTCCGCGGTCACTGATAAATCGCTCCCGCCGACCGGAGCCGCGTGTCCGGCCGCCGGCTCGCACCTCACTTCTCCGCGTCGCCGTCGCCGTCGAGCTCCGGCGTCGACGGCTCCGGTTCGACGCCCGTGTCGGCGGGCGTCTCGTCGGTCTCGACGATGTCGTTCGAGCGCGCGCCGCTGCCGAACAGCCGGGCGCGGATCCCGCGCTCGCTGCGCTTCTCCGCGAGCAGGACGGAGCACTCCACCTCGTTCAACACGTCCAACACGAGCGATCCGGTGACCAGCCGCGAGAGCAGCCCCTTCTCGGTCGCGCCCACGATGAGCATCGTGGCGTCGCGCGCGGCGCGCTCGATGGACGCCTCGACGTCGCCGCTCTCGACGCGCAGGGTTGCGTCCGAGAGACCGTGGTCGTCGGCCCACGCCGAGAGGAACGCCCGCCCCTCGGCCTCGTCGTCGGCGACGTGGAGCAGGGTGACCTCGCTGTCGAACTCGGCCTGGAGCATCTTCGCGACGGCGCCGGACAGGTCCGAGGCCGGACCGCCGGCGGTCGGCACCAAGATCCGCGAGGCGTCGAAGCCGCGGTCGCGGAACACGAGGAAGTCGGAGGGGAGCGAGTACGCCAGCTCGTCGACGGCGGACTCGGCGCGCCCCGGCGCCCCGTGGGAGTCCTCGCCCCAGCCCATCACGGTGAGGTCGGCGCCGTAGGTGCGCGCGGCGTCGAACACCTCCTCGAACACGCGGTGCGATAAGACGACGTGGGTCTCCACGTCGACGCCGAACGTCTCGGCGTCGTCCCTCGCGCAGTCGAGCAGCTCGTGTGCCGACTCGTGGGCGCCCCGGTCGCGGGCGGCCTCCAGCGAGGTCTGGTCGGGCACGTTCGCGATGTTGACGGCGACGACTGTCCCGTTCCGCTGTTTGGCGATCGCCGACGCCAGCGTGATCAGGTGCTCCTCGGTCGCGGGGTTCGCGAGCGGCACCATCACCCGGTAGTCGCCGCCGCTTGGCTGGACCGAGGTGGCGGCCGACACGGCCTGTTCCGGCAGGTCATCGGAGCGGTCGAGGATCCACCGACCGAGAAGGCCGGAACGCTCGACCTTCCGGCGGGCGTACAGGAAGTACCACAGGATCGCAGCGACGATGAACGCCCCCGCCAGTCCGACCTCGACGGCGCCGACGAACGGGAGGAGCCCGAGCGAGAAGACGATCCCTGCGATCGGGGTGAGCGGATAGAACGGCACTTCGAATTCGGGGTCGTACTCGGCGATATCCGCCTCACGGAAGACGATGAGTGCCACGTTCATCAACGCGTACACGACGAGATGCAGTACGCTCGCGGCCTTCGAGAGGATCTCGACGTCTTGACCGAGTGCCGCGATAAAGACGATGATCATGATCCCGGTCACGAGGATCGAACGGTACGGGGTCGCGAACTGCGGGTGGATCTGATTGAGCCAGTTCGTGACGATCTTGTCGCGTCCCATCGCGAAGTTGATCCGTGCGGACGCGAGGATCGACGCGTTCGCACTGGAGGCGGTCGCGAGTAGCGCGCCGGCGGTCACGATCGTCACCGCAGCCGCAGTGACCGCGGGAGAGTAGGCTCCCGAAAAAGCCACGTCAGTGGCCTGCGTCAGCGGCGCGTCCGTACTCAGTTCCGGCCACGGAACCACGCCGAGCATGATACTGACGAGGATGGCGTAGATCACGGTGACGATCGCAACGCTCCCGATGACCGCGCGGGGGAGGTTCTTCCCGGGGTTCTTGAGCTCCTCGGCGACGGTCGCTATCTTCGCGTACCCGAGGAAGGAGACGAACACCAACGCCGTGCCGGGGAGGATCGCACCGTATCCCTTCGGTGCGAGCCCGTCGGTACCGGCGAGCGTCGCGTAGTCGAACGAGAGCCAGCCCTGTATTGCAAACAGTCCGAGGATCACCAACAGCCCCGTGACGATTACCGTCTGGACACCGCCGGTCTCCTTCGCCCCGACGTAGTTCACCAAGACGAAGATGCTCCCGGCGATCAGCGCGCCGATCTGGATGTCGGTGAGGAACCAGAATCCAGGGATCGGCGCGAGCGTCGCCAGATACTGTCCGAATCCGATACTGTAGAACGCAGAGGCAAACGCGAGTCCCATCCAGTCACCCATCCCAGCAATTGACCCGAAAAGCGGACCGAGCGCGCGGTTAACGTAGTAGTACCCGCCGCCGGCCCGTGGCATCGCCGTTCCGAGCTCCGAAACGGAGAACGCGTTCACCATCGCGATTATCCCCCCGACAATGAACGAGACGACGACAATGGGACCTGCCTCTCGGGCTGCGAGGCCCGGTAGCACGAAGATCCCGGCGCCGATCATCGTCCCGATACCGATCGTCATCGCCGAGACGAGTCCGAGGTCCTTCGCGAGCTCCTCGTCCCCGCTCACGGCGGACCACCTCGGACGGTTGTAACTCCTCGGGCGTGTGTCATACCCTGTTTCTCTCCTCCGCCGGTATAAAGCCGGCTAATCCGGGCAACGCCGTGGGATTCTCGAACCGATCAACGCCGTGGGATTCTCGAACCGATCAACGCCGTGGGATTCTCGAACCGATCAACGCCGTGGGATTCCCGAACCGATCGGCGTTCACAGCGCGTCGCCGCCGCGATTTTTCGAGCGTATCACAAGGAACATACCCGCACGCGTCCCTCTCCCACACAACAGGTGATCCCGTGACCGAGAAACGCGAATACCGCGACGACTACGACGACAAGACGCTGTACATCCCCGGCCCGACGGAGGTCCGCGACGACGTGATCGAGGCGATGGCGGAGCCGATGTTCGGCCACCGGATGGACCGGATGACCGACCTGTACACCACCATCGTCGAGGACACGAAGACGTTCCTCGGCACCGACAACGAGGTCGTCATCCTCACCGCCTCCGGCACCGAGTTCTGGGAGGCGTCGACGCTGAACCTCGTGGACGAGAACATATTAGTGCCGACCTGCGGGAGCTTCAGCGAGCGCCACGCCAACGTCGCCGAGCGGCTCGGCAAAGACGTCGACCGGCTGGAGTACGAGTGGGGCGAGGCCGTCAAGCCCGAGGACATCCGCGAGCACCTCGAATCGTCGGACAAACACTACGACGTGGTCGCGACCGTGATGAACGAGTCGTCGACCGGCGTCCGCAACCCCATCGAGGAGATCGGCGACGTGGTCGCGGAGTACCCGGACACGTACTTCGTCGTCGACGCCGTCTCCGCGCTGGGCGGCGACCACGTCGACATCGACGCACACGACATCGACGTGATCTTCGCGTCGACCCAGAAGGCGTTCGCGATGCCGCCAGGGCTCGCCGTCTGCGTCGTCAGCGACGACGCCTACGACCGCGAGGTCGAGAAGGGCGACTCCTCGTGGTACGGCGGCTTCCGCCGCACCATCGACTACTACGACCGGAAGGGCCAGACCCACTCGACCCCCGCGATCCCGGTCATGTTAGCGTACCGCAAGCAGATGAAACACATGCTCGAAGAGGGCCACCGCGCCCGCGACGAGCGCCACCGCGAGATGATGGAGTACGTCCACGACTGGGCGGACGAGCACTTCGCGATGTTCCCCGAGGAGGGGTACGAGTCGCAGACGGTCGCCTGCATCGAGAACACCCAAGATATCGACGTCGCCGCGACCATCGAGCAGGTGAGCGAGGAGTACGACATGGCGTTCTCGAACGGCTACGGCTCGCAGCTCGGCGAGGAGACGTTCCGGATCGGCCACATGGGCGAACACACCGTCGAGAGCGTCAAGGAGCTCACCGACGCGATCGAAGACGTCGCGGACCTGTAGCGCGGGCGCCCCGGTCTCACTTCGGCACTGCTACCCGTCTCGCCGCGGCTCCACCAGATCGATCCGGTACCGCCGTCCGCCCGAATGCGTCTCCTCGACGCCAACGACGACGAACGACTCCTCGCCCACGTCGATCATGTCGCCGGGCGACAGGGGGCCGTCCTCGCCCGACTCCCCGCGCCGTCGCCGGTTCTCCCTCGCGCGCCGGTCGGTGTCGCCGACGACCTCGGGGCCGACGCTGATCGTCCCGCGTTCGGCCGCGATCACGCGGTTCCAGAACGCGTCGGAGGGCGGTCGCGGGCCGAGCCGCTCCGCCAGCTCCGCTCGCGTGAGTCGCTTCATACGCGCACCTCAGAGCCAGAGCAGTTGTGCGTGTCGGGTCTCGTCGAACTCCAGGACGGTCTCCTCGTCGACGAGCCCGGCGTCGACCGCGACGCCGACCGCCTCGGTGCCGACGATGTTCGCGACCTGCGCGCGGTGGAGCCCCGCGACGACCTCCTCGGCCGTCGCCTCGACCGCGTCGTCGCCGCCGTAGAACTCCTCGCTGACGGTGATCGTCGCGCGCCCGTTGTCGTACGTCTCGCCGAGGCAGTCGGCGTCGCAGACGGAGACGAGCCGCCCCTCGGCGGTCTCGCGCTCGCGGAGGAGCATTCAGAAGCCCTCTGGCCCCTCGCCCTGGAGCTCCCGCTCCGGCTCCTCGCGTCCGCCCTGCCCGCCGCGACCGCCGGCGCCGGGCTGCCCGCCGGCGCCCGGTCGCCCGCCGGGGGCGCCACCCTGACGCCGCTGGCCGCCGGGACCGGGCGCCTGTCCGGTCTGCTCTTCGATCAGCTCCTCTTCGGTCTCGCGGCGGAGCTCCTCGGCGCGGTCGGCGACCTCCTCGGCCTGCTCGTGCTCGCCGGCCTCCTCGAGCGCGCGGGCCTTCTCCTCTAACACGTCCGCGTTCCGGTAGCCGAGGCGAATCGCGTTGTCGAAGCAGCTGACGGCGTCCTCGGCGAGCCCGCGCTCGACCAGCAGGAACCCGCGGTTGTACCACGCTTCCGCGAAGCGCGGGTCGGTCTCGACCGCGCGCTCGGCGTGTCGGAGCGCCTGCTCGCCCTGTCCCGACTCCCAGAGCGCGTACGCGAGGTTGGTCTCGGCGGTCGCGGCGTGCTCGGAGTCGTCGTCGATCCGCAGCGCCTCCTGATAGGCGCCGATCGCCTGGTCGAACTCCTCGAGCTCGGCGTGGGCCGCGCCCTTGTTCACCCACGCCTCCTGGGCTTCAAGCGAGTCCTCCTCGGCGAAGCTGGCGGCGCGCTCGAACGTCTCCGTCGCCTCCTCGAACCTGTTTATCCCCATGTACGACAGCCCCACGTCGATGAGTCGCTCCACGTCGACGGCGTCGCTCTCGACGTTCCGCCTGTCCATGATGTCGGTGAGGACGCGGGAGTCGACCGGGTCGACCGTGTTCGGGTCCGCGTCGATCTCCTCGGGGTCGAGGGTGAACTCCTCGTAGCCGGCGTCGACGCCCTGCCCGGCGGAGAACTCGTGGCGGTCGTCGTCGCGTTCGTCGGTCATATACCCGGTTTTGACGGTCACGAGGCGTAAGGGTTGCGTCGGCGGGTCGAGGGCGGGTCCGCCGGTCCCCGCGCGTCCGGCGGGATGGGGCAGCCGCCGAAACGGGACGGGCGTCGCTAGACCCCCCAGATGGCGGCGATACCGGCGGTCGCGACGACGGCGAGCAGCAGTTGGAGCGGTCCGCCGACGCGCAGGAAGTCGGCGAACTCGTATCCGCCCGGCCCGTACACCATGAGGTTCGTCTGATAGCCGACCGGGGTCATGAACGACGTCGCGGACGCGAACATCACCGCGAGGAGGAACGAGAACTCGTTCGCACCGAGCTGCGTCGCGGCGTTCACGCCGACGGGGATCATCAACACCGCCGTCGCCACCGGGGTGATCACGCTCGCGAGCACGCTGGCGACCGCGTACAGCGCGAACATCACTCCGATCGGCGGCAGGACGCTCCCCGTCGAGACGAGGAACTCGGAGACGAGCGCGGCGCCGCCGGTGGACTCCAACGCGACGCCGAGCGGGATCACCCCGGCCAGCAGGAAGATCACGTTCCACGAGACGGCGTCGTACGCGTCCGCGGTCGTCAGACAGCCGGTGGTGACCATCGCGACGACGCCCGCCAGCGCGGCGATCACGATCGGAAGCACGTCGAACGCGGCGAGGCCGACGACGCCGGCGAGGATCCCGACCGCGATCGGCGTCTTCGGGGACAGGGGCGCGAGCTCGTCGGCGTCGGCGTCGGCCAACCGATCGAGCGCGCGCTCGTCGGCGACGACGAGGTCACCGGTGTCGGTGAAGTATCGGACCGACGCCGGCGTCGTCCGCACGAGCAGGAGATCGCCCGCCTGTAACGCGTAATCAGAGAGATCGGTCCGCGTCAGCTCGTCTCCGCGACGGACCGCGAGCACGGTGGTCTCGTGGAACTCGTGGAGGCCGGTCTCGGAGACGGTTTCGCCCACGAACGAGGAGTGCTCGGGAACGACCGCCTTGGCGAGTATCCCGTCGGTCTCGGCCGAC
Organism: Halorubrum salipaludis; assembly: GCF_002286985.1. Taxonomy (GTDB): domain Archaea; phylum Halobacteriota; class Halobacteria; order Halobacteriales; family Haloferacaceae; genus Halorubrum; species Halorubrum salipaludis. The sequence continues at coordinate 282,734 of NZ_NSKC01000004.1, read as the reverse complement.
TCGAACGTCGCTTCCGTCACGGACCTCCGCGGTCGCCGGCCGAGTCCCGTTCGCTCGCGAAACCGGTTGACATCCCGGAGTTCGCCGTGAACGACGAGCAGGTCGCCGGTCTCGATGATCCGGTCGGAGTGCGGGCCGGCGTACGCCTCCCCGCCCCGCCGCACCTGTAGAACGCGGACATCCGGATGCTCGGTGTCGAACGCCTCGACCGACTGGCCGACGGGAGCGGCGTCCGGTCTGACGTACAGGAACGCGAGATAGTCGCTCAGATCGAACTCCGCGACCGGGTCGCTGTCGACCGGGACGCGAGCGGGGGTGAGTCGCCACCCGACCGTGAGCAGGTACGCGAGCCCGACGGCGAGGAGGACGACACCGAGCCCCGTGAACTCGAACATGCTGATACCGTTCCGGCCGTCGATGAGGAGGCGAGCGAAGTCGCTCGCGAGGATGTTCGTCGAGGTCCCGATGAGGGTCAGCGTTCCGCCGAGGATGGCGGCGTACGACAGCGGGAGCAGGAGCTTCGAGGGGCTCAGATCCGTGTCCTCCGCGAGTCCGGTGACCATCGGGATGAACACCGCGACGACGGGCGTGTTGTTCACGAATCCCGCGATCGGTCCGGTCGTACAGACGGTCGCGACGAGGGCGCGAAACTCCCGTCCGGCGGTGAAATCGGCGAGATACACGCCGAGACGCTCCACGAGTCCGGTGGCTTGGACGCCCGCGCTGAGCATGTACATCGCGATGATCGTGACGGTCGCGGGGTTCGCGAACCCCGAAATCGCCGTCCGTGACCCGACACCGGTCCACGGCTCGAGGATCGCCAGCGTGGCGACGACGCCGATCGCGGTCACGTCGTTCGGAACCACCTCGGTGATAAACGCCGCCAACACGACGAGAATGAGGAGGAAGACGATGGCGGCTCCTGACACCTCGACGCCGAGCATACCGTGACGACTCGCGTCGGCGTCTTCACTATTTCCCCGAGGGGCCCTCGCCGCCTACTCCAGGTCGAGCAGCGCCGCGACCTCGTCGAGGTACTCGTCGTAAATCCCGACGGCCGACTCGATCGGGTCGGGCGAGGCCATGTCGATCCCCGCGAGCTCGACGACGTCGAGGGGGTAGTCGGAGCCGCCCGCCTTCAGCATCTCGCGGTAGTCGGCGGCGGCCGCCTCGCCCTCCTCTAAGACGCGCTCGACGATCGCCGCGGCGGCCGAGATCCCGGTCGCGTACTGGTAGACGTAGAAGTTGTAGTAAAAATGAGGGATCCGCTCCCACTCGCGCTCGATGCCGCCGGTCAGCTCCGCGGGCGCGTAGTAGTCGCCCTTGAGGTCGGCGTAGATCTCGTCGAAGGCGTCGGGCGTGAGCGCCTCGCCGGCCTCGACGCGCTCGTGGATGCGCTGCTCGAAGGCCGCGAACATCGTCTGGCGGAAGAGCGTCGAGCGGAAGCGTTCGAGGTACTCGTCGAGGACGTGGGTACGGAGCGCGTCGTCCTCGACCGTGTCGAGCAGGTGGTGGGTGAGCAGCGTCTCGTTGACGGTGGAGGCGATCTCGGCGACGAAGATCTCGTAGCTCGCGTCGTGCCACGGCTGCGCGTCGCCAGCCAGCTCCGAGTGCATCGAGTGGCCCAGCTCGTGGGCCAGCGTGAACATCGAGGAGATGTCGTCCTGGTAGTTCATCAGGATGAACGGCTGGGTGTCGTACGTCCCCGAGGAGAACGCGCCGGAGCGCTTCCCGCGGTTCTCGTACACGTCGACCCACCGCGAGTCGAGCCCCTCGGCCATCCGCTCCTGGTACGTCTCGCCGAGCGGCGCGACCGCCTCGATCACCCACTCGCGGGCCTGCTCGTACTCCACGTCGGGGCCCTGATCGCCCGTCAGCGACATGTAGAGGTCGTGGCTCTGCAGCTGGTCGACGCCGAGGGCCTCCGCCTTCAGCTCCGCGTGGCGGTGGAGCACGTCGAGGTTGTCGTCGACGCTGTCGACGAGGGTGTCGTACACCTCGACCGGGACGTTCGAGCCGTCGAGCGCGGCCTGCCGCGCGGAGTCGTAGCCGCGGATCTCGGCGCTCGTCGCGTGCTCGCGGACGGCCTTCTCTAAGGAGGTGCCCACGGTGTTGCGGACGCCCGCCCACTCGTCGTAGAACGTCTCGTGGACGCGCTCGCGGAACTCGCGGTCCGGGTTCTTCTGGAGCTTCGTGAAGTTCGCCTGCGTGATCTCGACCTCCTCGCCGTCGGGGTCCTCCACGACGCCGTAGGTCATGTCGGCGTTCGTCAGCATCGAGTAGATCTCGCTCGGGGCGTCGGTGACCTCCGACAGGTCCGCGAGCACCTCCTCGACCTCCGCCGAGCGCGTGTGTTCCTTCATCCGCAACACGTCGTCGAGGTAGTGCTCGTACTCGGCGAGGTCGGGCTCGTCGTCGACGAACGAGTCCACCGCCGCCTCGGAGAGCGACTGCAGCTCCGGTTCGAGGTAGGAGATCGCGCTCGACGCCTCGGAGCCGAGCGCCGACGCCTTCGCGGACATCGCCTGGTACTCCTGGTTCCGTGTGTCCTCGGCGCTGCGGAGCCGGGCGTACGTCGTCACCTGCTGAAGTTCGCGGAAGATCTCCTCGCGGAGTTCGAGCAGTTCGAGGAGCGTCGCGGCGTCGTCGGCGACCCGTCCCTCGTACGCCGCGAGCTCCTCGATCCGGTCCGAGACCGCCTCGTAGGCCGCCTCCCACGCCTCGTCGTCCGCGTAGATGCTCTCCAGATCCCACTTGTACGTCTCGTCGATGTCGGACCGCTCGGGAACCGAACTCATGTCGGTCCGGTCGGTCTCGCGGGCACTAAGCCTTGTCAAACCCCGCCCGGCGAGCCGCTTCGTCGCCCGGCGGTCAGCCGGCGTCGACCCCCGCGCTCCACTCCGCGAGGTCCACGACGAGCACGAGCGCGTCCTCGCCGTCCCGGTAGTAGTTCGAGACGCGGCGGATCGGGTCGAACCCCTCGTCCGCGTACAGCGAGCGCGCGGCCGCGTTGCTCTCGCGGACCTCCAGCCGCACGACGGCGACGCCGACGGCGCGGAGCCGCGCGAGCGCGGACCGGAGCAGGGTCCGCCCGATCCCCTGCTCGCGCGCCTCGGGGTGGACCGCCAGGTCCTTGACGTGGCCGATGTCGCGCCCGTGGTTCGGGGTCGAGTCCGCGACGACGTAGCCGACCACCGCCCCCTCCCGCTCCGCGACGAGGAACGCCGGCTCGTCGAGCAGCCGCTCGAAGGCGTCGTACGGCCACGGGTCCGAGAAGCACGCGCGCTCGATCCGCACCACGGCGAGGAGGTCGGCGCGGTCGACCGGCCGGACGGTGGCGTCGACGGGGGTCACGGGCCGGATTGGCGGGCGAGAGAAATAAACGCGACGGGACGGCCCGGCGTCGGCGCGCGGGTCAGCTCCGCGCCGCCCTCACGCCGCGCTGCCCTCACGCCGCGCCGCCCCTGCTCACCCGTCGATCCACGGCTCGCCCGCCTCGGCCGCGTCGGGGTCGGGGCCCCGGACCACGAAGCACGCGCCGTCCGGGACCGGCACGTCGTCGGGGGCCGCGGGCTCGGTGTCGTCGCCCCGGAGGCCGATCGCCCAGCCGTGCGACTCGACGACCTCGCGGACGATGTCGAGCCCGTATCCCGTCCCGTCTTCGCGGGTCGTGAAACCGGGGTCGAAGACGTCCTCGCGGTGCGCCGGGTCGATCCCGGGCCCGTCGTCGGCGACGAGGAATCCCCCGTCGGTCGCGGTCACGACCACGGTGAGTGGGAGGTCCTCCCCGCCGTCGGTCGTTCGGGCGTCGTTCGAGCCGCCGGGAACCGCGTGTTCCGTCGCGTTCCGGAACAGGTTCTCGAGCGCCTGCCGCAGGCGGCCGCGGTCGCCGCGAACCGTCGCGTCGGCGCCCACGACGAGCCTCGCCCGCTCGCATCCGGCGGTGTCCCACGCCTCGCGGGCGACGGCGCCGAGCGCGAACTCGGTCGGTTCGTCGATCCCCGAGCCCTGCCGGGCGAGCGTCAGCAGCTCCGAGACCAGCTGGTCGATCCGGTCGACGGCGCGCTCGCCGCGCTCTAAGGGCTCGGTGTCCTCTTTCAGCCGCGCCATCTCCATCGACCCCCGGATCACGGACAGCGGGTTCCGGAGGTCGTGCGAGACGATGCTGGCGAACCGGTCGAGCCGCTCGTTGCGGTCGGTGAGCCGGCGCTCGCGCGCCTTGCGCTCGCTCACGTCCCGCGAGTTGATGAGCAGGTCGCCGACCGCGGCGTCGGCCGGCAGCGACCGGGTTCGCGACTCCAGCCAGACCCAGTCGCCCTCGGCGGTGCGGTAGCGGTACTCCATCGTGGGGGTCGCGTCGGGGTCGTTGAGCGCGCGGTAGAAGCGCTCGGTCACGCGCTCGCGGTCGTCCGGGTGGACGTAGCCGAGCGGCGAGCGCCCCACGGTCGACCCCTGCTCGTAGCCGAGCACCTCCTCGACGGAGGGGCTCTCGTACCGGACCCGGCCGTCCGCGTCGACGACGGTGACCAGGTCGGTCCCGTACTCTAAGAACTCCCGGAACCGCTCCGGGAACCTCGTCTCCGCGTCGACGCGGCGCGCCGTGACGACGCGCCCGCCGAACTCGGGGGCCAGCTCCTCGTCGACGACGGACTCGACCCAGACGAATCCGCCGTTCGCGTGGCGGAGCCGGTGGGTGACGACGCGGTCGGTCGCGACCGCCGAGAGCGCGTCGGAGACGGGCTCGCGGTCGTTCGGGTGGACGCGCTCCAGCAGGTCCTCGCCGACGAGGGCCGCCCGATCGACCCCGAGCACCGCGGGCACCGAGGGGCCGGCGAACAGCACCTCGCCGTCGACCGCGACCGCCGCGACGAACCGGTCGGCGCCCGGGACGGACGGACCGGTCGACGCGGCGGAGTCGGACGATTCGGCCCCGTCGGCCCCGCTCCCCGCACCCGCGTCGCCGTTCCGGCCCGCCGGCGGGGGAGCGGACCCGTCGCCTGACCCGTCGCCCGATTCCCGTCGGTCGTCGCCGGGGGCGGTCGACGGGCGGTCGGTCGGGCGGAGGGTCACGGTGGTTCGGTCTCCCCTTCGGACGCGATCGGATAAAGCTGCGCCCCGAAATTATCGGAGAAGATAATTGGTGTCGGGGCCCGATTGCTTCGGGCGATATCCCGTCATCGGATCGGTGAGCCGTTCCGCCCGTTTTTAAACGTCCTCGACGATCTCGGCCGACTCCCACGCCTCGGCGAAGCCGTCGCTCACGCGGGTCGCGAAGCCGCGGTCGCGCAGGTCGAGCATGCCGAACAGCCGGTCCGGCGCGAGCGGGTCGGCGACCTCCAGGCACACCTCCTCGTCGTCGATGAGGTAGAAGTTCCCGTACACGTCGTCGGTCACGCGGAGCGCGAACGCCCCCTGCGCCATCGCGAGCACGGCGCGGTCCTCGTCGATCGCGGTCAGCGCCTCGTCGAACATCGCCGGCGACAGCAGCACCGAGACGTCAACGCCGCGCCGGATCGCGGAGAGCAGCCGGTCGAGGAGGACCGGCCCCTCGCGGTCCACCTCGAACTGCGAGGAGACCTCGGTGGCGACGACCACGAGCGACTCCGACGCGGCGTCGATCCGCTCGAAGAGGAGGTCGAGCGAGTCGTCGGCGCCGACCGCGGCGGTCCAGAACCGGTCGTCGGTCGTCTCCGCGTCGGCCAGCTGGTCGATCAGGTCGTCTTTCCCCGACTCGTACGTCTCGATCCGGCGCTCCAGCTCCCGGCGCTTCGCTCCGACGAGCCGGTCGACGGCGACCGCGGGCTCGACCGGCGCGTACCGCTTCGGCTCCCGGTCGCTCTGGACCCGGACGAGCCCGCGGGACTCCAGCCCCCCGAGCGCGTCGTAGATGCGCCCCTTCGGCACGTCGCTCTCGGCGGCGACGTCCGCGGCGGTCCCGGTGCCGAGCGCGAGCAGCCCGCGGTACGCTCGGTCCTCGTAGCTCGACAGCCCCAGGTCGCGAAGCGACTCCATGCGACGGGCTACGTCGAGTATATATAAATGAGTGGCGCTGAAACCGGAGCTAGTTTCGCCACGCCCGTCTCGATTTCGGGACTGAATCCGGATCGAGGCATCGAGGACCGGTATTCGTCTCCCGATCGGTTCGCGATCTATTTCTGAAAACTGATACGATGTTTTCTCAGGTTCCCGAAGGGTATTACGTCGGCGCGGCCTATCGCGGACAACCGATATGAGTCGCATCCGGAGGGTCGCGGTCGTCGCGCTGGTCTGCTGTCTGCTGGCGGCCGGCACCGCCTTGGTCGCCGCCAACGACACGGTCAGCGGCGATCCCGACATCGAGGCGTTCGCGCCGGAGACGGCGTTCGTGCCCGGCGAAGAGTCGACGCTGCAGGTGAGCCTGAACAACCGCGGTGACGTGGACGAAGAGGGGTTCGACGACCTCGAGACCGAGGTGGTGACCGCCCACGAGACCACCGCGCGGATCCTCACCGGCGACGAGACCGACCGCGAGGTCCCCTTCGACGTGCGGACCGGCGAGCAGACCGTCGGCGACGTGGGACGCGGCACGGCGGGACCGATCGACTTCACCGTCGTCCCCGACGAGGACGCGGAGCCGGGCGTGTACCGGGTCCCGATCGAGCTGGAGTACCGGAACGTCTACAACGCGGAGGACGACAACGGCGCGACCCTCCGCGACGAGCGCGTCGAGACCGAGACCGTGTTCGTCGACGTGGAGATCACCGACCGCGCGCAGTTCGCGGTCACCGCCGTCGATGGCGCGGTGCAGGCCGGCGACACCGGCGTGGTGAACGTGACGATGCGGAACGTGCAAAACGAGAGCGCCCGCGAGGCCTCGGTGACGGCGACGCCGGTCGACGCCGACCTCACCTTCGCCACCGACGCCGAGAGCACGGAGACGTACGTCGACGACTGGGCGCCTGGCGAGAACCGCACCTTCACCTACCGGCTCGACGCCGCGGCCGACGCGACGCCGCGGGCCTCGACGCTGGAGTTCGACGTGGAGTACCGCGACGCCGAGCGCGCCGACGCGACCGCCCGGACCGTCCGGACCGGCGTGACGCCCCTCTCGCGGCAGACGTTCGACATGACCGGGCTGAACAGCTCGCTGGAGGTCGGCAAGGACGGCTCGTTCACGGTCGAGGTCCGCAACGACGGCCCCCGGCCGGTGGAGAACGCGGTCGTCGCCTTCGACAACGAGGCACCGGCGCCGGAGGGCATCGGCGCGGAGACGGTCCCGGCCGACGAGAACGTCGTCCCCCGCGAGACGCGGGTGACCGTCGGCGACCTCGGGGTCGGCGAGACCGCGACGGCGACGTTCGACGCCGGGATCCGCAGCGACGCGACCCCGGGCAACCGGACGCTCAACCTCGCGGTGCGCTACCGCGGGCTCGACAACGACGTGGTCGTCTCCGACGCGTACGACGCCGTCGTCGACGTGCGCCCGGAACAGGAGGCGTTCGCCGTCTCGCCGGTCGCGCCGAGCGGCGACGACGCCGGCGAGGGCGGTAACGGGACCGACGCCGGCGGCGTCGCGGGGTCGGTCGAACCCGGCGGGACCGCCCGGTACGACGTGGTCGTCCGCAACACGGGCTCCGAGCCGGTCACGGACGTGCAGGCGAAGCTGTTCGTCGACGAGCCCATCTCCTCGGACGACGACGAGGCGTTCGTCACCTCGCTGGACCCGGGCGAGGAGACGACCCTCTCCTTCGAGGTGAGCGCCGACGGCGGCGCCGCGCGGAAGACCTACTCGGCCGCGGTCGACTTCCGGTACGACGACGCCGACGGCGACGAGCAGCTCTCCGACACCTACCGGCTCCCCGTCGTCGTCGCGACCGACGACGGCGGCAGCGTGCTCCGGTCCCCGGTCGGGATCGTCGCCCTGCTGAGCGCGCTCGCGCTCGGCGCCGCGGCGGTCTGGAAGCGCGGTCGGGTGAGCCGAGAACTCTCGCGGCTCCGCGACCGGGCCCGCGAGCGGTTCGGCGGCGACCGGTAGATGCCGGGGGTCGAGCGCCTCTTCCGGGCGATCACGGACCGTGTGGTCGACCGGCCGAAGCGGGTCGTCGTCGCCTGCCTGCTCGTCACGGCGCTTTTCGCGCCGGGGATGGCCCTGCTGGAGTCCGAGGCCGGCAGCGACCAGTTCACCGAGGGGATCGACGAGGCCGACGCGCTCGACCGGGTGAACGAACAGTTCGAGCCCGCGTTCGGCGGCGACGAGCCGACGACGCAGCTGATCCAGCGCGACGGCAACGTGCTCGACCGGCGCGGGCTGCTCGCGATGCTGGAGACCGCGGAGCGGCTGGAAGAGCGGGACGACCTCCGGGTGACCGAGGTGTCCGCACCGGCGATGGACGTGGCGACCGAGCTCGACGAGGACGTCGAGACCGCGGCCGACGCGCGCGACGCGGTCGAGCGCGCCAGCGAGGGGGAGATCGACGAGGCGGTCGCCGCGGCCGCCGAGGACCCCGCGTTCGACACGCTGCTCTCGGACGACTACAACCGGGAGTCGCAGACCGCGTCCGCCGCGCTCGGCGTCGTCACCCACTCGTTCCCCGCGTCGGCCGACGCCCAGGCGCTCCAGCTTGAGGCGCGCGACGTCGCCGAGCGCGGGCCGGGCGACGTCACCGCCTTCGGGGGCGGCATCGTCGACAACGAGTTCGCGCAGGTGATCTTCGACTCGCTCGCGATCGTCGTGCCGGCGGCGCTCGCCGTCATCCTCGGGCTCTTGGCGTACGCGTACCGGGACCCGTTCGACTTCGTGCTGGGCGGGGTCGCGCTGCTGATGACCGTCGTCTGGACGTTCGGGTTCACCGGCTACGCCGGCATCGCCTTCTCCGACGTGCTGATCGCGGTGCCCGTGCTCCTGCTCGCGATCGGGATCGACTTCGGGATCCACACGGTGAACCGCTACCGCGAGGAGCGAGCCGACGGCGTCGAGCCGACGACCGCGATGCGCGACGCGCTCGGCCAGCTGACGGTCGCGTACTCGATCATCGCGGGGACGACGATCATCGGCTTCCTCGCGAACCTGACCAGCGCGCTCGACCCCCTCCGGGAGTTCGGGCTCGTCGCCGGCATCGGCATCTGTTTCACCCTCGTCATCTTCGTCGGCTTCCTCCCGGCGGCGAAGCTGCTCGTCGACCGCTGGCGCGCGGAGCGCTCGCTCCCCGAGTTCGGCTCCCGCCCGCTCGGATCCGAGGACTCGGCGCTCGGGCGGCTGCTCCCGTCGCTGACCGCGATCTCTCGGCCGGCCCCCGCGGTCTTCCTCGCCGTCGTCCTCCTCCTGACCGCCGGCGCGGCCGGCTACGGCGCGGGCGTCGACACGACGTTCGACGACGACGACTTCCTGCCGCCGAGCGAGCAGCCCGGCTACGTCGACTACTTCCCCGCCCCGATGCAGCCCGGCGAGTACACCGCGACCGAGACGATCGACTTCCTCTCGGAGAACTTCGCCACCAGCGAGGACGACACCGTGACGATATACGTCGAGCGGCGGATGACCAGCGACGCGGCCCTCCGGAGCCTCGACCGCGCGGAGCGCGACCCGCCCGACACCTTCGTCGAGAGCGACGGCCGCGCCAGCGCCACCGGCGTCACCGACGCGATCGACGGCTACGCCGACCAGAACCCCGAGTTCGAGCGGCTCGTCGACGAGTCGGCGCTCGACGACGGCCCGCCGAACCGGAACCTCGACCGGATCTACGGCGAGCTGCGCGACTCGGGGTACGCCGGCTTCACCGGCGAGTACCTCGCGGACGACGACCGGTCGACGCGGGTGGTGTACGACGTGGAGTCGGACGCCTCCGACGCCGCGATCACCGCCGACGCCCGCGCGGTGGCCGACCGCTACCGCGGGGACGCCACCGCGACCGGCCAGATCGTCGTCTTCCAGGCCGTGAGCGAGACGATCTTCGAGTCGGCGATCGTCTCGCTGTCGGCCGCCCTGGGGCTCTCGGCGCTGCTGTTGATCGTCCTCTTCCGGCTGTTCCTCGACAGTCCGGCGCTCGGGCTCGTCACGCTCGTGCCGGTGGCGGTCACCGTCGCGGCGCTCACGGCGACGATGCGGCTGGCGGGGATCCCCTTCAACGCGCTCACCGCGACGATCCTCTCTATCACCATCGGGCTCGGGGTCGACTACACGGTCCACGTCGCCCACCGCTTCCACGACGAGTACGTCGAGTGCGGCGACGCCGACGCCGCGGTCGAGACCACCCTCCGCGGCACCGGCGGCGCGCTCACCGGAACCATGGCGACCACCGCGCTCGGGACGGGCGTGCTCGTGCTCGCGATCACTCCGATCCTCGGCCAGTTCGGCCTCCTGACCGCCGCGAGCATCTCGCTCGCCTACGTCGCCTCGCTCGTGGTGCTGCCGCCGGCGCTCGTCGTCTGGGCCGCCGCCGTGGAGCGCCGCCCCGACCTGCTGTGGGTCGGCCGGCTGGTCGGCGCGATCGGGTCCGGAAGCGAGGACGGTAGCGGCGCCGGCGCCCCCGACGGCGTCGACCGCGCCGCGGAGGACGCCCGCACCGACGGCGGGGTCGTCGGCGAGGGGGACCGCTTCGAGTGGCGCCCGCCCCTCGAGGCGTCCCCGCGAGACGACGGCGCCGCCCCGGATCGCACCGATCCCCCGTCGCCGGCCGATCCGGACGACCCGGACGACCGCAGTCAGAAGCGTTAAACGCTCGCCGCGGATACCCGGTCGTGAGGGCGCGTAGCTCAGCGGACAGAGCACTTGGTTCCGGACCAAGATGCCGCGGGTTCAAATCCCGTCGCGCCCGTTCCTTCGCTTCGCTCAGTCACGGGCGCGACTGACCCTCGCTCGTTCGCTCCGCTCACTCGCGAGGGTCCCGTCGCGCCCTTGCGTTTTTGTGTGTTTAACGGTACCTGTCCGACCGTGATTCTGTCCCGCAAGAGGATTTTTGTTCAGCCGTGAAAACCTCAAAGTTGAATGAGAGCATCGACGGCGAAAGAGGAACTGCTCGATAAGGGGTTACAGATTGATCACGAGCAGTTTGAACAGCTCTGTAAAATGGTGATCGAGCGTGCAGAGCCGACTCGTGAGCTTGAGCTAACACCGTTCCGCGGCGATGGTGGGATCGATATTCACGCTGTCATCGATCGAGAACTGTTCCACGCGAGACTCGGTGTACAAGCAAAACAATACGCTATCGGGAACACCGTCGGCGCTCGAACTCTCCGCGGATTTAAAGGCGCACTCTCAGAGCAACAGTATCACATCGGGACGGTGATCACGACATCCTCGTTCACGTCTGGAGCCGAGACGAGCGCAGACCAAGATTTCATCCGATTGATCGACGGTGACCGGCTCACGGATATCATGATCGAGAGCAGTATCGGCGTCGTTACAGACGGCGAATCATATGAACTCGATCCCACGTTCTGGAGTGCGTTCGAGAAGCCGGAGCGCACCGACACGATCCCGTCGCTAGAGGTACCACAGGCTGACAACTTTGACGTGATACGCACCGTCATCCGAGCGGTAGATACGGGTTCGGATATCAAGCCCGATATCGCGGCATACGTTCAAAAACAGATGGATACAGATACGTTCGATCCACGGCAAGCAGATTATTACGGTATCGCCGCGTGGCTTCTCCAGTTTCTCCACAAAGAACAGGAGATCGAAATCGACAACCGCACCATCCGTCGTTGGGGACTCACTCGGCTCGGCGAGGAATACGTCACACATCTCGATCGTGGCAATCGAGAATCCGCGGATGACCTTCTCACACAGCAGATCCGTGATGTCGAGATCATTTCCCGCGTATACGCTCAGCTAGAAGCAGACGGTACGCTTTTCCGACATGATATTACGGAGATTCTCGCCGCCGAAACAGATCTCTCGGATTCAACTACTCGTCGACGCGCTCGAACCGTCGGACAGTGGCTCGTCCGCCTCCCTGAGATCACTACAACCGGTCGAGGATCCGAGCAACAATACGTCCTATCTTCGACGCCACGTTAAGCGATCTTCGACGACTCATTCAGTAAAGTCAGAGAGAGTCTTTCGCCTTTGGTCATCCGGCGGAACGTTCGTGATGAGTACTTCCGAGACTTCCCCGCGACTGGTGGCATCACTATTTATCGCACGAGCGGCGTCTACGTAGCTGATCGAGAATACGTCGTGGTCTTCGTACAATTCCGTGACTGGGGGTGAATTCGAGAGGACCACGGAAACATTCATCTCGGTGAGTTCTATGACGATATCACGAAGTCGCCGTTGGTCCTCTCGGTCGAATCCGCCTGCCTGATATGAATTGAAATCCGCCGTTTTCGACACCGGTTCGTACGGCGGATCTAAATATACGAGATCACCAACTGAAGCCTCATCGACGACGTAGCTAAAATCCGTATTGAATACCGCCGTGTCTTGGAGAACACGTGATGCCTTCCGAATTCGCTGCTCTTGTATCCAATCTGGATTGGAATATCGTCCGAAAGAGACGTTGAATTCACCGTCACTGTTCTCTCGATACAATCCGTTGAAGCATGTCCGATTCAGGTATAATAGTAGGCTTGCCTCCCGAACTCGATCGTCCTGTGTGAGAGTCGACTGTGTAAGGAGCGCATTGAACTCGGAGCGAGCGTTGTAGTAGTATTCTTCCGTATGCTCATGCGTTTTGTTCTCGGTAATAAGGGCGTCCGGTTGGTCCCGAACGATCTCATAAAACGTTGTTAGCCGCGTGTTCAGATCGTTAATCGTTCCATCGTCAGGATCCTGATCGAAAAAGACAGCACCACCACCGACGAACGGCTCATGATACGCCTCATACGAGGTCGGAAACAACGCCGTGATTTCTGAGAGAAGCTGGCGCTTTCCACCCGCCCATTTCAATATCGGCTCCACCATTCAAGATAGAGTTCCTCGGTATTAGCAAAAAACTGTCTCGTTGGACCTCTCTCGTCTTCTGTCGTGTCTGGTAGAAGACTGTGTTCTCTCGTCCCCCAAACGCCTTTCTGATGAGTGGCGCCTTTCTGAGCCGTCGCCGTCCGTATACGACGACGGCGATCTCCGCGTTCTTCGAGTCAAATGGCTGTGAAGCCGATCTAGCTTCTCTGACCCGTTCACGAAGTCTCTCATAGCGCTGATTTAGAGGGTACTGAATAAAATACTCTGAATAATCATATTCTGAAATATCATATTTCGGAGTACCGGTGATCGAGAATTCTTCTAAATCAAAATTAGAGTAGATCCGAGATTAGTCAGATACGGTGCCAATTATATTAGAAAATCTACCTTTCGTCTCAAATCGCAAAACTGTTTTATAATATACTTGCGTTATTTGAGACAATATGATGTCGGAGAGTCACTTGCGGGTAATCTCTCAGCTCATAGATGGGGGTGACCCGGAAGTGAGTATCAGTACACTCGCTGACCAACTCGAGTGGAGTACCAGTCACGCCTCACGGGTTATCACCGAATTAGAAGCCTACGGCTGCGTCCAAACCAAACAAAGCGGTCGAGAAAAGCTGGTTTCTCTTACTGAAATCGAACCGATAGAGCAGCTCGAAGGACTCCTCACGGAATATCGCCATATGGACCTACCGGCACTCCTCGCCGGCTCCGGATTACAAATCCTCTATTATCTTGACCGAGGACGGACGGCTACCGAATTAGCCGAGCGAAGTGGCGTTAGTCGGGCAACAGTCTACCGCCGGTTAGATGATCTCCAGCTAGTCGGTGTCATCGGGAAATCGAAATCTCGGTATCGTCTCAACGAGCCATTCACCGTATTGGCCTCGATCGCACGAGGACTGTTCCATCAGAAGCATCGCCGTGAAACAAGAGAGCACGTCGTTGGACTCAATTTCCTCTGGGAAACACACGACGAGTATCTTTTTGCATGCGACAGCGACATCAGCACTGAAGGGTTTCATCTAACTGGACCAGCACTGTTCGGTGAGTTCGGCGTTCCACTGCTCACCCGCGACCGCCGCCACTACTTCCGGACAGATCGACTCACAGAGGTTGACCCTGTTGAGCTAGTATGCCATACTCTCTTAATCGATGATGGCTCTCGGTACCGAACGTACTGTCTGTTACTGATACAGAAACAGGATATCGATCGAACGGAACTACGAGAGCGCGCTGAACACTATCACCCTGAGGCGACGATCGATTTACGCACTATCGTCGACGGCCTCATTGAATACTTGGAGACCAGTGGAGAAACGACGGCTGAGCACCTCCCCGAATGGGAAGAGTTCAAGCAAACAGCTAGGGAGTATGAGGTCACTCTATGAGCTCTCGTGAACGATTCGGCCGTGGTTATATCGAGGCCGAACTTCAGAAGATCGCGGATCACCTCCGAACAGAGGTGGAGGCGTATCTCATCGGTGGTGGCGCGATGGCACTTCACCAGCCATCTCTCAAGGACACGACCAAGGACATCGATCTCGTTGTTGTAGATGAGACGGCCCTCAGCCGCCTGATGGGCGTACTCGACGAGCTCGGCTATGAGGAGGTCACCGATCTCGGTGACGAGTACGATCGGCTGGGCGCACGCCATTGCGTACGGAACGATGCCGGCTGCCAGTTCGACGTCTTTTATCGCCAGATTGCCGATAAGCTGTTCTTCAGCGACGGGATGCAAGCACGGAGCCAACAGTTTCTCTCTTCAGAGAGCTTCTCCGTCGGCCTCGTCTCGTTCGAGGATATCTTCCTGTTCAAAGCCGTCGCAGAGCGTCCGGACGACATCGGTGACATGGCTACGCTCGTCCAAACGGAACTCGACTTCGATGTCATATCAGACGAACTCGAACGCCAAGTAGAGCTCTTGGGTGGGGAGTTCTTCGTCACGGTTGTCTCTGCGTCTCTGGAGCGACTCGATGAGACCGAGGGCATCCAAACGCCACTTGATGATGTCGTTCGGGAGTACTATCAGCGGTACATGGAAGGATATGAGCTCCGAATACAGTTGGACGAGAAAGCACCCAGATCTGTAAGCGAACTAGCCGCTGAGTTGGGCGTTTCAGAAGAGGAGATCGAACGTCGATACGAGTATCTCGAGGAATACGGATTCGCTGAGCGAACTTCTGAGGGGATTCAAGATACTGGCAAGCACGACGAATTTACGCGATCGTAGGTATTGTCGATGTTGTTACCGACTACCCGCATCGGCTCGACGACAACAAGTGGCAGTCACTGAGTACGTCTTAGATGTTATCGAGGTACCCCCGTCGCTGCTCCATTTTCTCACGCTGACTCCGCCGGTCGTAGTGTTCGTCGAGAACACCTGCAGTCACGTTTGCACGGTCACTGACGATGTCTTTCGGAACATCACTGTTCAGATGGTGAGTGATGCCACCACGCCGAAGGGCGTGTGGACTGACGCTCGAGGGACAGTCGAAGGCGGCGGTATACACCATCGCCTCGCAACTCTCCGGATCGCGGTCGTGTGGACACTCTCCAGTAGAAACACAGGGCCTTGTGTATCTGTAACAATCTCCTCGGAGCGTCGATCGATGCGCACGCCCGTCTACCGTCGATACGAGTGGTCGCCTGCCGAACTCGTCGTCGACATCGGGTCTCCGATCTGCGATCCAGTCGTCAAGAACCTGGCACACGTCGTTCGATAACGCGATCAGCCGCTCTCCACCTTTTCCGTTCTTGATCGTCGTTCCCTCCCCAGGTCGATGGATGACAGCGATGTACTGCGCATCCGGGTCGTAGTCGTCGACGTCCAGCGAGTGGACTGCACCGGTTCGCATCATCGTGTGCCACATCAGCGTGAGAACGACGTGAGGACGCGAGGCATACTCGTACTTCGAGAGGTGGTCGAGAACCTCCTCAGCACGATCGGACTCGAGCATCACGTCACGGACGTTCTGCCCGTCTCGTAAGACGGGCGACCGGACCTTCGTATGGAGGTCGTCGACGACGGCGTCGATGCTCTCGAGCCACTTCACGAAGACGCGGAGCGTGTCCATCTGCGTCTTCTCGCTAGCGGGTGCGAGGTCACCGTCACGACGTCGCCAGAGGCGGTACTCGTGTAGCGTCCGTCCGCTGAGCACGTTCAGATTGTCTATCTCTTCCTCACCACACCAGCGAACGAAGTGACCGAGGCGAGAGCTGTGCGAGTACAGCGTTGCCTTGGAGACCTCGGCTTCCCGATCGGCGAGGTACAGTTCCACGGCTGTTTCCGGGTCGATTGGTTCGAGACTCATCGCTCTTGGGTGCGCGAATCGTAGTCAGAACCCCGATCTGAAGTCCCCGATTTCGGTCGGTACAGGCCCGAAAGGACGATCCGTTCTCAGTGTGAACTCGCGCCCGTCGCGCCCTCGCGATCGTCGATTTCTCACCGGGAGCGCGGCGTACGGCGCTCCGCGGATCGCGGACCGTCGCGGGCGAGTCGGGTTCGCAGCCGGCGACGCGGCTGGAACGGCACCGGATCGACGCGGGTCGCGATCCGGAGCGGCTCACGGAGGCGGTGGCGCACGACCGCGACGCGGCGGGCCCAACGATCTGGCCAGCGTGAGGTGCGTGGACGGGTGGTTGGATCCTCTGGTAGCGTGGCCCTCGTGAGTAGTAACTCTACTTCGACCCGCTTTCTGTGGTCGTTCTCGTCCTGATCGACTCGGATCGGAACATCGAGCAGGGTCGATCGCGACCGCAATACAAGGGGGATCTTGTCGTCGACCGACGGGATCGGATCGACTCTAGGAGGTCGGTTGGCAGCTAGGGAGGTGGTGAAGGGTGCAGTAGCTACGGTATCACACCGTTTTCGCGGCGGTTGTACGTGTGTGGCGCACCAAAATCTTGGACAACGTCTAATTTATCCAGCATTTATTAGAATAGAATATATTTCCAAGATATGGTTGTCATTCCGATCTTGGAATCCGCTGCTACTTGGCTGATGAATTGGGCTCCTGTAATTACTGGGGTCGGGTCTTTCGTCCTAACTGCGGGACTTGTATACCTTTATAAAATACAAACTGAGATACAAGAACAACAGAAATCGTTATCAGAAAGCTCTCATGAAGCTATTCTGAGAATTGAAGACTACGGCTTAGCATCACAATACGATATAACAGATATCCGGGAGGAAGCTGGGCTCGGAAGAGATGATAGTATCAATTCTGGCGTTGTGATTGTGAGACTATCAAATTTTGGCAAGGCAGCCGCAGATGATTTAAGAGCAGAATTATATTTTGACGGAGGTCAGTCCTATCTGAGTATCAACACAATATTGAGCTATGGAAGTCATTTTGATCCGCTCGCATTCACCGGAGAAGGTGGAGTAATTGGCGCAGAAGAAAAGGATGTCCGATTTCATAGCGAATTCTCTGTATCAAAAGACGAATTGCCGGAGAGATGGGATCTGGAGGGTAGTGAGCCAGATATGTTATCTCCGACAGAAGTAATGTGGCTGATACAGGATTCTGGAGAACAAGAAATAGAAGTTGGTCTGAAAATACACTACCGAGATGGAGTAGGGTACGGTGAGCCAAAGACATTGTTCCGCTCAAGAGTCGATTTGGGAGATATTCAGGATTTTAGATCAATTGAGCATGTGGGAGAGCCAATCTTTGATTAAAAGAGAGGTATACAGCACAATTCCGTGACTTAGTCTCCTCGCCAGGACTTGAGACCCCGGACTGTCAGACCGATAGTACGCCTCACCGGCATTCATCCAGTTAGTGATCTCCCAGTCCCGAGCGCGGATCGCCCGTGACGTCGCGACCGTAATCTCCCGCCCCTCCTCTTGTACCACACGAGCGCGTCCCACCGTCAACATCGGTAAGCGCCGCATGCTGGTCTCCCTAGAACTTGAACGTCGATCGGACGGAGTTCGGCATCGACTCGATCGACCCCGTCCGCCGTCGTCGACGGCGAGGGTATAAAAACGAATCCGGTCAGTCGATCGAGATCGACGTTGCGGTCGCGCACTTGGTAGAGAATGACGTGAGCATTCGCGAGGGACGTGCAAGTACGACTTCGAGACGGTTCAGCAGCGCTGTAACACGTCGGCTCTCGGGCTTCAGTATCGCACGCGAATAAAAAGCCGCTGGCGGTAACTCTGATTAGCTGAACGTCAGAGTCTGATCGCCGTCAATGGTTCCAAGTCCTTCAATTTCGGTAGTCCGATCAAGAAGGATGGAATCACTGGGCTTGTGGATGATCCGGATACGAACCTCCTCAGCATCAGTCCCACTTGTGGTGAAATCTGCAGAGGAAGTGTCACCAACTGAGAAACGACTCGGGAAGACAGACGTATTCTCTGCTGTATTGTCATTCGAATCTGTAACAACCACTCTCAGAGCATCCGTGTCAATCGAGTCACCACCGCTATGCTCGACCGAGAGTGTTGCAGTTGTGTCGTCCACAATAGAAATGTCTGCGTCGATCTGCGCTGTCGGCTGACTGTCTCCGAGCGAGTCACCGAGCCCGAGCACGAACGTCCCGATGACGGCGGCCAGTATGACGGTGATCGCGACCATCAGAATGACCCCGATCACGGGGCTCACGGCACGGTCGTCCGTGTTGAACATGTTGCTTGGTTTCATGGTTTGAACCCAGCGGTTCACCGAGGAACGTCGACTGAGGGGCTCTCAAGCCGGTATAGGCGACGTTGAAACCCCGAGCACGTTCCGATCGGTTGCTGGTTACCTCTACAAACGGAGACCAGACTTATGTACTTAGTGGCGGGAATATCACCGCCGAAAATTAGGCGAGACCCCTCAATCCAGCCGGTTGACACGTGATGGCCGCACGGCCCGCGCCCCGACCGCTCGCTCGCACCGACAGCGATCGGGTGTCCCCTGACCCGCGGCAGGAGGTCCTCGATCACCACCGCGTCCTCGAGTACGCGGCCAGCAAACCGAACGCGGGGCGGACTCGCGTCGGCAACGCATCGGTCCCGGCCGACCCGCGACCGTCGCGGTCCGTCACACCGATGGGGCCGTCGCCGCCGATCTCGGGCTCCCGATCAGCGAGTACGAATTTATATTCCCCCGGCGAATCCACGGGGACACGACATGGGATCCGGTCCGGCTTCGAACGACCGCGCCGACGTCGCGGGCGGTGACGAGGGAGCGACGCCCGCCACGGTCGAGGACCTCCTTTCGGACCTCCGCGATCTGATGGAGAGCACGTCCGACGCCGACACGCACGACGAGGTGTGGGACATCAAACACCTGCTGGCGGAGGCCCACGATCGGGGACTGATCGAGTCGGGAGTGCGGGACCTCGACGCGCGTGACGCCGCGGAGGCGTTCGTCGGGAGCGTCATCTTCGCCTCGCCGCTCCTCGTCGAGGACGGGATCTTCGACATCGCCGACTTCCTCTTCGCGTTCACGATCGCCGAGGTTCCGGTGTTCCTGATAGCGAACACGCTGTTCGTCGTGTTCATGACCTACGCGCTGCTCGAGTGGACCGGTCGGAACAAAGAGGAGACGCGGACGCTGTTCGGCGTCGTGCCGGTGCGCGTGTTTATGATCCTGACGGTCTCGTTCGTCGTCGCGACGGTCCTGATGACCGTCTGGGGCCGAGTGGACGGCTGGGGCTCACCGATCGAGGCGATCGCCCGCATCAACGTCATCTGGACGGTCGGATCGCTCGGTGCGGCGCTCGGGGACATCCTCTCCGACGGCGACCCCGCGCCGGTCGCCGCGTCGAGCGTGTCGAGCGCGTCGACGCGGGAGGCTCTCCGGGAGGGCGATCCGCGGGGGGACGATCCGCGGCGCGGCGATCCGCGGCGGGAAGCCGATCCCGTCGACGCCGCGGGGACGGCGGAGCGACCGGAGGACGTACAGCGCATGAGCGACGGCGCACTCGTCGACGCGCTTCACGAGGAGTTCGACGACCTCGAGGCGGTCGTCGACGACACCGCCGACCAGCGCGAAGTGACCCGGCTCAGAGAGGAGGCGATTCAGGCGACGATCGACGACGCGTTCGGAGACCGGATCCAGAAGTACACCTCGCGGGACATCGCGGAGGCGTTCGTGGGAAGCATCTTCTTCTCGATCCCGTTCCTCGTGGAGGACGGCGTCTTCGACGTGGCCGACTTCTTCCTCTCGTTCCGGATCGGCCTCGTCCCGATCTTCTTCCTCGTCAACACCGCCTTCGTCCTGGTGATGATCCTGGCGCTCGTCTACTGGGCGGGACCGCAGGACGTGCGGGTGTCGCGGCCGATCTTCGGGTTCATCCCCCGGCGACTGGTCGGGACCGCGCTGGTCTCGTTCCTGACCGCAGCGGCGCTGATGACGATGTGGGGGCGCGTGGGGAACTGGCAGGAGCCGGTCGTGGCGCTGGCCCGGATCAGCGTCGTCTGGACCGTCGCCTCCTTCGGCGGCGCCCTCGGCGACATCCTCCCCGGGGAGAGTTCCGGGGCCGACATCAACGACAACCTGGCCGCCCTCGGCGACCCTGCCGACAAGGACGCCGTCGACGAAGACGCCGGACGCTGACCGCCGCGGGCCGACCGGTCGCCCCGAACGGAGTCTCGAGACCGGTGATCGCCCCTCTCCGCGACCGATCGGAAACGGATTTCGTATACACTGTCATGGATTGCTGGTTGCACCAACCATATGTGGGCGTGTCGTATCGGTTGGGCCATGGCGGGACCGCCCATCCACGACTTGCACTTCGCGGAGGAGCCGAGCGTCGACCAAGTCCCCGGCCCGAACTCGCGCCGCCTCCTCGACAGACAGGAGGCGATCGACAGCAGCGCGGTCGCGTACCCGAACGACATTCCGCTCGCGTTCGAGGAGGGCAAGGGGGCGTCCCTGAAGGACGCGGACGGCAACCTGTTCCTCGACTTCTTCGCCGGCATCGGCGTGTACAACGTCGGCCACGCGAACCCGTACGTCAACGAGGGCGTCCACGAGCAGATCGACAAGCTCACCCACACCGTGGACTTCCCGACGGAGCCGCGCCTCGACCTCATCGACAAGCTCGACGAGATCGCGCCCGGGAGCCTCGCCGGCAACAGCCGCTTCGTCTTCGGCGGCCCCACCGGCAGCGACGCCGTCGAGGCGTCGATCAAGCTCGCGAAGTACAACACGGGCGGCAACGGGCTGCTCGCGTTCCGCAACTCCTACCACGGCGCGACGACCGGCGCGATGAGCATCACGTCGAACAAGAAGTTCAAGAAGCCGTACGCGCCGCTTTTACCCGACGTGGTGCACGCGCCCTTCCCGTACCCGTTCCGCGAAGGCCGCTCCCCCGAGGAGTCGGTCGACCGCGCGCTCGAAGAGGTCAGAGCGATCGTCGAGGAGCCGTACGGCGGCCTTACGGACCCGGCGGGCATCTTCGTCGAGCCCATCCAGGGTGAGGGCGGCGTCGTCGTCCCGCCCGAGGGGTTCCTCTCGGGGCTGCGCGAGATCGCCGACGAGAACGACCTCCCCTTGGTGTTCGACGAGATCCAGGTCGGCATGGGGCGCACCGGCGAGTGGTGGGCCTCCGAGCACTACGACGTGACGCCGGACGTGATGACGACCGCGAAGGCGCTCGGCGGCAACGGCCAGCCGCTCTCCGGGACGATGTACCACGAGGACCTCGACACGTGGGGGTCGGGCGACCACGCGGGCACCTACCGGGGGCACGTCCCCGCGATGGTCGGCGGCCTGCGCGCGATCGAGTACATCGAGTCGCACGACCTGCTCGACCACGCGACGGAGGTCGGCGCGTGGATCCGCGACCGCCTCCGCGACGCGGGCGAGGGCGATCCGGGGCTCGGCCAGGTCCGCGGCAAGGGCCTCTTCGTCGGCGCCGAGTTCGTCGACGCGGACGGCGAGCCCGACGACGACCGCGTCGACGCGATCCAAGAGTACTGCTACGAGCACGGCGTGCTCGTCTGGACGGCCGGCCAGTACGGCAACGTCGTGCGCCTGCTCCCGCCGCTCGTACTGACGCAGCGGCAGGCGGAGGTCGGCACGGAGATCATCGCGGACGCGATCGCGGCGACCGCGGAGTAGGGCCGCGCGACGGGGTCGGACACGCGTTACGCAAACGTCAGCGTTTCATCTGTGATGTCAATATCACTCGGGTTTCCGTTGAATATCCCGTACTCACCGGAGATGCCGATCTCTTCTCGGTAGAGAATCGAATTCGATGGCTCGTGTATCATCTGGAGTCGGACCCGGTCGTCCTCGGGATAGTTGTCCTCATCACCGGCCAACCGACACGCCACGTTGACGTCTGAACAGCTGAGACCATCCGGAATCGTCTCGCCGTCTTGGTTGTTATGGACTACCGTGAGCTCGACCGTTTCGCCTGATCTGAGCGATCTGTTGAGCGTTCCAGTAACCCGCTGGTCTCCGTGATCGAGGTAGACAACGATTTCGTCAGCCTCCACCGTCTCGCCTCCTCTGTTGGTGAGTTTGAGGTCCCAGCGAAACTCGTCGTAATCTGGTGCCGAAGCGGGTTCCTCCTCAAATGTCAAGTCGAGCGCAGCAAAGGTGGGCCTCTCTCCGAGATCGTCGACGATCCCAAACGCGAACACACCGATTACTCCCGCGAGAACAACAGTAATCGCGACAATTAGCACGACTCCGACGGCCGGCGTAACCGCGCGTTCGTCTCCCGGCGCATCCATTATTGATACTGTATTACCATGATTGAAATAACAATTGCGCCTCATCTCACACCGTCGACGGCGGAGACGATTCGGTACTCTCTCCTCCGTCTCACCGCACACGCTCCGTCGGAGGCGAGGCCGACGAGGACGCAACGGGATCCGGTGTGCCGTAGTCGGGCAGCGCGGACGGTCCCTACGCCGGCAGCGCCGCGTCGGGCACCGTCCCGTCGTCGTTCCACCCGCGGAGTTCGTAGTACGAGTTGATGGCGTCGTCGAGTCCGGGGAGCTCCTCTTCGTACGGGAGCCGATCGTCGTCGCCGTCGATCCCGCGCCGGTTGTTGAAGTGGCGCTCCAAGGTCACGGTCCGCGCGCCCGCCGCGAGCAGCTCCTCGAAGTCGGCGTCGAAGAGCAGCTCGTAGCGCTCGGGGGTCATGAAGTCCCGCGAGAACTTACAGACGACGCCGCTGTCGTTGAGCGCCATCAGGTTCTCGCGCTGCACGAGCCGCTCGGCCTTCCCCTCGAACCCTGCGGGCTCCATCGCCTCGTCCTCCTCGACGAGCGGGTACTCGACCGAGTAGAACGTCGCGTACATGTGGTCGGCGCCGCGGTTCGCGACCGCGTACGAGAGCGCCTGCCCGTGGAGCAGCCGCCCCTCGTGGGCCGCGAAGTCCATGTTCTTCACCGACCAGTTGCCGACGCCGAGATCGTCGTGGATCCGGCCGATCCCCTCCGCGAGCTGATCGCCCACGCCGTCGCGGTGGGCGGTCTTCTCGACGAGGTCCCAGACGAGCTCGCGGTTGCCGAACTCGCCTTCAGCGGCGAGGTACGCGGCGATCGTGTTGCCCGCGGAGATGGCGTCGAGCCCGTACTCGTCGCACAGCCGGTTCGACTCCATCACGTCGACGATGTCGTCGATCCCCGAGTTCGAACCGAACGCCATCGCCACCTCGAACTCCGGCCCCTCGGTCTCGACGCCGCGGGTCTCGTCGCGGGTCGGGAGCTTGCAGGCGAACGCGCAGGCCGAACAGGTCCCCTTCTTGTACTTCTTCTCCGCGACGGCGTCGCCGTTGATCCCATCGACGCCCGCGAAGGAGCGCTCGGAGAAGTAGTACGACGGGAGCCCGTCCATCTCGTTGGCCAGGTCCATCACGGCCACCGTCCCCTGCTCTTTCATGATGTGGTCCTCGGTGGCGGCCTCGCGGTGGATCTCGCCCGCGGTCGCCGGGATCTCGATCTCGGGCGCCGAGTCGCCGCCGAACGTGACGGCCTTGACGTTCTTCGAGCCGAGGACCGCGCCCAGCCCCCCGCGGCCGAACGCGCGCTCCTCGGTCGTCATCACCGACGCGAACCGGACCTCGTTCTCGCCCGCCGGGCCGATCACGGCCGTCCGGTCGCTGGAGATGTCGCGTTCGGCCTCCAGGTAGCCGGTCGTCTCCGAGACGGTCGCGCCGGCGAGCTCCGGCACGGCCTCGAACTCGACGCCGTCGTCGCGCACGTGGACGACCACCAGCTCGTCGCTCGCGCCGGCCAGCTCCACCGCCCCGTACCCCGTCGCCGCGAGGTGCCGGGAGACGAACCCGCCCGCGTTCGACGAGAGGAGCCCGTCCGTCAGCGGCGACACCGCGGTGCAGTTCGTCCGGCCCGTGAAGCTCATCTGGGAGGCCTGCATCGGTCCGGTGGTGAACACCGCCCGGTTCTCGGGACCGAGCGGGTCCGCGTCGAACGGGATCCGCTCGTGGGCGAGCCGGGTCGCCACGCCGCGCCCGCCGATATACCGCTCCTGAACCTCCGTGATGTCGGTTTCCGTCGTCGTCCGCTCGCCCACGTCGATCGACAGCAACGGTCCGGTACTGTGTAGCATGTGCGAGTGTCCGCGGGGGCGGTACAAAAATCCCGGCCGAAGAGGCCAAACTGTACACAGTATGTGTTTTCAATATACACGATAAATTTATACTGCTGCTGGATAATCGCCTT
Source organism: Halorubrum salipaludis (assembly GCF_002286985.1). Taxonomy (GTDB): domain Archaea; phylum Halobacteriota; class Halobacteria; order Halobacteriales; family Haloferacaceae; genus Halorubrum; species Halorubrum salipaludis. The sequence goes on along the minus strand of NZ_NSKC01000004.1, from coordinate 258,204 downwards.
CGTAGACACCTGTTGTCATGCCACGGGAACACATCTTCGACGAGTCCGAGTACGAGCGCCGGGTGGCCCGGACGCGGGAGCGGCTGCGCGAGCGCGACCTCGACGCGATCGTGGTCGCCGACCCGGCGAACATGAACTACCTGACCGGCTACGACGGCTGGTCCTTCTACGTCCACCAGGCGGTCGTGGTCACGCCCGACCGCGACGAGCCGGTGTGGATCGGGCGCGACATGGACGGCGACGGCGCGCGGGCGACGACGCACCTCTCCGACGACAGCATCCGCGCGTACAGCGACGACCACGTCCACTCGCCGCACGACCTCCACCCGATGGACTACGTCGCGGGCGTCCTCGACGAGCTGGGCGTCGCGGACGGGCGCATCGGGCTGGAGATGGACGCCGCCTACTTCACCGCGAAGTCGTACACGCGCCTGCAGGGGAACCTCCCGGACGCCGAGTTCGAGGACGCGACCCTGCTCGTCGGCTGGCTCCGGATCAAGAAGTCGGACCAGGAGCTGGAGTACATGCGGCAGGCCGCGCGCATCTCCGAGAACGCGATGCAGGCCGGCCTCGACGCCGTCGGCGAGGGCGTTCCGGAGTACGAGGTCGCCGGCGCCATCTACCAGCAGCTGATCGACGGGACTGACGAGTTCGGCGGCGACTACCCGGCTATCGTCCCCCTGATGCCGTCGGGCGACCACACCGGCACCCCCCACCTCACGTGGACGGATCGGGAGTTCGAGGACGGCGACCCGGTGATCATCGAGCTCTCCGGCTGCCGGCACCGCTACCACTCGCCGCTGGCCCGGACCACCTTCGTGGGCGACCCGCCGGCCGAACTGCAGGAGACCGCCGACATCGTCGTCGAGGGGTTGGAGGCGGCACTCGACGCCGCGGCGCCCGGCGTGAAATGCGAGACCGTCGAGAAGGCGTGGCGGACCACCATCGAGCAGTACGGGCTCGAGAAGGAGGACCGCATCGGCTACTCGATGGGGCTCGGCTACCCGCCGGACTGGGGCGAGCACACCGCGAGCATCCGCCCGGGCGACGAGACCGTCCTCGAGGAGGACATGACGTTCCACATGATCCCCGGCATCTGGACCGACGAGATCGGCATGGAGATCAGCGAGACGTTCCGCGTCACGTCCACCGGCGCGGAGACGCTCGCCGAGTTCCCCCGCGAGCTGTTCACGGCCTGACCGTCGGCGTCGGGGGTACCAGCCCCGCGCCGACTGTGCGGCCACGACGCTGACCACTGCTGCGCTGACCACCGCCGCGCTGACCACCGCCGCGCTGACCACCGCCGCGCTGACCACCGCCGCGCTGACCACCGCCGTACCACCGCTGCGCCGACCACCACCACACTACGGCCGACACCCACTATGAGCACGACACCCACCGCCGACGACGAAGCGACAGACGAAACGCCCGACGAAGCGACCACCGCGGCGACCGACGAAACGTCCGAATCAACGCTCGCCACCGCGCGCAAACAGCTCGAGCGCGCGGCGACCAACGTCGACGTCGACCCGGCGATCGTGGAGCGCCTCAAACACCCCACGCGGGTCCAGCAGGTCTCCGTCCCGCTCGAACGCGACGACGGCACCGTCGACGTGTTCACCGGCTACCGGGCCCAGCACGACGACGTCCGCGGCCCGTACAAGGGCGGGCTCCGCTACCACCCGGAGGTCTCCGCCGCCGAGTGCACCGGGCTCTCGATGTGGATGACCTGGAAGTGCGCCGTGATGGACCTCCCGTTCGGCGGCGGAAAGGGCGGGATCGCGGTCGATCCCAAGTCGCTGAGCGAGGACGAGCACGAGCGACTCACCCGGCGCTTCGCCGAGGAGCTGCGCGACGTGGTCGGGCCGACGAAGGACGTGCCCGCGCCGGACATGGGGACCGACGCCCAGACGATGGCGTGGTTCATGGACGCCTACTCGATGCAACAGGGCGAGACGATCCCCGGCGTCGTCACCGGGAAACCCCCCGTCATCGGCGGGTCGTACGGCCGCGAGGCGGCGCCGGGACGGTCGACGGCGATCGCCGCGCGGGAGGCGGTCGACCACTACGACCGCGACCTCGCGGAGACGACCGTCGCGGTCCAGGGGTTCGGGTCCGTCGGCGCCAACGCGGCCCGACTGCTCGACGACTGGGGCGCGACCGTCGTCGCCGTCAGCGACGTGAACGGCGCGATCTACGACCCCGACGGGCTCGACACCCGGGACGTTCCCACGCACGAGGAGGAGCCCGAGGCGGTGCTCTCCCACGAGGCCCCGGCGACGCTGTCGAACGAGGAGGTCCTCGAACTCGACGTCGACGTGCTGATCCCCGCGGCCGTCGGCAACGTGATCACCGCGGACAACGCCGATGACATCGCCGCGGACATCGTCGTCGAGGGCGCAAACGGGCCAACGACGTTCGCCGCCGACGAGATCTTAGCAGAGCGCGGCGTGGCGGTGATCCCGGACATCCTCGCGAACGCGGGCGGCGTCACCGTCTCGTACTTCGAGTGGCTCCAGGACATCAACCGGCGGACGTGGTCGCTCGAACGCGTCAACGAGGAGCTCGAAGAGCAGATGCTGGAGGCGTGGGAGAACGTGCGCGACGAGGTCGTCGACAGCGACCTGACGTGGCGGGACGCCGCCTACGTCGTCGCGCTCTCGCGGATCGCCGAGGCGAAGGGCGCGCGCGGCCTCTGGCCCTGAGCGGCGCGTCGGGCCGACGACGGCAACCGTCTGATCAGTCGTTCGAACCCGGCGGTCCGATCAGTCGTCGTCCGGCGTGACGACCGCGTTCTCCAGCTCCTCGCCCGCGTCGAGCGCCGCGACGTTGTCCGCGACGATGTCGGCCAGCCGGTCCCAGTGTTTGGGCGTGTGACCGCCGGTGTGCGGGGTGATGAGGCAGTTCTCCAGGTCCCAGAGGACGTGGTCCGACGGGAGCGGCTCGGGGTCGGTCACGTCGAGGGCGGCACCGCGGATCCCCTCGGTCTGGAGCGCGGCGACGAGCGCGTCGGTGTCGACGAGCCCGCCGCGAGCCGCGTTCACGACGACCGCGTTCGGCGGGAGCGTCGCCAGCTCCGCCTCCCCGACCAACCCGCGAGTCAGGTCGTTGAGGGGGCACGCGAGCACGACGTAGTCGCTCCGCGCGAACGCCTCGTGGACGTCGTCGTCGTCGAAGCCCAGCACCTCGTCGGTCGGCCCGCCCTTCTCCGGCGTGTAGCGGATCCCGATCGTCTCGACCTCGAAGCCGGCGAGCCGCTGGACGACCGCCTGCCCGATCGACCCGAGCCCCACGACCGTCACCGTGCTGTCGGTGAACTCGCGCGACTGGAAGTGGCGCCACTCGCCGTTCGCCTTCCGGCGGAACCCCTCGTGGAGGTTCCGCGCGAACACGAGCATGTTGGCGATCGTCTGCTCGGCGATGCCCGGCGCGTGGATCCCGCCCGCGTTCGTCACGGCCACGCCGTGCTCCCGGAGCGCGTCGGTCGGGACGTGGTCGGTGCCGGCGAAGGTACAGGCGAACAGCTCCAGCCGGTCGGCGCGGTCGAGCAGATCGGCGTCGAGCGTGATGCCGGTCACCGCGCGGGCCCTCGGCACGAGCTCGCGCTCCTCCGCGGGCGTCCGGGCGAGCGCGACCGTCCGGTCCGGGAGCCGCTCGCGGAGCGCGTCCGCGTACGACGCCATCGACAGGCCTTCGGTCCCCTCTCGCAACACGACCACGTCGGGATCGGCCGGCTGCTGTCCGTCGGAGTCTGCGGGCTGTTGTGTCATGGGTATGCGCGCGTCGAGACGACGCGTTGGCCGATCAATGCGAGGGGGGTGCCTTATCCTTTTGTGTATCTCACGTACACGACAATCGTGTACAATGGACTACTGTTAAGACGGTCGAGTGAGAGAGCCACTCGCATGAACGAACCGATCCGCGATCGGCTCGCCAGCGTCCGCCGACGATTCCACCGCCACCCGGAGCCCGCGTGGCGCGAGTTCCTCACGACGGCGACGCTCGTCGAGGAGATCCGGTCGATCGGCGTCGACGAGCTCGCGGTCGGACCGGACGCGTACGACCCGGCCGACCGCATGGCCGTCCCGGAGACGGAGCTCGGCCCGTGGATCGACCGCGCCCGCGAGCACGGCGCGGACGAGGAGCTGCTCGACCGCATGGCCGGCGGCAACACCGGCGCCGTCGCGGTGCTCGACCGCGGCGACGGCCCCGCGATCGGGCTCCGCGTCGACATCGACGGCCTGTTCATCGAGGAGTCGACCGACCCCGACCACGACCCCGTCGACGAGGGGTTCCGCTCGGAGATCGACGGGACGATGCACGCCTGCGGCCACGACGCCCACATGACGTGGGGGCTGGCGGTCCTCGAGGCGATCGCCGAGAGCGACTTCGGCGGGCGGCTGGTCGTCTTCTTCCAGCCCGCCGAGGAGACCGGCGGCGGCGGCCGGCCGATGGCCGAGAGCCGCTTCGCGGACGACCTCGACTACCTGCTCGCGGTCCACGTCGGCTTAGATCACCCGACCGGCGAGGTCGTCGCCGGGATCGAGAAGCCGCTGGCGATGGCGCACCTCGACGCGACGATCGAGGGCACGTCGGCGCACGCCGGCAAGGCCCCGAACGAGGGCGACAACGCGATGCAGGCGATGGGGACGGCGATCGTGAACGCCTACGGGATCGCCCGCCACGCCGACGGGATGACCCGGGTCAACGTCGGGAAGGCCGAGGCCGGCACCGCGAGCAACGTCATCGCCGAGCGCGCGCGCATGGAGGCCGAGGTGCGCGGCGAGACGACCGAGCTGATGGAGTTCATGAAACGCGAGTTCGAGCGCGTCATGCGCGGCGCCGCGACGATGCACGGCTGCCGCGCGACCGTCGACCTGGTGAGCGAGTCGCCGCGCGCGGACAGCGACCCGGAGCTCCAGGCGCTGGTGAGCAACGTCGCCGAGGGGGTCGACGGGATCGACGCCGTGCTCCCGGCGGCGGACTTCGGCGCGAGCGAGGACGCGACGTTCCTGATGGAGCGCGTCCAGGGGGACGGCGGCCTGGCGACGTACCTCATCGTGGGCACGGACCACCCGACGAGCCACCACACCCCGACGTTCGACGTGGACGAGCGGAGCCTCCGGCACGGCGTGGACGTGCTCGTGGGCGCGGTCCGCGACCTCGAACGGAGACATCCCGTTCCGCAGGTGGAGGACCCGGCGGCCGACCGCCAGAGCGCCGATGACTGACGGGGATTCCGCGAGTGACGAGGCCGAACGGGGTCCGGCCCTCACGGTCGACGACATCGAGGCCGCCCGCCGCCGGCTCGCGAACGTCGTCCACCGGACGCCGCTCGACACCTCGCGGACCTTCGCCGACATGAGCGGGGCCGCGTCGCTTGGGCTCAAGCTCGAACAGCTCCAGCGGACCGGCTCGTTCAAGATCCGCGGGGCCTACAACGCGATGGCGCAGCTCTCGCCGGCCGAGCGCGAGACCGGGGTGATCGCCGCCAGCGCGGGCAACCACGCGCAGGGCGTGGCCCTCGCGGGCGACCTGCTCGGGATCGACACGACGATCGTCGTCCCCGAGGTGACCCCGGCGGCGAAGATCGCGGCGACGCGGGAGTACGGGGCGACCGTGCTCGTCGAGGGCGACATCTACGAGCGCTCCTACGAACACGCCCTGGAGCGCGCCGAAGAGACCGGCGAGACGTTCGTCCACCCCTTCGACGACGCGGCCGTCGTCGCCGGACAGGGGACGGTCGGGCTCGAACTGCTGGCGCAGTACCCCGCGATGGACACCGTGCTCGTCTCGATCGGCGGCGGCGGGCTCATCTCCGGTATCGGGACGGCGACGGCGGCCGCGGACCGGGAGGTCCGTGTCGTCGGCGTTCAGCCCGAGGGGGCGGCCCACGCCGGACCGTCGCTGGAGGCCGGTGAGATCCGACCGCTCGACGGCGTGGACACGGTCGCCGAGGGGATCGCCGACACGCGCATGCTGGAGACCACGTTCGCGATCGCGAGCGAGGTCGTCGACGACGTGGTGACCGTCTCCGATCGCGAGATCGCCGCGGCCGTGACGCTGCTGGCCGAACGCCAGAAGACGGTCGCCGAGGGCGCCGGCGCCGCGCCGCTCGCCGCCGCCCTCTCGGACCGGCTGGACCTCGCCGACGCCAACCCGGCCGTCGTCGTCTCGGGCGGCAACGCGAACCTCACCGATCACGCCGAGCTCGCGCGCACCGGGCTGTTCGAGCTCGGGCGCTACGCCGAGGCGCGGCTCGCGCTCGCGTCGTGGCCGGCGCGAGTCGGCGAGGTCGTGGAGGCGGTGACCGCCGAAGGCGCCGAACTCGACGCCCTCGAGCGCGCGCGCCGCACGGCGGCCGATCACCCAAACCGCACGCCGGTGACGATCGGGATCGAAGGGCGCGGCCCCGATCACCTCGACGCGGTGTTGACGGCGGTCTCGGCGCTCGACGGGGTCTCCGTGGTCGAACGGTCGGTGCGAGACGACGGCTGAGTCGTCGTTCGAAAACGGACCGCGTCGTCGTCGGAAAAGGACTGCGTCGTCTCGAAAACGGGACCGCGTCGACCGTCGAAACCGGCGAGCGAACGCCCGCCCCCGGCCGTTCAGTTCGCCGGCGCGCTCGCGCTGACGGCGTCGATCGCGTCGAGGAAGATCCCGGTGCCGAGCGCGATCTCGCGTTCGGTCGCGTCGAGCGGCGGGAGCAGCCGGATCGTCTTCTTCCCGCAGCCGAGCGTCAGGAGCCCGCGGTCGAGGGCGGCCTCCACGGCCGCGGAGCGGCGCTCGGGCGTGTCAAACTCCACCGCGAGCATCAGCCCCTTGCCGCGGACGTCGACGACGGTGTCGGGCGCGTCGTCGCGGAGGAGCTCCCGCGCCTGCCGCCCGCGACGGGTCGCGTTGGCCAGCAGGTCGTGCTCCTGGATCGCCTCCAGCGTGAACGTCCCCATCATCGAGCCGAGGACGTCGCCGCCGCCGAACGTCGAGCCGAGCCGGTTCTTCTCCGAGGGGAACACGTCCGACCGGGAGATCGTCGCGCCGACGCGAAGGGCCTTCGCGCTCGCGATCACGTCCGGCTCGATGGCGTAGTGGTCCGCCGCCCACATCTCGCCGGTCCGGCCGACGCCCGACTGGATCTCGTCGACGACGAGCGGGATGTCGTACTCCTCGGTGACGGCCGCGACCTCCTCCATGAACGCCTCGCTCGGGAAGCGGTAGCCGCCGACGCCCTGGACCGGCTCCAGCGTCAGGAAGGCGATCTCGTCGGGGTCGACGTGGCCGCCCTCGGGCGCGAGCATGTTCCGGAGCCGCGAGCCGCCGCCCGCGAAGAAGCCGCAGTCGCAGCTCGCGGCGTCGCAGCCGCGGTCCGCGCAGAACGGTACCGTCTCGATGCCGCTGATCTCGGGGTAGTGGCGGGTGTACACGTCCTTCGACTTCGTCAGCGAGAGGGTCCCGAGCGTGCGGCCGTGGAAGCTCCCCTCGAACGCCACGCCGTACTTCGCCGGCGCGCGGTGGTCGTGCGTGATCTTCATCGCGTTCTCCATCGCCTCCGCGCCCGAGTTCGAGAGGAACACGGTGTCCATCCCGTAGTGGCCGGACACCTCGGTCAGCTTCTCCATGAGGTGGCTCGATCCGGGGAACGAGGCGTCCTCCGGCGTCGCCCCCGAGCCGAAGTACATGTCTTGGCCGGCGATCTTCATCGGCTCGACGAGGTCGAACTCCCGGAGCTTCGAGAGCACCTTCTCGTTGTTGTACCCGAGCGGCGCGGCGCCGATGTGACAGGTGAAATCGAGGAGGACGTTGCCGTCGACGTCCGTGACGAAGGGACCGTCCGCCTCGCGGGTCACGTCCCAGACGAACTCGTGGGAGTACTCGCTGGGTGCGGCGTTCTCCTGGTGGAATTCGACCCAACGCCGCGCGTTCGGGCCGGGGAGTGCGTCCGCGGTGGGTTCCGCCGTGTCCCTATCCATACACGGATAATGTGTACAACGTACATTAAAACTTGTTATAAATCGGTTCGCCCCGGGAACGCGAGCCCGTCAGTCGTCGTCCGAGCCGGCGGCCTGTCCGGACCGCGAGTCCGCCTCGTCGCTCCGGCCGTACAGCACCGTCTCGTCCTGTAAGAGCACCTGGTCGTAGTGCTTGCCGAAGTCCCTGATCAGCGCCACCATCGCGAGGAAGCAGACGAAGGCGAACGGCGTGCCGGTGATGATCGCCGCCTGCTGGAGCGTGTTCGCGCTGCCGCTGCCGCCCAGGATCATCAGGATCGCCGCGGTCATCCCGAGGACGACGCCCCAGAAGACCCGATTGATGTTCGACGGCTTCGCCTTCCCGCCGGTGGTCATCATCGAGACGGCGAGCGTCGAGGAGTCCGCCGACGTGACGAAGAACGTCGTCACGAGGATCATGAACGCGTAGATCAACACCGACCCGACCGGGAGGCTGACGGACGCCCCACCGAGGTTCAGCGTGAAGTTCAGCGCCTCGAAGAGGATGAATCCGGACACCTCCGCTCCGGCCTCGCCCGACATCACCGCGCCGAAGTCGGCGATCCCGTTGTGCTGCGCCCAGACAGCGGTGCCGCCGACGAAGGTGAACCACGGGATGGTGGCGCCGGAGGTCGCGACGATCCCCGTGAACGCCACCTCGCGGACGGTCCGTCCCTTCGAGATCCGGGCGATGAACAGCCCCGCGAACGGCGACCACGAGAGCGCCCACGCCCAGTAGAACACCGTCCACGCGTTCATCCAGCCGGTCGCGCTGGCGTCGCCGCCGCCCATCGGCCCGGCGCCGGTGAAGAGGCTCATCGAGACGAACTCGGTTATCATCCCGCCGAACGCCTGCGTGCCGAGCAGCACGAGGAACAGCGTCGGGCCCACGACGAACGTCACGAGCATGAGCGCGACGAACAGGATCATGTTGAAGTTCGACAGCCGCCGGATCCCCTTGTCGACCCCGAGCACCATCGAGGTCGTGAACAGCAGGGTCATCATGGTGACGACGAGCAGGATCCCCAGATCGCCCATGTTGATCCCCCACTGGTAGTCGAGGCCGGTGACGAACTGGCTCCCGATGAACCCGAGCGACGTGGCGACGCCGCCGATCGTCGCGAAGACGGCGAGGATGTCGACGACCTTCGCGGCCGGACCGTCGAGGTTGTCGGCGCCGAGGATCGGCGTGAGCGCCGAGGAGACGCGCAGCGGAACGTCCTCGTAGTTGTACGCGAAGTAGCCGATCGCGATCCCCATGATCGTGAACACCGCGAGCTGCGGCAGCGCCCAGTGGAACAGCGTCTGCTGGACGGCGACCGTCATCGCCTCGGCCGTTCCCCCTTCGACGCCGCTGAACAGCGGCGAGGGGTTGTCGTAGTAGAACAGCGCCTCGGTCGGCCCCCAGAACACGACGCCGGCCGCGAAACCGGCGGAATACAGCATCGCGAAGAAGGAGAGGAAGCTGTACTCAGGCGGCTCGTCGCCGAGCTTGATCCCGCCCCACGGCCCCACGATCAGGAACAGGAGGAACAGCACGATCAGGAAGACGATCAACAGCAGCGCCCAGTTGAACGCGCCGAGCAGCTGGTCGTTGAGCGACGAGATCCCGTTCTCGACGGTCGACGGGCTGATGAAGAACGCGGCGATCACGCCCAGCGTTATCAGGGCGCCGAACGCGAAGACGATCGGGTCGATCTCCTCGCGGAACTCCGCGATCACGCCCGACTCGGAGCCGCTCATCAGGTGACACCTCCGCGACGGCGACGACTACTTGACCCACGCTGCCTCCGCCCGCCGAGTACCATGCCACGTGCTGGCATGCACGGTGGATCGAAATTATACACAATAAGTGTTTCTCAAGGAGCCGGTTTCTACTCGGATTATGTATTGTGTATGGATGATCAACGCAATTCGTGTCTTGGTTCGGATGCGACGGGATACACACCGATAGCCGCAGTGTAGTAGACGATCAGCGAGAAACGAGCGACAATCCTTCAATCATTCCACCGAACGACGTGCTATCCGACCGTTCTCGATCCGCCTCCGCGCTACTCCCGCGCCACCGCCGCCGCGGGGGATCGGCGCCCGCGTGTCCGCGCGTCATCGATATTCGTTACCGCGCGGAGCGGCGACCTCGGCCGTTTCGGCCCGCCGGTCCGCTAGTTCGTCAGCTCTTCGAGCGTGCGCTCGTGGGAGGCGGCGCTCTCCGTCAGCTTCTCGGCGAACTCGTCGACGCGGTCTTTGATCTCCTCGCCGGCCTCCTCCGGCGAGAACGACTCCGACATGGTCAGCAGGCGGACGAACGCGCGGAGCTCCTCGTCGGTGAGCTCCGCGAACTCGTCGTTTTCGAGCTTCCCGACCACCTCGTCGACGTCGATCTGGCCGACCGGCTCGACGTTGAACTCCACGTTGACCATCCGGTAGTTCGACCCCGCGAGCCGCTGTTCCGCCTTCCCGACGCCCTCCGAGAGCATGTCCTTGAACGGCGTGTGGTACCCCATCGTGCCGAGGTGGAGGAACGCGAGCATGTCCGTGATCCCCTGCGTGTACGCCTCGCGGTCCTCGTCGTCCGGGTCGAACACCGTCTCCCGGTCGCGCTCTTCCAGGCATTCGAAGAGGATGCTGAAGTCTAAGATCGCGTTCCGGACGCGGCGTCGGATCCGGTTCCGCTTCTGCTTCCGGGAGTGATCCGTGTAGTCCGTCTTTCGTCCGAGCAGAAAGTCACGGTCGGAGGGCGTGAGAATTCCGCGAGGCCGGTCCGACTCGGCAGCCGCCTCCAGCGACTCCGGCACGTCGTTCTGGCTCATGGCCGATATAGCGGGTGCCACCGGATTAACAGTACTGATCGCCCCAACCGACGCCGCCGACCGAGCCGGATTTCGCGGCCCCGCTCCCGCCTCGCGGCCCCGCTCCCGCTACGGCCGGCGTCGCGACAGCTCGACGAACGCGTCCGACAGCAGCCCGACGCCGATCGCGAGGCTCTCCTCGTCGACGTCGAAGGTGGGCGTGTGGTGGCTCGTCGGGTGGTCCGTGCCGACCAAGACGTACGAGGCCAGCCCGCCGGCGTCCTGCACCCGCCCCATCAGATAGGTGCCGTCCTCGCTCACGCCGAACTCCTCGGACGGGATCACGCGCTCGACCCCGTCGACGTCCCACGCCACGTTCCCGACGAGCTCCCGGAGCGCCGGGTGGCTGTCGACGCACGGCGACTCGCTGATCACGCGCGGCGTCACGTCGCAGTCGTGGAGCTCCGCGGCGGCGTACAGCACCCGTTCGAGCTCGGTGCGCGCGTACGTCATCAACGCGGTCGTCTCGCCGCGCACCTCGGCCTCGATCGTCACCTCCTCGGCGATGACGTTGCTTGCGGAGCCGCCCTCGATGCGGCCGACGTTCACCCGCGTCGCGCCGTCGCGGTGGCGGGCGATCCCGTACGCGTTCTGGATCGCGACTGCGGCGGCCTGCATGGCGTTCGCCCCCTCGTTCGGCGCCTTCCCGGCGTGCGCGCTCGCCCCCTCGAAGGTGGCCGTCAGGTGCGCCATCGCCAGCGGGCTCTCCACGCCGGCGACGATCTCGCCGGTGGGGTGGCCGAGCCCGACGTGGAGCGCGAACAGGTAGTCGACGCCGTCGAGGTGGCCGCTCTCGGCCATCGCCTTGCCGCCGCCAGAGATCTCCTCGGCCGGCTGGAAGAACACCTTGAGCGTCCCCTCGAAGTCGCTATCTTTGACCGCCTCCAGCGTGCCGAGCGCGATCGCGAGGTGCGCGTCGTGACCGCAGGCGTGCATGTACCCGTCGTGTTCGGACCGGAACCCCTCCGCCGCCGGCCGGTGGTCGCTCTCGTCCGACTCCCGGATCGAGATCGCGTCGAGGTCGACGCGGAGCCCGATGCACGGGCCGTCGCCCTGCGAGAGCGTCGCGACGACGCCCGTGTGCCCGCCCGCGGTGCATTCGAGCAGGTCCTCGTCGACCCCGGCGCGACGGGCGCGGTCGATCCACGGCCGGATCTCGTCGTCGTCCGGGACGGCCATGCGCTCGCCGGTCGCGAGCGCGTCGCGGCCGACCGCGATCTCGTCGACGCCGATCCGCTCCAGCTCCTCGACGACGCGGGCGGTCGTCCGAAACTCGCGCCATCCGGGCTCCGGGTGGCGGTGGAACGCCCGTCGAAGTTCGGTCAGTGTGGATCGCGCGTCGTGGGGCATCTGTCCGAAGGGGAAGCGGTCAGGCTACTTAACCGTAGCCGATGACTCACCGCGTCAGTCGTCCCCGCCCCCGACGACGATCCACGGCTTCGCGTCCGGGTCGTAGTCGGCGATCGCGCCGCTGTGGCTGCGCGTCTCGGGGGCGAGGACGCCGACGTGTTTCAGCTGCTGGACGAAGTTGAACAGGACGTTGGTGCGTATCACGTCGGTCCAGACGCCCCGGTCCCGGTAGAGCCGGGAAGTCTCGCCGCGCTCGATCAGCTCCCGGGCGCGGGCCGCGCCGCGGGTCGTACAGAACGCGCTCAGGAAGACGTTCGGGTACTCGCGGACCAGCCGCTCGACGAGATCGAGGAAGTGGACCCGCGGCCCCTCCTTCCGGAGCGCGTCGAGCAGCAGCCCGAACTCGGGGTGTCTGACGAACGAGTTCTTCAGCAGGACCGCGAGCGGGGGGTGGACCTCGGCGACCGTGCGTCGCCCCACGTCCTCCTTCGTCAGGCGGAGGTCGTCGAGGTCCTCGACCCCGTAGCCGCGGAGCACCGTCGCGGCCAGCTCCCCCTGCTCGGTCAGCTCGTGCGGCGAGCCGGCCGTGACCAGTCCGAGCGTCTGCGCGCTCGCGACGGTCTCGCCGCCGGCGCCGAACCCGTACTCGTCGGCGATCGCGTCGACGATCTCGTCGCGGGCGCGGGGGCCGTCCCGGTCGAGCGCGACGACCGGCGCGAAGTAGTTCAAGGGCTGCGCGAGGCTCAGCGTCGTAACGTCGCCGCCGAATTCGTCCCCGCGGAGCCGCAGGGAGAGCTGCCCCTCCACGTCCGTGACCTCCGCGGTCGACTCCGCGCTCGGCGGCGAGCGCCACGCGGTCGCGCCGTCGTCGTCGACGCCGATGACGCCGATCCCCTTCGACCGGAGCAGGTCGGCGTGCGGCCGCACGGCGTCGCCGTGGCCGGCGAGGTAGGACACGTGCGCGCCCTGCTGGTAGGTGAGCGCCTGCCCGATTCCCCGCAGGAGGTTCGAAGAGCCCTTCACCTCGATCGCGAACACGCGGTTCGCGTCGGTGAAGCCGAGCACGTCGGGGTACCGCCCGCGGATCGCGATCCGGTGACGGCGACAGCGGTCGAGCACGTCCGCGTACGCGTCGGCATGCGCCTCGGGAACGTGGACCAGCGGCTCGTAGTTCCGCTCGTCGAGCGCGGTCACCACCCGGTCGAACACCGCCGGCTCGTCCATGTCGGACGCGACTCGCCCGCAGCTAATAAGCGATTCTCCCGTCGCGCCCGCCGGTCTTCCGCCCCGCAGTTTAAGTGCGATACCGCGGCACCCGCCGTATGGACTTCGCGTGGGACGTCGATCGGGAAGGGGACGTGTCGCTCGTCCGGTGTCGCGTGCGCAACGACGACGCCGTCCCGCGGCGCGTCCGGGTCGAGAGCCGGCTCGACGCGCCCGTGCTCCCGCCTCGGCGGGGCGGCGTCCCGGAGGACGGGTGGGACGAGTCGGGCGCGACGCTTCGTCTCGATCCCGGCGAACGGCGGGCGCTCGGCTTCGCGGCCCGGGCTCCCCCGACCGAGCCGCCGGTCGAGATCGCCGAGGTGGCGGCGGTCGATCCGACGGAGCGGTCTGGGGACACGGACCCCGGCGAGGGCGACGAATCGACCGCGTCGGCGACGGCCGCCGCCCTTCGGCGGCTCGGAGACCACCGTCCGCCGAGGGACGCGGTCGCAGACGGCTCTGACCGCCTCGCCGACGCGGATCCGGTGGTGGCGACCGGATCCGCCGGCGACGGCGGCGGGGAGCCAGAGCCCGGACCCGCCGTCGCTGACGGGGCCGAACCGGAGCCCGACCCCACCGCTCCCGCGCCGCCGGGAGCGACGACGGAGTGGTTCGACGCGGTCGACGCCCGACTGAACGCGGTCGAGGAACGGATCGACCGGGCGGAGCGGCTGACCGACGCCGACCTGGCGACCGCAACGGAGGCGGTCGCGGAGGCCGACGGCGTCGACGGGCTTTCCGGGCTCGACGAGAGTGTCGCCGCGGACGCCGACCGGCTCCGCGAGCTGAGCGACCGCGCGTCGGCGCTCGCGGCGCGCGCGGAGGCGACCGACGCGCCGATCGAGGCGCTGGAGCAACTCGCGTGATCCTCGCGGTCGCCGGCGGAAAGGGCGGCGTCGGGAAGACGACGCTCGCGTACAACGTCGCCGCCGCGCTCGACGCGGTCGTCGTCGACGCCGACCTCGGGATGGCGGACCTCCCCGGCGGGCGCGGCCCGGACCTCCACGACGCGCTCGCGGGCGCGGCCGACCCGCGCGAGACGCTGCGGGCCGGCCCGGTCGACGTCGTCCCCTGCGGCCGGACCCTCGCCGGCGCGCGGGCGGCAGACCTCCGCCGGCTCGAGTCCGCGGTGGCGGCGATCGAGCGGGAGCGCGGCACCGTCGTGCTCGACTGTCCCGCGGGGCGTCGCGCGGACGCCGGCGTCCCGCTCGCGGTCGCGGACGCCTGCCTGCTCGTCGTGTCGCCGCGGGCGTTCGCGCTGGCCGACGCGATCCGGACGCGGGCGCTCGCCCGCGAACTCGACGCCGGGCTCGTCGGCTGCGCGGTCAACCGGGTGACGGAGGAGCCGCCGACCGACGCGATCGCCGACGCGCTCGGCGCGCCGGCGTCCGTCGTCCCCGCGGACCCGCGGGTCGGTCGCTCGGTCGCCGAGGAGCGACCGGTCGTCGACGCCGCGCCGGACAGCGCCGCGGCGGAGGCGGTCCGCGAACTCGCTCGGCGGGTTCCCCGCTGACGGGGGCGGGCCCGCGGCGCCCTCCCTTCCTTTCCTTTCTTTCCCTTCCCCTCCCCGGCGACCCGCGAACTCCCGCCTTTTTACCGCTCGGGGACGGACCCGCGGACGATGCTCACGCCCGTCTTCCTCGTCGGCGTCGCCGCCGTGGCGTTTCTCGCCGTCGAGATCGGGCCCCTGTACGCGGTCGACCGGTTCCGCGACCTCCGGGAGCCGACCGACGCCGAGCGCGGCCGCCTCGACTACCTTCGCGAGACGGCCGGGCTTGACGTGGATCGGGTCGCGATCGAGCGCCGCAGCGCGGACGGGGCCGAAGGGGAAACCGGCGACGACGCCGGCGAGAACGCCGGATCCATCGAGGTCGCGGTCCGCGGGCCGCCCCGCCGGCGCGTGCTGTTCCTCTCCGAGGCGGTGCTCGACGACCTGGACGACGACGTCGCGATCGGCCTTCTCGCCGCCGAGGCCGGCCGCGTCGAGACGTACTACGGGGAGTTCCGGGCCGTCGCGGTCGCGGCGGTCGTCGGCGTGCTGGCCGCGATCGTCACCGCGACGGTCCCGTTCGACGCGGGGTTCGCGTCGCTCGTCGCCGTCGGGCTCGCCGCGTTCTGGGTCGGCCGGCGGGTGCAGTACGCGGCCGACGACCGGGCCGCGGACGCGGTCGGCGCGGACCGGGTCGCCGACGCGTTCGAGCGCGCGGCGGCGCTCCGCGGGGTCGAGCCGGCGACCGGCGACTGGTCGACGTGGTTCGAGGTACAGCCCCCGCTCGGCGATCGGATCGCGGCGCTGCGGGAGCGCGACGGGGCGGAGAACGCGTCGGAGGACGCTTCGTAAGTCCGCCTCTCGACGAGCCCGGGGTCGGTATCGCTATCGCGCGCGCTCGGCGACGACCGCCGTCGCGTCGACGGTGACCTCGTAGCCGGCGACGGAGAGGGTGACGTCGATGTCGCCTCCGTGACGGCTGGCCACGAGCGCGTCCAGTGCGTCCAAATCCACGTGATCGTAGAGGACGATCCCCGCCTCGTCGGCCAGATCGACCGGCTCGACGCCGGCGGCGCCGGCGACGGCCTCGACGACGGCGCGGCTCGGCGCCGGACCGTCGTCGCCGTGCTCGACGCGGACCGTCTCCGAGACCGTTCCCGAGTCCGCTCCGTGCCCCCGCGATCCCGCCGGTGCGCTGCTCATGCTCGTTTCGGCGTCGAACTCACATATAACTCTCCGGGCTCGTTTATCGTCGCTGAAATTTGGCCGGGCGAAACGACTATTACCGTTCGCTTGCCACGCGACACCATGGCACTCGAACGCGCCGGAGCGGGCATCGCCACCGGAGCCGACGGCGACGCGTTCGGGTTCTTTTTCGCCTGATCCGCGCGCGGCGGATCCGCCCCGCGGCGGGGCGGTGAAACCGGGCGGATCGGCGGCGACGTGCCGGAACCGTTACCAACCAGCCAGACGCGTATACAGACAACTCGAATGCGACTCCCGGAACGACAGCTCGCGGTCCTCGAGGCCGCGAGCGCGACGGACGAACGGACGATAGACGAGATCGCGGCGGAGACCGGACTGAAGCCCGAGACGGTCACCGGCGCGGCCTTCGACCTTCGCGACGAGGGACTCCTCTCCGTCGTCGAGACCGCCGCCGAGACGCTCGGCCTCACCGACGAGGGCCGGCGGTACGTCGACGACGACCTCCCCGAGACGCGGCTCTACCGCGCCGGGCTCGCGCTCGGCGCCGACGAGGCCGCGGTCTCGATGGGGCGGGTCATCGGCGAGGCCGACCTCGACGGGCCCGAGGTCGACATCGCGCTCTCGAACTTCGCGCGCAAGGGACTCGGCTCGATCGACTCGGGCGAGCTCCGGATCGCCGCCGACGCCGACCCGGACGCCGACCGGGAGGCGGCCGCGCTCGCGGCGCTCGCCGACGGCGACGACCCGGCGGTCGACGACGCGGTCCTCGACCAGCTCGACTCCCGCGGGCTCGTGGACCGCGGCGAGTCGGTCACCCGGTCGGTGACGCTCACCGACGACGGCGTCGACGCCCTGATGACGGGCGTTGAGGCGACCGAGACCGTCTCGGAGCTCACCCCGGAGCTGCTCGCCAGCGGCGAGTGGCGCGACGTGGAGTTCTCCGAGTACAACGTCGAGGCCGACGCGCCGACGGCGCAGGGCGGCCGGAAACACGTCCTCCGCCGCACCGCCGACCGCGTGAAGGACGTTTTAGTCGGCATGGGGTTCCAGGAGATGGAGGGCCCCCACGCCGACAGCGACTTCTGGATCAACGACTGCCTGTTCATGCCGCAGGACCATCCGGCGCGGACCCACTGGGACCGGTTCGCGCTGGACGTGCCGCCGATGGAGGGGATCCCGGACGAGCTGATGGCCCGCGTCGAGGCGGCCCACCGCGACGGCTGGGGGATCGACGGCGACGGCTACCACTCGCCGTGGTCCAAGGACTTCGCCCGCGAGGTCGCCCTCCGCGGACACACCACCTCGCTGTCGATGCGGTACCTCTCCGGGATCGCGGGCGCCGAGCTCGAACCGCCGCAGCGCTACTTCTCCGTCGAGAAGGTGTACCGCAACGACACGCTCGACCCGACGCACTTACTGGAGTTCTTCCAGATCGAGGGGTGGGTGATGGCCGAGGACCTCTCGGTGCGCGACCTGATGGGCACCTTCGAGGAGTTCTACCGGCAGTTCGGGATCACGGACATCCGCTTTAAGCCGCACTACAACCCGTACACGGAGCCCTCCTTCGAGCTGTTCGGCGAACACCCGGAGACGGGCGAGGAGATCGAGATCGGGAACTCCGGCGTCTTCCGCGAGGAGGTCACCGGCCCGCTCGGCGTCGACTGCGACGTGATGGCGTGGGGGCTCGCCTTGGAGCGGCTCGCGATGCTCACGACGGGCGCGGAGGACATCCGCGACCTCCACGGGACGCTGGCAGACATCGAGTTCCTGCGCGACGCGGAGGTGAGCTACTGATGCCCGTCGTCGACATCGACACCGACGAGCTGCGCGGATTGACGGGTCGCACCGACACGAGCGACGAGGAGTTCAAGGAGGACCTGTTCGGGCTCGGCTTAGAGTTCGAGGGGGAGACCGACGACGGCCTCCTCCAGTTCGAGTTCGCGCCCGACCGGCTCGACCGGCTCTCGGTCGAGGGCGTCGCGCGCTCGCTGCGCTACCACTACGGCGACGACCGCGGCGTCTACGTGCCCGACACGAACGACCCCGAGTGGACGATCGAGGTCGACGAGTCGGTCCCCGACGAGCGCCCGTACGTCACTGGTGCCGTGGTCCGCGGTGTCGACCTCGACGAGGGGGCCTTGGAGTCGCTGATCCAGCTGCAGGAGAAGCTCCACGCGACGATGGGGCGCGGCCGCGCGAAGGGCGCGATCGGCATCCACGACCTCGCGATGGTCAAGGGCGCGCCCTTACAGGAGGGCGCGGAGCCGTCGATCACCTACCGCGGCGTCGACCCCGACGGCGACACGTTCGTCCCGCTCGATTCGAACGACGAGCTGACGCCGAACGAGGTGCTCGACGAGCACGCCACCGGAGAGACGTACGCCGACCTCGTCGAGGACCTCGACCGGTACCCCGCGATCTACGACGAGCTCGGCCTCTTCTCGTTCCCGCCCGTCATCAACGGGAAGCGGACCGAGGTGACGACGGGCTCCCGCGAGCTGTTCGTCGAGCTCACCGGCACCGACCAATGGACGATCGACCGGATGTGCAACATCATCTGTTACGCCCTCTCGGCCCGCGGCGCGACGATCGAGGAGGTCGAGGTGAACTACGCCGACGGCGCGACGCACCCGAGCGAGTACGGCGCGGAGCTGGTCCGTCCGAACTTCGACACCGACGAGAAGGCGGTCGGCCACGACCGGATCGAGACGCTCCTCGGCGTCGACTTCGAGCCCGAGGAGGTCGTCGACTGCTTCGAGCGCGCCGGCCTCGACGCCTCCTACACCCTCGACGAGGACGTGACCTACGAGGTCGAAATTCCCCCGTACCGCGTCGACGTGCTCCACCCCCTCGACCTGGTCGACGACGTGGGCCGCGCGTACGGCTTCGACAACCTGGAGCCGCGCTACCCCGACGTGGGGACGGTCGGCGGGCGCCACGAGCGCTCCCGGCTGGAGGACGCGGTCCGGACGAGCCTCGTCGGCCTCGGCTTCGAGGATCTCCTGAACTTCCACATGACGAGCGGGACCGAGAACTACGACCGGATGAACCTGGGGTCCGGAAGCGACGCCTTCGGCGGCGGCGACCCCGTCGAGATCACGGAGCCGTACAGCGAGGAGTACACCCAGCTCCGCACGTGGGCGACTCCCTCGCTGCTGATGCTGCTGGAGCGGAACACCCACAACGCCTACCCGCAGGACGTCGCGGAGGTCGGCTTCGCGGCCGAGCGCGACGAGACCGAGGACACCAACGTCGCCGAGCGCCGCCACGTCGCCGGCGCGGTCGCCCGGCGCGACGCCTCCTACGAGGCCGCCAAGGGCCGCTTACAGGCGCTGTGCGACGACTTCGGCGCCGAGCTGGAGACGCCGCGCACGGAGCACCCCTCGTTCATCGACGGCCGGACCGCCGCGGTCGTGATCGACGGCGAGGAAGTCGGCGTGATCGGTGAGATCCATCCCGCCGTGCTCGTCGAACACGACCTGGAGGTGCCCGTCGCCGCCTTCGAGTTCCACCTTAACGCGCTGCAGTAATTCGGAGTCGGTCTTTACACTGCCGTCAGGCGTTTATACGGCGTTGACTCCAGATCGACGGTGAGGATCTCCAAAGCCCCAGTCGCGCTCGGCTCCCACAGCTCGCTGTGCTCCTCAGTCGCTCGCGTTGCTCGCTCCTTGCGGTGCTTACGTCGCTGGGGTTCGCCGAGCGCGACTGCCCCTTTGAGTCCCACCCGACCGCACGGCACCGCAGCCTCAGGCCTCCCCAGCCTCGTCGCTCGCTCGGGGCTCCCTTCGGTCGCCCCCTCGCGTCGCGACTCCCTCGCGCGTGCTTCTCGGCCGCGGGGCGGCCTCGAAGGCACGCGCCACCGCACCGTTTGTCGTTTATATACCGTCTCTCCGCCGCCGAGCCTCCCCGATCAGCCCTCGAAGCCGTCCTCCCACCGGAACGTCCCGTTCCGCTGGACGACCTCACCGTCGATCTCCAGCCGGGAGTCCGCGCTCACGTCGCTGATCATGTCGACGTGGACCGCGCTGTCGTTGCCGGACTCGCCCTCCGGCAGGCAGGCGTCGTAGGCGCGGCCGACCGCGAGGTGGATCGTGTCGCCCATCTTCTCGTCGAAGAGGATCGAGTCGGTGAACCGGTCGATCCCGCGGTTCATCCCGATGCCGAGCTCGCCGAGCCGCCGGGCGCCGGCGTCGGTGTCGAGCACGCTCGCGAGCGCGTCCTCGCCGGCGCCGGCCGAGAAGTCGACGACCTCGCCGTCCTCGAAGACGAGGTGCACGTCCCGGACGCGGGTCGCGTCGATCGTCATCGGCACGTCGAAGAACGCCTCCCCCTCGGTGTCGTAGGGCGCGGTGAACACCTCGCCGGAGGGGAGGTTGTGGGAGTCGTACGCCACGGAGGCGGCGGAGTTGACCGCGGTGCGGCCCGCGATCGACATCGTGATGTCCGTGTCGGGCGCGTCGTCGCGCTCGGTGACGATCCGTACCTCGTCGCCCCGATCGAGGGCGTCTTTCATCGCCGCCATCTCGTCGGCGAGCGCCTCCCAGTCGCGGAGCACCGCGTCGTAGACGAACTCTTGGTACTCCTCGTAGGCCATCCCGGCCTGCTGGGCGAGCGAGCGCGTGGGATGGACCGTCGACACCCAGTCGGTGTCCATCCGCGCCTCGCGCACGCCCCGCCGCGCTTTCGCGTACGCCTGCCGCGTCTCGCTTTCCACGTCCGCGGTCGCGGTGGTGTTGCGCCCGCCGCCGATCCGGAGGTAGGCGTCCGCGGCCTCGAACAGCGCGCGCTCGACGGCCGGGTCGTCGTCGAAGGAGGGGACGTCGCCGTCGGCCCCCGCCTCGGCGCCTTTCAGGTACGCCCGCGACAGCTCCGCCGACCCGTACAGCGTCGTGACGTTGGCCCCTCGCTCGCCGAGCGCCTCAGCGACCGCGACGCCGAGGTCGTGGGCGTCCTCGGCGACGCTCACGACCACGTCGTCGCCGGCCTCGACCCGCGCGCTCCAGTCGACGAGCACTTCCGCGTGTTCGCGTACGCGTTCGTCCATGCCGTGAGGTGTCGGTCCCCCGGTAAAAATCCCTCCTCGTCGGCCGCACGCGCCGGGACGCGGTCCCGACCGCCCGCCGAACCGGCCGTCTCGGCCGTCGCCGTCGTCAGCGAAACCTGCCCCGGTGCCGGCCGCTTATGTGCGCGCACCCGAAGTGGTAGGACATGAACGAGGAGTCACCCGCGGACAGACGCTCTCCCGTCGGCGAGCCCGTCGTCCGGGCGGACCCGGAGGTCACGGGCGAGCGCGCCGCCGAGGCGGTGGGGTTCGACCCCGACGACCCCGAGAGCGTCGCCGAAGCGGCCGAGACGGTCGCCCGCTTCGCGGCCGGCGACGTTGGCGACGACGACCACGTGCTGATGCTCCGGGGGGCGGCCGCCTGCGCCGCGCTGGTCCGCGGCGTCGGCTCGTACAAGGCGGCCGCCGAGCGCGCCGGCGACGGCGTCTCGGTGGCGTTCATCCGCAAGTGGGCCCGCGTCCACGACCTCCCGCAGGCGATCCGCCGGCAGGTCGCGAGCGGGCAGATTGCACCGAGCGCGGCGAAACACGTCGCGCGCCTCGGCGGGACCGACCGCTACCTGCTGGCCTGGGCGACGATCGACGGCGACCTCACGGTCCGGGAGGTGCGCTCCATCGCCTCCGCCGTCAACGACGGCGAGGACGTCGAGGCCGCGGTCCGCGAGGCGGGCGTCGAGCTCGGCCGCGTCGAGATCGGGCTCCCGCTCGACGCCTACGTGGAGCTCAGGCGCCGCGCCTCGAACCGGAACGTCGACCCCGGCGACCTCGTCGCGGAGGCGCTCGCCGACTACTTCTCCGAGTCTGACGCGGCGTAATCTCCCGATCTGGCCGCGGAGTGTCCCTCCGGTCCGGCCGCGTACCCCGCCGCGAACCGGCCGACCGCGGCCGCGATCGCCTCGCGCCCCCGTTCGACCTCCTCCCACGCGATCGTCTCGTCCGGGTAGTGCGCCTCCGTGATCGTGCCGGGACCGAACAGGACCGTCGGGATCCCCGCCGCGACGTAGTGTCTGGAGTCGGCGCCGTAGGTCGCGCCGGTCGGCTCCGCGTCGGGGAGGCCGGCGTCGGCGATCCCGGCGCGGACCGCCTCGACGATCGGCTCGTCGACGGCGATCTCCGCGGGCTCGAACTGCACCGAGAACCGCTCGAACGACGGCGGGTGCTCGCGGAGCCACGGGTCGTCGTCGGCCACCTCTGCGAGTCGCTCGCGGAACGTCTCCTCCACCTCGTCGACCGTCTCGCCGGGCGCCACGCCGATCCGGAACTCCGCGGAGAGCGTCGCCGGCACCGTCGACGCCCACGAGCCGGCCTCGACCGTCCCGCAGACGACGGGCCACGGGACCGGGAACTCGCCGTACAGGGGATGGTCGACCGCCTCGCCGCGCTCCGTCTCCAGCTCCGTGAACGCCTCCCGGATCGCCTCGAACCGCGGGAGCACGTCCTCGCCGCGCCAGCGCGTGGCGGCGTGCGCGCTCCGCCCGGTCAGCTCCAGCCGCGCCATCAGCGACCCCTCGCAGGCGACCACGGGACGCAGCTCGGTCGGCTCCGCGACGATCGCGGCGTCGCGCTCGAAGGGGTAGGGGTTCGCGAGCGCCGCGGTCGCGGCCCCGTACCCGCCGTCCTCCTCGCCGGCGACCGCCTCGACGACGACCCGGAGCCCCGCGTCCGGGAGGTCGATCGCGCCGGCCGCGACCGCCTCTCGCACGTCGACGGCCGCGCCGACGCACGCCGCGACCCCCGACTTCATGTCCGCCGCGCCGCGGGCCGTGAGGGTCTCGCCGCGCTCGTCGCCTGCGATCCCCTCCTCGGCCTCTCCCCACGCCGGTTCGAACGGATCGATCGACCACTCGGCGGGCTCGGCCGGCACCACGTCGATGTGACCGTTCAGGACGACCGTGGGGGCGTCGTCGGTCGCGTCCTCGCCGTCGCCTCCTCCTTCCTCGGTCCCGCCGAGTTCGAGCACGCCGGCGACGCTCCGGCGGCCCGCCACGTCGGACTCGTCGAGGTCGTCCGGGAAGGAGGGGTGGTCGGCGAGCAGGTCCGGGTCGGCGTCCCACGCGTACGTCTCGAAGCCGAGCGCGTCGAGCTCGCCTTCGACGAAGTCGGCGGCGGCCGCCTCCTCGCCGGCCGTGGAGGCGAACCGGCAGAGGTCGGCGGCGAACGCGCGCATGTCGAAGTCCATGCCGTCGGCGACGGCGGGGGCTCGGAAACCGTTTCGGATCGACGGGCGATCGCCCCGCCGCACGCGGTTTCTAAACGTTTATCCGTGGTCTCGCCGTACGGATTCCTGTCTGGGCCGGTAGCTCAGTTAGGGAGAGCGTCCGGCTTTTAACCGGACGGTCGGGGGTTCGAATCCCTCCCGGCCCGTTTTCCTGCGACCAACGGGAGCAGTGAAAACGCCAGAGGGATTCGAACCAGGGAGCACGCAGCGCCGAGCGGAGCGAGGCGACCGTGCGAGTGGGGTTCGAATCCCTCCCGGCCCGCTGTACCGCCGCGAGCAAACTGTGAGCCGCGAGGCCGCCGACCGCGTCGAGGCCGCGGTCACCGCGTCTCGCCGACCCACTCCAACGCCGCCCGCCGGCGGTCGAGCAGCGTCCCGAGGTGATCGGCGTCGACGGTCTCCAGCGTCCCGCCGCTTTCCTGGACGAGCGACCGAACCGGCGGAAGCGGCGTGTTCTCGTCGCCCGTGCCGTGCCAGGCGCGGAGGGGGACGCCCGACGGGTTGGGATCGAGCGTCGCGCTCGCGAACGACCGGTTTTCGCGCTCGACCGCGCGGGCGCCGCGGTCGAGGGCCTCGTGAAAGTCGGCCGCGACCGCCTCGGCGACCGCGTCGGATACGGTCCGGCCCGTGTACTGCGAGACGACCGCGTTCGGCCCGGAGACCGACGCGAACGCCTTCGAGAGGCGGAACATCGCGCGCAGCGCGAACGGGACCGACGCCAGCGTGGCGAGGGCGTTCTCGGCCGGGGGGACGACGGTGCTGATCAGGCCGACTCGGGTCACTCGATCGTCGGCCGCGGCCGCGAGCGCGAACGGACCGCCGCCGGAGAAGCCGAGCGCGCCGGCCAGGTCGATCGATTCCGCGTCGAGGAGCTCGGTCACGTCCGCCGCCCACTCTTCTCTCGACCACTCGCTCGGTGGCGGCGACGACCGACCGTATCCCGGCCGATCGGGGACGAGGAGCCGGACGCCGGCCTCGGTCGCGGGCGCCGACAACAGCGCTCCGAACAGCCGCGACCCCGGCGTGCCGTGGTGAACGACGACCGGGTGACCGTCCGGGTCGCCGCCGGTCGCGTACGAGAGGGTACGTCCGTCGGAGAGGGTACACGCGTCCGTCCGGAGATCGGTTGGGCGGGGCGTCATGATGGGACCTACGCGCCGCTTCTCGGAGGGGCGGCAAACGGGTTGCGGTCTCGCGGCCTCGACGCCGCGAACCGCGGCGCTCACGGCGGTGAAAACCGGGGGAAAGGGGAGCGTGTCGCCGTCGACCGACGGCGTATTCGTGTTTCAGTACCCGAGCTGTTCGCGCACGAGGACGACCGTCGTCCGGCCCTCCTCGGTCTCGCGGCGGTAGATGAGCTGCTTGGCGATCGCCGACTCGACGCCGTACGCCTCCTGCGCGCGCTCGTTCTCGAGCGGGTACGCGACGGACTCGAGGCGGTCGAGCGCGTCGTCGAGCGAGGGGACGATCTTGTTCGTCCCGGAGACGATGACGACGTTGCCCGCGGCGAACGGGTACGCGCCGATCCGGCTGCCCGAGAGGTCGGCGGCGACGAGCTCGCCGGTCTGCGCGATCGCGTTGATGCCGCCGAGGAAGTAGTCGGCCGTCTGTGACTCCCGTCGCGCGGTCTGTCGCTCGTCGTCGTCGTCGATGCTCCAGATCTGGTCGGGGAGGCTCTCCCATTCGTGGTCGCCCTCGCCGAGCAGGTCGTCGAACCCGATCTCCTCGAGCGTCGTCGAGTGCCCGTTCATCACGGAGACGCCCGCCGGAATCTGCGACTGGACCGCCTCCAACGCCTCGTCGGCGTCGTCGACGACGACCACGTCGAAGCCGCGCTCCTCGAGGCTTTCGACCGTCGCCTCGACCGTCTCCTCGTCCGGAAGCTCGTCTAGTTCCGCGTCGATCTCGGCGTCGTCTGCGTAGTCGGCTTTCTGCTGTGGCATGGTGAACGTGAGAACCTCGTCTACCGATCGGAGGGCCGGGAGCCACTTAATCGCTCGCGGACACCGCTGTCCGGTGGTTACGCGGGTGTTACCCTCGTGTCGCCGCCGACGAATGTGCGGGTCGATACCGATGATCGCGGTCGATCGACGAGCGCGTCGCTCTCCGGTCGAGTCGTCGATAAAAATCGCGTGTCGTCGGGGCCCGAAGGGGCGCGCGACGGTCGGTCGGAAGGCGGTTCGGTGAAGCGGCTGCGGTCGGGATCAGGGGGCGTGTGAGTTCTCGCCGAACTTCACACCTCGCGGGTCGCGTGCGCTCCCCGCTCGGTATCGAGGTTCTTTCAGAACCTCGCTTACATCGCGCCGCCCATGCCGCCCATGCCGCCCATGCCGCCCATGCCGCCGGGCGCGCCGCCGGGACCGCCCTCGTCGCCGCCGTCGTCGGAGCCGCCGCCCTTGAGGTCGCCGGCCGCGATGACGTCGTCGATGCGGAGGATCATGACGGCCGCCTCGGTGGCGGACTCGATGGCCTGGGTCTTGACGCGGAGCGGCTCCACGACGCCTTCGGCCTCCATGTCGATCACGTCGCCCGTGTAGGCGTCGAGACCGGCGCCGAACTCGCCGCCGTCGTGGCGGGAGCGGAGGTCGACCAGCGAGTCGATGGGGTCGAGACCCGCGTTCTCGGCGAGGGTGCGCGGGATGACTTCCAGCGCGTCGGCGAACGCCTCGACGGCGAGCTGCTCGCGGCCGCCGACGGAGTCGGCGAAGTCGCGAAGCTGCAGCGCGAGCTCGGCCTCGGGGGCGCCGCCGCCGGGCAGCACCTTCCCGTCGAGCAGCGTCGTGCGGACGACGCCGAGCGAGTCGTCGATGGCGCGCTCGACCTCGTCGACGACGTGTTCGGTGCCGCCGCGGAGGATGAGCGTGACGGACTTCGCCTCTTCGACGTCCTCGACGAAGATGCGCTCGTCGCCGCCGATGTCCTTCTGGGCGACGGAGCCGGCGAAGCCGAGGTCGTCCTCCTCGATGTCGTCGAGGTTGGAGACGACGCGGCCGCCGGTCGCGCGGGCGAGGCGCTTCAGGTCGTCGGACTTCGCGCGGCGGACGGCGAGGATGCCTTCCTGCGCGAGGTAGTGCTGGGCCATGTCGTCGATGCCGTCACCGACGAAGACGACGTCGGCGCCGATGTCGACGAGGTGGTCGACCATCTCGCGGAGCTGCTCCTCTTCCTGGTCGAGGAACTGCTGGAGCTGGTCGGGGTCCGTGACGTTGACCTCGGCGTCGATCTCCGTCTCCTTGACCTCGATAGCGCCGTCGAACAGCGCCACGTCGGCGTCCTCGACCGCGAAGGGCATGTTCTCGTCGACGCGCTCCTTGTCGACGATGACGCCCTCGACGAGCTCGGACTTGTCGATCGAGCTGCCGACGACCTTCTCGACGGAGACGTTCTCCGTGTCGATGCCGTCCTCGTCTTTGACCGCGAGCACGGAGTCGACGACGAGCTCGGCGAGCAGGTCCTTGGAGTTCTCGGCGCCCTTGCCCGTCATCGCCGTCTCGGCGATCTGGACGAGGGTGTCGTAGTCGTCCTCGGAGACGTCGATGGCCTCGTCCTCGATGATCTCCTTGGCCTTCTCGGCGGCCTGACGGTACCCCTGCGCGAGGGTCGTCGCGTGGATGTCCTGGTCGAGGAGCTCCTCGGCCTGATCGAGGAGTTCACCGGCGACCACGACCGCGGAGGTGGTGCCGTCGCCGACCTCCTCCTCCTGCGTCTCGGAGACCTCGACGATCATGTTGGCCGCCGGGTGGTCGATGTCCATCTCCTTCAGGATGGTGACGCCGTCGTTCGTGACGACGACGGACCCGCCGGAGTCGACGAGCATCTTGTCCATCCCTTTCGGGCCGAGCGTGGTGCGGACGGACTCCGCGACCGCCTTGCCGGCCGTGATGTTCATGTTCTGAGCGTCCTTCCCGGAGGTACGCTGCGACTCCTCGGAAAGTACGATCATGGGCTGATTGCCCATCCGCTGGCGCTGTGACATTACAGCCATTGATTGATTGTGATTCTATATAAATGTGTCGTTCAGTTCGTGCGAAACCGCAACACGGTGGGGGAGTATCGGACGGTATGCGGTGCGTTCACATAGCCCTTTTTATAGAACTCTAGATCAACTGCTGGACGCAAGATGCTTATAAACGGACCGCGGTGGCGCGTGCCTGCGAGCGGCGCGAAGCGCCGCGAGACAGCACGCGCGAGGGACGCCGCGAGCGACGCGGGCGACCGGAGGGAGCCCCGAGCGAGCGGCGAGGCTGGGGAGGTGTGAGGTGCGGTTGCTGTGCGGGGTGGGACTCGAAGGGGCAGTCGCGAGGCGGGCGCAGGCGACGCAAGCACCGCAGCGAAGGAGCGGTAGCGACCGAGTGAGGAGCGTGGTTCGAGACGCCTCCGGCGTCTCGTCATCGCCAGAAATCGGAGATTTCTGGCTAGCAGTCAGAACGCTTCGCGTTCTGACGACATCACGAAAGGCGCTTCGCGCCTTTCGAACGACAGCGAGCGTGCGCCCGCCTCGTGACTGGGGCTTTGGGGAGTTCGCCGTCGATCTGTGGTCAGGTGTTTATAAGTGAGCGCCTGGGGCTTTGGAGGAGTTCTCTACATCACAAATAAAAGCAATATAAACAAAAAGCGACGCCGCCCGCAAGACCGAGAAACTCTGCCGATTACTGCGGCGCGTTGAAGCTCACGTCGTCGTCGAGCTCGTTCGACATGCGCTCTAGGTACGAGTACACCGCGCCGTGGGGGGCCCCGTCCAGCAGCATCCCGACGGCCCGCCGAACGACCTCGATCTCCTCCGGCTGACCGACGGCGCCCACGGTGGAACCGTAGACAACGACGTTCGCGCCCGACAGCTCCTCGATGAGCTCCCGCGTGCGCCCGTTCTCGCCGATGATCCGGCCCTTCTTGCGCTGGAGGTCGTTGTCGTTGCGGGTGTGCTCGGACAGGTCGATCAAATCGAGCGTCCGGAGGTCGTGGTCGAGGATCGAAAGCGCCGTCTCCGGCTTGAAGCCGCGCCCGATCGCCTTAATGATGTCCGGCGCCACCATCGCGGCCACCGGGTCGTCGCGCTCCTCGATGGCGACGCTGCCCGACTCCGAGTCGATGTCGAGCCGCACGTTCGCCCGCTCTTCGATCTCCCGCATCGTCTCGCCGCCGGCGCCGATGACGACGCCGATACGGTCCTGCGGAACCGTCACGTGTTGCATACGCCGAACTACCCGCCCGAGCCTTTTAAGCGTGTTCCGCCGTCGGCGGTGTGCGCCTCAGTACCGGGCGGTTGCGGCCTGCTCGCGGGGGTTCCGCCCCTCACGTCTCGTCGGGAGAGCCGTCGGGTGCCTCTCCGCTCGGGTCCGGTTCCGGCTCCGTCACGTACGCGCGGAGGTCGTCGGGGTCGACGTCGATCCCCTCCCGCGTGAAGAAGGCCGCCACGTTCTCGCAGTCGCGCGCTAAGAACTCCCCGGCGTTCGGGTGGTGGACCGTCACGGCCTGGCCCAGGTCGATGATCACCAGCTCGCCGTCGTGGATGATCATGTTGTACTCGGAGAGGTCGCCGTGGATCAGCCCGGCGCGGTAGAGCCGGCGCATGTACTCGCGGACGACCTCGTAGGCGGTCTCGGGGTTCTCCACGTCGACCTCGTTCAGCCGTCGCGCCCGGTCCTCGGCGTGCCCGACGAGCTCCATCACGAGGACGTTCCGCTGGACCGCGATCGGTTCGGGCACCCGCACGCCCGCCTTGCGCGCGCGTTCGAGGTTCGCGAACTCCTTGCGCGTCCACGCCAGCACGACCGCCTTCTTGTCGCTCGCGATCCCCTCGAAGCGGGGGTCGCCCTCGAGGTACTCGCGCATGTGCCGGAAGTTCGAGGAATTGATCCGGTACACCTTCACCGCGACCTCGCGCTCGGGCGTGACCCCCTCGGGGCCGCCGCCCGCGGCCGCCGACCCCGGCTCGGGACGCTCGCCCGCCTGCCCGCCGAGCGCCTCGAAGACGCTCGCCTCTTTCCCGGTCGACACCGGCCCACCGAAGGCGTCGACGTAGCCGTCCTGCACGAGCTTGTAGATGGCCGCCAGCGTCGCGTCGTCGAACACCGACTCCTGGAGTTTGAACTGCTCGGTGTCTTTGATCCGCTTGCGGAACTCGTCGAACTCCCGGTCCTGTCGGCGGGCGATCCGGTCCGCCTCCGTGTCGGAGACGTCCAGCTGTTCCCACTCGTCACCGGGCTGATCGTCGGGTTCGAGCAGGACGAACTCCTCGCTCATTCGCGTCGATGTTCGACGCGACGAGGGATAAGCGAGGGGGTCCGCGGTTCCCGCCGACCGCCGCGGACCGCGGCTGCCGGGACCGCGGTCGTCGTCCTCACAGCACGTCGAGCGCGTCTTCGACCGGCATGTGGCCGTCCCGGACCGCCTCCAGAATCCCTCGGCGCTCCTCCGTCTCGGGATCGATCGGATCCTCGCCGCTGTCACCCTCTTCCCCGACCTCGCCGAGCGTCACCTTCTCGGTCTCGCCGACGAACTCGGGGAAGTCGGTGCCGTCCGCGAGCGCCGTCTCCTTTTTCACCCGGTACGACCCGGCGTCGGTGGTGTACAGGTCGCCGGGGTGGAAGAAGTACCAGTCCTCGCGGTCGAACCGCACCGCGATCCGGGCCTTCGCGCCGAAGTTCCGCGCGAAGAAGAGGAGCGCCTCCACCTCCTCGCCGGTGAGGTAGATGGGGTCGCCCGCGCTCGACTTCGCCTCGATCGCGTAGAACGTCTCGCCGTCGCCCGCGAGCACGTCTGGCAGCTCCCGCTCCGTCGCGGCGCCGCTGGCCGGGGCGCGCATCACGGCGAACCCCGCCTCGTCCAAGGCGTTCACCAGCTCGCGCTCGCGGCGGTCCCCCTTCCGGTTAGCGGACACGGTCGTCGTCACCCGGTTCGGTCATGGACGCCGTAGGCGTGAGGCGTTCAAAAGCCCGGCGGGTCGCGCGGCCCCCGATCCGTGGCCTGGGGCCGCCTCACTCGCCGGAGGCCTCCTCACTCGCCCGGGACCGCCTCACTCGCCCGGGGCCGCCTCACTCGCCCGGGGCCGCCTCACTCGCCCGGGACCGCCTCACTCCCGCAGCCGCTCCGCGTGCTCGACGACGACCCGCCCCAGCGTCTCCGTGCGCCGCCGGATGTCGTCGTCGGTGATCCGCGGTCCGGCGTCGGCGTCGCCCGTCTCGACGACCGACGAGGCGCCCCGGATCCCGACCTCGTGCGGGACCGTCCACGCGTGGACGTTCCGGAACGTCGACCGGAGGTGTTCGAGCGTCCCGCCGTACGACCCCCCGCCCGCGGTCGCGAGCAGTCCGACGGCGGTGTTCGCGTACTCGTCGGAGCCGCAGAAGTCGTGGAAGTTCTTGAACGTCGAGGAGTACGAGCCGCGGTAGACGGGGGTGCCGGCGAGCACGCCGTCGGCCTCGCGGACGCGCCGTGTCAGCGCCTCGCTGTCGCCCTGTCCGTCCTCGTCCGGGTGATACAGCGGGAGGTCGACCGCGCCCAGATCGATCAGGTCGGTCTCGGCGCCGGCGTCCGCCGCGGCGTCGAGCGCGACGCTGAGCGCCGCCCGCGTGGTGCTCGCCGTTCGGCGGCTGCCGGACACCGCCACGATTCGGGTCATGCCTCCGCTTCGCGTGCCGGGCGCAAAAGCGCGGCGAGTCCGGCGACGGCCGGAGCCGACGGGAGCCGACAACCGACTCCGTCCGAGGAGGACACCGGTCATTATTGTCCTCGCCGCCGACGTGGTCGACATGGATCAGATTGCCTTCGGCACGGACGGCTGGCGGGCCACCCTCGACACGTTCACCGACGAGCGCGTGCGGATCGTGGGGCAGGCGGTCGCCGACCACCTTGAGACGGCCGGCCGCGACGAGCCGGTCGCGGTCGGTTACGACGCCCGGGAGACCTCGGAGGGGTTCGCGGAGAGCCTCGCGGAGGTCATCTCCGGCAACGGCTTCGACGTGCTCCTCCCCGAGCGCGATGCGCCGACGCCCGTCATCGCGCACGCCATCGTCGACCGCGGGCTCGCCGGCGCCTGCATGATCACCGCCTCGCACAACCCGCCCGAGTACAACGGCGTGAAGTTCATCCCTGACGACGGCGCGCCCGCGCTCCCCGAGGTCACCGAGGACATCGAGGAGCGGCTCGCGGAGCCCGACCTGCTGCCCGCGGCCGAGCGCGGCGAGGTGTCGCGGGTCGACCTCGTGAGCGACCACGCCGACGCGGCCCGCGCGGTCGTCGGCGCCGCGACCGGAGGGGCGGGGATCGACCTCGACGGCGTCACGGTCGCGTACGACGCGATGCACGGGAGCGGACGGGGGGTCACCGACGCGCTCCTCGAGTCGGCCGGCGCCGAGGTCGTCCGGCTGCGCTGCGAGCGCGACGTGACCTTCGGCGGCGACTCCCCGGAGCCGTCGGCCGAGCACCTCGGCGAACTCACCGCTCGCGTCACCGATCCCGACAGCGACGTGGACCTGGGGATCGCCAACGACGGCGACGCGGACCGGATCGCGGTCGTCACGCCCGAGCGCGGCGTGCTCAACGCGAACCTCTTCTACGCCGCCTGCTACGACCGGCTCCTGGAGCACGACTCCGGGCCCGCGGTCCGAACCGTCTCCACGACGTTCCTCGTCGACCGCATCGCGGAGGCGCACGGCGAGGAGGTGTACGAGACCCCCGTCGGGTTCAAGTGGGTCGCCGAGGCGATGGGCGAGCGCGACGCGCTGTTCGGCGGCGAGGAGTCGGGGGGGTTCACCCTCCGCGGCCACGTCCGCGAGAAGGACGGCGTGCTGATGGCGCTTTTGGCCGCGAACACCCACGCCGCGGAGCCGTTCGACGACCGCGTCGACCGCCTGCTGGACGAGCACGGGGCGATCGCCTCCGGGCGGGTGTCGCTCGACTGCCCCGACGACCGCAAGGCGGCCGTCCTCGACGACCTGGAGGACCACATCCCCGAGTCGGTCGCCGGGCACGGCGTCGCGAAGGTGGTCACCCTCGACGGCTTCAAGCTCCTCTTGGAGAACGGCTCGTGGCTGCTCGTCCGTCCCTCGGGAACGGAGCCGAAGCTCCGGGTGTACGCCGAGGCCGACTCGGAGGCGGCGGTCGACGACCTGCTCGCCGAGGGCCGCGAGATCGTCGACCCGCTGATCTGAGCGGTTTCGGAGCACCGGGCGGCGTCCGGGAGACCGACCGCTCGACGACTTTCAGTTCCGCCTTGCATTCGGCTCGAATACTTATGAATTAACTCCGTATCGTCGCGTGCGGTCGCCGAGTCGGCCGCAGTCGTTCCATGTCCGACGAGATCCCCGCACCCCCGACGCTCAACGAACCGACCGGTGCACCGATCGACGAGCCGAGCGCGACCCGCGGAGCGAACTCGCCTCGGAACCCACGAGACAACAGCGATCGAGACGAGAACGGCCGAGACGAGAGCGGCCGAGACGACGACCGCCCCCGCGACGGCGTCGACCCTCCCGAGGAGGGGGAGCGCGATCGGTCGGGCCCCGATCGGTCGGAACGCGACCGGGCCAAGACCGACCCGTCCGAGACCGACGACGAGTGCGACCCCGAGTCGGTCGAATACCGGATCGAGCGCCTCCGACTGTTGCGGATCGTGGTCACGCTCGCGGTCGTCGTCGCCCGGCTGATCCGGTCGTTTTGAGCGTTTCCGTGCCGGTCCGATCGGGTGCCTTTTTAGGTGATTCGCCGTTATCCAATGCCATGTCAGACAGGGCTGTGGAGGTGAGCGGCTGAATGGCAGCCCTTGCTCTTACCGTCCTCGAAATCGCCGCGATCTCGGTCCCGCTGATCGCGATCGTCGTCTATCAGCTTTTCAATTCCGACCTAGCCGACCAGATGCAAGACGACGTCTTGGAGTACGTCGCTCAACTCCTCATCGGAACCGGATTCCTGTTTCTGATCAGTATCGTGGCAGCGCTTCGATGGGCATTGGGCCTCTCGCTCTCCGATCCCGCGTTCATCGCCGTCACCACACTGTCGTTTGGGCTGTCTGCTCTCACCGTCTCTGTGCTCGTACTACCGATGAACCTGCTGGCGATCACGAGGAAGGACGGGGGACAACAGACTCTCTCGGATACGGCCACCAGCTCCGATAAGACAGAGGAAGATTTAGGAGCCCAGCGGAAGGAGTTAACAGACGAGAACGACCCCGAACGGGAACCAAACGACGAAACGTAGCGGTTTCCGCTCGACGAGTTCGAGAGACCATGGCAACGAGAGCCCTGAATAGACAGGATGTCGATCGGCTGTTCAAAGGCGTCACCGCAGCCATCATCAGCCTCGGCGTCGGGATGTTTCTCCTGGTGGCGGCCGCAATCTCAGGAAGCGGCATTTTCAACCTGATCGGGTACGCCGCACTCCTGTTCGCGTTCCTCTCGCTCGCGTGGATGAGCTGGCCGGCGTTCAAATAACTCATCCGCAAGGCGGATCCGAGATATCGGGCCGTACACTGATGTCATCGGGTCTGATCTCCCGATCTTGTGATCTCGTCGTCGGAAACGACTCGGCGGTCGTCGCCCGGCTGATCCGGTCGCTTTGAGCGTTTCCGTGCCGGTCCGATCGGGTGCCTTTTTAGGTGATACCGCCCTAGCCGAACGTATATGTTCAAGGCCATCGTGGGCGCGTCGACGCTACAGGACGCGCTCGATTCGGTGAGCGTGTTGGTCGACGAGTGCAAGATCCGCCTCAACGAGGAGGAGCTCTCCATCCGCGCCGTCGACCCCGCCAACGTCGGCATGGTCGACCTCACCCTCGAAGCCGCGGCGTTCGAGTCCTACGAGGCCGACGGCGGCGTCATCGGCGTCAACCTCGCCCGCCTCGAAGACATCGCCGGCATGGCCAACTCCGGCGACCTGATCCACCTCGAGCTCGACGAGGAGACCCGCAAGCTCCACATCGAGATCGACGGGCTCTCGTACACCCTCGCGCTCATCGACCCCGACTCCATCCGCCAGGAGCCGGACATCCCCGACCTCGACCTCGCCTCCGAGATCGTCGTCGAGGGCGCGCAGATCGACCGCGGGATCAAGGCCGCCGACATGGTCTCGGACCACATCCGCCTGCGCGTCGACGAGACCGACGAGGCGT
Source organism: Halorubrum salipaludis (assembly GCF_002286985.1). Taxonomy (GTDB): domain Archaea; phylum Halobacteriota; class Halobacteria; order Halobacteriales; family Haloferacaceae; genus Halorubrum; species Halorubrum salipaludis. The sequence continues at coordinate 223,673 of NZ_NSKC01000004.1, read as the reverse complement.
TCTTCATCGAGGCGGAGGGCGACACCGACGACGTCGACCTGCGGCTCGACCGCGAGGACCTCATCGCGCTCACCGCCGGCCCCGCCGACTCGCTGTTCAGCCTCGACTACCTCAAGGACATGAACAAGGCGATCCCCTCCGACGCCGAGGTCACCGTCGAGCTCGGTGAGGAGTTCCCCGTCAAGCTCCACTACGGGTTCGCCGAGGGGCTCGGCCATGTGACCTTCATGCTCGCCCCGCGCATCCAGAGCGACTGAAACGTCGAACTCCGAGTTTTGGAACCGTTACGGGCTGAACCGGTCGCAGAACGTCACAATTCGCCGACCCTCCTGCCCGACGAACCTCACAACAGCACGAGCAGCGCGACGCCGAGGAGCGCCAAGACCGCGTACAGCCCGGCCATCACCTCGCGTTTCAACGGGCTCCCGAGCGGTTCCGCGGTCAGCCGACGGACGGGCGGTAAGATCGCGATTCCGGCGAGGACGAGGAGGAAGGCCCCGATCTCCGGGATCAGCGTGAGCGCGACGACGGTGGTCCCGTACCCGGCGACGTAACACCCCCGGCGCCAGAGCTGCTCGCGGTCGGTGAGCTCTTCTGTCGGGACGAATCCGGATCCGCCGCCGTCGTCCCCGGCGTTGTCGCCGCCGCCCGAGCCGCCCCCTGTCTGCTGGGCCTGCCGCCGCACGTACTCGTCGAGTTCCTCGGCGGCGTCTTCCGTCTGCGGGGCGCCGCACTCGACGCAGTAGCGGGCCTCGTCGTCGAGCGACGAGTCACACCGGGGGCAGGTCTTCATCTCCATCGGAACGGCACCGCGGGCGGACTTAACTCTTCGGAGCTTTCCCGACGGCCCGACCCCGACTCCGTCAGCCGATTCGTTCCGCGGTCCGCCCGTGACGGGACGTTCCGGTTCTCCGACGCGATAATCGGGAGGGTACGCTTTAGTCGCTGAGATCCCGAGGACGTACCAACTGACGGCGGACCGTCCGCGCGATTCGGTCCGTCACGACGACACGAACACCACGATGACCTCCAGACTTTCACCGGACGACGCGGAGACGGACACGGCGGGGACGCCCCGCGCTCGACTCTCGGATCTCCGCGTCGTGTTCGTCGCGCTCGCGGTGCTCCTCTCGTTTCTCGGCGCGGGGGCCACGGGTCCCGCCGCGGCGACGCTCGCGGGAGGGGACGCGACGGGGATCGGTGACCCGGCGTCGGCCGGCGGGGACGAGGTTTCCCCGGCGATCGCGACCGAATCGGACGGGGTCGTGAGTAGGGAGATCGACGGCTCGTTCGTCCGACCGACGTACACCGGAACTGCGGGAGATCCGGTCGAGATCAGGTACAGTAACGTCGACGACAGCGCGTACCTGTTGATCGGTGGCAACCGCCTCACCGACTCCGGGGAGACGGTCGGGTTCGTCGACGTGGTTAGGGTGAGCGGCACGGGATCGACGACGATCAACACGCGCCTCCTCGGGACGAACCAGAGCAATGTCGAGAGCTGTGGCGCTCCCGATGTCGACTGCGACCTCCGGTTCGAAAACGAGGACGGCGATGTGATCGCGAAGAACCTCTCGGAGCTGCCCGGGGCGACCGGCGCCGGCGGGCTCGCCCGCCCGCTCGTCCCGCAGCGGTACCGGCTCGCGATCACGAACGGGACGTTCGTCGTCCGCGACTCCGGCGCCGTGGACCCATTCGAAGTGTCCTCGGAGTCCGACCTCGTGTTACGGAAGCCGACGTTCAACGACAGCGTCGAGGCCTTCACGACCGCGGACAGCGAGGTGACAACCGACGGCGAGGGCGGGACCGAGTCGCTCGGCGCGCTCAGGGACAACGGGCTGGACCGCGCGGCGGTGACGAAGGGCGACCGGGTCGTGCTCGGCTTCGAGTCGACCGGGATCTGGGGCGCCCTGTCGCACTTCGCCGAGCGGCGGTCGGGCGAGTCGATCGAGTCCGGAACCCAGATCAATCACACCGCTCTCGCCGCCCTCCTCGAAGCGGAGGAGGGGGTCTCGCTACGAGTCCGGCAGACGAACCCCGGCCGAAACGAGCGCGCGGCGGAGCTCGACCTCGCGAACGCCGACCCGGACGACGTCTCGCTCTACCTCGCGGAGGCCGAGTCGCTCGAACGCGGCGACAGCGATCGGGCGCCCGGCCGGTTCTACCTCGTGATCGACACGAGCGACGGGGGACCGTTCACCGACGACCCCGAGCCGGGCGACGAGTTCGCGGTCGAGTTCGCGCTGGAGGGAACCGAGGGCGATCAGTACGGGTTCCGCGACGGCGAGGGAGCGCCCGACGCGTTCGAGCCGAAGTCGATCGCGGACGACCGGCTGTCCGAGCAGTACCCGTACCACGAGAGCGCCGACGGTCGCGTGAGCGCCGAGGCGTCGTTCAGCGTCCGCGAGCGCTATCTCCGGTACGACCACGCCACCGCCGACGGCGACCTCCTCGTCGAGGCCGACAACGGGACCATCGCCGGGACGACCTCGATCCTCCCCGTGACCGACCTGTCGGCGACGATCGTCAGGGACGACGACGGCTCGCCGTCGCGGACCGAGTCGGAGCTGGCGATCGCGGATGGGAACTTCTCGGTCGACAGCGGGCTCACGAACGTGACGCCGGGGACGCGAGCGACCTACCGGCTCTATCGGGGACAGTCGCTGCAGGACAGCCGGACGATCGTCGTCGTCGACGACGCGGAAAACCCCGCCCGCCTGCGGCTGGGAGCGGAGACGACGACGAACCTCACGGTGACCCGGGGCGACTCGCTGTCGAACCTCTCCGCGACGGTGCGAAACGTCGGGCAGCTCCGGACCCGGGAGCGGCTGTCGCTCGACGTCGCCGACGGGGAGATCGTCGAGGAGCGCCACGTCACGGTCGATCCGGGGGCCCCGAACGAGGAGACGTTCGGCGAAATCGACGCCGACCTGGAGCCGGGCGAGTACCCGTACGTGCTCGCGATCGACGGCCAGCGCGTGGAGGGAACGCTGACCGTGGAGGCGGACCCGTCGGTGACGCGCGTCGACGAGCCCGGCGCCGAGGAGGAGGGGTCGGCGGCGGCCGACGGAGCGGCCGGAGACGGGGAAAGCGATGAAGGGGACGGCGAGGCGAGCGGCGACGAGTCGGACGACGGCGGGTCGGAAGGCGGGCCTTCCGAGACGGGGGGCGACGACGAGGCGCCCGACGGCGAGCCGGCGACGCTGCTCCCCTTCGGAATCGGGACGCGGGAGACGTTCGGCGGGACGGTCCTCGTGGGCGCGACGTATCTGCTCGGCCACTGGGTCTGAGCCCCTCGGCCACTGGGTCTGGCGGGCTCGAGTCCTCGGTGACTCGTTCCGCCGTATCGGTTCTCAGCGCTGAGAACCGCGGGGGAGTCGTTAAGTGACCGCTGTCCCGCCTTCCAGATAACCATGGCAACGCGCGTGCTTATCGCGGACGATTCGGAGTTTATGCGGAACCTCCTCCGGGAGATCCTCGAAGGGGAGTTCGAGATCGTCGGCGAGGCCGAAAACGGCGTGGAGGCGGTCAACATGTACGAAGAACACGGGCCGGACCTCGTGATGATGGACATCGTGATGCCGATCCGAGACGGCATCGAGGCGACGACGGAGATCCTCGAGGAGAACCCGGAGGCGACGGTGATCATGTGCACCAGCGTCGGGCAGGAGGAGAAGATGAAGGCGGCCATCAAGGCCGGCGCCGAGGGGTACATCACGAAGCCGTTCCAGAAGCCGAACGTGCTCGACGCCATCGGATCGGCGGTATAATGCGCGTCGACGTCCGGGCGCTCGGCGCCTGCAACCGGTTGGCTGAGCGGGGGGCCGGACAGGCCGCCGGCGCGCTCACCGACCTGACGGGCACCGACCTCTCCGTGGAGGTCACGGGCGCCAGCGTCGCCAGCGGCGAGGACCTCGCCGAGGCGTTCGCCGGCCGGGAGTCGATCGGCGTGAGCGTCGGGCTCCGCGGCGGGCTGGAGGGCGAGGCGGTCCTCGCGTTCGACGCGGACAACGTCGACGCCCTGCTCTCGCTTCTCCCCGGCGGGTCGTCGATGGGCCGCAGCGCGGTGACGGAGGTCGGCAACATCGCGCTCGGCGGCTTCCTCGACGGTTGGGCGAACTACCTCGGGAAGGCGATCGACATGACGCCGCCCCGGTACTTCGAGGCCGACGGCGCCGCCGTCCTCCCCGACGGGGCGCTCGCCGGTGACGGCGTGTTCCTCTTCGAGAGCCGGCTCGACGCGACGACGACGGACTTGGACTTCTCGATCTACATGCTCCCCGACTCCGGGCAGTTCCGCGACCTCGTCGTCGGCAAGACCGCACCGGCCGCCGCGCCGGGCGCGGACGGCGAGGCGGGCAACGACGGCGCCGACAGCACCGCGGTCCCCTACGAGTCGCTGTCGACGTTCGCGTCGCTGGCGAAGCGGGGCTCCGCGAACGCCGCCGACAACATCGCGATGATGACGGGGCTCGACACGAGCGTCGACGTGAGCCGGCTGCGGTTCGTCCCGCTCGCCGACGTGCCCGCAGAGGTGGGCGTCGAGCCGCACGCCGGGACCGTCTTCGAGCTGCAGGGGGAGCCGAGCGGCTACCTCGCGATCCTCTTCGAGGAGGAGTCCGCGGCGAAGATCGCGGCCTCGATGCTCCCCAGCGAGCCGGACGAGCCGCTCGGCGGGATGGCCGAGAACGCGCTCTGCGAGCTCGGCAACGTGATGACGAGCGGATTCATCGACGGCTGGGCGAACGTGCTCGGCACCTCGATCACCCACTCGCCCCCGGAGTTCGTCCACGACATCGGCTCGGCCACGATCAGCCCGCTGGTCGCGAAGCTGAGCCGGCGGCAGGACTACGGGTTCGTGATCGACGCCGCGATCCAGACCGAGGGGATCCAGACGCGGTGTGACGTGTACGCGCTCCCGGACGAGCGCGAACTGGCGCGGGCGCTCGAACGGCTCTCGGAGCCGTGAGTCACCCGCCGTCGTCTCGCGAGCGAACGCACTCTCCCGCCCCCGACGCCGGCCGGATCAAGGTCGGGGTCAGCGACCTGTCGGTCGCGACCGGCGGTGAGACCCTGACGACGAGCGGTCTCGGCTCGTGCGTCGCCGTGGCGCTCGTCGATCGGTCGGCCGGCGTCCGCGGGCTGTTACACGCGATGTTGCCGAACGGAACCGGGAGCGACACCGGCATCGAGCGACCGGGGAAGTACGTCGACACCGGGATCGAGACGCTGATCGCCGAGCTGGAGGACGCCGGCGCGTCCGCCGGCCGGCTCGAAGCGCGCGTCGCCGGCGGCGCGGAGATGCTCGATCTCACGGACGCGGTCGGGCCCCGAAACGTCGCGCGCGCCGAGCAGTGCCTCGACGCGGCCGGGATCCCGGTGGTCGAGCGCGCCGTCGGCGACGGCGTCGGGCGGACCGTCCGGTTCAGGGCGGACGGCCGACTGGTCGTCCGCGCCGCTGACGGGTTCGAGCGGACCCTCTGACCCGTCTCGCTCGAAAGCGGCCGCACCGTCGCCGGATCTCCGGCGACCGGATGCCTTCTCACGGCTGATATTTTGAGGGGTGAATTGAAGTGTGTTCTGGGGGTGGTACACGGTAATGGGCCTCGAACTACCGGTGTGGGGAGCTCCAACGGCCGCATGGATAGTCGCCACGCTGGGGCTCGTCGGTGCGAGCGTCCTCGACAGATTCCTCGACGATGACGGCTCCGACGACGACGATTCCGGGGGCATGGGCGGCGACGACGACCCCTTCGGCGGCGGAGGGATGGGCGGCGGCGGCGGTGGCGGAATGGGCGGCGGGATGGGCGGCGGCGACGACTTCGACGACTTCGACGGGATGGACGAGTGGGACGACGAGTTCGACGACGGCGGCGGTGGCGGCGGCGGAGCGAACACCGACGAACTCGAAAAGCGGCTCGACGACCTGGAGAACGAGGTCGCCTCGCTCTCTTCGACCGTCTCGACCGTCCGATCGGAGAACGAGGAGATCTCGGCCGCCGTCGACGACATCGAGGAGGACGTGCGGAACCTCCTCGACATCTACGAGATGGTCACCCGCGGCATCAACCCGTTCGTCGACGACTCCAGCGGCTTCGACGGGGTCGACGGCGGCGGCGAGGGCTCGTTCGGCCTCTTCGACGACGACGAGGGGGAGGACGCGGGCGACGACGACCTCGACGAAGACGTCGCGAACGCGGACGCCGACGGGTTCTTCGACGACGACCTGCTCGACGACGACTTCGAGGACGATGACGACGACGAGCTCGCCGAGCTGGACGAGGAACCGGGCGACGAGCACACGGACGACGGCGACCCCGCCGACGCCGCGTCCGAGACCGCGGCGGCGGACGACGGAGACGACATGAACGACGATGGAAAGAGTTTCAGCGAGCTGAAAGAGGAGTACGACGCCGGGGAGGCCGACTGGGCCGACGAGGACGGCGCCGAAACGGACGCGGGCGCGGAGGAGGACCCGTTCGACGACGGAGGTGACTCCTTCGAGGAGGAGCTCGGCGACGAGCCGGACCCGTTCGACGACGGCGCCGACGACGGCGTCGACTTCGACGACGGGATGGACTCGTTCGACGACGAGCCCGTCGACGACGGGCCGGCGACGAACGGCCACGCGCCGGAGCCGGAGCCCGAGCCGGAGCCGGAACCCGAACCGGAACCCGACCGCTCGCGCGGCCAGCAGCCCGGCGGCGACCCCGCCGAGGCGAACGGCGGCGGCTTCGAGTACGTCCAGCAGGACGACCTCTCGGGGACCCGCGGCAAGCCGTACCTCACGGAGCTGCCCGGCGACTACGTGGGTGACCTCCTCGTGATGGAGTGGCTGGAGTTCCTCGTCTCCGAGAGCGACGTCACCGACGCGGTGCGGGCGATCAACTACTACGAGCGCATCGAGTGGGTCGGTCCCGAGGCGGCCGCGCGGCTCCGCGACTTCCTCTCCGGGTTCGGTACGATCGACCGCAACCTCGTCGACCGGCCGGGGACCGACCGGCTGGTCCGCGAGCACCACACCCGCAGCCTCCGGTACGTGACCCAGCTCAACGGGACGAGCGGCCACCTCCTGCTGCTCGACCGCTGGGACGACCTGGCCGGCGGATCGCTGGTCGGCGGCGGTCCGCCGCGGGCCGGGTCCGGCGGTCGCGGCGGCTACGGGCGACGCGAGGGCGGCCGCGACCGCCGCGCGCCCGACCGCTCCGACGACCGCCGCAACGGCCACCGCGAGCGGCGCGCGAGCGAGAACGGACACGACGGCGGCGCGGAGCGCGACGGGCAGGCGGAGCGCCGGGGCGGCCGCGAAGACCGCCGGGGCTCCGAGGGCCGCGAGCGCAACGGCGGCTCCCCGCGGCCGATGAACGACCCGAACCCGCGTTCCGACCGCGCCGACCCGGCCGACGGAGGGTGGGGCGATGGGCGTTAGCGTCTCCGCGTCGACGGCCATCATCGTCGCGGGGCTGTTCTTCGCGTTCACGACGTTCTACCCCGTCGCGGCCAACGGCTTCGACCGCGTCGGCGACGCGCAACACGGGATGAACGAGCGCGCGCTCGAGCGACAGAACACCGAGTTCGCCGTGACGAACGCGACGTTCGACGGGACGACCCTCACCGTCAACGCCACCAACGACGGCTCCCTCGGGCTCGTCGCCGGCGACGCGACGCTGGTCGTCGACAACGAATACGTCGACGTGGGCGGGCCGAACGCGACCACGACCGTCGACGGCGACGGCGACACCGAGCTGTGGCTCGGCGGCGAGACGCTCACCATCGAGGTCGACGAGACCGACCTCTCGACCGAGGTCACGGGCGAGACCCGCGTCGTCCTCGTCGTCGAGTCCGGCGTCCGCGACGCCGCGGAGGTGAGCGCGTAGATGGCCAGCGTCCCCGTCTCGCACCTCATCCTGTTCATCGCGAGCCTCGTGATCGCCGCCGGCGTGGTCGGCACGATCACCACGGGGGTCGACCGCGTGAGCTCCGCCGTCGACGACGCCGGGCTCGACGCGACCGAGCAGCTCCGGACCGACGTGACGATCATCTCCGACGCGAACGCGGGGGTGTACAACGCGAGCGGCGACCAGAACGTGACCCTCTTGATAAAGAACACCGGCACCTATCGGCTCGCGCCCGACGGCTCGGGCCTCGACGTCGTCTTCGACGGCCAGTACGTCCGGCCGGACGCGATCGACGGCGAGCTCGTCTCCGCCGACGGCGCGACCGCGTGGAGCCGCGGCGACGTGTTGCGGCTCACGATCGACACGAACGCGCTCGGCGACACGAACGACGGGCTCGACGACGGCGACCACCGCGTGTTCGTCACCGCCAGCGGCGACGAGGAGCTGTTCCAGTTCCGCGTGGAGGGGGGTAACTGAGATGCCCCGCGACAACCTCCTCTCCCTCGGCCTCGGCGAGCGCGACCGGCTGAACAAGGAGCTCGGCGGCGGGATCCCCCGCGGTAGCATCGTCCTCATGGAGGGCGACTACGGCGCCGGGAAAAGCGCCATCTCCCAGCGGTTCGCCTACGGGCTCGTCGAGGAGGGCGCGTCGGTGACGATGATGTCGACCGAGCTCACCGTCCGCGGGTTCATCGACCAGATGCACTCGCTGGAGTACGACATGGTGAAGCCCCTCTTACAGGAGGAACTGCTCTTCCTCCACGCCGACTTCGACTCCGGCGGGGCGTTCTCCGACGACGACGGGGAGCGCAAGGAGCTGCTCAAGCGCCTGATGAACGCGGAGGCGATGTGGAACTCCGACGTGGTGTTCCTCGACACGTTCGACGCCATCTTCCGGAACGACCCCACCTTCGAGGCGCTCGTCCGGAAGAACGAGGAGCGACAGGCGGCCCTGGAGATCATCTCCTTCTTCCGCGAGATCATCTCGCAGGGGAAGGTGGTGGTGCTCACCGTCGACCCCTCGGCCGTCGACGACGACGCGATCGGTCCGTTCCGGTCGATCGCCGACGTGTTCCTCGAGCTGGAGATGATCGAGGTCGGCAACGACATCCGCCGCCAGATCAACGTGAAGCGCTTCGCGGGGATGGGCGAACAGGTCGGCGACACGATCGGGTTCTCCGTCCGGTCGGGAACCGGAATCGTCATCGAGAGCCGGAGCGTCGCCTGAACACATGAGCGAGCCGACGCACAGCCGTCCCGCCGACCGGGACGCGACCGATCAGACAGGAGACACGGAGTAGACCATGACCGAACACGGCACAGCGAAACCGTCGGAAGAGCTCCGGAAGGCCGCGATGCGGCGCCCGCACCTCCGCGAGCACCTGCGGGAGTTCAAACAGATCACCGGGGAGTTCCCGCAGTTTATCGAGGAGCCGAAAGACGAGTACGAGTCGAACCGCCCCAACGTCATCTATCCCGTGGGCGGGCCGATCTACAGCCACATCTACGGCGACCTCGGGCAGGACACCAAGTACTACGCCATCGAACCGGAGGTCTCCGGCCCGCAGGCGGAGGTCCTCAACGAGGTGAAGAGCCGGCTCCTCACGGTGAGCGGCCAGCACAGCGCCCCCGACTCGGAGGCCGAGTACGACGACCTCATCGAGGAGCTGTTAGAGGAGGTCACCCACATCGACGAGCAGAACCAGGGGTTCCGCGGCAGCCTCTCGAAGGTGCTCAACATGGGGAAGCTGTCGGTCACCGAGGAGACCTACGAGAACATCCGGTACCGGCTCAACCGCGACATCGTCGGGCTCGGACCGCTGGAGCCGGTGATGCGCGACCCGGCCAACGAGGACATTCACGTCATCGGCCCCAAGGAGTGCCACGTCGACCACGGCACCTACGGGATGCTCGAGACGACCGTCGACTTCGGGACGCCCCAGGAGTTCGACAACTGGCTGCGCAACATGGGCGAGCGGATCGGCGACCCCCTCTCCGACTCCGACCCCATCGTCGACTCCACGCTGCCCGACGGGTCGCGTATCAACATCATCTACTCCGACGACGTGTCGCTGAAGGGCTCCTCGCTCACGATCCGGCAGGGCGAGGAGGTGCCGCTGTCGATCAACCAGATCACCAACTGGGGGACGCTGTCCCCGCAGCTCGCGGCGTACCTCTGGCTCTGTCTGGAGAACGAACAGACCGTGTTCGTGGTCGGGGAGACGGCGTCCGGGAAGACGACGACGCTGAACGCCATCCTCTCGTACATCCCGGACGACTCGAAGATCTACACCGCGGAGGACACCGCCGAGGTCATCCCGCCGCACAACACCTGGCAGCAGCTGTTGACCCGCGAGGGCGGCGGCGAGGGCTCCTCCGACGTGGACATGTTCGACCTGGTCGCCGCCGCGCTGCGGTCGCGCCCCGACTACATCATCGTGGGGGAGGTCCGTGGCGCCGAGGGGCGCATGGCGTTCCAGGCGGCCCAGACGGGCCACCCGGTCATGCTGACGTTCCACGCCTCGGACATCGTCTCGATGATCCAGCGGTTCACCTCCGAGCCGATCAACGTCCCGGAGACGTTCATGGACAACGCCGACGTGGCGCTGTTCCAGAACCGGGTGAAGCAGGGCGATAAGGTCCTCCGTCGGGTGACGAGCGTCCAGGAGATCGAGGGGTACTCCAAGGAGATGGAGGGGGTCGTCACCCGCGAGGTGTTCAGCTGGGACCCCGTCGAAGACGAGATCGTCTTCCAGGGGATGAACAACTCCTACGTGCTCGAAGAGCAGATCGCGACGCTGCTGGGGTACGCCGACACCCGTGACATCTACGACGACCTGGAGTTCCGCGCCGAGCTGATCGAGCGGATGATCCAGGAGGACATCCTGGGCTACCACGAGGTGAACGACGCGATCAACTCCTTCCAGCGCGACGGCGTCGAGGGGCTCCCCTTCGACATGCACCGGAACGTCAGATAGCCATGGCGGTGAAGGAGGTCGGAAACGGGCTCGCGACGGCCGCGCAGCTGACCTCGGACGTGCTGGAGTCGTACGAGAAGCTCGACATCTCGAAGCGCAAGTACGTCGGGCTCGTGTTGATCCCGGCTGTCCTCGTCTTCCTCGCGAGCGTCGTCGGGCTGTTCGTCCTCCCGCTCCCGTTCGCCGCGCGGGTCCCCGTCCCGATGTTCGGCGGGCTCGTGTTAGTCGCGGCGGTGATCTACCCGAAGATCTACCTCTCCAGTCTGGAGACCAAGATCGACAACCAGCTGCACCTCGTGATGACGCACATGACCGTGCTGTCGACGACGAACATCGACCGCATGGAGGTGTTCCGGACGCTGGCGAAAGAGGAGGAGTACGGCGTCGCCGCCGAGGAGATAAACCGGGTCGTCCACCTCGTCGACACCTGGAACCAGAGCCTCGACGACGCGTGTCGCCGGCGGGCCGAGGAGGTCCCCTCGGACGCGATGGCCGACTTCTTCGACCGGCTCGGCTACACGATGGGCGCGGGTCAGTCGCTGGAGGAGTTCCTCGTCTCGGAGCAGGACGTCATGCTCGCGAAGTACGAGACGGTGTACGAGTCCTCACTGTCGAACCTGGAGGTGATGAAGGACCTGTACATGTCGATGATCCTCTCGATGACGTTCGCGCTGGTCTTCGCGATCGTCCTCCCCATCCTGACCGGGAACGACCCGACCGCGACCGTGGCGGCGGTCATCGTCCTCTTCGTCTTCGTCCAGCTCGGCTTCTACGCGATGATCCGGGCGACCTCCCCGTACGACCCGATCTGGTTCCACCCGGACGAGCGCGCCCCCGGCGACCTGAAGCTGTGGGCGTCCCTCGGAATCGGGGGCGGCCTCTCCTTCCTCATCATCGGGATCACGGCCGCCGGGATGTTCGGGTACGGCCCGGGGCTCCCCGGGCTCCTCTTTTTCATGGACGACGTGCGGCTCCCGCTGTACCTCGCGGTGCCCATCTCGCCGCTCTTCATCACCGGCGTGATCCTGCGGCAGGAGGAGCAGGCGATCACGGCCCGCGACGGGGAGTTCCCCTCGTTCATCCGGGCGCTCGGCGCGACCGAGAGCGCCAAGCAGTCGACGACCACCGACGTGTTGACCACGCTGCGCGACAAGAACTTCGGGGACCTCTCGCCGTCGATAGAGCGGCTCTACCGCCGGCTCAACATGCGGATCAGCACCGAGGGGGCGTGGAAGGCGTTCACCTACGACACGCGGTCGTACCTCATCCAGAAGTTCTCGGAGATGTACCTCGTCGGCCGGCAGATGGGCGGGGACCCGAAGATGCTCGGCGAGCTGATCTCGAAGAACATGAACGCCGTCAACCAGCTCCGCGAGCAGCGGCGGCAGGCGGCGATGACCTTCATCGGCCTGCTGTACGGGATCACGGCGGCGGCGACGTTCGCCTTCTTCATCGGGCTGGAGATCGTCGCCATCCTCGCCGAGCTCACGTCCGACTTCCAGCTCGACCAGATGGACATCGGGCAGATCGTCTACCCCGGGGCGTACGACATCCCGCTGATCGAGTACCTGCTGCTCACGGTCGTGCTGTTCAACGCGGCCCTCTCCTCGCAGATGATCCGCCGGATCGACGGCGGCAACCCCGCGAACGGCTACATTCACTTCGTCCTGCTGACGTGGCTCGGCGCGGCGACCGCGGTCGCGACGCGGACGCTGGTCAACGCGATCCTCTCGATCTGACCGGCGCGCCGGTCCGGGGGTCGGGTCCGTCGGGGCGACGAGGCGCCCACCTATTTATCCGACCGCCTCCACGCACCGTCAATGACTGCGTCACGCGCGCCGGCGGAGCCCGACGTCCGGGAGTTCGAGGCGACGGTCGAATCGGTCGACGGCCGGGAGGTCGTGCTGAGCGAGACGTACTTCTACGCCGAGTCGGGTGGCCAGCCGGCGGACCGGGGGACGATCGACGGGATTCTCGTCGCGGACGTGGTCGAGCGCGACGGCGACGTGGTCCACGTCCTCGACGCGGACGCCGAGGCGCTCCCCGAGGCCGGCGAGACCGTCTCGGCGGTCGTCGACGACGCGTTCCGGACCTACTGCGCGCGCGCACACACCGCCTCGCACGTGCTCTACGGCGCGGCGCGCCGGACCTGCGAGGAGCTCGGCTACGCCGGCTTCGACATCTCGGAGACGAAGGTGCGCGTCGACCTGACGACCGCGGAGCCCCTCGACGACGGGGACCTCGTCGAGTTGGAGCGGCTCGCCAACCGCGCCGTCTGGGACTCGCTGCCGGTGTCGTGGGAGACGCTGCCCGAGGACGAGGCCCGCGCGCTCGACGGGATCGCGTTCAACACGAAGACCGAGGAGGGCGCGATGAGCGGGAGCGAGGCCGTTCGCGTCGTGACGGTCGGCGAGCGCGGCGGGGAGCGCGACGGTGACGGCTCGGACGGTTCGGCCGCGCCGACGTGGGACGTGGCCGCCTGCGGCGGGACCCACGTCCGGAACACGAGCGAGATCGGCCCCGTCTCCGTGCTCGACCGGTCGAACCCCGGCGAGGGCGTGACGCGCGTGGAGTTCGCGGTGGGACCGACCGCGATCGACCACGAGGCCGCGGTCCACGCCGCCGCGCTCGACGCGGCGACCGCCCTCGACGCGCGGGTCGGCGAGCTCCCGGACGCGGTCGACCGGCTCCGCGAGCGCGCCGACCGGCTGGAGGCCGACCTGCAGGCCGCCACCGCCGACCTGCTCGCCGCGCGCCTGCGGGAGTTCCCGACGGGCGAGGCCGACGCGGACGGCGCGACGTGGGCGGTCGGAACCGTCGACGACGCCGACCCGAACGACCTGCGCGAGCCGGCCCAGCGCGTCCTCGCCGCCGATGGCTCGCCGGACGCGATCGCCGCGGTCGGGACCGGCGACGCGCCGTTCGTGGTCGTCGCGGTCGCGGACGAGGCGATCGGCGAGGAAGACGACGACGGCTCCCCCGACGCCGGCGATGTCGTGGCTGCCGTCACCGACGAGTTCGGCGGCGGGGGCGGCGGCGGTCCGACCTTCGCGCAGGGCGGCGGGCTCGACGCCGACCCCGAGGCCGTTGTCGCGTGGCTCCGCGACCGATGACCGGCAAGCTCGGGCCCGAGGCGCTCGCCGAGGTGCTCGCGGCGACCGGCGCCGACGACGCCGCGGTCGACGCGGGCCCCGCCTACGGCGAGGACGCGGCCGCGATCGACCTCGACGGCGCCGACTCCACCCTCGTCGTCGCCGCGGACCCGCTGTCGCTCGCGGCGGACGCGGTCGGCGAGCTGGCGGTCCACGTCGCCTGCAACGACGTGGCCGCGAGCGGCGCGGACCCGCGGTGGCTCACCCACACGCTCTTCCTCCCCGACGACGACCCGGATCGCCGGCGGACCGTCACGGATCAGGTCGACGCGACCGCCCGGGAGCTGGGCGTCGCGATCGTCGGCGGCCACACCGAGGTGCTGCCGTCGCTGGAGCGTCCGCTCTGCTCGATGACCGCGCTCGGCACCACGGACCGGTTCGTGTCGAGCGGCGGGGCCGAGCCGGGCGACCGGCTCCTGCTCACGAAGGGCGCCGGGATCGAGGCGACGGCGATCCTCGCGACCGACTTCCGGGAGGCGTGCGCCGAGGCCGGCGTTCCCGAGGCGACCCTCGACGCAGCCGCTGGGTTCCTCGACGAGGTGAGCGTCGTCCCGGACGCCGCGGCCGTCCGCGACGCCGCGAGCGCGATGCACGACCCCACCGAGGGCGGCCTGCTGACCGCGCTGGCCGAGACGGCGTCGGCCAGCGGGACGGTCGTGTCCGTCGAGCGCGACCGGGTCCCGGTTCGACCCGAAACGGAGGCCTGCTGTGACGCCCTCGGGGTCGACCCGCTGGCGACGTTCGGCTCCGGCGCGCTGCTCGCGGCGGTGCCTCCCGAGCGCGTCGCCGAGGCGACCGACGCGCTGGCGGCCGTCGGGATCGCGGTCGGCGAGATTGGGGAGGTGCGGGCGGCAGGGGACGACGGAAGCGGTTCCGACCCCGGCGCCGGGACCGTCCTCCTCGACGGCGACCGGATCGACGAGGCGCCGCGCGACGAACTGTACCCGTTATGGGAGTAGCGGGCGGCACGCGAGGAGGCCGCGGCGCGCGAGCGACACGACCCCCCGATCGCCCACCTTTTTGAGCGTGAGATCGAACCGAACGGTATGACTGGCGCACGCGTCGGCTCGTCGCTCACCGACGAACAGGAGGCGATCCGCGACCTCGTCCGAGAGTTCGCGGCCGAGGAGGTCCGACCGGGGGCCGGCGAGGCCGACGAGGCCGAGTCGTTCCCGGAGGACGTGTGGGACGGGCTCGCCGAACTCGGCCTGACCGGGCTGACGGTCCCCGAGGAGTACGGCGGCTTCGGCGCCGACGAGACGACCTACGCGATCGTCAACGAGGAGCTCGCGTACGGCCACCTCGCGGTGGCGACGGCCCTCTCCGTCCACTGTCTCGCCACCTCGTGTATCGCCGAGTTCGGCACGGAGGCCCAGCGGGAGCGCTGGCTCCCGGAGATGGCGGAGTCGGGCCGGCCCGTGGGGATGTTCTGTCTCTCCGAGCCGCACGCCGGCTCGAACCCGGCGGAGATGTCGACCACCGCCGAGTACGACCCGGAGACGGACGAGTACGTCCTGAACGGCGAGAAGCAGTGGATCACGAACGGGAAGCGCGGGGGCGTGGCGATCGTCTTCGCGAAGACTGACAGCGATGATGAGCGATCGATCACCCAGTTCCTCGTCCCTGCCGATACCGAGGGGTTCGAGGTCGGGAAGAAGGAGGAGAAGCTCGGGCTCCGCGCCTCGGACACGACCGGCATCAGCTTCGACGACTGCCGGATCCCGGCGGAAAACCGGCTCACGGAGGAGGGGAAGGGGCTCTCGGCCGCCTTCCGCACGCTCACTGGCGGTCGGATCGGGATCGCGTCGCAGGCGGTCGGGCTGGCGCAGGCGGCCTTCGACGAGGCGAAGGCGTACGCCGCGGAGCGCGAGCAGTTCGGCGGCCCGATCGACGACATCCAGACGATCCGCCACAAGTTCGCGGAGATGGCGACCGACATCTCGGCGGCCCGCCTGCTGGTCCGCGAGGCGTGCCGGCAGGCGGAGGCCGGCGAGGACAACCGCGTCGCGGCCTCGCAGGCGAAGTACCGCGCCAGCGAGACCGCGATGTCGGTGACCAACGAGGCCGTCCAGATCCACGGCGGGTACGGCTACACGACCGAGTTCGACGTGGAGCGGTTCTACCGCGACGCGAAGATCACGGAGATCTACGAGGGGACGACGGAGATCCAGAAGACGATCATCGCGCGGGGGGTGTTGGGCGAGTGACGGGCGGAGACGGGCGATCCGGTGTCGCCGACGACCGCCGCCGATCCGCCGCGGCCGACGGCGGCCCCGTCCCGAGCGTCGACCGACCCGTCGACCTCGCCGCGTACGACGCCGTCGTCTACGACCTCGACGGGACGCTCGTCGAGCTCGCGGTCGACTGGGCCGCGGTCGCGGAGTCGGTCCTCGACGTGTACGCCGCGAACGCGATGATACCGCCGACGGAGGAGCTGTGGGGCCTGCTCGGGGCCGCCGACGACTACGGGATCCGCGACGAGGTCGAGGAGGCCATCGCGGCCCACGAGCGGGCCGGCGCGCGCGACTCGGCGCTGCTCCCGCTCGGCGGGCGACTGATCGAGGCCCTCGACGGCGGGAACGCCGGGCCGCCCGCGGGCGTCTGCTCGCTCAACTGCGAGGAGGCCTGCCGGGTCGCCGTGGAGACCCACGGGCTCGGGGACGCGCTCGACCCGGACGCGATCGTCGGGCGGGACACGGTCGAGACGTACAAACCGGCTCCGGAGTCGGTGCTCGCGGCGGTCGAGCGGCTCGGCGCCGAGCCGGCGCGCGCGCTGTTCGTCGGCGACTCGCGGCGCGACGCCGTGGCGGCGGAGCGCGCGGGCGTCCCCTTCGCGTGGGCCGCGGACCTGCTCGACCAGTAAAGAGGGAGGACCGAGCGCTCAGGCGTCCCGCGGACCGATCTCGTCGGCGTCTTCCGACTTGACAGCCTCGGGGTCGTCGTCGGTCTCGCCGGCATCGTCGTAGTCGTCTCCGGCGTCGGCGCTCTCGGAACCGCCGCTGTCGTCTCCCGATTTCTCCACTCCCCCGTCTCCCGCGTCGGTGCGCCGCGCGTACACCGCGACGGCGACGGCGGTGACGAACCAGATGGGGGCGCCGACCCGGACGGCGAAGGCCGCGCGGGCCCCCCACGAGTCGAGGGTGACGAACGCGGAGAGGACCGCGACGACCGGCGCGCCCACCAGAATGGTGACGACGAACGTCGTCTGCATCACCCAGCCGTAGTCGATCCCCTCGTACTCGGCGCGTTCGACGGGTTGCACGACCGGTCGTCGGTGGCGGACGTGCAAATCGGTGACGGTCCGCGCGGGCGGAGCGAACGGAGCTGGTGGTCCGGGAGAGCGGAGGGTCGATCCGTCGAAGGGGAAGGGCCGATCCGTCGGGTTCCGATCTTCCGGATTCCGGCGATTTTAACCGGTCGCACGGGCGTGTTCGAGGTATGACCACGACGCGGGGACTCCGGGACCGCGACGAGCCGATCACGATGCTGACCGCCTACGACGCCCCGACCGCGGCGGTCGTCGACGAGGCGGGGATCGACGTCATCCTCGTCGGCGACAGCATGGGCAACGCGGTCCTCGGGTACGACTCGACGCTCCCGGTGACGATGGCGGAGGTCGAGAGCCGGACCGCGGCGGTCGCCCGCGCGACCGAGGACGCGCTGGTCGTCGCCGACATGCCGTTCCTCTCGTTCGGCGTCGACGAGGCGGAGTCGGTGCGCAACGCCGGCGAACTCCTGAAGGAGGCGAACGCCGACGCGGTGAAGATCGAGAGCGGCCCCCACACGGTCGAGATGACGCGTCGAATGACGGACATCGGCATCCCGGTGATGGCGCACCTCGGCTTGACCCCCCAGCACGTCAACCGCCTCGGCGGCTACGCCCGGCAGGGGACCGATCAGGACGCCGCCGAGGAGATCGTCGAGCTGGCGGGAGCACACGCCGAGGCCGGCGCGTTCGCGCTCGTGTTGGAGCACGTCCCCGCCAACCTCGCGGGCGCGGTGACGGAGGCGCTCGACATTCCGACGATCGGCATCGGCGCCGGCCCCGACTGCGACGGGCAGGTGCTCGTGATCAACGACGCGGTCGGGCTCGGCCAGTGGTCGCCGCCCTTCTCCCGGCAGTTCGGCGACGTCCGCGGCGAGATGCTCGACGCGGTCGAGCGGTACAAGGAGGCGGTGGCGAGCGGCGAGTTCCCGGCCGAGGAGCACTCGCACGTCGAGTCCGACCTCGACGACCTGTACTGAGCCGGTTCCGCCGTGGCCGGCTCGGCGTCAGTCGTCGTCTACGACCGGGATCGACACCGTCACGCGCGTTCCGCGCGGCTCGCGGTCGGCGTAGTCGACCTCGGAGCCGATCGCCGCGGCGCCCCACTCGACGACCCAGAGGCCGAGCCCCGAGCCGTGTTCGAGCGCGGTCTCCCGACCGGACTCGACCGCCTCGACCTCGTGGTCGGGGATGCCGGGACCGTCGTCCTCGACGACGAGGACGAACCGGTCGTCGCCCCCCTCGCCGTCGCCGCTGTCGCCGTCGCCTTCGTTTTTGTCTTCGCCGCCGTCGCCGCCCCCTCCTCCGCCGACCCCCCGACGCAGCGACACCCGTATCCACGGGCCGCCGTCCCCGCGTTCGGTCCCCTCGCCGTCGTGGTGGTCGAGCGCGTTCTCAACGGTGTTCTCGACGATCGCCCGGAGCGCGTCCTCCCTGACGCGCGTGGTCCAGTCCCCCTCGCCGAGCGCCGACTCGACGGTCGCGTCGGGCGCGCGGTCGCGGGCGTCGCGGACCGCGGACGCGACGAGCTCGTCGACCGCGACCGGGCTCGCGTCGGCGTCGGAGACGAGGCGTTCGACGGTGCCGGCCTTCTCGCCGAGCGCGGCCAGCGCGCCCGCGCGACGCTCGATCGCGTCCGCCATTCGGACCAGCTCGTCGTCCTCGAGGCGGTCGCGGAGGATCTCGCCGTAGCCGCGGACGACCCCGGCGTCGTTGCGGAGGTTGTGGCGCAGGATGCGGTTGAGTACCTCCAGCTGCTGGCGGCGGCGCTCGCGCTCGGTGATGTCCGAGAGGACGACCGTGTACCCGACGTGGGTCCCGTTCGGGTCGGTCAGCCGCGAGGTCGACACCGCGTAGGTGCGCCGACCGGCCCCGGTCGCGGCGTCGATCTCGACCGTCTCGCGGGAGCCGCCGTCGGGTTCGGTGTCGCCGTCGGATTCGGCGTCGTCGTCGGGTTCGGCGTCGTCGTCGGGTTCGGCGTCGTCGTCGAGATCGGGACCATCGCCGTCGGCACCGTCCTCCGAGTTGTCGCCACCGGAGCCGCTCCCGACGCGGACCGGCAGGTCAAGGAACTCCGCGAGGGGACGGTCGCGGGCGGTCTCGGCGTCGACGCCCAGAACCGCCTCGGCCGCCGGGTTGAGCCGGACGACTCGTCGGTCGAGCGCGAGCGCGACGATGGGGTCCGTCAGGTCGTCGATCGCGGTGCGCTCGGCGGCGCGGCTGGTCGTCGGATTGCGGTCGAACATCTCCGCGCGGTCGAACGCGTACGCGTCCAGCAGCATGTGCGGGACGAACATCAGCGGCGCGAGCTGGAGCTGCGGGACCGGTCCGAGCTCCAGCGTCCACGCGACCAGGGCGAACCCCGGCGGCAGCGAGCTCAGCGCGACCGCGGCGCTCTCTCGCCGGTAGAGGGGGCCGTAGCTGAGCAGGGTGTCGACCAGCAGGAAGACGGCGCTGGCGACGAGCACGGTCTCGACGGCCACGACGAGGTACGCCCACGGGCCGAGCGCGTACGACACGGTCGCGACGCCGAAGACCGGATCGAAGCCGAGCCCGGTCCAGAACCCGCCGTGGATCGGATTGGTGACGATGACCGCGGTCGAGAGGGCGCCGAAGCCGACGATACCCGCGAACAGCCGGCTGCGAACCACGTCGCTGCGCCCGGTGTACGCCAGCGCGAAGCCGAGGAAGGCGATCCCGGTCCAGACGATCCCGAGCCACATCGTCGCCTCTAACGCCCTTCGGACGGCGAGGTCGTCGACGAGCAGTCCGACCCCGTAGGAGCAACACCACGTCGCCTGCGCGGCGAACACGCCGAGGAACCAGTCGACGCCGGGGCGACCCCGGTGTTCGCGGATCGCCAGCGCGAGGCCGATCGCCCCCGCCCCGCCGGCGAGCGAGCCGACGGCGGGCCACGCGGGGACGGCGTCGAGCATGTGTCGGTCAGGAGGGCGAGCCGCGAGGTAAAACTATCGCGCTGCGGCGGCGCTGTCCGCGTTCACTCCGCCGACTGCGCTCACTCCGCCGACCGCTCGGAGTCCGCCGCCCGTCCGAGCCCCGCCGACCGGCCGAACGCGACGGCCACGGGGACGAGGAGGAGCGCGCCGATCAGGAACGGGGACGCGACGGCGACGGTGTAGAGGACGGCCATCAGCGGCGGGCCGACGGTCCGCCCGAGGCTCGAGGCGCCCTGCGTCACCCCGAAGGCGGCCCCCTGTTCCGCGTCGCCGGCGGAGGTCGAGACGAGCGTCGCCAGCGAGACGTTCACGAGGGCGTTCCCCAGCGAGAGCGCGGCGAGCGCGACGAGCAGCGCGACGAGCGGGAGCGTGAGCCACGCCGGGCCGCCGAGGGCGACGCCGCCGGCCGTCCGGTCGACGAGCCCGGTCGCGGGGATCGCGACGAGCGCGGCCGCGAGGACGACCGACCCGGCCGCGACGAGCGTCCGCGAGGGGACGACCCGCGAGAGCCGGCCGACGAGCACGCCCTGGTTCACCGCGCCGAGGACGCCGACGTAGGTGAGCAGGAACGCTGCCGCGGTCGCGTCGTAGCCGAACGCGTCGGCGACGTACGGGATGAACATCACCTGCACGCCCGCGAACGCGACGGCGACGACGAAGTACGTGACCGTCAGGGGACGGAGCGTCACCGAGGTGAGCGCGTCGCGGAACTGCCCGATCGCGGTGGTGCGACCCGCCCGGTTCCCCGCCGTTCCCTCCGCCGGACGCGTCCGCGTCGGCTCTTCGAGGAAGGCGAACCCGACGGCGACGGCGAGGAAGCTCATCCCCGCCGCCGCGAAGCTCGGGAGCGAGTAGGCGGTGGCGGGGACGAACGCCGGGAGGAGGGCGTCGGCGCGGGCGACCACGGGGTCGGCGGCGAGCAGGCCGCCGATCGCCGGGCCGAAGACGAAGCCGAGCCCGAACGCGGCCCCGACCAGCCCGAGTGCGCCCGCCCGCCGGTCCCGCGGGGTGATGTCGGCGACGTACGCCTGCGCGGCGGCGATGTTCCCGCCCATCGCTCCGGCGAGGGTCCGGGAGCCGAACAGCGCCGCCAGCGCGGCGACGGTCCCGAGGCGCGCGCCCGCCTCGCCGGCGTAGCCGAAGGCGACCCACGCGACGCCGGCGGCCGCGAGCGACGCGAGCAGCACGGGACGGCGGCCGATCCGGTCCGAGAGCCGGCCGAGCGTGGGCGCCGCGAGGAACTGCGCGAGCGAGTACGACGCCGCGAGCAGCCCGATGAAGGCGTCGCTGACGCCGAACGACCGCACGTAGAAGGGGAGGATCGGGATCACGATTCCGAAGCCGACCAGATCGATGAAGACGACGCCGATCACCACGGCGAGCGCCCGTCTCGGGTTGGCCACGGTCGGGGACCGCGGCGGGTCGCCGCTCTCGCCGTCGTCGCCCGCGCCGTCGCTGTCCCCTGTCGGGATCTCGGCGACGGCCTCGGTCCCGTCCCCGATCGACGCGGCGCCGGCCTCCGGATGCGTCACGCCGGTGAGTCGCCGCGCGGGAACTTAAAAGGCGGTCGCGCGAGCGCCGCGGTCGAGACGGGAGCGGGCGCGGCCTACAGGTGGCGCTCGATCACGCGCTTCGCGGCCTGTCCCTTCTCCTTCCAGCCGTAGCCCTCGTCGTACACGTGGCGCTTGGCGTCGACGAGCTCCTCGGGCGTCGACTCCTCGAAGCCGCCGCGGTCCCACGCGCCGGATTCGCGGAGCCAGTCGATCACGTTCTCGCGGGTCTCGGGCCACGAGAGCCCGACCATCTCGTACCACGCGACCATCGCGAAGACGGCGTTGTCGTGGCAGCCGGGGACGGAGCCGTGCTCGTAGACGGTCCGCATCGGGTCGCGGGTGGGCTCGGAGACGCGCTCCTTGAACTCCGCCGCGGTGAGCAGGCGGAGCCGGTCGCCGTCCTCGACGACGCGTTGTTCGCGTTCCAAGGCGCCGAGCGCGGCCTTGTGGAGGCCGCTCCACTCGCCGTGGACCGCCTCGCGGAGCGTCGACTCGGCCATCCCGTCCGGCTCGGCGGTGAGGACGGTCAACAGGTCCGTGTACGCCTTCTCGATGGTCGGCCAGCTCACGCCCTCGAAGTCGCAGTCGGCGTCGTGGAGGCTGTTGGTCGTTCGACAGCCGGGACACGGGTAGCGGAACGTCGGCACTGAGTGGGTGTGCGCGGCCGCCGGAGTTAGGGTTTTCGCGACGCGCTCCGCCGCACGGGCGTGTAGGTTCGTGAGGTTCCGAAACGTTTACTCGCCGCCCCGCCCCGACTTCACACGGTATGACAAAGGTCAGCGTTATCGGTGCGGCGGGGACCGTCGGCGCCGCGGCCGGGTACAACCTCGCGCTGCGCGACGTGGTCGACGAGCTCGTCTTCGTCGACATCCCGGACCAGCGCGAGACGACGATCGGGCAGGCGGCCGACGCGAACCACGGCGTCGCCTACGACTCGAACACGACCGTCCGGCAGGGCGAGTACGCGGACACCGCCGGCTCCGACGTGGTCGTGATCACGGCCGGGATCCCGCGCAAGGAGGGCCAGACCCGGATCGACCTGGCCGGCGACAACGCGCCGATCATGGAGGACATCGGCGCCTCGCTCGCCGAGCACAACGACGACTTCGTCACCGTCACCACCTCGAACCCGGTGGACCTCCTCAACCGCCACCTGTACGAGGCGGGCGACCGCGACCGCCACAAGGTGGTCGGGTTCGGCGGGCGGCTCGACTCCGCGCGCTTCCGCTACGTCCTCTCGCAGCGCTTCGACGCGCCCGTGAAGAACGTCGAGGCGACGATCCTCGGCGAGCACGGCGACGCGCAGGCCCCCGTCTTCTCGAAGGTGCGCGTGAACGGCCGCGACCCGAGCTTCGACGCCGACGAGAAGGAGGCGATCCTCGAGGACCTCCAGGAGTCCGCGATGGACGTGATCAGCCGCAAGGGCGCCACGCAGTGGGGGCCGGCCACCGGGGTCGCGCACACCGTCGAGGCCATCCTGAACGACACCGGCGAGGTGCTCCCCTGCTCGGTCGTGCTCGACGGCGAGTTCGGCTACGAGGACACCGCGCTCGGCGTCCCGGCGAAGCTCGGATCCGACGGCGTCGAGGAGGTCGTCGAGTGGGACCTCGACGAGTACGAGTCGGAACTGCTCGACGAGGCCGCAGAGAAGCTCTCCGAGCAGTACGACAAGATCGCTTAAAAGGCAGATCGGCGATCTCCGGTCGTCGACGGCACCGCGATCGCAACACCTCCGATTTTTCCGTGACGCCGGCCGAGATCCGTGACAGCGGTGAGTAAACCATTTATAAGCCGATGTGCGGTGGCGCGTGCCTCCGAGGCCGCCTCGCGGCCGAGGAGCACGCGCGAGGGAGTCGCTGGCTCCCGGAGCGAAGCGGAGGGCGCCAGCGACGAGGTTGGGGAGGTGTGAGGTGCGGTCGCTGTAGCGGGGTGGGACTCAAAGGGGCAGCCGCGAGGACGAAGGCGCGCGACGTAAGGACCGCAAGGAGCGAACGGAGTGACCGACTGAGGACCGCAGCGAGCGTACCGAGCCGTCGCGGCTGGGGCTTTGGAGGCGTTCACCGCCGATCCGCCGCCAGCGCCGACTTATAAGCGAGCGACTAGAGCTTTGGAAGCGTTCCCCACACCACCAGCAACACCCACGAATCCGATTGATCGAAAGCGACTCGACGCTCCCGATCCAACCCCCATTTATGAGCGACACGGACGCCTCGGAGGCCGTCCCCGTCACGGTGTACACCCGCGAGGACTGTTCGCTGTGCGAGGTCGCCCGCGAGACCATCGAGTCGACCGCCGCCGACCTCGACGTGGCGATCGACCTCGACATGGTCGACGTCGACGAGGACCCCGAACTGGCCGAGGAGTACGGTGAGCGCGTCCCCTACGTGCTGATAGACGGTCACCCGGCGTTCAAGTACGAGGTCGACGAGCGGGATCTGCGGCTGAAGCTCTTGGCGGCGTCCTGATCGCCTGTTAAAACATCCTGATCGACTTTTAAAAGAACGCGAAAACCGCGCCGGCGACCCCGGCAAGCGTCGACTTACTCGCCCGATTCGCCCGAGACCGTCTCCGCTTCCGCGCCGGGCGCGTTCCGCTTCACCGTCGTGACGCCCTCGACCGCGTTCGACCGGGAGGCGTACCCCTGCCCGGAGTCGGCGACGATGTTGCCGTTGCGGTGGCGGAGCCGCCAGCGCCACTCCTCGCCGGCGTCCTCGTAGATCTCGAAGGCGGCGCTGCCGACCTCTAACACGTCGGCGTCGGGACCGTACTCGCGGACGCGCTCGACCGCGTCCCGCGCGTTCGACTCGGAGGCGTACCCCTCGCCGGAGTCGGCGATGATGTTCCCGTTGTCGTGGCGGAGCCGCCAGCGGTGCTCGTCGGCGGCGTCCTCGTAGATCTCGAAGGTCGCCTTGCTCCCGCCCTCGCTCTCCTCGCCGTCGGCGTCGAGACCCGCCTCGGCGGCGTTCGACCGCACGCTGTCGAGCCCCTGCCGGGCTTTCGACCGGGAGGAGTACCCCTCGCCGGAGTCGGCGAGCACGTTCCCGTTCTCGTGGATGAGCCGCCAGCGCCACTCGCCGCCCGCGTCGCGGAACACCTCGAAGGCGGCCGGGTCGACGCGGAGGTAGTCCGCGGCGGCGACGTGCTCGCGGACGCGGCCGAGCGCGCGCTTCGCGTTCGACTTGGAGGAGTAGCCCTCCCCGGAGTCGCCGAGCACGTTCCCGTTGTCGTGGCGGAGCCGCCAGCGCCACTCGGCGCCCGCGTCCTCGTACAGCTCGAAGGTCGCCTTGCTCGCGATCTCCTCGTCCTCGCTCGGGACGGCGACCTCCGGGTCCGCGGCGTCCTCGGGCTCAGGACCGTCGTCGTCGGCGATCGCCTCGGCCTCGTCGACCGGGGTCTCGATCCGGAGGATCCCCGCGCCGAGCGCGTTCCGCCGGACGCTGTGGAGTCCCTTCTGGGCCTTGCCCCGGCTGCTGTACCCCTGTCCGGCGGTCGCGATCACGTTGCCGTTGCGGTGGCGGAGCCGCCAGCGCGGCTTGCCGCCCGCGTCCTCGAACAGCTCGAACCGCGCCTTGCTCTCCCGCAGCGCCGCGGTCTCCGCGCGGGCCGCGTCGAGCGCCGACTCCGTCTCCGACAGCTCCTCGTTGGCCGCCGCGAGATCGGATTCCGTCGACTCCAGCTCCGACTCGGCCGCCGCCAACTCCTCGCGGGTCGACTCCAGCTCCGCGCTCGTCTCGTCGCGCTCGGCGGTCGCGGCCGCCGTCTCGGTCTGCATCCGCTCGTAGTCCTCGCGGACCGGATCGGTGATGAGCGGCACGACCGTCCCGGCGAGCCCGATGAGCCCGAGACCGACCCCGTACACGGCGATCACGGTCGCATCGCCGGAGGCGGTGAACCAGCCGTCCGGGAAGATGTTCACGAACCAGACCACGCCGAGGACGCTGACCGCCGTCCCGAGGTAGCCGAGGTACGTCCCCGCTTTGCGGAGCGGGAAGCGAATCACCGCGCCGAGCATGACGAACGGCGGAGCCAGCGCCGCGAGCGCGTACGCGAGCCCGCGGGTGGTCGTCGCCGATTCGGTGAGGAAAAACAGGACGACTCCGGCCAGTCCGAGCAACACGCCGAACCCGAACAGCCAGAACCCGTTTACCTCGTCGTTGGTCGTCGGAGTCCCGATTCGCCGCGCGTACAGTCCGCCGGGTGACCCGGATTGTCTGTCGCTTGCCATGGCCGGGAAGTCGACGCCCTGTTAATTATAGGTATGGGTGCGTGACACGAACCGGTCCGTGACGCGGTACCGGTCCCCTAATTCTCCCGCGACGGACTACCGCGACCCGAGCGTTTACGGGCCGAACGCTCTCTCGTGGGGGTATGCACGTGATCCGAGGCGGACGAGTCGTCGACGCCGACGGGGTCCGCGAGGCCGACGTCGCGGTCGCCGACGGCGAGATCGTCGCTGCCGGGCCCGACGCGGTCGAGGCGATCGGCGGCGAAGACGAAGTGGACTCCGAGACGAACGCGAGCGGTTCGGCGGTCGCGCCGGGCCTGATCGACGCGCACGTCCACGTGATGATGGACGGGCGGCCCGACGTGGCCACCGCGGTCTCCGACAGCGACTACACCGCGAGCTACCGGGCGACCGGTAACCTCCGAGACGCCCTCGAAGCGGGGGTCACGACGGTCCGCGACCTGGGGAGCCGCGGGACGCTCGCGCTCGACGCCGCGGACGCGGTCGCGAACGGCGACATCACCGGCCCGCGCGTCCTCGCGTGCGGCCGCAACGTGATCATGACCGGCGGCCACGGCAACTGGTTCGGGCGCGAAGCTGACGGGTCAAGCGAGGTCCGAAAGGCGGCCCGCGAACAGCTGCAGGCCGGCGCGGACGTGCTCAAGTGCATGGCGACCGGCGGCGTGCTCACCGAGGGCGCAGTGACGGGCGCCCCGGAGCTCACCCCCGAGGAGCTGGCGGCCTTTACCGACGCCGCCGCGCCGACCGACACGCCCACCGCGGCCCACGCCCACGGCGAGGAGGGGATCAAGAACGCGGTCGAGGCCGGGATCACGAGCATCGAGCACGGCACCTTCATGGACCGCGAGGCCGCCGAGATGATGGCCGAGCGCGGGACCTACTGGGTGCCGACCGCGAGCGCGCTCCGCGGGATCGTCGACCACGGGACCGAGGCCGGGATCCCGGAAGACGCCGTCGACAAGGCCGAGGACGCGGCCGACCGCTTCGACGACGCGTGGGACCGCGCGCTCGACGCGGGCGTCCCGATCGCGATGGGGACCGACGCCGGCACCCCGTTCAACTTCTTCGCGGACATTCCGCGGGAGCTGGAGTACATGGTCGATTACGGGCTCTCGCCGGAGGGCGCGCTGGCGGCCGCCACCGTCAACGCCGCCGACCTGCTCGGGCTCGACGACGTGGGTCGGATCGAGGAGAGGTACCGCGCCGACCTCGTCGTCCTCGACGCCGACCCCACCGAGGACGTGACGGCGTGGCAAGAGCCCGAGGCGGTGTTCGCCGCGGGCGAGCGGGTTGCGTAGGGCGCGACCCCGAGCCGCCACAAAGCATTCACCCGCCGCTTTGCACTGTCGGTGTATGGCGCCCGATCGGCGGCGCGCGCTGCGACTGGCCGGTGCGTGTCTGCTC
The DNA here is from genome assembly GCF_002286985.1 of Halorubrum salipaludis. Classification (GTDB taxonomy): domain Archaea; phylum Halobacteriota; class Halobacteria; order Halobacteriales; family Haloferacaceae; genus Halorubrum; species Halorubrum salipaludis. The sequence continues at coordinate 196,220 of NZ_NSKC01000004.1, read as the reverse complement.
GGAATCCCGTCGGCTGGCTGTCTGTCGACCGCCGATCCGGTGGCTTCGGAGGATTCGGAGCGATCGGAACCTCCGGGTGATTCGGAGGCCTCGGAGCCCGGCTACGATCAGTGTCACTTGGTCAGAATCGAGTATCACCGGCTCCCAGGAGACGTTCGGACCGAAATCGACGCCGCCCTCGAAAACGGGGACTACCGATCGGAGTCGCTGCGCTTCGACGACGCGGTCGACGCTTCGTACTCGTACGTCGTTATCGACGACACCCCCTACGACCCCCGTGTTGAGGACGTCGACAGCGAGGCGAAGACCCTCATGCTCACCGAGGTCGATTCGGTCAGGAAACCGGATCCGCCGAGTTTCACGGTCAGAAACACCGCCGACCGCGAACACGAGGTGCGTATCGAGTTGGCGGGCGAGGAGCCCCTCGTCGACGAGACCGTCACGATCGAGTCCCACGACTTTCGGAAGTACCACCCGACCGACGAGTTCGGGAGCTACGAGCTAACCGTCGAGACGCTGACCGGTTCCGAGGAGACGCGTCGGTTCGACTTCGTCGTCGACGACTTTCGGACGGAAGCGGAAGTCACGATAACCGACGACGAGGTACACGTCTCGCAGGGAGTGATCGACTACGCGCCGTGTGAATGGGACGGCTGAGTTCCACGGTAGGGATCGGCGTCGACGCAGCCTACGCCGGCGGCTCCACGTCGTCCTCCGAGAACCCGTGAAAACACCGGAAACAGCGGTACTTCTTCTCGATCCTCCCGCTCGTCCGTCGAGGGGAGCCGTGCAGCCGCCTCTCGATAACGAGATACGCGCTCCCGCAGTTCGGACAGGAGGGCGTTCGGAACACGCGCTCGGTTCGCATCGGGCCGAATTAAAACCCCGCGACGGGGCCGAGAGTCTCGATCTCGAACCGACGGCGAACTGACGGCGAATCGACCGAAAACTGACGGCGAGCCGACGGCGAACCGGCTCCCGAACGGTCGCTTTTAACCAGAGCCGCCGCAAGGATCGGGCGATGACGAGCGCGCACTCCGGGTCGTCGCCCCGGCACGCGGACCCGGACGAGAACCCCTACGTGGAGTCGCCGCTGACCGACTTCGAGCCGGTCGCGGAGCTCTCCGAGCCCGAGGCCGCCGAGCAGGCGTCGCTGCTCCGCGCGGCGGTCCGCGAGCACGACTACCGGTACTACGTGGAGGCGGACCCCCTGATCCCCGACGAGACGTACGACCGGCTGTTCGCCCGGCTCGAGGAACTGGAGGACGCGTTCGACCTCTCGACCGAGAACTCGCCGACCCGGCGGGTCGGCGGCGAACCGCTCGATGAACTGGAGACGGTCGAGCACGTCGCGCCGATGCGCTCCATCGACAACGCGACCGAGGCCGACGCGGTCCGCGAGTTCGACGAGCGCGTCCGGCGCGGGCTCGACGCCGAGGGGTTCGACCCGGACGCGGTCGAGTACGTCTGCGAGCCGAAGTTTGACGGGCTCTCCGTCGAGGTGGTCTACGAGGACGGGGAGTACGTCCGCGCCGCCACCCGCGGCGACGGGCGAGAGGGGGACGACGTGACCGAGCAGGTCCGGACGATCCGGTCCGTCCCCGGGAAGCTGCGCGGCGACGCGCCGGCCCGGCTCGCGGTCCGCGGGGAGGCGTACATGCCCCGCGACGCGTTCGCGGCGTACAACGAGGAGCTGATGGAGCGCGGCGAGGAGCCGTTCGCGAACCCCCGAAACGCCGCCGCCGGCACCCTCCGCCAGCTCGACCCCTCGGTCGTCGCGGAGCGCCCCCTCGAGGTGTTCTTCTTCGACGTGCTGGGGTGGGAAAACGACGGAGAGGGCTCGTCTGTGGAGCGCCCCGACACCCACTGGGCGGAGTTCGACGCGTTCGACGCGTTCGGGCTCCGCCGCACCGATCGGGTCGAGCGCGTCGACGACATCGAGGGCGCGCTCGACTACCGCGACCGGCTCATGGCCGACCGCGAGGACCTGAACTTCGCGATCGACGGGGTCGTCATCTCGGTGGACGACCGCGCCCACCGCGAGGCGCTCGGCTCGACCGCGCGGGCGCCGCGCTGGGCGTTCGCGTACAAGTTCCCGCCCCGCACCGCGACGACGACTGTGGAGGGCGTCACGGTGCAGGTGGGGCGGACGGGCCGACTGACTCCCGTCGCGGAGCTGGAGCCGGTCGAGGTGGGCGGCGTCACCGTCTCGCGGGCGACCCTGCACAACCCGGCCGAGATCGAGGCGCTCGGGGTGAACGTCGGCGACCGCGTGCGGATCTACCGCGCCGGCGACGTGATCCCCTACGTCCCCGAGGTGGTCGAGAAGCGGTCCGAGGGGACCTACGCCTTCCCCGAGACCTGCCCGGTCTGTGACGCCCCCGTCGAGCGCGACGGCCCGCTCGCGTTCTGTACCGGCGGGCTCGGCTGTCCGGCGCAGCTGGAGCGGGCGGTCGAACACTGGGCGCGACGGGACGCGCTCGACATTGAGGGGCTCGGCCCCGAACGGGTCGAGCAGCTCCGCGAGGCCGGCCTCGTGGCGTCGCTGCCGGACTTATACGACCTCACCGTCGACGACCTCGCCGCGCTGGAGGGGTGGGGCGAGACGAGCGCCGAGAACCTGATCGCGGAGCTCGACGCCACCCGCGACCCGCCGCTCGACGACTTCCTCGCCGGCCTCGGGATCCCCGACGTGGGCGCGACGACGGCCCGCGCGCTGGCGGCGCACTTCGGTGGCCTCGACGCGGTCCTCGACGCCGACGAGGGGGCGCTCCGCGAGGTCGACGACGTCGGCCCCGAGGTGGCCGAGTCGATCCGGACGTTCCTCGACGCCGACGAGAACCGGGCGGCGATCGAGGGGCTCCGCGAGCGCGGGGTCGACCCCGAACCGGTCGAGGTCGAGACCGGCGACGCGCTCGACGGGCTGACGTTCGTGTTCACGGGGTCGCTGTCGACGACCCGGAGCGAGGCGCAGGCGCACGTGGAGGCCCACGGCGCCGACGCCACGTCGAGCGTCTCGGGCAACACCGACTACCTCGTCGCCGGGGAGAGTCCGGGACGGTCGAAGCGCGACGACGCCGACGCCAAGGGCGTGCCGGTCGTCGACGAGGCGGAGTTCGCCGACCTGCTCGGCGAGCGCGGGGTGGCGTGGCCGCCCGAGGGCGACGAGTAGACCGGTAGCGACGAGTAGCGGCGGAATCTCCCTCGGCGTCTTAAAAGAAAAACCGAACCGCTCGCGTCAGACGAGCGGGAAGATCGTCGAGACGATCAGCACCGTCACGAGTCCCGTCACCGAGATGATCGTCGTGAGGGCGGTCCACGTCTTCAGCGTCTCCGTCTTGGTGAGCCCTCCGATCTCGCTGACGAGCCAGAAGCCGGAGTCGTTGAACCACGAGAAGATGTTCCCGCCCGCGCCGATGACCATCACGAGGTAGGCCGGGTTGACGGTCAACTGCCCGGTGAGCGGCGCCATGATCCCGGCGGCGGTCAACATCGCGGCCGTGGCGGACCCCTGCGCGATGCGGACGATCGCGGCGATGAGCCACGCCGTGACGAGCAGGCCGATGCCCACTTCCTGGAGCGCGTTAGCCAGGTAGTCACCGATTCCGGAGGCCGCGAGCAGCGCGCCGAACGCCCCCCCGGCCGCCGTGATCGCGGCGATGTTCCCGCCGCTTTTCAGGGCCTCGGTGAGTTCATCGCTCCACTCGCTCTGGCTCATATCGTCGTAGCGGTAGAACGTGTACGCGGCCGCGAGCGCGGCGATCGTCAGCGCGACGTTCTTGTTCCCGAGGAAGTCGGTGATCGGCTGCAGCGAGGCGAGGAACGGGTACAGTTCCTGGAACGTGTTGACGAACGTCGACGACCCGATCAGCAGGACTGCGAGCAGGATCGGCGCCAGCGACTCGAGCACGCCCGGCAGCTCGCTGGTCGGCCGGTCGGCGACCTCCTGTAGCTCCTCCGTCGAGGTCGCCATCGTGTCCCGCAGCGGGATGTCGAGCCGGCTGTTGATCCAGCGACCGTAGACGAGCCCGGACACGATCGCCGCCGGAATGGCAGTCACCAGCCCGATGACGATCGTCATGAACAGGTTGCTTCCGATCTGGTCGGCGACCGCGAGCGGGCCGGGCGTGGGCGGGACGAACACGTGCGTCGTCGCGGCCCCCGCGCCGACGACGACGATGAACAGCGTGTAGTCGCGGCCGACGCGGGCCCGCATCGACCGGGCGAGCGGCGCCATGAGGTAGAACACGCTGTCGAAGAACACGGGAACCGCGAGCACCGAACTGCTCCCGAGCAGCGAGATGTCGGAGTTGCTCTCGCCGAGCACCCCTTGGAACCCGCGAACGATCCGCTGGGCCGCACCGCTTTCCAACATTCCTTTGCCGATGATCGCGGCCATCAGGATGGGTATCCCGATCCCCGCCATGCCGTCCCCGAACGCGGTCGCTACCTGGCTGCCGGCGTCGGCGGCGGCGAAGTCCGCGACGAAGATCGTGTTCACCACGCCGACGAGGAACGCCGAGATGATCAGCCCGATAAACGCCGGGAGATCCAGCCACACGAGCATCGCGACGACGAGTATCAGCCCGATTATGAATGTTAGTAGTGGACTGTGCGAGAAATGAACAGTTGCTTGCAACGGTGTCGGTATCATCCCGCCGAACATCCCCTAGATAAATAATTAAAATTTTCGAAGCCGAGAAATAGCTCCGTAGTCTCCTGATTTGCGAGTGCCGAAGCGGATCTCCGCTTTTGCCGGCGTGTACGTGCCGTGAGCCGAGAGTACAGTCAAATATGCGATAATTATTATTTATAATCAATTTTATGATGGTTTCTCTCGATCTCCTGTCCCGCTCGGTGACGCGTGTCGCTCTCGCCCGGCGTGCGCTGCTGTCGCCTCCGACACGCCGCCACTCCCGTCGCGACTCGCAGTCACGACCCACAACCCTTTATCTGACGACGCGGCAACGGGGCGGTATGACCGCCATCGAACTGCGGGGCGTGACGAAGGAGTTCGCCGACGTCACGGCCGTTCGCGGCCTCGATCTCTCCGTCGAGGAGGGCGAGGTGTACGGATTCCTCGGCCCGAACGGCGCCGGCAAGTCGACGACCATCGACATGGTGCTCGACCTCGTCCGGCCGACCGAGGGGACGGTGCGCGTGCTCGGACGGGACGCCACCGCCGAGGGCGTCGCGATCCGCCGACGCACCGGCGTGCTTCCCGACGGGTTCGCGGTGTACGACCGGCTCTCGGGGCGCAAACACGTCGAGTTCGCGGTCCGATCGAAGGAGGCGGACGACGACCCGGACGCCCTCCTCGACCGCGTGGGGCTCCTCGGCGACGCCGACCGCAAGGCCGGCGGCTACTCGAAGGGGATGCGCCAGCGACTCGCGCTCGCGATGGCGCTCGCGGGCGACCCCGACCTCCTCATCCTCGACGAGCCTTCCTCCGGGCTGGACCCGGCTGGCGCGAAGGAGATGCGGGAGATCGTCCGCGCCGAGGCCGACCGCGGCGCGACGGTCTTCTTCTCCTCGCACATCCTCGAACAGGTCGAGGCCGTCTGCGACCGCGTCGGAATCTTGCGCGACGGCGAACTCGTCGCCGAGGACTCCGTGGAGGGGCTCCGCGAGGCCGTCGGCGGCGAGGAGACGCTTGAGATCGCGATCGAGGGCGACGGCGACGAGAGCGCGACCGACGCGGTCCGCGACGTCGACGGCGTGAGCCGCGTCGACCGCGACGGCGACGTCCTCGTCGTGAGCTGCGCCGACGGGGCGAAGACGCGAGTCATCGGCGCCCTGGAGGACGCCGGGGTCGCCGTCGCCGACTTCCACACGCGAGAGGCGTCGCTGGAGGACCTCTTCTTAGCGTACACCGAGGGCGACGCGCCGAGTGAACGCGCCGGCGAGGCGCCCGAGGAGGTGAGCCGATGAGCCTCGTCGCCATCGCGGAGAAGGACTTCCAGGAGGCGGTGCGGTCCCGTGGAATGCTGATCCTCGTGGCGCTGTTCTCGCTTCTCGTCGCGATCTTCGCGTACGTCGTCAGGCCGACCGGCCAGGGCGAACAGTTCGCGACCGAGGCCCTCTTGAGCTTCGCCGTCGGCCCCTTCCTCGTGACGACGCTCGTCCCGCTCGTCGGCGTCGTCGTCGGGTACAACGCCGTCAGCGGCGAGCGCGAGTCCGGCTCGCTGAAGCTGCTCCTGTCGCTGCCGCACTCCAGGGCCGACGTGGTCTTCGGGAAGGTGATCGGACGGGGCGGCGCGCTCGCGCTCGCGGTTCTCGCCGGATTTCTGCTGCCGGGGCTCGTGCTGTTCGCGCTCGCACAGACCGGGGCGCTCGCGACGTTCAACGTCGGCGCGTTCCTCGGCTACACCGTTTTCGCCGCGGTCCTCGGGATCGTCTTCGTCGCCATCACGGTCGGCTGTTCGGCGGCCGCGACGACGCAGCGCCGCGCGCTGATCGGCGGGGTCGCTATCTTCGTCCTGTTCGTGGTGCTGTGGGGCTTCGTCACCGGGCAGCTTCTCGACGCCGCGAGCGGGCTGATCGACCCGCTTCCGGTCTCCCAACGACAGGTCCGCGTGTTCCTGCGGGTCGCGAACCCGATCTCCGGTGTCGAACTGCTTTCCAGCGCGTTCCTCGGGGAGCAGCTATTCTCGGGCGAGACCGTCAACCGACAGATCTCGGCGGTGTCGATGCTCGTGTTCTGGACGATCGCGCCGCCGCTTGCCGGGCTCTGGAAGTTCGACGGCGACGACTTATAAGAGCCGACGGCCGCTCTCCGCGTCGGACTACGCCGACGCGCGCTCGATCGCCGCTTCGAGGTCGGCGACGATGTCGGCCGGGTCCTCGATGCCGACGGAGAGCCGCACCATGTCGCCCGTGACGCCGGCCGACTCCTGTTCCTCCTCGGTGAGCTGCTGGTGGGTCGTCGACGCCGGGTGGATGATGAGCGTCTTGGCGTCGCCGACGTTCGCGAGCAGGGAGGCGAGGTCGGCCTCCTCGACCGTCCCCTTCGCGGCCTCGTAGCCGCCCTCCAGCCCGAAGGTGATCATGCCGCCGTAGCCGCCCTCCAGGTACTCGCTGGCCTCCTCGTGGGTCTCGTGGCTCTCCAGACCGGGGTAGTTCACCCACGCCACGTCCTCGTGCTCCTCGAGGTACTCTGCGACGATGCCGGCGTTCTCGCAGTGACGGTCCATCCGAAGCGGGAGCGACTCGGTCTGCTGGAGGGTGTTCCAGGCGTCGAACGGCGACTGCTGGTCGCCCAGGTCGCGGAGCCCGCGGGTGACCGCCGCGAAGGTGAACGCGGCGTCGCCGAACGCGTCGACGAAGTTGATCCCGTGGTACGCGGGGTTGTCCTGCGCGATCTCGGGGTACTTCTCGGCGTGTTCTCCCCAGGGGAACGAGCCGCCGTCGACGACGACCCCGCCGACGGTGGTTCCGTTGCCGGTGAGCCACTTCGTCGTCGACTCCCAGACGAGGTCCGCGCCGTGCTCCAGCGGCCGGCAGAGGTAGGGCGTCGCGAACGTGTTGTCGACGAACAGCGGGACGCCGTGGTCGTGGGCGATGTCGGCGATCCGCTCGATGTCGGGCGTGACCAAGGCCGGGTTGCCGATGGTTTCGAGGTGGACGTAGGCGGTGTCCTCGTCGATCGCGTCGGCGTACCCCTCGTAGTCGAGCGGGTCGACGAACCGCGTCGTGATCCCGCGCCGCTCGACGGAGTGGGTGAGGTAGGTGTAGGTGCCGCCGTACAGCGCCGACGACGAGACGATGTTGTCCCCGGCGGACGCGAGCAGGAACGTCGTCACGTCGAGCGCGGCCATCCCGGAGGCGGTCGCGACCGCGCCGACGCCGCCCTCCAGCGAGGCGATCCGCTCTTCGAGGGCGGCGTTGGTCGGGTTCATCAGCCGGGAGTAGACGTTTCCGGCCTCTTCCAACCCGAACAGCCGGGCGGCGTGGTCGGCGTCCTCGAACTCGTAGGAGGTCGTCTGGTAGATGGGCGTCGCGCGGGCGCCGGTCGCCGGGTCCGCGCTCGATCCCGCGTGGACGCTTCGCGTGTCGAACTCGTGGTCGCCGTCGTCCTCGTCTGTTGGCATGGCTCGGCATGCGCGCGCCGTGCGCTTAAAGCCGCCCGGACGTTGCGGGCGTTTCCGGTATCTTGGAGGCAGATTTCGGGGCGGAACTCCGCGAACTCCGTCCGATCTCCACCGGAAACGAGGGGCTCGTGCCAACCGTTAACAGCGTCGGGCCGTAACTGAGGCCATGGGAACACAAGGTCCGCGCAGTACCGCCTTCAAGATGGGGGAGGCGACGAGCTCAATCCCCGAGGGCGTCTGGCAGTACACGGCGCTCGCGGGCGCGCTCCTCGTCGGCTTCGCCCTCCTCAGTCAGAGCCTCGTCTACGGGGTCGCGGCGCTCGCGGTGTTGGTGGCGGCGGTCACGGTCGTCAGCGCGGTCGAGATCGTCGACGCCTACGACAAGGAGGCGCTCACGGTGTTCGGCGAGTTCCGCAAGCTGCTCGAGCCGGGCGTCCACCTCATCCCGCCGTTCGTCTCCCGCACGTACGCGTTCGACATGCGGACGCAGACGATCGACGTGCCGAGCCAGTCGGCGATCACGCGGGACAACTCGCCGGTGACGGCGGACGCGGTCGTCTACATCAAGGTGATGGACGCCAAGAAGGCCTTCCTCGAAGTGGACGACTACAAAAACGCCGTCTCGAACCTCGCGCAGACGACCCTCCGCGCCGTCCTCGGCGACATGGAGCTCGACGACACGCTCTCCCGGCGCGACCAGATCAACGACCGCATCAACGAGGAGTTGGACGAGCCGACCGACGAGTGGGGGATCCGCGTCGAGGCGGTCGAGGTCCGCGAGGTGAGCCCCTCACAGGAGGTCCAGCGCGCGATGGAGCAACAGACGGGCGCGGAGCGTCGCCGCCGCGCGATGATCCTCGAAGCGCAGGGGGAACGCCGCTCGGCGATCGAGCAGGCGGAGGGTGACAAGCAGTCGAACATCATCCGCGCGCAGGGGGAAAAGCAGAGCCAGATCCTCGAAGCGCAGGGGGACGCGATCTCGACGGTCTTGCGGGCCCGCTCGGCCGAGTCGATGGGCGAACGCGCCATCATCGAGCGCGGCATGGAGACCTTAGAAGAGATCGGCAAGGGCGAGTCCACGACCTTCGTGCTCCCGCAGGAACTGACGAGTCTGGTCGGCCGCTACGGCAAGGCGCTGTCCGGCTCCGACGTGCAACAGATGGAGGGGTTAGAGGGGAAGGAGTTCGACGAGGAGACGGAGAAGCTGCTCGGGCTGGAGGACATCGAGAGCGCCCTCGAACAGCTCGACACGGTGGCCGACAGCGACCTCCGCACCGACGAGACGCGCGACGCGGACGCGGCCCGCGATGTCGACCTCGCCCGTCAGGAGGGGGAGACGCGGGAGGCCGACCGCGACATCGAACTGGAGGCCGAAAGCGAGCGGCCGAGCGACTGAGCGCCGACCGCTTCCTCTTTCTGACCCGACGCCACGGGCTGATTCACGGGCGCCACGGGCCGATTCACGGGCGCCACGTCGCCGGATCGATCGCCCAGAGCGCGCCTACTGCGAGGGCGCCGGCGACGCCGCCGCCGACGAGCGCGAGCGGCGAGTCGGACGCGGCGGCGACCGCGACGAGCAGCAGCGCCGCACCGACGAGCAGGGTGACCGTGTCCTCCGTGGTCGCCGCGCGGACCACGGGCGCGATCGCCGCTCCGACGACGGCGCCGGCCGCGATCGTGCCCGGCCACCCGCCGACTGCGGCCGCCAGCGCCTCCGCCTCGGCGAACGCGGGGAGGACCGCGGCGGGCGCGGCGACGATTCCGGACGCGACCGCGAAGGCGACGACCGCTCCGAGGGCGGGCGCGAGGAGGGTCGCCCGCGCGGAGAGATCGGCGCCGGCGAGCGCGGCCCCGCCGGCGACCAGAAGCACGGAACCGACCGCGAGGAGCGCCGGCGCGGCGAGCCCGGAGACCGGCGAGGGAGCGATGCGCGCCACGTCGGCCGACGCGGCCGCCGACTCGGGGACGACCGTGGGCGCGATATCGGCCGCGAACGCGAACGCGACGACGGCGACGACGAGCAGCGTGGACCCGACGAGGCGGCGACGAAGGGATGTCATACCGACGGAAGACCGCCGAGCCACTAAACGATCGCGGGACGCGAGACGGGCCGGGCGATCGGCCGCGTCCAGACGGGAGAGTCGCGGCGCCCGCCTCAGACGGTCACCCCGGCGCGGTCGCCGTCGATCGAGACGACGACGCGCTCGGGCGGCCCCCGCTCGTCCGTCAGCCGCAGGAGGAGGGTCTTGACGACGGGGTCGTCGGTCTCGACCTCGCCGCGGACCCCCGCCACGTCGACGGCGACGCGGAGGGAACGGTCCCCGGTGCGGCTGACCGAGCCGAGCCGGAGCTCGACCTCGGGCGCGGTGAGGCGCTGTGCGGCGACGAGCACCGACCCGCCGCCGTCGTCGACGAACGAGGTCTCCTCGACGAACGCCGTCGTCTCCGGCTGACCGGGTCGGACCGCCGCCTTCGCCGTCGATTTCGACCGGAAAGAGGCGGCGTGCGTCAGCAGTCCCTCGGGGAGCGAGCGCACGCTCTGTCCCTCGACGAGCGGGTCGCCGTCGACGTAGCGGCTCCGGACGGCCAGATCCCGCGGCGTCGACGCCGCGAGGTCCCGGAGCCGATCGGTACAGCCCGCGCTGGCGACGGCACAGAGTCCGGCCACCACCGCGCGGCGCTTCATGTGACCCGTTCCGACGGTCGCAGATAAAAACCCCGGCGTCGCGGATTTCGCCGCGTGAGAATCGGCGTCGGGGCGTCGGCGCCCTACTCCAAGACGATCAACACGTCGCCCATGTCGACGCTGTCGCCCTCGCCGACGCGGACGCTCGCGACGGTGCCGCCGCGCTCGGCGACCACGTCGTTCTCCATCTTCATCGCTTCGAGCACGCAGACCACGTCGCCCGCGGCGACCTCGTCGCCCTCGTCGACGTCGACCGAGAGGATCGTCCCCTGCATCTCCGCCTCGATCGCCTCGCCGCCCTCGGCCACGTCGACCGCGTCATCGTCCCCGTCGTCGTCGGTCGCCTGCGGGGGGCGCTGCTGGCCGCCGCCCCCGCCCGCGCCGCCCCCAGGCACCTGGATCGCGGGCGCGCCGCGCTCCTCCAGCTCCACCTCGAAGCGCTTGCCGTTCACCTCGACGGTGAACTCGCGTTCGGACACCTCCTCGTCGTCGCCGCCCGCGGACGACTCGGTGCCCCACTTCTCCTGTGCCTCCGCGATCAGCTCGTCGTCGAGCTCCTCGTCGAGGTACTTCGTGGTGTGGGTGCCGTCGACGAAGCGGTCGTCGTCGAGCATGAGCCGGTGGAACGGGACGATGGTGACGACGCCCTCGAGGTCGTACTCCGCGAGCGCGCGCTTCGACCGGGCGAGACACTCCTCGCGGTCCGGCGCCCACACGATCAGCTTCGCGATCATCGAGTCGTAGTCGGTGACGAGCTCGTCGCCCTGCCGGAGCGCGTCGTCGACGCGGACGCCGATCCCGCCCGGCGGGTCGTACGTGTCGAGCCGGCCCTCGTTGGCGGGCTGGAACTCCTTCGCGGCGTTCTCGGCGTTGATCCGGAACTCGATCGCGTGGCCATCCAGATCCACGTCGTCCTGCGAGACGGACAGGCCCTCGCCGCTGGCGACCCGGAGCTGCTCTTTCACGATGTCGATCCCGGTCAGCTCCTCCGTGACGGTGTGTTCGACCTGAATGCGGGTGTTGACTTCGAGGAAGTAGAAGGGGGTGTCCGGCCCGAGCGGCTCCGAGGGGTCGCGGTCGATGTCCTCCTCGACGAGGAACTCGACCGTGCCGGCGTTGGTGTAGTCGGCGGCGGCGACGCCGCGACGGGCGGCCTCGCCGATCTTCTCGCGCAGCTCGTCGGAGAGCGCGGGGGAGGGGCCCTCCTCGATCACCTTCTGGTGGCGGCGCTGGAGCGAGCAGTCGCGCTCGCCGAGGTGGACCACGTCGCTCTCGTCGGCCGGTCCCTCGCCGTCCTCGCCGGCGTCCGCGACGATCTGTACCTCGACGTGGCGGGGGGTCTCCAGGTACCGTTCGAGGTAGACGGAGTCGTTCGAGAAGTACGCCTCGCCCTCGCGTTTCGCGGACTCGAGCGCATCCTCGGCCTCGTCGGCGCTCTCGACGACCTTCATCCCGCGACCGCCGCCGCCGCCCTCGGCCTTGATCGCGACGGGGTAGCCGTGCTCGTCGCCGAACTCGGTGACGGCCGCCACGTCGGTGACGGGCTCGGTCGTGCCGGGGACGATGGGCACGTCGGCGTCGTCCATCACGCGGCGGGCGTGGGTCTTCTCCCCGAGCCGCTCCATCGCGTCGCTGGCGGGGCCGACCCACGTGATCCCGTCGGCGGCCTCGACGCGGGCCGCGAAGTCGGCGTTCTCGGCGAGGAAGCCGTATCCGGGGTGGATCGCGTCGGCGCCGGCCTTCCGCGCGGCGTCGACGACCGCCTCGCCGTCGAGGTACGAGTCGGCGGCGCGGGCGGGCCCGACGTTGTACGCCTCGTCCGCGTACCGGACGTGGCCGCCGTGTTTGTCGGCGTCGCTGTAGACCGCGACGGTGTCGACACCCAGCTCCGCACAGGCGCGCATCACCCGAACCGCGATCTCGCCGCGGTTCGCGACCAGAACCTTGTCGAACATTCTTACACGGTTATTCCACCATAACCCACCTCATTCTATCGGTCCGCGACGACGATCGGTGACGACGATCGTCGTACCGCGTCCGCGAACCCCGCGACTCCCCGAGACGGTTAAGGGCCTGCCGGCCGCCATACTCGGACATGCTCTCGGCCGGAAACCCCTACGTGTTGCCGTCCGTGCTGGTCGCGGCGGGCGCGTACCTCGCCGCGACGCTCCTGACGGACGCCTCGCTGCTGGTCCGGATCGGCCTCCTCGCCGTCCTCGCGGGCGTCGTCCCGATCGTCCTCAACCGCCTCCTCGGCGGCGGCTCGGCGGACGAGTGGCGCGACGACCCGATCGAGGACCCCGGAGACGGCGGCGCCGACGCCGACGAGTCGCGCGAGGCGTGACCCGGCGGCGGTAGCTGTCGGCGGTCGCCGTCGACGGCGGCTGTCAGCAGTCGCTGTCGATCGTAGCTGTCAACCCCAGACATATACGCGATCGGACGTATCTTCCGACGCGCCCTGCGACGGGTTCGCATGGCGGCCGAACCGCCGAGGCCCACTGAGGGCCGCCGGATCGACCGGGTTCGCCGCCGGGGGAATGCGCGCTCCGACTCAGAACCGGTCGGCGCGGCCGGCCGCGGTCCACGGGTCGGTCGGCGCGTCGACGGGCACGCGGACGGACCGATTCTGCAGCCGATCGACCCGACCGGCGAACGACCAGCGCTCGCCCTCCCAGTCCGGCTCGCCGTCCGCGGCGGCGGCCGCGGCGGCGGCGCGCTCGCCGTCTCGGAGGTGGGCCGCGACCGCGGCGGCGATGGCGGCCGCCTCCGCGTCGCCGGCGTCGTCCGGGATTGACAGGCGATCGAGGGCGGCGTCCGCGTCGCCGTCGGTGTCGGCGGACGGCGCGTCGTCGGCGCGGGGGGCGTCGGCCGCCATCAGATCGGGATGTTGCCGTGTTTCTTCTCGGGCGCGTCCGAGCGCTTCCCCTTCAGCATCGTCAGGTCGTCGATCAGCCGCGCGCGGGTCTCCGCGGGCTCGATCACGTCGTCGACGAAGCCGCGGTCGGCGGCGGTGTACGGGTTCGCGAACTCCTCGCGGTACTCGTCGATGAGCTCCTGGCGCCGCGCGTCGGGATCGTCGGCCTCCGCCAGCTCCTCGCGATAGAGGACGTTGACGGCGCCCTTCGGCCCCATCACCGCGATCTCGGCGGTCGGCCACGCGTAGTTCACGTCGCCGCCGATGTGTTTCGACGACATCACGCAGTAGGCCCCGCCGTACGCCTTTCGGGTGATGACGGTGAGGAGCGGGACGGTCGCCTCCGAGAAGGCGTACAGCAGCTTCGCGCCGTGGCGGATGATCCCGTTGTGCTCCTGGTCGGTTCCGGGCATGAATCCGGGCACGTCTTCGAAGGTGAGGATGGGGATGTTGAAGGCGTCACAGAAGCGGACGAACCGCGCGCCCTTCTGGCTCGACTCGATGTCGAGCGTGCCGGCGTTCACCCGGGGGTTGTTGGCGACGACCCCGATCGAGTGGCCGTCGAGGCGGGCGAAGCCGACGACGATGTTCTTCGCGAAGTTCTCTTGGACCTCGAAGAAGGACCCCTCGTCGACGACGCTGCCGACGACCTCCTTCATGTCGTACGGCTTCCGGGGGGCGTTCGGGACGATGTCGGCCAGCTCCTCGTCGGCGCGCTCCGGGTCGTCCCACGGCTCGACGCGGGGCGGGTCCTCGACGTTGTTCGCGGGGAGGTACGAGAGCAGCCGCGCGATGTTATCGAGCGCCTCCTCCTCGCTCTCCTCGGCGAAGTGCGCGACGCCGGAGGTCGAGGTGTGGGTCACCGCGCCGCCGAGCTCCTCGAAGCTCACCTCCTCGCCCGTGACGGTCTCGATGACGTCCGGGCCGGTGATGAACATGTGCGAGGTGTCCTTGACCATGAACGTGAAGTCCGTGATCGCGGGGGAGTACACCGCGCCGCCCGCACACGGGCCCATGATCGCCGAGATCTGCGGGATCACGCCGGACGCCTCCGTGTTGCGCCGGAAGATCTCCGCGAAGCCGCCGAGCGCCCCGACGCCCTCCTGAATCCGGGCGCCCGCGGAGTCGTTGAGGCCGACGACGGGCGCGCCCACGTCCATCGCCTTGTCCATCACCTTGCACACCTTCTCGGCGAACACCTCGCCGAGCGAGCCGCCGAAGACGGTGAAGTCGTGGGCGAAGACGAACGTCTTCCGCCCGTTCACCTCGCCGTACCCCGTGACGACGCCGTCGCCCGGGATCTGCTGTTCCTCCATCCCGAACTTGTGGTTCCGGTGGGTGCGGAATCGGTCGAACTCGTGGAAGGTCCCGTCGTCGAGGAAGTAGTCGATGCGCTCGCGCGCGGTCATTTTGCCCTTCTCGTGTTGGGACTCGATCCGCTCTTCGCCGCCCCCGAGCGCGGCCCGCTCGCGGCGCTCGCGGAGGTCCTCGATGCGGTCGTCCATCGTCACGCCGGACCACCCTGAATCATTACCTCGTGGGTCGGCGAGCGGCATCAAAAGGGTTCCCCTACGCGACGTTCTCGAGTTCGACGCCCGTCGAATCGCCCGGTGGAGGGTCGGTGCGCGAACCGCCCGCACGGCCCCTGTCTCCGGTTCACACCCCGACCGGCGGTTCGACGCTTTTAAACCTCCGATGAACCACTTTCCGGTGAGACAGGCTTCGCCTGTTTCACTGACCCGTAGGAGCGACCTGCGTACTACGGAGGTGAAAATGGCAGACACAATACAAGAGGCCGTAACCCTCGCACTCGACGATGCGCCCGAGCGGAACTTCCGCGAGACCGTGGACATCGCGATCAACCTGCGAGACCTCGACCTCAACGATCCGTCGAACCGAATCGACGAGTCCGTCGTGCTGCCGGCTGGAACGGGGCAGGAGACACAGATCGTCGTCTTCGCGGAGGGCGAAACCGCCGTCCGCGCAGAGGAGGTCGCTGACGAAGTGCTCGACAGCGACGACCTCGAAGACTTAGGAGACGACGACGACCGCGCAAAGGACCTGGCCGACGAGACCGACTTCTTCGTCGCGGAGGCCAACCTGATGCAGGACATCGGTCGGTACCTCGGTACCGTCCTCGGTCCGCGCGGGAAGATGCCTACCCCACTACAGCCGGACGACGACGTCGTCGACACAGTCAACCGGATGAAAAACACCGTGCAGCTCCGGTCGCGAGACCGGCGCACGTTCCACACCCGCGTCGGCGCCGAAGACATGGGCCCCGACGCGATCTCGGACAACATCGACGTCATCATCCGGCGGCTCGAAGCGAGCCTCGAGAAGGGGCCGCTCAACATCGACGGGATCTACGTGAAGACCACGATGGGTCCCGCCAAGGAGGTGCCCGTATGAGCTCGGTCCGCAAGACCGAGACGATCCCGCAGTGGAAACAGGAGGAGGTCGACGAGCTCGTCGACTTCATCGAGTCGTTCAACTCCGTCGGGATCGTCGGCGTCGCCGGCATCCCGAGCCGCCAGCTCCAGGCCATGCGCCGCGAGCTCCACGGCTCCGCGGACGTCCGGATGAGCCGCAACACGCTCACCGTCCGCGCGCTCGAAGAGGTGAACGACGGCGTCGAAGAGCTGACCCAGTACGTCTCGGGTCAGGTCGCGCTCATCGGCACGAACGACAACCCGTTCGGCCTCTTCAAGCAGCTGGAAGCCTCGAAGACCCCCGCCCCGATCAACGCGGGCGAGGTGGCCCCCAACGACGTCGTCATCCCCGAGGGTGACACGGGCGTCGACCCGGGGCCGTTCGTCGGCGAGCTCCAGACCGTCGGCGCGGCCGCGCGCATCCAGGACGGCTCGATCATGGTCACCGAGGACTCGAAGGTCCTCTCCGAGGGCGAGGTCGTCGACGACGACCTCGCGAACGTCCTGACCGAGCTCGGCATCGAGCCGAAGGAAGTCGGGCTCGACCTCAAGGGCGTCTACTCCGACGGCGTCCTGTTCGAGCCGGACGAGCTCGAGATCGACGTCGACGAGTACGAGGCGGACATCCGCTCGGCGGCCGCCGCCGCGCGGAACCTCTCCGTCAACGCCGCGTACCCGACGGCCGCCACCGCCGGCACCCTTCTCGCGAAGGCGTCCGGCGAGGCGAAGTCCGTCGGGCTGTTCGCGGAGATCGAGAGCCCGGACGTCGTGCCCGACCTCATCGGGAAGGCCGACGCCCAGCTCCGCGCGCTCGCGGCTCAGATCGACGACGAGGAGGCGCTCCCCGAGGAGCTGCAGGGCGTCGAAGCCGCCCCGGCTCCGGAGACGGACGACGCCGACGAGGAGGAACAGGCGGAGGAAGAAGACGACTCGGACGACGCTGAGGCGGCCGACGACGACGCCGACGACGACGACGGCGACGACGGCGGCGAGGGTCTCGGCGCGATGTTCGGATAACACCACGAGGACACACCAATGGAATACGTTTACGCTGCGCTCATCCTGAACGAGACTGGCGAAGAGATCAACGAAGAAAACGTCACCGGCGTGCTCGAAGCCGCCGGCGTCGACGTCGAGGAATCCCGCGTCAAGGCGCTCGTCGCCGCGCTGGAGGACGTCGACATCGAGGAGGCCATCGAGACGGCCGCCGCGGCCCCGGCCGCCGGCGCCGCCTCGGGCGGCTCCCCGGACGCCGCGGACGCCGACGAGGCCGACGAGGGCGACGACGAGGACGAAGAGGAGGCCGCCGAGGAAGCGGCGGACGACGACGAGGAAGACGGCGACGGCGGCGAAGGTCTCGGCGAGCTCTTCGGCTAACGCCGGACGAGCGAGACTCCGACCGCGTCGACCGACTCTTCAACGCCGATTTTTATCGAGACCCGCTATCCGGAGTGATAACGCCGTCCGCGAGTTTATATATCGATCTCGGATACGGAGACGTGATGAAGATCGTCGACGGCGACAAGGTCGAGTGCGATCGGTGCGAGTCGGTGTTCCCGATCGGAGACGTCTCGCTGCTCGAGAAGGAGACGAACCGCGACTACGAGCGGGTCCTGTGCGAGGACTGCCTGGGCGCCGTCGGCGTCCCGAAGGGGTACACGCTCCGCCGCGACATCAGTCACTTGGCCGGGTGAGCCGCGACGCGGGGAACCCGTACCTGTCGCAGTCGCCGACGCTCCGCCCCGGGCGGATCGACGCCGCGTACACCGCCTCGACGACGGGCTCGTGGGCCCCGTAGTCGGCGTTCGTGGGGTACTCGGCGATGACTCGCCCCTCGTCGGTCCGGTAGGCGTCGGCCCGTTCTGTCGTGACCTCCACGACGACGAGCCGCTTCCCCGTCTCGCGGTCGCGGACGACCGCGCCCGGGTCGAACGCGTGTCGCTCACAGAGGTGCGCGCCGCCGGCGTCGAACGGGACGAACGTCTCCGCGCCGCAGACCGCGCAGGCGCCGACGCGCTCGTCCGGCGCGGGGACGACCCCCGAGGTCACCTCCATCGCGACGCGGCGGAGGTGCTTACAGCGCGAGCCGCGGATCGCGTGGTCCGGGCAGGTGCATGTGCCGGCGTCGAGCGCGACCACGTAGGTCCCGCCGTCGGTCTCGACGACGTAGCGCCGGTCGCGGAGCGCGCGGACCGTCATCTCCTCTACGGCGGCACGGGCGGATCGGTCATCGTTCCCGTCCTCGCTGCCCGGCGGCGACGGCGGCGACGACGCCGAGGACGGCGATCGCGACGGAGTCGGTTCGGGGGCTGCTGACGCGGGTGTGTTTCGGGTGTGCGTCATAGTTGGCGGCGAGGGGGTCCCTCGCTTCGCGTCGAGATAGGTGCCGAAAACGGATAAGATCGGCGCCAAAACGGACTCAGAACCGGGATTTCGCGGTTGAACCCGCCACACCGACTCTGTTCCGCCGACCGCGGCGCCCTCATCGAAGTCCTTTTTTAGCGGCGACGGAAACTCGCGGACATGGAAATCGACGCGGAGCTCCGTCGGCAGATCGCGGTCTCGCTGTCGGCGGCGGCGGTCTTCGTCGCCGGACTGGTCGGGATCGGGGTTGCGTTCGGCGGTTCCGAGGGGCTCCCGGAGACCGGTGCGATCGCCCTCGTCGCGCTGCTCGCCGGGTTCGTCCTGTTGATGGCGCTCGTCGGCGCGTACCTCATCCGGGCGAACGACGACGACGAGTAGACGGCTACTCGCCTCCGGCGACGACTATTGGCTTTCGGCTTCCGTCGCGTCCGCGTTCTCCTCCCGCCAGTCGGCGATCTCGTCGGCCTCGGTCACGCGCCGCTCGTAGTACGCGAGCGGGTCGGCGGCGACCTGCATGTGGTCCTCCTCGTTGTGACAGATCCCGTAGTTCGCCAGCGTCTCGCACGTCGGCGGCGGGTACTGGCTCCCTCGGTCGTCGCTGAGGTACTCGGTCTGGTACCGGATCCCCTCGGCGTCGAGGCTCGTGTCGGCGCAGAACGCGACCACCTCGTCGGGGCTCATGCCGATCCCGACGAGGAACGCCATCAGCGCGAACGCCTCCGGCGGGGAGAGCTCGGTGCCGCGCTCGGCCTTCTCGATCAGGTTCCGCATGCAGGGCGGGAACAGGTCGGGCGCGACCACGTCGACGGGGCCGGCGTAGGTGCGCTCCGAGAGCAGCCGCTTGAGGTCCGCGACGCCCGACTCGAGCTCCGCGGCGATCCCCTCGCCGGCGGCGAGCTCGAACGGGAGCCCCTCCCGGACCCGGTCCTCGACGGCGGCCTCGAGCGCGTCCAACAGCTCCTCGCGGGAGACGCGCACCTCGCCGTCGGCGAGCGCGCGGTTGACGAGCCGCCACGACTCGCCCCACGAGGGCGACGTGAGCCGGAGGTACGGCCCCACGGCGATCCAGTAGTGCTCGGGGTCGCGGCCGGTCCCGGAGGCGGCGCCGGCCGCGGCCGCACCGCCGGTTCCTCCGCTCCCGCCGGCTCCCGCAGCCGGTCGGGGTGGCTCCGCTCGCACCGCGTCCGCGAGGTCGAACTCCGCGAGCACGTCGTCGAGGGCGACGGTCGGGGTCGACACCGACCGCAGCTCGTCGTCGGTCGCGAGGTCCCCGCGGATCCGGTCGATCGCGGTCGCGGCCTCGGCGGCGGCGTACTTCTCGATGGCGGGCTCGGAGTCTAAAAGCGAGACGAGGATCCGCGCGATCGGGTACGAGAGCAGTTCGGCCTGCGCGTCGTAGGCCGACTCGGCGGGGAACTCGCCGCTCTCGGAGGCGACGGTTCCGTCCATCAGGGCGCGCTCCACGCGCTCGCGGGCGCGCTCGACCGCCGGCGCGTCGGCCGCGACGAGCTCCGGTAGCGACACCGCGGCGTCGGCGACCGCCTCGCGGGCGGCCGCGAAGAACGGGTACTTGGCGTCGAGCGCGTCCATGTCCGGGCCGAGGTAGCAACGGGCGGCGAATAAGCGGTGCGGTCCGCGGCTACAGTCTCCCCCGGAGGTAGTGACCGAGATAGCCGCCGACGATCCCGGACCCGAGGGTGTAGGTGGCCGCGAGACCGACCACCAACAGCGCGACGATCCCGAACTCCGCGGGCGCCCCGGCGATCCCGAGGAAGAACAGCAGGAAGGCCACCACGGCCGCGAACGGCAGCGTCATCACGACGCCGGCGACCGTGCCTGTCTTGAGCGCGTCCGCCGGCCGGCCGCCGCAGAGGTAGCCGGCGACCGCGCCGCCGAGCACGGTGGCGAAGGGAACGAACGACAGGACCGAGCCGGCGATCCCGCCGACGAGCCCGTACACGAGCACGTCGACCAGCTCCGCGGGCGCGTCGTCGCCGGGCGCGAGGAAGTCGTTCGAGGCGGGTTCACTCGTGTCCGTCGCGGGCGCGTCGACGGAGGCGATCCCGTCGTCCGAGGGGGTGTCGTCGGTGGAGGGCGTGTCGTCGGGGACCATCGGCCGATTACTCCTCTTCTTCCGTTTCGTCGCCCGATTCGTCGTCCGGCTCCTCGACGGCGGCGCCGGGCGCGTTCGACTTCACGCTGTTGAGGCCCTGTTTCGCCTTCTGTTTGGAGGCGTACCCCTGTCCGCCGTCGGCGATGACGTTCCCGTTGGCGTGGCGGAGCCGCCAGCGGTACTCGTCCGCCTTGTCGCGGAACAGCTCGAAGGTCGCGTCGCTGCCCCCCTCCTCCGGCGCCTCCTCGTCGCGGGAGACGTCGACGACGTGGGCGCCGGGGGCGTTCCGCTGGACGCTCTCGATGCCGGACTCGGCGTCGCGCTTGTCCGAGTACCCCTCGCCGCCGTCGGCGATGATGTTCCCGTTGTCGTGGACGAGCCGCCAGCGCCAGTCGCCGGCGCTGTCCGCGTACAGTTCGAAGGTCGCCTTGCTCGCGGCGGCCTCGTCGTCGATCTCGCCCTCCGCCTCCGGCCATTCCATCTCGACCTCGAAGTGGACCGTCCCGTCCTCGCGTTCGAGCTCGATCTCGACCTCCTGTTCCGCCGCGGGGTCGACGGTCACGGTGCCGGCGTCGTCGACCGGGACCGGTTCCCCGCGCCCGAGTGCCCGCGCGATGCGCCGGAAGTAGGTTGCGAGCGCCTGTCGGCTCCGAGATTTCCGCGACTCGTGAACGGTTTCTTCGGGCATGCGGGACCTACGTCACGGCGAGCGCACAAAACGCTATGGCCGGTTTGCAACTGATCGGTGAACGGCTGAGCGGATCTGTACTAGTAGGTCTGCGGTGGTCGTTCGAGGATCTCGAAAATCTCTCTCGCCCGATACTCCTTGTTCCGTGCTTTCCCGGTAACTTCTTCGAGAACGCCGTCTTCCTCTAGGGCGGCAATTGCGCGAGACGCCGTCGAGTGGTCGACGTCGAACGATTTTGCGACGGTCTTGGTCGTCAGGTAGGGCCGTTCGAAGAGCTTGCAGGCGAGCCGATTTTTCGTGTAGGCGACACCACCGTACTCGTTCTCGTACCGCCGTCGAAGCTCGTCGAGCGCGAGCGTGCGCGTGACGGATTCCTCGGCCTGTTTGGCGATCCCCTCGACGAAAAACGCGAGCCACGCCTCCCACTCGCCGTCCGTCCGTACCGCCGTCATCCGGTCGACGTAGGTCGGCTTGTTCCGGTTGAAGTACTCGCTCAGGTAGAGGTTCGGGCGTTGCAGGTAGCCGTGATCGTACAGGTGCAGCGTGATCAGGAGGCGTCCGAGCCGACCGTTTCCGTCGCCGTAGGGGTGGATCGTCTCGAACTGGTAGTGAAAGAGCGCGATATCGATGAGGGGATGATACCGCCCCCCCGTCCGGTAGTACGTCATCAGCGCGTCCATGAGTCCATCGACGACGCCCGGTACTGGGGGAAGGAAGTCCCCGAGGTGGTTCGGGCGCGTCTTGTACTCTCCGACGGTCTCGGTGTCGACGCGGTCGTCGGGGACCCCACTGAGAAGCGTCTCGTGGAGCGCGTGTAGCAGGTCGACGCTGAGCGATTCGCCGTCGTCTATCGCTCGAATACCGTCCTCGACGGCTCGCTCGTAGTTCAGCACCTCACGCGTGTCCTTCGTGGTCTTCGACGACGAGCGGGACGCGAGCGCGTTGGCGTCTACCGAATCGTCGAGAGCGCGTGTTTCGAGACTGTAGAGGGCGTTGTAGTCGATATCTGCCCCCTCGATCTCGGCGGATTCCATCGCTTCCTTCCGCAAGAGAGACGTGTAGAGGAGGGGCGGGAAGTCGAGTTCGCGACTGATCCCGCTGAGCTGGCCCAGCCAGAACGTGGCGTCCGCGAGCGTCTCGTAGAACCGATCGGTGAGATCCAGCTCCCGTGACGGCGGAAGCGGCTCGGGCTTGTAGTAGGAGTCACGCCCGTACGAGACGAGCGTTCCGGGGGCCGTATCTCCTAAATCACGCTCCCTCATGCATCCGAGCGCACATCGGTCGGATTATGGATGAATCTATCGCTCTCATATGCAATCAACGCGTATCAGAGAACGCTGAGCTGGTATTCGAGTAGTATATATTCAATCACTCTGTGGCTCAACCCCGGGTGGAGTATGACTGAGATCACGGAGAGTTCGAACTCATTCACTTCGCTCGCTCCGTTCCCTGGTTCGAATCCGCCCTCAAACAGGTATGTCGCTGCCGCTCGCGGGTTGCTCGCGACAGCGACAGTGGGCTCGGGCGGGTTCGAACTCGATGGCGAGACTCGCTTCGCTCGTCTCGCGTAGTTCGAACCGCGCCCGCCACACCTGCGGCTCGCGGATTGCTCGCCGCAGGAAGTGGGCTCGGGCGGGTTCGAACCGCCGATCTCAGCCTTGTAAAGGCCGCGTCATAACCAGCTAGACCACGAGCCCTCACCGGTTCAAACCCGCTCGGAGCGGAAAACGGTTTCTTTCTGCGGTCCGAGGATCGACCGTGAACCGCCGTCTCCTCGCGATCGCCGGCGCCTCCGCCGCCATCGCCCTCCTCCTCGTCGCCGCGATCGCGGCGAACCCGACTCTCCTAATCGCGGGCTACGACACCGTGACCGTCGAGGCGGTCGACGGCGAGACGGGCGAGTCGCTCGCGGTCGTGGAGGCGCGCGTCGCCGACGGCCTCGCGAAGCAGTACGTCGGCCTCTCCGAGACCGACGAGCTCGCGGCCGACGAGGGGATGCTGTTCGTCCACGACGAGACGGCCGAGCGCGGGTACGTGATGCGGGGAATGTCGTTCGGACTCGACATCGTCTTCGTCGCGCCGAACGGCACCGTCACCGAGGTCCACGAGGCGGCGCCCGAGTCGCGCCCGTACACCCGCTATTCGGGAACCGGCCGATACGTCCTCGAAGTGCCGCGGGGGTGGAGCGAGCGCAACGGCGTCGGCCCGGGCGACCGGCTCCGCTTCGAACTCGACTGAGATCGCGCCCGCCGCTTCGCGACGAAACCGATTTGCCACTCGCGGGCGTCGACCGACGTATGACCGGTCTCCCCCGCCGGATCGCGTGGAACGTCCGCCACCGCTGGCGGCGGATGTTCGCGCTCCTCGTCGTCGGCGCCGGCGTCGCGGCCCCGCTCGTCACCGGGCTCTGGTGGTCGCTGCCGCTCGTCTGGTTCTTCGGGCTGTTCGTGGCGCTGCCCGTTCTCCACACGCTGACGAAGCCGCTGCCGGACGATGGCGACGAGGGCGGCGACGCGGACGCCCCCGACGACCCCGCCCTCCGCGCGCTCCGCGAGCGCTACGCCCGCGGCGAGATCGACGAGCGCGAGTTCGAGCGCAAGCTCGACCGCCTGCTGGAGACGGAAGACGCCGAGACCGCCGACCGCGGCGACGCCGACGACATCGCCGAGCGCGTCCGCGACGGGCTCCGACGCGAAGTCGAGCGGGTCCGCGAGTGAGCGCGACGTGCCCGGGCGTGGACCCTCTGCGAGCGCTCCGACTGCGGGCGATCCGACCCGCGACCGTCATCGTTTTGCGCGGCGCCGGCGAGAGGATCTGACGTGTTCCTCGACGCGCTCCGGTACCCGCTCGCGGACCGAACGCGGCTCGACGGCACCGCGAAGTGCCTCGCCACCCTCCTGCTGTGCGGGGCGCTGGTCCGGTTCGCGGCGCGCCTCTGGCCCGACTGGTCGCTGGCCGCGCCGCTCGCGCTCGCCGTCGTCCCCCTCCTCGCGTGGCTCGGCCTCCTCGGGGGCGTCCTCGCGGGCGACGGGTTCCCGCCGCTGGCGACGGGTTCCACGGCCCGGATCGCCGGCCGGCTGTTCGGCGTCGCCGCCGTCTACCTCCTCCCCGCGGGCGTCACCGTGGTCGCCGCCGGCTACGTCGTCGCGAGCGGGACGGTCCCGGACGCGCTCGGCGGCGTGACCCTCGCGACCCTCGCGACCGCCGCGCTGCTCGTCACGGTCGCCTGCGGCTACCTCTTCCCGGCGGCGGCCGTCGTGAGCGTTCGGGAGGGGCTCCGCGCCGGCCTCCGGCGGGACGCCCTCCGCGGCACGGCGTCGAGCACGTACTTCCTCGCGTGGGTCGGCGCGACCGTGCTCGTCGTCGTCGCGTGGAGCGCGCTCGCGGCGACGGCCGCGCGGAGCGTCGCCGCGCTCCTCGCGCTCGGCTGGTGCGCCTACGCCCACGTCGCCGCCGCGGCGCTCCTCGCCGAGGGGGTCGATCGGACCGCCTACTGGTGAGGCGGCTCGGAAAAAGCGACGAACTCGGGTCCGCGTCCGGTCAGGCGAGGTCGACCTGGTCGGCGGCGTCCTCCATCGACCGGTTGTGGAGCGCCTCGCCCGTGGCCCGGTCGAAGAGGTGGATCGCGTCTTCCGGAATCCGCGCGACCACCGAGTCACCCTCGCTGACGCGCGTGAACCCGTCGATCGTCGCGACGAGCGTCTCCGCGGACTCGGGGTCTGCGTCGGGGTCGAAGTGGAGGTACACCGTGTTCTCGTCGCCCATCGGCTCGACGACGTCGACGGTCATCTCGAACTCGTGCGCGTCGCTCTTCCCCTCGACGAGCTCGACCGCCTCGGGCCGGATCCCGAAGACGAGGTCGGTCGTCTCCCCGAGGTCCGACCGCACGTCGTCGCCGACGGGGTACTCGAAGACGTCGCCGACCAGCCGGTCGCCGTCGAGCCTCACGTCGAAGAAGTTCATCGAGGGCTCGCCGAGGAAGCTCGCGACGAACTGGTTGGCCGGCTCATGGTAACACTTCAGCGGCTCGGCGATCTGCTGTAGCTCGCCCCCGTCGAGGATGGCGATCCGGTCGCCCATCGTCATCGCCTCGGTCTGGTCGTGGGTGACGTACACCGTCGTGACGCCGAGGTCGTCCTGAAGCCGCTGGAGCTCCGTGCGCATCTCTGCGCGGAGCTTCGCGTCGAGGTTGCTGAGCGGCTCGTCCATCAGGAACACCTCGGGGTCGCGGACGATCGCGCGGCCGAGCGCGACGCGCTGCTGTTGGCCCCCGGAGAGGTCCTTCGGCTTCCGGTTCAGGAGCTCACCGATGTCGAGCAGCTCTCCCGTCTCCGTGACCATCCGGGCGATCTCGTCGTCCGGGAGGTCGGTCGACTCCTCGAGTCCGAACGACATGTTCTCCCGAACGCTCATGTGCGGGTAGAGCGCGTACGACTGGAACACCATTGCGATGTCCCGGTCCTGGGACTTCACGTCGTTGACGACCCGGTCGTCGATGCTGAGCGTGCCATCGGTGATCGTCTCCAAGCCGGCGATCATCCGCAGCGTCGTGGACTTTCCACAGCCCGACGGACCGACGACGACGAGGAACTCCCCGTCGTCGATCGACATCGAGATGTCGTCGACGGCGACGACCTCCTCGTCGCCGTCCTGAAACGTCTTCGTTACCGAATCGAGTTCAAGCGTTGCCATGTCTTTGAGTTGTGGTCGCTGTCGAGTAGTCGTTTGCGCGTCGCGCCGACTCCCGTCTCGGGGCGTCGGCGGCCCCGCCCGGGATCCGCGTGCGGACCACGGTGTCGTCGCACACCGTCCGCGTGCGGACCGCGGTGTCGTCGCACGCCATCCGCATGCGCGTACGGGTCACGCCGCCACCCCCTCGGCGAATTCGTCGCCGAAGAGGATGTACACCGCGAGCGTCGGGAGCGCCGCGAAGAACGCCCCGGCCATCCGGAGCGCGAAGTCTTGCCCCTCCATCGAGGTCCCGAGCCCGGCGAGGATCAGCACGACCGGGGCCGCGGGGCTCGACTCCGTCGAGACGATCACCAGCGTGAACAGCAGGTCGTTCCAGATCTGCGTGAACTGGTAGATGAGCACCACGGCGAACATCGGCCCGGAAAGCGGCAGGACGATCCGCCGGTAGACGCGGCGCAGCGACGCGCCGTCGAGGCGGGCCGACTCCATCATCTCGTCGCTCATCGTCTTGTAGTACGTCCGGAACAGGAGCGTACAGATCGGGATCCCGTAGGCGACGTGGGTGATCACGAGCTCCACGATCCCGACGTAGTCGTCGTCGATCCCGAGCGCCCAGACGAACGAGAGCGCGTCGCCGAGCTGGACCCACTGCGACCAGAACTGGGTCAGCGGAACCAGCACCGCCTGGTACGGGATGAAGATCCCCGCGATGATGAGCGCGAGCACCAGCGCCTTGTACGACGCCTTCCAGTTCGGAATCGTCAGTCCGTACGCCGTGACGCTCCCGATGAGCGCCGAGATGATCGTCGCCGGCACGGCGTACAGGAGGCTGTTCCCCATGCCGCGCAGCAGGGCGTCGATCGCCGTCCGCCACTTCTCGAACGTGAACCCGGACGCTCCCGGCGGAGCGAACGGGGCCGTCTCGATGATGGCGGTGCCGGTCTTGAACGAGGTGACCAGTCCCGACTCGATGGGGACGAGGTAAAACCCCGCGGCCAAGACCAACACGACGTACAGCGCGAGGTCTTCGACAGTCAGCCGATCGAGAGTCCGACGGATTCCCGTCGCTCTCGCCGTCGCGCCGCTTCCGTCGGTTCGGAGTTCGTCGTCGGTCATAGGTTGTTCCTCCGGTATTCGTAGACGAGGTAGGGGCCGATGACCGCGAGCGCCATCCCGAAGAGGACGATCGCGATGGCCGCGCCGTACGCCCACTGCGAGTTGGAGTACGCCTCGCGGACCATCTTCGTCGCGAGGATGTCGGCGCCGTTCGGCGGCCGGTACCCCCCCACGAGCGAGTAGAGGAAGTCGAAGGCCTTCATGCCGAACACCATCAGCACCACGGCGGCGCTGATCGTCGCGCCCTTCAGCTGCGGAATGATCACGCGCCAGTACATCTTCAGTGTCGACGCGCCGTCGACCTTGGCCGCCTCGTAGTGCTCGTCCGGAATCGCGCGGAGCCCGGCGAGGTACACGACCATCGCGTACCCCGAGAACTGCCACATCAGTGCGAAGATGACGGCGTAGAGGACGACGGCCTGGTTACCGAGCCAGCTCACCGGTCCGAGGCCGAACACGCCGATGACGCTGTTGGCGATCCCGTTGTTGTAGTTGTAGATCCACAGCCAGAACTGCGCGGTCACGACGAACGAGAGGCTCATCGGCAGGAGGTAGATCGTCCGGAACGTGTTCTCGAACCGGATCCCCCTGTCGATGAGGATCGCGAGCACGAGGCCGACCGCGAGCGTCCCCGCCGTGAACGCGATCAACAGGATGAGCGTGTTGACTGCGGCGTCGATGAAGCCGGAGTCCGCGAGCGCACGCGTGTACATCTCGAAGTCGAGGTCCGAGTAGTCCGGTGCGTTCGCGAACCCCTGGTAGTCGGTCAGCGAGATGAGGAGGTTCCAGATGACCGCGCCGTAGACGAACAGCCCCATCAGCAGGAACGGCGGGAGCCAGAATATCGACGACTCGGCGAAGTCGCTCCCGAAGCGGTCGTCGACCGCGGCGCTGAGCCGCGCTATCGGTCCCGGATCGTCACCCGAGCCGGCGTTCGCCGCAGCGCCGTCGCTCACGACGCCGCCGTCGGTGCGAGGCTCGTCTCCGTCGCCCGAGGTCGGGCTGATCGCGCGGTGCAATCGTCGGTAAAAATCGAGCATCTGGTGGACTTAGTTCGACACCGCGTCCAGGAACCCGGACGTCGCCGCGTCGACGTTGTACGGCCCGGTGAACTCCGAGGAGATGACCTCGTTGAGCGCCGTCATCGTCTGCGAGGTGACGCCGAGTCCGTGCTGGAGGTTCGGCGGGCGGTACTCCGCGTTCGCGAAGTCCTCGGCCGTCTCCTGGAGGTACGGACCGAACTCGTCCATGCTCACGTCCGTCCGCGTCGGGATCGACCCCTTGTACTGGTTGAACGCGATCTGGGCCTCCTCGCTGCCGGCGAACGCCGACCAGGTCTTCGAGGCCTCGGGCGTCGGGTTGTCCGCCGGGTAGAGGAACGAGTCGAAGTGCAGGGTGTACATCCCCTCCGTCCCGGGGAACGTCTTGAAGCCCCAGTCGTCCTCGTAGTCGAAGTCCTCCGCGTTCCGGAAGGCGCCCGCCGCCCAGTTACCCTGGTGGATGAAGGCGGCCTCGCCGTTGATGATCTTCTGGTTCGACTGCGTCAGGTTGAGCGAGGCGGCGTCGTCGCTGATGTGGTTCTCCAGCATCTCGGCGGTCCGATCGAACGCCGCGCGGACGGCCTCCTCGTCGCCGTCGCCTTCGAGGAAGTCCATGTACGGCTGATAGCCGTTCTCGCCGAGCATCACGGCGGCCCACAGCTGCGTCGTCGTCCACGTCCCCGACATCGCGTGGGTCATCGGGACCGCGTCGGTCTCGTTCGAGACCGTCTCGAAGGCGTCGATGAGCGCCGCGGGGCTGTCCAGCGACTCGACGTCGATTCCGGCGTCCTCGACGACGGAGACGTTGTAGAACAGGCAGTTCAGTCGGTGCGATCCGAGCGGAACGGCGCGGTAGCTCCCGCCCTGCTGGTGGAGGTCGATGGCCTCCTCGACCATCGCGTCTTCGAACCCGTTCTCCTCCCAGACGTCGTCGACGCTGCCGAGGGCGCCCTCGTAGCGCTGGAGGTTCGGGCCCGGCCAGCCGGCGAACGCGCCCGGCGGGTCGTTGCTCTGGAGCCGGTTTGCCACGACGGCGTCGAGGTTCTCGTTGCCGCCGCCGCCGATGGGGTTCATGTCGAGGTCGGTGTCGGGATGCGCCTCGTTGAACGCCTCCTCCAGCGCCTCGGCCGCCGTGGCGCCGTCGCCGCCGGTCCAGCCGTGCAGCACCTCGACGGGGCCGGCCGCCCCGCCGTCGCTTCCGTCGGAGCCGTCACTGCCGTCGGAGCCGTCACTGCCGTCCGAACCGTCGCTGCCGTCGCTTCCGTCGCCGCCGTCGCCGCCGGCACAGCCGGCGATTCCCACGGTTGCGAGGGTACCGGCGCCGGCCACGTAGTGGCGGCGCGTGAGACGGTCAGCGTCGGATCGACTGTCTTGTGACATGTACAATGCTTATGGTTACTCCCGGTACTTAACGATTGATGTTCGTTTACTCCGATTGTTAATAATGTCTCCACATCGATATGCGCGGCCGCTGTTATCGGTGTACCGAACCGGTGTTCGACTCGGCGGGCGGACCGACCGATTCTTGAGCGCGTGGCCCGGAAGACGCGGTATGGAGGGACCGCTGTGGATCGACGCGCACGCTCCGGCGCTCGACGAGATCCGTCAGGACGAGGCGCGCGAGCGGCTGGAGCGCGCGGTCGACGAGCCGATGAACCTCGTCGTTCAGGGACCGCCCGGCGTCGGGAAGACGGCGGCCACGCGGGCGCTGACCCGGGCCGCCCACGAGAACCCCGACGCCGATCTGATCGAGATCAACGTCGCCGACTTCTTCGGCCGGACGAAAAAGGAGATCCGGACCGACCCCCGCTTCGAGGGGTTCCTGCAGGGACGCAGCCGGATGGCGAAACGCGACATGATAAACCGGGTGCTGAAGGAGTCGGCGTCGTACGCGCCGATGTCCGGCGAGTACAAGACGGTCCTCCTAGACAACGCCGAGGCGATCCGCGAGGACTTCCAGCAGGCGCTCCGGCGGGTGATGGAACAGCACCACCGCACCACGCAGTTCGTGATCGCCACCCGCCAGCCGTCGAAGCTCATCGCGCCGATCCGCTCGCGGTGTTTCCCGGTCCGCGTGCGCGCGCCGACGACCGACGAGGCGATCGACGTGCTCGAAACGATCTGCGAGCGCGAGGGCGTCGACTACGACGGCGACGGGCTGGAGTTCGTCGCCAGCGCGGCCGGCGGCGACCTCAGGGAGGCGATCCTCTCGGCGCAGGCCACCGCGGTCGAGGGCGGCGAGATCACCATGTCGACCGCCTACGAGACGCTCGGCGAGGTCGGCGACGACGACGCGATCCGGGAGGCGCTCGCCGACGCCCGCGCTGGCGACCTGAAGGACGCGCGCTCGACCCTCGACGACCTGCTCGACGAGGGCGGGTACGACGGCGGGGAACTGCTCCGGGAGACCCTGCGGGTCGCCCGCGCCGGCTCCGAGTACGGCGGCGACGAGCTCGCGCGGCTCCACGTCCTCGCCGGCGAGGCCGACCTCGACCTGGTCGACGGGCTCGACGACCGGACCCACCTCGTCCACCTGCTCGCGGCGTGGGCGGCGGGGCGAACCGAGCTCCGCCCCGACCTCCGGGAGCCCGCGGAGGCCTGACGATGGGACGGAACCCCCCGCTCTCGGCGGTGCTCCCGTTCGACGTCGTCGACGAGGCGTGGCGGCTGGCGCTCGCGCCCGCGCTCCTCGGGGCCGCGACGCTCCCGCTCCTGCCGCCGGTCGGCGTCGGCCTGCTCGCGCTCGCGCTCGGCGTCCTCTGGTTCCACCGCGACCCCGACCGCTCGACGCCCGACGCGGAGGGCGTCGTCGTCGCCCCCGCGGACGGCACCGTGAGCGTCGTGCGCGAGGAGGGCGAGCGCCTCCGCGTCGGCGTGTTCATGAACGTCACCGACGTGCATGTGAACCGCGCGCCGCTCGCGGGCGAGGTCCGCGAGGTGCGCCACCGTCCCGGCGCGAACCGGCCCGCGTTCGACAAGGAGTCCGACCGCAACGAGCAGGTCGCGATCGACTTCGGCGAGTACGAGCTGCTGGTCATCGCCGGCTGGTTCGCCCGCCGGATCCACCCCTCGGTCGAGCCCGGCGACGCCGTCGACCGCGGCGAGCGCGTCGGCCACGTCTCGTTCGGCTCGCGGGCGGACGTCATCCTGCCCGCCGACATCGACGAGGGCGACCTCCTCGTGAGCGAGGGCGACGCGGTGCGTGCCGGCGAGACGATCGTCGCGGAGCGCGACTGAACTTCGTCGCCAAACGCGACTGAACTCGCGGAGCCGGCTCTTCTCGGTCTTCGATCGGCCGCCTCAGACCCCCAGCGCCTCGGCCAGCTCGTGGATCGACTCGACCGTGCGGTCCGGGTCGCCAGCGAACGGCTCCCACGGCGTCCCCTTCCTGTCGAGGCGGACCGCCTGCATCCCCGCGTGCGACGCGCCCAGCACGTCGAACCAGCCCGCGGTGACGTGGACGATCCGGTCGATCGGCGTCCCCGTCCGGGCGGCGCCGTGGCGGTACAGCTCGGCCGCCGGCTTGAACGTCTCCACCTCGTCGGCGCTTATCGTGTCCGCGACGAGATTCTCGATCCCGGCGTGTTCGACCATCGAGTCGAGCATCTCCGGGTTCCCGTTCGAGAGCACGTACGGCTCGTACCCGCCCTCGCGCAGGCGCTCGATCCCCGACCGCACGTCGTCGAACACCTCGAGCTCGTGGTACACCGCGAGGATCTCGTCGCGCTCTTCGGTCGACAGGTCGACGTTGTGGGCCGCCAGCGCGTACGTCAGCGCGTCGCGGTTCATCTCGTAGAAGGGCTGGTAGGCGTCGATCGCGTTCGCGACGAACGTGTACGCCAGCGACCGCGACCGCCAGAGCCGCGACACCGGCTCCGGGTCGGGGACGCGGTCGGCGAGCGCCGCCTCGGCCGCCTCCACGTCGACGAGGGTGCTGTACGAGTC
Organism: Halorubrum salipaludis; assembly: GCF_002286985.1. Lineage (GTDB taxonomy): Archaea > Halobacteriota > Halobacteria > Halobacteriales > Haloferacaceae > Halorubrum > Halorubrum salipaludis. The sequence goes on along the minus strand of NZ_NSKC01000004.1, from coordinate 164,140 downwards.
GAAGGTGACGGTCCGAACGCGGTCCGGGTCGAGTGGCATTCGGTCGCCCCTTCGGCGGCCCGCGTTATCATACCCCGCGGTTCGTTCGTCCGGAGCATCTTCCCTCTCCCGACGGGCGGGCTACAGGACGAACGGCCCCTGCTGGCGGATCGGCTCCCCGTGCGGTCGACCGGAGACGGCGACGAAGCGGAGCCCCGGTTCCCCGTCGCTCTCGACCGTCACGTCCCGCGCGTCCGCGTTCGGGAGCACGTCGCCCGCGGCGAACTCGCGGGTGGCGCCGGCCTCTGCCTCGGAATCGACGTCGGCGCCCGCGTCGGCGTCTCTGACCGTTCCGCTCCCCTCGACGCCGTAGAGGAACCCGGACCACTCGTCGGGGACTTCCCACGTCCACGCGTCGGTGACGCGGACGTCGAGGTACTCCATCGGGGTGTACAGCTCGATCGGCGACCCCTCGCCCACGACGGTGGTGACGGTCGCGCCGTCGCGCTCGGTCGTGGGGAGCTCCTCGGTGCCCGCGTCGACGTAGTCCGGGTCCGCCTCCTTCTCCTCCCGCGGGAGGTTCACCCACAGCTGGAGCCCGTTGCAGGCCTCGCCGTCGGCGGGGAACTCGGAGTGGCGGATGCCGCTCCCGGTCGTGATCCGCATCGCCTCGTCCTCGCGGGCGGTGTGCTCGACGCCGAGCGAGTCGGCGTGGTCCATCCCCCCCTCGATCATGTACGAGACGATCTCGAACCCCTTGTGCGGGTGCATCGGGAATCCCTTGTCCGGGTCGATGTAGAACCGCTCGAACAGCACGAACGGGTCGAGGTTGTCGGGGTGGGCGTTCGTCGGGAACGCGCGGTCGGAGTTCACGCCCGTCCCGTGTCGGACCGTCTCGCCCGAGAGCGGCTCGACGCCGCCCGCGGTCGTCTCGTCTGGTGTCATACACGATCTGACGAGTTTGGCACGCATAAGCTCCGCGCCGCCGGAAGACAAAAACAGTCAGATTTCAATCATTTATAAATCAAAAATCTCTAAGTAGGCGTTTGAAGGCTAATTTAGGGATAAACAGATCAGACAGATTAGTTACTGAAATGCGTTACAGAGAACGTTCTTACCCGTGGCACGCATGGGATGGAATGTAGACATGAGCTACGAATTAGATCCGCTGCCGTACGAGTACGACGCGTTAGAGCCGCACATTTCCGAGCAGGTGCTCGAATGGCACCACGACACCCATCATCAGGGGTACGTGAACGGGTGGAACGCGGCCGAGGAGACGCTCGAGGAGAACCGCGAAGCGGGCGACTTCTCGTCGTCGGGCGGGGCCATCCGCAACGTGACGCACAACTCGTCGGGGCACATCCTCCACGATTTGTTCTGGCAGAACATGTCGGCCGAGGGCGGCGACGAGCCTGAGGGCGACCTCGCGGCTCGGATCGAGGAGGACTTCGGTTCCTACGAGGCGTGGAAGGGCGAGTTCGAGGCGGCGGCCTCGGCGGCCGGCGGCTGGGCGCTCTTAGTGTACGACACGTTCTCGAACCAGCTTCGGAACGTCGTGGTGGACAAGCACGACCAGGGCGCGATCTGGGGCGGTCACCCGATCCTGGCGCTGGACGTGTGGGAGCACTCCTACTACCACGACTACGGTCCGGCCCGCGGCGAGTTCGTCGACAACTTCTTCGAGGTCGTCGACTGGGACGAACCGTCGAGCCGCTACGAGCAGGCCGTCGAGCTGTTCGAGTAACGCTCCACACCTGACGCGCTCCGCGCGTCGAAATCCCGAATTTTCCGAATTTCCCGAATTTTTCGCACCCTGACCCAAGAGCGTCAGGCCTCGCCGAGGTCGCGGAACATCGCGCGGTAGTCGTCGGACGACAGCGACTCGCCGAGCTCGTCGATGTCGGCGTCGAGCGTTTCGAGCCGTTCGACGAGCTCGGCGTACGCCTCGTTCCCCTCGCGCTGGGCCGCCGGCTTCTGGGCGTTGAGCACCGCGCGCTTGCTTGCCAGCGCCGCGGCCTCCTGAATCAGGTCGTCGTACTCGCTGCGGGTCAACAGCGTGTCGATCGCCGCCAGCAGCTTCGTCCGGCTGACGGGCTTCGTGAGATACAGATCGAACCCCATATCGATGATGTCGAAGTCGGGCTCGACGGCGGTGACCATCGCGACGCGGCAGTCGTAGCCGGCCTCGCGGATGTGATCGAGCACGTCGTCGCCGCTCCCGTCGGGGAGGCGTCGGTCGAGCAACACCACGTCGACCGCGCCGTCGACTCGGTCGATCGCTTCGGCGGCGGTCTCGGCGAGGTCGACGTCGTATCGCTCTTCGAGGAAGCCGGCGTACAGCGCGGCGATGTCGGGCTCGTCTTCGACGACGAGGACCGATGGCTCGCTCACCGCCGATCACCGCCGGAAACGACGGGGGACGCTTCACCGGGCATACAGGAAGGGGCGGTGTGTCGAGGAATAAACCTGTCGGCGTCCGTGCGGTCGGTCCGTCGGATCGTCTTTTATATACTCCGGTCGCCAAGGAAGGGACGAATGTCAGAACTCGTCTCCACCGGGGTCGAGGGGCTCGACTCCATCCTCACGGGCGGAATCACGGAGCGATCGACGGTCCTCGTCTCCGGGAACCCCGGCACCGGAAAGAGCATCTTCGGAATTCAGTATCTCCACCACGGCGTCGCCGAACACGACGAGCGCGGCGTGTACGTCTCCTTCGAGGAGGACGAAGCGGACATCCGCGGCGCCGCCGAGTCGATCGGGCTGGAGGGGTTCGGCGACTACGTCGACAGCGGCGACATCGTCATCCTCGACAAACGCGAGATGCTGCGCGAGACCGACTTCTCGACGGCGGTCGACAAGCTCCTCGACACGATCGAGGACGGGGACTTCGACCGGCTGGTGCTCGACTCGCTCTCGATGTTCCAGCTCTTCTTCGACGCCGAACAGGAGAAGCGGACGTACCTGCTGAAGTTCTCGGACATCCTCAAGGCGAACGGGCTCACCTCCCTGCTCATCAACGAGCAGGGCGCGGTGTTTCCCGACACCGAGGTCGGACTGGAGAACTTCCTCACCGACGGGAACATCTACTTCATCCAGACGCCGACCGATTCCGGCGTCAACCGCTACGTCTGGGTGGCGAAGATGCGGAAACAGGACATCGACACCGACATCTTCCCGATGGAGATCGGCGAGGGCGGGATCACCGTCCACGAGCGGGCCGGCGGGTTCTCGATGATGGGCCGGTCCGACGAGCCCTCGTTCTGAGTTCGGACGAGAGACGGAGAAGGCGACGCGGGGACGAACGCGTTATTGCGGGGACGAATACGGGTCGCGGGGACGGACGGAGAGCGTTACTGACCCGACGAGAGGTCGCGCCACACGTCGTCGAGCCGGTTTTTCACCGCGGAGCGCTCCTCGACCTCGACGGTGAGCCCGTCGCGGAAGTCGACCTCGACGCCGTCCACTTTCCGGCGGTACACCTTCACGCGGCGGTGCTCGTCCGACAGCGGACGGTCGTGAAGCTCCAGCAGATCGGCCTCCTCCAGCTCGTTGATCCGGCGGTAACACGTCGCGATCGGTACGTCGAGCTCGTCGCTCAGGTCCTGTGCGGACATCGCGTCGCCGGTCGCCGTCAGGATGTCCGTGTTGTACTTGTTACCGAGCACCGTGATCAGGTCGTCCCCCACCATTCACGTTATCGTAGTTGATTATTGGGGCTTAAAAGGATACCGGTGATCGACACGGCCGAAGAAATCGACCCGGGGCGCCGCCGTCCGCCGGTACCGGGCGTTCGGTTTCAGCGGCTATTCGCGAGTGTTATCGACGGTGATAGCCGCCACCGTAGGTTTATAAGTCGACTCCGGTCACGGTGGGTATGGAGCTCATCGAGGGTCTGTATCTCGTGACGACCACCGTGCTGGCCGGCGCGAGCGCGACGCTGCTCGCGTTCGCGGTCTCGGCGTATCGGTCGTCGGGTCGGACGGCGATGGCGTACCTCGCGGTCGGATTCGGACTCGTCGTCCTCGCCGCCGTGGCGACGCCCGCCGCCGCCTTCCGGACCTCGTTCGCGAACCCGCAGGCCCTGCTGCTCGTCAACACCGGGCTGTTAGCGGCGTCGATGGCGCTTGTCGCCGGGAGCCTCGCGGTGTACGAGCCCGGCACGCAGGAGTTCGTAATCCCCGACTCGGAGCTGGCCCGGATCCAGGACCGCTGAGGCGGGCCGGGACCGGGAGGAACGGGACGTACGACACCCCCGAATTTCGATAGATTTTCAGACCTTTCTGATCATCGTACGCGAGAGTGTGCGGCTCTCCTTCCTCCGATCGGAGCTGATCGACCCGCTCACACCGTGTGCTCTCAGATCCAGACGCGATAACACGATCGCGATATCGTTGATACATTCAGAAATTTCAAAGTAGAAAATAATGCGATAATCGCAACACTGCAGCGTCTTATCAGTTCAAATAATCGGCACGGAGTCTTTAATAGGGAAATCGCACTTCGTAGCGATAACGCCCGCCGGGCAGGCCGGGGGCCGACGCAACACACAATGTTCGAAACAATACTGGACGAGGAAGAGCGCGGTCAAGTGGGGATCGGGACCCTCATCGTGTTCATCGCGATGGTGCTGGTGGCGGCGATCGCCGCCGGCGTCCTGATCAACACGGCCGGGTTCCTCCAGACGCAGGCGGAAGCAACGGGCGAAGAGAGTACGAGTCAGGTGAGCGACCGGCTGCAGGTCGTGAGCCAGTCCGGGAACGTGACGGCCCAGGAAGTCGACCGCCTGGACATCGTGGTCGCGAAGGCCCCCGGCGCGGGGAACATCGACCTGAACGAGACGAGCGTCGAGATCATCGGCGCCGACGGTCAGGAGTCGTTCAAGATCTCCGACGAGGAGAACGCCTCGATCAACATGTTCACCGGCGATCCCGGTGATGTCGTGCTGATCGACAACAGCGACCGCGCGGAACTCAGCATCGAACTCGGTACGGACTCCGCAACGAGTGTCGAGTACGATGTCCTTCAGCCCGGTGAAGACGCCACGGTGACGTTCACGACGGCGTCCGGCGCGACGACGACGACGGAGATCCGCGTTCCGACGACGCTTACGGACAATCAGAGTTCGGTGAGGCTGTAACAATGTTCGAGTTCATTACTAACAACGAAGACCGCGGTCAGGTGGGTATCGGGACCCTCATCGTGTTCATCGCGATGGTGCTGGTGGCGGCGATCGCCGCGGGCGTGCTGATCAACACGGCCGGCTTCCTGCAGTCGCAGGCGGAAGCGACCGGCCAAGAGAGTACGGACCTCGTCTCCGAGCGCATCGACGTGACGAGTTCCGTCGGTATCGTCGGTAATGCGTCCGCAGGCGAACTCAGCGAGATCCGGATCGGCGTCTCGGGCGCCCCCGGTGCCGACCAGATCGACCTCAGCGAGACCACTATCCAAGCCGTCGGACCGAACGGACAGGCCAACCTCGTGTTCACGGATGTGGAGGCAGACGGTACTACTGATCTCAGCGACAGCTCAAGTGTGACTGACATCGCACAGGGTGAGTTCGCCGTCCAGAACAGCACCGGTGCCTACGTCTCCGAGAACGACGCCGTTCTCAACGACGAGGAGAGCTACACGATCGTCGTGAATCCGGGCGCAGAGCCGTTCGGTGACCTCGAGGACGTGAGCGCTTACTCCTCCGGGCCGATCTACGACGACGCTGGTAACTCGTCGTTCTCGCAAGGACAGAGCTCGTCGCTGGAGCTCGTCTCGCCGTCCTCGGCGACGACGCAGGTCGAGCTTACCGCGCCCGACCTCTTCCAGACCGACGACGAAGCGGTCCGGCTCTAACGAGCCTCGAACCGACTCCCGACCGCACTTCTTCCTTATTCGCGCTCTGAGTGACAACGGTGGAACGACTATAGATAATATATTTTATACAACTAGCGGTACTATCTTCTCTCGATTTTTCTCTATCACCCCAGATAATTTGGAGCAATCCCTTATTACTCACTCTCGTCACCTCTCGGTAGAGCCCGCGAACGGACGACGGGCAACAACCGACAAAATGTTCGAATTCGCAACAGACGACGAGAGAGGCCAGGTGGGTATCGGGACGCTCATCGTGTTCATCGCGATGGTGCTGGTGGCGGCGATCGCTGCCGGCGTCCTGATCAACACTGCCGGCTTCCTGCAGACGCAGGCGGAAGCGACGGGTGAAGAGAGTACGAGTCAGGTCTCCGATCGGGTCCAGATCGTGAGCCAGTCCGGGAACGTGACCGACTCACAGGAGGTCGACAAGCTCCAGATCATTCTCGCGAAGGCCCCCGGTGCGGGGAACATCGACCTGAACGAGACGAGCGTCGAGCTCATCGGGAGCGGCGGACAGGAGACGTTCAGCGTCGGCGACGAGGGTAACGCCTCGATCGACATGTTCGCCGGCACGAGCGACGCGGTGCTCATCGACAACAGTGACCGTGCGGAGCTGGAGATCACGCTCTCCACCGACATCGATTACCCGGTTCTCCAACCCGGTGACCGGCTCTCGGTGACGTTCACGACGGCGTCCGGCGCGACGACGACGACGGAGATCCGCGTCCCGACCACGCTTACCGACGAGCAGAGCTCGGTGAGGCTGTAACAATGTTCGAGTTTATCAACAATAACGAAGAGCGCGGTCAGGTGGGCATCGGGACGCTCATCGTGTTCATCGCGATGGTGCTGGTGGCGGCGATCGCCGCGGGCGTGCTGATCAACACGGCCGGCTTCCTGCAGTCGCAGGCGGAAGCGACCGGCCAAGAGAGTACGGACCTCGTCTCTGAGCGGATCGACGTGACGAGTTCTGTCGGCATCGTCGGCGACAACAGCAGCGGCGACCTCAGCGAAATCCGGATCGGCGTCGCGGGCGCCCCCGGTGCCGACCAGATCGACCTGAGCGAGACGACGATACAAGCCGTCGGGCCGAACGGGCAGGCCAACCTCGTGTTTAATGCGACGTCGAGGGACGGTGACGCACTGAACGCGACCGCTGGCGACGACGCGACGAACGTCTCGGAGAACGGGTTCGCAGTCCAGGACGGCTCCGGGAACTTCGTCAGCGCTGATAACGCCGTCCTCAACAGCGAAGAGAGCTTCACCATCGTGATCAATCCCACGCTGAACCCGTTCGGTGACGACGTCGTCGGATCCGGCGACGCCTTCGGTGAGGGTCAGTCCGCCACGCTCGACATCGTCTCGCCGTCCTCGGCGACGACGCAGGTCGAACTCCGTGCGCCCGACCTCTTCACCCAAGACGGCGAAGCGGTCCGGCTCTGACGAGCCTCGAATAGCCACCTAACCACTGTCTCGGCGGATCCCTCCGCCCGGAACACCTATTTTCTCGCGCCACCACGGCTACGCCATGAGCGACCGCGACGCACCGGCGGCGGACCCGGACGCACCGCCGGCCGACCCCGACGAGCTCGACTTCACCGACGACGAGAGCGTCGTCGAGATCGGGGAGAGCCGGTACGTCGTCGGGACGAACGGTCGTCCCAACGTCCGCCGGACGCAGCCGGATCGGTCCCCCGACGCCGAGACGGGGTTCACATCTGCGGACCCGGCGAATCCGGAGGAACGCCGGCCGCCGGATCCGGACGCGGGGGCGGCGGGAGGCGGTGCGAGCGGGACCGGCGTCGGATCTGAGGCGCCCCGCGGCGCGGGCGGTCAGCCGCAGGGCGGAAACGCCCCACAGGCCGGGAGCGCGGGACAGCCACAGGGCGGCGCCGGACGACCGCAGGGCAACCGTGCGCAGCGTACCGCCACCCAGCCCCAGAACGCTCCCGCTGGCAGTCGACAAGGCGCCCGCGGCGCTCCCGAGGTCGACCGGCAGTCGGTGAGCCGGTGGCTGGCGAACTCCTTCGACGACGACGGGTTCACCTACGGGATCGACGCGACGCTCCACGTCGACGGCGACACCACTCGCCAGCGGATGGTCTCGAACGACGTGACGGCGACGTTCGACTCGCTCGTGACGTGGTTCGCGTCCAACGCGGGCCCGAGCTCGCCGACGCCGGAGGCGCTCGGGCTCCTGCTCGTCGCGAGCGAGACGACCGTCGATGTCCCACCGGTGGCGATCAAGCGCTTCGCCGCGAGCCAGGGGCTCACGGCGAGCGACAGCATCGGCGATCTGGTGCGCGCGGCGGAGGAGGCCGACGGCTTCCGGATCGAGTAAGGGACGCCCCAGATGGCGGTTTCTGAGTGCGTGGCTTTACCGGAATCTCAACGTTCGGCCCGTGGGTCCGGTTGTAACCGCCGTTCGCTAACGCCACTTCCTAAGTGACTGCGGGAGTGGGTATAGCAAATTGACTGATCGGTTGTTTATAAGTAGTCTTGTGGTGTTGCTGGCGGCTGTTTATAAGCGATCAGCGTGCCTGTGGTGAAGATCCGCAAAGCTCCAGCCGTTCTCGGCTCCCACAGCTCGCTGCGGTCCTCGGTCGCTACGCTCCCTGCGGTCCTTGCGTCGCTGGGGTTCGCCGAGAACGGCTGCCCCTTTGAGTCCCACCCGACGGCAGACCGCAGCCTCACGCCTCCCCAGCCTCGTCGGCGGCTCCCGTCGGTCGCCGCCGACTCCCTCGCGCGTGCTCCTCGCGCCCTTCGGGCGCTCGGAGGCACGCGCCACCGCAACAGCCGTTTATAAGGAATCGTCGCTGCCGCTCACAGCTCGCTTAAATACTGTTTCGCTGCCGCCAATCTGCGATACTCACTCCCGCCATCGATCAAGAGACAAAATGCACCGGTCGAGACTCCCGGCGAGCGCAGCGAGCGGGGAGTCAGGGCGGTGCGCGACCGTAGGGAGTGCACCGGCCGAGATTTGAACCAGGGAAAGACGGTCCCGCTCGCTCACTTCGTTCGCTGCGCGGGCTGCGTCTTTCTGAGTTCAAATCCCTCTCGGTGATTTTGCTCACTTCGTTCGCAAAATGCACCGGCCGAGATTTGAACTCGGGTTGCAACCATGGCAAGGTTGCGTGATACCACTACACTACCGGTGCGTGCTTCGCATCTCCACATAGCCCGAGTCGGAGATATAAGGGTTCCGAACGACGGTCGTCGTCTCCGCCGACCCGGATCGACCCGCCTCGTCGCGCCCGGCCGCCGGAAGCGTCATCGGTCGCGGGACCAAGACGGACACGAGACGGTTCCCATGACGCGTCACCCCGCCCCAGCCGCCGACAGGCGCACAGTACTTCGAGCCGCCGGCGGTCTCGCGGCGCTCCCGCTGGCCGGCTGTCTCGGTGACCGCGGAAACGACGGGACCGCCGACGGCGCCGACGGCGAGGAGGACGACAGCGACGACGACGCCGGCGCCCCCTCCGACGACGGCGCGGACGTCGAGCACGCCGTCGAGCGCGTCGCCGAGGGGTTCGAAAATCCGTGGGGGCTCGCCTTCCTCCCCGGGGACGGCCGCCTTCTCGTGACGGAGCGCCCCGGTCGGCTCTCGCTCGTCGACCCCGAGGACGGCTCCCGCTCGGCGGTGGAGGGCGTCCCCGAGGTCCACGCCGCCGGACAGGGCGGGCTCCTCGACGTCGCGGTCCACCCCGCTTACCCGGACGACGCGCGCGTGTACCTCACGTACGCGGCGACGAACGACGCGGGGGAGTCGGCGACCCACGTCGGGACCGGTCGGCTCTCGCTCGCCGATCCCGACGCCCCCGCGCTGGACGGCTTCGAGGCGGTCCACGTCGCGGGGCCGTTCGTCGACTCGGAGATCCACTTCGGATCGCGCGCGACGTTCGGCCCGGACGGCGCGCTGTTCGTCACGGTCGGCGACCGGCGCGACACCGACTTCGGTCCGGAGCACGTCTCGCAGGACCGGTCGAACGAGCTCGGATCGACCCTCCGGCTGACGCCCGACGGCGACGCGCACCCCGACAACCCGTTCGTCGACGACCCGGGGGCGAGGGACGCGATCTACAGCTACGGGCACCGGAACCCGCAGGCGATGGCGGTGCGCCCGGAGACGGAAGCGGTCTGGCAGTGCGAGCACGGCGAGGAGGACGGCGACGAGATCAACGTCGTCGAGCGCGGCGGCAACTACGGCTGGCCGATAGCGACCGAGGCGTGCCGCTACGGGACCGACGACCCCCTCGCGCCCGCGCACGACGAGCGCGACGACGTGACCGCGCCGGTCCACTACTGGCGCTGCGGCACCGAGGGGTTCCCGCCGAGCGGCGCCCTCTTCTACGAGGGCGACGCGTTCCCAGAGTGGCGCGGCGACCTGTTCGCGGGGACGCTCGCTTCCCAGTACCTCGGACGGTTCACTGTCGAGGGGGCGGGCCCCGGGGACGCGACCGTCACCGAGCGCGACCCCCTCCTCGCCGACCGCGGCTGGCGGGTCCGAGCGCTCGCGGTCGAGCCGGGCACGGGCCGCCTCTACGTCGCGGTCGACGACGGCGACGCGCCCGTCGTCCGGATCGTTCCGGAGTGAAGTCCGCGGCGCGAACGGGTGGGGGACACCGCCGACCGTGTGACTCACTCTCTCGATAGTCGGCCCGAAACGGCCGCCAGACCCCGTGTGAACGCGCCACAGCCCGGAAGCGGGACCGCTACCCTTTTAGGCCGTCGTCCGAAATCGAGGGGTACAGTCTCGCCACGATGCGTACCGAAGACGGACTCACGATCTGCGTTCCGTCTTCGGTCGTCCGGGAGGCCGAGGACGATCGCGAGGCGACTCGCAAACTCGGCTACGTCGCCCGTGCGGCGGCGGTGTTCCGGGCGGATCGACTGGTCGTCTTCCCCGACAGGGAAGGCGAGCGGCGACGGGGCGGCGAGTACGTTCGGACCGTGCTGGGGTACGCCGCGACCCCTCCGGGGCTCCGCAAGGACCTCTGGGGGGAGCGCGACGAGCTCCGGTACGCCGGCGTGCTCCCGCCGCTCCGCGTGCCGTGGCGGACCGGCTCGACCCCTAGCGGGGAAGAGTCGAAAACACAGGGACTCGTGACCGAGGTCGGACCTGAAGGCCGCGTCCGGGTCAATTCCCCGCTGCGGGAACACCCGATCTCCCTGCTCGTTCCCTCCGGAATGGAGGTCGAGCAGGGGGAGCGCGTCACCATCAGGGTCTCTTCGAGAGAACCGGTCCGCGCCCGCATCACCGGGAAGCCGGAGGACGGTTTCCAGGTCGTGGAAGCGGACCTGTCGGAAGCGCTCGCCGGCGACGGCTTGGCCGTCGCGACGTCGCGACACGGGGAGGAACTCTCCGTCTCGCGGCTCGGTGACATCGTCTCGGACGCGCGGGAGGCCGGCGGGTACACCGTCGCCTTCGGCTCGCCCGAGCGAGGGCTTCCGGAGATGCTCGGGCTTTCGCCCGACGGCATTCGGGCGGCCGTCGCCGACGGCCGCTCGGTCGAACCCGATCCGGGGTTCGACCTCTGGCTGAACACGATCCCGGCACAAGCGAGCGAGGTCGTCCGGACGGAGGAGGCTCTGTTCGTGACTCTCGGCTCGCTCACACTCACGGAGTAAACACATGCCACAACCAAGCCGACCACGAAAAGGCTCGCTGGGCTACGGCCCGCGTACCCGCGCAGACCGCGAGGTCCCGCGCATTCGATCGTGGCCCGACGACGACGGAGCCCCCGCACTGCAGGGGTTCGCCGGCTACAAGGCCGGAATGACGCACGTCGTTATGGTCAACGACGAGGCCAACTCGCCGCGTGAGGGGATGGAAGAGTCCGTTCCCGTCACCGTCGTCGAGACGCCGCCGATGTACGCGGTGGCCCTGCGCGCCTACGAACAGACGCCGTACGGAAAGAAGCCGGTCGAAGAGGTATGGGCGACCGAGTTCCACGAGGAGCTCGACCGCGCGCTCGACCTCCCGGCGGAAGACACCTTCGAGGAGGACGCCGAGGAGCTGCGCTCGCTGCTCGACGAGGGCGCGGTCGACGACGTCCGCGTCATCACCCACACTGTCCCCTCGGAGCTCGCGAACGTTCCCAAGAAGAAGCCCGACGTGATGGAGACCCGAGTCGGCGGCGGCTCCCTCGAGGAGCGCGTCGACTTCGGGCTCGACCTCGTCGCTGAGGGCGGCGCCCACGAGTTCGGCGACGTCTTCCGCGCGGGGCAGTACACCGACGTCTCGGGCATCACGAAGGGGAAGGGGACCCAGGGTCCCGTCAAGCGCTGGGGCGTTCAAAAGCGGAAGGGCAAACACGCTCGCCAGGGATGGCGGCGCCGGATCGGCAACCTCGGTCCGTGGAACCCCTCCCGCGTTCGCTCCACCGTTCCCCAGCAGGGGCAGACCGGCTACCACCAGCGCACCGAGCTCAACAAGCGCCTCATCGACTTCGGCGAGGGCGACGACGCCTCCGTCGACGGCGGCTTCGTTAACTACGGCGAGGTCGACGGCGACTACGCGCTCATCAAGGGCTCGCTGCCCGGTCCGGACAAGCGCCTGCTTCGGTTCCGCCCGGCCATCCGGCCGAACGACCAGCCGCGCCTCGATCCCGAGGTCCGGTACGTATCCACCGCATCCAACCAGGGATAATCCATGAACGCAACAGTACACGACCTGGACGGCGGGGACGCGGGCAGCATCGAGCTGCCGGCGATCTTCGAGACCGCGTTCCGACCGGACCTCATCGGTCGGGCGGTCTCCGCCGCACAGGCTAACCGGAAACAGGCCTACGGTGCCGACGAGTTCGCCGGGCTGCGAACCCCCGCGGAGTCGTTCGGCTCCGGTCGCGGGCTCGCTCACGTCCCGCGCTCCGAGAACGTCGCCCGCCGCGTCCCGCACGCCGTGTCGGGCCGCGCCGCGCACCCGCCGAAGGCCGAGAAGGACCAGACGAAGAGCCTCAACGACAAGGAACGACAGCTCGCGATCCGGTCGGCCATCGCGGCCACCGCCGACGCCGAGCTCGTCGCCGAGCGCGGTCACGCGTTCGACGAGGACCTCGACCTCCCGCTCGTCGTGAGCGACGAGTTCGAGGACCTCCAGAAGACCCAGGAGGCCCTGGGCGTGCTCGAGGCCGTCGGCGTCGACGCCGACATCGAGCGCGCCGAGGAGGGTCGCTCCGTCCGAGCCGGCCGCGGGAAGACCCGCGGTCGCAAGTACAGCCAGCCGAAGTCCGTCCTCGTCGTCACCAGCGAGGAGCCGTCCCGCGCCGCCCGGAACCTCTCGGGCGTCGACGTCGCGACCGCGCGAGAGGTCAACGCGGAAGACCTCGCGCCGGGCGCGCACCCGGGTCGACTCACGCTGTGGACCGAGAGCGCCGTCGAGGAGGTGGCAGACCGATGAACTCCATCATCGAGCATCCGATCGTCACCGAGCAGGCGATGAACGAGATGGACTTCAAGAACAAGCTGCTGTTCCTCGTTGACGTCGACGCGACCAAGCCCGAGGTCCGCGAGGAAGTGCAGGACCGGTACGACGTCTCCGTCGTCGACGTGAACACGCAGGTGACCCCACAGGGGGCGAAGAAGGCCACCGTCACGCTCTCCGAGGACGACGACGCGACCGAGATCGCATCGCGCATCGGGGTGTTCTGATATGGGACGACGAATCCAAGGACAGCGGCGCGGACGCGGCGGCCCGACGTTCCGGGCCCCCTCGCACCGCTACAAGGCGGAACTGTCGCACAAGAAGCTCGAAGACGTGGACACGATCACCGGCGAGATCGTCGGGATCGAACACGACCCCGCCCGCTCGGCTCCGCTCGCGGAGATCGAGTTCGAGGACGACGACCGTCGGCTCGTGCTCGCGCCGGAAGGCGTGCGCGTGGGCGAGACGATTCAGGTCGGCGTCTCCGCGGAGATCAAGCCCGGGAACACGCTCCCGCTGGCGGAGATCCCCGAGGGTGTCCCGGTCTGTAACGTCGAGAGCAACCGCGGGGACGGCGGGAAGTTCGCGCGCGCCTCCGGCGTGTCGGCGACGCTTCTCACCCACGACCGCGACGTCGCGGTCGTCGAGCTCCCCAGCGGCGAAGTGAAGCGGCTCGATCCCCAGTGCCGCGCCACGATCGGCGTGGTCGCCGGCGGCGGCCGGACGGAGAAGCCCTTCGTCAAGGCCGGTAACAAACACCACAAGATGAAAGCGCGCGGGACCAAATACCCGCGCGTGCGCGGCGTCGCGATGAACGCCGTCGACCACCCCTTCGGTGGCGGTGGTCGCCAACACCCCGGCCAGCCGAAGTCGGTCTCGCGGGACGCCCCGCCGGGACGCAAGGTCGGTGACATCGCATCCAAGCGCACCGGACGAGGTGGCAACAAATGAGTTCTGACTACCGCACCGGCCGCGAGGGCAAGGAGTTCGCCTACCGCGGTCACTCGCTCGACGAGCTGCAGGAGATGGACGTAGAGGAAGTCGCGGAACTGCTCCCCGCACGCCAGCGGCGAAGCATCGTTCGCGGCCTCGGCACCGAACAGCAGAAGCTGCTGGAGACGGTCCGGAGCCGCGACAAGGAGACGACGGCGGACGACCCGATCCGGACGCACCTGCGCGACATGCCGGTCCTGCCGGAGTTCGTCGGCGTCACCTTCTCCGTGTACAACGGACACAGCTTCGAGCGCGTGCAGGTCGAACCCGAGATGATCGGTCATTACCTCGGCGAGTTCCACCTGACTCGAAGCACCGTCGAACACGGTCAGGCCGGCATCGGCGCGACCCGGTCCTCGAAGTTCGTGCCCCTCAAGTAACCCATGGGAATCAACTACAGCGTCGAGGCCGACCCGGAGACCACCGCCAAGGGGATGCTCCGCGAGCGGCCCATCAGCGTGAAGGACAGCAAGGAGATCTCCCGGGAGATCAAAGGCGAGACGGTCGCCGACGCCGAGGAGTTCCTGCAGGAAGTCATCGACGAGGAGACCTCGGTGCCGATGCGCCAGCACAACGCCGGCGCGGGCCACCGCTCCGACATCGACGGCTGGGACGCGGGACGGTACCCCGAGAAGGCCGCCAAGGACTTCCTGAAGCTCTTAGAGAACGTCAAGAACAACGCAGACGAACAGGGCTTCGACGGCGACGAGATGGTCATCAAACACGTCGCTCCCCACAAGGTCGGCGAGCGACCCGGCCGGAACCCGCGCGCCGCGGGTGCCACCGGATGGAACACCACCCTCGCCGACGTCGAGCTCATCATCGAGGAGCCGGAGGCTGACGAATAATGGCTGACGAACACCAATTCATCGAGGACGGCCTGCGCCGTTCACAGATCAACGAGTTCTTCGCGGACGAGCTCGGCCGCGCCGGCTACGGCGGCATGGACGTCGCCCAGACGCCGATGGGCACGCAGATCGTCCTGAAGGCCGAAAAGCCCGGCATGGTGATCGGGAAGGGCGGGAAGAACATCCGCAAGATCACCACCGAGCTCGAGGACCGCTTCGACATGGACGACCCGCAGATCGACGTTCAGGAGGTCGACGAGCCCGACCTGAACGCCCAGATCGTCGCGGACCGTCTCGCGAACGCACTGGAGCGCGGCTGGTACTTCCGGAAGGCCGGGCACACGACGATCGACCGGATCATGGATGCGGGCGCGCTGGGCGCCGAGATCGTCCTGTCCGGGAAGGTCACCGGCGCGCGTTCGCGCGTCGAGAAGTTCAACCGCGGCTACATCAAGCACAACGGTGAGCCCGCGGAGGAAGTCGTCGACCACGGCCAGGGCGTCGCGGTGATGAAGCTCGGGACGATCGGCGTCAACGTGAAGATCATCCCGCCGGGCGCGCAGCTCCCGGACGACTTCGACATCCGCGAGGACGCCGAGGTCCCCGAGGTCGAGCAGGCGGCGGTCGACGTCGACGCCGACGAGGGCGTCGAGTCGCTGCTCGAAGAGGAGCCCGAGGAGGTGCCCGACGTGGGCGCCGACGACGACGTCGAGGTCCCCGACGACGACCCCGCAGAGGTCATCGACGAGGAGGTCGTCGAGGAAGTCGTCGAGGAGACCCAGGAGACGGCCACGGAGGCGACCGACGTCGCCGCCGAGGAGCCGGTCGGCGACGCGGAGGCCGACGACGTCGACGAGCTCGACGAGGAGATCGAAGAGGAGGCCGCGGACCTCGTCGCGGAGATGGAGGCCGCGGACGAAGACGAGGAGGAGGACGAATAATGGCGATCCTCTACACGGACGAGATCCGCGACATGACGGCAGCCGAGCGGCAGGTCGAGCTCGAGGAGCTCGAGACCGAGCTGCTCAACTCGAAGGCGCAGCGCGCCGCCGGCGGCATGCCGGAGAGCCCGGGCCGCGTCAAGGAGCTGAAGAAGACGATCGCGCGGATCAAGACGATCCAGGCGGAAGAAGGCGACTTCGACGACGAATAACGATGATATCCCCCGACCAGCTCGTTCGGCACGAACTCGTCGGCCTCCCGGTTCGGGTGGTCGACGCCGACAGCGACGCCCACGTGGGCATCGCCGGTCGCGTGCTGTCCGAGACGTTCGGCACCCTCGTGGTGCGAACGGGGTCGGGGGACAAACGCGTGCCCAAGTCGGGCGCGACGTTCGAGTTCGCGGTCGTCGATCGACCGACCGCCCGCACAGATGAAGCCGCCGACGACGGACAGTCGTCGGGGTCCGCGTCCCAACTCGGGTCGGATACTACGGGGGTCCGCCCCCGTCAGTCTGGCCCGTCCGGGTCCGCAAGCGTCGTCACCGGTGACGGCGCGGGTCCGGCGAGCCACAACGGCGAGTGCAAAGACGCGGTCTACGCGACGGTGGATGGCGAGCGGTTACGGCATCGGCCCGCCGAACGCACCGAACAAGGTGTCACACAATGGCGATAGGAATCGACGTACCCACGCCTCCGGAGCCAGACAACCCGGAGGATTACGACTACGAGAAGTGCCCGTTCTACGGGCAGCTCTCCGTCCGCGGCCAGACCCGTGAGGGGACGGTCGTGTCGACGGATATGGAAAAGACCGTCATCGTCGAGCGAGAGTACGACGTGTTCGTACCGAAATACGACCGGTACATGAAGCGTCGCTCGCGCATCCCGGCCCACGTGCCGGGCGTGCTCGACTCGCTCGAAGTCGGTGACGAAGTGAAAATCGCGGAGACGCGACCGCTCTCGAAGACGAAGTCCCACGTCGTCGTCGAGAACCTGTCGGGTGATCAGTGATGGAGGCGCTCAAGGCCGACGTCACGCAGGGGCTCTCGAAGGGCTCGCTCATCACGTGCGCCGACAACACCGGCGCCCGTGAGCTGAAGGTGATCTCCGTGTCGGGCTACTCCGGCACGAAGAACCGCCACCCGAAGGCAGGTATCGGCGACAAGGTGACCGTCTCGGTCACCAAAGGGACCCCGGAGATGCGGCGGCAGGTGCTGGAGGCGGTCGTCGTCCGCCAGCGCAAGCCGATCCGCCGTCCGAACGGCACGCGCGTGAAGTTCGAGGACAACGCGGCCGTCATCATCGACGACCTCGAGGAGCCGCGGGGCACGGAGATCAAAGGCCCCGTCGCCCGCGAGGTCGCCGAGCGCTTCGGGAGCATCGCCTCGACCGCGACGATGATCGTCTAATCATGACGAAACAGCCACGCAAACAGCGAAAACGGTCGGAGACCGCGCCGCTCCACGAGCGGCAGAACCAGGTCCGGGCCACCCTCACGGACGAGCTCCGCGAGGAGTACGGCCAGCGGAACGTCCGCGTCAACGCCGGCGACACCGTCGAGGTGCTTCGCGGCGACGCGGCCGGCACGGAGGCCGAGGTCATCTCGGTCGACCTGTCCGCGGAACGGATCACCGTCGAGGACGTCACCGTCGAGAAGGCGGACGGGGAGGAGGTTCCCCGCCCCATTCCGGCGAGCAACGTCCGGGTGACCGAGCTGGACCTGGAAGACGAGCGCCGGGAGGCGCGGCTCCAGGAGGATAACGAATGACGCGACACCAGAAGCGACTGTCAGTACCGAACTCCTGGCCGGTCGAGCGCAAGACGAACACGTTCACCGTGAAGGCGGGCGCGGGCCCGCACGGCGAGGCGGGCGTTCCGCTCGTCGTCCTGCTGCGGGACGTGCTCGGCTACGTCGACTCGACGAAGGAGGCGCGCTACGCGCTGAACAACGACTCGGTCCTCGTCAACGGGGACGCCGTCTCGGACGAGCAGCGTCCGATCGGGATGTTCGACATCCTGGCGTTCCCCGAGCGCGGGGAGTACTTCCGCGTCTTCCCCGACGAGGGCGGTCGGCTCGCGCTGACCCCCGTCGACGAGGAGGCCGCCGGCAGCCGGCTCGGGAAGATCACGAACAAGTCCGTCGTCCCCGGTGGCGACGCGCAGCTGACGCTCCACGACGGGACGAACGTCCTCGTGGACGCCGACACCGAGTACGACACGAAGGACTCGATCGTCGTCGACAACGAGTCGAAGGAGATCGTCGCCCACTTCGAGTACGAAGAGGGCGCCCTGGTCACCGCCGTCGCCGGCCAGCACGCCGGCCGCATCGGCGAGGTGGCCGACATCGACGTGACGCTCGGCTCCGGCTCGAACACGGTCTTCGTCGGCGACGACGAGGACGGCTACGAGACGGTCGAGGAGTACCTCGTCGTTATCGACGAGAACTTCACCGGCGACGACGCCGACGAGGCGGGTGATTCGGATGAGTGAATCCGAGAGCGCCGCCCACGAGATGCGCGAGCCGTACCTCGAGAAGGTCGTCGTCCACATGGGCGTCGGACAGGGCGGTGAGCCGCTCGCGGACGCCGAGGAGATCATCGAGGAGATCACGGGCCAGCAGTCGGTCCGGACCACCTCGAAGCGCACCATCGCCGAGTTCGGGATCCGCAAGGGCGACCCGATCGGCGTCAAGGTGACGCTGCGGGACGAGGACGCACACGAGTTCCTCGCGACGGCGCTCGACATCGTCGACGTCTCGCAGAGCCAGTTCGACGACACGGGCAACCTGAGCTTCGGGGTCGAGGACCACACCGACTTCCCGAGCCAGGAGTACGACCCGAGCATCGGCATCTACGGCCTCGACGTGACGACGACGATCGTCCGTCCCGGCTACCGCGTGTCGAAGCGGGACAAGGCGACGGCCTCGATCCCCTCGAACCACCGGATGACAGCCGAGGACGCGGCTGCGTTCCTCGAAACGAACTTCGACGTTGAGGTAACGGAATGAGCGAAGCGAACAACGACACGGGCGAGCACGCGTCGAAACGCACCGACTCCCGGCACACGTGCCGGCGGTGCGACCGCGAGCAGGGGCTCGTCGGCAAGTACGACATCAACCTCTGCCGGCAGTGTTTCCGCGAGGTCGCCCGAGACATGGGATTCGAGAAGTACAGCTGATCATGACGGGAAACGATCCATTCACCAACGCACTGGCCGGCATGGACAACGCCGAGAGCGTTGGCCACCTGTCGTACACGGTTGAGCCCGCCTCCAACATCATCGGCTCCGTCCTCGAGGTCCTCTACGACCGCGGGTACGTCGACGGCTTCGAGTACGTCGACGACGGGAAGGCCGGGAAGTTCGAGGTCGAACTGAAAGGAGCGATCAACGAGTGTGGCGCCGTCAAGCCCCGCTACTCCGCGGGCGCGGACGAGTTCGAGAAGTGGGAGAAGCGATACCTCCCCGCCCGTGACTACGGGACGCTCATCGTCACGACGAGCCACGGCGTCATGAGCCACTACGAGGCCCGCGAAGAGGGCATCGGCGGCCAAGTGATCGCATACGTCTACTAACAATGAACAGAGTCGAAATCGAGATTCCGGACGACGTCTCCGCCGAGACCGACCACCTCGAACTCACCGTCGAGGGCCCCAACGGGAGCGTCACGCGACGCCTCTGGTACCCCGACGTCGAGGTCACGGTCGAGGACGGTGTCGTCGCGATCGCTTCCGAGAACGAGGACGCGAAGACGAACGCCACGGTCGGCACCTTCGAGAGCCACGTCGCCAACATGATCCACGGCGTCACCGAGGGATGGGAGTACACGATGGAAGTGTACTACGCCCACTTCCCGATGCAGGTGACCGTGGAGGGCGACGAGGTCGTCATCGAGAACTTCCTCGGCGAGCGAGCACAGCGACGCACCCCGATCCGCGGGGACACGGACGTACAGATCGACGGCGAGACGGTCACCCTCTCGGGCTCCGACAAGGAGGCCGTCGGGCAGACCGCCGCCGACATCGAACAGCTGACGAAGGTGACCGACAAGGACACGCGCGTCTTCCAGGACGGCGTGTACATCGTCGAGAAGCCCACCGGAGGTGCCTAACCAATGGCCGAAGAACTGGAAGACATCAGCGGTGTCGGTCCCTCGAAGGCGGACGCCCTTCGCGAGGCCGGCTACGAGACGGTCGAGGACGTGAAGGCCGCCTCCCAGTCGGAACTCTCCGAGGTCGACGGCGTCGGCAACGCGCTCGCAGCGCGTATCAAGGCCGACGTCGGCGGGCTGGAGGTCGACGAGGAGGCGGACGCGGAGATCGAAGACGAGACGGACGAGGAGGAGGCCGACGAGGAGGAGGCCGAGTCCGAGGACGTCGAGACGGAGCTTCGCCCCCGCGGTCACGCCGACAAGACGCCGGAACTGGACGACGAGACCGCTCGCGCGCTCGCACAGAAGCACCGCGAGGGGAAACCGCAGTTCAACCGGCAGGACTACCACAAGAAAAAGCGGATCCCGACGTCGTGGCGCAAGCCGCGCGGCGGGCTCTCCAAGCAGCGGCGCCGCATGAAGGCGAAGGGCCCCGTCGTCGAGGCGGGCTTCCGATCGCCGAAGGCGTCCCGCGACCTGCACCCGAGCGGCTTCGAGGAGGTCCGCGTGCACAACACGGACGACCTCGAGGGCGTCGACGGCGACACGCAGGCGGTGCGGATCGCCTCGAAGGTCGGCGGTCGCAAGCGCGAACTGATCGAAGACGAGGCGGAGGAGCGCGGCATTCGCGTGCTGAACCCGACCTACGTCGAAGTGGAGGTCAACGATGAGTGATCTGAAGGCGCAGAAACGGCTCGCAGCGGACGAGCTGGACGTCGGCAAGGGCCGCGTCTGGCTCGACCCCGAGGCACAGGAGGAGATCGAGGACGCCATCACGCGAGAGGACGTCCGCGAGCTCATCGAACAGGGCACCATCCGCGCGAAGGACGCGAAGACGAACTCCCGCGGTCGGGCCCGCGAGCGCGCCGAGAAGCGCTCGTACGGTCATCAGTCGGGCGCCGGGACCCGGAAGGGGAAGTCCGGCGCGCGACAGAACACGAAGGACGACTGGAAGGCGCGGATCCGCGCGCAGCGCGCCCGCCTGAAGGAGCTCCGAGACGAGGAAGACGTGCTCGACGCCAGCGAGTACCGCACGCTCTACAACAAGGCGAGCGGCGGCGACTTCGAGGACGTCGCGCGACTGGAGGCGTACATCCAGACGCAGTACGGTTACGAGGTGACGGACTAATGGCGACAGGACCACGATACAAGGTGCCGATGCGGCGCCGCCGCGAGGTCCGGACGGATTACCATCAGAGGTTGCGCCTGCTGAAATCGGGCAAGCCTCGCCTGGTCGCTCGGGTGAGCAACGCTCACGTCAGGGCGCAGCTGGTGACTCCCGGATCCGACGGCGACGAGACCCACGCGGCCGCCTCCAGCGAGGAGCTCGGCGAGTACGGCTGGGACGCCCCCACGGGCAACCTCCCCAGCGCGTACCTCACCGGCTACCTCGCGGGCGCCCGCGCCGTCGACGCCGGCCTCGACGAGGCCGTCCTCGACATCGGGCTCAACACGGCGACGCCCGGCAACAAGACGTTCGCAGTACAGGAAGGAGCGATCGACGCCGGCCTCGAAATCCCGCACAACGACGACGTGCTGGCCGACTGGTCGCGCACGCGCGGCGAGCACATCGCCGCGTACGCCGAACAGCTCGACGAGCCGCTGTACAGCGGCGATTTCGACGCCGCAGACGTACCCGAGCACTTCGACGACGTGCTCGCGACAATCCAGGAGGACCATGAGTAGACACAACGACGGCTGGGAACCGCGGACGCGACTCGGCCGCAAGGTACAGAACGGCGATATCTCGTCAATGGAACAGGCGCTCGACTCCGGGCTCCCGCTGAAGGAGGCCGAGATCGTCGACCAGCTCCTCCCGGGGCTGGAAGACGAGGTGCTGGACATCAACATGGTCCAGCGGATGACTGACTCCGGACGCCGCGTGAAGTTCCGCTGCGTGGTCGCCGTGGGCAACCGCGACGGCTACCTCGGCTACGCGCAGGCCCGGGACGACCAGGTCGGCGGCGCCATCCAGAAGGCGATCGACGTCGCGAAGCTGAACATCATCAAGGTCGACCGCGGCTCCGGGTCCTGGGAGGACCAGCCCGGCGGCACCAACTCCCTCACCCGCAAGGCCGAGGGGAAGGCCGGCTCCGTCACCGTCGAGATCCAGCCCGCCCCGCAGGGGCTCGGGCTGGCCGCGGCGGAAACGGTCCGGAACATCCTGGAGCTCGCCGGCGTCGAGGACGCCTGGACGAACTCCGACGGCAACACCCGCACGACCGTCAACCTCGCGAAGGCGACGTTCAACGCCTTGGAGAACGCGGCGCAGTCCCGCACTCCGCAGCACGCTCGCGAAGTTCACTACGAGGAGGGTGGTCGATGATGCAGGCGATCGTGCAGCTCCGCGGCGACGTGAACCTCGAGTACGGCGTCGAGGACACCCTCGACATGCTGAACATCGGGCGCGTCAACCACGCGACGTTCGTCCCCGAGACGGACTCGTACCGCGGTATGATCACCAAGGTGAACGATGTCGTCGCGTTCGGGGAACCGAGCGTCGACGCGGTCGCGGCCACCATCGCGCGACGCGGCGAGCCCCTCGAGGGCTCGGCCGACATCGACGACGAGTGGATCGACGACAACACCGACTACGCCGATCTCGAGGCGCTGGCCGAGGCGCTCGTCGACGAGGAGACGACCCTGCGCGAGCAGGGCCTCTCGCCGACGCTCCGGCTCCACGCCCCCCGCGGCGGTCACGAGGGCATCAAACACCCCGTGATCGAGGGCGGCGAACTCGGGAAACACAGCACCGAGGAGATCGACGGTCTCCTGGAGGCGATGCGATGACGAGCAAGAAACGTCGACAGCGCGGCTCCCGGACGCACGGCGGCGGAACGCACAAGAACCGGCGCGGCGCCGGTCACCGCGGCGGCCGCGGCGCGGCCGGCCGCGCGAAACACGAGTACCACAACTACCCGCCGCTCGGCAAGTACGGCTTCAAGCGGCCCGAGAGCACGCAGGTCGAGGTCCTCGAAGTGAAGGTTCAGAAGCTCGACGAGGACGCGGCGCTGTACGCCGCGGAGGGCCTCGCCGAGGAGGACGGCGACGCGTACGTCGTCGACGCGCGCGACGTCGTCGAGGACGGCCACGAGGCCGACGTCGTGAAGGTGCTCGGCGGCGGGCAGGTCCGCCGCGAGCTCCGCGTCACTGCCGACGCGTTCACCGCCGGCGCGGTCGAACTCATCGAGGAGGCCGGCGGCGAGGCGACGCTCTCCGAGCGCGCCGAAGCGGCCGCTGACGAACCGGAAAACACTTCCAACGACGAGGACGACGAGGAGTAACCAATGAGTTGGAAGGAGGTCGCCGAACCGGTGCTCACGCGGATGCCCGTCGTGGAGCGACCCGCGGGTCACGTTCCGTTCAAGCGGAAGCTCATGTGGACGGCCGGCATCCTGATCGTCTACTTCTTCCTGACCAACATCAACCCGTTCGGGTTGGCGGCGGGTCAGGGGACGGACTTCTTCGGGCAGTTCCGTTCGGTGCTCGCCGGGGAGTCCGGGTCGCTGCTACAGGTCGGCATCGGGCCGATCGTCACGGCGTCCATCGTTCTGCAGCTGCTGGGCGGCGCGAACCTGCTGGGGCTCGACACCGACGACCCGCGTGACCAGGTCCTGTACCAGGGCCTCCAGAAGCTGCTGGTGATCATCGTCACCGCCCTGACGGCGGCCCCGATGGTGTTCACCGGCGAGTTCCTTCCAGCGGACGAGGCGGTCGCGGGAGCGCTCGGCATCAGCACGTTCGGCGTCGAGCTGCTGATCTTCGCGCAGGTGTTCGTCGGCGGTATCCTCATCTTGTTCATGGACGAGATCGTGAGCAAGTGGGGCGTCGGCTCCGGCGTCGGGCTGTTCATCATCGCAGCCGTGAGCCAGCAGATCGTCGGCGGGTTCTTCAGCTTCTCGGCGCTCGGCGCGTCCGGGTTCTTCGCGAGCTGGTACGGCATCATCGTCGGTGACGTGCCGGTGTCGCTGTCGCCGTTCACGGCGGAGGGGCTCCAGAACCTGCTGTTCGATCCCGGGAACATCTTGGCGCTTTTCACCACGCTGTTCATCTTCGGGATCGTCGTCTACGCGGAGTCGGTCCGCGTCGAGATCCCGCTGTCGCACGCGCGGGTGAAGGGCGCTCGCGGGCGCTTCCCGGTGAAGCTCATCTACGCGTCCGTCCTGCCGATGATCCTCGTTCGCGCGCTGCAGGCGAACATCCAGTTCCTCGGGCAGCTCCTCTCCTCGCAGTGGGCGGGGATGCCGGCGCGGCTCGGCGTCTACAACGACGCCGGACAGCCCATCTCCGGGTTCTTCTACTACCTGAACCCGATCCAGGCCCGCACGGACTGGATGTGGTTCCTGGGTGAGATCCCGGCGTCGGTCGAGCCGTGGATGATCGCGGTCCGGCTGCTTATCGACCTCACGTTCATGGTCGTCGGCGGCGCGATCTTCGCGATCTTCTGGGTCGAGACCACCGGGATGGGCCCGGAGGCGACAGCGAAACAGATCCAGAACTCCGGGATGCAGATCCCCGGGTTCCGCCGGAATCCGCAGGTCGTCGAGAAGGTCATGGAGCGGTACATCCCACAGGTGACCGTCATCGGCGGCGCCCTCGTCGGGCTGCTCGCCGTCATGGCGAACCTGCTCGGCACCATCGGTCAGGTCTCCGGAACCGGGCTGCTGCTCGCGGTCTCCATCACGTACAAGCTGTACGAGGAGATCGCAGAGGAGCAGCTGATGGAGATGCACCCGATGATGCGCCAGATGTTCGGCAACGAGTAGCGACGTTACCCCTCGACCGCCCTCTCGGGCGGCTCGACCGTCTCTTTATCCACTTCCCGCCAGCGACGCGATTCGGACTGCGGTCGCGGAAAGTCGGCGAAACGGCGCCGCGGTCGGCTCACTCGACCGCTCGGCTCACTCGATCGCCACCGATCCGCTTCCGTCGGCGCTCTCGGATAGCGCGTCGATGACTCGCATGTTCGCGACCGCCTCCCCGCCGTCGGTCAACGGGCTGGCGTCGCCGGCGACGCAGTCGGCGAAGTGTCCCACCTGCAGCCGGTACTGGTCGACGGGATCGAACGTCTCGACGCCGCGCCGACCGTCGATCTCGTAGGTCAGCTCCGTCCGTTCGTCCGTGGGCGCGTCGAACGCACGCTCGACCGCGACCCAGCCGTTGGTCGCGTCGATCCGGTAGCGCTGGATCAGCTGCGTATCGAAGCCGGAGGCGATCCGCGCCGACCGACCGTCCTCGTACTCCAGCACGCCCGCGAGCTCCGTGTCGACGCCGGCGTCGCGGGTGTCGTGCGTGTGCGCGTACGCCCGGTCCGGCTCGCCGAGGACGGTTCTGGCGAGCGAGACGGGGTAACAGCCGACGTCCATCAGCGAGCCGCCGGCGAGCTCCGGGTCCAACCGCACGTCGTTCGGGCGGTCGTACAGCGGGAACCGGAACGTCGAGGTCACCGTGCGCACGTCGGCCAGCTCCTCCGCTACTAGCTCGAGGACGCGTTCCGTACGCGGGTGGTACCGGTACATGAACCCCTCCATCAGGGTGACGCCTCGGTCCGCGCAGTGGTCGGTCACCGCGCGCGCCTCCGCCGCGTCGACCGCGAGGGGTTTCTCGCAGAGCACGTGGAGGCCGGCGTCGGCGGCTCGCGTCGTCCACTCGGCGTGGAGCCCGTTCGGGAGCGGGACGTACACCGCGTCGATCCCGGCGTCTTCGAGCAGGGCTTCGTAGGAGCCGTGACTCCGCGGAATCGCGTGCTCCTCGGCGAACCGCCGTGCGCGCTCGCCGTCCCGAGACGCGACCGCGCCGACCGCGTGGTCGCTCGCCGCGATCGCCGGGACGACCGCTTTGCGGGCGATCCCCGCGGTTCCGAGCACGCCGAAGGTGAGCCGATCGTCTGATGTACTCATGTCGTCGCCGACGCCCCCGACGATCAAAAAGTCGTGTGTCTCGACCGCGGCGGCGATTCCGGCCCGGCCTACCACTTCGCTTCCGTCTCGGCTACCGCTCCGACTCCGGCTCCGGCGGGTCCGGATCGACGAGCGGGGAGTCCTCGTTCGCGCACCCAGGGCGACCGCAAACGCCGGCGTCGGCGCCCGCCCGCGAGACGCCGGCGTCGAGCGACTGGATCTCCCAGTCGACGCCGTGACCCGTCGTCGACTCGTGGTCGTCCACGGCGGTTCGGGCGTCGCGAAGCCGGTCGTAGGCCGCTGCGAACGAGCAGTCGTCACACCGAACCGCGACGTGCGTCTCGTCCATGGTCGCCTCTTGCGCTCCGTCGTCATAACCGCCGCGGTCATCGGGTACTCGGCAGAGGGCGGGAGAGCGTCGACCGCCGAATACTGGGGACCGGTGGGCGCTAGGCCGGCTCGTCGCCCTCCGGATCGGTCCGCCAGCCCCCCTTGAGGACGACGAACCAGACCGCGAGGCCGGCGAGCACGAAGACGGCGGCCATGTACGGGATCAGCGGCAGCTCGATCCCGACGAAGTCGAGTACGGTCCGGAGCTCGTAGACGATCACGCCGACGATCGCGAGCGTCACGAGGAGTCCGCCGCGGCTCACGTCGACGGTCATCCGACCACCTCGGCCAGCGAGGCCGACGCGTCGACGACACCTCCGACCACCGCGGCCGCTCCGTTCGCGAGCGCGTCGAGCACGGGGGTGAGCCACACCGGGAACGTCCCGACGCCCGGCCCGAGCAGCCCGCCGCGGTTGATGATCGCCGCCAGCGGGAGCGCGTACGCGAGGACGACGAGCGTGACCGCGATACCGACCCACAGGCGCAGGTTATCGAGCACGCGCGGCGCGTCGTCGGGCCCGGACAGCGCCGGCGGCAGCTCCTCCGCGAGCCCGGAGATCTTGGGGTTCCCCATCGTGAGCACGAGGTTCCCGATGAACAGGACCGTCGAGACGAACAGCAGCGTCCCGCCGATCGCGATCTGGATGTTGAGCTCCTCGAACCCCCCGAACATCGTCGGGTAGTCGAACCCGGAGTACTCCGGCTCCGCGGTCCGCCGCGGAACGCCCAGTATCCCCTGCGCGTGCATCGCGTTCGACATCAGCGCCATGCCGACGAACCAGACCACGACCTGGACCAGCCCGATCGCTCGGCTGTAGATCGGCTTGTTGGTGATCTGGGGCCAGAGCCAGTAGGTGGCGGCCATGAACGTGAGCGCGACCGCGGTCCCCACGGTGAGGTGGAAGTGACCCGGGACCCAGATCGTGTTGTGGATCATGTAGTTGATGTTCATGCCGGCGTTCACCATTCCGGAGAAGCCGCCGGCGGCGAACATCAGTCCCGCGAGCATCATCCCGGTGAACGCCGGGTCCCGCCACGGGAGGTCGGTGAGCCAGCCGAGGAGGCCGGTCCCGCCGCGCTGGCGGGCGCCGTACTCCACGCTCGCGACGACCGTGAACGCGGTGAGCAGGCTCGGCAACAGCAGGAACATCGTGTTCGTCATCGAGATGAACTTGAACCCCTCCGCGATCCCCGGATCGAGGTACTGGTGGTGGATCCCCACCGGGGTCGAGAGGAGCAGGAACAGCACGAACACGACGCGCGCGAGCGGGTCGCTGAACAGTCGCCCGCCGGCGATCTTCGGAAGCACCGTGTACCACAGCAGGTACGCCGGCATCAGCCAGAAGTACACCACCGGGTGGCCGAAGAACCAGAACAGCGTCCGGGTCAGCGTCGGGTTCACCTGATCGATCAGCCCGAGCGACCACGGCAGCAGGAAGATCAGTACCGAGGCCGCCACGGCGGACGACGCGATGTACCACATCGCCATCGTCGTCAACACCATGAACGTCTGCAGCGGGATCCGCTCGTCGGGGTTTTCGCGCTTCCACGCGAGCCACGTCCGGAAGTAGTCGGCGCCGGCGATCCACGATCCGACGATGAAGACGGCGAGCCCCGCGTAGAACATCGGGTGCGCCTGCAGCGGGGCGTAGAACGTGAAGAGAACGTCGGCGCTCATGTCGAGCTCGTTGACGAAGCCGGCGAGGATCGAGATCCCCGTCATCGTCATCCCGGCCGCCATGAGGCCGTACCACGTCCACGTGATCCGGATGTCGATCACCGGCCTGTCGAGGCTCCGCACGACCGCCCACGTGAACAGGCCGACGAGGAAGAACGTCGTGAAGCTGAGCGCGAGGAACACGCCGTGTGCGGTGAGCGACGTGTAGTAGTCGGTGGAGCTGATGAGCCCCCGGAAGACGCCGGTCCGGTGGAGCGTCTGAATGATCCCGAAGACCGCACCGAGGGTGAGCGCGAGGAACGACCCGAGCAGCGCGGCGCGAACGACACGCGCCTCCTCGGGGAACTTGTCGGCGAACGTCCGATCGCCCTCGATCGCCTCGCTCATTCGCCGTCACCCCCGCTGGCGCGCTCCTCGTAGGCCGACTGACTCACGACCTCCAGTTTCCCCTCCATCGCGTGGTGGGCGGCGCCGCAGTACTCGTTACAGACGATGCCGTACTCGGCCGGTCCGTCGGTCTCGACGGTGATCTCGGAGACCTCGCCGGGTACCACCATCGTGTTGGCGTTCGTCCCGGCGACTTCGAACCCGTGGATCACGTCCGCGGAAGTGACGTAGAACGTCACGGTGCTGTTCGCCGGCACGACGATGGGATCGGGCTGGAACCCGAACTGGCGAGCGACGACGTACGCCGCGTACTCGTTCTCCCCGACCTGTTCGACGCGGGGCTCCGAGAACCGATCGTCCTCGTCGAGCGCGCCGGCGTCGATCGCCGGCTCGCTGTCGCTCACCATCGCGACCCCCGGTCCGACGGCGCCGTACGTGACCGAGCCGAGGAGGAACAGTATCAGAAGCACCGACGCCGCGAGCCAGAGCTTCTCGTAGGCGTGAATGTGCATCTCGTGATCACCCCACGATGACCAGGTCGCGGCCGAGGAACTCGATGTAGTAGATGTACACCCACGACACAACCAGGATCGCGAAGTAGATCGCGATGAGCGTGAGGGTCCCGATCGGATCGAACTCCTCCGTCTCTCCGCCAACGTCCTCCGCAGACGCGTGTGCGGTCTCGTTTCGGCCCATGGGTGGCGTTATTGACAAGAGACTATATAACATCCACCCGTTCTCGGACCCTGAAAACAGGAATATTATATATAATCGGCGGTGCCTTGGTTACGGCATGAACTTCTCGCTCCAACAGGCCGTGCTCCTCGTGCTCGGCGGGCTCGTCCCCGCGGCGGTGTTCATCGCGGACCGCTCGGAGCTGTTCGTCGCGATCACGCTGGTGAACGTGCTACTCATCTGGACGAGCCTCCGGATTGCCACCGGCGGGGGCCTGCCCGGGTTCGGCGACGGAAGCGCCGCGGACCCCGAACAGGCGTAGTCGGGCGGGCGTCGTCGACCAGACCGCACCGAGCGAAGCGCGGCGGGTCGGATCAGCGTCCCGCCCGCGGAACGCCGAAAGCGGACCCACATGCCACACTGTACACTCTGTGACCTCCCGACCGGAGACGATCCCCACACGGCTCCGGACGTCGACGGCGAGTTCTGCTGTCGGGGGTGTCTCGCGGTCGCGCGGTCGCTCGGCGACGCCGAGGAGTTCGGCGGGGTTGACGGGGAATTCGAGGTCGGGATTGACGACATCGAGGAGCGACGCCCGCGGGCGGAGCCGGGCGACGAGTTCGACGGCGAGACGACCTTCCTCCACGTCGACGGGATGCACTGCGCGACCTGCGAGTCGTTCCTCGAGATGACCGCGGGCGAACAGCCCGGCGTCGCGGCCGCGGAGGCGAGCTACGCGACGGACACGATCCGCGTCGACTACGACCCCGAGACCGTCGAGGCCGACGAGCTCCCCGAGCGCCTCTCCGTCGCCGGGTACTCCGCGAGCCACCGCGCCGACCCCGACGCCGAGCGCGACGACGCGGTCGTCCGATTCCTGATCGGCGGCGGCTTCTTCGGGATGATGGCGATGCTGTGGTACGTCGTCTTCCTGTACCCCACCTACTTCGGCTACGAGCCGTTCCTCGATCTGGGCGGGATATCCGGGCTGTACCTGTTCACGCAGATCTGGCTGTTCGCCTCGATCGTCTTATTTTACACGGGCTATCCCATCCTGCGGGGCGCCTACGTGAGCCTGCGCGCGCGGCAGCCGAACATGGATCTCCTGGTGTCGCTCGCGGCGGCCAGCTCGTACGCGTACAGCACCCTCGCGATGCTGCTCGGACGGACCGACCTCTACTTCGACGTGACGATCGCGGTCATCTTGGTCGTCACCGCCGGCAACCACTACGAGTCGCTGATCAAGCGGCGCGCGACCGGCGCCCTCTCGGAGCTGACGACCGCGACGGAGCGCGACGTCCGGACCGAGGCGGGCGAGACGGTCGCGGCGGACGCGGTCGACCCCGGGGATCGCCTGCTCGTGCGACCCGGCGAGCGCGTCCCGTTCGACGGGACGGTCGTCGAGGGGACCGCGGCGGTCGACGAGGCTCTGGTCACCGGCGAGTCGCTCCCGGCGACGAAACGCGAGGGCGACGCGGTCCGCGGCGGCACCGTCGTCACCGACGCCCCGGTGGTCGTCGAGGTTGGCGAGGACGCCGAGAGCACCCTCGACACGCTCGTCCGGCTGCTCTGGGAGATCCAGAGCTCGCGGTCGGGGATCCAGCGGCTCGTCGACAGGCTGGCGACGGCCTTCGTCCCCCTCGTCGTCGCCGTCGCGGTCCTCGCGGCCGGCGCGACGCTCGCGTTCGGCGGCGCGCCGCCGGAGGCGGCGCTGGTCGGGCTCACGGTGCTCATCGTCTCGTGTCCGTGCGCGCTCGGGCTCGCGTCACCGCTCGCGGTCGCGGCCGGCGTCCGCGACGCGGCCCGACGGGGGATCGTGATCGTCTCCGACGCCGTCTTCGAGGAGGCCGCCGACGTCGACACGGTCGTGCTCGACAAGACCGGAACCCTCACCGACGGGGAGATGCGGCTGCTCGGGACGACGACGGACGAGACCGACCCCGAGACCGTCCGGAACAGGGCCGCGGCGCTGGAGCGCGCCTCGGCCCACCCGGTCGCGGAGGCGATCGTCGCGGGGGTAGCGGGGGAGGGGCGGGAGGCGGAACGCGACCGCGGCGGGAACGACGCCCGCCCGCGCGCGGCGAGCGACGGCGGGGCGGTCGCCGAGCCGTCGCCCGCCGCAGACGTGACGGTCACGGACAGGGGCGTCTCGGGTCGGATCGACGGCGACGAGGTCGTCGTCGGCCACCGCTCGCTGTTCGAGGGCGGGGAGTGGGCCGTCCCCGGCTCGCTCGACGCGGCCGGCGAGGAGGCCCGCGAGGCCGGCCGCGTTCCCGTGTACGTCGGCTGGGACGGTGCCGTCCGGGGCGTGCTCGTCGTCGGCGACGAGGTGCGCGACGGCTGGGAGGCGGTCGTCGAGGAGCTCGCGGCGGACGGACGCCGGGTCGTCGTGCTCACCGGGGACTCGCCCGCGGCGGCCCGGCGGTTCGAGGCGCACCCCGCGATCGACGAGGTGTTCGCGGGGGTCCCGCCGGCGGCGAAGGCCGAGACGGTCCGGCGGCTGACCGCGACCGAGCGCGTCGCGATGGTCGGGGACGGGAGCAACGACGCGCCCGCGCTCGCGGCGGCGGACGTCGGCGTCTCCGTCGCCAGCGGGACCGATCTGGCGGCCGACGCGGCCGACGCCGTCCTGCTGGAGGACCGCCTCTCGGCGATTCCGGAGCTGTTCGCGGTCACCCGCGGGACGAACCGCCGGCTCAAACAGAACCTCGGGTGGGCGTTCGTCTACAACGCGGTCGCGATCCCCATGGCCGTCTCTGGGGTCCTCAACCCGCTCTTCGCCGCGGTCGCGATGGCGACGAGCAGTCTCCTCGTGGTGTCGAACTCCGCGCGCGCGGTTTACGCCGAGTAGCGTCGCGCGTGGCCGTCACGCGTCGGCCT
This sequence comes from Halorubrum salipaludis, assembly GCF_002286985.1. GTDB lineage: Archaea > Halobacteriota > Halobacteria > Halobacteriales > Haloferacaceae > Halorubrum > Halorubrum salipaludis. The sequence goes on along the minus strand of NZ_NSKC01000004.1, from coordinate 132,034 downwards.
CCTCGCGTCGCCCCGGGAGCAGCCGCCGCGCCAGCGCCCCCAGCCGCTTGTACGCGAGGTTGACGTACAGCCCCGCGAGGAAGACCGTCCCGGCGACGAGCGGGAAGTCGGACGTTCCCTCCCCGAGGATGACTCCCGACAGCAGGTAGATGCCGACGCCGAGCGGCAGGGCGGCGGGCAGCCGGAAGTTGTACCGGAGCAGGTCGCCCGCCGAGCTGTCGAACTCGTCGATCAGCGCCGTGAAGACGAACCCCAGCGCGCCGAACAGGCTGAACGCGTACACGTACGACGGAACGACGCCGTCGGCGATCCGGTTCAGCTCCGCGAACGGGACCTCGTACGCGACGACCGTGCCGGCCACGAGGAGGACCGTCAAGAGCAGGTCCACCCCGATCACGGCGAGCCCGACCCGCGACCGGTACCACACGCGGCGCGTCCACTCGCGCTCGGTCGGCGCCCGGTCTTCGGCATCCCGGTCTTCGGTCCCGCCGTCCGCGGATTCGGCGGCGCGCCTCCCGTCGTCGTCCGGACCGCCGACCGATCGATCCGTCATCGATGCGAATTGTTAGCGTGCCGTAATAAACGTGTCCCGGCCGGCGTCGCGCGTCCCGGCCGGCGTCTCCCGATCGCGCGGACGTAGAGCGTCTACGCGGCCGCGCTGACGTGCGGTTTGACCGCGCGCACGATGGCGTCCACGTCGTACTCGTCTTCCGTCTTGTCGAAGACGACCTCGCCGTCCGCGCGCACGACGAACACGCCGTCGTCGCCGGTCACCAACGCCACCTCGTCGATCTCCTCGCCGAACTGCTTGAGGATCGCCTCCGAGACGTCTTGGGCGCGATTCAACATGCCGCACGGGACGCAGTACTCGACTTCGATGCGTGTCATACGTCCCCGCTTCGCGCCGAACGAACTAAAAACACACCGCGTCTCGGTCGTCATCCCTCCGATCGCCGGTCGACCCCGGTGATCTCGAACCGCGTACCGTCCTCGCCCCCGCCGCCGATCCGCAGCTCCCAGTCGTGTGCCTTTACGATCCGGTCCACGATCGCGAGTCCGAATCCCGTTCCGTCGGGCGACGACGTGAACCCGGTCTCGCGAACCCGGTCGACGTGCTCTTCGGGGATGCCGACGCCGTCGTCCTCGACGTAAAAGCCGTCCGCGCCGTCGAGCGCGCCCACCCGAACGGTCACGTCGCTGCCGCCGTGTTCGACGCTGTTCCGAAAGAGGTTCTCGAAGACGTGCGACAGCCGGTCGCGGTCGGCCCGCAGGGTCATCGATCCGTCCACGCGGAGCGTCGCGTCCGCCGCGTCCACGCGCGACCAGCACTCCCGCGCGCACTCGGCGAGCCCGACGTCGTCGACGTCGTCGACGACCTTCCCCTCGCGGGCGAGCGTCAGCGTCTCCTCGATGATCTCGTCCATCCGATCGAGCGCGGGCTCGATCTCGGCCAAGTGCTCGTCGTCCGGGTGCGCCCGGTACGCGAGGTCGAACCGACCGCGGACGACGTTGAGCGGATTCCGGAGGTCGTGTGACACGACGCTCGCGAACTCCTCGAGCCGGTCGCGCTCGTTGCGGAGCTCGGCCTGCCGGATCCGGCTCCGCTCCGCCGCGACCTCGCGCTCGATCGCTCTCGCCTCGAACAGCCCGATGAGCAGCCCGATACCGCCGCCGAAGCCGACCGCCCAGCGAATCCAGCCGAACACCTGAAACGCGGATTCCGTCGGCAGCGTTGCCATGAAGCCCGCGTTGACGAGGAGAAAGCCCGCCGCGCCCGCGACCCACCAGCGGTTTATCCGTCGATACCGCGGCGAGGAGAGCTCCGACCTCGGGGCCCAGTAGATCACGTACCCGACGCCGAGCACGACCGCTATCGAGGAGAGGAATCCCACCCAGTAGCCGCCGGGGAGGGAAACGAGCCCAGCCGCGATGACCGCGGCCTCGGCGACGTGTGAGAGGAGGAGCACGACGCTGAGCCCCCAGACGGGCCACAGCGAGCGTACGGCTGTGCTCGACGTGTCGGCCATTCAATTACGCCACCTTCCCCGCGAAGGCATATAAACCGCGTCGGCCCGGCTATCATCGCCGATACCGTCGACGGGTCTCCGAACCGCCGCTCAGACCACGAGCGCGTCGAAGACGACGGCAAAGAGTAGGAGGCCGAGGTAGGCGTTCGACGCGTGGAACGCGCGGAACGCCGCCGACTCGGTCTGTTCGTAGTGGAGCCGGACGACGGTCCAGAGGAACAGCGCGCCGACGGCGACGCCCACGGCGGCGTAGAGCGCCCCCAGCGGCTCGGCGACCGCCGCGAGCGCGACCGCCGCGACGAGCGTCGCGCCGAGGTACCAGACGATGTGCCGGCGGGTCGTCGTCTCGCCGCGCACCACGGGCATCATCGGGAAGCCGCCGCGCTCGTAGTCGTCCTTGTAGGCCAACGCGAGGTTGTAGAAGTGCGCGGGCGTCCACAGGAAGATGATCGCGGCGAGCAGCAGTCCGCCGCCCCCGATCTCGCCGGTCACCGCGGCCCAGCCGATGAGGGCTGGGAGCGCGCCGGCGGCCCCGCCGATCACGGTGTTCTGCACCGTGTTCGGCTTCAGAACGAGGGTGTACACGACGCTGTAAAAGGCGATCGCGAGCAGCCCGAGCGCCGCCGTCAACGGGTTCACCGTCCAGAACAGGGCGAGCGAGACGACCGTGAGAAGCCCCCCGAACGCGAGCGCGTGGGGCACCGGCACGAGGTCGGTCGCCAGCGGGCGGTCGTTCGTGCGCTGCATCCGCTTGTCTACGTCGCGTTCGAACACGTGGTTGAACGTGCCGGAGGCGCCGATCGAGAGCGCGCCGCCGACGAGGGTCGCCGTCACGACGCGGGGGGTGAACCCAGCCCCGCCGGCCAGCGCCATCGCGGCGGCGGCGACCAGACAGAGCAGCCACATCAGCCGCGGCTTCATCAGCCGGAAGTACGCCGCCGCGGTCGCCTTCAGCCGCGGGACCGCGGCGGTCGGCACGTCGGCCTCCGGTGCCTCCTCGACCGGCGGGAGGTCGTCGGTCCCCGGCTCGAAGTCGGCGGGCGCGTCGTCCGGGTCGCCCGTCTCGGCCTCCAGCCACCACGCGAGTCCGGCCAGCACGGCCGCGAAGATGGCCACACCGAGGAGGAGGTGGACGGAGCCGAGCGCGGCCGGGAGCCCGCCGACGGCGACGAGCGCGCCCACGCCGGCCTGGGCGGGGTACACGATCAGCGCGAGGGTGAGCGCGGCCCGGATCCGTCGGCTCGCGCCGTCGAGCCACGCGAGGGCGGCGGAGAGGGCGACGAGGACCCCGACGGCGACGGCGATCAGGCGGTGGCCGAGCGCGATCCAGCCGGCGGTCTCCGCGGGGAGCTGGGCGCCGGTCCCGCAGGCCGGCCACCCCCCGCAGGCGGCGGCCGCCTCGGTGAGCGAGGTCGTGGCACCGACGACGACGAGGAGGTAGACGCCCATCGCCGTTGCGGCCAGCACCGCGGGGAATCTGTCGGGGACTGTCACTGGCGGAAGTTGGGCGCCGGTCCATATATGTCCCGCGCTTCGTCGAATCGGAGCCACGCGACGGTCACACGGCTGCAGTCGCCCCGGGACCCGCGCCGTCGTCACGTCTTGTCCGAGTCCGCGCCGTCGTCACGTCCCGTCGGAGCCCGCACCGCCGCGCTCCCGGAGAACCCGATCGACGATGTCGCCGCTGGAGAGCAGTTCGTCCTCGTACCGCGGGTCCCGGGCCGAGGCGCGTTCGACCCGGCAGTCGATGCCGCGTTGGGCGAGCGCGTCGGCGATGTCGGCCTCGTCGTGGTGCTGGTCGAACCCCAACACGATCACGTCGGGGTCGAGGCGTTCGATGGGGACGAACACGTCCTCGGGGTGCCCGAGGTGCGCCTCGTCGACCGCGTCGAGCGCGGCGACCATGTCGCGGCGCTGCTCGGCACAGAGGATCGGCGCCGGCTTGTGGGTGACGTTGGCGCGGCGGGCGACGATGGCGTGGAGCTCGTCGCCGTACGTCGCCGCGTCCTCCAGGTAGTGGACGTGGCCGGGGTGGAGCAGGTCGAAGGTCCCCTGCGCGACGACCCGCGTCATCGGAACCACGAGAGGAAGCCCCCGCCGTCGCGTCGCTCCTCGCCGAGCTCGCGGTCGATGTCCTCCTGCGTGAAATCGAAGAAGTGCTCGTCGGGGACCTCCACGTCGAGCACGTCGAGGGTCGTCTGTCTCCCCTCGTTGTCGAACGCCTTCCAGTCGCCCCACCCGTACGGCGCGCCGACGATGATGTGAACGCGTCCCTGTCCGAACGTCGCGAGGTCGGCGTCGCTCGGGCGGAGCGCGCCGTTCGGGTGGGAGTGGACCGAGCCGACCGCGCGCATGTCGTTCGGCTTCATGTGGGTGCGGACGCTCGCGCTCGTCGGGTTCGACTCCGTGCCCGGGATGACGAGCACGTCGGTGATCACCTGTCCGTCCCGGTCGAGGTCGAGCTTCCGGGCGTCGTCCGCGCGGAGGAACCCCATGTACTCGTCGGGGTGGCTCTCCTCGCTCGCCTCGAGGACGAACTCCATGGTCTCCCGGGCGATCCCGAGGAGCTCGTCCGAGCGGAACAGTCGCATACGCGACGGGAGGGTCCGTCGCCCCATATGGATTCCGGACCGCGGGGCGGCGGTCGACGATCCGCCGGGATCGCGGCCGAACTCCGATGCCTGACGCGGCCGAGACGCGAGAGAACAGGCTTAACACCGCCCGTTCCCGATGAGCGTCCATGAGCGAGAACACCGCCGGGGATTCCGGCACGCGGGGCGATTCGAGCCCCGAACTCGACGCCGACGCGGCGGAGGGGGCGGCCGACGACCGGCCGACCGTCTACGATCTGGCACCGGACTGCACCCTCGAAGACGCCGAGGTCGACGCGCTGTACCACGCCGAGGTCAACGGCGTCGTCGACTACGGGATCTTCGTCGACGTCTCGGACGCCCTCTCTGGGCTCGTCCACGAGTCGAACCTCGACGGCACCTACGCCGTCGGCGACCGGCTGGTCGTCCGGCTGACCGAGGTGAAGGAGAACGGCGACGTGGCGTTCGACGACGAGGACCTCGACGACTACCGCACGGAGACGGTCGCCCACGAGCCGACCGTCTCCCGGGTCCGCGGGCTCGCGCCCGGCGACGAGGTCACGGTCGAGGGGGAGATCGTGCAGGCGAAACAGACGGGCGGCCCGACGATCTTCGCCGTCGCGGACGCCTCCGGCGTCGTCTCCTGTGCCGCCTTCGAGGAGGCCGGCGTCCGCGCGTACCCCGAGGTCGAGGTCGGCGACATGGTCCACGTCAGCGGGACGATCGAGACCCGCGAGAACGCCCTCCAGCTGGAGGTCGACTCGCTGAAGCGGCTCCCCGAGGAGCGGGCGACCGAGGCCCGCGAGCGGTTCGAGGCGGCCCTCGACGAGCGCGCCGCGCCCGCCGACGTCGACCCCCTCGTCGAGTGGGAGGCGTTCGAGCCGATCCACGATGACCTCCGCGAGCTCGCCCGGCTGCTCCGTCGCACCGTGCTCGCCGGCCGCCCGATCCGCGTCCGGCACCACGCCGACGGCGACGGGATGTGCGCCGCGATCCCCGTCCAGCTCGCCTTGGAGAACTTCGTCCGCGACGTGCACGAGGACCCGGACGCGGCCCGCCACCTGTTCAAGCGGCTCCCGAGCAAGGCGCCGTACTACGAGATGGAGGACGTGACCCGCGACCTCAACTTCGCGTTGGAGGGCCGCGCCCGCCACGGGCAGAAGCTCCCCTTCCTGCTGATGCTCGACAACGGGTCGACCGAGGAGGACGTGCCCGCCTACGAGAACCTTGCGCACTACGACATCCCCATCGCGGCCGTCGACCACCACCACCCCGACCCCGAGGCGGTCGAGCCCCTGCTTGACGCCCACGTCAACCCCTACCTCCACGACGAGGACTACCGGGTCACGACGGGGATGATGTGCGTCGAGCTCGCCCGCCTGATCGACCCGTCGATCACCGAGGAGCTGGAGCACGTCCCGGCCGTCGCCGGGCTCTCCGACCGCTCGAAGGCGGAGGCGATGGACGACTACATCGCTCTCGCCGAAGACGCCGGCTACGACGAGTCGGACCTGCTCGACATCGGCGAGGCGCTCGACTACGCCGCCCACTGGCTGCGCTACTCCGAGGGGAAGACGCTCGTCAACGACGCCCTCAACGTGGGCTGCGAGGACGAGGAGCGCCACGAGGAGCTCGTCGAGTTCCTCTCCGAGCGGGCGGACCGCGACGTGCAACGCCAGCTCGACGCGGTCGACGACCACGTCGACCACGAGCGGCTCGCCTCCGGCGCGCACCTCTACCGCATCGACTTGGACGAGTACGCCCACCGGTTCACCTACCCCGCGCCCGGGAAGACGACCGGCGAGCTCCACGACACCCGCGTCAAGGAGACCGGCGATCCGGTCATCACGATCGGCTACGGTCCCGACTTCTGCGTGCTCCGGTCCGACGGGGTCCGCCTCGACATCCCGAACATGGTGACCGAGCTGAACGAGGAGCTCCCCGAGGCGGGCGTCTCCGGGGGCGGTCACCTCGTCGTCGGCTCGATCAAGTTCGTGAAGGGCCGGCGGAGCGAGGTCATCGAGGCGCTCGTCGAGAAGATGGCCGGCGCGGAGATCGACGAGGCGCTCTCGTCGACGGCCGTGATCGACGACTGACGCGGGTCCGCCGGCGTCTCGCGACCACGCCTCACGCGAACGCCACCTCGCGTCTCGCGACGGCGCCGGCCCCCGCGAATGCGAGCCCTACCCCGCCGAGTAGTCCAACCGGCAGATGGACGCCGCCGCCGCGCCAGTCGGCGGCGTACGCGCGGGCGTAGAAGTCCGCGACCGACTCGTCTTCGACCGCGAGCAACACCTCCCTGTTCTCCGTCGCCGCGCCCTCGTTCCAGTTGAGGCTGCCGACCACGGCGGTGTCGTCGACGACGAGCCCCTTCGCGTGGACCTTCCCGAACCGGCCCCTCGGCTCGGCGATCGCCACCTCGATCGGCTCGTCGGCCAGCGCCGCTCTGAGCGCGCGGTTCGTCTCTCGGTCGTACCACGCGCCGGACACCAGGAGGTGCACGTCGACGCCGCGGTCGGCCGCTCGTCGGAGCGCGCGAACGATCCGATCGTCCGGCCCGCCGGTCCGCGGGACCACGGCCAGCACGCGGTCGTCGGCGGCGTCGATCCGCGCGACCAGGCGGTCGGCGGCGTTCCCCGGCGCCGTCAGGAGCTGGACGTCCGCCCCCGTCGCGCTCGGCGGTTCGAACCGCGTCGGATACGACGCGTTCGCCGTCCCGGAGCCGTGGAACTCGGTGTCGCTCCGGAACGACGACCACGTCCGGGCGTCGGGTGCCGTCGCGTCCTCTCGGAAGAGGGCGGCGAGGTCGTCTGCGGCCGTCTCGTCGTCGACATCGCCGCCGGTCGCCTCGCCGCCGTCCGACGACCCGGACTCGCCGGTGACGACGCCCCAGCCGCGGTTGGTCCGCCCGCCCGTCCCGGACGCCTTCCAGTTCTCCGTGAGGACGACCGCGCGGTCGTCGGCCACCGCGTACTTCGCGTGGTGGAAGCGGAACCGTTCGGGGTCGGCGTCGAGCACCCGGACCTCGACCCCGGCGGCCGCGATCCGGTCGAGGAGCCGCGCGCTCCGCGCGGAGAAGCCGCCGACCGGCGACCCCTCGACGAGGACCCGCACCTCGACGCCGCGGTCGGCGGCCGCGACCAGCAGGTCGGCGACGCGCTCCGACTCGAGCGTGTAGCCGGCGAGCAGCAGCCGGTCGTCGGCCGCGCGGAGCGGCTCGACGGGAACGTCCGGGCTGTCCGGCAACACGAACGGCCTCACGGTCGCGTTCGCGGTTCGCATCGCCGCCTGCGGCTCGTGGCCGCGTGGCCGCCACTCGCCCCAGTCCGCGCGCCAGCGGTGCCCCTCGGGCGCGCGGTCGTACTCGACCGCGGCGACCGCCGTCCCGTTTCGCCTGAGCTCGATCCGGTCGCCGGACGCGGCGAGCGGGAAGTGGTCGTCGAGCGTCCGGAGCTCCGGGTCGCCGACGCCGCCGGTGCCGGCGGCCGTGGTCCCGTCGTCGAGCAGGGGCGTCGAGTTCGCGGGATCCATCGACAGGGCGACGACGCCGCTCGCGTTCGCCGGAATATCCGCCTCGTAGTAGCCGTCGGAGAGCGACCAGTTCCCGCGCTCGGGGAGTCGAACGACTAGGTATTCGCCGCGGTTCCCCGCCGCTGTCGGATTCGGGAACAGCTCGAGGATCCGCGGCTGCTCCGCCACGAGCGTTCGGTTCGCCGTCCCGTCGCTCGACTGCGCGACGGCGCCTCCCGGATCGGTTCCCGCGGCCTCTGAACCGATCTCGGTGCCCGCCGCAGCGGCGACCGGCACAGCGGTCGTCAGGACGAGCAGCGCGAGCGCGACGGCGGCGGCGCTCGTGACCGAGCCGCTCGCGAGACGGGACGGTTCGGGCGACACGGAGTGTCTGCCCGCGGCATCAGATAAGAAAGGTCGCTCGGATCGGGGTCGCCGTCAGGCGGTCGGCGCCGCCTCGTCGAGCGCGCGCTCGGCCTTCTCGGCCTCGGTGGAGACGATGAAGGAGTGCTCGTCGCCGTACTCGGCGACCGCTTCGAGCGCCTCGCGCGTGCCGATCTGTCGGAGCGCCCACCCGGCGGCGGCCCGGACGTCGTCGGAGGCGTCGTCGGCGAGCGCGTCGGCGAGGGGATCGATCGCGCGCGTGTCACCGATGAGCCCGAGCGCGCGGGCGGCGTGGGGGCGCACGAGATCCTCGGTGTCGCCCTCGGGGTCGAGCTGGTTCGCGAGCGGCTGGACGGCCTCCGTCGCGCCGATTTCGCCGAGCGCCTTGAACACGACCTTCTGGAGCTGCGGGTTCGAGTCCTCGGAGACGTACTCCACGAGGGTCTCCGTCGCCTCGTCGGCCGCCATCTTCCCGAGGATGCGGACGGACGGCTGGTCGCGCTTCTCGGCGCGGCCGAGCAGCTCCTCGACCGACGCCTCGGTCTTCCCGCGCTTCCCCATCCGCTCGAACGCCTCGAGGCAGTGGCGCTCCATGAAGTCGGACTGCAGGGAGTCGAGCGCGAGCAGGATCATGTCGACGTTGCCGCGCTTCTCGTGCTCCTTCAGCGCGGCCCACTCGACCGGGTAGTCCTTGTAGTGGCCGAGCACGTCGTAGTACCCCTGTGCGCGGAGCTGCTCGTGCGTCTCGAGGTCGTCCCACTCCTCCGCGTCGTCGAGCCCCGCCTCGAGGCCGTCCGTCGCGTCGAGCAGCGCCGCGATCGTCTCGGCGTCGTCGTCGGGGTCGAGACCGGCGTCCGCGACCGCCTCGGCCACCGCGTCGAGCGCCTCGACGAGGTCGTCGATCCCCTCGTGATCGGGGAACGAATCGACGGAAACCGACTCGGACGCCGCCTCGACGAAGACGTCCACGGCGTCGGCGGCGTCGTCGCGCCCGTCCGCGGTCCACTCGGTGTCTTCGAGCGTCGACGCGGCCGCTTCGATCGCGTCGATCACGTCCTCGGCGTAGGGCCCTCGCGCCTCCTCGACGCCGTCGCGGAGCTCCGCGATCCGGTCTTCGAGATCGCCGCGCGGGTCGTCGGCGTCGTCGTCGTCCTCGTCCGGTTCCGGGAGATCGGCCTCGTCGAGCCCCGCTTCGGCGTCGTCGAGGAGCGCCTCGACGTCGTCGAGATCCGCCTCGGTCTCGGCGCCGTCGAGTCGGCCCGCGATCTCGTCGAGGTACTCGTTCAACGAGTCCTCGGTCACTTCGTCGGGAAGCGTCGGCGCGGCGGCCGCGTCCGTCGACTCGCCGGCGCCGCCCGCCTCCTCCGCGTCGTCCGCGGCGTCGGCCCCCTCGGAGGCGTCGGCCGGGTCGTCGTCGCCGTTGCTCATACACCACGAACTGCGCGCGTAATCCATTAAGACGTTTCCCTTCGCCGGCGGGGCGAGCGCGACCACGTCGCGGAGACGACGAGGTCGACGCGCCCGGACGCGACGACCCCGCCCTTTAGCCCCCGCCTCGCCAACGTCTCCCCGTGACCGAGACCGACGACACCGGCGCGGGACCGACGATCGCCGTGCCGCAGATCCCCGTCGACGACTGCGCCGTCGAACGGAACCTCGACCGGATCCGCAGTCGCGTCGCCGCCCTCCCCGACCGGGTCGACGTCGCCGTCCTCCCCGAGTACGCGCTCACGGGGTTCGTCGACGACGACCGGATCCGGGCGGTCGCGCTCGACAGGGACGCGGCGCTCGACCGACTGTCCGCTATCGCCGACGACACCGGTGTGGCGCTAACGGCGGGGTACGCGGAGCGCGACGGCGACGAACTGTTCAACGCGACCGCGTACGTGTCGCCGGAGGCGTTCACCGGCGGTTCGAGCGACCGCGACGGGGAGGCGACCGTCTACCGGAAGCGGCACCTCTGGGGCGAGGAGGCGGAGCGGATGGCGGCGGGGTCCGAGCGCGTCGTGGTCGACACGCCCGCGGGCCGGACGGGACTGCTAACGTGTTACGACCTCAACTTCGTGGCGGAGAGCGCGTGGTTCGCCGACCGCTTGGTCGACGCGCTGTTCGTCCCCGGCGCGTGGCCCGCGGCGCACGTCCGGAACTGGCGGCTCCTCCTCAGGGCCCGCGCCCTCGACGGCGTGCGGTGGGTCGTCGGCGCTGGTCGGACGGGGAGCGCGGGCGGGAACGGCGACGGAGACGGTGGTGGCGACGGCGAGCGCGGCGACCGGAGCGAGCGTCGCCGGTACGCCGGCAACTCCCTCGTTGCGCGACCCGACGGTCGGGTCGCCGCGGAACTCGGTCGCGGCGAGCGGGACCTCGTCGCGACGCTGGACCGCGACCTGCTCGCCGATCAGCGCGACCTCGTCGGCGCCGTGTCAGATATGGAAAAATAGTTTTCCACATCAAAAAATCTGGTTGTTATTGTGGAAACTATTAAGTGGTGCGCGCGTGTACGTGTAAATAGACATGAGCACTCAGAAAGAGGCCCGTCAGCGGTACGGCGACGTCCACGAGAGCGAAGCGCTGCGCATCCCCGAGGAGAAGGCGGAGCAGCTCGTCGACGCGCTCAACTCCGATCTCGCCGCGACGTACGTCCTCTACCACCAGGTGAAAAAGCACCACTGGCTCGTCGAGGGCGCGGAGTTCCACGACATCCACGAGTACCTCGGTGAGGTCGCCGCGGACCTCGAGGAGGGCGCCGACGTGATCGCCGAGCGCGCGCAGGCGCTCGGGGGCGTGCCGCTCTCGGGCGGCGCGAACTACGAGGAGCACGCGCCGGTGAGCGCCGAGGACGCCGACGCCTACGACATCCGCACCTCGCTGGAGAACGACCTGGAGATCTTCGGCGACATCATCGAGCAGCTCCGCGAGCACATCCAGCTCGCCAACAACCTCGGCGACTACACCACCGAAGAGCAGCTCCGCGAGATCCTCGAAGGCGTCGAGGAACACGGCCACCACATCGAGCACTACCTGGAGGACGACACCCTCGTCAGCCAGGGCACGCTCGAATAGAAATAGGCGTCATCGACACTCCCCATCTGCGGTCGCTCTGATTCTTTTAACGCTCGTTCGCGAGCGACGGCTGTGCGGTTTATAGCTGACTACCGGCCGGACTCGTAGAACTCCTCGCGGTACACCCGCCCGAACGCGTTCCGGCGCAGGGTGCTGGCGGCTGCGTCGGGCTCCTCCTGATACGTCGCCGCGACCACGGTGTCGGCGAAGGGGATCGGGTGCCACACCACGTTGTCGACGTTGTCGGAGCCGATTTGGACCACTTCGTCCTCGTCGAACGCGCTCTCGGCGAGCCACTCGTCGAACTCCCCCGCCTCGCCGACGTGGACCGCGAGCATTTCGGCGAACGTCGCGTCGCGGGCGGTCCGGATCACCTCGGGCGTGACTCGCTCGTCGTACTCGTCGGCGTCGAACGACATCGCCTTCGTCGCCTCGCGGACGACGACCTGCGCGACCGGGCCGACCTCCTCGTAGCGTTCGAGCGCGTCGGCGCGAGTCTCCGGGGCGAACGTCCCTCTGGTCTCCATACCCGTCGTTCGCCGCCGACTGAAAAGGGCGTTCCGTTACGCGGACGAGTCGTCGCGGTCGTCGGAGCCGTCGGAGCCGTCGCTCTCGCTGTCCCCGTCGTTCGCGTCGCCTTCGCTCTCCCCGGCCTCCCGCGCCATCTCGCGGGCCTCGCGGATCGCGTCGGCGACCGCCGGATCGGTTCCGCCGTTTCCGCCGGTCGGGTTGACGGCGCCCCGGCCGCCGCCAGCGGCGTGGCCGTGGTCGGCATGGTCGTGGCTGTGACCGTGACCGGCGTGGTCGTGACCGCCCGACCCGACGCCGTCGTGCGCTCCGAGGTCGACGTCGGGACGACCGCGGTCGACGGTGTCCTCGAACACCTCGTGGTACTCGGCGTCCTCGGCGTGGGGCGTCACCTCGGCCGCGAGCGTCGCCGGCTCCCGATCGCTCCAGTCGGGGGCGTGGTCGTCGAGCCACGCCTCGTGGTCGCCGCCGTGTAGCATCGCCGTGAACGCGAGGTGATGCGCGAGGTGTTCGCCGTCGCGCTGGGGCGTCTCGCAGACGGGGCAGGCGTATCCCATGTCGGACGCGGGTTCGGTCGTGAGGCGTAAAGCCGCGTCGGACGTGGGTCGCTCGCGATCACCGATTCGTCTGAGGGTCGTCGCTGACGCCGACACGGTGAACGCGGATCTGGTTACGGCTGCTTTCCTGTACACGATCGGCACTGGACGGCTAACTCCGTCAAAGCCCCAGTCGGGAGGACTCGCATGACTCGCTGCGCTCCTCACTCGGTCGCTCACGCTGTTCGCTCTCTCGTTGCGGTGCTTGGTCGTCGAGCGTCGTCCTCCCGACTGCCCCTTTGAGTCCCACCCCGCACCGCACAGCGACCGCACCTCACGCCTCCCCAGCCTCGTCGGCCGGCGCTTATAAGCGCCGGCCGACTCCCTCGCGCGTGCTGCTCGGCCGCAAAGCGGCCTCGCAGGCACGCGCCACCGCACCGTGTCGGTGGCTCCGGGCCCCTCGTCGCCGCCTCACCGCGCACGCCACCGCACCTATAACAGCAACTTTATCACTCGCACGGGGCGAATTTCGCATAAGACTACTCCGTTAGGAGGTCCAACAGTGACTGAAGCCAACACACAACCGGAGGTGAACATCGGTCTCGTCGGTCACGTCGACCACGGGAAGACGACGCTCGTGCAGGCGTTGTCCGGCTCGTGGACCGACCAGCACAGCGAGGAAATGAAGCGCGGCATCTCGATCCGGCTGGGGTACGCGGACGCGACGTTCCGGCGCTGTCCCGGCGTCGACGCGCCCGAGTGTTACACCGTCGACGAGGAGTGCGAGGACGGCTCCGCGAGCGAGCCGGTCCGGACGGTCTCGTTCGTCGACGCGCCGGGCCACGAGACGCTGATGGCGACGATGCTCTCCGGCGCCTCGATCATGGACGGGGCCGTCTTGGTCGTGAGCGCGACCGAGGACGTCCCGCAGGCGCAGACGGAAGAGCACCTGATGGCGCTCGATCTCATCGGCATCGAGAACATCGTCATCGCGCAGAACAAGGTCGACTTAGTCGACCGCGACCGCGCCGTCGACAACTACCGGCAGATTCAGGAGTTCGTCGAGGGCACCGTCGCGGAGGACGCGCCGATCGTCCCCGTCTCCGCGCAACAGGAGGTCAACCTCGACCTCCTCATCGACGCGATCGAGTCGGAGATCCCGACCCCCGACCGCGACCCGTCGGAACACGCGCGGATGTACGCGGCCCGCTCGTTCGACATCAACCGCCCGGGCGCGACCGCGGCGGACCTCAAGGGCGGCGTCGTCGGCGGCTCGCTCGTCGCGGGCGAGCTGTCGGTCGGCGACGGGCTGGAGATCCGACCGGGCCGCGAGGTCGACGAGGAGGGCCAGACGGAGTGGCGCCCCCTCGAGACGACGGTGCGCTCGCTGCAGGCCGGCAGCAACGACGTGGAGTCCGCCCGACCGGGCGGACTGCTCGGCGTCGGCACCGGACTCGACCCGAGCCTGACGAAGGGCGACGCGCTCGCCGGGCAGGTCGCCGGCGAGCCCGGCACGCTCCCGCCGACCCGCAACGAGTTCGAGATGCAGGTCGACCTCCTCGACCGCGTCGTCGGGAAGGAGGACGACGAGAGCGGCGAGAGCGACATCGAGGAGATCAGCACCGGCGAGCCGCTGATGCTCACGGTCGGCACCGCGACGACGGTCGGCGCGGTGACGAGCGCGCGCGACGGCGAGTGCGAGGTGAGCCTCAAGCGACCGGTCTGCGCCGAGGAGGGCGCGCAGATCGCGATCAACCGGCGCGTCGGCGCGCGCTGGCGGCTCATCGGCGTCGGGACGCTCTCGTAGCGTGACCGACGCCGCCCGCGAGGCCGACGGGACCGCCCACATCGAGGTCGTCGCGCTCGACGCGAGCGCCCTGATGGCGCCGGTCGAGGCGGACCTGCGGCTGTTCGAGGAGCTCGATCGGCTTCTCGGCGCCTACGAGGCCGTCGTCCCGGCCGCGGTCGTCTCGGAGTTAGACCGGCTGCAGGGCGGGAACGGCGAGGAGGCGACCGCGGCGAGCGTGGGCGCGGACCTCGCGACGCGGGCGGAGACGGTGGCAACGGACGAATCGTACGCCGACGACGCGCTGGTCGAGCTGGCCGCCGAGGGCCGGGTCGACGGCGTCGTCACCAACGATCGACCGCTGGCGAACCGGGTGCTGGAGGCGGGCGCACCAGTAATCGGTTTAAGGGGTCGGAACACACTGGCGATAACGGAACCCTAGCGGACGCGGACAACCAATCATGTACAAACGAGTTCGACTCAAGGATACGGTCGAGGTGCCGCCGAAACACCTGGCGGACGTCACCGACGAGCGGGTGAAAGCCCTGCTGCAGGACAAACTGGAAGGACGAATGGACGAGGACGTGGGCAGCGTCGTGAGCGTCATCGAGGTCCACGACATCGGCGAGGGCGCGGTGTTGCACAACCGCCCCGGCGTCTACTACGAGGCCGAGTTCGACGCGCTGACCTACGACCCCGACATGCAGGAGGTCGCCGACGGCACGGTCGTCGAGACGGTCGAGTTCGGTGCCTTCGTCGGCATCGGGCCGGTCGACGGCCTGCTGCACGTCTCCCAGATCACCGACGAGTACCTCACGTTCGACGGGGCGAACCAGCAGCTCGCCTCCTCGGACTCCGACAAGACCCTCGGCGTCGACGACGCCGTCCGGGTGCGCGTGGTGACCAAGAGCATCGACGAGCGCAACCCCCGCGACTCGAAGATCGGGCTCACCGCGAAACAGCCCGGGCTCGGCAAACACGAGTGGCTGGAGGGCCAGCGACAACACCGCGAACAGACCGGTGAGGAGGCCGACTGATGGCCGAGGACCGCCTGGCGTGTCGTGAGTGCCACCACGTCAACGACCCGGACTCCCAGACCTGCGAGCACTGCGGGTCGTCGTCGCTCACCGAGGACTGGGCGGGCTACGTCATCATCACCCAGCCCGAGGAGAGCCAGATCGCGGAGGAGATGAACGTCACGAAGCCCGGCTCGTACGCGCTGAAGGTCCGCTGACGGCGCAGAAGCGGTTCCCCCGAGGTCCCCGACACACTATGCTCACGCTCCCCGACTCCCTGCGCGACGCCTTCAAGGAGCCGCTCGGCCCGGTGACGACCGACGCCGCCGAACTGCTCGCCGGCGCCGCGGAGACCCGCGGCGAGCGGGTGGCGCCCGACGCCCCGATCGTCGCGGTCGGCGACGTGGTCACGTACCACCTGCGGGAGGCCGGCCGCGTCCCCGACGTCGCGCTGATCGACGGGAAGACCGAGCGCGAGGCGGTCGACGCCGCGATCGAGTCCGCGCTCGCGGCCGCGGACGACCGCCGGATACGGGTGGAGAACCCCGCCGCGTCCCTGTCGGCGGAGCTGCTCTCCGCGCTCGCCGCGGCGCTCGCCGACGCCGACCCGGTCATCATCGAGGTGACCGGCGAGGAGGACCTGGCCGCCCTGCCGGCGATCCTCGCGGCGCCGGACGGTTCGAGCGTCGTCTACGGCCAGCCCGGCGAGGGGATGGTCCGCGTCCCGGTCACGCCGGAATCCCGCGCGGAGGCGCGCGAGCTGTTCGAGGCGCTCGACGGCGATGTCGAGGCGGCCTACGAGGCGCTCGGTCGGATCCCGGACGACGATCGGTGAGCGTCGGGCGGAGACCGCCGGACGCTCGTCGCCGGCGACACCCCCGCTTCGAAATCCTTTTACAGCTTTCGAGGGGATATACCCCTAACTGAACCATGGACGTCGATATCATCTCCGAGGAGGAGAACCCGATGTTGCACCGCACGGACATCCGTTTCGAGACGACCCACGAGGAGGCGACCCCCTCGCGGCTGTCGGTCCGCGACTCCCTCGCGGCCAAGCTCGACAAGGCCTCCGAGGAGGTCGTCGTTCACGAGCTGGACACGAAGTTCGGCATGCGGAAGACGGTCGGCTACGCGAAGGTGTACGACAGCGCGGAGGACGCGCTCGACGTCGAGCAGGAGCACATGCTCGAACGCAACAAGATCGGCGGCGAGGGCGACGCGGACGCCGAGGAAGCCTAACGGCCGAATGCGCGTTCTCGGCATCGAGGGGACGGCGTGGTGCGCGAGCGCCGCCCTGTACGACGCCGAGACCGACTCCGTTCTCATCGAATCGAACCCCTACGAGCCGGACAGCGGCGGCATTCACCCGCGCGAGGCCGCCGAGCACATGTCCGAGGCGATCCCCGAGGTCGTCGACGCGGCGCTGACTGCGGCCGAGGAGGAGTACGGGCCGGACGCGGTCGACGCGGTCGCCTTCTCCAGGGGTCCCGGACTCGGTCCCTGTCTCCGCACGGTCGGCACCGCCGCCCGGTCGCTCGCGGGGGCGCTCGACGTGCCCCTCGTCGGGGTCAACCACATGGTGGCGCACCTGGAGATCGGTCGCCACCGGTCAGGCTTCGAGAACCCGGTGTGTCTGAACGCCTCCGGCGCGAACGCCCACCTGCTCGGCTACCACGACGGGCGCTACCGCGTGCTCGGGGAGACGATGGACGCCGGCGTCGGCAACGCGATAGACAAGTTCACCCGCCACGTCGGCTGGGACCACCCGGGCGGCCCCAAGGTCGAGGCGGCGGCGCGGCGGTACGCGGAGGGGAGCGACGGGCTGGGGGGCCTCCTCGACCTCCCGTACGTCGTCAAGGGGATGGACTTCTCGTTCTCCGGGATCAGCTCCGCCGCCAACGACGCGTACGACGACGGCGTTCCGGTCGACGAGATCTGCTTTTCGCTGCAGGAGCACGTGTTCGCGATGCTGACGGAGGTCTCGGAGCGCGCCCTCTCGCTCACGGGCGCCGACGAGCTCGTGTTGGGCGGCGGGGTCGCGCAGAACGACCGGCTCCGCGAGATGCTGGCGTCGATGTGCGACGCCCGCGGCGCGCGGTTCCACGCTCCGGAGCCGCGGTTCCTCCGCGACAACGCCGGGATGATCGCCGTGCTGGGCGCGAAGATGGCGGCGGCCGGCGACACGCTCCCCGTCCGGGAGTCCGCGATCGACCCGAACTTCCGCCCGGATCAGGTGCCCGTGACGTGGCGGCACGGCGAGTCGGTCGCTCGCGGGCGCGCTCCCGGGAGCGACGACGGGACGGACGCCGACCGGCGAGGCGCCGAGGCGACGGTGGAGATCGTCGCGGCGGGGGGAGACAGCGGCGAGGCCGGGGCCGGCGCCGAGGACGGTGACGCCGCCGACCGCCGCGTGATCAAGCGCCGCGTCCCCAAGGAGTACCGCCACCCCGAGCTCGACCGGACGCTCAGGCGCGACCGGACCGTCGCGGAGGCCCGGCTGACGAGCGAGGCGCGCCGGGCGGGGGTGCCGACCCCGCTGGTGTACGACGCCGACGTGCCGAACGCGACGCTGACCCTCCAGCACGTCGGGGACTGCGACCTCGCCGCCGCGCTCGACGACGGGACGGAGCGCGCCGCCGCGGTCGGCCGGCACCTCGCGCGGCTCCACGACACGGGGATCGTTCACGGCGATCCGACGACGCGGAACGCGCGGGTGTGGACCGACGCGCTTGGGGAGAGATCGACGACCGAGGAGAGGGCGACGACCGGGGAGGAGGTGTCCGCCCCCGACGACCGGGCCGCGCTCATCGACTTCGGCCTCGCCTACCACACGGGTCACGTCGAGGACCACGCGATGGACCTCCACGTGTTCGAGGGGTCCGTTCGGGCGACCGCGACCGATCCAGACCCGCTGATAGAGGCGTTCGAGGCCGGCTACGCCGAACTCGGCGACGACGATGTTCTCGACCGGCTCCGCGACGTGCAGGGCCGCGGACGGTATCGGTGAGCGGTCGGCGGGGGAGCTGGGTGGCCGGCCCTCCCGACCGGCGCGGTGTTGCGCCACGCTTTATATGCCCGGCGGGCGATGTGCCGGTATGGCAGACAAACCGTCTTCGGGGGAGATCCTCGGGATCCCGTACAACTTCGAGCGGCCGAGCCTCGGTCGGCTGCTCTCGTCGTACTGGCAGCCCGGCAAGGGGATGTTGGTGGAGAAGCCGTTCGGCATCGGCTACACGCTGAACCTCGCGAACTGGCGGTCGTGGATCGTCCTCGCCGTCGCCGGCGGGCTCTACTACCAGCAGACGCAGTCGGCCGGAGCGGGCGGCGCGTCCGACGACGACGCGGCCGCGGACGACGAGCCGGTCGAAGTGATCGTCGACGACGACTGAGCGTCACCGACCAATCGCTACCGCCAACTGATCGCCGCCACCGGGCGATCGCCGTCGGTCTCCGGCGATCGGATCCGGTCGCGCCACACCGATTTTCAGACGCGATTTTGAGACGGGTTCTTTTAAATACTAGTACGCGCTATTGGAAGTAATGAAAGTTCAGTTCGAGTGTTCGTGCTCGGAGGAGATCTCCGAGTTCACCCGCGGCGAGACGAGCCGCGGGGTTCACGTCGAATGCGGGAACTGCGGCGCGGTGTACGCGGTGACGATCACGGAGCTCGACTAGCGTCGCGGCTCGCCCTCCCCCGTCTCACCGTCCCTCCGTCTTGGCCCGACTGCGTTTCCTCCTCAGTCGTCGTCGGCTGCCCCTTTACCGATTCCGTCCGCGACGGCGTCGCCCTCGGGGGTTCCGCTCGCTCGCGATCCCTCTCGCCCACTCTCTCTCGCAGGCGCGCTGTCGGCTCCCGCCCCCGTCGGACCGTCGAACGACTCGAACCGGAGGCGGACCGTCGTCCCGCCGTCGCTCGTCTCGAACCCGACGGTGCCGCCCTGCGTCTCGCACATCCACTTGACGAGCCACAGCCCGATGCTGCTCGCGTGCGACAGCGGCGTCTCCTCCTCGGCACGCAACACTGCCCGCTCGTCCTCGGGGATCCCCGGTCCGTTGTCGCGGACCTCCAGACAGACCGTCGACCCGGTCTCGGTGATCCGGACGTCGACCCGACGCACCGACTCGTCGTTGTGCGTGACGGCGTTCTCGAACACCTCGCGGACCGGGTACTCGATCGACTCGTCCGCGTGGACCCACGCCTCGGCGGGCGCGTCGACGGTGAGCGCGACGTCGGCGCGGTCGATCTCCGCGGCCGCCTCGTTGACCGTGTCGACGAGGTCGACCCGCCCCTCCGGTGCGGCGGGCGACGCGTCCTCGATGACGCGCAGCTTCTCGCTGATCTCGACCACATCGTCGGTCGTCTCCCGGATCGTCTCCAGGCACTCTCGACTCCGCTCGTCGTCGACCCGGTCGACGAGCAGGTCCGTGTACCCCTGAATGATGTTGAGGTCGTTCCGCACGTTGTGTCGGAACACCCGGCTCAACACCTGGAGCTGCTGGTTCGACGTCTCGAGATTGCTCCGGGCGGTCGCCGCTCGCCGTCGGTGATGCGCGGTCGCGCCGTAGACGACGAGCGACGAGGCGGCGACGACCGTCCACCCGCCGACGGCGCGGACCGGCGTCCACGCCGACAGCGTCCCGACCGCCGACGCCACCGCGAGATCGGCTGCGACGACGAACGACGCCCCGAGACACAGGTAGGCGACGGCGATCTCTCGCGGGGAGCGGTCGAAGACGAGAGCGGATTCTAGTTTCATTTATATTTCACTAATCCTCGGCCGATTTTTAGCGTACGTAACGGCAGTCTCCGAGACGTATTAAACTTTGACAGGAATCACCACGACTTGCAGTCGGGGCAGACGCGGTCCCCGTCGTCGAGCCAGCGCCGCTCGACGCGGTCGCCGCACCGCTCGCAGTCGGCGCCCCCGGCGGTCCACGTCGCGGTCGCGGTCGCGGGCGTCACCTCGTCGCCGTCGCCGCCCTCGTGGCGGTCACTACCGTCGTCTCCATCACCGCCCTCGACCGCGTCGCCGTCGGACTCCGCGGCCGCCGAGTCGTCGTCCGCGGGTTCGGTTTCGCCGGGATCGGTCTCCGCGGGTTCGGTTTCGACGCGATCGGTCGCCGCGTCCGACCCCCCGAACTCGTCGAGTGAGCGGTCCTCGGGCATCTACGCCTCCCGACGGAGCCGGGCCACGACGTAGTCGCGCTCCAGTTCGCCGAGGAACTCGCCGAGCCGCGGCCCCTGCGTGTCGTCGAAGAAGAGCCGGTAGCCCGCGGCGAAGAAGTCGCTCACCTCCACGTCGTGCGCGCGCGCCGTCTCGTACATCTCCGACTGGATCGCGTCGCCGTCGTGGCCGGCCGCGACGAAGTCGGCGAGGTCGTCGAGCGCGGCCGCAATGTCGTCGTCGAAGTCCGCGTCGGGCAGCTCCGTTTGGAGCCGGTAGTCGTACTCGTTGCCGGTTCGCTCCGCCCAGCTGCGCGCCTTCTCGACGCGGGCCAGGGCGGCCTCGACGACCTCGTCCGAGGCGTCCTCGGGGATGTGCCCCTCGTCGCGGGCGAGCCGCTCGCGGAAGTCGGGGTCGTCGACCATCCCGAGCACGGCCGCGAAGGTGTACGGGAGCCGCACGGGCTTCTCCTCGGGCGGGTCGTCGGCGCGGCCGACGACGAACGGGTAGGCGCGCTCGGCGAAGGCGGTCAGATCCTCGTCGTCGACCTCGCCGAAGTACGCGCGCTCGAACCGGTCGAACCGGTCGACGAGCTGGTCGAGCCGCTCGATGTCCAGGTCGCGGGCCTTCTTCGGGTGGAGCGCGAAGAAGTACCGGAGCACCGCGGGTTCGAGCAGCTCCAGGAGTTCGGGGACCGTGACGATGTTCCCCGCGGACGAGGAGAGCGGCTCGCCGTTGAGCGTGAACCACTCGTACACCATCGGCACCGGCGGCTCGGTCCCGAAGACCCTCCGCGCCACATCGACGCCGGAGGGCCACGAGCCCTCGGCGTGGTCCTTCCCGAACGGCTCGAAGTCGACGCCGAGCACGTCCCACTGGCCGGGCCACTCCAGCCGCCACGGGAGCTTCCCCTCGCGGAACGTGGCCGTGCCCTCGTGGCCGCAGCCCTCGATGGTGTTGTCGCCGACGTCCATGTCGGTACAGACGTACTCGACGGTCTCGGCGTCGAGGTCGACGCTCGTCACCGTCTCTGTGATCTTTCCGCACTCGGAACACACCGGGTTGAACGGGACGTACTCGCCGTCGACCTTGTCCTGGTACTCCGAGAGCACCTCGCGGACGCCGTCGAGGTCAGCGAGGACGGTCCGGGTCACCTCGTCGAAGGCGCCGTCGGCGTACAGCTCCGTGTTCGAGACCATCTCGACCGGAATCGACAGCCGGTCGGCGTCGGCCTTCAGCAGGGCGGCGAAGTGGGCGGCGTACGACTCGCGCTCCCCGAACGGGTCCGGGATCGCGGTGTACGGCTTCCCGAGGTTCCGGCCGAGCGCGCCGGCGTCGACCTCGCCGAGGCCGACGATCTCGCCGTCGGCGTTCGCCAGCTTCCGCGGGAGCTTGCGGAGCGGGTCCTTGTCGTCGGAGGTGAACACCTGCCGGACCTCGTGGCCGCGCTCGCGCAGCACCGCCGCGACGAAGTAGCCGCGGATGATCTCGTTGAAGTTCCCGAGGTGCGCGACCCCGGAGGGGGAGACGCCGCCCTTGATCACGATCGGCTCGTCGGGGTCGCGGGCCTCGATCTCGTCGGCGACCACGTCGGCCCAGAAGGCGTGGAATCCCTTACCGCCGCCGTCGCCGGTCTCGTCTCCGGCGCCCACCTCGCCGTCGGCCCCGCGCGCCTGCTCGGAGAGGATGTGGGGCGAGTCGGCGGGCGTCGAGTCCGCTTCCGCGTCCGGGGCGTCGTCGTCGGCGCTCACGCGTCGCTCGCCCCCGTCCAGTAGGTCGGCTCGTCCGTGCCGGTCGGAATCACGTCGGTCCCGGTGTGTTCCCCGCGGAGCACGGCGTCGACGACCGCGCTCGGGTCGGTGCCGTCGAGGACGATCGAGCGGATCCCGGCGCGGTCGATCAGCTTGGCCGCGAGCAGGTCGACGGGCGCCGACGACCCCGCGTCCCGACTCATCGGGAGCACGATGTCGACGAGCTCCGACGGCGACAGCGATTCGAACTGGGTCGCGTCCGGATCGGCGTTGGGGTCGGCGTCGTACACGCCGTCGGCGCTCGTGGCGTAGACGAGCAGATCGGCGTCGATCGACTCCGCGAGGGCGGCGGCGACCGCGTCCGTGGTCTGGCCGGGAGTCACGCCCCCCATCACCGACACCTCTCCGCGGCGGAGGGCGGCGGCCGCCTCGTCGTACCCCGTCGCCGGCGAGAGGTTCGCGGCCCCGTCGAGCGCGGCGATCAGCAGCCGGGCGTTGAGCCGGGTCGTCCCGATGCCGAGCTGGTCGAGCTCGACCTCGTTCGCCCCCAGTTCGCGCGCCGTTCCGATGTACTCGCGCGCGACGCCGCCCCCGCCCACGACGACGCCGAGCTCGCAGCCGTCCGCCGCCAGCCGCTCGATCGCCTCGGCGTACGCGGCCACCCGGCCGGAGTCCAGATCGGGCGCGAGCACGCTCCCGCCGACAGAAACGACGACTCTCATTACGGTCGAATACCCCTGTCGCGCTCTTAAGGATTATCAAGCGGAACCGGGCTCTCCCGGCTGCCCGCGGCACCCGGGAAACGCCTAAGCCCCTCGCAGCCCGCGTTCGGGTATGCAACCGATATCGATCGTCGGCCCGGGGGCGACGGACCTCGCGGGACCCCTCGCGGACCGGCTCGACGGGCGGGTGGCGGTCGTCGACTGCGAGGCGGCCGGCGCGGGAGACGGAGCCGCCGGCCGCACGGCCGATTCCGAGGCGACCGACGGGGGCGTCGCGCTGGAACGAGACCCCGACGGCGAGGAGCGAACGGGGCGGACGGCGACGGCCGCCGACACGACGCTCGCGCTCGGCCCCGACGGCTCGTGGACGGGTCGGGGGCGCGTCGACGGGCTCGACGACCTCCTCGACGGGCTCGCGCCCGAGCACGACTACCTCGTCGCTGTCGGCGAGTCGCGTCTGCGCGTCCCGACGGTCCTGCTCGGCGCGGACGCGGAGCCGTCGGACGTTCCCGGGTCGGTCCTCGCCGCCGCCGACGCGCCCGACGGGGTCGAGCTCGACCGGCTCGTCGCGGACTTGGCCGACGCGGAGCCGTGGATCACCCGGGAGACGCTCGTGCGGCGCGTCGAGGCGTCGGCGGACGCGGACCGGTCGGGTGCGATAGCCAGCTTCACCGGCCGCGTTCGCGCGCGGGACGCGCCCGACGACGACCCGACGACGCACCTCGCGTTCGAGAAGTACGAGGGCGTCGCCGAGGACCGGCTGAACGCCATCGCCGACGAGATCACCGACCGCGACGGGGTGTTCGACGTGCGGATGCACCACCGGACCGGCGTGATCGAGGCCGGCGAGGACATCGTGTTCGTCGTCGTGCTCGCGGGGCACCGCCGGGAGGCGTTCCGCGCCGTCGAAGACGGAATCGACCGCCTGAAAGACGAGGTGCCGATCTTCAAAAAGGAGGCGACGGAATCGGAGACGTTCTGGGTCCATCGCCGGGACTGAGGAGCCGCGATCCGTTGGCGCGCGAGACGAGATTCTCGGCCGCGGGGGCGGCGTCGTCGCGTGCGGATGCGCGCGACTCCGACATGATTGTGTCAAAAATTGCCGGATCAATGGGCTGACCGTCGGTGACCGTTCGAAGATTCGACGCCATCCAGAAACTCTTTAGAATCAATTATAAAACGTCTAGCGGTTTCTGAGGGTTCTATGAAACGTCTGTCAGACATGTTTTAGCCCGCCGACCGACCGTGAAACGCCCTGAAACCCCCTGAACGTCACCCAACGGTGGTACCTTTATAACACCCTCCGGCGGCAAGCGGTGAGTGTACCATGAGCGCGACTGCGAACCCCTCCACGACCGCGACACCGACCGACGACCTCAGCAAGGAAGAGCGGCTGAAGCGGTACCTGCTCGACCGCGCGGAGGACGGCGAGATGTACTTCAAAGGGAAGTTCATCTCCGAGGACGTCGACCTCTCGCCGAAGGAGATCGGCGCCCTGATGGTGAAGCTCCGCGACTCCGCCACGGAACTCACCGTCGAGAAGTGGTCGTACACGGGCGCGACGACCTGGCGCGTCGAGCCCGCCTGACCGCCCGAAGCGCCGCTAGCCCCCCTGACCGCCCGAAGAACCGCCGCTTGACGACGCGCTCGCGCGTGTCCCCGCACCGCTCCGCCGACTCCCGCTTGCATCGGCCCACGACTCCCACTCGAACCGGCCCACGACTGCCCTCCGGTCCCCTTCTCTCCGCTGACGACCGGCCCCTCCGTCCGGTCTCGCTGACGGACAATACCTTGCGATCCGCGGGTCGGGCTCTCGTCCGACGCGATCCGCGGGCGCTTCGCCCGACGCGGGGTTTATACTCGCCGACCAGCTACGACCGACGATGCCAGAACACGAGGACGGGGAGCTGTCGGGGGGATCCGACGTTCCGCGTCCGGAGCCGCTCCGGACGTTCTTCCGGATCGACGAGGTCCGCCGGGAGAACGGCCGCGTTCGGTACGTCGGGGAGTCGTACGTCCCGGAGCGCACGCTGTTGCGGAAGCTGGTCCCGAAGTTCCGCGACGCCGGGTACGACGTCGACGTGGAGACGGTCGAAGACGGCCACGTCGTCGTCGCGACGCCCTTCGACCGCGGGCGCGAGGGGATCCCGTGGGTCAACGCCGCCATGTTCGCGGCGACGGTCCTGTCGACGCTGTTCGTGGGCGCGTACGGGTGGTACTACATCGGCTGGGAGGAGATCGCGGCGAACCCGCTGGTCATGCTGCGGGCGTGGCCGTTCACGGCCGCGGTGTTGGGCGTCCTGATGACCCACGAGCTCGGCCACTACGCCGCCGGCCGGTACCACGGGGTCGACGTCTCCCTGCCGTACGTCATCCCGTTCGTCTTCCCGTTCGGGACGCTCGGGGCGATCATCCGGATGCGTGGGCGGATGCCCTCCCGGCGGGCGCTGTTCGACATCGGCGTCGCCGGCCCGATCGCGGGGCTGGTCGCGACCGTCGCCGTCACCGCGATCGGGCTCTCGCTCGACCCGCTCCGGGTTCCGGCCGAGATCGCGAACGCGTCGGGGGGGACGATGATCCGGTTCAACAACCCGCCGCTTCTCGGGATCATCGCCGATCTCCTCGGTCAGCCGACGGCGTACGACGACCCGAGCCTCACCGCGCATCCGGTGGTGATCGGCGGCTGGGTGGGGATGTTCTTCACCCTGCTCAACCTCCTGCCGGTCGGCCAGCTCGACGGGGGGCACATGGTCCGGGCGATGGTCGGTCCGCGACAGGAGACGATCGCGGCGCTGGTCCCGGGCGCGCTCCTCTCGATCGCCGGGTACCTCTACTTCTGGCGCGGCTTCGGGCTCGACCAGTCGGTGGGGCTGTGGGCGTTCTGGGGCGTGTTCGCGCTCGTGATCGCGTTCAACGGCCCCGCGGACCCGGCCGACGAGGAGCGGCTCGGCTGGCCGCGGCTCGCGATTGGGCTCGGGACGTTCGCCGTCGGCGCGCTCTGTTTCCTCCTCGTTCCGATCGAGGTCGTCTCGGCGTGAGCGGTGCTGACAGC
Source organism: Halorubrum salipaludis (assembly GCF_002286985.1). Taxonomy (GTDB): domain Archaea; phylum Halobacteriota; class Halobacteria; order Halobacteriales; family Haloferacaceae; genus Halorubrum; species Halorubrum salipaludis. Next base: position 105,906 of record NZ_NSKC01000004.1, on the reverse strand, counting down.
AGCGTCAGTCCTCGCGCCGCTTTTTCATCCCCTGTCTGGTGAACTGGGGCGTCGCCCGGATCCCGCGCTTCTTCCGGAACGACCGGTAGAGCGCGACGGCGAGCGGGGCGGCGAGCAGGAGCACGATCGCCGCGAGCCGCCACGACTGGGCGAACGAGTAGAGGATCGTCGCGGAGAGCACGCCGACGGCGAGCAGCACCGAGTAGGCGATCCGCATCGCGAGCTTATCGAGGACGTTCGAGCCGTCGTCGATCGTGACGTCGACGTGGAGGTCGCCGCGGTTCGCCCGCTCGAGGAAGTCGTCGGCCTTCGGCGGGACCGTGAACAGCGCCTCCGCGGTCTTCTGGGCCTGCCGTCCGGCGTCCTCGGCGAGGTTGCGGGCGGTCCGCTCGTAGTACCCCTCCTCCTTGAGGTACTCCGTCGCGGTCGAGATGAAGTCGAACTCGGGGTCTAAGGTGACACAGACCCCCTCGACGACGGTGGCGACGCGCAACACGAGCGCGAGGTTCGGCGGGAGCCGGAGAGGGAACTCGTAGATGGTTGACTCCACCTGCTCGATGATCTGGTTCACCTGGTACTGCTCGATGTCCTCGCCGCTGGCGTCCGCGATGGCCAGCTCCATCACGTTGCCCATCACCTCGCGGTCGGCCTCCGGCGAGAGGGTGCCCATCGCGATCAGCGTGTCGAGGATCCCATCGATGTCCTGGCGGGCGACCGCGACGTAGAAGTCGACGATCTTCTCCTGGATGAACGGGTCCACCCGGCCCGCCATCCCGAAGTCGTAGAAGATCACGGCCCCGGCGTCGTCGACCGCGAGGTTTCCGGGGTGCGGGTCGGCGTGGAACACGCCGTCCTCGATGATCATCTGGAGGTACACCTCCTGGAGCGTCTCGGCGATGGCGTTCCGGTCGTGCCCCGCCTCGTCGAGGGCGTCGACGTCGCTGATCTTGGTCCCCGGGACGTACTCCATCGTGAGCACGCGGGGCCCGGAGACCGCCTCGAAGGCGGTCGGGATCCGGATCCGGTCCTCGTCGGCGAAGTTCGCGCGGATCTCCTCGAGCATCTCGCGCTCGCGCTTGTAGTCCATCTCCTCGCGGATCGTCTTCGCGAACTCGTCGGCGAGGTTCTCTAAGGAGAACGCCCGCCCGCTGCCGATGAACTGGCGGACCAGCGGGATCGACCACCGGATCGTCCGGAGGTCGGCCTCGACGAGCGATTCGATCCCGGGACGCCGGACCTTCACCGCCACGTCCGTCCCCTCGTAGCGGGCGGTGTACACCTGCCCGAGGCTCGCGCCGCTTATCGGATCCCGGTCGAAGTCGTCGAACGTCTCGTCGACCGGGCCGAGCTCGTCTTCGAGGACGGTCTTCGACTCCTCCCACGGGGCGGGCGGCACGTCGTCTTGGAGCCCCTCCAACACCTCGATGTAGGCCGGCGGGAGGATGTCTGGGCGGGTCGAGAGGATCTGGCCGAGCTTGATGAACGTGGGCCCGAGCGTGAGCAGGATGTCGAGGAGGACGGCGGCGCGCTCACGCTGGGTCTCGGCGTCGACCTCGCGGCCCCCGCCGAACAGGAAGTACCGCTTCCGGTCTCGCCAGTAGGCGACGATCAGCGGCGAGAAGCGCCGCATGACCACGAAGAATCGCCAGTAGGCGCGGAGGTTGACCAGCGTGACCACCCGTCAGGCGCCGGCCTCGTCACCGTCGCTCGGCGTCCCGTCGTCGTCCCGATCGCTCTCGGCCGCGGCGCCGCCGTCGCCCTCCGTCCCCTCCTCGGCCTCGTCGACCGGGATCGTGCGGGAGGCGCCGCCGGTCCGCTTGGGGATCGTCACTTCGAGCACCCCGCGGTCCATCTCGGCGTCGGCGCCGCTGCCGTCCGCGTCGCCGGGGAGCGGGAGCTCCGCGTCGAGGAACAGGGGCCGGTCCTCGCGCACGTACCGGAACCCCTCGGGGACCTCCTTCTCGCGGCGCCCCTCGATGACGATCCGGCCGTCCTCCGCCAGGACCTCGGTGGTCTCGGCGGTCGCGCCCGGGAGGTCGACGACGAGCACGTACCCCTCGTCGGATTCGAGCAGGTCCGCAAACACCGCGTCCGGGAGGTCCCGGAGCGCGTCGCGTAACGCTGACATGGACACGGATACGGTCGCCGCGGCGAAAAAGGTGTGGAAAGGGGGGACGCTCCCGCTCGGTCGGGATCCGTCGTCCGCGGTATCGACGCCGGTCGTCTCGGGTACCGACGCCAGCGATCGCCGAACGATTTAAGTACTGTCGTGTGTTAACGCATAACACGAGGTGAGTACAGCAGACATCGAGGACCGAACCCGACAGCGGCCGACGACCGAGTCGCATCGAATCGAGTTCTGTCCAACCGGCTTCCAGGCACGGGTCGCGTCCCCGTCTCGGGACGCGCCTCGGACGACCGCTTCGCTCGCCGCAGCTTTTTAAACTGACGTGGATCGGCGGAGCGACCGAAAGCGCACGACGCACAACGCGCGACGAGTGACCGCTACGTCGACGTCGTCGAGAGCCGCGAGCAGAACGCCGCGAGCGCCGCGTTGAACGCCGCCGGCCGCTCGAGCATCGCGAGGTGCGCCGCGCCCTCGATCGCCGCGCGCTCGCAGTCGTCAATCCCGTCAGCGAGGTAGTCGTGATACTCGACGGGCGTGAGCGCGTCGTGCTCGCCGACGACCGCGAGCGCCGGGACCGCGATCTCGCCCAGCCGGTCGCGCACGTCGAAGGCGTGGCACGTGAGGAAGTCCCGCTCGGTGACCGCCCGTCCGCAGTCGCGCATCCCTGCGCGCGACAGCTGTACGTACTCGGGGGGCGCGTCGTGGAACAGCCGGTCGGGCTCGTGGAGCAGGTCGATCGCTTCCGCGAAGTCGTTCGCGAGCGCGTCGCGGAGGGGCTCGGCGACCGCCAGCTTCGCGCCCGTCCCGGCGAGCACGAGCCCGTCGAGCGCCAGGTCGCGCTCTAAGGCGACCCACAGTGCGACGGCCCCGCCGAGCGAGTTGCCGCAGAGCACGGTCGCGCCCGTCTCCTCGGCGACCGCGACCACGTCGTCCGCGTACGCGTCGAGCGCTCCGGGGGCGGCGGTGGTGTCGCTGTCGCCGGTGTCGCTCTCGATGTCGTCGAGATGGCTGCTGTCGTCGAGATCGCCGCTGTCACCGTGGCCCGACAGGTCGAGCGCGACGACCGGGAACCGGTCGCTCACGCGCGCCTGCGCCTTCCAGATGTCCTTGCTCCCGCCGCTCCCATGGACGAAACAGACGGTCGGACCGTCGCCGCCGCGGTCGGAGACACGGTAGGCGGTGTCGCGGCCGTGGTGGGTGACCCGTTCCATGGGCGTTGCTCCCCCGCGCGAGCTCATAAAGGTCGCCGCCGCACCGCGATCGCTTCCGCCGCTTTCCGCCGTCCCGCGAGCCGCCGCTTCCCGTCGCCTTCCCCCGAACCGCAACACCACCGATACGCTGCCGGTATCTCACGTCATGCGATTTTTGGCGACAGATTTATATACTCTCGCGCCTAACTTGTAGTTAGCATGAATCACCAACAGACCCGATCGACCGGCGACGGCGCGCTGCTCCGCCGGTACGAGTACGAGGACGGGTGGGTCGTCGCCGCCGATCTGGGCGCCGACGCCGAGAACGTCTCCGTCGACACCGTCGGCGAGACCGCGATCGTCGTGATCGAGGGCGAGGGCGAGCCCGTCGAGTCGGAGTTCGAGCTCCCGGGCGAGGCCGACGCGGTCGCCGTCGAGAACGGCGTGGTCACCGTGGAGGGGCAGCGATGAAGCTCACGGTCAGGCCCCTCAAGCAGAAGGACGCCGGGCGCCGCCTCGCGGCGATCGACCGCGTCGCCGCCGAGGAGCTCGGGCTCTCCGGCGGGGACATCGTCCGCGTCGAGGGACCGGACGGGGCCGCGATCGCCCGCGTCTGGCCCGGCTACCCCGAGGACGACGGGACCGGCGTCGTGCGTATCGACGGCCGCCTCCGTCAGGAGGCCAACGTCGGGATCGACGACCGCGTGACCGTCGAGGACGTCGACGTCTCGCGGGCGGAGTCGGTCACTATCGCCTTCCCGAGCCAGCTCCGCGTCCGCGGGCAGATCGCCCCGTTCATCCGCGACAAGCTCTCCGGCCAGCCGGTGACCGAGGGACAGACCATCCGCACGTCGCTCGGCTTCGGGCTGATGGGCGGCCAGTCGCAGGCGGTGCCGATGAAGGTCGCCTCGACGACCCCTTCGGGGACCGTCGTCATCACCGACGACACCGAGATCGAGATCTCGGAGGTCCCGGCCGAGGAGCTGACCGAACGGAGCGAGGCCGGCGAGGGCGCGAGCGAGGGCCCCGACGTGACCTACGAGGACATCGGCGGGCTCGACAGCGAGCTCGAACAGGTCCGCGAGATGATCGAGCTGCCGATGCGGCACCCGGAGCTGTTCAAGCGGCTCGGCATCGACCCGCCGAAGGGCGTCCTCCTGCACGGTCCGCCGGGCACGGGGAAGACGCTGATCGCCAAGGCCGTCGCCAACGAGATCGACGCGAACTTCCATACGATCTCCGGTCCGGAGATCATGTCGAAGTACTACGGCGAGTCCGAGGAGAAGCTCCGCGAGGTGTTCGAGGAGGCGTCCGAGGAGTCGCCCGCGATCATCTTCATGGACGAGCTCGACTCGATCGCGCCCAAACGCGAGGAGGCCGGCGGCGACGTGGAGCGCCGCGTCGTGGCCCAGCTGCTCTCGCTGATGGACGGGCTCGAGGAGCGCGGCGAGGTCGTCGTCATCGGGGCGACGAACCGCGTCGACGCCATCGACCCCGCGCTCCGGCGCGGCGGCCGGTTCGACCGCGAGATCGAGGTCGGCGTCCCCGACCGCGACGGCCGCAAGGAGATCCTGCAGGTCCACACGCGGAACATGCCGCTGGTCGAGGAGATCGACTTGGACGAGTACGCCGAGAACACTCACGGCTTCGTCGGCGCGGACTTGGAGTCGCTGGCGAAGGAGTCCGCGATGCACGCGCTGCGGCGCATCCGCCCCGAGATCGACCTCGAATCCGACGAGATCGACGCCGACGTGCTCAACAGCATCCAGGTCACCGAGACGGACTTCAAGGAGGCGATGAAGGGGATCGAACCCTCCGCGCTCCGCGAGGTGTTCGTCGAGGTGCCCGACGTGAGCTGGGACCAGGTCGGCGGCTTGGAGGACACCAAAGAGCGGCTCCGCGAGACGATCCAGTGGCCGCTTGAGTACCCCGAGGTGTTCGAGGAGCTCGACATGCAGGCCGCCAAGGGCGTCCTGATGTACGGCCCGCCGGGCACGGGGAAGACCCTGCTCGCGAAGGCGGTCGCCAACGAGAGCGAGTCGAACTTCATCTCGATCAAGGGGCCCGAGCTGCTGAACAAGTTCGTGGGCGAGTCCGAGAAGGGCGTCCGCGAGGTGTTCAGCAAGGCCCGCGAGAACGCGCCGACGATCGTGTTCTTCGACGAGATCGACTCGATCGCGACCGAGCGCGGCCAGAACTCCGGCGACTCCGGCGTCGGCGAGCGGGTCGTCTCCCAGCTGCTGACCGAGCTCGACGGGCTCGAATCGCTGGAGGACGTGGTCGTCATCGCGACGACGAACCGCCCGGACCTGATCGACTCGGCGCTGCTCCGCCCCGGCCGGCTGGACCGCCACGTGCACGTCCCCGTGCCCGACGAGGACGCGCGCCGGAAGATCCTGGAGGTCCACACCCGGAACAAGCCGCTGGCCGACGACGTCGACCTCGACGCCATCGCCCGGAAGACCGAGGGCTACGTCGGCGCCGACATCGAGGCGGTGGCCCGCGAGGCGTCGATGAACGCCTCCCGGGAGTTCATCGGCAGCGTCTCGCGCGAGGAGGTCGGCGAGTCCGTGGGCAACGTCCGCGTGACGATGCAGCACTTCGAGGACGCCCTGAGCGAGGTGAATCCGAGCGTCACTCCCGAGACGCGGGAGCGCTACGAGGAGATCGAAAAGCAGTTCCGGCGGTCGGAGGTCGACCGCGCGGAGACCGAGCCCGGCACGGCGTTCCAGTAGTCGGAGCGACGGACCGCCGGTAGCGGTCGGATCGCCGGCCGGAGTCGAACCGGTGCGGCCGCGGTTTTTTTCAGATGAGTCCCGCCGTCGACAGCAGGTAGAGCGCGGCGACGACGACGATCCCGATCGTGACGAGCCGCCACGCGAGCTTCAACACGAACTTCCCGAGGACGATCACGACCGCGACGGCGACCAGTGCGACGAGCAGCTGTCCGGTCGGGCTGGCGAGGATGCCGGCCTGAAGCGGTACCGACGCGGCGAGCGCGGCGAGCGAAGCGGTCATGTCCGGGCCCACGGTGAGGCCGGGCATAAGCTTGTGGGAGGGCGGAGCGGACGCGGGGGGCGCCGACCGGTTCTCGAATTTTGATAGGTTCACGGCAAGAACCGCGGCGAAGTCAGACGATCGATCACCGGCGCGATCGCCCCGAGGGCGCCGACGCCCGCGGCTGCCGCCCGAATCGCCGCCGATCGACCCCCCCTTCTGTTCCGGTGGGGAGACGCCTCTGTGATGCGGTTTCGTCGATCAGCGATCAGTTTCACTCCGGTCTGGCTACGCTTATGTGTCCGGAGTCCGTTCGTTGCCGACGTACCGGAATCCAGCGTCAGACGCGCGGAACCGACGTTGCATAACGAATCGTACATATAGACGCCTGTCGGGTCCGAACATCCGAACGTACAAGGGCCCGCCTCGCCAGTACACCAACACTACAGATGATCCGTATCCCACGCAAACCGAGCGGGGTGGCCGTCGAATGAGCAGCGACGGCGTCGCCGCCGACGAACTCGAACTGCCGATCAAACGCACCACGGGCGAGACGATGGAGGAGCGCCTCACGGCCAACGCCTACCACAACATCCTGCCCGCGCGCTACCTCCGGAAGAACGCGGACGGGGAGCCGATCGAGGACCCCGAGGAGCTGTTCGACCGCGTCGCGCGCAACGTCGCGCTCGCGGAGGCGGTCTTCGAGGCGGAGAAACAGGACGTCGAGGTCACGGTCACGCCCGACCAGCTCAAGCCCGATCACCCGCGGCGCGACGAGCTCGCCGCGGAGGTCTTCGGCGCGGGGACCACCGCCGACGACGACGCGGAGACGACGCTCACGGAGCGGAACGTCAACAAGTTCGCGTACGACACGGTCGTCCCCGAGCTCCCCGAGAGCGTGCGCGAGCACGTCGAGGCGACCGCGGACCGGTTCCGTGACGGGATGGAACGGCTCTCCTTCATGCCGAACTCGCCGACGCTGATGAACGCGGGCGACGAGCTCCAGCAGCTCTCCGCCTGCTTCGTCGACTCCCCCGACGACGACATCACGGATATCCACCAGACCGCCAAGGAGGCGGCCGAGGTCTTCCAGTCCGGCGGCGGCATGGGGTACGCGTTCTGGAAGCTCCGCCCCTACGGCGACTCCGTCGGCTCGACCGGCGGCATCGCCTCCGGCCCGATCACGTTCATGCGGACGTTCGACCAGATGTGCGAGACGATCGCGCAGGGCGGCGCGCGCCGCGGCGCCCAGATGGGCGTCATGCGCGTCTCGCACCCGGACGTGATCCAGTTCATCCACGCGAAGAACAAGGACGTCTCGCTGGCCCACTCGCTGCGGCTGAACGACCCCGACGACTTCACGCACAACTCCTTCGCGGACGCCTTAGAGGAGGCCCGCGACCTCATCGACGAGGACGGGAAGGTCCCCGAACACCTCCGGAACGCGGTCGAGGGCCACCTGTCGAACTTCAACATCAGCGTCGGCGTCACCGACGACTTCATGGAGGCGCTGTACAACGACGAGGAGTTCACCTTCACCAACCCGCGCACGGAGGAGCCCCACATCGCGACGCCGGAGACGAAGGAGATCTACGACATGTTCGGCCTCGGCGAGCACGTCGAGGTCGGCGAGGAGCTGTCGATCCCGGCCCAGGAGCTGTGGGACGACATGATCGAGGGCGCCCACGAGAACGGCGAGCCGGGCGTCATCTACCTCGAACGCGTCAACAAGGAGCACTCGTTCGACGTGGAAGAGAACCCGGACCACCGGATCCTCGCGACGAACCCCTGCGGCGAGCAGCCGTTAGAAGAGTACGAGGCGTGTAACCTCGGTCACATCAACCTCTCGACGCTCGCGGCGCAGGACGCGCCGGACTGGCGGGTCTGGTCCGCGGAGCACGCCGACGAGTACGACTCGCAGGAGGCCGCCATGTCGGCGTTCTTAGAGGAGGCGATCGACTTCGAGGAGTTCGACGAGCGGATCGACTACGGGACCCGCTTCCTCGAGAACGTGGTCACGATGTCGGACTTCCCGGTCGACAAGATCGAAGAGAAGGTCCGCGACATGCGGAAGATCGGGCTCGGCGTCATGGGGCTCGCGCAGCTGTACATCCAGCTCGGGATCCAGTACGGCACCGAGCCGGGCAACGAGGTCGCCCGCCAGCTGATGACTCACATCAACCACGCGTCGAAGCAGACCTCCCACGAGCTCGCGCAGGAGCGCGGGACGTTCAACGACTGGGAGGACTCGAAGTACGCGAACCCCACCGAGTACCGCGAGTGGTTCGAGCACTACACCGGTCTCGACGCCGACGAGTGGGCGGACGGCTTCCCCGTACGCAACCACAACACGACGACGATCGCGCCCACGGGCACGACGTCGATGATCGGCAACACCACCGGCGGCTGCGAGCCCATCTACAACGTCGCCTACTACAAGAACGTCTCCGACGATGTGCAGGGCGACGAGATGCTCGTCGAGTTCGACGACTACTTCCTGCGCACCCTAGAGGAGAACGACGTCGACGTCGACGCCGTCAAGGCGGAGGCCCAAGAGCAGATGGCGGAAAACGAGTTCGACGGCGTGGACGGGCTGGAGACGGTCCCGGACGCGATCGGCGAGCTGTTCGTCGTCACCGGCGACCTCTCGGGCAAGCAGCACGCGGCGGTCCAGTGCGCCTGCCAGGAGGGCGTCGACTCCGCCATCTCGAAGACGTGTAACTTCCCGAACGACGCCACCGCCGAGGAGATGGAAGAGGTGTACCGCTACATCTACGACCACGGCGGGAAGGGCGTCACCGTCTACCGCGACGGCACCCGCTCGAAGCAGGTGCTCACGACGCGCGCGAAGAACACGGAGTTCGCCGACGAGAGCGAGGCAGCCGAGGCGATCGTCGAGCAGATCGGCGAGGTGTTCGGCGGCATCGAGTCGTTCCTCGACAACGAGGACGTGCAGGCGGCGATCGACGCGGAGATCTCGGACCTGCTCGAAGCCAGCGAGCAGCCCCGGATCGACTACAGCGAGCGCAGCCCGCGCCCCGACTCCCTGAACGGCGTCACGCAGCGGGTCGAGACGGGCTACGGCAAGCTGTACGTCACCATCAACGAGGACGACAAGGGGCTGCCGTTCGAGCTGTTCGCGAACATCGGCCACTCCGGCGGCTACACCAACTCCTTCACGGAGGCGCTCGCGAAGGTCATCTCGACGGCGCTCCGCTCCGGCGTCGACCCCGAAGAGATCGTCGACGAGCTGCAGGGCACGCGGAGCCCGAAGGTCGCGTGGGACAAGGGCGAGCAGATCCAGTCGATCCCGGACGCGATCGGCACCGCGCTCCGCCGCTACCTCGACGACGAGATCGACAAGGGGATCCCCCAACAGCAGAGCCTCGACGACGTCGAGGGCGCCGTCGACACGCCGAGCCAGACCGACGGCGGCGCGGTCGACGCGGGCGCCGCGACGGACGTCTCGGGCGCCGGCGGCCCCGACGCCGCGGACGACGCGGCCGGCGCCGACGACGCAATGCAGGAGCTGATCGCGGCGGGCGAGTCGCCCGAGTGTCCCGAGTGCGGCGGGATGAACCTCTACTACTCCGAAGGCTGCAAGACGTGCGAGTCGTGCGGCTGGTCGGAGTGTTAGACGGGCCGGATCGGCGTCGATAACGAGCGATCCGCGACGCGGCTTTTTCGGTGCGATACGGACGTACAGGTGAGCGATATCGCGAGTAGGTGAATCATTTCGGTGGGTCGGTTGTTTATAAGTCGGATTGTGGTGTTTCTGGCGAGTGTTTATACGTGATCGACGGATCTGGGGTGAGAATCTGTAAAGCCCCAGTCGTTTACTTATAAACGGTTGACTGCGGATCGACGGTGAACGCCTCCAAAGCCCCAGCCGGGAGGACGGCTTACGCTTGCTGTCGTTCGAAAGGCGCAAAGCGCCTTTCGTGATGTCGTCAGAACGCGAAGCGTTCTGACTGCTAGCCAGAAATCTCCGATTTCTGGCGATGACGAGACGCCGGAGGCGTCTCGAACCACGCTCCTCACTCGGTCGCTACCGCTCCTTCGTTGTGGTGCTTGCGTCGCCTAAGCCGTCCTCCCGGCTGCCCCTTTGAGTCCCTCCCACCCGGAACCGCACAGCACCTCACACCTCCCCAGCCTCGTCGGCCGGCGCTTATAAGCGCCGGCCGACTCCCTCGCGCGTGCTGTCTCGCGGCGCTTCCGCGCCGCTCGCAGGCACGCGCCACCGCCCGGTTTTATAAGCGATCGTCGCCGCCGCTCACGCCCGTTTAAATACTATCTGACCACCACCGATCTGCAACACTCACTCCCGCTCCCGATCGCTGCCGGGTCCGTATCGAGGGATCCGACAGCGGCGTGGTTCCCCGACCGGTACTTTCAATCGGCGATCCGCCGAACCGTGCGGTGTGACCGTTCCAACGAAGACGCTCCCGAGCGGCGCGGAGCTACCGGCGCTCGGGCTGGGCACGTACGACTTGGGCGACCAGACGGCAGACAGCGTCCGCGCGGCGCTCGACGCCGGGTACGCGCACATCGACACCGCCGAGGGGTATCACAACGAGGCGGCGATCGGCGAGGCGCTCGCCGAGTACGACCGCGACGACGTGTTCCTCACCTCGAAGGTGCTCGCGAAGAACCTCAACTACGAGTCGGTGATCGAGTCGTGCGAGGCGTCGCTCGACCGGCTCGGCACCGACTACCTCGACCTGTACCTGATCCACTGGCCCAACCCCGCGATCTCGCTGCGCGAGACCCTCCGGGCGATGGCCGAGCTCCGCGATCGGGGGCTCGTCCGCGACGTGGGCGTCTCGAACTTCAGCGCGTACCAGCTGAGCTGCGCGCACCACGTCTCTGACGTGCCGATCGCGGTCAACCAGATCGAGTACCACCCGTGGTTCCAGCGCCCCGACCTGGTCGACTACTGCCGCGAGTCCGACACCGTGATCGAGGCGGCGGCGCCGCTCGCGCGGACGGACGTGTTCGGCGACGAGGTCGTCGCCGAGCTGGCCGAGACGTACGACAAACATCCCGCGCAGGTCGTGCTCCGGTGGGCGCTCGACAACGACGTGGTCGCGCTGCCGCGGTCGTCGACCCCGGACCACGTCCGGGCCAACGCCGACCTCGACTGGGAGCTCGACGCGGCCGACCGCCGGCGGCTCGACGAGCGGGACCGGAACGAGCCGGTGTACGACACGCCGGCCCGCGACTGGACGAGCGACGTGTACGGGATCGAACAGTAGCGACCCCCGTTCTTCAGGCCGCGTCGCCGTCCCCGAGGTCGACCGGCCGCCCGGTCTCGGCCGACTCGTAGATGCCGTCGAGCGCGCGAGCGTCCGCGAGGGCGTGCTCGCCGTCCGGGTGGAACGGCTCGCCGGCCAAGAGCTGGTGGCCGAAGTACGCGAACTCCTCTTCGATCTGGTGGACCTGGTCGAAGTCGACGTCGACGCGGGTGCCGTCGCGGACGACGGCGAACCCGCGGTCCTCGCGCTCGTAGAAGGCGGGGTCCAGAATGAGTCTGGCGTCGGTGCCGGTGACCTCCAGCCGGCTCGCGTGCTGGGCGTTCTGGCTCACCGAGCACAGCGCGTCGACGCCGCCGGGGAACTCCAACCGGAACGTGGCGTGCTCGTCGACGCCGGCGAACGCCTCGTGGTTCGTTTGGGTCCGACCCGACACGCGGACCGGGTCGGCGCCGAGCACGAACCGGGTCGTGTTGAGCGGGTAGACGCCGAGGTCCATGAGCGCGCAGCCGCCGGACAGCTCCGGGTCGAGGCGCCACTGGTCCGCCTCGCCGCCGAGCTCGCCGAGCATCGTCTGCGACATCGTCGCGTGGACGCCGATCACGTCGCCGGCGACGCCGGCGTCGAGGAGCTCGCGGAGCCGCCGGACGGCGGGGTCGGTCTGCATCCGGTAGCCGACCATCAGGGGAACGTCCGCGTCCCGGCACGCGGCCACGAGCCGGCGAGCGCGGTCGAGGGTCGCCTCGAGGGGCTTCTCGCAGAGGACCGCCTTCTCCTGTTCCGCGGCGGCTTCGACGTACTCCAGGTGGGTCGCGTTCGGTGTCGCGACGTACACCGCGTCGTACGCGTCCGCGGCGGCGCCCGACCGGAACTCGTCGGGGGTGACCCCGGTCAGGTCGCGCTCGGCGGCGACCGCCTCCACCGCGTCGTCGTCGATGTCGGTGACGACGGTCGCCTCGGTGTACGCCGACCGCGCGATCCCCGGGAGCGCCCAGTCGCGGGCGAACCAGCCGAGGCCGACGACCGCGACCCGGACGGGGTCGGTGACGGCGTCCGGATCGAGCGTCTCCCAGTCCCGCCGCGCGAACTCGTCGAGGTACTCCGCGAAGTCGGCTTCCATGCCGACCCCTCGGCGCGGGGGCGTCAAATAACCCCGGCGACGCCCGCGGTCGGATCGTCTCGGCCGGCCGACCCCTCGCCCGGCCTCACCACGGGCCGTCGTAGTTCACCCGCGGCCGGTCGGCGTCGACCCCGATCTCGCGGAGCGTCGCGGTCGCGTTTTGGACGGGCGAGGGCGCCGGGCGATCGAGGGCGTCGGTCGTCGCCTCCGCGAACCGAACGTTCCAGTCGCCGTCGATCGCGACGACCGCCCGGCGCGGGATGTCCGAGTGCCCCTCCCACGAGTCGGCCAGCAGGTCGTACGACTCCGCGACGCCCCCGTGGAAGTCGGAGACGATCGGGAAGGGGAGGTCGAACCGGTCGGCGTAGGCGAACCCCGCGTACAGCGAGTCGCCGGTGAGCCCGACGACGGCGAGGTCGTCGCGGTCGTGCCAGCCCGCGTCGCGGACCGCGGCGAACGCGGCGGTGCAGGTCGGGACGAAGTTCGCGGGCGCGAAACAGCAGACGACCGCCTCGTGTCGGTCGACTAGCCGGAACAGCTCCAGTTCGGTGGCCGTGCCGCCGACGACCGCGGGCGCGATGAAGTCGGGGGCCTTGACGCCGACGTTTATCATGCGTGACACATGCGCGTGCGACCGGTAAATACCCACCCCCGGCGGGGTGAGCCCGACGGATCGCTCCCGACGGGACACGCACGGGAAACAAAATCCGATTAAATCTCGTTATGGGGGCTGAGAGCACGTTTCACGGTGTAAACGTTTTACGTGGTGACGACCGAGGAGAGGCGTGTTCGGTTCCCACGCCGCGACCGCGCTCGCCCTCGTCGACAGCTACGGCGCCCTCGCGGTCTTCGTGGTGTTCGCGCTGGAGGGCGCGCTCGTCGGCAAGGTGCTCCCGGCGCGGACACTGTTCGTCGCCGCGGTCGTCGCCGTCGGCGTCGAGGCGGTCGCGGTCCTCCCGGTGTTCGCCGCGGCGGTGATCGGCGCGACCGTCGGCCAGTCGGCGATCTTCGCGGCCGTCCGTCGGTTCGACGTGGATCCGACGTCGCTCCCCCTCGTTCCGGTCGGCGACGGGGGGCTCGACGGCGCGGGACGCTGGTTCGACCGGTGGGGGCTCCCGGCGGTGGCGGCCTCGAACGCGGTCCCCGGGACGCGTGGGTGGCTCGCCGTCCCGACCGCGAACGCCTCCTCCGTCTCCGCGCCGCGGTTCGCCGCCGCGTCGCTCGTCGGCTCCGCCGCGTACGTCGGCGCGCTCGCGGCGATCGGCGTCGCGGTGGCGCTCGGGTTCGGCGGCGCCCTCGGGCTGCTGGGCGCCGAGGCGCTGGCGACGCTGGCGGCGCTGTGAGGGCGGAGTCGGCCTACAGGACCGTCCCGTGTTTCTTGTCCGGTAGATCCTTTTCCACGTCCTCGTAGAACGCAAACCGGGCGGCCAGCTCCTCGCGGAGCGTCGAGGGTGGGACGATCTCGTCGATGACGACCTCGCTGGCCATTCGATGGATATCGATGTCCTCGCGGTACTCCTCGCGCAGGCGCTCCTCCTCGGCCGCCCGCCCCTCCGGGTCGTCGATCTGGGCGAGCTTCCGGGCGTACACCGCGTTGATCGCGGCCTCCGGGCCCATGATCGCGATCTCGCCGGAGGGGAGTCCGATCACGCTCTCGGGGTCGTAGGCGGGCCCGCCCATCGCGTAGATGCCCGCGCCGTACGCCTTCCGGACGACGACGGTCTGTTTCGGGACCGTCGCGGAGGAGGTGGCGTAGATCATCTTCTTCCCCTTCTCCAAGATGGCGTCCGTCTCCACCTGCGAACCGGCCATGAAGCCGGGCGTGTCACAGAGGTACAGCAGGGGGATCTCGTAGGCGTCGCAGGTCCAGATGAACTCGGCCGCCTTCTCGGCCGCGTCGGGGAAGATGGCGCCCGACCGGACCGCGGGGTCGTTGGCGACGACGCCGACGGGCCGCCCGTCGATCCGGCAGAACGCCGTGAGAATCTCCTCGCCGTACCCCTCCTTCAGCTCGAAGACCGACTCCGCGTCGGCGATCCGGTCGAGCAGGTCGCGCACGTCGTAGGGGCGGTTCGGCGACGCCGGGATCAGCTCGTCGATGCCGTCGGGCGAGTACTTTGGGGGTTTCGTCTCGCGTTTCGGCGGCTTCTCGCCCGCCCTGTCTGGGAGGTAGCCGATCAGGTCGGCGACGAGCTCGCGGGCGTGCTCCTCGTCGCGGGCGACCAGGTCGGCGGAGCCGGACTCCTCGGCGTGGACCCGCGGGCCGCCCAGCTCCTCCAGTTCGATCTCCTCGCCGGTGACCATCTTCACCATCCGCGGGGAGGCGATCGCCATCGCGGACATCCCCTCGACCATCACGGTGAAGTCGGCGAAGACGGGGGTGTAGGCGGCGCCGGCGATACAGGGCCCGTACAGCACGCAGATCTGCGGGACCGCGCCCGACAGCATCGAGTGGTTGTAGTAGTACTTCCCGATCCCCTCGCGGTTGGCGAAGAAGCCGGTCTGCTGGTCGATCCGGCCGCCGGAGGAGTCCATCAGGTAGAGCACGGGGTTGCCCGTCTTCAGCGCGCGCTGCTGCATCCGGAGGAACTTCTCGACACCCTTCGCCGCCATCGACCCCGCCTTCACGGTGAAGTCGTTGGCCATGAAGTGGACGTCGCGCCCCTCGAACTCGGCCGCGCCGGTGAGGAGGCCGTCACCGGGGAGGCGGTCGCCGGAGCCGTCGCCCCCGCCCTCGCCGTCCTCACCGTCTTCCCCCCGCCCGGCCCGCCCGGGCGCGTTCGGGTGCCAGTCGTCGAACGCGGCGAACTTCCCGTCCTCGAAGTGGAGCCCGGCCGGGTCGCCCTCGGCGGCGCTCGCGTCGCCCGCGCCGCGCGTTCCGCCCTCCCCGCCGAACCAGAGGTCGAGGCGGTCCCGGACGAACAGCTTCCCCTGCTCGGGGAGGCGGTCGCGGTACTTCTCGGGGCCCCCCTGCAGGATGTCGTCGATCTCGGCCTGCAGATCGCGCTCCCGGTCAGTCGGCCCGAGGTCGTCGTCGAGGGGGTAGTCGACTTCGGGCGGGGACGCGCTCGCGGCGGGCTCCGCGCTCTCTCCGACGTGGACGTCGACGTCGACCCCGAGGTGCTCCGCGAGCGACTTCGCTATCGCCTCGGCCTCCTCCGGCGTCGCCGCCGCGCCGACGTGGACTTTCATGGACGCAAGATTTGCGGTAGATCCTAAACAGTTTTCCATGTGGGTTTGGGCGATACAGATCTGTTGAGGTCCGGAGGGACGCGTTCGCCTCCCCTGTGGTCAGTACAGAGGACTCACGGATCGCTCAACACGGGGAACTCAGGAATCGCTCAGTACAGAATAGGCAGTTGACATCCAACCACTTAACCAAACCTTCGGAAATTAATTCTCTATGGATGTCCGCCGTGCCCTCCTCGGCACCCCGACGTACGCCGCCGTCTCGCTGCCACTATCGGCATTATGTTCGTCTTCTCATTCCTACTCTATGCCGCCTATTGGCGGTCAAACGCGGCCTATGGTGCGAGTACGGAGATTATCTCCCAATCCAGGGCTATCCGGGCGGTCACTCCAAAAATCAGTGGTATCGGTCACTCCAATGCTGCCGTCATCCTCTACCTGCCCGCAGCGGCGATCGCTATTCTCGTCCAGTATCACGGTGGCGCTATACTCTACACGCTCGCGGCCGGGCCTCTCCTACCAGTCGCGTCGGCCCTCGCACGAGTAGTATTCAGCCCGTTGCCAGACGTCTTAGAGATCGATGTCTTCACTGTCGCGCTTCCGACCCACATCCGGCTCGGCCTCGCCGTCGGCGCTCTCGCCGTCGTCGTTGGGTCCGTCTTCCGCCGATGGAGGCCGCCGAGCGAGCGTTCAGTGTCGGAACACTTCTTCGGTCGGCCGGAGGACCGCTACAGAGCGCTCGCCGTCATTGTTGTCGCCGCCGTTCTCTCGGTCCCGTTCACGTTCTGGCTGTACGCCTCGTATCCAGCCTACCAGCCCTTCACGTATGCCGTGTTCGGCGTCCCGATTGCAACGTTCATCTACTTGTACTGGCGCGGGATTGTGCTCGCGTGGCTCGGCAACGCTGCGGTTGTCTTGGGACATACCACCGCATTCGCGTTCATCGCCGCTAACCCTGACTACATCCTCGATCCGGGCTGGTCCGTCCCCGCACTCGTGGTTGCAACCGCACTCGGGTCGCTCGGTGCGGCCGCCGCCGTCGTCATCCGAGAGCTGTATGTGGT
Organism: Halorubrum salipaludis; assembly: GCF_002286985.1. Classification (GTDB taxonomy): domain Archaea; phylum Halobacteriota; class Halobacteria; order Halobacteriales; family Haloferacaceae; genus Halorubrum; species Halorubrum salipaludis. The sequence continues at coordinate 88,966 of NZ_NSKC01000004.1, read as the reverse complement.
CGTCAGCCGCTGCGCCGTCATAGCGTCGAGGTCACTCGGAAAATAGGTCGAGAGACACGGTTTCAAGCGGCTGCTTTCTCGGAATGAACTTCGAAGACCCTGTCGTAACTCGTAGTGGAGACAACAGTGGCATGCCGGATACGCGCGGTGTATCGCGCACGACGATTGGAACACCTCTCCGGTGGAATTCTCGGCACTCAATACGCAGCCTTCAGCAATCGGCTGTTTCAGCGTATTTTGTGTCTAAAAATCGGGTTTAAGCGGAGCCGCCGACGTCGAACCCGCCCGCTCCGCTCAGTCCAGCGCCGCCTGCAGCCGCTCGATCAGCGCCTCGTTGCCGACGTACAGCGGCACGCGGTCGTGGACGCCCTCGGGCTCGACGTCGAGGATGTCGACCTCCCCGTCGGTCGCGGCCCCGCCAGCGCGCTCAATGATGTAGGCGATGGGGTTCGCCTCGAAGGAGAGCCGGAGCTTCCCGTCCGGTGCGCTGTTCAGGGCGGGGTACGCGAAGATCCCGCCGTAGGTGAGTACCTGGTTCACGTCGCCGACCATGGCGCCGCCGTACCGGAGCTTCAGTTCGTCTTCGATCTCGCGGGCGTAGGCGGTGAAGTCGTCGGGCCAGTCCGGGACGCGGCCGCCGAACCCGTAGACGAGGGGGTCGTCGGGGAGCCGGAGGTCGTCCTCGACGACGGTGCGGGAGACGGATCCGTCGGCGTCGGCCTCGACCACCTCCTCGCGGACCCCGGCGTCGTCGGCGACGACCATCGTCGTGATCGGGCCGTAGAGCACGTACCCGGCGGCGACGAGGTCGCGCCCGGTCGCGGGGAGGGGAGCGTCGTACACCCCGACGACGGTCCCCATCGCGTTGTTCGACCGGAGGTTCGAGGAGCCGTCGAGGGGGTCGATCGCGACCGCGTACGGCGGCTCCCCGTCCGCCTCTCCGACCGCACCGCCGGCGTCGACGGCGGTCTCGCGCTCCTCGCTGACGAACGACCCGACGCCGTCGACCGCGGTGATGGCGTCGCCGAGCAGCTCGTCGGCGTACAGGTCGCCGGCCATCACGCTCTCGCCGGAGGGGTTGTCGGTCCCGCTCTCGACGCGCCGGCCGGGGAGCGCGGCGCGGATCTCGGGTGCCGTGGCCGCGACCGCGTCGAAGATCGCCTCAACGGCGGGATCGGTGCCTCCCGGGGCGACACCGCCGTCGGCGGCGGGGTCCGCGTCGGTCATCAGTCGTCGCTCTCGGCGATCGCCAGCGCCTCCGCCGGGTCGACCTCCTGGAAGACTACGGCCTCGAGGGCGTCGAGGATGCGCTCGGGGTCGTCCCGCTGGAAGACGTTCCGGCCGACCGCGAGCCCGGTCGCGCCCGCGTCAATCGCGTCCGCGACGTTCCGCAGGAACGCCTTGTCGTCGCGCATCGTGCCGCCGGACATCACGACCTTCGTGGGGCCGGCCATCCGGACGGCCTCGCCCATCGCCTCGGCGGAGCCGGGGTACTTCACCTTCACCACGTCGGCGCCGAGCTCCAGCCCGAGCCGGGCCGCGTACGAGATGGTGTCGGGGCTCGTGTCGTTCTTGACGCCCTGCCCGCGGGGGTACGACCACATGACGACGCCCATGTCGTGGTCGCGGGCGCCCTCCTGCGCCTCGCGGAACTCCTCGGCCATCTCGACCTCGTGGTTCGAGCCGCCGTAGAGCGTGAACCCGATCGCGTCGGCGCCGAGTTCGGCGGCGTACTCCGCCGAGCAGTTGACGGGGCTGTCGGGCTCGCCCATCCAGAGGTTCGAGGTCCCGTTCAGCTTCAACAGGAGGTTCACGTCGTCCTCGTAGTCCGGATAGTACGCCTCCGCGACCCCCTTCTGGACGGCCAGCGCGGTGACCGCGTCGTGGGTGGCGAGCTCGAAGAGCCGCTCCGGGTCGGCGGTCGACGGGTTCGGCTCGAAGTCGACCGGCCCGTGTTCGAGCCCGTGGTCGTACGCGAGGATGAGCGTCTTACCGTCCCGCGAGATGGCGTCGTCGGCGTGAGGAAGCATCAGTTCGTACTCCCGTTACATCGGTAAAAAACACTATGGTAACTCGGAGGGTCGCCGAGATCGATATCGGGTGTGTAGCGCCCGCGTCGACCGCCCCAGCGACCGATCCGAGATCCACTAGTATTACTACTCAAATAGTTAATTCTCTCCGCGGACCGACGAGCGCGGACCCGCTTCCCAGATCGGTCGCGGGGCCGCCACCGGAGTCGCAATACTTACCACCGCCGCCGCGGCAGCGTCTCGCATGCGGGAGCTATCCGACATCGAGACCGTCGGCGTTGTGGGGGCCGGCACGATGGGCAACGGGATCGCACAGGTCGCGGCGACCGCCGGCTACGAGGTCGTGATGCGCGACATCGAGCCGGAGTACGTCGAGCGCGGGCTCGCGAGCATCGACGACAGCCTCGCCCGGCTCGACGGGAAGGATCGGCTCGACGAGGATCCCGAGGCGATCCGCGACCGGATCGAGGGCACCACCGACCTCGACGCCCTCGCGGCCGCGGACGTGGTCGTCGAGGCCGCCGTCGAGGACCTCGACGTGAAGCAGGACATCTTCGCCGACCTCGACGCGGTGACCGACGACGACGTGACCCTCGCGACCAACACCTCGACGCTGTCGATCACGAGCATCGCGAGCGCCACCGACCGCGCGGGCGACGTGATCGGGCTCCACTTCATGAACCCGGTTCCGATCATGGACGGCGTGGAGGTCGTCGTCGGGGAGCGCACCGCGGAGGGGGTCGTCGACTTCGCGCACGCCTTCGCGGCGGCCCTCGGCAAGGAGACGTGGGAGTCGGACGACAAGCCCGGCTTCGTCACGAACCGGATCCTGATGCCGTGGATCAACGAGGGCGTCCGCGCGTACGACGAGGGCGTCGCCGACAGGGCGGACATCGACCGCGGGATGAAGCTCGGGACGAACGTCCCGATGGGTCCCCTCGAACTCGCCGACCACATCGGGCTCGACGTGGTCTTGGACGCCAGCGAGACGCTCCACGAGGAGCTCGGTGACCGCTACAAGCCGGCCTACCTCGTCAAGCGCAAGGTGGAGGCCGGCGACCTCGGCAAGAAGACGGGGAAGGGGTTCTACGAGTACGAGTAGCGCGCTCTCGCCGAGGCGGCGCCGTCGGACGCGTCAGGCGCCCTCTGCGCCTTTGTCGTCGTCGTCGCTCGCCGTCCACCGCCGCGCGCCGGGGAGGAGGGCGACGAGCTTCGTCACGTAGCCGAACTTGAACAGCCCGAGCTGGGAGAGCGCGCCGAGCGCGAACACGGCGAGGAACGCGGGCGCGGTCACGTCGAACAGGAGCGGCTGGACCGTCGTCTCCGCGGCGGCCGCGTCCAGCGTCGCGGGCGTGATCGACCGCGACGCGAACGCCGCGCCGATGAAGGCGGTGGAGACGACCAGCGTCGTCCGGCTCATCACGAACCCGAACAGCGCGCCGACGGCGACGCCCGCGAGGGTGGCGCCGACGAGGAGGAGCGTCCCCTCGATCCCGGCCGCGTCGGCCGCGTACATCGGGCCGACCGCGAACCGCCCGGCGAAGCCGCCGACGAGCCCGCCGATGGCGACGACCGCGAAGGAGAGCCCGGCGTACGCGAGGAACCCGCCGACCGCGGCGCCGATCGCGGCGGCCGCGCCGGTCAGCACCAGCCCGTCGACCGCGATCAGTCCGGCGAGGTTCGGCGCGGCGAGGTACCCCGCGCCGGCGCCGACGAGGACCCCGGTCAGCGTGACGGCGTAGACCGACACCGCGGCCCCGACGAACGCGAGGAGCAGCCCCGCGACGACGAGCCCGGCGGAGAGTGGCGTGATCATGTCTCCACGTGCTATGCGGTCCGACTTAAAAGGTCGCGAGACGAGAACGACGACAGCCGCGGCGGGCCGGTCGCCCCCGCGTCCTCACCGCCTCCGCGTCCTCACCGCCCCCGACGCCCGGCCTGCCGGTCGATGTACCTGGTGTAGCCGCCGACGGCGAGGCCGAATCCGACCACGATCAGCAGGAACCCGAGCATGCGGGTCGTTCCGAGGGTCATCAGCGCGAGGATCGCGCCGAAGACGAACGCGAACACGCCGGCGACGACGACACCGACGTCGAGGAGCGGCGACGGCTGGACGGTCTCGCAGTGGGGGCAGATCCGCGCGTCGCTCGGGATCGGCTCCCGGCAGTCGACGCAGTGGACGCGGTCGCGGGGCACGGGCGCCGGTTCGGCCGTCGGGGACTTATAGGGTTCAGTCCGCGGGGGTCGTCGGCGCCCGCCGATCGTGGGTACCGGCGACCGTCAGTCCGCCGCGGACGAGGCCGGGGCCTCCTCGCCGGCCCCGAGCGTCTCCTCGACCTGCGTCACGACGCCGACGAGCGCGACGACGGCGAGCCCGGCGCCGACCGCGAAGGGGACGACGAAGCCGAAGCCGACGAGCCAGCCGGACGCCAGCGGCCCGACCGCGACGCCGAAGCCGAACCCCATGGTGAGCACCGACAGCGTCGTGCCGGACTCGCCCTCCCGCGCGAGGTCGCCCGCGAGCGCCAGCGACGGCGCGAACACGCACGCGACGGCGACCCCCTGTCCCAGCCGGACGAGCGTCATCACGACCGGGTCGGTGACGATCCCCTGTAAGAGGGTCGTGGGCGCGAGCAACACGAATCCGGCCAACAGGAAGGGACGGCGCCCGATCCGGTCGCTGGCCTGCCCGACGGGGACCTGGAGGAGCACGTTCGCGATGGTGACCGCCGCGAACTGGAGCCCGAACCACACCGGCGCCTGATCGAGCCGGACGTTCACCTGGTTCTGGAGGGTCGCGAACAGCGCGATGCAGATCCCCATCGCCACCGTCGCCAGCCCGAGCGCGAACACCGGGTCGAGCAGGCGCCCCTCGCCGCGGACCCGGATCGAGAGGTCGTCGCTCGCCTCGCTCGACTCGGCGGCGTCGCGAACGAGGAGGAAGACGAGGGCGAAGCTGAGGTACGCGCCGAAACAGGCCGCCGCGAACGCGGCGTCGAACCCGTCGAGGATCGGGAGGCCGACCGCGGAGAGGTCGTACGGACCGCGCTCCACGACGGCGCCGGCGAGGACCGGGCCGAAGCCGAACCCGATCAGCCGGAAGGTGTTGTACACGCCGAAGTTGCCGCCGCGGTCGTCGTCGCTCGCGGCGTACTCGTTGACCAGCGCGACCGTCGCCGGGATGATGAGCGCCGCCCCGAACCCCTGGGCCGCCCGGAGCGCGATCAGCTGCCAGTAGGCGTCCGCGACCGTGTAGAGCCCGCTGGCGGTCCCCAGAAGGAGGATCCCGATCAGCACGAAGGGTCGCCGGACGCCGATCCGGTCCGAGAGACGCCCCGTCAGGGGCTGCGAGAGGCTGTTGAGGAACCCGAAAAGCGAGAGTACGAGCCCGATGAGCAGCGGTTCGGTGAGCGTCACCGACGCCGCGCCGACGCCGACCGACGCCCCGAGGAGCGGCTCGATGTCGACCAGGTCGCTGGCGACGTACAGCGGGAGGACGACGATGAGAAAGGAGTTGCCGGCGGCGCCGACCATCCGGGCGAGCGCGAGCACGATCACCCGGCGGTCGGTGTCGACGATGCCCGAGAGAACTCCCATCGAGGGCGGATTCGCCCGCGAGCACAAAGGCGTTTGCGAACGGCGGGGATCGATCCGGTTCCGTCGCCGGGCGCCCTCAGCCGTCGGAGGGGCTCGACTGCTCCGGCTACGAGGGCCGCTCGACCCCGCGGATCTCGAACCGCGCGCCCCCGTCGGCCGCGTCGACCGCCTCGACGGTCCACCCGTGGGCGGTGGCGATCTCCTGGACGATCGCGAGCCCGAACCCGGTGTTGCCTTCGATCCCGCTCTCCCCGGGCTCGAAGAGGGCGTCGCGGATCGAATCGGGGATGCCGGGGCCGTCGTCCTCGACGAAGAACCCGTCCGGGAGGTCGCCGACGCGGATCCGCACGTCGTCGCCGGCGTGTTCGACGCTATTGCGGACGAGGTTCTCGAACAGGTTCCGGAGCCGGTCCGGGTCCGCGAGCACCTCGCCGTCCGCCTCGTTCGACAGCGACGCCGACCCGGTGTCGACCGTCTCCCAGCTGTCGGCGGCGATCCGCCCGATCGCGACCGGCTCCGGGTCGCCGACGGTCTCGCCCTCCCGGGCGAGGGTGAGGGTGTGCTCGACGATCGACTCGATGCGGTCGAGCGCGTCGGCCGCGGCGTCGAGGTGCGACGGGTCCTCGGCCAGCTCCCGCGCCATATCCACGCGTCCCTGCGCGACGTTGAGCGGGTTCCGGAGGTCGTGCGAGACGATGCCCGCGAAGGCGTCGAGCCGCTCGTTCTGGCGCTGGAGCGCCGCCTCGCGCTGCTTGAACGCCGTGATGTCCTCTTGGAAGCCGACCCACTCCGAGACCGACCCGTCGTCGTCGCGGATCGGCGCGACGCTGACGCGGTTCCAGAACGGCGTGCCGTCCTTCCGGTAGTTCAACAGCTCCACGCTCTCCGGCTCCCCGGCGTCGATCGCCTCGCGGAGCCGGGCGACCGGCTCCTCGTCGGTGTCGTCTCCCTGCAGGAACCGGCAGTTGACGCCGACCGCGTCGCCACGGTCGTAGCCGGTCATCTCGACGAACCGGTCGTTGACGTACACCATCGGGTTGTCCGGCAGGTCCGGGTCGGTGATCGTGATGCCGACCGGCGCCTCGTCGAGCGCCCGCGTCTTCGTCTCCAGCTCCTCGCGGCGCGCGCGCTCGTCGGAGACGTCCCGGAGGATCCCGACGCTCCCCTCGAAGCACTCGCCCTCGTACGGCAGCGCGGCCATGTGGTCCCGGCAGGGGATCGGCTCGCCCTCCTTCGGGACGATGTCGACCGAGAAGCGCTCCACGTCGGGGCCGTCGCTCGACAGCACCCGGCCGAGCCGGTGCTCGGCCTCCGCGACCGCCTCGTCGTCCTTGATGAACCCCGGCTTGCTGCCGATTATCTCCTCGCGGTCGTAGCCGGTCAGCTCCGCGAACGGCTCGTTGACGAACCGGAAGACGCCGGTCTCGTCGACGACGTACACGGGGTAGCCGAGCGCGTCGATGACCGTCGAGTAGCGGTCCGCGATCTCGCGGGTCCGGTGCTCGTCGACCGCCTGCTGGACGCGGTTCGCGAGCCGCCGGAGCTGCTCGGGGCCGCCCTTCTGGAAGTAGCCGGTGACGCCCGCGTTGAGCGCCTGACTGGCGATCTCTTCCGACCCCTTCCCGGTGTAGAGGACGAAGGGGAGCTTGCGGTGCTCCGAGTGGATCGTCTCGAAGAGCTCCAGCCCGTCCGTGCCGGGCATGTCGTAGTCGCTGACGACGCAGTCGAACTCGCCGTCGTCGAGCCGGTCGAGCGCGGCCGACGGGTCCGTGACGCTCGTCACCGCGACGGACGCCAGCTCGCGTTCGAGGAACGCCTCCGTGAGATCCAGCACGGACGGGTCGTCGTCGACGTGTAACACGTCGATCCGTTCGGACATGACACGGTCTTGGTCCCCCCCGGATAAACGAATACCGCCTCCGATATCAGTTCTGAGGACGTGAGCGCCGCTGCCGCTCCGGCGTCCGCTCACGACGGGGGTGATTCCGGGTGGTTCACCACGGGATGATTCCGGGAGATTCCACTACCGCCGCGCGTGGCTGATTCTTAAGGCCGCGCGGCGCGGAGCCTCTGGCGATGGCGGGCGGAACCCTCCCCGGGACCGACGCGGACGAGGACGCGGGGAGCGACCGCGTCGTGTTCCATGTCGACATGGACTGAATCGAAGCCTTTGCTCGCCGCACAGTGTTCCGTACACCGTGACGCCTTCGGGCGGTTATGGCGTCTTGATTTTCGACAACGAGGGTGCGGGTCCATGTGCATGACGCGTGTTTTTGTCTGAGACCAACGCCGTCCGTGACTTCACGTGTGTCTACAGATTTGACCGTATAGAAACTTTCTCCGTCGCAACGTGAGTGGACTTCGGCACTCCAACTATTAAATTAGAATAGGCACTACTTGATATATGGACAAGAGTCCTCGTTCAGTTCTGCGGACCATATTTAATGACTTGTTTCCCGTAGAGTCAATAAAAGCATCTAAAAAGTCTCTGTCTACGAAAGATTGGGCCGTTTTTACAAGGATATTCTCTCTGGTCGGATTCATAATTCAAATAATAGCAGGATTGCTCATATTTTTCTTTTTCTTTTTAAGTGAGGTTTTGGTGGCACCAACAATTATTGATGCATTATCTTTGCTATTGAGTAGAATTGTCTTTATTGCTATATTATTGTTTATTGGAACATGGATGATTTCACCTCCACTCGATGAGATTACTGGCGAAAAAGAACCTCAAACTGAATTTAATGCGGGCTCTCCAATTGAATTGATGTCATATGGTATTTTTTGGGGGGGCTTATCAATCGCTTGGAGATATGGAATATATATTATAGAAGTTGACATCTTCTCAGGAGGTGTAGCATTCTCAGTAGGCACATTTATTGGTCTTATACTATCAGACAGCGTTTATTTTGGCGGACTAATGGTAGCAGTTGGTTTTGTCACACAAGCAGTCTTGTGGATGAGAGAGTAGCAGTTCTCTGGTGTAATTCCACCCCCTATTCCGTGGAGTATGGGACCCGTCCCAAATCTAATTTCGACGGGGGGAGTAGTAGCATATTGAGTTTGGGATTATATTTGTAGACTCCAAAACTCATTAGTGGATGGGGTGTATTCATTTATATACGAAGGTGTCCCACATGTCCGAATCTACAGATTCCCAAACTCAAGACCCGAAGGCTCGCGTCTGGCTAAAGCCCGAACAGATAGACGCCATGCGGAACGCCACAGTGGAGAACAGCGCGGACTATCTCGCCACGCGGAACGACGCGCTGATAGCCCTCTTGGCAGACACGGGGCTACGCGTTGGTGAGGCGGTCGCCGTCGACGTGGATATGATTGATTTTGAGGACGGCGTATTGATGCTACCCGCGGATATTCAGAAAGACTATCCGAACGACAATAGCCCCGACTACACCGAGATTGAACTGGCGGGCGAGACGGTTCGCACGCTACGAACGTATCTCTCGAATCGCTGGAAAGAATCTGACGCGCTCTTTCCGTCTCGTCAGTCCGACCGCATGACTACCGAGAGTGTCCGCAACGTCGTTCGAGACGCCGCCACTGACGCCGACATAGAACCCTACACTCTCGAAGGACTTGGCGACCCAACGGACGTTAGCCCGCACGCACTACGCCACAGCGTCGCCTACCGCATGATGAACCGCGAGAATGGAAACACACTGTATGACGTTCGGAACCGCCTTCGTCACCGTTCGATTCAGACGACGGAACGGGTCTATGACCACTTGGACCGAGTGTGAGGAACAGCGACCGCGTGTCGGGAGCGGTCCCTTCGGTCCCTCGCTGTCCGCGTTCGGACTACGCGCATTAATCGCTAATTCTGGAAAGTAATCGGTTCCGCCACGTCGGACAGCGACAGCCCAACGCTGTCGAGTAGTTCAAGCGCGTCGTAGTGTGGTACAACTACTACGTCGTCATCGTAGTGATAGCGACACGTCGGGCTGTCCTCCGCATAGCCGTCGCCGTTGTGCTCCGCGGTCGGAACGCCACGTTTCGAGAGTAGCCCGCGGAGGTGGTCGCCAGACACGTCCCAACCTCGAACGTCGAGGTGGAGTGACCCGAACAGTAGTCCGACCCACTCCCCCACTGTAGAGACGAGTAAGCGAAGCGTGAGCGGGCGTAGTTCCTCCACGTCCGTTGGTCCGCCGTAGTCCAACGACGGGTGTGGGACCGTTGTGAACGCCCACAAGTCGCTACAGTCGTCTACAGCAACGTCGACGTTGTACCGACGACTCGAACGGTCGGCTACGTCGCTGGCGGATTGCTGAACCCAAGGGTCGCCCGCAACCCACCCAAGGGTGTCCGAAACGTCGGTAATCCACGCCTCTGACGTTGAATACACCTCTAATCGGGATTTTGCGTTTTCGTCACGGACAGTCGCGCCGCGGAGTATCAGATAGTCTATGATTCCGTGCTGGCGGTCGGACAGTTCGGGACGGTGGTCGGGTCGCCACTGAAAGTGATTCCCGAGTTTATCGTATTCGTCGCTACAAGTTGGACAAGTGGTTGTCATGGTCACGTAAGCGTCCGATAAATCGCCCGCATAGAAGGCGCATCTTCGCCTATTTGACCGCTTTCGCAATCCCATCTCCCACCATACTCGTTGAACGCGATTCGTTGAACGCCAGTCCGCCACGTCGCGGATGGACAGCGGAATATCTGAACGATTCGCTCGAAAGAAGTCGCCATATCAATAGCTCGTCAAAGGTCACGGAAAAGAGAGAATCAGCATAGAACGGACTGACGCCCGATTATCGGCGGGCGTGGTAGATAGACGTACGCTGATAAATCGCCAGCAAAGTCCCTTTTTTCAACGGACAGTCCTTGAACCGTCCGTTCGGGTCCCGCCCCGTTGAAGTCCCGCAACCCCACGGCGGTTCTCCTACTATCTCACCGCAACCCATACCACTCTCCACTACCTCCCTATCTAAAGTACGTTGAAGGTGGATATATAAAGGGGTGTAGTGAGGACCGCGGGCTGTCTCTCAAGCTGACTACGATAGAAGTAGGGCGAGCGTTGAACGAGACGACGAACTTCGAGAGAACCCAGATAGCGAAATCGGGCGGTAGAGCGGCTAATTCTAACTTGTCAGTACGTACTATACGAAGGGGGAGAAGTTGAACGCCCCGTTCAACGAGAAGAGATGACCGACGAAACGAGAGAACACGCTATTCGCGTGAACGACACGGACGCACAGATGTTGAAATCAGCAAAAGCACAGTTCGAGGCGGACGTTCCGCTCGGCTATGTCGCCCGAGTAGGAGCGCGGAAAATTATCGAGGACAGCGACGACAGCAACGAGGTGACTATCGCTTGAGCGAAATCGTAGAGGATTGCGCGCATGGCGGATGTCACCAGTTCGGGGAATTTCCAGACGAGAACGGCTATCTTCACTGTCGAGACTGTTACACTGGCGACTCCGAGTTTTCCCACGTTCCCGACGACGAACGTCGAATCGAACTGACCGAGAGGTACAGCAATCATGAGTAACGAGATTCGAGTGGTTGACCGACAGATTAGCGCGTTCGACACTGTGGAGGTGTCCGAATCTGCGACGCCGACCTACGACCGCGACGACGGACGCCTTCGAGCGGCGTATACCGCCAACGCCGACGACGAGCGAGAGTACGTGTTTTCCATCTACCGCTACGGTGACGCGGACACGTTCTCTGTCGCGGACGGGGCGAAGATTCTCGACTATGGCGAAGGCGTCGCTCACGTTCTGACGCCAGCGGACGCCTACGAGGGTGAGAACTGATGTACGATATTGAGAACGCCCGACAGCGTAACGGCGACGCCGCAGAGGACCGTAGCGACCGAATAGACGAAATCTTGAATCGCCCGCGTCTCGGCTACAAAGAATCGGACCCTCTCGTCGGTGACAACTACGACGAGTATCCAGAACAGCCCGACGACTTGACGACGCCCGAAGCACGAGAGTTTGTCACGGACTTGTTCGGTCACGACTTGGTGAGTAGTATTGACGACGCAATCGCGGAGACGACGCCAGCGACGGGCGACCGTATGATTGTCCGTGAGTGGCGTGAGGCGTTCGAGAAATCGATTCAGTTATTCAGTGGAGAAAGCCCCGACAATGATGACGAGAGGGAACAGCGACTGACTGACGAACGTCTCACGGAACTGACGGACGACTATCCAGACGACATGGTGACGCCGACGAACCCGCTCGTTGTTTCGAACCTATATGCGGGACTCGGTCTTTCGGCTGACGAAATCGCGGATGTGTTCAGCGACGACAGCAACCAACGGGTTAAGCCCGAACAAGTCCGCCGTGTTCTCCGCAACGTTGGGCTGATTGAGGCGACCGAGAACGACGACAACGAACCGTCCCACAAGTTGGGCGGAGCGTCGCTGAATTTCTCTGAAAGCGGAAACGTCGGAACGAATATCGACACCGAAGCGGTCGCCCGTGACCCGTCAGTCACGGTCGAACGCGACGAATAGACGAACGACTACGCGATTCTGAACACCGCCTCGGCTTCCCATCGGGGCGTACCACACAATTCAAATTTATGAGCAGTACGCACCCAAGCGACAGCAACAGCAGTATCGTTTTCAAACAGCGACCAACGACGTGGATTGACGACGGTTTAGACCGTAGTCCCGCCAGTGCGTCGCCGTTCTCCCGTCCGAACGAAAACAGTGGAACAAAAATCCGCGGACGAGAGTACGACACCAGTACGACCGACGGTCGGAAACTCTCGACCCGTGACAGCCCGAAGCGTGGCGAGAACAGCGGACGCCCACTCGGGTCACAAATCAGTAAGAACGATTGCGACACTGAACAGTGGGAACGCCTCCGCAAACGCGACGAGGAGATTCTGACGTTCGACAGCGACCGCTACGACTCCGAAGGTGAGGACTATCTGAACCTCCACCGCGGCGCTGGCGTTGAGACGAACGGGAACGACCGAATAAGAAGTATGACACTTATGGCGGTCGTCTCGAACGTCGCGGACGAATTGAACACCGACGGGGCGACCGAGAATGAAGCGCGGACTCTCGTCGCCTCACTTGACGAGAGCGAAACGAACGGGCGGAAATTCGAGGCGACGGCGAGCGCGGCGCTTGTCCTCGCCCGCGACGAGTTTGTTTCGACGAGAATCCGCGGTATTAGCGCCGATAGCGACGAGATTGAACAGATACAGAATACTCTTGAACGCGCCACGTCGCCCGCTGAACGGTTCCGTGTTCTGAATAATTTACACCACGTCACTGACGACGAACGGATACAGCGCGTTCTACAGCGCCGCCTTGACGCGGAGAACGTCGCGGAGAAACACGGATTTGTTCTGAAAACCGCGGTCGAAAATGTGGGGTGGTCCGCATGACGGACTACACTGCGGAGGACCACGAGTATGATTGCGACGTTCCAAGTGACGAAATCACGAGGTTGTTAGTCGAACTTGATAGTCCGTGGAAGTCGAAGCGTGTTCTCCAATATTTCCACGAGGAACTGAAATACTCCACGAGAGAGATAGCGGACTTGTTCGGCGTCGCCCGCCAGACGCTTCAAGGCGTTGTGTATGAGTTTGACAATTTCTCGTTCCATCAACGGAACGGGAAACTGACGGCGATGGACTTGGAACAGCGTGAACTTGGTGACTACGAACCCGTCGGGCTGGAACAGTTCGTATAGCGCGCCACCCCACTCTCGTTTAAGTATCCCCTTTCACGTTAGTTGTATAGGGAAGTAATGGAGACGGGTGTTTGATAGTTGGATGGTTCATCACAAGGAGAATAGTATCCTTAGTGAAAATCCAACAACAACGCAGAGGAATCCAAATATTGAATCTCCTACATTTAGTACGTCAAAATAGGATTTACGACGTGAGGGACTGGCGAATCGGTCATCGCGGCGCTCTACAAAATCAAGTGCGTGGACCCTCATTCGTAGTGCTACGTATGCTAATGTCGATGCACCTAACCCGACGATAGCAATCCCTACGGAATTGGTATTTTGAAAGACTAAGACGAGAACGCAAACAAGTGAAATATTTCTAACGACACTACTAATCAAGGCCTTTTGCATTAGACGCAAACGCCCCATATTTTGATAAAATGATATTCCTTGGTACAACTGTCCAAGTACCGTATCTGAGATAATTTGCTTGAAACGGTTCATATCCGTTGAAAAGTGGGACAATGGAAATAACCTATTCCTTGAGAAGGTTGCAACCGCTAAATCCCTGCTATCCCCTACTTTGCTCCTACTGTATTCAAAATCGGATAGCAACGGCTACGCACATTTGGAAAACGTAGAAAGGGAGACGTGGCGGAGGGTCCCACCCCACCGACTATGAGCAGTCGCCCCAAGAAAGGAGATTGACTTTGACATCCCCCACCTCTCGGTGGAGAGTGGGCGGTCATTGACCGACAAATCTCGCGCCCTATACTAACGAGCGCAAAAGGTCATACTTAAAATAGACTTTGGGGGAGATTCAAGAAAACCCGTTCACATATCCCCAATATGGTAAATGTAGCCGCGATAGTAGGACCGATTCTTGGCGGTCTAATTAGCGGTCTCGTCGGTCTCGGAATCGAGGAATACAGACATAAAAAATCAGAGGAACGAGAGATTAGGTCTTGGTTCGATACAACAATTCGTCTTACAGAACGAATAGATAACTCTCAACCCCTTACGATGACCCAACAAGCCAGAAAAGAACAAGCACCTATTATTAGAAGCACCTGTGCGGGAGTTCAAGCCAACTTGTCTAACCATTTAGCGGAAGCTCCTCTTTCTGTCAGTGAGGACCTTGTTGCAGACTGCGAAAAATTGGTAGGAGATTGTCAGACTGTTAAGGAATACTCTATTGGTCGAAGTATCCCAAATGGGTTTTTTGATGACGCACGTGACGCCCGAGACCAAGCAGAAACAGTGAAAGAGAAAGCGGAAAAAGAGCGAGAAAATTTATAGTAGCTCTATTGAGCGAAGAAGTCTCTCCGCTGTTCCGCTTTTTCCTCTTCACTCCGCTCGTCGTAGTGTCTATCCAGTGTTTTCATCGAAGCGTTGACCCTATCACCAACGGCTTTTTTCGGAACGTCGTTCCGTAGCCAGTAGGTGATAGAACCGCCCCGAATCGCGTGTGGTCGCGTGTTATATGGACACGTGACGTAGTTGTCATACGACCCACTGTGTTCACAGTCAAGTGGGTCCTTATCAGCGGGACATCCGCGTGAGGTGTAGCACGGCGTTGTTACCCGATAGATGCGCTTGTTGAGGTTTTGCTTGTTCATCCGCCCGTATTTTGAACTGAAAAGTGGGTCTCGCCCGTGGTCATCCGTCACGCCGACACGTTGATACTCAATGTAATCAGCGACAATCGCCGCCGTCTCCGCATCAAGCGTGACGACGCGTTCACCGTCGTCACCGTTTTTCAAGCGGGTCCCTTTCTCGGGGCGATTAGTGACTGAGAGGGTTCCGTTCTCAGCATCAAAATCCCCCACGTCGAGACTGTGGAGTCCGCCCATACGCATGGCGGTGGTCCATTGAAGCTTGAACAGTACGTGGTCCAGTGAGGCGTACTCAAAGCGGTTCAGATACTCAAGAATCGCCTCAGCTTCGGACGCATCAATGTGTTCGTCGTTGTGGTTCGCACCACTATCCAGCTTCGGGACGTTCACTTTCTCTGGCATGGCGTGAGAGACCGCGTCAACGGACACACAGAATCGCATGAACGTCCGTAGTGCGGAGAGGTTAGTGCGGAGCGTGACCTTGTTGATTCCCTCACTCCGCCAGTTCTTGAATCGGGTCACGTCTCGCCCCGTGATGTTATTCAGATTCTCCACTCTCGGTTCGTCAGTGTCCGCACCTTCGCACCATTCGACAAATTTGCTTAGTTGATACCGTTTGGCGCGAACCGAGTTTGGTGATAGCTCGCCGTCAATGTCTTCACAGTACAATTCTAACGCTTCTCGTGGCGTGATGGGTTCCAGTTCGGTCATCGTTGGTTTGGGAAGCCCGAACGCCGTGTGGTCCGATACGTGTCTTTTCACGCCGTGCGTCGACACACACCGTCGTTGGATGCTGAGACGGGGTGCGTCACCGTGACTTTGGACACATTTACGCGTGACATGCGCGACGCGGGGAGCGACCGCGTCGTGTTCCATGTCGACATGGACTGCTTTTACGCCTCCTGCGAGCGCCTGCGCCGCCCCGAGCTGGCGGGCGAGCCCCTCGTCGTCGGCATGGGCTACGAGGCGGGCGAGACGATCGGCGCGGTCGCGACCGCGAGCTACGAGGCGCGCGCGTTCGGCGTCGAGAGCGCGATGCCGATCTCGGAGGCGCTCGACCTGCTCCCCCGGCGGGCCGACGCCGACCCCGACGACCCGGACGCGCCCGACCCGGAGGAGGCGGGTCGCTACCTCCCCGTCGACCTCGACTACTACAAGGAGGTCGCGAGCGACGTGAAAAGCGTCCTCCGCGACTGCGCCGACACCCTCCGCGAGGTGAGCGTCGACGAGGCGTACCTCGACGTCACCGACCGGACCGCGTGGGACGCCGCGGGGGGCCCGACCGATTCTGGCGACGACACCACCGACCCCCCGCCGAGCGCCGCGGCCGGCCCCGCGGAGGTCCGCACCCTGGCGGAGGGGTACGCCCGGCACGTCAAGGAGCGCATCGAGCGCGAGGCCGGCGTGCCCGCGAGCGTCGGCGTCGCGCCGAACATGTCGACCGCGAAGGTCGCCAGCGACGCCGACAAGCCGGACGGGCTCGTCGTCGTGCCGCCGGGCGAGGTCGAGTCGTTCCTCGCGCCCCTTCCGACCGCGGAGATCCACGGCGTCGGCCCGGTGACGGAGCGGACGCTGGCTGATCTGGGGATCGAGACCGCGGGCGACCTCGCCGCCGCCGACCCCGACCGGCTCGGCGACGAGCTCGGGGACCGCGGCCGGGAGCTGTACCGGCGGGCGCGGGGCGAGGACGACCGGGAGGTCACGCCCACGGGACTCCCCAAGAGCCTGTCGCGGGAGTCGTCGCTGTCGGCGACCGCCGACGAGGCGGCGAAGCGGGAGACGGTGCGCGCGCTGGCCGCCGACGTGGCCCGCCGCGCCCGCGAGCGGGGGTGTCTGTACCGCACCATCGGGATCAAGGCGGTCGAGCCCCCCTACGAGGTGAACACCCGCGCCCGGAGTCTCCCCGGTCCCGTCGACGACCCCGACCTCGTGGAGTCGACGGCGCTGGACCTCCTCGACGAGTTCGCCGGCGACCGGGTCCGCAAGCTCGGGGTGCGCGTCTCGAAGCTCGACTTCGCCGAGAGCGACCAGGCGACGCTCGGCGGGTTCGACGCGGCCGAGGGGGAGGAGGGCGGGACGGCCGGAGGACGCTCGGCGCCCGCGGCCGGCGACGGCGGAAAGCTCACCGACTGGGTCGGCGGCGATCCGCGGGCGAACGACGGGGACGAACCGGACGAGAACGGGAGCCGACGGACGGGCGAGCGCGGAGACGGCCAGGCGTCGCTCGGCGACTGGGCCTGAGGGCGTCCGCCGCCGATCCCCGGGACGGCCGGCGGCGCCGCGACCGGCGACCGGTTTTATTGCCGTATCGCGACCATCGGGAGGCATGTCCCTCGCTCGCCGCGTCCTCCTCGGCTCGGAGCGGACCCGCTCGCACCGACGACGGCTCCTCGTCCCGCCGCTGGTCTTCCTCGCCTCGTTCGCCGCCTACGCGGTGGGCCTGTTCGCGGTCTCCGGCGGCGTCGTGTTCCTCCCGGTCGACGCCGCCGCGCTCGGCGTTCTCGCGGCCGCGGCCCTCGCCTCCCGACGGAGCGGGCTGGTCCTCGCGTGGGCGAGCGTCTACGGCGCGCTCCTCGGCTCCACCGCGGACCACTACCTGCTCGGCCTCTCGGGGCGGTCGCTCGGCGAGCGCGTCGTCGCGTTCCTCTCGCCCGACGGGCTCGTCTTCCTCGGCGTCGAGGCCGTCGCGCTGGGGACGATCGCGTGGGTCGTCGGGACGCTCGCCGCGATCGCGGTCGAGCGACTCCGCGTGTGACGGTCAGGCGGCCGCGGGCGCCCACGGAGCGACGCCGGAGCCGACGTCGGCCCCGGCGCCGGCCGAGTGCGGGGATTTAGGTCCCCGAGCGCCGACCCCGACGCATGGACGACGCCGACTCCGCCGACGAGCTCGCGTGGGAGACGCTCGACACCGAGATCGACTACCGCTGTCCCGGCTTCGACGTGCGACGCGACGAGGTCCGCTTCCCGGACGGCGAGACCGACGGGTACCACTACGTCGACGAGGCGCCGGCGGTCGTGGTGCTTCCCCTCACCCCCGACGGCGACGCGGTCGTCATCGACGAGTGGCGGCAGGCGGTCGGGCGGGTCAACCGCGGGCTCCCCGCGGGGTCGGTGGAGCCGGAGGACGCGGACGACCTCGAACGCGCCGCCGCCCGCGAGCTCGCCGAGGAGACGGGGTACGAGGCCGACGCCTTCGAGCGCCTGACGACCGTCGAGCCGACGAACGGGATGGCGGACTCGGTCCACCACCACTTCCTGGCCACCGGCTGCGAGCCGACCGCCGAGCGGGACCTCGACCACAACGAGTCGATCGCGGTCGAGACGGTGCCGTACGACGACCTCCTCGAGGCCGTCGTCGACGAGGGGCTCCGCGACGGCCGGACCGTGACCGCCGTGCTGTGGTACGAGCTGCTGTATCGCTGACGACGGACAGGCCTTTGACCGATCGGTTCGAACGAGGGGCAATGAGCGATCCCTCCGAGTTCGACGCCGACGCCGGCGACGGCGCGCGAGACCGCGACGACCCGGTAGACACCGCCGCCAGCGACGGGGGCGAGCCCGGCGAGGCCCGTTCGATGGTCGACGCCGCCGACTCGCCGGACGGGCGGGAGACGGGGTCCCCGCTCCGAACGGTCGGCGTCGCCTTCGGGCTGGGGATCGCGGGCATCCTCGGGCTTCTCGCCGTCACCACGATCGCCGGGGCTGTCGTCTACCTCGTCTCGACCGTCACCGGACGGGAGCCGTCGCTTCTCGGTTCGTTCGTCGCGCCGTTCGTCGTCGGGCAGGTCGTCGCGTTCGTCGGCGTCAGTCTCGGGTACCTTCGGTACCGGGGGCTCGACCGCGACGCGATCGTGGCGTACCTCGGCGTCCGGCGGCCGAGCATCGTCGAGTCCGTGATCGCCCTGATCGGCCCGATACTCGTGATCGTCACGGTGCTCGTCGTTAGCTCGGTCGTGTTGCTGGTCGGACCGGAGCCGGCCCAGAACCAGGGCGCCCAGACCACCCTGGAGAACCCGTCGATCATTCCGATCATGATCGTCGCCATGCTGCTCGTCGTGGGACCGTGCGAAGAGCTCCTGTTCCGCGGCGTCATCCAGAGTCGCGCGCGGGAAACGCTCTCCGCGGTTCCGGCTATCCTCCTCGCGGCCTCCGTGTTCGCGCCCGCTCACATCGTCTCGCTGTCCGGGGGCGTGAGCGCGATGCTGACGACGATCAGTCTCCTCTTCGTCCCGAGCCTGATCTTCGGCGCGGTGTACGAGTACACGGAGAACCTCGTCGTCGTCGCCGTGATGCACGGGCTGTACAACAGCCTCCTCCTGACGATCGGCTACATCGTCATCACGTACGGCCCCGAGATGGAGGGCGCGGGACAGGCGACCGCGGCGCTGTCGCTGCTGCCCTTATAGATACCTTATAAAGAGGCGGTGGCGCGTGCCTGCGAGCGCCCTGATAAGGGCGCGAGACAGCACGCGCGAGGGAGTCGGCCGGCGCTTATAAGCGCCGGCCGACGAGGTTGGGGAGGTGTGAGGCTGCGGTGCTGTGTGGGGTGGGACTCAAAGGGGCAGCCGCGAGAGTGGCGCAGACGACGTAAGCACCGCAGCGAGTGAGCAATGCGAACGAGCGAGGCGCGCAACGAGTGTGCGCCACTCTCGCGGCTGGGGCTTTGGAGATCTTCACCGTGAACCCGCAGATAACCGCTTATAAGCGAACTGCTGGGGCTTTGGCGGTGTTCCCCGCCGATCCACTGCCATCCGAATATCGAGGATCGAACTCGAAGAGCCGACACAACACGATGTACCGGTCGCTACCGAGTACAAGCGGACTGAGGGGAGTAAGCCCCCTTCGGTTCGTCCCGACATTCGGCTGAGCGTCCGCGCCGTGGCCGGACTACCTTGTGGCGCGGACTTGCACCGGCGAGGATTCGCCGTTCCATCCGTTCCCACCCGTCGATCCTCATCGGGTTAACTCCCTTCCCTTGCGGGTCGGTTCGCGCGAATCACGGGTCGGGGTGGGGGGTGTCGTTGCTGTTCCAGAGCCAGCCGTCTCCGACTCCGGGCGTGTGCCCGGTCGCCCGTCCGGCCGGTGGGGGGACTTTCCTCATGCCAGAGGCACGGGAGTCGGGCTCCCTCTGTCCGGTCGCGCCTAGCCGCCGCCCGCGAATAAGGGGTTCGGTCGGGAAGGGCGTGACCGCCTCTATCCCGATCGCTCGCCAGCCCAATCACCCTCGCCCGCCGGCCCGATCGCCTTCACCTGCCGGCCCAATCACTCTCGCCCGCCGCTCCGATCCCCCCGGCGAGCGGGGGCGAGCGGCCGGGTTCGCAAGGGAAGCGTTCAAGTCGTCAGCAACGTAAGGGACTATCATGTCCGAGGCTCAGACCGTTCAGCTGTCGTACGACGACGGTGCACGAGCGGTCGAACTCGCGCGGGAGGCGGTCGAGTCGTTCGTCCGACACGGACAGCGCGAACAACCCGGGAGCATGCGCGAGGCGTTCTACGCCCGAACCGGGGCGTTCGTCCGGCTGGAGTCCACGAGGGGGCGGGGGCGGCTCCGCGGCTGCGCCGGCGCGTGGGAGACCTCCGACCAGCTCGGTCACGCCATCGTCGAGGCCGCCATCAAGGCCGCCTCCGACGACTCCTGCGGCTCCGAGGTCGAGCCGAAGGAGCTCGACAACATCACCGTCTCCGTGTTCGTCGTCTCGAACACGGTGCTCACCAACGACCCCCTCGCCGACCTCGAGGTCGGCACCCACGGCGTCGCCGTCGACGGCGGCAACTCGCACGGCTGGCTCTACCCGACGGTCCCCGTCGAGAACGGCTGGTCCGGCGCCGAGTTCCTCTCGCGCGCCTGCCGGAAGGCCAAGCTCGCGCCGAACGCGTGGGAGGACGAGGAGACGATGGTGACGCTCATCGAGGGCCAGGTGTTCCGAGAGCGCGCCGACGGCGGCGCCGTCGAAGAGCTGTAGCGGGCGGGACGCGCGACCGATCGGGTTTCCGGTCGCCGACGGATCGACTCGCTTCTCACCTCGAGCCTCGCCGACGGATCCCCGAACTCGGGGTCCGTCTCCGCGACGCCTCACGGGACGTACCAGATCCCCCGCTCTCGGTCGAGCAGCTCCCCGACGACGACGTGCGGGAGCGCGATGATGCTGATCGCGACGCTCCAGAACGCCACCGCGCCGGGGAGCAGCCCGGACGACGCGAACGGGTTCGGGAACGCCCAGTAGAGCGCGGCGACGACGGCGAAGGTGGCGAGCGCGCCGGCAACCATGAGCTCCCACGCCCGCAGCGCGGTCGCCGAGGCGGAGTCACCGCCCGCGAGGTCCCACTCGTCGTCGCCGACGGGGGCGGCCTCGACGGTCGCCGTCCGGGCGACCTGCCTGGCGGAGTACCAGAACGGGAAGTAGAGCCCGACGGCCACGAGCACTGGGACGACCGCGAAGTACGCGGCGAGGAGGACGCTCTCGCCGGCGTCGACGAGCCACGACCGCCCGCCGCCGCGGACGTACCCCAGCGCGACGTGCGCGGCGAGCGCGGCGCCGTAGCCGACGAGAACCGCGGTCCGGATCGCATCGAGGTGCTCGCCGACCCCCGCCAGCGCCCCCGCGTCGACGAGGCCGACCATGAGCGTGCTGAACGCGTAGAACGTGTCGGTGTGGAAGGCGATCGGGACCAGCATGACGGCCCCGCCGCGGACTGCGGCGGCGAGGGCGCGCTGGGGTCGCGTCCGCAGGTGCTCGGTCCCGACGGTCGCGTCGAGGACGCTGAGCCCGCCGATCCCGCCTTTCGCCATCGCCACGACCAGCGCGAGCGCGAGCCCGGCGGCCGGCGCGAGCAGGAACAGCCCGACGAACCCGGCGATCGCGGCCAGATAGGCGGCGACGTACCGCCCCCGGAACGACGGGCGACGCCGCCGGAGGTTCTCGAAGTGCTCGTACCCGCCGTGGGGGAGGTTCAACGCGATCATCCCGACGAGGTATATCGCCATCTGCGCCTCGATCGGGACCGCGACCCCGGCGAGCGCGAGCGCGCCGAACCCGACGACGAGCGCCGCGAGCGCCGCCCGCGAGAGCCCGAGCGAGGGGTGAACGCTCCCGCCGCCGACCGACCGCCACACGCGCTTCCGAACGGGCAGGGACATCGCACGGCACCTACGGCCCCCGTGACAAAACCCGTCGGGGCGGAATCTCACGCCCCGGGAACGCGACCCGTTGACAAGGCCCGAGAGCCCCTCGGGATCGACATGGCGGACCAGCCGGGCGACGACCCGACGATCACCGTCGTCGGCGGGGGGTTCGGCGGCCTCGCGGCGGCCGCGTACCTCGCCGACGCCGGCGGGGAGGTGGAGCTGCTCGAACGCCACGACCGGGTCGGCGGTCACGCGGGGGTCATCGAGCGGGACGGGTTCCGGTTCGACGCGGGGCCGTCTTGGTACCTCATGCCCGACGTGTTCGAGCGGTTCTTCGGGCACTTCGACCGCGAGCCGGAGGACTACTACGAGCTGGAGCGGCTCGACCCGCAGTACCGGGTGTTCTGGAAGGACGGGGACCGCGTCACGATCGGCCCGAACCGCGAGAACGTTCACGAGGTGTTCGAGTCGTACGAGGCGGGCGCCGGCGACGCGCTCGCCGAGTACCTCGACCGCGCCGAGCGCAACTACGAGCTGGCGATGGACCGAGTGGTGTACGAGGGGCGCGACCGGCTGCGCGACTACGTCGACACGGACCTGCTCCCGATGGCACCGCGGTACCGCCTGTTCGGGAACATGGACGACTACGTCGGGCGGTACGTCGACCACCCGAAGCTCAAGCAGCTCCTGGAGTACACGCTCGTCTTCCTGGGCGGATCGCCGTACAACACCCCGGCGCTGTACAGCATCATGAGCCACGTCGACCTGAACATGAACGTCTTCTACCCCGAGGGCGGCATCGCCGGGGTCGTCGACGGGCTCGCGGCACTCGCCCGCGAACGGGGCGTCGACATCGAGACCGGCGTCGAGGTGCAATCGATCGACGGCCGGGTCGGCGCGTTCGAGCTCGCGACCGACGCCGGGACGCGCCGCACGGATCTCGTGGTCAGCAACGCGAACCCGGCGTACGTCGAGCGGGAGCTGCTTGACCCGGACGACCGCGACCGCGATCCGGGCTACTGGAGCGACCGGACGTATGCCCCCTCCGCGTACATGCTGTACCTCGGGGTCGAGGGCGACGTGGACCCGCTCGCGCACCACTCGCTCGTCCTGCCGGCCGACTGGTCGGACCACTTCGAGGCGATCTTCGAGGAGCCGCGCTGGCCCGACGACCCCGCGTACTACCTCTCGGTCACCTCCGAGACCGACGAGACGGTCGCCCCCGAGGGACACCACGCCGTCGTCGCACTGGTCCCGATCGCGCCGGGGCTCGACGACGGGCCGGAGGTGCGCGAGCGCTACCGCGAGACGGTGTTGGAGGACCTCGCCGCCAACGCCGGCGTCGACCTCCGTGGGCGGATCGTCTCCGAGACGACCGCCTGCGTCAGCGAGTTCGCCGAGCGCTTCGGCGACCCCGACGGCACGGCGCTGGGGCTCGCGCACACCCTCTTCCAGACGGGGCCGCTCCGCCCCGGCCACCGCGCCGGGCTCGACGGGCTCTACTACGTCGGCTCGTACACTGGACCGGGAATCGGAATGCCGATGTGCCTCATCAGCGGCGAGCACGCGGCGGCGGCCCTCCGGGAGGACTACCCCGAGGCGCTCGGCGGCGGGCGCCGGCAGAAAGAGACAGGAACGACGGCGGGGCAGTAGGCCGTCCCGGTCCCCGCCCCGGTCCCCGTCCTACTTCCCGTCCCCTTCCGCCCCGTACCCCACCGCTTCCGCGTCCGCGAGGGCGCGCTCCGCCGCCGCGTCGAGGTCGAACGCCGACGCCGCGCCGTCGACCACCTCGCCGTCGCGGATCACCGGTTCCATGAGCGACTCGGCGCCCGCGGGGCCCTCACGCTCCGCGAGCCCGACCGCGTGGGCGCCGTCGGCGGTGCGGTAGACGGCCTTCGCGCCGGAGAGCTTGCCCCGCTTGGCGGCGGGCTCCCCGTCGACTTCGACCACGTCGAGCGCGAAGTCGACCGGGTCGGCGTTCGAGACGTAACCGCCCACGCCGAAGCCGTCGACCACGTCGCGGAGCGCTCGGAGGTCGTCCGGACCGAGCCCGCCGGAGACGTACACGTCGACGTCGGCGTGGCCGCGGGCGTCCAGCTCCCACTGCACCTCGCGGACGATGTGTCTGAAGTCGCCGCGCCGCGAGCCGGTGGTGTCGAGCCGGACGCCGTCGAGCCGGTCGCCGAGCGTCTCGACCGCGCGGAGCACCTCGTCGACCTCGTCGGAGTAGGTGTCACAGAGCGCGATCCGCGGGACCGACTCGTCGACGGCCTCGTCGAAGGCGCGCCACGCCGCCTCCTGCTCGCCGCGGCCGAAGCAGATGGCGAGCGCGTGGGGCATCGTCCCCGACGCCTCCCGGCCGATCAGGTCGCCGGCGGCGACGTGCGAGAAGCCGTCGAACCCGGCCACCAGCGCCGAGCGCTCGACTGCCGCGGTCATCGAGGGATGGACGTGGCGCGCGCCGAAGGAGAGGACCTGCGAGTCCGGCGCCGCGACCCGGGCGTCGAGGGCCGCGGTCGCCATCCCCGAGGCGTGCGAGAGGAAGCCCAGCAGGGAGGTCTCCAGCCGGGCGAACGCGAGGTACGGCCCCTCGATCCGCATCACGGGGCCGCCGTCGAACAGGCGGCCCTCCGGGACCGCGTCGACGTCCACGTCGCGGCCCTCCAGGAGCGCGACCGCGTCCTTCAGCCCGGCGAACAGCTCGAAGTCGCCGTCGGGGAACTGGTCGGCGGTGACCTCGGCGACGACGCGGGGGTTCCGCCCCGCGTGTTCCAAGGCGGCCTCGGTCCGCTCGAAGTACGCGTCGGTCGCCCGCCCCCCGCGGATCGCGGGCGCGTCGACGATGTCGAACTCGGTCATACCCGACGGTTCGGACGCCGGGGAGGAAAAGCCACCCGAGTCGGGCGGGATTTCGCTTCGACCGCTGTGCGGTCGCCTCCGGCGGATGCGCGGTCGTCGCCAAAAGGTATCTGTCGTCGCCCGGCGGTTCAGGACCGCACGCGACGCGCGACGAGGGCCGCCCCGAGCAGGGCCCCGACCGCGACCGGGACGCCGAACCCGGGCGTGCCGTCGTCGGTGGCGGCGTCGGGGCCGCCGGAGCCGTCGGAGCCGGTGTCGCTCCCGTCGTCGGTCTCGTCGGTGTCGTCGCCGTCGGTCCCGTCACTTTCGTCGTCGCCGTCGGTCCCGTCAGTCTCGTCGCCGCCGTCAGTCTCGTCCCCGTCACCGTCGTCGGTCGAGGGGAGGTCGAACCCGGCGTCGGGGCGGAGTTCGAGCACGTCCGCGGGCTCGGGGCCGTGCACGACCGTCACCGTGGTCCCGTCGCGCTCGACGCCGTACGCCCCGCGGAAGTCGCCGTCCTCGATCTCGTACACCACGCCGTCGGCGTACTCGTCGTCGCCGTGGGCGGTCAGCATGCGCAGGTACGCCTCGCGGAACTCGGCCGCGTCCGCGGTCGTCTGCCACTCGGTCACCCAGACGTAGCCGTCCTCGCCGTCGGTCGCGTTCCCGCCGTTCCGGTACGGATACAGCTCGTCGCCCGCCCAGCCGTCGGTCGACTCGTGGGCGTAGTTGTAGTTCATGCGGGTCCGGAGCCGCTCGTCCGTCTGCGTGTGGATCTGGACGTTCTCCCGAATCGTCGCGTCCGGGTCCAACACCGCGTGCCGGTACTCGTAGCTCTGGTACCAGAACATCACGAACATCGACGCCTCGCCGGCGGTGTCGGCGCCGTCGACGCCCTGGTTCGGGTACGTCTCCCAGCCGCCCTCGGCCGCGTCTTCGAACGACACCTCGCGGGTCTCGTAGTCGGGCTCCCGGTGGATCACCTCGGAGGTCGCGGCCGGCGGCTCGTTCATCGTCTCGTTGACGGCGCTCCACCCGCCCTCGTCGACGAGCCGTTCGACGTAGAGCGCCCCGTCGCCGTAGGGCTGGAGCACGGTCTGGAGGATGCCGAAGTTGTAGTCGGGCGTCGTCCCGCCGCCACCGCCGGAGTCGGGCGGCGCGAGACAGCTCCAGTTGGCGGCGCAGCGCTCGTCGTATCGCTCCTCGATGTGGACCGCCTCGCCCTCGACGACCCCGTCGACCGCGAGGTCGGCGTCCTGCGTGGCGCCGACGTAGCGGGGGTTCGAGAGGTCGTGGTACTGGTCCTGCATCGCGTGGACCAGCTCGTGTGCCAGCGTCGACGGGTCGATCTGCGGGTCTTCGCCCTCCGGGACGACGAGGACGATCCGGTCCTCCGCCGGGGAGTAGAACCCCGAGACCGCGCCGCCGAAGACGCCGTCAATCGCGTCCGAGGCGTTCTCGTCCTCGCCGACGACGAACAGCGCCTTCCACACCTGGTCGTTCCAGCGCTGGAACTCGGCGCCGGAGCCGCCCGCGCCGCCGCCCGCGGAGTCGTTCATGAACTCGGAGCGCGCGACCGTCTCGACCGGCACGTCCTCGCGGAAGGGGCGCTCGCGGACGTGCTCGACGCGGGCCATCGTCAGGTCGGTCAGCGCTTCCAGCTCCGCCTCCGTCAGGCCGTCAGACTGGTTGAACGAGAGGTCCTCCTCGTAGTGAGTCCCGTTCCAGCAGCCGACGAGGTCGGTTCCGGCGCCCGCGTCGCACTCCGCGGCGGTCGCGCTGGCCGGCGCGTCACTCGAAATTGCCACCGACGGTCCGGTCGCGGGCCCGGCGGCGACCACCCCGCCGACGCCGAACGAGAGGAGGGCTATCGCGGCGACGACGACCGAGAACGTGAGAACCCGTCGCATAGGTGCGATTACGGCCGACCCGATAAGTAGTTTGTCGGTGTGACGGGGAGACGGTGACGGACGATAGTGGGAGTGGGTCTCGCAGATCGGCGGTGGTGATAGAGTATTTAAACAAGTGTGAGTGACGGCGCAGCACTACTTATAAACAAAATTGCGGTGGCGCGTGCCTGCGAGGCCGCCCTGCGGCCGAGCAGCACGCGCGAGGGAGTCGGCCGGCGCTTATATGCGCCGGCCGACGAGGCTGGGGAGGCGTGAGGCTGCGGTGTTGTGCGGGGCGGAACTCAAAGGGGCAGTCGCGAGGCGGGCGCAGGCGTTCACGAGAGCGGAGCTCTCGTGAGCCAATCAGAACGCTTCGCGTTCTGATGACGATGTAAGCACTGCAGGGAGCGAGTAACGCGAGCGACCGAAGCGCGCAGCGAGCGTGCGCCGCCCTCGCGGCTGGGGCTTTGCAGGTCTTCACCGCAACATCGCCAATCGCTTATAAACACCCGCCAGCACCACCACAATCCGACTTATAAATAACACCTCCACCATCTTACGAGGCTCACTCCCGCTGTCGATCAGGATCAGTCTCAGTCCCGTCGTGGGGTATATACGCGCCAACGGCCTACGTGAGTGTGTGACAACCCGGACCATCCGCGCCCGCGACCGGCCGGTGTTCGGCGTCGACGTGCACAGCGGCGACGTTCGCGGCGACGACCCCTCCTACGCCCTCGTCATCTTGGACCCCGTCGACGAGGACGATCCGGACGCCCCCGACGCGGACGGCCCGATGGCGCGGGTCACCCGCGACGTGGTGTCGTTCCGGAAGCTCTGCCGGCTGATCGACGGCCGCGAACCCCTGTACGTCGCCACCGACAACGCCTACGAGCTGGCGGCGGACAAGGGGGAGCTCGTGGGGTTCCTGCGGTCGCTCCCCGACGGGACGCGGCTCGTGCAGGTGACCGGCGCGGAGCGCCCCGAACCGCTCTCGCGGGTCGCCTCGCGCCACGGGATCCCGTACGGGAAGGATCCGATGAAGGAGGCGGAGGCGTCGGCCCGGCTCGCGGCCGCCAACGTCGGCCACGAGGTGACGGCGTTCACCGACGAGACGCGGGTGAAGGTGTCCCGCGGGCGCTCGACCGGAAAGGGCGGGTGGAGCCAGGACCGCTACACCCGGCGGATCCACGGGAACGTCCGGAAGCGGACCCGACAGGTCCAGTCGAAGCTCAAGGAGGCGAACCTCGACTTCGAGCGCGACGTGACCGAGAAGTACGGCGGCTACGCGAACGCGACGTTCACGGTCGAGGCGCGCCCCGAGGAGATCCCGGTGTCGAACTCGCGGGCCGGGGACGTGCGCGTCGAGGTCGAGCGCGAGCGCCGCGACGGGATCGAGTACGAGCCGCTCGTACAGCGGCGCGACCGGGTGATCGTCGGCATCGACCCGGGGACGACCACCGCGGCCGCCGTCGTCGGGCTCGACGGCACCGTCCACGCGCTCTACTCCTCGCGGACCGCCGACACCGCCGACGTGACGGAGTGGATCATCGAGCAGGGCCGCCCGATCATCGTCGCCGCCGACGTGGAGCCGATGCCGGAGACCGTCGAGAAGTTCCGGCGGTCGTTCGACGCCGCCGGGTGGCGCCCCACGACCGATCTCCCGGTCGACGAGAAGCTCCACCGGACCCGCGAGGCGAGCTACCAGAACGACCACGAGCGCGATGCGCTGGCGGCCGCGCTGTACGCCTACGACGACCACGAGGACCAGTTCGAGCGCATCGCGGCGAAGACCCCGCCGCGGCTCGACCGCGAGGCGGTGATCGCGGGCGTCGTCGCGGGTGACGCATCCGTGGAGTCCGTCATCGCGGATCTGAGCGACGACGGCGGTGACGGCGGCGACGGCGAGGACGGGACCGACGAGACCGATCCCACCGAGCCCGAGCGCACCGAGGAGGAGGAGACGATCCGGCGGCTCCGCGAGCGCGTCGAGCGGTTGGAGTCGCACGCGGAGTCGCTGGAGGCCGACCTCGCCGAGCGCGACGAGCGGATCGCGGAGCTGGAGAGCGAACTTGAGGAGGCGCGGCGCGAGGAGCGAATCGAGGCGCGGAGCCGGCGGGCCGTCTCGCGGCTCGAACGCGAGACCGACCGGCTGGAGCGCGAGCGCGACGAAGCCCGAGAGACCGTCGCGGAGCTCGAGGGGAAAGTGGAGACGCTGAAGGAGCTGTGGCGGCTCGACCACTCGAACTTCGACGACGTGGCCGCGGACCAGGGGCTCGCCAGCGTGAAGGTCGTCGAGCAGTTCACGCTCGACGCCATCGAGGCGGCCGACGAGGCGTACGGCCTCGTCGCCGGCGATGTGGTCTACCTCCGCGACGCCTCGGGCGCGGGCCGGAGGACCGCCGAGCGGCTGGCCGAGACGGAACCCCGCGCCGTGATCCGCGACGGCAACCTCTCGGACGTGGCCGATCAGGTGCTGTTCGACCACGACGTGCCCGTGGTCCCGGCCGACGCGGTCCCCGTGCGCGAGGTCGACGAGCTGGCGGTCGCGAGCGAGGAGGAGCTGGAGGCCGCGCTCGGCGACTGGGAGCGCCGCGCCGAACGCCGGCGGAAGGCCGAGAAACAGGAGCACCTCGACCGGATCATCTCGGAGCACCGGGCGGGGCGGACCCTCCCGGAGACCGAGGAGTAAGTCGATCGGCCGCGCCGGCCGCGCGCCCTCGTCACGTCACAACACGCTTCCAGAAGTCATATGACCGACAACCGCGCAGTCGTGCGTATGGACGCCTACGAGCGGATCACCCGGAACGCGGCCGAGGTGGTCACCGAGGAGGAGATCGAGGCGCTGGCCGACGACCCCGACGGGAAGCGGGCGTACGTCGGCTACGAGCCTTCGGGGGTCCTCCACATCGGGCACATGCTCACCGCGAACAAGCTCATCGACCTCCAGGAGGCGGGCTTCGAGGTGACGGTCCTCCTGGCCGACGTGCACGCCTACCTCAACGACAAGGGGTCGTTCGAGGAGATCCGCCACACCGCCGAGCGCATGCGCGACCAGTTCATCGCGTACGGGCTCGACGAGTCGAACACGCAGTTCGTCCTGGGCTCCGACTTCCAGCTCGACGACGACTACACGCTCGACCTCCACTCGCTGGAGCTGGAGACCACGCTCGCGCGGGCCGAGCGCGCGATGGCAGAGATCACCTCTGGCGACTCCGTGAAGGTGTCGCAGGCGGTGTACCCGCTGATGCAGGCGCTCGACATCCCGTACCTCGGCGTCGACCTCGCCGTCGGCGGGATGGAGCAGCGCAAGGTCCACATGCTCGCGCGCGACGTGCTCCCGAGCATCGACCGCGAGCCCCCGACGAGCCTCCACACCCCGCTCATCGCCGATCTGGGCACCGGCCGCGGGAAGATGTCCTCCAGCGAGGGCGTCACCATCTCGATGGAGGACTCCCGCGAGGACATCGAGTCGAAGGTGAACGACGCGTACTGCCCGCCGACGGCCGACCCCGAGCCGACCGACGACGGCGAGGCGCGGGAGAACCCGGTCCTCCAGGTGTTCGAGTACCACGTGTTCCCGCGGTTCGACGCCGTCGTCGTCGAGCGGCCCGAGGAGTACGGCGGCGACTTAGAGTACGAGTCCTACGACGCGCTCGAAGCGGACTTAGAGTCCGGCGAGCTCCACCCCGCCGACGCCAAGGGCGCGCTCGCGGAGTACCTCGACCGGCTGATCGCGCCGGGACGCGAACAGCTCGCCGAGTAACGGTTCGACCGCGGCTCGCGCGTTTCTACCCGCGGTCGCGCTCTTCTACCCGTCGGCCGCCGTGTGGCCGCTCAGCTCGCAGCTCCCGTCGAGGCAGCCGCGGCCGGCCGCGGTCTCGAACACCGGGAGCCCGCAGTCGCAGTCGTCGACGACGACCCCCGAGGGGATCGAGACGGTGGTCTCGCAGTCGGGGTCGTTCTCGCAGGCGAGGTAGACGCGGCCGGGCGCGGACTGGACGGTGAGGTCGCCCTCGCAGTCCGGACACCCCCAGACGCGGTCGAATCGGTCGCTGACGGCGGCCTCCATCGGGTCGCACGCGGGGTCGAGACAGAGGTGGAACGGCTCGCCGCGCTCGATCCGGATCTTCGGGAGCCCGCAGTCGTCGCAGACCCCGTCGGTGACGCTCGCGCCGGCCGGGAGCCCCCATCGCTCCTCGCAGTCGAGACAGGTCACGTCGCCGCGCGAGCGCACGAGCACCCCGCCGTCCTCGGGGCAGGTCCCGACCGGGAGGCCGGCCTCGGTGACGGGGAGCGCCCTGCTCGCGGTCGCCTCCTCGGCGACGACCCGGAGCCGGCGGGCGCCGTCACGGGCGGTGATCGAGAACCCGTCGCCGTCCCCCTCGACAACGACCGAGTCGGGGCGGGTGAGCCACGCGACCGGCTGGTAGCCGTCGGCGTCGTGGACGAGCGTGGTGTCGTCGGGCTTGATCAGGACGACGACGCGCCCGCGGTGGGTGCGGGAGCGGTCGCCGCGTTCGGTCACTCGGCAGTCGCCTGCGAACACGCGGAGTCGTTCCGGCATACGACGGGTGGCCGCGGTATCGGTGTTAAGCGGTCGGCGCGGGGGTTTATGCGGGATGAAAAGCGGGGGCCGACGACGAGGCTCCTACGCCACCCGAACCGTCCGCGTCGCCCGAACCGGCATCAGCGGCAGGTCCGGAAAGACGACCTCGACGACGAACTCCAGCTCGTCGGCGTCCGGCGGTCCGAACACGCCGACGGGGACCGTCGTCTCCCCGTCGAGGTACGTCGTCGTCGCGGTCATCTCCACGTCGTTGACGGTGACCCGGATCCCCGCGCGGGCGCTCCCGGAGACGGCGGCGACGGCGACCTCGCACATCTCGTTTTCGCCGACTGCGACGGCCTCGGGGAACTCTCCCCAGTCGACGTCGACGCGGGGGCAATCGCGGGCGGCGTCGACGATTCGGTCCGCCACGGAGCCGCTCATGCCGGCGTTCTCGAGTTCGCTCGCGCCGGCGTCGACGACGGCTGCGGGGGAGGTGAGCCCGGCGTCCGCGAGCCGCTCGGCGCGGCCGGAGCCGACCCCGTCGATCGCGGTGAGCGCGACGGCCTCGCGGGAGACGCCGTGCTCGACGCGCGCCTCGACCCGGCACGCGAGGTTGGCGGCGCGGGGACCGGCGAAGCGGTCGAGGAACTCCGAGAGCGCGGCGAGCAGCCGGAGCGCGTTCTGCCGGATCACCCACGCGTCCGAGCGCAGGTCCGAGGGGATCGAGTCGGCCATCCCGGCCAGCAGGATGGCGAACACCTTGCGGTGGCCGTCCTCCAACTCGGTGTCGCGGCCGTCGAGGATCCGGTCGATCGCGTCCGACTCGGCCGAGCGCGCCGAGACCGAGTCGAACTCGCCGGCCGACGCGACGGTCTCCAACACGGAATCGACCGTCAGCGTCTCGCGGTCGGCGAGCCGCCGGAATCGGCGGGCCGTGTCCAAGCGCAGGTAGTACTTCGAGGCGAGGCGACCGAGCGCCGTCGGCTCGATCGCGAGGTCGTCGTCGGCCGCGACGAACCCGTCCTCGACGAGCGAGTCGAGGGTGTCGCGGACGCGGTCCCGGAGGGTGGCAAACGCGTACTCGTCGGGCTTCGACTCGGCCCGGACGTAGTAGAAGGTGGTCTCTAACCACGCCATCACGTCCTCGAGGCCGCGGATGGTGCCCATCGCGATCTCGGCGTTGAGGTGCGATTCGAGGTCCGCCGCGAGCCGGGACTCGATCTCTTTGCCCTCCTTCAGCAGCGCACGGTACCTGTCGGCGTCTCCGCGGTCACAGACCACCCAGCCGTACCCCACGTCGTCGTAGCCGGGACGGCCCGCGCGCCCGAGCATCTGGAGCACGTCGAGCGGCGAGATGTCGGTCTCGCCCTCCAGCGGGTCGTGGTACTTGGTGTCGCGGATCACGACGCAGCGCGCCGGGAGGTTCACCCCCCACGCGAGCGTCGACGTCGAGAAGAGGAGCTTGATCTTCCCCTGCTTGAACCACTCCTCGACGCGGTCGCGGTCCTCCTTCCCGAGCCCCGCGTGGTGGAACCCGACGCCGTCGGTGACCGACTGGCGAAGCGTGTCGTTGGTGAGCTCTTTCGCCTCGTTGTGGAAGTCGTAGTCGCCCCGCGAGTCGATCGGGATGTCGCGCTCGGTGATCTCGTCGCGCGCCTTCTTGGCCGCCTGCACCGTGTCCTGCCGCGAGGAGACGAACACGAGCGCCTGCCCGTCCTCCCGCACGTGCGGCTCGGCCAGGTCGAGCGCGCGGTAGAGCCGCCGGTACTTGTCGGCGAAGGCGTTCGAGCCGTGCGAGTACGTCTTCACGCCGGTCTCCAGATCGACCGGACGGTACTCCTCGCCGAACTCGTAGGTCGTCTCCGCGGGCGCGTCGAGCCACTCGGCCACGTCCGCGACGTTCGGCATCGTCGCCGAGAGCGCGACGACGCGGGGGTCCTGCAGGCGGCGGAGCCGCGAGACGGTCACTTCGAGCACCGCGCCGCGCTTCTCGCTGTCGAGTAAGTGGACCTCGTCGATGACGACGCAGTCCACGTCGGTGATAAAGGAGTAGCGCCCGGAGTCGTGCTTTCGGGTGGCGCTGTCGGCCTTCTCCGGGGTCGTCACGAGCACGTCCGCGCGCTCGGCGCGGCGGGGGTTGAGGTCGCGCTCGCCGGAGACGACGTACACGGAGTAGCCGAGCTCCTCGAACCGCTCCCACTCGCTCTCCTTCTCGTTGGTGAGCGCGCGAAGCGGCGCGACGAAGAGCGCGGTCCCGCCCTCCGAGAGGGTCTTGCAGATCGCGAGCTCGGCGAGCGCGGTCTTCCCGGAGGCCGTCGGCGCCGACGCGACCACGTTGTGGTCTGTCTCTAGGACGCCCGGCAGCGCCTCGCGTTGCATCCGGTTGAACTCCTCGAACCCGAAGGCGTCGGCGAACTCCGGCACCGCGTCCGCGACCTTCACGCCGCACCACGCCCGTGGGCGACTCGACGGCGACCGAGAGTCGTTCGCATCACGTCGAACCGGGGGCTTCGAGAGCAAAGGCGTTTCTCATGCGGTCCGCGCGGCCGCGGCCGACGTAGGCGGCGCCGAACCGCCCCGCCGACCCCGAGCGTTTACGTGACAGCGGGTCGACCGCCCGGTATGTTACCGTCGTCGCCGGCCGTCATCGGTGCCGCCGCCGTGGTCGCCCTGCTCGTCCTGCTGGTGCTCGTGCGCCGCCTGCGCGCTCCGTCCTCGGACGCGCGCGAGTCGAAGCGCGCCCACGACGCCGCCCAGGAGCGCGAACCCCCGGTCGAGATCGGCGAGACGTACGAGTTCGGCGTCACCGAGCTCACCGAACACCACTCGGGCGAGGAGGTCGCCGTCGGCAAGGTCGAGGGGTTCGTCGTCTTCACCGAGGACATCCCCCGCGACGTGGGGAAAGGCGACGTGATCCGCGCGAAGGTGCTCTCGTTCAACGAGGGTCGCACCTCCGCCGACGCGACGTTCGTGACCAAGGCGTAGGCTACACCCGTCTCGCGCCGGTCGTCCCGTGCCGATCGCCTCACGCGGGACTCGCGGAGAAAAGCCGCCGTAGTGACGGCGCGCTCGCCGTCGACGCCTCAGTCGTTGGCCTGAACGTACCCGTCGATCGCCGATCCGATATGCCACACGGGTTCGAGGAACAGCATGAAGATCCCGATTCCGACGAACACCAGCATGACGGAGATCAGCATGTAGATCACGAAGCCGCCGAGCCAGTAGAGACCGCGGCCTTTCATCCCGCCGATGATATGTCCGACTCCAGGGATGAGAAAGGAGATAAGCGCTACTATTATCGGACTTCCAGTGTCATTTTCAGCTGACATGTACTTCAACCGTTAATTCAGAGTATTATAAATCCACATTGTTCAGAATGTATAAACTATGCACCGTTACAGCCGTCGATCTGCCCCACTGATTTCATCTGTACGATATTATTGAGACCGAATCAGGTGCGAAGCTGCGCGAGTACGAGCGGTCGATGGCGATAACCTCCGCTCCGAACATGAGGTTCATACGTGATGGCGACGAAGTGATTTCGTAATGGCCCAGGCCGGGAATCAGGACCTCACGGAGCGGTTCATTCAGTTCTACCGCAACTACTACCGCGAGGAGATCGGCACTCTCGCGCAGCGATACCCCAACGAACAGCGCTCGCTGTACGTCGAGTACGACGACCTCTACCAGTTCGACCGCGACCTCGCCGAGGACTTCCGCACGAAGCCGGAGCAGATGCGCGAGTACGCCGAGGAGGCGCTGCGGCTCTACGACCTCCCCGCGGACGTCAGTCTCGGCCGCGCGCACGTCCGGATCGAGAACCTCCCCGAGAGCATCGACATTCGCGGCATTCGCGTCCACGACGACCACATCGGCAAGCTCGTCTCGATCAAGGGGATCGTCCGCAAGGCGACCGACGTGCGCCCGAAGGTGACCGAGGCCGCCTTCGAGTGCCAGCGCTGCGGCACGATGACGTACATCCCCCAGAGCGACGGCGGCTTTCAGGAGCCCCACGAGTGTCAGGGCTGTGAGCGACAGGGCCCGTTCCGCGTCAACTTCGACCAGTCGGAGTTCATCGACTCCCAGAAGCTCCGCATCCAGGAGTCGCCCGAGGGGCTCCGCGGCGGCGAGACGCCCCAGAGCATCGACGTCGACATCGTCGACGACATCACCGGCGAGGTGAGCCCCGGCGACCACGTCACCTGCGTCGGCGTCCTCCACATCGAACAGGTCGAGCAGGGCAACGAGAAGTCCGCCATCTTCGACCTCTACATGGACGGCGTCTCCATCGGCATCGAGGACGAGGAGTTCGAGGACATGGACATCACCGAGGCGGACAAACGCGAGATCATCGAGCTCTCCAACCGCGAGGACATCTACGAGGCGATGGTTAATTCCATCGCGCCCGCCATCTACGGCTACGAGGAGGAGA
Source organism: Halorubrum salipaludis (assembly GCF_002286985.1). Taxonomy (GTDB): domain Archaea; phylum Halobacteriota; class Halobacteria; order Halobacteriales; family Haloferacaceae; genus Halorubrum; species Halorubrum salipaludis. The sequence goes on along the minus strand of NZ_NSKC01000004.1, from coordinate 53,225 downwards.
AGCTCGCGATGATCCTCCAGCTCTTCTCCGGCGTCACCAAGCACCTCCCCGACGGCTCGCGCATTCGGGGCGACTTGCACATGCTCCTGATCGGCGACCCCGGTACTGGAAAGTCGCAGATGATCAGTTATGTCGAGAATATTGCTCCAAGATCAGTTTATACGTCCGGAAAAGGATCATCCGCTGCAGGCCTCACCGCCGCTGCTGTAAGAGATGATTTCGGAGACGGTCAGCAGTGGTCGCTGGAAGCGGGCGCGCTCGTCCTCGCGGACAAGGGGATCGCCGCGGTCGACGAGCTCGACAAGATGGATTGCGTCACTGGCGACACCCTCGTCACGCTCGCGGACGGACGCGTGGAGCGCATCGACGAGCTGGCGCGGGAGGCCGCCGAGGACGGCGAGATTGAGGAGCTCTCGAACGGCCGTCACATCCGCGATGTCGACCTCACGGTCTGGTCGATGGACGAGGACGGGCAGTTGGTCGAGCGTCCCGTCTCCGCGGTTCACGAGTACGACGCGCCCTCGGAGCTGACCCGCGTGACCATGGAGACCGGCGAGTCGCTGCGCGCGACGGCGGATCACCCGTTCTTCGTCCTCGACGACGGGGAACGAGTCGAACGCGAGGCGGCCGCGCTCGACGACGGCGACTGGGTGTACGTCCCCCGGGAGATTCCGACAAAGGCCGCGGACGGGGCGGGAGCGGTGGCGGCTCCGAGCGGTGGCGTCGACGCCGGGGTTCCCGGCGAAGACAAAGGGGTTTCTCCCGCGATGGCGAGCGTCCTCGGCTACCTCTCCGGGGACGGGAACGTCTACTACGACCGCGACGAGGGCGTCTACGGCGTTCGGTTCACCAACGCCGCCGCCGATCTGTTGGACGACTTCGAGCGAGCGGCGCGGGAGGCGTTCGACGCGGAGCCGACGCGCCCGCCGAGCGAGAAGCGAGACGGCGGCGTCGAGACGGTTCGCGTTCACGGAAAAGAACACGCCGACGCCGTCCTCGACGCGGGGATGAACCTCGGCCGGTACGACGAGAAGTGCTTCCCGACCGCGGTCTCGACGGGGAACCGGGCGGCGAAGGCCGCGTTTGTCCGCGCGCTGGCCGACAGCGAGGCCCACGTCGACGAGTCGGCGGGGAACGTCCGCGTGGCTTCCGCGAGCCGGGACCTGCTGCGGGGCACGCGCAACCTCCTCTTGCAGTTCGGCGTGTCGAGCCAGCTACAGCGTCGCGCCCGCGACGGCGGTCGAGACGTGTACTACCTCACCGTGACCGATTCGGAGTCGCTGGCCGCGTTCCGACGGTACGTCGGCTTCACGGCCGCCCGGAAGGCCGAGGCGCTCGACCGCGTCGTCGAGGCCGCGGACGGCGACCGCACGATCCTCGACGTGATCCCGGAGGTCGACGAGGTGCTTGCGGAGTATCGCGAGTCGCTCCGGCTCCATCAGAGCGAGTGCGGACTCGACGCCGGAACGTACTGCGACTTCGAAAACGGAGCGGCGAACGCGTCGCTTCACCGCGCGGAACGGGTCCTCGCCGCCTTCGAGGAGCGGCTGGAGGCGGCAACCGAGGACCGTCGCGTGCTCGACGACGACCCGTCGTGGGAACTCCTCGCCGAGATGCGCGATCGGTACCACGTCTCACAGTCCGAGATCGCCGAGGGGACGACGCTGTCACAACAGCAGATCTCCCGTCTGTGGGGCGGGCGCGACGACGTTCGACGAACGGTCGCCGAGCGGTTCCGAGACGTCCTCGCGGAGGTCACCGAGACCGACCTCGACGACCTCCGCGAGTTCGTGCGCGGAGACGTGAAGTGGCGACGTGTCGAGTCGGTCGAAACCGTGCCGCCGGAGTCGACCGAACACCGCAGTGAGGTACTCCGACAGCGGCTGGCGGACGTTATCGGCGGATCGATCGAGACGGTCGAACGACGGGCTCGCGACCTCCTCGAACGGGGGCCGGTCGGGGACACGCGGGAGGAACTGGCGGCGGCGCTCGACGCGTACGGCGTCAGCCAGACGGCCGTCGCCTCGTCGCTCGACGTGGATCAGGCGACCGTCTCGCGCTGGCTCTCCGGAACCGTCGAGACGGACCGGATCGACGACCTCCGGGAGGCGGTCGCAGAGGAACTGAGGGCCGTCGAGGACGAACTACGGTCGATTCTGTCCCGGATCGACGACGGTCGGCGCCCGAAGGTCTACGACCTGACCGTCGACGACACGCACAACTTCGTCGCGAACGGGCTCGTCGTCCACAACTCGTCGGACCGCTCCGCGATGCACGAGGGGCTCGAACAGCAGAAGATCTCCGTCTCGAAGGCGGGGATCAACGCCACCCTCAAGGCACGCTGTTCGCTGCTCGGCGCAGCGAACCCCAAGTACGGCCGGTTCGACCAGTACGAGCCGATCGGCGAGCAGATCGACCTCGAACCCGCGCTCATCTCGCGGTTCGACCTGATCTTCACGGTGACGGACAGCCCGGACCCGGAACACGACTCCCGGCTGGCCCAACACATCATCAAGACGAACTACGCCGGCGAGCTGAACACCCAGCGCGAGGAGCTGGCGAGCTCGGAGTTCACCTCGGACCAGGTCGCGGAGGTGACTCAGGAGGTCGCGCCGGAGATCGACGCCGAGCTGCTCCGGAAGTACATCGCCCACGCGAAGCGCTCCTGCTACCCGACGATGACGGAGGAGGCGAAGGAGCTCATCGAGGAGTTCTACGTCGACCTGCGCTCGAAGGGGGCCGACGAGGACGCTCCCGTCCCGGTCACGGCCCGGAAGCTGGAGGCGATGGTGCGGCTCTCGGAGGCGAGCGCGCGGGTCCGGCTCTCGGACACCGTCGAGCGCGAGGACGCCGACCGCGCGACCGACATCGTCGAGTCGTGTCTCAAGGACATCGGCGTCGACCCGGAGACGGGGCAGTTCGACGCCGACGTGGTCGAGACGGGGACCTCGAAGAGCCAGCGCGACCGCATCAAGAACATCAAGGGGCTCATCGCCGACATCGAAGAGGAGTTCGAGGAGGGCGCGCCCGTCGACGAGGTGCTCGACCGCGCCGGCGAGATCGGGATGGATCCCGGCAAGGCCGAACAGGAGATCGAGAAGCTTCGCACGAAGGGCGAAGTGTACGAGCCCAAGCAGGGCCACCTCCGGACGACGTAGATGGACCGCATCTCCGCCATCCGGAACGTCGAGGACGCGCTTCGCGCGTTCGAGAACGGCGACGCCGACCTCGCCGACACCGAGCGGCGCGTGGCGGCGGTCCTCCGGACGTACGCCACCGAGTTCGACGGCGACGACGACGTGTTCCGCGCGGTCGGCGAGGAGCCGGTCGACGGGACGGTCGTGGTCGCCCCCTCGGAGCCGGCCGCCCGCGAACGGCTCCTCGCGGCGAACGGACTCGACCCGGGCGACGGTGATGGTCCGGGCGACGCTGACGGCCCGGCCTTCGAGATCGAGCGCGTCTGAGTGGGGCGGAGTCGCCGAACGCGGCGTCGACCGCGTCGGAAAACGATGGACTGCACCGGCTTCGCTGAATGCGACTGAAACGTTCCGGTCCGGAACCGCTAAATGGCGAAACCGATCAGCCGCGTCCGTGCTGCTGGTCGTGACGTATTCGTCGGCGGCCCGCACCGGCCTCCGGAACCTGTGCCGCCGCCACGAGGGGGCGGTCGCGCGGCGGTTCGGCCGGGCGGCCCTGCTCGACGGGACGGTGTACGCCGCGTTCCTCGCGCTCCGCCTGCGCGAGTCGCACGGCGGAGACGTACAGATCGAGCGGACGGAGCCGTTCAACGAGTTCGTCGCGCTCGACGAGCCGGTCCGCGAGGCGGCGAGGGCGTACGCGAACCGCGACGCGAAGTCGACGCCGTACGCCGCGTTCGCCGCCGGGACGGACCACCCGGACCCCGACTCGATGCGGGGCGACGACCTGTGAGCGGGACGGACGGGCGGCGCGATCGGACGGAGGCAGACGAAACGCCCGGGAGCGACGGGATCGTCGCTACCGCTCCCGAGCCGGCGATCCCCGAACCGGCCGCCGTGATCGGTCGCGTTCCGACTGGGGCGGGACTTCGGCGCGAGCTCGCGGCGGCGGCTCGGACGCTCGGGTTGTCGTCGTCGATCGGCGACGAGCTGATAGAGATTCGGGACTCCATCGCGGCGATCGAGGTCGAACCGGTCGACCTCGACGCGGCCCGGCGCCGAGTCGCGGCCGCGAGCGGCGAGGAAGAGCGACTGAAAGAGCGCGTCGCGGCCCTCCGCGGGGGCGTGCGAGCGCGACGGGAGATCGAGTCTGAGACCGACGGGGTCCGGGCAGAGACCGACGAGGCCCTCGGCGATCTGGAGTCGGCGGCCGCGGAGCTGTCGGCCGCACAGAGCGATCGAATTGCGGCCGAGCAGGCGCTCGAACGCGCCCGCGAGCGGGCCTCCGACGCCCGGGACGCCCGGGAGCGACGCCTCGAACTCCGGGACCGGCTGCGGAACCGACGCCGGGACGCCCGTCGCGAGCTCGCGCGGGAGGTGTATTCGGAGTTCCGCGACGCGTTGGCGGTCGTTCCGGGCGCCGCTCCGACCGACGCCGGCGCGGAACCCGGGGCGTACGACGGGCCGTCCCTCGCGGCGTCGCTCGCGGCGGTCCGGATCGCGGACCTCGACGGGACGGTCGCGCTCGGTTCGGAGGCAGTCAGGTGGATCGCCGACCGCGGCGGCGCGGCACCCCAGGCTGTGATCGACGCGCCGGTGGTCCGACCGTGCAGACCGCCGCGAGGCTGACGGCGGTCGGTCGGAGCGAACGGCGGTTCAAAACGAGAGGTGGGAGGTCGACCCCGGTCCGTCGTCGCCGTCGTTCACGCCGCCGTCGTGCAGGTAGTCGTAGTGCTCGTCGGTGAGGAGGACGGCGTCGCCTTCGACCGTGATGTCGACGCCGGGAAGCGTGGTGCCCGACGCCTCTCCGTTGTCGCAGTCGCCGGAGCAGGCGTCGAACATCGACCCGTGTCGCGGACAGATGATCTCGCCGTCGCGGATCGCCGCGCCGCGGCCCGTGTCGAGGCGCTGGTCCTCGTGCGTGCAGTTGTTGACCCACGCCCTGACGCCGGGGTCCTCCTCGCAGGGGACGAGGATGACCTCCGTCTCGTTTCCGAAGGCGTCCTCGGCGGTGAAGCGGTACGACCCGCCCTCCGGGACCGCGGAGCGGTCGGCGATCGCGGTGGCGTCCGACATGGGATCGCGGTAGGGGCGTCCGGTCGAAAAGCCTGCCGACCGGTTCGGCCTCGGAGTCGGGTTGGTTCGACGAACTTTCTCCGTTCGATGGGTTTTATGCGGTCGTGCCGCGTGGATCCGGTGTGAGTCAGTTCGACCGGACCGCCGGCGCGGACGCGGGTGCGGAGACCGACGCGGCCGCGGATCTCGACGACGCCGACCGCGACCTGACTGCCGCCCTCCGGACCGAGTCCCGCGTGCTCCCCGCGGAGGTGTTCGCCACCCTCGGCAACGACACGCGCGTCGACATCCTGCGCGCCCTCCTCGAACTCGGCGCCGACGAGGATCCGGTGAGCTTCACCGACCTCTTCGAGCGGGTCGACATCGACGACAGCGCCAACTTCAACTACCACCTCCGGCAGCTCACCGGCCACTTCGTCAAGCGGAGCGACGACGGCTACGAGTTCCGGTACCCCGGCCGGAAGGTCGTCAGCGCCATCTTCACCGGGACCCTCACCGAGCGCGCGCAGGTCGGGTTCTTCCCGGTCGAGGGGTCGTGTTACGACTGCGACGGCGACCTCCACGGCTGGTACGTCGACGACACGCTCACCGTGGGGTGTGCCGACTGCGGCGCCATTCAGGTGAGCTACCCGTTCCCCTCGGGGGGGCTCGACGACCGCACGACCGACGAGCTGTTGCAGGCGTTCCACCACTACGTCCGCCACCACTACTGTCTGGCCGCTGACGGCGTCTGCCCCGAGTGCACCGGCGCGGTCGAGACGACGCTCGTCCGAGACCCCGACGAGGAGGACCTCGACCTCGCCGTCGAACACGTCTGCCGGCGGTGTAACTACCGACTGCGGTCGACGGTGGGCGTCACCCTGCTGGACCACGCCGAGACGCTGCTGTTCTTCTCCGAGCGCGGCGTCGACCTCAACACCGAGCCGTTCTGGACGTTCGACTGGTGCGTGAGCGACGAGCGGACGACGGTCGTCTCAGAGGACCCGCTTCGGGTGCGCCTCTCGCTCCCCTGCGGGGGCGACGAGCTCCGGGTGGTCGTCGACGAATCGGTGACCGTGGTGGAGACGACGCTGGTCGACTGAAGCGCCCCCGGACGGGCCGTCGCGCTCGCCTACTCGTCGACCGTCAGAACTATTCGTCGACCATCGGCGCCGGCACCCCGTCGTCGCCGCCGTCGAGCTCAAACGCGCGCCGCAGCTCCGCGATCCGGTCGCGGATGTCGGCCGCCAGCTCGAACTCCAGGTTGCTCGCGGCCTCGTCCATCCGCTCTTCGAGCGCCTCGATCTGGGCTTTCGCCTCGGCTTCGCTCTCCACGTCGCCGACGCTGACCGACGAGGTGTCCGTCTTCGCGCCTGGGAGGTTCGTCTCACCGACCGGTTTGTCGATGGTGGTCGCCTCGTAGCCGTGCTCGGCGTTGTACTCCAGTTGGATCTCGCGGCGCCGCTGGGTCTCCTCGATGGCCGCCTCCATCGAGTCGGTCACCCGGTCGGCGTAGAGGACGACTTCGCCGTTGACGTTGCGCGCGGCCCGCCCCATCGTCTGCACGAGGGTCGTCGTCGACCGGAGGAACCCCTCCTGGTCGGCGTCGAGGATCGCGACGAGGCTCACCTCCGGAATGTCGAGCCCCTCGCGGAGCAGGTTGATACCGACGAGCACGTCGATGTTGCCTAAGCGGAGGTCGCGGATGATCTCGTGGCGCTCGAGCGTGTCCGTCTCGTCGTGCATGTACGACACGTCGATCCCGGCCTCCTCGAAGTACTCCGTGAGGTCCTCGGCCATCCGCTTGGTGAGCGTGGTGACCAGGACGCGCTCGTCGCGCTCGATCCGGTCGTGGACCCGCTCTAAGAGGTCCTCGACCTGTCCCGTCGCCTCCGTCACCTCCACCTTCGGGTCGACGAGGTGAGTCGGGCGGACGATCTGCTCGACGATCCGGTCGGAGGTCTCGCGCTCGTAGTCGCCCGGCGTCGCCGAGACGTAGAGTGTGCGATCGGTCTTCGCCTCGAACTCGTCGAACGTCAGGGGGCGGTTGTCGTAGGCGGTCGGGAGCCGGAACCCGTTCTCGACGAGCGAGTCCTTCCGCGACTTGTCGCCCTCGTACTGGCCCTTGATCTGGGGGATCGTCTGGTGGGACTCGTCGACGACGGTGAGGAAGTCGTCCGGGAAGTAGTCCAGCAGGGTGTAGGGGGCGTCGCCGGACTCGCGGTCGTCCATGTGGACCGAGTAGTTCTCGATCCCGGAGCAGTAGCCGGCCTCGCGGAGCATCTCCAGGTCGAAGGTGGTTCGCTCCTCGATGCGCTGGGCCGCCACGAGGTCGCCCTGCCGCTCGAAGTAGCTCACCCGCTTCTCCATCAGGTCCTCGATCTCCGCGATCGCCTGCTCCAGTTGGTCGTCCGGGATCGAGTAGTGCTCCGCGGGGTGGAGCATGACGGCGGGCTCCTCCGAGACGACCTCGCCTTTCATCGGGTCGACCTTGATCATCCGGTCGATCTCCTCGCCCCACAGCTCCACTCGGACCGCGTACCGCCCGTACATCGGGTAGATCTCGACGGTGTCGCCGCGGACGCGGAAGGTCCCCTGCGTGAAGTCCACGTCGTTGCGCTCGTAGTTCAGGTCGACGAGGTCAGCGAGCAGCTGCTCGCGGCCCACCTCCTCCCCGACCTCCAACCGGAGCGCCATGTCCCGGTAGTTCTGGGGATCGCCCAGCCCGTAGATGGCGGAGACCGAGGCGACCACGATCACGTCGTCGCGCGTCAGGAGCGAGCGCGTCGCGGAGTGGCGCAGGCGGTCGATCTCCTCGTTGATCGACATCTCCTTGTCGATGAACGTGTCCGTCTGCTCGACGTACGCCTCCGGCTGGTAGTAGTCGTAGTACGAGACGAAGTACTCCACCGCGTTGTCCGGGAACAGCTCGCGGAACTCCTCGTACAGCTGGGCCGCGAGCGTCTTGTTGTGGGCCAACACGAGCGTCGGCTGGTCGAGCTCCTCGGCGACCCACGAGACGGTGTTCGTCTTCCCGGAGCCGGTGACCCCGAGCAGGGTCTGCTTGTCGGCGCCCGACTCGTATCCCTCGACGAGCTTCTCGATCGCCTCGGGCTGGTCGCCCGCGGGCTCGAACGGGGCGTCGACGCGGAGGGGACGGTCGACGGTCGGGCGGTCCTCCGAGAGGGGGGAGTCGGCGTCGCTCACGATACCCGTGGTTGGTCGGCGAGACACTTGAGCGGCGCGGATAGGGGGATTACAGCGAGGCATTCGGTCCGGTGTGGACGCTCGCAGGGATCACACTGATGACTCGCCCGACAGAAATCCGCCCGTGTCCCTCGCGTTCCCGCCCATCGTCGTGCTCGGGATGGCCCTCCTCCTGTTCGTCTTGATGGCGACCGGCGTCTGGATCAACTTCGACGCGCACGCTCGCGGAAGCGACTATCCGGCCTTCTGGGGCGTGGTCGCGCCGCTTTCGGGCGTCGTGTTACTGTACTACCTGCTGTGGTGGCGTCGCGGACGATCGCGCGAGCATCCGCCGTCTCGATGGGAGCGCTCCGCCGCCGCCGTCGCAGTCGCCGGAATCGGCGGGCTGATCGTGGGGAGCCTCGTGTCGCCGCCCGACCCGATCGCACAGATGATCGTCTGGCCATTCGCGTTCGTCTGCTGTCTCCCCGTCGCGTACTGGCTGGTTCGGACGAGGTTGGGCGCGACAGAGGGGTAATCCGCCGATCCGTTGGACTCGGGGTCTCTCGAAGTCTCAGCCGCTCGGCTAGACGTTGAGACTTATAAACTACTGACCGACACGAACTGCCCCGAAGCCCCAGTCGCGAGGCGGGCGCACGTTCGCTGCGGTCCTCGTCGGTCGCTCGCGCTGCTCGCTCCCTTCCTTGCGGTCCTTGCGTCACCTGCGCCCGCCTCGCGACTGCCCCTTCGAGTCCCACCCGCACCGCACTACCCCGCACCTCACACCTCCCCAGCCTCGCGGTTCGCGCTCTCCGAGCGCTCACCGCGTCCCTCGCGCGGCGCTCTCGCCGGCGGCTTCGCCGCCGGCTGTCAGAGGGACCGAAGGTCCCTCGCTACTCGCGGCCTACCGGCCGCTCGGAGGCGCGCGCCTCCGCACGAGGTCATTTATAAGTGGTCTCGTGTCGACGTCCGCCGCCGCTGTCCGGACGAAAACGTTTCCCCCTCCCCGCGCGACGCTCTCCGTATGCGCATCGCCGTCCCCAACAAGGGCCGCCTGCACGATCCGACGCTCTCGCTCTTAGAGCGCGCGGGGCTCCACGTCGAGGAGACCGCCGACCGCCAGCTGTACGCCGACACCGTCGACCCCGACGTGACGGTGCTGTTCGCCCGGGCGGCCGACATCCCCGAGTACGTCCGCGACGGGGCCGCCGACGTGGGGATCACGGGGCTCGATCAGGCCGCGGAGTCCGGCGGTGTCGCTGACTCCGCGAGCGCGGCCGAAGAGGGTGACCTCGTCGACCTCCTGGATCTGGGATACGGCTCGTGTAAGCTCGTCCTCGCGGCGCCGGAGGACGGCGACATCGAGAGCGTCGCGGACCTCGCCGGCGGGACGATCGCCACCGAGTTCCCGGCGGTCACCCGCGACTACCTCGACCGCGTGGGGGTCGACGCCGACGTGGTCACCGTAACGGGCGCGACGGAGCTGACCCCCCACGTCGACATGGCCGACGCCATCGTCGACATCACCTCGACGGGGACGACCCTGAAGGTGAACCGGCTCGCCGTGATCGACGACGTGCTCGACTCCTCGGTGCGGCTGTTCGCCCGATCCGACGTGGTCGACGACCCGAAGGTCGAGCAGGTGCTGACCGCCTTCGAGTCCGTCCTCGCGGCCGACGGTCGGCGGTACCTGATGATGAACGCCCCCAAGGAGCGGCTCGACGAGGTGAAAGACGTGATCCCCGGGCTCGGCGGCCCGACGGTGATGAACGTCGAGGCCGACGAGGACGGCAACGGCATGGTCGCGGTCCACGCCGTCGTCGAGGAGCGCGACGTGTTCGCGACGATCTCGGAGCTGAAGTCGGTCGGCGCGACCGGCATCCTCGTCACGGAGATCGAGCGACTCGTCGAGTGAGGCCGGAAGAAAGCGAGATGGAGAGCGAGAGCACGCTACGCGTCGCCGATCAGCCGATCCTTCTCGGCGCGCGTGAGCGATTTGATCGCGTGTTCACGCGACATCGCGGCCGACTTCGAGTCGAACGACTCGACGTGGCGCAGGGTCACGGGAGTCCGCCCGCGGGTGTACTTGGCGCCCTCGCCGGCGTCGTGTTCGGCGACGCGCCGCTCCACGTCGGTGGTGTAGCCGGTGTAGAGCGTGCCGTCGGCGCACTCGATGACGTAGACGTGATGGGACGAGTCTTGGCTCGGCGTCGACACGCCACCGGATCGGGTCGACCGAAACGAATAGCTGCCGGTCTCGACGCGGCTCGGTGGATCGGCTTCGCGGCGGGATCGGCGAGTCAGTCTCCGGTGCCGGCGCGTTCCCGGGAGACCTCGGCGATCCCGGCGTTCGCAGAGCAGTCCGGACAGGCGTTGAGGTCGCCGTGCTCGTCTGCGAACACGCGTGCGAAACGGTCCGAGACGTGCGACCCGCAGTGGTCACATCGTGGCATTCGGTACCGGTGTTCACCGGCGGCCGATGTAGGTGTTCGACGAACAAATACCCTTTCTCACCCCCGTCAGCTTCCGGAAAAGTGCTTATAAATGCCTGCGTCCAGTCGGGCGTCGGACTCGGCGGTCAGTCGCGCCCGGCCGCGTCGACCGCGCGGGCGATCAGGCCCGCCTGCGCGCCGGCGACGAAGCCGGCGTCGACGTTCACCGTCGTGAGCACCGAGCAGGACTGGAGCGCGCCCTCCAGGGCCGCGACTCCCTCGCCGCCGACGCCGTAGCCGGTCGAGACCGGGAGCGCGATCACCGGCGCGGCGACGAGCCCCGCGACGACGGTGGGGAGCGCCCCCTCGCGGCCGGCGGCGACCACGACCACGTCGGCCTCCCGGATGCGGTCGCGCTGATCCAGAATCCGGTCGAGGTTCGCGACCCCCACGTCGTCGATCCGATCGATCGTCGCGCCGATCTCGCGGGCGACGACCGCCGCCTCGCCCGCGACCGCCGCGTCCGCGGTGCCGGCGGCGACGACCGCGACGGTCGCGTCCAGATCCGGCCCCTCGAAGTCGCCGGCGTGGACGACGATCGTGCCGGTCCGCTCGTCGTGGTCGACGGTCGCGTCGAGCGCGTCGGCGGTGTCGAGTTCGAGGTCCGCCATCGCCGTCTCGATCGCGGCCGCGTCGTCCGCGTCCGTCCGGGTAACGAGCGCACGGCCGGTCGTCTCCACCGCGGTCGCCGTCAGCGCGGCGACCTCCGCCGGCGTCTTCCCCTCCGCGAGGATCGCTTCGGGGATCCCGCGTCTCCCCTCGCGGGCGGCGTCGAACCGCCCGGCCGCCGTCGTCGCGTAGCCCGCGAGCCGTGACTCCGCCTCCGCGACGCCGATCTCCCCGGCGTCGAGCGCCTCGAGCGTGTCGCGCATGGCCGATCGTGGGGGCCGAGCGGTGTCGTACCTATCGATCTCGACCGGATTCGGTCGCCGACCGTCTCCTGTTCTCACAAAGTTTATAAGGGAGCCCTCCGGGACACCGCCGCGAACCGCCGGCACGGCGTCCCTCGCGGTCGAATTCAGGAACTCTTATTAACGGTCGACGGATATCGTCGAGCGCATGGCAGACCTTATTGTCAAAGCGGCCGTCAAGGAAGCCCTGGACGACAAGAACGTCGCTTCGGACTTCTACGACGCGCTGGACGACGAAGTGGACGAGCTGCTCGAAGACGCCGCGCGCCGCGCCGAGGCCAACGACCGGAAGACGGTCCAGCCTCGCGACCTCTAAGACGGACGCGCTTTCAGCCCTTCATTTTTTGAGCGACCGCCGACCGGCGAGCGACGCGTCCGTCGGGCGGGCGTCGAGCGGCGGTCAGCGCTTGGCGACCCGAACGCCCGATTCGGTCCCGACGTGGACCTCGTCCGCGAGCCCGACGAAGATCCCGTGTTCGACGACCCCGGGCGTCGCCGACAGCGTCCGCGCCAGCGCGGCCGGATCGCCGATCTCGCCGAAGGCGCAGTCGAGCACGAGGTTCCCGTTGTCCGTGACGACCGGCCCGTCCTTCCGCTCCGCGCGCCGGAGGGTCGGCTCGCCGCCGGCCGCCCGCACCGCCTCGGCGACCGCGGAGCGACCGGCGGGGAGCACCTCGACCGGGACGGACCGGTCGAGGACCGGGACCTCCTTCGAGGGGTCGGCGACGACGAGGAAGCGGTCAGCGGCGGCGTCGACCAGCTTCTCGCGGGCGTGGGCGGCGCCGCCCCCCTTTATCAGGGGGCCGACCCCGGCCGCCGGTTCGTCGCTCCCCGTTCCCTCGCTCCCCGTTCCCTCGCTCCCCGTTCCCTCGCTCCCCGTTCCCTCGCTCTCCTCCCCGCCGACCGCGACCTGATCCGCCCCATCGATCGCGACGTCGATCCCGGGCGCGTCGGGTCCCACCGCCTCGTCGAGGTCGAGCAGGGGGATCCCGCAGTCGGTCGCGAGTTCGCGGCTCGCGAAGGAGGTGGCGACGCCTCTGACGTCGAGCCCCGAGTCGATCCGGTCCCCGAGCCGCCGGATCGCGTGGGCCGCCGTCGACCCGGTCCCCAGTCCGACCACGTCGCCGTCGGTCACCGCCTCGGCCGCCGACTCGCCGGCGCGTCGCTTCATCGCGTCGCTCCCGCCGCTCGTCTTCATGCAGTCGAGTGCGTACGGAGCCGTTGAAAAGGCGTCGGGGTCCGAGGCCGATCGGGTGGTGACGCGTCGGGCTACTCCAGCCGGTCTAACACCGCTTCGGCCTCGTAGGCCAAGGAGAGCTCCCGCGAGCGCCCGCGTCCCTCCACGTCGGCGTACTCCGCGTCGATCACGCCGAGCTGGTCGAGCTTGTTGATGATCTCCGAGTAGCGGGTGTAGCCGAGGTCCGTCTCGTCGTGGAACGACTCGTACACGGTTCCGGCGCGCTCGCCGTCGTTCTCGGCGAGCACGCGGACGAGGGCGCGCTCGGACTCCGAGAGCCCGCGGAGCGACCGGGAGAGGTGGACGTGCTTGGACTTGTCGTACGCCGACTCCACGTCCTCCTCGGCGATCGTCTTCGAGGCGCGCATCTCCGCGTTGAGCCCGGCCCGACGGAGGAGATCGATCCCGACCCGGAGGTCGCCGCTCTCGGCTGTGAGGTCGGCGACGCGCTCCAGTTCGGCGTCGCCGATGACGCCGTCGTGGAACCCGCGCTTCGCGCGCTCGTGGAGGATGTCGTAGATCTCGGTGGCGTCGTAGACGGGGAAGTACACCTCCTCGGGGCGGAACACCGACTGCACGCGGGTGTCGAGGTCGTCGATCACGTCGAGCCCCAGATCCGAGGAGACGACGATGACGCCGATCTTCGCGCCCGAGTGCGCCTCGTGGGCGCGCAACAGCGAGTAGAGGGTGTCCGACGCCTCGTTCTCGTAGAAGAGGTAGTTTACGTCGTCTAGGGCGACGACGAGCACGTCGTCTTCCTCAACGAGCCGGTCGGTGATCTGCCCGAACAGCTTCTTGAAGGAGATCCCGGAGGAGGGGGGCTCGTAGTCGAATATCCCCTCGAACAGCCGCGAGAACACCGCGTACCGCGTCGAGTCCACCTGGCAGTTGACGCGGACCGTTCGCACGTCGGTGCGGGCGCCGAGCTCGCCGAACAGCTTCTGGACCGCGGTGGTCTTCCCGGTACCCGGCGGGCCGCGCACCATCGTGTTGAGCGGCCGGGAGCCGCGGACGGCGGGGCGGAGCGCGTACTTCAGGCTCTCCAGCTGGCTCTCGCGGTGGCGGAACGTCTCGGGGACGTGGTCGATCTCGAACACCGACTCGTCGCGGAACACCGACTCGTCCCACGAGAGCATGTCGCCGCCGGCGTCCCCGGTCATGTGAACACCACGACAGGCCGCCCACTTAACCGTTGCCCGCCGGGAGGGTGAAACTGAAACTTGTCGCCTGCGACGCTCACGCCACGGGTATCGGCGACCGATCGTTCACTCTCGGGACGGTGGTCTCGGTGCGTTTTCGGGCCTCCTCGCTGCGGTTTCTCCGCCCTGCTCTCGTCACTCCCGGTCGAGCACGAGCACGTGCCGCGTCAGCGACCGGTGAACCCGGCGCTCGAAGGCGGCGTCGACGGTCCAGCCCCCCGCCCGCGCCTCCCGGCGCCAGTCGCGGTCGGCGACCACGACGGCTCGGGGCGCGACCCGCGCGGCCTCCGCGAGGGCACCCCCGACGAGGTCGGCGAGCTCGTGGCGGGCGATCTTCGACTGGCGGCCGTAGGGGGCGTCGAACGCGACCCCGTCGACCGCGTCGTCGCGCAGGGGGAGGTCCGTGGCGTCGCCGCGGGCGACGTGCCAGTCGGGGGCGGAGCCGTCGGAATCGCCGGAATCGACGCCGACGTACTCCCGGAGGTTCTCGCGCGTCCCGCGGACCATCTTCGCCTGCGCGTCGCACGCGACGGCGTCGCTCCCGACGATCCCCGCCTCCAGCGGGAGCCCGCCGGTGCCGCACATCGGGTCGAGGACGGTCCGGCCGGGCGCCGCGCCGGCGAGGTTGACGTACGCGCGGGCGTCGGCCGGCGCCATGCTCCCAGGCTGGAAGAAGGGCCGGTCGGTCGGCTTGGGCGCGAAGTCGCGGGCGGCCTCGACGGCGACCCACCCGAGCGCGCAGACCGCGGCGTCGCCGCCGTCCGCGCCCGGGACCGCCTCGTGGTCGTCGCGCTCGCCGGCCGCGAACAGCGCGCGCAGGACGTGGTTAGGGTCGTCGAGGTCGACCTCGAACCCGCGGTCGACGAGGACACCCCCCAGCTCGCGCTCGGCCGCGCTCGTCGAGACGTCGGCCGTGTTCCGGACGTTGCGGGCGCGGACCGCGACGGTCCCCGCCCGGTCCAGGGGCGCCGCGTCGAGGGCCGCTGCGGCGGCGTCGAGGTCGGCGTCGGTCCGGGCGATCGCCTCGTGGGCGGCGCGGGTGTACGCGAGCCGACGGATCGGGCTCACCCGACCGTCGGCGTCCCTCCCGCCCACGCTCCCGGCGCGCGCGATCCCCGGCGCGAGCAGCTCCACGCCCGTCGCCGCGACGGCGGCCTCGCGCGCGGCGAACGCGTCCTCCTCGCCGGCGAGTTCGAGCCAGTACACGCCGCGGAGTCGGACCGCCGGTCGCAAGAGGATAGCGGTTCCGACCAGCCACCTTTTTACGTGCTTCAAGTGTGTATCGATGTAAGAATGGCCGATCCGAAGGAGACGATCACGATAGAGAACGTCGTTGCCTCCACGGGGATCGGGCAGGAGCTCGATCTCCAGAGCGTCGCCATGGACCTCGAGGGCGCGGACTACGACCCGGAGCAGTTCCCCGGGCTCGTCTACCGCACCACGGACCCGAAGTCGGCCGCGCTGATCTTCCGGTCGGGGAAGATCGTCTGTACGGGCGCGAACTCCATCGAGGCCGTCCACGAGAGCCTCGACCTGGTGTTCGACGAGCTCCGCAAGCTCCAGATCCCGATCGAGGACCCCGAGATCACGGTCCAGAACATCGTCACCTCCGCCGACCTCGGCGAGAGCCTGAACCTCAACGCGATCGCGATCGGGCTCGGCTTGGAACACATCGAGTACGAGCCGGAGCAGTTCCCCGGCCTCGTCTACCGGATCGACGAGCCCGACGTGGTCGCGCTTTTGTTCGGCAGCGGGAAGCTCGTCGTCACCGGCGGGACGAGCCCCGACGACGCCGCGGCCGCCGTCGACGTGATCGTCGAGGAACTCGACGGCCTCGGCCTGCTGGCGTAGCGGTCGGCGCGCTCTCCGTCCCCTTTCCTCCCCGCTTCTTTACTTCCCTCTGCTTTACTTCCCTCTGTTTTTCCCCTCTACTCTCCTTCCCGTGCCGATTCCGCGACCACTTTTACCCGCCGTCCCGTAGGTCGCCCATGCTCCTGCAGACGGTGACGCCGATCACAGTTCTGGGGACGACGGTCGCGTTGGCGCTGTTTCTCTCCCTGACGGCACACCTCGCTGCGCGGAACGTCCTCGGCGACGTGGACCCGCGTCGTGCTCTTTATATCGGTCCGCTTCCGGCAGTCACCGCTATCGTTGGTGTCACGTATGCGCTACCGGAGGCCGTAGTTGTTCTCGTGGCACTCGTTCTCGATGGCGCCATGTTCGCGTGGAGCTACGACCAGCCGCGCCGACTTGTCGTCGGTATGACCGTGATCCACGCCGTGGTCACGACACTGCTCGGATTAGTGCTGTTCAGCGCCTCGCTCCTGCTTGCGACGATGCCCGGATGACCCCGCACTCGGGCGTGGCGTCGCCGCGGCTCTCGTAATAAGTCACGGCTCCGGCGGCGCCCCGTCGTACGCGTCGTGATCGCCGTAGAAGTTCAGCATCGCGAACTTCAGCTTCTCCGGGTCGAGATCGAGCAGCTCCCCGCGCTCCTCGGGTGGGAACGCGCCGCGGACGGAGTACTTCCCCATGTCCGCGGTCGTGTACCGCCGGTCCGCGAGGATCCGGACGCCGAAGTCCTCGGGGCCGCGGACGACCCGGCCGAGCGCCTGCCGCGTCTTGCGGATCGTCGGGATCTCGACCGCGTACGCCCAGCCGGGGTCGCGGGCGCGGTCGCGGTCGGCGAACGCCCGGTCGTAGGCGTCTTGGACCGCCTCCATCCGGTCGGAGAGGTGCGGGTACGGGACGCCGACGACCACCACGGTCCGGGCGTCGTCGCCGTCGAAGCTCACGCCCTCGGCGAGCGTCCCCCACAGGGAGGTAAAGAGGGTCGCGTCGTCGCTCTCGACGAACCGCCGGCGCAGGTCTTCCTCGTCTTCTCCCGGCCCGTCGAGGTAGAGGGTTCCGAGGCCGGCGCCTGCGAGCCCGGCGCCGGCGCCGGTGTCGCCCGCGCCGCCGGTCGACCCGCCGAGCCGCTCGTAGTAGCGCTCGGCCTCGGCGTAGGAGGGGAAGAAGGCGAGCGTGTTCCCCGGCGTGAAGCGGATCGCGTCACGCAGCAGCGACGCCACGGTCTCTTGGGTCGCCGGGTCGTTGCGCTCGGAGGCGAACAGCGGGGGCGTGTCGACCGCGAACGTCCGGCGGTTCTCCTCCGGGTACCCCATCTCGTACGCGAGCGACGCCACGTCCTCTAAGCCGAGCACGTCCTCGGTGACGTCGAAGGGGCGGAGCGTCGCGCTCATCAGCACCGAGGCGGCGACCTCGTCGAACAGCTCCCGGGTGACGCGGCGGGGGATGCAGGTGTACAGCTCCGCGCGGCCGTACACCTCCTCCGTGGCGCCGTCGCGGCGCACGGAGACGACCGGGTACTGGCCCAGCTCGGTCCCCTCCTCCATCCACGTCGAGACGAACCGGGCGACCTGCAGGGTCTGACACTCCGTGCGGGTCGTGGTCTCGCCCTCGCGGTAGCGCCGGTCGTACTCCTCGTCTAACGCCTGTCCGAGCTGGACCGCGAGCTCCGTCTCGGTGTCGATCCCCTTCCCCTCGTAGTTCCGGAGGAACGCGAGCGTGAGGTCGTCGCGGCGGTCGTCGTTGGCGACGGCGAGGTCCTCCCAGTTCTCGCCGACCGACTCGCGCTGGCCGGCACCGAGCGCGTCCTCGCGCGTCTCCACCAGCGCGTCGCGGAACGCGCGGACCACGTTCTCGGCGGGCTCGGCGCGGGAGTCGTCGCTCTCCGCGAGCTCGTCGAGGGCGGCGTCGAGCGTGTTCTCGGTGAGGGTGCGGGTGGCGTGGTCGCGGGCGGCGTCCTCGACGTTGTGGGCCTCGTCGAAGACGGTGATTATCTCCGAGGGGTCGCGGTCGATCCACCGGAAGAACTGTTCTCGAATCTGGGGGTCGAGCAGGTGGTGGTAGTTACACACCACCAGGTCGACCCCCTCCATCCCCTCCTTCAGCAGCTCGTAGCCGCACAGCTCGCGCTCGTCCGCGTACGCGTACACGTCCTCGGGAGTGCGAACGTCCTCGAACAGCCACCCGAAGAACTCGTCCGTGTCCTCGACGAGGTTGTTTCGGTAGTGGGCGCAGACGTTCGCGGTCTCGTACTCCTCGATCTCGGCTTCCAGCTCGTCAAGCTCCTCCATGACCGACTCGCGGGCCTCGGCGGCCCCCGCGTCGCCCTCGCGGCTCTCGGCCAGCAGCTCGCGCTGGCGGGCCTCCAGCTCGCGGACCTCGCTCTCCGTCTCGACCATCTCGCGGGTGGTGTCACGGAGGGTCTGACACTCCTGGTAGTCGACGTCGATGTGGCACATCGAGGACTTCCCCTTGAACACGACCGCGCGGATGGGCTCCTCGCGGGTGATCGCGCGGGCGTCCTCGACGAACTGCCGCATCTGCTGGTGGACGTTGGTCGTGATGACGACTGTGCGGTCGTGCTCGCGGGCGTGTTCCAGGGCGGGCACGAGCGCGGAGAGGGTCTTCCCCGTCCCGGGCGCGCCTTCGAACAGCACGTCCTGTCCGCGGTCCAGCGCGTTGGCGACCCTGTCCATCGCCTCGCGCTGGTTCGGGTACGGCTCCTCGTACGGGAAGAACCGCAGATGCGGCGCTTCTGACACGGGGGTGAGTTCGGCGTCACCGGCTAAAAGGGGTCGGGTGCCGGAGCGGAAGTGGTCGACAGGGGGAACGCCCCGGCGACGTCGTTTCAGCGATGATAACAGTTCTGGTCTTGTGCACCGTGAACACACGTTCCCGGAATTTATTACCGGTTCTCATCCGACCCACGACCTGCTATGGCGACCGAAACCGCGACGCCGACGGACGTATCGACGGACACCGCGAACTGGAAGGCCGGCGTGGCCGGCGGGCTGGTCGGCGGCCTCGTCTTCGGCGCGATGATGTCGATAATGACTCCCGGAGTCCTGCAGATGGGGATTCCGGCGATGTACGGCATCGAAGGCCCCGCCGGCACCGTCGGCTGGGCGATCCACGTGTCCCACGGCGCGGTCATCGGCGTCGGCTTCGCCGCAATCGGGGACCTGAAGCCGGATCTCGGCGGCTCGGTCGGAACGAGCCTCGGCGTCGGCGCGGGCTATGGCCTCCTCGTGTGGGCCGCGCTCGCGGTGATCGTGATGCCGATCTGGCTGGGCGCCGTCGGCTTCCCGGGGGCGCCGCCGCTGCCGAACGTCGGCGTCGAGAGCCTCGTCGGGCACGCCGTCTACGGGACGGTTCTCGGCGGCGTCTACGCGGCGCTCGCGAACTGAGGCCCGTAGTGCCCCGCTTTTTAACCCTCGGCGACGAGCACCGTAGCAACGAATGTTCGACGAGATCCTCGAGAAGTTCGAGGGGTCACCCAGCCAACAGGCCGTCATCCGGCTGTTCTTGGAGCGCGGCTTCTCCGTCAACGAGGAGGGACGGGTCGTCTCCGGCGGGATCGAGATCCCCTACACCGGGATCGCGCGCGAGCTCGACGTCGACCGGCGCGTCGTCGACTCGACGACGGACGCGATCCTGGCCGACCCGGAGCTGAAACGCATCTTCACCAACATCTCGTCGGTGCCGAGCCTGATGGACCTCGCCCCCGTACTGGATCTCACGGTGCTCACGATCGAGGTCGCGGCCGCCGACGAGGCCGGAATCGTCGCCGAGGTGACCGGTATCTTGGCGGACCACGACGTCTCGATCCGACAGGTGCTGAGCGAGGACCCGGAGTTCACTGACGACCCGAAGCTGTACGTGATCACCGACGCCGACGTCTCCGGCGACCTGCTCGTCGAGATCCGCGATCTGTCGTACGTCCGCCGCGTCGGGTTCTGAGTCGGCCAGGCGAGCCGGGTTCTGAGCCGGCCGGGTGAGCCGGGACGACCGCCGCCGGCGACCGGCGGGACCGATCAGTTCCGCCGCGGCGGCTCACCGCCGCGTCCGTACTGAGCCTTATATACGGAAGCGAGCCAGTCCGGAACGCCGTTCCCGCCGGATTTTCACTTTCACTCGGGTGTAAACCAGTCTTTATACGGGATGGCGAACAAGGGACGGGTACATGCCTGAAGACGAACTCGAGGACCTCCCCGGAGTCGGCCCCGCCACCGCAGACAAGCTCGTCGAGAACGGGTTCGAGAGCTATCAGTCGATAGCCGTCGCGAGCCCCGGCGAGATGTCGAACACGGCCGACATCGGCGAGTCTTCGGCCGCGGACATCATCAACGCCGCCCGCGACGCCGCCGACGTCGGCGGCTTCGAGACCGGCGCGAGCGTCCTGGAGCGCCGACAGGAGATCGGGAAGCTCTCGTGGCAGATCGACGAGGTCGACGACCTCCTCGGCGGCGGGATCGAGACGCAGTCGATCACCGAGGTGTACGGCGAGTTCGGGTCCGGCAAGTCGCAGGTGACCCACCAGATGGCGGTCAACGTCCAGCTCCTGCCGGAGAACGGCGGGCTCGACGGCGGCTGCATCTTCGTCGACACCGAGGACACGTTCCGTCCGGAGCGGATCGACGACATGGTCCGCGGCCTCGACGACGAGATCCTCGCCGAGGAGATGGAACGCCGCGAGATCGAGGGCACCCCGGACGACGAGGAGGCGATGGAGGCGCTGGTCGAGGCCTTCCTCGACCAGATCCACGTCGCGAAGGCGTTCAATTCCAACCACCAGATCCTGCTGGCCGAGAAGGCCAAGGAGCTCGCCGGCGAACACGAAGAGAGCGAGTGGCCGATCCGGATCGTCTGCGTCGACTCGCTGACGGCCCACTTCCGCGCGGAGTACGTCGGCCGGGGCGAGCTGGCCGAGCGACAGCAGAAGCTGAACAAACACCTCCACGACCTGATGCGGATCGGCGACCTGTTCAACACCGCCATCCTCGTCACGAACCAGGTCGCCTCTAACCCCGACTCCTACTTCGGCGACCCGACGCAGGCGATCGGCGGCAACATCCTCGGACACGCGTCCACGTTCCGGATCTACCTCCGCAAGTCGAAGGGGGACAAGCGGATCGTCCGGCTCGTCGACGCCCCGAACCTCGCCGACGGCGAGGCCGTGATGCGCGTGCAGGGCGAAGGCCTGAAGCCGGAGTAACGGGACACCGCTCGCGGATCGATCGGCCGAATTCGGCGGGAAATGCGAAAAATTCGCGGAGATCGGTCGATATCGTCCGTCCGGAATCCCCGGACGGGACGGCGGACTCGGGATCGGGTTGACAAACGTCATTTTCTCTGATCAGCCGCTGAGTCGCCCGATATCCGGACGGAGAGGGCAGATCGGTCGATTCGACCCGATCGGCGGGCCGGCAAGTATTTCCACTCTACACCGCGCACGGCGTTTTGCGCCCCGAAATCGCGGCCTGCGGCACTAAATGAAAATTAAACGACAAAACAAGCGTCCGATTTGAACGCAATGATTGCCAGATATCTCCCGACTATATGTCCTTATACAACACCAAGTTGGTCTAATATTGTACGTTTCTCGTATCATCAACCAAATTTATTGTGAAACTCAAGTCAAACGTTTATATATTCCCATTACCCCCTGTCGAAACGTGATTCAGCACATGAACACGAACGAAACGCGCTGTATGACGGACGAACGTTCACCCGAGGTGGTTGACGCGTGACGGCCGGCGTACTGGCGAGCATCGATCCGAGCGTGCTCGCCGAGGGCGTGAACCTGATGTGGGTCGCCGTGGTCTGTTTCCTCATCTTCTTCATGCACGCCGGCTTCGCGATGCTCGAGGCGGGGCAGGTGCGTGCGAAGAACGTGGCGAACCAGCTGACGAAGAACCTGCTCACGTGGAGCGTCGGCGTGCTCCTCTACTTCCTGGTCGGCTTCGGCGTCGAGGGGCTCGCCGCCGGCGGCGGCTTCTCGGCGGCGACCGCCCTCGGTGACGGCGGCTGGGTCAACAGCTGGCTGTTCGGCGCCGTCTTCGCGATGACGGCGGCGACGATCGTCTCCGGCGCGGTCGCCGGTCGCGCGAAGCTCCGCGCGTACGTGGCGTACACCATCGCCATCTCCGCGGTCATCTACCCCGTCGTCGCGGGGATCACGTGGGGCGGCGGCTTCCTCGGCGGGAGCGGCCTCGGTTTCACCGACTTCGCGGGCGGCATGATCGTCCACGGCATGGGCGGTATCGCCGGCCTCACGGCGGCGTACGTGCTCGGTCCGCGGATGGACCGCTACGCCGAGGACGGCACCACGAACGTCATCCCCGGTCACTCGATGACGTTCGCGGTGCTCGGCACGCTCATCCTCGCGTTCGGCTGGTACGGCTTCAACGTCGGCACGACCGCGACGGTGTTCGCGGTCGACGGCGGCGAACTCGTCTTGGACGGCTACGCCTCCGTCGGCCGCGTCTCGCTGGGCACGACGCTCGGCATGGCCGCCGGCGGCGTCGGCGCCGCGCTCGCCTCCGTGGCGCTCTCGAAGAAGGTCGACACGCTGTACGTCGCGAACGGACTGCTAGCGGGGCTCGTCGGCGTCACCGGTATCGCGAACCTCGTCACCTGGTGGGGCGCCATCGCGGTCGGGCTCCTCTGCGGGCTCCAGCTCCCGCTGGTCTTCGAGTTCGTCTCGGACACGCTGAAGATCGACGACGTCTGCGCGGTGTTCCCGGTCCACGGCTCCGCGGGCGTCCTCGGCGTGCTCGCGCTGCCGTTCGTGCACATCAACGGGTTCTCGGCCGACCTGCTCGTCTCGCAGGTGATCGGCGTGGTCGTCATCAGCGCCTGGACCGTGGTCGCGACCGCGCTCGTCTTCGGCGCCTTCAAGGCGGCCGGCCAGGCCCGCGTCACCCCCGAACACGAGCGCGACGGCCTCGACGTCAGCGAACACGGCGTCGAGACGTACCCCGAGTTCGGCAAGGCCAACGTGGCGACCGACGGCGGCCCCTCGGTCGTCGACACGACCGAGAGCCCCGACGGTACCCCGCGCGCCGACGGCGGCGAGGAGGCGGGCACGGAGATCAAGATGGTCACCGCGGTCGTCCGCCCCGACAAGCTCGGCGCGATCAAGCAGGCGCTCGCGGAGGTCAACGCGCCCTCGCTGACGGTGACGAACGTCTCCGGCCGCGGCAGCCAGCCCGCGAAGACCGGGCAGTGGCGCGGCGAGGAGTTCACGGTCGACCTCCACCAGAAGGTGAAGATCGACGTGGTCGTCGCCGACATCCCGGCCGACGAGGTCGCGGACGCGATCGCCGACGCCGCGAAGACCGGCGAGCCCGGCGACGGCAAGGTGTTCATCATGCCCGTCGAGGACGCGCTGCAGGTCCGCACGGGCGAGACCGGTCCGGAGGCGGTGTAAGCCGGCCACCGGACCGACACCGAACCGGCGAGGAATCGACCGACTGACCGATCGCTTTTCCGGGACGCCGACGGCCGAGCGGCGGCGCCGACTCGGCAACTACTTTCACCCCTCAAACCCTACCGCCGGCCATGAACCACGAGCGCTCGCGCGGACTGTACGACCGCGCGCTGTCGGTCATGCCGGGCGGCGTCAACTCCTCGGTCCGGGCGACGATGCCGCACCCGTTCTTTATCGAGCGCGGCGACGGCGGGCACGTGATCGACGCCGACGGGAACCGGTACGTCGACTGGGTGATGGGGTACGGCCCCCTCCTGTACGGCCACGACCTCCCGGAGCCGGTCGAGGCGGCGATCCAGTCACACGTCGCCGCGGGGCCGATGTACGGCGCGCCCACCGAGATCGAGGTCGAACACGCGGAGTTCGTGGCGCGACACGTCCCGAGCGTCGAGTCGATCCGGTTCGTCAACTCCGGGACGGAGGCGACCGTCTCGGCGGTTCGGCTCGCGCGCGGGCACACCGGCCGCGACAAGATCGTCGTCATGCAGGGCGGCTACCACGGCGCGCAGGAGTCGACGCTCGTCGAGGGATCGGCCGACGACCCCCACCCGTCGACGAAGGGGATCCCCGAGGAGTTCGCCGAGCACACCCTCCCGATCCCCTTCAACGACCCGCAGGCGGCCAAGGAGGTGTTCGCCGAACACGGCGACGACATCGCGGCGGTCCTCGTCGAGCCGATCTTAGCTAACATGGGCATCGTCACTCCGATCGACGGCTACCACGAGATCCTGCGCGACCTCTGTGACGACCACGGCTCGCTTTTGGTCTTCGACGAGGTGATCACCGGGTTCCGCGTGGGGGGGCTCGGCTGCGCGCAGTCGAAGTTCGGCGTCACCCCGGACGTGACCACGTTCGGGAAGATCATCGGGGGCGGCTTCCCGGTCGGCGCCATCGGCGGGAAAGCCGAGATAATCGAGGAGTTCACGCCCGCGGGCGACGTGTTCCAGTCCGGAACCTTCTCCGGGCACCCGGTGACGATGGCCGCGGGGAAGGCGACGCTGGAGTACGCCGCCGAGAACGGCGTGTACGAGCACGTCAACCGCCTCGGGCGGAAGCTCCGCGAGGGGATCGCCGAGATCTGCGCCGAGCGCGCGCCCGAGTACACCGTCGTCGGTACCGACTCGATGTTCAAGACGATCTTCACCCGCGAGGCGCCGGACGACCCGGACGCCTGCTGTACGGACGGCTGTCGGCAGGATCCCGACTGCGACCGCTACGACAGCTGTCCGAAAACCGGCGCCGACGTGGCTCGCGCCGCCACCGACCGGTGGGAGCGCGTGTTCTGGCAGGAGATGAAAGACCGGGGCGTGTTCCTCACGGCCAACCAGTTCGAGTGTCAGTTCACCTCCTATGCGCACACGGAGGAGGATGTCGAGGAGACGCTGGCGGCGTACCGGGAGGCGCTGTAAGCGCCGGCGGCGTGTAGGAAAGTCGGAAAGCGCCGTGACCGACGTTTTCGGGCGGCAAACGTTGCGATCGCCCGTCAGGTGCGGAATCTTTTTATACGGAAACTTGGGTAGGTACACGTGATGACCGCGGAGGCTCGTCTCGACGCCGCCCTCATCCGAGGCCGACGAGCCCCGCGACCGCGACGAGGCGTCCGACCGCCGCGACCGGCTTCCGGCGCGGCGCGACGACCGGCCCCTTCGGGCCAGTAATTTCCTCCCTCGTCGCGTTCGCGCCGTACCGTTCCGGAGAGTGACAGCTACGTCGTCGAATAGCGTCGCCGCCGCCACTTACTTACAGGATCTAAACCGGTGAATTTAAGGGTTAGAGTCCATTCTACTCCGGTAATGGCAACCGTTGCACTCGCGTTCAGTGGGGGACTCGACACGACAGTCTGCGTGCCGCTGTTGAAAGAGGAGTACGGCTACGACGAGGTCATCGGCGTCAACGTCGACGTCGGGCAGCCGACCGAGGAGTTCGACGAGGCGGAGGAGACCGCGGAGGCGCTCGGGCTCGACATCCACGTCGTCGACGCCAAAGAGGAGTTCGCGGACCTCTGTTACGACGCGGTGAAGGCGAACGCGACGTATCAGGGCTACCCGCTCGGCACCGCCCTCGCGCGCCCCGTCATCGCCGAGGCGATCCTCGGCGTCGCCGAGGAGCAGGGCTGTGACGCCATCGCGCACGGCTGCACCGGGAAGGGGAACGACCAGCTCCGGTTCGAGGCCGTCTGGCGCGGCTCCGATCTGGAAGTGATCGCCCCCGTGCGCGAGCTCGGGCTCACCCGCGAGTGGGAGATCGACTACGCGGCCGAGAAGGACCTGCCCGTCGAGGCCGGCGACGGCGGCGTCTGGTCCATCGACGAGAACATCTGGTCGCGCGCGGTCGAGGGCGGGAAGCTGGAGGACCCGAACTACGAGCCGCCGGAGGACATCTACGAGTGGACCGCGGAGCCGGAAGGCGAGACGACCATCGAGGTCGCCTTCGAGGAGGGCGTCCCGGTCGCCGTCGACGGCGAGGAGATGGACCCCGTCTCGCTCATCCAGCACCTCAACGAGTACGCCGGGGGCTACGGGATCGGCCGCACCGACGTGATGGAGGACCGCATGCTCGGGCTGAAGGTGCGCGAGAACTACGAGCACCCGGCCGCGACCGTCCTGCTGACGGCCCACCAGGCGCTCGAGGACCTCGTCCTGACGAAGAACGAGCGCTCCTTCAAGAAGGGGATCGAGCAGGAGTGGTCTGAGAAGGCGTACCAGGGGCTCGTGTTCGCGCCGGTCGTCGACGCGCTGAACGCGTTCGTCGACGAGACGCAGGACGTGGTGACCGGCACCGCGACGGTGAAGGTCTCCGGCGGCAACTGCCGCGTCGTCGCCCGCGACTCCGAGTACGCCGTCTACTCCGAGGAGATGGCCTCGTTCAACACCGAGGACGTGGCCGGCATCGCCCAGGAGGACGCCACGGGCGTCGCGAAGTACCACGGGCTCCAGGAGCGTCTCGCCAACGACGTGAAGGCGAACGTCTCGAAGCCTGAGCTCGCGACGGACGGGAGCGGAATCGACGACGAGTCCGAATAAATGACCGACGACGACCCCGGCACGGCCGTCCGCCGCGACCGCTTCAGCGGCGGCCCCGCCCGCGGGTTCCTGTCGAGCCTCGCCGCCGACGCGGCGATCTTCGAGGCCGACCTCGCGGTCGACCGCGCGCACACGGTGATGCTCGCCGAGCAGGGGATCGTCGACAGCGCGGTCGCCGGCGAGATCCTCGCCGCCCTCGACGACGTGGAGGCGGCCGGCCACGGCGACCTGCCAGACGGCGAGGACGTTCACGAGGCGATCGAGACGGCGGTCATCGATCGGATCGGCCCGGACGGCGGCCGGATGCACACCGCCCGCTCGCGCAACGACGAGGTGGCGACCTGCATCCGGTACCGCCTGCGCGAGGACCTGCTCGCGGCCGCCGAGGCCACGCTAACGCTCCGCGAGGCGCTCGTCGAGGTCGCGAGCGAGCACACCGAGACCGCGATGCCCGGCTACACGCACCTCCAGCCGGCCCAGCCGACGACGGTCGCGCACTACCTGCTCTCCTACGAGGGCGGGGTCGCCCGCGACACCGAGCGCCTGCTCGACGCGTACGACCGGGTCAATCGGTCGCCGCTGGGCGCCGCGGCGTTCGCGGGGACGCCCTTCGATATCGACCGCGACCGCACCGCGGAGCTGCTCGGGTTCGACGGGACGGTCCGGAACTCGACGGACGCGGCGTCCGCGCGCGACTTCCTCGCGGAGGGGTCGACCGCGTGCGCGACGCTCGCGACGACGCTGTCGGGGCTCGCGGAGGATCTTATCCTCTTCTCGAACAAGGGGTTCGTGGAGCTGTCGGACGCCTACTCCTCGACCTCCTCGATCATGCCCCAGAAGAAGAACCCCGACACGCTGGAGCTGACCCGCGGCGTCGCCGGCGACGCGATCGGCGAGGCGACCGGCACCCTGAGCCTGCTGAAGGGGCTCCCCCGCGCCTACAACCGTGACCTCCAGCGCGCCCACGCGGGCGTGTTCGAGATCGCCGACGACGTGCGCGAGGCGACCGCGGTCGCCGCGGGCGCGGTCGCGACCGCCGACTGGAACGAGGCCGCGCTCGCGGACGCCGCGGGCGAGGAATTCTCGACGGCGACGGGCGTCGCCGACCTGCTCGCGATGGGCGGAATGCCCTTCCGCACCGCCCACGAGATCGTCGCGACCGCCGCCGAGACCGTCTCCGACGCCGACTCGCCGGCGGCCGCGGCCGCAAAAGTTGACGAGGCCACTCGAAAGGTGACGGGCGAGCCCCTCTCGGCGCACGTGAGCCGCGAGGACGTGGAGTCTGCGCTCGACCCCGCAGCCAGCGTCGCGAGCCGCGACTCCGCCGGCGGGCCCGCCCCCGAGGCGGTCGCCGACGAGCTCGCGACCGCCGAGGCGGGGATCGAGGCCGACCACGCGGCGCTTGCCGACGAGCGGGAGTCGCTCGCGGCGGCGGCGGCGCTGCTGGACGCGGAGGTGGACTCATATGCGTGAGTCGCCGGTGCGCGTCCGCGACCCGACGACCGCCGCGGATCGGCGGCTTCGCCGGCCGCGACGACCGCGACCGCGGCCGGCGCCGTCGACGGTCGATCCGCGACCGCCGACGACGCCGCCGTCCCCGCGAGGGGACACACTAACTACTGAAATCTGACATCGGATTTCACACGGCGATTGTACGGCCGATTTTGCTCCGTTAGCGGGTAGTCTATTTATTGTAAACTAGATTACAAGTTCGAAGGGTTTATGCGGGTTCACGGTCGAGTAGGAGGTACGATGACGAGCGACACTGACCCGGTGCTGGCAGAGGACCCGATCACGGGCGAAGAGATCGAGCTTCCGGCCGACGTCGAGGTCGGCGAGATCATCGACAGCCCGGTCACCGGGACCGAGCTGGAGGTCATCTCGCTGGACCCCGTCGTGCTCGAAGAGGCTCCCGAACTCGAGGAGGACTGGGGCGAGTAGATGGCGACGACCGCCACGACCGCGACACGCGAGTGGTCGACATGCAAATAGGGATCCTCTACTCGCGGATCCGGAAAGACGAGAAGCTGCTGCTCGGCGAGCTCCGCGACCGTGGCCACGAGGTCACGAAGATCGACGTCCGCAAGGAGCGGTTCGGACTGGAGTCGACCACGGCCGACGTCGACGACCTCGATTTAGTCGTCGACCGCTGTCTGTCGACGAGCCGGTCGCTGTACGCGACCAAGTTCCTCGACAGCTACGGCGTCCCCGTGATCAACGCCCCCGAGACGGGCGACGTCTGCGCCGACAAGGCGAAGAACTCGCTCGCGCTCGCGGAGGCCGACATCCCCACCCCGGCGACGGAGGTCGCGTTCACGAAGGAGACCGCGATGGAGGCCATCGAGGAGTTCGGCTACCCCTGCGTGCTCAAGCCCGTCGTCGGCTCGTGGGGCCGGCTGATGGCGAAGATCGACACGCGCAACGCCGCGGAGGCGATCTTAGAGCACAAGGAGACGCTGGGCCACTACGAGCACAAGGTGTTCTACGTCCAGGAGTTCGTCGACAAGCCCGGCCGCGACATCCGCGTGCTGGCGGTCGACGGCGAGCCGGTCGCCGCGATGACCCGCTCTTCGAACCACTGGCTCACGAACGCCGCGAAGGGCGGCGAGACGGAGTCGTTCGACCTCGACGACCGCGCGCTCGACCTCGTCGAGCGCGCCTCCGAGGCGGTCGGCGGCGGCATGCTCGGCGTCGACCTGATGGAGGTCGGCGGCACCGGGTCCGGCGAGTACACCGTCCACGAGGTGAACCACACGGTCGAGTTCAAGGCGCTCGACTCAGCCACCGACGTCGACGTGCCCGCGAAGGTCGTCGACTGGCTGGAGGCGAAGGCGGCCGCGGCGGCTGCTGACGACGCCACGGAGGCGACGGCATGAGCGCAGACGACGCGACCGACTCGGCGGCTGACGTGAACGCCGGCGAGACGTACACCGCCAGCGTCGTTGGCGGCACCGGCTTCACCGGCGGCGAGCTGCTGCGGATCCTCTCGGGGCATCCCGACTTCGAGGTCGTGCAGGCCACGTCGCGGTCGGCCGACAACATGACCGTCGGTCGGTCGCACCCGAACCTGCGCGGGCTCGACTTGCGCTTCTCGGACCCCGACGACTTGGAATCCGTCGACGTGCTGTTCTCGGCGACCCCCCACGGCGTCTCGATGGGGCGGATCGACGAGTACTTCGAGGCGGCCGACACGGTCGTCGACCTCTCGGCCGACTTCCGCCTGCCCGAGGCGGCGCTGTACGACGAGTGGTACGACGGCCACGAGTCGCCCGAGTACTTAGAGCGCGCGGAGTACGCGCTCCCCGAACTCAACCGCGAGAACCTGCCCGGCGCCGACCTGATCGCCGGCGGCGGCTGCAACGCGACCGCGACGATACTCGGGCTGAAGCCCCTCGTCGACGCGGGCGCGCTCGGCCCCGACGCCGGCGAGGTCGTCGTCGACGTGAAGGTGGGCTCCTCGGAGGGCGGCGCCGGCGGCGGCGCGGCCTCCTCGCACCCGGAGCGGTCGGGCGTCGTGCGCCCCTACGCGCCCACGAGCCACCGCCACGAGGCGGAGATCGGCGCGTACCTCGGCCTCGACGTGTCCTTCACCGTCCACGCGGTCGAGATGGTGCGCGGCGCGAGCGCGACCTGTCACGTCTTCCCCGACGAGCCCGTCTCGAAGGCGGACCTGTGGCAGGCGTACCGCGGCGCCTACGCCGACGAGCCGTTCATGCGGATCGTCTCCGGCGGGGGCGGCGTCTACCGCTACCCCGAGCCGAAGGCGGTCGCCGGCACCAACCACGGCGAGGTCGGCTTCGAGCTCGACCCCGGCAACCGGCGCATCGTCGTCTTCTCGGCGATAGACAACATGATGAAGGGATCGGCCGGACAGGCGGTCCACGCGGCGAACGTCGCGCTCGGACTGCCCGAAGACGCCGGTCTGGAGTTCCAGGGGCTCCACCCCGTGGGATCGCCGTGACGGGGTTCGACACCGGCGGCGACGGCGCCGCGGCGGCCGCGGCGGACGCCGCGACGGACCCCGCGGACGAGCCGCCCATCGTCGTCAAGATCGGCGGCGCGAAGGCGGTCGACCCGGCCGGCGCGGTCGGCGACGTGGCCCACCTCGCCGCCAACGGGCGGCGGGTCGTCGTCGTCCACGGCGGCTCCACCGTCGTCGACGAGACCATCGAGCGGCTCGGCATGGAGCCCGAGTACGTCGAGTCCGCCTCCGGCGTCACGGGTCGGTTCACCGACGCGGAGACGATGGAGGCGTTCACGATGGCGATGGCCGGCAAGCTCAACACCGAGTTGACGGCGCTGTTCCGCGAGGCCGGCGTCGACGCGGTCGGCCTCTCCGGCGTCGACGGCGGGCTCCTCTCGGGGCCCCGCAAGTCCGCGGTCCGGGTGATCGAGGGCGGCAAGAAGAAGATCCGCCGCGGCGAGCACTCGGGGCGGATCGAGTCGGTCAACGCCGACCTCCTCTCCGGCCTCCTCGCCGACGGCTACACCCCCGTCGTCTCGCCCCCCATGGAAGGCAGAGAGGGCGACGGCGGCGTCACGCCCGTCAACACCGACGCTGACCGTGCGGCCGCCGCGGTCGCCGGTGCGCTCGGTGCCGACCTCGTCCTCCTGACCGACGTGGCCGGCGTGTACGCGGACCCGGACGACCCCGACACGCTGATCGAGTCGGCGGCGACGCCCGACGAGCTCGACGCGGTCGAGGACGCCGCCGAGGGGTTCATGGGCAAGAAGGTGATGGCCGCGAAGGAGGCGCTCTCGGGCGGATCCGGGCGCGTGATCGTGGCGGACGCCAACGTCCGCGACCCGATCGTCGCCGCGCTCGGCGGCGCGGGGACGGCGATCGAGCGGTCGGTGCTCGGCGACGCGGACGGTGACGATGCGGAACAGGCCGAAACGGAGGGCGAGACCGCATGAGTGGCTTCGTCTTCTCCGAGAAGCCGATCGAGATCGCCTCCGGCGACGGCGTCCACCTCACCGACACGAACGGGACCGAGTACCTCGACTTCGGCGCGAGCTACGCCTGCACGCCGGTCGGCCACTGTCACCCCGAGGTCGTCGACGCCGCGACGAGCCAGCTGGAGGAGCTCATGTACGTGCAGGCGTCCTACCCGAACGCGGCGCGGACGGGGCTGTACGAGCAGCTCTCCGCGGCCGGCCCGGGCGACGTGGACAACGTCTGGCTCTGTAACTCCGGCACGGAGGCCAACGAGGCCGCCCTGAAGTTCGCGCGCCACGCGACCGGTCGCGAGAAGATCGTCGCGACGACGCAGGGGTTCCACGGCCGGACGATGGGCGCGCTCGCCGCCACTTGGAAGCAGAAGTACAAGCAGGGGTTCGAGCCGCTCGCCGGCGGCGTCGAGTTCGTCGACTACGGCGACGCCGAGGCGATGCGCGAGGCGGTCGACGACGAGACCGCCGCGGTAATCTTAGAGCCCCTGCAGGGCGAGGGCGGGATCAACCCCGCCGCCACCGCGTACCTCGAAGCGGTCCGCGAGGCGACCGAGGAGGCGGGGGCCGCGATGGTCTTAGACGAGATACAGACCGGGCTCGGCCGCACCGGAACGCTCTGGGCGGCCGAGCGCCACGGCGTGGTGCCCGACGTGCTCACGACCGCGAAGGGGCTCGCGAGCGGGCTCCCGATCGGCGCGACGCTGTGTCGCGACTGGATCGCCGACGACGCCGGCAACCACGGCTCGACGTTCTCCGGCGGGCCCGTCGTCTCCGCGGCCGCCGGGGCCACCCTCGACGTGATCGAGCGCGAGAACCTCCCGGCACACGCCGCCGAGACGGGCGCGTACCTCCGCGGACAGATCGAGGAACGCCTCGGCGACGACGTCCGCGAGGTGCGCGGCGACGGCCTGATGATCGGCATCGAGGTGAAGCGTGGTTCGAACCGCCTGCTCCGCGACCTGGCGATCGAACACCAGGTGCTCGCGCTGCCGGCTGGCCGGACCGTGTTGCGCCTGCTCCCGCCGCTGACGATCGAGCGCGAGCACGCCGACGCCGTGGTCGATGCGCTCGCGGAGGTGATCGGGTGATGTCGACCGGGAAGGAGCGGGAATCGGAGGACGCGGCGACCGAGTCCACCGCCGCCGACTCCTCGTCGGCCGGGA
Organism: Halorubrum salipaludis; assembly: GCF_002286985.1. Taxonomy (GTDB): domain Archaea; phylum Halobacteriota; class Halobacteria; order Halobacteriales; family Haloferacaceae; genus Halorubrum; species Halorubrum salipaludis. The sequence continues at coordinate 20,529 of NZ_NSKC01000004.1, read as the reverse complement.
CCGACGTGGTCGCGGGCGGCGGCTACCCCGAGGCCTGCGACACGCCGGCCCGGAAGCTGCTGTACGACATGGTCTCCATCCCCTCGCCCTCGGGCGAGGAGGAGCAGGCGGCGAAGCGCCTCGTCGACTTCTTCGAGGCGAACGGGCGGGAGGCGTGGATCGACGAGGTCGGCAACGTCCGCGCGCCCGCCAGCGACGCCGTCCTGTTGACCTCGCACGTCGACACCGTCCCGGGCGACATCCCGGTCGAGGTGAAGCCGGCCGCCGAGGACGACGAGGTCGGCGAACCGGGCGAGCCCGTGCTCTGGGGGCGCGGGACCGTGGACGCCACGGGTCCCCTCGTCGCGATGGCGGTCGCGGCGGTGAAGACGGGCGTCTCGTTCGTCGGCGTCGCCGGCGAGGAGACGAACTCGCGGGGGGCCCGCCACCTCGTCGAAGACCGCGACGCGCCCGAGGCCGTGGTGAACGGCGAGCCCTCCGGCTGGGACGGCGTCACCCTCGGCTACCGCGGGTTCCTCGCGGGGACGTACGTGAACACGAGCGAGTCCGGCCACACCTCGCGGCCCGAGCCGAACGCGATCCAGCACGCGATCGACTGGTGGCACGGCGTCGAGGAGACGTTCGAGCCCGCCGACGCGGACACGCCCGTCTTCGAGCAGGTGACGACGAAGCCCGTCTCGGTCGACGGCGGGCTCACCGACGACGGGCTCGCGGTCGAGGCGACGATGGACGTGCAGCTGCGCGTCCCCCCGAACCGGACGGTCGACGAGATCCACGAGCTGGCGGAGACGGAGCTGTCGACCGGCTCGGTCCACTGGAAGGAGCCGATCCCGCCGGTGATGGAGAGCCCGCGGACGGAGCTGGCGCGGGCGTTCCGCGTCGCGATCCGCGGCGCCGGCGGCGACGTGCGCCTGCTGCGCAAGACCGGGACGAGCGACATGAACCTGTTCGCGGCCGCGTGGGACTGCCCGATGGTCACCTACGGCCCCGGGAACTCGGACCTCGACCACGCGCCCGACGAGCGGCTCCCCCTCTCCGAGCTGGACCGCGCGACGGCGGTGTTGAGCGACGTCTGCCGGGACCGACCGTAGGCGTCACGGCACCGGCCGTGACGCCGCCTCCTTTTGAACCGGCGTAACGACGCACGAGCACTCCGACACCACCACCGATCCGATCACCCACGACCCACCCATGCCACTCGCCACCGACGACTTCCTCGATATCGACGACGTGACGCCGGCCGAACTGGACGCCCTGCTCGACCGCGCCGCCGCGATGAAGGCGGGCGAGACCGACCCCCGACTCCCGGACGCGACGCTCGGGATGATCTTCGAGAAGCCCTCGACGCGCACCCGCGTCTCCTTCGAGACGGGGATGACCCGGCTGGGCGGCCACGCGATGTTCCTCGGCCCCGACGACATCCAGCTCGGCCACGGCGAGCCGCTGCGGGACACCGCGCGCGTACTCGGGCGCTACGTCGACGGCGTGATGGCGCGGCTGTTCGACCACGAGGACGTCGAGACCCTCGCCGAGCACGCCGACTGCCCCGTGATCAACGGGCTCACCGACGAGGCGCACCCCTGCCAGACGCTCGCCGACCTCCTCACGATCCGCGAGACGGTCGGCGAGGACGCCACGGTCGCGTGGGTCGGCGACGGCAACAACGTCGGGCAGTCGTTCGTGGTCGGCGCCGCGATGGCCGGGATCGACGTCGCGGTCGCCACCCCCGCGGAGTACGGGATGAACCCCGCCGTCTTCGACCGCGCCGCGGCGTTCGGCGCGGACGTGGAGCCGACCACCGACCCCGAGGTCGCGGTCGACGGCGCCGACATCGTCTACACCGACGTGTGGATCTCGATGGGACAGGAGGACGAGCGCGCGGAAAAGCTCGCCGCCTTCGAGGGGTTCCAGGTGAATCAGGAGCTGCTCGCCGGCACCGACGCGAAGGTGATGCACTGCCTGCCCGCGCACCGCGGCGAGGAGATCACGAACGACGTGTTGGAGTCGGACCGCGCGCTGGCCTGGGACCAGGCCGAAAACCGGATGCACGCGCAGAACGCGCTGCTCGTCGAGCTGCTCGGCGGGGAATAGGCGTCTGCCCCGGTTTTATACGGCTGCTCCGGCGTTCTCTCCCGTGACACTCCCGTTCATCGGATCGATCGCCTCGTTCGTCGTCGCGCTGCTCGTGGGCGGCCTCGCCATCTACCTCAGCGCGCGGGTCGTCGTCGACGTCGATGACTACGGCCACGCCCTGGTCACCGCGCTGCTCGGCGCGCTCGGCTGGGCGCTCACGTCGTGGGTCCCGCTCGTCGGCCCGCTCATCGCGCTGGTCGTGTGGGTCGGCGTCATCAACTGGCGCTACCCCGGCGGCTGGGTGAAGGCGGCGATCATCGGCGGCGGCGCGTGGGTCGCCGCGCTCGTCGTGCTCTTCGTCGTTAACTCCGTCTTCGGACTCGGCGTCGGCGCGTTCGGCGTCCCCGGCGTCTAGGTCGTCGAGATCGGTGAAGCGGAAGGCGACTCCGTAACCGAGCGGTTTCAAGGTGAAGACGCCGGAGGCGGCGTTCACTCTGCGGAGGCCGTCGCGTCGAGCCGATTGTTGATCGCCATCGGAACGACCGCCGCGACGAGAGCGAAGGCGCCTGCCGGAATCCCTGCCGGCGCACCCGTGTCTGCGAGCCAGAACGCCGCGACGGCCCCGACGATGACACAGCCGAACACGATCTCGTTCTCGCGAGAGACCATACCACCCGATCGGTGCCACTTGTCGATATTCTTTCTGGATGTCAATACGATGAGGCGGGAGAACAGCACGGAGTGTCGTTGCCGGCCCCCGGTCGCTGTCGACCGAGTCGCTCGCCGAGACGTCGCCTGAACGAGAGCGCTTCGACGAAGGAACCGGGGGATCGCCGCGTCCCGCCTAGTTCCCGGTCCAGCGCAGCACCGCCAGCGTCCCTTCGTACAGGACGATCATGGTGAGCGTCACGATGATCGGCGCCATCCCGGTCGGGTCGGGGCTGAACAAAAAGGCGATCCCGAGGAACGACCCCCAGAAGATCAGCCGCTTCGCCTCCAGCCACTGCCGGGTGACGAGGTTCATCATGATCGCGAGCATGATGAAAAGGGGGATCTGGAAGACGATCGCCATGAACGCGAGCATGATGACGATCAGGTTGAACGTCTCCGCAAGCCCGAACGCGATCGTCGCGGCGTCGGAGGTGTAGGTGGTGAAATACGAGAAGATCGCGGGCAACACGAGGAAGTGCGCGAACGCGATCCCGATCCCGCCGAGGACGAGGCTGGTCGGAACCGCCGCGAGGTAGTAGCGTCGCTCGTTCTCGTACAGCCCCGGCCGCATGAACCGATAGGTCTGGTAGACGAACGCCGGGAGCCCGACGACGACGCCCGCGAGCCCGGCGACCTTCAGCCGCGTGAGCGGGAGTTCGAGGGGCCCGTACAGCCGCGGCCGGTTCTCCATCGGCGCCGGGATGTGGTAGCTCCAGAAGTAGTTGATGAGCTCCGTCGACTCGGTGACGACGACCAGCGTCGCCAGCCCGCCGAAGACGAAGACGACCGCGAGCCGCCGCATCATCTCCTCGATGTGGGCCGCGAGCGGCATCTCCTCGTCCGTCTCGGGCGCCTCTAACCCCGCGAACTCCTCGTCGCCGCCGGTCGCCCCCTCGGCAACGCCGCCGTCCTCGACGGTCGGCGCGTCAGTGGTATCGTCGTCGGACGAAGCGCCCGAGAGGTCCGGCTTCTCGCTGTCGTCGAGGTACTTCGCGCTCCCCGGCTCGTGCGCGTCGAAAGTGTCGTTCTCGGCGTCGTCCTCGGTTTCGTCTTCGCCGCCGTCCTCGGTTTCGTCGTTCTCGGCGTCTGCGTCCGCGCCGGTCTCGCCCGCGGCCTCCTCGTTATCTTCGCCCGCGCCGACCTCGGGCGTGACCTCGGACGACACCTCGGGCTCCACGGACGCCGACTCGTCGGCGTCGCGGTCATCGCCGTCGGACCCGTCGTCGTGGGTATCATCGGCCGTCTCGGCCGATTCGGGCGATTCAGCACCGCCGGCGTCGGCGCTGTCGACCGAGCCGTCCTCGGGGGCCGAGGAGTCGTCGCGCGACCGGTCCGAATCGTCCATTCACTTCTTCTAGGCAACCGGGTGACTATAGGCCTTTTCGGATAGCGGCGAGCGTCCACCCGGGCGGCGGACGCGAGCGCGGTCGAAAAGGTTGATAACGGCGACGGACTTCCGGTCCCGTATGGCGAGTGCCCTCGACGAGGATACCCAGCAGTCGCTCGCGGAGGGACGCGAGTCTGCGAAGGCCTTCCTCCGGTCGGTTCAGAAAGACCTCCAGAAGGTGTTCGTCGTCTTCCTGCTGGGATTCCTCGCGACGTTCTGGGCGCTCCGCGTGTACGTCTGGGACTTCCTCTTTGCCGTCACGCAGGCGAACATGTCCCCCGAGGTCGCCGCGGCCTCCGACGTGATCGCGACGACCCCGTTCGAGGTGATCCTCCTGCAGGCGAAGATCGGGCTGATCGTGGGCGTGATCTTCGCGATTCCGCCCTTCATCTACGTCGCTCGCGACGAGCTCCGCGCCCGCGGGGCGTGGCCGCAGTCGCCGGTCCCGCGCTGGAAGCTCGCCGGGATCGCGCTCCTCGGGTTCGGGCTGTTCGGGGTCGGCGTCGCCTACGGGATCTACGCGTTCTTCCCGATCATGTTCTCCTTCCTCGCCGGCTTCGGGCTGGAGGCCGGACTCCAGCCCACCTACGGGATCGTGATGTGGACGGAGTTCATCGTCTTCCTCTCGCTCTCCTTCGGCCTCGCCGGCCAGATGCCGCTTCTGATCACCGGGCTCTCTTACTCCGGGATCGTTCAGTACGAGACGTTCCGCGACAAGTGGCGCTACGCGGTCGTCGCAATCTTCGTCTTCGGCGCCCTCTTCTCGCCGCCGGACCCGTTCACGCAGCTGATGTGGGCGTTCCCGCTGATCGCCTTATACGGCTTCAGCCTCTACCTCGCGAAGCTCGTCGTCACGGCCAAGCGGAGCTCCGACCGCATCGACGTGCTCGGCGCCGCGCGGAACCACTGGAACGTCGTGGGCGGGGCGGCCGTCCTCGGCGGCGGGATCGTGTACGCCTTCTACGAGTACGGCGGGCGCAGCGCCGTCAACGACCTCCTCCGGCTCGTCGGCAGCGACTGGCGCTTCCTCGAACCGGGCGCCGGGCTCGGCACCGACCCCGCGACGGCGGCCGGGATCTACGCCGTGGCGTGGGCGATCGCGTTTGTCGCGGTCGCGACGCTGTGGGCCGTCTACGCCGACCTCGACACGACGAGCGCGGGGTACCAGTACGGCGACCCCGCCGCCATCGACGTGAGCGAACTCGACGCGGCCGGCGTGCGCGCCGCCCCCGACGACGCCTTCGCGGAGATGGACGAGGAGGAGTCGCTCGCGCTCGCGCAGGCCGCGATCGACGACGACGAGCCCGAGAAGGCCCAGGCGATCCTCGACCGGTTCGACGCGGTACACGACGGTGACGGCGACGGCGGCGAGGCCGACCCCGACGCCGACGCGACCGGGTCCGGAGGCGGCGGCGCGGGCGGTGCCGGCGGCGACGGCCTGATGGGGACCGTCCAGGACCGGACCTCTCGGGCCAGTTCCACGTTCCTCTCCGAGCTCACCGACGGCGACGAGGACGAGGCCGAAGACGACATCGGCGGCTACTACAAAGACCTCAAGTTCATCTTCGACTCGCTGCGCTCGCGGTCGTTCCGGCTGGTCGCCGTCTTTGGCGGCGTGATGGCGGCCGCGTTCACGTGGCTCTACCTCGGCGGGCTCGCGACGGTGCGAAACGACTTGGAGTCCCGCGTCCCGGCCGAGATCGAGGGCGGGATCAACATCATCACACTCCACCCGGTGGAGGCGCTGATCTTCATGGTGAAGTTCTCGGTGCTGCTCGGGATCGTCGCCGTGTTCCCGGTCGCGCTCTACTACGCGTGGCCCGCCCTCCGCGAGCGCGGCTTCGTCGCCGGACGGATCTGGACGGTGTACCTCTGGACCGGAGCGCTGTTCGCCGGGCTGATCGGCGGCTTCGCGATCGGGTACTCCTACATCGCCCCCGGGATCATCGGCTGGCTCGTCACCGACGCCAAGCTGGCGAACATGATCATCACCTACCAGGTGAGCGACTTCCTCTGGCTCGTCATCTACACCACCGTCGGGATCGGCTTCCTCGCGGACATCCCGATCGCGATGCTCCTGTTGAACAACGCCGGGATCCCGTACCGGGTCTTCCGGAATCGCTGGCGCGAGGTCACCGTCGGGATCCTGCTGTTCGCGGCGGTGTTCACCCCCGCGGACGTGATCACGATGATCCTCGCGACGCTCCCGCTGATGGCGGCGTACGGCGTCGGCGTCGGGGTCCTGTTCCTCGTCACGTTCGGCGGCCGGCGGAACCTCTCGCCGCCCTCGGAGCTCGTCGGGCGCTGACGGGCGCTCGGGCTCCGATCCGGTCCACTTCCCTTCTCACCGCGCCGAAGACCGCCGTCCCGTCAGCCCCGCAGACCGCCGAGACCGACGGGTATTCCCGCGCGCGCACGCAACGGGGGCACAAGATGAGCAAGGACTACATCGAGGTCCGCGGCGCCGAGGAGCACAACCTCAAGGACCTCGACGTCCGGATCCCGCGCGAGGAGTTCACCGTCGTCACCGGGCTCTCCGGGTCGGGGAAGTCGTCGCTCGCGTTCGACACCGTCTACGCCGAGGGGCAGCGCCGCTACATCGAGTCGCTGTCGGCGTACGCCCGCAACTTCCTCGGGCAGATGGACAAACCGCAGGTGGAGTCGGTCGAGGGGCTCTCCCCCGCGATCTCGATCGACCAGAAGAACGCCGCGAACAACCCCCGCTCGACCGTGGGGACCGTCACCGAACTGCACGACTACCTCCGACTGTTGTACGCCCGGATCGGCACCCAGTACGACCCCGTCACCGGCGAGGAGGTCGGCGAGCAGTCCGCACAGGACATGGTGAACCAGATCCTCGACCTCCCCGAGGGGACCCGCGCGAAGGTGGCCGCGCCGGTCGTCCGCGACCAGAAGGGGGCCTTCGAGGAGCTGTTCGAGGAGCTTGTCGCCGACGGGTACGCCCGGGTCGAGGTCGACGGCGAGCCGGTCGACCTGACCTTGGACGACCCGGAGCTCGACGAGAACTATGACCACACGATCGACGTGATCGTCGACCGCGTGACGGTCTCGCCCGACGCGCGCTCGCGGATCACGGACTCCGTGGAGACCGCCCTGGAGGAGGCCGACGGCGCCCTCAAGCTGATCGTCCCCGACCCGCCCGAGGACGTTCCCTTCGCCTCGAACGCGCGCTCGACCGGGTCGCTGGCCGCGGACGCCGAGGGCGACGACCGGCTCGTCGTCGAGTTCTCCGAGGAGCTCGGCAACCCCAACTCCGACGTGCAGTTCTCCGCGATCGAGACGCGCTCGTTCTCCTTCAACAGCCCCTACGGCGCCTGTCCCGAGTGCGAGGGGATCGGCTCGACGAAGGAGGTCGACGAGGGCCTCGTGATCGAGGACCCCTCGAAACCCCTCAAGAACGTCTTCGAGCCGTGGAGCTACGACCGCACCTACTACTCCCGCCAGCTCGACAACGTCGCGGACCACTTCGGGGTCTCGCTGGACACGCCCTTCGAGGAGCTCGACGAGTCGATCCGGCGCCAGTTCCTCTACGGCACCGACGACCTGGTCCACTTCGAGTGGACGACGAAGAACGGCACCCGCGAGAAGACCGAGCGCTTCGAGGGGGTCATCCCGAACTTAGAGCGCCGTCACGTCGAGACCGACTCCGAGCGCGCCCGCGACCACATCGAGGAGTACATGGCCGTGACGACGTGCCCGGAGTGTGAGGGCACCCGCCTGAAAGAGCAGTCGCGGCACGTGCTCGTCGCCGGCACCGCGATCACAGAGGTCAACGAGATGTCGATCGCGGAGGCGCGCGAGCACTTCGAGGGGATGGAGGCCGAACTGAACGAGCGCGACACGACGATCGCCGAGGAGATCTTAAAGGAGATCCGCGCGCGGCTCGGCTTCATGGAGGAGGTCGGTTTGGAGTACCTCACGCTCGACCGGGAGGCGTCGACCCTCTCCGGCGGCGAGAGCCAGCGCATCCGGCTCGCGACGCAGGTCGGGTCGGGGCTCGTCGGCGTGCTGTACGTGTTGGACGAGCCCTCCATCGGGCTCCACCAGCGCGACAACGACCGCCTGCTGAACACCCTGGCGGGGCTCCGCGACCTCGGCAACACCCTCGTCGTCGTCGAGCACGACGAGGAGACGATGCGCCGCGCCGACGAGATCATCGACATGGGCCCCGGCCCCGGCAAGCGCGGCGGCGAAGTGGTCGCGCAGGGCGACTTCGACGACGTGATCGACGCCGACGAGTCGATCACGGGCGACTACCTCGCGGGCCGCAAGGAGATCCCGGTGCCCGACGAGCGCCGCGAGCCGGACGGGGAGCTGACCGTGCGCGGCGCCCGCCAGCACAACCTCAAGGACCTCGACGTGTCGATTCCGCTCGGCACGCTGACGACCGTCACCGGCGTCTCCGGCTCCGGGAAGTCGACGCTCGTCAACGACATCCTGTACAAGGGGCTCGCCCGCGAGATGAACGACAACACCTCGGTCGACCCCGGGGCACACGACGCGATCGACGGGGTGGACGAGATCGAGACGGTGCGGCTCATCGACCAGTCGCCGATCGGGCGGACGCCGCGCTCGAACCCCGCCACGTACACCGACGTGTTCGACTACGTCCGGGAGCTGTTCGCGGAGACCAAGCTCGCGAAGCGCCGCGGCTACGAGAAGGGTCGCTTCTCCTTCAACGTGAAGGGCGGGCGCTGCGAGGAGTGCGGCGGCCAGGGGACCGTGAAGATCGAGATGAACTTCCTCTCGGACGTGTACGTCCCCTGCGAGGAGTGCGGCGGCGCGCGCTACAACGACGAGACGCTCGACGTGGAGTACAAGGGCGCGACCATCTCCGACGTGCTCGACATGAGCGTCGACGAGGCGTACGACTTCTTCGAGAGCCACCAGGGGCTCCAGCGCCGCCTGAAGCTGCTGAAGGACGTGGGGCTCGGCTACATGGAGCTGGGCCAGCCCTCCACCACGCTCTCCGGCGGCGAGGCGCAGCGCGTGAAGCTCGCCGAGGAGCTGGGCAAGAAGGCGACCGGCGACACCCTCTACCTGCTCGACGAGCCGACGACGGGGCTCCACAAGGCGGACGAGCGCAAGCTGATCGACGTGCTCCACCGGCTCGTCGACGCCGGCAACACGGTGGTCGTCATCGAACACGAGCTCGACCTCGTCAAGAACGCCGACCGCGTGATCGATCTGGGTCCCGAGGGCGGCGACGGCGGCGGCGAGCTGGTCGCGAGCGGGACGCCGGAAGCGGTCGCCCGCGAGGAGGACTCGCACACCGGGCGGTACCTGCGGGACCTGCTTCCGGACGTCGACCTCGAAGGCCCCCGCGACGACCGTCGGAAGCCGGCTGTGGCCGACGACGACTGAGCCCGGCGCTCGGCGGCGACCGCGAGACGCGCGATGCCGCCGTCCGGCACCGTTTAGTGCGACTCTCGTGACGGCCGCGTATGAGCAGCCAGACGACCGACGTACAGGAGGCGATCGCGATGTCGCCGGAGCCGGCGGCGGAGTTCGCGTCGCTGCCGCGACGCGAGCGACGGGACGTCTTCTTCGCGCTCTCGGAGAGCGCGCGCGAGGCGGTCGCGACCGGCATGACCCCGGAACAGCTGGAGTCGTTCGTCGACCCGCTCGACCCGGACGAGATAACCGACGCGCTCGGCTACGTCGACGAGGAGACACGCGAGGCGGTCCTCACCAGCCTCGACAACAGTCGACGCGAGAAGGTCGACTTCCTGTTGTCGTTCGATCCCGAGAGCGCCGCCGGGGTGATGACGCTCGATTACGTCACCGTCGACGCCGGTCGGTCGTTCTCCGAGGTGACCGAGCGGGTGCGTCGCTTCGAGGAGCGGACCGGGAAGGTGCCGACGATATTCGTCACCGACGGCGACGAGCTGCTCGGCGAGCTCCCCGGTGCGGCGCTCTCCGTCGCCGACGCGGCGTCGGAGTCGATACCCGACCACGTCCGGGAGACGCCGTCGGTCAGGTACGACCGGGAGGACGAGGAGGTGCTGGAGGTGTTCCGGCAGAACAGCGAGCGGACCGTGGCCGTGCTCGACGAGGAGAACGACATCCTCGGCGTTATCCACGCCGAGGACCTGCTGCGGCTGATCGACGAGGCGGCGGGCGAGACGCTCTACGAGTTCACCGGCGTCGCCGAGGAGGAGAGCGTCCTCGACGGGCCGGTCGAGAAGGTCCGGCGGCGGTACAAGTGGCTCATCCTCAACCTCGGCACCGCGTTCATGGCCGCCGCGGTCGTCGGGCTGTTCGAGTCGACGATCGCGGCCGTCGCCATCCTCGCCGCCTACATGCCGGTCGTCGCCGGGATGGGCGGGAACGCCGGCACGCAGTCGATGGCGGTCACCGTCCGCGGCATCTCGCTCGGGCAGGTGTCGCTTTCGACCGGGAAGCGGGTCATCGCGAACGAGGCGATCGCCGGCGCGGTCAACGGGCTCATCACCGGCGCCCTGGTCGCGGTCATCGCGACCGCCTTCTCGTACGGTGAATTCGGAATCCTGCTCGGCGCCGTGATCGGCGTGTCGATGGTCGCGAACCTCGTCATCGCCGGCTTCTTCGGCGCGCTCACGCCGCTCGTCCTCGACAAGCTCGGGTACGACCCGGCGACCTCGGCGACGATCTTCATCACCACCGCGACCGACGTGCTCGGCTTCTTCGTCTTCCTCGGGCTGGCCGGGGCGGTGCTGCTGTAGGCCTCTGTCACCCGGCGGCCGGGCTCGTCTCGCGTTGTCCGCCGACGGCGGCGAGGGCGAGCGCGAGCAGGTCGAACAGGACCATGCCGACGATCCCGAATCCGAGCAGCGCGGCAACGCCGAGCGCCGCGACGGCGAGGGCGACGAGCGCGCGGGCGACGCGGGAGAGACCGGTGACCGACAGCGAGACCCGGTGGCCGACGACGAGCTGGACCGCGCCGAGGAGGACTGCGAGCGGGGTGACGGCCGGCATGGGAGCCGTTTCGCGGGACCGACACCTGAAGCTGGTGGTGGTCGCGCGCGGTCGCACGGCGGTCGTCGTCGGTGTGACCCACTCACCGCCTCAGAACTTCTCCAGGAGGTCCCCGTAGAAGTCGCCCCCGCGGTCGTCCGCGAGCTTCTCGACGATGAGCTCCGGGGTCGACCGCGCGAGGTGCCCCTTCTTCGGCGAGCGGTTCACCCGGAGCTCGCCGTCGACGAGCCCGGCCGCCTCGATCCCGTCGACGGCGACCTCGAAGTCGGCGGCGTCCCGGATCTCGCGGGCCAGGTGGGAGACGAAGACGGCGGTGGCGTCCTGCTCGTCGAGCGCCTCTAGGATGCCGGCGATGATCTTCGCGGAGGCGCCCGGCTCCGTGATCGACTCCAGCTCGTCGACGAGGACGAGCCGCCCGTCGGCGCCCTCGACGAGGTCGCCGAAGTCCCGGAGCGTCGCCTCGAACGCGCCGGCGTCGAGGGTCCCCTGCGATTTCGCGTAGTAGTGGACCTCCTCGAAGCGCTCGACGGTCGCCGACTCGGCGGGCACCGGCATCCCCATCTGGGCCAGCACGACGACGAGCGCCACCAGATCGAGGGTGGAGGTCTTCCCGCCGGAGTTGACCCCCGAGAGGAGCGTCGCGCCCGACACCGCGTAGTCGATCGGCTCCACGTCCGCGAAGTCGACGTCGAGGAGGGGGGAGCGCCCGCCCTCGATGCGGAACCCCTTCGCGTCGCCGGCGGCGGTCCCCTCCGGTCCGACGACCTCCGGCATGACGCAGTCGAAGTCGCGCGCGAACCGCGCGATCGCCAGCTCCACGTCGAGTTCGAGGGCGTCGCGCACGAGCGTCTCCACGGGCTCCCGCAGGTCGCCGAGGTCGCTCGCCAGTTCGGACTTGAGCCGGGCCGCCCGCCGGTCCCGCGCCGCCGAGAGCTCGGTCCGGAGCCGGGAGACCGCGCTCTCCTCGTGTTCGACCGGGAAGGAGGGGTCGCCGCCGAAGACGCGGTCCGCGAGCTCCGCCTCCCCGGGCTCCAAGCGGAGCGCGTCCGCGAGGTGCTCGCGGGCGCGCTCGATCGCCTCGTCGTACTCGTCGGCCAGCTCGCGGTCCAGGAGGGAGTCGACGCGGGCGCCCTGCTCGACCAAGGAGAGGAAGTCGGTCCCCTCGATCGTCACGTCGCGCTCGCGGATCGCCTCCCTGAGCCGGTCGTCCGCGACCGATTCGGCGGTCGACACCGCGGCGTCGAGGTCGTCGACGGCGGCCGTCAGCCGGTCCAGCTCCGCGTCGCCGACGACCGTCCCGTCGTCGTCGAGCCGCGCGAGCGCGTCGCGGAGGCGGTCGAGGTCGGCCGCTGGCGAGAGGTCCGCCGCCTCGTGGACCGCCGCGGCGGCCTCCAGCCGCTCGCGGTTCGCGGCGAAGAAGGCGAGCAGTCGCTCCGGAACCGTCTCTGCGGGGGTCTCTAAGGCGTCCGGGCGGACGTGCACGTCGCCCTCGACGTCGAGCCCGGCGAACGCCTCGTCTAAGACGATCACGGTCGCGTACGACCGCGCGAGCTCGGAGACGTCGCGTGCCTCCTCGACCGTCTCGACCGACAGCTCCGGAACCGCCGACTCGGCACGGGCGAGGGTCTCGGCGTCGGCCGTCGCGAGACAGCGGTCTCGCACCCGAACCGTCGGCGGGTCAGTCAGGGGTTCGACCCCGGCGAGCGCCTCCCGGACCGCGGGATCCGGCTCTTGCTCCGTCGCCGCCGCGGCGAACGACTGCGCCTCCTCGATCCGCGAAGCCGAGCCGCTCGGGTAGAACGTCTCCAGCCGCTTGGCGGCGTAGTCGGTGACGGTGCGCTCGCGCAGCAGGTCGATCGCCTCTCGATACACCTCGCGGGCGCGGTCGGTCGCCAGCACGCGCCCGTCATCGCCGTGTCGCCGGCGGATCGCGCCGCGCGCGATGCGGGCCGCGCGGGCCTCGTTGACGCCGGGCGCGCGGGCGATCGCGGCCACGTCGCCGGACTCGACTGTCGCGACCGGGTCGTCGAGCTCGCGCAGCGCCGCGGCCGTCTTCGCGCCGACGCCGGGGATCGCCTCCAACTCCATCTGTCCGCGGATATCGCGGCAACGCGCAAAAGGATAGGGGGTGTCGGCGCGCGCCTGCGCGGTCGCCGGCGGCTTGCCGCCGGCCGGGGCTTTGCGGGGTTCGCCGTCGATCCGCAGTCAGCCGGTTATCGCTCACCACGGAGGTCGAAAATCGCCCGCGCCCCACCCACTCGATCGCTTATAACCGGTTCTCGCGGCCGGGATCGACGTCGATCGCGTCGACCGGGCAGACGTCGACGCAGAGCATGCAGTCGATACACTGGTCCTCGTCGGCGGGGTTCGCCTTGCGCTCGGACTCCGGATGTCCCGGCGTGTCCACCCACTCGAAGACGTCGACCGGACAGTCCTCAAGACACGCGCCGTCGGCGAGGCAGATGTCGAAGTCGACGGCGACGTGGGTGCCGCGGATCCCCTGCTTCTCGGGCGGCTCGACGGGTCCCCAGACGGCGACGCCGTCCTCCTCGCCGACTTGCTCCCGGTTCTGTTCGAAGTTCGAGTCGATGGCCATCTTGCCCGTGATTCGGTGCTCGGGGGTTTAAACTCCGCGACGCGGTCCGGAAGACGGAGACCATTCAGCGCGACGACGACCCGACTCAGGGGTGCGCGTAGTACGCCAGCAGGTCCTCCTCGCCGTTGGGTCCGTCCGGCTCGTCGGTCGCCGCGGGACCGAACGCGTCGATCCGGGCGAAGCCGACGCGCACGAACTGGACGACCGTGTCGGGATCGATGTCGGCGAGCGCGGGCTCCGCGATCCCCCGCACGTCGCCGTCGACGGTGCGGAGGAGCGTGTCGAGCCCCTCCTCGACCGGCGCCCAGTGGATCACGTCCACGCCGCCCTCGCGGACCACGTCGATGTCGGCGTCGACGAAGACCAGCTCGTCGCCCTCGTACCGGACGCAGCCGTACCCCTTGAGCCAGACGCGCTCGCCCTCGCTCGGGAGGTCCGGGGACTCGATCGCGACCCGGCCGGCGGGCACCTCGCGGTCACCGCGGTCGGCGTGCTCGGGGTGGAGCGGCGGGTGGCCCGCCTCGGGCGCGGGCGCGTCGCCGTCGACGATCGGCAGCTCCACGGCGGGCGCGTCGTCGCGGTCGCGCACGAGGAAGTAGCGGTTCGCCCCGTCGTCGACCAGGTCGCGGTTGTTCGCGTAGACGGAGGACATCGCCAGGTCGACGTCCGAGGTGGACATCCCCAGTTCGGTCATCGAGTCGACGAGGGCCTGCCCCTGAATGCCGCGGCGGCGCATCGACCGAATGGTCGGCGCGCGCGGGTCGTCCCACCCGGTCAGCTCGCCGGTCTCGATCAGCTCCTTGATCGTCGAGGTGGAGAGCTTCACGTCGTACTCGTCGACCTGCACGTGGCCCCAGTGGAGCACCTCGGGGTACTCCCAGCCGAAGTAGTCGTAGACGAACCGCTGGCGCTTCGCGGAGTCCTGGAGGTCGATCCCGCGGATAATGTGCGTGACGCCCGTGAGGTGGTCGTCGACGCCCGACTGGAAGTCGAGCATGGGCCAGCACCGGTACTCCGCCGCCGCCTCGCGCGGGTGCGGCGTGTCGATCATCCGGAAGGCGACCCAGTCGCGCAGGGCGGGGTTCTTGTGTTCGATGTCGGTCCGGACGCGGAGGACCATCTCGCCGGCCGAGTACTCGCCGTCGATCATGGCGTCGAACTCCTCGCGGACCGTCTCGGCGTCCTTCTCGCGGTGCGGGCACGGCTCGCCGTCGTTCTTCAGCGCCGAGAACGCCTCGCCGGAACACGAGCAGGTGTACGCGCCGCCGGCGTCGATCAGCTCGCGGGCGTGGTCGTAGTAGGTCTCCAGCCGGTCGGAGGCGCGGAGCACCCGGTCCGGCTCGAAGCCGAGGTACTCGATGTCCCCTAAGATGGCGTCGTACGCGTCCAGATCGGGTCGTTTCGTCTCGGGGTCGGTGTCGTCGAACCGGCAGATGAACTCGCCGTCGTAGCGCTCCTTGTACGTCCCGATGACCGCGGGCATCCGCGCGTGGCCGACGTGCCACGGGCCGTTCGGGTTCGGCGCTGCGCGCATCACGACCTCGCCAGCCTCGGCGTTCGGGAGGTCGGGGAGGACGTGTTCGTCCGCCTCGTCGTCGGCCTCCAGCTCCGCGAGCTTGTCGGGCGCGAGCTCGCCGAGCCGCTCCCGGCGCTCCGCCTCGTCCATGCCGGCGACCCGGTTCACGATCGGCGCGACGACGCCGGGGATCTCGTCGCCGTGCGGTCGGAACTCGGGGTTCTCGCCCATCAGCGGGCCCATGATGGCGCCCACGTCCGGGTCGCTGCCGTGTTTGAGCGCGTTGAACAGCGCGGCGGCCTCGCCGGCCGCCGCGACGCGCTCGCGGAGTTCGTCGTCCATGCGTCCCGCTTGTCGGGGTCGGCTCAAAAGCGCCGCGGAACGGCGCCCGAAGGAGCGGCTCCCGCGAAACGGGGCCGTCGGGACCGCGGGTAGGGGTGTCGGAGACGTGGACCCGGATCGGCTTAAACAGTCGAGACCGTTCACGGCGGTAGCCCACCGTTACCGGCGTGAACGGTCGAGAGGCTTATCAGGACGCGACGACGTAGGTGTGCGGATCGATCGCAAGGTCGCGCTCGTCCGCCCTCAACTCCGCAGTCGCCCGACCGGCTCCGCCGGGTTGATATCGGGGCGAGCCGTGGGTGGCCCATGGACACGGGAGCGATCGAGGCCCGAGCGCGGACCGCGGGGGGATCGGCGTGGTAGGGCCCATGTCGGAGGCGGAGCGCGACGCCGGAAACCGGCGGATAAAGGCGGTTATCCTCCTCGTCGTGGCGGTGTCGCCGCCGCTCATCTCGCTCCAGTTCGACCCCTCCCCGATCGAACTGCTCGCCGCGCTCGGCGTCGGCGTCGCGTTGGGACTGGTCGTCGTGTGGTACCTCGGCCGGTTGGGGAGGGAGTTCACCGGCGGTTCGCGGCGGCCGGGCCGGCGGCGCTGAGGTCGGGGGAGCACCGAGAAATTTTCCTCCGTCAGTCCTGTTCGATCCGCGAGGCCGCCGATTCGGGCGCCGCCCGCTCGACGACCTCGCCCGCGCGGTCGCCGGCGATCGACCGCGACGACGACAGCGGGGAGATGCTCACCTCGCCCTCGACCGCCGCGAGCCGGTCGGAGCCGGGATCGTCGGCGACGTCGCCGCGGAGGAACTCCCGCCAGAAGCGGTCGCGGAGCTCCATCCCCATCTCCCCGCGCCGCTCGCTGAACTTCCAGTCGTCGGGGACGTTCTCGTCTTCCGGGGCCTCGTCGCCCGGCCGGAACTCGATCACGTCGAAGCCGCGCGCGGGTTCGGTCAACCGGTAGGTCGGATCCGCGGCCGCCTCGTCGTCGGCCGCGGGCACGTT
Source organism: Halorubrum salipaludis (assembly GCF_002286985.1). Classification (GTDB taxonomy): domain Archaea; phylum Halobacteriota; class Halobacteria; order Halobacteriales; family Haloferacaceae; genus Halorubrum; species Halorubrum salipaludis. The sequence continues at coordinate 3,930 of NZ_NSKC01000004.1, read as the reverse complement.
GACGTTCAGCACGTCGGCGCCGAACGGGAGCGCGAGGGGAGAACCGTCGGCGTTCGCGTCGCCCCCGACCTCGGCGCGGGCGAGCAGGTCGGCGACGACCTCGCCGGCGACCGCGAAGTCGTCGTTGTCGAGCGTCGGCGGAACGGGGAGGTTGCCGCGGTCGTACAGCGACACCGCGATCGCCGGCGTGCCGAGGAACGACGCCTCCATCGCGGCCCCGACCGTCCCCGACTGGCCGAGGATGTGCGCGCCGATGTTCGGCCCGTGGTTACAGCCGGAGACGACGACGTCCGGGTCGAGCCCGAGCGCCACGTCCGCGACGGCGACGCAGTCCGCGGGCGTCCCCTCGACCGCGTAGCCGAGGTCGGTCTCGGCGTACTCAACCGTCGTGTCCCACCACGAGCGCGCGCCGCCGACGCCGGACTGGTTGCTCTCGGGCGCGACCACCGTCACGTCGTACTCGCGCGAGAGCGCGTCGGAAAGCGCCCGGAGCCCGACGGCGTCGATGCCGTCGTCGTTGGTGAGGAGGATCTCCGTCGTCATGGCCGTCACTGCGGGGGGACGGCGGAAAACGTCGCCGGTCGCGGGCGGAGAGAGTCGACGGGCGGGAGTGACGGATGAGCGAACGGGGCCGCGAACGTCGGCCGGGTGGTACTCTGGTGGTCAGCGGGAGGGCCCGGAGAGCGGGGCGGGTCGTGCGCGGGGCCGAAGCCGCCGTCAGTCGGCGGCGACGGACGGCGCCGAGCGCGCCAGCTCCAGCACCTCGTCGAAGAAGCCGAGCGAATCGTGCGGCCCGGGGTTCGCCTCGGGGTGGTACTGGCGGGTGATAACGTCGAGCTCCTCGCTGTCGAGCCCCTCGACGGTGTCGTCGTTGACGTTCACCTGCGTCACCTCGAGCGGGCCGGTGTCGTCGACGGTGTAGCCGTGGTTCTGCGTCGTCATCACGACCTTGTCGGTGCGGAGGTCCTTCACGGGCTGGTTGACGCCGCGGTGGCCGAACGCCATCTTCTCGGTCGAGCCGCCGAGCGCGCTCGTGATCACCTGCTGGCCGAGACAGATGCCGGCCAGCGGGAGGTCGCCCGCGAACTCGTCGACGACCGTCTGGGCGGCGACGAAGTTCTCCGGGTCGCCCGGGCCGTTCGAGACGAACAGCACGTCGGGGTCCACGTCGGCCACGTCCTCGGGGGTCGCGTCGTACGGGAGGACGTGGACGTCGGCGCCGCGCTCGGTGAGCGAGGAGATGATCGAGCCCTTCGCGCCGCAGTCGAGGAGCGCGACGGTGGCGTCTCCGCCGCCCTCGTGGACGGTCGGCTCGGTCACCGACACCTGCGCGCCGATGTCGACGTGGTCGCTCATCGGCTCGCACGCCTCCATCTCCGCGACCGCGTCCTCGGGGGTCGCGTCCGGGCCGGCGGCGATCCCGCAGGCCATCGCGCCCTCCTCGCGGACGGTCGTGACGATCTCGCGGGTGTCGACGTGGTCGACGGCGGGCACGTCCTCGCCGGCGAGCCACTCGGCGACGTCGTCGGTCAGCTCGCGGGCGATCGCCGCGTTCGGCCGGACCGAGTCGGACTCGAACCGTTCGCTTCGGACGCCGTAGTTCCCGATCAGGGGGTACGAGAAGGTGAGGATCTGTTCGGCGTAGGAGGGGTCGGTGAGCGACTCCTCGTAGCCGGTGTACGCGGTCGTGAACACCAGTTCGCCACGGGTGCGCCCCGGCGCACGAGCGCGCGCTTCGAGCACGCGTCCGTCGGCCAGCGCGATGTAGGCGTCCGACATTACGAGAAACGTACGCGCAAAGGGTAATAAATGCGTCGTTCGTAGATTCGTTACGATATTCGTAACGAGTAAGTCGACGGGGCGAAAGGGTCTGGTATGGACGACCTCGATCGCCGGATCCTCTCGATACTGCGACGGGACGCGCGGACCCCCTACACGGAGATTGCGGACCGGGTCGGCACGTCGGAGGGGACGGTCCGCAACCGCGTCGACCGCATGACCGAGGAGGGGATCATCGAGCGGTTCACCGTCACGACCCGCACCGGCAACGTGAAGGCGATGATCGAGATCTCGGTGGAGATGAACGTCGACACCGCCGCCGTCGGCGAGCGCATGGTCGACTGGGAGGAGGTGGACTTCGTCTGGCAGGTCTCCGGCGAGGACGACATCGTCCTCGTCGTCGACGCCGTCGACACGCGCGCGGTCAACGAGCTCATCTCGCAGGCGAGGGAGATGGACGAGGTCAAGTCGACGAAGACGCGGCTGATCCTCGACGAGCGGCTGGGGTAGACGAGCGGCGATTCCCTATAAATCGATCTGCGGCGGCGCGTGCCGGTGAGCGCCGCAACGCGGCGCGAACCGCACGCGCGAGGGAGTCGCGGCCGCTTAAAAGCGGCCGCGGCGAGGCTGGGGAGGCATGAGGTGCCGTGCAGCCCCGGACGGGTGTGGCTTTGGAGGCGCTCTCCGGCGATTTGTTGTCAACTATTCATAAGTGAGCAGCCGGAGCTTTGGAGGTGTTCGCCGCCGATCCGCGATCGGGGGTTGTCCATATACGGCGATGTCTCTCGCGCTCGAAAAAGAATGGAAAACGGCGTCGCGATGACCGCGCTTAGGCGAGCGTTTCGATGTCTCCGGCCGGCGGCCGGAGGCCAGAGAACCCGTCTACGACAGGTTCTCGATGTTTTCGACGACGGCGTCGGCGAACTCGCTGGTGGCGAGCTTTTCGCCGCCGTCGATCTGGCGGTGGAGGTCGTAGGTGACCTTCCCCGAGGAGATCGTCTCTTCGACGGCGTCACGCACCAGGTCGGCGGCGTCGTCCCAGCCGAGGTAGTCGAGCATTTCGCGGCCTGAGAGGATCATGGCGGTGGGGTTGACCTTGTCCTCGCCGGCGTACTTGGGCGCGGAGCCGTGGACGGGTTCGGCGAGACAGCGGCCGTGGCCGCGGTTGATCCCGGGCGCGATGCCGAGTCCGCCGATCTGGGCGCCGGCCGCGTCCGAGAAGTAGTCCCCGTTGAGGTTCATCGTCGCCACCACGTCGTACTCGCTCGTCCGCGTGAGCACCTGCTGGAGCATGTTGTCGGCGATGCGGTCTTTGACGACTACGGTGCCGTCGGGCTGCTCGCCGTCGTGTTCCTCCCACAGCTCGTCTTCGGTGAGGACGTCTTCGCCGTACTCCTCGTCGGCGAGCTCGTAGCCCCAGTCGCGGAAGGCGCCCTCGGTGAACTTCATGATGTTGCCCTTGTGGACGAGGGTGACGGAGTCACGGTCGTTGGCGAGCGCGTAGTCGATCGCTTCACGGATGAGGCGTTTCGAGCCGAACTCGGAGATGGGCTTGACGCCGATCCCGACGGGACCGTCGTGGATGATGTCGTCGATGCCCATGTCGTCTTCGACGAACTCGCGGACCTGTTCGACCTCGTCGGTGCCGGCCTCCCACTCGATGCCGGCGTACACGTCCTCGGTGTTCTCCCGGAACGTGACCATGTCCATCGCCTCGGGGTTTTTGACGGGTGACGGCACGCCGTCGAGGTGGTAGGTCGGCCGGACGTTCGCGTACATGTCGAGCGTCTTGCGCAGCGCGACGTTCAGCGAGCGGAAGCCCGCGCCCACGGGCGTGGTGAGCGGGCCCTTGATCGCGACGCGGTGGGTCCGGATCGCAGACACCGTGTCCTCGGGCAGGTTCTCGCCGTACTTGTCGCGGGCGCTCTCGCCCGCGTAGACGCGCATCCACGCGATCGACCGGCCCGTGGCCTCGGCGGCCGCGTCCAGTACCTTCTGGGCGGCCGGTCCCACGTCCGACCCGATCCCGTCGCCGTAAATGATCGGGATAATCGGGTTCTCCGGCACCGTCAGCTCTCCCGTCTCCTCGTCCGCCAGCTCGATCGCCTCGCCGTCCGCAGGGACGTCGACCTTCTCGTAGCTCATGAACGT
>NZ_NSKC01000003.1 GCF_002286985.1 Halorubrum salipaludis | reverse complement strand
ATCAGCTCGATAATGTGGAATTTCTCGTCGATGACGCAGACTATCTCGGATCCGTTCTCGCTGAAGACGGCTATCGATTTCAAGTCATTCAACATGGAAATCGGAATGCCATCGAACGTGTCTTTTGGGAAATAGAACGACGAACATCATCGTTTGCGGATAGTTTCAGCAATGTCGCTCTAGAGACAGCCCAAAACTGGCTTGAAGCCGTCGCCGTCTACCACAATTCACGTCAAACTTAACGCGACCGTCTCGGCGCGGTGACGCCGACGGGGCGCCCGGAGCGGTCGGGGCGATCAGACCGCCCGCCGGGCGGAACACAGTTATGGCGCCGCGGCGACAGATCCGGGCGTGCAACGACGGCGGTTCCTCGGACGGGTCGGCGCGGCCGGTGCGGTCGGGACCGCCGGCTGCGGCTTCCGCGGTAACGACGGCGAGTCTCCGGACGATGGCGGCGACGCCGCCGACGCGGTCTCACGCCGCTTCCGGATCGGCGACGACGGCTTCGAGGTGGCGGTCGGCGGCGGTCCCTTCACTCAGCTCGGCGTGCGCGGCGTGAACCTCGGGATGGCGAAGCCGGGGCGCTTCCCCGGCGAGGCGGCGATCACCCGCGCGGAGTACGACCGCTGGCTCGCGATGATGGGCGACCTGAACGTCAACGTCGTCCGGGTGTACACCGTCCACCCGCCCGCGTTCTATCGGGCGCTCGCGGCGTACAACCGCGGCCGCGACGATCCAATCTACGTCGTTCACGGCAACTGGATCGGCGAGGAGACTCTCCGCGAGGCGGGGGACGCCTACGGGCTCTCCGAGGCGTTCGATCGGTCGTTCCGGCAGGTGGTCGACGCGATCCACGGCGCGACGACGATCGATCCGGAGCCCGGCCATGCGAGCGGCGCCTACGACGCGGACGTGAGCGACTACGTGGCGGGCTACGTTGTCGGCATCGAGTGGCCGTCTGCGGTGGTCGCGGAGACGAACCGCGCCAACGACGCCGGGAGCTACGAGGGGGAGTACCTCACCGCGCCCGACGCGACCCCGTTCGAGCGGTGGCTCGCGGCGCGGCTCGACGCTGGCGTCGCCTACGAGCAGTCCGAGTACGACGCCCAACGGCCGGCCGCGTTCACGAACTGGGTGACAACCGATCCCCTCGATCACCCCTACGAGCCCTTCAGGACGGAGGATGCGGTGAGCGTCGACCCCGACGCGATCGCCGCGACCGACGCCTACGAGGCCGGGACGTTCGCGGCCTACCACGTCTACCCGTACTACCCGCCCCTCCTGAACGAGACGCCAGCGTACGCCGAGCACGTCGACCACCGCGGCGAGCCGAACAGTTACGCGGGCTACCTGAACGACCTCGTGGACGCGACCGACCACCCGCTGCTCGTCGCGGAGTTCGGCGTCCCCAGCTCCCGCGGGATCGCCCAGCGAGACGTTCACGGGCGCGACCAGGGCCGGCACGCCGAGGCGGAGCAGGGCGAGATCCTGGCGGCGATGTACGAGGACGTCCGCGAGGCCGGCACGGCCGGCGGCGTCGTCTTCAGCTGGCACGACGAGTGGTTCAAGCGGACTTGGAACCTCGCCGACTTCTCCGACCCGAACCGGCGCCCGTACTGGTCGAACGTCCAGACGCCGGAACAGCGGTTCGGGCTCCTCGCGTTCGATCCCAAGGGCGCCGTCCCGCTCGACGGGTCGCCGGACGCATGGGCGGACGCGGCCACCGCGTCGCCGACGGGTGACCCGGTCCGTCTCGGCGACGGGGCGGACGGTGCCCGGGAACTGACCGGCCTCCGCGTGACCGGCGACGCGGCGTACCTCTCGCTCCGGCTCGAGCTCGCCGACCTCGGTGACGGGATCGACTGGGAGGCGACGAACTACCTCGTTACGCTCGGGCTCACCGGCGGCAACGAGAAGACGCTCCCGCACGGCGTCGGCGCCGACTCCGCGGCGACCGACTTCGTCGTCCGGCTCGGCGGCCCCGACGCGTCCCGGGTGACCGTCGACCCCCGCTACGACGCCTTCGCGTACGCGTACGGGGCGGAGGCCGGACTCGATCTCGCGCGGTACCGCGACCCCGCCCCCGACGCGTTCGCCCCGCTGCGGATGGTGATCAACCGCGGGTACACCGTCCCGCCGACCGGCGAGCGCGTCCCCTTCGAGTCGGTCGAGACCGGACGGCTCCGATACGGAAACGGGAACCCCGACGCCCCGGCGTACGACTCGCTGGCGGACGTCCACGTGGCGCCCGACGAGAACGCGATCGAGCTCCGGCTCCCGTGGCTGCTGTGCAACGTCGCCGACCCGAGTCGTCGGCGCCGCCTCGGGGATTTCTGGCGCGACGGCCTCGACGCCGACGAGACCTTCGAGCGGATCGATGTCGCGGCCGCGTCCTACGTCCCGGCGGCCGCCGACGGGACCGCGTCGCCGCTCGACGGCCAGACGAACCTCGCGCACGCCGTGCCCGGCGTCGCTGACGGACGGCTACAGACCGCGGCGTACGTCCCGGAGGCGTGGGACCGGCCGGCGTACGCGGAGCGGCTCAAGGCGTCCGGCGAACGGGTCGGCGAGGTCTTCGGGCGGTACGCGAGCCAGAGCAGATAGCGCTATTCGCGGGGCGGGACCGAGTCGCCGGCCTTCGCCGCCGGACCGCGCCCGACTCACTCCGAGACGCGGTCGCGCGTCACGACCTCTCCCAGCCCGACCCGCTCATCGGCGCCGAGTCGGACGCCGGCGTTCAGCGACGCGTTGATCCCGGTCTTCGCGCCGTCGCCGACGATGACCCCGAGCTTCCGGCGGCCGGTGTCGACGCGGTCGTCCTTGACGGTCAGCCGGACGTTCTCGCCGTCGTGGCGGAGGTTGGCGACGTTCGTCCCCGCGCCGAAGTTGACGTCGCGCCCGAGGATCGAGTCGCCGACGTACGACTGGTGGCCGACGGACGCGTCCGCCATCAACACCGAGTTCTTCACCTCGACCGCGTTGCCGACGTGGGCGTCGGGACCGACGACCGTCGATCCCCGGATGTAGGCGTTCGGCCCCACGTCGGCGCCCGCGCGGATCACCGCCGGCCCCTCGACGTACGCGCCCGACCGGACGCGGGCGTCCTCCTCGACGACCACCGGTCCGTGGAGGTGCACGCCGTCCTCGACCGTCCCCGCGAGGTGTTGGCCCTCGATGTCGGCGAGAACCGCTTCGGTGGCGGTCAGAAGCTCCCACGGGCGCCCGACGTCGAGCCACGTGCCCTCGTATCGCGCGACCGAGACGGTGCGGTCGTCCAGTACCAGCTCCAGCGTCGTCGTGATCTCGTACTCGCCGCGGTCGCTCTCGGGCGTCCGGTCGATGTACTCGAACACGTCGGGCTCGAACGCGTAACAGCCCACGTTCGCGAGGTTCGTCGGCGGATCGGCGGGCTTCTCGACGATCTCCGCGAGCGTCCCGTCGGCCGCCGTCGAGATGACGCCGTACGAGCTGGGGTCGGCGACCTCGGTGGCCGCGACGGCGGTCCCGCCGGCGTCGACGAGGGCGCGCGGGAGCGATGGGTTGACCAGCACGTCGCCGTTGAGGACGACGAACCGGTCGTCGACGACCGGCTCGGCCTGCGCGATCGCGTGGGCGGTCCCCTTCGGCTCCGCCTGCTCGACGTAGTGGATCGGCCGGTCGCGGTACGACTCACCGAGCTTCTCGCGGATCATCTCCCCCTGATACCCGGTGACGACGACGAAGGCGTCGACGACGTCGCGGGCCGCGTCGAAGACGCGTTCCAGAAGCGACCGGTCACCGACCGGGAGCAGCGGTTTCGGCCGTCGGTCAGTCAGCGGTCGCATTCGAGTTCCGCGGCCGGCCGCGAGCACGACTCCGTACATACGGATCACCAACGGTTGACCGGGGTTTAGTTTTTGACGACGAGACAAAGCGATCTGAAAGAGACGGGAGTGATGCGATCCCGTTCAAGCCGCGATCGAAATCGGAAGGTACGACGTGAGAACCAAGTTGACGGCGTACCAGTCGGCGGCGGTCGTCTCAGCCCCGCGTGACAAGGTCGCGTGTCGTCTCGAAGCAGGTCTCGCGGTGTGGTGCTTCCCACGCTTCGTGATCAACTCGGAAGTGGACATCCGTTGAAGCGGGACACCCCTCATTTCGTCTGTTATTCGCAGGGTCGCCTAGAGAGGGCCGTCGATCTCATACCCCTCGTTTCGTCTGTTCTTCTCGATGAGGACGCGGGGTGCGCCGCGATCGGACAGCATTCACACCCCTCGTTTCGTCTGTTCTTCCACATTCATTCGGGTATCAAACGTTCGGTTGTTTGCAGTGTCTAAACAGACAAAACTGATAAAACAGATAGAACAGAAAAAACAAGAAAAGCGAGAGAAACAAAAGAAACAGACGAACACTGCTTTTAAATTATCGACCATCGTCACTCGGACCAACAAGGATGTCAGAGGATCTGTTTACGGAAATCACTGAAACGCTCTTTGAGGACAAATCGATCCTCTCAGAGGAGTACCGACCCGATATCATCGTCGAACGAGACGACGAAATCGATGCCTATCGGTCGGCGCTCAAAGACGTGCTCTTCGGTCGAAACCCCGCAAACGTGTTTATTTATGGCAAGACCGGTGTCGGAAAGACGGCCGTCACGGAGTACATGATGAGTGCCCTCCAGCGAGAGGTCCAACGACGGGAAGCGGCCGAAGAGCTCCACGTTCACTTCCGGAACTGCAACGACGATAGCGTCTACAGAACGGTTCGATCGCTCATAAATAGTATCCGCGGCGACGAGGGAGAGACGTTTCCGGAGACCGGGCTCTCGACGTCGCACGCCCTCGAAACCCTGTACGACGAGATGGAAACGCTCGGCGGCACCTTTCTGTTCATCCTCGACGAGATCGATCACCTCTCTGATCCCGATTCGCTGCTGTACGAACTCCCGCGCGCACGGGCCAACGGTCATCTCGATGCGGCCCGGGTCGGCGTGATCGGGATCAGCAACAACTACACGTTTCGGTCGTCCCTGAGCCCGAAAGTCAAAGACACGCTCATGGAGAAGGAGCTGGCCTTTTCGCCGTACGACGCGGACGAACTCCAGTCGATACTCACCGCCAGAGCCGAGAAGGCGCTCGTCGACGGGGCGTGTGACGACTCCGCTATCAGGCTCGCAGCGGCGAAAGCCGCGAAAGACACCGGAAGCGCACGGCAGGCGATCGACCTCCTCCGCGAGGGCGGCGACATCGCTGAAGAACAGGGAGCGACAGCGATCACCGACGACCATATCGAAGCCGCTGCGGAACGCGTCCAGCGAGGTCGCGTCCAAGACAAACTGCGCGATCAGACCATGCACGGGCAGCTCATCTTGGAGGCGCTCGCCCGGATCGAAGCGAACGGAGACGTTCCCGCACGGTCGAAAGAGATCCAAGCGGTGTACGAGCGCGTCGCACGAAAGTGGGGTCACGATCCGCTGACGACGCTAAAAAGCATCCAAAACCACTTGGCGGACCTCACGATGCTCGGGTTTCTCGAACGCAGCGAACAGAATGAGGGGCGGGCAGGCGGCGTCCACTATCGGTACGAGCTCGCGTTGGACCCCGATATCGTTCTCGAGACCCGGGAATCGATCGAGACCCAGTCGTAGCCATCTTCGAACACAAGAGCACAAGCTCACAAGAGCACAAGCTCACAAGAGCACAAGCTCACAAGAGCACAAGCTCACAAGCGCACAAGAGCACAAGCTCACAAGCGCACAAGAGCACAAGCTCACAAGCGCACAAGAGCACAAGCTCACAAGCGCACAAGAGCACAAGCGCACAAGAGCACAAGAGCACAAGAACAGACGAAATGAGGGGTGTGGTTCCAGCGAGATGAACCCACCCCCGGCCCCCAGAGACGAGAACAGACGAAACGAGGGGTGTGCGAGCAACACGAAAACGCTGCGAAACGCGTACTCCCGATCAGACGTTTCTTGTCGTACACCCCCGAACGAGACATCAATATGCGCCTGTCTATCATCGGGAGCGGCTACGTCGGCACGACCGTCGCGGCGTGTTTCGCGGATCTGGGCCACGAGGTCGTCAACATCGACATCGACGAGGGAATCGTCGAGACGATCAACGCCGGGGACGCACCCATCCACGAGGAGGGGCTCGACGAGCTCGTCGCCGACCACGCCGGCCCCGAAGGAACGGGTCGCCTCAGAGCCACCACGGACTACGCGGCGGTCCTCGACACCGACGTGACGTTCCTCTGTCTGCCGACCCCGCAGAACGACGACGGCAGCATCGATCTGTCGATCATGGAGGCTGGCGCGAGTCACCTGGGAGAGGTCCTCGCCGACAAGCCGGACTGGCACACGGTCGTCGTCAAGAGCACGGTCGTTCCCGGCTCCACCGAGGACGCCATTACCCCCATTCTGGAAGCCGAAAGCGGCAAGACCGCCGGGGAGGCGTTCGGCGTCGGCATGAACCCGGAGTTCCTCCGCGAGGGGACCGCCGTAAGCGACTTCCTGAACCCGGACAAGGTCGTGCTCGGCGCCGACGACGAGCGCGCGCTCGCCGACATGCACGAGGTGTTCGAGCCGCTCGTTTCCCGCGCCGACGCACCGGTCGTCGAGACCGACACCCGCACGGCGGAGATGATCAAGTACGCCAACAACGCCTTCCTCGCGGCGAAGATCAGCCTGATCAACGACCTCGGAAATATCTGCAAGGAGTTCGGGATCGACTCGTACGAGGTCGCCGACGCGATCGGCTTAGACGACCGTATCGGCGAGCAGTTCCTCCGGAGCGGCGTCGGCTGGGGTGGGAGTTGTTTTCCGAAGGACGTCGCAGCCATCATCGCCGCCGCCGAGGAACAGGGCTACGACCCGGCGGTCCTCAACGCGGCCGTCGCGGTCAACGACCGCCAGCCGGGCCGCTTGGTCGATCTCCTCGCGGACCACGTCGCCCTCGACGGCGCTCGGATCGCCGTGCTCGGGCTCGCGTTCAAGCCGGGGACGGACGACATGCGCAACTCCCGGGCGATCCCCGTCATCGAGTCGCTCCAGGCGCGCGGCGCGACGGTGACCGCCTACGACCCGGTCGCGACGGAGAACGCGCGCGACTACCTCGACGACGTGACGTACGCCGACTCGGCCGCGGCGGCGCTGGACGGCGCCGACGGCGCGGTCGTCGTCACGGACTGGGACGAGTTCGCCGCGCTCGACGATGCGTTCGACAACATGGCCGATCCCGTCGTCGTCGACGGCCGACGGATCATCGAGCGTCGCGACGGCATCACCTACGAGGGGCTGACCTGGTAGCGTCCTCGCCGCCCTCGGATCAGACCGCGTGAAACTCTTCGAGCACCGATTCCGGAAGTGAGTTCGTGTACGAGACAGACTCCGTCGGCACACGGCGTCTCGAACTCGCGTGTTCGAGGGGTTGACGACGAGTACGTCCCCCGGTCGGTCGTCCGCGCGCTTCGAGACGGCTATCCGCGCATCGAATACCGGTTCGCTGCACCGGATTTCGGAAACGACGCCGCCGTCGATCGGGCACAGGTCGAGACCGACGCGATCGACAACGTTTGAGTGTGAGTACGAGACGTCACCTATGTCGGTAGAAAGATTAACCACGTCGTAAGAGCAACTAGTACGTATGTCGACGGCCGTGAAAATGGACGACGAGGCCAAATCAAAGCTCGAAGAGCTTCAGGCGGAGATTCGGCTGAAGACCGGCAAGAAAGTCACACAACAGGAACTCCTGTCGGAGCTGATCGAAACGGTCGTCGACTCCCGATCCGAGTTCATCGACTCGTTCCGAGACGGGAGTTTAGAGCTGAGTGAGGAAGAAATCGAACGGTTCAACGAGGGGCGGATTGCTTCGGGGACCGAAACTGACGAAGAAGACATCGACGAGATCCTCTACGGATGAGCGTGTTCGTCGATACGGGCGTGTTCTACGCGCATCACGACACCGACGCGAGTCGCCACGACGTGGGCTCCGAGGCGCTGAACACCGTTCTCACGTCGTCGGAGTACGGCCACATAATGACGAGCGACTACGTCTACGACGAGGTCGTCACGCTCACACACCGTCGAACCGGCGACATCGACGCCGGCCTTGAGGTCGGACGGCGCATTCGCGGCGAGGGGTACCCCTCTGCGATCGAACTTCTCCACGCGTCGCCGTCGCTGTTCGATCGCGCCGTGGCAGTCCACCGGAGGTACGCCGAACACGAACTCAGTTTCACCGACGCGATGACCGTCGCACACGCCGAGCACCACGACATCGATCGGGTGTTGAGTTTCGACGATGATTTCGACGGTGTCGTCGATCGTCTCGCGCCGGAGACGGCGGCGTCTCGATGAGTTCTGCGATCGCTTGGCGGGGCCAGTTGGAGCGAAGCGAACACGGGACGAACCGAAGCGCTAAACCGACTGCTCCGGGGACACTCGCCCATGCAGGGTCAGCGCGTCCTCGTGACGGGCGGTGCAGGGTTCATCGGGTCGAACCTCGCGAACCGGCTCGCAGCCGACAACGACGTGATCGCGGTCGACGACACGTACCTCGGCACGGCCGAGAACCTCGACGACGAGGTGGAGTTCGTCGAGGCCTCCGTCGTCGACGACGACTTCCCGGTCGACGTCGACGTCGTCTTCCACCTCGCCGCGCTCTCCTCGCGGAACATGCACGAGTCGGACCCCCAACGCGGCTGTCGCGTCAACGTCGAGGGGTTCGTCAACACCGTCGAGCGCGCCCGGAAGGAAGGATGTGAAACGGTCGTCTACGCCTCCACCTCCTCGATCTACGGGAGTCGCACCGAGCCCTCGCCCGAGAGCATGGACGTGGAGGCGCACACCGCCTACGAGGCCTCGAAACTGGCCCGCGAGCGCTACGCCGAGTACTACGCCAACCACTACGACATGCACGTGGCGGGGCTCCGCTTCTTCTCGGTGTACCAAGGGTTCGGCGGCAACGAGGAACACAAAGGCGAGTACGCGAACACGGTCGCGCAGTTCGCGGACGCGATCGCCTCGGGCGAAGCCCCGGAGCTGTTCGGCGACGGCACCCAGACACGCGACTTCATGCACGTCTCGGACGTGGCCCGCGCCTGCGAGCTCGCCGCCGACCACGAGCTGACGGGCGTGTACAACGTCGGCACCCAGGAGGCCTACTCCTTCAACGAGATGGTCTCCATGATCAACGACGCACTCGGCACCGACGTCGACCCCGAGTACATCGAGTGTCCCTTCGACGGCTACGTCCACGACACCATGGCCGACTACTCGAACTTCCGCGAGGCGACCGGCTGGGAACCCGAAATCAGCTTCGAGGAGGGCGTCGAGCTCGTCTGCGAGCCGTATCTGAACGGCGGACGGTAGCGAGCGGCGCCGGCGCACCGCGGGCGGCGATCAGGGCGGCGCACCGCGGGCGGCGATCAGGGCGGCGCACCGCGGGCGGCGATCAGGACGACGCACTGCGACGCGATCGCGCGGACGACAGCCGAGTCGTCGGCCGTGCGGCTTGCGAACATATATATATCTCCCCCGGTCGTGTTACAATTATCATGTGTCGGGAGATGACCCGAGAGCCCGCCTGGGTGTCGGCGATCCGACTGGCGATGCTCACGGGACGGGTCACCGTTCCGGGCGTCGTCGAGGAGGCGAACCTGATCGAGGGGCGCGAACGCACAGTCGAGGACGTTTTAGAGACGATGTGCGACCGCGACCTCCTCGCGGCCGCCGACGACGGCGCGTACGTTCCGGGACGGGTGCTCCTCGAGTCGGACCGCTTCGATCTGGACTTCGAGAACGCCTCCGACGGCGGCGCCCACCGCTGGCACTCGTCGGTCTGAACCGGATCGGCCGCCCGACCGTCGCGGGCTTTCCGCCGGACCGCCCGCCGAACTATGGCTACTCGTAGCGAAAGCTATGTCCCTGCTACGCACGAACGACGATTTGATGGGTACGCTGACGGACACCAAAGTCTCCGAGAAGAACCTGACGACGGTCCCGAAACCGGTGCGGAACTTCCTCGACGTCGGCGCCGGCGACCGCGTCGAGTGGCACGTCGAAGACGGCAACATCGTGGTGCGGAAGGCGCCCCGCGAGGACTGACGCCGTCCCGCCCTCGCGTGGAGACTGACGCCGTCCCGCTCCGGAGCCGCCCGCGCGACCGGATCACCGGTCGTCGGGGAGGTCTCGCGGCCGGTCGACGTCCCGCCGGACACCCGGGTCGTCGACGGCGACGAGCGCGCTCGCGTCGCTCCCCAGCAGGATCGCTCGTCCCCCCACGTCGCCGTCGACCGCCGTGAGCCGGTCGAAGAACCGGGCGTCGAACAGCACCGGATTCCCGCGCTCCCCGTCGTGCGCGGCGGCGAGCGCGTCGCCCGCCCCGGCGGCGTACGCCGCCACCAGCGTCTCGATGGTCGCCGGCTCGACGAACGGCATGTCCCCGAGCGCGACGACCGCCGCGTCGACCGCGGGCTCGTCCCCACTGCCGCCCGACAGCGCCTCGATCCCCGCGCGCAGCGACGCCGACTGCCCGGCTGCGTACGCGTCGTTCTCGACCGTTTCGATCGGGAGGTCGGAAAGCGCCGCTCGGACTCGCGGGGCCTCGTGGCCGACGACCGCGACGATCCGTGCCAGGCCGGCCGCCGCGAGCGTCCGCGCCGCGCGGCGGACGATCGGCTCGCCGTCGACCGTCGCGAGGAGCTTGTTCGCGTCGCCGAAGCGGCTGCTCGTGCCGGCCGCGAGGAGCACGCCCCCCACTCGGTCGGGATCTCTCCCGCTTTCCCTCTCCGGGAGCGAGCCGCCGGGACCGGCGTCGTCCGCCTCGAACGGCGGTCTCGCGGTCGGGAGCCCGTCGTCGGTCATCGCTCGACGACGGGGTAGGGGACGACCTCGACCGCGTCGCCGGCCGACAGCGCCGACTCCGTGAGGACGACAGGACCGGACGGGCTCGGCGAACGCGCCTACTACCGCCCCGACGAGGGGCGACTGACGCTTCCGGACGGGTCGCCCGCGGCCGACTGGCCGGCGGACGCGCTGGCCGGTCCGGCCGCGGACCTCGCCGAGCGCGGCGCCGCGGACGTCGTTCGGGT
Organism: Halorubrum salipaludis; assembly: GCF_002286985.1. Lineage (GTDB taxonomy): Archaea > Halobacteriota > Halobacteria > Halobacteriales > Haloferacaceae > Halorubrum > Halorubrum salipaludis. The sequence goes on along the minus strand of NZ_NSKC01000003.1, from coordinate 492,815 downwards.
CGAGGGGGCCGACGGCCGAACGCTCGAGGTGTTCGTCGACGGGATCGCCGCCCCCGACGACCTGGTCGTCTTCGGGACCGGCCACGACGTCGGCCCGGTCGTGGAGTTTGCCGAGCGGAACGACTTCCGGGTCACCGTGGTCGGCTTCCGCGGCGCCGTCGACCTCGCGGAGCGGTTCCCCGAGGCCCACCGGACCGTGACGACCTCGCCGGGGGCGCTCGACGAGGCGCTCGACGTCGACGAGCGAACGCACGCGGTCGTGATGACGCACAACTTCGTCGACGACCGGATCGCCGTCGAGGCGCTGCTGCGGTCGCCCGCGCCCTACGTCGGGCTGATGGGCCCGCGCGAGCGGTTCGAGGAGATGCTGGCGGCGTTCGACGAGGAGGGGACGACGTTCGACGAGTCGGCGCTCGACTCGCTGTACACGCCGATCGGTCTCGACTTGGGCGGCGGATCGCCGTATCAGATCGCCCACAGCATCGTCGGCGAGGTGCTCGCAGTCAGCAACGGCCGGGCGCCGAGACACCTCCGCGAGCGGGAGGGCCACATCCACGACCGCGTGGACGTGGACGCGCCGCCGTCGCCGGAGCCGTAACGGGGGAACGCGAAAAGGGGTCGGTCAGCGGGCTCGGTCGATCCCGTCGATCACATGTAGCCGAGGTCGCGCAGGCGCTCCATCAGGTCCTCCTTGTCCTGGGCGCGGCCGGCGCGCTCGGTCGTGTCTTCGAGGTTCTGGAGCCACGCGGGCTCCTCGGTCGTCTTCTCCGTGCTCACTTCGCTGCCGAGCGAGCGGAACCCGGCGAAGTACTTCGGCGAGATCGGCACGTCCTCCTGCGTGACGCCCTCGGGGAGGTCGTCGTCGGCCTGCGGGACGTACCCCTCGTCGGGGAACGCGTCGACCGTGTCGGGGACGACGTAGTTCCAGAAGGCGTCCCACACGTCGGCCTCGGCGAACTGCAGGATGGGCTGGATGCGGTCGTGCGGCGGGAACAGGTCGGGGTCGTGACGCGGCGAGAAGAACGTCTCGTCGGCCCGCGCCTCCTGTTCGTCCCAGCGGACGCCCGAGATCACGCCGTCGATGTCGTGCTCTTCGAGGGCGTTGTTGAGCGCGACCGTCTTCAGCAGGTGGTTCCCGACGTAGGTGTCGAGCAGGAACGGGAACGTGTCCTCCTCGAACTCGAGGATGTCCCGGATGTGGTGCTGGTTCTGCTCGTTCAGCGCCGAGACCGGGATGTCGTCGCCCGGCTCCAGCCCGTGTTCGTCGACGTACGCGCCCACATCCTCGTTGCGGGCGTACACCAGCTCGATGTCCCACTCGTCGGCCCAGCGCTCGACGAAGTCGGTGATCGAGTCGAAGTGCTGGAAGTGGTCGATGAAGACGGCGGTCGGCTTCTCGTAGCCGAACTCCTCGGCGACCTGGTTGATGAAGTACAGCGTGAGCGTGGAGTCTTTCCCGCCCGTCCACATCACGGCCGGGTTGTCGTACTGCTCTAACCCGCGGCGGGTGACCTCGATCGCCTTCTCGATTTTGTGCTGGAGCGACGGGTAGTCCGCCGGGTCCTCGCCCTCGCCGTCGGCGTAGTCGACGTCGACGCTCGCCGGGAAGTCCTCGGTCATACGCCGGATATGTCTCCGCCGAGGGGAATAGGCCTTCTGAATCGGTGCAGCTTGCCAGCGCGCCAGAACGGCGGCGCGATTCGCCGCGAAACGGGGGCGATGGTGTGGTTCGCCGCGGAACGCGGATCGCGGCATGACTCGCCAGAACGCAAGGGATATGTCGACTCGAAGTCACTCCACGGCCATGGGACTGTTCGACCGGCTGCGCGGCGGCGGCGACGAGCGCGTGGTCTTTCTCGGCGTCGACGGCGTACCGTACGACCTCGTGCAGGATCACCCCGACGTCTTCGAGAACCTGACCGACATCGCCGAGACGGGCTCGGCGGGGCGGCTGGAGAGCATCGTGCCGCCCGAGTCGAGCGCCTGCTGGCCGAGCCTCACGACCGGGGTGAACCCCGGCGAAACCGGCGTGTACGGCTTCCAGGACCGCGAGATCGGCTCCTACGAGACGTACGTGCCGATGGGCAAACACGTGTCGGCGACGCGGCTGTGGGACCGCGTCACCGACGACGGGCGCGACGCGACCGTACTCAACGTCCCCGTCACGTTCCCGCCGTCCAGCCGGATCCAGCGGCAGGTTTCCGGCTTCCTCTCGCCCGGACTCGACGCGGCCGCAAGCGACGACGCCGTCAAACAGGTCCTCGAGGACCGCGACTACCGGATCGACGTGAACGCGAAGCTCGGCCACGACGACGACAAGACCGACTTCATCGAGAACGCGCACGCGACGCTCGACGCCCGGTACGACGTGTTCACCCACTACCTCGACCAGGACGACTGGGACCTGTTCTTCGGCGTCTTCATGAGCACCGACCGGGTGAACCACTTCCTGTTCGGCGACTACGCGAACGACGGAGAGTACGCAGAGGAATTCCTCGAGTTCTACCGGACGCTCGACGAGTACATCGGCGAGATCCGCGACTCGCTCGACGACGACACGACCCTGATCATCGCCTCAGATCACGGGTTCACCGAACTGGAGTGGGAGGTGAACTGCAACCAGTTCCTCGCCGACGAGGGGTGGCTCTCGTACGACGATGACGACCACGACTCCCTGACCGACATCGACGACGAGACCCGGGCGTACTCGCTCATTCCCGGCCGGTTCTACCTCAACCTGGAGGGCCGCGAGCCGGAGGGCGTCGTCCCCGAAGAGGAGTACGAGGCGGTGCGCGACGAGCTGCGCGCCGACCTCGAATCGCTCACCGGCCCCGACGGCCGGCAGGTGTGCAGGCGGATCGTGGACGGCGAGGACGCCTTCGACGGCGCCCACACCGAGATCGCGCCCGACCTCGTGGTCATCCCCGCCGACGGGTTCGACCTGAAGTCCGGCTTCGGCGGGAAGAAGTCCGTCTTCACCGAGGGGCCGCGCAACGGGATGCACAAGTTCGAGAACTCGCTGCTCTACGCCACCGATCCCGACCTCGACGTCGACGGGTCGAACCTCTTCGACGTGACCCCGACGATCCTCGATCTCATGGACGTGGAGACCGACGACGAGTTCGACGGCGACAGCCTCCTGAACGCCTAAAGGAACGCAGACTCGTCGCCGTCGGTCACACTCGATCTGCGACCGCCGTTTACCCCAGCACCGACCACCGTTCTCCCGGCGCCGCGTGGAACCCGTACAGTTCCTCGCCGTCGACGACGATCAGCCGACCGGCGACCGCGAACAGCTCGTCGACGGCGACGCCCTCGGGGAGGGGTGCGGTCCAGCGGTCCCCGCCGTCGGCGTCGACGGCGACGATCCGAGATTCGCTCCCCCCTCCGAAGCCGGACCCGTTCTCGGCGACGTACGCACCCTCCCGGTCGACCGCCAGCGGGCCGCCGGGGAGGTCGGACCGCTCCCACGCGAGCTCGCCCCCGCTCGCGTCGACCGACCGCACCGTCCCCCCGGTCGCGTAGTAGAGGCGGCTCCCGTCGCCGGGCGGCGCACGCGGTCGGTCCCTTGGGGACCGCTCGGGCAGCGCGAACCGACGGTCGAGGTCGCGGTCGTAGCTGACGAGACGGTCGCCGGCCTCGCCGACCGTGATCGTCTCGCCGGCGACGGCGAGCCAGTCCGCCTCGGCCGAGAGCGAGCGCGCGGCCCGCCGGTCGCCGGTCGGACCGAATCGGGCGAGGACCGTCCCTCGGCCGCCCGAGCTCTCCTCCGAACCGCTCTCCTCTGAACCGCTCTCGTCGCCGGTCGCCGCGACGGCGGCCCACACGTCGTCGCCGTCGACCGCGACGCGGCCGGCTCCGCCGCCGGTTCCGCCCGGCCACGCCTCGGCGACTCGAAAGGCCCGATCGCCCGTTTCGGCGTCGAGCGCCACCAGGTCCGTTTCCGCGATCACGGCCACGAGTCGCTCGCTCGCGCGGAGGCCGTCGATTCCCGGCGGGTCGGTCGTCCCGTCCGACTCGTCGGAACCGTCGGACTCGTCCAATCCGTCGGACGCGTCGGAACCGCCACCGTTCGCCGCGATCCCGTCGACCTGCCAGCGGATCTCGTCGTCCTCGGCGGCGCCGGTTCCGGTCTCGTCGCCGCCGGTCCCGCCGGTCGTCCGTCGCGCGTCGGGGTCGACCCCGGCCGCGTCGCGGTCGATCGCAGTGACTCCCCCGCCCTCGACGGGGACGAACACCGAGGAATCGGTGACCGCCGGCGGAGCGACGGCCTGCCGCTCCGTCTCCGCGTGGAGCCGGGGCGTCCCCGCCCGGTCGACCGCGGTCACGCTCGCGTTCTCTACGGTCCCCCACGTCTCGGCCTCGAAGTCGTAGGTGCGCCCCGACTGGTTCCGGACCGCGAACAGCCGGTCCGTCGTGACCGCGAACCACGTCCTCCCGGACCCGAGGATCCCCCCGTCGTCGAGTTCGGACTCCCACACGAGGTCGCCGCCGCCGGGGCGGTAGCCGCAGCCGGTGAGGGCGGCCGCGACGCCGGCGCCGGCCGCGGAGAGGAGCCGGCGCCGCGAGAGGTCGAGACGCTCTCGTGTTCCTCCCGTCACGCCGTCTCACCCGCACCCGCGCTCGCGCTCTCGCCGACCATCTCGCGGAGCCGGTCGATCCGCTCGCGGGTCGGCGGGTGGGTCTCCGGGAACACGTCGGTGCTCACGAGCTCCTTGTCGCCGAACGCGCGGCTCTCCAGGGGCGCGACGTACAGCGCCTCCGCGCCGCCGTCGAACTCGCGGAGGTCGCGCTCCGGGACCTCCGGCATCGACTCGTCGAGGGCGTCGAGCGCGCTCGCGAGCGCGGCCGGCGACCCGGTGATCTCGGCGGCCGCGCGGTCGGCGGCGTACTCGCGGTACCGCGAGAGCACGCGGTGGATCAGGACGCTGCCGCACCAGAACATCGCCGAGACGGTGAGCGTGACGAGCGCGCTCACGGTGATCACGACGATCCCGACGGCGAGCGCCCGCCCGTCGCGGTCGCCGCCCGACCCGCCGCCAGCGCCGAGGAACCGGAACAGGCCGTACAGCACGTAAAAGGCGAGCACGGCGAGGTAGTAGGTGACCGTCGGCAACACCCACGCGACGGTCATCAGGCTCGCGTCGCGGTTCTTGAGGTGGGCGAGCTCGTGGGCCAGCACGGCGTCGCGCTCGTCGTCGTCGAGCGTCTCCAACAGCGCGGTCGTGACGACGACGGTGCCGTTCTCCCGCCGCCCCACCGCGAAAGCGTTCGGGAGGTCCGTCCGCGCGACCGCCACGTCCGGCTTCGGCACGTCCGCCTGCGCCGCCAGCCGGGTGACGGCGGCGTGGAGCTCCGGGTACTCGTCCGCGGAGACCCGGCGCCCGCCGACCGAACGCACCACCGTCCGCGGGCCGTACCGGTACTGGAGCGCGAGCCCGCCGAACACGACGACCGCGAGGAAGACGGGATCGACGTAGACCTCTCCGGTGTAGGGGCGCTCGTTCGCCCACTCCAAGAGGGGGAGTCCGATCTCGTTGATCAGGATAACGAACGTGTACGCGAACGCGAACGGGAGCGCGACCACCAGCCCGGTCGCGACCGCGATCCGGAGCCGGAGCCGCTGCTCGTGGTCGAGCCGGGCGAGCCGATCGAACGGCGGGACGGACCGGAGGGTGGCGGGGATGGAGGGCGACATCGCGTGTTCGACTGCCGGGTTCGCCCCGGGATCGCTTAAGCTGTCGGGCTCGGGTGCCGCAGTCGCCTCAGTTTGCCGTGCCCCCTCATTTCTCCCCGCCCGCGTCAGTTCGCCGGACCCCCGCTGATCGACCGGTAGAACGCGACCGAGTACGTCGCGTAGAACGCCCCGGAAACCCCCGTCAGGAGAATGTATCCGAGCGCGAGCGCGGCGACGACCGCGAGGGTCGGTTCGACCGAGACGAGGTCCGCGAACGGGGAGCCGGCGGGCTGTTGCGGGCCGAAGAGGAGCGATCCGGCCGCGGCCACCAGGCCGATCACCAGACCGCCGACCGCGAGCAGCACCGTGTAGCCGAACACGCTGAGGAAGTTCGACCTGACGAGCCCCGCGCTGCGGCGGAACCCGTCGACGAGTTCGGTGTCGTCCAAGACGACGGCGTGCGCGTAAAACTGGATGAAGAAGGTGACGAGGAGATACGCCAGAATCAGCCCGACGGCGACGACGCCCACGATAACGAGCAGCGCGGGGTCGAAGCCGAAGGCCGGGGCGTCGACGCCGGTGGCGGCGCCGCCGGCACCGTCCATTCCCGTGCCCGCCTCGCCGTCCATCCCGGTGGCGAACCCGCCGATGATCACGACGAGCACGCCCATGAACGCAATGAACCCGAAGACCATGTTCACCGCGAGCAGGGCGAAGTAGCCTAAGAGCAGCGGGACGTAGTTCGCCTTCCCGACCGCGACCAGCGTCCCGAGCCGCGTCTCGCCGGCGACCGCCTCGTCGGCCATGCCGAGCACCCCGCCCTGGAAGAACGGCAGGACGACGATCAGCACGCCGAACGTGACGAGCGAGATCGCCGACGCGAGCACCGGGCTGGTCGACTCCACGAGCAGGTTCGGGAGCTGGAAGAGCCCGTACAGCGCCGTGACGAGCACGAGTATCGGGTTGCGAACGATGCCGCTGACCGCCGGTCGGATCGATTGGAGGGCCGCCATGACCGATCGTTTCGCTCGGAGTACATAAATCGGGAGGGAGGCGGACGATACTTATCCGCGCCCCGCCGAGTCGACGACATGTCCGCGGCGTCCGGGTCCGAGAAGCCGAGCGCGAACCCGTCCTCGGCGAGCGACCGCAGCGGCCGTGACGATCGCCGCGGTGGCCCGGATGCCCGTCGGAGCAGCCAGTCCGACCGTCTGGTCGGCTGGCTCCTCGTCGTCGGTCTCCTCGCGGTCCCGATGGCGGTGATCCCCGGTGATGACCTCACGATTGTGAGCCTCTGGGGCTTCGTCGGCGCGCCCGGATCGGACGGGACGCTCGGCGTCGGCGGCTACCCCGTGTGGGCGTACTTCCTCGACCAGCCGCGTTCCTTCGGGTCGCTCCCGGCGTCGATCCGGGCGTGGCCGCTCGCGATCGGCTTTCACCTGCTCGCCGCGGCCAGCGCGACCGCGGGGGTCGCGCTCGGGTGGGAGGACCGGCGCGTGACCGGGGGGCTCCTCGCGCTCGCCGCGGCCGCGAGCCTGTGGGTCGCCGTCGGCGTCGCGGTCCGGTTCGGCGCCGGGGCCACCGCGGGGTGGCTCGCCGTGCTCCCGGTCGGCGCGCTCGCGACGCTGGCGGTCGCCGTCGGCGTCTACGGGAGCGACCTCCGGAGGGCGGTCGAGCGCTGACCGCGGCGCCGGGCGAGGCGAATCGACACGGACCGACGCGAGCCGATGCGAGCCGACGCGAACCGAGGCGGACCGCGCCGTCGTCGGTCGGATTTATGTGGCCGTGGGGGGAATCGCGTTTCATGACGACTCTGCAGACCGTCGTGGCCGTCACCGGCGTGGCGGGGCTCGCGACGGGGCTCGGCGCGCTCCCGGTGTTCTTCCGCGCTCGCGTCACGCACCGCGTCTACGACGCGGCGCTCGGGCTCGCCGCCGGACTGATGGTCGCGGCCAGCGTCTTCGGCCTGATCATCCCCGGGATGGAGGAGGGGACGCTCGCGGCGGTGATGACGGGGCTCCTCCTCGGCGGCGTCGGTCTGCTCGCCGGGAACTACGCCATCCCCCACCTCCACGCGCAGTACCGCGAGTGGCTCCCCGAGGGCGGCGCGACGGGGGACGACGCCGCGGCGATGGAGACGGCCGGCGAGGAGGAACGGGCGGACCGCGAGCTCTCGGAGTTCGCCGATCCCGTCGAGACCGCCGACGCCGCGGCCTCTGCCGATGCCGACGCTGACGCCGCCGAGCGGGAGGTGACGCTCCGGAAGGCGCTGCTCATCGGCGGCGCGATCACCCTCCACAACGCGCCGGAGGGGCTGGCGATCGGCGTCGCGTTCGCCTCGGGGTTAGAGGAGGTCGCGCTGGTGCTCGCGGTCGTCATCGGCCTCCAGAACGTGCCCGACGGGTTCGCCTTCGCGGTCCCGATGGCCGATACCGGGATGTCGAACCTGCGCGTGCTCTGGTACACCACGCTCTCGGGGCTGATCCCGCAGGTGGTCGCCTCCGTGTTCGGCTTCCTGCTCGTCGCGCTCGCCGCCGGGCTGTTCCCTGTCTCCTCCGGGTTCGCCGCCGGCGCGATGCTGGCGGTCGTGTTCCGGGAACTGATCCCCTCCTCGCACGGCCACGGTCACGCCGACGCCGCGACCGGGGCGTTCCTCGTCGGCTTCGTGCTGCTCGTCGTCGTCGACGCCGTCGTGGTGGTGTGAGCCCGCGGGAGCGCCGACGCCTTTTCGGTTCGTGGCGCCCTGCCTCCGGACATGTCCACGACCGTCTCCACGCCCGACGCCGACCAGCCGTGCGCGTACTGCGGCTCGCGGATCTTCGAGCACGACCCGATCTGCGTGCGCGACTGCGACGACGGCTGCGGCGCGCCCGCCTACTTCTGTAACTACGCGTGCCTCGCGGCGCACGTCGACGAGAAGGACCTCACCGCGGGGAACGCCTGCGAGTGGTCGCCGGAGGAGTGAGCCGATGGTTCCGTTACTTGTGGGGCTGTGAGGGACTTCCCCGCCCGGACATGCATTTAAGAACGTTGCCGAGCAATCCCCAATTATGGCTGCAGAGATTTCCGATCGCGTTCGCGAGATCGCGGAGGCTAACGATCTCCCGGAGTCCGAAGTGTTTGAACGCGCGCTTGAACGCGGTCTCGAAATCCTGTGGGAAGACGTTGTTCTGAGGCGGTATCTCGGCGGCGAGATCGATCGGGATGAAGCGATCGAGCAGGTCGGACGGACGGAAGTCGAACGCGTGGAACGAGAACAGCGGATCGTGGAAGAGGACGTCGACTGGGGCCTGAACGCGTGACGCTCGCGGCCGTTTCCAACTCCGGCCGCTCATCCACCTCGCTGAGATCGACTCACTCGGACTCCTTTCCGTGTTTGACGGGCTCCTCGTCCCAGAGACGGTGTACGCAGAGATCGAAGCGGGCGGCGTTCCGCCCGGGCTGGCCGACGTGTCGTACGAACTCGTCGAAACCGATGCCGAGGAGAAGAAAACGGGCGATTTGGATGTCGGCGAGAGCGCAGCGATATCGATCGCGAGAGAGCGTAAGGTCACTCTGCTAACGGATGACCTCGCGGCCCGCGAGTCGGCGGCAGACGCTGGGATCGAGGTACACGGATCGATCGGTGTCATCGCTCTCGCACACGGTCGCGGACGACTCGACGCCGACGAGGCTGCCACGCAAATGCGAGCGCTTCAGCGAGAGACGAGTCTGTTCACCACTGACGCGGTGATCGAGCGCGGTATCGAACTGTTAGACGAAACCCGATAATCGAGGAGAAGACGGATACATTCTGGGGCCGTTGTTTCCTTCTTCTGCGTGTTGAGCTTCTTGTCGCTACTCGTTGTCCGGACTGCTCGGGTGGTAGTCGGTGTCGTACCGCCCCGGACTGTTGTCCACGCGGTCGGGGTTGATCCGCCCGGCGAGCAGCATGAAGTCGAGGACGGTGCAGTAGAGCATGGCCTCGACGACGGGGACGGCCCGCGGCGGGAGGACGGGGTCGTGGCGCCCGACGACCTGAATCTCTTTCTCCTCGCCCGTCTCCCAGTCGGCGGAGCGCTGCTTCTTGGGGATCGAGGTGGGCGCGTGCCACGTCGCCTCGCCGTAGATGGGCTCGCCGGTCGTGATTCCGCCCTGTAGTCCGCCGTGGTCGTTGCCGACCGGGACCGGGTCGCCCTCCTCGCTTGCGACGTGGTCGAACGACTCGCCGTCGTCGAACGTCCAGTCCTCGTTGCGCTCGCTGCCGGACACGTTCACGGCGTCCGTCCCGAGCCCGAACTCGACGCCGGTCGTCGCCGGGATGGAGAACATCGCCTGCCCGAGCCGGCTCGGGAAGCCGTCGAAGCGCGGGGCGCCGAGCCCGCGCGGGACGCCGCGGCACTCGAAGTAGATGGAGCCGCCGATGGAGTCGCCCGCCTCCTGGTACTCCTCGATCAGCTCCTGCATCTCGGCGGCCGCCTCGGGGTCGGCACAGCGCACGTCGTTGTCCTCGCTGTTCGCGAGGATCTGCTCGAAGGACACGTCGTCGGCCTCGACGTCGCCGATGCGGTTCACGTGTGCCTTGATCTCCACGTCGTACTCGGAGGCGTCGAGCACCTGCTCGGCGACCGCGCCCGCCGCGACCCAGTTCACCGTCTCGCGCGCGGAGGAGCGCCCGCCGCCGCCCCAGTTGCGCGTGCCGAACTTCGCGGAGTAGGTGTAGTCGCCGTGCGAGGGGCGCGGCGCGGTGACGTACGGCTCGTACTTCCCCGAGCGCGCGTCCTTGTTCTGGATCACCATGCCGATCGGCGTGCCGGTGGTGTAGCCGTCCTGCACGCCGGAGTTGACGACGACCTCGTCGGGCTCGCCCCGAGAGGTCGTGATCATCGACTGGCCCGGCTTGCGCCGGTCGAGCTGCGCCTGGATGGCCGCCTCGTCGAGCTCGACGCCGGCGGGCACGCCCGAGACCGTCACGCCCATCGCGTCGCCGTGGCTCTCGCCGTACGTCGTCACCTGGAAGAGCCGACCGAACCGGTTCCCGTTCATACGCGACCGTATGGCCGAGGGCATATAGGGGTTGCAATCCGCGCAACCAACCGACGCCTCGCCGCGACCGGAGATGGTTTATCACGGGACCGCGTTGTCGTGAGCGTGCGCGATCGACTCACCTCCGATCTCGGCGTGTACGCCCTCTCCGGGCTGTTCTCGCTTCTCGTCTTCGCGTTCGCGCTCTGGCTCCTCTCGCGGACGCTGCCGGGCGGGCTCGGCTCGCGCCAGCTCGTCGGGCTCGTCGTCGGCTACCTGCTGTTCATCGGCGCGTACGCCACCGCGTGGTACATCTACAGCGAGATCGACAGCCGCGAGGAGATCTGACGCCCCGGCTCTCTGCGGCCCGTCTCAACCGTCCCTCTCGACCGCCACCGCGGGCGGCCGCTCGACCGCCGCCGCGAGCCGCCGCGGGCGGCCGCCTGCCGAACGACTTTCACGGCGGCGAGCGAGGGGCCGGTATGGCCTGGGACACGATCACGCTCGATGTCGACGCGGAGACCGACGTCGCGACGCTCACCGTCGACCGACCGGACCAGCTCAACGCCCTCACCGTCGACACGCTCGAAGCGATCGAGGCGGCGCTCGCTGAGGCCGAGGCGGCCGGCGCCCGCGCGCTCGTGCTCGCCGGCGCGGGCGACGAGGCGTTCGTCGCCGGCGCGGACATCTCCTACATGGTCGAGCTGTCGACGCCGGAGGCGCAGGCGTACGCCGAGCTCGGCCACCGCGTCGCGGACGCGATCGAGTCGTTCCCGGCGCCGACGGTCGCCGCGATCGACGGCTACGCGTTCGGCGGCGGCTCGGAGCTCGCGCTCGCGTGCGACCTCCGCGTCGCGGCCGAGAGCGCCGTGATCGGACAGACCGAGATCGACCTCGGCATCATCCCCGGCTGGGGCGGGACCCAGCGGCTCTCGCGGCTGGTCGGCGACGAGACGGCCAAGCGGCTGGTCTTCCTCGGCGAGCGGGTCGACGCCGCGGAGGCGGCCGATCTCGGCCTCGTCGGCGAAGTCGTCCCCGACGAGGCGTTCGACGACCGGATCGACGAGCTGGCGGCGGCGCTGGCCGCGAAGCCCGCGTTCGCGACCCGCGCGGCGAAGGAGGCGCTCAACGCGGTCCACGACGGCAGCCAGCGGGGCGGGCTCGCCTTGGAGCGCCGGGCGTGGGCCGGCCTGTTCGGCACCCACGACCAGCGCGAGGGGATGCGGGCGTTCTTAGAGAAGCGGGAGCCGGAGTTCGAGTAGCGCGGCGGTTCCCCTCCTCGGCCCGTGCGATCGGGGTTCACGGAACCGGGGAATCGCCACGCTTTATTAAGCCGCCCGAGTACCGGCGACATGGACCAGTTGCGGCAGTCGCTCCTCGACGCGCCGATCATCGAGAAAGGCGAGTACCAGTACTTCGTCCACCCGATCAGCGACGGCGTTCCCATGCTCAAACCGGAGCTCCTCCGGGAGATCGTCATCCGGATCATCCGGAAGGCCGAGCTGGAGAACGTCGACAAGATCGTCACCCCCGCGGCGATGGGGATCCACATCTCCACCGCGCTCTCGCTGATGACCGACATCCCGCTGGTCGTCATCCGCAAGCGTCAGTACGGCCTCGACGGCGAGGTCCCGCTGTTCCAGGAGACCGGCTACTCCGAGTCGGAGATGTACATCAACGACGTGGAGGAGGGCGACCGCGTGCTCGTGCTCGACGACGTGCTCTCGACGGGCGGCACGATGAAGGCGATCCTCGACGCGCTGACGAAGGAGGTCGGCGCGGACGTCGTCGACGTGGTCGCCGTGATCAAGAAGGCGGGCGAAAACGAGCTCGACCAGACCGACTACAACGTGAAGACCCTGATCAACGTCACCGTCGAGGACGGCGAGGTCGTCATCGTCGACGCGCAGGGCGACGACTGACCGGAGCTAACCCGGTCTCCCTTTCGATCCTTCGCTCTGTCCGTGGCGAGTACCTACTGATCGATAGCGGGAGCACGTGACTCATTGCGGTGAGTCGGTTGTTTATAAGTCGGATTGTGGTGATGCTGGCGGCTTTTATAAGTGATCGATGTGTCTGTGGTGGAGACCTCCAAAGCCTCAGGCGATCACTTATAAACGGTTAACTGGAGATCGACGGCGAGGACCTCCAAAGCCCCAGGCGTGAGGCGCCCAGACACTCGCTGCGCTCCTCGTCACTCGTTCCACTCGTTCCTGCGGTGCTTGCATCGTCTCTGGGCGCCTCACGCCTGTCCCTTTGAGCCCACCCTGCACAGCAACCGCAGCCTCACGCCTCCCCAGCCTCGTCGGCGGCTCCCGTTGGTCGCCGCCGACTCCCTCGTGCGGTCTCCTCGCGGACCTTCGGCCCGCTCGGAGGCGCACGCCACCGCGGCGTCCTTTATGAGCGATCGTCCCTGTCGCTCACGGCTGTTTAAATACTGTCTCGCCGCTATCGATCTGCAATACCCACTCTCACATTCAATCAGGGAGCAGTTTTCAGCGAGATTCGTTTCAGGAAGCGCTCAGAACGAGGGATGTTCAGTGGGGCCGTTACGTCGAATTCGACGGGGACGCGCTCCGCGGTCACGCGAAGCGGACCGTCTTCGCGGGAACCGGCCCGTTTATCCGCGATCCGCCCGTGGCGGCGCACGTATGAGTGGAACCTCGGCGACGGCAGAACGGGAGATCGACCGGAACCTCTTCGTCACCGTCTCGGGGCCGCCGGGCTGCGGCGCGACGACGCTGGTGGAGGGGATCGCGGCCGCGCTCGACTGCGGCTACGTCTCCGGCGGCGAGCTGTTCCGCGAGATCGCTGCCGAGCGCGACATGAGCCTCTCGCAGCTGATCGCGAAGGCCGGCGAGTCCGAGGAGATCGACCGCGCGCTCGACAAGCGGCTCCGCCGGATCGCCGAGAAGTGGGGGACCGCGAACAAGGCGTTCGTCCTCGAGTCGCGGCTCGCCGGCTGGATCGCCGGCAACCGGGCGGACATCCGGATCTGGCTCGACGCGCCCGACGAGGTGCGCGCCGACCGCACCCTCGACCGCGAGGAGATGACCTCGGAGATGCAGGTCCGCGAGGTGATCGAAGAGCAGCGCTACCAGTCGTACTACGGGATCGATCTCTCCGACCGCTCCATCTACGACCTCGCGATCAACACGGGGCGCTGGGACGCCGAGGCGACGCTCGATCTGGCGCTCACGGCGATCGAGGGATACGACGTGGAATCTGACGAGGGCGCGTTCGACACGCCCGATTTCGACATCTGAACGCCCCCGCTTCGACCTTCCGAACGCCCCCGTTTCGACATCTGAACGCCCCCGTTTCTGCCTTCCGAGCGCCTCGTTTCGGCCCCGCTTACAAGTCGGTCGGCCGCGGAGGGGACGCATGGCACGCGTCACGGTCTGGAACGAGTACCGTCACGAGCGGGAGAGCGACGCGGTCGCCGACGTGTACCCCGACGGGATCCACGCGGTCATCGCTGACGCCCTCCGCGAGGGCGGCCACGAGGTCCGCACCGCGACCCTCGACGAGGGGCCGGACCACGGGCTCACCGAGGCGGTGTTAGACGACACCGACGTGCTCGCGTGGTGGGGACACGCGGCGCACGACGAGGTGCGCGACGAGGTCGTCGAGCGCGTGCGCGGGCGCGTCCTCGACGGGATGGGCCTGTTGGTCCTCCACTCCGCGCACTACTCGAAGATCTTCAGGCGGCTGATGGGCACCAGCTGCTCGCTCAAGTGGCGGGAGGCCGCCGAGACGGAGCGGCTGTGGGTCGTCGAGCCGGGTCATCCGATCGCCGACGGGATCGGCGAGTACGTCGAGCTGGCGGAGGCGGAGATGTACGGCGAGCGGTTCGATGTTCCCGCGCCGGACACGCTCGTGTTCACCTCTTGGTTCGCCGGCGGCGAGGTGTTCCGCTCGGGGTGCTGTTACCGCCGCGGCAACGGGCGGGTGTTCTACTTCCGCCCCGGCCACGAGACGTACCCGATCTATTACGACGACGACGTGCGGCAGGTGCTCCGGAACGCGGTCGCGTGGGCGACGCCGGGCGACGGCCCGACGCCCGAGTTCGGGAACGCCGACCCGATCGAGGGGATCGACATCGACGACGACCGGACGGTTCACTGACCGAGACCGCCCGCGCCCGGGTCACCGGTCGGCAGTGTCGGCAGTGTCGGCGGCGTCGGCGGCGTCGACGAACTCGTCCGGCCGGACGGGGTCGAGTCCGCGCCGGTCCAGTTCGGCCTCGAGTTCGTCGAGCCGGGGCGCGATGACCCCCGGCTCGTGGCTGTCGGTGCCGACGCTGACCCGGAGCCCCGCGTCCGCGAGCCGGTCCAAGAAGGCGGGCGCCGGGTGGAACTCGCCGTAGTCGTCGAGCAGGCGTCCGGCGTTGATCTCCGGGACGGTCCGCGAGTCGCGGAACGCCTCGGCGACGGCGGCGTAGTGGTCCTCGGTCGCGAGCCCGCGGAGGTGCGGGTTGCGCTCGATCAGGTCCGGGTGCGCGGCGATCGCGAACAGCTCGGAATCGATCAGCGCGACCAGCTTCTCGAAGTAGCGGTCGACGAGTTCCCGTCGCTCCGCGGCCGGCTTGTCGGCAAAGTGCGAGCGCGTGTGGACGTTCGCGCCGTCGAGGCCGTGGACGCTTCCGATCGCGTAGTCGAACCCGGCCTCGTCGAGGAAGTCGCCGATCGCCGCCTCGTGGGCGGGGTCGTAGTCCATCTCCACGGCGTCGAACACGTCGACCGCGACGTCGGGGTCCGCCCGGACCGCCTCGATCGCCTCGCGCCGGCGCTCGTAGGTCAGGTCGAGGTTGAAGCCGAGGGCGCGCTTGAACCGCTCCGCGTTCGGGTCGGGCGAGACGTTGCAGTGGTCGGCGATCCCCACCCCGTCGACGCCCGCCTCGGCGGCGGCGTCCACCATCCGGCGGAGGAACGCGCCGTCAGAGTAGTTCGAGTGGACGTGGTAGTCGTGCACGGGCCGAGTTCGGTCCGGACCGACTCGTAGTTTCGGGTCGGGTGCGAACCGTTGGCACGCGGCCTCCCCCGGCTCCCCCCGGCTCCCCCCGGCTCCCCTCCCCCGTTCAGTACCCCGTCCCGAGCGCCCGGTTCGCGACGAGCACGGCGAACGTGACTCCGAACAACACCGCCAGGATCGCGAAGGAGACGCCCCAGCCGAACAGGTCGGCCGCGAGCCCGACGCCGACGGAACCCGCGGAGCCGATCACGGTGTACACCGTGCGGACGAGCCCGAATCCGGCGCCGCGCTCCGCGTCGCCGAGCGCGTCCATGAACCGCGGGTCGATCGCCGAGAAGAAGCTCGCGCCGGAGCCGGCCAGAAGCACCGCGACCGCGACGCCGGCGAGCCCGGGGCCCAGGACGAAGGCGGCGGTCCCGACCGCGCCCGCGAGCATCGCCGCGCCGATGGCGACGTCGCGGCCCGCGCTGTCCGACAGCCGACCGAGCCCGACCTGCGCGACCGCCCGGACGACGAAGAACGCCGAGAACACCCCGGCGGCGAGCGACGGCGAGTAGCCGCGGAATTCGACGAGGAAGGTCGGGAGAAACGACATC
Organism: Halorubrum salipaludis; assembly: GCF_002286985.1. Taxonomy (GTDB): domain Archaea; phylum Halobacteriota; class Halobacteria; order Halobacteriales; family Haloferacaceae; genus Halorubrum; species Halorubrum salipaludis. Next base: position 476,564 of record NZ_NSKC01000003.1, on the reverse strand, counting down.
ACGCCCTGGACCACGTACGTGCCGGTCATCGCGATGAACAGCGGGAGGAGGACGCTCGGCCGCGAGAGGAGCTCGACGAGGGGCGCGAGCGCGAACCGGTCCCGCATCGGCTGGTCGGGGCGCCGAGGCTCGGTCGGGCGGACCCGCCACGCGAACAGCAGGAACACCGGCGCGCCGACCAGCGCGGCCAGCGCGACCGCGGGGCGCCAGCCGTACCGGACTCCGACCCACGCGGCGGCGACCGGCGCCACGAGCCCCGCGAGCGGCCCGCCGACCGAGTGCAGCCCGATCGCGGTCCCGAGGTCGTCGAAGGTCCGCGAGAGCAGCGTCGTCGCCACCGCGTAGTGGAGCCCGGCGACGAGCCCCAGGAGGACCGCCGCGAGCACGAACGCGGGGAAGACGGGCGCCAGCCCGAGCACCACGCTCATCGCCGCGGTCCCGCCGACGGCGACGAGGATCACGCGCCGCTCGCCGAAGCGGTCCGCGAGCACGCCGCTGGGGAACTGCGCGGCGCCGTACGCCAGCCACATCCCGGAGAGCGCGACGCCGATGGCGGTGTTCGACACCGCGAAGTCGTCGACGATCAGCGGAACCACGGGGCTGATCGCCAGCCTGGCGAAGTAGGTCACCAGGAACGCGAGCATGCACAAAGACAGCACCGTGTGGCGGTACTGCCAGCTCATCCGGCCGTCACTGGCGACCAGTCGGGCCGGTTCCGGGTCAACGCTTTCGGTACCGGACAACGCCGCGAGGGGCGGTCGCGTCGACGGTCACTCTCCGTGCGAACCGGAGCGGCGGTCTCCGTCGGACGAGCGCTCCCGCAGCCGGTCGGCGATCGCGGCGCCCGCGCTCCGAGGGTCCGGCTCCGCGACGCTGACGGAATCGCCGACGGCGACGCGGCCGGGCTCGATCACGTCACAGCAGAGGCCGCCGCGCTCCGCGAGGGCCGCAGCCAGCCCGTCGGCCCCCGCCAGCTCCTCGACGTGCGCGCAGGGCGGTCGGCGGCGGGTGGGTCTGAGGAGCGCCCCGCCGACCGCGACGGTCGCGTCGAGCAGGTCGTCCATCCCGGCGCCGAACCCCTCGACGACGACGTTTCGTCGATGGCGGCCGTCGGCGAGGTCGATCCCGGTCTCCTCGCGGATCGCGTCGAGCGCCTCGGCGGCGACGAGCGTGACCGCGCAGCCGTCGAGCTGGAAGGTCCCCTCGCCGAGGCGGTACCGGTCCCCCTCGACCCCGTCGGGGCGGATCGCGACCGCGGTCCGCAGTTCGGGCGGGGCGCCGCTCTCGGCGGCGGTGACGAGCCCCCGGACGGAACCGGTCCGCGGCCCGTCGCGGTCGGCGGCGTCGCTGTCGTGGTCAGTCATCCCGCGCCTCCGAGCAGGGCCGGCCGGTCCGGTTTCAGCCACTCGCGGTGCGCGTAGTAGACGACCGCGACCGGCGGGGCGACCAGCGCGGCGACCGCGTAGAGCCACTTGAAAAGGCCGAGATCGGCGACCCCTCGCTCGGCGAGCGAGAGCGCGTCGAGGAGGACAGCCGCGGTCGCGAGCGGCGCGAGCAGGTAGCCGTGGGCGAACCCCGCGGCGGCGCCGGCCGGGGTGCCGGCCGAGAGCAGCGCCCAGTCGAGCGCGTACAGCAGGGTCCAGCCGCCGGCGGCGATCGCGAGGACGCGCAGCCACGGCCCGTCGAACCGTCGGTCGGTCGCGTCGGCGTCGCCGGCGGCTTCCGACGCGGAGCCGGCGCCGTCAGAGGCGGGTTCGGGCTGGGTGCTCACGACCGATCCCCGGCTCCGGACGGTACTCAACGTTCGGGTCCCGGCGGTCGGCCGCGTGCCCGCTCGGCCGCCCGGGGCGCTACCGACAGGACGTACAGCAGACCGTCTCGCCGTCGAGTCGGAGCGGGTTCGCGGCCGACAGGGTCGATCCGCAGCGCTCACACGCCAGGGGTTCGGTCACCCCGACGCCGGCCCCGTAGCCGACGCGGAGGGTCGTTCGGTCCGCGGCGTCCGCTATCGACACCTCCAGTTCGCCCTGGACGTACCGGAGCTCGGTCACGGTCAGCGGCTCGACCGCGACCTCGAGACCGTGCCTGTCACCCACCTCGCGGCGCTTTTCCGGAAATCCCGCCGCGCGGGCGTCCGTCAGCTCGGTCAGCTCGTCCCGCAGCTCGGCGCGTTTCGCCTTCAGCTCCTTCCGCTCCCGGAGCGTTTCCAGCCGTTCCGCCTGGCTGTCGACCGCCTCGGCGGCCGTGCTCAGCCGCTCTATCGCGTCGGAGACGCTCGATATCTCGGCTTCGAGCTCGTCGATGCGCTGGTCCTGCAGCTGTCGGTACTCGTCCAGCTCGGCGCCCGCGGCGCGCGTCGCGCCCTCTCGTATCTCCGCGATCGTCGGCCGAACCCGCTCGACGATGCGCTCGCCCAGGGCGTCGACCGCCTCTCGGACGGCGTCCTCGTCGAGGGTCGTCGCGGCGGCCTCGAGCGGTGCCGAGTCGGGCGTCGCCCGGGCGAGCAGTCGGTCGGCGAGCGCCGGCAGCTCGCGCAGCGAGTCCGCGTCGACGGCGCCGGCGCGGAGCACGTCGGTCTGGTACTCGCTGACGGTCTCGACCCCGATCCGGAACAGCCCGACGACCGCGGTCCGGTCGTAGTACGGCGAAAACTCCGTGTCGGTGACGGTCGCCTCGCTCTCGACGAGCCACCCGGGGAGTCGGACCTCGGCGTCCGCGGCCGCGAGCTCGACGCGGCCGATCGGCGCCCGGTCGGCCGCCTCGCGCAACAGCGACCGGAACGTCTCGCTTTCGGGGTGGAGCGCGAGGTCGGCCCCGATACGCTCGGGGTCGGCGGCGCACACGATCGTCGTCGTCCCCGCCTCGAACAGGTCCGTTCTCGCGGTCTCGGGAACGGTGACGACGAGCTCGTCGCCCCGCTCGCGCACGGAACAGCCGACCGCCTCGAGGTAGCGCTCGGCGAACCGCTCGACGCGGGCCTGCGTGACGGACAGCGACGCGTCACTCATCGTCGGCCCCCAGATCGAACCCCCGGAACACGCCGCTGTTGAACTCCTCGACCTTCCGGGCCAGATCGCGCTGTTCCCGCAGGTCGACGGCCATGGCGTCGAAGTCGTTCTCCAAGTCGACCTCCGAGCCGGCACTGACCAGGCGCTCGAAGATCTCGTCTTCGAAGCTCGTCCCGGAGTCCTCGAGCCGGGTGAGGATCGAGCTCAGCTCGCCGACCGACTGCTGGAAGAGGTCGATCTTGTGGTAGAGCCGATCGAGGACGTGCTCCTCGACGGTGTCTTCGAGCGCCATGTTGAAGACGTACACCGCGCGCTTCTGTCCGATCCGGTGGATGCGGCCGATCCGCTGTTCGACCTTCATGGGGTTCCACGGGAGGTCGTAGTTGACCATGATGTTACAGAACTGGAGGTTCCGCCCCTCGTTCATCGCGTCCGTCGAGACGAGCACCCCGCCGCGTTCCTCGAAGGCGGCGACGATCTCCTCTTTCTCGCGGCTGGAGTGGCCGCCGTGGAACGCGTGGGTCTCGTACCCCTCCCGGGCGAGCCGCTCGATGATCCGGTCCTGGGTGGCGCGGAACTGGGTGAACACGATGACGCGGCCCATCTCGACCCGCTCGCGGGCCTCCTCGACGATGTCCAGCAGTCGCTCCCGTTTCGTGACCGTCTCGATCGCGTCGATCGCCTCCAGGATCGACTCCAACTCGGCCTTGTGTGTGAGCTCTCCCTGCTCGTAGAGTCGTTTCTCGATCGTCTTCCGGAGGGCGGCCGGACTGGAGACCACCTCCTTCTGGAGGAGCATCAAGACGAGCTTCTGGCCCTGATCCCGACCGTAGGCGCCTTTGACGTACTCCGAGACCGCCTCGTACAGCTCCCGTTCCGCGCGGCTCGGCTCGAAGGTCCGAGTGTCGACGTGTCGCTCCGTGAAGTCGATGTCCGTCTCCTCGCGTCGGTTCCGGATCATCACCTGCTCGAGCCGCTCTTGCAGCTCGTTTCGGTTGACCAGCGTCTCCTGATCGCCGTCGATGAAATACCGATGGAACACCTCCCGAGAGCCGAACAGCCCCGGCCGGAGGAGCGTGACGATGTTGTACAGGTCCGTGAGATCGTTCTGGATCGGAGTGGCGGTGAGGAAGAAGGCGTAGTCGTACGAGATGCGTTCGATCAGCTCGTAGCGGTCGGTGTCCTCGTTTTTGACGTAGTGCGCCTCGTCGAGGACCAGCACGTCCCAGTCGCGGGCGAGGACGGTCGCCCGGTGGCGATCGCTTTTCGCCGTGTCGATGCTGGCGATGACGTGGTCGTGGGCGTCGAACCCCTCGAACTCGTCGTCGTAGTTGCAGACGAACTCCAGTCCGAACTTCTCTCCCATCTCGGCTTGCCACTGCTTGGCGAGCTGCGCGGGGGTCAAGACGAGCACCGAGTCGTCGGTGTCCCGGAAGTGCATCTCCTTCAGGATCATCCCGACCTCGATCGTCTTGCCGAGGCCCACCTCGTCCGCCAGGAGGGCCTTTCCGTTCATGTCGAACAGCGCCCGGTGGGCGGCGTCGACCTGGTGTTCCAGCAGTTTGACCTCCGCCTCGTCGACGGCGGCCAGCGAGCGGAGCTCCTTGGAGGCCTCGCCGTGTCGAAGCCGCGTCGCGGTCAGACCGGCCCAGTGGGCCGTCTCCGGTTCACCCTCGTCGAGCGCCTTGAGGAGATCGTCCGGCGGTTCGTGGGTGACCTCGACCGACACGAGGTCCTCGTCGTCCATACCCGTCGGAGGCGGGTGGCCGGCAAATACGTTACGCAGACGGAACGTCCGCGGGAGCGGCGGGTCGATCGCTTATAAATCGTCCCGTTGAAAATCGCGGAAAGCGATACGTCCGTTCCCGCTGCGATCAGTACGGACACAGCGGCGGTTGGAGAGTGGGTATTGCAGATCAGTAGCGGCGAGACAGTATTTAAACAGCCGTGAGCGACGGCGACGATCGCTTATAAACATCCGACAGCACCACCATCATCCGACTTATAAATGACCACTCCACTACCGTGCGAAACTCACTCCAGCCATCGATCAGGGGATTCGCACGCCCCGGCTATCTCACTCCTCCGCCCGTTCCACGCCCGTCACCTCGAACCGCGCGCCGCCGTCGCGGCCCTCGGCGACCCGGACCGACCAGCCGTGGGCCGTCGCCACCTGCTCGACGATCCGAAGGCCGAAACCGGTCCCCTCCTGTGAGGTGGAGTAGCCGGCGTCGAACACCTGATCGCGGTCCGCCGCGGGGATCCCCGGCCCGTCGTCCTCGACGAAGAAGCCGACCTCGTCGGCGGCTTCGCCACCCGCTCCGGCTTCCCCGTCCGTCTCCTCACCGCCGAGCGCGCCCACGGTGATCGACACGTCGTCGCCGCCGTGCTCGACCGCGTTCCGCACCAGGTTCTCGACGAGCTGTCTGAGCCGGCTCTCGTCGGCCCGGAGCCAGAGGTCCGACTCGACGGTCAGCGTCGCGTCGGCCGTCTCGACGGTCTGCCAGCAGGACTCGACGACGGCGGAGAGCCGGACCGGCCGCGTCTCGCTCACCCGTTCGCCTTCGCGAGCGAGCGTGAGCAGGTCGGCGATCAGCGTGTCCATCCGCTCGTGGGCCCCCGCGACGGCGTCGAGGTGCTCGCTGTCGCACTCGTCGCGGGCCAGCTCCACCCGCCCCTGCGCCACGTTCAGCGGGTTCCGGAGGTCGTGGGAGACGACGCTGGCGAACTCCGCCAGCCGGTCGTTCTGGCGCTCCAGCTCCGCGCTCCGCTCGTGGAGCCGGCTGGTCCGCGCCGCGGCGTTGAGCGCCGTCTCGGTCGCGGTCGCGAGGATCCGCGCGAGGTGCTCGTCGGTGCCGTCGAACACGTCCGGTTCCGTCTCGCCGATGGCGATGGTCCCGTGCTCGCCGACGGGGAGGACCATCAGGCTCCGGAGCCCCGTCCCGGCGTCGACCCCCTCGGACGCCTCGATGTCGTCGTACACGCGGGGCTCGCCCGCCTCGAACGCCTCCCAGTTGAGGCTCCCGCCGTCGGGAGTGAACACGGTCCGCTCGGGGAGCACCGCTTCGACCCCCGCCGAGACTCCGACGGGGACGAGCCCGCCGGCCTCCTCGTCGTACAGCCGGACGGTGACCACGGAGAAGCCGAGCACCTCCTCGGCCGCCTCGACGACGCGCTCGGCGATCCCCTCCGGGGAGTCGGCGCGTATCAGGCTCCGGGTCGCGTCGTGGAGCCGCTCCAAGCTGGTCTCGCGGGCGACCCGGTCCAACGCGGCCTCCAAGTGGTTCGCGAGGATCTCCGCGATGAGCACGTCGGTCTCGGTGAACGCGTGCGGCTCAGCCGAGGAGATGACGAACAGCCCGTGGTCGCCGATGGGGTGGAGGACGATGCTCTCCGCGGGGGTCTCCTCGTCGAGCGGTTCGTACGTCGACAGCTCGCCGATCGAGAGCGGCTCGTCGCCCCGGTACGCCTCCCACGCGAGGGCCGCGCGCGTTCCAGCGGGGGCGTCCCCGTCGTAGGACGGCTGCTCATCGAAGAACGCCGGCACCGACTCGGCGAGCGCGGCGGGTTCGAGCTCGTCGCCGGCCTCGTTCAGGAGGTGAATCCCGCTGAGCCCCGCGCCGACGATCTCGTCCGCCGCGTCGACCGCCAGCTGCGTCGTTTCCGCCACCGTTCGCGTGTAGTTGAGGTCCCGCGTCCACTCGCGGAGCCGCGACAGCTTCTCCTCGCGGCGCTTGCGGTCCGAGATGTCGCGGGTGTTGATCACGAACCCGCCGACGCCGTACTCGTCGAGCCGGTTGCTCCCGACCGACTCCACCCACAGGTACCCTCCGTCCGCGTCCGCCAGCCGGTATTCGACCGTCGGATTGGGCTCCTCGCCCGTGACCGACCGCGCGAACGTCTCGAGGACGCGCTCGCGGTCTTCCGGGTGGACGTACGAGAACGCGTACTCGCCCACCATCTCCGCCGGCTCGTGGCCGAGGATCCGCTCGACCGAGGGGCTCGCGTACTGGAACGTCCCGTCCGCGTCGAGCGCGGTGACGATGTCGCTGGACTGTTCCACGAACGCGCGGTGGCGCTCTCGCTCCGTCACGTCCCGGATGATCCCGACGAACCGGCGCTCGCCGTTCTCCTCGAACTCCCCGAAGGAGATCGACAGGGGGATCTCGTGGCCGTCGCGGTGGGTGCCCGGGAACTCGACGGCCGACCAGTCGATCGAGCGCTCTCCGGTCTCGCAGTACCGCTCGAGGGCCCCACGATGCGCCTCCCGCTTCCGTTCCGGCATCAGCGTCGTCAGCGGTTCGCCCTCCAGCTCCGCGGGCGGGTAGCCGAACAGCCGCTCGACCGCCGGGTTCGCGAACCGGATCCGGCTGTCGGCGTCGATGGTGACGATCGCGTCCATCGAGTGGTCGGTGATCGCCTGCAGGTGCGCCCGCGTGCGGTCGGCCTCCCGCTCGATCCGGCACTTCTCGACCGCGTCGACGACGCGGTTCGCGAGGATCTCGTACTGCTCCGTGCCGCCGCCCTTCTGGAGGTAGTCCGTCACGCCCGCGGAGATCGCCTCGCTGGCGACCGACTCCGACCCCTTCCCGGTGTAGAGGACGAAGGGGATCTCCGGGTCGCGCTCGCGGACCGCCTCCAGGAGTTCGATCCCGTTCCGGCCCGGCATGTCGTGGTCGGAGACGATACAGTCGATTTCGGCGTCGGGGTCGTCGAGTCGTTCGAGCCCCTCGGCGGCGTCCGAAGCGGTCTCGACCGCGATCCGCGGATCCTCCCGTTCGAGGAACGACGCGGTGATCTCCGCGAGGTCCGGGTCGTCCTCGACGTGGAGCACGCGGATGCGGTCGCTCATGGACTCGGGATACTCGTGACCCCGACATAACCGTTTGGACCGTCTCGGACGAGACGCCAGCGACGAGACGCGACTACTCCCCGCCGGCCGGCCGGAAGACGACGAGCGGCTCCCCGTCGGTGGCGCGCTCCTCGAGGCCGACCGCCACCCGGTCGCCGACCGCGACGGCGTCGGTCTCGGGGTCGACCCCGCGCAGGACGCCCGTGAGCCGGACCGGCCCGAAGTCGGCGATCGCGGTCGCGTACGGGGTGTCGTCGGCGAACCGGGGCCCGGCGACGTGGACGACGCTGTGCGTCTCGACCGTTCCGGTCTCGGCGAGCGGCTCCGCCGAGAGCGACGCGGATCCGCACTCGGGACACACCCGCCGCGGGGGGAGCGACCCGTGGCCGTCCGGACAGACGAGGGCGTACCCCTCGCCGTCCGCGAGCGCGTCGAGCCACTCGTCGTAGCCGCCGTTGCTCGCGGGCGCCGGGGCGTCGTCGCTCATTCCGCCACCTCCAGCACGTGGACGACCGCGCTGGCCACGGTCCCGCCGGCGTTGTGGGCGACCCCCACCTCGGCGTCGGCGACGTGCTCGCTGTTGGGGTGGTCGCCGCGCAACAGTCGGGTGAGCTCCGCGATCTGCGAGCCGCCGGTCGCGCCGACCGGATGCCCCTTCGCCTTCAGGCCGCCGGAGAGATTCACGGGGAGGTCGCCGTCGGCGGTCGTGACACCGTCTCGGGCGGCGGCGATCCCCTCGCCGGGCTCGAAGAAGCCGAGCGACTCCGTCGCGAGCACCTCCGCGACGGTGAAGCAGTCGTGGACCTCCGCCACGTCGACGTCGTCCGGGCCGACCCCGGCGTCGGCGTAGGCCGCGTCGGCCGCGTCGTCGGCCGCGGGCGTGCGCGCGAGATGCTCGCGGTCCGCGAGCGCCATCCGGTCGGTCCCCTGCCCGGTTCCCGTCACCGCGACCGGGGCGTCCACGTCGTGTTCGGCCGCGTACTCCTCGGAGACGATCACGAGCGCGCTGGCCCCGTCGGTGATCGGGCAGGCGTCGTAGAGGTGGAGCGGCTCGGCGACGGGCGGGGCGTCCAGCGCCTCCTCGACGGACACCTCCTTGCGGTACTGGGCGTACTCGTTGGGGACCGCGTTCGCGTGGTTCTTCGCGGCGACGTGCGCGAGGTCCTCGCGGCCCCCGCCGAACGCGTCGAAGTAGGCGTTGGCCATCAGCGCGTACGCGCCGGGGAACGTCACCCCGGCCCGCACCTCGAACAGGTCGTCGGCGGCGATGGCGAGCCCCTCGGTCACCTCGTCGGTCGGGAGGTTGGTCATGCGCTCCATCCCGCCGGCCAGCGCCACGTCGGCGTCGCCCGCGCGGACGGTCCGGACCGCCTCGCGGACCGCGACACCGGCCGAGGCGCACGCCTCCTCGTAGCGGGTCGACGGGCAGTTCACGCCGGCCGCCTCGGCCATGAGCGGGGCCTGGTGGCCCTGGTGCTCGGCGAGCGCACCCATGAAGTTGCCGTAGTTCAGCTCCTCGACGTCCTCGCGCGGGACGCCGGCGTCCTCGAACGCCCGCAGCGCGGCCGTCGCGAAGAGGTCGCGGCCGGTCCGGTCCGGGTGGCTCCCGAAGCGCGTGAGGCCGACCCCGGCGACGCGTACGTCGGTCATACACGAACGATAATCCGGGACCGGTTTATCCCTGCCGGAACCGGTGGAGGACTGCCAACACTGTGTACGTCGGAGTCAGCCGATGTACCGCAGGTCGTCGTCCGGCACCGCCGGCCCGTCCTGCATCTCCTGGATCTTGCCGACGACCTCCTCCATCTCCTCGGCGCGGTCCTCTAAGCTCTCGTAGTCGACGTCGAATTCGAGGCGGTCCGCGAGCACCTCCAGTACCGCCTGCGCGCTCTTCGGATCGACGAGGTAGCCGCTCGTCTCGCCCATCAGGCAGGCGGCGTCGAAGCCGCGGCGGCCGCCGAGCCCGAGCACGAGCCCGGAGACGCCGACGATGCCGCCTGCGGGCTCGTCGGGTCGGAACTCGACGCCGACCTCCTCCAGGTCGTCGATGAGGCCGTCGTCGGAGACCGCGCCGAGCACGGTGTACTCCTCGACGAGCTCGCCGGTCGGGACGCCACCGAGGGCGAACGCCCGACTCGCGCCGAACTCCTCGGCGATGTCGAGGAACGTCGTGGTGAGCGTGTAGTGGCCCTTGTTCGAGCCGGCCTGGTGGTCGCCGGTCAACACCAGCAGATCGGCGCCGTCGGTCTCGACCGCGTGGAACTCCGCGCAGGTCAGCTCCGCGACGCCGTCGCCGTCGACACTCACCTGCGGCGGGAACTCGGTGGTGTAGACGCGGCGGACTAACTCGCCGTCGAACTCCTCTAACAGGTGCTCCGCCGCCAGCTTCCCCACGTGGCCGACGCCCGGCAGCCCCTCGATGAGCACCGGGTCGTCGAGCTCCGGCGTCGCGACCTCGTCGATCTCGATGTCGTCCATACCGGGGTACTCCGGGCGGGGCTCACAAGAGGGTGGCTATTCCGGTGCTACGCGCGGCTCGGCGTCGAACGGGTCGCTCGGCGGGGACGGCGGCGACGCCGGGAACCGCGCTACTCCGACGCCCGCCGTCGCGCCCGGCGCCGGTACTCCCCGTAGGGGTCCTCGGGGCTGAACGGCGCCGGGGCGCTGTTCTCGGTCGGCCCGTCGCACTCCGGGCAGCGGTCGCCGAGCGCGTACACCGGGCGGTCGTGGGCGGTCTCCCAGTTCGCGCAGACGCGGATGTCGGATTTCACGGTTGGGGATGGAGGAGAGAGGGGGTCGGGGACGAACCGCTGGCGGCTACTCGTCCTCTTCGCGGCGCTCGCGGTGGAACTCGCCGGCGCCGCCGGCGGTCTCGATGGCCTCGCGGGCGCGGGCCGCGGCGGCCTCGAGCTGGTCCTCGGCCGTCTTGTAGTCGGGCGCGCGGACCTTGATCCGGTACTCGGGCGAGCCGACGTAGCCGACCTCGAGGTCGACGCCGTCCGGGACCTCGCCGTTGCCCTCGGCCGCTTCGAGCGCCTCCTTCACGTCGTCGACGCCGTCGGGGGCCGCGGACTCCAAGTCGACGTAGCCGGTCACGTCGACGTACGGGACCGAGACGTTGTCACGGGCGGCCTCGACGATCGCGTCGAGCGCGTCGTCGTCGATGTCGACGGCTTCGAGCGCCTCGTCGCCGCTGATCGCGGCCGCCTCGAAGGCGTCGTACAGGGAGTCGTACTCGACGAGGAGGGCGTTTGCGACCTCGGTGTAGCGGTCGTCGTCGACGTCCTCGCCGAGCGCGATCAGCATCCAGTTGTCGGCCTTCTGCGAGTTCTTCCAGGCCTGTATCTTGTCCTTGCGCTGGTGTTCGTTGACGTCTTTGATCGAGAGGTCGATCTGGTTCGACGACTCATCGACGTCGAGCACCTTCGCGACGACCGTCTGTCCCTCGCGGACGTGGTCGCGGACGTTCTTGATCCAGCCGGAGGCGACCTCGCTGATGTGACAGAGGCCGCGCTTGTCCTCGTACTCGTCGAGGTCGACGAACACGCCGAAGTCGGCGATCTCGTCGACGTCGCCGACCACCAGCTCGCCGGGTTCGGGCCAGCCGCTGTACTTCATACGGGGGTGGTGAGGCGGTTACCGCGCCTCAACGGTTTCGACGATCTCGCCGTGGAGCTCGGCCTCCCCGCCGGTCGGGGTCGCGAGGGTCGTGCCGCAGACCGCGCACGACACCGTCGAGGAGGCTTTGCCGAAGACGACCTGTTCGTTCTCGCAGTCGCCGCAGGCGACGCGGTGGAAGCTTCCCGCCATGCTTACTCCTGGAACGTGAGCCGGCCGGCGCGCCAGCCCTCGCGCATGTGGGCCTTGCCGCAGTCGCCGCAGCGGTACTTCAGGTGGGTCTTCTTGGTCGGCTTGTCGCCACCGGGCACCTTCGAGTACCCGCCGGCGTTGCCGATCGTCGCGAGCGCGCGGCGTCGCTGGCGCGCGTCGCGTTTCATTCCGGTCGCCCGACCCGATCGAACCTTTTCCACTTCGTGCTCCTGGTGGGAGTCACAGTGTGGACAGTACGTGTTGAAACGACGTGGCATCTCCATGGATATCGACCTTGAGTCGCGGTTCGTCGCCGACGCTTAAAACGGGTTTGGTCTTGCCCGCGGGCGGCGGTACCCTCTCCCTCGAGCCACCGCCGACGCGGTGGCGCGCCTCCCGCTCACCCCTCCCACTCCGCGACCGCCCGCACCGGCGACCCGTCCCCGTCGCGGAGCCGGAGCGGGAAGGCGTACAGCCGGAACCGCGGAGGGAGGTCCTCGAGGCCACAGAGGTTCTCGACGATCGGCAGCGAGTCGCCGAGGAGGGCGTCGTGGGCGGGGGTGCCGTCGGGCTCCGCGTCGCGTGAGCCGTCAGGTCCGGTCGCCGCCGGGCCGGGCGGCGTCGGGTCCGGGCCGAGCGCGTCGAGGCCGACGCCGACGCCCAGCTCCCGGCACCGCTCCGCGGCCGCCGCGGTCAGGTACGGGTGATCGCGGTACCGGTCCGTGCCCCAGTGGGCCGCCCAGCCGGTCCGGAGGACGAGGAGGTCGACCGCGGGGTCGAGGGCGGTGGCGCCGGGGGTACCCGGGTCGCCGGCGTCCGGGTCAGGCAACGCCTCGGCCCCGATCGGCTCCCGCGGCTCCAGCGGCCGGCAGTCGACGAGGCGGGCGTCGAAGGCGAACCGCCCGGCGTCGACCCCGTCGATCGTCTCGCCCCCCGGGAGCGTGTGCCGCGGCGCGTCGACGTGGGTCCCCGCGTGCGTCCCGGTCCGGAGCTCGCTCGTCGCGTAGCCGTCCGCCTCGTGGGTCGCGTCCGGCGCGAGCGTCACGTCCGGGTCGCCCGGATACGTCGGCATCCCCGTCTCGATCGGTCGCGAGAGATCGCGGAACACGGTGACCCCTGACGCCGACGCCTCATAAACACCGGCGGCCGGTCGTCTCGGCCGGGACCGACCCTTCGGCGGCGGACGGCCGAGCGCTCCGGTGGGGTATATACCGAAATAGAGACCGACCGACACGTATATTGAAACATTACGGTGGGAAGATACAATTACTCCATAAATATAAGAATTATAAAACTTCATGCCGGCTTCGCCGACACTCGCAGTCGCATGGTGGACATGAACCGCCGAGGGTTGATGCGTGCGTCAGTCGCCGCCGCGCTGGGAGCCAGCGTCGCGGGCGTAGCGAGTGCGGAGGAGGTACCGGAGTCGGACACGCCGGGCGCACCGAGCGTCCAAGGGGACCTGAAGCGACTCTCGACGACGGCGTTCGGCGCGGAGGTGACGGGCCCGTTCGTGTTCGAGGACGGGTCGCTGTTGTACAGTCTCCAGCACCCCGACCAGAGCAATCCCGGAAAGTTCGGGCGCGCCGCGGTGGGCTACTTCAGCGGGTTCCAGTTCGAGTTCGACGGCCGAAACGACGACTTCCCGGAGGTCGGCGTTCCGGACACCGAGGAGAAACAGCGGAAGGTGCGGTCGGAGGTCGGCGATTACGAAATCCTGTTCCAGGGACGCGAACCCATTCAGAACGGCAGCGAGAGCCTGGGCGTTTGCCAGACGCCCGACGGAACCTCTCTCAACGAGATCGGTGGCGGCTTCGGCACCAGTCCGGACTGCAACCAGTTCGTTCCGACGAACGCCGAGGGGACCGAGGGGTATCTGTTCACCAACTGGGAGGGGTACCCCGGTTGCATCACGCGGGTTCCGATCAGCCAGGACGACAGCGGCGAGTGGAGTGCGGACACGGGGTCTGACGAGGCGCTCAACCTCCCCAACACGGAGGCCTTCCGCGACATCGGCGGGACGCGGGTCAACTGTTACGGCGACCTCAGTCCCTGGGAGACGATGATCTCCTCCGAGGAGGACTACGGACACCCGGCGGTCTCCCTGAAGCACACGCCGAGCGACCTTCTCGAAGCCGACGGCGGCGAGGGGATCCTCGGAGCCAGACACTTCTGGAACAGGCCGAATCCGACCGAGGCCACGGACGCGATCAACGCCTACGCCGACGACGGCGATATCGCCGAGTCGTGGTATCCGCAGGGCGGCTGGGCGCTCGGTGGCATCGAGCTCCTCGCGTACTATCTCGGCGCGGAGCGCTCGGACGGGGAAGACGGGAGCAGCACGGACCCCATCGGCGACGTCTATCCGAACCCGTACCGCTACGGCTACCACGTCGACATCCGCGACCCGGCGGCGGACGAGCCCACGCCGATAAAGTACTGGGTGATGGGCCGGGCCGCGTGGGAGGCCCCGGACATCCAGGGCGACCGCCGAACCGTCTACGGCTGTTCGGACGGCGACAGCAAGGGCATCTACAAGTTCGTCGCCGACGAGCCGATCGACGAGTACGACGACACCGACGACGTCGCGGGGACGCTGTTCGCCCCGAAGATCACCAACGACGCCGCGAGCGTCGAGGACGCCGGCGAGCGGAACTCCCCCGCACAGACGCCCCTCGACGTCGAGTGGATCCCGCTCGGAAGCGCTACCAACGGCGAGGTCGCGTCCTGGATCGCCGAGTACGACGACGTCACCCAGATCGAGTACATCACGGAGCACACCGAGTACAGCGAGGACGAACTCGGCACGGACGTCGCGATCGGTGAGGCGATCAAAGAGGCCGACCTCGAGGTCATCGAGAACGGGAACCAGAACTACGTCACCGTCGAAGAGATCGTCGAGTGGGCGTCGCAGTACGAGGAGAACGGCCCGGACGGCGTCGACGAGGAGCTCCGGCGCGTCCCCTTCGTGGAGACCCGCGCGGCGGCCAAGGAGATCGGCGCCTCGATCGAGTTCAACAAGGCCGAGGGGGTCGACAGCGTGGACGACTCCGAGCCCGGCGACTTCGTCTACTTCGGCATCTCCGAGTTCAACGACGCGCTCGCCGACGACGAGGGCGACGTGCAGATGGACCGCGTCGACGGCGGGGTCGTCTACCGCGCCGAGCTGGAGCCGGACTACAACGTCTCGACGCTCGAACCCGTGATCACCGGGCCGGACTTCACCGACACGCCCGAGGACGCCGACGACGCGCTCCGCAACATCGACAACGTGTACACGATGCGCGACGGGCGCGTGCTCTGCTGTGAGGACGGGTTCGGCGGTCCCGCCCGCTCGTATCCGAACGACGGGCTCTACGTGTTCCAGCCGCACGTCCGCCTCGACGTCAGCTCCGTCGCGGTCGGGCAGGGCAACGCCGTCGAGGCCGAGGTCGTCGCACGGAACGTCCCCGAGGGCCTCGCGGGCGGCGAGTTCACCGTGAGCGTCGCCGACCCCGAGGTCGTCGGCATCACGAGCGCGAGCTACCCCGACGAGGTCGGGCTCTCCGAGCCGCCGACGATCTCCGGTGACGGCGAGACGGCCTCGTTCCGGTTCGCCGACATCGACGACGCGATGGAGCCGGCCGACACCGACTTCACGCTGGCGACGGTCACGCTCACGGGCCGGGGCGCGGGCGTCACCGACATCGACACCGAGGGGGCGCTCGACGACGACGACGGCGAGCCCGTCGAGGTCGAGGCGCGCTCCGGGCTCGCGATCACCGGACCCGCGAACATCGGATCCGGCGGCAATCCCCCGACGGACCCCGACGGCGACGGGTACTACGAGGACGTCAACGGCAACGGTCGGGTCGACTACGCCGACGTGGAGCTCCTGTTCCGGAACCTCGAGAGCGACAGCGTCACGTCGAACGCGCGGGCGTTCGACTTCAACCAGAACGACCGGCTCGACTTCGACGACGTGGTGAGCCTCTACGCGGAGGTCAACTAGTCGGACCGACGCGCTCCCGCGGATCCGTCAGGTCTCCCGCCCGGTTCGGCCCGGATCTACATCCGGGCCTGCGCCACACCCGCCCCCGCTTCGCTCTCCCGAGACACCCACCCAGACACGCCAATGACGAAACGCACCCAGACGCGCTCCGACGCCTTCGAAACGCCAGCTCGTCCGACGGTGGCGGCCCTCGCGGTAGCGCTCGCGGCGCTCGCGCTCCTCGGCGCGGGGGCGAGCCTCGCGGCGGCCCAGCCCGACGACCCGGCGGTGAGCGTCACCGACGCGGAGCTCTCCCAGTCCGACACGGCCACCGTCGACGTGGTGCTCACGTCGGCGCCGGACGGGCTCGCCGGCTACAACCTCGAACTGACCGTCGACGACCCCGACGTGGCCCGCATCGAGTCCGCCAGCTACCCGGACCGGTTCGATCTCACGACCGATCCGGAGATCGGCGAGTCGGGTGAAACCGTCGTGCTCGAAGCGGCCGACATGGGGTCGACCGTCGACGCCGGCGCGACGGACGTGACCCTCGCGACGGTCGAGATTGCCGGCGACGCGCCGGGCGAGGCCGAACTGACCGTCGACCCGCAGCAGGTCGACGACAACGAGGGAGACCGGCTCCGGCCCGCGTCCCGGGCCGGGACCCTGACCGTCACGGGATCGGGGGCGGCGTCCGGCACTGAGAGCGCCGAGTCGTCCTCGGCGGGACCGGTCGAGGAGCTCGCCGGGAGCGGCGACGGCCCCTCGCTCGGCGTCGTCGTCCTGCTCGGCGCGCTCGCCGCCGTCGGCGCGCTCTCGGCGGTCGCCGTCGCCCGCCGGCGATCGTGAGCGCCGCCGCGGACTCCGGCGACCGCGGGTCCCGCGGACACCAGCGATCGGCCCTCCCCCGACGCGAAGCGACCACCAGACCACGATGTCACGAACGAACCACACGACCGCCGACGACCCGGCGAACGGCGACGCACCGATGAACGGCGACACTACGAACGACGCCGCTACAGACGCCGACACCACAGACGCCGCGGAGGACCGCGACCGGACGATACACGCGTCTTACGCCTTCGGCGTGCGGATACGCGAGGAGGCCGCCGGAGACGGCGATCCGGTCTACCGGTTCGAGGCCCCGAACCACGAGGGGATCGCCTTCGACGACCCCGAGGCCGCGGAGCTGTACGCCGACGTGTACTTCGACGTGAACGGGTTTCAGGAGGCCGGAACCGGCGACCGAGGGGTCCCGCCGGCGATCATCCAGGCCGGCCGCGACACGCTCGTCGGCTACCTGCTCACCCAGCCGGAGACGGGTCGGAACTGGGTCGCCTCGTACTACGGCGAGAAGCCCGAGAAGATCGACCGCTACGTCGCCCGCGTTCGGAAGCGCGCCCGGCTGATACGCGAGCGGGCCGCGGACCGAGGCGTGGCGGAGAGTGAGGGCTGAGCCCCGACGGCCTTCCGCCTCCCGAACGTATTTCCTCCGCCCGCCGCTGGATGGGGGCATGTCGGAACTCCCGCTCGACGCCTACTACGACCTGACGCAGATCGGCGAGGTCGCCGTCTCCCCGTCCGGCGACCGCGTCGCCGTCACCGCGACCGAGTACGACCAGGCCGCCGACGAGGCGGTCACCTCCCTCTTCGTCGTCCCGACCGACGGCTCCCGTGACCCCCATCGCCTGACGAGCGCGTCCGGCGCCTCCGCGCCGGCCTGGGGGCCCGACGGCGACCGCCTCGCGTTCCTGGCGGCCCGCGACCGCGACACCGAGCGGCGAGTGGGGTGGCGGGACCGCGACGAGGACGCAGAGGGGGACGCGGACGACGGCGAGGAAGCCGACGATGCGGACGACCCCGACGACGAGCCCCTCGGAAACGGCGACGAGGAGCCGAAGCCGCAGGTGTGGCTGTTCGACCTCGCCCTGGGCGGCGACGCCAGACAGGTAACGGACCGCGACGAGGGCGTCGCCGGCTTCGACTGGTCGCCCGACGGCGACCGACTGGTGATCGAGTCGCGCGACCCGACCGACGAGGAGTCCGAGTACCTCGATCAGGTGCGCGAGGAGGGCGGGCCGATCGAGACGACCCGGCTCCAGCACAAGGTGAACGGCGCGGGGTGGACCGACGACGTGACCACGTACCTCTTCGTCGTCGACCTCGACGACCCCGACGGCGACCCCCGTCGACTCGACGACGCGTACGGCGGCGGCGCGTTCCAGGACGTCGCCGGCATGGACCCCGCGTGGGGCGAGGACGACCGGATCGCGTTCACGTCCTGCCGACTCGATCGACCCGACGACACCACCGTCCGGGACCTCTACGTCGTCTCGGCCGACGGCGGCGACGCCGAGCGACTCACGGACGGCGACCTCACCCACGGGGCGCCGGCGTGGCGACCCGGCGGCGGGGGGATCGCGACGGTCGCGAGCAATCCGAACGACCCGCCCGCCCCGGCGGCGGTGTACCTGACCCCGGACGACTCAGGCGACGACGGCGCGACCTCCCTCACCGCCGACCTCGATCGAACGGTCGCGCGCGGCGGCGAGCCCGAGTGGGTCGACGGCGCGGTCTACGTCCGGATCGCCGACGAGAGCAGCACCCGGCTGGCCCGCGTCGATCCGGGCGACGACGGGGGCGCCGCCGGCCCCGACCCGACCGTCGAGCGCGTTTTCGAGGCGCAGGGGCGCGGCCGCGCCATGGCCGGGTTCGACGCCTCGGCCGGCGGGTCGACGGCGGCGATGGTCCTCTCGGACCCCGAGGCGGGGAGCGACCTGTACGCGGTCGACGTCGACGACCTCGACGCGGCGAGCGATGGGCGCCGCGCAGGTGACGACGCGGCGACCGATGGGCGCCGCGCAAATGACGACGCGGCGGCCGAGCCCGACTCCCTCCGGCGGCTCACCCGCGTCAACGAGTCGCTCACCGACGAGTTCGCCATGCCGACGGCCCGGCGCGTCGAGTGGGAGTCCGACGGCTGGACGATCGACGGGGTGCTCTACCACGGTCCGGACGTGGAGCCCGAGGACGGCGACCACCCGCTGGTGGTGGCGATCCACGGCGGCCCGATGTCGTACGACGAGCCGGTCTTCAGCTTCGCGCACGCCGCGCTGACCAGCCGCGGGTACCTCGTGCTCCGGCCGAACTACCGGGGCGGCACCTCACGTGGGCGCGAGTTCGCCGCGGAACTGACCGGGGCGTGGGGGACTGCCGAGGTCGACGACATCGCGGCGGGCGTCGCGTCGCTCGCGGACCGCGGTTGGGTCGACCCGGACCGCGTGTTCGGCCACGGCTTCTCGTACGGCGGGATCGCGCAGGGGTTCCTGGTCACGCGGGAGCCGGACCTGTTCGCGGCGGCCGCGCCGGAGCACGGCATCTACGACCTGCGGTCGGCGTTCGGCACCGACGACACGCACACCTGGCTGGAGACGGAGTTCGGGCTCCCGTGGGAGGATCAGGAGGCGTACGACGCCGCGACCGCGGTGCTCGACGCCGGGAACATCGAGACGCCCCTGCTGGTGATGGCCGGCGGCGAGGACTGGCGGTGCCCGCCCTCGCAGTCGGAGCAGCTGTACGTCGCGGCCCGCAAACAGGGCGTCGACGCCGAACTGGTGGTCTATCCGAACGAGCACCACAACGTCGGCGACCCCGACCGCGCGATCCACCGGTTAGAGAAGATCCTCGACTGGTACGAGACGCACGACCCGGCGGTCGAGGACGACGGAGACGGCGACTGAGTCGGAGCACCGGCCGGAGCCTCGTTCAGTGCTCGACGAACTCCACGAGCACCCCGCCCGTCGACCGGGGATGGAGGAAGGCGACCTCGTGCCCCCACGCCCCCGGACGCGGCTCCTCGTCGACGAGGTCGATCCCGAGGTCGCGGGCGCGGTCAAGCGCTCCCGAGACGTCGTCGGTCGCGAGCGCGACGTGGTGGATCCCCGGCCCCTCGCGGTCGAGGTAGTCGGCGATCGCGCCGCCGGCGGTCGGTTCGAGCAGCTCGAAGTAGCCGCCGCCGTCGAGTTCGAGGAAGACGACCGCCATCCCGTCGAACGTCTCCTCGTGAGCGACCGGCGCGTCGAGCAGGCCGTCGAACAGGTCGGCGAGGTCGGCGGCGTCGCGCGTGGCGACGCCGACGTGGTCGAAGCGCATGGCTCCCGGATCGAGCGCCGCCGACTTATAAGGACCGAGCGGAAGCCGGCGTCGATATTTAAGTCGAATCCCGTCGAACCGCGCGGCATGGAGCTCTCCAACACGGATTCGATCGCCGGCAAGGAAGTGGTCGAGACGCTCGGCGTCGTCCGCGGGAACACCGTCCGCGCCCGCAACGTCGGCCGCGACATCACACAGGGTCTCCGCAACCTCGCGGGCGGCGAGCTGAAGGGGTACACCGAGCTGATGACCGACGCCCGCAACCAGGCGCAAGACCGGATGGTCGAGGAGGCCGAGGCGCTGGGCGCCGACGGCGTGATCAACGTCCGGTTCACCACCTCCTCGATCGCCGACAGCGGCGCGGAGATCCTCGCGTACGGGACCGCGGTGCGGCTACGCTGAGTCGGAGCCCGTCGCCGTGAGGCGGTCCTGGAGCTCTTGGGCTAGCTCTTCGTCTATCTCGCGCAACCGGGCCACGAGCTCGTCTGTGACCTGCTCGTCGACGCGCTCCTCCACTTGCTCGTCGACGCGCTCCTCCACTTGCTCGTCGACACGCTCCTCCACTTGCTCGTCGACACGCTCCTCCACTTGCTCGTCGACACGCTCCTCCACTTGCTCGTCGACACGCTCCTCCACTTGCTCGTCCACCTCGTCGGCGACCCGGTCCGAAACGGTCGCCTCGACCTCCGAAGGGACCTGCTCTTCGACCTGCCGTTCGACCTGCGTTTCCGCCTCGTCGGGAACCCGCTCGGCGACCGCCTCGGCGGCCTCCGCCGCGACCTCCTCCTCCAGAACGCGCTCGTAGATCGTCATGTTCTCCCACACGCGGAGGAAGTAGCCGAAGACGAGACCACCCTGAAACGCCGCGACGCGCGGATCGGGTCCGACGAAGAGGAGGTAGCCGAAGCCGAGACTGAAACCGATCCCGTAGACGACGTCGATGTAGAACTGCGTCTGTCGTCCGGACAGATCCATACGTGTACGTTCGGCGACTGAACCACTTTACTACTCCGCCGGGAGGGCGTTCCGTCGGTGGGGCGCTCCGACGGGCCGGGGCGATGCAGAATGCACTTGCGTTCGGCTCCTCTACGCGGTACCGATGGCTGTCGGTACGGCGTTCGTCGTCGGTGTCGGTATCGCCTGCTTCGTCGCGTACAACGTGGGCGGGGCGACGACCGGTCCGGCGTTCGGCCCGGCGGTTGGCGCGGATGTCGTTTCGAAGCGCGGGGCGGCGATCCTGATGTCGGTCTGTTTCTTCCTCGGCGCGTGGACGCTCGGCCGCCGCGTGGTGACGACCCTCGGTGAGGGGTTGGTCCGTGACCCGAGCGTGTTCACGCTGACCACGAGCATCGGCGTGCTCTTCTTCATCGGCGGGGCGCTCCTGATCGGGAACCTCTCGGGGGCTCCGGCGTCGACATCGATGACCGCCGTGGGCGCCATCGCCGGGCTCGGGCTGGCATCCGGCGAGCTGAACGCGGCCGTGGTGGGCGAAATCGCGGTGTGGTGGATCGTCTCCCCGGTCGCCGGCTTCTGGATCTCGCTCGTGGTCGGCCGGTACCTCTACCCGTACGTCGTGCGGATTGTCTCGATCGACCGGTCCGAGGGACCGCTGTTAGTCGTCGACGCCTCTGGTCCGATCCCGCTTCCGGCCCCCGCTCCAGAAACGACCCGACGGGAGCTCGTCGGAACCCTTTCGGTCATCGGCATCGGCTGCCTGATGGCGTTCAGTTCGGGCGCGAGCAACATCGCGAACGCGATCGCACCGCTGGTCGGGAGCGGTCGGCTGGGGATGAACGCCGGCATCCTGATCGGCTCGGCGGCCGTCGCGGTCGGCGCCTTCACCATCGCTCGCCGGACGATGGAGACGCTGGGAAACGACATCGCCGACCTCCCGCTGACCGCCGCGATCGTCGTCGCCGTCGTCAGCTCCGGGCTCGTCGTGCTCCTCTCGGCCCTCGGGATCCCGGCCTCGTTCGTCATCATCGCGACCCTGAGCATCGCCGGGCTCGGATGGGGGCGGGCGTCGCGCACGTTCACCGTCGAGGAGGCGGTCCGCGGCGACATCGTCGAGGGCGTGAGCGTCGACACTCTCGCCGCGGAGGCCGGGGGACCGACGGTCACCGAGCCCGACCGCGAGACGCCGAGCGCAGAGCCGTCCCCCGTCGGCGACGCGGACGCGCCGACCGACGACTCGCTGTTCGATCCGGCGACCACCGTTCGGGTCGTCGCCATGCAGCACCTCGTCCCCGCGCTGGCGACGGTCGGGTCGTACGCGACGTTCCGAGCGCTCGCGGTCGTGTGACGGCGCTTCGCCGTCTCCGGGTCAGCGCCCCGGCTTGTACTCGCCGAACTCGTCGCGGAGTACGTCCGAGACCTCCTGGACCGTCGCGTACGCCTTCACGGCGTCGACGACGTGGGGCATCACGTTCTCGGAGCCCCGCGCGGCCTCGCGCAGCGACGCAAGCGCGTCGTCGACGGCGTCGTCGTCGCGGTCGGCCTTCACTTCCTGGAGGCGTTCGCGCTGGTTCCGCTCCTGTTCGGGGTCGACCTCCTCTAAGTCCATCTCCGGCTCCTCGTCTACCGCGTACTCGTTGACGCCGACGATGACGCGCTCGCCGTCCTCGATCTCGCGCTGGCGCTCGAAGGCCACGTCTTGGATCTGTCGCTGGACCCACTGGCTCTTGACCGCCTCCAGCATGCCGCCGCGGCGGTCGACCTCCTCCAGTATCTCGAAGGCGTCCTCCTCGATCCCGTCGGTGAGGCTCTCGACGTAGTACGACCCCGCGAGCGGGTCGATCGTGTCGGCCGCGCCCGACTCGTGCGCGAGTATCTGCTGGGTGCGGAGCGCGGTGCGGACCGACTGCTCGGTCGGGAGCGCGAGCGCCTCGTCTTTCCCGTTCGTGTGGAGGCTCTGGGTGCCGCCGAGCACCGCCGCGAGCGCCTGATAGGCGACCCGGACGACGTTGTTCTCGATCTGCTGGGCGGTGAGGGTGGAGCCGCCGGTCTGGGTGTGGAACTTGAGCTGCTTCGACTTCGGGTTCTGCGCGTCGAAGCGCTCGTCCATGATCTGCGCCCACATCCGGCGGGCGGCGCGGAACTTCGCGGCCTCCTCGAAGATGTTGTTGTGGGCGTTGAAGAAGAAGGAGAGCTGGGGGGCGAACTCGTCGACGTCGAGCCCGGCGTCGATCGCGGCCTCGACGTACTCGATCCCGTTGCCGAGCGTGAACGCGACCTCTTGTGCGGCGGTCGAGCCCGCCTCGCGGATGTGGTACCCCGAGATGGAGATGGTGTTGAAGTTCGGCGTCTCGGCGGCGCAGAACTCGAAGATGTCCGTGATGAGCCGCATCGAGGGCTCGGGCGGGTAGATGTAGAGGTTCCGCGCGACGTACTCCTTCATGATGTCGTTCTGGATCGTCCCCCGGAGCTGTTCGCGCGGGACGCCCTGTTTGTCCCCCATCGCGACGTACATCGCGAGGAGGACGCCGGCGGGGGCGTTGATCGTCATCGACGTGGACACCTCGTCGAGGGGGATCCCGTCGAAGACGGTCTCGAAGTCGTCCAAGGTGTCGATGGCGACGCCCGACCGTCCCACCTCGCCCTCGGCCATCGCGGCGTCGGAGTCGTACCCCATCTGGGTCGGGAGGTCGAACGCCATCGAGAGCCCGGAGGAGCCCTGATCGATGAGGTAGTTGAAGCGCTCGTTGGTCTCCCTCGCGGTCCCCATCCCCGCGTACTGGCGCATCGTCCACAGCCGCCCGCGGTGCATCGTGGAGTAGACGCCGCGGGTGTACGGCTCCTCGCCCGGGAAGCCGGCGTCCTCGCGGTAGTCGTGGTCGGCCACGTCGGCGGGCGTGTACAGCGGGTCGACCTCCTGCCCGCCCGTGTCCGTGGTGAACGACTCCGTGCGCTCCCCGAACCGGTCGACCGTCTCGCCGTAGGTCCCCTCCTCCCACGACTCCTTGGCGTCGCGGATCGCGTCCAGTTCCTCAGGATCGTACATTGGTAAACGGGTCTCGCGAGCGCGACTTAACACTTTTCGGGGGCGTGGGTCCGAACCGGCACCGCGAACCGCCGACCTCCCGCCGACGGGCGGTTTCAAGTGCCGTCCGGTCGAACGCGGACCATGGACGTCCTCCCCGACGCCACCGAGCGCTTCCTGGCCGCGACGGCGCCCGAGCACACCGCGACGCAGGCGGAGATGGCCGCCCTCGCGGACGACTGGGGGTTCCCCATCATCGGCCCGGAGGCGGGCGCGGTCCTCCGGCTGCTCGCCCGCCTGACCGACGCCGATCGCGTCTTCGAGTTCGGCTCCGGCTTCGGCTACTCCGCGACGTGGTTCCTCCGGGGCGGCGCCGACGCCGTGATCTGCACCGAGTTCGACGAGGATGAGGCCGAGCGCGGCGTCCGGTTCGCCGCCGACGGCGGGTACGCCGACAGCGTCACCTTCGAGGTCGGCGACGCGATGGAGACGGTCGAGCGCTACGACGGTCCCTTCGATGTCGTCCTCATCGACCACCAGAAGGGCCGGTACGCCGAGGCGTACCGCACCGTCCTCCCGAAGGTCCGAACGGGCGGCGTGATCGTCGCCGACAACATCACCCGCGGGCCGATCGACTTCGGCGACCTCGTCGCGCACTTCGAGGACGGCGCGCCGCTGCCGGACCCCGAGGTCGACGGCGAGACGCGCGGCATCGGCGAGTACGTCGGGACGGTGCGCTCCGACGACGCCGTCGAGACCGCGATCCTCCCGGTCGGTTCCGGGATCGCGGTGTCGACGAAGGTGGAGTGAAGAGCGGGCGTCGTGGACTCATTATAAGCAAACTGCTGTCGGCGCGTGCCTCCGAGGCCGCCTCGCGGCCGAGGAGCACGCGCGAGGGAGTCAGTCGTCGGAGCGAAGCGACGACGACTGACGAGGCTGGGGAGGCGTGAGGTGCGGTTGCTGTGCGGTCGGGTGGACTCAAAGGGGCAGCCGCGGGGCGGGCGCAGGCGACGCAAGCACTGCAGGGAGCGAGCAACGCGAGCGACCAAAGCGCGCAGCGAGCGACCAAAGCGCGCAGCGAGCGTGCGCCCGCCCCGCGGCTGGGGCTTTGGCGGTGTTCACCGTCGATCCGACAGCAACCATTTATGAGCGAGCGGCTGGGGCTTTGGAAGTCTTCACCGCGGAGAGGTCAATCACGTGCTGTCGAGCGGCCGGAGTTTTTGAGGCGTTCACCGTCGGATCGCCGGCAGCCGCCTCCAAGCGATCGACTGCCTCCAATACCGCGTACGGGGAGAACCTATTCGGGCGTCGACGCCGAACCACGACTCGATGAAAGTGGGGCTCATCTCGGACGTCCACGCGAACCTGCCCGCGCTCGAGGCCGTCCTCGACGACATGCCCGCGGTCGACCGGATCGTCTGCGCCGGCGACGTGATCGGGTACAACCCGTGGCCGGCCGAGTGCGTGGAGCGCGTACGCGAGGTCGCCGCGAAGACGGTCCGGGGGAACCACGACCGCACCGTCGGAACGCCCGAGCGCTACCGGGCCAACCGCATGGCGGAGGCGGGCCTCGAACACGCGAAGGCGTCGCTCTCGGACGACCAGCGCGCGTGGCTCGACGGCCTCCCGCGCGCCGAGACGTTCGCGGGCGACCGGTACCTCCTCGTCCACTCGCACCCCGCGGCCGAGCGCGAGGACGCCTACGTCTACCCGGAGGAGTTCCCGAACCTGGACCGCCACATGGGCGAGCACGACGGGATCGTGCTCGGACACACCCACGTGCAGGGAAAGCGGTCGGTCGCGGGCGGGGTCGTGGTCAATCCGGGGAGCGTCGGCCAGCCGCGCGACGGCGACCCGGACGCGGGGTACGCCGTGCTCGACACGCAGCGCGGCGCGGTCGACCTGCGGCGCGTCGCGTACGACGTGGACCGCGTGAGCGAGGCGGTCGCCGACGCCGGGCTCCCCGAGCGGACCGCCGCGCGGCTGTATAAGGGCGAGTGAATCAGAGCGAGTGAATCGGGGCGAGCGCGCGATCCCGCCCGCACGCCGGCTCACGGCCAGACGCCGGCGACGAAGAGGACGTTCCGGACCGCGGTCGCGAGCGACAGGACGCCGACGCCGGCGCACATCAGGGTCGCGACCAGCCGGCGGGTCCCGCCCGCGACCGCGACGGGGATCCCGATGAGGACCATCCCCGCGGCCTTGGTGAGCAGCATTCCGGGGAGGAGGCCGAACGTCGCGATGAACGCGGCGCCCACCGGCGACCCCTCGACGTACTGGCCGCCCGAGATGGCGACGTACGTCGAGGCGACGTCGGCGACTGCACCGACGAGGAGAATCACGACGGCGGCGGCGAGTCGCGATGGCACTGGCACAGCGCACGCGGTGGATCGGTATAAGCTTCCGGGGACGCGCCGAACCGACGGACGCGAACCGGGCGTCCGAGGGCGGCGAACCTGACGGGGCGAGGGCGGCGAACCTGACGGCCGAGAGTAGGGGCCGGCTCGGCGACCCGTCCGCGCCGGGTGCGGGCTGGTCGCGGCTCGCGCACAGCACGACTTCATTTAAACCGGCGCAACGCGTAGGTCCGGTAATGAGTTCGTCCGACGACGAGTACGATATCGCGGTGGTCGGCGGCGGCCCCGCGGGGCTGACGACCGCGCTGTACGGTGCGCGACTGGGTCACGAGACGGTGCTCATCGACCGCGGCGGCGGCCGTGCAGCGATGATGGCCGACACCCACAACGTGATCGGCGTCACCGAGGAGACCTCCGGCAACGAGTTCCTCCAGACCGGCCGCGAGCAGGTGCAGTCGTACGGCGGGACGTTCGAGCGCGGCTTCGTCACCGACGTCGAGCGCACCGGCGACGACCGGTTCCGCCTCTCGACGAACGACGCGGAACTCACCGCGGACCGCGTCGTGCTCGCGACCGGCTTCTCCGACGAGCGCCCGGACCCGCCGCTCCCGCGGACGGGAAGGGGGCTCCACTACTGTCTCCACTGCGACGCCTACATGTTCGTCGACGAGCCGGTGTACGTGATGGGCCACGGCGAGGCGGCCGCCCACGTCGCGATGATCATGCTCAACGTGACCGACGACGTGGATCTGTTGACCCGCGGCGAAGAGCCGACGTGGAGCGACGAGACCGCGGCACAGCTGGAGGCGCACCCCGTCGAGGTCGTCCGCGAGGACGTGACGGGCGTCGAGAACGACCCTGACTCCGGGTGGCTGGAGGCCCTGGAGTTCGAGGACGGCACCCGCCGCGAGTACCGCGGCGGGTTCCCGATGTACGGCTCCGACTACAACACCGCCCTGGCCGAGGGGCTCGGCTGCGACCTGACCGACGGCGGCGAGATCGATGTCGACGACCACGGGCGCACCAGCGAGGACGGGGTCTTCGCGGTCGGCGACATCACCCCCGGACACAACCAGGTGCCCGTCGCGATGGGGCAGGGCGCGAAGGCCGGCCTCGCGATCCACAAGGAGATCCGCGAGTTCCCGCGCTCGACGGAAGATATCGCCCGCGACGGCCCCGTCGACGCCGACGAGGTGCCCGCGATCTCGCCGGAGCTCATGGCGACCGCGGTCGCCCACGAGGGGCACGCTGGCGGCCCGCGGAGAGAGGGAAGCGCCGAGACGGAGCAGCCCGCCGCCGACGACGACTGAGTCTGCGTCGCCGAGCGGACCGGTCGGGATACGTTATAACTCGCCGAGTCCGGCTAGCAGGGCACCACGCCCGCGCCGGCGTCGATCGGCGACCCGTCGTCGCGGTACTCCGAGTCGCCGATCGACCCGTCGAACATCGGGAGCCGCAGCTCGTAGGCGTACAGCACGTCGAACGCCGCGAACGGGTCGACGCCGTCCGCGACGGCCTCGCGCGCGGTCAGCCGGACCCCGGCGCCGAGGACCACGATCGGCTCGCCGTCGAGCGTCCCCGCCGCCTCCATCCCGAACTCGTTGCCGGCGGCCGGGTCGGTCAGCACGGAGAGGTGGACGAGCGCCTCGATCGCCGCCCCACTGCCGCCGCCGTCCCCGATGGATATGGGGTGCCCCGCTCCCGCGAAGCACTGGGTCGGCGGAGCGACGCGGTCCGCGGCGAGCGCACCGCCGCCGTCCGATCCCCCCGGCGCCCCGGCGTCGCCGCCGGACGTCGCCGCCGCGGCGCCGGCGAGCCCTCCGGTCGCGACGGTCGCGACGACAAGGAGCAGCGCGACCGACACCGCGACGCGGGCGGTGAGTCCGGACCGAGAGCGGCGCGTCATCGGGTGGGGCTACGGCCGGCCGGGTAAAAACGGCGCGGGGCCGGTTATCCGGTCTGATACTCGGTGCGTCGGAAGCGGGTGCGGCGCGACGCGGCCACGGACGCCGCTTTCCCGGTCACGCCCCTTCGAGGAGCCCCTCGACGAGCAGTTCCGCGGAGGCGACGTTCGTCGCGAGGGGCACGTCCTTCACGTCGCAGACTCGCAGGAGCGCGGAGATGTCGGGCTCGTGGGCCTGCGCGGTGAGCGGGTCGCGGAGGAAGACGACGCCGTCGATCGCCCCGTCGGCGATCTTCGCGCCGATCTGGAGGTCGCCCCCGTACGGCCCCGAGGCCTGCCGGTTCACCGCCAGTCCCGTCTCGTCGGCGATCCGCTTGCCCGTGGTCCCCGTCGTCACGAGCTCGCACGCGCCGAGGGCGTCGGCGTGGGCGCTGACGAACTCGACCATCTCGTCTTTCAGCTCGTCGTGAGCGATGAGCGCGATGCGCATACGGAGCGTACTCGACCGGGGTCCTTAAAAGGTCACTCGGGCCCGGACGACCGGTCCGCGGGGAGGAACACGGTCACCGCGGCCCCGTCCCCGTCCTCGGCGAAGGTGATGGACCCGTCCACCTCGCGGATGATCCACGTCGCCAGCCAGAGGCCGACGCCGCTCGCGTGTTCCAGCGGCGTCTCGGTCCCCCGGTCGATCGGCCTGATCTCGTGCGGGGGAATTCCCGGACCGTTGTCGCGTATCCGGATCCGGACGGCGTCGCGTTCGCTCCGTTCCGCGGGGGTCACCGAGACTCGCACGCGGGGACGCTCGGCGTCGTTGTGATCGATCGAGTTGGTGATGAGTTCGTCCAGCGCCGAGACGACGATCTCGCCGGTGTCGACCCTGATCGGGTCCGCGCGGTCGAAGACGATAGTGACCTCGGGATGTCGGCGGCGCTTGTCCGCGACCACCCCCTCGATCTCCGCCGTGAGGTCGATCGAGTCGCGGTCGGAGTCGTCCAGTCGCCCGATCAGGTGCGAGAACCGCTCGTTGCGCTCGATCATCGTCTCGACGGTCCGGTTGATCGTTTCGAGTCGCCGCAGGGCTGCCGGATCCGTGACCTCCTCCCTGAGAAGCGACGCGTTCCCCTGTATGGCGGTCGCGTCGTTTCTGAAGTTGTGACGCAACAGCCGGTTCAACACCTCCAGCTGTTGCTCCCGCTGTCGCTGGTCGGAGACGTCACGGAGGCTGATCAGCCGCCCGGTCGGCGCCCCGAGGCCGCGCTCGAGGGGGGAGACCCGCACGTCGTAGTAGCGGACCGCGCTCTCCTCCCGCCGTTCGATCTCCGTCCGGAACGGTTCGTCGTCGTCGCTCGCGCCGCCATCGGCCAGGCCTCCGTCGCTCGCGCCGCCCTCGGCCCGGCCTCCGTCGCTCGCGCCGCCGTCGCTTTCGCTCCCCTCGACCGCGTCCGCGAGCGCGGGAAACACCTCGTCGATCGGTTCCCCGACCGCGTCACCGATCGGCTCCCCCAGGAGGGACTCCGCGGCCGGGTTGGCGTCGACGAGGCGGTTCCGGTGGTCGACGACGAGGACCGCGTCGGTCATGCTCTCGATCAGCTCGTCGCGGGCCACCTCGCGGACGGCCGGGACGATGTCGAGGAGCCGGTGACGGACGGTGATAACCGCCAGCACGGTCCCCGTGACCGAGAAGCCGATGATCGTCGTGTCGAGCGCGGGGGGCGCGACGCCGGCGAGGAACAGCCCGTTGCCGATCCACGGAGAGAACACCGCGAGCAGCAGTCCGACCGCCTGACTGCGGAACAGGCGGCCCGAGCGGGCCACCAGTCGGAGTATCAGGACCGCCCCGAGGAGCAGGAGGAGGTACGAGTAGGCCGAGTGGATCCAAAAGGCCGGTCCGGGGGTCGACATCAGCCCCGTGAGCGACCCGTACGCCACGAGGTCCGTCGAGGTCCGGAACAGGCCGTGGCTCCCGTTGGTCCCGATCGCGGCCAGCACGAGCACCGGCTCGACGGCCAACAGGAGCACGGTGCGGCCGGTCAGCCACTCGCTCCGGCCGGTGTACGCGAGCGCGAAGAGCAGCCACGTCGCGACGACGACGACGATCCCGAGGTACTGGACGTTCGCCCAGAACACGGTGGCCGCCAACCCCGGACTCGCGAGCTCGACGAGCTTTCCGGCCGACCACAGCGTAACGGCAGAAAGCAGGATCCCCAGCGGCAGCGCGCCGACGATGTCGCGGTTGCGCAGGGCGCCGACGGAGAGGGACGCCGACAGCACGCCGGAGGCGGCGATCAGGAGGACGTAAACGACGTGGTGAGTGGACATATCTGGTTCCTGTCCGGCGTGTTCGTCGGGGGCCGAGCCGGCCGCGGACCCGTCGGACGTCGTCCGGTCTCAGGCCGCATCGAACGGGTCTCCGCACCGATACCGGGACGCTCCGCGATCGGGAACGGACGCGGACCGCCCGTCCCCGACGTGGCGTCCCCGTCGAGACGTGGCGGTGTCGCCACACGTCGTCGACGCGTGTCTCTGTGCTCTCGTAGGGGAATAAAAGGGTCCGTATTAAAATATCTCTGTCAATATTCGGAGGAACCGAGAACGCACCCGAGTATCGCGCTCGGCGGCCGGAACGACGCGGTCTCTCCGGCCGATCGGCTTACTTGAACCGGAACGTCTCCAGGTTCTTCGGGGCGAACGTCCGCATGTTGTAGTCGTGGTACAGCGCCGACGAGAGGTCCTGGACGGAGCGCTCGTCGCCGTGGACGCACAGCACCTTCTCGGGGCGCGGGTTCATCGTCTTCACGAAGTTCTCTAACCCCTGCCGGTCGGCGTGGCCGGAGAAGCCGTCGACGACCTCGGTGCCCATCTCCAGGGTGAGCGTGTCGCCGCGGCCGCCGCCGCCCCAGCCGTCGACCGGGATCTCGTCCCAGCCGTTCTGGATCCGGCGGCCGAGCGTCCCCTGCGCCTGGTACCCGACGAACACGAGGTTCGACTCCGGCTCGGGACCGATGTGGCGGAGCCACGACATGATCGGCCCGCCCTCGATCATCCCGGAGGTGGAGATGACGATGCACTCCTCGCCGTCGGCGACATCCTGTCGCTCGTCTTCGCCGCCGTCGATGTGGTTGAACTGGTCGGCAAGGAACGGGTTCTCGTCGTCGTGGAAGATCCGGTCGCGGAGGTCGTCGCGGAGGTACTCGGGGTAGGTGGTGTGGATCGCCGTCGCCTCCCAGATCATCCCGTCGAGGTGGACGGGCATCTCCGGGATCTCGCCCTCGCGCATCGCCTCCTCCAAGACGAGCATGATCTCCTGCGAGCGCCCCACGGCGAACGCGGGGATGACGACCTTCCCGCCCTGCTCGTACGTCTCGTTGATGACCTCCTTGAGCGCCTCCTCGGAGTCCTCCTGGTCGGTCTGGTAATCGTCGCGGCCGCCGTAGGTGGACTCTAAGACGAGCGTCTCGACGCGCGGGAAGTCGTTGACGGCGCCGTTGAACAGGCGCGTGTCCTCGTAGTGGATGTCGCCGGAAAAGGCGACGTTGTAGAGGCCGTCGCCGATGTGGAAGTGGGTCACCGCGCTGCCGAGGATGTGGCCCGCGTTGTGGAAGGTGAGCTTCACGTCCGGCGCGATGTCGGTCACGTCGCCGTACTCCAGCGGGATGGTGTGTTTGATCGCCTCGCGGACCTGCGCCGACTCGTAGGGGGGCGTACGGCCCTCCTTGGCGGCGACGTCGAGGTAGTCGAGGGTGAGCAGGCCCATCAGGTCGCGGGTCGGCTCGGTCGTGTAGATCGGGCCGTCGTAGCCGTACTTGAAGAGGAGCGGGATGAGCGCCGAGTGGTCGAGGTGGGCGTGGGTGAGCACGACCGCGTCGAGGGTCGCGGCGCCGGCGCCGAGCGCCTCGGGGACTTGGAGGTACGGCACCTCTCCCTCCGCGCCCGGCTTGTCGCCGCAGTCGATCAGGACGCGCGTCTCGGGCGTCGAGAGGATGAAGGAGGCGCGGCCGACCTCGCGACAGCAGCCGAGCGTCGTGATCCGGACCCACTCGTCGTCGGACATCTCCTCGCGGTGGATCTGCCGGCCGACGCGTTCGAGGATGTCGCGTCGCTCCTCGCGCTCGTTCTTGAGGAAGCCGCGCACGTTCGAGACGGTGGAGGACTCGATCGGGGGCGTCCGAACGACCTCGGGGGTCCAGCCGACCTCCTGGGTGATCTCCCGGAGCGTCGAGCCGCGGCGGCCGATCACCATGCCGGGCTTCTCGGCCTCGATGACGACCTCGCCGGTGTCCTCGTGGAAGTCGAGGTCGGTCACGCCGGCCTCCTCCGGGATCACCTCGCGGACCTCCTCCTCGGCGCGGGCCGGGGGAGAGAGGGCGCTCGGGTCCGGACGGACCGTGATCCGCTTCCGGAGCTTCGAGGCGAGCCGGCGGATCAGGTCGCCGTCGCCGGCGAACTCCTTGGGGTCGCGCGTGTACACGACCAGTTCCGGTCCCTCGTATTTCACGTCGGTGACCGTGATGTCGTTCGGAATCTCCTGTTCGATCTCTGATTTCAGGGTATCGAGTTGCTTATCGACTTGACTCATATCTCACCGCGGGTCGCCGCGATCGCCGTCGCCGTCGAGTCGTCTCGCGTTCCGGTACGCGGCTCGGCGCCGAACGGTCGACCGTGACGGGATAGGCATAGTGGTAGTACTGTCCGTAGGTGGTACCGTGCGGGAACAGCCAGCGAAAACCCGCTTAGCTGATGATTAGCCCGGTCGTTATAAAACCCTTCGCAAATGGCAAACCCCCGCCCGCCGAACGCGGCCCCATGCGCATCACGACCGAGACGGTCCGCGACGAGCACGCGTGGGTCCGCGATCGCGCGCCGGTCGTCGTCCCCGTGATCAACGAGACCCGCGATCGGCTGGGCGGGCTCTTCGAGACCGAGGTTGACCCGGTCACCCCCGAGGCGTACCGCCGCGAGGTCGACGCGGTGTTCGCGGACGGCGAGGTCGCCGTCAACGTCGCCGGCTGCGTCGCCCTGCTCCGCGACCTCGACGTGGCGGGCGACTACCCCGGGTTCGTCGTCGACGAGGTGCTCGGCCGCGAGCTCGCCGCGACGGTCGCCGGCGGACGCCCCCTCTCGCTGCTCGCGCAGGCGACGTTCCACCTCGTCGACGTGCGGGTCGCGGAGGACGCGACCGCCGACGGCGCGGGCGCGGCCGGCGCCGACGACCTCGACGCCGCGCTCGCGGCGGGGTTCCAGACGCGGCTCCCCGGATGGGACTGGCGGGAGGGAGAGAACCCGTTCGCGGTGGGGGCGGGCGGCGGGGAGTGAGCGTCGACCCGACCGCCGACCGAGATCAGCTCGTGAACTTCCGGACGAGCTCGTACCCCCGATCGAGGATCGCGTCGGGGAGGAACCGCGCGAGCACGCCGATCCGGGCGACGGTGCCGGGCTGGACCCGCGCCGGCGGCTGGGTCGCGCTCGCGGCGTTGACGATCGCGTCGGCGACGACCTCGGGCTCGATCGCGCCCGGTCCGTCGCCGCCGAGCAGTTGCGTGTCCTCGAAGATCGCGTAGAACTCCTCGTAGGCGCCCGAGCGGTCGAGCCCGCCGTCGTCGGCCTCGCCGTCCGCGTCGTCGGCGCCCGCCTCCCGCTCCGCCCGCTTCGCGAAGTTCGTCTGCACGGGACCGGGCTCGACGACGACCACGTCGACCCCGTACTCCGCGACCTCGTTGCGGAGCGCGTCCGAGAGCGCCTCGACCGCGAACTTCGAGCCGCTGTACACGCCGCCGCCGGGGATCGACACCCGGCCGGCGACGGAGGAGACGTTGACGATCGTCCCGTCTCGCTCGCGGCGCATTCCGGGGAGGACGGCCTTGATGAGCCGGTGCGGGCCGTACACATTCACGTCGAACTGCTCGTGGACCTTCGCGGTCGGCACGTCCTCGACCGGCCCGAACTGGCCGTAGCCGGCGTTGTTGATCAGCGCGTCGATCGCGCCCTCCTCGTCTAAGATCCGGTCGACGACGCGGTCGATGTCGGACTGGTCCGTGACGTCGAGCGTCGCCAGCTCGCAGCCCGCCTCGCCGAGCGTCTGGATGTCCGCGGGATTCCGCGCGGTCGCGTACACGGTCCACCCCTCGTCGAGGAACGCGCGCGCCGCGGCGCGCCCGATGCCGGAGGAACAGCCGGTGATGAGTACCGTCTTCTGCACGCGTCGTCGGTCGGTCCCCGGCGCCATAACTCTCCCGACCGGCGACAAGCTGGCGGACGGAATAGGGACGGGCGGACGGACGGGACGAACGAAACGGGTGGACGGACGGAACGGAAGAATGTGCCCGCGCGGGGCGCCGGCGCGTTACTCCTCGTCGGAGTCGTCCGCTTCGTCGGCCGCGTCAGCGCCGTCTTCTCCGTCGGCCGCGTCCTCCTCGTCAGGGAGCAGGTCGCGCTCGGCGAGGACCTCCTCGATCTCGTCGGTCGGCCGCACCGTGTACTCGGGGTCGTCGACGGTGATCGTCGCGACGCCGACGCCCTCGGGCGACAGCTCGCCGTCGTTCGACTGCGCGAGGGTGTCGAGCGCGAGCGCGACGGCCTCGTCGGTGGAGAGCCCCTCCTCGTACTCCTCCTCTAAGTAGTCGCGGAGGTCGCTCCGGTCGGAGCCGATCGACAGCGCCTGCCACTCGTAGGGGGTGCCGGACGGGTCGGTCTCGAACAGGCGCGGCTCGCCGTTCTCGATCCCGCCGACGATCAGCGCGACGCCGAAGGGGCGCGCGCCGCCGACCTGCGTGTACTGCTGGATGTGGTCGGTGATGTTCTTGGTGAGCGTCTCGATCCCGATCGCCTCGCCGTAGCGCAGGCGGTTCACCTGCGCCTGTCGGCGCGCGAAGTCGATGAGCTGGCGGGCGTCGGCGACGTGGCCCGCGCTCGCGACGCCGACGTGGTCGTCGGCCTTGTGCAGCTTCTCGATGCTCTCCGGCTCCATCAGCGGGGAGCGGGCGCGCTTGTCCGCCGCGAGGACGACGCCGTCCTCGGCGCGGACGCCGACGCTCGCCGTCCCGCGTTTCACCGCCTCCCGGGCGTACTCGACCTGGTAGAGCCGGCCGTCGGGAGAGAAGATAGTGATTCCTCGGTCGTACGCCTGCTGTTGGGATTGTCCCTGCATGATATCACTCGGTGTCGAACGCCGCCGCGCCGACGTACCCCGACTCGGTCCGCACGTCGCGCGCGTCGCCGCGCACGACCGCGGACCGCTCGGCACCCTCGAACGCGACGTCTCGCTGTGTCGAACTACCGCCCGCGCGACCCATATATCTTTCCTCACAGGCACGCACCGTCCCCGAAATCCCGCGAACGCGGATCCCGACGGGGTCGCCGTCGACCTCGCTCACGCACCCGATCACGGCGCGCGCGTCGTCGACGTGGCCGTGGCGGGCCCGGACGATCGCCTCGCCCTCCCCGCCGTCGTGCGAGAAGGCCAGGAGCGTGAGGTCGGCGTCGGCGCTGCCGGCGTCGCCGAGGAGGTTGCCCGCGGCGTACCACAGCGCGCGCTGGAACGCGCGCCGCCCGAGGTCGGCCTCGGGCCACGTCTCGATCCCGACCGCGAGGTACCGCCAGCGCGGCCGGAGGTGTTTGGGGAGGTGTTTCACGGCCGGATCACCGGTCTCCCAGCGCCGCGTCGCGCTCCGCGACGATCACGGCCACCTGGTCGTGGACGCGCTCGACCGCGGTCACCGCGAACCCCTCGGCCGTGAACGCCTCGACGAGGGTGCCGACGGTCGCGGGGTCGTCGACCTCGGGCCCGTAGAAGGGCGCGTCGGGGTCCGGCTCCTCGAAGAAGGCCACGTCGCCGAGGACGATCCGGCGCGCGCCCGTGGCGGCCATCTCGCGGATCGCCTCGCGCTTCTCGTCGTCCGCGAGGTGGTGTAAGGCGAAGTTCGAGGTGACGATATCGACCCGCTGGTCGGGGTCGATCCCGGGATCGCGGAACTCGCCGTACGCGAACGCGACGTTGTCGATCCCGCGCGCGTCGGCCTTGCGGCGCCCCTCCTCCATCATCCCCTCGCTGATGTCGCGCGCGAGCACCCGCTCCGCGTCCTCGGCGACCGCGAGCGCGATGGCGCCCGTGCCGGCGCCGAGATCGAGGACGATATCGTCGGGGGTCGGGTCGGCGTACTCGATCACGAGGCTCGCGCACGCGTGGTACTCGTCGCTCTTCGAGTCGTCGTACTCGGCGGCCTTCTCGGAGAAGCGCGCGGCGTGCTCCTCAACCGTCTTCTTCATACCGTCCCAGTCGGACCCCCGGCTCTATGAAGGCCTCGGAGCGCCGCTCGCGGTTTCGGGCCGCGATCTCGCCCCACGCCCGGAGGCCCTCCTCGACCCACTCGGCGTCGAACCCGACCGCCTCCGCGGCGGCGACGACCTCGCGCGGCGCACGGAGCCCCAGGTGCGACCGGGGGTTCGCGCTGACGACGTGGGGCGCGTCGTAGTAGGTCACGATCTCCCGGAGCTTCCGGAGGTCCGCCAGCGCGCGGACCCGCTTCCCGCCGGTGGCGCGGAACAGCGGCCCGAGGTCGAACTCGACGTGAACACCGTTGTCGCGGGCGGCCTTCGCGAGGACGTGGTTGAAGTCCCCCGACCCGTCCATCGGACGGACCAGCACGTCGACGCGCGGCTCCTCGACCGCGAAGCGGTTGAGGCCGTCGTCGCCGCCGACGACGCAGACCACGGTGCGCTCGGTCCGGTAGTTGCCCACCGCGCCCGAGGCGCTCGTGGCGCTGTCGGCGTCGATCTCGACCGCGTCGACGACGTCGACCCCGTACTCCTCGCGGAGCGCGGCGGCCTCCGAGGACCGATCGTCGACCGCGTCCCCGCCGGTTCCGGAGCCGCCGCCGTCCGCGTCCCCGCCGACCGGATCGAGCGCGTCTCGCGTCCGGACGACGACCCCCTCGTACCCGTACCGCGCCGCGGTGGCGGCGTGGCGGGCGGCGGTCGCGTCGCCGTCTGGGTGAGCGTGGACGGCCTCGTACATGCCCGCCTGTTTCGGCTCCGGGCGTATCGAGGTTGCGCTTCGCCGACGGGTTTTTGCCCCGCTCTCCGGAACGGCTCGCATGGCCGCCGACCTAGAGGAGAAGACGGACCGCTACGAGCAAATGCTCGCCGACGCGCTGGCGGTCGCGGAGCCGCGGCCGCCCGCTGACACCCCCCTCGGCGAGGCCGCCGCCGACGTGCTGGAGATGGCCGAGTCGTACCTCGAGGACGGGCGGCACTTCCGCGAGGACGGCGACCCCGTCAACGCGCTCGCGTCGTACTCGTACGGCTACGGCTGGCTCGACGCCGGCGTCCGGATGGGGCTGTTCGCCGTCCCCGACGACACCGAGCTGTTCACGACGTGAGCGGAGCGAGGCCCGCTCGGCGGTCCTCGCGGCTCGGTCCCTTATAAACCTCGCGACCCCCCTCGTCGCTTCCGGGCGCGGGCGCCTTTTCCGTTGAGCGCCATAAGGACGAAACACGCATGACTGACGCGCTATTCGTCGTGAGCGAGGAGGGGTACTGGGCCGAGGAGTGCATCGAGCCGCTGACCACGCTGGAATCCGAGGGCGTCGACGTGACCGTCGCGACCCCGTCCGGGTCGCCGCCGGTCGTCGACGAGCGGTCGCTCGACCCGGAGGCCGCGGGCGGCGAGGAGCGGGTCGCGGAGCTCCGCGAGGTCGACGAGGAGCACCCGAAGCTCAACGACCCCGAACCGGTCGCGTCCGTCGACGCCGCGGGGTACGACGCGGTCGTGTTCCCCGGCGGCCACGGCACCGTCTGGGACGTGAACCAGGACCGGCACGCCCGCCAGCTCCTGCTCGACGCGGTCGCGGGCGAGGCGGGCGTCGCGCTCGTCGTCTGCCACGCGGTCGGCATCCTGGCGTTCACCCGCGAGGCCGACGGGACGCCCCTCGTCGAGGGGCGCTCCGTGACCGGCTTCCCGAACGCGTGGGAGGAGGACATCGTGGACGAGAACGACGTGATGCCGGACGGCCGGAAGCTCCCGTACTGGGTGGAAGACGAGGTCGTCCTCGCGGGCGCCGACTGGGACGCCGAGCTCGACGCGGACACGAGCGTCACCGTCGACGGCGACCTGATCACCGCGCGCGGACCGGGGTCGTCGGCCGACGCGGCGGCGACGCTGCTGGACGAGCTGTAA
Organism: Halorubrum salipaludis; assembly: GCF_002286985.1. Classification (GTDB taxonomy): domain Archaea; phylum Halobacteriota; class Halobacteria; order Halobacteriales; family Haloferacaceae; genus Halorubrum; species Halorubrum salipaludis. The sequence goes on along the minus strand of NZ_NSKC01000003.1, from coordinate 438,362 downwards.
AATTCTCTTAAACAGACCGCGTCGCAGTCAGCGGATCACGAACGCCGGCTCCTCGATCCGTTCGCTCTTGCACTCCGGGCACCGCGAGGGCTCGTTGATCGGATCGTCGAAGCCGTCGAAACCGCAGTCGCGGCACTCGGGGGGCGCGACGAGCAGCTCCGCGTCGCCGTCGACCGACCGCGAGACGTGTTCGACGTGGTCGTACACGACCGGCGTCGGCAGCGACAGCATCTCCCCGAGGTCGCTCGCGGTCGCCGGCCCCTCGCGGAGCGTGTCGGCGATGCGCTGGCGGGTCGTCTCCATGGGCGGGATTCGACGACGACCTATAAAACGTCGGCGGCGAGGTCGATCGTCCGCCTCGCGTCACGCGTCCGGCTTCGGCGCCAGCACCACGAGCGCGGTGGCGTCCTCGGTCGCCGTCGGCTCGACCGCCGTCTCGCCGTCGAACCGGACGATCTCGCCGGCCTCGACCGCGTGTTCCTCGCCGTCGAGCCGGACCGCGAACGCGCCCGTCAGCGCGTGGAACAGGACCGTCCGGTCCGGGTGGGTGTGTTCGGGGACGCTCTGCCCGGCGTCAAGGGACAGCCGGACCGTCTTCGGTTCGCGCCCCGGGAACGCCGCCGCGTGCGGCTCGCCGTCGAGGTCGGCGAGCCGGACCTTCGTCACGCCCGACTCGGGCTCGACCTTCGGGAACTCGGCGACGAACCGGGACGCCTCCTCGCGCTCGACTGCGTAGCCGTCGGCGTCGAACGCGGGCACCTCCGCCGCCATCTCGTGGTAGAGGGGGGTCGGCTCGTGGTCGTTGACGATCGTGAGCGTCTCGCCGGGGTCCAGTTCGGCGAACGCCTCGTGGATCCGGTCGTGCCGCTCGCTCGGCGGGAGCTGTCTGACGTCGAGTTCGGTCATCGATCGTCACTCGCCTCCCGAGGGGGATGGGTCGTGTCGCGAACACGTTCGGCTATGCGGGTCGTTGGCTTCGCGCCGCCGTCACTAGCCGTCTGCGCGATCGTCGCCGCGCCCGTCGAGCAGCGCCGCGATCCGGTCGCCGATCCGGGCCATCGTCGCGTCAGAGAGGCCGTGGCCGTCGCCCTCGTCGATCCGGAGGTCGACCGCCGCGCCGCCCCGGCGGAACGCCGCCGCGGTCGCGCGCACGCGCTCGACCGGGACGTACGGGTCGTCTTCGCTGCTGTCGAGCGCGACCGGCGTGTCGGCGAGGTCCCGGCCGTCGCCGGCGTCGGTCGCCTCCCCTTCCGCCGCGTCGGCCACCGATCGCTCCGTCAGGTCGTCCCCGGGGAGCGCCGCGGAGACGACGAAGGCGGCCCCGTACCGCCGCGGGCGACGCCGGAGGAACTCGCTCACCACGGCGCCGCCCTGCGAGACGCCGACGAGGACGACGCGCTCAGGCGGAATCCCGATCTCGTCGGCGGCGTCGAGGGTCACGGCGACGCAGTCGACCGCCGAGGTCAGCGCCGGCTCGTTGGCGGCGACCGGCGCGTCGTGGCCGGCGGGGAACCAGTTCGAGCGGACCGCCTGCGGGGCGAAAAGCGCCGCGCCCGGCCGATAGAACTCGTCCGCGAGCCGGAGCAGACCCTCGGCCGTCCCGCCCCGACCGTGGACGAGCACGACCGCGACCGCCGCGGCCGCGGCCGGGGCGCCCCCGGTCTCCAGCGAAGCGTCGGCGTGCGGGCCCTCGACGCCCGCGAGCCGCCGGGTCATCGTACACCGGTTCGGTCGTCCCCGAACTCGAACGCGGGGAGCTGGCCCTCGATCAGCTCGCGGTCGTCCTCGAACCGGGGCGGGAGGTACAGCTCCGTCGCGTGACCGGTCGCGTCGGGGTTGGCGAGGCCGGGCGTCTGCGGCCCGTCGGGCGTCGGGGCCTCAGTCGCGAGCTCGACGAGGAGCCCGCCGGGGCCGCGCACGTACAGCGAGTGGAAGAAGTGGCGGTCCTTCACCCGCGACACGTCGTAGCCGCGGTCGCGGAACAGGTCGTGCCACTCCAGCAACGCCTCGCGGTCGGGGACGCGCACGGCGGCGTGGTGGAGCGCGCCCGGGCCCTCGCGGAGGTACGGCGCGTCCCGGTCGAGGAGGTCGACGGCGGTCGCGCGGTCGCCGGAGGCGCGGTACCGGATCCGATCTCCCGTCTCCGCCTCGTACTCGAAGCCGAGGGTGTCGAGGACGCTCGCCGTCCCGTAGGGGTCCGCGGGGAGCGCGGTGACGCCGTACAACCCGCGGATCGCGGCCGACTCGGGGACCGGGTCGGCGTTCGCGTTCCCTTCGGCCTCATCGACCCACGGGTCGCCGTCGGCGTCGCTCTCGACCAGTTCGACCCGGGTGCCGGAGGGGTCGGCGACGGAGAGCGCGCGGTCGCCGAACCGGTCGGCCGAGGCGATCTCCTCGACCGCGATACCCCGGTCGGTCAGTCGCTCGCGCCAGAAGCCGAGCGATCCAGGCGGGACCGCGAAGGCGACGGCGGCGTACCCGGGCTTCCCGGCGCGGCCGGGGTCGCCGCGCGGGTCCGGGAAGACGGTGAAGACGGAGCCGGGCGACCCCGTCGCGTCGCCGAAGTAGAGGTGGTACTGGAGCGAGTCCTCGTAGTTGACCGTCCGCCGCAGGAGCCGGAGGCCGAGGGTCTCCGCGTAGAACGCGGCGTTCGCGCCGGGGTCGCCGACGATCCCCGTCACGTGGTGGAGACCCGGGGTGTCCGAGAGCATGGCCGGACATGGGTCGCGCCGCCGCAAACCGATGTCGGTCGCGGTGGGGGAAGGGGACCGCCGGCGACCGTCTCAGGAGAGCAACAGCAGCCGGACGTTGCTCGCGGTGAGGTAGGTCCCGACGACCGTCAGGAGGACCGGCGGGAAGTAGTAGAGGAGCCCGTCGCCCTCGCGGGCGCCGTGGACGCTAATCGAGAGCATGATCAGGTACACGGCGATCTTCAGGGCGACCAGCCCGCCGAGTCCGAACGCCTCGAGCGCGAACGCGACGATCGGATTCGCCTCCTGAATCGTCGGCACGTACTCCAGGAAGGCGATCGTCGAGACGATGTCGCCGACGCCGTACGTCGCCGTCGCGGCGATCCACAGCCAGTAGAACTGCTGCGGGCGCCGGCTGTACGCCGGGCGCCGTCGCCGTCGATCGCGGGACCGGGACACGCCTCGACGTGTCGGGGAGGCGACGTGAATCTGCCGGTTTCGGGTCCGGGCACACGCGACGGGTGCCTACCGCTTCCGGATCGTTCAATGGCGCCCGCGCGGAGGCGTCTGTATGGGAACGCCACTGGAGCCGCGGGAGGAGCAGGTCGAGGAGGTCCTCGACCGGCTCTACGAGGAGTACCCCGATTCGACCATCTCGCTGAACTACTCGAACCGGCTGGAGCTGCTCATCGCCGTGATCCTCTCCGCGCAGTGTACGGACGAGCGCGTGAACAAGGTGTGCGCCGACCTCTTCGAGACGTACCGGACGCCCGAGGAGTACGCGAACGCGCCCCAAGAGGAGCTCGCGGAGGCGATCAACTCGATCACCTACTACAACAACAAGGCGAAGTACATCCGGTCGGCCTGCGCCGACATCGCCGAGAAACACGACGGCGAGGTGCCCGACACGATGTCGGAGCTGACGGACCTGGCGGGCGTCGGCCGCAAGACCGCCAACGTCGTGCTCCAGCACGGCCACGACGTGGTGGAGGGGATCGTCGTCGACACCCACGTCCAGCGGCTCACTCGGCGGCTCGCGATCACGGAGGAGGAGAGCCCGCCGAAGATCGAACAGGACCTCCTCGACGTGGTCCCCGAGGCGGACTGGCAGCAGTTCACGCATCTCATGATCGACCACGGCCGCGCGACGTGTACCGCGATCAACCCGGACTGCGGCGACTGCGTGCTCGCGGACGTGTGTCCCTCCGAGAAGGGCGACGGCGACGTGGACCTGGCGAGCGGCGAGGCGTGGTGAACCGGGACGACGCGGCGCTGGCGAGCGGCGAGTCGCCGTGAATCCGAGGAACGTGTTCGGGGGCGATTAGTTAAAGACCCAACCGATCGGGGGAGATCGCCGATCCGTTCCCTCCGAGAGGGAACTCGCTTCCGGGTTTATTCATACGGTCGTCGTATCCGTAAGTGAGGAGAGACACAATGTCCACGAAAACCACAAACGAGTTCGGCGGAGAGTTCGGCGGCGTCACGCTCCTGGGGAAGGCGCACTCGCTGTCGGCGCTGTTCATCGTCCTGCTTCGGGCGACGATCGGCGGGATGATCCTGTTCGCCGGCCTCGGGAAGGTCTCGGAGTGGCCGTTCGACGCCGCGGGGTACCTCGCGAACGTCGATCCCGCGAGCCCGGTCAGCGGGCTGTACGCCGCGATGGCGTCGAGCCCGGCGCTGATGGAGATCGTCAACGTCGTCGTCCCGGTCACCCAGCTGCTCATCGGCGCGGCGCTCATCGCCGGGGCGTTCGTCCGGCTGGCGGCGCTCGGCGGCGCGATGCAGATGACGCTGTTCTACCTCGGCGGGTGGAGCGGCGAGGCGCTCGCGCTGTTCGACTCGACGCTGGTGTACGCGATCGTGTTCCTCACGGTCGCCGCGTTCGGTGCGGGCCGCGTCCTCGGCCTCGACGCCTACATCGAGCGGTTCGAGGTCGGCGGGCAGGCGCTCGTCGAGAAGTTCCCCAAGCTGCGGTACGTCCTCGGCTGAACGAGGGCGGTATCGGTCGGGGTAATCGGTCGGGGAGAAGCGGGCGCGTGAACGCGCGCCGCCGACTCGTTTTCGATCTCACGACACCGGTTCGACGCGGTCGCCCCGAACCGTGACGTAGATGAGAATCCCGAGCAGGCCGGGGACCAGCCCCGCCAGGAAGAGCAGCGCGACGCCGACGCCCCACTGCCACGCCCAGTCGCTCCCGCGGGACTTCGCGTCTCGGTAGACCCACCGACCGACCAGCCCGAAGACGACGAGCAGAATCAGGAGGAGTATCAGCAGTTCGGGACCGCCGGGGACCTGTAACGGAACGGGGGACATGGGTCACCGTTCTCTCTGAACGTGATAAGATTTTCTCAGTAGCCGACGGCGTCGCCGCGGCGCGGCTCGCCGAGGTCGACACCGGCGCTCCGTTTCGGGTTCCAATCCATATAAGACCGCGCGGCCGGTACGGAGCGGTAATGGAACTCGGTTCGCGGGACGCGTTCGCCCGGATGGGCACGCTCGGCATCGAAGAGGAGTTCTACATCGTCGATGCCGACGGCCGCCCGACCTCGGGGACCGACGATCTCGTCTACGGCCGCGACCCCCCGGCGGCGGTCCCGGAGGGGTTCGACCACGAGCTGTTCAAGTGTACGATCGAGGCGCAGACCGAGCTGATCGAGGACCCGTCGAACGCGGCCGACGCCCTCTCGACGGTGCGGGAGGCGCTCGTCGACCACGCCGCCGCCGACGGCTACCGGATCGCGGCCGCGGGCCTCCACCCGGCCGCGAAGTGGCGCGAGCTCGATCACGCCGAGAAGCCGCGGTACCGGGCGCAGTTAGACCGGATCCAGTACCCGCAACACCGCAACACGACCGCGGGGCTCCACGTCCACGTCGGCGTCGACGACGCGGACAAGGCCGTCTGGATCGCGAACCGGCTCCGGTGGCACTGCCCGGTCATGCTCGCGCTCTCGGCGAACTCCCCGTTCTGGAACGGCTTCGACACCGGGCTCGCGTCGGCCCGCGCGAAGATCTTCGAGAACCTCCCGAACACCGGCGTCCCGTCGGCGTTCGACGACTTCGACGCCTTCAACGCTTTCGAGCGCCGGATGGTGGAGACGGACTCCATCTCCGACCGCGGCGAGCTCTGGTTCGACGTGCGCCCCCACACCGGCCATGGCACGGTCGAGGTGCGCGCGCCCGACGCCCAGCGCGACCCGGCGGTCACTCTCGCGCTGGTCGAGTACGTCCACGCCCTCGTCGTCGACTACGCCGAGCGCTACGCGGACGGCGAGTCCCCGCCGACCCTCCGCCGGGAGCTGTTGGACGAGAACAAGTGGCGGGCGATCCGCCACGGCCACGACGCCTCCTTCATCGCCCGCGACGGCGAGGGGACGGTCTCGCTCGGCGAGGTCGTCGCCGACGAGTGCGACCGCCTCGGAATCGACGGGATCCGGGACGTGTACGACGCAGAGAGCGGGACGCAGCGCCAGCGCCGGCTCCGTGAGAAGGACGGCCTCGACGCGCTCTGTGCGGATCTCGTGTTGTCGCCGTAGGCGGGACGAATCGCTGGACCCCCGTTCCGTCGGAACCGAAACGACGAGAAACCCTTTTGGGCGCGCGGACCCCAGTTTCCGGTATGACTACCGACGATCACGTCGACGGGGCGGACGACGACGCCGCTGACGAGTCGCCCACCGAGCGGACCCGCGAGGAGCTCCGGAAGACGAAGGAACGCCTCGGCGAGGGCGCGGACAAGGCCGTCAAGGGGTTCGACGACAACGTCGTCGACCTCCTGTCGTGGCTGCTCGACACGGAGACCCGCGCGCGGATCTACGTCTACCTCCGCGACAACCCGAACAGCACCAGCGACGAGGTCGCCGACGGCACCGGGCTCTACCCGAGCACGGTCCGCGAGGCGCTCGCGGAGCTCCACGACGAGGGCACCGTCGAGCGCGACAAGCGGGAGGCGAGCGGCGCGGGCAACAATCCTTACGAGTACGAGGCGATCGCGCCGAGCGAGCTGGTACAGGGCGTCGTCGGCGACGTGCAGCGGGAGCTCAACGCCGTGTTCAACCTCGACCGGCGGCTCGGGGGGGAGTCCCCCGACGGCGACGCGGAGCCGGTCCAGATCTCGGTGGACGGGGAGGGTGAGGGGAGCGAAACCGACGACGGGAACGAAGGCGCCGAGCGAGACGGCGAAGCCGACGAGGATGGGGAAGGCGACCGGAACGACGAAGCCGACGACCGATAGGTCGCGGGAGCGCTCCCGCTTCGAGACGTTTTAAGTTCCGTCCGCGCAACGGTCGTGCATGAACGTCGCGCTGGGTGGCACGTTCGATCCCGTTCACGACGGCCACCGGAAGCTGTTCGAACGGGCGTTCGAGCTGGGTGACGTGACCGTCGGGCTCACGTCGGACGAGCTCGCGCCGAAGACCCGACACGTCGAGCGGTACGTCCGCCCGTACGACCGCCGAAAGCGCGACCTCGAGGCCGAGCTGTCCGACCTCGCCGACGAGCACGGCCGCGAGTACGAGATCCGCGAGCTGACCGACCCGACCGGCATCGCCGTCGAACCAGAGTTCGACGCGCTGATCGTCTCCCCGGAGACGAAGGGGGGAGGGAGGCGGATCAACGAGATCCGGCGCGAGCGCGGTCACGACCCCCTCGAGCTCGTCGTGGTCGACCACGTGGAGGCCGAGGACGGCGAGCGCATCTCCTCGACCCGGATTGTCGCCGGCGAAATCGACGAACACGGGAACCTGACCCCGAGCCGAGAGGGCCGGGGCGCGACTCGCCCGGAATGACGGGGAGAGACCGCGGCGACGACGGGCGCCCCGCCGCCCTCGCTCGCGTCGCCCTCGGCGAGACCGGGTTCGAGCGCGCGGCGGTCTGGAGCGCGGTCGGCTTCGCGGTCTCGTACGCCGCCTTCGACGCCGCCTCGATCGCTGTCGACGCCGCGGCCTCGCTGGGAGCGACGGGGATTCCGCAGGACCTCGCGGCTCCCGTCGCCGGGGCCCTCGCGGTCCTGACCGCGGTCGGCGTCGTCGCCTTCGCCGCGGTCGGCGGGGGCGCGCTCCCGGCGGTCCTCCTCGCGTACGGTCCCTTCGCGGCGGTCCTTCTGCGTACGGCCGGCCCGGAACCGTACTCGGTCCCGCTTTCCGATCCCGTCCCCTTCCTCGTCGCGGTGGCCGAACCGCTCGGCGTCGCCCTCGCCGCGGCGGTCGCCGTCGGCGTCGCCGGCTACGCGATTGGACGCGTCGTCGCCGGCGTCGGCGGCGGGAACGATGACGGAGCCGGCGCGGAAGCGACCGAGTAGCCGAGCGACTCAGTCCCCGTCGAGCGTCCCGTTGAGCACCTTCGCCGCGACGAGGATCGGGTCCCACACCGGCGAGAACGGCGGCGCGTACGCGAGGTCCAGCCGCTCGACCTCCGGGACGGTCATGTCCGCCTCCAGCGCGGTCGCGAGCGTGTCGATCCGCACGGCTGCGCGGTCGGGGCCGACGATGCTCCCGCCGACGAGCCGGTCCGTGTCGCGGTCGGCGACGAGCGTCACGTCGGTCTCGGCCGCGCCGGGGTAATAGCCGGACCGGGAGCCGGCGGTCACCGTCTCGCGGACCGGGTCGAATCCGGCCTCTCTGGCCGCTTCCTCGTCGATCAGTCCGACCCGAGCGGCCTCCATGTCGAACGCCTTCACGGCCGCGGTGCCCGCGATCTCGCCCACGGGAGAGGGGTCGCCGGCGACCGTGGCGCCGATCGCCCGCCCCGCCCGGTTGGCGGTGAGCCCGAGCGGCATCCACGCCTCCTCGCCGGTGACCGCGTGGGTCGCGGTCGCGCAGTCGCCCGCGGCGTACACGTCCGGGAGGCTCGTCCGGCCGTACTCGTCCGTGCGGATCGCGCCGCCCTCGCCCGTCTCGACGCCGGTCCCGTCGAGGAGCTCGGTGTTCGGTCGGATCCCGACGCCGACGACCGCGAGATCGACGGGAAGCGTCTCGGAGCCGGCTCCACCTCCGGCGGCGGCGTCGAACGCGATCCCCTCGATACGGTCGTCGCCGACCAGCCCCTCGACGGGGGCGTTCGTGCGGACCGTCACGCCCTCCGCCTCCAGTTCGTCCGCCACGCGCTCGCCGACGGCCTCGCCGAAGTCCGGGAGGAGATGCCCGGAGCGGTGGAACAGGTGCACGTCGAGGCCGCGCCCTCTGAGCGCCTCGGCCATCTCGACGCCGACGTAGCCCCCGCCGACGATCGCGGCCGTCTCTGGGGCCGGCATCGCGGCGTTGCGCTCGACGCGCTCGCGGTCGACCGCGCTCACGTCGGCGCGGTCGGGGTCGTAGGCGTCCGGCTCGGCGACGTACGCGTCGATCGCGGCCGCGGCGTCCATGTCGTGGAGCGTGAACGCGCCGTCGAGGCCGCGCACGTCGAAGGGGCCGGTCGAGGCGCGGCCGCCCGTGGCGACGAGCAGGTCGTCGTAGGACTGCTCGACCGAGTCGCCCGCGGCGGTCTCGACGGCGACGGTCTTTGCATCCGGATTGACGCCGACGACCTCGTGTCCGCGTCGGAGGTCGATCCCGCGCTCGGCGACCTCGCTCGGCGACAGCGAGAGGAGGTCCGACATGCGCTCGACGCGCCCCTCGACGAAGTACGGCATCCCGCAGAAGGCGTACGAGATCCAACGTCCCTTCTCGAAGACGACGACCTCGCGGTCTGGGGCCTCGCGGCGGAACTTGCTGGCCGCGCTCAGTCCGGCCGCGTCCGCACCGACGACGACGAACGGGTCGCTCATGGGCGGGTCGACGGCGGGAACCGGTAAAAAGCCACGCCGGGGGTGCGACGCGTGTGCGTCGACGGAAGGCCGGCCGGCTACGCCTCGCCGCCGTCGCGCAGCCGCGAGAGCGTCTCTCTGGCGTTCTCGACGGCGGCCTCCTTCTTCGCGGGGTACGCCTCGACCTTCGCGCGGACGGTGATCCCGGGGCCGAGCCGGACCTCGCCGTGGAACGCCGCCTGCTTGTCCACGCGGAGGAACAGCGCGCAGTTGTCGTCGACCCGCTGGTCGAGCTCGTCGATCACGCGGTCGACCTCGTCGAGCCCGGAGAGCCGGTCGAGGACGTGGCGCATTCCGTCGGCGTTCTCGATCCGGGCCGAGAGCACGACAATCCGGTCGCCGTGGTGGCCGACGTTCTCGACGCGGTCCAGATCGGCGTCCTCGGGGAGGAACGTCCGGAGGGCGTCTGCGACCCGCTTCTCGTCCTCGGTGGCGTACGCGAACGCCCGGAGGTCGACGTAGTGGAAGGGGACTTTGGCCATGCGGGTCGGGAGAAGGGTCGGTTACTCCTCGCTCTCGACGGCGTCGAGGGCGTCCTCGGGGACGCCGGTCTCCTGGCCCTCCTCGAAGCTGACCGTGTAGGTCGCGTCGCCGAACATCGTCTCCATCACCTGCGTGATCGTGCCCGTCTCGCCGTCGTACTCGCTGTGCTTGTCGTGGAGCACGACCTCGTCTTCCTTCTCGAAGCTCATGCGCCCACCTTCCGCTGGCACGCTTAAAAGCGCCCGGATTCGCGGCGATCGACGGCGGGAGCGACGCCGCCGCCCTCCCCCCGACGCTCTCACCACACCGCCAGGAGCGCCGCCCCGAGCGACACCGCCAGGACGGCGACGACGGCGGCCGTGACGACCGCGCTGTCGAGCGCGAGCGCGACGGAGACCCCGGCGGCGAGCGCGAGGAACGCGGCGATCGCTCCGGGCACGCCGCCGCGCTCGATCAGCCGGTCGACCGCGTTCGCCGCGCGCTGGGACGGCGGGAGCTCCGGCGGACGCTCCGGCGGCTTCGCGAGCGCCTCGTCGACGGCGACCTCGTCGGGACCGGTGTCCTCGCGCGGCTCGATCCGGAGATCGACGTACTGCGTCTCGGAGCCGTAGCCGGTGACGATCTTCAGCTTTCCGCGGACCGGTTCCGCCACGTCGCCGACGGAGACGTGAACGTGTCTCGTGGACTCGTCGTCGACGAAGTGGTTCGTCTCGTCGACCGACGCGACCCGGTCCAGATCGTCGTCGAAGTGCAGGTGGACGTGCGTGGAACGGCCCGCGTTCTCGAGCGAGACCGCGAACGGACCGGTCGTCTCGAACCGGGCGGGCGCCCGGATCGAGTGAACTGCGTCCCCGTTCAGTTCGACGGAAAGTGTCGACACGTTGGGGTCGACGCACTCACACTAAAAAAAGATGCAGTACGGATACGGGGGCGACGGATACGGGGGCGACCGAGACGGTCGCCGTCGGATCCTACGCCGTCGCCTCCTCGCGCATGTCCGGCGGGAGGAGGTTCGGGATGCCGTCCTCGATCGGGTAGGTCTCGCCGCACTCGGTACACGTGAGCGTCCCCGCGAGGATCTCCTCGTCGTCCCGCTCGTCGACGTCGAGGTCCAGGTCGGCCTTGTCGAGCGGACAGCAGACGACGTCCATCAGGGATTCCTTCATGGCGCGTCGTTCGCGCGGACCGCTAAAAAAGCGTGCGGGTTGGCGGACGCGGAGCGCCCGCGACTCCCGCGAGCCGCTCCGGACGGCGATCCGTGCGCCACCCTCGATGACAACGACTTTGCCGGTCCGTCACCCCCGGCGTGGTATGGGGATCCCGTCGGAACGGATCGACCGGCTGTTCGCGCTCGCCCGCGAGGCCGTCGTCGACGACGAGTACGACCGCGCGCGGGAGTACGTCGCGCTCGCGCGCCGGATCGCGGAGCGGAACCGCTGTGGCGTCCCCGCCGAGTTCTCCCGGAAGACCTGCGACGACTGCGGCGTCTACCTCCGCCCCGGGAAGACGAGCCGCGTCCGGCTCCGCCCCGGACGGGTGGTCGTCCGCTGCCGCGAGTGCGGGTCGACCGCGCGGTACCCGTTCGACTGAGGTCGCCGCGGTCCCCGCTCGGTGCCCGCCCGGGGCTCGCACCGCCGAAGCGTCAGCGTTTATGGCTCGCCCCGCGTTCTCGCGACAATGAGCGTCCCCTGCGTCGCGGTCGAGCGCGAGCGCGGCGAGGCGGTCCGGAAGCGGCTCGCCGACGCCGACGCCCTCGACGGCGACCACGAGATCGCGGTCGACGGCGACACGATCTACATCCCGGTCGTGGCCCCCGAGGCGGTCCCCGACGACCTCGCGGCGGCGATCGTCGAGCGCGACGCCGCCGAGCGCGACCGCCCGCTGACCCCCGCCGCGATCCTCGGCTACGAGCCCTCGCTGGAGCGGCTCGGCGACATCGTCATCGTCGACGAGGACGACGACGAGCGCGCCCGCGAGATCGCCGAGGCGGTGATGGCCTCCGACGTGCCCTGCGAGACGGTGCTCAACCGCGCGTCCCCGATCGAGGGCGAGCTGCGCGTCCGGCGCTGGGACGTGCTGGCGGGGAACGGCACCGAGACGGTCCACCGCGAGTACGGCCACGAGTTCCTGTTGGACGTGGCCGAGGTGTACTTCTCCCCGCGGCTCGCCACCGAGCGCCACCGCGTGGTCGAGCAGGTCGAGTCCGGAGAGACCGCGATCGACATGTTCGCCGGCGTCGGACCCTACGCCGTCCCATTGGCGTCCCGCGGCGCCGACGTGGTCGCCTGCGACCTCAACGAGCGCGCGGTCGAGTACCTCCGGGAGAACGCCGAGCGCAACGGGGTCGCCGACCGCGTGACCGCCATCGCCGGCGACGTGCGGGAGATCGCCGACGAACACGCCGGGACCGCCGACCGGCTCGTGATGAACCTCCCGCACTCCGCCGGCGAGTTCCTCGACACCGCCGTCCGGCTGGCGGGCGACGACTGCACGATCCACTACTACGACATCCAACACGAGGACGACCCGTTCGGTCCGGGAACCCGGGCGATCCGCGCGGCCGCCGGCGACGCGTACGACGTGACCGTCGAGACCGAGCGCGTCGTCCGGTCGTACGCGCCACACGAGTACAACGTCTGCCTGGACGTTCGGCTCTCGCGGGAGTGAGGTCGCTTCGGGCGGTCGCGACGCTTTTCGCCGAGAATCGTCGGACAGCGTGAGTGCCGTCCCGCCCGGAGAACGCCGGCGGGCCGGGACGGCGCGGGCCCGTCACATGACAAGAGTCCACGGCCGCGAGACCGTCGGGGCCAGAGGCGATTTCGCGCTTGGCACGTCGGAGACGTGGGTCACACGCCGGCCGTATCGGATCGCTGATAGGGGTGACAGCCGCGCCGGGTCGCGGTGGGGGTCGCGACCGGCGAGACGAGCGACGCCCGGTACGGGCTCCGACCGGGCAGGCACCGTCGGGGGAGTCGATCCCCGCCATCATGGCACACGATCGGTGCGATCACATCTCAATCGAAGTTCGAGCACCTATATATGCTTTTTCCTTATATTCCTGTGACGATCGCTCAGACTACACATCGATCCAGACGATCTTAGATATATTTCGAAACAGACCCGCACAATCGAAAGACGACGATCGAGGGAACGGACCCGCCGATGTCGCGTGATCTCGCGGCCCGCGGCGTCGCCGTTTCGGAACCCTTATTTTTCCGTTCGGGAATGGTAAGATGCGCGCCGGAGTAGCTCAGCTGGCAGAGCGATTCCTTCGTAAGGAATAGGTCGAGGGTTCAAATCCCTCCTCCGGCTCTTCTGAGGTAACACCGTCGAGTCGAAGAGCTGCGGGAGGGATTTGAACCAGGGAACGAAGCGGAACGACCGTGGTTCACAATCGCCTCCTCCGGCTCTGCTGTCGAACTTCGCGACGCGGAGAGCCGCGATGCCGATTGCGGCCGATCCGTGACCCGGATTTACGGCCACGGAGCCTCGTGGGTCCAGACGACCGATGCAGTACGACACCCTTCGCTCCCGGCTCGACGGGACGCTCGACTACCGCGACGTGATCGCACTCCCGGACGGGAGCGTCGACCGGTACTACGGCGTCAGGGACGCCACGGGCGAGCGAATCGCGACGCGCTCCGCGTTCGTCGATCTGATCTCGGCCGACGGGGTCAGGTCGCTACAGCTGACGCCCGAAGCCGTCCGACCGGGCGGACAGGCGGTGAACGCGGCGCGACAGGTGTCGGCCCTCGGGCCCCGCGTCACGCTGTACGGCCACCTCGACGATCCCGCCCTCGACGGGTTCCCCTTCCCGACGGTCTCGATGGGGTCCCCGGCGACGGTCCACGTCCTCTCGTTCGACGAGCGGGACCTGATGCTCTCCGTCGAGTCCGACGACATCCGCGAGTGGCGCGTCGAGGACCTCTTCGCGGCGGTCTCCGAACCCCCCGACGAGTGGCTCTCCGACGAGGTGGTCGTGCTGCAGAACTGGGTCGGGGTCGCCGGGATGACGGACGCCCTCCGAGCCCTCGCCGAGGTCGATCTCGGGAAGGCGACGGTCGTCTTCGACCCGGGCGACGTCACCGCGTCCGCCGACGAGCCGCTCCGGGCGCTCTGCCGGGCGCTCGGCGCGCTCGCCGACGGGTGCGAGGTCGTCCTGTCGGCGAACGACGGGGAGCTCGACCGCCTCGCGGACGCCGTCGGCGTCGACGCGACGGGCGTGGGTCGGGAGCCGGAACTCCGGGAGGTGCTCGGGGTCGACGCGGTGGTCCTCCACGACGAGCGCCGCGCCGCGGCCGCGACCGGCGAGATGACGACGGTCGAGAACTTCGACGCCGAGCGCGTGACCCGGCGCACGGGCGCGGGCGACCGGTTCGACGGCGCGCTCGCGACCGGGCTGGCGGCGGGCCTCCCGTGGGGTGAGTGCCTCGCGCTCGGCAACGCGTGCGCGACGCACTTCGTCGAACGGGGGGAGACGGCGACGCGGCGGGACGTGCGGTCGCTGCTCGCGCGGCGCGGCGATCGGTGAGGTCCGGGTCGCCCGGAGCTATTTACGCGGGCGGTCGGGGATCACCGTATGGTCGAGCGCCACCACGCCGAGGACCCGCTGGCCCGCCTCCGCGACCGGACGCCCGTCCTCCGGACGCTGGCCGAGGCGGGCGCGGAGGACCTGCCGTTCGAGGGGACGACGGTTGCGGTCTCGTCGCACCTCGAACCGAAGACGGGGATCTTCATCGAAACCCTGCGCGACGCCGGGGCGGAGGTCCTCTGTACGGCGAACGACCCCGGGAGCGTCCACGGCGACGTCGTCGCTCACCTCGACGCGGAGCCGGGGATCACCGCGTTCGCCGAGCCGGGGATGAGCGTGGCCGACCTCGACCGGGCCCACGTCGAGCTGCTGGACCGAGGGCCGGACGTGCTCGCGACCGACGGCGCGGAGCTGCTCGCCAAGCTGTACGCCGAGCCGGAGCTATCTACCGACGGGGTGATCGGGTGTACCGAACAGACGACCTCGGGCGTGTCGCGGGCGCGGGCGATGGCGGCCGACGGCGTCCTCGATGTCCCCGTGTTCGCGGTCAACCACACGCCGATGAAACACTGGTTCGACAACGTCCACGGGACCGGCGAGAGCGCGCTGACGAACGTGATGATCTCGACCAACACGATCCTCTCCGGTCGCACGGTCGTCGTCGCGGGGTACGGGTACGTGGGCCGGGGCGTCGCCACGAAGGCGCGCGCGATCGGGGCCGACACGGTCGTCACGGAGGTCGACCCGCGGAAGGCGATCAGGGCCCACATGGACGGCCACCGCGTGCTGCCGATGGACGAGGCCGCCGAGGTCGGCGAGCTGTTCGTCACCGCGACGGGGAACTGCCGCGTGCTCCGCGGGCGACACTTCGAGCGGCTGCGCGACGGGGCGACCCTGTGTAACGTCGGCCACCGCGACGTCGAGATCGCCGTCCCGGAGCTCGCGGAGACGGCGGCCGAGGTCGCGGAGCTCGAGGAGGGGATCACTCGGTACACGCTGCCGGACGGCCGGGAGATCGACGTGCTGGCCGAGGGGAAGCTGGTGAACCTGACCGGACCGTACAGTCAGGGACACCCCGCCGCGGTGATGGACTCGACGTTCGGAGCGATGTTCCTCGCGGCCCGCGAACTGGTGGTCGGCGCCGAGCGCGATCCGGGTGTCCACCAGCTCCCCGAGCGGCTCGACAAGGACATCGCGCGGCTGAAACTCGACGCGCTCGGCGTGGAGATCGATTCCCTCACCGACCTGCAGCAGCGGTACCGCGACGCGTGGCGGCGCGACGACATCGTGTAGCTCCGGCGTCGGACGGGAACGGGATCGGTGACCGCACGGCAGCGACTGGAACCGCGCGAGCGGAGCGATCGCCGGGAGGCTCTCGCTCCCCGACCCCCCATCGATCCCCAATGTCCCTCCCACCCCCTCGAACCGATCGTTCGTTCACGGGACGCCGGAGACTCGATAATACACTGTAAAGAATATTAGGGCTGTAGCTATCACTCTTGCTAACGTTTCACAGTATATGCGCCCAGAAACGGAGACCGACGCGCAAGAACTGTACGAGTGTTTTGAATGCGGCGCGCGCGCCGAGTCGGGCGGCACCTGCGAGTGCGGCGGCGAACTCCGACACCTCGGGCGGTCGAGGGACCTGTAGCGAGCGCGGGGCTCAGGCCCCGTCGTCGTCCTTGCCCGTCCCGTCGCTGTCGCCCGTCTCCCCCGAATCGCCGTCGCCCGTCTCGCCGCTGTCCGTCGTCGCGTCGTAGTCCGGCAGCGAGAGGACGTTCTCGCGGCCGAGCCGGAACCCGTCGAGGTCATCCTCGTCGCGGAGCCCCGTCACGACCTGGCTCGTCTTGGCGGCGGTCCAGTCGAGCTCCTCGGCGACCTGCTTCTGTTTCATGCGGCCGCCGTTGGCCTCGATCAGCCGGAGCACCTGCTCTTCGTTGCTCAACAGGTCGTCGTCGATCGGCGGCGCCGAGTCGGGACCCTCCTCGGCGTCGCCGGCGTCGCCGGCGTCACCGCCGTCACCGCCGTCTTCGGTCTCGTCCGCGTCGCTCTCGGAGGCGTCGTCGGAGCCGGCGGCACCGTCGTCCCCGTCGTCCGCGCTGGCCGCGGCCGCCGCTGAGGACGCGGTCGCCGCCCCCTCCGAGGCCGCCGCGTCGCCGGTGTCGGCCGCCGACCCGTCTCCGGTCGCGGCCGGTTCCTCCGAGCGCCGGCCGGCGCCCGAACGGTCCCACGGCCGGCGGCGGTAGCCGACCACCGCGACGACTGCCACGAGCAGTCCGAGCGCGACGAACAGGAGCGGCCCGGCGGAGCGCCCCTCCGGCTCGATCGTCACGCGCGGCTCGCCCTCGGTGAAGTCGACCGGCCCCTGCCAGACGACCGCGCTGTCGCGGGTCTCGGTCGGCGACGGGGACGCGTCACCGAGCCGGTAGCCGTCGCCCCACGAGACGATGAGCGCCGATGCGTCGTCGAGGAACAGCGCGTCGATCGCGTCCCCGACGACGAGCCGGTCGCCGTCGACGGCCGCGAAGTTGCGCCACTCGAACCGGTAGGTGAGGACGCCGTACGACTGCGGGAGCTCCCGCCGCTCGGCGGTCACCGTGACGTTCGTGACGGTCATCTCGCGGCCCGTCGCGTTCTCGGCGGCGTCGGCCGTCGCGCGCATGCGTTCGCCGAACCGGGACGTGTACGCGTCCGGGTCCGACTCCACGTCCGCGCGGAGGTCCTCGAACGCCTGCTCCTCGTCGTCGTTCGCGAGGCGGACGCGGTACTGCGTCTCCCAGACCGCGTCGCCCTTGGCGTCGACGGAGACCTCGATCAGGACGTCGTCCGGTTCGACGTCCATCTGGTCGAAGCCGCCGGGCGGAACACCGCCACCGCTCTGCGCGGCACCGATCGACGCGAGGCCGACGCTGGCGACCGCGGCGACGACGACCAGAAGGAGTACCCTTCGCTGCACGGACGGACTGTTACGAGGCTGCGGTAAATCGCTTCCCATCTCACGAGGGGGGACGGGCCGCGCTCGGACCCCGAGGCGGACCGGCCGTCCTCAACCCCCTGGCCGCCAGCACCCGAGCGCCGTTCCGGCCGCTCGCGGTCGTCCCGTAGCGCGATCGTGCCGACTTCGTCCTATCCATCGATACCGCCGAAGACCCGCCGAACGAGGTCGCTCCCGGCCGTCAGCGGTCCGGCGAGACGCTCCGCCAGCGCGCCGACGGCGTTCGCCGCGTCATTGCCGGGTCCGCCACCGGGGGCCGCGTCCGATCCGTCACCGGCGCCGCCGTCGACGGGCGGAGACGGGTCGTCGTCCGGAGGCGTCGCGTTGCCGCCGCCGGCTCCGGGCCCGCGGTCGGCGCCGTCGCTCGCGTTCGCGCCGTTTTCGTCGTCTATCGGGGTGCCGACCGCGTTCGACGAGTCGCCGGTCGCGTTCGTCGCGTTACCCGCCCGGTCCGTCTCGTTACCGCGGTCCGGCGGTCCGTCGCCCGCGCCCGGCGTGCCGTCTGATCCCGGCCCGTCGCCGGCGTCCGATCCACCACCGGCGTCCGCTCCGTCACCGCGCCCCGGACCGTCCCCGGGACGCGCGCCGTCCGGCGGCCCGCGGCGATCGGCCGCCAGGGGCCCGCCCACGTCGTTGCCCGCGACGCCGCGGGCGATGGCCGCGACCTCGGGGCCGCTCGCCTCGCCCGCCCGCTCGCGGAGCTCGGTGAGGCGACCCTCGTCGAGCCCGCGGCTCTCCCTCGCGGCCGCCGGGAGTTCGCGGGCGACGTCGGCGCTTCGGTTCGCCTCGCGCTTGACCGTCTCGGCCCGGGCGCTCGTCTCGGCCATGCGCGCGGCGAACTCGCCCCGAGTCAGCTCGCCGGCGTCGCGGCGCTCGCGGAGCTCCCGCTGCCGCCGCTCGATCGCGGCCAGCCGTTCCTCGGTCCCGTTCAGTCGCTCGGCGACCACGTCGGCACGCTCCTCGGGCGTCTCCGT
Source organism: Halorubrum salipaludis (assembly GCF_002286985.1). Lineage (GTDB taxonomy): Archaea > Halobacteriota > Halobacteria > Halobacteriales > Haloferacaceae > Halorubrum > Halorubrum salipaludis. The sequence continues at coordinate 419,890 of NZ_NSKC01000003.1, read as the reverse complement.
GCGGTTAAGCGCGACCTCGAACGAGCGTGACTCGACCTCACCGGATATCTCCGCCCGTTGGACCCCGATCACGCCTGAGAGGCGCTCGCCGGGGCTGATGTCGGTTCCGTTCGCCGTCTCGTTGCCCTCGTCCGTCTCGTTCGTCGCGGTCGGGTCCTCCTGCGCGACGGCCGTCCCGACGGGGCCGGCCGCGGCGATCCCGGCGACGCCGACCAGCACCACCGCGACGACGACGAGTGCGATCCCTCGGTTCATCACCTGACGGTACGCGACCTATCCCTATATACACCGATCTCCGTTAAACCGGATCAAGCCGGATTAAACGCGGGACGGCGTCGGGGCGAAGAATAAGCGAACGCTCAGTACGACTTCGCGAAGTACGCGGTCCGCTCGGCGTCGTCGTCGCAGATCGCGCAGCTCTCGTCGTGGTCCCCGTCGGCGAGGGGGTCCTCGTCGTCGAACGGGACCATCACGATCTCGGCGGCCATCGGCTCCTTGATCGGCTCCTCGCACTCCTCGTCGCCGCACCACGGGGCCTTCACGTAGCCGCCGTGCTGGCCGAGCGTGCCGAGGATGTCGGCGCGGTCGTCGGCCTCGCGGACCTCGCCGTCGAGGGTCTCCTCCGCATCGGCGTACAGCTTCGCGTACACCTCGTCGAAGTGGTCGCGGACCGTCTCCGCGACGCCGTCGCGGTCCTCGACGACGCTCTCGCCGTCGGGCCGGTGGACGAGGGTGAGCTCACCGTCCTCGACCTCGTGAGGACCGATCTCGATCCGGACGGGGACGCCGTTGAGCTCGTGTTCGTTGAACTTGAACCCGGGGTTGCGCTCGTCGCGGTCGTCGAGCTCGACGCGGATCCCCGCGTCGTCGAGATCGTCGACGACGCCCTCGGCGTACTCGAGCACCTCGTCTTTCGTGTCCTCCTGCCAGATGGGGACGACGACGACCTGCTCGGGGGCGACGCCGGGCGGGAGCACGAGCCCCTGCTCGTCGGAGTGGGTCATGATCAGCGCGCCGAGCGCGCGCCACGAGAGGCCCCACGAGGTGGTGTGCGCGAGCCGCTCCTCCTCGTCCTCGTCGGAGAACGTGATGTCGAACGCCTCGGCGAACGACTGGCCGAGATGGTGGGAGGTGCCCGCCTGCACCGACTTGCCGTCGGGCATCAGCGCCTCGACGGTCGTGGTCGTCTCCGCGCCCGGGAACTTGTCGTGGTCGGGCTTCTGTCCCTTCAGCACGGGCATCGCGAGCAGGTCCTCGTAGACGGAGGCGTACTGGTCGAGCCGCGTCATCGTCTCCTCCCACGCGCCCTCGGCGGTGGCGTGGGCGGTGTGGCCCTCCTGCCAGAGGAACTCCTTGGTGCGGAAGAACGGCTTCGTCTCCGTCGCCTCCCAGCGCACGACCGAGCACCACTGGTTCACGCGCAGCGGGAGGTCGCGGTGGCTCCGGACCCACTGGCTGATGTACGGCGTGATGATCGACTCGGAGGTGGGCCGGACCGCGAGCCGCTCTTCGAGCTCCTTGTTGCCCGCCTCGGTCACCCACGCGACCTCGGGGTCGAACCCCTCGACGATGTCCTTCTCGCGTTCGAGGTACGACTCGGGGATGAAGAGGGGGAAGTAGGCGTTCTGGACGCCGGTGTCCTTGAACTTCGCGTCGAGGAACCCCTGCAGCCGCTCCCATACCGCGTACGCGCGGGGGCGGGTGACGATGAACCCGCTCATCCCCTCGGGACCGTAGTCCGCCAGCCCCGCCTTCTGTACGACCTCGGCGTACCACTCGCCGGTGTTGTGTGACTTGGACTCGGTGATGCCGAGCTCCTGGTCGTCGTCGCTCATTGTCCAGTGAAGGGTTGGTCGCGGGCTTAAAACGTCCGAAGCCGTGCGAGTCGGTCGGACGCCGCCCCGACCGACCCCGCGCTCGTTTCAGACCGCCGGAACGCGGAGAAACGTTAACCCCGTCCGGGCGCCTACGGCCGGTATGGACCTGACGGGGCTGCGTCGGCATACGCCCGAGGAGGTGACCCGGGCGCGCCGCGAGGCCGCCGTGCTGGCGCCCGTCATCGAGCGCGGCGGCGAGGCCCATCTGCTGTTCACCAAGCGCGCCGCCCACCTCGGGAGACACCCGGGGCAGATGAGCTTCCCGGGCGGCGGCCGCGAGCCGATCGACCGGACCCTGACCGACACCGCGCTCCGCGAGGCCGACGAGGAGGTCGGCATGCGGCCCGACGAAGTCGACGTGGTCGGTCGGCTCGACGACACGCGGACCTCCTCCGCGTACCGGATCCGACCGTTCGTCGGCGTCGCGCCCGACCGCGAGTACGTCCCCGACGAGTCGGAGGTCGCCGAGGTGGCGGTGCTCCCCGTGAGCGGGCTGACCGACCCCGCGAACTACGAGACGGAACGTCGCATCGGGCACCCGGAGTACGGCGACCACCGGATCCACTTCTTCCACGTCGACGGCTACACCGTCTGGGGCGCGACCGGCCGGATGGTCGTACAGCTGCTGGAGCGGACAACCGACTGGCGCGCGCCGGAGGAGGTCGATCGGGTGGTGGGGGCGGACGCGGAGCTCCCGATCTGAACCGGCGTCGGAGCGACCCGCCGAGATCTCCCGAGCGGCTCACCTCGGATCCCGACGACACCAGTCGAATCGGCCCGTATCGACCGAGATGGCCATATTTACACCGTACCGGTGAAATTCTCCGACATGTCTCAGATCGTCGATACTCTCCGCGGCGTCGACGGGGCCGACGCACGGGTGATCGCCCACTTGGACGCCTTCGATTTCACTGTCGACTACATCCGGGAGGACCTCGAATCCGAGTACTCCGACCGGGACCTCGAAGAGGCGTACCAGCTGCTGATGGCGAATCAGGTCACCGGCGACGACTTCAAGGACCTCATCGGCGAGGAGTTCCAAGCGCAGACGCTGTTCTTCGAGAACGTCGTCGCGCTCGTTTTCCCCTCCGCGCGCTACGAGGCCGTCTTCGCGTCGTTCGATCGCCGCGAGCCGTTCCCCGTCATCGACCTCGTCGAAGCCGGCACCTCCGACCGCGTCTGACCTCTCACTCCGCGGGCTCGACTTCCAACCGCAGCCGCAGCGGGGCGCCCGCCGCGAGCGCCGCCACGAGGTCCCGATCGAGGTCGGCGGCCGCCCCGTCGCCATCGACGAAGATCGTGCGCTCGTCGTCGGTGTAGTCGCTCGTGCGCCCGACCATCGACCGGTCGTCGAGGAGCGCGAGGTCGGGGTCGCCCTGACCGACGATCGCGTCGACGTGCGCGGGGTCGTCCACGTCGACCGCGTCGTCGCTCGGCTCGCCGACCGCGAACGTCGCCGTGATCGTCGCGTCCGGGTCCCGACACGCCTCGCGGAACGCGGCGGCGAAGTCGCGCGGCGTGCGGTCGGCCTCGACCCCGACGATGCAGTCGCCCGCGGGAGTGAGCCAGTCGTCCGTCGTCAGCTCGACGGTGCTCGCGTGCTCGGCGGTGACGTGTTCGTGGCCGACCGCGCGGACGACCTCGATGAGGGCGCCGTCGGCCGACGGGTCGCCGGCGGCGGTCTCGGGGTCGTTCGGGTCGTCGCGCTCGGCGTCTGCGTCGCTCATGTCGCCGGGTCGGCGGCGGCGCGCCAAGTGACTACCGTCTCGAGCCGAGGGGACGGGGACGACTCAGACGTCGGCGCCCTCGGCGAGCGCGGGGATCAGCCGTGCGGGGTTCTTCGCGAACACGCGGCGCATCAGGTCCTCGGAGACGTCGAGGGTGAGCACCTCCATCACGCCGACGTTCGGGTGTACGTCCGGCGCCCCGGAGCCGAAGAGGACGCGGTCGGGGTGTTCTAAGACGCCGCGCTCGAGCACCTCGCGGTACCGCACCGCGCTCGTCTCGACGTACAGCCGGTCGTGCACCTCCAACAGGTCGAGCGTCTCGTTCATCAGGTCGGCGTCGAGGGGGTAGCCGCCGAAGCTGGCGAGCACCACCGGCATGTCGTAGCCGAGCAGCTCGCGCTCGACCGCCTCCGGCGGGAACTCCCTGCCGGCGTGGACGATCACGGGGAGGTCGGCGTCCTCCAGCCGGGCGAGCACGTCCTCGTTCGGGAGGCCGTCGGCGTGCGGGACGAGGGTGAACCCGTGGAACCGGTCGTCGTAGGAGTACTGCTCGACGTCGTCGGGGCGGGCGTGGTGGTCGTCGCGCTCCGCGCGGAGGTTCCTGACCGCGGAGAGGGGGCCGCTCCCCGGATCCCGGGGACCGTTGAGTCGGGCGAACGCGACGAACGGGCGGTCGATCGAGAGCCGCGCGACCGCGTTGTTCGCGCGGAGGTAACTCTGCCCCGCCGCTCGCCGGCCCGGGCTCGCGACCGCGCGGACGACGCCAGCCTGGAGCATCTCGCGTTCCAGCAGCTCGGGGGAGACGTCCCGCCCGTGGGTCGCGACCGACGACTCGTCGGGGTCGAGCGTCGCGCGGGTGTCGACGATCCGGAAGTCGTGTTCCAGCCCGAGCATCTACCGGTCCCTCTCAGCGGATCCGCATGTGCCTGTCGGTCTCACGGGACGCGCGCCCCGTTCGCGGCGCCCCCGTTCGCGGCGCCGCCCCCGGCGTCGCGGTCTCCCTCCTCCCCCCTCACGGCCCCGCGGTCGAGACGATCTTCACCACGTCGCCCTCCGAGAGCTCGTGGCCCTCGCCGATCCGGCGCGAGGAGCGCGCGTCGACCGCGTGGAGGTATCCCTCGCCGATGTCGGTGTGGACCGCGTACGCGAGGTCCGGCGGGGTCGCGCCCGACGGGAGGAGAAAGGCGTCGGGGAGGACGTTCCCGGTCCCGTCCGTCCACTTCGAGGCGTCCTGCACGGGGTAGACGGTGATCCGGTCGAGCAGGTCGTACACCGCCGCGTTCAGCGCGGTCTGGACCCCCGTCCCGCCGTGTTCGGTCATCGCGCCGCGGATCGCCTCCAGCCCCTCGCGCTGGCCGTCGGAGACGTCGCCGACCACGTCGAACCCCTCGTCGCCCGGGTCGTAGTCGACGACGCCGGCCTCCGCGGCGCGGCGCAGGCCGAGCTCCCCGTCCGCCGTGGCCGGGACCACCGGCTTGTCCGTCCCCTCGCGGAGCCGGTCGATCGCCCCCTCGGGCGCGGCGTCGACCTTGTTGGCGACGACGACGATCGGCTTGGTCCGGCGTCGGATCGCCCGCGCGAGCGCCTCGCGGTCCTCGCCGGTCCACGCCTTCGGGTCGTCGGGGTACTCCAGCTCGCGGAGGACGGCCGTCACGTCGTGCTCCGTCGCGCCGAACCCGGTCAGCAGGTCGGTGACCGCCGCCTCCAGGTCGAAGTCCGGCGAGCGGGATTGTCGCTCGACCCCCTCCCAGTTGCGGTCGACGATCCCCGCGAGCCACAGGTCCATCTCCTCCTCGATGAAGTCCACGTCGTCGAGGGGGTCGTGGGCGCCGACCTCCACCGGCTCGCCCTCCGCGTTCGTCGCGCCTGAGGCGTCGACGACGTTCAACACCACGTCTGCGTTCGTCAGCTCGTCGAGGAACTGGTTGCCCAGGCCCTTCCCCTCGTGGGCGCCCGGCACCAGCCCGGCCACGTCGAGGAGCTCGACGGGGACGTACCGCTTCCCGTCGCGGCAGTTCTCGTTGCCGCACCGCTCCTCCCGGTCGAGGCAGGGGCACTCGGTGCGGACGTGCGTCACGCCGCGGTTGGCGTCGATCGTCGTGAACGGGTAGTTGGCCACGTCGACATCGGCCATCGTGGCGGCGGTATAAAAGGTGGACTTGCCGGCGTTCGGCTTGCCCGCGAGCGCGACCGTGATCATGGTGGTGGGTCGCGGCCGGGCGAAAAGCGCCTTTCGGTCGGACTCGGTGAGGTGAACGACAACAGCCACGGCGGATTCGTTTCCAGCCTCAGTCGGCGCGCGCCTCCGAGGCCGCATCGCGGCCGAGGAGCGCCGCGCGAGGGAGTCAGTCGCCGGAGCGAAGCGACGGCGACTGACGAGGCTGGGGAGGTGTGAGGAGCTGTGCGGTCGCAGGGGTGGGACTCGAAGGGGCAGTCGCGAGGGCGAAGCACGCCGCAGCAAGCACCGCAGCGAGTGAGAAACGCGAACGAGCGAGGAGCACAGCAAGGCGCGCGAGCCGTCGCGACTGGGGCTTCGGCGATCTCAGTCACGGGGGTACTCTCGGCGAAACCGATCACGAACAGCCAAGCGACCGGGGGATTTGGAGGCGTTCACCGCCGATCTGCGGTCAGTTACTCGGCTTTGCTGAACCTTTCGTAATCCGCTTCGAGCCGTTCTATTCGTGCCCTCGTCGGTGGATGCGTCGAGAACAGCCGACGTTTGAATCTCGTAAACCCTGCGAGACGCCCTGCCGGATCAACCGCATCCGGCTCAACGATTGCGAAGGCCGCTATCGATGTTCGTCGGAAATCGGTGGTTGGGCGCTCGTCGAGCGAGCTATCGATTGTCTTGAGCGCCGACGCGAGGGCTGCTGGCTCACCGGTGATCGCAACCGCCCCGCGGTCGGCAGCAAACTCACGCGTACGGGCGAAAGAGGACGACAGTAACCGAGAGAGTATCCAGAGCGGAAAGACAAGCGTGAGACCGACGGAGAGGACGGCGTCAGTGTAATCCGCACGGCTGACGACGCCGTGTTTGATTCCAGTCGTCGGACCGCGAAGTAGCTCTGTGACGCGTTCGGCGGCGGCTACCGGCTGGGTCGCGGAAGTCATGACCGCCGCGTCGTGATTCTTGACGTGAGCAACTTCGTGCGCGACGACTGCGCGTAGCTCCGGCTCCTCAAGCGCGTCCAGCAGCCCCTCGCTGACGACTAACCGAGACGTACGGGCGGTGAAACCCGTGGTCAGTGAGATCGGCGTCTCCGTCGGTGCCACGTAGATCGTGGGGACCGGGACGGAAACCTGGTGTGCGATGTTGCGAACGGTCGAACGCAGCTCCGGATACTCCCCCTCCGACACTCGCTGTGCACCGGTAATCGCGATTGCGTGGTCGGGTGCGTTACGCTCACCCCACAACAGGGCACTCAAAATAATGCCTGATACGGAGATGACCAACACAGTACGTATGTCCCCGGTAAAGAGGTCGGCTCCGCTACCGCCGAGGGTCCACAGAGTGACCGCGACGAAGAACACGACGATTCCGCCGGCAAGCGCAGCCGCGAGCGTCGTCAGAAGTAACACCGACAACGAAAGCACGATCCACAACTGTAACCGCCTGTTCGGGGACCATTCCATAGAAATACGCACGGATGAGTTTATAAAAGAGTTTAGTCGAATCCACCGAACACCGATCGAGGAAATTCTATTGCGTCGCTTCGCTCGGGACTGACACGGCCGCTACGTAAGTGTGTGAATTGCCCGGTTCCGGAGTAATTATTCCTTCCCACCCGTTGTATCGACCACCTGGGGCTTTGCGGTGTTCCTCGCTGATTTCCTATCCGTTATTTATAACCAAACGGCGGAAATCGCAAGCGATCACTCCCCCGACGCGGATTTAAAAGTCTACTTCCGAGCGACGATCCGGAGCACGTCCTCGTCGGCCAGCTCGTGGCCCTTGCCGACCTGCTGATCGTCGTGTTTCGCGCTCGGTCCCGACACCCGGGCGAACTTGAACCGCTCGTCGAACTCGCCGCCGATCTTCGTGCAGGCGTCGCCGACGGTGTCGCCCTCGAACAGGATCAGCGGCTCCTCGTAGTCGACGCCGCGGCCCGGCTTGTCCATGTAGATCCGGATGAGTCCGAGCTCCTCCCAGAGCCGCTCTTTGAGCCCGTCGAGCCCGCGCTCCATCTCCGCGGAGATAAAGATCACGTCGTCGGGGTCGAGGTCGCGCTCGCGGAGCTCCGCCTCGACGGTCGGGAGGTAGTCCCTGTCGATGAGGTCGGCCTTGTTGACGGTGACCATCGAGGGGAGGTACTCCCGGTTGTCCATCACGGCGTCGACCAGCTCGTCGATCGTGAGGTCGTGGGGGATCGTCACCTTGGCGTTGACGTAGCCGTACTCGCGGAGGACCTGTTTGACGGTGTTCTCGTCGAGGCTCACGTCATCGCTCATGGTCACCCCGATCCCGTCTTTGTGCGTCTTCCGGATGTTGATGTTCGGGGGCTCCGTGTCGAGGCGGATGTTGGTGTTGTACAGCTCCTCGCTCAGGCGGTCGTACTGCTCGATCTCGAAGACCGAGAGGACATACACCACCAGGTCCGCGGTCCGAACGACGGAGAGCACCTCCTTCCCGCCGCCGCGGCCGCCCGCGGCGCCCTCGATCAGGCCCGGCACGTCGAGGATCTGGATGTTCGCGCCGCGGTACTGCAGCATGCCGGGATTCACGTCGAGGGTGGTGAACTCGTAGGAGCCCACCTCGCTGTCGGCGTTGGTGAGGGCGTTGATGAGGGTGGACTTGCCCACGCTCGGGAACCCGACTAAGGCGACCGTGGCGTCGCCGTGCTTCTCGACCGCGTAGCCGTGGCCGCCGCCGGCGGAGGACTGGTTCTCCAGCTTCTCCTTTTTCTCCGCGAGCTTCGCCTTCAAGCGCCCGATGTGTGCCTCCGTGGACTTGTTGTAGGGCGTCTCGGCGATCTCCTCGCGGAGGTCCTCGATCTCTTCCTCCAGTCCCATTGGCGTACAGTCGGCCGGTCGTCTCGTTAAAGGTGTTCCTTCCGGCTCGCGACCTCAGCGCTTCCCCTCAGTGGTCCGGATTTCTGGAGGCCGCGCCGCTCGCGCGCACTCGATACGCGAACCGGCCGCGATCCACGGCCCCACCGCGGCGTCGATTCGGCAAACTTTCGACACGATTATACCCGTTTACCGCGAGAGTCGACACGTCGAATGCCCGATCCGTCGAGCCTCCGTGACAGCACGCAGATCGTCCTCCCGCGCCGCGCGCTCGACGGACTTCGGGACGGCGTCCGCGAGCGGTTCACCGTGACGGTGGTCGAGGGCGACGACCACTATCGGATCATCGGGAGTCCGGTCGAGATCAAGGCCGCGAGCGACTACCTCGCGCGGAACGGCGTCGCCGTCGCCTGACCGGCCAGCCCTCATCGCCGTCTGACCGATCAGGCCTGACCCACCGGCGGCGGTCGGGAGCGGGCGGTTCGAAAATGAGACTGTTCCTTCGAAACGACGATCCACACCGAAGTTACAGCTTTCGCTCGGAGTCCAGAGAAGACGGAAGTGCGGGGAGAGGACCGATCGGCCGAGAAGCGCTATCCGACGACTATCCGATGATCCCGACGAGCAGCTGGGCCGCGATGAGCACGAGGAACACCAGCCCGGCCGCGAACGAGCCGGCCGCGACGCCGTGAGCGTTTCCGAGCCCGCGGCCGCGAGTGCCGAAGTACGCGCCGAGGAAGACGAAGCCGGTCAACAGGAGGCCGACCGCGGCGTACACGGCGGTGAGGAGACTCCCGGAGAGCCCTTCGGGCAGTCCGAAGTTGCCGACCGCGAGGACCGCGACCGCGCCGATGCCGACCGTGACGGCGACGAACGCGACCGCCCAGACCGCCGGCGTCCGGGCGACGTCGCCGAGGGTCGCGACCACCGCGTCGTATCTGCTGGTCGATCCGGCGCCGGGAGCGGTTCGCTGTCCTCCGATCTGCGCGACGGCGACGAAGGTGGCCACGACGAGCAGCCCCATCAGTGCCGTGCTCAAGAGCGTGAGTGAGACCATGGTGAGTTCGTTGTTAGGCGGTCCGTTCCCGCGTACAAATAGCCTTCGTATGTTCGGCCGATCGACTTCCGGGTGTTCCGTCGATCGGCTCCCCATCGCTCCGTCGCAGCTCGGGGCGACCGGTCGACACGCCCCGCTGAAGGTGACTCTGCGGGTCGCCACGTGGGGCGCTTCTCGCTCCGCTACACAAGAGCTAAGTGCGCCTTCGCTAAGGTGGGTACAAGAGCAGAGTGACGAACATGATAGATTCACTTATCCTGCAACAGGGGAGCGACTGGCGCGCGCAGGCGGAGGTCTTCGACGAGATCTTCTTCGTCTTCCTCGCGTTAGGGACCCTCATCGGAACCATCGTCGTCGCGTACACGCTGTGGAACGTGTACAAGTACCGCGACGACGGCGGCGAGCCGAAGGAGGGCTTCGACGCGCCGGAGGTCGGCGAGCTCCCGACGGGACAGGGCGGTCCGAAAGCCAAGAAGCTCTTCCTGTCGTTCGGGTTGAGCGCGATCGTCGTCATCAGCCTCGTCGTGTACGCGTACGGGATCCTCCTCTACGTCGAGGACGGACCGGACGCCGACGAGGACAACATCGAGATCGTCGTCGAAGGGTACCAGTACGGCTGGGACTACGAGTACCCGAACGGCCACACCGAGACGGGTGAGCTGGTCGTGCCCGCCGATACGCGGATCGACATCTCGGTGACATCACGGGACGTGTGGCACAACTTCGGCTCGTCGGAGCTGCGGATAAAGTCCGACGCCATCCCCGGAGACACCAACACCAACTGGTTCTCCGTCAGTTCCGAGGAAGTCCAGGCGCAGGGCGGCGAGGCGACGTTCACGGTCGAGTGCTTCGAGCTCTGCGGTCCCGGCCACTCCGCGATGGAGGGCCAGATCACCGTCATCCCGCAGGACGAGTGGGAGACGTGGTACGAGGGGACCGACGGCGACTCCTCCAACGTCGAGGGCGGCGCGAGCGTCGACGGCGCCGCGAGCGTTAACGCCGCCGCCATCGGAGGTGTGAGCGCATGAGCGAACTTCCCCCGACGACCTCCGTCAAGCGCTGGTTCGTCACGACGAACCACAAGGACATCGGCATCCTGTACACGATCACCGCGCTGTTCTTCCTGCTGTTCGGCGGCGTCCTCGCGCTGCTGATCCGCATGCAGCTGTGGGACCCGACGAGCCAGATCCTCTCCGGGCTGGCGTACAACGAGGCCGTCACCGCGCACGGACTGATCATGGTGTTCTGGTTCCTCTCGCCGTTCGGGTTCGGCTTCGCGAACTACTTCGTGCCGCTGCAGATCGGCGCCGACGACCTCGCGTTCCCGCGCCTGAACGCGCTCTCCTACTGGATGTACCTGTTCTCCGGCATCCTGCTGGGGATCAGCTTCTTCCAGGGCGGGACGCTCGACGCCGGGTGGACGATGTACGCCCCGCTCAACATCCCGATGTACACGCCGAGCATCGGGTCGACCGGGGCGGTGCTCGCGCTGTTCATGTTCGTCGTCGGCATCACGGCGTCGACGGTGAACTTCCTCACGTCCATCCACCACTCGCGCGCCGAGGGGATGGGGATCATGGATATGCCGATGTTCACCTGGTCCATCCTCGCCACGGTGTGGATGATGCTGTTCGCGTTCGCGGCGCTGCTCGCCGTGGGCCTCATCCTCGCGTCCGACCGCGTGCTCGGGAGTGTCTACTTCTCCGCAACCGAAGGCGGCTCCCTGCTGTGGGGGCACCTCTTCTGGTTCTTCGGCCATCCGGAGGTGTACATCGTCTTCTTCCCGGCGCTTGGGGTCATGTTGGAGCTGTTCCAGACCTTCTCCGGGCGGCGCCTCGTCGGCCGGAAGTGGGTGATCATCGCCATCTGTCTGATCTCGGTCCAGTCGTTCCTCGTGTGGATGCACCACATGTTCCTGACGACGATCAACCTGGAGATCAAGACGCTGATGATGGCGACCACCATCGGGATCTCGCTGCCCTTCGACCTCGTGGTGTTCTCGCTGATCTACACCCTCATCAAGGGCCGCATCCAGTTCACGACGCCGTTCCTCTTCGCGTTCGGGGCGCTGTTGCTGTTCATCCTCGGCGGCATCACCGGGGTGTTCCTCGGCGCGATCGTGCTCGACTACGAGTTCCGCGGCACCTACTGGGTGGTCGCGCACTTCCACTACGTGATGTTCGGCGGTGCGACGGCGCTGTTCGGCGGGGCCTACTACTGGTTCCCGAAGGTGACCGGGAAGATGTACGACGAGCTCCTCGGGAAGATCCACTTCGTCGTCTTCTTCATCGGCTTTAACGCCGTCTACTTCTCGATGTTCCTCGGCTGGGAGACCCCCCGCCGGGTGTTCGAGTACAACCCCGAGTTCCAGATCTACCACCAGTTCGGGACGATCGGGGCGTTCGTCCTCGGGCTGTCGTTCTTCATCATGTTCTACAACTTCGCGAAGTCCTACGTCTCCGGCGAGCCCGCCGGCGACAACCCGTGGGATTACTCGCGGACGGCGGAGTGGGCGATCTCCTCGCCCCCGCCGCTCGAGAACTGGCCCAACCGCCCCTCGTACGCCTCCGGTAAGCTGGAGTTCGTGAAGGACTACGTGCCCGACGGCGGGCCGGCCGTGAAGGCCGACGCCGACGGCGACGCCGCGACCGACGGCGGCGACAGCCACGAAGAGCACATCACGGAGTACCCGTACTGGGACAAACACCCGAGCCACGCGAGCATCTGGCCGTTCGCGATCTCGCTGGCGCTCGGTATCCTGCTGCTCGGGCTCTCCGGCTTCAGCGAGTCGGTCACGTTCATCCTGGGTGAGTCGGTGGCCCAGACGGGAGTCGAAATCTCGAACCCCGTGTACCCGGTGCTCATCGTCGTCGGACTGATCGGTATGATCTGGTCCGGCGTGAAGTGGGGGCTGGAGGACTTCTACGCGCCGCCCAGCGAGTTCGCCGAGCGGTGGCCCTTCGAGGGCGTCGAGAAGGTGAAGCTGGGGATGTGGTTCTTCCTCGCCTCCGACGTGATCGTCTTCGGCGCGTTCCTCTCCGCGGCCATCTTCGTCCGGTACAACGCCGGCTGGATGACGTGGGAGCCGCTGACGGAGTCGCTGCCCGGGCTCATCAACACGTTCGTGCTGATCACCTCCTCGTTCACGGTGATCCTCGCGCTGGTGGCCGCCCACCGCAAGAGCCGGCAGGGGCTGCTGGCCTCGCTCGGCGCGACGATCGGGTTCGGCTTCGTGTTCCTGGCGATCAAGATGTGGGAGTGGAACCACGAGATCTTCGACCGCGGCGTGACGATCAACGCCAACGCCCACGGCGACCCGATTCAGGCGTCGATCTACTACGTGACGACTGGGCTCCACGGGATCCACGTCGTCATCGGGCTCCTGATCGCCATCTTCCTGTTCGTCCGGGTGTATCAGGGCCACTACCTCGATGACGAACGGCCGATCGAGTACTTCGGCCTCTACTGGCACTTCGTGGACATCGTCTGGGTGTTCATCTTCCCGCTGTTCTACCTCTTCTGAGGTAGCGGCGGACGCCTCGGTTCCCTTTTTCGGACGCGGCTTACTCCTCCAGCGGATCGGCGCACCACTGACAGAAATCGAGCGTCGCGTCCGTGTCGCGGCCGCAGTGAGGACACGAGACGGTGTCGGTGGTCGAGTCCGGTACCGCTCCGCGCGGTTCGAGTTCATCGTCGCTCGTCCGCTCCGCATTCCGGTCGGCGGACGCGTCCGCCGCGTCGTCGCTCGACGACGACGAGTGCCGGTCGTACTCGCGGTTGTTCCGGAGGGCGAGGACGTACGCGTCGACGACGCTAGCGGCGACGACGACGAGCGCCGGGGCGATGTCGGCGACCGGTGGCCGGTCGCCGGCGGCGACCCGATCGACCGCCGCGTCGGGGACGACGAACACGAGCGTCGCCGTGACCGCCGCGTACCAGCCGAACGCGCGCGCCCATCGCCTGAGGTAGGCGTGACCGAGACCGGACACAAGAAGCGCCAGCGCTGCGGCGAGCCACGGCCGTCGCCGGTTCGGTTCGGGATCGCTCATGGCGTTCGGAACGGGCGCCAGCGCCGAGAAACTACCCCTCCCTCGGAGCGTTTATGTGGCCGAGACGCCGAACGAGGGTATGTTCGGCGTGCCGACCGGAGAGTTCCTGATCGGAATCGGATTCGCGATCGCGGGGGTCGGGAGCTGGGTCGTCGGACTCGGCGTCGCGTACCTGCTGTACCGTCGGTGGCGCGGGGACGGGCCGCGCGCGAAGCACGACGACTGAGGCGGTGTCCCGTCCGTTTCCCTCGCCCCGTTCCGGTTCGGCCACGCTTTTGAGTCCGCTGCCCGGATGACCGGTATGACCGACACGGCGCTCGTCATCGGCGGGACTCGCTTTATCGGCCGACACACCGTCTCGGACCTGCTCGCGAACGGCTACGAGGTCGGGATGTTGAACCGGGGCACCCACGAGAATCCGTTTTCCGACGACGACAGAGTGACTCACATCGAGGGGGACCGCACGAACGAGCGGGACCTCCGGACCGCGAAGCTCTCGGTCGAACCCGACGTCGTGATCGACTGCGTCGCCTATGAGCCGGCCGACGTGGAGACGGCCACGGAGGTGTTCGCCGACGTCGGCGGGTACGTGTACGTCTCGTCCGGATCGAGCTACGCCGACGAGGAGATCCCCAAACGCGAAGGGGAAACGGCGCTCCGCCCGTGCACGCCCGAGCAGGCGACCGACGACACGTCGGAGACCTACGGGAACCGGAAGGCAGAGGGCGATCGGGCCGTCTTCGCGGCCGCCGAGGAGGGCGTCCGCGCGATGGCGGTGCGTCCCTGTATCGTCTACGGCCCGTACGACTACACGGAGCGGCTCGACTACTGGATCGACCGCGTGCTCTCCCACGACCGCGTCGTCGTCCCGGGCGACGGGCAGAACCTCTGGCACCGGGCGTACGTCGAGGACGTGGCGAGCGCGCTCCGGATCGTCGCCGAGCGCGGCGAGGCGGGGCGGGCGTACAACGTGGGGGACCGCCGAGCGCTCACGCTCGAAGAGACGCTGGAGGCGATCGCCGACGCCGCCGGCGCCGACTGCGAGGTCGTCGCGGCGAGCGCCGACGCGCTGGCGGCCGGCGGGCTCGAACCGGACGACTTCGCCTTGTACCGGGAGTACCCGCACCTGCTCGACACGTGTGCGCTCGCCGATCTCGGATGGGAGTCGACGCCCGTCGACGAGGCGATGGCGCGGACCGTCGCCGAGCATCGGGAGGCCGACCGCGACGGCGCCGAGTGGGACCCGGGACGGGAGGCGGAAGAGCGGGTGCTGGGCGTGAAAGAGACGCTGTGAGTCGGCACGGCGAGCGGGCGATTCAGTACGCCGCGTCCCACCGGGACGGCTTGCGGCGGTTACCGCAGTCGCGGCACTCCATCCGATCCATCGTGTCGATGGCGACGTTCGTCCCCTCGCAGTTCCCGCAGAGGTAGCCGTAGCGCTGCGAGAGGTCGGCGTCGGCGTACGCGACGTAAAACGGGGCGTGAGAGCCGCGGTCGCTCTCGTCGAAGGCGACGTGGACGATCTCGCCGTCGTCCGTCTCGTACGTGCCCTCGGAGATGCCGGTCAGCCGTCCGATCTGTTTGCGGTACTCCCGTTCGTCGAACCGCTCGTCGCCTATCTCAACCGGGCGCTCGCCGTCGAGGTCGTACCCCTCGCGCTCGTAGAACGCCGTGCCGGCCTCGTTGTCGACGAGCACGCGCGCCTCGATGCGGTCGACGTCCGCCGCGCGCAGCTCCGACTCCACCCGTTCCAAGAGCGCGGACCCGATCCCCGACTCGCGGTGGTCAGGGTGGACGTGGAGCCAGTCGATCTCGCCGACGCGTTCGCGCCGACCGACGACGTAGCTCTCGGCGAAGCCGACGACCGTCTCGTCGACGACCGCGACGGGGAACACCGTGTCGTCGTCGCCGATGTCCGCGCCGAGGTCGTCGGGGTCGTACCACTCGTCGACCGCCTCCGCCAGCAGGGACTCGTCGACGGCGTGGCCGTAGGAAGCGATCAGCGATTCGCGCGCGATCGTCCGGATCGCGTCGATATCGTCGAGGGTCGCGGGTCGGAGATCCATACCGGCTCATTCGCGCCCGGCTACAAAAAACACACAGGCGGGACGGGTCGGAAGCGGGGAACGGCGTGCGGACGAGGAAAAAAAAACGGAGGCCGAGCGGTCTACGAGATGGAGTACGTCGCGGCGGCCATCAGCAGCATCGTGAGCGCGAGCGCGAGCGCCATCACGTAGCTGAGCGACCGGTTCTCCCACCGGAGGTGCTGGAAGTACCCGACGATGAGCAGGGTCTTGACCGTCGCGATCACCATCGTGCCGCCGAACGCCTGCGCGTAGGTGAAGTTGAGGAACTCGGCCTCGAAGAGGACGAAGTTGAGGGCCGCGGCAATCAGGAGCGCGACGTAGATCGCCGTGTACAGTTTGAGCGAATCGTCCGACATTGCTTGCTCCCACCTTCGTCCGTGTGCTTAAAGAATTAACCATCCGGGGGACGAGTCCGCGGCTCGGCGGGCCGCCGATCCGGGCGACGCCGAGCGCGTCGGGGGGTCGATCGACGGCGACGCCGACCGCGGACCCCGGAGATCCCGAAACGCCTATCCGCGGGACGGACCCACCTGACACCGGTCGCAGCCGCCGACCGGAATCACCGTGGACCCCCTCGAACCGACGGACGATCTGCTCGAATCGCTGTACGTCGTCAACAAGGTCGCGAAGCAGTTCGCCGACGAGGCGACCGCCGCCTACGAGCGCGGCGACCTCACCGAGAGCAACGTCCGTTCGGCCCGGAAGGACGCCCTCTACCGAACGAAGACGGCCGTCCTCTCCCGCGTCGTCGCCCACGACCCGTCCCGCGTCTCCGGGGAGTACCACGCGATCAACGGCGACGTGTGGCTCTTCCTCGACGTGGACGGGTGGAAGTTTCACCAGCCGGCGTACGCGATCGGCGCCGAGCTCACGGACGCGATCGACATCTCGAACTCCCGGTCGGACCCGCTCGACGCGCCGTACGTCCGCGACTCGGCCGTCGAGCGCTCGGACCGCACGTTGGAGGACTCCCTCTCGCGGCTGGCCGACGCCGGCGTCAACGCGAACGACCACCTCGCGCGCCCGACCGTCACGAGCGAGCACGACCGGATCGTCGACGTGCGGTGGTCGTTCCTCCCGTAGCCCTCGGATCGGCGCGACGAGAGCTCGACCGAGACGGCTGACCGCGTCGCTGCCGGAGCGGTGTCCTCGTCGCTGCCGGACCGGCGTCCGCCAAAAATCGAACCGCGGTTGCTGGCCGAGTCAGGCCTCGACGACTTCGATGGCGCCGAGCATCCCGACCGTCTCGTGAGGGGTGCAGTAGTAGAGCTGAATCCCGGTGTTGTCGAAGGACTGCTCGAAGGTATTGCCCTCCTCGTCGACCGCGTTTCCGCTCTCGAAGTCGGACTCGGACTCCTCGGCGGAGACCACGTTGTGCGCGCCGCCCTGGCCGGTCCACTCCCAGACGACGGTCGTGCTGGAGTCGATCCGGATCGCCGGCGGGTCGAACGCCAGCCCGTCGCTGCCGCCGCCGACCTCGACGGTGACCTCGTCCTCCCCGGTGTAGTCCATGATCGTCCCCTCGTACAGCCGGGCGTCGGAGAGGTAGTCGTCGATCTCGCTCGGAACGTCGTCGGAGCCCGACCCGCCGGAGCCGCCGTCAGACCCGTCCGAACCGTCCGATCCATCGGATCCGTCCGACCCGTCGCCGCCGTCCCCGCCGCCGGAACAGCCGGCGAGCGTTCCAAGGGTCAGCGCGGCTCCGGTTCCGGCGACGTACCGCCGCCTAGACAGTCTATCAGACATCGTTCTCCGTTACGGGTTCGAGCCTTACAAACCCCTTGACGAATCCCGGGAGGCGGGAACCGTCCGCGGGGACCGACCGGGGAGCCGCCTCGCCGTCGGCGCCTTTATTCGCGGCCACCTCCGTGGTCGACCCATGCGGGAGGACGAGCTGGCGACGCGCGTGGTCGACCACTACTCGGCCGTCCACGACGACCCCGATATCCGGCTGGAAGAGCCGTACGACGCGGCGGAGCGCCGCGGGGTCGTCGACGTGTACGTCCGCGTGCGCACGCCGGAGCGCGTCGACCACGTCATCGAGCTCAAGGGCGACGCGGCCGTGCGACGCGCGACGGGTGCCAACGAAGTCCTCCGCCAGTACCGCCGGATGGAGCGGTACTTCCACGCCGACGAGAGCCACGCGCTCCGTCCGAAGCTCGGGCGCACGGAGCCGGGCGCGCGGTTCCTGCTCTGTTTCGCGCCGACCCCGACCTGCGTCTACCACGTCGCGACCCACCGGTCGCTGTACGGCTCCGTGGACCCGGCGGCGCGGGTCGAAGACGTGCCCGCGGTGCGGACCGTCGCGTTCCTCACCGGGCTCGACGGCGACCCCGCCGACCTCGGGATGGTGTCGGTCAACGGGGACGCGCCGTTCGGCTCCGAGGCCTTTCTGCGTGCCGTGCCCGACGGCTCACGGCTGGCGGAGAGCATCCGACGGGTCGACGACGACGTGATCGAATCCGAGAACGGGGTGTAAAGCGGGAGAGAACGGGGGTGTAAAGCGGGCGAGAACGCGAGTCAGCAGTCGAGTACGCGAGTCGGCGGGCGGTTCAGTATTCCTCGTACGCGAGGTTCATCATCCACTGCGAGAAGGCGTCGGCCTGCGCGTCGACCTCCTCCTCGCCGATGAACGGCGAGAGCATGTCGCCGGCCATGAGAAGCGAGAAGTCCAGATCGCGGGGCGCGGGTTCGAGGTAGAACGTGTTGTGGCCGTCGTAGACGGTGTCCGAGCGCTGGATGAGCCCGGACTCTTCTAGCGCCTCCGCGATGCGGCTCCCCTTCCGCGAGGAGACGTCGAGTTCCTTCCAGAAGTCGCTCTGGTGGATGCCACCGGTCTCGCGGATGAGTTCGAGGCCGGCGTGTTCGTCCTCCGAGAGGTCGGCCTCGAGTTCGGACACGCTCATACCGTATCGGGCGCCCGCGAGTCGCTTAAAACTGGCTTTCCGCGCCGTCGTCGCCGCTACGCCGATCCATCTCGTTCGGTGGACTGAGAGTCACCCGCCGCACCCGATCCGAACCCCGCCGGCAGCGACACCGGATCCGCGGGCGTCTCGCAGGGCGGACCGTCCGCGTACGCGAACTCGGCGGTCGCCTCCGGGTCGGGTGCGGTCCGGATCCGTGTGAACGACCGCGTGCCGAAGCCGTCGCCGTGGAGGCAGGCGCCGTACTCGTGGTCCGCGAGCGTCGCGCTCGCACGGTCGAGCCACGCCGCGCCCGACTCTCCTGGTCGGGGCGCCGTCTCGGCCGCCACCGCCCGCGCGCTGTCGGCGCGCTCCGCGCCGAACTCCCGTCGCCGGTCAGGGATCGCGAAGCGCTCGGTGCCGTTGACCACGCCGCCGACGTTGCCGACGACGTGGACGCCCGGATCGAGGCGGGTGATCGCCAGTCCGCCGTCGTACGAGAGGCAGAACGCCGCGGCGGCGTCGGCAAGCACGAGGTTGAAGCCGTCGTACGACCGGGTTTCGAGGTCGCGTTCGACGGCGCGAACGGCGTCCTCCGCGGAGTCGGCCTCCAGGCAGTCCCGGACGAGCAGCCCGCGGGACCGGTCTCCCTCGCGGTCGGCGTCGAGCCAGCGGTTCGTGACCGCGGCGACGACCCCGGACGCCGAGAGCCCGATCCACGTCCCTCCGGCCTCGGCGTCCCGAGGGGCGACGTAGCTGGCGTCGTCGCTGCCCGCGGTGCCGCCGTCCCCGCCATCGCTCCCACGGAGGGCCGGCGGTTCCGAGGGGCGGTCCAGCGCCTCGTCCCGGTTCGCCGCGAGCGCGATCGGCGCGTCACCGAACGTCCGCCAGGCGAGCGTGAGCGTGCACACGGCGGCGATCCGGCGGCCGACGACGAAAAACCCGCGGTCGACTGAGCGAACAGTCTTTACTCAGAATAAAAGAAATCTTTTGGTGGCTGGCCGCCAAGGCCGTTACATGAAGGCCATCGCCGTGTACGACGGGACGGACGAACCGGTCGTGACAGAGAAGCCGCGACCGGAGCCGGCGCCCGGAGAGGCGCTGGTGCGGACCCTTCGGGTCGGCGTCGACGGGACCGACCACGAGGTCATCTCCGGGGGACACGGCGGCTCCCCGGAGGGGGAGGACCACCTCGTGTTGGGCCACGAGGCGGTCGGCGTGATCGAGGAGCCGAACGACACCCCGTTCGAGGTCGGTGACGTCGTCGTGCCGACGGTCCGGCGACCGCCCAACGGGGCCAACGAGTATTTCGCGCGCGGCGAACCGGACATGGCGCCGGAGGGGCGATACCACGAGCGCGGCATCGTCGGCGCCCACGGGTTCATGGCGGAGTACTTCACCAGCCCCGCGGAGTTCCTCGTCGAGATCCCGCCGGCGCTGGCCGAGTGGGGGTTCCTCGTCGAGCCCGTCTCGATCGCGGAGAAGGCGATCGAGCACGCCTACGCCAGCCGGTCGGCATTCCACTGGGAGCCGGAGTCGGCGCTAATCCTGGGCAACGGCTCGCTCGGGCTGTTGACGGTGGCGACCCTCGACAAGGAGTTCGACCGGATCTACTGTCTCGGGCGCCGCGAGCGACCCGACCCGACGATCGATATCATCGAGTCGCTCGGCGCGACGTACGTCAACTCCAACGAGACGCCGGTGCCGGCGGTTTCGGCGGCCCACGAGCCGATGGACTTCGTCTTCGAGGCGACCGGCTACGCGCCCCACGCCTTCGAGACCATCGAGGCGCTGGCGCCGAACGGGGTCGGCGCGCTGCTCGGCGTCCCCGGCGACTGGGAGTTCGAGGTCGACGGCGGGCGGCTCCACCGCGAGTTCGTCCTCCACAACAAGGCGCTCGTCGGGAGCGTCAACTCCGGCTACGAGCACTTCGAGGCCGCCGTCGACTCGCTGTCCCGGCTTTCCGACGCGTTCCTCGACGATCTCGTCACGGGCGTGCACGGGCTCGACGACTTCGAGGCCGCGTTCGCGGATGACGACACGACTATTAAAACGGCGGTCGAATTCGGCGCATATGAAGAACGTTGACGACCTGATAGACAGCGCGGCCGAGCTCGCGGAACACGGCCTCTCGAAGGGCGAAATCGCCGACGAGCTGAACGTTTCCCGGGAGACCGCGAGCTGGCTCGTCGAGCGCGGCGGCGGCAACGACGCGGCGGCCGAGGCCGCGGCGTCGGCGTCGACCGCCGACATCCACGTCGACTGGTCGGCCCTCGGTCGAGACTCGACACGGCTCCGGTACGCGGCAAGCGCGATGGCCGACCTGCTGGCCAAGCAGGGCGAGGAGGTCGACCTGACCGTCGGCGTCGAGAAGGCCGGCGCGCCCCTCGCGACCGCGGTCGCGAACCAGCTCGACACGGACCTGGGCACGTACGCGCCCGCGAAACACCAGTGGGACGAGGGGGACATCGACGAGCAGGGCGGCGGCTTCTCCCGGAACTTCGCCGCGATCCGCGACCGCGACTGCTACGTCGTCGACGACATCATCACCTCGGGGACGACGATGCGCGAGTCGATCGAGGCGATCCGCGAGCAGGGCGGCGAGCCCGTCGCCTGCGTCGTCTTGGTCGACAAACGCGGGTACGACGAGATCGACGGGGTCCCGGTGTACTCGCTCGTCGACGTGGTCCGCGTCGACCGCGAGGAGTGAGGCCCGGCGAAACGCCCGGGGACCCGGCGCGTCGTCGCTCGATCCCGCACGGAATCCACCGCCGTCGCGCCGATCCCGTGCGGAACCCATTTGCGTCGCGGGCGCGTACCGGGGTACATGACGTTCCAACCCGAGACCGACGCCGACCCGGACGAGATCGCGTCCCGCGTCGAGGAGACGATCGCCGACAACGACGTGGTGCTTTTCATGAAGGGGAACCGCCTGATGCCGCAGTGCGGCTACTCGAAGCGCGCCGTCGAGCTGATCGGCCAGCACGTCGACGAGTTCGAGACTGTCGACGTGCTGCCGGCGCTTCCGCACTACCGCGAGGCGCTGGAGTCGCACAGTGGCTGGGAGACGATCCCGCAGACGTTCGTCGACGGCGAGTTCGTCGGCGGGAGCGACGTGCTCGCCGAGCTCGACGAGCGCGGCGAGCTGGCCGCCGAACTGGGCGCCGAGTAGTCGGCGCCCTCCGCGCGCCCCGACACCCGTCTCGGTCCGCCGAAGGGGCGTTCCATGGGCGTTCGGCGCCGCGTCGTCCCGATGCGCTTCGCACCCGATCCTCGGATGTCGAAGGGCAGGCGATATAAACCCACGGACCGTAGACGGGGCAGGTGCAGCAGTCGCCGCTGCCGCCGCGCCGATCGGTTCGACCCACTTCACCCAACCAACAATGACAGGCCGCGTGTTCCGACTTCATTCGACGCTCGAACTGCCACTCGAAGACGTGGAGACGTACTTCGAAGAAGATCCCGACCTCCCCCCGGAGATCGACGACATCGACATCACGCGTCGAAACAACACACTCATCATCAAGGCCCTGTCCGACGACGAGTCGATCAGCAAGTACACGCCGACCGCCCAGCTGAAGGCGTCGGTCACTGAGACGCGCGTGTGGGAGGAAGAGCCCCCGCGCGCCGGCGGCCCGCAGTGGATGGACGACGAAGAGGAGGAGATCCCCTCCGAACTCGTCGAGTTCGCCTGCTTCAAGGGCGACCGCGAGACGGTCCTCCAGAACTCCGCGCTCCAGTACCCGATGTTCCTGGTCCTCCGCGAGATCGCGACCCGCTCGGAGAAGGGGACCCTGACCGCGATCACCGAGGAGGACGGCGAGCTAGAGGCCACTCGGATCGTCGAGGGCGAACCGCGCCCGGCGAGCATCGAGGTCGTCGAGAGCCCGCAAGGGGCGGGCGACGGCGACGGCGGCGTCAACTGGCGCGACAACGAGTTCATCTCGGACTGACGCGACGGTCCGACTCGGATCGACCGATCTTCTCGCGTTCGCCGCGACCCGACAGCGCGCCGCACGTCAGTCCCGCTCTCATTTCGTGTCAACTGAAAGTAGATTGTTTATTGTTATCACGTGTATTTATAATGATTCTTGATTGAATGTCAGATATGCCACAAGCGTCAGACGTCGTCGACGAGCTGAGTAGAGTGGACGAGATCGCGTTCCCGGAGTTCACCCACAAGCTCATCAGCGACACGTTCGACGCGACCGTGTCGTCGATGATCCGCCAACAGGAGGCGTACGCGGACCTGCTCGAACAGGTCTCGGCCAGCATCGAGCAGTTCGAGGCGGACAACGTCTCGGAGGAGGAGGTCGACCACTGGATCCAAGCCAACGGCCCCATGGAGGATGGCGAATCGACCATCGGAACCCCGGAGGAACCCGGTGAACTCGACGAGGAGGCCGCCTCGCGGATGGAGCCCAAGCTCCGGGACCCGATGGAGGACCTGGAGGTGTCGTCGCTGCCGACGGGGAGCCTAGAGCCGGGCGACGTCCGGCAGATCCGGCGGCTCGTGCGGCGGAAGATCTCCCGGCCGCGACAGGAGGCCCTGGAGGAGCTCGTCGAACAGGGGATCGTCCGGGTCGTCCTCGACGACGGGACGATCGAGACCCGACTGAAGTTCGAGGCGCGGGGCCGGGAGAGCGACACTGAGACCGAGAGCCAGCGCGAGCGCACCCGGTCGGGGTTCAGCGGCTCGGGCCGGCTGCTCACCTCGATCGTCGGCGTGGGGATCGGCGGCGGCTACCAGTCGATCGACGTGTCGACCCAGCGGGAGCGGCGCGAGCGCGACGTGGAGGTCGAAGGCGAGATCTTCGGCCGCGTCGAGCTCAACCTGCGCGGCGACTACCAGCCGCTTCGGGTCCCGGAGACCCGGCCCGAGGAAGGGGAGACGGAAGTCCCGCCGCCGCGGTGACCCGTCGCGATGGCCGACCTCTCGACGCTGGTGACGGGCGTCGTCCTCGAGAGCACGAAGGGCGTCGCGGCCGCCGAGGTGGAGGCGGCCGCCGAGCGCGCGTCGTTCCGCGAGTCGCTCGACCGCGACCCGACCGCCTTCGCCGACCGGGAGGCGATCGAGGCGTTCCTCCGCGAGCGGTTCCCCCCGTTCGGGCGCGACCCCCGGACGGTGCTCGAACCGTACGTCGATCCGGATCTGCTCCGGAAGGCGCTCTCGCGGTGGGAGCCGGGTGAGACCGCCGTCCGACCCGGCAGCCCCTACGTGCACCCGGATCGGTTTCCCGCGGGCCCGCTCTCCGAGACGCCGCCCGTGGAGCGCGTCCTCGGCGTGGAGCTCACCGAGCGGGAGCTGGAGGTCGTCGGGGACCTCGCGCTGTTCACCCGATCGGCGGTCAGGCGGGTCCGCGACGCGGCCGCCGAGCGCATCGGTCGCCGCGAGCTCGCCGCCCGTCGGAGCGTCGCCGAACAGGGGTACCCCCGCCCCGTCGTGGAGGGGATCGACGTCGAGACGAAGGTGACGTTCGGCGGCGAGATCGACGCGACGCCGTTCGACGCGCGCTACGCCGAGCACGCGGTCGCGGGCGGGATCGGAACGGTCAGGACAGAACTCCACTTCGAGGACGAGAGCGGACCGTGACGCTCCCGCTCGACGACCTGATGCGACGGGCCCACGCGCAGCTCCTGGCCGCGTCCGTCGACATCGACGAGGAACGAGAGGCCGTTCCGGGGCGGTCGATGGCGCTGACCGAGGTCGACCTGGAGGTCCCCGTCGGCTTCCTCGCGGAGCCCGTCGACCCGGCGAGCGTCGAGGAGAGTCCGCCCGAGCTCCTCGTGACGTTCGAGGAGGGAGACGGGTGCATCTCGCTGTCGTTCCGCCTCCGACCGCCGCCGGGCACCGGCGACGCAGAGGAGCCCGCCGGCGGCGGTCGAGGGACGGGAGACGACGCCCGCGCCGACGGCCCGAGCGGCTCCGACGGCGGTCGCGGCCGGCCGCGGCGCCCGCACTCCGAACGGGGTCGCTCGGACGCCGCCCGACGCGTCGGAACGCTCGGACGGGTCGGGTCGGCTTCGAGCGGCGCGACTGCCGGCGAGGCCGTCGAGACCGCCGAAACCCCCGAGTCAGCAGAGACCGACGCGACTCCCGGGGACGGCCGAGCGACCGCCGAGGACGGCCGAGCGGCCACAGGAGACGGGACGGAGGGCGGGGAGAGGTCGGCGGTCGAGGAGCTGATCGGGCTCGGCGCCCGGCCGCGCACGGCGCGACTCCTGGCGCGGCACGGCCCCCCGGTGGAGGAGGTCGCGTCGGCCGGGGTACACGAGCTGCGGGCGTCGCTCGAGGAGGCGCTTCGAGACGAAGACGACGGGACGGCTACGGCGGGAGCCGAACGTTCGTCGGCGCCCGTTCCCGACGTTCGGGAGCTCTCGCGGATCGTCGCCGCGGCGGCCGAGCGGGAGTCGTAGGCGGTCGGGAACCGGCGCCCATTTAGGCGTCTCGGCCACTACCGGTGGTATGACCGACGACTGGGTGAGCCTCTTTTCGGGCGGGAAGGACTCCTCGTGGGCGCTGTACCGCGCGCTGGAGGAGGGCCTCGACGTCTCGCGGCTCCTGACGGTCCACCCCGCGGGCGACTCGTACATGTACCACACGCCGGCGACCCACCTCGCCGAACTCGCGGCCGAGAGCGTGGGCATCGACCTCGTCGAGGTGTCGCCCGACGATTTCGGCGCCGACGACGTCGACGACGCCGGCGCGCAGGGCGACGCGGAGCTGGAGCCGATGGAGGCCGCGCTCCGCGAGATCGCCGCGGGTGACGGCGTCGACCTCGCGGGCGTCACCGCGGGCGCGGTCGAGAGCGAGTTCCAGACGAACCGCATTCAGGGGATGTGCGACCGGCTCGGGATCGATCTGTTCGCGCCCCTGTGGCGCGAGGACCCGGTCGCACTCGCCGAGGCGATGTTCGACGCCGGCTTCGAGATCCGGATCGTGCAGGTGGCCGCCTACGGCCTCGACGAGTCGTGGCTCGGCCGGCGCTACGACGCCGACGCGCTCGCGGAGCTCGTCGACCTTCGCGAGGAGTACGGGGTCCACCCGCTGGGCGAGGGCGGCGAGTTCGAGACGTACGTCGTCGACGGGCCGCACATGGACCGGCGGATCGACATCGAGTACGACGCGGTGTGGGAGGGCGACCGCGGCCACGTCGAGATCCGGGACGCGCGGCTGGAGTGACGGATCGTTTCGCGGACGGCGCTACGGCCAGTTTCCGGCCTGATCGGCGGCGTTTACGATCCGCTCGATGGCGACGACGTACGCCGCAGTCCGGAGGTTCGGCGCGTCGTTCGCCTCGTAGCTGTCGACCAGCCGATCGAACGCCTCAGTGATCACGCGCTCTAACTCCTCGTTCACCCGCTCTTCCGTCCAGTGGAACCGCTGTCGGTTCTGGACCCACTCGAAGTACGAGACGGTGACGCCGCCCGCGTTCGCGAGGATATCGGGGACGACGTACACGTCCTTCTCGGCGAGCACGTCGTCGGCGTCCGGGGTGAGCGGCCCGTTCGCGGCCTCGACGATCACGTCGGCGCGCACGTCGACGGCGAGGTCGCCGTCGATCGCGTTCTCCAGCGCGGCCGGCACGAGGAGGTCGACGTCGAGCGTCAGCAGCTCCTCGTTGGTGACCGCCTCGGTCCCCGAGAACCCGCCGACGGTGCCGGTCTCCGCCTTGTGGGCTTTCACCGCCCGCGGGTCGACCCCGTCGGGCGCGTGGATCCCCCCGGCAGAGTCGGAGACCGCGACCACGTCGGCGCCGAGGTCGTCGAGCAGCGCGGCGGCGATCGACCCCGCGTTCCCGTACCCCTGCACGGCGACCGTCGCGTCTGCAATGTCGCGGTCGAGCCAGTCGAACGCCTCTCGCGCGGCGAGGGCGACGGAGCGCCCGGTCGCCTCGACGCGCCCCTCGCTGCCGCCCGAGTCGAGCGCCTTCCCCGTGATGACGCCGGGGGCGGTCGTGTTTTCGAGGGTCTCGTAGGTGTCTTTGATCCAGTTCATCTCCCGCTGGCCGGTGTTGACGTCGGGGGCGGGGATGTCCCGGTCCTCGCCGATCAGCGGGCGGAGCTCCGTCGCGAACGCGCGGGTGAGCCGCTCCAGTTCGGCCTCCGAGTAGTCTGCGGGGTCGATCGCGATGCCGCCTTTCCCGCCGCCGTACGGGACATCGACGACGGCGCACTTGTACGCCATCCACCCGGACAGCGCCTTCACCTCGTCGCGAGTGACGCCCGGGTGATACCGGATGCCACCCTTGTACGGGCCGCGGTCGCCGTTGAACTGCGAGCGGTACGCACGGACCGTCTCCAGCGTGCCGTCGTCGCGCTCGAACGTCAGGTTCGTCTCCAACACTCGCTCGGGGTTCTTCAGGCGGGTGAGCACGCCCGGCGGCGCGTCGAGGAACGCCGCGGCGTCGTCGACCTGCTCTTGAAGGCTCTCGAAGGGATTGGCTTGGCCGGTCATGACTGATTCTCCCGGGGGGCCGAGGTTAACTGTGACGACCGCTTCGGTTCTTGTCTCGATCGGTGCCGGGCCGATCGCCCGCGGGGGCGCGCTCGACGATCCGCTCCGCCTGCGCGATCAGGGGCGCGTCGATCATCTCGCCGTCCACCTGGAAGACCGCTCGGCCCTCTCGCTCCGCGGCGTCGCGGGCGTCGAGCACTCGTTCGGCCCACTCGACCTCTTCCGGGTCCGGCGTGAACGCCGCGTTGATCGGGTCGACCTGTGCCGGGTGGATCGCCAGCTTCCCGTCGTAGCCGAGCGTGAGCGCGAACCCGGCCTCTTCACGGAGGCCGTCCGCGTCGGAGAAGTCGGTGAACACCGTGTCGATCGCGTCGACGCCGGCCGCGCCGGCCGCGAGGACGACGTGCTCGCGGGCGTACAGCACCTCGGTCCCCTCGTCGGTCCGTGTCGCGCCCACGTCGGCCGCGAGGTCCTCGGCGCCGAAGACGAGCGCGTCGGTCGCGGCGGCGGCCGCGATCGACTCGGCCGAGAGGACCCCCGCCGCCGTCTCGACCAGGGCGAACACGGCCGGGTCGAGCCCGCGGTCCGCGCAGAGCGCCGCCGCCTCCTCGACGCGATCGGCCGACCCCACCTTCGGGAGCATGACCGCGTCGAGCCGGAGGTCGGCGTCGGAGTCCGCGTCCTTACCGGCGCCCACCAGCGCGTCGAGGTCGGCCGCCGGCTCGGCGGCCGTGAGCCGGACGCACACCTCCGCGTCGGGGGCAAAGTCGGGATCGGTGAGCACCGCGCGGACCGATTCGCGGGCCTCGGCCTTCCGGTCGGGCGCGACCGCGTCTTCGAGGTCGAAGCAGATCACGTCGGCGCCGGCGCCGGGGGCCTTGCGCATGAGCTCCGGCCGGTCGCCGGGGGAGAACAGGAGGCTTCGTCGGGCCATGTCGGGCAGTCCGCGCGCATCGACATAAATCGTCCCGGCGTTCGCACAGCGGCCTTCGCGGAGGGGCGACGAGCCGCCGTCCGCGAGAGCGGTACCGCTTTGACGCCGCCCGCCGACGGTGGCCCCATGCCCGGACGCTACTACGAGGAGTTCGCGGTCGGCGAGACGATCGAGCACGCGAAGCGGCGCACGATAAGCGAGGCCGACAACCAGCGCTTCTGCGACATGACGATGAACCAGCAGCCGCTCCACCTCGACGCCGACTTCGCGGCGGAGACGCAGTTCGGCGAGCGGCTGGTCAACGGCCTCTACACCATGTCGCTCGCGGTCGGCGTGTCGATCCCGGAGACCACGGACGGCACCATCGTCGCGAACCTCTCGTACGACGCGGTCGAACACCCGAACCCGGTGTTCCACGGCGACACGATCCGCGCGCGGTCGACCGTCACGGACAAGCGAGAGACGAGCGACGGTGAGCGGGGCGTGGTCACGATGCACGTGGAGGCGTTCAAAGTCGTCGAGGGCGACGACGACGTGCTCGTCTGCGAGTTCGACCGGACCGTGCTCTCGGAGAAGCGGCCGGAGGGTGAAGGGGACGGCTGAACGCCGCCCCGTCAGGACTCCTCGGCCAGCAACAGCCCGAGGTACGAGGTTCGGACCTGTTCGTCGCCGTCGAGTCCGAGCCGGTCGAGCGCGTCCAGCGCCTCGTCGCGGGCGGCCTCGATCGCGTCCTGGTCGTCGACCTCGCGTTCGATCTCGACGAACTCGCCGAGGCCGTCGACGGCGTCGAGAGTGACGGTGAACCCCGCGAACGACCAGAACTCCCGGCGCTTCTCGACGACCGCGGCCGGTTCGAACCCGAGCCCCGAGAGCACGCCGGCCATCGCCTCGCCGTCGTCGACGGCGGTCTCGTGTTCCGCTCGGGTCTTCGACCCCTCGTCGAGGAGCGGCCCCTTGTACGTGAGCTTCGTCGTTTCAGCGGCCGGGTCCGGGTCCGCCGGCCCCGCCTCGGACTCCCCGCCGATCCCCCCCGAGAGCGGAGACTCCCGTCGGACCCGAAGCGCCTCGTCCGTCTCGGCGAAGTCGCGGTGCGGGGCGTCGTAGTACGCGTCGCGCTGGCGGCGGGCGTCGACGCGCTCGGCGCCGACCTCGCGCAGTCGCTCCCGGACCGCATCGGCGTCGGCCGGCACTTTGATCTCGACCTCGAACATACCCGGGTTCCGCCAGGCGCGTTCTTAAGCGCCGCGGGAGTGGACTCCGGCGCAACGCGGTCGTCGCCGCGTCGAACCGTGCGCCTTAAGGGTGTAACAGGAGACCTTCAGGGTATGAGCGATCAGGAGCAAGCGGACGCGGCCGAGGACGCAGACGAGGCCGAGACCGAGGGACTCGCCGACGGCGACTTCGTGCGAGTCGCGTACACGATTCGAACCGCCGATGACGGCCGCGTCATCGACACCACGGACGAGGAGACCGCCGAGGAGGCGGAGATCGACACCGAGGAGCACGAGTTCGAGCCGCGTATCATCGCGCTGGGCGCCGGGCACGTGTTCCCGTCCGTCGAGGAGGCCTTCATCGGCGCCGAGGTCGGTGACGAGGGCGTCGTCGACGTGCCCGCCGAGGACGCCTTCGGCGAGTACGACCCCGACGAGGTCGAGACCGTCAAGGCCGACAAGATCCCCGAGGACAGCCGCTACCCCGGCGCGCAGGTCCAGATCGACAACCGGCAGGGGTACCTCGAGACGATCATCGGCGGTCGCGCCCGCGTCGACTTCAACCACCCGCTGGCCGGCGAGGACCTCGAGTACGAGTACGAGATCCTCGAAGCCATCGACGACCGCGAAGAGCAGGCGTCGGGCATGCTCGGGATGTACCTCCAGGAGGCGCCCGAGGTCCGGATCGAGACGGTCACCGAGGAGGAGGAGACCGTCACCGAGGACGACGACGGCGAGGAAGTCGTCGAGACCGAGGAGGTCGAGAAGGACGTGCTCTACGTCACCGCGACGCAGGCGATGCAGATGAACCAGCAGTGGATGTTCCAGAAACAGCAGATCGCGCAGGACCTCATGAGCCGGCTCGACCTCGACCGCGTCGTCGTCGAGGAGGTCATCGAGGGCGGCGGCATGGGCGGTCTCGGCGGCATGATGGGCGGCATGGGCGGCGCCGGCGCGGGCGACATCGAGGAGGCGCTCGAAGACGTCGACGTCGACGCCGACGAGATCGTCGACGAGATCGACGAGGAGTAACCCGACGCGCCGTTTGACCGACCGACCCGGTCGGTCTTCGGCCCCGAACCGATCCCTTTTGAAGCGCGGTCGACCCACAGAGAGACATGAAAATCGAACGTGCGCGCAGCGACCTCGTCGTCGCCGCCAGCGCCGGGGGGACGACGATCGCGCTCGCCCTGCTGTCCGGCGTCGCGGGCGTGGTCGAGGTGTCGACCCTGCCGACGCTGGCGCCGCTGGTCGTCTACGCGGGCTATCTCTTTTCGCGGAAGGGCGGCCCGTACGGCTCGCTCGACCGACCGCGGAACTGGGCGGCGGTCGCGGTGCTCGTCGGCGTCGTCGTCGTCGCGGCGTCGGCGGTGGTTTAAATAAAGCAGGTCGCCCGCCGGGTCAGGCGATGTCGCGGCTCGTGTCAACCGACACCGTGTCGGTGAGTTTCAGCTTGAGGGGCTCTTCGAGCGCCGCGCCGCCGCGGAATTTCGGCACGATCAGCCGGTTCGCGATCTCCGTGCCGGTCACGGTCGTCCGGAGGTCGAAGACCACGTCCGCGACCTGTTCGGTGACGACGCGGTTCCGCCCCGTCTCCCCCTTGAACGCGTGTAACACCGCGATCCCGCCGGCGTCCGCGACGTGCCGGCGCAGGTCGGTGAGGAACGATCCGTACC
Source organism: Halorubrum salipaludis (assembly GCF_002286985.1). Taxonomy (GTDB): domain Archaea; phylum Halobacteriota; class Halobacteria; order Halobacteriales; family Haloferacaceae; genus Halorubrum; species Halorubrum salipaludis. The sequence continues at coordinate 388,904 of NZ_NSKC01000003.1, read as the reverse complement.
GCGACCGGTCGGAAGCCTCCAGCGGTTCGACGGAGTCGACGACGAGCGTGGCGCCGTCCGAGAGCTCCGCGGCGGTCGCCAACACGTCGTCGAGCGGGGCCTCGCGGTCCGTCTCCTCGACGACGGTCTCTCCGGCTCCGCCCTCACTATCGCCCCGCTCGCCGTCGCTTTCGCCGTCGTCTCCCGCCTCCGCTCCGCCGAGCGCGAGGCTCGCTTCGACCGCGTCGGCCGAACGCACCGTCGTGAGGTAGCGGCACTCCCGCGGGCGCGAGAACCGGTCCACGATCAGCTCTGACTGGCTCGCGGGGTCCGCCTTCAACACGACGACGCTGCCGCTCGGGAGTCCGCCGCCGAACTCCCTGTCCAGCACGGAGATCCCGGTCGGTAGCGTCTCCATATGTGCGCTGCCGGCTCCGGAGGTTTGGCTCTGTCGATGGGGGACGAGCGCCGGACGCGACCCCGGGGCGGCGGTCACGCGACCCGCCACCGGTCCGCCCCGTGCTCGTCGACGAGCCGACGCGCCAGGTCGTCGTACGCCGCCCGCACCGACGGGTCTGACAGCGGCTCGGGGGCGACAGCCGGGATCCGCCCCAGCACCGGACAGCCGAGGAGCTCCCCCACTCCGGCCGGAACCGACTCGGCGCGCACGGCCACGGTGCCGACCGGCGGACACCCCAGTCGGCGCGCGAGCGCCGCGGTCTTCGCGGCGTCGCGGAGCGCCGCCCGCCGGAGCGGCGTCACGAGGAGGCACCGGTCGGCGGCCCGGAGCGGCGCCGCGGCGTCGGGCGACGCCCCCGCCGGACAGTCGAGGAGGGTCGGCGAATCGTCCGGGACCGCCTCCGCGAGTGCGCCGAGCGCGCGCCCGGCGTCGGCGTCACCCGGGTCGTTCGGCGCCGCGAGCACCGTCGGCGCCCGCCGATCCGGGCGGATCGCTCCGTCGGCCCGAACCGCGTCGAGCACCGTCGGCGCGTCCGGAACGGAGCCGCCGTCTCCGTCGGCGGCGCTCGCCAGTCGCGCGAGGTTCGGGAGGTCCCAGTCGGCGTCGGCGGCGACGACGGGAGCACCCCGCCGCGACAGCGCCCGCGCGAGCCCCAGCGTGGTGGTCGTCTTCCCGCTTCCGCCCTTTCCGCCGGCCACGGCTATCACGGGGATGGGTGCGTCGCTATCGCTGATAAAAGTCGGGAGCGAAACGAAGTGCGACGGTACGGGTTAGTCCTGACAGCAGCCGCCGGCCTCGCCGCCGAAGTCGACCGCGAGCGGCTCCGAGATGGCCTCGTTGACGGCTTCGAGGGTGTCGTTCAGCTCCTCCTGTGCGTCGAGGAACTCGCGCATGACGGGCATCGAGTGCAGCTCGTTTTGGGCCGCCTGCACCTTCTGAAGCCCGGAGTTCGTCGCCTGTCCGGTCTCCCGGGCCTGCATGAACTCCGCGCGGAGCTGCTCGAACTCGTCGATCTTGGCCTGGACTTCCTCGTCGCGCTGGACCGCTTCGCGGGCCGACTCGAAGCGCTCGTACTCCTGCGTTCGGGCGATGCGTTCGCCGAGCTCGCGACCGAGGTCCTCGATGGTGGCCTGCTCGTCGGGAGCGGCCTGTTCGACGCTCATACCCGATCCTCGGGACGGATCGGTTTCAACCTGCCGGAGCCGGGGGTGTCCCTCGGGGAACGATCGGCCGGGAGCCGTCGCTCACTCCGCCTGCGACTCCACGAACGTGACGACGTCGCCCAGCTCCTGCTGGCCGATGCCGTGGCCGCCCGGGTAGCTCCCGCGGGTGACGGCGGCACCGATCTCCTCGAACCGGTCGGCCGCCGCCGCCGACCGCGACTCCGGGATCACGCGGTCGCCGGCGCCCGCGCCGACGAAGACCGGCTTGCCCTCGATCCCGTCGGGGTCGAGGTCCGCGTGCGCGTCCGCGAGGTAGCCGTGCAGCGCGACGACCCACGCGTAGCGGTCCGGTTCCTCCAACACGAGCGAGAGGCTCGTGATCGCCCCCTGACTGAACCCGAGCAGGCCGAGCCGGTCGGGGTCGAGGCCGTAGGCGTCGACCGCGGCGTCGACGCTCTCGGCCACCAGGTCGAGGCTCCGCCGGAAGTCCTCGGCGTCGGGCTGGCTCGACTCGAGGCCGCCGGCGGACAGGTCGAGCTCGTACCACGTGTACCCGCCCTGCAGCGGGTCGGGCGCGCGCAGGCTCACGACGTGGAGCTCGTCTGGCAGGCGCTGGGCCACCGGCAGCAGGTCCTCCTCGTCGGCGCCGCGGCCGTGCAGCACGAAGACGGCGGGGGCGTTCTCGGTGTCGTCGTCGGGCGCGACGTGGACGTGTTCGAGCGGAAGGTCAGTCATGTGTCCCGCGTTCGTCGGCTCGGGGGTTGTATCCGTCGGCCGCGGCAGCGATCGGCTCAGGCGTGCGAGCGCGATCGGTCGGCGAACCCCGATCCGGGCTCGTTCGCGCATCAATTATTTGACGATCGCGGCGAGATGTCGGACCATGCGTCCCCGCACCATCGCCGCGGCAGCGGCGGTCCTCCTCCTCGCGGTCGGAATCGCCGCCGCGCCAGTGGCCGACGCGCGCGCACCGCCGACGCCGATCTGCGGCGTCTGTGACCTCGATCGAACCGCACCGGACGGCACCTCCGTGGTCGCCGGTGAGAGCGCCCAGACCATCACGCTCCACGGGAACGGGTCGACGACGTGGGTAGCTGAGGTCGACCTCGCGGCCGGCGGCGACGCGCTCGCGGCGAACGAGTCGCTTCGGCGCGCGGTCGCTTCCGAGGCGGCTCGCGACGGAATCTCTGACCCGAGAGACGTCGAGTCCCGGATCGACGGAGACACCCTGATCGTCGAGTACCGGGATCCGAACGCCACGGAGCGACACCTCGGCGTCGTGGTGTTCACGGAGCTGACGCCCGCCGCTCCCTCGGTCCCCTTCGCCATCGGCGGCGAGGGGGCGCGGTACCTCGGCGCCGATCGGTTGACGGTCCGCGGGGCGTCGGGATGGAAGGTCCGCGGCGACGCGGGCGCGGGCGGTTCCGACGGCCGACTCGTCTGGACCCGCGACGGCGCCGATCCCGACGACGAGGGACGGGTCTTCGTCGACGTCGACCGAGACCCAGTCGCCGTCGAGGAGGACGGAATACTGCCCGCACAGCGCGCCTGGATCGCTCGGCTGCTCACGAGCGACACCCTCTGAGGGTGTGGAGTCGCCGAAACGAACACGAATGTTACGAACGTCACGAACGTCGCGGACGGAACTCGCGGTCGAACGCGCCGTTTAACCGTCCAGCCGCACAATTCGTTCGACATGAGCGGCTCCACGGAGGGCGACCTCACGAAGACGGGGATGGCCCTGAAACACGACCGCGAGTGGGACTACGAACTCGATCGGATCTTAGAGGCGATCGAGGAGCGCGACGCCTCCAAGGTCGGCCTCCAGTTCCCCGAGGGGCTCAAGCGCCGCGGCCCGAAGGTCGCCGACGACCTCCGCGAGGTGGCGCCCGACGACGTGACGTTCATGCTGTCCGGACAGCCCTGTTACGGCGCCTGCGACCTCGACACGTACCTGATGCGCCGGACGGACGTGTTCGTCCACTTCGGCCACACGCCGATGAAGGAGTCCGACAGCATCGTCTACGTCCCCCTGTTCTCGAACGTCGATCCCTTCCCGATCATGGAGGACGCGCTGGAGGAAGAGCTCGCGTCCCCGGAGGAGGACGCCGACGTGGGGCTCGTCACGACCGCCCAGCACATGAACCGGTTCGAGGAGATGACCGACTGGTTGGAGGAGCGCGGCTACGAGGTCCACACCCGCCGGGGCGACGACCGGCTCACGAAGGAGGGGCAGGTGCTCGGCTGCAACTACGCCTCCGCGGACATCGACGCCGAGCAGGTGCTGTACGTCGGCGGCGGGAAGTTCCACCCGGTCGGCCTCGCGATGGAGCATCCGGACAAGCGCGTCGTCATCGCCGACCCCGTCAACAACGCGGTCTCGGTCGCGGAACACGACCAGTTCCTCAAGCAGCGCTACGCCTCGGTCCACAAGGCGATGGGCGCCGAGAAGTGGGGTGTCATCTTCTGTACGAAGATCGGGCAGGGCCGTTGGGAGAAGGCCCAGGAGATCGTCGAGAACAACGAGAACGCCTACCTGATCACAATGGACGAGGTGACGCCGGACCGCCTGCGGAACTTCGACATGGACGCGTTCGTCAACACGGGCTGTCCCCGGATCACGACCGACGACGGCCCGCGGTTCCACAAGCCGATGCTGACGCCGGGCGAGTACGAGGCCGCGATCGGCGAGAAACCCCTCGACTCGATCGAGTTCGACACGTTCCACGACACTTGGTAGTCGACGTCATTCGTAACACCCGGTAGTCGGCGCCATTCGTAACACTCGGTAGTCGGCGCCATTCGTAACACCCGGTAGTCGGCGTTTTTCGCGACTCTCGGTAGTTGACACCTCCCGAGACGACCGCGACGCCGGACGGATTTCTGGAGACTCGGTTTACCGGGGGCGACGCGCTCCCAATGGGGAAGGCGTTTCACACGCGAGATCGATCGCCCCGCATGGTCCCGACTCTGGTTGCGCCCCTCCTCACAGATGTTGTCACCGCGATCGATCGGCCACCGCAGTGGACCGGTCTCGAACTCGTCGGATCGGCGCTTATCGAGTTCGTTCTGACCGCCATCTTCATCGCCTTCATCGGCGCGGTCGTGTCGGCGACCGCTCCGGATTTCACCGCCGACGGAGTTGGGTACCTCCGTGCGGAGCCCGCTGAGGCGTTCGTGTACGGCCTGGTGGCGTACGTGGCGACCGCCGTCGCGATGTTTCTGCTCGCCATCACCATCATCGGTCTCGTCGTCGTCGTCCCCGCGGCGATCGTCCTCGCGATCCTCGGCCTCGGCGGAACGGCCGTCTCCGTTATCGCTCTCGGAACGTGGGTGGGGGCGGCGCTCGGAGACGGAACCGCGAGCGATCGGGGGACCGCTCTCGTCGTCGGAGCGATCGCCTGGGCTGGACTCGGGATCGTCCCCGTTCTCGGCGGCCTCGCGACGTTCGTCGTCAGCACGATGGGGTTCGGCTACCTCGTGCTCTGGCTCGCGAACGGGCAGTTCGATCGAGACTACGGCTCCGTCGGGGACGACGGGAACGACGGACCGGACCGACCGACCCGGGGTTCGAACGGTCCCGATCGCGAGAGCACGAGCGGCGAGAGTTTCGACGACCCTGACCGCTTCCGCAACATCGCGGCGGTGGACGCCGAACGCGAGGCGGCCGAAAACGAGCGAACCGAGGCCGGTAGCGCGGCCGATTCGGACGATTCGATTGATTCGGATGAGACGACCGATCGCGATCGATAGCTCCGGAGGGCGAGATTATGTCGTCGACTCGCTCTCGCGTTCCACGTAGTCGACTGCGTCAGCGGGCGATTTCACCGCCTCGACGCCCGAAACGGCGTGCGTGTCCAGCCCGGCGACGGCCCGACCGTGCGCGAGCGCCATCCCGATCTCCGAGAGCGTCCCCGGCCCGCCGTCGATCGCGACCGCGGCGTCGCCGTTCATCACGACGAGCGCGTTGCGGGCGTGGCCCATGCCGGTCGCGATCGGCACGGTGACGTGCGGGTTCGCGTCCGCGCGACGGTCGGTCGGCAGGATACCGATCGTCTCGCCGCCCGCGCTCGCCGCGCCGCGACAGACCGCTTCCATCACGCCGCCGAGGCCGCCACAGACCACGGTGTGACCGCGGTCGGCGAGTCGTTTTCCCAGCTCTTCGGCGACCGCCGCCGTCTCGGGCGGGACCGAGCTTCCGCCGATGACGCTGACGCGCATACCGCGGGACCCGAGCCGAACGTATATAAAGGACGGTCGTCCGTGTCGCGGTGTTGGTGAAACTCTTTTAAGTGCTGAGCGTCGACACTCCCTATGACGTACGATACCGTCGTGTTCGACAACGACGGTGTCCTCGTGGGCCGCACGCGCTTCGACGTGCTCCGGGATGCGACCCGGAACGCGTTCGAGGAGTGCGGCGTCGAGGAGCCCGATCCGGACGACGTAGAGCGCATGACCATCGGTGCGACCCCCGGCAGCGTGGGGACCGTCTGCCAGACGTACGACCTCGATCCGGGGTCGTTCTGGCGGACCCGGGACGACGTGGTCTCGAAGGCCCAACAGCAGGAGGCACGCGAGGGACGTAAAACTCCTTACGACGACCTCGACGAGCTGCAGAGCCTCGACGTGGAGATGGGGATCGTCTCCTCGAACCAGCAGGCCACGGTCGATTTCCTCGTCGATCACTTCGACGGCTTCGAGCGGTTCGGCGCCGCCTACGGCCGCGAGCCCACGATCCACTCGCTCCAGCTCCGCAAGCCGAACCCCCACTACATCGAGCAGGCGCTCGGCGACCTCGACGCCGGCAACGCGCTGTTCGTCGGCGACAACGAGTCCGACGTGCGCGCCGCCGAGAACGCCGGCATCGACTCCGCGTTCATCCGGCGGCCCCACCGCCGCGACTGGGAGCTGAACGTCTGGCCGACGTGGGAGATCGATCGACTCTCCGACCTCCACGACATCGTCGGGTAGGCCACGGCCGCCGGCCGCGACCCGATCGGTCGCCGGGCGGGGCCGCGGGAGGCCGCCCCGCCGACGCCGGTCTCTCAAGGTTTAACTCCGATCGGGAGCTACGCCGCCACAGTGACAGACGCCCCGCCGTGGACCGACATCTTCGGCCACGCAGAGCCGTACCCCGAGCAGGCCGACGGGATCGACGCCGCGATCGACGCCGCCGACGACGGCGGCTTCCTCGCTCTGGAGGGCGCGTGCGGGACGGGCAAGACGATGCTCGCGCTCACCGCCGGGCTCGACCGCGTCCGCGACCCCGACTCGGAGTTCGAGCGCGTGTTCGTCCTCACGAGCGTCAAACAGCAGCTGCGCCAGTTCGAGACGGACCTGGAGACGATCAACGGAGACCTCCCCGACGGATACGACCCCGTCTCCGGGCTCACCCTCGTCGGCAAGGCCGACGTGTGCCCGTACGCCCGCGAGAACCGCGGCGGGATCGACCGCGAGAACGTGTACGAGCGCTGCGAGGGGCTCCGGGAGCGCACTCGGAACCTCGTCGGCGACGGCGGCGCGACGACGACCTCGAACCTCGTGAGCGAGGCCCAGAGCCAGCAGGTCGGGCTGATGGACTCGGGGTCCATGGCCGACGCCGGGGCGAGCGACGCGCCCGCCGCCGACTACCTCGCCGTCGACGGCGAGCCCACTCCGTACCGCCCCGACACCGAGGAGTTCGAGGGGACCGAGTTCTGTCCCTTCTACGCCGGCTTCCTCGACGACCTCCCGGAGGACGGGGACCCGGCCGAGGCGGTCCCGTTCGACGTGACCGAACTCGGCCACGTCGGGCCGACGGAGCTGGTACGGCTCGCCGCGGGTCACGGCACGTGCCCCCACTCGATCATGGGCGCGCTCGTGCCCGAGGTCGAGGTCGTCATCGGCAACTACTATCACGCGTTCGACCCCGTGACGACCGGGACGTTCACGGGCGCGCTGCTGGACGACTCGACGTTCGTCGTCTGCGACGAGGCCCACATGCTCGAACCGCGCGTTCGGGACCTCGTGAGCGACCGGGTCGCCGACGCCAGCCTCCGCGACGCCGAGAACGAGCTCACCCGCGTCGTCCAGCCGCTCTCCTTCGAGACCGCGGGCGCGGAGTCCGACGACGCGGCGCTCGTGCGCGGCGAGCTGGAGGACGCCGACGTGAGCGTCGAGGAGATCGAGTCCGTCCGGGAGTTCTACGCCGACCTCCGCGGCGAGCTCGACAGGCGGGTGACCGAGCGGCTGGACCGCGAGCGCCCCGACTGGCGGGCGTCGATGCGCGAACTCGACGACGACGAGGTCGCGCTCCGCGACCCGGAGGAGCCCGCCGAAGACGAGATCACGGCGTGGGCGAAGCGCGAGGGATACGGCGATCGGGTCTGGGCCCGCGCGGAGCAGGTCGGCGCGGTCGTCAAGCGCGTGCTCGACTCGCTCGAAGACGAGGACAAGAAGCGCGCCTCGCCGGGCGTCGGCCGGACCCTCAACGCGTGGTACCGCGAGGACCACGAGGAGTTCTTCCGCGCGATCGACTTGGAGCGGACGTGGGACGAGACGGCGCCGCCGGACTCGTGGCGGCGCGCGTACAACGCGAGCCTCGCGCTGTACAACTGCCTGCCGAGCGAACCGATCGGCGACCGGCTCGCGGAGTTCGGCGGCGGGGTGTTGATGAGCGCGACGCTGGAGCCGATGGACGTGTTCCGCGAGGTGACTGGGCTCGACCACCTCGAGGAGCGGGGACGCCCGGTCGTCGAGCGGACGTACGGGCTCTCCTTCCCCGAGGAGAACCGCGAGAGCTTCGCGGTCGACGCGCCGAAGTTTACGTACCAGAACCGCGGCGCGCCCGGCGAGGAGAACGACACCCGGCTGGCGCACCTCGACGCGACCGCCGCGGTGGCGGGCCGCGAGGGGAACGTCCTCGTCGGGACGCCGAGCTACGCGGAGGCGACGTGGATGGCGGAGTCGCTCGCGGACCGGCTCGACAAGCCCGTCTTACTCGACGAGTCGTCCGGCGACCGCGCCACGGAGTCGCTGAAGGACGACTTCTTCGCGGGCGACGGGAAGGTGCTCGTGACGAGCCTCCGGGGGACCCTCACCGAGGGCGTCGACTACCGCGGCGACCGGCTGTCGGCCGCCGTGGTCTGTGGGGTCCCGATCATCAACACGGCTCGGCCCCGGACGCGGGCGGTGATCACCGCCTACGACAGGCGGTTCGAGTCGGGGTTCGAGACCGCGCTCACCGTCCCGGCGGTCCGGAAGGCGCGACAGGCCGTCGGTCGAGTGATTCGCGGACCGGACGAGCGCGGGGTCCGCGTCCTGCTCGACGCCCGGTACGCGCGCGAGTCGTGGAACAGCGTCCGCGAGTACCTCCCGGAGCACGAGCGCGAGGAGTACCAGCCGGTGAGCCCGGACATGCTCGGGCTGGCGCTCGACCGGTTCGAGCGGCGGTCCAGCGGCGACTGAGGGGACGGCCGCGGAGGGGGATCAGAGGAGAAGGAACGCGGGAACGGTTCGCCGGATTCCGACGGCCCAATGTCGCGTTCGACGCCGGTATGAGGCGCGTAACTACGGCTTCGCGGCGTCTGTCCCGTCCATGGAGCAACAGACACCGGGTGACCGGTACCACGTCGTCTGCAGGGAGTGCACCCTCGAACGGCTGTTCAGCGCCGTCGGCGACGCGACCCGGCTCGAACGAGACCACGCTTCGGAGACCGGCCATCGGGTGACGGTCGGGCGGATCCGCTAGCCGTACTGCGCGGATTCGCCGGCTAGTGCCGCGTTCGAGCGAACGAGACGACGGACATCGGTGTTTTCGCGGCCGGCAGCGCTGGGGTCGATCCGGGAGCGGCCGGCCGCCCTCAGCGTCGCGTCAGTTCTCGCGGCGGGCGAACGCGAGGTTGCCGGAGACGTTCTTGATGTACGCTTTGACCGTCTCGCCCTCCTGTGCGCCGGGGACGAAGATCGTGTACTCGCCGCGCTCGGCGACGCCGTCGCCCTTGCGGCCGGTGCCGACGATCTCGAGTTCGTACGTGTTGCCCGACTCGATGGCCTCCTCCTGCCGCTGGGTGTTCGAGGTGTTCTGTTTGGCGACGGGTCGGAACGCCCCGCAGGCCTCACAGCGGAGCATGGGCGTGCGGTTCTCGGTCTCGAGGCGGGTGTCCGGCAGGCCGCATTCCGAACAGGTGACGAACGACTCGATGTACGAGTCGATCGCGGCCTGGAAGTCTCGTTCGCGGAAGTTCCCGCTGTAGCGGGCGCGTCCGTCCTCGTACTGGCCGGCGGTACCGAGCTCCTGCTGGATCTTCGAGTGGACGTGTTCGGGGTCGCGGCTCAACGCGTCTGCGATCGAAGAGAGGTTCGTCAGCCGGGTGAACGCGCCGTCCTTCTGCGCCTCCGGGTCCGGGACCGACAGCCGCTCGTCGGAGCCGCCGAGGTCCGGAACCTCCTCCATCGCGCGGTCGAGGCTCGATTCGTAGTCCATACGCGACGGAACGGCGGCGCGACGGAAATCGCTTCCGGGTTCCGGATCGAGCGACGACGACGCGACTACGGGCTGGAGAGACGTCAGGCGGAAAACGAGAGGGAGACGCGAACCCACGACTCGGCGTGTGGCGTTCGTCCAGAAGTAGCGGGAGGTAGATTTGAACTACCGATCTCCGGGTTATGAGCCCGGCGGAATCTCCTGGCTATCCCATCCCGCTATCGTATCAAAACCGCGTGCGACTGTTAAGGGTTCTGATCCCGTCGCCCGTGTGCGATTCGTCCACGAACAGTTTAAATACCGACCGGAGCGGTTCCGCCGGATCGCCGTCGGCGGTCAGGCGGTCTCGTCGTCGAGGGTCAGGCGGTCTCGTCGTCGAGGGTCAGGCGGTCTCGTCGTCGAGGGTCAGGCGGTCTCGTCGTCGAGGGTCAGGCGGTCTCGTCGTCGGTGGTGTCGGCGTCCGGATCGGCGCTCGCAGCCGCCGCGTACCGCTGTCTGAGTCGGAGCGCGCCGAGCGCACCGATCGCGAACGCGACCGGCAAGACGGCGTCGGCTGGGTCGCCCGAGAGCGCGCGCTGTGCGGTCAGCCCCGCCATCAGGGCGAAGAGCAGCGCCATCAGCCCGGCGATCGGGGTCACGTAGCCGTCGGTGGCCGGCGTCCGGTCGGATCCCTCGCTCATGTGGAAAACTGAGGGAGGACGGGTTAAAAACCCGAGGCGAACGCGATCGAGGCGGGCGTGATGGAGGCGAACGCGATCGGGGGTCGACCCGATCGGTCGGACATGTTCGCCCGGTCGCGTCCGGCTTGCATCGGCCGCAAACGCTTTTATGCATCATAGATAGTGATAAACCGATGCGAAAACCGCTACTGACGACGGACTTCTTAGACCGGGCGCGACGGCACTACGCCGACGAGGAGGCCGTCCTCGCCACGGACGGGACGCGGTACACCTACGCCGAGCTGGGCGACCGCGCGGACCGGTTCTCCGCCGCCCTCCAAGCGCGGGGGATCGAGAAGGGCGACCGCGTGGCGGTGTTGGACCCGAACACGCACTACCACCTGGAGGCCGCCTACGGCGCGATGCAGGTCGGCGCGATCCACACGCCGCTGAACTACCGGCTGACGCCCGACGACTTCTCGTACATGCTCTCCGACGCCGGGGTCGACGCCGTCTACGCCGACGCCGAGTACGCCGGCAACATCGAGGCGATCCGCGAGGAGGTCCCCACCGAGACGTTCCTCACGGACGACACCGACGCGGTCGAGGGCGACTGGGAGTCGGTCGAGGCCGCGCTCGACGACGCGGACCCCGACGCCTACGAGCGCCCGGAGATGGACGAGGACGACGTGATCACGATCAACTACACCTCCGGGACCACGGGCGACCCGAAGGGGGTCTGTCGCACCCACCGCGCCGAGACGCTCCACGCCTACCTCATCGCGATCCATCAGGAGATCACCGACGACGACGTGTACCTCTGGACGCTCCCGATGTTCCACGTCAACGGGTGGGGACACATCTACGCGATCACGGGGATGGGCGCCCGGCACATCTGCACCCGCGGCGTCGACGTCGCGGAGACGTTCGACCGGATCCGCGAGGAGGACGTGTCGTACTTCTGTGCGGCGCCGACCGTGCTCAACATGCTCGGCGATCACCACGCCGAGCACGGCGGCGCGACGACCGGCGCCAACGACGTGCGGGTCGCCACCGCGGGCGCGGCGCCCCCGGAGGCGACGATCCGGACCGTCGAGGAGGAGTTCGGCTGGGATCTCAAGCACGTGTACGGCGCGACCGAGACGGGCCCCCTCGTGACGACCTCGGACGCCAAGCGCCACTACGACGCCGGCGCCGACGACCGGTTCGCGGTCAAGAAGACCCAGGGGATCGGCTACCTCGGCACCGACGTGCGCGTCGTCGACGAGCACGGCGAGGACGTGGCCGCCGACGGCGAGACGATCGGCGAGATCGTCGTCCGCGGCAATCAGGTGATGGACCGCTACTGGAACAAGCCCGAGGCGACCGAGCAGGCGTTCTCGGAGCGGCTGGAGGGGTACTACCACATGGGCGACCTGGCCGTCGTCGACGAGGACGGCTTCGTCTCGATCCAAGACCGGAAGAAAGATATCATCATCTCCGGCGGCGAGAACATCTCCTCGATCGAGTTAGAGGACACCCTCTTCGAGCACGACGCCGTCTCCGACGCCGCGGTCATCCCCGCTCCGGACGAGCGGTGGGGCGAGACCCCGAAGGCGTTCGTCGTCCCGGCGAGCGGCGACCCGGACGATCCGGGCGCGACCCGCGAGGAGCTCAAGTCCTTCGTCCGAGAACGCGTCGCCGACTACAAGACGCCCGGCGAGGTGGAGTTCGTCGCCGAGCTCCCGACCACGGCGACCGGGAAGATCCAGAAGTACGAGCTGCGCGAGCGCGAGTGGGACGAGGAAGACCGGATGGTCGGGGAGGGGTAGCCGAAAAACGCAGAAGGATCGACGGCCGCCGTCTCAGTCCTCGCCGAGCAGGCTCTGGACGAGCTCCTCGGGCTCGAACAGGGTGAGGTCGTCGTACCCCTGTCCGGTGCCGAGGAAGAGGATCGGCTTCCCGGTGACGTACGCGACGGAGATCGCGGCGCCGCCCGAGGAGTCGGCGTCGGCCTTCGTCAGGATTGCGCCGTCGATCTCGGCGGCGTCGTTGAACTCCTTCGCGCGGTTCACGGCGTCCTGGCCCGCCACGGCCTCGTCGACGAAGATGGTCATGTCCGGGTCGACGACGCGGTCGATCTTCTCCAGTTGCGCCATCAGGTCGTCGCTCGTGTGGAGCCGGCCCGCGGTGTCGCCGAGGACCACGTCGATGTCGTTCGCCTCGGCGTACTCGACGCCGTCGTAGATGACGGCGGCGGGGTCGCCGCCCTGATCGTGGCTGATCAGGTCGCGGTCGAGCCGGTCAGCGTGCTCCTGGATCTGTTCGTTGGCGCCCGCCCGGTAGGTGTCGCCGTTCGCCATCACGGACGAGTAGCCGCGGTCGGCGAGCCATTCCGAGAGCTTCGCGATGCTCGTCGTCTTCCCGACGCCGTTGACGCCGGTGAAGACGATGGTGACGGGTTTCTCGGCCTCCGCGATCCGCTCTTCGAAGTCGAACTGCCCGACGGCGATCACGTCGAGGAGCGCGTCGTGAAGCGCCGACTCGACGAGTTCGCCGGTCGTCTCGACCTGTTTCCGGGACTCGCCGAGCATGCTCTCGCGGACCGACTCGAGGATCTGCTCGGCGACGCTCATCTCCACGTCGCTCTCCAAGAGGGCCATCTCGAGGTCCCACAGCGGCTCCTCTAAGTCCTCCTCCTCGATGATGATCCGCCCGGTCGCGAACGCCTTCGCGCGCTGGAAGGTACTGGGCTCGTTGTCGTCGTCGCCCTCGTCCTCAGTATCCGCGGCGGCGTCGGCAGTGGCGCTGTCGGGGGCCTGATCGGTCTCGGAGGAGGCGGAGGCGTCGCTCTCTGTCGCCTCGGGGCCGTCCTGCTCCGCGGGCTCCTCGACCTCGGCATTCTCCTCGACGTCCTCTCGGAAGCCCGAGAGCTTGTCCTTCAGTCCGTCGAACACGGTCCGTCGTTACTCCTCGTCGCCCTGCTGTTGCTGCATCTGCTGCATCTGCTGCTGCTGCATCTGCTGTTGCATCTGCTGGGCCTGCTGTTCGAGCTCCTCGCTCTCGCTCTCGAGCTCGTCGACCTCCTCCTGCGTCTCCTCGATGCGGTCGTCGAGCGCGTCGCGCTTGCGACCGAGCACGTCGATGGCGTCCTCCTCGCTCTGCTCCGCGGAGTAGTTGCCGCCGAGCGAGACGATGATCTCGTCGATGTCCTGGACCTCGGCGCGCACGTAGGCGCCGCCGCCGAGCGGGACCTGCACCGTCGAGCCCGTGTCGAGGGTCTCGATCGCCTCGATGGCGTCGTCGATGTCGGTCTGCTCCTCGCGGTAGTCGGCGATCTCGGCCTCGAGCGCCTCGATCTCCTCGTCGAGCGCCTGCAGCTCCTGGGAGAGCTGCTGGAGCTGCTGTTGCCCGCCGCCCATCATGCCGCGGACACCTCCTCGATCTCGATCTGGGTGCGCTTCCGGTTGTGCTGGCTCCCGACCGTGGTGTAGATGCGCTCGCGGGCGAGGTCCTCGTTCTCCGCCTCGACGTCCTTGGTGAACGGCTGGAAGCCGTCTCGACTCTGGAACCGTCCACTCACCGTGTAGGTACTCATGTTCACCGATCCGGCAGGGACAGGGAAGTATCTTCCTAAAAAGCGAGACGGTCGGGCGCCCGGTCACCCGGCGAGGTCGGCCCGCCGGAACCGAAGGACGGCGAGGAGGACGAGGGCCGCGGTCGCCGCGAGCAGGACGGCCGCGCCGACGACATCGTACTCGGCGTTCACGAGGATCGCGGAGGGGTCGTAGTGGGCGGTGGGGCTGATCGAGCCGGCCCGGTCGTACTCGCTGCTGGCCGCGAGCGACTCGAACATGAACAGCGCGAACAGGCCGCCGAGCGCGACCCGCTGGGCGATTCCCGCTCGCGAGACGAGCGTCGAGACGGCGATCCCGATCGCGACGCAACACAGGTGGTACGGCACCGCGAGCGCGTGGACGGCGACGAGCCGTTCGACCGCGATCGTCTCGCCAACCGCGAGCACGCCGACGTACGCGACGATCGGGAGGACGGCGTTCAACAGGACGACGAGGGGCACGAGCCCGAGGAACCGCCCGAACACCACGTCGCGGCGCGCCACGGGCGCGGACAGCGTGAGGTCCATCCGACCGGAGGCGACGTCGCCCGCGATCGTTCCGCCGCTCAGGTACGCGAGGTAGAGCCCGACCAAGAGCAGCCACGCGAACTGGTAGAACTCCACCGCGAGGAACCCCTCGATCGTGGAGATGGAGATGATCCCGAACGCCTCCTGAAACGCCGGCGGGAACGACTCGACGTAGGCGTCGAGGTCGATCCCGGCGCTCGACATCGACGGGAAGAAGGCCAGAAACAGCAGGAGGAACCCCGACAGCAACCCGGTCAGGACGACCGAGCCGCGGGCCCTCCCCGCCGCCTCGTACCGCGCGATCGCTAGCCACGGGGCGGAGCGATCGCTCATCGCTCGCCCCCGTCGGCGTCCGCGTCGGCGGCTGGCGCCGCCTGCTCGGCGCCGCGGTCCCCTCCTCCGGTCCGCCCCTGATGCCGCCGCCCCGGTCCCGGCACGTCCCCGTCGTAGAAGGTCATGAACGCCTCTTCGAGCGGGGCGTCGACGACCTCCAGGTCGCGGACGGTGAACCGGTCGAGCAGATCGATCAGCGCGTCGTACTCGCCGGTCCACGTGAACGAGACGGTGTCGCCGACCCGGAGGTTCATCGCGCCGCGGACCTCGAAGGCGTCGCGGGCGGCGTCCTCGGCGACCCGGACGCGGACCTGCTTGCCGCCGCGCGACCGGAGATCTTCGACCGTCTCGACCGCGGCGAGGCGACCCTCCCGGAGCACGCCGACGCGGTCGCAGAGGGCGGCCACCTCGCCGAGCACGTGCGAGGAGAGAAGCACGCTCGCGCCGTCGTCGACGCGCTCGCGCACCAGCGCGGCGAACTCCTCCTGTAAGAGGGGATCGAGCCCGGAGGTCGGCTCGTCGAGGAGGAGCAGATCGGGGTCGTGCATGAACGCGGCGACCAAGGCGACCTTCTGGCGGTTCCCCCGCGAGAGGTCGCCGATCCGCCGCGACTCGTCGAGCCCGAACCGCTCGACCAGCGCCTCGCGGCTCCCCGACCCGCGGAGCGCGGCCTGATGGTCGAGGAACGCCTCGGCGGTTCGGTCCTCGTCGAGCCCCGGATCGCCCGGGAGGTAACCGATCCGTTCGCGGGCGGCGCGGGACTCTCCCGGGTTCGTCGCGTCGTGACCCAGGAGCGTCGCTCCGCCGCTCGTCGGCGACAGGAACCCGAGGAGGGTGCGGATCGCGGTCGTCTTCCCGGCGCCGTTCGGCCCGAGGAAGCCGAACACCTCGCCGTCCGCGACGGTGAACGACACGTCTTCGATCCCGCGGACGTCGCCGTAGTACTTGGTCAGACTCCGGCACTCGATGGCGGGCATACCGCCCGCAACTCGGCGTCGAGCCTTAAAATGGAGGGAAGATCGCGGTACGAAGCGCGGATCGAACTGCGAGAGTACCGAACGCCCGCTCAGTCGATGAAGCCGAGCGTCTCCTCGATCCGGCCCAGCTCGGGGCCGGTGGTGTCCTCGCCGACGACGTACCCCTCGTCGGTGGCGACGAGCCCCGAGCCGACGAGCGGGGCGCCGTAGTTGATCGTGCCGAGGTCGGCGCGCACGTCGAGCGCCTCCTCGACGGCCTGCAGCTCCGACTCGGTCGACTGGGGGTGACAGAGCACGCCCGTGTTGTTGGCCACCGCGGCGGTGCCGACCGTCCGCACGTCGCCGAGGTCGCCGCGGACCACGGGGACGTCGAGGGCCTCTCTGATCGTCACGATCGACTCGCGCGGGAGGTCCGGATGGACGTAGGCGCCGTAGTCGTTCGCGAGGACGACGTTCCCGGCCGCGTTGATCTCGCCGGGAAGCTCGCCCACCTCGCGGTCGGCGGCCTCGGCGATCCGCGACTTCTCGCGCTCTCTGACCCGCGCGGAGACGAGAATCCCGTTCTCGTTACCCGTCGCGAGGGAGCCGACGGTGTTGGAGCCGCCGACCGTCGTGAGGAGGGGCTCGGCGCCCAGTTCCTCGCCGAGCGCCTCGGCGAGGTCCTCGTCGACGTCCGGCCGGACCAACAGGGTGTCGTCGATCGCGCGGGCGAACACGCCCACGTACGACGAGCCGGTGAAGGTCGCCCGTAACACGTTACTCGGCGTGCTCGGCTTCGACGACGGGCTCGCCGTCCTCGACGAACCGGGCCGCGCGGACGCGGACCTTGCTCGGCGGGTTCTGGCGCCCGTTCGCCCAGACGGCCTCGTTGACCGAGGTGTCGATGACGACTTCCTCCTCGTCGACGGAGAAGTGCTGCGCGAGGTGTTCGCGGACGATCTTCATCGCGAAGTCGGCGCGTTCCTGGACCGGCTTGTCGTTGGCGTCGCGGAGCGGGACGGTGACGACGCGCTCCTCGAAATCACTCGTCGACATTTACTCGTCCAGGTCGTTCCGGCGCCAGTTGCGCCGCTTGGGGTTTCGCGTGACGTTCATGTCGGTCTTCATCATGACCCACGCGGGGACGCGGGTGTTCTGGCGTTCCGCCTTCGCCAGACGCTTCTTTTGAGCCTTCGACTTGTCTCCCATAGTGGCGCACACTATCTCCGGCCCGCATAAAACCCCTTCCATACGGGCCCGATCCCCCGCGCCGAGCGGACCGCCCCGACGGGGGTCGTCGCCTCGTCACTCGCGGTCCGCGATCGCCCGGTAGATCCGGTAGCAGCGCTCCAGCACGTCAATTCCGACGCTCTCGGTGTCGGTGTGCGCCTCGCCGGGCTCGGAGGCCCCGCAGACGAGGCAGTCCGCGCCGGCCTCGGCGAGCCACCCCGCGTCGGTCGCGTGCGGCTTGACGACGTGTTCGGGCGCGTCGAGGCCCAGGTCGTCGTGGACCTCGCGGGCCGCCGCGAGCGCGGCGTCGGCGAAGGCGTCGTCGCCGCAGGCCATGGGCGGGAGGTCCTGATCGACCTCCCACGCGACCCCCTCGACCGCGTCGGCGGCGCGGCCGATGTCGGCGCGGTCGCCGGGGACCGTGCGCTCGTCGATCGTCACCTCGCAGCGCTCCGGGATCACGTTCCACGTCTCGCCGCCGTGGACCATCGTCACCGCGAGCGACCCGGAGACGCGCTCGCCGAAGACGGTGGACTCCGGGGCGTCGAGCCCGCGGACCTCGTCGATCGCGTCGCTCGCGCGGTAGATCGCGTTCTCGCCGGCCGCGGGCTCGGAGGCGTGCGCCGCGGTCCCGCTCGCGACGAGCGTCGACGCGCGCCGGCCCTTGTGCGCGACCGCCACGTCGGTGACGCCCGGCTTCGAGTAGTCCGTCGACCCCTCGGCGACGACCGCGCGGTCGGGGACGAACCCCTCGTCGATCGCGTGGCGCGCGCCGGTCCCGCCAACCTCCTCGCCGACGAACGAGGCGACCGCGAGCTCGCGCCCGGCCGGCGGCTCCGCGTCGCGGAACGCGAGCATGCAGGCCGCCACCGCGCCCTTCATGTCGGCCGCGCCGCGCCCGTAGATCCGACCGTCGCGACGGTTGACGACATAGTCGCCGGCGTTTCCGTCCCCCGCTGTCTGGCGGTCCGCGGGCGGGACCACGTCGTGGTGGCCGACGAAGGCGAGCGTGTCGGCGTCGGGGTCGTCGGTCGCGCCTTTATACGCGATGACGTTGCCGACCGCGTCCCGGTCGACCCGCGCGTCGGTCTCCGCGCGGAGCCACTCTGCGATCGCGTCGCCGGCGGCGGTCTCGTCCTCGTGCGACGGGATCGCGACCAGCGTCTCGGTCAGGTCCGCGAGTTCGTCCATAGGACTGGATGGTGGCTCGGTGGGTTAAAAACTGAGTCCGAAGAGGGTTCGTAACAAGCGATCCCGGTGGCGCGCGCCTCCGAGCGGCCGACAGGCCGCGAGGAGCGCGTGCGAGGGACGCGGCGAACGCGAGCGGCGAAGCCGCGAGCCGTGAGCCGCGAGGCTGGGGAGGCGTGAGGCTGCGGTGCTGTCAGGGCGGGACTCAAAGGGGCAGTCGCGAGGCGGACAGAGGCGTTCACGAGAGCTCCGCTCTCGTGAGCCAATCAGAACGCTTCGCGTTCTGATGACGACGTAAGCACCGCAGGGAACGAGCGGAGCGAGTGACGAGGAGCGCAGCGAGCGTCTGTCCGCCTCGCGACTGGGGCTTTGGGGGCCTTCGCAGTTAGCTCGACGACAACCGCGTATCACCGAGCGGCTGGGGCTTTGGAGGTCTTCATCGTCGATCCAAAGTCACCAGCTTATGTACAGGAACTCTCTGAATCGACCACTGATCGCGCATAAGCGCGCGTGATTAATACGTCTCCGAGCCCTTGCGACGAGTATGTCCGATCAGTTCGAAACCGCGACGCTCGGCGGCGGGTGCTTCTGGTGCGTCGAGGCGGCGCTCGAACAGCTCGCCGGCGTCGAGTCGGTCACCTCCGGCTACGCCGGCGGTCACGTCGACGACCCCACCTACAGGCAGGTCTGCTCCGGGAACACCGGCCACGCCGAGGTCGTCCAGGTGGAGTTTGACCCCGACGTCATCGCCTACGACGAGGTGCTGGAGGCCTTCTTCGAGATCCACGACCCCACCCAGCTCAACCGCCAGGGCCCGGACGTGGGGAGCCAGTACCGCTCGATCGTCCTCACCCACGACGAGGCGCAGCGCGAAATCGTTGAGGCGTACGTCGACGCGCTCGACGAGGAGTACGACGACGACGTGGTGACCGAGATCGAGCCGCTGGAGACGTTCTACCGCGCCGAGGAGAAACACCAGGACTACTTCGCGAAGAACCCCGACGACGCCTACTGCACCTTCCACGCGAAGCCGAAGATGGAGAAGGTGCGCGAGAAGTTCGAGGCGAAGGTCGCGAACTAAGGCGTCCGGGTCGCTGTCGTTCTTTCTCGACCATCGACCGACTGCGTCTGTTACCTCGCGGTGAACTCCTCCAAAGCCCCAGCCGCGAGGCGGACAGACGCTCGCTGCGCTCCTCGTCACTCGCTCCGCTCGTTCCCTGCGGTGCTTGCGTCGTCATCAGAACGCGAAGCGTTCTGATTGGCTCACGAGAGCGGAGCTCTCGTGAACGCCTCTGTCCGCCTCGCGGCTGCCCCTTTGAATCCCACCCCGCACGGCACCGCACAGCCTCACGCCTCCCCAGCCTCGCGGCTCACGGCTCGCGGCTTCGCCGCTCGCGTTCGCCGCGTCCCTCGCACGCGCTCCTCGCGGCCTGTCGGCTGCTCGGAGGCGCGCGCCACCGCTATTGGCCGTTTATAAGTACATTCAGTCATGTTCATCTCTCTCGATCGCATTCGACCGGCAACCCTGCGGTCGAACGGTAGACCTTTGCCGTCCCCGATGCGAGCGAGCGTATGGTCTCGCTGGGACTGGTGGTGGCGCGGTTCAACGACTCCGTCACGGAGCCGATGGCCGAGGCCGCCCGAGAGGCGGCCGCCGACCGCGACGCCGTCGTCGTCGACGAACTGAGCGTGCCGGGAGCGTACGACAGCCCGCTGGCCGCCGACCGGCTCGCGCGACGCGACGACGTCGACGCCGTCGCGGTGGTCGGCGCCATCGTCACCGGCGACACCGACCACGATCACGTGATCGCGAACGCGACCGCCGACAAGCTCACGCAGGTGAGCCTCGACCGCGACACCCCCGTCACGTTCGGCGTGAGCGGGCCGGGGATGTCCGGCGCGGAGGCGCGCGAGCGCATCGACAAGGGCGCGGACGCCGCCGAGGCGGCGATCGACCTCGCGGAGGAGCTCGACTGACCGGCACCCACGATTCACCACATCACAATGAGCGACGCATACGACTTCTCAGAGCGGATCGGACGCGTAGAGCCCAGCGCCACGCTGGCGATATCGAACCTCGCGGCGGAGAAGGAGGCCGAGGGCGCCGACATCGTCGACCTCTCCGTCGGCGAGCCCGACTTCGACACGCCGGCGAACGTCGTCGAGGCGGGCAAGGACGCCCTCGACGCCGGCCACACCGGCTACACCTCCTCGAACGGGATCCCCGAGCTCAAGGAGGCGATCGCGGCGAAGCTCCGCGACGACGGGATCGACGCCGACGCCGACGAGGTCGTCGTCACCCCCGGCGGCAAGCAGGCGCTGTACGAGACGTTCCAGACCCTGATCGACGACGGCGACGAGGTCGTCCTCCTCGATCCGGCGTGGGTCTCCTACGAGGCGATGGCGAAGCTCGCCGGCGCCGACCTCTCGCGGATCGACCTGGCGCCGCACGGCTTCCAGCTCGAGCCGGCGCTCGACGCGCTCGCGGAGGCGGTCTCCGACGACACCGAGCTGCTCGTCGTCAACTCCCCGTCGAACCCCACGGGAGCCGTCTTCTCGGAGACGGCCCTGGAGGGCGTCCGCGACCTCGCGGTCGAACACGACGTGGCCGTGATCTCGGACGAGATCTACCAGCAGATCGTCTACGACGCCGACCACGTCTCGCTGGCGAGCCTTGACGGGATGGCGGACCGCACGATCACCGTCAACGGCTTCTCGAAGGCGTACTCGATGACCGGCTGGCGGCTCGGCTACCTCCACGCGACCGAGGAGTTCGTCGGGCAGGCCGGCAAGCTCCACTCCCACTCGGTCTCCTGTGCGGTCAACTTCGTCCAGCGCGCGGGCGTCGAGGCGCTGGAGAACACCGACGAGTCGGTGACGGAGATGCGCGACGCGTTCCGGGACCGCCGCGACCTCCTCGTCGACCTGTTCGACGAGCACGGCGTCGACGTCGACGTTGGCGACGGCGCCTTCTACATGATGATCCCCGTCGACGACGACGACCAGGCCTGGTGCGAGGCCGCCATCGAGGAGGCGTCCGTCGCCTGCGTCCCCGGCAGCGCGTTCAACGCGCCTGGGTACGCTCGGATCTCCTACGCCGCGAGCGAGGAGCGCCTCCGCGAGGCGGTCGACCGGCTGGTGTCGAACGACCTCTTATAACATCGGCCAGCGCGGCGCCCGTTTTGCGAGGGATCGTCGCGCAGTCGGGTGAATCGCGCGATATCGAGGATCTGCGGGGGTTTTTTGCCGACACTGTCCGAAATTCCGACTTGGTGGTTGGATGTACGACACCATACTGTATCCGACGGACGGGAGCACCGGGTCGGAGACGGCGGCGAGGCACGTCCGCGAACTCGCGTCCGCGTTCGACGCGGCGGTTCACGTCCTGTACGTCGTCGATACGACGCATCTCGGTGCGGGGATGGCGGGCGCCTTCCTCGCCGACGAGGGGTCGGGACTGAGCGGAGAGGGCGTCGAGGGGAGCGAGCGGGGGATGGTCGGCGACCGGAGCGACGTCGAGGAGCGCCGCGCTGTGCTCTCCGACCGCGCCGAAGAGGTCGTCGAGGAGGCGGCGTCGGCCCTCGGCGACGTCGAGACGGTGACCGCCGTCGAACACGGGACCCCGCACTCGGCCATCCTGAAGTACGCCGACGAGAACGGGGCCGATCTCGTGGTGATGGGGACGCACGGCCGGACCGGCGTCGAGCGATACCTGCTCGGCAGCGTCGCGGAGAAGGTGGTTCGGCTGGCGGACCCGCCGGTGGTGACGGTCCGAGCCGACGAGGGCGACTGAACCCCGGATTTTTCAGCGGGAGGTGCCAGCCCATGCGGCGTTCCGAAACCCTTACTCCCGGAGCGCGACACCTCCGCGTATGAGCGATACGTCCGAGTCGACGGATGACGCGGAGGCGGCGCCCGACGGGGGCGACGACGCCGCGAGCGCCGTCGACGCCGAGGAGGTCCGACACGTCGCGGAGCTCGCGAGGGTGCGGCTCGACGACGACGAGGTCGCGGCGTTCGCCGACCAGTTCGGCGACATCCTCGACTACTTCGAGGCGCTCGACGAGGTGCCCGAGACGGACCGCGAGGAGGAGCTCGTCAACGTGATGCGCCCCGACGAGGTCGAGAAGGGGCTCTCCCAGGAGGAAGCGCTGTCGAACGCCGAAGAGACCGAAGACGGCTTCTTCGTGGGGCCGAAGGTGTCGTAGATGGCGGCCGACTACAACGCCTTCATCACGGAGGCGACGATCGAGGGCGACGCGGACGCCGACGGCCCCCTCGCGGACAAGACCGTCGCGGTCAAGGACAACATCTCCACCGAGGGGATCCGGACGACCTGCGGCTCCGAGATGCTCGCGGACTACGTCCCGCCGTACTCCGCGACGGTCGTCGATCGCCTCACGGCGGCGGGCGCGACGGTGGTCGGCAAGACGAACATGGACGAGTTCGGGATGGGCACGACGACGGAGACCTCGGCGTTCGGCCCCACGAAGAACCCGGCCGACCCGGAGCGCGTCCCCGGCGGCTCCTCCGGCGGATCGGCGGCCGCGGTCGCCGCGGGAGACGCGGACGTCGCGCTCGGCTCCGACACGGGCGGCTCCGTGCGGTGTCCGGCCGCCTTCTGCGGCGTCGTCGGCATCAAGCCCACCTACGGGCTCGTCTCGCGGTACGGGCTCGTCGCGTACGCGAACTCCTTAGAACAGATCGGCCCGATCGCGGGCACCGTCGAGGAGGCCGCGGCCGCGCTCGACGCCATCGCCGGCGACGACCCCAACGACGGGACCACGCGCGACCTGAGCGAGGTCGAGGGCGCGGACCCCGACGCGAGCTACGCCGCGGCCGCCGACGGCGACGTCGACGGGCTGACGGTGGGCGTCCCCACCGAGCTGTTCGAGGGCGCCGACGAGCGCGTCGTCGAGACGGTCGAGGCCGCGATCGCGGACCTGGAAGACCGGGGCGCGGAGACGACCGAGATATCGCTGCCCTCGGTCGAGCACGCGGTGCAGGCGTACTACGTCATCGCGATGGCGGAGGCGTCCTCGAACCTCGCGCGCTTCGACGGCGTGCGGTACGGGAATCGCGCCGAGTCGGACGGCAACTGGAACGAGTCGTTCGCGGAGACGCGCGAGGAGGGGTTCGGCGCGGAGGTCAAACGCCGGATCCTGCTCGGCACGTACGCGCTCTCGGCGGGGTACCACGACAAGTACTACAAGAAGGCGCAGGACGCCCGCGCGTGGGTCCGAGAGGACTTCGAGGAGGCGTTCGCGGACGTGGACGTGATCGCGTCGCCGACGATGCCGGTGCTCCCCTTCGAACTCGGCGAGAGCCTCGACGACCCGCTCCGGATGTACCTCGCGGACGCGAACACGACGCCCGTGAACCTCGCGAACCTCCCCGCGATTTCGGTGCCCGCCGGCGAGGCCGACAGCCTGCCCGTCGGCCTCCAGCTGGTCGGGCCGAAGTTCGACGAGGAGACGGTGATCCGCGCCGCGAGCGCGGTCGAAGACGCCAGCTGAACGTCGCTTCCGCCGGCTCTTAATCCGCCTAAAACCGCGTTGAGCGTCTCGTCAGGTTATGTGCCTCCCGCCCCTCCTCCCGAGCGCATCATGACCGAAACCGAATCGACGACGGACGCGTTCGATCGTGAGAGCGTTCGCTCCGCCAGTCGGATCGCCATCGCGGCGCTCGCGCTGGTGGGCGTTCTGTACCTGTTCACGCTGCTGCCGGGCGTCGACCGGCTGGTCCCGCTCACGCCGGTCACCTTCGCCGCGGTCGCCAGCGCGGTGGTGACGGTCGCGGTCGTCGCCCTCCTCCTGTTCGCCGCGCCGAAGGTCGCCTCGCTGACGCGCACCGCACTCCACCGGACCGACGCCGCCGACCACGTGGAGCGCATCGCCGAGAACGCCGGCGCATTGGCCTACTGGCTCGTCGTGCTGGCAGCCGTGCTGGTCGCCCACCGCGGGCTCGCCGGCGCGGTCGTCCCCCTGATCGACGGGTTCGCGTGGGCGTACGACGCGGCGTTCCTGGTCGCGTCGTTCGTCCCGCTCGTCTTCGTCGTGGCCCGGCTGACCGTGACCGTCGACCCGCTCTCGGAGCTCGTCGCCGACCGGGTTTCCGGGTCCGAATCGGCGGGAGACGACCCGACTGAAGACGCCGACGGCCCGGGTACAGACGCGGACGGGGCGGAGCCGTCGGCCGGTGATGACCCCGGCGAATCCGCGGACGCGCCCACGGACGCTGATGGGCCCACCGCGATCGACGCGGCCGGCTCGCAGGGCCACTCGATCGGAGAGCGATGGGGCGTCGACGACGAGTCCGGAGACGCGCACGACAAGAGCGCGGCCGACGAGAGCGCGGACGACTCGACGAGCTCCTGACTCGGACCGGTGATCGACTGGACCGGTCGGCCGAACCGATCATGACGGCGGCGGCCGACCCCTTATTCTACCTCGTCGGCCCGGATCGCGATCCGGAACGTCCATACCCGCCCCGGTGAACGACCACGTATGGCGCTGACCGACGAGGAGCGGAGCCGGCTCGCCGACGTCGTCCGCCTCCAGCCGACGAAGAACGGCGAGCTGCAGGACGCGTGGGACCTGGAGAGCGGCAGCGAGGTCCACCAGTACCTCGAGAACCACCTCAAGGAGTACTACTACCGCGACGACGACAGCCTGATCCGGTCGACCGCGGAGGCGAACGACCTCGTCGACGTCGAGCCCGGGATCGAGGCCGACGCCGTCGCCAAGGGCGGCGCGCCGGAGACGATCCGCGTCCCCGAGCTGGAGGCCCGGGTGTTCGAGGTCGTGGCGGGCCCAGACGAGCGGTCGCAGTCGGTCGTGGCCGTGCTCAACGCGGTCCGCGAGGCGTTCGACCTCGACCCAGACGTGGACGAGGTTCGGCGCGCCCTCCGGAGCCTCGAACGGAAGAACGTGGTCGAGGTGGTGTACCGGACCGTTCCGACGTTTAAACTGGCCGTCGAGCGCGACGAGATCACCGTCGAGATCGCGGAGTAGCCCGCGGCCGACGCCGAGGAGTAGTTCGCCGCCGAAGCCGAGGAGTAGCTCGCCGCCGACGCCGCCGGCTCTCCGGCGGCGCGGCGACCGCGGAGGGACGGCGTTCCGCAACGACACCTTATAAGCCGCCGGGGCCGGAACCCTCTCGGTAATGCTACAGGGGGTCAACGTCGCGCTCGGCGTCTCGGGGAGCATCGCGGCGGTGAAGGTCGTCGAACTCGCCCACGAGCTGCGCCGCCACGGGGCGAGCGTCCGCGCCGTCATGTCCCCGGCGGCGACGAACATCGTCCACCCGTGGGCGGTCGACTTCGCGACCGACGAGCCCGTCGTCACCGAGATCACCGGGAGCGTGGAACACGTCGAGCTGTGCGGCCGCGAGGGGTGGGCCGACGTGCTCCTCCTCGCGCCCGCGACCGCGAACACCGCGGGGAAGGTCGCGGCCGCGATCGACGACACCCCTGTCACGACCTGCGCGACGACCGCGCTCGGCGCCGACGTGCCGGTCGTGATGGCACCGGCGATGCACGAACCGATGTACGACCACCCGGGCGTGCTGGATGCGCTCGACCGGCTGGAGGACTGGGGCGTCCGGTTCGCGGACCCCCGGATCGAGGAGGGGAAGGCGAAGATTGCCGCCGAGGACGACATCGTGACCGAGGTCGCCCGCGCGGCGACGCCGGGGTCGCTCTCGGGGGCCCACGTCGTCGTCACCGCGGGCGCGACGAAAGAGCGGATCGACCCGATCCGAATCTTAACGAACCGCGCGTCGGGGAAGACCGGCCGGGCCGTCGCCCGGGCGCTGTACGTCCGGGGCGCGACCGTGACGCTGGTGCAGGACGGGCCCGAGGTCCCCTACGCCGACGTGGTCGCTGTCGAGACCGCGGCGGAGATGATGGAGGCGTGCCGCCGAACCGCGGCCACCGCCGACGCGCTGATCTCCGCGGCGGCCATCTCCGACTTCACCGCCGACGCGGTCGATCAGAAGATCCGGTCCGGGTCGCCGCTGTCGGTCGACCTGGAGCCGACGCCGAAGCTGATCGACTCGGTGCGGGAGGCGTACCCGGACCTCCCGATCGTCGGGTTCAAAGCCGAGACGTCCGGCGACGACGACGCGATGATCGCCGAGGCGGCGCGGATCCGCGATCGGGTCGGCCTCGCGTTCGTCGTCGCCAACGACGCGAGCGTGATGGGCGCCGAGGAGACGCGCGTCCTCCTCGTCGGCGAGGAGGGGACCGAGCCCGAGGAGGCGGTCGGCTCGAAGGACGCCGTCGCCGGCCGGATCGCCGACCGGCTGGCCGCGGAGCTCGGTCGGTCGGCGTAGCGACCGGCCGATCCGCGGCGACGGGTCCGCACCCCTCGCTCGCCCCGAAACCGTCGCGGATACAAACTGTTTTGAGGCGGTAGAGAAAGGATCGGGACAGAGATACACATGTGCATAGAGACGGCGAAACTCGGCTCCGTCGGAGGTGTGGTGGGTGGCTGACACCGACGCCGCCGGCGACGCCGACGACGAGGGGGCCGGCAGCGGGACCGCCGGCGGCGACGCCGCCGACCGCTCCGGCGACGACGCGGATCGCGGCGCTCCGGCCGCGCCGACCGGGGGACTCGTCGTGCCCGTCGAACCGACGCCCACCCTCCGGGCGACGATCGCGTACGCGGTCGAGGCGGCGGTCGACGACGGCTTCTCCACGATCCACCTCGTGGAGATCGCGTCGTGGCGGAACGGCGACCCCGACGCCGACAGTCGGGCGGCCAAGGCCGAGCGCGTCCTCGAACGCGCCGAGGCGTGGGCGAACTCCGACCTCGACGACCTCGACGGGGACCGTCCCCCGGTGACGGTGGCGACGGAGCTCATCGGGGCCGACGAGTACCTGTTCGGGCCGGACGACTACGTCCGCGTGCTCGCCGCCTACGCGAAGGAGCACGACGCCGGCGCGGTGCTGCTCGACCCGGAGTACACGCCCGTCGGCAACACCACCCTGCTCCAGCCGCTGGAGTTCGCGCTGTCGAACACCTCACTGACCGTCGAGACGGCGCCGGTGACCCGACCGACCCGGCGCGAGCGGCTCCGGAGCGAGGCGACCGGGGGCCGGTTCGTCGCGATGTTCGGCTTCTCGCTCGCCTTCTACCTCCTGCTCGGCGACCCGTTCTACTGGTTCGACTGGGTGACGGGTATCGCGACCGCGGCGATCGTCTCGATCACCCTCTCGCGGGTCAGCATCGACACCGAACCGGCGATTCCGCGGACACCGATGCGGGTGGTTCGCGGCGTGATCTACGTCCCCGTCCTCCTCTTCGAGATCGTCAAGGCGAACGTCGAGATCGCCCGGGTGATACTGGACCCGCGGCTCCCGATCGAGCCGACGCTGAACCGGATGCGCGTGATCGTCGGCAGCGGGCTCCCGCTGATGACGCTCGCGAACTCGATCACGCTGACGCCCGGGACCCTGACGGTCCGCGCTCGCGACAGCGACCTGTACGTCCACTCGCTCATCCCGTCCGCCCGCGACGGGCTCTTCGACGGGTCCCTGGAGCGCTGGACGCGGTTCGTCTACTACGGGCGGGCGTCGGCGCGGCTCCCGACCCCGCGCGAGCGCGACGACTGCGCGATCCTGCAGGGGCCGGACGCGACCGAGGAGCTGCCGATCGCCGCGGCCGACGGCGGCGCGGAGCCCTCTGAGAGCGGTGAGACGCCGCCCGAACCGGACGAAGGGAGCGACGCCGCGACGCCGGAGGTGACCGACGGATGAGCGTCGTCGACGCCGCGCTCGTCGCCGGCTACACCGTCGGCGACTTCCTGCTTCTCGCGGCCGCGGGGTTCACCGTGCTCGCGATCGGGATGCTCTACCGGGCCGTGAAGGGGCCGACGATGCAGGACCGAGTGCTCGCGGTGAACGTCCTCGGGACGAACACCGTCGTCATCCTCGCCATCCTGAGCGCCGCGCTCTCGGAGCCGACGTTCCTCGACATCGCCTTAGTGTACGCGCTGTTGAACTTCCTGATGGCGATCGCCATCTCGAAGTTCACCGTCGAGCGGGGTGGTGTGCTGTGATCGACGCGCTCGGGACCGCCCGCGTGGCGCTCGTCGTCGCGTTCACGCTGCTCGGGCTGTTCTTCACGTTCGTCTCGATGACGGGCGTCCTCCGGCTTCCGGACGTGTACTCGCGGGCGCACACCGCCTCGCAGGCGGACACGCTCGGCGCCGGCTTCGGGCTGGCGGCGGTCGCGCTCACGATCGGCTGGGAGGCGGCCGGAGTCAAGAGCGTGCTCCTGCTGTTCTTCATCTTCGTGACGAACCCGACGGCGGCCCACGCGATCGCCCGGGCCGCCTTCGAGGAAGGGACCGTGCCGTGGACCGAGGGGGACGAGCGCCGATGACGGGCGCGCTCTCCCTCGCGGGCGGGTCGGCCGCCGCGGTCCCCGCCTCCGCGGGCCCCCTCTCCGCCGCCCCGGTCGTCGCGCAGGTCACCGCGATCGAGGCGAGCCTGCTCGCGTTCGTCGTGCTCACGGCGCTCGCGACCGCGTTCGCCCGGGACGTGCTCGCGGCGGTCATCGTCTTCGGGGCGTACAGCCTCGGGATGGCCGCACTGTACACGTTCTACCGCGCGCCCGACGTGGCGCTGACGGAGGCCGCGATCTCCGCCGGCGTGACGACGGTCCTCCTGCTGTTGACGCTCGCGAAGACGACCCGGATCGACCACGAGGCGGCGTTCGAATCGGTGAACCTCCCCGCCGCCGGCGCCGCCGGGTTCCTCTTCGCCGGGCTGTTGCTCACCATGGGAGACATCCCGGCGATCGGCTCGCCGGACGCGCCGGTCTGGTCGAACCCGGACGTGACGCAGTGGTACCTCGCGGAGACGTACGCACAGACCCACGTGGAAAACACCGTGATGGCCGTGCTGGCGGCGTTCCGCGGATTCGACACCTTCGGCGAGGCGGTCGTCGTCTTCGCCGGCGGAATCGCCGCGCTGCTCGTGCTCCACCGGGAGGTGTTCGCATGAGCGACGCCGTCGACGACACCGACATGACCGACACAGCAACCGACGACCCGGTCGACGCGACCGCCGACGCCTCGACGGACGAGGGGGCCGGCGAGGAGCTCCCGCCGCACCGCGCCGCCCCCCGGTCGGGGCGGCTCGACTCGGACGCGCGGCAGGGGACGCCCTACACCGAGAGCCAGGTGATCATGCCGACCGTGAAGGTGGTCGCGCCGTTCGCGTTCACCTTCGGCCTCTTCATCACCTTCCACGGGAGCGGCTCGCCCGGCGGCGGGTTTCAGGGCGGCGCGATCATGGCCGCCGTGGTGTTCATGATCGCGTTCGCGTTCGGCATCGAGTCGACGCGCGACTGGCTCGCGAACACCGTCGTCGTCGCACTCGCGGTCGGCGGCGCCCTCGCGTTCGCCGGGATCGGGCTCGTCCCGGTCGCGCTCGGCGGGGCGTTCCTCCAGTACGACCTGCTGCCGATCCCGATCCTCGACCCCGTCAAGTACGGGATGGAGGGCGTGGAGGTGATTGGGATCGCGCCCATCGTCGCCGGCGTGCTCATGGGGCTGTTCTTCCTGTTGGCGAACGGCTTCGCCACCGAGAACGGCGGGTTCGGAAACGGATCGCTCGATGAGGACGGCTCGCTCGATGAGGACGGCTCGCTCGACGGGGAGTCGGCCGACGCCGGGGGTGACCGATGACGGGCGCTCTCGACGCCGCGGTCGGCGCCGCCTCGGCCCCCGCGTCCGCCCTCGTCTCGGTCCTCGCCTCCGGGACGGCGGCCGCCTCGGCGGTCGACGTGTTGACGACGAGACACGCGTACGTCGCGTTCGCGCTCCTGTTGTGTATCGGCCTCTACATGATGATCGCCAACCCCAACCTCGTGAAGAAGATAATCGGTCTCAACCTGTTTCAGACGGCCATATTCCTGCTTTTCATCACCTCGGCGTACGTTGAGGGCGGCGCGATCCCGATCATTCCCGAGGGGGCAGCCGAGACGCAGACGTTCGTCAGCCCGCTCCCGCACGTGATCGTGCTCACCGCCATCGTCGTCGGCGTGAGCCTCACCGCGGTGGGGCTCGCGCTCTGTATCCGCATCTACGACGAGTACGGGACGCTCCGCACCGACGTGCTCCGCGACCTGCTGCGCGACGAGGGGTCGCTCCCCGAGCGGCCGGCGCTCGGCGGCGCCGGCGCCGGCGGGACTCCGGCCGACGAGTCCGCGGTCGCAGACGGAGGTGAGACGGATGAGTGACGTGCTCCTCCCGGTCGCCATCGCCCTCCCGCTCGTCGCCGCGACGCTCCCGCTCGCGCTCGGCCTGAAGTACGAGCGCGCGGGCTGGCCGGTGGCGGCGGTCGCGACGACCGCCCTCGCCGGGCTCGCGACGGCGATCGGCGTCGAGGTGGCCCGAAACGGGCCGCTCTCGCACGCGCTCGGCACGTACGAGCCGCCGATCGGGATCGAGCTGGTGGCCGACGAGCTGTCGGTCGCGGTGCTCGCCCTCGTCGCCGCCGTCTCGCTGGCGACGCTCGCGTTCGCGCGCGTCGCCGGGCCGCGCGGCAACTCGTTTTACAGCGGCTACCTGCTCTTGGTCGGCGGGCTCACCGGGCTCGTGCTCACGGGCGACCTGTTCAACATGTTCGTCTTCCTCGAGATCGTCGGGATCTCGACGTACGCGCTCATCGCGGCGGACCGATCCGGGGCGAGCGCGTACGCCTCCCTGAAGTACCTCGTGGTGGGGACGGTCGGCGCCTCGCTGTACCTGCTGGGCGTCGGCTACGCGTTCCTCGCGACGGGGACGCTCAACATGCTCGACATGCAGGTCCAGATCGTCGAGCAGGCGAGCTACGCCGACCCGCTGATCCGCGCGAGCTACGCGCTGATCGTCGCCGGGCTCGGCCTGAAGATCGCCGTGTTCCCGATCCACGCGTGGCAGCCGGACGCGTACCAGCGCGCGCCGGACGCGGTGACGACGATCGTCGCCGCGCTCGTGTCGACCGCGAGCGCGTACGCGCTGATCCGGGTGTCGTACACCGTCTTCACGGTCGACTTCCTCGCGGCCAACGACGCGATCACGACGGTCATGCTGATCGTCGCCGGCGCGTCGATCCTCGCGGGCTCCGCGCTCGCGGCGATGCAGTCCGACCTCAAGCGGATGTTCGCGTACTCCTCGGTCGCCCAGTTCGGGATGATCGTCGCCGCGGTCGCGCTCGCGAACGAGACCGCGCTGCTCGGCGGGATCGTCCACCTCGTCGGCCACGGACTCCTGAAGTTCGGACTGTTCCTCGGGATCGGGCTGCTGGCGCTCGGCTACGGCGCCCGCGAGCTCGACGACCTCGCGAGCGCGGCCCGGTCCGCGCCGTACACGGCCGGCGCGGTCGCCCTGCTCGGGCTCGGCCTCGTCGGGATCCCGCCGTCGATCGGCTTCCTCGGGAAGTGGTACATCGGCGTCGGCGCGGTCGAGGCGAGCCTGGACGGCGGTGACCCGGCCGGGATCGGGATCGCGGCCGTGATCTTCGTCAGCACGCTGTTCACGCTGTCGTACGTCGCGCGGGTGATAGAGCGGTTCTACTTCGCCGGCGTCGGGCTCTCCGACGGTCACGGCGAAGGCGACCACGGTGACGGGCACGACGAGGACGGTCACGGTGACGACGGCCACCAAGACGCCCACGGCACCGGCGTCGCTGCCGACGGCGGCCGCGAACCGGCGGCCGCCGCCGGATCCGGGACCGAAAGCGACGCCCCCCTCACGCCGGTCGAGGGGGCGCCGCGATCGCGGTTCGTTCCCGACCGCGTGCCCTCGGCCCCGCTCGTGATCTTGGTCCTCGCGGCGCTCGCGACCGTCGCGCTCGGGTTCGCCGGCTACGCGCTGTTCGAGTGGTTCGACCCGTTCCTCACGGAGGTGTTCGCATGACTGACGTACCCATAACCGATCTACGACCCCTACTGGCGGTCCTGGTCTCGTTCGTCGCGGCGTTCTTCATCGTCGCGTCGTACCGTTCCCCGAACGTCCGCGAGGGGTGGACGATCGCGGCGGCGGTCGCGAAGTTCGCGATCGTTGCCTCGATGCTGCCGGCCGTCCTCGACGGCGCCGTCTTCGAGTGGTCGCTCGGGGCGTTCCTGCCCGGCATCGAGTTCGTGCTGCGCGCCGACGCGCTGGGCATGCTGTTCGCGTTCCTCGCGAGCGGGCTCTGGATCGTCACGTCGTTCTACAGCATCGGCTACATGCGCGGGAACGACGAGACGAACCAGACGCGGTACTTCGCCGCGTTCGCGGTGTCGCTGTCGGCGACGATGGGGATCGCGTTCGCGGGCAACCTCGTGACGATCTTCGTGTTCTACGAGATCCTCTCGATCGCGACGTACCCGCTCGTCGCCCACGACGAGACCGACGAGGCCCGCGCGGCGGGCCGGAAGTATCTCGCGTACACGATGTTCGGCGGCGGCGTGCTCGTCCTCGCCGGAACCGCGCTCGTCTACCTGATCGCCGGCAACGTCTCGTTCACCGCCGGCGGTATTCAGGAGCTGGCGAACGCGGACCCCGGCCTCGCGATGCTCGCCTTCTTCCTCCTCGCGATCGGGTTCGGCGTGAAGGCCGGCATCATGCCGCTTCACCAGTGGCTCCCCGAGGCGATGGTCGCGCCGACGCCCGTCTCCGGGCTGCTCCACGCGGTCGCGGTCGTCAAGTCCGGCGCGTTCGGCGTCTCGCGCGTCGTCCTCGACGTGTTCGGGCCGGAGCTCGTCTTCGATCTCTCGCTCCCCTTCGGCTTCTCGGCCGGGCTCGTCCTCTCGACGATCGGCGCGATCACGCTCACCGCGGCCTCCATCATCGCGCTGCGGAAGGACCACCTGAAACAGCGCCTCGCCTACTCGACGGTGAGCCAGCTGAGCTACATCATCCTCGGACTCGGGCTGTTCGGCTGGTACGGGCTCGTCGGCGCGCTGCTGCACATCCCGGCGCACGCGTTCATGAAGCTCACCCTGTTCTTCTGTGCGGGGAACCTCCACGTCTCGACGCACACCGACTACATCTCCGAGATGGCGGGGATCGGCAAGCGGATGCCCCTGACGATGGGGGCCTTTACCGTCGCCTCGCTCGGGATGGCGGGGATCCCGCTGCTCGCCGGGTTCGTCAGCAAGTACTACATGCTGATCGGCGGGGTCCGGATGGGCGCCGAGCTGACGCCGGTCGCCTACTACCTCGTCGGGGCGCTGCTGCTCTCCGGCGTCCTCAACATCGCGTACTTCTGGCCGGTGATCTACACCGCCTTCTTCGAGGCGGAGGACGCCCACGACGCGAAGCCGCTCGTCGACTTCCGGATGGGCGGGGAGTCGCGGTCGACGCTGGCGGCGACCGATGGGGGTCGCGAAGCTGATGACGCGGCGACAGACGGGGGCCGACCAGAGGACGAAGACGGAGAAGAAGACGACGAGGCCGACATCGACGAGGTCGTCGAGAGCGCCGAGGGCGACTCGGCGGTCGACGCCGGGGACGCGGAGTCCGACGACGCCGAGGTGCCGGACGACTCCGACATCCCCGACGCGGAGATGGACGACCTCCCGACCGACGAGGACGGGGTCGTCCGCCCGGACTTCGACACGAGCGACCGGGACTTCTCCGAGCCCGCGGAGCGCGTCGACACGGGTGATTACGCGGTCGACCAGCGCCCGTCGGACGCGGACGTGCCGTTCGGCGTGGGTCGGAGCGACGACCATGACGGGGGCGGCAGCGAGCCGGACCGCGTCGGCGATGACGCCGGTCGCGGTGAAACCGCCCACGACGACACGACCCACGCAGACCACGCCGACCACGGCCACGCCGGCGGACCGCCCGCGGGCGGCTGGGAGCACGTCGCCGGTCTCGACGCCCTCCGCGGGCGCGAGTCCACCTGGTTCATGCTCGCTCCGATCCTCACCGCGATGAGCCTCGCGGTGCTGCTCGGCGTGATCCCCTACGAGATGGGCTTCCTGGAGCTGATCGAGCTCATCGTCGACACGCGGCTTCCGGAGGAGGTGATGCGGCCATGAACTCGGTCCTCACCTCGGTGCCGCCGTACGTGCTGCTCGCCGTCGCCGCGCTCGCCGTGCTCGCGCTCCCGCGCCGGCTCGGCCACGCGGCGGCCGCGCTGGCGACCGCCTTCACGTTCGTCCAGGCCGTCCTGCTCGACGACGGGGGGACGGGCGCGCACCTCGCGACGCAGCTGTTCGGCTTCGACGTGGTCTTCTTCAACGTCGACCAGTTCTCGCTGCTGATGGGGGTCGTCGTTGGGTTCCTCGCGACCGCGGCCGTGCTGTACGCGTACGGCACGGAGGCGCCGACGTGGGTGACCGCGTTCGCGCTGATCTACGTCTCCTCGACGGTCGCGACGATCTACGCCGGCGACTGGCTCACCCTGATCTTCTTCTGGGAGCTGATGGCCGTCACCTCGACGCTGCTGGTGTGGCAGTACGGCGGGGAGGCGGTCCGGGCCGGCTACCGCTACGCGCTGTTCCACGGGATCGGCGGGACGTTCTTCCTCGGCGCCGTCGTCGTCCACGGGGCGTCGATGCTCGGCAGCGTGCCGGCCGCCGAGATCTTCCTGTTCTCGTCGACGACGGGGATCCACGCCTCTGCGACGCTGCTCGCGGCGATCGGGATCGGAATCAACTGCGGGTTCATCTTCCTGCACACGTGGCTGCCGGACACCTACCCGCGCCCGCACGTCGCGGCGTCGGTGTTCCTCTCGGTGTTCACGACGAAGACGGCCGCGTACGTGATGTACCGCGCGTTCCCTGAAGGGGGGATGTGGCTCGCGTACCTCGGCGGGTTCATGGCCGTCTACGGCGCCTTCTTCGCGCTGTTGCAGTACAACCCGCGGCGCCTGCTGTCGTACCACATCCAGGCGCAGCTCGGCTACATGCTCGCCGGGTTCGGGCTCGCGACCTACGTCGGCGAGTTCGCGGTCACCGGCGGCTTCGCGCACCTGTTCAACAACGTCCTCTACAAGAGCTTGCTGTTCATGGCGGTCGGCGTCGTGATCTACCGCACGGGCGTCGAGGATATCCGGGACATGGGCGGACTGTGGCGGGTGATGCCGGTCACCTTCCTCGTCTACCTCGTCGGCGCAGCCTCGATTACGGCCGTGCCGGGGTTCAACGGGTTCATCTCGAAGGGGATGGTGATCGACTCCGCCCATGAGGTCCACAACTACGAGCTGCTGTTCGGGGAGGGACTGCTCTGGTGGCTGCTCATCCTCGGCGGCGTGGGGACGTTCATGTCGTTCATCAAGCTCGGCTACTACATGTTCTTCCACGGCTCGGCGACGCTGTCGCCGAAGGACGCCACGCCGTTCCAGACCGCCGGCATGCTGCTCGCGGGCGGCGCGTGCGTCTTCTTCGGCACGCCGTTCACCTACGGCTACCTCATCGACCTGATGCCGTTCACCGCCGAGGTCGCGTCGGAGCTCCACCCCTACAGCACGAGCCACCTGACCGAGTCGGCGTGGCTGATGGGGGCCGGCTTCGTCGGCTTCTTCGCGCTGAAGCGCCCCCTCGGCTGGCTCGCCCACCGGATGCCCGACGCCGACGCGGTGACGTACCCCGCCGTGTTCTACCTCGCCCGCGGCTCGATCTGGGGCGTCACCGAACTGTGGGCCGCCGTCGACCGCGCGGTGATGAACGCCGTCGCGGCCGTCGAGTGGACCGCGATGCACCCGCGGGAGGCGCTCGGACGCGCCGGCGTCGACGTCGAGATCCGGACCGGGATCGGCCGGAGCGTCCTCTTCTTAACGCTCGCCGCCGGGGTCGCGCTGTTCGTGTTCGTGCTCGGCTAGCGCGGCGCGCGGTGGGCGATAGGTGCCGGGCCGCGACAGTTTTTATAAGATCGTCGTCGCACAGACCCGTGAGTTCTTATTCCCCGAGCGGTGACGGACGGCCATGTTCACGGAGCGGTCCGACATCGTCGCTGACGACGACCCGGTTCGGGGCTACGGCGTCGCGGTGACGCCCGGCCGGGAGGGACCGCTCGTGTTCGTCGCGGGCTACGGGGAGCCGAACCGGCTGTACGCCCGCGATGGCGATCAATTCGTCGACACGGCCTGCGGCATCGTCGCCGACGGGACCAGACACGGGATGGGGGTGTGTGCGGCCGACCTCGACGCCGACGGCTGCGAGGAGGTGTACGTCCACAACTGCACCAAGGGCGTCGACGGCGGCGGCGACCCGGACCTCCTCCTGAACCGGCTCGAGTCCGAGCGCTACCGCTGGACCGACCTGTTCGCGCTCGACGTGAACGCCGACCGGCTCGCCGTGCGCGCGGGCCGGTCCGTCGCCGCGCTCGACCGCCTCGGAACCGGGCGGTACGGCGTTGCCGTCTCCGGCTACGCCGCGCCCCTCGCCTTCTACGAGATCGGCGACGACGGCGAGATCACGGACATGGCCGACGCGGTCGGACTGGAGGTCGACGGCGGCTGTCGGTCGCTGCTCGCGGTCCCGCACTGCTCGGGCGAGGGCGACCTGTTCGCCGGGGTCGAACGCGGGCCGAACCGGCTGTTCCGGAACGACGGCGGCCACTACGACGCCGCCGACGGCGGAACGGCGCTCTCGGATCCGGCGGGCGACACGCGCGGGGCCGCCCTCGTCGACGAGGGCGGTCGATTCGCGTTCGCGGTCGGCAACGAGAGCGGGCCGAACCGACTCCTCCGCCGAGCGCCCGACGGCGGGTTCGCCGACGCCGCGCCGCCCGCGCTCCGCGACACCGGCCGCGTCCGGACCGTGGTCGCCGCCGACTTCGACAACGACGGCCGCGAGGAGCTGTTTTTCAACGCCTCGGGCGAGCCCAACCGGCTCTTCGCGCGCGGTGACGAGAGCGACGACGGCGAGAGCGACGCCGCGCGCTGGCACCGGGTCGATCCGGGACCGGCCGCCGAGCCGGACGGGTTCGGGACCGGGGCGGTTGCGGCCGACATCGACGGCGACGGTATCCTCGAACTGATCGTCGTCCACGGCGAGGTCGCGGCCCAGCCGATCGCGGTGTACAAGGACCCGACGGCGCGCGCCGCCGGGTGGGTCCGGATCCGTCCGACAACGCGTCACGGCGCGCCGGCCAGGGGGGCCGTGGTCAGGCTCGAGACGACCGACGGGGTCCAGCGCCGCACCGTCGACGCCGGCGGCGGCTGCCTCTGCCAGACGGAGCCGGTCGCGCACTTCGGGCTCGGCGGGTCGACCCCGGTCCGGGTCGCGGTGCGGTGGCCGGACGGCCGCGAGCGGACCGTCGCCGACCCAGCGGCGAACGCGGAGCTCGCGGTCGAACACCCCTCGCGGGTCGCCGCGTCGACCGACGGACGGCGGGGACGCGGACGGGGCGACGGGGGCCGGTGGAACGAGGAGGCCGACGGTTACCCGGTCGGGCGGTGAGCGCGGATCGAACGGACATAACTGCCGGCCTTCGCGGGTTCAAGTGTCCGGAGGTGCACGGGCGAGTATGGTAGATCCGACTTCCGGCCTCGAGGAGGACGTCGACGAGGAGTCCGCGCCGCGCTGTGCGACCTGTGGGGAACCGGCGCTCGGCACCGGCCGCCGGACGGTGACGTGGGTCGACGGCGACGACGCGGTGCACCGACAGTTCTGCTCGCAGGCCTGTCGAGACGAGTGGACGGACGAGCGACCCTCGGCCGACGGCTGATCGGAGGGATCGAGAGACCGAGGGACCGAGGGGCCGAACGACCAAACGACAGCCTGGTCGGGCCGCGATCGCGGCGCGCCGCGGGAGGCTTTTTCACCGTAGGGGTGGTAGCGGGGGGTATGATATCGCTCGACGAGGCCGTGACGGCCCGACTGGAGTCGCACGGCGAACGGTTCGAGGTGCTCATCGATCCCGACGCCGCGCTCGCAATGAAGCGAGGCGAGTTCGAGGGGGACCTAGAGGACGTGATCGCCGCCGAGGACGTGTTCGAAAACGCGTCGCGCGGCGACCGTCCGGCCGAGGAGGACTTAGAGACCGTGTTCGGCACGACCGATCCGCTGGAGATCATCCCCCAGGTCGTCGAGCGCGGGGAGATCCAGATCACGGCCGAGCAGCGCGAGGAGATGATGGAGCGGAAGCACAACCAGCTCGTCACCACCATCACGCGCAACGCCGTGAACCCGCAGATGGACGACTCGCCGCATCCCCCCGAGCGCATCGAGCGCGCCCTCGAGGAGGCGGGCTTCCAGGTCGACCCGATGGAGCCGGTCGAGAACCAGGTCGACGACGCGCTCGAGGCGCTCCGGCCCGTCATCCCGATCCGCTTCGAGGAGGTGACGATGGCGGTTCAGCTCCCCGCCGACTACGCGGGCTCCGGACAGGCGCAGATCCGCGAGTTCGGCGACCTCGAACGCGAGGAGTGGCAGAACGACGGCTCGTGGGTGGGCGTGTTGACCTTCCCCGCCGGGCTCCAGAACGACCTGTACGACCTCGTCAACGAGGTCACCTCCGGCGAGGGCGACGCCCGCGTGATCAAGGACAAAGACGAGCTGCGAACGCGGTAGGCCCGATCGCGCCGGTCTCGTCGACGAGCCGGTGTGTCGCGGCCGCCGTCTGAGCGCCAGACGTGCCGCGGCCGAGGGATTGATACCCGGCGGCGAGCCTCTTTCTCCGCATGCACGAGCGCGCGACGGAGTTCGCGGAACGGGCCCGGGACCGACACGGCGTCGACCTCGACGTGGTGGAGTTCGACGCGGGGACGGAGACGGCGGCCGCGGCTGCCGACGCAGTCGGCTGTGACACCGCCGCGATCGCCTCCACGATCGTGGTGTCGCTCTCGGGGGTGGATGACGATGCCGATGACGCCGGCGACGCCGGTGGGGTCGGCGACGCCGGCCAAGGCGCCGACGAGGCGCTCGTCGCGGCGATCACGAGCGGCGCGAACCGGCTCGACCTGGACGCGGTCGCGGAGCGGTTCGGCGCCGCGTCGGCCGCGATGGCGGACCCGGAGCGGATCCGCGAGGTCGTCGGGTGGAGCATCGGCGGCGTCCCGCCGATCTGCCACGACGCCGCGGTCCCGACCGTCCTCGATCCGACGCTCACGGGGTACGACACCGTCTACGGCGCGGCTGGGACGCCGAGCGCGCTGTTCCCGATCGATCCGGAGTCCCTGACGGCCCTCGCGGACGCGACGGTCGTCGATCTCACCGAGTGAGCCGGGCGGGGACTGGATCCGAAGCACGGGACCGAGTTGTTAATCGAGGCGGCTCTCCGCGGCCGGTTTATTAATTTAGAGTTGTGAAATAACAACCTTTTTCTGTTAATCAGCAGTACCGATCGGTATGACTCACACACGGCGGTCGGTGCTGCGGCGTGGCGCCGGCCTCGCGGCCGCGGGAACCGCGGCGTCGCTGGCCGGCTGCTCCGACGCCGCGCCCGGCGGGTCCGCCGAGTTCGACGCGGGCTACGCGGCGTTTTTCACCCTCAACGACTGGGCGAACCAGGTCGCCGGCGAGCACGCGAGCTTCGAGGACCCGGTCGACGTCGGCCAGCTCGGACACGGCTGGACGCCGGACGGGAACCTCGCCGCAGACGTGGCGTCGACGGACGCGTTCGTCTACCTCGACAGCTCGGAGTTCCGGTGGGCCCAGGACCTGGCCGCGACGCTGGAGAACGACTACGACACCGTGGCCGTGATCGACGGGCTCGCCGACGTGGAAGACGACCTCTTGGAGTGGGACCACAGCCACGAGGAAGAAGGGGGAAACGACGAGGAACACGACCACGAGGAGGAAGACGAACACGACCACGAGGACGGGAGCGACGAGGCGCAGTACGACCCCCACGTCTGGGTCGATCCGGTCCTCGCCGCCGACATCGTCGACACGATCGCGACGGGGTTGGGCGAGGCGGACCCGGACAACGCCGACGCCTACGCGGCCAACGCCGACGCCTACATCGAGGAGCTCGACGCGGTCGACGCCGCCTTTCAGTCGATCGCCGACGAGGCCGCGCGCGACGTGGCGGTCATGGCGGGCCACAACTCCTTCCAGTACCTGGAGGCGCGGTACGGGTTCCGGCTCCACTCGCCCGTCGGCGTCTCGCCGCAGAACGAGCCGACGCAGAGCGAGATCGCCGACACGATCGAGCTGGTGAACGCGGAGGGGATCGACGCGGTGCTGTACGACCGGTTCGAGTCGCCCACCCTCGCCGAGTCGATCGTCGAGAACAGCGACGCCACCGAGGCGCTCCCCGTCTCGCCCGCGGGGGGGACGACCCGCGAGTGGAACGACGCCGGGTACGGCTACCTCGAACAGATGACCGAGATCAACGTCCCCGCCTTCGAGCGGGCGTTCGACGCGCAGTGAGCGAGACGGCCACGGTGAGCGAGACGGCCACGGTGAGCGAGACGGCGGCCGAACTGCGACCGCACGGCCGGCGACGCGACGCCGACGGACTAAAAGAGCTAAACGTGCGGGCGACCCAGATCGGAGACACGCAGTGACCGCGATCGTCGACCTCGACGGCGTAACGTTCGCCTACGGCGACACCGTCGCCGTGAGAGACGTCTCTCTCACGGTCGAGGAGGGCGACTTCCTCGGACTGGTCGGACCGAACGGCTCCGGGAAGACCACCCTGCTCCACCTCATGCTCGGGCTCCACGAGCCCGACGAGGGGACCGTCGAGCTGTTCGGCCGCCCGGTCGACGAGTTCGACGACGGCGGCCGGATCGGCTACGTCTCGCAGAAGGCGACGAGCCGGGGCGGCGCGATGCCCGTCACCGTCCGCGAGTGCATCACGATGGGGCGGTTCGCGCACGCCGGGCGCGGGCGGCTCTCCGACGCCGACCGCGCCGCCGTCGCCGACGCGATCGAGACGGTCGGCATCGGCGACCTCGCCGACCGGCTCGTCTCGGAGCTGTCGGGCGGGCAGAAACAGCGAGCGTACATCGCCCGCGCCCTCGCGAGCGACGCCGACCTCCTCGCGCTCGACGAGCCGACGGTCGGCGTCGACGCCGAGTCGCGCGACGCCTTCTACGCCCTCCTCGACGAGCTGAACGACGACGGGATCACCATCATCCTCATCGAGCACGACATCGGCGTCGTCACCGACCGCGCGAACCGCATCGCCTGTGTCAACACCGAGCTGTACCACCACGGGGACACCGAGTCGTTCGTCGAGAGCGACGCCCTCGCGGAGGCGTACGGCACGGCCGGACAGGTCGTCCACCACCACCACTGATGAGCGAGGAATCCGTCACCGAAGCCCGGACCGCCACCCGACCCGACCGAGGACTCCGTCGGACCGCCGAACTCGTCGGCATCGGGATCACGGGCGTCGTCGCGGTCGCCATGCTCGGGTTCGTGCTGCTCTACTGGGCGCAGGACCTCCCGGTGGCGAGCGACCTGTACGCCGCGTTCCGATTGTTCGGACGCGGGATGGACGCCGCGCTCGGCACGAACGTGTTCCGGCACCCGATCATGTGGCAGTCGATGGCGACCGGCGTGCTCGTCGGGGTCGTCGCCCCCCTCGTCGGCTCGTTCCTCGTCCACCGCGAGATGGCGCTGATCGGCGAGACGCTCGCGCACACCGCGTTCGCCGGCGTCGCGATCGGGATCCTCGTCACCTCCTCGACAGGGTGGGACGGCTCCCTGCTGTTGGTCGCGCTCGCGGTCGGCATCGTCGGCGCCTTAGTGGTCCAGTGGCTCACGGAGCGCACCGACGCCTACGGCGACGTGCCGATCGCGATCATGCTCAGCGGGAGCTTCGCGGTCGGCACGCTGATCATCAGCTACGGCGACGGGCTCACCGGGATCAACGTCAGGGGGTACCTGTTCGGGAACCTCGCCGTCGTCACGCCGGAGGGCGCGCGGCTGATGGGCGCGCTCTCGCTGATCGTCGTCGCGGGCGTCGCGCTGACGTACAAACAGCTCCTGTTCATCACCTTCGACGAGCAGGCCGCGCGGGTCGCGCAGCTCAACGTCACCGGCTACAACACCCTGCTCGTGGTGTTGACCGCGGTCGTCGTCGTCGGCGCGATGCAGGTGCTCGGCGTCATCCTCGTCGCCGCGATGCTGGTCGTCCCGGTCGCGGCCGCCTCCCAGATCGCCCGGAGCTTCCGCGAGACGATGTACCTCGCGGTGATATTCGGGCAGCTGTCGGTGATCGGCGGCTTCGCGGTCTCGATCGGCTTCGGGCTCCCATCCGGCGGCTCGATCGTCGTGACGGCCATCGCCGTGTACCTCGCGAGCATCGTCGGCTCCGGCTTCTCGGTGAAGGCGATCTCCGCGCACGGGTGAGGGCGGCCAGCGCGACGCGGACGAGATCTGCGACTGCCCGCCCGTTTTCCACAGACCCTTATGTACCGGTCCCGTCCATCGGGTATGGGAGACACCGAGACCTACACCGTCACCGATCCCGACGGCAACGAGGAGTCCTTCGAACTGCCCGCCGGCCTCGTCGACGTGCTCAGCCAGCAGGGCGAGGAGCCGACCCGCGTCGTCAGCGACGTGGTCGTGCAGGCGATGGCCCAGCAGGCGCACGTCATCGCGCACCACAGCGAGGGCGAGGTGCCCGACGACATCGCGGAGATGAACGACACCGCCGCGGAGCTGTTCGAGGAGCGCTTCGGGCAGTCGCTTGAGGACGCGCTCGGTCACTCGCACTAATCGGTCCACCCGGTCCGATACGGATCTTTGGCTCTGTTGAACTCCCCTTCTTCAGACATAGCTGTCTCTGAACCCGCCGGCTGAAGAGGGCCGCTTCTTGATCGATAGCGGGAGTGGGTATAGCAAATTGGCTGTTCGGTTGTTTATAAGTCTGATTTTGGTGTTGCTGTCGGCTGTTTATAAGTGATCGATGTGCCCGCGGTGAAGACCTCCAAAGCCCCAGCCGCGAGGCCAGCTTACGCTCGCTTCGCTCCTCGGTCGCTCGTTTCACTCGCTCTCTGCGGTGCTTAGCGTCGCCTAAGCTGGCCTCGCGGCTGCCCCTTTGAGTCCCACCCACACTGCAACCGCAGCCTCACGCCTCCCCAGCCTCGTCGCTGGCGCCTTATAAGGCGCCAGCGACTCCCTCGCGCGTGCTCCTCGGCCGCGAAGCGGCCTCGGAGGCACGCGCCACCGCGCCGTTTTTATAAGTAGTCGTCGACGCCGCTCACGGCTGTTTAAATACCGTCTCGCCCCTACCGATCTGCAACACTCACTCCCGAAGTCGCTCATCGCTGCATCTGTACAAAGCCGGACCGTTCTGTTTCCAGTCGCGGCGTCCGCCTCGGCCGGCCGCTTAAACCCCCGGAGCGCGTACTATCGGTATGGACACCGACCCGGACGCGCCGGTGCTGATCTTCGACGGCGACTGCCCGTACTGCTCGGTGGCGGCCGTCGCGCTCCGGCGGCTGGAGGGCGTCGTCGCGGTCCCGTGGGAGGCCGATCCCGTCGGGCCGTTCCTCGACGCGCAGTTCGGCTCGCGCCCGTTCGCGATGGTGCTCGTCGACCCCGGCGAGGGACGGGTGTACGCCGGTCGCTCGGCGGCCGAGGAGCTGGCCGATCGCGCCGGCACGCCGGGGATCGTCGGCGGGCTCGTCCGCGACAACTACGACCGGATCGCCGGCGTCGTCGGAACGCTGTCCGGGCGCGGCCGCGACCCCGCCGACGTGCACGACACCTACGAGCTGACCGACGCCGCGAGCGGGCTCGTGGACGACCTCCGCC
Source organism: Halorubrum salipaludis (assembly GCF_002286985.1). GTDB lineage: Archaea > Halobacteriota > Halobacteria > Halobacteriales > Haloferacaceae > Halorubrum > Halorubrum salipaludis. The sequence goes on along the minus strand of NZ_NSKC01000003.1, from coordinate 344,700 downwards.
CCGCGGCGAGCGAGCGACCGGAGGCGCTGTCGTGAGCGGGGGCGAGGAACGGAGAGATTCCGACGACTCCACCGCCGGCGGCACCTACACCCTCCTCGTCGAGCTCGTGGCGCCGGCGACGATCGAGGTCGGCGCCCTCGGCGCGCACCGGTTCGACCCCGGCGTCTACGCGTACACGGGCAGCGCGCTCGGCGCCGGCGGGTTCTCCCGCGTCGACCGCCACCGCCGGACCGCCCGCGGCGACCACGACGTGCGCCACTGGCACGTCGACCACCTGCTCGGTCACCCCGACGCTCGGATCGACCGCGTCGTGCGGAGCGTCGGCGCCGACGCCGAGTGCGCGGTCGCCGACCGGCTCCCGGCGGGTCCGGTCGACGGCTTCGGCGCGTCCGACTGCGACTGCGGGAGCCACCTCGCCGCGTCCGGCGAGGGGGCATCGCTCGACGAGTTCGCCGCGCTGGTCCGCGAGGCGCACGAGGCCGCGGTCGCGGGAACCGACGGCTCCGTCGACGTGGTCGCCGGATCGGCGGAGGGGGTCAACGGCGACGGCGGGAGCGCGAGCGCGACCCGGTGACGCCGGGAGCCCCTCGACGGTCCGACCGCCGACGCGACCGCCGATCTACAGGTCGTACCGCTCGACGATGTCGGTGAGCTGTTCGCGGCGCCCCTCGATCGCCTCGTCGCGGAGCGCCTCCTCCTCCGGCGTCGGACAGGTCAGCTCCGGAACGCTCGCCGGGGTCCCCTCGTCGTCGAGCGCGACGAAGGTGAAGTAGGAGGTCGTCGTGCGCCGCTCCTCGTCGGTCCGGGGGTCCTCCGCGCGCACGTCGACCTTCACGTCGAGGCTCGTCGTCCCCACGTTGAAGACGTATCCCTCGATGACGGCGACCTCGCCCATCTCGATGGCCGAAATGAAGTCGACGTGGTCCATCGAGGCGGTGACGACCTGTCTGTTCGCAAAGCGCATCCCGGCGATGGCGCCGCAGATGTCCATCCAGTGGAGGACCGCGCCCCCGAGCGCCCGCCCGAGGTTGTTCGTGTCGTTCGGCAAGAGCAGTTCGGTCATCTCAGTGTACGACTCCGCGACCGTCGCCGTCTCGTCCATGTCGGCGGTGGGACGCCGGCCGACTTGAACCCCCTGACCGGCGGACGACGGACCGCAGGCGGGACGGGCCATCGGCGCACGACCGACCGCAGGCGAGCGACGAACCCCCGCCGCCCGGCGGACCGGGTTCAGACCCCTTCTTGAGAACCGTCGTCGAACCGGACCGAGTCCTGCGGGCGCCCCGCCTCGTCGACCACCGCGTCCGAGACGACGATCGGACAGTCGACCCGGACGGCGAGCGCGAGCGCGTCGGAGGGGCGCGCGTCGAAGACGAACCGCTCCGGCTCGCCGTCCTCGTACCGCTCCGCGTCGACCTTCGCGTAGAAGGTGCCGTCCCGGAGGTCGTCGACCCGGACGCGGTCGATCGCGCCTCCGAACTCGGTGAGGATGTCGACGAGGAGGTCGTGCGTCAGCGGGCGGTCGAACGGCTCGCCCTCGAGCGCCATCCCGATCGACTGCGCCTGGTCGGCGCTGACGAAGATTGGGACGTACTCGCCGCGCGCGGACAGGATGACCGCCGGCACGTCGCCGCCGGGTGCGGAGCCCGCTCCGACCCCGACGACCTCGGCTTCGTGTTCCATACCGGACCGTGGCGGCGGCGGCATGAATAGCTGTCCCACGCGGACCGAGGCGGGGCGGTCGTCCGCCCCGGTCGCGCCGGATCACCCCGTCAACGGTCGCCCCAGTACCAGTAGGCCCAGACGACGGTGAACACGAGCGCGGCGCCGAGGAAGAAGACGACGCCCGGCTCGAGCAGCGAGACGGCGTAGTCCGCGAGCGGGTCGACGACGTACTCGACGGTCCCGTCGATCTCGCCGCCCCCGCCGCCGTCGGGACTCGCCTCGATCGAGGGGCCGTCCGCGGCGTCTTCGGTCGCGGCGCCGCCGCCGTCTCCCCCGCCCGTGGTCGTCGTCACGCGGGCGGTCGGTCCAGCCACGGAGAGGACCCGTTGGGCCGCGACCGCCGCCAGCCCGATGAGCCCGTAGCCGCCGAGCAGCCGCATCAGGGCCGACTTGATCCCGCTCGAGGCCTCCGAGCCGCCGGCGAACAGCACGAGGGGCTCGTCCGCGGCCGCGTACACGTCCATCTCTCGGCCCTTCTCGGAGTAGGTCGTGTCGACGACGTCGACGAGGTCGGCGCCGTCGAGCTTCGAGAGGTGGTACTGGACGTTCTGGAGGGAGGTGTCGACGGCGTCGGCGAGCTCGGATTTCGTCGCCGGCTCGTCGTGGAGCGTCGTGAGGATCTCGCGCGCCGTCTCGGAGCCGAGCGCGGCGATGAGCTCGTCCGCGTCGTCGTCGTCGACGCCGACCACCCGAGGTTCGCGGTCCTCGGGGGTCGCGTCGGGGAGGGAGGGCAAGAGCCGCGACATACGAGCCCCTCCGCGCCGTGAGGATACAAATTTGTTGGATCCCCGAGGCGCCGACGCGGACTCGCCGACTCACAAACCCTAAACGCGGCGACGGAGTAGGTCGTGGCAATGACAGAGACGCCAGGGGGATCCGACGGCGCGTCCTCGCCCCCGACGGCGAGCGATCCGGCGCCGACGGCGAGCGACTCGTCGGCCGCCGGCGGCGAGGGTGCCCCTGCGAGCGGCGCGGTCGGAGCGCCTTCCGACGGCGAACCCGGATCGGTGACCGTGGTCGGAACCGCGCACGTCTCCGAGCAGTCGGTCGACGAGGTCGAGGAGACGATCGAGCGCGAGCGACCCGACGTGGTCGCCGTCGAGCTCGACGAGGGGCGGTACCGCCAGCTGAACGGCGAGAGCCCCGAGGACCTCGACGCGAGCGACCTGCTGCGGGGCAACACCGTCTTCCAGTTCCTCGCCTACTGGATGCTCTCGTACGTCCAGACCCAGCTCGGCGACCGCTTCGACATCGAGCCCGGCGCCGACATGCGGGCCGCCATCGACGTCGCCGAGGGGCTCGGCATCGACGTAGCGTTAGTCGACCGGGACATCCAGACGACGATCCAGCGCTTCTGGGCGAGGATGTCGGTCACCGAGAAGCTGCGGATGGTCGGCGGGCTCGCGTTCGGCGTCACCGACTCGCGCGTGGTCGGGGTGTTGGTCGGGCTGTTCGTCGGGATCCTCGCCGGCCCCGTGATCGGCCTCTTCGGCGGCAGCGTCGGCGTGACCGACGCGCTGTTGACGACCGTCACCGGCGGCGTGCTCGCCGCGGTCGCCGTCGCCGTCGCCGTCGATCAGGTCGGGAAGCTCGCGCTCTCGCCCGACGGCCGCCTCTACGCCGCGGCCACACTGGGCGTCGCGTCCGGGATCGCCGCCGCCGCGGTCGGTGCGCTCGACGGGCTCGTCGCGACGTATCTCGGCGGCTTCGCCGTAACGGCGATCGGCAGTCTCGGGCTCGGGATATCGCTCGGTCTGACCCTCGGCGTGCTCGCGTCGCTCGCGATGGGCGCCCTCGGACGGGGCGGCGGCGAGCCCGAACACGGCGGGATCGAGGAGCTCGGGATGGACGACCTGACCGACACCGACGTGGTGACGATGATGATGGAGGAGTTCCGGCAGTTCTCCCCGGGCGGCGCGGAGGCGCTCATCGACGAGCGCGACGCCTTCATCGCCCACCGGCTGGTCGCCCTCCGCGAGGCGGGCCACGACGTGGTCGCCGTCGTCGGCGCGGGCCACCGCGCGGGGATCGAGGGGTACCTCGCCGACCCCGCGTCGCTCCCGCCGATGGAGGACCTCGTCGGGAAGGAGCGCGGGCGCGGGCTCCCGTGGAAGAAGGCGATCGGCTACGCGATCACGGTCGGCTTCGTCGGCTTCTTCGTCCTGCTCGCGCTCGCCGGCGTGGAGAACGCGTTCCTGTTCCGGCTGTTCGGCGCGTGGTTCCTGATCAACGGCGCGTTCGCGTTCGCGTTCGCGAAGCTCGCCGGCGCGCGCTGGACCTCGGCCGGCGTCGGCGGGGCGGTCGCGTGGATGACCTCAATCAACCCGATGCTCGCGCCCGGCTGGTTCACCGGCTACGTCGAGCTCCGGAGCCTGACGGTGAACGTCGGCGACATCGGGCGGCTCAACGAGCTGCTCGGCGACGAGACGCTGTCGCCGTCCGAGCTGGTCTCGTCGATGCTCGACGTACCCCTGTTCAAGCTCATCGTCGTCGTCGCGATGACGAACATCGGCAGCATCGTCGCGAGCTTCCTGTTCGCGGTGTACGTCATCCCCGCGATGTTCGGCGACGTGGGCGGCGTCGACGAGGTGGGGCGGCTCATGATCGAGGGCGCGAGTACCGGCGCAGAGCTGATCCGGAGCGCGGTCACGGGTGGCGCATGAGAGCGAGCCTCGGGGTGAGCGAATGAGCGGAACCTTTCAGGGCCGCCGGATCGCCGGCCTCTACTTCAGCGGGACCGAGATCCGCGACCTGCTCGTCGCGTGGCTCGCGCTCGGCGTCGCGTTCACGTTCTTCTTCGTGAACGGCACCGCCGGCCTCGGTCGGCTGCTCGCGGCGGGGGTCGTCCCGCCGCTGCTGGTCGCGCTGCTCACCGCGGGCGTCGCGTTCCTCCTCCACGAGATCGCCCACAAGGTCGTCGCGGTCCACTACGACCAAGTGGCCGAGTTCCGCGCGGACAACGGCATGCTCTTTTTGGCCGTGATGAGCTCGCTTCTCGGCTTCATCTTCGCCGCGCCCGGCGCGGTCCACCACCGCGGCCGGCTGACGCCCGAGGAGCACGGTCACATCGCGCTCGCCGGCCCGGTCGTCAACCTCCTCTTGACGCTCGCGTTCCTGCCGGCGCTGCTTCTCGGTCCCGCGATCGGGAGCCCGGTGATCACCCTGATCGGCTCCCGCGGGATCGCGATCAACGTCTTCCTCGCGGCGTTCAACATGATCCCCTACGGCCCCCTCGACGGGAAGACCGTGATCGGGTGGAGCAAGCCGGTGTGGGCCGGCTTCTTCGCCCTCTCCGCGCTGCTCACGGTCGGGCTCGTGTTCGTCGGCCGGCTCGGATTCAACGGACCGTTCTGATCCGTCTGCCAATATGTGCCCCGCCGACTCGCGGGGAACGGTGCGCTTTTGCTCCGCCGGCGTCCCTCGACACACATGACCGAGGGCGACGGCGGAGACGACGGGACCGCGAGCGGGGGCGACGAGGGACCGACGGGGGACGACGACGACGAACTCACCTACGCGGACGCCGGCGTCGACATCGGCGCCAGCGAGGCGGCGACCGCGGCGCTGATCGGCGCGGTCGGCGAGGGCGAGGGCGACTACGCCGGCCTGCTCGACATCGGCGACCGGTACCTCGCGCTGGCGACCGACGGGGTCGGGACGAAGCTCCTCGTCGCGGAGGCGCTCGGCGACTACTCGACGGTCGGCATCGACTGCATCGCGATGAACGTCAACGACCTGGTCGCCGCCGGGGTGCGCCCGGTCGCGTTCGTCGACTACCTCGCGGTCGACGAGCCCGACGAGCGGTTCGCCGAGCAGGTCGGCGAGGGGCTCGCGCGCGGCGCCGAGCTCGCCGACATGGAGCTCGTCGGCGGCGAGACCGCGGTGATGCCCGACGTGATCTCCGGGCTCGACCTGGCCGGGACCTGCGCGGGGCTCGCCGCGAAGGACGCGGTGTTCGACGGCGCGGCCGAGCCGGGCGACGCCCTGGTCGGCTGGGAGTCGTCGGGGATCCACTCCAACGGGCTCACGCTCGCCCGAGAGGCCGCGACCCGCGAGCACGCGTACACCGATCCCTGTCCGTTCGAGGGGTACGAGACGGTCGGCGAGGCGCTCTTGGAGCCGACCCGGATCTACACAGACCTGCTCGATCCGATGCGCGACCACGGCGTGCGCGGCGCGGCCCACGTCACCGGCGGCGGGTGGACCAACCTGACGCGGCTCGGCGCGAACCGGTACGTGATCGACGACGCGTTCGACCCCCAGCCCGTCTTCGAGTTCGTGCAGTCGGCGGGAAGCGTCTCCGACGAGGAGATGCACCGGACGTTCAACATGGGGACCGGCTTCGTCGCCGCCGTCGACCCCGACGCGGCCGAGTCGCTGGCTGACGAGACCGACGGGCGCGTGATCGGGCGGGTAGAAGAGAATGAGGGAGACGGGTCGGTCGCGATCCGCGGGCTGGAGCTGTAAGACGCAGTTCGGGTCGCCGGGAGCTGGCAGTCGTCGCCGGCGAGCCGTCAGCCGTCGACCAGTGGGCGGTCAACCGTCGACCGGCGAGCCGTCAGTCGCCGGCCGGCGATCCCGGCACCCCCGGCGCGTCCTCCATGGCGTCCTCCTCGGCGTACGGGTACCAGGTGCGCTTCGTGTTGTGCATCATCGGGTCCTCGTAGTCGGTCTCCTCCGGCTCGACGAACGCGTCGAGCTCGTCGTCGTCGTGGCGGGCGACGAACGCGCGGAACGACTCGCCCTCGTCGCGCTCGGCGGCGAAGCTCTCGACGAGGTTCGCGATCGCGCCCGGCACCTCGTCGACGGGCACGCGCTGGGTGACCCACCGGGCGAACTGCGGCTCGTCGCCGAGCCCGCCGCCGAGGCCCACGTCGAGCGCCTCGACCGGGTCCCCGTCCTTCCGGGTCTTCATCCCGCGCAGGCTCACGTCGGCGATCTGGGGCTGCGCGCAGGAGGCCGTACAGCCGGAGAGGTGGATGTGGAACTCGTCGACCCCCTCGGGGAGGTCGACGTTGGCCTTCAGCCAGCGAGCGAACCGGACCTGCCGGTTCTTCGTCTCGACGATCGACAGCGAGCAGAACTCGGTGCCCGTACACGCGACCGAGCCGCGCATGAACGGCGACGGCTCGGGCGAGTAGTGCTCCAAGAGCGGCTCGGCGAGGAACTCGTCGAGCGCGTCGTCGGGCACGTCGGTGACGATGACGTTCTGGCGCTGCGAGATCCGGACCTCGCCAGAGCCGTACTCCGCGGCCAGATCCGCCAGATCGAGCACGTCGGCCGCGCCCATCCGCCCGACGAGGACGTTGAGGCCGACGAAGTTCGCGCCGTCCTTCTGGTCGTGGACGCCGACGAGGTCGTTGCGCTCGCCCGCGCCGGTGTTGTAGGTGTACTCCTCGCGCACGTCGCGGCCGGCGGATTCGAGTTCGAAGTCGACGTACTCCTCCTGGAGGGTCTCCCGGACCTTCTCCGGGCCCCACTCGTCGACGAGGAACTTGATCCGGGCGTTGTACCGGTCCTCGCGGTCGCCGTAGTCGCGGAACAGCGCCGAGAGCCCGCCGGCCACGTCGGGGACGCGTTCCGGGGAGACCCACACGTCGATGTCGCGGGCCAGGCGCGGCTCGTTGCGCGAGAGGCCGCCGCCGACGCGGACGTTGAAGCCGACGACGTCCTCGCCGTCGACCTCCCTGTACGCGGGCTCGAACGCGAGGTCGTTGATGTCGCCCTGGCCGGAGCCGTCGGCGGAGCCGGTCACGGAGACCTTCCACTTCCGGGGGAGGTTCGAATGGTCGTCGTTCCCCTTGAACCGCTCGTTGAGGTCGGAGATCACGGGCCACGCGTCGATCACCTCCTGTCCGTCCTTGCCCGCGACGGGGTTCCCGACGATGTTGCGCCACGAGTCGCCGCAGGCCTGCTGGGTCGAGAGGCCGTTTTCCTCCAGTTTCTCGAAGATCGCCGGCACGTCCGACAGCTCGATCCAGTGGAGCTGGATCGACTGCCGGGTGGTGAAGTCGGCGTAGGCGTCGCCGAAGATCGGGTTCGTTCCGGGACCGCGGGCGTACTCGTCGGCGATCTCGCCGACGACCCGGAGCTGTCCGGGTTCGAGCACGCCGTTCGGCGTCCCGATCCGCATCATGAAGTACCCCTCCTGTCCGTTCCGCTGGTGGTACAGGCCCCACCACTTGAAGCGCTCGAACCATGCGTCCCGCTCGTCGTCGGGGATCGAGTCGAACCCCTGCTCGGCGAACTCGAAGAGGCGATCGCGGATCTCCGACCCGTAGACCTCCGACTTCCAGTTCTCTACGTCCGTTGGCATCGATCCGGCATACACCCGACACCCACATAGCTGACAGCGTGGTGTCAACCTTCCCCGGTGCCCCACCGAGGTGGCACGTGTTGCCGCTACCCTCACCGCCGCACGCGGCGGACCGCGGATCTGTCGAGTTCGGCGAACTCACCCCCGCGTACCCGCCCGACGGGGATCCAGCCGGTGGTCCCCGCCGCCCCGCACGCGATGCACTGCCCGTAGACCCGCACCTCCACGGTCGAGCCGTCGACGCCGACCGACTGGAAGTTCTCGACGACCAGATCGGTGAGTTCGCACTCACAGAGATCCGGCGCGTCGAGCCGCCACAGTTCGCTGACGCGGACTTTTCGGGCGTCGTTGACGGAGATCCACGCCCCGTCGTCAAGGACGCGCAGTCGAGTGGTCACACTCCTCGTTCGCCCGCGACGACCCAATGGGTGGCGGTGGTCGCAATCGGCGACCGTTTCGATGACGCCGGGATATCGGGAAACCGCCCGACTGCAAGGCGGTACCGCATAAAATTAGCTTCCGGAGTACCGGACACGAAATCCGGTATCCGAGAGTGGTGGTTCGATTTACATGTGTGAGGGTACTTATGGCTCGTGCGCGCCTACGGTGGTGTGATGACCGATACGGTTCCCGACCCCGCCCCGCCAACCAACTCGGACGACGACGGCGAGTACAGACAGCACGCGTCCGCGGACGTGGCGCCCGAGCTCTTCGGCGACGCCCAGGAGGAACGATGACCGAGCGAGCAGACACGCAAGCGGCCGACGAGGAGGAAGAAGCGGCCGAGGCCGACCCGCGGAGGGGGGCGGACCCGAGCGACGAAACGGACGCCGAGCCCGACGACGGCACGGGCCACCTCGACGACATCGAGGACGGCGCCGGCTGCACGGAGATCTGGGAGCGGCTCTCGGAGCGCAGGGAGGGGTAAGACCGCCGAGCGCGGCCCGTACCGCTCGGACGAGCGCCTCGGGAACCGCCGGACCCCTCCTTACGACAGGTGCGCGGCGATGTCGGCCTCGGTGATGATCCCGACCGTCTCGCCGCCGTCAGTCACCATCACCGCCTTGTAGTGGTCGAGCAGGTTCCGGACCTCGTCGACGGTCGCGCCCGGCGCGACGGTGGGGAACGATTCGCTCATCACATCGCTGACCGGGTGGTCGCCGACGTTCTCGCCGGCGTGGACCACGTCGCCCTGACTGATCGAGCCGACCGGAACGCCGTTCTGGAGCACTGGGAGCTGCGAGTACGCCTCCTCCTCCATCAGGTCGACCGCCTCGCGCACCGCGTCGTCGGGCGCGACGCTTATCACCGTCTCGTTCATCAGGTCGCTCGCGCGGACGACTTCGCCCTCCGCCTCCTGTAACGCGTTGACGATCCGGCGGAGCGTCGAGAGCCGCGGGTCGACGTCGCCGCCCTCGATCCGCGCGATGAGGGGCTGCGAGACGTCCGCGGCGTCCGCGAGCTCGCTCTGCGTCAGCTCCAGCGTCGTCCGCTGCTCGCGGAGGTCCTGTGGCGTCGGGAGTTCCATACCCCAAATAACCAAGGGTTATTAGAAAAGGTTTCGGCAACGACCGATATCGCGGCCGGATCGGTCGCGGACGCCGCGTCGGATCGCTTACTCCCCGGCGTCGACGTCGGCGTCCTCCTCGTCGCCCTCCGTCTCGACGACCTCGATGACCTCGAGGGGAACGTCGCGGAGCGCGCCGCCGACCTCGCTTTTCGCGATCCGCTCGGCGTGCTCCTCGCTGTCGGCGTTGAAGATGTCGATCTCCAAGAGCAGGCCGACGAGCGCGGTGTTCGCGGCGAGGAACGCGGCGTCGAACGGCTCGCCGCAGGCCGGACAGCCGGTGAGGCCGGGCTCGACCTCGACGTACTGCTTGTCCGTCTCGTTGAGTCGCTTGCCGGCTTCGCTGACCGCGACGCCGATGGCGTCGTCGGTCTCCTCGACGTCACGGACCAACCAGGCTGCTTCCATCGCGACTTCGTAGTTGCTCATACCGATCCCAACGGGCCGCAGGGTTTCTTGTCTTGTGGTTCGCCCGCGGTCGCGGGCGTCGATCGCGGAAACGCGTCGGCGACGGTCGACGCCTACAGCCGGTCGACGATCGCGGCCGTGACGTCCTCGGTCGTCGCGTCGCCGCCGAGGTCCCCAGTTCGCGGGCCGTCGGAGAGCACGCCCTCCACGGCGTCCCGGACGCGCTGGCCCTCCTCGACGTGGCCGAAGTACTCGACGAGCATGGCCGCCGAGAGGATCGCCGCGGTCGGGTTGGCGACGCCCTCGCCAGCGATGTCGGGCGCGGTGCCGTGGACCGGCTCGAACAGCGCGTTGTCGTGGCCGACGTTCGCGGACGGAAGCAGGCCGAGCCCGCCGACGAGCCCGGCGGCCAGGTCGGAGAGCACGTCGCCCGCGAGGTTCGGGCAGACGATCACGCCGTACTGGCTCGGGTCGAGCGGGAGCTTCGTCGCGAACGCGTCCATCAGCTCCTCGTCGGCGTCGACGCCGCGCTCCTCGGCGACCGCGAGCACCACCTTGCGGAACCGGCCGTCCGTCTCGCGCATCACGTTCGCCTTGTGCGCGACGGTGAACCCCTCGTCGGGGTCGCCCGCCGGGCCGCGCCCGTCCTCGACGAACTCGCAGGCGAACTCGGCGAGCTCGCGGGAGGCCGACGAGGTGACGACCCGCGTCAGCGTCGAGAGGTCGTCGGAGAGCCGGTCCTCGTGGCCCGCGTAGACGCCCTCGGTGTTCTCCCGCAGGAAGACCACGTCCGTCTCCGGGCGGACCGCGTCGACGCCGGGATACGCCTTCGCCGGTCGGACGTTGACGAACGAGTCGACCGCCTCGCGAAGCGGGAGGATGACGTCGGCGGCCGTCTCGCCGGCCGCGCCGAACAGCGTCGCGTCCGCGTCGGCCGCGAGATCGTACGTCTCCGCGGGCAGCGCCTCGCCGGTCTCCGCCTTTACCGCGTCGCCCGCCTCGGCCGAGACGAACTCGAAGTCGACCGGGAGCGCCTCCAGCACGTCGACGGCGGCCGGGACGACCTCGCGGCCGATCCCGTCGCCCTCGATGACGACGACCTCGTGGCTCACGCCTCGTCCCCCGGAATGTGCTCGGCCGGCACGTAGGGAAGCGACCGGGCGGTCTCGCGGACCGCGCCCTCGTTGGCGCCCATCAGCGCGGTGGTGTCCCAGACGCCCTCGACGAGCGCCTTCCGCTGGGCGTCGTGGACCGTCGCGTCGATCACGGTGTCGCCGTAGGTGATCGTCTCCTCGGCCACGTCGATGTCGACCTCGGCGTCGGGGTTGGCCTCGACGTAGTCCTGCAGCGCCTCGATGTCCTCCTGGTCGGCCGTGACCGTCGGGATCCCGAGCGCGAGGCAGTTGCCCGCGAAGATCTCCGCGAACGACTCGCCGACGACCGCGTCGATCCCCCAGCGCATCAGCGCCTGCGGGGCGTGCTCACGGGAGGAGCCGCAGCCGAAGTTGGCGTTGACGACTAAGACGTTCGCGCCCCGGTACTGCTCCTCGTTGAACGGGTGGTCCTTCTCGTTGTCCTCGTCGTCGAACCGCTGGTCGAAGAAGGCGAACTGGCCCAGCCCGTCGAAGGTGACGACCTTCATGAACCGCGCCGGGATGATCTGGTCGGTGTCGATGTCGTTGCCCCGGACCGGGATCCCGGTGCCGGAGACCTCGGTGACCTTCTCGGCCGGCGCCTCGCCGTCGCTGAACTCGGGCGAGCTCATACGGTCGCCACCTCCTCCATCTCGCGGACGTCGGTGACCTTCCCGGTCACCGCCGCGGCCGCGACCATGATCGGACTCATCAGCACGGTGCGCCCGTCCTTCGAGCCCTGCCGGCCGACGAAGTTCCGGTTCGACGACGAGGCGCTCGCCTCGTCGCCCACCAGCTGGTCGTCGTTCATGCCGAGACACATCGAACAGCCGGGCTCGCGCCAGTCGAAGCCGGCCTCCTTGAAGACCTCGTCGAGCCCCTCCGCCTCCGCGGCGTCGCGGACGCGCTGGCTGCCGGGGACGACCATCGCGCGCACGTCGTCGTCGACCTCGCGGCCCTCGACGAACGCCGCGGCCTCGCGGAGGTCCTTCAGCCGCGCGTTGGTACACGAGCCGAGGAACGCCACGTCGATCTCGTACCCCTCCATCGTGTCGCCGGGCTCGACGCGCATGTGTTTCTGCGCGCGCCGCGCCGTGTCGCGGTCCTCCTCGGGCAGGTCGTCGGGGTCCGGGATCGGCTCGGTAATGCCCGCCGTCTGGCCGGGCGTGGTCCCCCACGTCACGGTCGGCTCGATCGCGGAGCCGTCGATGGTGACCACGTCGTCGTACTCGGCGTCGTCGTCGGTCCGGATCGACTCCCAGTAGGGTTTCAGCCGCTCGAACTCCTCGGGGTCGTCCGCGAAGGCGTCCGTCTCCTTCAGCCACTCGTAGGTGGTCTCGTCGGGGTTGACGTAGCCCGCGCGGGCGCCGCCCTCGATCGACATGTTACAGATGGACATCCGGCCCTCCATCCCGAGGTCCTCGATAGCCTCGCCGGCGTACTCGTACACGTAGCCGACGCCGCCGTCGGTCCCGAGCTCCCCGATGATCGTGAGGATGACGTCCTTCGCGGTGACGCCCTCGCCGAGCTCGCCCGTGACCTCGATCTTACGGACCTTTTGCTTCTCCATCGCGACGCAGCCGGTCGCCAGCACGTCCCGGATCTGCGAGGTGCCGATGCCGAACGCCAGCGCGCCGAACGCGCCGTGCGTCGAGGTGTGGGAGTCGCCACAGACGATCGTCATCCCCGGCTGGGTGAGCCCCTGCTCCGGGCCGATGACGTGGACGATCCCCTGGTTACCGGAGTCCGGGTCGGAGAAGTCGATCCCCGAGCCGCGGACGTTCTCCTCTAACTCCGCCATCATGCTCTCGGCGGCCTCGTCCTGGTAGGGGCGGTCGCGGTTCCCGGTCGGCACGATGTGGTCAACCGTCGCGTGCGTGCGCTCCGGGAACGCGACCTCCTGGCCGCGCTCCTTCAGCATGCCGAACGCCTGGGGACTGGTGACCTCGTGGACGAGGTGGAGCCCGACGAACAGCTGGTCCTGTCCGGTGGGGAGCCGGGTTACCTTGTGTCTGTCCCACACCTTGTCGTACAGCGTCCCCTCGCTCATCGGGGATCACCCGCGCGGCGCGTGGGACGCGTGGTCTCGCTGGGCCGGTTCGCGTCTCCGCGTACGCCCATCAGGCGGTCACCTCGGCCGACTCCTCCTCGTCTTCTTCCTCCTCCTGCCACGCGAACAGGCCGCGCAGCTCCTCGCCGACGGCCTCGATCTCGTGGTTCTTCTCGGCCGTCCGGAGCTGGGTGTAGGAGGGCCGTCCCGCCTGGTTCTCGGAGATCCACTCGCGGGCGAACTCGCCGTTCTGGACCTTCTCTAAGACCTCCTCCATGTTCTCGCGGGCGTGCTCGTCGACGACCACGTCGCCCTGTGTGAGCCCGCCGTACTCGGCGGTGTCGGACACCGAGTCCCACATCTCGCCGAGCCCGCCCTCGTACATCAGGTCGACGATGAGCTTGAGCTCGTTGAGACACTCGAAGTACGCCATCTCCGGGGAGTAGCCGGCGTCGACGAGGGTCTCGTACCCCTGCTTCACGAGCGAGGTGACGCCGCCACAGAGGACGGCCTGCTCGCCGAACAGGTCGGTCTCGGTCTCCTCGCGGAACGACGTCTCGACGACGCCGGCGCGGGTACAGCCGATCGCGGCCGCGTACGCGAGCCCCTCGTCGTGGGCGTCGCCGGTCGCGTCCTGGTACACCGCCAGCAGGCCCGGCGTCCCCTCGTCGTTCTCGTAGTTGCGGCGGACGAGGTGGCCCGGCGACTTCGGTGCGACCATCGTCACGTCGACGTCCTCGGGCGGCTGGATCTGGTTGTAGTGGATGTTGAATCCGTGCGCGAACTGGAGCGTGTCGCCCGCCTCCAGGTTCGGCTCGATCGCCGCCTCGTACACGTCCGGCTGGACCGTGTCGGGCACGAGCACGCTCACGATGTCGGCCTCGGCGGCGGCGTCCGCGGGGGTCTCCACGCGGAGCCCGTCGCTCTCGGCGGCGGCCCGCGAGGAGCTGCCCTCGCGGAGGCCGACGATCACGTCGACCCCGCTCTCGGAGAGGTTCTGGGCGTGCGCGTGGCCCTGCGAGCCGTAGCCGAGCACGGCCACGGTCTTGTGAGCGATCGCCTCTTCGTCCGCGTCGTCGTCGTAGTATACTGTCGAGTTGAACGTCTGGGTGTCGTCTTCGGTCATGTGTATTGTGAGTCCGCGTGTGTTCGCGTCAGTCGTCGTGCGTGGTCGGTTCGCCGGCCGTTCCGGGCTTCTCTCCGGGCGCCGTCGGGGTGTCGCCGCGCGCGAGCGCGGTCTGGCCCGTCCGGGCGATCTCGATGATGCCGAACTGGCGGAACGCGTCGAGCGCGTCGTCGATCCGCGCCTCGTCGCCGGTGAGCTGGACGGTGATCGTCCGGGGTCCGGCGTCGAGCGTCCGGCCGTCGTACATCTCCGTGACCGCGTGGACCGCCGCCGGGTCGTCGGCCTCCACCTTCAGCAGGACCAGCTCGGCCGTCACCGCGTCGCCGGACACCTCGCCGACCGAGATCACCGGCTTCAGCTTCGCCATCTGCTTTTCGATCTGGTCGATGCCGGGGTCCGTCTCCTCGACGACCATGGTGATCCGCGAGTGGCCCTCCACGGTCGTCGGGCCGACGGTCAGGCTCTCGATGTTGAACTGGCGACGGGAGACGAGTCCGGAGACGCGCGCGAGCACCCCCGGCTCGTCCTCCACCAGCGCCGAGATGACGGCGCGGCGCGACTCGTGTTCCGCCTCGAGGACTGGGTCGATCCGGATCCCTTCGAGGTTCCGTCGCCCCTCGGGGTGGTCTCGCTCCTCGGGGGCGGGCTGCTCGCTCGGCGCGGGCCGGGAGTCTGCCTCGGGGACGTCGGCGGCGGAGGAGTCGCCGCTCATAGCTGGTCCTCCGCGGTGGCGAACTTCCCGTTCGCGCCGCCGCTCGGCACCATCGGCAGGACGTTCTCCTCGGGATCGACGTGGAAGTCGATCACGGCGGGGCCGTCGTACTCGAGGGCCTCCTCAACCGCGGGCGCGACCTCGTCGTAGTCGTCGACGCGGAGGCCAAGTGCTCCGAACGCCTCGGCGAGCTTGTCGAACTCGGGCATCCACGTGTAGTCGGAGGCCATGTGACGCCCCTCGTAGAAGGCGTCCTGCCACTGGCGCACCATGCCGATGTACTCGTTGTTCAACACGGCGATGGTGAGATCGAGGTCCTCGCGGACCGCCACCGACAGCTCCTGCATGGTCATCAGGAAGGAGCCGTCGCCGTCGAAACACACCACGTCGCGGTCGGGCTCGCCCATCGCGTCGGCCGCGACGCGCGCGCCGACCGCGGCCGGCACGCCGTAGCCCATGGTCCCCAGGCCGTGCGAGGAGATCCACGTCCGGGGCTCCGTGTACGTCCAGAACTGGGAGGCCCACATCTGGTGTTGGCCGACTCCCGTGGTGACGATGGTGTCGTCGTCCGTCGCCTCGTCGAACGCCTCGACGACGAACTGCGGCTTCAGCGGCTCGTCCTCGGGGGTCGCGTACGTGAGGGGGTACGTCTCCTTCCACTCAGCGCAGCGCTCGCGCCACGCCTCGGCGTCGGGCGCCTCGCGGACCGCGGCGGTCAGCTGGTCGAGGACGCGCCCGGCGTCGCCGATCAGGGGGTAGTCCGCGTGGACGTTCTTCGAGATCTCGGCCGGGTCGATGTCGATGTGGACGACCTCGGCCTCCGGCGCGAACGTGTCGATCCCCCCCGTCAGCCGGTCGTCGAACCGGGTGCCGACCGCGATCAGGCAGTCGGTGTGGGTGATCGCCATGTTGGCGTAGCCGGTGCCGTGCATCCCCGCCCACGAGAGACAGAGGTCGTCGTCCTCGGGGAAGGAGCCGATTCCCGGCATCGTCGTCGTCACCGGGATCCCGTACGTCCGCGCGAAGGTGCGCGCGGCGTCGCTCGCGTCCCCCTTGATCACGCCGCCGCCGAACAGGCACACCGGTCGTTCGGCGGCCTCGATCGCGCGGGCGGCCTCCTCGACCGCGTCCGGGTCGGCGTTCGGGTCGGGGTCGGTCCCCGCCGGCGGCGTCGCCGGCCCCGGCGTCTCGTCCGTCTCGTCCTGTGTCACGTCCTTCGGCAGGTCGACGAGCGTCGGCCCGGGACGCCCCGCGCGCGACAGTTCGAACGCCTCGCCGACGGTGTCGCCGACGGTGTCCGCGCCGTGCGCGAAGTAGTTGTGCTTCGTGATCGGGCGGGTGACACCGACCGTATCCGTCTCCTGGAACGCGTCGTTGCCGACGAACTCGGTCGGGACCTGTCCTGTCAGCGCCAGCATCGCGTCGGAGTCCATGTCGGCGTCGGCGATGCCGGTGACGAGGTTGGTCGCTCCCGGCCCCGACGTGGCCATGCAGAGCCCGGGCTCGCCCGAGACGACGCCGTAGGCGTCGGCGGCGTGGGCCGCGCCCTGCTCGTGGGCCATCGTCACGTGCCGGATCGAGGAGTCGTACAGCGCGTCGTAGACGGGCATGATCGCGCCGCCCTGCACGCCGAAGGCGGTCTCCGCGCCCGCGGCCTCCAGCGCGGCGACGACCGACTCGGCGCCGGTCGACACCGCGGGACCGTCGGCGTCGGTCGGGTCGCCGGCGTCTGTCGCGGCCGACCCGTCCGAGTTCGCCGCGTCGTCCGGGTCCTCCGCCTCGTCGTCTCGTGGCTGTGCTGCTGTGTCGCTCATTGTCGTGGTGGTGTTCGGTGGTGCATCTCGCGGGTGTGAGAGTCGGTCGGTCCGAACGCCGAGTCGCCGGACGAGAGCGGACTCGCCCGTCGGCGTTCGTCGATGCGTCGCGTCGGTGAGGAAGGGATGGTGTAGGGGGTTATACCCCTACAATGATCGGCGCGACGGCTCCGGCGACCTCGGCTGTCGTCGGGATCGCGGCGTGCCGTCGCATCTCGCCTCCACCAACGCGGTCGGGGTATAAATCCCTGTCGGGGAGCGGAACCGGACGGCCGGTTCCAGAGCGCGGATCCGGTCGGGCGAACCGACCGGTCCGGGCGATCGCTTCCGCCCGCGCGACCGCACGGCGGTCGCTCGGCGGGCTCCCCGCGCAGGGAGGCGGCCATCAGACCCGGACCTCCTCCTCGCGGTCGACGTCCGCCTCCTCGGCGAACCGCTCGACGTCGCCGGCGGTCACCTGGCGCTTGCCGGAGCCGTACTCCTTGACGCGCTTGGTGATGCGCCGGACCTCGCTGTCGCTCGGGTCGAAGCCGGCCTCCACCAGGTGCTTGCGCACGCTGTGGGTACCGGTGTGTTTGCCCAAGACGAACTCGCGTTCGGCGCCGACCATCTCGGGGGTCATCACGCCGGTCTCGAACGTGTCGGCGTTCTCGATGACGCCCGCCGCGTGGATGCCCGACTCGTGGGCGAACGCGTTCCGCCCGGTGACGGGCTTGTTCGCCGGCACGGGGATGTCCGAGGCCTCCTCGACGATCCGGGCCAGCTTGGTGATCTGGGTCGTGTCGATGCCGGTGTCGACGCCGTACACCGATTCGACCGCCATCACGACCTCCTCATAGGCGGCGTTGCCGGCGCGCTCGCCGATCCCGTTGACCGACACCTGCGCCTGCTCCGCCCCGTTCTCGAACCCGGTGACCGCGTTCGCCGCGGCCATCCCGAAGTCGTCGTGGGTGTGCACGTCGACCCGGGCGTCCGTCGCCTCGACGACCGCCTTCACCGTCTTCCCGAAGCTGGTCGGCATCGCCACGCCGCACGTGTCCGGGATGTTGATCCAGTCGGTGCCCGCGTCGCTGACCGCCTCGACGATCTCCCGCAGGTAGTCGGGGTCGGTCCGCGTCGCGTCCATCGGCGAGAACATGCACTCGACGCCGGCGTCTTTCACCTGCTCGACGGCGTCGACGGCGCGCTGTTTCGCCTCCTGCCGGGTCGCGTGCATCGAGTCCTCCAGCTGTACGTCGCTGGTGGAGACGAACACGTGGACCATCTCGACGCCGGAGTCGATCGCGGCGTCGATGTCGCCCTCGACGACCCGCGCCAGCCCGCAGACGGTGGTGTCCGTCGCGGCGGCGATGTCGCTTACGGCCTCGAACTCCGCGTCCGAGTTCACCGGGAACCCAGCCTCGATGACGTGGGTGTTCATGTCGTCCAGCGTCGCCGCTATGCGGCGTTTCTCGTCGTAGCTGAACGAAGTACGTGGTGACTGTTCTCCGTCTCGCAGGGTCGTGTCGAAGATCCTGACAGGACCGATTTCGACGTTAGAAGCTATCGTGCCCTGGAAGAACTCGATCCGCCGGGGTGTCCGACGAAGCCTCCGTGATGTCTGTCATCGACTGACGAAAACACGGTCGAGAACTTAACACTTGTGCCGATCGCAAAAACGGCCCGTCAGATCGGGGTCCGCGGTTCGAGCGTCGATCCCGAAAATCGCACGACACCAACGAGATCAGATGCCCTTATACACATTATACACACACCGAGACGATCGGGGTGCTGTGGTTTCGGAACCGGGTTCATAAGCCGAATCGACGTTCGTTTCGTTCCGTACGAAGCTGGCGCGCGATCGGCGCGCGTCGCAACCGGGACGAACGCGGGGCGGCCGGGTCCCGAAAACAGGGGCCGATCGGTCCGGTCCGGACTCAGACCCCGAGCGCGTCCGTGATCTCACGGCGGGCCGCGAGCAGCGCCTTGTCGGTCCGCTCGCGCGGGCGGTCCGCCTCGACGTTGACGACGGCCTCGACCGTTCCCGGCTGCCCGCCGAGCACGACGACGCGGTCCGCGAGGTACGCCGCCTCCTCCACGTCGTGTGTGACGAGGGCGACCGTCGCCCCGCGCTCGCGCCACACGTCGAGGAGGTTGTCCTGCTGTTCGTACTTCGTCAGCTGGTCGAGCGCGGAGAACGGCTCGTCCAACAGCAGCACCTCCGGCTCGTAGGCGAGCCCGCGCGCCAGCGAGACGCGCTGGGCCATCCCGCCCGAGAGCTCGCCGGGGCGGTGCCCGGCGAACCCGTCGAGCCCGACCGTCTCGATCAGGTCGTCGACGCGGTCGTGCGCGGCGGGGTCGTCGCGGTCCACGCCGCCCGGAAGTCCGATCGCGACGTTCTCGCGCACGTCGGCCCACGCGAGCAGGCGGGGCTCTTGGAACACCATGCCGACCCCGTCGCTGCCGCCGTCGCGCACGTCGACCCCGTCGACGGCGGCGCGTCCCTCGAACCGCTCCTCTAACCCGGTGAGCACGCGCAGCAGCGTCGACTTCCCGCAGCCGGAGGGGCCGACGACCGCCACGAACTCGCCGTCGTCGACCGCGAGGTCGACCTCCTCGAGCGCGACGGTGTCGCCGTACCGCTTCGTGAGCCCGCGGACGGCGAGGGCCGGGTCGTCCGTCGATTCCGGGGAGTCGCCCGTCGACTCCGGCGAATCGTCCGCCGGGGAACTCGTGTCGGTCACGTCCTCACCAGTCGACGACACGCTGTTTCACCCCCTTGACCGCGAGATCCGAGAGGTTCCCGAAGAAGGCGAAAAGCAGGATCGATCCCACGATGATGTCCGGCCGGGCGAGCACCCGCCCGTCGCTCATCAGGAAGCCGATCCCCTGACCCGCCGCGATCAGCTCCGCGGCGACGACGAACATCCACGCCAGGCCGACGCCGCCGCGGATCCCGACGAGCAGGCTCGGCACCGCGGCCGGGAACACGACCCGTCGGAGCGACTCGAACCGACCGAGGTCGTACACCTCGGCGACCTCCAGGAGGTCCTCGCTCACGTTGCCGATCCCCGTCGAGAGGTTGAGGTAGACGGGGAAGAACGCCCCGACGGCGATGAGCAGCACCTTCGCGCCCTCGCCGATCCCGAACCACAGCAGGAACAGCGGTACCCACGCCAGCGAGGGGATGTTCTTGAGGCTCTGTAAGAGCGGGTCGAGCAGGTCGTTCGCGAGCCCGTACAGCCCCGTGACCGTCCCGAAGACGATTCCGACGCTCACGCCGAGGACGACGCCGAAGAACACGCGCTGGAGCGTGATGGCGACGTGTCCCCACAGCTCGCCCGTCGCCGCCATCCCGTACAGCGTCTCGACCACGCGGAGCGGCTCCGGGAGCTGGTGGGCCGCGAACACGCCCGTCACGACCAGCAGGTGCCAGACGACGACGAGGAGCGCCGGCACGACGAGCCCAAGCAGCCACCGGAACCGGTCGGGGTCCGGGAACGCCCCGGCGAGGTCGAGCCCGCCCTCGCCGGTCTCCGTCTCCCGCGTGGTCGCCATCTCACTCGCCTCCCGCGGCGCCGGCCGCGAACTCCGAGTCGAGCAGGTCGCCGATGCTCCCCGCGGGGTCGGCGCCCTCGTTCACGAGCCCCTCGCGTTCGAGGATCGGCGCGAGGTCTGACAGCAGGTCACGGTGGGCGTCGCCCGGGACCGGCCCCGAGAGGTCGTTCCGCTGGGTGAACACTCGCTCCGCGACCGGCTGGGACATGTCCGACTCGCTCGCGAGGATCGACGCGGTCTCCTCGGGGTTGTCGGTCGCCCACTCGCGGCCGCGCTCGTAGGCGTCGATCACGCGTCGGGCGTCCTCCGGGTGGTCCGCGAGGAACCCGTCGAGGAAGTTCAGGAAGCCGTACGTGTTGTACGCGGGCTCGCGGAAGAACAGCTCCGCGCCGTCGTGTTCCAGCTCCAGTTCGGCCATGTGCGGGTCGAGCCCCGCCCACGCGTCCACGTCGCCCTGCACCAGCGAGGACTGCCCCTCCGGGTGTTGCAAGTGGACGACCTCCACGTCGTCCTCGCTCAGCCCGGCGTCGTCGAGCGCCTGCAGGAGGAAGAAGTACGGGTCCGTGCCCCGCGTCGCGGCGACCCGCTTGCCCTCCAGGTCGGCGACCGTCTCGATGCCGCTCTCCTCGAAGGTGACGAGCGCGGTCCACTCGGGCTCGGAGTAGATGTACGGCGTCGTGATCGGGACGCCGTTCGACCGGGCCATCAGCGCCGCGATCCCGGCGGTGGAGGCGACCTCCGCCTCGCCGCTCTGCGAGTACTCGTTGGCCTGGTTGCTGCCGAGGCTCAACACCCACTCGATCTCCGCGTCGGTGTCGGCGAACGCCTCCGCCATCCACCCCTTCTCGCGTAACACGAGGCTGACCGGGTTGTAGTAGGCGTAATCGACCGTCACCGTCCGACTGCTTCCCCCACCGACGCAGCCGGCGAGCAGCGAGCCGCCGATCGCCGCGCCGGTTCCGCTGAGGAACTGTCTTCGCTCCATCGTACCACCTCGTACCGGCCCTACTCATAAGGAGATATGGCTATCGAGAATATTCAGCCGCACCTATGATGTTCCTGAGTTATTAATTTGTCAGTGTGATGAGTAGTATCACACTCGAAGCGGGCGGCTCAGGCCCGCTGTGAGCGATCTGTTTGTGCGAGCCGCGAACGGACCGTCCATCGGGTCCAAAGCGTCCGTGCTGGAATCCGGAACCGATTGCCGGTTGTTCCGGCCGTGCGGGTCGATTCCCGTCGCACCGACTCGATTCGGAGGTCAGTCGTCGGTCGTCCACGCCGAGAAGCCGCCCTCGATCAGCGTCTCTGCCTGCCGGTCGATGTACTCGCGCTGGGTGTCGTGGACGGCGGTCTCGAAGTCGTCGCCGTCGCCGAGGCGCTCGCGGACCCGCTCGCGCTTCCAGCTGGCCGGCGTCGTCCGGTTCGCCACCCGCCACCGGAGCGGGGCGAGCCACGCAGCGGCCTCCTCCTCGGGACAGCCCGCGGTCCGGAGGCCCGCCTCGGCGTGATCGAGGAGGTCCGCGTACAGCGCGTCGGTATCGGTGGTGTGTTCGCCGTCGAGGCCGATCCACTCGATCTCCGCGTCGAGCCCGTCGGCGACCGCGGCGTAGAAGTTGTCGCGGGCGGTCTCCCAGTCGAGGCCGATGACGGGGTGTTCGCGCTGGGGGAGCGCCTGCATCAGTCCGGCGAACGCCCCCTGAAACGCGATCGAGTCACGGACGGTGGGCTGTCCGGGGATCGGCCGGAACTCGATCCGGGCGTTGGCGCTCGACCGGCTCGCCCCCTCGAAGACGGGGCGGACCCACCGCCAGTAGCTGCCGTGTTTCGTCCGGAACGTCGCGAACTCGTCGTCGAACCGGTCGGTGCCGTCGGGCTCCGGCATCGGGATCAGCGTCTCGTCGGCGACGATCCGGTCGACCGCGGTCTCGAGGTCGTGAACGTCCCGCGGGAACCGCACCTTCCCCCTGTCGGTGCGGGCGTTGAGCACCGACTCGAACACGTGAATCCGGTTTTCCGTCGCGCCCTCCGCGAGGACGCGCTCGCCGTCCCAGTCGTCCTCGTACAGGTCCGGGGGGAAGAAGGGGGAGTTGACCCCTAACGCGAGCAGGGGGCCCGCGATCCGGAGCGCGTACCGGAAGTGCCGCGGCAGGGTCTGGGCCTGCGCGACCTGGTAGTGCGGCTGTATCGAGGTGATGAGGCTCTCGGGCATCACCGTGTCCGCCGACAGCGACACCCCCGGCGCCTCGACGACCGTCCCGCGCTTCTCGTCGGCGCCCGCGTTCGCCATCGCGTGGTACCGCACCGCGTCGCTCATGTTGACGGCGACGGTGATCCCGTCGACGTCGACGCTGTCGGTGAGGTACTCGCGGGCCGCCTCGCCCGCGGGCGGGATGGTCCAGAGGCCGTCGGAGACGAGCCGCATCCCCTCGACGCCGGCGGTGTTCTCCGCGGCCTCGAGCCGCGCCCGGACCTCCGCGAGCTGCGCCCGGAGCCCGTGGTCGGAGAGCGGCTGCGGGCTCGTCGACATCTCGGCGTTGTGGAGCCCGAGCTCCTTCTCGAACCCCATCAGCTCCAGCAGCCGTCGGGGGACTCGCATCAGGGCGTACTCGCCCGCCCGCGACTCCTCGCTCCACCGCCCGTCGGCGACCGCGTAGAACTCGTACTCGAAGCCGACGATCGACTGGTGGTTGTCGAAGGCGCCGTCTCGGAGCGCCTGCTTGACGATTTCCGCCTCCTCCTCCGCGCGGGCGGCGAACTCGTCGGGGTCGACCGCGAGCGCCTCGCGGACCCCGTCGGCGAGGGCGGACTCGGTGCTCATGGAACGGTCGACGACCGCCCCCGGCAAAAAGGTCTGCGGCCGATCGACGGCGTGGGAGCGGTCGGCACGCGGCCTCCCGGGCCGGTTCCGGGCAGAGACCGACGCGGGAGCGGCTCGGAACCGGCCCGGGACAGCCCCGTATCGCGGCGCTTTTGCCGAGCGATCGCCGACTCCGCGCATGGAGTTCGCAGCGCTCGCCGACCGGGCGGAGGGGCTGGCCGCCGAGCCGGCCGACATCGAGACGACCCTGCTCGTCGCCGACCTGCTCGCGGCGGCCGGAGGGGACGCCGGGGACGGCGACGGAGACGCCGAGGGCGGCCACGGAGACGGAGAGAACGACGGCAGAGACGCCGAGGGCGACGATCTCGTGACGGTCACCCGGTTCCTGCTCGGGCGCGTCTTCCCCGCCCACGACACCCGGACGCTCGACGTGGGGCCCGCCCTCTGTCGCGAGGCGATCGCCCGCGCTGCCGGCCCGAACGTGACGGCCGACGACGTGGAGGAGCGGCTGGCCGAGGCGGGCGAGATCGGCGCGGTCGCCGCCGGCTTCGAGTTCGGCGGCCAGCGCGGCCTCGCGGCCTTCGGCGAGGGCCGCGACCGGCTCACCGTCCCGGCGGTCGACGCGGAGCTGCGCGAGCTGGCGGCCGCCGCCGGCGACGGCAGCGAGTCCCGAAAGCGCGACGCGCTGTTCGGGTTGTTCAACCGATGCGACCCGGCCGAGGCGAAGCTCCTCGCCCGGCTCGTGCTCGGCGAGATGCGGCTCGGTGTCGGCGAAGGAGCCGTCCGCGACGCGATCGCGGAGGCCTTCCTCGCGGACAGTGGCGATGGCGACGATAAGGAGGTCGACGCCGACGACAGCGACGGCGAGGACCCGACCCTCCGCGCCGGCGACGAGGCGGTCGCGGCGGTCGAGCGCGCGCTGCAGGTGACAAACGACTACGGCCGCGTCGCGGCCCTCGCCCGCGACGAGGGGCTCGCCGGACTGCGCGCCGAGGGGCTGGAAGTGGGGCGGCCGGTGCAGGCGATGCTCGCGCAGGCCGGGACGGCGACCGACGCGGTCGAGGCGTTCGGCGAGGTCGCCGTCGAGACCAAGTTCGACGGGGCGCGGGTGCAGGTCCACTACGTGCCGGCGTCGGGCGGCGACGGCGGCGAGGGTGGCGGCAGCGAGAGCTGTGACGGCGAGGGCGACACCGAGAGCGACGACGCCAGACTCGGCCCGCGGATCTACTCGCGCAACATGGACGACGTGACCGACGCGCTCCCGGAGGTCGTCGAGTACGTCGAATCCCGCGTCTCGGTCCCGGTCATCCTCGACGGCGAGGTCGTCGCGGTCGACGACGACGGCGACCCCCTCCCGTTCCAGGAGGTGCTGCGTCGCTTCCGGCGGAAACACGACGTGGACCGGATGCGCGAGGAGGTCGGACTGCGGCTCCACGCCTTCGACTGCCTCCACGCGGACGGCGCGGACCTGCTCGACGAGCCGCTCCGCGCCCGTCACGAGCGGCTCGTCGAGGTCCTGCCGGACGCGGCCGCGAGCGTCGAGTACGCGGACGACCCCGCGGCGATCGAGGCGGCGGAGGCGGCCGCGCTCGACGCGGGCCATGAGGGCGTGATGCTGAAGAACCCCGCGGCCGCCTACACCCCGGGCGACCGGGGCCGGGACTGGCTCAAGCGCAAGCCCGACGTGGAGACGCTCGACGCCGTCGTCGTCGGCGCGGAGTGGGGCGAGGGGCGCCGCGCGGAGCTGTTCGGGACGTTCCTGCTCGGCGTGCGGACCGGCGGCGACGGCGACGAGTTCGCCACGATCGGCAAGGTCGCGACCGGGCTCACCGACGAGGAGCTCGCCGACCTCACCGAGCGCCTGGAGCCCCACGTGGTGAGCGAGGACGGGACCGAGATCGCGATCCGGCCCGAAGTCGTCCTCGAAGTCGGGTACGAGGAGATCCAGACTTCCCCGACCTACTCGTCCGGCTACGCCCTCCGGTTCCCGCGGTTCGTCGGCGTGCGCGACGACAAGGCGGTCGCCGACGCCGACTCGCTGGAGCGCGTCGCGCGGCTCGCCGGTGACGGGACGGAGTGATGGGGGAGGCGACGAGGCATGGGGAGACAACGGAGCGGAGTGGGGAGGAGGCGACGAGGCATGAGGAGACGACGCGGACCCGATAGCCACCCTCAAGGCGCCCCCGACCGGAGCCACGCGTATGACGGTTCGCTACGACGGCTTCTCGGTGGAGTGGCTCGGCTACGCGACGGCGCGACTGGAGCCGGAGGGCGGCCCCGTCGCCTACACGGATCCGGGGCGGTACGGGGTCCTCGACGACTACTGGGCCCGCGACGGGGACCTCGTGGTCGTCACCCACGACCACCACTACGACCCGGAGGGGATCCGGTCGGTCGCGCGCGAGGACGCGACGCTCGTGATCTACGAGGCGGTCGACCCCGCCGGGATCGACCGCGACGTGGAGTCGATCGAGTCGCTCGCGGACGACTACGACGTGGTCCGCGTCGACGACGAGGGGCGCGTGGACGTGGCGACCCCCGCCGGCGAGGTCGCCGTCTGGTCGGTCGCCGCGCACAACGACCCCGAGGGGCCAAACGCCGGGCCGGACGGCTCGGTGACGCACCCGCCGGGGCTCGGCTGCGGGTTCCTGCTCGGGCTCGGCGACCGCACCGTCTTCTGGCCCGGCGACTCAGACGCGCTCGACGGGTTCGCGGAGCTCGACGTCTCGATCTTCCTCGCGAACATCGGCGGCGGGGGGATCGTCTCCGACCGCCACGCCGCCGCGGAGCTGGCGGAGGCGATGGAGCCGGAGCTCGTCGTCCCGATCCACTACGACACCTTCGAGCAGCTGGAGGCCGACGGCGAGGCGTTCGCGGGCGACGTGGCCGCGCGCTCGATCCCGGTCGCGCTGGACGCGCGCTCAGCGAATCAGTAGCGCGACGGCACCGCGGTCGAAAGGGGTGAGTCCCCGGTTCACTCCTCCGTCTCGTACGGCTCGCCGACCATCGACGGAACGCGCGTCTTCCCCCACGCCGTGAGCACCAGCAGCACCGCGGCGTACGGGAGCAGGTTGACGAGGCGCGCAGGGACGTCGATTCCGACGGTCTGGAACTGGACGTTCAGCATGTCTAACGCCCCGAACAACAGCGCCGCGCCCGCCGCGCCGACCGGGTTGTAGTTGCCAAACAGGTACGCGACGATCGCGATCCATCCGCGGCCGTCGACCATCGTCTGCCCGGTCCCGACGAAGTTCCCGGCGTGTGCGAGCAGCACGGCGCCGCCGAGGCCCGCCATCGCGCCGGAGAAGATCACCGTCGCGTAGCGGACGCGGTTGACGTCGACACCGGCAGTGTCGAGCGCCTCCGGGTTCTCGCCGGCGGCCTGTACCCAGTAGCCGTACCGGGTCCGGTAGAGGACGACCCAGCCGGCCGCGACGAGGAGCGCCGCGAGGAACACCAGCGGCGACTGACCGAACGCGACCGCGTCGACGCTCGCGAGGCCGGGACTCGATCGGCTCCCCCAGACCAGTGCCGCGGTGAAGGGGGCGAACCCGAGCCCGACGAACCACACCGCCAGCCCGGCCACGATCTGGTCGGCCTTGAACCGGATGAGTAGCACGGCGAAGAGGACCGTCAGGACCGCCGTGACCAGCACCGAAACGACGATCGCGATCCAGATGTGTGCCTGCGTCGGCGAGGTGCCGCCGAGCGCGAACATCGTCCCGGCCGCGGTGAACGCGCCGACGATCATGAACCCCTCAAGCCCGATGTTGAACACGCCGCTCTTCTCGGCGTAGAGCCCGCCGACCGCCGCGAGTGCGATCGGCGTCGCCATCTCCAGCGACCGGGTGACGAACCCCGGCGTGAGGATCCGGTCGATCCCGCCGCCGGTCGGGGCGGCCACTAACACGCCGGCGAACACCGCGATCAACAGCCCGAAGCCGCCGAGGCGCAGGCGGGACGACCGCGTCCCGCCGAGGAGGCTCATTCGCCCTCACCTCCGAGCCCCGTACGGGCGGCGATCATCCGGAAGAGCTCCGGCGCGGCGACGAAGAGGACGACCAGCCCGACGATCCCGTCGATCAGCTGGACGGGAACGTCGCTGTTGATCTGTACGTGCGAGCTCGCCGACTCGAGCCCCCCGAACAGCAGCCCAGCCGGAAGGACTCCGAGCGGGTTGTTGGCGGCCAGCAGGCTCACGGCGATGGCGTCGAACCCGTAGTTGCCGATGCCGGACGGGTCGGTGTAGTAGCCCTGAATCATGATCACGAACAGCGCTCCGGTCAGTCCGGCGATCATGCCGGACAGGGTCATCGTCGCGATGATCATCCGCTTCGCGTCGACGCCCGAGTACGTCGCGGCGGCGTCCTGGTACCCGCTCGTCACCATGTCGTAGCCGAAGCGGGTCCGGGCCATCAGCGCGGCGACGAGGACGACGACAGCGACCATGACGAGGAGGCCGACGACGGACAGGTTCGGGTCGTCGAACACCACCCGCGGCAGCCCCACGTTGTCCGGGAGCCGCCGGGTCCGCGTCGCCGTCGCCTCGGGGTCGCCGAACGGGCCCGCGACGAGCCAGCCCACGAACCCGGTGGCGATGAAGTTCAGCATGATCGTCGTGATGATCTCGTTGGCGTCCCCGTACGCCTTCATGACGCCGGGGAGCGCCCCGTACAGCCCGCCGGCGACCACGCCCGCGAGGCTCCCGACGAGCATCAGCGTCACCCCGCCGAGCGTCCCGCCGGGAACGAAGTTCGCCAGCCAGACGATCGCGACGACGGTCGTGAACCCGCCGACGACGAACTGCCCCTGCACTCCGATGTTGAACACGCCAGCGCGGAACGCCACCGCGACGGCGACGCCCGTGAGCACGAACAGCGTCGTGCTCCGGAGCGTGCGAGCGATCGCCCGCTCGCTCCCGAACGCCCCCGCGATCAACTGCCCGGCGAATCGGATCGGGTCGTAGCCGGCGACCGCCGCGATGATGAGTCCGATGCACAGCGCCGCCGTCGTCGACGCGATCCCGATCCCGATCCGTTCGAGCACGCTCGCTCGGAGCAGACGATCGGCGGCCGCTTCGAGCGCCTCGCGCGGGCGCCCGCCGTCCGCGCCGCTCACGCCGTGACACCTCCGTCGGCGTCGGAATCGGTACCATCGTCGGAACCGTCGTCGCTTCCGCGGTCGGTGAGCGACTGCCCGGCCATCAGGAGCCCGAGATCGGACTCGGTAACTGCGTCCGGGTCGACGACGTCGATGAACTCGCCCTCGTACATCACGGCGATGCGGTCGGCGAGCTTCTGGATCTCTTCAAGCTTGGAGGAGACAACGAGGATACCGATACCACCGTCCCGAAGTTCCATTAGTCGCTCGTGAATGAACTCGATCGAGCCGATGTCGACCCCTCGGGTGGGGTGAGAGGCGACGAGCACGTCGGGATCGTGGCCGATCTCCCGGCCGACGATGAACTTCTGTTGGTTCCCTCCGGAGAGCGACCGCGCCTCTGCGTCCGGATTCGGCGGCTGAACGTCGTACTCCTCGATGACGCTCTCGGCGTGGTCTCCGACTGCGTCCCAGTCAATGAACCCGCCCTCGGCGTAGGGGGCGATCGTCTGGTTGCCGAGGAGCGCGTTCCGTCGGAGGCTGTACTCTTGAACCAGCCCCTCGGTCTGTCTGTCCTCCGGGACGTACGCGATCCCGGCTTCGATGCGGGCGCGCCGGCTGCGGTCCGTAATGTCGG
Source organism: Halorubrum salipaludis (assembly GCF_002286985.1). GTDB lineage: Archaea > Halobacteriota > Halobacteria > Halobacteriales > Haloferacaceae > Halorubrum > Halorubrum salipaludis. The sequence goes on along the minus strand of NZ_NSKC01000003.1, from coordinate 315,757 downwards.
TCCCCCGCAGTCTGACGGTCCCCGAGTCGGGGGTGCGAAGGCCCGTGATCCCCTCGATGAGCTCGGTCTGTCCGTTCCCCTGGACGCCGGCGACACCGAGGATCTCGCCCTCACGAAGCGTGAGATCGATCCCCGAGACCTGTTCTCGGCCGCGGTTCCCCGTCACTCGGAGCTCATCGGCTTCGAGGACAGGAGCGCCAGGATCGTCCTCGCGATCGAGCCGATCGAAGAGCACCTCGCGGCCGACCATCATCCGCGCTAGGTCCTGTTCGGTCGCGTTCGTAGCGGAAACGGTTCCGACCGCCTCACCGTCTCTGAGGACCGTGATATCGTCTGCTATCTCGAGCGCCTCGTCGAGTTTGTGCGAGATGAAGATGAGTGATCGACCGTCCTCGCGGAGGTCGTTCATCACCGCCATCAGGCTGTCGACCTCTTGCGGCGTGAGGACTGCCGTCGGCTCGTCGAGGATCAGTATCTCGGCGCCGCGATACAGGCTCTTGACGATCTCGACCCGCTGTTGGGTCCCTAAGTCGAGGTCCTCGACAGGAGTGTCGAGATGGTCGTCGACGTCGAACCCGTACCGCGCGCAGATCGCCTCGACATCTGCCCGAGCGTCGCCCTCGTCGACCAGCCCGTTCGCGGTCGGCTCGTGGCCGAGAACGATGTTCTGGAGCACGGTCATCGGCTTGACGAGCTGGAAGTGCTGGTGGATCATCCCGATCCCGGCGTCCATCGCGTCCCGCGGGGACTCGAATGTCCGCTCCTCGCCGCCGATCCGAATCGTCCCCTCGTCCTGGTCGTAGAGCCCGTACAGGACGCTCATCAGCGTGGTCTTACCGGAACCGTTCTCGCCGAGGAGCGCGTGGATCGAGCCGGACTCCAGCGTGAAGTCGACGGCGTCGTTCGCGACCACGTCCCCGAAGCGCTTGGTTATCCCGTCGAGACGGACCGCAGGTGCGTTTCGCGTCATCGTGTTCTCATGGTGGGTGATATAAATCTCAACGGAGCGCCGCGGCGGCGCTCAGCAGCTGGTCGGCCCGCAGGTCAGGTCGATCTCTCCGTTCTCGAAGCCGGTCTTCGCGTCCTCGATGTTTTGGGTGAGCGCGTCGGGGAGCTCGCCTTCGAAGGCCTGTCCGACGACGAAGTCGATACTCCCCTGCGCGATGCTGAGGTTCTGCTCGCCGACGTACTCGGAGAAGTCGCCCTCGACAACCGCGCCGGCGACGGTGTAGGTCGCCTCGTTGAGCGCCTTCACGGCCGACCCGAGGATCACGTCCTGATACTGGTCTTCGGTCACTGACTGGTCGACGTCGACGCCGAGCGCGAAACGCCCGTTGTCCTGCGCCGCAGAGAAGACGCCGCCGCCGGCCGCGGACGCCGCGTGCCAGACGATGTCGGCCCCGTCGTCGATCTGCGACTCGGCCACGTCGTTGGCGGCACCGGTGTCCGAGAAGCTCCCGCCGTAGCCGGTGAGCACCTCAATACCGTCGTTAACCCACTCAACGCCCTCAATGTACGACTGCTCGAAGGCGTTGATGAGCGGGATGTCCTCGCCGCCGACAAACCCGACGGTCGTCCCGTCGGGGTCGGTGGAGCTTCCCTCGTACTCGAAGTCCTGCTGGGTCATCACGCCCGCCGCGACGCCGGCGAGGAACGACATCTCGTTGTTCATCTCGATCCAGCCGGAGACGTTGTCGGCCCCCTCGATGACGTTGTTGATGAGCATCCAGTTCTGGTCCGGATACTCGCTCGCGTTCGTCGACAGCGGGTCCGTGTGGTTGTCGCCCACACAGACGATGAGGTCGTAGTCGCTCTCTGCGGTGTCGGCCTGTATCGACTCGTACTGTGCCTCCTCGGTCGCCTCGACGGTCGTGTATGTCAGGTCGTAGTCGTTCGACGCCTCTTCGAGCCCCTGCACCGCGTTGTCGTTAAACGCGTTGTCGTCGAAGCCGGCCGGACTGGAGATGATCGCCACTTCGGTTCCGGCTCCGCCGTCGCCGCCGTCGTCACCGTTCCCGCCGAGACAACCGGCCAAGACGGTTCCCGTTGCGAGCGCGCCGCCCGAAGCGAGCACCGCGCGCCGATTGAACGTCTCCGCCTCGTCGATCAGTTTGCCGTCTTCTGTCATGGATGTGTCTAATCCTCATCAATCATTCAATATAAATACAGGTGCCACCCGATTTCGGTGTCGAGTGAATATCCCCCGTAATGAGAGTAGTTTTGATATATTTCACCCAATATTTGTGAATGTAATATTGAAAGAGAAATAAAGCGGGAGATTCGTCGGCGGCGGATCAGGACCGGCGTCACTGGGAGTCGTGTCCACAGCGTGGGCGGCCGCTAGTAGGTTCGGTAGCCGTGGCTCCGGAGAGGGGCCGGAGATGGGGGTCGCCGGGTGTCAGCGCCGCCGCGCGATCAGCGCCGCCGCGAGCGCCGCGATCAGGGCGGTCACGACGCCGAATCCGGGTGCCTGACTCTCCGAGCCGTCATCACCGTCGCTCGTCCCATCGTCGCCGTCGCTCGTTCCGTCTTCACCGTCGCTCGTCCCGTCTTCACCGTCGCTCGTCCCGTCTTCACCGTCGCTCGTTCCATCGCCGCCATCGCTCGTTCCGTCTTCACCGTCACTCGTCCCGTCCTCGCCGTCCGCGGTCTCACCGTCTTCCGCTTGGAGGTCCGCGACCGCGGTTGAGAGCGTCTCGGTCGACTCGATGACGCTTCGCGGGGCCGGCTGGTTGAGGTAGTTCACGTCCATCACCACGTAGTTCCCCTCGGTCCCCGCGGTCGTGCTGGCGTACGGCTCCTCGTCGAGGATCCGCGCCTCGGGGTCGGTCACGAGGATGAGTTCGGGATCGGTCTGGAGGATCACCTCGTTCGAGAGCTGCGGGTAGCCGTCGCCCTCCGCGGCGGCGACGTTGTCGGTCCCGCCGACCCGCATGATCTCGTCGATGAACGTGTTGTTCGCGGCCACGTACCCGTCGCCGAGCGGGTAGAGCGCGGCCGGGCGGTCCACGTCGGCGGTACGGTCTTCAGCCTCCTCGACGGCGTCGTACATCTCCTCGTTGGTCGCGGCGGCCGCCTCGCAGTTCCCGACGAGGCGACCGATCGTCTCCGTCTTCTCGGCGATGTCGTCGACGGAGGTCGCCGCCGGGAAGTGGTAGACCGTGAGCCCCTGCTCGCGGAGCGGCTCGACGTCTGACGCGGAGGCGTTCGGCGCCAACACGAGGTCGGGTTCGGTGTCGACGACGCGCTCGACGCTCGCGCCGAACGAGGCGGAGACGTTCGCCTTCTCCGTGGCGCCGTCGAGGTAGAAGGCGTACTGGGTCACGCCGACGACCCGGTCCTCGGCGCCGAGCTCCCAGAGGGTCTGGGCGGCCGAGGGGTTGATCGTCGTGATCCGCTCGGGCCGCTCGTCGAGCGTAATCGTCGTCCCCGTGGCGTCCGTCAGCTCGACGGGGAAGTCGCACGCGTCGTCCGTCTGGTGGACGCTCGGCCCGTCGGTCGGGGACTCGATCGTCGTCGGCTGTGCGCCCGCGGCCGGGCCCGCGACGCCGCCCACGAGGGCGGTCGTCACGAGCAGGGCCATCGCGATGACGTACCTGTCTCGCATCGCATCGACGACGGCGCTCGTCCAATAAGTACTTACCTACTACAAGTTTTGTTGGAGAACGAATGAGTGCGTGGACGCGCTCGACGAAGTGGTCCGCGGCGTTAGCGGCGACGCTTGGCCTCACGGTGGTCGTGAGCGCCGCGATCGGCCCCGTCCGCATCCCGCCCGCGGAGGTGGTGAAGGCGGTGTTGAACGCGCTGGTCGTCCCGGCCGGGATCGAGACGACCTCGCAGGGGGTCGGGCCGCTCACGCTGCCCGGCGTCGACCTCGCGTACCGGTCCCCGTTCGCGTTCCCCGTCGATCGCGTGCACCAGCAGATCGTCGTCGGCGTTCGGCTCCCGCGGATCCTCATGGCCGCGCTCGTGGGGTTCGCGCTCGCGGCCGCCGGCACGGTGATGCAGGGGTTCTTCCGCAACCCGATGGCGGACCCCTCGATCATCGGCGTCTCCTCGGGCGCGGCCGTCGGCGCGGTCGCGTTCATCGTCTTCCCCGTCGCGCTGTCGGCGACGCTGACGCTCCCCCTCGTCGGCGCCGTCGACGTTGGGATCTCGTACGGCGCGGGCGTCAGCCTCTTCGCGTTCGTCGGATCGCTCGCCGCCGCCTTCGGCGTGTACGCCATCGCGACCCGACACGGGCGGACGCCGGTCGCGACCCTGCTGCTGGCCGGCGTCGCCGTCCAGACGTTCCTCGGCGCGGTCATCTCGTACCTCCAGCTCCAGGCCGGCGAGTCGCTCCGCCGGATCGTCGCGTGGCTGATGGGCCACCTGTCGGGGGCCGCGTGGAGCGACGTGGCGGTCACCGCGGTCGTGGTCCCGCCGCTGTTCGGCGTCCTCCTGGTGTACGCGCGCGACCTCAACGTCATGCTGCTCGGCGAGGAGGAGGCTCAGGGGCTCGGTATCGCGGTCGAGCGTACGAAGCGGATCCTGTTGGCCGCCTCGGCGCTGATCACGGCCGCGGGCGTCGCCTTCGCGGGGATCATCGGCTTCGTCGGCCTGATCGTCCCGCACATGCTCCGGCTGGTCGTCGGACCCGACCACCGCGTCCTCCTCCCGAGCGCCGCGCTCGCCGGCGGGTCGTTCCTCGTCGCCGCCGACACGCTTGCGCGGGCCGGGAGCACGGAGCTCCCCGTGGGGGTCGTCACCGCCGCCGTCGGCGCGCCCTTCTTCGTCTACCTGCTCGTGACCCGGGAGGTGGACGAGCTGTGACCGCCGGATCGCCCGTCGTCGGAAGCCCGGAGTCCCCCGACGCCGACGACCCCGAAACCCCCCCGATCGAGGTCCGCGACCTCGTGGTCTCCTTCGGCGACGTCCCGGTCGTCTCGGGGGTCGACCTCCGGGTCGAGCGCGGCTCGCTCGTGGGGCTCGTCGGCCCCAACGGCGCGGGGAAGACGACCGTCCTCCGGGCGATCAAGGGAACGCTCTCGCCCGACGCCGGGGCGGTCCGGCTCGACGGCGACGACGCCGACTCGCTGTCCGCGCGCGAGGCGGGCCGACGGGTCGCCAGCGTCCCGCAGGAGACGAGCCTCGCGTTCGACTTCCGGGTGCGGCAGGTCGTCGAGATGGGCCGGACGCCGCACCTCGGTCGGTTCGACGGCCACGGGCCCGACGACGAGCGCGCGGTCCGAGAGGCCATGGACGCAGCCGGGGTCGCGCGCTTCGCCGACCGGGCGATCACGGAGGTCTCCGGCGGCGAGCGCCAGCGCGTCCTGCTGGCGCGAGCGCTGGCGCAGGCGACCCCGTCGCTGCTGCTCGACGAGCCGACGGCGAGCCTCGACGTGAACCACGCGGTCCGGACCCTCGAACTCGTCAGGGACCTCGTCGACGACGGGCGGGCCGCGCTCGCGGCGATCCACGACCTTGACGTGGCCGCGCGGTACTGCGACGAGATCGTCGTCCTCGCGGACGGCGGCGTCCGGGCCGCCGGCCCCCCTGCGGAGGTGCTGACGGCGGACGCGCTCCGGGACGCGTTCGACGCCGAGGCGTTCGTCGGCGAGAGCCCGGCGACGGGGACGCCGACGGTCACCGCGTTCGACGCGACCGACGGGGGCGAGGCGAACAACGGAGCAGAGCCAGACGACGAGACCGACCCGCGCCGCGTCCACGTCGTCGGGCGAGGGCGACCGGCGGGACGGGCCGTCGCGCGGGTGGCCGCCGCGGGCCACGCCGTCTCCGTCGGCGTCGTCCCCGAGGGCGACGCGGTCGCGGGCGTCGCCGCCGACGCGGACGCGACGGCCGTGACGGCGCCCCCGTTCGCAGCGGTCCCCGACGAGCGCCGGGCGGAGGCGGTTGCGCTCGCGCGGGAGGCCGACGTGACGGTCGCGGTCGGGGAGGTCGGACGGGTGGAACCGAGAACAGCGACCGGCGGCGAGACGGAAGCGAACGCGGCGGTGCTGGCGGCCAGCGACCGGGTCGCGCGCATCGGCGGCGACGGCGACCGGTTCGGCGACGACGAGCTGCTCGACGCGGTCCGCGAGACCGACGGACCCGACACCTCGGACCGGTAAAATCGGCCTGAACGGCTCGATCGCTATCGGCCTCAGAACAACTATTCAGCGACCTTTTAGTTCGAAACACCGGTCGACGGAAATTCCTCTTGATGGATACCGGGAGTGAGTATTGCAGATCGGCGATGGCAAGATAGTATTTAAATCACGGTGAGGGGCAGCGACGAGCACTTATAAAGAACGATGTGGTCGGCGCGTGCCTGCGAGCGGTCGTCCTCGGCGACCGCGAGACAGCACACGCGAGGGAGTCGCTGGCGGCGGTAGCCGCCAGCGACGAGGCTGGGGAGGCGTGAGGTGCGGGTGCGGTGCTGTCGGGGAGGACTCAAAGGGGCAGCCGTGAGACAGCCAGAGACGACGCAAGCACCGCAACGAGTGAGCGGAGCGAACGAGTGAGGAGCACAGCGAGTGTCTGGCTGTCTCACGGCTGGGGCTTTGCAGGTCTTCGCCGTTAATCCGACAGCAGCCGTTTATAACCGAGCGGCTGGGGCTTTGCAGGTCTTCACCACAGACACGTCGATCACGGATAAACAGCCGCTAGCGACACCACAATCCGACTTATAAACAACCGACCCACCGCAATGATTCACCTACTCCCGCGATCTATCGCCACCGTGCCTGTAGTGACTGCACGGGATCGGAAGGCAGCATCTGCTCAGGGGGTTGACAGAGCGGTAAAACGGGTATGAATGGCGGACAGGCGGGGTAGCCCGGCGTTCCGGCGCGGGGTATCCCGGTTGCCTTCTCCACCCCGCGACCCGACGAGCGACGGGCGTCCGGCGGTGGGCTGCTCGCTTCCGCGCCTGACCCGGTGTCGCCGACGAACCGCGACGGACCGCTCCTGCGAGCGGGCGCCACGGACCGCTGTCCCCGGCGGACGAGGCTTCCACGTTGGCTCTCGGGGCCCGCGCCGGTCAGACCGGACGCGCCCGCTGTTCGGTCCCCGCTAAAGACTACCTCACGGGTGACGAGCGGGGCCTAACCGCCCGACCTAGTCCACTTCGAGGTACACGGCACCACCTTAAGGGCCTTTCGTTCGGCGGATGTCGGCCGCGATCCGGTCCCGCCGCTACGCCAACAGCTCTCGGGCGTACACCGCGGCGGACGCCGGCAGCGGAACCGACAGCGCCACCACGGCGCGGGCGTGCCACTCCAGCCAGCGGTGGTCGGCGAACATCGTGGTGGGTTCGATCGCCGTCGCCCACAGCGCCGCGCTCAGCGTCGTCGCGACGCCGAGCATCACCGCGACGCCCGCGAGCGTCCCCGGGTCGAGGTTGCCGCGCTCGACGGAGGCGATGACGACCACGCCGAGCAGCGCGAACAGGGCGACCCCGGCGGCGCCCAGGGGGCCGGAGGCGTAGTACCCGGCGAGCTGGGTCGCGTACTCGCCGCCCGACACGACGGCGTACGGCGCTGCGAGCGCGAGCACGGTGACGACGCCGGCGGCGATCCCCGCCCGACGCGAGATGTCGCGGAGCTCCATGGCCGTGCGTCGGCGGGGGACGGCGGTAAAAGGACCGGATCGGGGCGGCGGTCTCCCCGAGACTGGTGGCTTCCGGGGCGACGCGCTCCCGAGGCGATGCACCCCCGAGGCGACGCGCTCCCGTAGCGTTTTGGGCCGCCGGCGCGGAGGGTGACACATGACCCTCGACGTCGACCCGCCGGAGCCGCCAGAACTCGCCGCCGTCGACCCCAACGAGTACGAGGACGCGGAGGTCGCGGGCGGGGAGTACCGCCGCGACGAGCTGGAGGCGTTCCTCCGCGAGGGCGCGTGGGAGGAGGCGTTCGCCGAGTGGGCCGCCGGCAGCGACATGGACGAGGCGGACTGGCGGATCGCCCTCGACCTCGAGTTAGTCTCCCGATTCGACTTCTTCTGGGACGACTTCGCCGACCGCGTCGGCTACCACGCGCCCGGGCTCCCCGAGGACTGGAAGGAACGCGACCTCCACCCGGACCTGGACTCGTGGGGCACGGTCTCCGCGATCAACGCGGGGCTCACGGAGCTCGGGCAGATCGTCTGCGAGACGCTGAAAGAGGAGTACATCGACTGGGAGGCGGAGTTCGACGCGCCCGACGACCTGCCCGACTTCGACGAGTAGAGCGGAAAGTTCGGGCGGTCTCGCTTCTCGCGCTCAGTGTCCCCAGAGGTTCCCGTCCGAGTCGTACCGCGCGTCCATGATCCGATCCCACTGTTCGTCGGAGAGGTCGAGGTCGGTCGCCGCCACGTTCTCCGCGAGCTGGTCGGTCGTCCGCGCGCCGACGATGGGGACGCAGGCGAACTCGTCCCACTCGGTGAGCCACGCCAGCGCGACCTGCGCGGGCGTCGCGTCGAGTTCGTCGGCGACCTCCCGGACCGCGTCGAGCACCTTCCAGCCGCGCTCGGAGAGGTAGAAGCGCTCGAACCGGTCGTCGAAGCTTGCCCGCGAGCCGTCCGGCGCGATCACCCGCTCGGGGTCGTCGGGATCCGCGCGCTCGTACTTGCCCGTGAGGAACCCGCCCGCGAGCGGGGAGTACGGACAGACCGCCAGGTTCTGGTCGGCGCACACGTCGAGGTACTCCTTCACGTCCTCGTAGTAGCCGGCGTGGTGGAGCGGCTGGACCACGTCGAAGGAGGCGTAGTCGTTGACGTCGGCGGTCCACAGCGCCTTCGTCAGCTGCCACGCCGCCATCGTCGACGCGCCGAGGTAGTGCACCTTCCCCTCCGAGACGAGCTCGTCGAGGACGCGCATCGTCTCCTCGATGGGCGTCTCCTCGTCCCAGCGGTGGATGTAGTACACGTCGAGGTAGTCGGTGTCGAGCCGGTCGAGCGTCCCCTCGACCTGCGCGCGAACGTGTTTTCGCCCCAGTCCGGAGTCGTTGGGGCCGGGCTCGCCGCGCCCGTCGAACGGGAAGTACACCTTCGAGGCGATCACGTAGTCCTCGCGGTCGCGCTCCGCGAGCCACTCGCCGATGTACTCCTCGCTCGTCCCGTGCGGCGTCCCGTACACGTTGGCGGTGTCGATGAAGTTGATCCCGTGGTCCGCGGCGGCGTCGAGCAGCTCGTGTGCCTCCTCGCGGCCCGTCTCGACGACGCCGTTCGTCTCCCGCCCGAAGCGCCACGTCCCGAAGCAGAGCTCGGAGACGCTGAGTCCCGTGTTACCGAGCCGTCGGTATTCCATGGTCACACGTCTCGCCCGCGATTTATAAACCGTGGCGGCAGCGGCGAGCGACGCGGGAGGTCGGATCGCGTCCGCCCCCGCCAATCCGTGCCACACACCCACGTAACTCCGCCGTATTCAAATATCCGCGCCGAAACCGATCCGTATGGACGAGATCGACGACCAGTACACGCCCGCGGACGTGGAGTCCGGGGTCGACGAGTACTGGGACGAGACGGACGCCTACGAGGCGGCGAAGGAGGCGCACGCCGACGACCCGCCCTTCTTCTTCGTCGACGGGCCGCCGTACACCTCCGGACAGATGCATCTCGGCACGGCGTGGAACAAGACGCTGAAGGACGCGATCATCCGCCACAAGCGGATGACCGGCCACCGCGTCACCGACCGCCCCGGCTACGACATGCACGGACTCCCGATCGAGGTGAAAGTCGAGGAGGAGCTCGGCTTCGAGAACAAGCGCGACATCGAGGAGTACGGGATGGAGTCGTTCATCGAGAAGTGCAAGGAGTTCGCCCTCGAGAACCGGGCGGCGATGGACGAGGACTTCAAGTCGATCGGGGCGTGGATGGACTGGGACGACCCCTACGAGACCATCTCGCCGGAGTACATGGAGGCCGCGTGGTGGGCGTTCTCCGAGGTCGCCGACAACGGGCTCGTCGAGCAGGGGAAACGCTCCATCTCGCAGTGCCCGCGCTGCGAGACCGGGCTCGCCAACAACGAGGTCGAGTACGAGGACGTCGAGGACCCCTCCATCTACGTGAAGTTCCCGCTCGCCGACCGCGAGGGGAGCCTCGTCATCTGGACGACGACGCCGTGGACGATCCCCGCGAACACCTTCGTCGCCGTCGACGAGGAGCTCACCTACAACGCGGTCCGCGCCGAGAAGGGCGGCGAGGAGGAGGTGCTCTACGTCGCCGAAGAGTGCGTCGAGGACGTCCTCACCGAGGGCCGCTACGAGGAGTACGAGGTCGAGGCCGAGCTGACGGGCGAGGAGCTCGTCGGCTGGGCGTACGACCACCCGCTCGCCGATCACGTCGCCGAGTACCCGGACTTCGAGGGCGCCGGGCAGGTGTACGCCGCCGACTACGTGGAGGCCGATCGCACCGGACTCGTCCACTCCGCGCCGGGCCACGGGGAGGAGGACTTCCACCGCGGCACCGAGCTCGGGCTCGAGATCCGCTGTCCCGTCGGCCCGAACGGCGAGTTCACCGAGGCGGCCGGCGAGTACGCGGGCCAGTTCGTGCGCGACGCCAACGACGAGATCATCGACGACCTCGTCGCCGACGGCCAGATGCTCGCGCATGGCACGGTGAACCACAGCTACGGCCACTGCTGGCGCTGTGACACCGGGATCATCCAGCTGGTCACCGACCAGTGGTTCATCTCGATCACGGACGTGAAAGCGGACCTCCTCGACAACATGGAGGACTCGGAGTGGCACCCGCAGTGGGCCCGCGACAACCGCTTCCGCGACTTCATCGAGGACGCGCCCGACTGGAACGTCTCCCGCCAGCGCTACTGGGGCGTCCCGATCCCGATTTGGGTGCCGGAGGACGCGGAGTCCGGGAACCTCGACGACGACATGATCGTGATCGGCACCCGCGAGGAGCTCGCCGAGCGCGTCGAAGAGGACGTCGACCCCGAGTCGATCGACCTCCATCGGCCCGCCGTCGACGACCTCACGATCGTCGAGGACGGGACCACCTACCGCCGCGTCGAGGACGTGTTCGACGTGTGGCTCGACTCCTCGGTCGCCACGTGGGGCACGCTCGGCTACCCGAGCGACGAGGCGGCCCACGACGAGCTGTGGCCCGCCGACCTCATCGTCGAGGCGCACGACCAGACCCGCGGCTGGTTCTGGTCGCAGCTCGGCATGGGCACCGCCGCGGTCGGCGAGATCCCCTACGAGGAGGTCCTCATGCACGGGTTCGCAAACGACGAGGACGGTCGCAAGATGTCCAAGTCCGTCGGCAACATCGTCACGCCGGAGGAGGCGATCGAGCGCGCCGGCCGCGACCCGCTCCGCACCTACCTCCTCAGCCACGACCAGCAGGGCGTCGACCTCTCGTTCGAGTGGGAGGGGCTCGGGGAGATCCAGGGGAAGCTCAACATCCTCTGGAACGTGTTCCGCTTCCCGCTGGAGTACATGGAGCTCGACGGCTACGACCCCGCCGCGGCCGACCTCTCGGACGGCGAGCTCGAACTCGTCGACGAGTGGGTGCTCTCGCGGCTCCAGTCCGTGGAGGCCGAAGTCACCGAGGCGTGGGCCGACTACCGGGTCAGCGACGCCGTCAACGCCGTCGTCGAGTTCGTCACGCAGGACGTGTCGCGCTTCTACGTGAAGGCGGTCCGGGACCGCATGTGGGAGGAGGCCGACTCCGCCTCGAAGCGGGGCGCCTACGCGACGCTCGCGACCGTCCTCGACGAGGTGACGCGGCTGCTCGCGCCGATCGCGCCGTACATGACCGAGCGCATGTACCAGACGCTCGACGGCGAGGCGACGACGGTCCATCAGCTCGCCTACCCCGAGCCCGACGACGGGCTCCGCGACCCCGAGCTCGAACGCGACGTGGCCGTCCTCCGCGACGTGGAGGAGGCCGCCGCGAACGCGCGCCAGCAGGCCGGCCGCAAGCTCCGCTGGCCCGTGCCGCGCGTGGTCGTCGAGAGCGACGACGAGGACGTCACGGCCGCGGTCGAGCGACTCTCGGAGCTGATCGCCGAGCGCGTCAACGCCCGCGAGGTGACCGTCACCGACGCCTTCGACGAGCTCGTCGAGACCGCCGAGCCGCAGATGGCGGCGATCGGTCCCGCCTTCGGCGCCGACGCCCAGAAGGTGATGGAGGCGGTGCAGGGCGCGACCCGCGCCGCGGTCGAGGGCGGCGAGGTGACCGTCGACGGCGAGCCCGTCGACCTCGACGAGGAGATGGTCGAGTACGTCGCGGAGCCGCCGGAGCATGTCTCCGGCGCCGACTTCGACGGCGGATCCGTCTACGTCGACACCTCCCTGACGCCCGAGATCGAGGCCGAGGGGTACGCCCGCGACGTGATCCGGCGGGTCCAGGAGATGCGCAAGGAACTCGACCTGGACGTTGAGGCCCGGATCCGCGTCGGCGTCGCGGTCGACGACGACCGGATCGCCGGGTTCGTCGACGAGCACGCCGACCTGATCGCCGGCGAGGTGCGCGCCGACGCGTGGCTCGACGACCCGAGCGACGCCGCGGACGCGGACGGCGGCCTCGTCGAGGAGTGGGAGGTCGAGGGCGTCGCGGTCACGATCGGGATCGAACCGGTCGCGTGACGACTCGATCGGGATCGTCCCGGACGAACACGAGTCGATTCGTGTGAACGGGGGCGCGTCAGACGCTTAATCCCCGTGTAACTGATCGTTTTCTCGATTTTCTCCTTCGGTCCCCTGTGAAACGTTGCCGACCCGAAACCTATAGGTGACTTCTTTACCCACGGTCGTACATGCATGTCCGGGCGGCCCGGCCCGACGACGCAGAGGCGCTGCGAACGGCGGTCTCGCGAGCCCGCGAGGCGACCGTCTTCGACGACATCGGAGCTCCCCTGCTCGACGTGTCCGCCGCCGGCGTCCGCGAGGCCGCCGCGGAGGCCGAGTGGTCGTTCCTGATGGAAGGGGAGGACGGACCGATCGGCGTCGCCATCGCCCATCCCGACGCCGACGACGCCGCGGAGGGGTCGGGTGCCCCCGGCGCGGACGGGGGTCGCGAGGCCGAACTGCTCGCGCTGTGGGTCCACCCGAACCACGCGGGCGAGGGCGTCGCGAACGAGCTGCTCGCGCGCGTCGCGTCGTCGGTGGCGGACTACGGCGTCGGGACCCTTCGCGCGACCGTCCCCGCCGACAGCCCGGGCGCCACCGAGTTCTTCAGCGCGCACGGGTTCTCGCACCGCGGCACCCGTCGCGGCCCGGCCGGCGACGAGTCGATCGTCGTCGCCGACGTAGAGGCGCTCCGGTGACCGCGCCGCGGACGGGTCGGACTGAAGTGGTCGCCGGCCGAACCGCCGTCCATGACCGGCGCTGACATCGGGACGGCCCTCCTCGTCGCGCTCGGCGGCACGCTCGTGATCGTCGCCCTCGCGAGCCTCCCGGCCGGGAGTCGGCTCCGCAGGCTCTACGGGGTCGACGACCGCGACGACGCAGGCGCGCGGGCGAACGCCGTCGTTCTCGGGGGAACCGGGGCGTTCCTGCTCGCGCTCGCCGCGGCGATCGCGTTCGAGGTCCCCGAGCGACTCGTCGCGGCCGGAGCGTTCGGCGTCGCCGCGGTCGGGACGACGGCGCTCGGCTGGCTCGTCCGCTACCGCGACCGACGCGAACTCCTGACGACGCCGGACGTGAGTCGCGAGCGGGCGCGGCGGCTCGGCGGCGCGGCGATGTGGACCGGGACGCTGCTCTGTCTCCCGCTCGCGGGGATCCTGCTCGGGGCGACCGAATCCGAGATCGCCGGCGCGGCGCTGGGCGCGGCGGCGGTTGCGGGGGTGCTCATCGCGCTCGCCTACCGGTAGAAAGGGCCAGTCCGCTCCGAGGACCGGTCCGGCTTACTTCAGTCGTTCCTGGAGGAAGGAGGGGTGCGCCGCGGTGACGCCGTCGATCGCCAGCAGCTTCTCGGAGATGACGTCGCCGAGCTCGTCGCCGTCGCCGGCGCGGACCTCGGCCATCAGCATGTGGTCGCCGGAGGAGGTGTACAGCGCCTGCACTTCGTCGAGCTCCTTCAGCTTCCGGGTCGCGCCCACGTACTTCCCGGAGTCGACGTCCATCCCGACCATCGCGATCGACTGCGAGGAGAGCTTCTTCGGGTCGATCTCCGCGGAGTAGCCGACGATCACGCCCTTCTCCTCCAGTCGGTCGATGTACTTCCGCACCGTCGGCTTCGAGACGTCGGCCCGGTCGGCGATCTCCGCACAGGAGGCCTGCGCGTCCTCCTCTAACACCGACAGGATCCGTTCTTCCGTCGATACCGTACTCATGACCACCACTTTGTCTCCACGGAAAAAATACCTTGCGAACCGAAAAACGAGACGAACGGACGGCGAATCGCGTCGGGATCGGTCAGGGATCCCGGGTAGGCGGCCTCAGGCGTGCTTGTCGAGGAACATGTCGTGGGAGCGCTCCCACTCGTAGTCGTCGTCCCAGTAGCGCTCGGCCAGCGGCTCCTCGGGCATCTCGCCGATCGCGCGCTTCTCCTCGCCGTAGGACGGGCGGTCCTCATCGACGTAGAAGCGGCCGGTGAGGACCTCGCCCTCGTAGAGCGACTCCTCGGTCGTCCGCATCATCTCCTGGGCCTCGACGCGGTCCGTCTTGTCGAAGTCGTAGTCGTCGGACTCGTTGACGTCGATGTAGGGGACGTACTGGCGCGCGTCCTTGTTCCAGGTCGGACACTGGGTGAGGAAGTCGACGTGCGCGAAGCCGTCGTGCTCGATCGCCTCGATGAGGATCTCCTTGGCCTGGTTCGGGTTGACCGCGGCGGTCCGGGCGACGTACGAGGCGCCGGCGTTGAGCGACATCGAGAGCGGCTTGATCGGCTCCTTGGCGCTACCGGACGGCTGCGTCTTCGACTTGTGACCCTTCGGGCTGGTGGGGGAGGTCTGCCCCTTCGTGAGCCCGAAGATCTCGTTGTTGAAGACGATGTACGTCATGTCGTGGTTCTCCCGGGCCGTGTGGATGAAGTGGTTCCCGCCGATCCCGTAGCCGTCGCCGTCGCCGCCGGCGGCGATCACTTCCAGATCGGGGTTCGCGAGCTTCGCGGCGCGGGCCACGGGCAGCGAGCGCCCGTGGATCGTGTGGAACCCGTACGTGTCGAGGTAGCTGTTCAGCTTGCCGGAACAGCCGATCCCGGTACACAGGAGCGTCTCCTCGGGCGTGCGGCCGACCTCGGGGAGCGCCTGCTTGAGCGCCTTCAGGACGCTGAAGTCACCGCAGCCGGGACACCAGGTCGGCTGGGGCTCGACGCCGGGCGTGTACTCGTCGCGGTCGATCTCTCGCTCCTCTCCGATTGCTGAAAACGTGCTCATGAGTTAGTCACCTGCGGCTGGGACGAAGGTGGTCTGATGGCCGGACGCGTCGCCGTCGCCCTCGATGATCGCGGTCTCGAACCCGTCGACGATCTCCGCCGGCTCGAACGGGTTCCCGTTGTACTTCAGCAGGCTCGACAGCTTCTCGCCGTAGCGGCCGAGGTTCTTCTGGACGAGCCCGCGGAACTGTCCGGAGGCGGTCATCTCGACGACGAGCACCTCGTCGACGCTCTCGACGAACTCGGCGACCTGCTCGGTCGGGAACGGGAGCATGTCGGAGACGCCGTACGACTTCACCGAGACGCCGGCGTCGTTGAGCCGGCCGACGGCCTCCTCGACGGTGCCCTGCTGGCTGCCGAACGTGAGGATGCCGTACTGAGCGTCGTCGGGGCCGGCGTACGAGCCGGTGTCGACCGTGTCGAGATCGGCGCGGATCGCCTCGAGCTTCTCAGTGCGTCGGTCGATCTGCGCGACGCGGTTGTCGGGCGACTCGGCGATGTGCCCGGTGGGGTCGTGCTCGTTGCCGGTCGCGAGGAAGCGACCGCCCTTCTGGCCGGGGACCGACCGCGGGGAGACGCCGTCCTCGACGTCGTGCTGGAAGCGGTGGAACTTCCCGTCGGCCGAGTGCGGCTCGTCGGCCAGCGCGTCCTCCGAGAGCGTCTTCCCGAGCGTCGGGTTCGGCTCGCGGTCGAAGTGGCTCTTGGGGACGTTCGTCATCTCGCCGCCGAGCTTCTGGTCGTACAGGAGGATCGACGGGATCTGGTACTCGTAGGCCAGCCGGAAGGCGATCCGCGACTGCTCGTACGCCTCCTCGACGGTCCCGGGCGCTAAGACGACGCGCTGGGAGTCGCCCTGCGAGGTGTACAGGACGTGTTCGAGGTCGGACTGCTCCGGCTTCGTCGGCATCCCGGTGGACGGGCCGGCGCGCATGGCCTCGACGAGGACGACGGGCGTCTCCGTCATCTCCGCGAGCCCGAGCGGCTCCGACATCAGCGCGAACCCGCCGCCGGAGGAGCCGGACATGGCCTTCACGCCGGCGTGGGAGGCCCCGACCGCGAGCGCGGCCGCGGCGATCTCGTCTTCGACCTGCTCGGAGATCCCGCCGAGCTTCGGCAGGTTCTTCGTCATGATGGTGAACACCTCGGTCCACGGCGTCATCGGGTAGCCCGCGATGAACCGGCAGCCCTCGTCGATGGCGCCGTAGGAGATGGCGTCCGAGCCGGACATGAGCAGCTGCGTCTCGTCGTGCTCGCCGGTCGGCACCGACACGTCCGGGGCGTCCACGTCGTACTCCTCGCGGACCTGGTCGTACGCGATCTGGAGGATCTCGAGGTTCGGCTCGAGGATCTTCTCCGGCATCGCGTCGCGCATGAGGTCCTGGACGTGGTCGAGGTCCATCCCGGTCAGCGCGCAGGTCGCGCCGACGCCGGCGGTGTTCCGCATGACCTCGCGACCCTGATCGCGGGCGAGCCCGCGGAGGTCGAGGGGGTATACGTGCCAGTCGTTCTCCTCGGCGCGCTCCTCGAAGTTCGGGATTTCGGAGGCGTCGAGGAGTCCCTCGTCGTACACGATGACCCCGCCCTCGCGGAGCTCGTCTAAGTTCTCCGAGAGGGGTTTGATCTCCTCGTTCCCGTAGACGGCCTCCTCCTGCGGGTTGCGGGCGAACGAGTCGCCGAGCGCGAGCAGGAAGTTGTACCCGTCTCCGCGGGAGTTCACCGGGTCCGCCGACGCGCGGACCTCGGTGTACGTGTGACCGCCGCGGATCCGCGACGGGTAGTGGCGATGCGTGAAGACGTTGAGCCCCGATCGCATCAAGGCCTTCGCGAAGTTCTGGCTGGTCGAAGCGATCCCGTCACCGGATCCCCCCGATATCCGCCAGATGAGTTCGTCGTCAGTCATAGTGGTATGTGAGCCCGTGAGGGCCTCGTAGGTCGACGTTGTGGTGGTTACCTCTTAGGGCTTGCTATGGAATCACAAGATATGATCATGAAGGACCTTGAGGATCGGCCGTCGCCGACGCCCGGTTCAGTCGTGGTCCCCGAGTGTGCGGCGCCGTTCCGCGCCCTTTTACTCGCCGCCCGCCCGACGGGTCGTATGCTCACGTTCATCGGTCTCGGCCTCTACGACGAGCGGTCGATCACCGTCGAGGGGCGCGAGGCGCTCCGCTCCGCGGACCGGGTGTTCGCGGAGTTCTACACCAGCAAGCTGGTCGGCGCCACCGTCGACGACCTCGAGGCGTACCACGACGCGGCGATCGAGGTCCGGTCGCGCGGGGGCGTCGAGCGGGACCCCGAAGCGATCCTCGCGGCGGCCGAAGAGGGCCACGTCGCGTTCCTCACCGCCGGCGACACGATGATCTCGACGACCCACACGGACCTGCGGCTGCGCGCCGAGGACCGCGGGATCGACACCCGCGTGATCCACGGCGTCACCGCCCAGTCGGCCGCGTCGAGCCTCACCGGGCTCCAGAACTACCGGTTCGGCAAGGCGACGACGCTCCCGTTCCCGTACGCCCACGGCGGCGACGACGTGCCGGGGAGCGTGATCGACACGATCGAGGCGAACCGCGAGCGCGGGCTCCACACCGTCGTCTACCTCGACATCAAAGTCGGCACCGGCCCGACCGGGCCCGACCCGGACCACGAGGAGTACATGACCGCGGACGTCGCCGCCGGCCTGCTCGCCGACGGGTGGGAGGACGCGCTCGCCGTCGTCGTCGCCCGCGCGGGGTCGCCCGATTCGGTCGTCGCCGCCGACCGCCTGAGCGCGCTCGCGGACCGCGAGTTCGGCGACCCACTGCACCTGCTCGTGATCCCCGGCGACCTCCACCACGTCGAGGCCGACGCGCTGGCCGGGCTGGCGGGCGCGCCGGCGGACCTCGTCGAGGAGTGAGCGAGCCGCGGGGGCCGGTGGCGACGAAGGGACGACGGAGCGGTGACGAAGGGACGACGGAGCGGTGACGAAGGGACGACGGAGCGGTGACGAAGGGACGACGGAGCGGTGACGAAGGGACGACGGAGCGGTGACGAAGGGGCGACGGAGCGGTGACGAAGGGGCGACGGAGCGGTGACGAAGGGGCGACGGGACGGGTGACGACCCCACGTTTGATGACCCCGGGCCGCGTTATCACGCCACATGTCTGACCTCGCCGTCGAGCGGCTCATGTCGACCGATCTGCTCACCATCGAATCGGGCGCCTCGGCCGCGACGGCCGCCCGACGGATGCTCGAAACCGGGAAGAACTCGATCCTCGTCGTCGACGGGAGTCGACGACTGAAGGGGTTGATCACCGCGACCGACTTCGTCTCGCTCGTCCGGGAGAACGATCCCGAAGACGAGACGGCGGTCGAGGCGTTCATGACGACCGACGTGGTGACGGTCGAGCCCGACGACACGGTCGAGGAACTCGCCGAACCGACCGTACACGGCTACACCCACCTGCCCGTCGTGGACGGGGAGGGAGAGCTGATCGGGATGGTGTCGACGACCGACCTCACCGCGTTCCTCTCGGGGAAGCGGTAGGCGACCCGTCGGCGGCGCGGGGGACGCGGTCGCCGCCGCGACGCCCGGTGACGACACCACCGTCGCGTTGCACCAGCCGGAAGAGTCATCTGGTGTGGTAACACACAGCAGAGTATGGATCTGGACGACCGGACGCGCGTCAGCGAAGTCATGTCGACGCCGCTGGAAACGATCGGGGCCGACGAACCGCTCAGGCAGGCGGCGCGTCGCATGAGCGACGGCGACATCAGCGCGCTCGTCGTGACCACCGGCGGCGGCTGTATCGTCACCCAAAGCGACATCGTCGGCGCCGTCGCAGAGGGCCGCGACCTCGGCGAGACGGTCGTTCGCGACGTGATGACCGAAGACGTCGAGACCGTGACCCCGGACCTCATGATGGAGGAGGTCGCCGCGATGATGACGATGTACGGCGTGAAACACCTCCCCGTCGTCGACGACGACTACGTGGGGATGGTCTCGTCGACCGACGTGGCCGAACACCTGTCGTGAGCGGGCCGAGACGGCCCACCCTCACGCGGCGGTCATAGGAAGAGCAGCGGTGCGCCGACCGCGATCCCGACCGCGATCAGCGCGAGGTTCCAGAACAGGACCGGACGGACCAGCTCCCGCGCGATGCCCGCCGCGAACGCCGTCTTGACGAGGACGCTCGCGACCGTCCCCGCGACGACCCCCGCGACCGCGGTGTCGACCGCGATCTGACCGGTTCCGAGGAGCGAGACGGCCGTGGTCGTCGCCGTGCCCGAGGAGACTAGCCCCGCGAGGAACGAGGTG
Source organism: Halorubrum salipaludis (assembly GCF_002286985.1). Lineage (GTDB taxonomy): Archaea > Halobacteriota > Halobacteria > Halobacteriales > Haloferacaceae > Halorubrum > Halorubrum salipaludis. Next base: position 296,169 of record NZ_NSKC01000003.1, on the reverse strand, counting down.
GCGACGAACCCGCCGGCGCCGAACGCCCGCTCGGCGCCCGCCGAGACGAGCAGGACGACGAGGAACAGCGCCCCGAACGTCAGGGCGTTCCGGAGGCTGAACGGCGACGTGAGATCCGCCTCCACCGTCGCCCGCCAGTCGCTTCGCCACACCGCGATCGCGACGCCGGCGACCGTGATCGCGCCCAGCGGCGCGCCCACTATCAGGGCGGCCTCGGGGACGAAGGCGGCGACGACCGCGGCGTTCCGGAGGGCCATCGCGGCGTTCGCCAGCAGGATCGAGCCCACCGCGATGTCGAGCAGGTCCGCCCGCCCCTTCGCGCGTTTCGCCATCTCGGCGACGACCGCGGTGGAGTTCACGAGCCCGCCGAAGAAGCCGGTGACCGCGTAGCCGCGCCCCTGATACCGCTTCACCAGGACGTAGTTGACGAAGCCGATGGCGCTGACCGCGACGACCAGCGACCAGATGAGCCGGGGCTGGACCGCGCCCCAGGGGTCGACGGTCTCCGCCGGGAGCAGCGGGAAGACGACGAACGCGAGGATCGTGAACTCCACCGCGCTGCGGACCTCCTCCCGGGAGAGCCCCCACGCGAACTGGTGGAGCTCCCGCTTCAACACGAGCAGCAGCGAGGAGAGCACGGCCACCGTCACCGCCTCGATGAAGAACTCCTCGGCGACGAGCGCGCCGACCCCGTAGGTGACGAGCATCGACACCGACGTGGTCAGCGAGAGCCCGTCGACCTCCTCCTCGACGAAGCTCCGGACGGCGAGCAGCACCGCGCTGGCGACGATCAGCACGCCGCCGACGATCAGGAGCCCGTCGTCGCCGAGCAGGGAGAAGACGGCCGCCGCGAGGCTGATCAGCGCGAACGTCCGGATCCCCGCGGACTTCTGTGACCACTCCCGCTCCAATCCGAGGAACATCCCCAGCGCAGTCGCCAAGACGAGCTTCGCGACGTTCGTCTCGAGGTAGACCAGCGGGTCGACGGCGCTCAACACGGGGCCTCACCTCGCCGCCGGTGTCGTCGACCCCGTCGTCGTCTCCGCCGACCCAACCGTCGCCGACCCAACCGTCGCCGACCCAACCGTCGCCGCACCCCCCGCCGGCCACGCAGCTCCCGTTCCGACCGAGTCGTCGCGTCCATACGCCGAACCACTCGACAGCGGCATCTATAGCTTACTATATATTGATATATAGTTCGGAGAGGCCCGTCGGAGCCGTGCCGCGTCAGCGGTTCGTCGGCTCCCGCGGGAGGTCGAGGGCCTCCGTCAGGTCGTGCTCTTCGCCGGTGAGCAGGTAGAGCACGTCTTCGAGGACGACCACGAGTTCCGGCAGCTCCCGCACCACGAGGAAGGTGATCCCGATCAGCGCCACGACCGCGAGCAGCTGGCTCATGATCCGGTCGGAGATCAGGAAGGACACCCGATAGGGGTCACTCGCACCGAACATCGCCAACACGAGGTCCGTCTGCCACTGCATGTACTGGTTGCCGGAGACGACCGAGATGAACGTCGTCCGGAGGATGTTGAGGACGTAGATGAGCGAGACCGACACCGCGAGCCCGCGGAGCTTCCGCCGCAGGGGCGCCTCGACCGCCGCGACGAGCCCGCCGAAGATCGCCATGCTCCCGAGCCCCGTGCAGGCGAGCACGATGTCGATCCGGTAGGTGTGGCCGTCGTCGAGCGTCCACAGGTAGGCCGCGTTGTACCCCTCGCTGCTCGCCACCCGCTCCGGCGCGTAGCCGAGGAGGTCGATGAGCATCCCGGTCTGGGTCGCGACCGCCTCGATCAGGATCCGGCGGGGTTCGGGGAACGCGACCCCGCCGAGCGTGAACGCGGGAATCGTCTCGAACGGGAGGTAGATGAACAGCATGATCGCGATCGCCCGCGTGAGGGTGAACAGCGACGCCCGCCCGTTGTACAGGAGGTACCCCGCGTACATGCAGGCCGGCACCCCGACGAGCGCGAGGATCGACTCGACGTAGCTCTGGTGCTCGAACGCGAAGTACGGCACCGTCGTCAGCCAGAAGAGCCCGAACAGCGCCCACGTCCCGGCCGCGAGCGACCGGCCCGCCGCCAGCCCGCGGCTGTCGAGCAGCCACGCGACGGCGAAGAGGATCGCGACGAGCCAGGCGAACGTGAACGTGTCCGGCAACAGGCTCAGCGCCGCCGGTACGCCGGAACCGAACATGCCCGACCGTCAGTCGTCGGCGGATAAAGCCCTTGTCGTTACCGACGATCGGATCGCACGACCGACCGCGGCCGCGAACCCCACCGACGGCGAATTCTCGAAGCGACGCTCCGCGCGGGGAAACGCGTTTCCGAAAACGGACCGCTATCGGTCGCTTACCGCTCGTCCGAGTCGAGCACGCGGATCTGGTCGCCGCGGACCGTCACCGGGATCGGAACGGTCGCCTCGTACAGCTCGACGGTCACCTGGTCTTTGCCCTCGTCGATGCGCTGGACGCGGGCCTTCTCGCCCTTGAACGGGCCGGCGATCAGCTCGACGATGTCGCCCTCGGCGATCCCCTCCACGTCGGGTGTCGGCGAGAGGAAGTGCTCGACCTCGGAGAAGGGGCTCTCCGCCGGCCCCTCCGACCCCTGAATCACGCCGCGGGCGTGCGGGATCTCGTCGAGGATCCGGGCGAACACGCTCCCGTCGGTGGCCTCGACCATCACGTAGCTCGTCAGCTGGTCGGGGGCGATGACGGCCTGAATCTCCGGCATCTCCTTCTCCGCGAGCATGTCGGCGACGGTACGCTCCTGGCTCGCGGTGGTCTTGACCGAGAAGATCGGCATTACGCGCCGACCCCCGGCAGGAGGCTCATGATCGCGAACATCAGGAAGCCGATGAAGCCGATGAGTAAGATTCCGGCGCCAGCGATCTTCGACACCTGGAGGAACTCGTCGGTGCTCGGCGTGCTCGCCAGTTTCAGCACCCGAATGTAGCTGTTGAGGTCGTACGGAACGTCCATGTTGCGAGAGAGTTCGAGTCGATCCGGTTTTTACCTTTTGATGCGAGGCGGGGACAGCCGAGAGCGGCCGAATGGACGGAAACGAACGAGAACAACCGGAAGCGACGAGAGACGGACAGAAACGGTCGGCGTTCGCGCCGGACGCGTTACTCCACGTAGTCGATGTCTTCCATCTCGGGGGAGCTCCCTTCGGGCGCCTCCCCGTTACGGCCGTAGATCTGCGGCGACTCGACCCCGGTCACGACGATCATAGTCCGCATCTCGCCTTCGAGCTCCTCGTCGACGGAGGTCCCCCAGATGATCCGGGCGTCGGGGTCGATCCGGTCGTAGATCTCCTCGACGACGCCCTCGGCCTCCTCGATGGACATGTCGGTGCCGCCGGTGACGTTCACCAGCGCGGAGTTGGCGCCGGAGATGTCGACGTCGAGCAGTGGAGAGCGCAGCGCGGACTTCACCGAGTCCTGCGCCTTCGAGTCGGAGTCGGACTCGCCGAGGCCGATCATCGCGACGCCGCCCTTCTCCATGACGGTGCGGACGTCGGCGAAGTCGAGGTTGACCAGGCCGGGCATCGTGATGAGCTCCGTGATCCCCTTCACCGAGCGCATCAGCACCTCGTCGGACACCTTGAACGCCTGCCGGACGGGGAGCTTCCCGACCGCGTCGAGCAGGCGGTCGTTGGGGACGACGATGACCGTGTCGGAAACGTCGCGGAGCCGCTCTAAGCCCGCCTCGGCGTTCGTCCGCCGGACCTCGCCCTCGGCCGTGAAGGGGGTCGTGACGATGGCGATGGTGAGCGCGCCCGACTCGCGGGCGGCCTTCGCGACGACCGGCGCCGACCCGGTCCCCGTGCCGCCGCCGAGCCCGGCGGTGACGAACACCATGTCGGAACCGTCGATGGCGTCCTGGATCTCCTCTTGGGACTCGATGGCGGCCTCCTCGCCGACCTGTGGGAGGGAACCGGCGCCGCGGCCCTGCGTCTTCTGCTGGCCCATGAGGATCTTCGTGTCGGCCTCGATGTTGACGAGGTGCTGGACGTCGGTGTTGGCGGCGACCAGCTTCGCCCCGTGGATCCCCTCCTCGGTCATCCGGTTGACCGTGTTGCCGCCGGCGCCCCCGCAGCCGACGACCGTGATGTTGGTCTGGAGGTCCTGGAGGACGTCCTGCAGCTCCTCGTCGGTCATCGTTCCGGTCTGTGGCGGCGCACCGGCGGCCGCGTCGTTCGCGCCGGCGCCGGCCTCCCCGGCGTCGTCCGCCGGGGATTCCTCGGCTTCGTCGATGGCGTCCTCTACGATAGAGTCCATTATATGGTGTGGTTGCGACCCGGACGTATTTATTTTTGCCCGATCGTCTGACGCGAGTCAGACGGCCGGAGACGGACTCCAGAGCCGACGAAACCCGCGTATCACTGTTCGAAAACGAATGACGGGGCCGCCGATCCGCGAGGCCCCTCCCTCCGAATCGTCACTCGATCGGGAACCGCTCTCTCCGCGCCCGCGACACGTCTTCTGGCGCGACCGTCTCGCCGTCGACGTCGACCGACTCGCCGTTCGCGAGGCGCCCGAACGCCGGGCCCTCCGGGACGCCGCGCTCGGCGGCGAGCCCCGGATCGAACGCGGTCTCGCGGGCGATCACGGCGCCGTCGGCGACCTCGACTGCGTCGTAGCCGCGCTCCAACACCGCCGCCAGCTCCGCGACGAGGTCGTCGTACCCGGGCGACCCCCCGCCGGCGGCGAAGGCGGCCCGCCCCGTCGCCCGCGTCCCGGCCTGCTCGGTGTCGAAGGCGACGGCGTTCGCTTCCACGGCCGCGCGGGCCGCGTCCGCGTCCACGCCCTGCGCCCGCGAGAGCAGTTCGCCCGGCAGCGGTCGGACGCGGATCGTGTCGGGGGACGCGGGGGCGACCTCGCCGAATCGGAGCCCCTCGTCGACCGTCGCGATCTCCCCTTCCAGCCGCTCGACCAGCGGCAGGGGCCGATCGCCGACCTCGCGCACCCACGTCTCGCTCACGACGCGGTGGCCGAGCTCCTCGACCGTCGCCGCGAGGTCGGGCCTGTCGCCCTCGATCACGGCCAAGTCCGCGCGGCTCCGCGCGAACGCCTGTTCGATCACGTCCGAGTTCGCGTCGGGCGCGCCCATCTCCCCGAGCGCCCAGTCGGCGCCGATATGACCCACGGCCCACTCGGTCTCGCGGACGATCCGGGTGAACCGCGGGGCGTAGTGGCCGCCGCCGAAGCCGACGACGTGGCGGGGGCGGGTATCGCCGGCTTCGCCCCCCTCGTCGATCAGGTCCGCGCCGGTCCCCCGGAGGTCGAGCACCGCCCGCGCGACCGCCCGGGCCGCCTCCGAGTCGGTCCACTGGGGCTCGTCCGAGCCGAGTTCGACGAACAGCGACGGGACGGCGGTCGCGGTCGGGCCGTGGTGCGTGCACTCGATCCCCACCTCGTACCCCTCGGGGGCGTACGCGGCGAGCGCCTCGACGACGCGCTTTTCGGCGCCCGGCGCGGCTCGCGCCAGCGTCTCCGGCTCGCCGCCGTACGGCGCGGGGCCGAAGTTCCCGGTGACGTGGGCGGTCAGCAGTTCCCCCGTCTCGCCGGAGTGCCGGGAGACGAACGCGAGGAACTCGGGGTCGCAGTCGAAGGCGGCGACCGGGTCCTCCAGCTCGATGTGGAGCTCGTCGAACTCCCGCAGCTCGAACCCGTCGGTCCGGTAGTACGTCCCGCCCCCGTCGGCGTCGGGGCGGCTCGGGTCCTCGCGGAGGTCCCAGTCGCCGACATCGAGCAGCTGCTCGCCGATGTGTTCCGAGGCGCTGTCGGCCCGGCTGACGACGATCGCTATCACGGATCGCGGTCGGGGTCGGGCGACCGAATAGGCGTCGATACGAGGTCGACGGAGCAGCGGCGGTTTCGCCTGTCTGTCCGGTCGATCGCTTATAAGTGGGCGATGCTGGTTCGGTGGTGAACGCCTCCAAAGCCCCGGCCGCCCCTTTGAGTCCCGCCCCACACCGCAACCGCAGCCTCACACCTCCCCAGCCTCGTCGGTGGTCCTTCGCTCCGCTCCGGACCACCGACTCCCTCGCACGTCGGGGTTCGCGCCCGAACGGGCGCTCACCGGCGCGCGCCACCGCCGATGGTCCATCTCGCATTTATAAATGACAGTTGTCTTCGATCGCCGTCTACCCGACGTATTCGCCGATCTCACGGCAGCAGCAGGTAGATGAACGCGACGTAGCCGGCGACGAGGACGCCGCCGTCGACCCGCGAGATGCGCTCGCCGCGGTACATCAGGCCGACAAGCAGCGCGGTGAACGCGAGCAGCGCAGGGAACTCGAAGCCGCGCACGCCGGGGCTCACGCTGATCGGGGTGATGACGGCGACGACGCCGATGACCGCGAGGATGTTGTAGATGTTCGACCCCACGACGTTGCCCACGCTGAACTCGGCCTCGCCGCGGACCGCGGCGACGACGCTGGCGGCCAGCTCCGGCAGCGAGGTCCCCAGCGCCAGCACCGTGAGCCCGATGAAGATGTCGGAGAAGCCCGCGGCCGACAGCAGCGACTGGCCGCCCTCAACGAGCCAGCGCGACCCGAGCACGAGGGCGACGAGCCCGCCGAGGACCGCGGCCGCGTCGCGGGCTCGCGCGTCGGGCATCTCCGCGCGTTCGGCGTCGGAGATCCCGGACTGCGTCTGCTGGACCCGCCGCAGGACGACCGCGGTGAACGCGACGAGGGCGACGAGCAAGAGGACGCCGTCGACCGCGCCGATCCGACCGTCCCAGCCGAGCCCGACGAGGAGCAGCGCGGCGAGCACCATGAACGGGACGTGGCGCTCGAACACCGTCCGCGAGATGTCGAGCGGGCGGATCAGCGCGGAGACGCCCAGCACGAGCCCGATGTTGGCGATGTTGGAGCCGACGATCGCGCCCAGTCCGGTGTCGGTCGACACCGTGATCGCGCCCAGCAGGGAGACGAACAGCTCCGGGGCGGTGGTCGCGAACGCGACGACGGTGACGCCGACCGTCGACGCCTTCAGCCCGACCGCGAGCGCGAGGTCGCCGGCGCCCTTGACGAGCAGCTCGGCGCCGGCGTACAGGAGGGCGGCGCCGCCGGCGAGCAACAGGAGTTCCGTGAGCGGCGACCCGAGTAGCACGGGTCCGGGTTGTCGTCGGCATTTTAAAAAGCGTCGTGGTTCCGGAGCGCCGCTGATGCGGGGAGCGGGACGCGTCGAGAAACGGGACGCGTCGGGGAGCGGGCGCGACGAGGAGCGGGACGCCTGCGACTCAGGCGTGCGTCGCGCGGAACTCGCCGTGTTTCATCCCGACGACGAACGCGATGGCGCCGAAGACGACCATCGAGGGGAGGACCATCATCAGCGTCGTCGAAAGCGCCATCGGCGAGCCGAAGGCGACCCCGGCGGTCCCGAGGGCGATGACGAGCGCGACGATGCCGGCCGCACGTGGAAGGTCGAACTCCATGGCCACGATACGGCTCGCGGACTCCTAAGAGTTCGGCCCGCGGAAACGCCGTCCCCGGAAAGCGAGCCGCATCGCCCACGGTCCGCCGATGCAAGCGCTACGCCTCGATGATCTCGTCGTCGTCGTCCGCCGGCACACGCAGCTCGCCGTCCATAGAGACGACCGCCTTCCCGCCGACGCGAACCGAATCGCCGTCGACCCGGACGCGCACGTGGCCGGGCCGGTCGACGAAGTGGCCCTGCTCGAAGCGCAGCTCGTCGGGGAAGTCGCCGTCGAACGCGCCGACCTCGCGGAGGTAGGCGCCGACCGCGCCGCTCGCGGTCCCGGTGACGGGGTCCTCGGGCACGCCGACCGCCGGGGCGAACGCCCGCCCGTGGAGCGTCGAGTCGGCGTCGAGCGCGTCGAACGTGAACGCGTACACGCCGGCCGCGTCGTACGCCTCGGAGATCGCCTCGATCGCGGCCGCGTCGGGCTCGGCCTCGCCGAGGCGTTCGAGGAAGTTCACGGGGACGACGAGCCACGGGAGGCCCGTGGAGGCGACCGCGACCGGGAGATCGGCGCCCACGTCGCGCAGGGCGGCCGGGTCGATCCCGAGCGCGTCGCCGAGGCGGTCGGCGTCGAGGTCGGCTCCCCCGTCGCCGTCGGGATCTACCACGTCCACCGTCGGCGGGTTCTGCCGCATCCAGACGGTCCCGTCGTCGTCGACCGTGACCTCGAGGTCGCCGACGTTCGTCCGGAGGGTCCGGTCGCCGGCGTCGATCGCGCCCTCGGCGAACAGGGCGCTGTACGTCGCGATCGTGGCGTGGCCACAGAGGTCGACCTCGGTCGAGGGCGTGAAGTATCGGAGCCGGTCGTCAGCACCCTCGGCGTCGGACAGGAACGCGGTCTCGGAGGCGCCGATCTCCGCGGCGATCCGGCCCATCTGGTCGTCGCTCAGTCCCGCGGCGTCCGGCACGACGCCGGCGACGTTCCCGGCCAGCGGCTCGTCCGCGAACGCGTCGACGAGAAGCGTGCGTCGCGTCTCCATGCGCCACCGTGACGGGCCGCCCTCAAAAGGGTCCCGAGAGGGGGCGCGGCGTCCGGACGCGGCGCGGCCGGAGAGCGATGTGAACCCTTTTGCCCTCCACGGCGGATGTACCCCTATGGGCCTCTTCGACCGGCTGCGAGGGAACGACACGCCCCGCGTGGCGTTCATCGGGATCGACGGGCTCCCCCACCGCCTCGTCGCCGACAACCCGGACGCGTTTCCGACGCTGTCGGCGATCGCCGACGAGGGCGACGGGGGACCGATCGACAGCGCCGTGCCGCCGGAATCGAGCGCGTGCTGGCCGGTGCTCACGAGCGGCGTGAACCCCGGCGAGACCGGGGTGTACGGCTTTCAAGACCGCGAGGTCGGCTCGTATGACACCTACGTCCCCATGGGTCGAGACGTGCAGGCGACGCGGGTCTGGGACCGCGCGACCGACGCCGGCCTCGACGCGACCGTGATGAACGTCCCCGTCACGTTCCCGCCCCAGCGGACGGTCCAGCGCATGGTCTCGGGTTACCTCTCTCCCGACGTCGACAAGGCGTCACACCCGGAGGAGCTCCGGGAGTACCTCACCGAGAGCGACTACAGGCTGTCCGTCAACGCGAAGCTCGGCCACCGCGAGGACAAGACGGAGTTCATCGAACAGGCCCGCGAGACCCTCGACGCCCGCGCGGCGGCGTTCTCCCGCTACGTCGAGAAGGACGACTGGGACCTGTTCCTCGGCGTGTTCTCCACCCCGGACCGGATCAACCACTTCCTGTGGGGCGACTACGCGGAGGGAGGCCGGTACCGCGAGGAGGTACTGGAGTTCTACGCCGCCCTCGACGAACACATCGGCGCGATCCGGACGGCGCTCCCGAACGACGTGCGGCTCGTCGTCGGCTCCACCCACGGGTTCGAGCGGCTCCGGTACGACGTGTACTGCAACGAGTGGCTCGAACGCGAGGGGTGGCTCTCGTACGAGGACGGCGACGACCACGGCTCGCTGTCGGACATCGCCGACGGCGCCCGCGCGTACTCGCTCGTTCCCGGTCGCTTCTACCTCAACGTGGAGGGCCGCGAGCCCGACGGCGTCGTCCCCGAGTCGGAGTACGAGGCGGTCCGCGAGGAGCTCCGAGCCGACCTCGAGGCGTGGGAGGGACCGGACGGGAACCCGGTCGCGAAGCGCGTCGTCGAGCGCGAGACGGTGTTCCGCGGCGACCACGACGCCATCGCGCCCGACCTCGTGGTGATCCCGAACGAGGGGTTCGACCTCAAGTCCGGGTTCCGCCCGCACGACGCGGTGTTCGATCCGGACGGCCCCCGGACCGGGATGCACACCTTCGAGGATGCCGCCCTGTTCGTCGATCACCCGGACGCGAAGGTCGAGGACGCGGACCTGCTCGACGTCGCCCCGACCATCCTGCGCCTGCTCGACGTTGACTACGGCCGGACCGACCTCGACGGCGCGAGCCTCGTCTGAGGGCGCCGATCATGGAACGCACGCCGGACGGAACGCCGGTCGGCGTCGACGACCCGTACGCGGTCGCCGGCGTCTGCGACCACCTCACCGACGACGGTCGCTGTCGCTTCGCGCTGACGCGGGCCGGTGACGATCCGGAGTTCGCCGCCGACCGACGCCGAGACGGCTACGCCTGCCACGTCGGCGCCGACGGCAAGTGGCGGGCGTGCCCGCACTACCGGTCGACGACCGACGGGAGAGAGTGCTACCGGTGCGGGCTGTCGGAGGTCAGACTGGCTCACGACGACGCCCGGCCGCTGGTGGAGGAACATCACCTCTCGTACGGCGACGCCGAGTCCTCCTCGCTCGACACCGACGACGCCGAATCTCCCTCACCCGACACCGACGGCGCCGGCCCTCACGAGATCACCGTCGCGCTGTGTCGCTGGTGTCACACGAAGGTCCACAAGTCGTTCGCCCGGATCGACGACGACGCCAGTCCCGATCCCGAGGCGGTCGCGGCGCGGGAGAGCCGGCGGAGCAAGGAGCAGTCTGAGTCCGCGTTCGAGGCCGCGAGCGAGCGGTTCGACCGGGAGGAGTGACGGCGGACGCGGGAGGAAGGGTCGGCGGACGCGGGAGGAGTGACGGCGACAGGAGACGGTCAGCGCGTCAGCCGTCCGGCTGCGGACGGATCAGGTTCGCCAGCGCGACGAGCAGGCCGAGGAACCAGCCGAGCGGGACAGAGATGCCGATCCACATCAGCACGTAGCCGAGGCCCGTGACGCCCCACTGCTGCCCGAACGTCTCCAGGTCGAAGGCGCCGCGGAGCGTCTCGTTGATCCCGCCGACGGCGAGGAACGTGTCGAGGATCCAGCGCGCGAGCTCGTAGCTCGGGTCGAGGACCACGTTCGAGATCGAGGGCGTCAGCAGCGCGGCGACGACCGGCGGCAGGAAGATCGCCGTCATCGCGAACGGGTACGCGAGGACGACGCTGACGAACCGACCGCCGAGCTTCGAGAATCCGGCGGCGAGCCCGGCGGCGACGACGGCGACGACGCTGGCGCCGCCGATCCCGAGCATCACCTCCGTCGGCAGTTGGAAGTGCGCGAGGAGGGTGAGCGACCCCCAGACGACCGTGGCGACGATCACCGCGCCGAGCACGCCGAACCGCGTGACCGCCGAGTCGAGCTTCGCCGCGTAGTACCGGGTGGCGAACCCGACGAGCAGGAGGGGGTACGCCACCGCCACGAGCGGGGCTCCGAGGACCGCCCAGAGGTAGTACCCGACCGTCTGGACGGTGGTCTCCGGCTTCCACTTCCCCAACACCGCGCTCGGATCGAGCTGCCTGGGGAAGACGACCTCCATCCACGTCTCGTGGAGACGGACGACGTCAAGGAGGAGCGCTTCCACCAGTCCGATTTGTCCTCGGCGTTCCATTTGGCTCACCTCGCGCGCGACACACCGTGAACTTTGTGCCTTCGACTCCCCCGCCCGACCGCGACGCGACGCCCCCGAGATCGACCGGCTTCCGAAGCCGCTAGCGCCGGCAGAACGGCCCCGTATCGCGAGATTATCAGATCGCCGTGTCCACGGCGATACGCTTAACCGTTCCAGCGGGCGTACCTATCGGTATGCACAGACGCGGACTGCTCGCGGCGATCGCCGCATCGGGGTCCGTCGCGGTCGCCGGGTGCGCCGGCGCCGGCGGCGAGAACGGCAGCTACGAGTTCGACGCGGAACCGGCCAGCGTTCCGTCCTCGGCGGCGTCCGAAGCAGGATACGAGGGAGAGGACCCGGAGTCGTTCACCCTCGAACAGGAGTTCGACGTTGCCGGCGTGAACGCGCAGGTGTCCGCGACGACCTGGGCCGCCGGGTACGAGAACGCCGACAACGGATCGGCGCTGTTCGTGGCGAGCACGCCGGACGCGTCGGTCGGCGGGCAGTCGGTCAACCCGCTCGTCCGCGCGGACGACACGGAGCTGATCCGACGGCTGTTAGAGCAGGTCGACCAGCAGGGGATCGGCGGCGACGGCACCGACATTGAAGCGAGCGACATCGAGGACCGCGGGTCCGAGACCCGAACCATCCTCGGTGAGGAGGTGGAGATCTCGATCCTCGAAACGACCGTCGACGCGGAGGTCGACGCCGGCGACGGCCAGAGCGGTGAGGTCGAAGACGTTCCGGTGTACCTGTACGTCGGAACGGTCCAACACGAGGAGGACGTGATCGCGCTCGTCGGCGTCCATCCCACCGCCGTCGACGCCTCCGAGTCGCTCTTCTCCCTGATGGAACAGGTCGAACACTAGCCGGGTTCTGCGGACTCCGTTTTAAGCCAGATCTCGCTCGCTGAGACCGTGATCCGCGCCGAGACCAGCGGCCATAACCGCACGATGTCGCTCCTTTCGTCCAAAACATTTCCGCGGACGGAAGCTTCGGAGTCCGCAACCCATTTATAAGTGATCGACCCGAATGCGAACACCTCGCGTTGCGAGAGTGCGGTCCGGACTCGCGTCGTCTCGACCTGCGGTCTGGGAGTCCGATAGCCGTAGCGCTCGCCAGCGCGGACACGATAATGGCTCGGAGATCAACAATTCGGTGTGTGGTGATCTGTACCCTCGCGCTCTCGTTGTGTGTGTTCTCCGTTATTGGGGTCGGGATTGGGGTAGTGTCTGTAAATGGAACAGTTTGGAGTATTGGTGGGGCAGATAATATCAACATAGGAGAAAATGAAAATCAAACGATATATGATATTCAGACACGAGGGGTGAATGGCGACATCAAAATACGAGTAGGAGATCTTGTAAATGCAGGAGCTGAGCTTGATAAGGCGAACTCGTCATACACAGTTTCAGATCGGGAGGATGTAACTAATTCAGATGTGTATATCAAACATCCAAATAAGGATAATGCAACCATTATTGTTGATGAATCAGTACCAGATGGGTCTGGATTTGATATAAAAATTTCAAATATAACTACAAGAAATATAAGTAAATATCATAGAGATCTTTCTATTTCTGATAGAAATATTGAATATCTTATAGAAGATGAAGGTGGTGAGAGATACGTAGATTTCACCATAGTTTCGTCTAGCAGGGTTTCATTCCAGAACAAGACCTACAATCATGAAAATAATACGATATCTCTTGGATCGGTAGATCTGGTAAATAAAACAGACCATATTATCATCTGGAAAAGTTCTGAAGAAGGAGAATTGGTTCAAAAAATTGGAACTGCACAAGGTAATCAGAAAGAGATCAAAATAGATACTAACAATATAAGTGGTGAAACTGAGCTTGCAGCAACAATTCACCCCGGAAAAACAGAACCAAAGATAGACATCATATACGCAGTAGATAGAAACTCCGCTCAATTTCCAGTTAAAATAGAAGTGGTTCAAAAGCCAACACATTATTTGGAACAAGACAATTCGTACTCAACTCTATCAATACCAGTTAATACAAATATAAGTTCAAAAGAAGGAAACATCTCTGTGAAATTTTTTGATCAGCCAGAATTAACTGTCGAAATTGGTGAAGATAAGGGTCAGTACAGGATCAACAAAAACCAGATTGATCTGTTATTAAATACGACAGAGCACAGTCAAAGACCCCCATATATAAAGGAAGTTTCGATTAATAATATTGAATCAAAATCATACAATAGTACATATTCTAAAGCAAAATTCAAACCTCGCCGGATTACCCACCTTATTGAAAATAAGACAAAAATTTCTGCAATACAGGGCTCATATGTTGGACTGAATTCAAGTACATCTGCAACAATATCATCGGTTTCAAAAAATCAAACTGTGCACCAAGATCCCATATACGAATATAAAAACCTTAGAATTGTTAACACATCTATGATTTCGGAAGGTGAGTACATTATTCAATCAGAATCAAATATCAACCAAACACAAATTTCCATTAAGAATACATCATTATCACCAAAGGTTCCCACTACATCTGTTAAAAACAACATACAAACACAGTTTGGATCTGCTCAGTCATCCAGACACATCGCTGCTAAAATACAGCGGGATCCAGAGTCAAAAAGAGAGCAATTTGTCCTTGAGAGTTCAAAGCCGACTAACAGAAGTATTGACGTTTCAGAAGAGGGAGAATACAGTATAGAGTTTACTAATATAAATACTAATGAACGGAGGAATGTGTCAGTATCTGTTCTAAAAGACAAAGAACTCGTGTCGAGTGTTCCCACATCAAATGAGCCTGTTTTTTCAGGACAAACTGCTCCTGTTAAAATTGGATCTACGTACAATTCCTCTTTTGTTCACATCGAAGAGACGAACACTAACACTACGATAGCCACCATCGAACTCGCGACACCGACAGAGGGAGAGACAACGCTCAACTTCAACACGTACGCGGCGTCGAACGGGTCGCTGAACGAGAGCTTCTCTGTGGCCGGTTCGGGGTCGTCGATCGAATCCGTCACCGCACCGGGGGAAAACGGGACGCTCCCGCCGGGCACCTACGAGCTTTCGGTCCGGTCGGAACACGGTATCGCCGCGACGAGCGATAACGCGACGGTGACGGTCAAGCGGCGCTCGACGAACGGGCTCACCACCTACACGGGGACGGAAGCGGACCGCTCGGATCTCGCCAACGCGACGGCGGTACGGGACGCCATCGAGGGTGATACCCTCTCGCGATCGCAGAGCGTCGCCGCGAACGACACCGTCGTCTACGCGGCGAACGCCTCCGGCCTGACCGGACTGACCGCGGCGCGGAGCGCCGGGCTCGAGACGGGCGACGACCTCGGCCGACTCGACGGGCTCGAGTTCGGCGTCCGATCGACCGCGAGTGACGAGGCGGCGACCGCGAGCGACTCGACGGCCGGACTCCCGCGTGACTCGGCAGTGCACGTCGACGAGTCGGGGCTCTACGTGGTCGCCGACGGAAAGGACGCGCTCCCCACCGACGGCGAACCGGAGCCGGGCGAGGAGTTCACGGCTGAGTTCCGCGTCACGGACGACCGCCTCCGCGAGGCCGCGTCAGACCCGCCGGACGGTCACCGGGCGACCTCGACAGTGACGTTCGACGGGCGAAGCCCGGGCGGTCCGGCGGGCGACGACCGCGAGCGGATCGCCCCCGGTGACCCCGCGGACGGCGGGACCGGAGCCGGCGGAAGCGGAGGAACGGGCGGCGCCGGAGGGTCGGCGGGAGGCACGGCTCCGACCGGGCCCGCCGGGGACCGAGGACCGGGCGGACCGGACGCGGGCGAGGCCGGGAGACCCGGCGGGGGCGGCGACCGGATCGATCCCGCCGCCGGGGTTGGGGGCGGGGTCGGGTTCCGTCCGAGCGCCGAGCGCCGGACGCCGCATCCGGGCGCTCCGATCGCCGTGTCTGGGCGAACTCCGGTCGGGGACACCGGAGGCCCCGAGAGAGCGGGAGCGACCGAGCCCGACGCGTGGTCGGACGACGAGACGGGCGCCCGAAACGACGGGGGATCGCCCGCGAGCGGTGAGGCGGGCGATGAGGCGGACGGGACACGGGCGGGCGACGCGGAGCGAGCGACGCCGACCTACGAGAACGCGCCGATCCGAACGACCGCGGAAGACGTCCCCGGGTTCGGCCTGCTACACTCGCTGACGGCCGTCGCGGTGGCTGTTCTGGCGATGGCTCGGTGGCGACGGGAACGCTGATCCGCGGTCGATCGGAGTCGCACCGCGGCGACGGCGGTATCCTTTTGCTGGCCCCGCGTTAATTGACGGTATGAGCGTCACCATCACCCCGCCACGGGAGCGCGAGTGCGAGCTGTGCGGCCGCAAGGAACGGTGGGACGACGACGCCGACGGCTGGCAGATCGACGACGAACCCGGGAACGTCTACTGCATCCACGAGTGGGACATCAACGGGACGTTCACCCCGCTGAGCGAGTGATTGCGGTTCGGAGATGCGAATCGCGGTTCGGAATCGCCCGCTCGGCCGGACCAATACGTATTCCCGAGACGTGTTCCCGCACCGGCTTCGGTCGCGTCGTCTACTTCGATCGCGTCGGCTAAGTACTCGCTCGCGCGCGGATGTCCCCGCCCGCTTCGCTTCGAGTTCCGATCCCTCCCCCTCGCTTCGGGTTCCGACGCCACCCGCCGCGGTCTCTCTCGATCCTCGTTAGAGTAGCGGCTTGACGATTGCCAAATTACGCTCCGAATTCGACCCGTTCCGTCTCGGATATCCTAAATTACAACCGCGTTATTTACTCACCAGTGGGTATCTTCTGATCGAACAGTAGTTACGTCATTAGAACACACCCCTGATGAATAATTACCTTATATTCCCTAATGTGTGTACGATGGATCCTACCCCTATCAGGGTCATACCTTTAAGTGACGGATCACGAGTGTGTACCATGACCGAGCCACGTAGTAACACCCGGGGGGTATCGGAGCGGGATCTCTCGGGCCACGGTGGGGGGCTTGCGGAGGTAACGGACGAGCGTTCGAACTGCGGAATCGGCGGGATCGTCGACCTCGACGGCGATCCGAGCCACGAGACGGTCACGGACGCCGTCGAGCTGCTGGAGAACCTCGAGCACCGCGGGACGACGGGCGCAGAGGAAGACACGGGTGACGGGGCCGGCATCATGGTCGCGCGCCCGGACGACTTCTTCCGCGAGGTCGTCGACGCCGACCTCCCCGAGGAGTACGCGGTCGGGTCCGTGTTCATGCCGACCGAACCGAGCGTCCAGGCCGAGATCCACGACGTCATCGCGGAGGTGTTCTCGGTGTACGGGCTGGAGGTCTTAGAGTGGCGCTCCGTCCCGACGGACAACGCGGACCTGGGCGCGACCGCGCTCGACTCCGAGCCGGAGGTCGCCCAGCTGTTCGCCGCGCCGGTCGAGGGGGCCGGGCTCGCCGAGCGGTTCACCAGCGAGGAGACGCGTCCCGACGACGCCGACCCGGAGATCCTCGGCTTCGACCGCGCGCTGTACGCCGCGCGCCGCGAGATCGAGAACGCGGTGTCCGAGGTCGACGGGGCGGGGCGGTTCTACGTCTGCTCGCTCGACCGCCAGCGCGTCGTGTATAAGGGCCTCCTGAAGGGCTCGCAGCTCGACGGCTACTACACCGACCTGACCGACGAGCGCTTCGCGAGCCACGTCGCCTTAGTCCACGCGCGCTTCTCAACGAACACGCTGGGCGCGTGGCACCTCGCGCACCCGTACCGCAACGTCGTCCACAACGGCGAGTTCAACACGATCCGCGGGAACGTCAACTGGATGCGCGCCCGCGAGAACGACCTCGATCACCCGGCGTTCGGCGCGGAGCTCGACACGATCAAGCCGGTGATCGACGACCCGAACCAGTCCGACACCGCGAGCGTCGACAACGCGGTCGAGCTCCTCCTGCAGGCGGGCCGCGACCTCCCGCACACCCTCCGGATGCTGATCCCGGAGGCGTTCCGCGACGACGACCTGATGGATCAGGCCCGCGCGGACTTCTACGACTACCACGCCTCCCTCGTGGAGCCGTGGGACGGCCCCGCCCTCGTCATCGGCTTCGACGGCGACCGCGTCGCCGGCGTCTTAGACCGCAACGGGCTCCGCCCGTGCCGGTACGAGGTCACCGAGGACAACCGGCTGATCGTCGGCAGCGAGGTCGGCGCGCTCCCCACCGAGCCGGCGGACGTGACGCGCCGCGGCCGGCTCCAGCCCGGCGAGATCTTCGTCGCCGACCCGGAGGAGGGGCGGATCGTCCCCGACGACGAGGTGTTCGAGAGCCTCACCGACGAGAAGTACGGCGAGTGGGTCGGCGAGCGCCAGGTCGACCTCGACGACATCGTCGACGAGGACGCGATCGCCGCGGGGATCGGGTCGGATGACGACGAAGCCGAGGGAGACGACGACGAGACGGAGCCGACCGTGCGCGCCCACCAGGCCGCGTTCGGCTACACCACCGACGCCCTGAACCACCTCGTCGAGCCGATGGCGAAGGAGGGGAAGGACCCGGTCGGCTCGATGGGCGACGACACCCCGCTGTCGGTGCTCGCCGACGTCGACCGCCCGCTGTTCACTTACTTCAAGCAGCTGTTCGCGCAGGTGTCGAACCCGCCGATCGACTACATCCGCGAGGAGCTCGTCACCTCGCTGGAGACCCGGATTGGGAATCAGCGGAACCTGCTGGACGAGACCCCCGAACACGCCGAGCAGATCGTTTCCGAGACCCCGATCTTCACCGACGCGGAGACGGTCACGCTGCGCGAGCTCCCGGGCCCGGGCGAACGGACGCCGGGAGACGACGACGGTCCGGACGCGGCGTCGTTCAGCTCCGTGACCGTCGACGCGACGTACGACCGCGACGACTCGCTCGTCGACGCCGTGACTCGGATCCGCGAGGAGTCCGCGACCGCCATCGAGGACGGCGCCGACGCCGTGATCCTCTCCGACCGGGCGGTCGGGCCGGACCGGCTCGCGGTGCCGAGCCTGCTCGCGACCGGCGCGGTCCATCACCACCTCGTCCGGAACGGACTGCGGAACCGCGCGGGGATCGTCGTCGAGTCCGGCGAGCCGCACGAGGTCCACCACATCGCGACGCTGGTCGGGTACGGCGCCGACGCGGTCGACCCGTACCTCGCGTACGCCTCCATCGCCGACGTAGTCGCCGGTCCCGACGGCGCCGACGAGGACGAGGCGCTCGCCGCCTACCGGCACGCGCTGGAGGACGGCCTCCTCAAGACGATGGCGAAGATGGGGATCTCGACGATGGAGTCGTATCAGGGCGCCCAGATCTTCGAGGCCGTCGGGCTCGACTCCGACTTCGTCGGCGAGTACTTCGAGGGCACCGAGATCCGCACCGAGGGGATCGGGATCGGCGAGATCGAAGACGACCTCCGGACGCGCCACGCGATGGCCTTCGGCGCCGACCCCGAACTGGAGACCACGGGCGAGTACGAGCACCGGTCGTCGGGGATCAAACACGGCTGGAACCCCCAGACGGTCGGGACGCTCCAGCAGGCGGTCCGCGGGGGCGACTACGAGCAGTACCGGGAGTTCGCGGAGCTCGTGAACGACCAGTCCGAGGAGCTACAGACGCTGCGCGGCCTCCTCGAGTTCGAGTCCGACCGTGACCCCGTCCCGGTCGAGGAGGTCGAGTCCGTCGAGTCGATCGTGGAGCGCTTCTCGACGGCCGCGATGAGCCTCGGGAGCATCTCGCCGGAGGCCCACGAGAACAACGCGATCGCGATGAACCGGCTGGGCGCGAAGTCGAACACCGGCGAGGGCGGCGAGCCCCCGGAGCGCTTCGACACCGAGAAGGAGTGTAACGTCAAGCAGGTCGCCTCGGGTCGGTTCGGCGTCACCTCCGAGTACCTCGCGAGCGCGGACGAGCTCCAGATCAAGATGGCGCAGGGGTCGAAGCCCGGCGAGGGCGGCCACCTCCCCGGCAAGAAGGTCAACGAGATGATCGCGCACGTCCGGTGTTCCACCCCGGGCGTCGGACTCATCTCGCCGCCGCCGCAACACGACATCTACTCGATCGAGGACCTCAAACAGCTGATCTTCGACCTGAAGGCAGCGAGCCCCGAGGCCGACATCAACGTGAAGCTGGTCTCCGAGGCGGGGATCGGCACCATCGCGGCCGGCGTCGCGAAGGCGAACGCCGACGTGGTCCACGTCTCCGGCCACGACGGGGGGACCGGCGCGTCGCCGAAGACGTCGATCAAGAACGCGGGGCTCCCGTGGGAGCTCGGGCTCGCCGAGGCGAACCAGATGCTCCGCGCGACCGGCCTCCGGGACCGCATCCGCGTCACCGCGGACGGCGGCCTGAAGACCGGCCGCGACGTGGCGGTCGCCGCCGCGCTCGGCGCCGAGGAGTACGTGTTCGGCACCGCCTCGCTCGTCACCTCGGGCTGCGTGATGGCCCGGCAGTGCCACGAGAACACCTGCCCGGTCGGCGTCGCCACCCAGCGCGAGGACCTCCGCCAGCGCTTCCCCGGCCAGCCGGACCACGTCATCAACTACATGACGTTCATCGCGCAGGAGCTCCGCGAGATCATGGCCGAGCTCGGCTACACCGAGGTCGAGGAGTTCATCGGCCGGCCCGAGCTCCTCTCCCAGCGCGAGACCGACCACGAGAAGGCGAAACACCTCGACCTGTCGGCGGTCATCGCCGAGCCCGCGGGCGACGCCCGGACGAAGACCCGCGAGCAGGAGCACTCCGGCATCGACGAGCTGCTCGACTGGGACCTCATCGAGGAGGCGAGCCCGGCCATCGAGGACGGCGCACCCGTCGCGCTCACCCGCGACGTGGAGAACGTCGACCGCGCGATCGGCGCGACCCTCTCGAACCGGGTCGTCTCCGAGCACGGCGGCGACGGGCTCCCGGACGACACCGTCACCTGCCGGTTCGACGGCTACGCGGGCCAGAGCTTCGGCGCGTTCCTCGCGTCCGGGATCACCATGGAGCTGTCCGGCGCCGCCAACGACTACCTCGGCAAGGGGCTCTCCGGCGGCCGGATCGTGATCGACACGCCCGAGGAGGCCGGCTACGACCCCGCCGAGAACGTCGTCGCGGGCAACGTCGGGCTGTACGGCGCGACGAGCGGCGAGGTGTACGTCAACGGCGTCGCCGGCGAGCGGTTCGGCGTCCGCAACTCCGGCGTGAGGGCGGTCGTCGAGGGCGTGGGCGACCACGGCTGCGAGTACATGACCGGCGGCGTCGTCGCCGTGCTCGGCGACACCGGCCGGAACTTCGCGGCCGGGATGTCCGGCGGCGTCGCGTACGTGTACGACCCCGACGACCGGTTCGACGACCGCGTGAACCGCGGGATGGTGTCGGTCTCGGAGACCTTAGACGAGTCCGACGAGCGCATGCTCCGCCGGCTCGTCGAGAACCACCACGCCTACACGAACAGCGACCGGGCGGCCGAGCTGCTCGACGACTGGACGGCCGCGCTCGACGACTTCGTGCGCGTCTTCCCCGACGCCTACGCCGAGGTCATCGCCGAGGGCAAGGGCGCCGACGTGCGCGAGGAGCCGCCGGAACCCGCCGCCGCCGTTCCCGGCGCCGAGTCGGACGCGACGGGCCAGGCGTCGAGCGACGACTGAGTCGGCGTCGGCCGCAGTCCGTTCCGCCTTCGCGTCTCAGTCGTCGAGCGTCTCGCTCTCGACGGTCCCCTCCGCTATCGCCCGCTCGACCGCGCGGTCGACGTGCCGCTCGCGGGCGCGCTCGACGAACTCGTCGGGGAGCTCGTCGATCTCGCCGGCCTGCACGCCCCAGAGCTTCGCGTAGAGGCCGTCCGCGTCGAGGAGCCCGTCGTGGGTGCCGCGCTCGACGACCTCGCCGTCCTCCAGCACGAGCGTCAGGTCCGCGTCGGTCACCGTCGAGAGGCGGTGCGCGATGACGAAGGTGGTGCGGTCGGCCGCGAGCTCGTCGAGCGAGCGCTGGATGAGCATCTCCGTCTCGGTGTCGACCGCGGAGGTCGCCTCGTCGAGGATCAAGATCGCGGGGTCCTGGAGGACGACCCGCGCGATGGCGACGCGCTGGCGCTGGCCGCCGGAGAGCTTCACCCCCTCCTCGCCGATCCGGGTGTCGTAGCCGTTCGGCAGCGAGTCGATGAACTCGTGGGCCTCGGCCGCCTTCGCGGCCTCGATCACGCGCTCGCGGACCGCGTCGCGCTCGGCCGCGCCGCTTCCGGTCGCGTCGCGCTCGGCCGCGCCGCTCCCGGCCGCGTCGCCGCTCTCGGCTCCGCTGACGCCGCTCCCCGTGAACCGACCGTACCGGATGTTCTCGGCGATGGTGCCGTCGAACAGGGTGGTGTCCTGCGCGACGTACCCCACGTTCGACCGGAGGCTCTCGACGGTGAGGTCTCGCACATCGTGGCCGTCGACCCGGACCGCGCCGTCAGTCACGTCGTACAGGCGAAGCAGGAGCTTGAGGAGGGTGGACTTCCCGGCGCCGGTCGGCCCCACGAGCGCGACGGTGTCGCCGGGGGCGGCCTCGAATGAGACGTTCCGAATCACTTCCTCGTCGGCGTCTTCGGGGTCGACGAGGGCGTTCTCGGCGTAGGCGAACGAGACGTCGTCGTACTCGACCGCGCCCGAAACGGAGCCGTCTGCCCCGAGGTCGGTCGCGTCGTCGGCGTCGGTGATCCGGATCGGGATATCTCGGAGGCCGAAGACGCGCTCGCAGGAGGCCTTCGCGTTCTCGTACTGGTCGATGATGTTCGACACCTCCGCGAGCGGGGCGACGAACTGCTGGGTCAACAGGACGAACGTGACGAACGTCCCCACCGTGAGCGTCGTCGAGAAGGGGCCCGGCGGGCCGGCCGAGAGCCAGTAGCCGCCGACCGCGAAGGTGGCGGCGAACGCGAGGCCGGCGAACAGCTCCATGCCCGGCCGGTAGACGAAGTTGAGCCGGAGGATCGACATCGTGCGCTCGAAGTACTGCTTCGAGGCGGTCTCGACGCGGTCGCTCTCGTGGGCCTCGGTGTTGGAGGTCTTCACGAGCTCGACGCCCGAGAGGGCGTTTTCGAGGGCCGTGTTGAGGTCGCCGACGACGGAGCGCTGGGCGACGTACCGCGGCTCGACCGCGCGCATGAACCACAGCGTAAAGAGGATCATCAGCGGGATGGCCGAGAGGGTGACGACCGCCAGTTCGTAGTTGTAGTAGAGGAGGACGCCCGCGATACCGACGACCATCACGCCGAGCCGCGCGGAGTTCTGGAGCGCGTTGTCCAAGAAGACCTCCAGGTTCGAGGCGTCGTTGTTGAGGACGCTCATCACCTCGCCGGTCTGTTTGTCGTCGAAGAAGGTCATGTCGAGCCGCTGCATCTGATCGAAGGAGTCGGTCCGGACCGAGTGCATCACGCGGTGGGCGAAGTTGTTCGCGGCGATGCCGTAGACGTACGTGAACACCCCCGTCACGAGGAACGACCCGACGATGAGCGCGACGGAGAGCCGGAACTGCGCGGGCTCGGCGGTCGGGAGCCACGCGTCCGGTACGATCGGGAGGGTGTACGGGCCGGTACCGGTGAACACGGCGTCGATGGCGACGCCGAGCACGACCGGGGGGACCAGCCCCGCGATCCGGGCGACGACGTTCGCGGCCATCCCGATCACGAGCCAGTGCGCCTCGGGGGCACCGTACTCGCGGAACAGCCGCAGGAGGGGCCGATCGACCCGGTCGCGGTACACTTCGAAGGCGTTGCGGTCGTCGGCAGCCATGGGCCAACGAGCGCGGCGACGCCCATGTATCCGACGGCTTCGGCGGGCCGTTCCGGGTCCCGAGCGGTCGCCGGCTCAGTCGTGCCGGAAGCAGCGCGAGCCGGTGAAGGCCATCGCCATGTCGTGGTCGTCGGCCGCGGCGATCACGTCCTCGTCGTTGACGGAGCCGCCGGGCTGGATCACGGCCTCGATCCCGGCCTCGGCCGCCTCCTCGATCGCGTCCGGGAACGGGAAGAACGCGTCCGAGGCCATCACCGCCCCCTCGGCCGATTTCCCGTCCGCGTCCTTCTCCGCCTTCATCGCCGCGAGCGTGACGGCGTCGACGCGCGACACCTGTCCCATGCCGACGCCGACCGTCTCGGTGCCGGTCGCGAACAGGATCCCGTTCGACTTCACGTGTTTGAGCGTCTTCCACGCGAAGGTCATCGTCTCGAGCTGCTCGTCGGTGGGCTCGCGCTCGGTGACCACGTCGAGTTCGGCGGCGGTCGGTGACTGGCGGTCCCGCTCCTGGACCAGCCGTCCCCCGACGATCGGTTTCTCCGTGAACCGCTCGGAGAACCGCTCCTCGCCCTCGCCGAGAGGCCCCACGTCGAGCACGCGGAGGTTCTTCTTCTCTCGGAGCACGTCGAGCGCGCTGTCGGTGTAGCCCGGGGCGACGACGACCTCCTTGAACGAGTCGACGATGGCGTCGGCGGTGTCGGCGTCGCACTCGCGGTTCAGGGCGACGATGCCGCCGAACGCCGACTTCGCGTCGGTGCGGAGCGCGCGGTCGTACGCGTCCGCGAGCGTGTCGCTGGTCGCACAGCCGGCCGGGTTCGTGTGTTTGATCACGGCGGCGGCGGGCTCGTCGAACTCCTTGACCAGGTCGAGGGCGGCGTCGGCGTCGTTGTAGTTGTTGTACCCCATCCCCTTCGCGCCGGGGTTCAGCTGTGGCGCGTCGACGACGCTCGCCTCCTCGCAGCCGTCGTCGACGTAGAGCGCGGCGTCCTGATGCGGGTTCTCGCCGTACCGCAGCGTGTCGGCGCGCTCCTCGGAGACGAACCGTCTTTCGGGGAAGTCGCCCCCGGTGTCGCCCTCGACGGTCACGTTCTCGGGCGCCCCGTCGGCGTCGCGCTCGACCGTCACGCGGTCCTCGGCGAACCACCGCACCGCGCGCGGGTACGCCGTGAACTCGGCGTCGCGAAGCACCCGGTCTTTCAGCGCGTCGGCGTCGTCGCCCTCGTAGACCGGCACCGGCTCCTGTGTCACGATCGGGCCGGCGTCGACCTCCTCGGTGACGACGTGGACCGTGCAGCCGGTGGTCCGGACGCCGGCGTCGAGCACCTGCTCGTGGGCGTCCGTGCCCGGGAACGCGGGCAGCAGGGAGGGGTGGACGTTCAGCGTGGTGGGCGCCGCGTCGAGGAACTCCTCGGTGAGGACGCGCATGTACCCGTCCAGACAGACCAGATCGAAGTCGTACCCCGCCAGCCGGTCCAGGATTCGGCGCTCGTGCGACGCGCGCGACTCCCCCGCCTCGCGCTCGACGACCTCGGTGGGCACCCGCCGCTCCGTGGCGGCCTCCAGCACGGGCGCCTGCTCGCGGTTCGTCAGGACGACCGACAGCTCCGCGCCGCCCGGCGCGGCGTCGGCGATGTGTCTGAGGTTCCGTCCCCGGTTGCTCGCGAGTCCGGCGATCTTCATACACGAGGGGACCGACCGATCGCGTATATCGATTGCGGTCCGCCGCCGGAGTGTGTTCACGTTCGCGGATACATTTTGGTCGAGAGGCCGACAGAGAACGAGAACGGATCCACGTCCGTGCGACTCCCCATCGACACGCTTTTGCTGGCTCCGGCGGCAGTCGCGGACATGACCGACGACTCCGAACCGGCGGGCGACTCCGAATCGACTGGCGGCGACGCGCCGGGCGACGACGCCATCGCGGGACTGTCGCGCTCGGACCCCCTCGCGGCGGTGTCCCCGCTGGACGGTCGGTACGCCTCGCGGACCGCGCCGCTGTCCCCGTACGCGAGCGAGGCCGCGCTCATGCGCGCACGGACCCGCGTCGAGGTCGAGTACCTGATCGAACTGGCCGCGCTCGACGCGACCCCGATCGCGCTCGACGAGGAGGCTGAGGCGGCGCTCCGCGCGGTTTACGAGGACTTTTCGGCCGAGGACGCCCGCCTGATCAAGGCGCTGGAGGTCGAGGGCGCTGAGGGGTACAGCGCAACCAACCACGACGTGAAGGCGGTCGAGTACTTCCTGCGGCTTCGGCTGGACGGGCTGGAGGGATCGGGACCGATTTCCGACAGCGAGACGCTGTACCCGTGGATCCACTTCGGCCTCACGAGCGAGGACGTGAACAACCTCGCGCACCGGCTGCTGGTGAAGGCGGCCGTGAGCGAGGTCGTCGTGCCCGCGATCCGCGAGGTCCGCGACGCGCTCGCCGGCCTCGCGCGGGAGCACCGCGACACGCCGATGCTGGCGCGCACGCACGGTCAGCCCGCGACGCCGACGACGTTCGGCAAGGAGATGGCCGTGTACGCCTCTCGTCTCGGCCGCGCGCTCGGGCGGGTCGTCGTCGCGAACGGCGACCTCTCGGGCAAGCTCGCGGGCGCCTCGGGCACGTACGCCGCCCACGACGCGGCGTACCCCGAAGTCGACTGGCCCGCCTTCGCCGAGTCGTTCGTTCGCGGGCTCGATCTGGAACACACGCCGCTCGCGACGCAGGTGAACCCCTGCGACGACCTGGCGGCGCTGTTCGACGCGCTCCGCGGCGTCAACAACGTCCTCCTCGATCTGGACCTCGACGCGTGGCTGTACGTCTCCGACCGCTACCTCGGCCAGCGGACCGTCGAGGGCGAGACCGGCTCCTCGACGATGCCGCACAAGGTGAACCCGATCGACTTCGAGAACAGCGAGGGGAACCTCTCGAAGGCGAACGCCG
This sequence comes from Halorubrum salipaludis, assembly GCF_002286985.1. Classification (GTDB taxonomy): domain Archaea; phylum Halobacteriota; class Halobacteria; order Halobacteriales; family Haloferacaceae; genus Halorubrum; species Halorubrum salipaludis. The sequence continues at coordinate 270,149 of NZ_NSKC01000003.1, read as the reverse complement.
ATCTCACCTTCCTCGCGGACTACGTGACGACCTCGCGGCTCCAGCGCGACCTCTCAGACTCGACGGTCAAGCGCAACGTCGGCGCCGCCCTCGCGCACTGCCTCATCGGCTACTCGAAGGCGGGCGACGGCCTCGACACGGTCGTCCCGAACGAGACCGTCATGCGCGAGGAGCTGGCGGACACCCCGGAGGTGATCGGCGAGGCCGTCCAGACGATCCTCCGCCGCGAGGGCGACACCGACGCCTACGAGCGCGTGAAGGACCTGACGCGGGGGAAGCGCGTCACCCTCGACGACTTCCGCGACCTCTTCGACGACCTCGACGTCGACGCGGGCGTTCGCGAGGAGCTGAAGGCGCTGACCCCGGCCGGTTACACCGGTGTCGCCGACGAGCTGGTCGACGAGATCGACGAGTAGGGCCGCGCGGGAGCTCGCGGACCGCCACAAGAGGTTTAGTCGTCGCGGGAGCAGGTGGGACCGATGCCCTCCGAGAACGACGACGAGACGGAGTACTCCGTCTTCGGCGACGAACCGACCGACGAGTGGGACGGATCCGCCGACGACCGCGTCGACCCCGAGTCCGCGGGGCTCGCCGCCGGCGACCGCGACGGCTGCCCGAAGTGCGGCGGCGAGGAGACGGAGACGGACGAGATCGCCACCAGCGGCACCGGTCTCACCAAGCTGTTCGACGTACAAAACCGGCGTTTCGTCGTGGTCTCGTGCGCGAACTGCGGCTACTCCGAGCTGTACAAGGGACAGTCGACCGGCGACGCGATCGACTTCTTCGTCGGGTAGATCGGCGGAACGGGGTCGAGACGGTCCGTTCGACCCCCTCGCGACCCGCCGATTGCGATCGATTTATGTCGGCGGAGAGAAACGTGTCGACCGCGCATGGTCTCCCTCCGTTCACCCTCCGCCCTCCCGGTCGTCGGCGTCCTCGTCGACGGCCGAACGTACAGACACCTGTTGTATCTCCTGCTCGCGATCCCGCTCGGGTTCGTCTACTGGACACTGTCTTCGTTCGGGATCACGTTCGGACTCGTCCTCTCGGTCGTGCTCGTCGGGCTCGTCATACTCCTGGCGACGCTGATCGGCGCCCGGATCGCCGCCGGCTTCGAGCGCTGGCTCGCCAACCGGCTGTTGGGGACAGATCTCGACCGGTACGACGACGTACCCGACGACACGGACGGCGCGGTCGCGGGCGTCAGGAAGTACGTCGACGCGGCGTCGACGTGGCGGGGCGTCGGCTTCCTCTCGCTGAAGTTCTTCGTCACCGTCCTCGCGTTCCTCCTGCTGGTCGCGCTCGTGAACGGGCTCTCCCTGGTACTCGCCCCGTTGCGGTACCCGTACGTGGCCACCTTCGGCGAGTCCAACGGGGAACCGGTGACGTGGGCGATCGACACGCTCCCCGAGGCGCTGCTCGCGACCGCGATCGGTGTCGTCAGCGTGCTCGTGGCGCTCCACGTCACGAACCTCGTCGCGTACGTCTGCCGGCAGATGGCGACCGCGCTGCTCGGCGAGCCGACCGCGGACGAGGAAGCGTCTAGCGAGACATCAGCGTCCGTCGAGGAATCGGCACCCGACGACGAGACGCTGCCGCCCGGGTCCGACGAGTTCGTCCCGGCCGACGCGGTCGAGCCGGACCCGAACGACGACTCCGTGCGGGACGAACGCGGCGCCTAATCTGCCGGAGGCAAGCGGTTCCGTCCCCGGAGCGCTTATTCTCGTGCGACCGTCAGAGGCGGTATGGCTCCGACGCTCGTCGCCGCCGCGGTCGGCGCGCTGCTGGCGGCGGCCCTGCTCGGCGCCGCGTTCGACCGGCGCGCGGTCGCGATCGTCGTCGTCGCCGCGGTCGCCCCCGACCTCGACGCGGTCGCGAGCCTCGTCGTTCCCGGCGCGACGAACGCCCTCTTCCACGCGCTCTGGATCCCGGCGTTCGCGGCGGGCGCGCTCTACTGGGACACCGCCGCGGGCGGCGAGTCCCGGATCCGCGCCCGGTTCGGGTGGCGCGGCGTGCGGGTCGCGTGGGTCGCGCTCGCGGCGTTCCTCGTCGCCGGGATCGGAACGGACCTGTTCGGCTCCGATGGCGCGAACCTGCTGTACCCGGTCCACGACGCCTATTACCGGATCGACGGCCGGCTCGTGTTCTCGACGCGGGAGGGGGTCGTCCAGACGTTCGTCGCGCTCGCCGCGGACGGGCCCGGGCTCCTCCCGCTTTCGAGCCCGGGGACGACCGGATCGCACGCGATCCCGACGTTCGTGAACCCCGACGGGCGGCCGGGTCTCGGTCTCGGGGCCGACCGCGAGCTGTCGCTCGTCCGGAGCGGGTGGCAGCTTGTCGTGGTCGCGGCCGCGCTCGCGACGCTCGCGGTCCGGTTCCGGCGGCGGTCCCGGTCGCTGGACGACGACGGTGCGGAGGTGGCCGAGTAGTGCCCTCGACCGTCGTCCACGCCGGGTTCGCGCTGTTGCTCGCGGCCGCGCTGCTCGGGGAGTACTACGACCGCCGGGCGCTCGCGGCCCTGCTCGTCGTGCTGGTGCTCCCGGAGGTCGACAGCTTCCTCGGGCCGGTCATGCCCGGCGCCCACCGGACGGTCGGCCACAACCTCGTGGTCCCCGCGGTCGGCGCGCTGCTTCTGTACTACGACACCCGCGTCCGGGACCGATCGCTGGTCCGCGATCGCCTCTCCGGCCGGTGGATCGCGGTCGCGTGGGTGGCGATCTTCGTCCACGTCTTCGCGCACGTCGCGCTCGACTGGACCCACCTGGACGGGGTGAACCTCCTCTGGCCGCTCCGGGACCAGTTCCTCGCGCTCGAGGGAGAGGTCCTGTTCTCGACGGCCGACGGCTTCGTGCAGACGTTCGTCGACGTGCGGGTCGACCCGGAGACGGGCGCGCGGAGCGTCGACGCCGGAACCACGGGCTCGACCGAGACCGTGCACGTCAACAACCCCGTCGAGCCGCGAGATCCGGATCTCGTCACCGACGAGCCGGTGGACCGGCGGTTCCCGATCGCCAACAGCGGCTGGCGGCTCTACCTGATCGGGCTGGGGCTCTTCGCCCTCGTCGCGCGGCGGGTTCAGGGGTCGGGGCCGAACGCGGCCGAGGAGTAATTCCCCGGATGCACTCGCTTTAATTCCCCGCGGTCTACGGAATCCGACAGGGCGGGAACCGTGACGATCGTTTATACGCGCCGCAGTTCCCGACACAGACGATGCCCGTCGACATCACGTCACCGTCGCTGTGTGGCCCCTCCGAACGGCACCGCTCGCAGCCGATTCGGACCTCCGTCGCGCCCCGTGACCGGTCGATCCGCGGACCCGTCGGACGGCCGCGGCATCGCGGCCGCGGAGGTGGTCGCCGGTGACGCTCCCGGCGAGCGCGCCGCTGGCGCTGGTTCCGCTGTTGGTCGTCGCCGTGCTGCTCGTCGGCCTGTTGTGGTCCGCCTCACGCGCCATGCCGGTCGCGTGGCTGGCCGCCGCCGCGGTCGCGTTCCTCGCATGGGACATGCCCGTCGAGTGGATCCTCGCCGCGTCTGCGAACGGCGCCATGGCCGCGATCGAGATCCTCTGGATCGTCTTCGGCGCGTTGGTCCTCCTGTACACGCTGATGAACTCCGGGGCGGTCGATCGGATCAACGCCGGTTTCGCGTCGATCAGCGACGACCGACGCGTCCAGGTCGTTCTGCTGGGGTTCTTCCTCGCGACGTTCATCGAGGGCGTCGCCGGGTTCGGCACGCCCGCGGCGGTGGTCGCGCCGCTGCTGCTCGCGCTCGGGTTCCCCGCGTTCGCGGCCGTCGTCGCGGCGCTCGTCGGCCACGCCGTCGCGACCGTGTTCGGCGCGGTCGGCACGCCGATCATCGTCGGGTTCGAGCAGCCGCTCGACGCGGTCTCGGAAGCGATCGTGGGCGGCGGCTTCGACTCCGTCGGCGCGTACTCCGCGAGCGCCGGCGGGTGGGCGGCCGTCTTCAACGGGCTCTTGGGCACGCTCATGCCGCTTTTCGCGGTGGGGATGGTCGTTTACTTCTTCGGCGCGACCGACCCGGAGAATAGGTCGTTGGCGCCGGTCTGGGAGGTCGCGCCGCTCTGTCTGTTCGCCGGCGTCACGTTCGCGGTCCCGTACGTCGCCGCGGCGTGGCTGGTCGGCCCGGAGCTCCCGTCGCTCATCGCGGCGATGGTCGGCGGCGCCGTCGTCGTCGTGACGCTGAACGCGGGGTATCTCCTCCCGGCGGAGGAGTGGACGTTCCCGCCGCGCGAGGAGTGGCCCTCCCACTGGGTCGGCAGTATCGAACCAGGCAGCGACGCCGCGGAGGCGGACATCGGCGCCGAGACGGTCGCGGGGGGCGACGAGACCCCGACGGTCGGCGGCGGGGCCCGCGCGGACACCGGCGAGCCGTCCATCTCCCTGCTCCGCGCGTGGTCGCCGTATCTGGCGCTCGTCGTGCTGTTGATCGGGACGCGGGTGATCGACCCGATCGCGTCGTTCCTCCAGAGCGGTCCCGGAATGACGATCGCGGTCGAGGAGCTGTTCGGGACCACGATCGGCGGCGCGATCGGCTGGGCGTACGTCCCCGGGACGTGGCTGCTCGTCAGCGCGCTGCTCGCGGTGCCGCTCTTCCGAATGGAGGCCGGCGACGTGACCGACGCGTGGCGGGAGGCCGCCGGGAAGATCGTCTCGCCGGCGATCGCCTTAGTGTTCGTCATCGCGATGGTCGAGGTGATGCTCCAGACCGCCGCCCACCCCGGTGCGGCCGCCGACGGGAGCATGATCGTTGTGCTCGCGGACGCGACCGCCTCGACGCTCGGCGCGACGTACCCCTTCTTCGCGCCCGTCGTCGGGACTCTCGGGGCGTTCATCGCCGGATCGATCACCGTGAGCAACGTGACCTTCGCGGCGTTCCAGTTCGAGATCGCACAGGAGCTCGGCCTCTCGACCCAGCTGCTCGTCGGCGCACAGACGATCGGCGCGTCGATCGGGAACACGATCGCGATCCACAACGTGATCGCCGCGCTCGCGACGGTCGGCCTCGTCGGAAAGGCCGGCCGGGTCATCCGGCTGAACCTGATCCCCGTGGCGTACTACCTCGCCGTCGGCGGCGCGCTAACGGTGGCGTTCGTGTACGCGGTGTTCCCGACGGTATTCTGAGAGCGGGCGAGGGAGGATTTGTCGCTTCGTTCAGAAGTCCCGTCGTTCGCGATGCCGATCCACGAGAGCCCGCGAAACTGGTGGAAATCGTAGAGCAGCTGGGTCTCGCGCAGCTGGTCGACCTCATCGAGGATGACCACGCCGGGCCCGTTGAAGTTGCTGTGGACGTGGTCGAGACGGACGCCGTCTGGGTGGTCCGCGTCTGGGAGGGGAAGGGCGACAAGTTCCGCGAGACGCCGATCCAGAACGACCTCGCGACACGCATCCAGACGATCGGCGACGTCCGCGAAGAGTCAGCTGACGAGCCGGTGCTGTCGATCTCGTCGACCCGGTCGCTCCGGCGCTGGCTCCAGAGTGCCCGCGAGGAGCTCGCCGACCAGGAAGACGATCGGGGCTGGCTCTACCTCAGCACGCACGACCTCCGCCGGACGTGGGCGACCTCCCTCGCGAACGCGGAGGTGGACCCGCCGCTCGTCCTCGACTGGGGCGGCTGGGAAGACCTGGAGACGTTCCTCGATCACTACAACGGGACGTACTCGTCAGCAGCGCAGCGCCGGGGGCGTGAGAAGGTCGATTGGCTCTAACTGCCGGGCATAATACCCGCCTCGCGCAGAAGGAACGTGAATACGAAGACTGCGATTAGAATTACGATGGCACCCAATATTCCAAGAGGACCGAGAGCCTGTATCATATTCTGCCGATAGAAAGGGTATAAAATAACATTTGTGTTCGTTGGGATTTCGTGTTTCCGGTAAGGAGCGAGCAGGTTTTTTAATAGCGAAATTCGAACACAGGGTATGACAAATGTCATACAGTATGGTGTTCTAGCCGCGGGAATCGTGTTTATACTGTTGTTAGTCCTGATTGTGGAGGGATTGGAGATGAATATGACCGAGATAGCCTGTGACGTATTTGGAAACTCAGGAATGTCGATGTGCGACTAGAACTTCGATTTCACGATTCTGTACAAATACGAAGACAAAACGGCCTACTATTCAGAGGGGTCGGATTGTGGGTAGCAGCCAGATTCTTGGCCGACAAGATAATGTATCTCCTTTGACTGTCAGAAGATAATGAGCTCGGAGGGATCGCCCGATTTTATCAAATTGAGCCGGGAGGGGGCGAAGGCGATCTCAATTGGAGTGGCTGTAGCGACTCTGTTTTGTGTAGTACTTGGTGCAATCGGCTGGCTACTACAATTGAATATAGCAACAATATATCCAGTTCTCGTTCCCGCGTGGTTGACGATAACGGGGGCGATATCCGCGTTTTATTGGAAGTTTTATTTTCAGCCGAGACTCAGCCAAGGCGACGCCGATTAAGTAGATTTCCAAGCGTATCAAGAGTTGAGCGCTCTCTGTAAGGGTACTGAAGGATCGCAGTAAATGGTGCCAAAACGATCTCCCAAGCTTTGAACATCGCATCCGGTGTCCTCCGGATACTATAGACCACCAGTGCTGTAAAGAAAATCGGAAATATCAGTGGAAGTAGCGTCAAGTACGCTATAACGAACATCGGGCCTTGCCTACCTGATTTTACAAGAGCAACTTCCACTGCTGGGATAAGTACCACAGGCAATACAGCGAGCCCCGTTGGGATATCGCCGGTCAACAGAATGGCTAAGGAAGCTCCGGAACCACAGGCCACTCCCTTGTACAGATCGTTCATGACCATGAACATGGCTCCGCGATAGATCTTATCCAACTTCTTCGATGAACCGAATTTGTCTATAATCTCATCTAAGTCTTCCTGATCGTCTGTCTGGTCACTATCCGACTGCTCTATTGTTTCGACCATAACCCGCCAGATGACCACGCTGATGAGTACAAAGTAGAAAAATTCGGGAGTGACTACTAAATCTATCAGTAGAGAGCCGATATCTACGCGGATAAACGACTCAGCAAGATTGATACCGAGGTACAGAAACCACACTCCGAACAGGGCGTCGATGAACGTTTTGACTGTCCCCACTGCCAAGTCTCGTGAAAGCCCGAGGCTATGACGGATGGGGTGTTGTTCAATTTCGGAGTGGGACATCGACAGGTGACAATTGGAACACTAACTGTCTAAGTTCTTTGGTCAGATACGCGTGGATGGTTCCTAGTTCGTCTGCCGACCAGTGGTGGTAGTAGAGAGGTCGGATACCTACAGATACAAGCCAAATCGTTTAATACGATACCGGCGGTACTCTCAGTTGCCTACGGGTGGAGACGCCGGCTAAGTGGCGTACTCCACTACTTCAACATCTCGACGAGCTTCGCGGCTATCCTGATCGCCTCCAAGGTTAGCTTTAGCTCGCGAAGCCGGTCGAGACGGGTTGGTTCCTCTTCGTCGCTGTCGGAATCGGAATCCGACTGGTCGTGGTCGTCACTCATCGAACGGGCTTCCGCAGGAAAGCCGACCAGACCCTGCCTACGGGTGGAGAGACCGGCTTTCCTACATACTCCGCTAGGGCGCTATCACCTAAAAAGGCACCCGATCGGACCGGCACGAAAATCCCCAGATCAACCAGATCAGACGTATCTTTGGGTTTAATGTCTCTATTCGCCGAACGAGTTCAGTCCGCCTGCGGAACACTCCGCCCCGCATTCAGATCGAGAGCTCGCTTCGCGGCGAGCCGCTCGACGAGCTCGGACTGGGCCAGTTCTGGGAGATCGCCCCCCCCTCGGGAATGCGGACGACGTAGGTCCGCCGCCCCATCCGCTCAACGTTGAGTGCTGTTCGTCTGGGAGGTCGCCGTCCTCCAGAACGTCGTCCTTCTCGAGATCGTCGCGTGGGATAGTTACGACACCCGGAGAGGTTAATCTAGAAACACGATTCTGTTGTTTCCGATGTAGAGAAGGCCGCTACTCCGGTTTAGAAGACGCCGTTACGACAGAGAAATTCGAGTGGACTCGCGGGGGTCCCGCGAGCGAACGGAGTGAGCGAGTGGGACCACGCGAGGAAACGACTGAACGAGCGAAGCGAGTGAAGAAGTGGACTCGCGGGGATTTGAACCAGAACCAGACGTGCTCGCTCACTTCGTTCGCTGCGCGCGACTGGTAGGGTTCAAACCCCGCTCGTTGCAGAATTGCGCCGCTCGCGTTATTGCTCGCGGCGCAAAATTATGGACTCGCGGGGATTTGAACCCCGGGCCTTCCCCGTGCCAGGGGGATGATCTACCACTGATCTACGAGCCCTCGTACGCATTCATTCGTTCCCCGCTGGATATATTAAGGCCTTCGACTCGGGGACACCGCCGACACCGACTCCCACACGCGCTCAGATCCGCGCGGAATCGACGTACACGTCGAGGTCGACGTCGCGGGTCGACCCCTCCAAGTCGCGCACGGCGCGCTCGACGACGCGCTCGGCCTCGCCTCTGATCAGGGGGATCGCCTTCTTTAACACCCAGTCGAACGAGACGAGCGTCGGGAGATCGAGCGCGTCGGAGCTGGCCGAGCCGGGGTCGAACTCGACTTCGAGCGCGACCTCGCACGGGTCGTCGGGCCGCTCGTCGGACTCTCCCTCCGTCTCCGGCGGCGTCACTCGCCAACACCCGCCGGCGTCGATGTCCTTCGTGATCTCCCAGTCGATGCGCTCGGGCGGCTCGACGCCGGTGACGCGCGAGTGGGCCGTGTAGGTGATCTTCCACCACGCGAACCGCAACGCGTAGCGGGTTCCCGGTCCCCCGTCTCCGTCGAGCGTCCGTACCTCTCGGAGGTACTCCGAGTAGTTCGCGTACCGCGGGAAGTCGAGCAGGAACGCGTACACGTCCTCGGGATCGGCGTACACCTCCGTGCTCACGACGAGTTCGTCCACACGGGGAGGTTCGGCCGGCGCCTAATAAGCGGTCCGCCGACCGGACGGGGGAGTTCGTGGTTCCAACGGCTCCGAGCGATCGACGGAGTACACCGCCAAAGCCCCACCCGGTGACGGCCGGCAGCGGAGCAGCCGGCGACAGCGAGGCGCTCCGCGCCTCTGGCAGTCGGTCAAAATTCGACGACGCCACCGCCTCGTTCCTTATAAGCGATCGTCGCCGTCGCTCACGGCCGTTTAAATACCGTCCCGACGCAGCCGATATGCCCGGCTACTCGCCGCCGTCCGTCCCCGGCTCGACGAACTCCATCCCGCGGATCTCGAAGCGAGCGCCCCCCGCGCCGCCCTCGGTCACGGACACTGTCCAGCCGTGGGCCTCGACGACCTGCCGGATGATCGTCAGCCCGAGCCCGGTGCCTGACTCGCCGGTGGTGAACCCGTCGACGAACACCTGCTCGCGCTCGGCCTCGGGGATCCCCGTGCCGTCGTCTTCGACGTAGACGCCGTCGCCGCCATCGAGGTCGCCGACGCGGATCGTCACGTCCTCGCCGCCGTGCTCGAGCGCGTTTCGGAACAGGTTCTCGAACACCTGCTGGAGGCGGCTCCAGTCGCCCATCACGACGCGGTCGGTGTCGATCTCGAGCGTTCCGTCCTCCGCGTTCACGAACGACCAGCACTCGCGGGCGAGCTCGTCGATCCGGATCTCCTCGCGGCCACCGATCGTTTGTCCCTCGCGGGTGAGAAACAGCAGGTCGTCGATCAGCGCCTCCATCCGGTCGATCGCGTCGCGACACCGCTCGAAGTGCTCGGGGTCGCCGGTCCGTTCCGCCAGATCGAGGTACCCGTCGACGATGCCGAGCGGGTTCCGGATGTCGTGGGAGACGACGCGGGTGAACTCCTCTAACTGGTCGCGCTGTTGCTGTATCCGTTCGGTGGCCCGCTTCTGGAAGATCTCGTAGCTCACCCACTGGGCCATCAGCTCCACGAACGTCTCCTCGTCCTCGGAGAAGGGCCGATCGCGCGCCTCGGTGTCCGCGAAACAGAAGGTTCCGTACACCTCGCGGTCGACGACGACCTTCGCGCCGATGTACGTCTCCAGGCCGAACTCCTCGTAGGCGGCGTCTCCCTCCCACCCCTCGACGCGCGCGTGCTGGACGGTCAACGCCCCCTCCACGTCGACTGTCTTCCTGCAGTACGCCTTCGACAGCGGGCAGCTCCGTCCCGGCTGAAGCAGTTCGTGATCGCCGCTCGCGGCCACGATCATCTGGGTGTCGTCGTCGATCTCGGTGAGGAAGCCGGTCTCCACGCCGAGGTACACACAGCCCAGATCGAGGAGGTCCGGGAGCTTGTCCTCGAACGATCGCTCCTGTGCCGCGGTGATCCGGTACATCCGGCGCAGGGCGTCGCCCTCGGACAGTTCCACGTCATCCATCGTGTATCACGGCTCTTGCTACCGACGGACGGGCCACGTCGCATTAAACCGGCGGGTCTCGACGGCATCTAACCGCCGTCGGCCGTCGGCTCAGCCCCGTCACTCGTAGGCCGCGATCCCCGTCAGGTCCTCACCGAGCACGAGCGTGTGGATGTCGTGGGTCCCCTCGTAGGTGTACACCGTCTCCATGTTCGCCATGTGGCGCATCGGCGAGTAGTCGGTGGTGATCCCGTTGCCACCGAGCATCTCGCGGGCGATCCGCGACTGGTCGCGCGCCGTGCGGACGTTGTTCCGCTTCGCCATCGAGACGTGTTGCGGGGTGAGGTCGCCGCGCTCCTTCAGCTCCGCGAGCCGGTACGCGAGGAGCTGGGCGGTGGTGATCTGGGTGGCCATCTCCGCGAGCTTCTCCTGTTGGAGCTGGAACCGGGCGATCGGGCCGCCGAACTGGTCGCGGTCGAGCGCGTACTCGCGCGCCTGCTCGAAGCAGTCCCGCGCCGCACCCACCGCGCCCCACGCGATCCCGAAGCGGGCCTGCGTGAGACACGAGAGCGGTCCCTTCATCCCGGACACGCCCGGCAGGACGTTCGACTCGGGGACGCGCACGCCCTGCAGGCTGATCTCGCCGGTGATCGACGCGCGCAGCGAGAGCTTATCGTCGATCTCGTTCGTGGTGATACCGTCGCGGTCCGTCTCGACGAGGAACCCGCGGACGGGAGCGTCGTCGGCGTCGTCACCGTCCGACTCGTCGCGCGCCCAGACCACCGCTACGTCGGCGATCGGCGCGTTCGTGATCCAGGTCTTCGACCCGTGGAGGACGTACTCGTCGCCGTCCCGCTCGGCCCGCGTCTCCATCCCGGCGGGGTTCGACCCGTGGTCGGGCTCCGTCAGCCCGAAACAGCCGATCGCCTCGCCCTCGCCGAGCGCCGGGAGCCACCGCTCCTTCTGGTCGTCGCTGCCGTAGGCGTGGATCGGGTACATCACCAAGGCGCCCTGCACGCTCGCCATCGACCGGAGCCCCGAGTCGCACGCCTCCAGCTCCTGCATCAGGATTCCGTACGCCGTCTCGGAGACGTTCGGGAGCCCGTACCCGTCGAGGTTCGGCGCGTAAAACCCCATCTCGCCCATCTCCTCGATCAGCCCCGTCGGGAACGTCCCCGCCTGGAAGTGATCGCCGATGTCGGGCCGCACCCGCTCGTCGACGAACTCCCGGGCCGTGTCGCGGATAAGTCGCTCCTCCTCGCTCAGGTCCGCCTCCAATCCCACGTAATCGAGCATGACAGATACTCCGAAACCGGCGGACTAAACAGTTCTGGAGGGCGGGGAAAGCGCTCGGGAGCGCGGCCCGAAGGCGATGCGAACGCCGCTTTCCTCCCACGGCCGGCGTCGTCGAATTCCCCTCACAGGACCCAGCAACCGCCGGATCCGCCGATAGACGAGAACTGCGTCCGCGAGAGTTGTCACGCCGATTCAGCAGCGCTCGCTTTCCCGATTCCGACGTAGACGACCGGAGTCAACACGGCTGACAGCACCGCTCCGACGGCGATCGGAAGGAGGCCCGTCGGATCCGGAGCGAACAGGAACCCGACGACGAACCCGATCGGGACCGAGACGAGCGCTCGACCGAGTCGAGACACGTTCACCGATCCCGTTCGAGACCGGAAAAGGGTATCCCCGAGAGATCCCCGCCTTCCCGTTGCGATTCCCGCCCGTATCGACCGCCGAGACGGGTGTCTGCCGTCGTCGCTGGGGGTGGCCCTACGATCCCAACCGCTCGCGCGCGAACTTCGCCAACAGCGGGATGTCGGAGAGGTGGAGCAGCTTCGCCATCGCGGCCTTGTCCCCCTGATTCGCCTTCTCCAGCGTGTTCTCCTCTGCCTGCCGGAGGTCGCGCATGAACCGGTCGTACCGCTCGTTCGGCGCGAGGTACAACAGCCGCGTGAGCATCAGCCGGGCCTTCATCCGCGGGGCCACGTCGCGGTGCCAGAGCCGCTCGTAGACCGCGAGGCTTTCGGCGTCGAGGCGCCGCTCAGAGTCGGTGAGACATCGGTCGACGGTGGCCGCGGCGGCGCGGGCCGACTTCATCCCCTTGTGGATCCCCTCGCCCCACAGCGGGTCGATGGAGGGGACCGTGTCGCCGATCGCGAGGAACCGGTCGGTGTGCATCTCGTCGGGCATCTGGATGTGGGCGGAGCCGCGGTGGACCTTCCCGTCGAGCTTCTCGGCGTCGGCGAACCGCGGGTCGCGGTCGACCCACGCGTCGAGGTAGCCGTCGACGGTCTGGCCCTCCTGTGCGAACTCGCGGTGACGGTCGTTCTGGATGTAGCAGATCCCGACCTTCGCGGTGTCCTCGCCGGTGGCGAAGATCCACGAGTAGCCGCCGGGCGCGATGTCGTGGTCGAGCCGGAGCATCATCGCGCGACGCAGGTCGGCGTACTCCGGGTGGTTCATCTCGACGCCCTCCATCTCGTACTCGATGCCGATCGCCTGGTTCTCGCGTTCGAGGTCGACCACGTCGAGCGCGCTCGCGATCGGCGCCGCGGGCCCCGTGGCGTCGACGACCACCTCGGCGTACACCTCCTCGTCGCCGTTGTACCGGACGCCCTCGATGACGCCGTCGTCGTTCAGGATCGGCCGGGAGACGCGCGAGTCGAACCGGTACTCGGCGCCGTTCTCTCGGCCGTCCGCCACGAGGAACCGCTTGAACTCGGCGAACTCCAGCACCGCGCCGGGCTGGTAGCTCTTGTAGTGGCTGTTGGGCGACTCCAACACCACGTCGTCGGTGTACGACATCACCACGTCGTCGGGGATCCCGAAGGAGGACATCATCGACGGGAACGTCCCGGCGGTCGACTTGTTGCTCTGGCGGGGGAACTCGGCTTCCGGCTCCGTTTCGAGAACGACGACGTCGTAGCCTCGCGTCGCCAGGTCGCGAGCGCACTGGGCGCCCGCCGGTCCGGCACCCGCGATCACGACGTCGTAGCGATCAACCATATACCCGTGAAAACGGACCCACGTAATTAGGTTTGCTGAAACCGGTCGCAAACAGCTGTGAGCCGGCTTGACCGCCGGATTTTGGCGATTCGGTGAGGACGGAATTGCGCCGCCGATCGCGCTTCCGGCCGTCGAGAGCAGCGGCCGCAGTCGGAGCGCGGGAGCGGAATCGTCCGCGTGCCCGCCGACGGCTCAGTAGAACTCGCGGACGAGGTCCGTCGCGCCCTCGGGCGCGCCGTCCGGGATGACGGACATGTCCTCGTCGACGCCGTGCTTCTCGTGGTACGGCACCGACTCCTCGTCTTGGTAGATGATCCCCTGGTGTTCCGTCTCGTCGTCGAAGATGACGTCTTTGGCGGCCGCCTTGTCGCTGGGGTCGTGGTCCGTCTCCTTCAGGTCGACCAGCGAGTCGCGGAAGTAGTCGTACGTGTCCACGTCGTTGAACGTCACGCACGGCGAGTAGACGTTCACGAAGCCGAACCCGTCGTGTTCGACCGCCTTCTGGATGATCTCCTGATGGCGGAGCGCGTCCGAGGAGAACGACTGCGCGATGAAGGTCGCGCCCGAGGCGAGCGCGAGCGCGTGCGGGTTGACCGGGGGCTGTTTGGGGCCCTCGGGGCTCGTCGAGGTCTCGAAGTCCTCGCGCGAGGTCGGCGAGGCCTGCCCCTTCGTCAGCCCGTAGATGCGGTTGTCCATCACGACGTACGTCATGTCGACGTTCCGCCGGACGGCGTGGACGAAGTGGCCCGCGCCGATGGAGTAACCGTCGCCGTCGCCGCCGGCGACCATCACTTCGATGTCGGGCCGGGCCATCTTGACGCCGGTCCCGACCGGGAGCGCGCGTCCGTGAACGCCGTGGAGCGCGTAGCTGTGCATGTACGTGCCGATCTTCCCGGAACAGCCGATGCCGGCGACGACGAAGGTGTTATCGGGGTCGTTGCCCGTCTCCGCGAGGGCCTTCATCATCCCGTTCATGGTCCCGAAGTCGCCGCATCCCGGGCACCACGTCGGCTGCTTGTCGGACTTGAAGTCGGTGAATCGAATGTCTGAGCTCATTGGTTACGCCTCCACCCCCTCCGCGAGGGTCGCCTTGATGTCGTCTGCGAGTTCGTCCGCCTTGAACCGCACGCCGTTGTACTTGTTAATCCGGTCGACCCGTTCGAGCACGTCGTGTTCGACCAGGTCCGCGAACTGCCCCTGCTCGTTGCACTCCACGACGATGACGTTGTCCGCCGCCTCGACGTCTTCGGACAGATCCGGCCGCGGGAAGATGTACGGGACCGAGAGCACCCGCACGTCGAGGCCGTCGTCCGCGAGGAACTCGACCGCCTCGGCGAGCGCGCCCTCGTTCGACCCCCACGTGACGACGAGCGTGTCGGCGTCCTCGTCGCCGAACTCGCGCGGGCTCCAGTCCTCGCGCTCGCGGGCCGTCTCGACCTTCCGGTTGCGCTTGTCGACCTGCTCGACGCGCATCTCCGTGTCCTCGGTCCGGCGCCCCTGCTCGTCATGTTCGAGGCCCGTGGACATGTGCGCGCCGTCGGCGGTGCCGGGGAACGCCCGCGGCGAGATCCCGTCGTCGGTGATCTCGTGGGGCTGGAAGCCGCCCGACTCGCTCAGGTGGTCGTCGATCGTCGTCTCGTCGACGACGTTTCCGCGGTCGACCTCCACCTCGTCCATGTCGAAGGTGTCCGGCGAGAACGTCTGCTCGGTGACCGCCATCGAGAGGTCGGCGGTGAGGTAGACCGGGAGCTGGTACTTCTCGGCGAGGTTGAACGCCTCGACCGTCTTCCAGAAGCACTCGTCGATCGTCGTCGGCGCGAGCACGAACCGGGGGACCTCGCCGTGGCCGCCGTACAGCATCTGGTTTAAGTCGCCCTGCTCCTGTTTCGTCGGCATCCCGGTCGAGGGACCGGAGCGCATCACGTTACAGATGACCAGCGGGGTCTCCGAGGTCGCGATGAGTCCGAACGTCTCGGTCATCAGGTCGATCCCGGGCCCGGACGTGGCGGTCATCGACCGCGCCCCCCCGCGGGCGGCGCCGAGCGCCATGTTGATCGCGGACAGCTCGTCTTCCGCCTGCACGACGTGGCCGCCGTAGCGCTCGATCCGGCCGGTGAGGTACGTCATCACGTCGGTCGCGGGCGTGATCGGGTAGCCGGCGTAGAAGCGGCAGCCGGCCGCGATTGCGCCCATCCCGATGGCCTCGTCGCCGTTGAGGAGGACGTAGTCCTCGTCGGTGGTCTCCAAGTCGTAGTCGAACTCGTGGTCGTACTCCTCGGCGACGTACGACCGCCCCGCGCGGGCGGCCTCCTTGTTGTTGTCGACGAGCTTCTGGCCCTTGTCCGAGAAGCGCTTCTCCAGCGCGGAGTCGAGGTTCTCGATGGGGAACTCGGCGACCTCGCAGGCCGCCCCCAGCGCGACGACGTTCCGCATGATCGCCCCGCCGGCCTCCTCGGCGAGCCGCTTGAGCGGGACGTCGATCCCGATCATCTCGTCGGGGATCTCCACGTCCTGCATCGTGGTCCGCTCGCCGTCGTAGATGATCACCGACCCCTCGTGGAGCTCCTCGAGGTTCTCCTCGATGGTCCGGGGGGTCAACGCGATGAGCACGTCCAGCCGATCCACGACGCTCTGTACCTTGTCGACGGAGGTTCGCACCTTATAGGCGGTGTAGCCGCCTCGGATCCGCGAGGCGAAGTCCTTCGACGTGAACACGTGTCGACCCGCCCGAGAGAGCGCTTGCGCAAAGATCTTCCCGGTCGAGTCGATGCCGTCGCCGGCCTCTCCGCCGACGGCCCAGTTGAAGTCCGCAGCCATGCTATGAGGGGGCTTTCGCCGGACTCATCAAAAGACTTCTGGAAGGAGCTATCGACCCATTTCTAAACATACGTGATATTCTTCGCGAATATTGTCATTAATAGCGGCCGTATATCTCTATATATCTCGTATGGTGGACGAACGTTTTGCAGATCTCTCACGATCGACCCGCATCGTCGTTGGTTGTTTCGACGGTCGTCGAACCGCCGGTGGCCACGCCCCGGAGGCGGTCCGTGCCCGAACGCGAGGAACGCGGCGCCGTTCGGTCCGACGGTCCGCTCGGCCCCGAGGGTTTCGACACGGGCAGCACCGACGCCGACGGGAACACGTTTGTGTCTCCCGGTCGGAACGGTGCCATGGACACGACAGCGACGGTCAGTTCGGTCGAGACGGTCGGCCGCGATACGTACGCCCTCCGGTTCGAGGCGCCCGACGGGTTCGCCGCCGAGCCCGGGCAGTTCGTGAAGCTCGGCACCGAGATCGACGGCGAGTCGGTCGCGCGCTTCTACACCCTCTCGTCGCCGACGGTCGGCGACACGTTCGAGGTGACGGTCGGCATCGACCCCGAGGAGGGCGGCGAGTTCTCTGCGTTCCTCGCCGACGCCGAGGCGGGCACGGAGATGACCCTCTCCGGGCCGTTCGGCGACCAGCACTACGACGGCGAGCCGCGCGCGGTCGTGATCGCGGGCGGCCCCGGCGTCGGCCCGGCGGTCGCCATCGCGGAGCGCGCGCTCGACGACGGCGCCGAGGCCGCGGTCGTCTACCGCGACGACGACGTGTCGCACGCGGACCGGCTCGATCGGCTAAAGGAGCGCGGGGCCGCTATCCACCTCCTCGACGCGGACGAGGGGCTGGACGGGGCGGTCGCCGAGGCGCTGACGGGCTCCGAGGGCGAGACCGTCTTCGTGTACGGGTTCGCCGATCTGGTGGCGGACGCGGAGGCCGCCGTCGAGGCCGCCGGCGGTGACGCCGACGCCGCGAAGGTCGAGAACTTCGGCTAGACGCTATTTAAGACGGTTTAAACGGATTCTTGGACATAAAGCTCGGTGGATAGAGGACGAACATCTCCAAAGCCCCAGCCACGACGGCTCGGAGGCCTTGCTGCGCGCCTCGCTCGTTCGCTTCGCTCACTCGCTGCGGTGCTTACTGCGGCCGCCTTCGCCCTCGCGGCTGCCCCTTTGGGTCCCGCCCGGACCGCAACCGCAGCCTCACGCCTCCCCAGCCTCGCGGCTCCCTACGGTCGCCGCGTCCCTCGCACGCGCTCCTCGTGGCCTGTCGGCCACTCGGAGGCGCGCGCCGACCGCAGTTCGTCAGTCCCCCTGATCGAGGTCCCACGGCGCGTCGTCCGGGAGGTCGCTCGTCTTGTACACGCCCCTGCCGACGGCGACGTTCCGGTCGTCGGCGTCGTCGCCCGCCGGCTGAACGACTTCCACGTCGACGACGGCGGTCTCGCCGCCCTCGCGGACGACCTCGGCGGTCGCGACGAGGTCGTCGGTCGCGGGCGCGAGGTAGTCGATCCGGAAGTCGATCGTCGGCGTCGGGAACCCGACCAGCGCGGTCGCGGCCGCGCCGGCGACGCTGTCGGCCAACGAGAAGGCGACGCCGCCCTGCGCGATCGCCCGCCGGCGGTTCGAGGAGTGCTTTTCACTAAATCGCAGTCGACCCGCGGCGCGCCCGTCGGCGGCCTCGGTCACCTCGATGTCGAGTAAGTCGCGGTACGGGCTCCGGTTGAAGTAGTCGAGGATGTCGTCCCCGCCGCGTCCGTCGTCATCGCTCATCGCGACTCGGGGGCGCCGTCCGCGAAGTAGTCGGCGAGGCGCTCCGCGGCCTCGACGGTCCGCGGCGTCACGAGGGCGAACCGGATCCACTCGTCGCGGGCGGTGCCGAACGCCTCGCCCGGCATCCCGGCGACGCCGGCCTCGTCGATCAGACGCTTGACGTTCGCCATCGTGCCGGGGAACCCGTCGAAGCGCGCGAGCACGTAGAACGCGCCCTCGGGACGGGTGTACTCCGCGCCCGCCGCGTCGAGCGCGTCGGTGAAGGCGTCGACCCGCTCGGCGAGCAGCTCGCGCGCCTCGGCGTAGTAGTCGGGGGGCGTCTCCGCGAGCGCGTGGTGGACGGCGTACTGCGAGGGGCGCGCCCCGGCGACGTTCACGAGCATGTGCCGCGTCTTGGCGTCGCCGACGTGCGCCTCGGGGAAGACGCCGTACCCGACCCGGAACCCGGTGATCGCCATCGACTTCGAGAAGCCGCTGGTGACGATCACCCGGTCCGAGTCGAGCGTCAGCGCAGACTCGAACCCGCCGGTCAGATCGAAGTGATCGTACACCTCGTCGACCATCACGAGGGCGTCGACCGCCTCGGCAATCGCGACGACCTCGCGGATCGCGTCGAGATCGTATATTGCCCCCGTTGGGTTGTTCGGCGTGTTCAGCACGATGAGAGCGGTGTCCTCGCTCGCGGCCTCGCGGATCGCGTCGACGTCGAGGCCGCCGTCGCGCTCGGTCGGGACGAGGGTCGACTCGCCGCCGAGCAGGTCCGTCTTGCCGGGGTAGTACGGGTAGACGGGATCGGTGAGGAGCGCCTCGTCGCCCGCGCCGCGCTCGAACGCGCGCGCCATCGCGAGGTAGTTCGCCTCGCCCGTCCCGTTCGTGACGACGACGCGGTCGGGGTCGACGTTCCGACGTTCGGCGATCGCCTCGCGGAGCTCCAGTAACCCCTCGCTCGGCGGGTACTGGAAGTCGTCCGGGGGGAGGTCGGCGTAGTCGCGGAGCGCCTCCCGCAGCGCGGCCGGCGGCTCCCAGTCGGGGTTGCCGCTCACCATGTCGATGACGTCGCCGTCGGCCCCGACCGCGTACTGCATCACGTGGAAGAACTTCGGCTCCTCGTACTCCATATCGGTGGCTCGGCGTCGGGTTCCCTGTCTCTTTCGGCTGGCCGTCCGCGTGCGGTCCGCAGAACCGTCTCCGACCGCACCGATCCGGTGGTTTCACCTACGCCCCCGGCCACCCGGAGGTATGAACAAACGGGGTCACGTTCTCAACGCCTTGCTGCTCGCGCTCGGGCTCGGCTTCGTCATCGAGCCGAACCTCGGCATGGCCACCGCGCGGACCGTCGCCGAGATCACCGTCCCGATCGTGTTGGGAGCACTGTTCCCCGACGTCGACACCGCCTTCGGCCGCCACCGGAAGACGCTCCACAGCCTCCCGGTGCTCGGAATCTTCCTCGCGTACCCGATCGTGTTCGGGAACCTCCAGTACGTCTGGATCGGGGTGTTGACTCACTACGTTCTCGACGTGGTCGGGAGCCGCCGCGGGATCGCGCTGTTCCACCCGCTGTCGGACACCGAGTACGGGATGCCGACCGGCGTGACGACGAGCAGCAAGTACGCGGACCTGGTCACCGTGATCGTCACCGCGGTGGAGCTCGCGGTCTTCTGGGCGATCCACACCTACGTCGTGACCCTGGACCTGGACGTCTCCGCGATCGCCTCGGAGGCGGCCGCCGGGATCGGAATCTGAAGGGGGCTGGTCGGCCTTCGGGATCTGAGGGGGACCGAGCCGTCGTCTGGGGAGACCCAGTCGACCGCCTGCGGAGGACCTAGTTCGGCCGGTAGTCGGAGAGCGTCCCGGAGTAGACGCTCACGTCGTTGAACCGCCCCTCGTAGGCGACGTTGCTCGGGAGGGTCGGCTCGTCGCCCGAGAGGAACTGCCGGTCGAGTTTCTCCCACGTGTTCTCGTACGCGAGGTGGACGAACTCCACGAGCCCGCGGAGCTGGTGGCCGGCGCCGCCGCGGTGGACCACGGTGCGTGGCCGCGCCTCGCGGAAGGCCTCGACGACCTCGTCGACGCCGTCGAGGTCGCCGTCGAACTCCGTCCACGCCTCGCCGACGGTGCCGGGGAGGTGGGCGTACGACGAGCCGAACCCCGGCTGGTCGGTGGCCTCGGCGATCCGCCGCGTCCGGGCGTTCTGGTGGGGGAGGAGCTTCGTGTTGTAGATCTCGATCGCGTCGATCCGCGCGCCGTGGGCGTCGATCTCCGGCCGGGTGAGCGAGATAGTCGCGAAGCTCGGGTGGGGCGCGAGCACGGCCGCATCCTGCCGGTCGGCCTCGGCCATCGCCGCCTCGAACGTGATGTAGTCGGGGACCGGCTCGTCCAGGCCGAGAACGAGGATGTGCCGCCGGTTCCCCCAGTCGCCCGTGAACACCTCTCGCGCGGGGATCACGGTCAGGTCGTCGTCGGAGTACCGGGCCGCGCGCTGTCGGATCGTCGGCAGGCGGGTGAAGTGCGGGGCGTACACGAGCGCGTCGATCCCCCGTTCCTTCGCGAGGGCCACGACGTCGTCGTCGAGCACCTTCACGTGGGCGTCGACGCGCGTTCTCGATCCAGTCACGGGTGGGCGTTCTTCGTCGCCGAGCAAAGGCGTATCGTTCGACGGCGAGACGGTCCGGTACCGTCACCTACACGCGGGTGCGGGGACCCGGAGGCGGTTGCGACGGAAATCGGGGGAGAACGACGGGACCCGAGCGGCGGTCGCCGGGGGAAACCGTTAATCCCCCGCGGCGGGGACTGGATGACATGCCCCGTTGGACGTGCGGAATCGACGGCTGCGACGCCGCCTTCGACGACGTGGAGTCGGCCATCGTCCATCAGACGAACGGCCACCAGCGCCACGAGTGCAAGGTGTGCGGCACGATCGTTCCGGACGGCTACTTCGCGATCCGGCACGCGTTCGACGAGCACACCCGCGCCGAGTTCGTGCGCGCGTACGACGCCGACTCCGCGGCGGTCCGCCGCCGCGAGGAGATCAAACGGGAGATCGAACGCGAGGCGGACCTCCAGACGGTCGTCGATCAGCTGGACCGGAGTCCCTGAGTCACTGCCGGGGTTCAGAGCACCCGTTTGCCGAACGCGCTCGCGGCCAGCTCCGTCGCGAGCTCCGCGGTCTCGTTGTGCTGGTCGAGGGTCGGGTTCACCTCGACGAGCTCCATCGACCGGACCGAGTCGCTCTCGGCGACGACCTCCATCGCGCTGTGGGCCTCCCGGTAGGTGGCGCCGCCCCTGACCGGCGTCCCGACGCCGGGCGCCTCCTTGGGATCGAGCCAGTCCAGGTCGAGACTGACGTGGACGCCGTCGACGCCCGCCGCCGCCTCGGCCATCGCCTCCTCCGCCACGTCCGTGATCCCGCGCTCGTCGATGTCGGACATCGTGTAGGCGGCGAACCCGTGGTCGCGGATCACATCGACCTCCGCGTCGTCGACGGATCGCAGCCCGACGAGCGCGACGTTTTCCGGGTCGAGCCCGGGGGCGTTCGCCCAGTCCGAGCCGGCGAACTCGCCGAGGCCGAGCGCGGCCGCGAGGGGCATCCCGTGGACGTTCCCAGAGGGCGTCGTCGCGGGGGTGTTGAGGTCGGCGTGGGCGTCGAACCACACCGCGCCGATCTCCGCGTCGCGCGCGGACCCGACGAGCGAGCCGATGGCGATCGAGTGGTCGCCGCCGAGCGCGAGCGGCACGTCACCCTCCGCGAGCGTCCCGCCGACCTTGTCCGCGAGCCGGCGGCAGACGTCGGCCGTCTCGCGGAGGAACTTCGCCTTCCCGTCGCGCGGCGCCTCCGCGTCCGGGTCGCGCTCCTCCGCCCGGGGAACCGCGAGGTCCCCCGCGTCGACCGTCTCGACGCCCGCGCCCGCGAGCTGGTCGGCCAGCCCCGCGTAGCGGATCGCCGACGGTCCCATGTCCACGCCGCGTCGGTTCGCCCCGTAGTCGGTCGGCGCGCCGATGATCCTGACGGTGGTCATGTCCGAGCAAGCGCTCCGGCGACGCTTGAATGGTGGGGGTCCTCGCCGCGGCCGCGACGCGATCGCACATGGTTTTCACGCCCGCGCTCCAACGTCGGGTATGAGCGGCTCCGACCGCGACTTCACGCCGGCCGACCTCGAACCGATCGGCGCCATGATCGCCGTCGCGTTCACCGGCGCCGTGATCGGGCTCGTCGGCGCCGGAGTCGCGTTCTTCGTCGGCGACCTCGGCCTCGCGCTGATCGGGGTCGGCGTCGTGGTCGCGCTCTCCAGTCCGATCGCGTACGTTCGGCTCCGTCGCCTCGGCGGATCCTGAAAAACCGCACGATCGTTTATAACGGGCTTCCATCGCATTTAAGCAGGGTGGCCATCTATTCGCGACCATGTCATCGATCGAGCTCACGTCGAGCCAGAAAAGCATCCTCTCGGCCCTCATCAACCTGTACGGGGAACAGGAGGACGCCGTCAAAGGCGAAGCGATCGCAGAGGAAGTCGACCGTAACCCGGGGACGATCCGGAACCAGATGCAGAGCCTGAAGGCCCTCCAGCTGGTCGAGGGGGTACCCGGGCCGAAGGGCGGGTACAAGCCCACCTCGAACGCGTACGAGGCGCTCGACATCCAGCGGATGGACGAGCCCGCGGACGTGCCGATCTACCACGAGGGCGAGGAGGTCACCGGCGTCAACGTCGACGGGATCGACCTCTCCAGCGTCCACCACCCCGAGCTCTGCCGCGCCGAGATCCACGTCCAGGGCTCCGTCCGGAACTTCCACGAGGGCGACTCCGTCACCGTCGGCCCGACGCCCCTCTCGAAGCTCGTCATCGACGGGACCGTCGACGGGAAAGACGACACCGCGAACATCCTCATCCTCCGGATCGACGACATGCGCGCGCCGGACGAGCCCGCCGAGCACTGAACGCTCCGGCGACCGGATCCCCGAGACTGAACGCTCCAGCGACGACGTCTTCTGCGTCCCTCTCTCCGCGGCCGCGTTAACGGTCCGAGCGGGGCCTCAGCGATCCGAGCGCAGCCTTAGCGATCCGAGCGCAGCCGCTCACGGTCGGATTCCGAGTTCGCCGCGCCGCTGAAGCTGCAGCGTTCTGCGCTGAGAAGTTCCGAGCGTTTCCGAACCGAGACCGGTGGTCGAGCCGCGCGCTCGCCGACCCTACATGTCGCCGAACGCGCTCACGCCGCGCCCGGTCGAGGAGACCTTCGCGATCCACCGCACCGCGATGGACTTCTTGAGCAGCTTCGCGGGGGTCCCGCCGAACGTCTTGATCGGCATCCCCATCACGTCGTGGGCGACCGCGTCCTCGCCGACCGAGATGACGGTCCCCTTGTCCGTGTGCTCCCACGACTGGAGGGGCGCGCCGCGGGCGGCGCGCGCGAGGTTCTCGCCGGCGACCTCCGCGGCCTGCCAGGCGGCCTGCGCGGTCGGCGGCGCCACGTCGTCGTCGCCCTGCTCGACGAGGGCGGTGTCGCCGATGGCGAACACGCGGTCGTCGCTGGTGGTGAAGTCGGAGGCGGCGTGGACGCGGTTCGAGCGCTCGTCCTTCTCGACCTCGACGTTCTCTAACTCCGGCTGGCCCGTGATGCCGCCGGTCCAGATCAGCACGTCGTACCCGAGCTCCTCGGGCTCCTCGTCCTCGCCGCCGCCGAGGTACACCGCGTCCTCGTCGGCCTTCGAGATGAAGTCGCCGGTGAGGATCTCGATGTCGGCGTCCTCGAGCCGCTGGCGGAGCGCGCCCTGGACCTGCGGGTCGTTCCCGGGGAAGACCTCGTCGAGGCCCTCGACGAGCTTGATGTTGATCGGGGCGCGGTGCTTGTCGCGGTACTCCGCGATCTCGCCCGCGGTCTGGATCCCGGAGAGGCCGGCGCCGCCGACGATGACCTCGACGGGGTCGGACCGCGTCGCCTCGGCGGCGGCCGACCGCACGTCCTCGTGGATCGCCTTGGCGTCGTCGAGGCTCTTGAGCTGGTGGGCGTTCTCCTTGAGCCCCTCGATACCGAAGAAGGCGGTCGTGGAGCCGACGCCGAGCAGGAGGTAGTCGTAGTCGACGGTCGTCCCGTCGTCCGTCTCGACGACCCGCTCGTCAGTGTCGACGTCGACGACGCGACCCTGCACGAAGTCGGACTCGGGCGATTTGATCTCGTCGACGGGAATGGTGATCTTCTCGGCGACCGCGGGATTGCGGATCGCGCGGTGGACCTCGTGGAGGACGAGGTGGTAGTCGTGCTCCGAGATCCACGTGAGCTCGGCCTCGCCATCGCCGACCTCGTCTTCGAACGCCTTCACCGCCCCTGCGCCGGCATACCCGGAACCGACGACGACGACCTGTGTAGCCATGCGTGTCGCTCCGCGGTCCGCGGGTAAAGTCGCTTTGGAACGTCGCTGACGGGGTCATCGGCAGATCGACACGCGGCGACCAGCGCACGCCGCGGACGGGCGGCGACCGACGCGCGGCAACCAGCGCACGCCGACGGACGCGCAGCGATCGCGGAGCCCCCGTCGGGCCGTCTCGACCCTACAGCGAGAGGCCGGCGTGCCAGCGGTCGGCGCCCGCCTCCGCCTTGACCTCGTCCATCCGCGCGAGGAGCTTCACGGCGAGGCTCGCAGTCTCCGCCGCCCGCGACTCGCCCTCGGTCCGGAACTCGCCGGTGACGCGGTTCGCGTAGACGGAGCAGACCGCGCCGGCGCGGAGCCCGTACACGTTCGCGATCGTGAGGATCGCCGACGCCTCCATCTCGATGTTCTTCACGTTCGCGTCCTGAAGCTCCGCGACCAGCTCGTCGGAACCGGCCGCCTCGAACCCCTCGAAGCCGGGGCGGCCCTGCCCGGCGTAGAAGGAGTCCGCGCTCATCGTGACGCCGGTGTGGTAGTCGTGGCCCAGCCGCTCGGCGGCGGCGACGAGCGCCGAGACGACCTCGCCGTCGGCGCTCGCGGGGTAGTCCTCGCGGACGTACTCGTCGCTCGTCCCCTCCTGCCGGACCGCGCCGGTCGTGATGACCAGGTCGCCCACGTCCATCTCCGGCTGGATCGCGCCGCAGGAGCCGACCCGGATGTACGTGTCGACGCCCACCCTGGCAAGCTCCTCGACCGCGATGGCGGCCGACGGCGACCCGATCCCGGTGGAGGTCACCGAGATCGGCGCGCCCTCGTAGCTGCCGGTCGCGGTGCGGTACTCCCGGTGGCGCGCGACCTCCTCGTGGTCGTCCCACAGCGCCGTGATCTTGTCCACGCGCTCGGGGTTGCCGGGGAGCAACACCGCGTCCGCGACGTCGTCGGGCGCGACCTCGACGTGGTAGCCGGCCTCGTCGTTGGGGTCCTCGCTGTCTCCGGTCATGTCCCCCGTAGACGGTCTCTTTTAAAATACTTCTCGGACCGTCCGACGAGATGGCACCGCGGAAACGAGCCGACGCGACGCCGGTTCGGCCCGGGGTCCGCCCGCCATCGCCGGCGGCCGAGTCGGCATATGCCAACCGTGCGTTCTTGTACGGATCCGGCGTACCGATCGGCATGCAGGAGTTCGATTTCACGGTCACCTACGAGGAGGGCGCGGACGACCTGATGGACGTGTTCATCGAGAACCCGGGGCTCTACTCCCGGACAGTCTCCTGTCACGCGACCGCCGAGACGATGTGGCGCGTCGACGAGGTCACGGGACCGCCGGAGGCGCTGGAGGCGTACGACCGCCGGCTCGACGGGCTTCCCCGCTGTTCGAACCTCCGAGGCATGGGCGGCTGCGAGCTCGACTGGGAACACGAGGTGCTCGCCGAGCGGCCGACGAGCCGGCTCATCTACTCGAGACAGTCGGAGGGCGAGGGGTGCCGATCGGTGCCGTACCTCGTGACCCAGCGGCTGGGAGACGGGGCGCTCTGCCGGGCACAGCAGTACGGGAACACCTACGAGTGGAACGTGCTCGCCGACGACGACAGCGCCCTGAGCACGGTGTACGAGGAGCTGGAAGCGAACCTCCGCCCGGGACTCGAACTGACCTTCGGGCGGGTGGACGGCTCCCCCGACTGGGCGGTCGAGCGGCCGGACGCGGACGACCTTCCGCCGGAACAGCGCGAGGCACTCCGGGCCGCGATCGAGCGGGGGTACTACGACACCCCGCGCCGGATGTCCCTCCAAGAGGTCGCGGAGGCGGAGCGGATCCCCGTCTCCACGCTCCAGTACCGCGTCTCGCGCGCCGAGGCCTGGCTCGCGAAGAACTACCTCTCCGGCCGCGAGGCGCTCGCGTCCGACCCCGTCGAGGTCGAGGAGAGCGCCCCCTGACGGGGTCGCCCGTCGCGCCGCGACCCCGGTTGGAACATACCGAACGAACTCCCACGGTTCGGCGGCCCCGAGCACGGGTGCCGACAATGCGACGACGAACCGACGACGACGGCGGCGTATCGCGACGGAGCTATCTGGCCGGCAGCGCGGCCGCGGTCTCGCTTCCGCTCTCGGGCTGTCTGGGGTCGATCGGCGGGAATGGCACCGATGACGGCGACGACGGGTCTACTGGTGACGCCCCCGACCGGCTGGTCGTCCGGAACGGGACCGTGGTCTCGGTCGATCCCGATATCGGCGTCTTGGAGCGCGCGGACGTCTACGTGGAGAACGGCGAGATCGTCGAGGTCGCCGAGGGGATCGACCCCGACGACGCGGCGGTCATCGACGCGTCCGGCGCGGTCGTCGCGCCCGGGTTCGTCAACACCCACCTCCACACGTGGCAGGCCGGCGTGCGCGGGATCGCCGGCGACTGGACCTTCACCGACTACCTCGAGATCATGCTCGGCGAGGTGAGTAGCCACTACCGGCCCGAGGACGCCTACCTCGGGAACCTGTTCGGGGCGGCCGAACAGCTCAACGCCGGGACGACGACGGTCCTCGACTGGTTCCACATCGCCAACTCCCCGGACCACTCCGACCGCGCGATCGACGGCCTGGAGGACGCGGGGATCCGGGCGGTGTTCACGCACGGCCCGCCGGGCGACGACGGCGCGAAGTGGTGGGAGGCGAGCACGGAGCCACACCCGGACGACATCGAGCGGCTCCACGAGGAGCGGTTCCCCGTCGCCGACGACCGGATCACGCTCGCGATGGGGATCCGCGGTCCCGACTACGCCACCGACGAGGTGGTCGAGGAGGACATCACCCGCGCCCGCGAGATGGGCATCCCCGCCTCGATGCACATCGGGTCCCTCGGCGGGGGCGGCGTCTACGCCTTGGAGGAACTGGGGCTGCTCGGCGACGACCTCAACTACGTCCACGCCAACCGCTTCGAGGACGAGGAGTTCGCGCTCGTCGGCGACTCCGGCGGGTCGATCTCGACCACGCCGGAGGTCGAGCTGCAGATGGGAATGGGGACGCCCGTCCTCGGGAAGGCGGCCGAGGCCGGTGCGACCCCCTCCGTCGGCGTCGACATCGTGTCGAACGTCAGCGGCGACATGTTCACGCAGACCCGCATGGCCGTCGGCGTCCAGCGCGGGATCGACAATCAGCCGGTCGTCGACCGCGGCGAGCAGACGACCGAGGTCTCCATCGACCCCCACCGGGCGCTGGAGATCGCGACCATCGAGGGCGCCCGGGCGCTCGGTCTCGAGGACCGCGTCGGCTCGATCACGCCGGGGAAGCGCGCCGACCTCGTCGTGATCGACGGCGGCGACGTCAACACGCTGCCGGTGAACAACCCGGTCGAGACGGTGGCGTTCCAAGCGGGCGTCGGCAACGTCGACACGGTGATCGTCGACGGCGAGGTCGCGAAACGCGACGGCGCGCTCACGAACGACGCGCTCGCGGAGGAGCGCGACGCGTTCGAGGCGTCCGCGGAGCGGGTCCTCTCCGAGAGCGGCCTCGCGGAGTGAGTCGGTCCCTCCGGTGATCGCGAGCGGCGCTTTATTTCGATCCGTTCGAACATATTCGCGGTCGTTTCTATCGGCTAAGAATCCGACCAACGATTGACCCGCCGAATCCCGTACGTCGGAACCGGGAACGTCAGTCCGGGGCCCGCGACCGCCGCCGGCGTCGGCGGTACCCCCGGACCCGGCGACGCTCCCGTGACCCGTCCGCACGGGGCGGGAGAACACTCCATTCCGACCATGAGCACCGACGACGAATCGATGTACGCGACACCGGACGAGGAGCACAGGCGGCTCCTCGAGGAGACCGGGTACGACGCGGATCTCGGCATGGAGATGGCTCGGGACGCCCAGAAGGTGTCCGCGGGCGATCTCTCGGAGGTCGAGTTCTACCGTCGCTATCACGACCGGATCCTCGAGGAGTTCGACGTCGACGACCGCGAGGTCGACTTGCCAGATCCCGACGAGGTCGACTCGGGAGACGTGAACGCCATCGACCGCATCGAAGGGGCGTTCGAGGGCATCGGGGAGACCCTGCGGGGCGTTGACGGCGACGAGAGCGAGTCGCGGCGATCGGTGATGAAGAAGGGCGCCGCGGCCGCCGCGCTCGGGCTCGGCGGGCTCGGGAGCGCCGGCGCGACCACCGGCGGCGACGACGGCGCCGCGGGCGCCGGCGGCGGCGACGACGGCGAGGGCACTCGTTGGGGGATGACGATCAACCTCAACAACTGCGACGGGTGTCTCGCCTGCATGGTCGCGTGCGACCAGGAGCACAACCTCTCCGAGGGCGCCAACTGGATGTACGTCTTCGCGTTCGAAGACGAAGGCCAGGGCGAGCAGGAGAACTTCCTGCCGCGGACCTGCCAGCACTGCACGGATTCGCCGTGCACGAAGGTGTGTCCGGTCGGGGCCCGCCACACCCGCGAGGAGGACGGGCTCGTCCTGACGGACTACGACATCTGTATCGGCTGCCGGTACTGCGAGGTGTCCTGTCCGTACGGCGTCAACTACTTCCAGTGGGGCGAGCCGGACGTGCCCGAGTCCGAGATCGACGACGACCACCAGATCGACGACCGCGGGCGCTGGGTCGGCTCTCGGCCGCCGGAGGGCGTGATGGGCAAGTGCACCTTCTGCGTCGACCGGCAGGACGGCCAGATGGGCGAAGAGAAGGTCGGCACCACCGCCTGCGAGGAGGCGTGCACCATGGACGCCATCCACTTCGGCGACCTCAACGACCCGGAGAGCCCGCCGAACCAGCACCTCGAAGAGTACCGCTCCGGACAGGAGAACGACCTCGAGGAGTTCCCGAACCGGAAGGAACACACCGTGTCCACGTTCAAGCTGATGGAGGAACGCGGCACCGAGCCGAACGTCCAGTTCATCGGCAACGAGCCCTCGCCGCACGCCGAGCAGGTTGAGGGTCCCGTCGCCTACGAGGACATGGGGATCACCGACAACCGCAAGGAGGTCCTCGATCGAGGCGCCGACGGGGGTGAAGAGGCGTGAGCGTCGACGTGACGGGGGTCGACCGGGAGACGCTCGTCCGGCCGATCCAGACGTTCACGAAGCGCTACCTGGCCGCGTTGGCGGTCGCCTTCGGACTGATCGGCGTCTGGCTGTTCTTCTACGTCCAGCAGCTCCAGCACGGCCTGATCGTCACGAACCTCGCCGACTGGGGCTCCGGCGGCGGCGTGCCGTGGGGGCTGTACATCGGCGCGTTCATCTGGTGGGTCGGGATCGCGCACGGCGGGATCATCCTCTCGGCCGCGGTGCGGCTGCTCGGGATGGACACCTACCAGCCCGTCGCGCGCCTCGCGGAGCTGCTGACGATCGCGGCGCTGACCTGCGCCGGCGTCTTCATCCTCATCCACGTCGGCCGGCCCGACCGACTGGTGACGAGCGTCCTCCCCGCGTGGCCGACGCGGGTCCAGTGGTCGCCGCTGATGTGGGACGTGACCGTCATCACCGCCTACTTCGTGTTGACCGCGACGTACCTCGCGCTCACGATCCGGTACGACGTCCACCGGCTCCGCGACCGCCTTCCGAACGTCCTCGAACCGGTGTACCGCGTCATCACGGTCGGCTACACCGAGAAGGAAGACCAGGTCGTCGAGCGGATGGTCTGGTGGATCGCCTTCGCGATCATCATCATGGCGCCGCTGTTGCTCCACGGCGGGGTGATCCCGTGGCTGTTCTCGCTGCTGCCGTCGATGGCCGGCTGGCACGGCGGCGTCCAGGGGCCGTCGTTCCTCTCGATCGCCCTGACCTCCGCGGTCAGCGGGATCATCATCATCTCGGCGGCGTTCCGGTACGCGTACGGCTGGGACGAGCTCATTCCGGACACCGTCTTCCAGGGGCTCGCGAAGTGGCTCGGCTTCTTCAGCCTGATCTTCCTGTGGCTCCAGCTCCAGCAGGTGATCACGGGGATCTTCGCCGCGCCGACGACGCTCCAGCACGCGACCGAGGTGAAGATCGCGACCCCGCTGTACTGGGTCGCGATCGGCCTCGTCGCGCTCGCGATGCTGTACGCGTTCGCGACCTCGCTGCGGCCCGAGCTGTACGACATTCGCGTCCTCGTCGGCATGTCCGTGGCCGTCCTGTTCGGCACGCTCGCCGAGAAGGTGCTGTTCGTCGTCGAGGGGCTCCAGCACGCCCACTTCGACCTGTACGCCGGGGTGCCCGGCGCGTACATCCCCTCGCCCGTCGAGATCTCGGCCGTGCTCGGGACGGTGGGTATCGTCGTGCTGTTCTTCCTCGTCGTCTCGAAGGTGATCCCGGTCGTTGAACTGCACGCGATCGAAGACCACGAGGAGGTGGACGCATGACGCCGCTCGCCGCGTCCGCCGTCGCCGCGCTCGCGTCGGGGCCCGCCGCGGTGCCGCTCGCCTCGTCGCCCGAGTACACGCTCCCGTTCGTCGGGCCGGGGACGTACCTCATCTTCGGGATCGTCCTCCTGCCGGTGTACGCGATGGTCGCGGCGTGGTTCATCGGGGACCCGAGCGACCGGTTCGCGAACCTGCTCGGACTCGGCTACCTCGCCGGCCTCACCACCGTGCTGTGGGGGAGCCTGTTCGTGGCGACGATCATCATCGGGGTCGTGTTCTTCTGACGCGATCCCCGCTCCCCGCAGTGGCACGGGCTGAGAATCCGCGTTCGAACTAACCTTTTCCCGCTCGAATCTGACGCCGAGCGCCCGAATCGACCGCCGGACGCCACCTGACCGCTCTCACCATGACCCTCACCGAAAGCGAACTGACCGATCGACTCGCCGCAGTCGAAGACCCGCTCAACGACGACGACATCGTCTCGATGGGGCTCGTCGACGACGTGACGATCGACGACGGCACCGCCGAGGTGACGCTCGCGTTCAACGCCCCGCACGCGCCCGCCGAGATGGAGATCGGCGACGCGGTCCGCGAGGCCGTCGAAGACGCGGGGCTCGAGCCGGAGCTCCGCGCCGAGTTCCGGGAGGAACACGGCTTCGAGACGGACGCGCTCCCCGGCGTCCGCAACGTGATCGCCGTCGCCTCCGGCAAGGGCGGCGTCGGGAAGACGACCGTCGCCGCGAACCTCGCCGCGGGGCTGAAGGACCGCGGCGCGCGCGTCGGCATCCTCGACGCCGACGTGCACGGACCGAACGTCCCGCGGCTGCTCCCGACGGAGAACGAGCCGGGCGTCACGCCGAACGAGGAGATCGTCCCGCCGGCCTCCGACGGCGTGCGCGTGATGAGCACCGACCACCTGATGCCCGACGGCGACCAGCCGGCGGTGATGCGCGGGCCGATGGTGAACAACGTGATGATGAAGTTCGTCAACGAGGTCGAGTGGGGCCGGCTCGACTACCTCGTCGTCGACCTGCCGCCGGGCACCGGGGACGCCTCGCTGAACCTGCTCCAGTCGCTGCCGATCGCGGGCGTCGTCATCGTCACGACGCCGCAGGAGATGGCCGTCGCCGACGCGCGCAAGGGGCTCCGGCTGTTCGACGAGCACGACGCGCCCGTCCTCGGCGTCGTCGAGAACATGAGCGCGTTCCGGTGCCCCGAGTGCGGCGACACCCACGCCGTCTTCGGCGAGGGGGGCGGCGACGAGATCCGCGACGACTACGGCGTGCCGGTCCTCTCGCGGCTCCCCGTTCACCCTGACTTCGACTCCGAGGGCTCCGACGGGCCGTCGGTACGGGACCCGGAGAGCCCGGTCCGTGAGGACCTCTTCGAGATGGTGGACGACGTGGCGGACCGCGTCGGCGAGGTGAACCGCCGGCGGGTCGCCGAGCGCGTCGGAGACTGGACGGACGGCGACGAGCCGGAGTCGGCCGCCGGCGCCGACGAGGATCGGACCGGCGCCGACGGCGAGGAGCCCGGCGCCGACGGCGAGGAGCCCGGCGCCGACGGCGAGGAGCCCGGCGCCGACGCCCCCGACGCGACCGCCTCCCCGGCCGAGTGAGCGGGGGACGGAGCACCGGGCGCCGACCGGCTCAGCGGTTCAGTCCCCGCCGGCGTCCCGCGCGTCGCCCGTCGCTCTCGCGTCGTCGAGGGTCCCCTCCGAGATCGTGTTCGGGAGCAGTTCGCCGAGCGTGTACTCGCTGGTCTCGCCGTCGCCCTCGTCGCAGACGACGACGAGGTCGTCGGCCGCGAACTCCGCGAGCGACTGCCGGCACATCCCGCAGGGAGTGACGCCGTCGCGGACGCCCGACGTGACGGCGATCCGGTCGAACTCGCGGTGGCCGTTCTTCACCGCCTCCGCGAGCGCGACCTCCTCGGCGTGGAGGCTGTTGGAGTAGTTGGCGTTCTCGATGTTACAGCCGGTGTAGACGGTGCCGTCGGCGGTCCGGAGCGCGGCGCCGACGCGGTACTCGGAGTACGGGACGTGCGCGTCGTCGAGCGCGTCGCGCGCGACCTCGATCAGGTCCATACGGGGGCGTCGACCGGCGGGCCGATAAGCGGTCGGATCGCGGTCAGTCTCGGGGACGGCCGCCGCCCGTCAGTCCCTCGCGAGCCCCTCTCAGCGCCCCGTGTCGTACTTGTACGTCGCCGACTCGGGGTCGATCCCGAAGTCCTCGGGCGACTCGGTCGTATCGTCCGCCGCGTCCGCCGGCTCGGCGGCCTTGAACGCCTCGCGGAACCGGTCGGGCATCTCGAAGTCGTCGGTGGCCAGCTGCAGGCCGACCACGCCCCCGCCGAGGAACTCGCGCTTCTCCACGAGCCGGTCCGAGAGCGCGTCCGGGAGGTCGTCGGTGTCGACCTCCTCGAAGCCGAACTGGGTCAGGTACTCGGGCTGATCGGTGAGCACGTACACCGTCTCGAACCGGTCCGCGGCCGCGGTGTCGACGAGGCGCTCGACCACGTGCGCCCCGACGCCGCGTCCCCGCCACTCCGGGAGGACGCCGATCCCGGTGAGTTCGATCCGGTTTTCGGTGTCCTCGTCGTCGCCCCGATGCAGGCGGAGCCGGCCGAACCCGGCCCGGTCGCCCGACTCCTCGTCGACCGCGATCACGTAGTCCCGTGACCGGAAGGCGACGTCGTCGAGCCCCAGCTGCTCGATCGCGTCCAGTAACCACGCCTCGTCACGGTTCTTGGCGTCGCGGACGTACATGGATGCACGTACGCGGGGCGACGTAAAAACGGTTCCCCGCGCGGCGTCGAGGTCACCGCGGGGGCGTCACGCGCTATTCAAATACCCTGTCCCATCAGGTGGCTGCGTAGCACGTCCGGCGTCTTGAGCCCGGCGTCGCTGTTGATCAGGACCACCGTCTCGTCGCCGTCGAAGAAGCCGTCCTCCTTGAGCGCCCAGGCGCCGGCGGGGGCGGCACCCCCGGTGGCGCCCATCTCCATCACCTCGTTCTGGGCGACCGCGACCGCGCTCGCGAGGATGTCCTCGTCCTCGACGCCCACCGCGGTCCCGCCGCTCTCCCGCACCGCCTCGACCGCGGCGGCGCCGCCCGCGGGGTCGGCGATCTCCAGCTCGCCGCAGATCGTGTCCGGCGTCTCCCACGGCTCCGGCTCGTCGAGGCCGCGCTCGACCGCGGCCGCGATCGGCGCGCAGCCCGCGGCCTGCGCCGCGACGACCTTCGGAACCGCGTCGATCGCGCCGACCCGCTCCAGCTCCGCGAACCCCTTGTACACCCCGGCGACGACCTCGCCGGAGCCGGTCGGGACGACGACCACGTCGGGCGCGTCGCCGAGGTCCGCGACCAGCTCGAACGCGAGCGTCTTCACGCCGTCGTGGCGGTACGGCGTCGCGAACTCGGCGAGGTCGGTGTACTCCGTCTCCAGCTGCTCGTCGACCGCGTCGGCCGCGTCCGGGAACCGCCCGCCGACCACGCGCATGTCGCCGCCGTGGACGTTCGTCATCGCCTTGTTCGAGAACGCGCACCGAGAGGGGACGAACGCGTACGAGCGCAGGTCGGCCCGACCCGCGTACGCCGCCATCGACTGCCCGGCGTTGCCGGGGCTCGCGCACGCGAGCGGCTCCACGTCCTCGCCCGCCTCCGCCCGCGCTGCGACCGCGGTGAGCGCGACCGAGAGCCCGCGGTCGAGGACGGTGCCAGTGGGGTTGCGCCCCTCGTCTTTGACGTACACCGCGTCGACGTCGAGCTCGTCCGCCAGCCGCTCGGTCGGGACGAGCGGCGTGGCGCCCTCGCCCGCCGAGATCGCGGCGTCGGCCGGGAACGGGAGCAGGGCGTCGAAGCGCCAGTGCCCGCGGCCCGTCCCCGCCGGTCCGTCCCGCGGCGACCCGAGCAGCGTCTCGGGGTCGACCGCGCCGTAGTCGTAGGCGGGGTCGAGCCCCCGCGCCTGCTCGTCGGCCGACACCGTCGTCGGGTCGGCCGTCTCGTGGACGCGACCGGACGCGCGACTCTCCAGCCCGCGGAACGCCGTCGTCGTCTCCGTCGACTCCATACCCGACGTTTCGGCGGCGGCGACTAATCGCTTCCCTCTCAGGGCTCACGATGACCTAGTGATGGAGGTGGTGCGGTGGCGCGCGCCTGTGAGCGCCTTTTTAAGGCGCGAACAGCGCCGCGCGAGGGAGTCAGTCGCCGGAGCGAAGCGGAGGCGACTGACGAGGCTGGGGAGGTGTGAGGTGCGGGGCGGTTGCGGTCGGGTAGGACTCAAAGGGGCAGCTGCGAGGACGAAGCACACCGACGTAAGCACTGGAAGGAGCGAGCGAAGCGAGCGACTGAAGCGCGCAACGAGGTGCGCGAGTCGTCGCGGCTGGGGCTTTGGAGGCCTTCACCGCGAGATTGTTGATCGCATCCTCTCAAGCGGCCGAGTCTTTTGCGGTGTCTCTGTCCGATTTCCACTTATAAACGACAGCAACGCCATGCTACCGGGCGGATAGGGCTTCGACCGCGTTTTCAACATCGATCGGCTTTGCGATCGATGCGGACCCACAGTCGCGACTGAGTAACCGGTAGCGACGAACCCTCACCACCGCGAGGAGGCGGGCAACAGGACGAGCGCGACCAGCCGACTCACGCCGTATGCCACGCCGTACAGGAGGGCTGCCGGCGGCCGAGCGACGAGAAGCGCGAGGTACGTCCCGAAGGTGACTGACCCGCCGATCGCTCGGAACCAGATCGTCCGACTCACGTCCCGAAGCCGGTCCCTCCGGAACGTGAGAACCGCCATCCCGCCGCCGAGGGACGCCCCGACCGCGACGGCGACGACCGCGAGGGGTCTCGCGCCTGGAGACCGAAGGAGAATGCCGATCTCCGAGACTGCTTCGAACCGACCGAGAACAGCGGTGAGGAGCGCGAACAGGAGAAGTGCTGCGCCGAGTTGACCGAGGTCGGCGGTCCGCGTGTCCACGACACTCCCGGACGCGTCGGGACCGGCGGCGAACAATCGCTCCGACAGCCGAAACCCCGCCAGTCCGAGCAGCGCGACCGACACGGGGAGGGCGGTTCCCACGCCCGAATCGCCGACGAACAGCCCGACGCCGAGCGGGACGAGAGCGAGAGACAGCCACTGGCCGAGAGCGACTCGATCCACACAGTGACATGCGGTAGGTCCGAACAAAGGTGTTCTCACCGAAACAGATCGTTCCGACCCGCCGCCGCTTATAAGCACGCACCCCGAATTCCCCCGTATGAACGGAGACGCCACCGTCGTCGGCGGCGGGCTCGCGGGGCTCGTCGCGGCGGCCAGACTCGCCGAGGCGGGAGCGGACGTGACGCTGTACGAGCGACGGCCCGCGGTCGGCGGGCGCGTGCGGACCGAGACCGTCGACGGGTTCACGCTCGACCGCGGCTTTCAGGTGCTCTTCTCGAGCTACCCGGCGGTCGAGCGCGAGCTCGGCCCCGACGCCGCCGACGCCCTGAACCTCCGCACCTTCGCACCGGGCGCGACGATCTGCCGACCGGGATCGCGCTCGGTCCTCTCGGACCCCCTGCGCGACCCGCGGGCCGCACTCGCCTCCCTTTTGAACGACGAGGTCTCGTTCTCGGACAAGCTCCGGACGCTCGCGCTCCGACACGACCTCGCGGAGCGCGACGAGGACGACTTCTTCGCGGGCCCCGACGCCTCGATCCGCGAGTACCTCCGCGACTGGGGGTTCGCCGACGACTACGTCGAGAACTTCGTCGAGCCCTTTTACGGCGGGATCACCCTCGACCGGAGCCTCTCGACCTCGAAGCACGTCTTCGAGTACACGTTCCGCGCGATGAGCCGCGGCGCGATCGGCGTTCCCGCGGAGGGGATGGCCGCGGTCCCCGAGGCGCTCGCGGCCCGCGCCCGCGAGGCCGGCGTGGCGATCGAGACGGGCGAGGACGTGGCGTCGGTCCGGACTGCGGGGCAGGGCCGGATCCCGTTCCGGACCGGCCGCGGCGACGCCGAGGGCGCCACCGTCGAGCTCGCGGACGGCTCGACCCGCGAGACGGACGCGGTCGTCGTCGCGACCACGCCGCCCGAAGCCCGGCGGCTCACGGGCGTCGAGTCGATCCCCACAGAGGGCGTGCCGAACGTGACGGGGTGGTACGCGCTCCCCGCCGGCGAGTCGTTCGAGACGGGTAAGCGGATCCTGCTCAACGCTGCGGACGGCTCGCCCAACGCCGTGGTCCCGATGTCCGAGGTGGCGCCCGAGTACGTCCCCGACGACCGCGCGCTGCTCGCCGCGACCTTCCTCGGCGAGGCGCCACTTGATCGGCCCGCCGCCGGCCTCCGCGACGACGTCCGCGACGCCCTGGAGGCGTGGTTCCCCGGCCGCGACTTCGACGGGCTGGAGACCGTCGACACCCACCGGGTCCGGTTCGCGCAGTTCGCGCAGCCGCCGGGGGTCCACGCCGACCTCCCCGATCCCGACGACCCGGAGGGCCCGGTCGTCCTCGCCGGCGACTACACGGAGTGGTCGTCGATTCAGGGCGCCTTGGAGAGCGGCCGGACGGCGGCGAGCGCGGCTGGCAAGTATTTATAAGCGCAGGCGGACGGCCTACTCCTCGCGCCGGAACGCCTCCTCGCCGTGCTCCTCGACGGCCGCGAGCAGCTCGTCGCGCTGACGCCGCACCTCGGGCGGGAGCTCGGCGTACGCATAGTCGAACATGTCGCTCGGGTCGGGGTCGACCGACTCCGCGAAGTCGATCGCGTCGGCGACGACCCCGTCCGCCTCCTCGCGGATCGCGGCGACGCCCTCGTCGTCGATCCGGCCGGTCTCGCGGAGGAACGCCTCCATGCGGTCGAGGGGGTCGAGCGCGCGCCACGGGTCCACGTCGTCGGGGTCGCGGTAGGCGGAGGGGTCGTCCGCGGTCGTGTGCGCGCCGAACCGGTACTCGACGAACTCGATGAGGGTCGGCCGCGACGCGTCCCCCTGTCCCCCGTCGCCGTCCCCGCCGTCCCCGCCGCTTCCGTCATCGGTGTTTCGGTCAGCTCGCGCCCGCTCGGCCGCCGCACGCGTGACCGCGTAGCTCGCGAGGGGGTCCATCCCGTCGACGCGGACGCCCTCGAACCCGTACGCCTCCGCCTTCTGCGCGAACGTCTCGCTCGCGGTCTGGCGCGTTTCGGGGACCGAGATCGCCCAGCCGTTGTTGTGACAGCAGAAGAGCGTCGGCGCGTCGAACACGCCCGCGAAGTTCATCGCCTCGTGGAAGTCGCCCTCGCTGGTCGCGCCGTCGCCGAAGTGACAGGCGACGACCCGGTCCTCGTCCCGGTAGTCGAACGCCCACGCGGCGCCGACCGCGTGCGGGAGGTGCGCCGCGATCCCGATGTTGAGGGGGAAGACGTTGCCGTCGGCGATCGCCTCGGTCCCCGACTCGTGGCCCATCCAGTAGGGGAGGTACTCGGCGAGGAGGTCCCGGACCACGACCGCCCCGTGCTCGCGGTACTGGTAGGAGATTAGGTCGCGGTCCGCGAGCGCGTGGGTCGACCCGACCGCGGAGCCTTCTTGGCCCGCACACGGGGCGTACGTCCCGATCCGTCCCTGTCGCTGGAGGCTGACGGCGCGCTCGTCGAAGCGGCGCGTGACGACCAGGTCGCGATAGATCGCCCGGAACTCGTCGTCCGAGAGGTCCGGGACCGTCGCCCCCGGCAGGGGACTCCCGTCCGGCCCGAGCACGCGGAAGACGTCCTCGTCTGCGAGCGGATCAGTCGGGGAATCGGCGGCGCCCGCGGGGCCGGCGGCGTCGGCACCGTTCTCGTCCATGGACGATCGCTGTGGGCCGCGGTCACAAGGAGTTAGCGGTCGCGGTCTCGTGGCCGCCGGTTCGCTCTGCCGTCCCCGGAGCGCAGTCACGCGATCTCGATCTCCAGCTCGAACGGATAGGACCCGTGTTCGTCGGGCGTCTGACCGGGAACTCCCCACGAGACGCCGAAGAGCCCGCGGCTCACGTACGTCCCCGCGGGGAGCGACTCCGGGACCGCGTACGTCGCGGTCATCTCCTCGTGCCCGGTCAGCGACTCCAGCGCCTGTCCGTCGGGTCGCCTCGGCCGCGGTCCCTCGATCCCCTCGGTCTCGACGATCTCCAGGCGCTCCCGCTCGCCCTCGTGGAACGCCCAGAGGGCGCTCGGCAGCGCGCCCCGGCTCGTGAACGTGTACGGACCCTCGGCGTCGCCGTCGGCGCTCTCGGGCGCCGGCGCGACCGAGAGCGCGAACTCCCGGGACGCGCCCTCGCTCGCGGCGACCGAAACCGTCACCGGGAGCCGGTCGTACCGCGACTCGCCGACGCGGATGTCGTACACGACGCCGTCGATCCGGTAGTAAGGCGGGTCGTCGTACTCGGCGGCCAGATCGCCGTAGGCGTCCGGCACGTCGTCGGTGAAGCGTTGGGTGCGGTCGTCGCCCGGCAGCGCGGGGGCTCGATGGTCCGAGGCCACCGCGCGCTCGAAGAACGTCAGCACCGCGTCGTCGAGGGCCGACGCGTCGACGACGGGTCGGTCCCACATGTCCGCCTCGGTCAGCTCGCGCGCCGCGATCGCGTACGGCGGGGCCTCGTTCTCGACGCTCGTCTCGATCCGGGAGACGCCGCGCCCGTCCTCCAGGTAGTCGTACTCCTCGAGGAACCCGTCCAGGGCCTCGGGGCGGTCACAGCGACGGTACTCTCCGCGGGCCACGTTCGGTCCGTACGCTGTCAGCGCGTCGACGAACGTCTCGACCGCCGCCGAGCCGAGGTCGTCCGTTCGCCCCGCATCGCGCAGCACCCGCTCCTCGTCGTACCCTTCGGCCGCCTCGTCGGCGAGTTCCGCGGTGAACGTCGGGAGGGTCGGATCGAACGCGTAGCGCGTTCCGTCCAGCTCGACGTACGGCTTCAGCCTGCCGCGGTCGTAGACGCGGAACTCGTCGACCGCGGCCAGCAGGGCGTCGTCGGGATCGCCCGTCTCGAACCGACCGTCGATCGCTTCGTCGAGCGGCCCGCGCAGCGCGGCCGGGATCTCGGCCTCGGGAACGACGTGCTCCGGATCGATCCCGCGGCTCGGCGACGGCTCGTAGGCGGTGACGACGTGCGGCACGGTCCGGAGCTCGACGGCGAGCGACGAAGCCTGGCCGTCGGCGTCGTCAGATGTGTCCCCGTCGGCGTCGTCGGATTGATTCCCGTCGGCGTCGGTCCCGTTCGCGGAGGAGGGCGCGCCGGCGTCGTTCGCGACGCATCCGGAGAGGGCGACGAGGGACCCGCCGACCGCGGAGAGGAGGGCTCTGCGGTCCATAATCCCGTAGATTCGACACGAGGGATAAAAATCTTCCGTGGGCGCCTGCGACCGCGGACTACGCGCTCTCAGACCGACTCCGACGGTAGCCGCCGGCGCGGCGGCGGAGAACGGCGGCCGACCGTCCGACCGACCTCAGCCGTCGGAGCGCTCGGCTTCGATCGTCGTCGTCTCGTACTCGATGTCGGCCTCGTCGAGGAACGACCGCAACGTGGCCATTCCCCGGTCGAAATCGAAGCCGACGCCGTCGATGTGGGGGTTCCCGTTCTCTGTCGGTTCGAGCTCCCAGTGCGCGTGGAGCTCGAGCCGCCCGTCGTCGTTGCGCCAGCCGCGGAGGTGCGTCTGCCACCAGCGGTACGTCGTTCCGTCGACCGCGTTGCGTTCGTGTACCACGCGAGCGAGGTTCATCACCTCGCCGCGTTTGTGGTAGGAGAATTCCCAGTTCGGGGCGAAGCTGTACTCGCCGAGGGCCGCCTCGATCTCCGCGACGGACCCGTCAACCACGTAGTACTCACCGGACGGCCGCGGTTTCGTGAACAGCGCCTTCCGAAGCCTCCGATAGCCGTCACGGATGACGTCGAACGGGACGTGGACGGCCTCCCAGAGGTTGATCGACGGCATGGTCGGTCACGGCGGAGCGGACTCGTCCGGTCGCGCCCGAGACGCGCCGGGACGGGCGGTGGCGTGCGATCGCGTGCGTCGCCGGCGGCCGTGGTCGACAGCGACTTCCATGGTAGTTATTTTCACCCGCATACGTCACGGCTCATCGTCGAGATATTTAACTACGGAGGGTCGTTCCGCCGTT
Organism: Halorubrum salipaludis; assembly: GCF_002286985.1. Classification (GTDB taxonomy): domain Archaea; phylum Halobacteriota; class Halobacteria; order Halobacteriales; family Haloferacaceae; genus Halorubrum; species Halorubrum salipaludis. Next base: position 229,395 of record NZ_NSKC01000003.1, on the reverse strand, counting down.
CGACCGTACTGGGTCGGTCACTGCGGGACGATCGCGTCGAGCGGGTCACGACGGGTCTCCCAAGCGGCGCTTGAGCACGAACGCGTACTTCGAGTCGGCCTTCCACTCGTCGACGCTCTCCTCGGTGATCTCGCCCGACGAGTACACGCGCTCGTCGTCGAAGGCGATCACGTGTCGCGGCCACGGGTAGGGGAGGTCCCAACAGAACCCGAGTCCGACCCCGTCGCGGTCGTGAGCGACGGCCCACGAGAGCGCGACCAAGGCATAGTCCTCGCAGTCCCCCCGGCCGGCGTCGACGCACTCGCGCGGCTCCTTAGCGAAGTCCCCGACGCCGTTCCACGGGTCCTGCGTCCAGTCGTACGCCGACTCCGACCACTCCTCGATGTCGAAGGCGCGCCACCGGTCGTCGCGGTCCACGTACCGGGCGGGCGCGACGAACGTGAACGGCGTCCAGCGGCGGAGGTCCATGGCCCCGAGTGTGTCGTGCTCAGGGCATGATGACGGCGCGCCCGTCGATCTCGCGGTGTTCGAGCTTCTCGGCGACCTCGTTGACCTCGCCGAGGTCGTACCGGCTCGTGTGGAGGTCGACGTCGCCCTGCTCGACGAGCGCGACGAGCTCCTGGAGCTCCGCGTACCGCCCGACGATGTTGCCGACGAACGAGAACTCCCCGTTCACGAGCGCCTGCGCCGGCTCGTGGACGTGCCCGCCGTAGCCGATGATGTGGTGGTCGCCGCCCGCGGCGGTGATGTCGGGGGCGTAGGCGGTCGTCACGTCCTCGCCGACGAAGTCGAGCACCTGTGCGGCGCCCGTCCCGTCGGTGATCGCCTCGATCTCGTCGGGAACGTCCGACTCGCCCGGGTTGACGAGGTGGTCGGCGCCGTACCCCGCGGCCAGATCCAGCGCCGACTCCTTCAGGTCGACGGCGGTGATGCGGGCCGCGCTCATCGCGTCGAGGCACTGGAGCCCGATGTGGCCGAGCCCGCCGACGCCGATGACGACCGCGTGGTCGCCGGGGTTCAGGTCGGCGACCGCCTTCTTCGCGGCGTGGTACGCCGTGATGCCGGCGTCGGCGTGCGGCGCGATGTCGATCGGCTCGACGCCGGACGGGAGGGGGATCACCGAGCGCTCGCTGGTGTGGAGGTACTCGGCGAAGCCGCCGTCGGTGGTGAGCCCGTTGAACGCGTCGTTCTCGCAGTACATCGTCTCGCCGAGCCGACAGGGCCGACAGGTGCCGCAGGTCTGGACCGGGTGACAGATCACCGGGTCCCCCGGCGAGACCAACTCCACGTCCTCGCCCGTCTCGACGACCGTCCCGGCGTTCTCGTGGCCGAGCGTCATCGGGAGCTCCTGCGGGACGTACTCCGCCCACATCCCCTCGATGATGTGGTTGTCCGTCTGGCACCACCCCGCGCCCTCGACCTCGACGATCACGTCGTCCGCGCCCGTCGCCTCCGGGCGCTCGACCTCGTCGATGGTGAGTCCCTCGCTCATGTCGTCCGTGTACTCGTGGAGCCTGGCGGCTTGCATGTGTTATACTCTCTCGCACCCTTCATCATAAACGTTCGTTATGGTAGAACGCTGGACCCGTCGCGACTACCGCGAACCGGCGCGTCGAGGGGCGAGAACCGATGGCGAGCGTCCGCGGAACCCGGACAAAACCATCCTGAACGATCCTTATAGTTATGTGTGGGCAATCCACACATATACTCGCATGTACGAGAAGGACGGCGAGGAGATCTTCGTCATCGACGGCCACGTCCACCTGTGGGACGCACGGCAGGAGAACATCGTCCACGAGGGGGGCGAGCAGTTCCTCCAGTGTTTCTACGACTACCACACCGGGTTCACGCCGGAGGAGGAGCAGTGGGACATCGACGAGTACCGACATTACGGCGCCGACCGGATGACCGAGGACCTGTTCGGGAACGCAGCGGCCGACATGGCGATCTTCCAGCCGACGTATCTCGACGAGTTCTACGACGAGGGGTTCAACACGACCGAGCAGAACGCCGAGCTCGCGGAGGAGTACCCCGAGCGGTTCGTCTTGAACGGGAGCTTCGACCCCCGTGACGGCGAGGAAGGGCTCCGATACCTCGAACACCTCAAGGAGGAGTACGACATCCCCGGCGTGAAACTGTACACCGCCGAGTGGCGCGACGAGTCGAAGGGGTGGCGGCTCGACAGCGACGACGCCTTCGAGTTCCTCGAGAAGTGCTCGGAGCTCGGCATCGAGAACATCAACGCCCACAAGGGGCCGACGATCCGCCCGCTCAACCGCGACGCGTTCGACGTGAAGGACGTCGACGACGCCGCCTCGTCGTTCCCGGAGCTCAACTTCATCGTCAACCACGTCGGACTGCCGCGGCTCGACGACTTCTGTTGGATCGCCGCCCAAGAGCCCAACGTCTACGGCGGGCTCGCGGTCGCCTCCGCGATGTCGACCCACCGCGAGCGGAAGTTCGGCGATATCATGGGCGAGCTCCTCTTCTGGCTCGGCGAAGACCGGGTCCTGTTCGGCTCCGACTACGCGCTGTGGAACCCCGACTGGCTCGTCGAGCAGGTCATCAACGCGGAGCTCACCGACGAGCAGAAAGACGAGTACGGCGTCGAGCTCGACGTCGAGACGATGAAAAAGATAATGGGAGAAAACGCCGCGGAGCTGTACGACATCGACATCGAGGAGAAGAAACGACAGTTCCGCGACGACGACATCACCGAGCGGTTCGACCTCGCGGATCACTACGGCGGCGACGCGGGGGCCGCGGCGGACTGATGTCGGGGAGCGGCACAGACCCGGCGGGCGATCGCGCGGGCGACCCGACGAGGGAATCCGCGGACGAGCCGACGGGCGACGCTGCGGACGGTCTCCGCGGGACGCCGGCGGTCAGGGAGCGACTGGACCGCGTCGAGGATCCCGAACTCGCCCGCTCCATCGTCGAGCTCGACTACGTCGACGCGATCGAGATCGATGGCGATCGCGTCGAGGTCCGGTTCACCCTCCCGACGGCGTGGTGTTCGCCCGCCTTCGCGTGGATGATGGCGACCGACGCCCGCGACGAGGTCGAGGCGCTCGACTGGGTCGACGAGGCGCGGATCGAGCTGTGCGACCACATGCACGGCGAGGAGATCACGACGGGCGTCAACGCCCGCGACGGCTTCGGCGAGACGTTCCCGGACGCCGACGGTGACGTGGCGGCGGTCCGAGCCGCCATCGCCGACAAGGCCCGCGTCTCCAGACAGCGCGAGGCGGTCCAGCTGCTGCTCGATGCCGGAGTCGACGCCGAACAGATCGTCTCGCTCGTCCGCTCCGATCTGACGGTCGTCGAGGAGGAGGCGCACGTCGACCTCGGCGGGCTGTCGGTCGTCGTCGACGCCGCGCCGATCGCCGACTACCTCGACCGGGTCACGACGAGCGGCCACGTGACGGCGCCCGGCGACACGCTGTTCCTGACGCCGGAGGGGGGCCCGATCCCGCCGGAGCAACTGGACGTGGTACAGAAGCGGTCCCGGCTCGCGACCGTGAACATGGGCGGGCAAGGCGCCGTGTGCGACGCCCTCCATCGCGCGCGCCACGGGCCCGACGGCCCGGACGGATCCGGGTCGCCGTCGTTCGACGAGTCGGCGGCCGACGGGGCGACGTACGACGGCGACGTCGACGAGTTCACCTCGACGTGGACGGTCGGCACCGACGACTGAGTCGCGGTCGGTGGGCTCGTCCCCCGCCCTCGGACCCGCTCGGCCTCAGCGGATCGGCCCCAGTCCGCCGAGCCCGCCGCCGCCAGCGCGACCGTCCTCCTCGGGCTCGCCGTGGCCGTCCTTCTCCAGTCCGTGTCGGCCGCCCGCCGCCCACTCGTCCCGGTCCCAGCCGCACTCGGGGCAGACGACCTCGTCCCAGTCGAACGGATCGCCGCAGCCCAGACACGCCGTCTCCGTGTTCATCGATATCGTATCACACCGTTCGAGGAACAAAAGCGTTCGCGACGGGTCGGACCGCGGCGGGCGCTCCCGGCGGAGGCCGACGGCGGGAGCGCGGTTCCGCTCACGGCCCGAACGCCTCCCGCGCGGTCACCGCCTGAAGCCGGACGACGGTCCTCGGTGGCGGTCCCCCTCGCCGACGTGGTTGCGTGCGGTCGCGTACGCCTCGCGGACCCGTCGGAACGCCTCCTCGTCGCCGCCCTGATCCGGGTGGGTCTCCTTGACGCGCTCGCGATAGGCGCGTTTCACCTCGGCGGCGTCGGCGTCGGTCGCCACGTCGAGCTCGGCGAAGGCGGCCGCCACGGGGTCGCGTCCGCCCGCGCCGGCGGCCCGGCCGATCCGGTCGGCGGCGCGGTCGGCGCCGCCGACGCGCCGACGGTTCCTCCCGGACCGTCCGGCTCTCTCGGACCGCCCGCCCGTCGCCCACTCGGGCTCGGTCACGTCGAACGGGAGCCGGCGACCGAGTCCCCGGCCGGGCATCTCGTGTTCACAGAGGACGGTGTAGACCCCCTCGCCCTCCAGTCTGAAGTAGTCGTGCGCGTCGAAGGTGATGGCGACCCCGCGCTCGGGGAGGTAGAAGGGGACCGCAACGCCGTCGAACGCGTGGTCCTCGCGGAACCGCTCGTCGATCGCTCGCAGGTACTCGCGGATCTCCCGCCGTCGCCGCTCGTCGCCGGCCGACCCCGAAGCGGCGCCGCCGGGTCCGCCGGGTCCACCGCCGACGCGTCCCGAGCCGGACCGCCCGGCGCCGTCGCTCGGAGCAGGGGCCGCGTACCGATCCCCGAGGTAGAAGGCGAGCGCGACGAGCGCGGAGGCGACCGCGCCGAGCGCGAGCCCCAACGCGACCCAGGGCGGCAGGAGGCGGATGAAATCGGCGACCACGGCCGGGGTTACGGCTCCGAGCGTATCAACCCCTCGGCGGTCCGACGAACGGTTCGAGGAGAGGCGGTGTCGCGACGGAGCGTCAGATCATCCCCTTCGCTTCGAGCCCGTCGATGATGTCGTCGACGAGCTCCTCGGCGGTGTCGTAGGGGAACTCCTGCTCGCTGCCGAGCTTCGCGGCCATCTCCATCGCGGTGAAGCTCACGTCGCCGGCCTCGAACTTCGTGCCCGGGCCGTTCGGGAGCGCGGGGACCAGATCCATCTGGTTCTCGACGGGGAAGTCGGCGCCGCCGAAGGCCTCTAAGAACTGTTCGCGGAGTTCCGCTTTCACGTCGGTCATACACTCACGTCCCGGGAGCGACCGCAAAAGGGTTGCGGAACAACCCTAAACTCGTTGAGGGTTCCTAACGATGGAGGGCTGAACCGACCGGGAACCGGGGGCGCGTTCCGGATCCTGCGGAACTTTGTCGGTGGCGTCGCGATCTGCGGCCATGTCGTTCGAGTTCGATTACGACCTGCTGTGCGAGTTGACCGAGGCCCGAGGCGTCCCGGGGTACGAGGACGAGGTCCGCGAGATCGTCCGCCGCGAGTTCGCCGACCGCGCCGACCGCGTCCGCACCGACGCGATGGGCAACGTCGTCGCCACGATCGAGGGCGATTCGGAATACTCCGTCGCCGTCGCGGCGCACATGGACGAGATCGGCTTCATGGTCCGCCACGTCACCGACGAGGGGTTCGTGCAGGTGGACCCGCTCGGCGGGTTCGACGCCCGCGTGCTGCGCGCGCAGCGCGTCACCGTCCACGGCGAGGAGGATCTCACCGGCGTCATCGGCTCCGTCCCGCCACACACGCTCACCGAGGAGCAGAAGGAGAAGGACGACGAGGTCGCCGACGTGTACATCGACGTGGGGCGCGACGCCGAGGCGGTCGAGGAGCTCGTCGGCGTCGGCGACCTCGTGACGCTCGACCAGACGACGACCCGCATGGGCGACCGGATCACGGGGAAGGCGCTCGACGACCGGATCTGTCTGTTCGCGACGCTCGAGGCCGCAGCGCGGATAGAGGACCCGGACGTGACGGTCCACTTCGCGGCGACCGTCCAGGAGGAGGTCGGCCTCCGTGGGGCGACGGCGCTCGGCGTCGACATCGACCCCGACCTCGCGATCGCCTTGGACGTGACCGTCGCGAACGACGTGCCCCAGATCGGCGACGCGGCGGACGCCGTGACGGAGCTCGGCGAGGGGACCGCGGTCAAGCTGAAGGACTCCTCGGTGATCACCAGCCCGAAGGTCCACGAGCGGCTCACTGCGGTCGCCGAGGAGGCGGGGATCGACCACCAGCACGAGGTGTTGCCCGCGGGCGGCACCGACACCGCCGGGTTCCAGAACACCGCGGGCGCGAAGCCCGTCGGCGCGATCTCGATCCCGACGCGGTACCTCCACACGGTCACCGAGACCGCCGACGGCGACGACGTAGCCGCGACGATCGACCTGCTCACCGCCTTCCTCGAGTCGGAGACCGGCGAGCACGACTACACCCTATGAACCGGTTCGCCGGGAAGACCGCGGTCGTGACGGGCGCCGGCTCCGGGATCGGTCGCGCGACGGCGCTCCGCCTCGCCGACGAGGGAGCGAACGTCGTCGTCGCCGACATCGCCGCGGAGGCCGGCCGCGAGACCGCCGATCTGATCGCCGACGCGGGCGGGGACGCCGCGTTCGTCGAGGTCGACGTGGCCGACGCGTCGTCCGTCGAGCGGATGGTCGACGTAGCCGTCGAAACCTACGGGAGCCTCGACGTCGCGCACAACAACGCCGGCATCCTCACCGACTTCGTCGAGACGACCGAAGTCACCGAGGAGCAGTGGGACCGGCTGATGGACGTGAACCTCAAGGGGATCTGGACCTGCCTGAAGGCGGAACTCCCGGTGATGAAACGGCAGGGACACGGCGCGATCGTCAACACCGCCTCGATGGCCGGCCTCGTCGGGATGGGCGGGCTCTCCAGCTACTCGGCCAGCAAACACGGCGTCGTCGGGCTCACGAAGTCGGTCGCGCTGGAGAACGCGAGCCGCGGGATCCGCGTGAACGCGATCGCGCCAGGGCCGACGAGGACGAACATCCAGTCGGGGCTCCTCGGGGGGTCCGGAAGCGCCGGACCGGCGTCGCTCCGCGATCGGATCAGGGCCGCCGTCGCGCTGGTCCGAACCGCGATCCGGACGCTCCGGGCGGACTTCGACACGTCGGCGATGCGCGACGTGCCGATGGACCGCATCGCCGACCCGGAGGAGATGGCGGGGGTCGTCGCGTTCCTCTGCTCGTCGGACGCCTCCTACGTCACCGGCCACACGATCCCCGTCGACGGGGGACAGGCGGCCGACTGAGTCGCCTCACCGCTCGTCGACCGGAACGAACGCCGAGTCCTCGGGGCCGGTGTACCGCCCGCGCGGGCGGATGAGGCGGTTGTCTTCCTGGTACTCGACGACGTGGGCGATCCAGCCGCCGGCGCGGCTCATCGCGAAGATGGGCGTGTACATGTCGACCGGGATGCCCAGCGAGTCGTAGACGGAGCCGGAGTAGAAGTCGACGTTCGGCGCGATTCCCTTGTCCAGCAGCCCCTGTTCGGTGAGGTACTCCTCGATCGCGGTGGTGTAGTCGAGCCACTTCGTGTCGCCCGACGACTCCGCGAGGTCGCGCAGCTTCCCTTCGAGGATCTTCGCGCGCGGGTCCTTCACCTTGTAGACGCGGTGGCCGAAGCCGGGGATCCGGCGTCCCTCCTCGCGGGCGTCTTTCACCCACTGGACGGGGTCCTTGTCGGAAGCGTCGACCTCCTGTAACACCTCCATCACGTCCTGGTTCGCGCCGCCGTGGAGCGGCCCGGAGAGCGCGCCGATCCCGCCGGTGACGCCGGAGTACACGTCGGCCATCGTCGAGCCGATCACCATCGCCGTGAACGTCGAGGCGTTGAGCCCGTGGTCGGCGTGGAGCGTCAGCGCCATGTCGAACGTCTCGGCGCTCACGTCGTCCGGCTCGGTCCCGGTGAGCATGTAGAGGAAGTTCGCGGCGTGCGACAGGTCCGGGTCGGGTGCGACCGGGTCCTCGCCCTGCCGGGCGCGCTCGAAGGCCGCGAGAATCGTGGGGATCTTCGCCGTGATCCGGCGGCCCTTCCGGAGCGTCGCGTCGAGGTCCGCGGGATCCGCGTCCGACTCGGGCTCGTACGCCGACAGCATGGAGACCGCGGTCCGCAGGGCGGCCATCGGGCGTTCGCCCGCGTCGGCGAGCGTCCGAACGGTGTCGAGCACGTCGTCGTCGACGGCGCGCTCGGCGGCCAGGTCCGCGGCGAAGGCGTCGAGCTCCTCCCGCGTCGGCAGCGAGCCGTGCCACAGGAGGTACAGCACCTCCTCGTAGCTCGCGCCCTGCGCGAGGTCCTCGATGTCGTACCCACGGTACACGAGCTTGCCGACCTCGCCGTCGACGTAGCTCAGATCCGACTCCGCGACGAGGACGCCTTCGAGCCCGCGCTTTAACTCGTCTGACATGCAGTGCAATTCCGACCACCACCAAAAAAGCGTTATCTTTCAGGAGGAATCCGCACGACGATCGTCGAAGCGGTCCGCGTCGGACGACGGCGTCGCAGTCGGGCGGTTGACCGCGTGTCGGGCGGCGGACCGCGCCGATCGCCCACGAGAAGGGCGAGGAAACCCGACGATCAGCGAGACGGTACCGCGGTCGGCGAGCCGCCGATCAGCGAGACGATCCGCCGTCAGCGCGCCGGCACGACCGTCACGGTGCGCTTCCGGTCGATCGCGTCCTCCAGCTCCTCGGCGATCGCGGAGCCGCGGGACACCTGCACCTCGCCGCCGCGGCCGACGGTGGCGGTGAAGAGGTACTCGCCGTCCGCGCGCACCTCGACCGTCTCGCCGACGCCGGCGTCGACGTCGATGACGACGTGTCGGGAGGTGATCTCGGGGGTCACGACGGTGCCGCGCTCCTCGCCGACCTGCCCGCCCCGACCTCCCTCCTGCCCGTTCGCGCCGGGCCCGTCGCCGCCCGAGCCGCCCCCGCGGCCGCCGGGCTTCTCGTCGTGGGTGCGGACGTCGATCTCGATCCCGAGCCGGTTCTCGATGTCGCTGATGCGGCCGCCGCCCTTGCCGATGACGGTGCCGATGTCGCCCTCCGAGACGTACACCACCGCCTGGTCGTTCCCCTTGAGCTCGACGTCGACGTGGCCGTGCGCGACCGACTTGATCTCGCGTTCGATCTCCTGTTTGGCGATCCGACCGACGCCCGTCTCCGACTCGGCCTCGCCGCCGTCCTCGTTGAGCGGGACCGTGACGACCTGCCGGTTGAACGTGTAGATCTCGTACTCCGGCCGGCCCGTCTCGAAGTTCGACACCTGGATCACCGGGCGCGCGAGGTCCTCGGCGGTGAGCCCCGCGGGAACCTTCACCTCCGTGGTCACGTCGTAGACGGTGTGGACCTCGCCGGCCTCGATGTAAACGACGGTGTCGACGATCTGGGGGATCATCCCGAGCTCGACCCGGCCGACGAGGCGCTGGAGCGCGTCGATGGCGCGGGAGGCGTGGACGACGCCGACCATCCCGACGCCGGCCATGCGCATGTCCGAGAACACCTCGAAGTCGTTCGTCTTCCGGACCTCGTCGTAGATGGTGTAGTCGGGGCGGACTAAGAGGAGGGAGTCGGCCGTGTTCTCCATCTCGCCGCCGAGCGCGCCGTACTGCGTGATCTCCGGGCCGACCTGCAGGTCGCGGGGCTTCTCCATCGTCTTGACCGCGTAGTCGCTGTCGTTGAGGAACTCCGCGACCGCCTGCGCGAACGTCGACTTCCCGGCGCCGGGCGAGCCGGAGATGAGCACGCCGCGTTTCCGCTCGAGGAAGCGCTCGCGCAGCTCGTCGGCGAACTCGTAGTCGTCGAGCGTCGTCTTGGCGATCGGTCGGACGGCCGTGATCTCGATCCCGTCCGCGAACGGGGGTCGCGCGACCGCGATCCGGTAGTTGCGGAACTGGACGATCTCCATCCCGTCGTCGGAGAGCTCGATGAACCCCTCGTTGGACTGGCGCGCCAGGTCGACGATCGCGGTGGCCCACTCGTCCATCTGCTCCTCGCTCGTCTCCTCGTCGTCGATGACCTCGTACCGCATCTCGCCGAGTGCCCCGCGCTTCGCCTTCGGCTTCGTCCCCGTCTTGAGGTGGACCGACATCGTCTCGTCGGTGAACAGGTGCTGGATCGGCAGCTCGTCGACGACGCCGCGGGCGACCGGCTCGACGTACTCGACGTCGATCCCCTTCGCGCGGGCGACCTCCGCCTGCACGATGTCGCTGGAGAGGAGCGTGGCGTCCCGGTCGGCGGCGATGTCGCGGATCAGCGCGTCCACGTCGCCCTCGTGGGCGTGCGAGCGGGCGTCGCCGTCGGCGCGCTCGCCGACGTACTCCAGCTCGATCGTCCCCTCGTCGGCGAGGTCCGCGAGCCGTTTGAGCTCGCTCAGCCCGTCCCAGCCCGATTCGAGCCCGTCGTTGGCCTGCGACTCCAGCTCGCCGACGACCGCCTCCGGGACGAGCACCGTCGCCGCCGCGTAGGTCCCGTCCTCGACGCGTTCGGACACGCGGCCGTCCACGACCGCACTGGTGTCCGGTACTACGTTCATACCGTGAGTCCGGGCGGGAACCGTATAAGCGTGTTCGACACGGACGACGGGGTTCCCACCGCGTCCGTGTCGTCGCCGATTGGGGGCGTTTCCCCGGGCGAGCCGCCGGATTACTCGGAATCGTCGGCCGGGCCGTCGTCGCCGACCGCCCCCGTCACCGCGCTGACGACGCCGAGCTCCCGGCGTTCGTACGCCGCGACGGCCCGGTGTGCGGCGACGTAGCTGACCCCGGCGGCGACGCACGCGAGGATCAGGTTACCGATGACGAGCCGCGTCACGATCGCCGGGCCCGCGGCGAGCGACACCGACGAGGGGCTCACACCCGGCACGGGACCCAAAATAAATGTTCCGAGCGTGAAGCTGGTCCCGTACACCCCCCACTTCACGACCGGGTTGAACACGATCACGGACGCGAACATCGCGATCCGGTTGATCCGCTCGAACGCCCACGCGAGCACGACGAACGCGAGCAGCCCCGTCCCGAGCGTCGGCAGCATCGTGATGAACACCCCGAGCGAGAAGCTCCCGGCGGTCTCGCGGGACGAGTACTCCTCGGTGAACGAGCGGTGGAGCTCCGCGCGGACGCGGTCGAACAGCGTGCCGACCCGGCGGAGTATCATGTCGGTTCGCACGCGCTCCCGAAGCAAGTAGCTGTCGTCGACGCGAGGTGCTCCCGTCGACACACGGACCGGCGTCGGATCAGTCGTCGGCTGCGGCCGCGACCTCCCGGTCCGCTCGCAGCCCTCGGGCGTACGCGACGAAGTTGTCGAAGAGGGGTTTCGCCTCGCAGGCGGCGTCGTAGGCCTCGGGCGTGATCTCGGACAGCACCGCGTCGACGCGGGCGTCGCCGAGGCGGTCGCGTTTCCCCTCCGTGACCTCCCGCGCGGTCTCGAGGTCGTACTCGGGATGGAACTGGACGCCCCAGCAGTGGCCGTCGCGGAACGCGTGGACCCCGTGCTCGTTCTCGGCGAGGAGGGTCGCGTTCGGCGGGAGTTCCACGACCGCGTCGCCGTGGGTCGTGAAGACGGTGAACTCCTCGTCGATCCCCGCGAACAGGTCGTCGTCGCCGCGGCGACGCACCTCGTTGTACCCGATCTCGAACTCGTCCATTCCGGCGACGCGCCCGCCGAGCGCCTCGGCGACAACCTGGTGGCCGTAACAGACGCCGAGCACCGGGAGCCCGGCCGCCGCGGCCTCCGCGACGTAGTCGACGAGCGGCGGGATCCACTCCTCGTCCCAGTAGACGGACGAGCGCGATCCGGTGACCACGACGCCGTCGAACTCGGTGTGGTCGGGGAGGTGACCGTCGCTGGCCGAGAACTCGACGAGGTCGGCGTCGAGCTCCCGCCGGAAGTTCCGCCGGGTGTTCGCGCCGTCGTGGGCGGCGTTCAACAGGGCGAACCGGAGGCGTGTCATTGGACGCTTTGAGGCGCGACGGGGCAAAAACGGTTGCGGCGGCGGGAAGCCCTACCGGCGTCGACGAGGCGGTGCTCGGACGACCGTCGACCGCCTCACTCCGAGAGCGGGTCCGCGGCGTGTTCCGCGAGCCAGCCGACGAGCGCGTCGTTGACCGCGGCGGACGCCTCCACGCCGACGAGGTGGCGCGCGCCCGCGACCGAGTGGAGCTCTCCGCGGGGGAGCCCCTCGGCGAGCCCCTCCGCCGCCGCCTTCGGACACGCGGCGTCCGCCGCGCCGTGGACGACGAGGGTGGGCGTCGTGAGCTCGTACAGCCGGTCCGAGAGGTCGAACCCCTCGACCGCGGCGCGGTGGGCCTCGAACGTCTCGCGACCGGCGTCCTCGCCGAGCCGCCACTCGACGATCCGCGATAGCACGTCGGGATGCGCCTCCCGGAACGACTCGGAGAGCAATCCGTTCAGCGATCCCCTCACCGCGGCCGGATCGGCGGGATCGGCCCACACGCCGTCGGGGTTGTAGGCGTCTCCCGCGGGCGGCGTCCCGACGACCGCGAGGCTCGCCGGGCGCGACGAGGCGAGGGCGTACGCGAGCGCGACCATCCCGCCGAGCCCGTAGCCGACGAGGTGGGCGTTCCGGACCCCCGCCGCGGCGCACACAGCGTCCACGTCGCTCGCGAGCTCCGCGACGGCGTACGGGCCGGGCGGCGCGTCGGACCGCCCCACGCCCCGCGTCTCGGGCGTTATCACCGTGTGCGGGCCGGCGAGCGCGGCGTGCTGCCAGCCGAACTGCCACGCGCCCAGCCCCACGTCGCCGCAGAACACGACCGCCTCGTCGGGGTCGCCGGCGTCCGGAGCGTCCACCTCGTACCGGATCTCGACGCCGGCGTTGTTGGCGCGGGGCATGGGGCGGGGGAGTCGTCAGGCCTCCTGGAGGGTGCGAAGCACGTCCGGCGCCGCCTCCAGGGCGTCGTCGAGCGCGTCGGCGTCCGGACCGCCGCCCTGCGCGAAGTCCGGCGGGCCGCCGCCGCCGCCGCCGACGCGCCCGGCGAGCTCCGAGACCACCTGTCCAGCGTTCACGTCGACGTCGTCGGGAACGCCGACGACGAAGCTCGCGGAGCCGCCCGCCCCGCTGCCGACGACCGCGACCTTCCCGTCGTCGACGTGGGCGTTCGCCGTCGCGCGCAGCTCGTCGGCGTCGCCGTCGAGCCGCTGGATCACCGCGGTGACGCCGCCGATATCGACCTCCTCGGCGTCGGCGCCGCCGGAGGCGCGCGCCGCCGCGAGCTCCTCTTTGAGCGACTCGATCTCCTTGCCCCGCGCCTTCCACTCGTCGAAGAACCGCTCGGCCGTCTCGGGCACGTCGAGCGGGTCGACGTCGAGCGCGTCGGCGGCGTCGTACAGCGCGTCCTCCGTGCGCTGGGTCGCCTCGACCGCCGCGCCGCCCGCGGCGAACACGATCCGCTCGACGCCGTCTTGGACGGGCTCCGTCTTCAGCACCTTCACCGCGCCGATCTCGCCGGTCCGCTCGACGTGGGTGCCCGCGCAGGCTTGCACGTCCTCGTCGCCGACGTGGATCAGCCGGATGTTCGTTCCCGGCGGGACCCCGCCCTGATAGAGGTCGAACCCGTGTTCGGCCTCCGCCTCGTTGCGGTCGGGCCACTCCTGGCGGACCGCCACGTCGTCGCGGACGAGCTCGTTGGCGACGCGCTCGATCGCTTTGACCTGTTCGCGGGTGATTCGCTCGAAGTGACGGACGTCGAGCCGGGAGGAGTCGATCCCCTTCTGGGCGCCCGCCTGTCGGACGTGGTCGCCGAGCACCTCACGGGCCGCGTGGCCGATCAGGTGGGTCGCGGTGTGGTGCGCGCGGAGCCGGTCGCGGCGGTCGCCGTCGACCTGGCCCGTGACGAACTCCCCCTTCCCGGGGTCGGCATCGGTGCGGTGGAGCACGACGCCGTCGCGCTCCTGGACGTCGACCACGTCGACGGTCGTCTCGCCGGCCGTGAGCTGGCCCCTGTCGGCCGGCTGGCCGCCGCCCTCGGGGTAGAACATCGTCTGGTCCAAGACGACGTCGTATCCCTCCTCGCGTTCGAACACGTCGAGGACGACCGCCTCGAACTCGGTGCGGCCCTGGTCGTCGTAGAACAGCTTCTCCGTCTCGGGGAGGTCGCCGAACCGGTCGTCGCGGTCCTCGCCGGCCTCGTCGCCGTCCTCCTCCTCGTGGCGGTCGGCGACGAGCGCGTAGAAGTCGTCCGGCACGTCGACGGTCGCGCCGCGCTCCTCGGCGATGTCGGCGACCATGTCGGGCTGGATCCCGTGGGAGTCGTACAGCTCCAAGAGCGCCTCCGTCGGGATCGGCTCGCCCGTGCCGGCGTACTCGTCCGCGAGCGACTCCACCTTGCGGGAGCCGCGTTCGAGCGTCTTGCGGTACTTCCGCTCCTCGGTGCGGACGATCTCGCGGATCGTGTCGCGGTTCTCGTAGCCGAGCCGCTCGGCCTGCATGTCGACCAGCTCGTCGAGCGGGGCGTCGACCCCGACCTCGTCGACGAGCCGCTTCGTGCGCCGCAGGACCATCCGCGCGAGGTAGCCCGTCCCGACGTTCGAGGGGACGATCCCGTCGCCGAACATGTACGCGAGCGTCCGGGAGTGGTCGGCGATCGCGTAGATCGATTCGAGCGGCTCGACCAGCTCGCGCAGGCGGTCGACGTCGACGTCGAGCCGGTCGGCGATCTCGCCGCGCGCGGCCTCCACGTCGTCGACGTCGTCGATGTCGAGCCGCCCGGAGAGCTTCGCGGCGCGGTGGACGAGCTCCCGCTCCTCCTCCGTGCGTTCGATCCCGGCGTTCTCCTTGAGGAAGTCGATCGCGTCGGGGTAGACGGCCTCGTACACCGTCGCCGTCCCCTGGCTCATCCACGTCCACCGCTCGAGCCCGTAGCCGGTGTCGACGATGTACGTGTCCATGAACGAGTACGTGTGCCCGTCCTTCATCTCGTAGTCGCCGTCGGGGTCCCGCTCCATGCACATGAAGACGAGCGTCGCCAGCTCGGCTCCTTTATAAATAACTTCGATGGCGGGACCGGCGTTGCCGCCGCCGACCCACGGGTCCTCGATGTAGGTGATCTCTTCTAAGTCGGCGCCGAGGCTCTCGAACAGCTCGTCGCAGTACTGGACGGTCTCGTCTTTCCAGTACACCTCGCCGTGGTAGGCGTACTCGTCTTCGTCGACCTCCTCGCGCGTGTTGAACGCGTGGTGGGCCATCATCTCGAAGGCCATCGTGTGCCGGCCCGTCTTGCCGACGTTGTCGATGTCCTGCATCCGGATGCAGGGCTGCGAGATGGTCAGCGGGTTCGCCGGCGGGGGAGTCTGACCCGAGGTGACGAGCGGCTGGAAGTCGTAGATCGACGCCTGGGTTAAGAGTACGTCGTCGCGCCAGCGGTTCGCCGCGACCGGGTACGGGTCGATCCGCTCGTGGCCGTGCTCCTCGAAGAACGAGAGGAACGCCTCCCGCATCTCCGAGAGGGAGCGGGCCTCGGGGAAGCCCGGGTCGTCGATGAAGCTGTAGTCCTCGCAGGGCGGCTCGCCGCACAGTTCGCGGTCGTGATCGCGGGTCCAGAAGTGCGCGCCGCAGGAAGGGCACTCCTTCCGCTCGAACCCCTCCTCCTCGAAGTAGTCGAGGCGGTACTCCGCTTCGAGATCGCTCATTACCGAAACGTGGCCCGTGTTCATCCAAAAGGGTTCCGGGGTGTCTCCCGCGCCGCTTCGGGCGCGTTCGGCGGGACCGCACCGCCGGTAGTCCGACCGATCGGTCTCGATCCGCAGAAAAAACCGACGACGAGAGGAAAATTTATCCGCGCTCCAGTAGTGTTGATTGCCAGCGTGGATATCGAGCCGAAGGAACGGCAGTCCGTTCTCGTCCTCGCCGGAGACGCGGACGAGGCGGCCGGCGTGGCCGACGCGTTGAGCGGCGTCGACGCCTCCTCGACGCCGGTCGGCGACGCCGCCCCGCAGGCGCTCGGCGACGACCTCGCGGCGGCGGACGCGGTCGTCGTCCTCGATCGCGAGGCGGTCGCCGCGCTCTCCGGTCGCGAGGGGTCGTTCCGCGTGGTCGCGCTCGTCGACGACCCCGCCGCGGAGCCGGCGACCGCTCCCGTCGTCGACGCGATCGCGACCGGGGCGGCGGACCTCGACGCGACGCTCCGCTGGCTCGAGGCAAGATCGGAGTCGGGACTCGGCCGCGACGAGCCGGCGCGCACGCCGTCGCGGATCGAGCAGCTCAACGCCGAGGTGACACGGCTCGCGTCTGTCAGGACCGTCGAGGAGGCTTACCGGACCGCGATCGCCGTCGCCGACGAGGTGTTCCCGCGGTACCCCTGCGTCGTGGGCGTCCGCGAGGGAGAGTGGGTCGAACCGATCGCGGCCTCGGCCGACGTCTCGATCGGGGACTGCGACCGCGTCCGGGTCGGACGGGGCTCCGTCGGGACCGCCGTCGACACCGGCGAGCCGGCGGTCGAGCCCCGAACCGCAGAGGCGGTCCCCTACCGGACGCTGCTGGCGCTCCCGGTGGGCGGCGACACGGTCCTCCAGCTCGCGACGGACGAGGACGGGTTCGACGCGGACGACCGGCGGCTCGCGGGGCTGTTCGCGTCCCACGTCGAGGAGACGCTCGACCGCATCCGCGCCGACGAGGCGCTGCGGACCGAACGCGATCACCTGCTGGCGCTGTTCTCGAACGTCCCCGACCCGGCGATCGCCTACGACTACGTCGACGGCGAGCCGATCGTTCACCGGGTCAACGACGCGTTCGAGGAGACGTTCGGCTACGACGCCGACCGAGTGGTCGGCGAGTCCGTCGACGACTACATCGTCCCGCCGACGGAGGAGGCCGAGTCCGAGGCGGCGGAGCTCAACGAGCGGCTCCAACGCGGTGAGAACGTCAGGCGAGAGGTGACTCGCGAGACCGCGGAGGGCCTCAAACACTTCATCCTCCACGTCGTTCCCATCCGGCTCGACGCCGAGAACGTCGCCGGCTACGCCATCTACACCGACGTGACGGAGCGGCGCGAGCACGAGGCGGCGCTGGAACGGCAGAACGAGCGGCTCGACGAGTTCGCCAGCATCGTCTCGCACGACCTCCGGAACCCGCTCGGCGTCGCGCAGGGGTACGTGGACCTCGCGACGGAGACGGACGAGACGGCCCACTTAGAGAAGACCGCGGAGGCGCTGGGCCGCATGGACGAGCTCGTCGGCGACCTGCTCTCGCTGGCGCGACAGGGGGAGTCGGTCGGGGAGACGGAGCCGGTCTCGCTTGAGGCGCTCGCGAGGGACGCGTGGGAGAGCGTCGACACGGGAGACGCCGAGCTCGTCCTCGAGACCGACGTGACGATCGACGCGAACGCGACCCGCACGCGGGAGCTGCTGGAGAACGTGTTCCGGAACAGCGTGGAACACGGTTCCACGGGCAGTCGGGCGGAGCCCGACGACAGCGTCGAGCACGGCTCGACTGGCAGCCGGACAGAGTCCGGCGACAGCGTGGAACATGGTTCCACTGGCAGTCGGGCGGAGCCCGACGACAGCGTCGAGCACGGCCAGAGACCCGGCGAGGAGTGCGATGGCCCCCTCACCGTCCGCGTCGGGGCAGCGGCGTTCCGCGGCGACGACGGGGAATCGAGACACGGCTTCTTCGTCGAGGACGACGGCTGCGGACTCCCCGAGAGCGAACACGACCGGGTGTTCGACAGCGGCTTCACGACCGAGGAGAACGGGACCGGCCTCGGGCTCGCGATCACGAAGCGGATCGCCGACGCGCACGGCTGGGAGGTGCGCGCGCTCGCCGGCGACGCCGGCGGCGCCCGGTTCGAGTTCAAGACCACGTAGCGTCCGGGTCGAACGGGTCCGAAACGACCTTACGCCGCGCGCTCGCCTCTCCGGTATATGGTCGAGAACGTCGTTTATCCCGCGTACTTCGACGCCGACCGATCGCGGTCGGAGGGGCGCCGCGTCCCGATGGATCTCGCGATCGAGGAGCCCACCGTCGACGAGATCGCGAAGGCGGTCCAACAGGTCGGCTACGACGCGGTGATCGAACGCGAGAAAACCTACTCCCGGGAGTTCGAACCGCGAGGCGCAGTGGTCGTCCGAGGCACCGAAGACACCGCGAAAAACGACCTCGTGCAGGCGATCGCCGCCTACCTCGGGGTCATCCGAGAGTGACGATGCGTCGCGTCGGCACCGTCGTCCGCACCGCCGGCGGGCTCGCCATCGCCCGGGCCGAGGCGGGCGCGGAGCCGCCGCGGATCGGCTCGTCAGTGGTCGACGAGTCGCTCGCGACCGTCGGCCGCGTCGTCGACGTGTTCGGTCCCGTCGACCGACCCTACGTGGCGGTGACGCCGAGCGACGACGACCTCGCGGCGCTGGTCGGCGGAAAGCTGTACGCGCGCTGACCGTCCGTCCGGCTCACACGCTTCCGTACAGCTTCACTCGGGAGTCGGTGACTCGGCGTCGTCGGCCGAACGTCCGTCCTCCGCTTCGCCCTCCTCCGTCTCTTCGTCTGCCGCCTCGTCGTCCTCCGCTTCGACCTCCCCCGTCTCTTCGTCTGCCGCCTCGTCGTCCTCCGCTTCGACCTCCCCCGTCTCTTCGTCTGCCGCCTCGTCGTCCTCTCCGTCACGCTCCACAATAGCGAAGTCCTCGATCGTCTTCGTCGAGCGAGCGATCCGCTCCGCGACGACGAGCTTCTCCGTCCGATCGAGCCGCTCCCAGTCGAGTTCCGGCGGCGGCGACTCCTCGAACGCCCGGAACTGCCGGTACACGGCCTCGTTGACGAACCGCTCGAACGACTCGCAGTTCGGACACGTCACCGACAGATGAGAGGTGTCGAACTCGCGGCTCACCGTGTGTTCGAGGCAGTTCAGACAGCGGTAGGTCCGGGTTCTGCTCACGGTCTCAGGAGGCGACGGACGCGCTAATACCTGCGGGTACCGGTGGAGAACGAAACGATCGAACGCGCCCGAGGGCGCGTCGGACCGCTAGAACAGCGCCGACGCCGCGGCCTCGGCGGTCTCGATGACCGGCCCGAAGCCGGGCAGGAGCAGCACCGTCGCCACCGCGGCGAAGACGACCGCGGCGTACAGCCCGGTCGGCCGCACGTCGATCGCGTCCAGCGAGCTCGACGACGCGGGGTCGTCGATGAACAGCGCCTTCACGACCCGGCTGTAGTAGTACAGCGAGACGACGCTGTTGACGGCGCCGAACGCCGCCAGCCACAGGAAGCCGTTGTCGATGGCCCCCATGAACAGGAAGTACTTCGAGAAGAACCCGGCGAAGGGCGGGAGCCCGGCGAGCGAGAACATGAACACGGCCATCGCCGTCGAGGCGACGGGCGCGCGCTTCGCGAGCCCGGCGTAGTCCTCGAAGGTCCGACCGACGCCCCACCGCTCCGCCATCGCGACGAAGAGGAACGCGCCGGTGTTCATGAACCCGTAGACGAGCAGGTGCGCCATCGCCGCGCCCATCACGCTCCCGTTGGCCGAACCGCCGGCCGACAGGGCCGCGACGCCGATGAGCACGTAGCCCGCGTGCCCGATGGAGGAGTACGCGAGCATGCGCTTGACCTCCTCCTGGACGGCCGCCGCGAAGTTACCGAGCGTCATCGTCACGGCCGCGAGGACGCCGAACGCGAGCACCCAGTCGATGCCGGCGGCAAGCGACGCCCCCACCGGGAACGCCTCGGTGAACAGGCGGAACGCGACCACGAAGCCGGCCGCCTTCGAGGCGGACGAGAGGAACGCGCTCACCGGTGCGGGCGCGCCCTCGTAGGCCTCCGGCGCCCAGAAGTGGAACGGGACGGAGGCGGTCTTGTACGCGACGCCGCCGACGATCATCACGATCCCGAGGCCGGCGATTCCGGCGAGGCCGTCGAGCGAGCCGATCCCCTCGGCGACGCCGCCGAACAGCAGCGACCCGGTCGCCGCGTACACGAGCGAGATCCCGAACAGGAAGATCGCGGAGGAGAGCGCGCCGACGAGGAAGTACTTCAGCCCCGCCTCGACGCTCCCGCGGTTCCGCTTGAGGTACGCCACCAGGACGTACGACGGCAGCGACACCATCTCCAGGGCGACGAAGACGACCGCGAGCGAGTTCGCGGCCGCGAGCAGCGCCATCCCGGTTGCCGCGAACAGGGTCAGCGAGTAGAACGCCGCCGGGCTCGCGTGATCGTGGAAGTAGTCGTGGGCCGCGACGACGACGAGCGCCGTCACGGACGCGAAGATGGCGCTGAAGAACAGCGCCATCGTGTCCACCTTGATCGCCTCGGCGAACAGGGTTATCGCGCCGCCGGTGTCCGGGCTACCCGTCCCGGAGACGACCAGCCAGACGCTCGCCGCGCTCGCGGCGAGCGAGCCGACCGCGCCGACGACCGCCATCGAGGTGTTCGAACGCGTATCGGGGCTGATCGTGTCGACGAGCAGCAGCGCGAGCCCGGTGAACGCCAGCAGGAAGACGGGCAACAGCGCGGCCACCTGCGGAAGCGTGTTAACCATTGATGGTCACCCCCTCGACCACGGGAACGGCAGCGTCACGGATCATCTCGAAGAAGATGTCGGGCGCCACGCCGAGCACGATGATCGCCACCAGAAGCACCGCGAGCGGGGCGACGTCGTGGAACGGCGCGGGCCCCACGTCGTAGTCGGTCTCGAGCTCGAAGGGCCCGAACAGCGTGCTCTGCATCGCCGACAGCAGGTAGCCGGCGACGATGACGATACCGAACATCGCGAGCGCCGTGAAGATCGGCGCGTACGGCAGCGACGGGGCGGCAAAGGAGCCCACGAAGATGAAGAACTCGCCGGCGAAGCCGGCCATCAGCGGGAGCCCCATGTACCCGAACGCGCCGGCGACGAGGATGCCAACCGCGACGGGCATCCGGTCCGCCATGCCGGACATGTCGCCGACCATCCGCGTGTGCGTCGCGTTGTAGATGACCCCGACGGCCATAAACATCAGCCCCGAGATGAGGCCGTGCGCGACCATCTGGAAGGTCGCGCCGCCGACGCCGTACTCGGTGAACACGACCAGCCCGAGGATGACGTACCCCATCGACGAGACGGAGGAGTACGCGACGATGCGCTTGAGGTCCTTCTGGGCCAGCGCCAACATCGCGCCGTAGATGACGCTGATGACGGCGATTGCCGCGATCGGGACCGCGAGCGCGGACGCCTGATCGGGAAGCATCGTGAAGTTGAACCGGAGCAGCGCGTACGTCCCCATCTTCAGGAGGACGCCCGCCAGCAGCACCGACACCGGGGTCGGCGCCTCGACGTGGGCGTCCGGGAGCCACGTGTGGACCGGAACGATCGGGACCTTCACCGCGAACCCGGCGAACATCGCGAGGAACGCGACCATCGCGATCCGGTCCGGCGAGATGCCGAACCACGTCCCGAGCCCGCCGTCGGCGATCGCCCCCGTGATCTCCGGGAGCGCGAACGAGCTCACGGAGCCGCCGAGCGCGAACGTCAGCGACATGAAGCCGATGAACATCAGCAGCGACGCCGCGTTCGTGTACACGAAGAACTTGATCGCGGCATACTTCCGGCGCGGGCCGCCCCAGACGCCGATGAGGAAGTACATCGGCACCAGCACGGCCTCCCAGAAGACGAACCAGAGGAAGAAGTCGAGCGCGGTGAACACGCCGAGCAGGTTCGCCTCCATGAACAGCATGAGCCCGTAGAACTGGCTCTGTCTGGAGTCGATCGGCGTCCACGCGCTCACGATCGCGAGCGGGACGAGGAACGTCGTGAGCACGACGAGCGGGAGGCTGATCCCGTCGACGCCGACGAACCACGACACGGTCCGCCCGCCGACCTCCAGCCACTCGATCTGGGTCATGTACCCGATGTCGCCGCCCGTGAGGGCGTTGCCGGCGCTCTCGAAGCCGGACCAGAGGTACAGCGAGCCGGCGAACGGGAGCAGGCTGAACGCGAACGCCAGCCGACCCGCCCACTCGTCGGGCGCGAGCAGCACGAGGAGCGCCGCCGCGAACGTGAACCCGATGAGGGCTTCGATCATCACAGGAACCACCCCCCGCTCAGACCGAGCGCGAGAAGCAGCGCGACGAGCCCCAGCGTGAGCAGCGCGGCGTACTGCGAGACCACGCCGCTCTGGATCCGGCGGATCCGGCTCCCGCCGAAGAGGCTCACCGACGAGACGCCGTTGACGACGCCGTCGATGATCCCCTGGTCGAAGGTGTTAGCGCCGCCGGCGACGTCCTCGGTGCGATACGCGAGCCATACCTGCAGTTCGTCCAAGTAGTAGTTGTTGTACAGCACGTCTTTGATCCCGCCGAGCTTCGCCGTGTGCTCCGTCGGCGACGGAACGTTGTAGAGCCGCCAGGCCACGAGGAGCCCGCCGAGCGCCAGGCCGAGCGAGACGGCCGCGCCCACGAGGACCGTGCCGACCTCGCCGCCGACGAGGTACCCGCTACTGTACGGGCCGATGTCGGCGTAGTGGTGCGAGGAGAGCCCCTCGATGCCGCCCCAGTGGTTGTCGAGCCAGAGGTGAAGCAAGTCGATCCCCTCCAGTCCGAGGACCTTCTGGACCGGCACCATGTTGATAAATCCGGTAACGACGGCGAGCGTGCCGAGCACCGTCAGCGGCCCCTTCACGTTCCAGCGAACGGGTTCGGGGTCGCGTGCGGTGTCGCTCCGGGCCTCGCCGTGGAACGTCAGGAACACCATCCGGAAGGTGTAGAAGGCCGTGACCGGCACCGCGAGCAGCCCCATCAGGTAGCCGCCGAGCAGGAGCGGGTCGTTGAGCCCGTGGACGAGCGCCTCGTAGAGGATCTCGTCTTTCGACCAGAAGCCGGCGAACGGGAAGATTCCCGCGAGCGCCAGCGAGCCGGCCAGGAAGGTGTAGTACGTGACGGGCATCTTCGCTTTCAGCCCGCCCATGTCCCACATGTCCTCATTGTGGTGCATCGCGATGATCACCGCGCCGGCACCGAGGAACAGCAGGGCCTTGAAGAAGGCGTGGGTGGTCAGGTGGAAAACAGCGGCCACGTACCCGCCCGCGCCGAGCGCGAGCATCATGTACCCGTACTGGGAGATGGTGGAGTACGCGAGCACCTGCTTCAGCTCGTCTTTCACGACGCCCATCGTCGCCGCGAACAGCGCGGTGAAGCCGCCGATGAAGGCGATCACCGCGAGCGTCGTCGGCGTCAGCGCGTAGAACCCGTACATGCGCGCGACGAGGTAGACGCCGGCCGCCACCATCGTCGCGGCGTGAATCAGCGCGGAGACGGGCGTCGGACCCTCCATCGCGTCGGGCAGCCACGTGTGCAGCGGGAACTGCGCGGACTTCCCGACGACGCCGCCCAGCACGAGCAGGCCGACGACCGTCAGCCACGTCTGGAGTTCGACGCCTGCGGGCGTCCACGCGACCGAGCCCTCACCGGCGAGCGCCGCCTCGGCGAGGTGCGGGAACGACTCGGTGCCCGCGAACTGCGCGGTGCCGAACGTCGCGATCACCGCGACGACGCCGATCAGGAAGAAGTAGTCCCCGAACCGCGTGACGAGGAACGCCTTCTTCGCCGCCGACGGCGGGCCGGGCTCCCGGAAGTGGAAGCCGATGAGCAGGTACGAGCAGAGCCCGACCAGCTCGAAGAACATGAACGCCATCAGCAGGTTGTCGGCGACGACGAAGCCGAGCATCGAGGCCGTGAACAGGCCGAGTCCGGCGTAGTACCGGGGGAGCCCCGTCTCGCCCTCGTCGTTCATGTAGCCGAGCGAGAACACGTGGACGAGCAACGCCACGAGCGTCACGATGACGAGCATGAGCGCCGACAGCGGGTCGATCAGGATTCCGAAGGAGAGCTCGATATCGGTGGGGCCGATGCCCGCACCGCCCTCGCTCGCCCAGTAGTACAGCGTGCGGTTCGCCGCCTCCCCGCCCGCCACCGTCGCGAGCACCCACAGCGAGAGCAGGAACGACCCCGCCGTCGCCGCGATGCCGCCGAAGGCGCCGCCCTTCGGGAGGTACTTCCCGACACCGAGGGCGATCAGGAACGAGAAGAACGGGAGGAGAACGATCGCCGGAACGTACGAGAACACGTCTATCATGTTACCACCTCATCTCCGTTGGAACGGTCACGTCGGTGACCCCGAAGTTGCGGTACAACACGAGGATGATGCCGATCCCGATCGCGACCTCCGCGGCCGCGAGCGCGATGACGAACAGCGCGAACACCTGTCCCGTGAGGTCGCCGTAGTACAGCGCGAACGCGACGAAGTTGATGTTCGCGGCGTTCATCATGAGCTCGACGCTCATCAGGAAGTACAGCGCGTCGTTCCGAGTGAGCACGCCGAACAGGCCGATACAGAACACGGCGGCGGCGAGCAGCAGGTACCACTCGGGCGGGATCGAGGAGGCGACGGCGGTCATTACCGCTCACCCCCCTCGCGCCCGCCGTCGGTGAGCGCCTCGCCCACCGCGGCGACGATGGAGCCGTCCTCCTCGCGTTTCGCCAGGTAGACCGCGCCGTCGACGGCCACGTCGAGCGCGACCGCCGCGATCAGGAATGCGGCGAGGAAGCCCTCGGCCGGCACCGCGCCGAGGTCGTACTCGCCGAGGTTGAAGAGGGCGTACCCGATGTTGTGGACGATCGACGCGTCCGCCGGGAACGCCGCGACCTCGCCGAAGTCGGCCGACAGAACCGTCAGGGCCAGTACGGCGAACAGGAGTCCGACCGCGACTGTGGGAACGAGACGCCCGCGGCTCCGGGAGCCATCGTCACTCATGCGCTATTCACCTCCGTTTCCGTGTCCGATCGCGTGAGCATCACGGCGAACGTGACGAGAATCAAGACCCCGCCCACGTAGACGAGGATCTGCATGGCGGCGATGAACTCCGCCTGCAGCATCACGTAGTGCACCGCAACGCTCGTCAGGGCACCGCCCAGGAGCAGCGCGGCGTGGAACACGTCGCGCGCCAGGACGACCCCGAGGCCGAACGCCAGCGTGACCGCGGCGAACAGCCCGAACGCGATGGTGGCATAAACCATTGTGTGTGTCTCCTATGAGAGTCCCTTTGAAGATTTCGAGACGCGCCCGTTACTGGTAGTCGACCTCGCCGTCTCCCTCCCCGATCCACGCGCCGCGATCGGGGTTCCGGGACTCCAGCGGGTCGATTCCCTTGTACCACGGGACGTTCTTGAGCTGTTCTTTGTTGAACACGAAGTCGTCCTTCGTGTCCGCGGTGAACTCGAAGTTCTGCGTCAACAGGATGGCGTCGACGGGGCAGACCTCCTCACACAGCCGGCAGTAGATACACTGGCCGATGTGGAGGTTATACTGCTCGCCGTTGCGCTGGTCGTCCTGCACGATCTGGATCGTGTCGTTCGGGCAGACGTTCTCGCACTGCCGACACCAGATACACCGCTCCTGACTGAACTTGTGGACGCCGCGGAAGCGCGGGCTCACCTCGGGCGCGTCCTCCGGGTATTCCACCGTGAAGGTCGTCCCGTCGAGCGCGTGCTTCATCGTCGTCGCCATGGATTTCATGAGTCCGATCATGTTACGCGATCACCCCCACGATTACGGCCGTGAGCACCAGGTTCGCGAACGACAGCACCAGCATTCCCTTCCAGCCAATCTCGATCAGCTGATCGATCCGGACGCGCGGGATCGCCGCGCGGGCCCACTGCGTGAACAGGAAGAAGCCCCAGACCTTCACCACGAACCAGATGAAGCTGATGCTCTCCGGGCCCGGACCGGACGCGCCGCCGAGGAACACCACGGAGAGGATCGCACCGCCGAGGAAGATGTGGACGAACTCGCCGAGGTAAAACAGGACGAAGTACGCCGAGGAGTACTCCGTCTGGTACCCGCCGACGATCTCAGTCGGCGCCTCGGGGATGTCGAACGGGTTCCGCCCGATCTCCGCCATGTTCGCCGTGAGGAATAGCACGAACGCGAACGGGTTGACGAACGCGAACCACGCCGGGATATCGAACCCGGCGACCGTCGCGAGCGTCTCGGTCTGCGCCCCGACGACGCCGCTTATCTGGAGCGTCCCCGCGAAGATCACGACCGACATCGCGGTGACGATGAGCGGGATCTCGTACGCGAGGTTCTGCGCGACCGCGCGGAGGCCGCCGAGGAACGAGTACTTGTTGTTCGACGCGTAGCCGGCCATCACCAGCGAGACGGAGGCGATGGAGGCGAACGCGAACACCAGCGCCAGCCCGACTTCGGGGTCGGCGAGGTGGATGTTCAGCGGGCCGATCTGGCCCATCGGGATCACGGAGAACCCGAGCATCGCCGACGCCGGCAGGAGGATCGGCGCGATGTCCCACGTCGGGCGGTCGACCCCCTCGGGGACGATGAGCTCCTTCGCGAGCAGCTGGACCGCCGCCGCCGGGATGATGAGCAGGCCGAACGGGCCGATCCGGTCGACCGCGATCCGGTCGGTGAACGCGGCCGTGATCTTCCGTTTCGCCCACGGTCCGGCGACGCCGGAGAACGCGAGGATGATGTTGGCGACGAGCGCCGCCCCGATCAGGGAGGCGACGACATCGCCGAGGACGCTGTCGATCCCGAAGGTGTCGACGAGGTACTCGGGGAACAGCTGTGCGGGCGCCGTCCCCATCAGCGGTCCACCTCCCCGAGAACGATGTCCAGACTACCGAGCGCGGCGACGACGTCGGGGATGTACTCCCCGTTCGCCATCTCCGGAAGCGTCTGCAGGTTCGAGAAGCACGGCGACCGGATCTTGAAGCGGGCCGGCTTGTCGGTGCCGTCCGCGCGGATGTAGATCCCGAGCTCGCCCTTCGCGGCCTCGACGGCCCGGTAGATCTCGGTGTCGTCGTCCGGGCGCAGCGTGCGCGGCACGTTCGCCTGGATGTTCCGCTCGTCTTCCGGCCAATCTTCGAGCAGGTCGACGCACTGCTCGATGATCTTCGCGGACTCCTCGACCTCGCGCATCCGGACGAGCAGGCGGCTGAAGTTGTCGCAGCCGTCCTCGGTGATCACGTCCCAGTCGAGCTCGTCGTAGTACCCGTACGGGTCGTCGCGGCGCAGGTCGTAGTCGACGCCCGAGCCGCGGGCGACGGGACCGGTCGCGCCGTAGTTCTTCGCGACCTCCGGCGGGAGGACCCCGGTGTCGATCGTCCGCATCTGGAAGATCTCGTTGGAGGTGATGAGGTTGTGGTACTCCTCGATCGACTCCGGGAGCTGGTCGAGGAAGTCCCGGGTCTTCGAGAAGAACTCGTCGCGCGGCTCCGGGAGGTCCCAGACGACGCCGCCGAGCCGAAAGTAGTTGAACATCAGCCGCTGGCCCGTCAGATCCTCCAAGAGGTTCTGGACGCGCTCGCGGTCGTTGATGGCGTACATGAACGTCGCCGTGAAGTCGCCGTTGATGTCGAGCGCGAACGTGGCGAGCGCGAGCATGTGCGCGGCGATCCGGCACATCTCCGCGCCCATCGTGCGGATGACCTGCGCGTACTCGGGCACCTCGATGTCGGCGAGGTCCTCGGCCGCGCGGGCGTACGCCCACTCGTTGAGCAGGCCCGCCGAGATGTAGTCCCAGCGGTCCGGGTACGGCATGATCTGGTGGCGGTACGTCCCGTTCTGCGCCATCTGCTCCTCGCTGCGGTGGAGGTAGCCGATGTCGGGCTCGACGTCGACGACCTGCTCGCCGTCGAGGACCGTCTTCAGGTGGAGCACCCCGTGCGTCGCCGGGTGATGCGGTCCGATGTTGAGGAACATCGTGTCGGACTCCTCGTCCTTGTGATGGTCCTGCAGCGGGTTGGCGTGCTCCGGCAGCGTGGCGATCTGCGGCCGGTCCTTGTCGTAGTCCATCGACAGGGGGTGGCCCTGCCACGTCTCGGGCAGCAGGATCCGACGTAGGTCGGGGTGGTCGTCGTACTCGATGCCGATCAGGTCGTACGCCTCGCGCTCGTGCCAGTCGGCCGTGCGGAAGACGGGTTCGGCCGATTCGGAGACGGGGTCGTCCTTGTCGGCGGGGACGACGACACTGACCTCCTGGGTCGGGTCGTCGTACTTCTTCAGGTGGTAGATCGACTCGTAGCGGTTCTCGTACTCCTGTGCGGAGACCACGGAGAGGTGGTCGTACCCCGCCTGCTCTTTCAGGACCGAGAGCGTCTCCTGGACCGTGTCGGGCCGGATGACGAACCCGGGCGCGTTCAGGTGGTCGTCGCGGTCGACGACGAGGTCGCCCAAGAGCGCCTCCAGCTCGTCCGGGGTGCGCTCTACGGCGCCGTCGTCGACGGTGTCTGGTCGTTCGAGGCTCATGGGGAATCAGCGAAGTTGTACCGCATGACGAGTTCGTCGTCGTCGATCTGGTCCGCGAGCTTGTCGACGAGCTCGTCGCGTTCGAGGTCGGAGAACTCCTCCAGCTCATACGGCTTGACGGTGACGGGCGCGGCCTCGCCGTTGGCGACGCGCTCCTGCAGCTTCACGACGCCGTAGACGAGCGCCTCCGGACGGGGCGGGCAGCCGGGGACGTGGATGTCGATCGGGATGACCTCCTCGGCGCCCTTGATCACGTTGTACCCCTCCTGGAACGGGCCGCCGGAGATGGTACACGAGCCCATGCCGACCACGAACTTCGGCTCGGGCATCTGGTCGTACACGCGCTTCATCCGCGGCGCGAACTTCGAGACGATCGTCCCGGGGACGATCATCACGTCGGCCTGCCGCGGCGAGGCGCGCGGGACGCCCGACCCGAAGCGGTCGAGGTCGTGTTTCACCGCGTAGGTGTGCATCATTTCGATGCTGCAGCAGGCGATGCCGAACTGCAGCATGAACATCGAGGAGCCGCGACACCAGTTCAGGAACTTGTCGAACTTGGTGAGGATGAACGGCGAGGAGCCGAACGCCTCACGGAGGCGGGAGTTGAACCGGTCCCCCTGCCCGGTCATCCGGGCGTCGCGGGTCTCGGTTACGACTTGCGATTCGTCGGTGATGAATGGTTGATCGCTGCTCATTAGTTGAGGTCACGCTCCGTCTTTCGACTCGTCGCGCGGGGGCTCCGGGCCCAGCTGATCGCGCCGGAGCGCCACGCCCAGACGAGCCCGATCGCGAGGATTCCGACGAACACCAACATCGGCCACAGCAGGTCGATCATCGGCACGCCAGCGCTGATCGCCGGGCGGTAGATGACGGCCCACGGGAACAGTAACACGGTCTCGATGTCGAACACGACGAACAACAGCGCGACCATGTAGTACTGGATGTTGAACCGGATCCGCGTCCCGCCCGTCGGGGTCTCGCCGGACTCGTAGGTGGTACTTTTACCGGTCTCAGGCACGCTCGGACGGAGCAACGCCGACACGGACATCATCCCGATCGGGATGAGCACGCCGACGGCCGCCAAGGCGCCGATCGCTATCCAATCGCTCATATAGGTCTCCGTAACGTGCGAGGATTTGGACCGCCCCCTCATAAGCGTTGAGTCTTCACCGCAACGCCCCCACGCCGCCGAAAACGCCGTCGAGCGGGCCGGAGGCCCGATCCGGATCCGGTGTCCTCTCGGTTCCGCCCGGCGCTACGACTCGTCGCGCTCGCGGAATCCGTCGATGCCGAGGTCGTGGAGATCCGCCGACACGGCCGCGACACCGCCCTTGAGGCCCTCGTGGTACTCCAGCAGTCGATCCTCGATCGCGTCGTGCTCGCGCGCGAGCACCTGCGCGGCCGACAGGCCCGCATTGAACGACTTGCCGGCGTCGACCGCGACGATCGGGGCGCCCGTGGGCATCCCGATCACGGAGTCGACCGACTTCTCCTGAACCGGGACGCCGATCACCGGGACCGGGTACGCGAGCGACGCGGTCATGTTCGGGAGGTCGGCGGACTTCCCGCCAGCGCCCGCGATCACGACGTCGAGTCCGCGGGCCGCCGCGGTCTCCCCGTACGCGTACATGAGCGCCGGCGTCCGGTGCGCGGAGACGACGTAGCTCTCGTAGGTGAACCGCGCGTCGGGCGCGTCGTGGAAATCTGTCTGCTCCGCGAACCCGAGCTCGTCGAGCGCCTCGTAGGCGCCCTCCATGACGGGGAGATCGGAGTCCGACCCCATGATGATCCCCACGTCCGGGGTGGTCTCGGGGTCGGCGTCGGCCGCCGCCTCCGCTTCGAGCCGGTCGATCAGGTCTTGGACCGTGGTCATGGGCGTGGGTGACGCGAGCCGGGTTGTAAATCGTGCCGGTCCCCGCATCGCCCGGCTCGTCGCCGATCGACGCCTCAGCAACCACAAGGCGGAAGGATCGGGCCGCGGAACCGGGAGACGAGATGCCCTCCAGACGCGCGTTCCTCTCCGGCCTCGGAGCGGCCGGACTGACGGCCACAGCCGGCTGCCTCACCGGATTCGACGCCGACCCCGGCGACGACGAGACGTACGACTGGCCGGTCGGCGGCGGCGACGAGTGGAACTCGCGGTCGGTTCCGAACGGCGTCGCGCCGCGCGACGACCCGACCGTCGACCGGACCTACGAGTTCGACGGGACCCCCGCCGGCGACCCGGTGGTGACCGCCGACACGGTGCTCCTGAACACCGGCGTGGACGTGGTCGCGCTCGACCGCGAGGACCTGAGCCGGCGCTGGACCGTCGCTTCTGACGACAACGACGCGTATCGGTACACCGGGGCGCCGGCCGTCGCGGACGGCGTGGCGTACGTCCCGGAGAGCGACACGTTGGTCGCGCGCGACCTCGACACCGGCGAGCGGCTGTGGAGCCGGGAGTTCGAGTACGTCTTCGGCGAAACGACGCCGCTCGTCGTCGAGCGCGGAGACAACTACCGAGTGGTGATAGGCGCCGGCGAGTACCTCCGCGCGTTCGACGGCGCGACGGGCGAGCGACAGTGGGAACGGCGGCTCGACGGGATCGTCCGACGCGCCGTCGCCCGCGCGTCCGCGTCGGTGTACGGCGTCGTCTACGCCGCGACCACCGGCGGGGACCTGTACGCGGTCGACGACGACGGCCGGGTGCGCTGGAACCGGACCGTCGACGCCGGGATCCGCTCCGCGCCGACCGTCGTCGCGTCCCGCAGACGCGATAGCGAGACGATAACGGGGTCTGGCGACGTGGTCGTCGGCGACGGTGACGGGTCGATCCGCTGTTTCGACCCGAACGGGAGGCCCCGGTGGCGTACCGACCTCTTCGGATTCGCCGAGGGTGGAATAGCGGCCGGCCACGACGGCGTGTTCGTGTCATCGGGCGGACGGCTGTCGGCGCTGAACGCGGAGAACGGGGCCCTCGGGTGGCGGACCGAGATCGGGAACGCCGTCCGGCCGACCCCGCCGGCGCTCGTGGGCGACACGGTGTACGTCGGGGGTGAACGGCTCCACGGGATCGCCGTCGGCGGCGGCGTCGGCGTCCGGTCGGTCCGCGTCGGCGAGAGGCGGTTCGAACACGAGGTCGACGGCGGCGCGAGCTACGTCACCGCCGCCGACGGATCGCTGTTCGCGACGGTGGCAGGGGGGATGAGCGGCGGGCGGTTAGCGGTCCTCTCCTGAGAGGAACGGCCGGAGGAGGTCGCCGTCGTGCAGTTCCGACGGAACCCCCTCGAACCACCGCGCAGCCCGGATCTCGTCGGGATCGACGCCGAGGTCGGCGGCGTCCGGAACGGGCCCGTCGGCGCGCGCCGCGTAGACGACGTAATCGGCCTCGAACGCGACCGCGCCGCGCTCGGCGTCGACGTACGACTGCTCGAAGACGACGATCGGATCGCCGACTGCCGGGTCGAGCCCCGTCTCTTCCCGGACCTCCCGCGCCGCCGCGGCCGCCGGGGACTCTCCGGGCTCGACCGCCCCGCCGGGGAGCACCCAGCCGTCCGACCACGCGGTCTTCACGAACGCGAGCCGGCCGGCCGGGTCGCGGACGCGGGCCGCGGCCGTCAGGGCGGTCCCCTTCTCTGCCCACTCGCGGAGCATCTCGATCCGGTCCGGCGGGAGCCGGATCGACTGGCGTTCGCGAGGCGCGTCGGGCGCGAGGTCGTTCGGCATCGGTCCGCGACTACGCGTTTCCGAACGTCAGTCCGTCGCGGAGGGCCCGCGCCCGCGAGAGCAGGGCGTCGCAGTCGATATCGGCGTCCGCGTCGGCGTCGTTTCCGCCATCTGCGGGAGTCGCCGTCAGGTGCCCCATCTTCCGGAGCGGGCGCACGTCGGCTTTCCCGTACCAGTGGAGAGCGGCCTCTGGCGCCGCGAGCACCGCCTCGACGTTCCGGAGCGTCGCGGGTTGCGTCTCCTCGATGTCGCCGAGGATGTTGGCCGTGACCGCGGGCGCGACGAGGTCGGTCGGGCCGAGCGGCCACCCGAGGACGGCCCGGACGTGGTTCTCGAACTGCGAGGTGCGCGCGCCCTCGATGGTCCAGTGGCCGGAGTTGTGGGGCCGCGGCGCGATCTCGTTGACGAGCACGTCGCCCTCGCGGGTCTCGAACAGCTCGATCCCGTAGACGCCCCGACCGTCGAGCACGTCGAGCACGTCGCGCGCGACCGACTCGGCCTCGGCGACGACCGCGCCGTCGGTCCGGGCCGGCGCGACGCTCTCACGGAGGATCTCCTCGCGGTGGATCGTCTCGGTGACGGGGTAGGTCCGGGTCTCGCCGTCGGCCCCTTTCAGCCCCATCACGGCGATCTCGCGCTCGAAGTCGAGGAGCTCCTCGGCCATCGCGGCGCCGCCGATCTCGTCGAGCGCGTCGGCCGCGTCCGCGGGGTCTCGGACCGGGACGTTCCCGCGGCCGTCGTAGCCGCCCTCGCGGGCCTTCAGCATGACGCCGCCGTACTCCTCGACGACGCGTTCGAGCCCCTCGGCGGTGGCGACCGCGACGAACTCGGGGACGGGGATCCCGGCGTCGACAAGCGCCTCCTTCTGCACGAGCTTGTCCTGGATGGTGCGGAGCGTGTCCGGGTCGGGGTGGACGGGCACGTCGTGTTCGGCGGCCGCCTCGGCCATGAGGTCCGGGTCGGCCAGCTCGATCTCGAAGGTCAGCGCGTCGACCCGGCTCGCCAGCTCGCGGATCGCGTCGGCGTCGTCGAAGTCGCCGACGATCTGGTCGCTGACAACGGGGCTCGCCGGACAGTCGGGCGTCGGGTCCAACACGACGACCTCGACGCCGAGCGGCGCGACCGCCTCGCCCATCATCCGACCCAGTTGACCGCCGCCGACGACGCCGAGCGTCGGTCCCGGTAGCGTGATCGTCATGCGCGCCGGTACCGGACGTTACTGCATAAATATTCCCACATCAGGTGTAGAAATGCGCACGGACATGGGTATGATCGGAGCAAACCGGACCACGAACCGTTTTCCGTCCGGGGTTGCTCCTCGAAGATGTGACCGGGACGACGGGGCTCTACGAGCGGGCGGACGAGTGGGCGCGCGGACTCTCTCGTGGGCGGTACGCCGTCCTGTTGGGAGCGTCGTCAGGGGGCGGCGTGCTTGCGTTCGGCCTCCTGGTGAGCGGTGACGCGCTCCTCGTTCGCGCCCTCACGATGTCGCTCGTTATGTTCGGCCTGGAGTACGCGTTCGGGGCGTTCGGCGGGTCGGACGACGAGTGATCGAGGCGCCGGGCGGGAGCGGAGGAGGTCCGGTGCGGTCGCCGGGCGGCCCCTCGCCGACGACCTCAGATATCGACCGCCGCGAGGTCGCTCTCTAACTCCCCGACGAACTCGTTGTACGCGTCGACGAACCCCCGGAAGGAGTCGGCGTACTCGCGCACGTCGGCCGCCGACGGCGCCTCGTACTGCGAGAGGATGTAGAGCCCGCCCGATCCCCCGACACGGAGGTACGAGACGGTCCCCTCGTCCCACTTCAGCTCCCACCGGTCGCCGTCGACGCGGGCGGTGAAGGTGCCGTAGTCGTCGCCCTCGTACCGATGGATCTCGCCGGCCATGACCGAGCAGGCGTCGCGGATCCGGTCCAGTACCCGGTCCCGCTCGGCGACGACCCCGTCCGTCGGGGCCGGCTCGGGGAACTCGGCGCTCACGCCGTCAAGGACGCCCGACAGCGACCCGACCCACTCGTTCCACGCCGCGACGAAATTCGCGTAGTCGTCGAGCGCGGTCGACAGGCTGGCGGGCGCCGGCGGCTGCTTCGTCGAGATCACGTACACGTCCGAGCCCGAGGTCGGCGAGAACAGCAGGAACTCCAGCTCGCCGGCCTCGTGTTTCACGGTCCACGTCCCGCCCGGCGTCGACAGCTCCTGCCGGCCGTAGTCGCCGCCCTGCAGCTTGGCGAGCTGGTAGGCGATCGTTCCGGCGTGGTCCCGCACGGCGGCGACGAGCTCGTCGCGCCGGTCGGCGACCGCGTCCGCGTCGCGCACGTCGAGGTCGAGCCCGAGGTCGGCGTGGGTGGTCACGGGCGTACTGGGCGCCTCACGCGGTTAACGAGTTCGGGTCTGAGGGCGGGCGGACACCGGCCCGCACACGGGGCTTCACGCGATCGATTCCCGGATCTCGCGGATCCGCGGCGGTTCGTCGATCCCAGATCGGACGACCAACGCGAACACCTCCTCGCCGCCGGGGACCGGCGCGTCGCCGCTCAAAATTGCGCCGGAGCCGGTCTCGTCGGCGAGCCACCGCCGCCCGTCCGCGATCGCCTCGCGGTTGAGCCACGCCGGCGGCCCGCCGACAACGAGCAGGGTCCGGTCCGCCCGCCCCTCCGGCACCGCAACGGTGTTCTTCCCGCGGGTCGCCTTCCGGATCGTCGTCTCGATCGCCGACACCGCTTCGCTCGTGTCGACCGCCGCCGGCTCCGCGGAGCCGAACAGGCCGAGCCCGAACCGCGACCCCGACTCGGGCGGCTCGACCGCCTGCGTCGCGTGGCCGACCGCGGCGATCTCCCCGTCGTCGCCGACCGCCCGGGCCACGTCGCTCGCGTCGAGCACCTGCTGGGGGGTCGACTCCGCGTCGTCGGCCTCGCCGGCGCCGAACAGCGCCGCGACGCGCTCGGTGACGACGGCGTTCAGTCGGTCGCGGGCGTCGGCGATCCCCTCACCGGGGCGGAGCCACTCGGCGTTGTCGAACGGGAAGACCGCCGCGCACCGATCCGAGAGCGCGTCGAGTGTCCGCGCCGCGTTCTTCTCCGCGAGGGGGCGCTCCGGCGGTCGTTCCCCGGAGTCGTCGGTCGCGCTCGCGCGGGGCGAGTCGGGCTCGCGGGGCTCGGACTCCGCGGGCGTCGGGAGCAGCCCGACGGCGTAGACGGGCACGTCGTAGAGCCGCGTCAGCTCCTCGGCCAGCGCCGGCGCGGCGCCCGCGCCCGCGCCGCCGCCGAGCCCGACGACGAGGACGAACGCCTCCGCGAGCGACGGCTGCTGGTCGTCCATCGCCCGGCCGAGCTCGCTGGCGTGCGCGTCGCCGAGCCGCCGGGCCGCGTGGAGGTCGCCGTCGAGCCCCCCGCCGCCGGCCGCGTCGCCGAAGCGGTGCCGGCGGGACTCGTCGATCGACCGGAGGGCGTCGAGCGCGGCCGCGTCGGTGTCGAACGCGTTGACGCCCTGCAGGAACCGGTCCCCGTCGCTGTCGGCCGCGAGCCGGTCGGCGATCCGGCCGCCGGCGCCCCCGAGACCGATAACGTGTACACGCATACGTCACCCCGGTCGTCGAGCGGGGGCTTATCTCTTCGGCCCGAGGGTCGAGCGTCGGAGCAGGGGTCGCCGATCGGTCCGCGATTGGCGGTCGGTCCGCGGTCGGCGCTCGGCGGTCAGAACCTGCCGATCAGCACCCGCCGATCAGAACTCGTCGAGCCGGCGCTGTCCCCGCGGGATCTCCGGTCCGACCTCCTCGGCGTCGCCGCCGAGCAGCCTGACCAGGGCCGTGTCCGCGAACGTGAGCGCCAACACGAGCACGATCGGCGCGAGGAACAGCCCGTGGAACCCGAACACGACCGGGCCGAAGATGTACGCCAGCATGAGCAGCCCGACGTGGGTGGTCTTCCCGCTGAAGTACGGGCGGAGCACGATGTCTGGGATCGTGTCGACGACGACCGCGGCGACGACGAGGAACCCGGCGACGTACACGAGCACGGCGATGTCGTCGCCGAGGACCGGCGGAACCGCGGTCACTGCCGCGAGCGGAACGTACACGATCTTCATCCCGATCACCGGGATCAGGCTCGCCACTCCGGTGAGCGCGCCGGCGAGCGCCGGGTACGGCACCTCGACGATCTCGGGGGCGACCACGTTGTAGCCGGTGTAGGTCACGACGGCGATGATCGAGATGGCGATGACGTTGAGCAGGTTCCCGTACAGCACGGCCTCCAGCTCGGCGTCCGCCGCCTCGAGGTACTCGCGGACGACGGCGTCGTCGTCGAAGGTGAGTAGCCACCCGTGGAACTTCGAGCCGTCGAGCAGCAGGTAGTAGGTGACGACGATCGTGATGAGGAGGTTCAGCGTGAGCCCCGAGAGCACGCCCGCCAGCAGCCCCGCCTGCTCGGAGACGAAGTCGATGAGGGGGTCGAGCTGCCCGGACTGGTACGCCTGCATGACCCCGTCGAACGTCGGGTTCGAGAGCGCGGCGAGGTCGCCGACCCACGAGTTCTCGGCGCCGACCGTCTCGGCGACCGGGTACTGCTCGATGAACCGCCGCGCCTCGATCAACAGGAGGAGCACGGTGTAGCTCAGGAGTCCGATAAGCGGGATACCGATCAGCGACAGCGAGGCCACCGCCCGCACCCGGGCGGGGAGCCGGAAGCGTTCGAGCCGGTGGTAGAGGCGCCGGGTCGAGTAGTAGAGGAAGACGGCGACCGTGAGCGGGGCGACGAACCGGTAGGCGATGAACCCGACGAGCAGCGCGACGACGAGTCCGAAGAGGGCGATGACGAACCGCTTTTCGTCCATGGCGGGTCCTCTCCGCGGCTCGACATAAACCATGTGGCTCGCTCCGGGACCGGCGAGCGCGAGCGGGAGGCTGACGCGGCGCCCGTGGGTCGGAGCCGCCGATCAGTCGGAGCCGTCGTCGATCGCCCGCTCGTAGCGCGCCGCCTGCTCGCGGTGGAGCGAGAGGATCATGTCGGCGAGGAAGCCGAAGATGAGCAGCTGTATCCCCAACAGCGCGGCCCCGACCGCACCGATCGCGATTATCTCGTGGGTGGCTCCGTAGACGAACCAGCGGTAGAGCACGTACCCGGTCATCACCGCCCCGGCGCTCGTCGAGAGGGCGCCGAGGCTCCCGAAGTAGAACAGCGGGTTGTTCGTCTTCGCCTTCCGGTACAGCTCGATGAAGATCACGCCGCCGTCGCGGACGGGATGGAGGTTGGTCGCGGAGCCGCCGGGGCGCTCGCGGTAGGTGACCGGGACGACCGCGACCGACTGCCGGTTCTTCACGCATTCGACCGCCATCTCGGTCTCGATCCCGAATCCGTCGGCGGTGAGGTGGAGCCGGAGGAACGACTCGCGGGTGAACGCCCGGTAGCCGGAGAGGATGTCCCGGTAGCGCTCGCCGTGGATGAGGCGGAACGCGAGGTTGATGATCCGGTTCCCGATCTGGTTCAGCCGCGTCATCGCGCCGGGGCGCATGTCCGCGAACCGGTTCCCGATGACGTGGTCCGCCTCGCCGGATAGCAGGGGCTCGAGCATCGCGTCGACGTCGTCCGCGTCGTACGTCGCGTCCGCGTCGGCCATCACGACGTAGGGCGCGTCGATGTGGTCGCGGACCGCCTCCCTGACGGCCTGTCCCTTCCCGCGCCCCGACTGCTCGACGACGCGTGCACCCGCCTCCCGAGCCGCCTCCTGCGTGCCGTCGGACGAACCGCCGTCGATGACGAGGATCTCGTCGAGCCCGGCGTCGCGGAACGCCTCGACGACGCGCGCGACCGTCTCGACCTCGTCCATCGTCGGCAACAGGACGCAGACGTCGTCGGAGTCGCTCATTACGCGGTCGATGTCGGGGGAGTCGCTAAACTCTGTCCCTCCGGGCCGGAACCGCTTCGGACACCCATACGCTCATGTACCAGACGATCGATCGTGGTAGCATGGCACACCCACCGGATGAGCGCGCCGAGGAGCTGCTCAGCGCCGCGCGGACCGCCACCGGAGACGAGCTGCGGAGTCTCACGTACTTCACCGAGGACGACGTCGAACAGCTCTACCTCCGCAGCGACCTCAGCCGGACGGCCGACCTCGTCGGCTTCGCGGAGAGCGAGCGACACGGGTTCCACGCGCAGTCGCTGTACGCGGACACGCAGCTCGGAGACTACCGGTTCACGGTCCGCGTGTTCGAGAACGGCTACCTCACGCGGGTCATCAACAACGGCCACGGGGTCTGGGTGACGACCGACTCGATGGACATCGACCGCTTCGAGGAGCTCGCGAGCGCGCTCGCGTCGATCCTCCGGTCGTTCGATCCGGCGTAGGGTATCGCAGTTGTCCGCCCCGCTACCGCGACCCGCTCACCCGAAGTGGCTCCGCATCTCGGAGACCAGCTCGTCGGCGTCGACCGGCTTCGTGACGTAGCCGTCGGCGCCGGCCTTCACCGCCTCCATCATCTTCTCCTGCTGATCGACGCTCGTGCACATCACGATCACCGCGTCGGGCCAGCGCTCCTTGATCGCGGCGGTCGCCTCGATGCCGGTCATCTCGGGCATGACGACGTCCATCGACACCGCGTCCGGTTCGTACGCCTCGAACAGCTCCACCGCCTCCGTCCCGTTCTCCGCCTCGTCGACCACCTCGAACGGCCCGTCCAGCGCGTCCCGGACGACGGTCCGCTGGAACGAGGAGTCGTCGACGACGAGTACCCGCTCGGTCATGTCCACCTGTCGGCGGCAGAACGGCATAAGCGCGCGGATCGACCGCGCACCCGGGCGCCCTCGGCCTCTCTTCTCTCACCCCCTTTCCCTCGTCTCCCCTTCCCCGTCGACGACGCGGAAGAACACCTTGTATATTCGACGGCGCGTATAATGGTCATAGGAACAAGGTTAAGGTGTATCCGGCGGTATCAACCCTTATGGAAACGCGGAAAGTCCAGCGGTTGGGTCCGTCGACGCTGGCGATGACTCTCCCCGCGGAGTGGGCGAAGGAGCACGGCGTCAACAAGGGCGACGAGGTCTCGCTGCGGATGGGCGGCAAGGGAACGCTCACGGTCCTTCCGGAGTCGGTGAGCTCGGAGGAGTCGGAGGCCGTGATCAACGCGGACGCGCTCGACGCGCGCTCGCTCGAACGCGCCATCGTCGCGCAGTACGTCCTCGGGCGGCGCGTGATCCACGTCCGCAGCGAGGGGACGCTCGACAGCGAACACATCAACGCGGTCTACAAGGCCGAGACGCAGCTGATGGGGCTCGGCGTCATCGAGGAGACGCCCTCGGACATCTCGATCCGGTGTTCCGTCGACCCCGAGGACTTCACCCTTGACAACCTGCTCGAGCGGCTGGAGAACACGGGGTCGACGATGCGCGGCGAGGCCGTGAAGGCGCTGGCGCACGGCAACCCCGACCTGGCCCAGCGCGCGCTCAACCGCGAGCGGCAGGCGAACAAGATCTTCGTGCTCCTGCTCCGGCTCATCTTCACGGCGTACCAGAACCCGAACCTCGCCCGCGCGGTCGGGCTCGAGGAGGGGTTCCCCCTGATCGGCTACCGGTCGGTCGCGAAGAACCTCGAGCTCACCGCCGACAACGCCGAGGACATCGCCGACATCGTGATGGAGGCGGAGGGCCACACCCTCGACGTCGACAGCGCGACGATGCGGCAGATCCGGGAGTTCACCGATCAGGTGGACGAGCTGACCGCGCTCGCCGTGCGGGCGGTCGTCGAGCGCGACTACGACCTCACGGTCGAGTGCCGCGAGCTGTTCGCCCGGCTCGAGGACCGCGAACAGGAGATCCTCGGGGAGCTGCCGAGCGACCTCGACAACGACACGCTGCTGATGACCCGCGAGGTGCTCGTCAGCCTCCAGCACACCGCGGAGTACGCGATGCGGAACGCCGAGATCGCCGCGAATCTCGCGCTCAACGAGGAGTCGGAACACGTCGAGATTATCTGATCCGCCCGGAGGGACGCCGGCGTTTCGAGTCCGACTCCCCCGCCTTCGCATGAACTAAGTAGCCGCCCGCAAAGCGACGAGTATGAGCGAGGCATCCATCGAGTCTGACAAGGAAGTCGGCGTGGCGCTCGCGTTCGGCGCGATCGCGGTCGTCGGCGCCGTCGTGATGTTCGGCCACCCGTCGCAGCTCGGGAAGGCCTGGGGGTTCGGAGCGGCGTTCCTCTTCGCCCTCTGTTCGGTCGTCGCCGTCCAGATATTCGACTGAGGCGGCCCGAACGCGACCCGGACGAGTAACCGTTAAGGACGTTTGACGCCTACCTTCGGGACATGAGCGAGTACACCGAGGAGGAGCAGCGCATCCTCGCGTACCTCACGGACAGCGTCACCCGTGGCGAGCGCTACGTCCGCTCGAAGACGATCGCCGACGCCATCGGCCTCACCGCCAAGCAGGTCGGCTCCCGGCTCCCCCGGCTCGCCGAGAAGTCCGACGACGTGGACATCGAGAAGTGGGGTCGCGCGCGGTCGACGACGTGGCGCGTGACTCCACAGGGCTGAGTCGATTCCCTCCCCACCTCGACCGATTCCCACCCCGCCGCTCGACTCGCGTGCTTTTAACTCCCGTAGCCCCAAACGGGGGCGTATGACCGTCCGAGTCTCCCGGACGTTCGAGTTCGACGCCCCCGCCGAGGACGTGTGGGCGTTCATCTCGGACGCCGAGCAGCGCGCAGGGGCGATAAGCGTCGTCGACACCTACGAAGTACACGGCGACGGGCGGGCGACGTGGCACGTCGCGCTCCCGATCCCGATGATCCGGTCGACCATCTCCGTGGACACGGAGGAGGTCGAGCGCGACCCGCCGACCCGAGTGAAGTTCGTCGGGAAGTCGAAGGCGTTCCGCGTCACCGGCGAGCACACGATCACCGAGACCGACGGCGGCTGCCGGCTGGCCAACGAGTTCGTGGTCGAGGGGAAGCTGCCGGGCGTCGAGTCCTTCTTCGAGCGCAACTTCGACGCCGAGCTGGACAACTTGGAGGACGCCCTGCGCGCGTCGCTCGGAACGACCGCATGAGGGTCGCCTGCGTCCAGCTCGGCGTTGAGGGCGGTGCCGTGGAAGACAACGTCGCGGGCGCGATCGAGGCGGTCCGCGAGGCCGCGGCCGACGGGGCCGACCTGGTCGTCCTCCCGGAGCTGTTCGACGTGGGGTACTTCGCGTTCGACTCGTACGCCCGCGCGGCCGAGAGCCTCGCCGGCGATCGGCTGGGTCGGTTCGCCGAAGTCGCGGCCGAGGCCGACGTGAACGTGCTGGCGGGGACCGTCGTGGAGGATCTGGCTGCGTCCGCGGCCGACGGGATCGACGCGCCGGCCGAGGAGGGGCTCGCGAACACGGCGGTGCTGTTCGACCGAAACGGCGAGCGGCGGCTCGTCTATCGGAAGCGACACCTCTTCGGCTACGGCTCCGAGGAGACGGACCGGCTGGTTCCCGGCGAGCGGGAGCCGGTGACGGAGGTCGAGGGTGTGCGCGTCGGCGTGACGACCTGTTACGACCTCCGGTTCCCGGAGCAGTTCCGGCGGATGGTCGATGCGGGCGTCGAGTGCGTGCTGGTGCCGAGCGCGTGGCCGTACCCCCGCGTCGAGCACTGGCGGACGCTGGGCCGGGCGCGGGCGATCGAGAACCTGGCGTACGTCGCGGCAGTCAACGGGAGCGGGACGTTCGACGACGACGCGCTCTGCGGCCGGACGACCGTCTACGATCCGTGGGGGACGACGCTCGCGTCGGCGGGCGAGGAGCCGACGACCGTGACCGCCGAGGTCGACCCGGACCGTGTGGCCGCGGTGCGCGAGGAGTTCCCCGCGCTGCGGGACCGCCGGTAGGCACGGACCGTCTCATTTATACGGGAGAAGCGACAACGATCGCTTGCCGAAGTCCGACGCTTTTCTCGTTGGAGTTCGGCGACAAAACCACGCGCCCGTCCCGACCACTCGGGCGGCGACGCCGATGACAGCCCGGGGGTCCGCTGTTCGGCCGCCGCCCGTCCGCCTCCCGTCGTTCAACCTTCCGCTTCGCCTTTCGCCGCCTTCGTCTCTCCCTTTCGGAACCGGCTCCCAGTTACGGGTTCACGTCCGTGATCTCGCGAGCCGCGGATCCGTGCTCACGTCCGTGCGACGGCCATCGACGTCGAGGGGGTCGCTCGCTCGGAATCAACCTCGATAATTCGAGCGATAGCTACTTATCCCGCACAAGGTAGAAGCTAAACGCCGCGGACGAAACCGGCCGGCCCACTCCCGTTTTCGGGCGGGCCGGCCGGAGACTCGCTTCCACCGTCCGTCGTCCGTCGGCTTTCGGGCTCGGGTCATCCGCTCCCACACCGTACCCGATCCCGTTTCTCGGCACCCGACAGTCACGCTTCTCGACGCCCGACAGCAGACGTAGCGGCGGCCGCGTTTCCGGGCCGAGCCGAAGCGCAAGGACGAAACCCTCGGATCCCGAATCGTCGGTCGAATGTTCCCCCGCGAGTACCGCGGCGTCGCCTTCGTCGTGGGCCTGTTCCTCGTCGTCCAGCTGGGCGCGTTGGCGCTGGTCCCGGAGTTCGCAGCGAGCGGCTACCAGGCGGTCGAAAACCCCGACAACCCGACGAACAGCCTCGTCTACATCGCCGCGATCGTCGCCATGACGGGCGTGATGCTCGCCGCGTTCCGCTACGACCTCGACCAGGGGATCCGACTCCTGATCGTCGGCGTCTCGGCGTGGC
Organism: Halorubrum salipaludis; assembly: GCF_002286985.1. Lineage (GTDB taxonomy): Archaea > Halobacteriota > Halobacteria > Halobacteriales > Haloferacaceae > Halorubrum > Halorubrum salipaludis. Next base: position 186,746 of record NZ_NSKC01000003.1, on the reverse strand, counting down.
TCTCGTGGTACGTCTTCTCCGCCGTGATCTCGCCGCTCGCGGCCGCCGTGCCCGCGGTCGCGGTCGGCGTCGCCCTGCTCGCGTACCCCGAGTGGTACGTGATCGACGCCGCCGGGGTGCTGATGGGCGCGGGCGCGGCGGGACTGTTCGGCATCTCCTTCGGACTCCTGCCCGCGCTGCTGCTGTTGGCCTTCCTGGCGATCTACGACGCGATCTCGGTGTACGGCACCGAACACATGCTGTCGCTCGCGGAGGGCGTGATGGACCTGAACATCCCCGTGGTGCTCGTGATCCCGCTGTCGCTCTCGTACTCGCTTCTGGGTGAGGAGTCGGAGGAGAGCGATGATGTCGGCGATGACGGCGGGCCGACCGAGGACGACGGCTCGGCCGGAGAGAGCGCCGCCGACGGGACCGTCGACGACGGGGCCGCCGACGTCTCGGAACCCACCGATATCGAGGACCGCGACGCGTTCTTCATCGGGCTCGGCGACGCCGTGATCCCGGCGGTGCTCGTGGCGAGCGCGGCGACGTTCTCGCCGGCGGCCGGCCTCGACGTGCCGCTGATCGGGATCAACGCCCCCGCGCTGCTCGCGATGGTCGGCAGCCTCGCGGGGCTGTTGGTGCTGATGAGCTGGGTGATAAAGGGGCGGCCGCACGCCGGGCTCCCCCTCTTAAACGGCGGCGCGATCGGCGGCTACCTGATCGGCTCCGTCGTCGCCGGCGTCCCGCTGATCGAGGCGGTCGGGCTGGCCGGATTCCTGTAAGTCGACGTTTGTGGCGCTGTCGGCCGTTTATACGTGATCGACGGTTTCGCGGTGAACGCCCCCAAATCCCCGGCCGCTCGCCTATAAGTAGTTGCTCACGGCGGATCGACGGAGAACACCTCCAAAGCCCCAGCCGCGAGGACTCGCGCGGCTTGCTGTCGTTCGAAAGGCGCGAAGCGCCTTTCGTGATGTCGTCAGAACGCTTTGCGTTCTGACTGCTAGCCAGAAATCGGTGATTTCTGGCGATGACGAGAGAGCTTTGCTCTCTCGAACCACGCGCTTCAGTCGCTCACTTCGTTCGCTCCCTCCAGTGCTTGCTGCGCCGTGCTTCGTCCTCGCGGCTGCCCCTTTGAGTCCCACCCCGACCGCACGGCACAGCAGCCTCACGCCTCCCCAGCCTCGCCGCTCGCTCGGGGCTCCCTCCGGTCGCCCACGTCGCTCGCGGCGTCCCTCGCGCGTGCTCCTCGCGGCCGCCGGCGGCGGCACGCTCGGAGGGACGCGCCACCGCACCGTTTTTGTACGCTCCTCCTCGTTTCGCGCGCTACTCGCTCGCGCCGTCGCGCTCGACCGCCATCCCGAGGTCGGCCATCGCGTCGAAGAAGTCGGGGAACGAGACGTCAACGTGTTCGCCCCCGCGGATCGTCGTAGTGCCCTCGGCGACGAGCGCGGCCACCGCGAGCGACATCACGATCCGGTGGTCGGCGCGCCCGTCGACGGCCGCGCTCCGGAGGTCACTCTCGGAGCCGTGAATCGTCAGCGTATCCTGCTCCTCGGTCGTCTCGGCACCCAGCTTCTCCAGCTCCTCGGCCATCGCCGCGACGCGGTCCGTCTCCTTGTACCGGACGTGCTCGCAGTTCGTGATCCGGGTGTCGCCGTCGGCGACCGCGCCGAGCGCGGCGATCGTGGGGAGGAGGTCGGGCGTGTCGCCCACGTCGACCTCGACGCCCGACAGATCGGAGCGCCGGACGGTGATGACGCCCGCGTCGCGGTCCCACTCGATGTCGGCCCCCATGCGCTCGGCGATCTCGACGATCGCGGAGTCGCCCTGCGCGCTCGGCACCGCGCCCTCGATCCGGACCGCCTCGCCGGGCTCGGCGGCGACCGCGCCGGCGGCGACCAGATAGGAGATCGAGGAGAAGTCGCCGGGGACCGTGTAGCTCCCGCCCGCGGGCGCGTACGACTGGCCGCCCTCGACGACGAAGCCCGCCGCCCCGGCCGCGCCGTCGAGCGCGTCCCCGCCGTCGCCGACGGGCGTGGCCTCGATCCCGAAGTCGTCGAGGAGTTCGAGCGTGATGTCGACGTACGGCGCCGACTTGAGCGGGGTCGTCAGGTCGACCTCGATCCCCTCCTCGGTGACCGCGCCGGCCATCAGCAGCGCGGTGACGTACTGCGAGGAGACGTCGCCCGGGATCGCCACCCTGCCGCCCGCGAGCGGCCCGCTCACGACGAGGGGCGCCTGCCCGTTCCCGCGGGTCGACTCCGCGCGCACGCCGAGGTCGCCGAGCGCCTCCAGGAGGGGCCCCTGCGGACGCGAGCGGAGGGAGCCGTCGCCCGTCAACACCGTCGTGCCGTCCGCGAGCGCTGCCGCGGCGGTGACGAGCCGCATCGTCGTCCCGGAGTTCGCGCAGTCGATCACGTCGTCGGGGACTGCGGGGCGACCGCCGAAGCCGTCGACGGCGAGCGCGTCGGCGGCGTCCATGTCGTCCGCGTCGGACTCGGCTTCGGCCCCGGACCCGGGGCCCGGATCGACCGCGCCGCCGAAGGCCGTCACGGCCCGAGCGGTCGCCTTCGTGTCGGCCGAGACGAGCGGGGAGCGCACGGTCGCGCCGTCGCTATATCCCGCGGCCAGCAGCGCGCGGTGGGTGTAGCTCTTCGAGGGCGGCGCGCGGGTCGATCCTCGCACGGTCGAGGTGGTGACGTGAACGTCCATACCATCCCTGCCGCCCGCGGCGACAAGTGGGTACCGGCCGCGGCACGATTCTGTTGGTGTGCCCCGCGGCGCGATCCGGCGCCGCCGATCGGCGACCGGAGCGCCCGCCGTGGGCCGCCGGCGCACCCTTTATACCACCGGGAGCGCTACCGTCGCGTATGCCCCAGTGTGAGATGTGTGGCGCCGACGAGGCCTCGCTGACGACGACGAAGGTCGAAGGCGCCGAGCTGGAGCTGTGCAGCTCGTGTACGGACTTCGGCACCGAGGTCCGCGACGAGTCCACCGGCTCCGGCGGCAGCAAGTACTCCACGAGTTCGAGCACCGGGAAGTCGTCCGGGTCCTCCTCCGGCTCCTCAAGCGGGTCGTCCGGCTCGTCGGGCGGGTCGACGCGCCCGCGCGACATGTTCGACGACATGGACGAGATCGCCACCGACTACGACGACCGGATTCGCAAGGCCCGCGAGTCTCGGGGGCTCAGCCAGGAGGAGCTGGCCGATCAGCTCAACGAGAAGGCGAGCCTCATCCGTAAGCTGGAGCGCGGGGACACCCTCCCGACCGACGACATCCAGCGGAAGCTGGAGAGCGCGCTCGACATCTCGCTGGTCGAGGGCGAGTCCGTCGACGACGCCGACTGGGACAGCGGCGACGCCGGGACGATGACGCTCGGCGACGTGGTCAAGCGGAAGGACTGACGCGCGGATACGTCCCGAAGTTTCTCTCTCCTACCGTCCGACTCGAACCCACATTCCGACGAGGAGCACCGCGAGCAGCCCGAACGCGACGAGCGAGAGGTTCGGGATCGTGAGTCCGATCACCGGGCTCTGCCACTGGACCGCCGCGCACGGACCGCCGAGCGTGCACTCCGCCGTCGTCGCCTGGAGGTACGAGTGGTACGCGGAGAGGATGAGTCCGAGGCCGACGAACGGCAGCGCGGTCCGGGAGACCGCCGCCCGGCCCTCGACGGTTGCGACGCCGAGGACAACGACGAGCGGGTACATGAGAATTCGCTGGTACCAACACAGGTCGCAGGGCGTGAGCCCGAGCCCGAGGCTGAACCAGAGGCTCCCAGCGGTCGCGACCGTCGCGACGAGCGTTGCGGCCGACAGCCAGACCCTCGAGTCCGAAAGGCGCTCCCACACGCCGTCGCTCGATGGCTCCCCCGTCACACCGTCGCTCCGCCGTCGTCCGTCTGTTCCGACCCGCCGTACCGCTCCGTCAGGTAGTCGATGATGTAGTCGACCGTCTCGGGGTCGTAGCTCCAGAAGCCGTAGAACTCGCCCGGCGCGCGCTCCTCGGCGAGCAGCGCACACTTCGCGTCGTCGTACCCGCCGCCGTCGTACGCGACGAACCACGTCTCCCGGATCTCCGCGGTCTCGCCGACGTGGACGGTGTAGTGTTCCACGTCGGGGGCGTCGCCCTCGTCCGCGGCGTACGCGTGCACGTCGAGCCGCTCTTTCCCGCCGAGCAGGTCGTAGGTGTCCGCCTCGCCGGTGAGCACGTCGAGGGTCTGGAAGCCCGCGTGGAGCTCCCCGTCGCCGACCCGCCACGCGCGGTCCTCGATCTCGCGGGAGGCGGCCACCATGTCCGCGCGCGAGTAGGAGGTGAACATCGTCTCGTCGAGGTGGTCCAACACCGGTGCCCCGACGCGGCCGCCGGCCGGCTCTCCGGCCGCCGGCTCGTCTCTACCGCCTTCCGACTCGCCGCCGCGGCCGTCCGACTCGCTTTCGCCGTCTCCCGGGTCGTCCCGTCGCGGTAACAGCTCGTCGACGGTCACGGCCGTGACGAACTCGCCGTCGCGCGCGAGCACGGCGAACCCCTCGGGGCCGGCGGCGGTCTGGGCCTCGACCACCCGGATGTTGCGGTCGGCGAAGTGCTCCCGGAGCTCGTCCGTGACCTCCGGGTCGGCGTTGAAGACGGTCAGCGTGGCCTCGTGAGCTTCCACGCCGGCGATGAGCTCGATGAGGGACATCCCTTGCCGGACCCACAGTACCGGGGTATAAGGTCGTTACTGCTCTCGGGGGGCGCGAGAGAGTCTCGGCGGAGCGTCGCCGGAGTATGAAGCTATTTGCGCCGCGGACCCCGAATGCGGGTATGTTCATCCTAGTGAACCTCAAGGCGTACCCGTGCGATCCGATCGAAGTCGCGACCGCCGCCCGCGACGTGGCCGAGGCGTCCGGCGCGCGGATCGCGGTCTCGCCGCAGGCCGCGGACATCGCCCGCGTCGCCGACACCGGCGTCGAGACGTGGGCCCAGCACGTCTCGCCGAACGCCCACGGCTCCCACACCGGGTCGACGCTCGCCGAGGCCGTCGCCGACAACGGCGCCGAGGGCACCCTGATCAACCACTCGGAGAACCGCCTGAAGCTCGCCGACGTCGACGGCTCCGTCCGCGCCGCAGAGCGCGCTGACCTGGAGACGATCGTCTGCGCGAACAACCCCGCGCAGGTCGGCGCCGCCGCCGCGCTCGGCCCCGACGCGGTCGCCGTCGAACCGCCGGCGCTCATCGGCGGCGACGTCTCCGTCTCGACGGCCGACCCGGGGATCGTCGAGGACGCGGTCGCGGCCGCCGAGGCCGTCGACGAGGACGTGGACGTGTTCTGTGGCGCCGGCGTCTCGACCGGCGAGGACGTGGCCGCCGCCGGCGACCTCGGCGCCGCCGGCGTCCTGCTGGCCTCCGGCGTCGCGAAGGCCGACGATCCGGAGGCCGTGCTCGAAGACCTCGTCAGCGGGATCTGAGGGGCGTCGAGGGCGATCTGAGGCGGCTTCTCGGTCTCCGCGACGGCGATCGGAAGTCGTTTCTCGATCCTCGCGACGGCGATCGGGTTGCTGCGCTTGCGGATCGGTATAAAGACATCGGTGAGACGCGTTCACACGATCGCGGAAACCGCATGACTGCGGCGTGATCCGATGCGCGTCCGAATCGCGCCGTCTAGTAACCTTTAACCGACACAAGCCGGTACATTTGGGTAAGATGGCGAGCAACAAAATCCTCGGTATCGACCTCGGTACCACCAACTCCGCGTTCGCGGTGATGGAAGGCGACGAGCCGGAGATCATCGCCAACGCGGAAGGCGACCGGACCACGCCGTCGGTCGTCGCCTTCGCCGACGACGGCGAGCGCCTCGTCGGCAAGCCCGCGAAGAACCAGGCCGTCCAGAACCCCGACCGCACGATCCAGTCGATCAAGCGGCACATGGGCGAGGACGACTACACCGTCGAGATCGGCGACGACGAGTACACGCCGGAGCAGGTCTCGGCGATGATCCTCCAGAAGATCAAGCGCGACGCCGAGGAGTACCTCGGCGACGACGTCGAGAAGGCGGTCATCACCGTCCCCGCGTACTTCAACGACAAGCAGCGGCAGGCGACCAAGGACGCCGGCGAGATCGCCGGCTTCGAGGTCGAACGGATCGTCAACGAGCCGACCGCGGCCTCCATGGCGTACGGCCTCGACGACGAGTCCGACCAGACCGTCCTCGTGTACGACCTCGGGGGTGGCACGTTCGACGTGTCCGTCCTCGATCTGGGCGGGGGCGTCTACGAGGTCGTCGCCACGAACGGGGACAACGACCTCGGCGGCGACGACTGGGACGAGGCGCTCATCGACCACCTCGCCGACGAGTTCCAGAACGACCACGGCATCGACCTGCGCGACGACCGGCAGGCGCTCCAGCGGCTGAAGGACGCCGCCGAGGAGGCGAAGATCGAGCTGTCCAACAAGAAGGAGACCACCGTCAACCTCCCCTTCATCACCGCGACCGACAGCGGTCCGGTCCACCTCGAGCAGTCTGTCACCCGCGCGACGTTCGAGAACCTCACCTCGGACCTGATCGACCGCACCGTCGAGCCGACCGAGCAGGCCCTCTCCGACGCCGACTACTCGAAGTCGGACATCGACGAGGTCATCCTCGTCGGCGGCTCCACCCGGATGCCGCAGGTCCAGGAGAAGGTCGAGGAGCTCGTCGGCCAGGAGCCGAAGAAGAACGTCAACCCTGACGAGGCGGTCGCGCTCGGCGCGGCGGTCCAGGGCGGCGTGCTCTCCGGCGACGTCGACGACATCGTCCTGCTGGACGTGACCCCGCTCTCGCTCGGGATCGAGGTGAAGGGCGGCCTCTTCGAGCGGCTCATCGAAAAGAACACCACGATCCCGACCGAGGAGTCGAAGGTGTTCACCACGGCCGCGGACAACCAGACCTCCGTCAACGTCCGCGTCTTCCAGGGCGAACGCGAGATCGCCGAGGAGAACGAGCTGCTCGGCGCGTTCCAGCTCTCCGGCATCCCGCCGGCGCCCGCCGGAACGCCGCAGATCGAGGTCTCCTTCAACATCGACGAGAACGGCATCGTCAACGTGGAGGCCGAGGACCAGGGCTCCGGGAACGCCGAGTCGATCACCATCGAGGGCGGCGTCGGCCTCTCGGACGAGGAGATCGAGGAGATGCAGGAGGAGGCCGAGAAGCACAAGGAGGAGGACGAGGCCCGCCGCGAGCGGATCGAGGCCCGCAACGAGGCCGAGACGACGATCCAGCGCGCCGAGACCCTCTTAGAGGAGAACGAGGAGGAGCTTGACGACGACGAGCTCGTCGCCGACATCGAGGCGGCCATCGAGGACGTCGAGGAAGTCCTCGAAGACGAGGACGCCGACACCGACGAGATCGAGTCCGCCACCGAGGCGCTCACGGAGGAGCTCCAGGAGATCGGCAAACAGATGTACGAGGGACAGGCCGCGCAGGCCGGTCCGGGCGGCGCGGGCGGCGCCGCGGGCGCCGGTCCCGGCGGGATGGGCGGCATGGGCGGCGCCGCCGGTCCGGGCGGTGCGGGCCCCGGCGCCGACGGCGACGACGAGGAGTACGTCGACGCCGACTTCGAGGATGTAGACGACGACGAGGAGTAACGCGGACCCTTTCGGTTCGCGGCGTCCCTCGGACGCGCCGCTTAACACGACCCAGCCACGAACGACCCAATAACGAACGTAACGCATGAGCGAGAACTTCTACGACGTCCTCGGTGTCTCGCGGGACGCCAGCGAGGAAGAGATCAAGAAGGCGTACCGCAAGCAGGCCGCCAAACACCACCCCGACGTCAGCGACGACGACGACGCCGAGGAGCGGTTCAAGAAGATCCAGAAGGCCAAGGAGGTGCTCACCGACGAGCAGAAGCGCCAGCAGTACGACCAGCTGGGCCACGACCGCTTCACCGAGGCCGACAAGCGCGGCGCGACCGGCGGCGGCGGTCCCGGCGGCGCGGGCGGTCCCTTCGGCGGCGCGGGGGGCGCCGGCGGCGCCGGCGGCTTCGAAGACATCTTCAACCAGTTCTTCGGCGGGGGCCGCGGCGGAGGCGGCGGTGGCGGAAACCGACCGCGACAGGGACAGGACCTCCGCACCGGCCTCACGATCGATCTGGAGGAGGCGTTCGAGGGCGCGACCAAGGAGGTCACCCTCACGCGACCGACCGAGTGCGACACCTGCGACGGCGCCGGCCACCCGCCCGACGCCGACGTGGAGACCTGCCCGCAGTGTAACGGGCGCGGGCAGGTCCAGCAGGTCCAGCAGACGCCGCTCGGCCGCGTCCAGCAGACCTCGACGTGTCCCCGGTGCGAGGGCGAGGGCGAACTCTACAGCGAGGACTGCGCCGACTGCGGCGGCGACGGCGTCGTCCGCGAGGAGGCGACGCTCTCCGTCGAGATTCCGGCGGGGATCCGCTCGGGACAGAGCCTCCGGATGGAGCGCGAGGGCGCGCCCGGCGAGAACGGCGGTCCGAAGGGCGACCTGCTGATCGAGGTCGACGTGGACGTCGGCGACCGGTTCCAGCGCGACGGCGACGACCTCCGCGTGAACGAGGCCGTCTCCTTCCCGCAGGCCGTCTTCGGCGACACCATCGAGGTCGAAACGGTCGACGGGAGCGTCGAGATGGACGTGCCCGCCGGCACCCAGAGCGGCGAGACGTTCCGCCTCAAGGGGAAGGGGATGCCCCGCCTGCGTCGGCGCGGGCGCGGCGACCTCTACGTGCAGGTCGGGGTCGTGATTCCCGAGGAGCTCAACGAGGAGCAGCGCGAGGCGCTGGAGGCGTTCGCCGAGGCCGGCGGCGAGGACGTGGACGTTGGCGGCGGCTTCTTCGAGAAGCTGAAGAGCTCCTTTTAAGCGCCGGCTTCGGCGACGCCCTCTCGCCGACCCGTACCTTTTCCGCGGTCCGGTTCCTCTCTCCGATATGGGCTACGACGCGACCGCCTACGACGACGTCGAACCGCGCGCCCCCGGCATGTACTTCCTCCGCGACGCGCTCGACTGCGAGGAGCTCGGCGTCACGGTCGTCGAGGCGAACGACGGCTGGGAGGGAATGGAACACGACCACGCCGAGGAGGGTCACGAGGAAGTGTACGTGCTGCTCCACGGCGAGGCGACGCTCACCGTCGACGGCGACCCCGTCGAGCTCGGACCCGGCGACGCGGTCCGGGTGGACGCCGACTCCACGCGCGACTTGGCCTTCTCCGCGGACGGCTCGAAGATGGTCATCGCCGGCGCCCCCTGAGAGACCCGCGGTCTCTTTCCGACCTTCGCCGCCCGGCTCGTGAGTCCCGGGAACGCCTCCGCGTTTTTAAGTCTCGCCCGCCCCGAGCCGCGGGCATGGACGTCGTCGGCGATCTGCTCGATCGCGACCGCCGGAGCCGCGAGACCGCGCTCGTCACGCCGGACGGACGCGAGCGCACGTACCGGGACCTGATCACCAACGCGTACAAGGCCGCCAACGTGTTGCGCTACCTCGGCGCCCGCGAGGGCTCGACCGTCGCCGTCGAGCCGACGCCGGGGTTTCACACGACGCTCGCCTTCTTGGGCGCCGCGGGGCTGGGGGCTCCGGTCCGATTCGACCCGGCGCTGGGGCTCGAACGAGGCGATCGCGTGGTGCTCGTCGACGTGGCCTACGAGGCCGGCGCGGAGCCGGCGCCCGGCACGAAGCTCGCGGTCTTCGGCGGCCCGCCGGACCGCCCCGAAACGACGCACTGGGAGCAGGAGCTGTGGAGCGAGAACCCCGCGACGCCGCCGAGCGACGTCGACCCCGGCGACCCGGTTGTCCGTGTCGCCGACAGCGAGGTCACTCACCGCGACCTCCTCGCGGCGGCTTCCGCAGTCGTCGACCGGTACGGCATAAACTCCGACACTCGGGTCGTTCTTCGAGGTGACTTCTCGGACCCGCGGACGCTGGCCGGGAGCGTGGTCGCGCCGCTCTCGGTCGGGGGAACGGTCGTCCTGGCGGACCGGAATTCCGACCGCGAGAACGGCGGAGCCAGTAGCGATCCGACAGTGGTCGTTGACGGCGATACAGAACTACCAAAGTAGCGGCGAGTGACTGTTCCCCCGCTCGAAGGGAATCAATTAGGCGTTGGCCGGGTGAAAGTCGGACCAGCGGGGCTGCCAAGTGAACTGCGGCTCAGCGAGTCCGCGATAGACGTCTTGGATGAGCCGGTCTTTGCTGATCGCCGAGGCCACCGCCTGCCGGAATGAGACGTGTTGGAACAAGTTACCCGGACCGGTTCCCCACCCGTTGTCCCGCTGGTTCACGGAAAGAACCGTGCTGTAAGACGTGGGGATCCGCCGGAGCGTCACGGCATCTCTCCCGTCATACGACTCGTACTGCTCCAGCGGGATGGCGGCCGAGTCGATCTCGCCGGCTTCGAGCGCCTCAAGGTGAGACGCCTGCTCCTGAACGACGCTGATCGAGGCCGCCTCAAAGAGCGGTACCCCCGGAAACGGGTCGGACCCCTCGTCGATGTCGCGCAGGTAGTACTCGTCGTTGCGGGTGTATGTTGTCCCGGATCCACGGTTCCACTCGTCGAGCGTGAACGCGCCGAGGTTGCCGGTGAAGCGTAGTTCGAGCAGCTCCTCGTCCTGTTCGAGGCCGTCCGCGTCCTCCTCCTCGACGTACGGCTCGACGAGGCCGCGCGGAATCGGGTACAGGAGCGGGTCGTACGACTGGGGCCACAGGAGGGTGGGCCGTTCGAGCGTGGCCTGAAACTCGAACCTGCCGGTCTGTTCGACCTCGACGCCGTCCCAGCTGGTCGACGCGGCGGTGTTCGCCCAGTCGGACTGGTGGAGCTCCTGAATCAGATAGACGAAGTCCTCGGCAGTAACCTGCCCGTATGGTTCGCTGAACCGGAGGTTCTCGCGGACCTCGAACGTCCACACTGCTCCGTGCTCGGTGGACATGTCGTACAAGAGCGGGAAGTACTCCTGATTCTCGTCGAACGTATATCCCCGATCGAGCGCGCGACCGATCGCTATCCGCTCGCTGCCCTCTGTGTGATACAGCGGGTTCAGGGTCTCGAACGCGGCCGAGGTAACGCTGTCGTACGAGCCAGAGACTGCGGGATCGGTAAAGTACCACGCCGGCAAGTCCCATCCGTTCGAGAAGTTCTCGGCCGGCCCGCTAAGCTTGGAGGTGTAGCCGACGAGGTCGTCGCTGAACAGCAGCGTGATGTACGGCTGCTCGCGGGCGAGGTTCTCGAGGATCTCGACGACCGCCTCTCGGAGTTCAGCAGGGTTCGTCGCCTTCCCGGCATCCTCGAACAGTTCCCGTGCGTTGAACCGGGGGTAGTAGCCAACTGGATTGTAGGACGAATCCGCGCCGGCGAAAAACAGCTCGTTCGTCAGTGGGTTCAGAGGATGGGTGTTCAGTCCGAACACGGTCGACATGTCCCACGGCTCCCTGCTCGTGACGGAACGCGGGCCGGGGTTCTGCGGTGTCGGACTCGCCCACTCGACCGTGTTCCCGTCAACCGTGTCGGTACCACCTCTCGGCTCGGCAACCCAGTGCTCGTTGTTGAACCGGACGCTGTCGATCGCCTCGACGGCGACGTCAATGCCGAGATTCTCACCAAGTTCCTTGGCGATAAACTCGGCGGTAAGCCGCGAGGTCTCCTGTCCCGTGCTGTGGTAGATATCCAGCTCCACCTGATCGCCCGCCGGGGAGACCAAGTTGCCGCCGTCGAAGCCGTAGTCGTACTCTGACTGCTCGAATGCCTGCTGTGCGAGCTCGCGGGCTATCTCCTCGCCGTGTAGATCGTCAACGCCGAATTGCGGGAAATCGCCGATATCAACGGTATCGCCACCGTCCCCCCCATTGGGACCGTCTGTTTTGGTCTCGCCGCCGTTCCCCTCGCCGCCCCGCTCGGAACAGCCGGCGAGCGTCGCGACACCGGTGGTGCCGAGCGCGGAGAGATACCGTCGCCGATGAATATGTTTTTCGCTAATATTTCCAGGAGTAGAATACTGCTGTCGCACGTTCTACCTCAATAAGAAGAAATACAAAAACACCCAGATCTACGTCGAGCTGCATGACCGACAGACGGATCCCAAAACCCCTAACCCATCGGATCGAACGGGGCGTATGACCGAAATCCACCCCGATCAGCGCGTCGCGGTGCTCGCCGACTCGCAGAACCTGTACCACTCCGCCCAGAGCGTGTACTCTCGCAACATCGATTACTCGGGACTGCTCGAGGCGGCCGTCAACGACCGGTCGCTCGTCCGGGCGATCGCGTACGTGATCCGGGCCGACTCCCCGGAGGAGGAGAGCTTCTTCGAGGCGCTCCGCGGCATCGGCTTCGAGACGAAGATCAAGGACATCAAGACGTTCGCCGACGGGTCGAAGAAGGCGGACTGGGACCTCGGAATGAGCCTCGACGCCGTCTCGCTCGCGAGCCACGTCGACACGGTGGTGCTCTGTACGGGCGACGGCGACTTCGCCCGGCTCTGTTCGCACCTCCGGCACGAGGGCGTCCGCGTCGAGGCGATGGGCTTCGGCAACTCCGCGGCCGACGAACTGATCGAGGCCGCCGACGACTTCGTCGACCTCGCGGAAGAAGAGGAGACGTTCCTGCTGTAACCGCGCCGGAGTCAGCGTCCCGCGCCGCCGAGGTCAGCGTCCCGCGCCGCCGGCGTCCCCGAGCACCGCGCCGATCGCCAGTTCGACCGTCTTCGCGGCCGCCTCCACTTCTCGGACCCGGACGTACTCCCGCTCGGCGTGAGCCACCGCTCCGGCCTCGTCCGCGAGGTCACCGGGCCCGAACACGACCGTCGGCGCCGGTGCAAAGTACGACGCCTCCGTCGCCGCGCCGAAGGGCCGGATCGCGCCGCCGCGGTCCGCCGGGAGCCCGACCGACTCGCCGGCGCTCCGGGCAGCGCCCGCGACCGCTTCCACCAGTTCGTTGTCCGGGTCCGTCGAGAACGCCTCGAAGAACGGCGACTCGCGGTCCGTCAGCGCGACCTCGACGCCTACGTCGTCGGGGGTCGACGCTCGGACCGCGTCCGCGAGCGACGACCGGAACCCCTCGGCCGTCTCCGGCGGGACGCTCCGCCGGTCGACGGTGATTTCACAGTCCGCGGGCACCTGATTCGTCGCGCCGCCGCCCTCGATGACGGTCGGCGTGAGCTTCGGCGGGCCGAGCTGCGGGTGCTCGTCGGCGCCGTCGTCGAAGGTCCGGATCGCCCCGAGCGCGCCCTCGGCGGCCGCGACCGCGTTCGCGCCCGCGAACTCCGCGGCGTGGGCGGCGGTCCCCGACAGCTCGACGGTTCCCTGAAACCGCCCCTTCGCGGCGGTGCAGGCGTCGAGACCGGTCGGCTCGCCGACCAGGAACAGGTCGCCGTCGAGCCGGTCGTCGGTCCCGGGCGAGCGACCGGTCAGCGCCGCCGCGCCGAGCGACAGCGACTCCTCGTCCGGCGTGAGCGCCAGCGTGATCCGCCCGCGCTCCGGGTCGGCGGCGAGGAACCCGGCGAGCAACGCGGCAAGCGGCCCCTTCGCGTCGCAGGACCCGCGCCCGCGGATCACGGCTTCGGGGGCGTCACCGGCGTCTTCCGAACCGCCGCGCTCGTCCTCGGTCGCCTCCCCGCGCTCGAACGGGACGTGCGGCGTCACCGTGTCGAGGTGCGTGTTCGCCACGAGGTGCGGGCCGTCGTCGGGGGCGTCCGAGCGCTTCTCGGCGAGCACGCAGCCGCCGGCGACGACCTCGCAGTCGACCCCGAACCGGTCGAGCGTCTCGACGACGAGCGCGCGCATCTCGTCGACCGACTCGTGAGACGGGATCTGGACCGCCCGCTCCAAAAAGGAGACCGCGTCGAACGCTCCCTCGCTCATCGCGGGTCGGCCGGGAGCGTCCCGGTGAACTCGCGGGCGACCGGGCCGGTCAGGGTGGCGTGCCCCTCGTCCGGCACCGTGATCTCCAGCTCGCCGCCCGGCGGTCGGCTGACCGCCGACTCGCCGGCGATCAGGCCGAGCCGACGCGCGGCCGCGACGACCGCGACCGCGCCGGTGCCGCAGGAGCGGGTCTCTCCCTCGACGCCGCGCTCGAAGGTTCGCTGGTCGATGACGGCGGGGCCGTCGCCGGAGCCGTCGTCGACCACCGCGGCGAGGTTCACGTTCGCGCCGTCGGGGAAGACGTCGGCGTGACGGACCGGCGGCGCGACCGCGTCGAGGTCGACCGCGTCGATCCCGTCGGGGTCGTCGCGGCCGCCGTCGACGAACGCGACCGCGTGCGGGACCCCGGTGTTGACGGCGGTGACCGTCAGCCCCTCCACCGGCTCGTCGATCAGCGGCGTGTCGCGGGCGAGCGGCACGCGAGCGGGGTCGAACGTCGGCTCGCCCATCTCGATGGTGGCCGCGGTCGCGTCCGCGGTCACGGAGGCGCGCCGGGTGCCGGCCTGCGTGTCGATCATGAACTCGCGGTCGCCCGTCCGGTCGTGGGCCCACAGCGCGACGACGCGGGCGCCGTTGCCGCACATCGTCGCCGTGGAGCCGTCGGGCTGGACCAGCGTCATCACGACGCGGGTGGGGTGAAAGCGCTCCTCGACGCTGAGGAAGAGGACGCCGTCGGCGCCGCGTCGGCCGGCGGACGCCCCGTCACCCTCGGCGTCGAACTCCGACCCGTCGACGCCGGTCTCGCGGTCGCAGTGGGCGCGAGCGAAGGCCGCGCGGTCGCCGACGCCCTCGGCGTCAGCGTCGACGACGATGAAGTCGTTGCCCGTGCCGTGGTACTTCTCGAACGGGACGGCGTGGGCGCTCATCGGCCCGCCCCCGTCCGGTCGGTTCGGCCGGTTCGGTCGGTCCGGTCGGGCGTCGCTTCCCGCTCGACCGCCGTCAGGTCGCCGAGCGCCTCTCGGCGGCGGACGACAGCCGCGGTCCCGTCGTCGAGCGCGACCTCCGCCGGCCGCGGTCGTGAGTTGTATTGGTTCGCCATCTCGTATCCGTACGCGCCCGCGATCCCGACCGCGAGGAGGTCCCCGCGGACCGGGTCGGCGAGCGCTCGGTTCCTACAGAGGACATCGCCGGTCTCACAGATAGGTCCGGCGACCGTGACAGGGGTTGCCTCCCGCTCGTCTGGGGCCGGGGGGTCGCTCCCGTCGCGTTCTCGCCCGCCGCCGAGGTTCCGGATCGGGTGGTAGGCGTCGTACATCGCCGGGCGAAGCAGGTCGGTCATCCCGGCGTCGACGCCGACGACGCGCTCGTCCGGGGTCGGCTTCACCGTGTTCACGCGCGTCAGGAGCACGCCCGCGTCGGCGACGACGTACCGCCCGGGCTCGATCGCGAGGTCGACGCCCGCGGGGAGCGGGGCGACCGCCTCCCGCGTCGCCTCGGCGACCGCCGGGAGGTCGAGCGCCGGCGCGTCCTCCTCGTAGGGGACCCCGAAGCCGCCGCCGACGTCGACGTATTCGAGATCGAGGGGGTCGGCGTCCGCGTCGTCCGGGGACGCCAGCTCCCGCGTCAGTTCGCCCATCCGGGCGACCAGCTCGCGGTGGCTGTCGAGCTGGTCCGGGTCGATGCCGGATCCCGCGTGCGCGTGGATCCCGACCACGTCGAACCGGTCGGCCGCGTCCCGCGCCGCCTCCGCGGCCCGATCGAACGGGATTCCGAACTTCGCCGCGCCGCCGGTCCGGACCTTCTCGTGGTGCCCCGCGCCGACGCCGGGGTTCACCCGGACGCAGACCCGGCCGTCGTAGCCGCGCTCGGCCAGCCGGTCGAGGGTGTCGACGGCGCCGACGGTGACCGTGATGTCGGGCTCCGCCTCGGCGACGCCGACGACGTAGTCGAGGTCGCGGGCGGGCGGGTTCACCGCGGTGTAGTGGAGCCGCGAGCCGCCGAAGCCGGCCGCGAGCGCGCGGTCGACCTCGCCCGCCGAGGCGCACTCGGCGTCGAGGCCCGCCTCGCGGACCGCCTCCAGCACGGCCCGACCGGTGTGGGCCTTCACCGCGTACCGCACCTCGGCGTCCGGGAAGGCGTCGCGCAGGCGCTCGCAGTTCTCGCGGACGCGGTCGAGGTCCTGCACGTAGAGGGGCATCCCGTGGTCGGCCGCGAGCCCGGCAAGGCGGTCGGCGTCCCAGTCGCTCACGCGTCGGACCGAGGGGTTTGGCGGAGACTCTGCAGCCGGTTCGGGGTCGCTCATTCGCGGAGCGCGTCCTCTCGCTGGGTCGCCTCCAGCGTCTCCTCCTCGACGTGGGTCGCGACCACCGCGGGCTTGTACGCGCCGCCCTCGAACAGGTCGTGGTCGCCCACGGACGACTCCACCATCCGGGTGAACGCCCGGCGCTCGGCCGGGAGGTGGCCGTAGATGACCTCCTCCTCGACGAGGTCGTAGACGGGGATCCGGGGGGTGAGCAGGGTGTTCTCGCCGACGATCGAGTTCTCGCCCACGCGGAAGCCCGAGGTGACGCGGCAGCCCGCGCCGAGCGAGACGCCGTCCTCGACGATGACGGGCGCGTCCTCGACCGGTTCGAGGACGCCGCCGATCAGCGTGTTGGCGCCGAGCTTGACGTTCTCGCCGAGCTGGGCGCAGGAGCCGACGGTGTCACAGGAGTCGACGAGCGTCCCGTCGCCGACGTACGCGCCCATGTTGACGAACGAGGGGCTCATCATGATGCAGTCGCTGCCGAGGTACGCGCCGCGGCGGATCGCGGTGCCGTCCGGCGTGTTTCGGGTGCCGCGCTCGCCGAGGTCGTCGGTGTCGCGCAGCGGGAGCACGTCGTGATAGGTGACGCCGCCGTACTCGCGCGGCTCGGTCTCGCGCAGGCCGAAGTTGAGCAGGATCCCCCGCTTGACCCACTCGTTGGCCTCCCACGAGGTCACGTCGTCGCCGGTCTTCTCGGCGGCGCGGACCTCGCCGGCCTCCAAGGCGGCGAGGAACTCGTCGATCACGGCCGCGTCCTCGTCGGTGGCGTCGGCGGCGGTCAGCCCGTCCTGATAGCGGTCCCACAGATCGGATACGTCGGCTTCCAGCGTCATTGAATGGTGTATGGATGAGTGTCGGTATTTATTCGTCGATGTGCGTATGCGCGTCAGGCATCTGTATCCGCGTCCAGCACGTCGCCGAACCCGTACCAGCCGGGGTCGCGGCCGGCGAGCCAGTCGGCGGCGTCGAGCGCGCCCTCGGCGAACACGCCGCGGTCGCCAGCGCGGTGGGTGAGCTCGATCGACTCGCGGTTCCCCGCGAACAGCACCTCGTGCTCGCCGGTCACGTCGCCCGCGCGCCGGGCGTGAACCCCGATCTCGCCGGCCTCGCGCGGCGCGTCGCCCTCGCGCCCGTGGACGCGCTCGTCGAGGTCCTCGCGCACGTCCTCCACGTCGTCGAGGATCGACTTCGCGGTGCCGGAGGGGGCGTCCCGCTTGGCGTTGTGGTGCGTCTCCGTCAGCTCCACGTCGTAGCCGGGGAGCGCGGCGGCGGCCTCCCGGACCGCGCGCCGGAGCGCGGCGACGCCGCGCGCGAAGTTCGACGCCTTGAGGACCGAGACCGACTCGCTCGCGGCCCGGAGCGAGTCGATCTGGGCGTCCGCGAAGCCGGTCGTCCCGGTGACCATCGGCACGCCGGCGTCGGCGCAGGCCTCGGCGTACGCGACCGCCGACTCGGGCCCAGTGAAGTCGACGAGCGCGTCCGGCGCCTCGGCGGCGAGCAGTTCGTCGAGGCGGTCGGCGTCCCGGACGTCGACCCCGGCCACCGGGTCGGTCGGGGTGCGGTTGACCGCGACCGCGACGGCGACGCCCTCGCGAGCGGCGGCGGCCTCGATCACCTCGCGGCCCATCCGGCCGCCTGCGCCGGTGACGGCGATCCGGAGGGCGGGGTCCGCGCCGCTCATTCGGCGTCCCCCGTGGCGGGGCCGAGGGCCTCCGGATCGACGGCCGCCGGATCGACGGTTCCGGGGGCGCCCTCGTCGTACTCGGCCAGCAGCTCGCGCAGGACCGCGCGTCGGTCCTCGGAGAGCCGCGAGAGCGGCGAGCGGACGCGCGGGCCGCCGCGCCCGCGGATGTGCATCGCCTCCTTCACCGGGATCGGGTTCGTCTCGGCGAACAGCTCGCGGACGAGCGGCGACAGCTCGTGGTGGAGCGCCCGCGCGCGGTCGTAGTCGCCCGAGAGCGCGGCGCCGACCATCGCGCAGGAGCGCTCCGGCTCGACGTTGGCGACGACGCTGATGGTGCCCGTCCCGCCGATGGAGAGCACGGGGAGCGTGAGCCCGTCGTCGCCGGAGAGCACGGCGAACTCCTCGTCGCGGGTGCGCTCGATCACCTCGCTGATGAGGTTCAGGTCGCCGGAGGCGGCCTTGTACCCCTGGATGTTCGGGTGTTCGGCGAGCTCCGCGGTCACGTCAACGGGGATCGACTGCCCGGTCCGGCTCGGGACGTTGTAGACGATCTGCGGGAGGTCGACCGCGTCGGCGATCGTCCGGTAGTGCTCCAGGAAGCCGGCGGGCTCGGGCTTGTTGTAGTACGGGGAGATGAGGAGGAGGCCGTCCGCGCCCGCGTCGGCGGCGCGCTCGGAGAGCGAGAGCGCCTCGGCGGTGTTGTTCGAGCCCGTGCCGGCGATCACGGGGACCTCGTCGACGGCGTCGCGGACCGTCTCGATCACCGCGACGTGCTCGTCGTGGGTCATCGTCGCCGACTCGCCGGTCGAGCCGACGGGGACGACCCCGTCGACCCCGGCGCGCTCGAGGTACCGGGCGTTGTCGGCGAGCTGGGCGTGATCGACCTCGTTCGCGTCGGTGAAGGGTGTCGTCATCGCCGGATAGACCCCCTCGAAGGGCGCGTCGGTCGGCTCTCGGTCCGTCTCGTCGGTCGTCGCGTAGGGCGTCGTGGTCGTGGTGTCCGTCATGGTGTGGGTGGTGGAGTCTGTGTGCGGTCGGTGTTTGCGTCAGTCGGAAACGGTGCGCGCGTGTCGGGGGTCGTCCGGGACGGGGTCGCCACTCCCGCCGTCGGACGAGTCACGCGCGTTTTTTCGAGAAGAGCCGCGTCGCTGCCGGCGTCGGCGAGCCGCGTCCTGACGCGGGTCGGGTCACACCACGGTATGCGCCTTTGGCTCGCTTATAGATTGCGCCTCGGGTGGAAAATTGCGTCCGCGCGACCGATCGGCCTTTCGTCTCCCGATCACCGACCACGAACACCCTTTTAAGAACTCGCCGCGTTTTCACCGATCTCATGACCGACTCCTCCGACACCGGCTCCTCCGACACCGGCTCCCCTGACGCCGACGGCGACCCCGGCGGCTCCGACCAGGTCGACGCCGACCCCGACGCGGACCGCCACGAGTACCATCCCGACCGGGAACACGCGTTCCCCGACGAGCGGCTTAACGAGGTGCTCGACCGGATCGAGTCGGATCCCGAGATCGCGGCGTACCTGGAGGCCCAGAACGTCAACCCGGTCGACCGGAAGGGGTACAACGACCACGGCGCGAAACACGTCGAGATCGTCCGGGACCGCGCGCTCCGGCTGTACGACCTGCTGAAGTCCGGCGGCGTCGAGTTCAACGGCGCCCGCCAGCAGGGGCTCGACGAGGCGGACGAGCCGGTGATCATCGCGCTCGCCGCGACGCTCCACGACATCGGACACGTCGTCCACCGCCACGACCACCCGTACTACTCGATCCCGCTCGCGGCCGACTACCTCGACGACTTCCTCCCCGCCTTCTACGGCGTCCCCGAGCGGGTTCGGGTCAAGGCCGAGGTGCTCCACGCCATCCTCTGTCACCACACCGAAGAGCAGCCGCTGACCCGCGAGGCGGGCGTCGTCCGGATCGCCGACGGTCTCGACATGGAGCGGGGGCGCTCGCGGGTCCCCTACGAGGAGGGCGGCCGCGGGATCAACACCGTCTCTTCACAGGCGATCGAGCGCGTCTCCCTGCGCGAGGGCGAGAAGACGCCGGCGCAGGTCGTGATCCGAATGAACAACGCGGCCGGCGTCTACCAGGTCGACTCGCTGCTCAAAGCGAAGATCGAGGGGTCGCTGTTGGAAGACCAGATCCGGACCGTCGCGATCAACACCCACCGCGACGGCGACGGCAACGGGTCGATCGTCGACCGGATCGAGCTGTAGGCCGCTTTCGGAGCGTCTCTCGGCCGTCTCGGTACGGGAAACCGAGCGTCTCTCGGCAGTCCCGGCTACGGACCCCGAAGCGTCTCTCCGGCACCGCTCCGGTGCGGAGCCCGGTCGGCGACCGTCGTCGTCGCGACGTTCGTCTCCTCGATCAGGTCGGTCGCGGTCAGCCCGCCGTCGAGCTGGCACCCCTCGCGGCTCCCGCCCCCGAGGAGCGGCGCGACCGGGAGGCCGTTCCGCGTCGACCCCGCCGCCGCGACGCCCGGCTGGTTGACGACGAGCCGACCCGGAGCGAGCCGCTCCGCGGCCCGCGTGACCCGCCCCTGTCGGGTCGTGTGGACCGCGGCAGCGTGCGGCCCGCCCAGCTCGCTCGCCAGCCGCAGCGCGGGGCCGAACCCCTCGCGGGCGTGGACCGTGACCGCCGGAATCCCCGGGAGCGTCGCCAGCGGGTCGTCCCCTGACCCCGCCGTCTCGTTCCCGTCTCCGCCGCGGACCCCCCGGTCGACGATCAGGAACGCCGCCGCGTCCGCGGCCGGTGGCAGGTCGAGCGCGGACGCGAACCACCGCGGCGAGTTCCCGACGGGATCCGACGACCCCGCGTTCCGGTCCGCGCCGTCCGCACGGACCGCGTCCGGGGCGCCGTCCGTCAGCAGGTCGCGGAGCCGGTCGCGCTCGGCCGCGTCGAGGACGTACCCGCCCTCGTCTTCGAGCGCCGCGGTCAGCGGCTCCGTCGTCCCCGTCGCCGTCACCGCCGCGGCGTCGGCCGCGGGGTGGGACCCGAAGTCGTAGGTCGCGCCGACCGCGACGCGCGTCGCCACCGCCGAGACCGACGCCGACCCGTCCGAGACCGCGACGAGCCCGTCGGCGCCGGCGCAGGCGTTCGGCGTCCCGCAGCGCTGTCCGGCCGCGACCGTCGCCGCCGACCCCGAGGCGACGACGAAGTCGGCCCGCTCGAACAGCGAGTCGGTCCCGGGCTTCGACGGCGGCGCGGGGACCATCGAGACGGCGTCGGCGGGCGCGCCCGCCGACGCGAGCCCCCGCCGGAGCTCCTCGACGACCATGTCGCAGGTCTCGACCGCCGACGGCGACGGCGCGAGGACGACCGCGTTCCGCCCGGCCAGCGCGTACAGCGACGCGACGGCGGGGACAACCACCGGGTGCGTCGCCGGGACCGCGACGCCGACGACGCCGACCGGCCGGGCGACGGTGAGCCCGCCGCGCCGGTCGTCGCGGTCGATCACGCCGGCGGTCGCCGTCTCGCGGAGGTGCGCTCGCGCCCCCTCGATCGCCGTCGATATCTTCTCCGTCTTCGCCCCGGGGTGCCCCCGGTCGGTCTCGGTGGCGGCCGCCAGCGCCAGCCGGCTGACGGTCTCCGCGTCGCTCAGCCGGTCCCCGATCGCCTCGACGATCCGCTCGGTCGCCGCGGCGTCGCGCTCCGCGAGCCGCGCTCCCGCGGCCCGAGCGTCGGCGACGGTCGTCTCCACCCTGTCACCTCCCTCCTCGTCCGCGACCACTCCTCCGTTCATACGCGGATCCCGTTCGCCGAGCCCCATATTCTCATCCGGTGGCACACTGTGTCACCTCGCGACGAGACGTGTGATCGAGGAAACAGTTATTCGGGTGGGCCGAGTCGTGGGCGACGAATGGAGGCGCCCTCAGCGCTCGTCGAGGTGGTCGAACGCCGGCTCGACTTCCTCGAGCGACTCGTCGAGGAGGGGCTTCGGAAACACGAGCTGGTCGACGAGCTCGGTCACTCCCGCTCGACGGTCAACCGCGCGATCGACGAGCTGGAGGCGGCCGGGCTCGTCGCCGGCGAGACCGACGGGTACCGGACGACCCTGACCGGGCGACTGCTCGCGCGGAGCTACCGCCGGTTTCTGACGGTCGCCGCCGACGTCGACGCCGCGAGCGAAACGCTCGCCCCGCTCGGGCCGGACGTCGCGCTCGCCCCGGCCGCGCTGCGGGACGCCGACACCTATCGCGCCGCGGCCCCCGACCCGTATCGACCCCTGGAGCGCCTCGATGCGGTCCTCGCGGACGCCGAGAGCGTCGCCGCCGCGCTCCCGGCGCTCCCGTACCCCCGGCTGCTGGACCGGTGCCGGCGGATCGCCGCCGACGGCGGGCGCGTCGAGCTCGTGCTGACCGAGCGTACGTACCGACACGCCCGCGAACGCTACGCCGACACGCTGGGCGGACTCGCGGCCGGCGACGGCGCCGGGGTGTCCGTCATCGACGCGGTCGAGGTCGGCTGTCTCGTCGCCGACGGGACGGCGGTCCTAGTCGTGTTCGACGACGACGGCGGCGTTCACGGCGTGGCCGAGTCGACGGACCCGGAGGCGGTGGCGTGGGCCCGCGACCGCGTGCGCGACCTCCGTGAGGCGGGTCGCGACGCGACGGGCGAGCTCGCCGCGATCCGTGAGGCGAGGGCTGGACGGGACGGGGAGACCGCCGGCGTCGCCGAGCCCGGGGGCGACGAGCGCGACGGCGCGGTCGAGACCGACGTGGCCGACGCCGGCGGGTTCGACGCGTTCGGCGCGCCGCCCCGGGCCGGCGGGCGCTCCTCGTCCCCGGACCCCCTCTCCGCGCAGGGATTCGTCGCGCTCGACGACGCGCTGCTCGACCGCGACGCCGACCCGATGGGCCCGCTCCGCGCGACGGCGTCGTTCGCCGAGGTCGACGACGGGTACGTGCTCGACCGGACCGCGGTCCGCGACGGCTCGCGCCGGTCGATCGCCGACCGGCTGATCGAGGGGCTCGACGGTGGAGACGACCACGCGCTGGTCGGTCCGGCCGGCGGCGGGAAGAGCACCGTCTGCCGGCTCGCCGCCGTGCGGTGGTACCGGTCGGGGCGGGGGGCGGTGCTGTACCGCGCCGGCGACGAGGGGGAGCCGTTCGCGGCCGCCGACCGGCTCCGCGAGCGCGCGCTCGACGCCGAGGGGCACGCGCTCGTCGTCGTCGAGGACGCCGTCGATCCCGACGCGGCGGACGCGGTCCGCGTGGCCCGCGAGCTGGCCGACCGGACCGACGTCTCGTTTTTGTTCGACGC
The DNA here is from genome assembly GCF_002286985.1 of Halorubrum salipaludis. Classification (GTDB taxonomy): domain Archaea; phylum Halobacteriota; class Halobacteria; order Halobacteriales; family Haloferacaceae; genus Halorubrum; species Halorubrum salipaludis. Next base: position 163,666 of record NZ_NSKC01000003.1, on the reverse strand, counting down.
GCGCGAGGACCGGTACGACGACCCCGACTCGCTCCCGCTCGACCCGATCGACCTCGAGTACCGGCGGGAGATCGAGACCGTCCGGATGCCGCGGATCGACGAGCGCGAGGCGGAGCGACTCGCGGAGCACGTGGCGGACCTCACCGGCGCCCCGCCGGTCGCCGATCCGGGGTCGCTTCTCGACGCGGTGCGCCGGCCGGCCGACGACCGGTCCGGCGAGCTGCTGCGCCTCGTCCACCACCTCGTGCGGACGGGCGACCTGCTCGACGGCGACTCCTCGGCCGGGGAGGTCGGTGCCGGAGACGCGGCCGAGGAGCGCGAGACGGGGCTGGAAGCGTCCGTCTCGACGGCGGTCCGCGATCTGACCGGGCGGCCGTCCCCGACGGCGGACGTCGCGGTGCTGGCGAACCTGCTCAACGTGGCCGGGATCGGCGACGTGCGGGAGTTCGCGTACGCGCTCGCCGACGACGAGACGACGCCCGAGTCGGTGCGGCGGGCGCTGGACCGGCTGTCGGGCACGGTCCTCGTCCCGACCCCCGACGAGCCGGACCGGACGGTCCACCAGGAGTGGTCGGTGCTGTTCTTAGAGCGGCTCCTCGACCGGGAGCCGGAGCCGGTCGTCGCGAGGCGGGTCGGCCGCGCCGCGACGCGGGTGCTCGCGCTCGCCGACGAGCCGGCCAGGCGGTCACGGATCCGGCGCGCGACGGGCGGCGACGCGCCGGCGATGGACCGGATCGAGCGCGACCCCGAGGCGTGGGCGGCCGACACGGTCCGGGCCCTGTACGGCGTCGGGCGGCGCTACCCGCGGCTCGCGGGACTGTACGGGCGGGTCCGCTACTCGTGGATCGACCTCCCCGACGCCTGCCCGGCAGAGCTCCGGGACCGGCCGCCTGAGTGGGTCGCGCGCATGTACGTCGACGCGGGCGACCTCGACGGCGCGACCGACGCGCTCGACGCGTGGCGGCCCGCGGACGAGGCCGGCGAGGCCGAGCGCCAGCGCGGGTACGGCGACGTGGCCCGCCGCCGGGGCGAGTACGACGCGGCCCGCGACCGCTACGACCGCACCGCGGAGCTGTTCGCGTCGGCCGAGGACCGCCGGGGGCTCGCCGCCGCGGTCCGGGGGCGGGCGCAGGCCGCCCACTTCGCCGGCGACTACGAGGCGGCGTACGAGGCCGCCTCGCGGGCGTACGCCATCGCCGCGGCGGTCGGCGACCCGATCGCGGTCGCGAAGGCCCTCATGGACGCCGGGAACGCGCTCGACGCGCTCGACGGCACCGACGCGGTCATCGACCACTACCGCGTCGCCCGCCGGCTGTTCGGGGCCTACGACGACACCCACGGCGAGGCGAACGTCGGGACAAACCTCGCGGTCGCCCGCCGCCGGCGCGGCGACCTGGCGGCCGCCAAACGCGAGGCGCAGCGCGCGCTCGACGGCTACCGGACCGTGGGCGACGAGCACCGCGAGGCGGTCGTCCTGTTGAACCTCGGCGCGATCGCCGAGCAGCGCGGCGAGGTCGGCGAGGCGGCGGCGCACGCGAGGGAGGCGCGGGCGATCGCCGACCGGGTCGGGTCCGACCTCTACCGCGCGTTCGCGGTGAGCCACCTCGGGTCGGCGGCGCAGCTCGCCGGCGACCTCGACCGCGCGGAGCGGCACCTCCGCGACGCGCTGTCGGCGTTCGAGGAGCTCGGCGCCGACTCCCGGCGGGCGATGGTCGCGGTGACCCTCGCCGAGATCGGACTCCAGCGGGGCGACCTCGACGCGGCCGAGCGGTGGATCGACCGGACGGCGTCGCTGCTCGACGACCACGCGGGGCGACGGCGGCTGGCGATGCTCGACCGGAACCGGGGGGTTCTCGCGCTCGAGCGTGGCGACCTCGACGGCGCCGCGGCCGCGTTCGAGTCCGGGCTGGAGCAGGCGCAGGCGGGCGGATTCACCACGGTCGAGGCGCGCGTGCTCGGCGACCTCGGTCGCCTCGCGGCCGAGCGGGGGGACGCGCGGACCGCGGTCGACCGGCTGACGGCGGCGATCGACCTCGGCTGTCGGATCGAGTGCGTGCGCGCGGTCGTCCCCGCGGCCGAGGAGCTGGCGGCGCTGCTCGCGGCGCGTCGGGACGGGGACCTCGACGTCGATGCCCCCGGCCCGATCCCCGAGGCGGCGGCGACCGACTCGGCCGCGTACCGCGAGCTCGCGGACCGGTGGCGCGTCGGCGCGGACGGGGCCGCCGCCGACTTCACCGCGGACGGGAGCGAGGCCGAGTGAACCGGGGGATCGGGCCTCTCGTCGCCCGCGCCCCGTGTCGCAACCGCTTTGCGGGTGGCCGCGATAGGCCGGGTATGAGCGACGAAGCCGCCTTCGCGGACCTGCGGACCGGCGCCGACTACCAGTTCGGCGCCGGCGCGGGCGACGCGCTGTTCCCCCCGGACGAGACGCTGACCCTGCGGCGGTCGAGCGGCGGCCGCCCCAGACAGGTGATCGTCGGCGACGTGGACGACGACCCCGGCAGCCCGGAGGGCGACCGGCTCGTCTCCTACGGCACGGACGGGCGGTTCACCCTCGGCGTCGCCGGCGGACGCCGGCTCCGCGAGGCCTTCTCGACTCCGCGTCACCGAATGGTCGTCGGCGAGGAGAGCGAGCCGTTCGTCCGCGAGGGGCGCAACGCCTTCGCGAAGTTCGTGACCGCGGCCGACGACGGGATCCGCCCCGGCGACGAGGTGCTCGTCGTCGACGAGGACGACGCGCTGTTCGCGGTCGGACGGGCCGAGCTCTCCGGCGCCGAGGCCGAGCACTTCGCGAGCGGCGTCGCGGTGAAGGTGCGGAACGGCGCGGGGAGCGAGGGTAACCAGACCGACGAGTAGTGCACGCTCACCCCTTTTAAACAGATTTTATATTCATGCATGTGCGGTGGCGCGCGCCTCCGAGCGGTCGTCACCGACGACCGCGAGGAGCACCGCGCGAGGGAGTCGCTGGTACCCGGAGTGAAGCGACGGGTGCCAGCGACGAGGTTGGGGAGGTGTGAGGCCCGGTGCTGTGCGTGCGGGGTGGGACTCAAAGGGGCAGGCGCGCTCGGCGAACCCCAGCGACGCAAGGACCGCAGGGAGCGAGCAGCGCGAGCGACCGAGGACCGCAGCGAGCTGTGGGAGCCGAGCGCGCCTGGGGCTTTGGAGGCCTTCACCGCCGATACGGGAACAGCCATTTATAAGCGATCGACGGAGGCCTTCGGGAGAAATCATGCGTCGCCGGTAACCACTTATAAGCGGTCGACCACCCCCTCCTAATCCACTCACCCACCCAAACCGCCGAACGACCCGATCACCAACCCAACGCCCACGTATCGGGACCGACGGGTACACAAGCGGGCCGCGCCCACAATCCGGTATGGACGATATCGACGTCGAGCCGGTGGATCGCGTCGAGGAGTCGGAAAGTGACGGGAACGTCGACGCCGAGAGCGACCGCGAAACCGACCCCGATACGGATCTCCCGACCGAGACGGACACCGCCACGGCCCTCCCGGTGGGCGTGGACGCCCCGGACTACGTCCTCTACGGCGGGAAGGGCGGGGTCGGGAAGACGACGATGGCGGCCGCGACCGGGCTCGCCTCGGCGGCGGGCGGGGTCAGTACCTTGGTGGTCTCCACCGACCCGGCCCACTCCCTCTCCGACACCTACGAGACCGAGATCCCGGCGAAGCCGTCGCGCATCCGCGAGGAGATCCCGCTGTACGCCGCCGAGATCGACCCCGACGACGCGATGGAGGAGGGGATGTTCGGCGCCGACGGCGACCCCCTCGGCGGGATGGGCGAGATGGGGGACGCGATGGGCGGGATGATGGGCGGCGCGGGCGACGGGGCGGGAGACCCGGACGCCGACGGCGACGCCGGCCTCGGCTCCCTGCTCGGCGGGACGATGCCCGGCGCCGACGAGGCGGCCGCGATGCGCCAGCTGTTGGAGTACCTCGACGACCCGCGGTTCGACCGCGTCGTCGTCGACACCGCGCCGACTGGCCACACCCTCAGACTCCTCCAGCTCCCCGAGATCATGGACTCGATGATCGGCCGGGTGATGAAGCTCCGGCAGCGCTTCTCCGGGATGATGGACGGGATCAAGGGGATGTTCGGCGGGGGCGACGACGACCCCGACCCCTCCGCGGACCTCGACGAGCTCCGCGAGCGGATCGAGCGCCTCCGGAGCGTGCTCCGGGACCCGTCGAAGACCGACTTCCGCGTGGTGACGATCCCGGAGGAGATGAGCGTCGCCGAGTCCGAGCGGCTCGTCGCACGCTTAGACGAGTTCGGGATTCCGGTGAACACCCTCGTCGTCAACCGGGTGATGGAGGGCGTCGGCGACGTGACCGGGGCGAGGTCCCCCGGAGAGAGCGGGAGCGAGGAGACCGCGCCCGCGATCGACCCCGAGTGGGTCGTCGAGCCGAACCCGGACACCTGCGAGTTCTGCGCACGGCGCTGGGAGGTCCAGCAGGCCGCCCTCAGACGCGCGACGGACCTGTTCCGCGGGCGCGACGTGAAGCGCGTGCCCCTGCTCGCGAAGGAGGTCCGCGGGGAGGCCGCGTTGCGGGTCGTCGCCGCCTGTCTGCGCTGAGCCGCGTCTCGCCGCCGCCGTTCTCACTCGCCGCGCCGCTCGGCGTCGGAGAACAGCCCGTCGCGGATGTCGTCGGCGACGCCCGCGAGGTGCGCCTGCCCGAACGCCGCGACGAGCAGCGCGCCGACGGAGTTGTACATCAGGTCACCGACCGTGTCGTCGAGCCCGTGTTGCGCGAGCGGCATGTCGATCCCGGTCTCGTCGGCGACGATGTCGAGCGCGAACTCGAACAGTTCCCAGGCGACGCCGAACCCGAGGACCACCACGAAGATGAAGACGAACGCGAAGCGGGCGGGGATCCGGATCTCGTCGCTGTGGAGGTCGACGGCGCGGATCGTCGTGTAGCCCACGCCCGCGACGAGCGACGCCGAGAGCGCGTGCGTGACGTGGTCCCACCACTCGATCTGCGCGTAGAACCCCGCGGACCCGAGAGTGTGGAGGAAGACGGCGGTCGTGATCCACACCCCGAGCCACGGGTCCAGCGGGAGGTCGTAGTTCCGTTCGAGCACCGCCGGAACGAAGGTGACCAGCAGCCCGATCGTCCCGTTGGTGACCGCCTTCGTCCCGCCGCCGGGCAGCCCGAATGTGCCGCCGACCAGCCCGTAGACGATGATCCCGATGAGGACAGCCTGCATCGCCCTCGTGAGCCGGCGCTGCGTTCGCATCGAGGGGCGGGGGAGGAGCCTCATCGGCGCACCACCCGCTTTATCGCCCGCCCGAGGCGACGCCCGCGCCGCCGGAAGTACGCGTCGAAGAGCAGTCCCGCGGCGAGTCCGGCCAGCGTCACGTAGATCCACTCGACCATCAGCGCCTCGTTGGTCGTCAGGTAGGCGGTGTCGAGCAGGCGGTCGGCGTTCCACCGCAGGATCGTCCACGCCGCCGCCGTCGCCAGCGTCGTCAGGACGACGAGCGCCACCGCGAACCAGTGGGTGACCTGCAGCGAGGTGAACATGTGGAGCTCGACGGTGACGGCGAGCGCCAGCGCGGCGATCGCGAGGTACGTCGCGAAGACCCCGAGTTCCCCGCCGAGCAGCACGCGCACGAGCACGGGCAGCAGCGCGAGCCCGAGCAGTTCGGCCGGGAGCAGGACCTTCCAGTCGCGCGCCGAGACCGCGGGAGCCAACACGACCGCGACGAGGCCGACGACGAACGCCATCGACAGCAGGTCGGCGTCGAGGAAGCTCTCGACGAACACGCCGACGAGCACCGCGACCATCGCCCACACGACGATCGCGTTGGTGCGACCGTTTCGAAGCAGTCGGAGCAGCCGGTCAACGGCCTCCTCGTCGGACCCCCCGCCGCGTCGCGTTCCGTCCATACCGCGTGTCGAGGCCGGCGACACTAATAGGGGTTGCTCCGGCGGCGACCGAACGGACGCCCTTTTATCCGTCACGTCCCTCCGTTCGCTATGAACTGCCGGCGGTGTGGGACCCCGCTCCGCAAGCCCGGGGACTACTGTCTCACCTGTAACACCGCCAACGCCGACGCCGTCGTCGTCGAGTTCGAGGCGGACCGCGCCCGGCTCACGATGCTCGACGAGGACGAGGTCGTCGGCGAGACGACCGTGACCACCCGTCCCGAGAGCGACGAGCAGCTGACCGAGATCCAGCTCCGCAACTTCGCCGGGCGTGTCGCGGACGAGATCCGTCGGAAACGACCCGACACCGTCTACGCCGCCGGCGCCCGGGAGCCGCTCCGGGAGACGCGCGCGCAGGTCCACCACGAGTTCTACCGGGTCCCCGACGCGGAGGCGGGGGACGGAGGCGGAAACGGGGAGTCCGCCGACGGGCGCGACGGCGAGGGGCGCGACGAGAGCCCCGTCGTCTCGTGGGTGCTCGACCGCCGCGGCGACCGAGCCCTCGAGGTCGTCGAGACGCCCCCCCGCGAGAAGATCGGCGGGTCGCACTCGACGCTCATCGGCGACCGCAAGGGCCGGAAGGCGGTCAGCACGGTCGCGCAACACCCGCACGTCAAGAAGATCGTCCCCGGGCCGATCGACGCCGGCGGCACCGGCTCCCGGACGGGGCTGCGCGCGAAGGCGACGCGCGCGGGCACGAACGGGAACGTCCGGCTCCTCCTGCGGGACGGCTCCAGCGTGCAGGAGAACCGGATCGTCACCACCGCGATGGACCGCGAGACCGGCGAGCGCGTCCGCGAGGACCTCAACGAGGCGCTGCGGGACGCGGAGCTGCAAGACTGACGAGTCCGGACGCAGAACGGCGACGGTCGGCCACGCCGATTCCCGGTAGGTATTTCCGCCGCCGCGCGCGATCGCTTATAAATGCTGAGCGACGTGATGGAGGACTACCTGAAGGCGATCTACGTCCTCCAGTCGGAGCGGGGGCCGCCGGTCTCGACGTCGGCGATCGCGGAGTACCTCGACAAGACCTCTCCGTCGGTCACCGACATGCTGGGCAAGCTGGAGGACCGCGGGCTCGTCGAGCGCGAGCCGTACCGCGGCGCGGAGCTGACCGCGGAGGGCGAGGCGGTCGCCTTGGAGATCGTCCGTCACCACCGGCTGCTGGAGGCGTTCCTCGCCGAGCGGCTCGACTACGACTGGAGCGAGGTCCACGAGGAGGCCGACGCCCTCGAACACCACATCTCCGAGGCGTTCGAGCGCCGCGTGGCGGAGGCGCTCGGCGACCCCGCCGTCGACCCCCACGGCGACCCGATCCCGAGCGCGGACCTCGAACCGGTCGACGAAGGGAGCGGCGCGCGGCTCGCGGACCGCGAGGAGGGCGACCGGGTGGTCGTCGCGCGCGTCTCCGACCGCGACGAGGAGGAACTGGAGTACCTCGCCGACGCCGGGATCACGCCGGGCACCGAGATCGAGGTCGTCGACGTCGCCCCGTTCGGGATGGTGACCGTGGCGACGCCGACGGGCGAGCAGAGTCTCCCGGCCGAGATCGCCGGCTCGATCCGGGTCGAGGACGCGGGCTGAGAGGCGGACCGACCCCGACGCCGACACCGGCGCCGACATCCGACGCTGACATCCGACGCCGACACCCGGCGCCGACCGCTCACATTCGCTCATCGATGCTGGTTCTCCGCCCGTGAGGATCACCCTTCGTTCGCGAGGCTTTTCACGAAAACGGCCCTCCCGAACGGTGTGAGTCTCCTCGTAACGCTCGGCGCCGGCGTCGTCTTCGGGCTGGCGCTCGCGGCGCCGCCCGGGCCGATGAACGCCGTGATCGCCGAGGAGGCGGTGCTCCGCGGTCGCCTCGCCGGCTTCCGCGCCGGCCTCGGCGCCGCGACCGCCGACGCGATCTTCTTCGTCCTCGCGTACCTCGGCGTCGTCGCGGTCGTGGAGTCGTTCCCGCTGTTGCGGGGCGCCATGATCGCGGTCGGCGGCGTCCTGATGCTGTACTTCGCCGTCGGCGCGGCGCGGGGCGCCCGCGCGTCGTTCCGCCCCACCTCTGGCGACGAGCCCATCGTCGCGGAGGGGAAGGGGTTCCGCAAGGCGCTGGTGCTCGCGCTGACGAACCCGTACCAGGTGCTGTTCTGGCTGACGGTCGGCGTCGGCCTCCTCCGGCCGGGCGAGCTCGACGTGCTCGCCCGGCTCCCCGTCGTCGGCGCGGACCTCGCAGGGACCTTCGTCGTCGCCACCGGCTCGCCCGCGCTCATCGGCGGGTTCTTCCTCGGCGTGCTGGTCTGGGTCGCCGGGTTCCCGACCGGGCTTGTCGCCGCCGAGCGCCGGATCGAGACGTTCGCGCCGATCGTCGCCGTCGGCTCCGCGGTCGTGCTCGCCGGGTTCGGCGTCTACTTCCTCTACGACGCGGCGACCACGCTGGCGGCGCTCGGCGCGTAGCGGGGCGAGAGACAGGCCTCCGCGACCGCGACCACCGACACGGGCGACGGCCGCGCCGACCGGCATGGACAACGTCGCCGCCCAGCATGGACAACGGCTTTCACCCGCGGGCGCGACCGCCCGGTATGTTCGAGAAGACCACGTGGATCAAGCTCCCGCGGAACGTGCTCGTGGGCCACGGCGTCCTCGACGACCTCGGCGAGGCGGTCGGCGAGCTCTACCTCACGGGGCGACCGCTGATCGTGACGAGCCCGACGCCCAACGACATCGCCGGCGACCGGGTGCGCGCGCAGTTCGACGACCCCGCGACCGCCGTCGTCGAGGAGGCCTCCTTCGAGGCGGTCGAGGAGCTCACCGAGACCGCGGAGGCGGTCGACCCCGGCTACCTGATCGCCCTCGGCGGCGGGAAGCCGATCGACATCGCGAAGATGGCCGCCGACCACCTCGGCGTCGGCTTCGTCTCCGTCCCCACGGTCGCCTCCCACGACGGGATCGTCTCGGGGCGCTCGTCGATCCCCGAGGGCGACACGCGCCACTCGGTCGCGGCCGACCCGCCGCTGGCGGTCGTCGCGGACACGACGCTGATCGCGGAGGCCCCGTGGCGGCTCACCACCGCGGGCTGTGCCGACATCATCTCGAACTACACCGCGGTGAAGGACTGGCGGCTCGCGCGCCGGCTGCGTAACGTCGAGTACAGCGAGTACGCGGGCGCGCTCTCGGAGATGACCGCGGAGCTGCTCGTCGAGAACGCCGATATGATCCGACCCGGGTTAGAGGAGTCGGCGTGGGTCGTCGTGAAGGCGCTCGTCTCCTCCGGCGTCGCGATGTCGATCGCGGGCTCCTCGCGGCCCGCCTCCGGCGCGGAACACCTCATCTCCCACCAGCTCGACCGGACCGCGCCGGGGCGGGCGCTCCACGGTCACCAGGTCGGCGTCGCCTCGATCATGACCGAGTACCTCCACAGCGGCGAGAACGGGGAGTGGAGCGCGATCCGCGACGCCCTCGCCGAGCTGGACGCCCCGACGACCGCCGCGGAGCTCGGCATCGACGACGCCGAGCTGATCGCCGCCCTCACGAGCGCCCACGAGATCCGCGACCGGTACACGATCTTACAGGGCGGGATCAACGAGGCGGCCGCGATCGAGGTCGCGACCGCGACGGGCGTCATCGACGGCTGACCCGGATCGCGACCGAACGGGTCCGCCGACGGCCGGCGACCCGTTCCGCGCTCGAAAGCGAGTTAACGGTCCCGCGACAACTCCGCGTATGTCCACCGCCAGCGTTCGCGACCGGGCCAAGGAACGGGCCGGCGCGCTCACCCTGCTCCTCACCGTCGTCGGCTACGGCGCCGTCGGCGGCGTGTTCCTCGTCCCCCAGTTCCAGGCGCTGTTTCCCGAGCTGACGCGGAGCACCGTCGACCTGCTCGCGCACGCCATCGCCGCCGTCAACACCGTCGCGATCGGTACCCTCTCGCTCGGCTGGTACTGGATCCGCAACGGCGAGGTGAAGAAGCACGCGGCCGCGATGACGACCTCGTTCGCCCTCATCCTCGTGTTCCTCGGGCTGTACCTGCCGAAGGTCGCCGGCGGCGGGACGCGGGAGTTCGTCCTCGACTCCGCCTACGCGTGGGTTCCCCTGTGGGAGCCGATCTACCCCGCGTACCTCCTCATGCTCGCGGTCCACATCGTCCTCTCCGTCGTCGCCGTGCCGGTCGTCCTCTACGCGGTCGTCCTCGGGCTCACGCACTCGGAGGCGGAGCTCCGGAACGAGACCCCGCACCGCCGGGTCGGCCGGATCGCGGCGAGCGCGTGGCTCCTCTCGCTCGTGCTCGGCGTCGTCACCTACCTGATGTTGAACCACGCGTACGACTCGACGTTCGCGGCCGCCGAGGCCGCGGCGGTCCTCCTTCCGACTGCTCCCGTCCTGTAGCCGGCGCGTCTCGGCGGCGTCGACGCGCCGGATCCGGCCCCGTCCGCCGCCACCGAAACGTTTGACCGGCGTCCCGGCCACCCACAGGCATGACCGACTGGATCGGCGACGTCTTCACGAGCGACGCCGGCTGGGACCACCTCGAATCACTCGTCGACGTCGGCGACCGCATGGCCGGCTCGGCCGGCGAGCGCGCCGGACTCGAACTGACCCGCGACGCGCTGACCGACGCCGGCGCGCGCGGCGCGCGGATCGAGGAGTTCGAGATACAGGGGTGGGAGCGCGGCGACAGCGAGATCCGACGCGGCGGCGAGGCCGTCGCGAGCGGCCAAAACGCCTGTATCGCGCTCCCCCGGAGCCCGAGCGCCGAGGCGACCGGCGAGTTCGTCGACCTGGGGTACGGCGTCCCCGAGGACTTCGACGGGGACCTGACGGGCAAGGTCGTGATGGTCTCGTCGGACACCCCCGACTCCGTCGACCGGTTCATCCACCGCCGCGAGAAGTACTACCACGCCGTCGAAGCCGGCGCCGCCGCCTTCGTCTTCGCGAACCACGTCGAGGGGACGCTGCCGCCGACCGGGAGCGTCGGCACCGCGGACGCGCCGATCGGCGGGATCCCGGCGGTGGGCGTCTCGAAGGAGACCGGCGCGCGCCTCGCGCGTCGGCGCGAGGGGGAGGAACTCACCGTTGCCGTCGACTGCGAGACGCCCGACTCGACGAGCGGGAACGCGGTCGCCGACCTCGGCCCCGACACCGACGAGTACCTCGTCGTCTCCTGTCACGTCGACGCCCACGACCTCGCCGAGGGCGCGATGGACAACGGCGCCGGCACCGCGACGCTCGTCGAGGTCGCGAACGCCCTGGCGGCCCGCGAAGACGAGCTCGACACGCGAGTGCGGTTCGTCGGCTTCGGCGCCGAGGAGGTCGGCCTCGTCGGCTCCTCCGAGTTCGCCGCGAGCGTCGACCCCGATCGCGTCAAGGCCGTCGTCAACGTCGACAGCAACGTGTTCGGTCGCACCCTGAAGCTCGATCACCACGGGTTCGACGCGCTGGCGGCGGCCGGCGAGCGCGTGAGCGACCGGTTCGACCACCCGATCGCGCTCGGCGAGGAGCTGGTCCCCCACAGCGACCACTGGCCGTTCGTCGAGCGCGGGATCCCCGGCTACATGGTTTCCGGGAAGACGGAGGGGCGCGGCCGGGGGTGGGGACACACCGGCGCGGACACGCTCGACAAGCTGGAGTCGCGGAACCTCCGCGAGCAGGCGATCCTGCTGACCGAGCTGGTCGTCGACCTCGCCGGCGACGACGTCTCGACCGCGCGGCGGCCCACCGACGAGATCGCGGCCGCGCTCGAGCGGGAGGGGAAGGCGACGGGGATGAAGATCACCGGCGACTGGCCGTTCTAGCCCCACTCGCTCGCCGCGAACCGGGAGGTTTTCACGCGCGCCGGCCGCAGTCCCGGACATGGAAGCGTCGGAACGCCGCGTCGCCGTCGTCGGCAACGACGAGCGCGCGTCGGAGCTCCGAGACGCCGTCCGAGACGCCGGAGGGCGGCTCGCGGCCGCCGCGAGCGCCGAGGCGACGCTCCTCGTGGCGGTCGGCGACGAGGCGATCCGAGACGCGGTCGTCGCGGCGCCGGGCGGGACGGTGGTCCCGGTCGCCGACCGCCGGCTCGCGTTCGACCGCGACGGCGCGGTCGACGCCCTCAGCGGGCTCCTCGGGGAGTCGGAGACCGGAGCGCCCGTCGGGCGCGTCACGCATCCGGTCCTCGGCGTCGAGGGCGCGGGGGTCGCGTCGGGCAGGGCCGCGTTCGACGTCGCCCTCGTCACCGACGAGCCGGCGCGGATCTCGGAGTTCGCGGTCGCGTTCTCCCGCGGCCGGGACGAGTCGGTCCGCGCCGACGGCGTCGTCGTCGCGACGCCCTTGGGGAGCGACGGATATGCGAACGCGGTCGGCGCCCCCCTCGTGGAGCCCGGCGGCGGACTCTCGGTCGCGCCGATCGCACCGTTCAGCACCCGGACGGACGCGTGGGTCGCGGGGGATCGGGTGCAGATCACGGTCGAACGGGAGAGCGAACCGATCGGGCTCGTGGTCGACGGGGAGCGATGCGGGACCGTCGAGCCGCACCGTCCGATCGCGATCGAGGCGGTCGACCGGGTCGCGTTCGCGGTGCCGAGGGGGCGTCGCGAGCGCGACGATCGGAAACACTCTAATAAGTCGTGACCGGAAGTGTCGGTATGGACCCACTGCAGTTCCTCGTTCCGCTCGGCTGGCTGTCCGACGTCGGACCGATGCTGCCGTACGCGATACTCGTGATGGCGGTCGCGAACCTCGCGACGCGACACATCGCGCACCGGCACCACGTCGAACAGGGGAGCGACGGCGACAGCGTCGAGCCGTACGCGCCGCACGCGTTCACGAACATCGGGCTGCTGCTCCTGTCGTTCCTGTTCGTCCTCGACTCCCCCGTCAGCGGGACGATCCTCGCCGTGATCGTGATCACGATGCTGATCGCCGACCTGTTCGAGCTGGAGGCGCGCAACGTCGAGGCGCGCAACGACATGCCGATCGAGGCCCCCAAGAGCTCGATCGCCGCGTCGCTGCTCGTGTTGGTGTACGCCGCCTACTACGCGCTGTTCTTCCTCGTCTCGGGGATCTGGAACCAGTTCGTCGTCGCGTAGGGCGACCGCGAACCGACGAATCCGGTTCCGGCCGACGGTCGTCGATCGGGAACGCGGAGGCGCTTCGAAGTCCGGAGCGGGCGTTCCGTTCCTCCTGTAGTAGTGCGAGAGCCGCGGTGATCGATAGCGGGAGTGGGTATTGCAGATCGGTGGCGGCAAGGCCATATTTAAGCGAACAGTGAGCGACGGCGACGATTACTTATAAAGAACCGTGCGGTGGCGTCGCCGGCGGCTCCGCCGCCGGCTGCAAGCGAGAGCTGTGCTCTCGCCCTGCGTGCCTGCGAGCGGCCGACAGGCCGCGAGTCAGCACGCGCGAGGGACGCGGCGACCGAAGGGAGCCGCGAGGCTGGGGAGGCGTGAGGTGCGGTGCTGTGCAGGGCGGGATTCAAATAGGCAGCCGTGAGGCGGGCGCAGGTGCCGCAAGGACCGCAACGAGGGAGCTAGCGACCGAGTGAGGGCCGCAGCGAGCGTGCGCCCGTCTCACGGCTGGGGCTTTGTAGACCCTCCTCGGAGCGTCGTCATTCACGTATAAACGGCCGACACTAACACCGTTCGAGCACTTATAAACGACCGAACCGCAGTCTCGATATCCCCATTCCCGTTATCGATCAGACGGTCCGATCTGCCGTTTCGGACGAACGACGGAACCGAGGACAGCCCATACTGAACCGATCGGATCGAAGCGCGGAGCCGACACGACGACGGAAAAGGGGCAGAGGGTGGAAACCGAAGCCGAAACGGTCGCAGTCAGTTCGTCGCTTCGGCGTCCTCGCCGAGCACGTCGCGGAGCTGGCGACTCACCGGAATCAGCACCCAGAAGGTGAGCGCGCCGAGGATCATCAGCCAGAAGGACGCGTCGCCGACGACCAGGCCGATCTCGCCGTAGGCCGTGTTGACTCCTTCAGCCGGGTTGACGAGCTGGACGACGTCGTAGTACGAGGGCGTGCGGTACCAGCCGCCGAAGGTGAGCCATCCGAGACCGCCGAGCGTGAAGAGGGTGAACCCCTTGATGAACTCGTCTGCCATTATCTCAGGTTTCGCTGGAATCGCCTTGAGGCTTTCCCATCCCCTGTCCGCGGAACCGCGTGCCGAGAACGTACACCGCCGTTCCGGCGACGAGGAACCCGATTCCGGTGATCGCGAGGGCCGCGACCAACAGGTCGTCGGACGGGTAGAGCCCGGCGCTGTTGAGCAGGTAGACGATCGCCGTCCGGACGAAGCTGATCTGTAAGGTCGCCGCGTCGATCAGCGTGAAGCCGATCAGGTACGCGATCACGGCGGCGAGCGTGGAGAAGACGGTGACGGCCTTGTACAGCCGAAACGGAACGACGATCTCCCGGCCGTCGGGGCCGACGCGCGGCCCGGTGGGTTCGGTCCGCGGGTTCCGGTCGCCGTCTCCGGCGTCCCCGGCGTCCTTCGCGACGGGGTCACCCGTCTCGTCGTACGCCTGCGTGTCGTCGGCGTCGGTGTTGGATGGTGATGACATCGGTGACGGAGACCGCAAAATCGGGAGCAGTTCGGCCCGTTACTTCGGGGGGCGCAGCATGTAGTACCGCCGGTTCAGGTCGTACATGTACCCTTCACGCATCGTCTTCAACACCGCGTAGGTGAGGATCCCGCCGAGCACGGGCAACACGAACGTGAGGGTGATGAGCAGGTCGAGCGAGATCGGGAAGAAGTTCTGGATCGCGAGCGCCGCAAGCGTGAACGCCAGGATGACGCCCGTCACGCCGACGGCGGCCCAGAACGGCTGCTCGACGGGTCGGCGCGCGCTGCCCTTGTTGAGGAAGGGCACGAGTCCGATGACGCCGAACACGACCCCGTGGGCCACGATGCCGAGCAGCTCGTTCGACATCACGATGTCGCCGCCGAGCACCGCCAGCTCGGGGTTGAGCGGGTTGAGCTTCAACAGCCCGAACGACCAGTAGAGGTACCAGTCGGGCAGGATGATCGCCGGCGTCGCACCGGGGTTGGCGGGCTCGCCGAAGTGGGCCGGCATCAGCGCCGCGACGAGGAGCATGATGCCGACGAAGAAGCTCGTGATCGCCAGGTTCCGGAGCGTCTCGTGGGGCCACGTCGGGAAGCCGAGCACGTCGCGCTCGACGTACGTCGACTCGGCGCGGAGGTCCTCGTCCTCGCGGCGCGAGCGCTCGAAGTACTGGTAGGTGAGCTGTGCGAGTCCCTGCGAGCGCTCCTTGCGGTCGGACCAGGTCGGCGTCTCGTCGTCCGGCGGCACGGTCGCCGGCGGACCGCCGTCCGTGCGCGCTTCCGCGTCGGTGCCTCCGTCCGTCATGGGGGTGTCGTCGTCGGTCATTGGATTAGTGCGGCTCCGCGATGCCCTGCACCCAGACGATGCCGACGTGGAGGGCGATGAGCCCCGTCACCACGAACGGCAGCACGAAGACGTGCAGGATGTACATTCTCACGAGCGTCGCCTGTCCGAGCGTGAACCCGCCGAACAGGAGCTGTGCCGCCCACTCGCCCACGAGGGGCGTCGCGAGCGCCATCTCGACGCCGATCTGTGCGGCCCAGAAGGACAGCTGCTTCCACGGGAGCACGTACCCGGAGAAGCCGAACAGCAGCGTCAGGCCAATGAGGACGATCCCGAGGATCCAGTTGACCTCGCGGGGCTCCTTGTAGGAGCCGGTGAAGTACACGCGAAGCATGTGAAGGAACACCGCGGCCACCATGAACTGGGCGGCCCAGCGGTGGATCGAACGGAGCATGTACCCGAACTGCACGTCCGTCATGATCATCACGAGCGAGTCGTACGCGGCCGTCGGGTCGCCCTGCGCCGCGGCGCCGGCGGTCGACGGCGCGTAGTAGAACCCGAGCAGCGCGCCGGAGACCGCGGCGACCAGGTACGCGACGATCGACAGGGAGCCGAGCGAGTACAGGGGGTACCAGTACCAGAACTTGTTGTCGAGGTCGTACTGTTCGGTGTGGCTCTTCGGCATCTGGAGGTTCGCGCGGTAGTACATCGTCTCCAGCAGCTCGAGGTAGTCGACGATGCGGAGCCGCTTGTCGAGCCAGATGAGCGTGGTCAGGAAGGCGGTCTCGATGACCGTCAGGTCCTGATTTTTGAGCCACGCATTGTGGTCCATCTCGTCTTGTTTTTTGAGGCTCATTGTGTGGTCACTTCTTGTAGTACGGGTAGACCGCCCGCTTGAGCGTCTCGGTCAGGTTTCCGGTGTCGACGCCGACGCCGTCTTTGTCCTCCTCGCGGACGTAGAGGTCCTCCCACTTGCGGCGGCGCTTCTTCACGATCATCACGTCGGGCAGGAACTCCTTGCGGTACAACAGGAGGATGAAGGCGAGGTCGATGAAGATCATCGCCAGCAGGGCGCCGGCAAACATGTTCCCGAACTCCGTCGAGGCCCAGGCGGACATGAGCCCGAAGACGAACAGGGAGACGAACACGACCTCGATGACGGTGAGGAGCACGATCGCGATCGCGGCGGCGGTGCTCTCGCGGGCGGGCTCGTACCGGTGGATGTCGCCGTACGAGGAGCCGCCGGAGCTCATTGCGCACCTCCGTGCCCGGTGTGAGCCGACTCACCGTACTTCAGGAGGTAGAAGGTGAACACGAAGGTCAGCGCGATACCGAGTATCGCTGCGATGCCGACCCAGTGGGCGTGCAGCGGGACGCCGACGTGGGCGATGTTCTCCGGCCACCCGGTGTTCCCGCCGGTCTCGACGGTGGGAACGTCCTCGCCGACGGCGATGCCGGCGTGCATCCCGACAGCGTCGTGGGGCGAGCAGTGGTAGTGGGTGATACCGGCGTCCTCCTCGGTCACCTCGTACTCGTAGGTGTACCCCTCCTCGCCGACCGGGTCGCCGCTGTCGAGGGAGGCCTCACCCTCGACCGTGACGACGTTGTGGTCGCCGCCGTTCCCGGTCCACTCGAACGTGATCGTCGTGCCGGTGTCGACCCACAGCTGGGTCGGGGCGAACGCGAGCCCGTCGCTGCCGGCGCCGACCTCAACGGTGACCTCGCTCTCGCCGCGGGCGTCTTGGTACTCTCCGAGGTTTCCGCCGGTGACACCGCTCGGCCAGTCGGGCTGAACCTCCTGTGCAGCCGCCGTGCCGGTCGCCCCAGCGGAGGCGGCGACCGCCGCGCTGGCGCCCCCGGCCGTCCGCACAAATTCCCGCCTTTTCATACAGGTTCACTCGGGACGGGGTGCGCTTAAACCCACCGACTGAATCCGTCGACGCGGTGGAGTTTACAAGGCCTGTGTCCCGCGATATCGGCGGTTCACTCGTCTCGGTCCTCCTCGTTCACGACCCCGCCTTCGACCGGGACGAAGTCGGGTCGCTCCTTGGCCTGGCGGAGTGCCCGCAGCCGCTCTCGGTACTCCTCCGAACGGAACCGATCGGAGAGCCGCGCGTTCGCGACCATGACGAAGAGAAACAGGCCGATCAGCAGGAACACGATCCCCATCGCCGGCGCGACGATCGTGTTCAAGTCGGTGACGAACGAGGCGACGAGCAGCGCGCCCCCGGCGAGCACCTGCACGACCGCGATCACCTGGACCATCAGGTTGCCGAACTCGCCCGAGCCCTCCGGGACGGTGTCGGGGTGCGGCAGCGACCAGTCGTCCGGGGGCTCGGGCACGTCGTACGACTCCATCGCGGCCAGCGCGACGATCGGCTCGATGTCGCGGAGGACGGTCCCCTGCCCGGTCACCTCGCCCGTCGGCCGGACGATCGCGTACCCCTCGTCGGAGTAGACGAGGATCCGGTCTTCGCCGTCCTCGCGGACGCGCTCCAACACGCCGAACACGTCCCGGCGCGCGATCCGGGTCTTCAGCTCCGCCTCGGCGCGGTCGAGCAGGCGGTCCCCGGTGATCCACGAGTCCGGGTCGAACGCCGCGTCCCACTCCTCGGCGCTCATCCGGGCCATGTCGGCGGGGCCGAAGTCGTCGAAGTCGTACTCTTCTTCGACCCGTTCGCGGAGCGCGGCGAGATCCTCGTCGCCGTCTGACTCGTCCGGTCCTCGGTCCGGATCGTCGCCGTCGGGCCCGGCCGGCTCCCGATCCGGCCGCGACTCCGGGTCCGGTCCCGTCGAGGTGTCCTCCATTGTCCGCCGATACGTCCTCCGGACGCTAACTGTTTTCGTCTGCGGCGCCGACGGTTCGAGCCCGGGATACCGCGACACCGAGCCGCGGATCGCGGGGCTTTACGCGCCGGAGACCGAACCCCGGGTAATGGTCGACGAGTCGGTTATCGCGGCGGCGGCCGGGCTGTCGGTGACTGCGAGCCTCCCGTTCCTGCTGTACGGGGCGTGGATCATGATCGACACCGAGACCGTGACGTGGACCGTCCTCATGCGCCACCTCCGGTACATCGGCGCCGGGCTGGTGCTCACGACCGTCCCGATCGTCGGGTGGATGATCCCCCGGCTCTTCGTGAACCTGTCCGGGATCGCCGTGATCCACGCGTTCCTCGGGGTGCAGGCGTACGCGCTGCTGGCGTTCGCGCTCACCGGGATCGCCCGAATCCTGCAGGCGAAGCGCAACGCCGACGCCTACGAGGACCCCGACGTCGACATCGACGAGATCCACGAGGACATGGGCCACTGGCGGGCGCGGCTCCGAGCCGGGGTGGCCGGGTTCATGCTCCTCTGGCTGTGCGCGTGGGTGACCGGGCTCTACCGGCTCTACACCCTTCACATCGCATCGATGTTCTGACAGGGGCCCGCGGAGCGCGGAACCCGGCATCGACCGCGCCGACCGACAGGTTCAATCCCGTTTTCGCCGTAGTCCCGATATCGTGGCAGTCACCTTCGACCTGTTCGGGACCCTCGTCGACGTGGAGTACCCCTCCGACCCCGCGGAGATCGTCGCGCGCGAGCTGGAGTCGCGCGGCGTCGCGGTACCGGACGACTGGCACGTCGCGTACGGCGAGCGACACGTGGACGCCCCGGCGGGCGCCGAGGTCCCCCTCCCGGCCCACGTGGCGCACGCGCTCGACTCCCGCGGCGTCGAGGCCGCCGACAACGTCGTCCGGCACGCGGTCGTCGCGGCGTTCGACCCGGACGTGGCCCGGCGCGACGGCGCCAAGGCGGCCGTCCGCGACGTGAGCGAGCGCGGGCCGGTCGGCCTCCTCTCGAACTGCGCGGTGCCGGAGTTGGTCCCCAAGACGCTGATCCGCGCCGGCCTCCGCGGCGAGTTCGACGCGGTCACGACGAGCATCGGCTGCGGCTGGCGGAAGCCCCACCCGAAGGCGTTCGAGGCGGCGGCCGAGGCGCTCGGCGTCGCGCCCGCGTCGCTGGTCCACGTGGGCGACGACCCGACCGCCGACGGCGGCGTCGAGGACGTGGGGGGCCGGTTCGTCGACGTGACGGAGACCCCGCTCGACGAGCTGGCGGCCCACCTCGAAGCGGAGCTCTGACGCGCCGGAAACAGCTATTCTTTAGGAGTTCCGTCCGCGCGCTCGCCGCCGATCCGGTCCCCCCACTCCCGGCCGATCCGTCCCTCCGCGAGCAGCGCTTCGAGGTGCGCGACGACGGTCGCCCGCGCGAGGTCCGCGACGCCGGTCAGGTCCCTCTCGTACGCGGCGTCGACCACGCTCTCCACGTCGCTCGCGCCGTCCTCGACCGCCGCGAGGACCGTCCGCTCGCGCTCCAGCCGGTGGTCGATCAGCCGGTCGCAGACACCTTCCGGATCGTCGATCACGGGGCCGTGACCGGGGTAGAGACGGTCGTACCCGGCCGCGCGGACGCAGTCGAGGCTGTCGAGGTACTCGCGGAGGTCGCCCTCGGGAGCGCCCACCACGACGCTCCCCTCGGCGACGGCGAGGTCGCCGCAGAGGAGTTCGCGGGCCGCGTCCGCCGCGACGCCTCTGTCGCCTTCGTCACTCCCTCCCGCCGACTCGACCGCGAACGCGACGTGATCGGGCGCGTGGCCCGGCGTCTCGACCGCGCGGACGCCGGTGTCGCCGACGCGGTCGCCGCCGCGGAACGTCCCGTCAGGCTCGACGCCGGTCGCCGCTGCGAACCGGTCGACGTGGTCCGCGTGCGCGAACACCGGCGCGCCCGTCAGGTCGGCGTACTCGGCGACTGCGCCGACGTGGTCGGGGTGGGCGTGGGTCACGGCGATCGCGTCGATCTCGGGGGTCCCCCCGTCTCTGTCGGAGTCCGCGTCGGCGACGCCGACTGCCGCGTCGAGCGCGTCGGTCCGGGCGGCCGGGTCGACGAGGAGGCCGCCGGCGGCGTGGGCGTTCGTCGTCCCGCCCGGCGCGCGGGTCTCGACCGGGACCTCGACGCGGGCGATCGACGGGCTCGGACCCGGGAACGGGCCCGGGTCGAAGGCTCCCATCCCTCAGTCCCCGCGGCCCACCGAGGAGCCGTCGCGCCGGTCGAGCAGCGAGCGCGCGTCCGCGCCGGGGCCCGACCCGGCGCGCTCGCGCCCCGGGATCGGCACGTCCGTGTCGCCGGCGACGGCGAACCGCGAGAGGTCGGCGACGCCGGCGTCGACCGCCTCGATCGACCCGTACGGGCGCCCGACCACGATGTCGCCCGCCTTGCTCCGGTTGATCCCGGGGATCGCCGTCAGCTCGCTCATCGACGCCGAATTGACGTCGAGTGGGTACGGGACGCCGGTCACGGAGCGGTAGCCGTGGTCCGTGATCGCCACGTCGATGGCGGTGCCGAGCTCGCGCTCGCCGGGGACGGCGACGAGGAGCGCGTAGGTGCCGAGCTGGCGTCCGAACGTCTTGCCGTCCTGGTGGTACTCCAGGTGCACGTCGGGGAGGACCGTCCCCGGCGGGACGACCCGGTCGAGCATGGGGTTGTCGACCGTCTCGCGCACCTCCTTCTTGTACGCCTGGAACTGGTCTTTGTGCTCCTGTGCGATGTCGGCGCCCGTCTCGGCCATCTCCGTGCCCGCGAACGCCATCACCTGCCGGATGTTGATCCGGCGGAGCATGAGCCCCTCGTCGTAGACGGTCTGGAGGAACTCCTTGTTGTGCTCGTACGTCTCCGGGCGCTCGCCCGCGAGCCCGTGGACGAGGTTGATCCCGGGGAGGAGCTTCGGCAGCCGGGGGCTCGCGTCGGGGCCGGTCGAGGGACCGATCACTCGGCCGTCGCCGCCGGGCGTCGACGCCGGGGTCTCTCCCGGCCGCCACCCGCCCTCCTCGTTGACGACGCGGACCGCCTCAAGACACTCCTCGGCGGTGACGAGCAGGTTGTTCTCCTCCTGAACCACGGGGTCGGCGGATTCGAGCCCGAACGCCGCGGTGTCGCCGGGCGTGTTGTGCTCGGCGATCACGCGGATCGCCTCGCGGGAGGCCTCGGGGTAGTCGGTGATCGTCACCGGGTTCATGTTGTCGAGGTGGAGCGTCCGCAGGTCGGGCGCGACCTCGCGGATCCCGCCGTACAGCTCGCGGAGCGCGTCGGGGTTCGGCGCCTCGCCGTCGCCGCCGAACGCGAGGATGTCGGCCTGCCGGCCGAGCCGGAAGTGCTTGACTCCCCGGTCCGAGAGCGCGTCGACCTCGTCGACGACCGAGCGCGCCTCCCGGAACGCCGGGCTCCCGTACAGCGGCTCCGTGCAGAACGAACACCGGTAGGCGCAGCCGCGGGAGGTCTCCATCTCGCAGATGAGGTAGTCGGGGTGGTTCGGGTGCTGCTCGACGACGAACGCCCCCTTCTCGGCCCACCGGTCGATCTCCGCGTTGTCGCGCATCCGGTTGCCGAACCCCTCTAACCCCTCGCTGACGAGGTCGTACGCGGCCGCCTCCACGTCGCCCATGGCCACGAAGTCGTAGTCGAGGTCGTCGCGCTCGGTCTCCTGTGCGCCCGCGTTCTCCTCGCCGACGCCGAACCGCACGGGCCCGCCCAGCAGGGTGACGCCGTCCGCGGTCCACCCCAGCTCGCGCACCTCGTCGGGCTCGGCGGGGGTGCCGCCGACGTACTTGCCCGGGACCGTCATCCCGCCGACGTACACCATGAGATCCGCGTTCGCGACGTCGGCGTGCTTGCTCCGGTCGTCGCGGAGCTCGTCGATGGTGTGGTAGGTGACCTGCGACTCGGGGACGCCCGCGTCGACGAGCGCGCCGGCGGTGTACCGCGGGTACGTCGAGATGTACGGCGGCACGCCGAAGTGGGCCGGCTCGTCGACGTAGCCGTCGACGATGGTGACGGAGAGGTCGTTCGGGTCGGGCGGGAGCGAGCCCCGGCCCGACGCGGGCGAATCGGTCATGTTACCTCTCGTAGTCGGCCGAGACGGGAAAAGCGTGCGGAACGCGGGGGCGGATCGGGAGCGTGAGCGGCGGGCCGATCGCTTATAAGGAGTCGCTCGGTAACGGAACCCGTGCCCTCCACGTCCAGTCGACGCCAGCGGGTCGTACAGTACGTCGCCCTCGGCGGTGTTTCTGTCTTCGCCGCCGTGCAGTTCTACGGCGCCGACCCCCGACCGTGGCTGACTGCGGCCGCGTGGGCGGTCGGAACCGCCCTCGTCTTCGGCCCGGCCGCGTGGCTGGCGCGGGATCGGCTGTCACCGGACCGGTACGAGACGCTGACGTACGTCGCCGCCGGCGGAGGGATCCTGCTCGCGTCCGTCTGGCTCGGCGTCGCGCTCGCGTTCGCGCCGGCGCTTTTCCCGTACGGACCCGGCTTCCTCGCGGGCGTCGCGCTCGGGACGCTCGCCGTGTCGCTCGCCGAGCGCACCGTCGTTCCCGAACGGCTCCGCGGAGCCGGGATCTGACGGGACCCGCGCGATCGGTCACACGTGCCGACCGGACCGCCGCCGCCACGCCGTTTAAGCCCTCGCCGACACAACGGTTCCGTATATGCCATCGACGATGGAGGTCAAGTGCGAGAGCGACGACTGCGAGCTCGACATGTTCGAGAACCACTACACCTACGACGTGCCCGACGACCACGCGGTCGAGGACCTCTCGTGCCCGTACTGCGGCGGGAGCGAGCTCTCCGAGATCGAGGTGTAGCCCGTGAGCGACCTCGTCGAGACGGGGCGGTCGATCGTCCGCCGCACCCTCGAACGCCTCGGCCGCGGGTGGAGCAAGATGCAGGAGCGCCGGCCGCTCTCGTACGACCTCCTCGAGAGCGACGACGCCTACCTCGTCGTCTTCGACGCCCCTGGCGTCCGCGGCGAGGACCTGAACGTGACGTTCCTCGATCACACCGTCGAGGTCGAGCTCGACCGGTTCCGCGACTTCTACGACGGCTACGAGATGCTGTTCCCCGGCCGCGGCGTCTCGCTGTCCGGCAGCGCCGACCTCCCGGCGGACGCGAGCGTGACGCCGCAGGGCGCGAACGCGACGCTCACACGGAACGGGACGCTTCAGGTGGAGATCCCGAAGAAAGACGACGGGCGCGACGTGGCCGTGGTGGAGGAGGACGGTGACGAAGCGGGCGACGACGGCGACACCAGCGACGGCGACGAAGACGGCAAAGACGACAACGCCTGACCGCGGCGCTTCTCACTCCCCCGCCCGGCTCTCTACCGACATCCCCTCCGCGATCTCGAACGCCTCGTCCCCGTCGAAGCGGGCGGGATCGAACGCGTCGATCCACGGCGACTCCGGGGCTCCCGCGTCGATCCCGTCGAGCGACGCGAGCACCCCCTCGGCGACCAGCTCCCCGATCGCCGGCGCGCGCATGAACCCGTGGCCCTGCCAGCCGGCGGCGACGAACACGCGGTCGGCGGGGCCGCCGACCGGCCCGACCAGCGGGTCGCCGTCGGGGGTCGCCGTACAGAGCCCGGCCCACGCGCGCTCGACGTCCGGGCCGTCCGACCCGACTGCGTCGAGCCGCTCGCGGAGCGTCTCGGAGACAGAATCGACGAACCAGTCGTCGCCCGTCCGGTCATAGCCGTCCGGGTCCGCGGGGACCGGCTCCGTGCCGTCGCCGGCGAGCAGCCCGGTCGGGTGGGGTCGGACGTAGGCGCCGGCCGTCGCGTCGTACACCATCGGTCCGTCGTACGCCGTCCGCCCGTCGGCGCTTTCCGGTCCGCCCGCGCCGACCCCGGCCGTCAGCGCCTGCACGCGGTACGGGACCACGGGGACCTCGATCCCCGCGTCGCCGAGGAGGGCGGCGGTGTGCGCGCCGGCGGCGACGACGACCGCGTCGAACGCTCGGGGGTTGCCGGATCGCCCCGCCACGACGGGCTCCGGTTCGGTACCGTCGCCCGCGAGCGACACGGGAGTGTCGGTCTCGACGGCGACCCCCTCACGGCGCGCGCGCTCGCCCGTCGCGGCGACGTAGCTCGCGGGGTCACACCAGCCGGCGCCCTCGGCGACCGCGGCGACCGCGAGGTCGTCGGTCGCGAGGGGGAACCGCTCGGCGAGGGCCTCGGGGTCGACGACCGCCACGTCCCGACCGTGCTCGCGCATCCGATCGACCATCGCGGGCACGGCCTCGGCGTCGGAATCGCCCTCTCGGACGGCGATGACGTAGGGACAGGGCGTGAACGAGAACCCGGGGAGCGAGCGGTCGAACGCCCGGAACCGGTCCATCGCGCGGGCGGCCAGCGCGGCGTCCACGTCCTCGGCGTACGCGTCGTACAGCACGCCCGCCGCGCGCCCGGAGCTCCCGGATCCGAGGTCGCCGCGGTCGTACAGCGTCACGTCGGCGCCGCGCGCCGCGAGGTCCGCGGCCGCGGTGACGCCGACCGCCCCGCCGCCGACGACCGCGACCGCGGGAGTCGCGCCTGCGGAGCGCTCGGCGCTGTCCGGCGATTCGTCTCGGCTCATGGGGATGCGTCGCGGTGCGTCTTGTTAAAAACCGTGGCCGACGCGGCGAGGGGGAACCGGCGCTACGCCAGAAACTCGTCGATCCCGCGTGCGGGGTAGCCGACCACGTGGTCGACGCCGGCCTCGCGGAGGTCGTCGACGCGCTCGCGGACCGTCTCGGGCGACCCGACGAGCGCGAAGTCGCGCGCGGCCGCCGAGAGCACCTCGCGGGCGCGCCCCGTCGCCGACGAGTCGGTCGGGGGCCCGTCGCCGTCGGCTCCGTCGGCCCCGTCTCCGTCCCCGTCCGGCAGCGCGCGAGCGACGGGACGGCGCCGGGAGACGTACGCGCCCACGGCGTCGAGGACGGCGTCCTCGTCGTCGGTCAGGACGGTGGGCGCGTAGACGGCGACCTCGCCCTCGAACCCGGCGGCGCGGAGCGCGCGCACGTCCCGGTCGGTCGACCGAGTGAGCAGCTCGAACTGGGTCCCGCCCGCCGCGAGCGCGACGCGCTCGACGCCCTCGGTGCCGACCCACGCGTCGGGGGCGTCGCGCCGCGCGGCCCCGAGCCGCGGGGCGACCGCGCGCGACGACTCCTCCTCCGAGAGGTAGGCGCCGTGGCCCGCGACGAGCACCCGGCGGGCGGCGTCCGGGATCTCGCCGACGAGCGAGTCGTCCCCGAGCGGGTCGAACCCGTCGGCCCGCACCGGGGTGGTGACGTACAGCTCCGTCGCCGCGGCCAGCCGGTCGAGCGTCGCCGCGTCCGGGAGGTGCTCGCGGCCCTCGTAGTCGATCGTCACCCGATCGACCGGGAGGTCGACCGCGCGGGAGACGTCGCACTCGGCGGGCTTCAGCGCCGCGGCGTCGATGCCGGTCCGGGCGACCGCCTCGCGGCCGGTCAGCATCGGGCGATCACCTCGGTCGACGACGCGGTCGGCGGAGCGACGGCTCTCGGGGGCGAGTCGTCGGCTCGGCGCGTACTGTCGATACTCACGGAAGAGACCTCATCACGATCGCGGAACGCGATCCATCGCCTGTGCGGCCATGACTGGCAGTCGGTAGTCGCGTGCGTCGCATAAACCCGTCGCGACGCGGCAATATTGCCGGCGGTGCGGTCGTCTGGCGCGAGGGGCCAGCGATGAGGGCCCGGTGACGCGCGCGTCCCCGCCCACGTTATGGGGCTCGCGCCCGTACGATCGGGTATGAATCAGCTCGTCGACGGCGAGTGGCGGACCGACGCGTACGAGGCGACCGACGATGAGGGGTCGTTCCAGCGCGGCGAGACGACCTTCCGGAACTGGATCGCCGGCAGCGACGTGCCCGACCACGTCGACGCCGAGCCGGACGAGCGGTTCCAGCCCGAGGCGGGGCGGTACCACCTGTACGTCTCGTACGCCTGTCCGTGGGCGCACCGCACCCTGCTCGCGCGGTCGCTGCTCGGGTTGGAGGACGCGATCGGCGTCTCGGTCGTCGACCCGTACCGGGCCGAGGACGGCTGGCAGTTCAGCCCCGAGAAGGAGGGATGCACGCCAGACAAGCTCCACGGCAGCGACTACCTCCGCGAGCTGTACGTCGCGGCCGACCCCGACGCCACCTGTCGGGTGACCGTCCCCGTGCTGTGGGACACCGAGGAGGAGACGATCGTCAACAACGAGTCGCGCGAGGTGCTCCGCATGCTCTCGACCGCCTTCGACGAGTTCGGCAACGACGCGTCGCTGCTGCCCGGTCCCGACGACGAGGCGACCGTCGCGGCGGTCGACCAGGTGATCACCGACATCTACGAGCCCGTCAACAACGGCGTCTACCGCGCCGGGTTCGCGAAGTCGCAGGGGGCCTACGACGAGGCGATCGACGAGCTGTTCGGCGCGCTCGACCGGTGGAACGAGCACCTCGCGGACCAGCGCTACCTCGTCGGCGACTCGCTGACCGAGGCGGACATCTGCATGTTCACGACGCTGGTCCGGTTCGATCAGGTGTACCACACCCACTTCATGTGTAACAAGCAGTTCGTTCACCAGTACGAGCACCTCTGGCCGTACCTGCGCGACCTCTACCAGACCGCGGGCGTCGCCGAGACGGTGAACATGAGCCACATCAAGGAGCACTACTACACGACGCACCCGGACGTGACTCCCTCCGGGATCATCGCGCGCGGCCCGGACCTCGACTTCGAGGCCGACCACGACCGCGACCGGCTCGGCGGCGAGGCGCCGACGCCGGACGCGGCGGACTGAAGGAGTGAGACAGCGGACGGAGCGGTTTATAAGTCGACTTTTGAATCCTGTTAGTGCGGTGGCGCGTGCCTTCGAGGCCGCCCCAGTGGCCGAGAAGCACGCGCGAGGGAGTCGCTGGCACCCGGAGCGACGCGGAGGGTGCCAGCGACGAGGCTGGGGAGGCGTGAGGTGCGGTGCTGTGGGGGCGGGACTCAAAGGGGCAGCCGCGAGGCCGGCGCAGGCGACGCAAGCACTGCAGGGAGCGAGCACCGCGAGCGACCGAAGCGCGCAGCGAGCGTGCGCCGGCCTCGTGGTTGGGGCTTTGGTGGTGTTCACCGATGATCCGACAACAACTGTTTATAAGGCATCGTCGACCGTGACGACCGGCGCATTCCGAGATTCCGCGCGAACCCACCGATCCGGAACCGCTCCGTATCAGGCCACTGCGGCCGCAATCTCCTCGTCGGTCAGGAACACGTCCTCGCCGGTCTCGGCGTCGAACAGGTGGATGCTCTCCTCCTCGAACACCACGCCCACCTCGTCGCCGGCCTCGGGCTTGACGTCCGGGGGCGACCGCGCGAGGAAGTCGTCGTTGACCGCGAGGTGGACGTAGTTGTCGGAACCGATCGGTTCGACGACCTCGACGGTCGAGGCGAGCGTCTCGTCGCCGGTCGGCTCCTCCACGATCCGAATGTTCTCGGGGCGGATCCCGAGCGTGTACGGGGCGTTCTCCAGCGCGTGGCCCGCGACGTACTCGTCGCTGAGCTCGAAGGCGAGCCCGACATCGTCGTTGCGGATCGTCGCCGACGAGCCGTCGGTCTCGACCGTCACGTCGACGAAGTTCATCGAGGGCGAACCGATGAAGCCGGCGACGAACTCGTTGACCGGGTTCTCGTACACCTCCGTCGGCTTCCCGACCTGCTGGAGCTTCCCGTCGTTCAAGATCGCGAGGCGATCGCCCATCGTCATCGCCTCCTCCTGATCGTGAGTGACGTACATCGCGGTGACGCCGAACTCCTTCTGGAGCTTCTGTATCTCCGCGCGCATCTCGGTGCGGAGCTTGGCGTCGAGGTTGCTGAGCGGCTCGTCGAACAGGAACACCTCGGGCTCGCGGGCGATGGCGCGGCCGAGCGCGACGCGCTGCTTCTGCCCGCCGGAGAGCTCATCCGGCTTGTCGTCGAGCAGGTCCTCAATCCCCATCATCTCGGCCATCTCGGTCACGCGCTCGCGCCGTTCGTCCTCCGTCATGTCGGTGCTCATCTTGAGCCCGAACGCCATGTTTTCCATGACCGTCTTGTGGGGGTACAGCGCGTAGTTCTGGAACACCATCGCGACCGGGCGCTCCTTCGCGTGGACCTCCGTGACGTCCTCGTCGTCGAACCGGACGGCGCCCGAGGTGGGCTCCTCTAGCCCCGCGACCATCCGGAGCGTGGTCGTCTTCCCGCAGCCCGACGGGCCGACGACGGTCACGAACTCCCCGTCCTCGATCTCCAGGTCGAGGTCGTCGACGGCGACGATGGTCCCCCGGTCGAACTCCTTCCGGAGCGTGTCGAGCGTGACTCGTGCCATTTCCATGAGAACGGACCTACTGGCATATTAGTTCTTTGCTGTTTTTCAGATATGTGAGGAACGATCTCATCTCGAATATCGAGTGCGCGCTGATCGCGGTGCGATCGGCGTCGAACCGCGTTTATCCGGAGCCCCTGCGAACCCGACCCAAAGTACTAAATGTATGAATATGTAATTCATCGTTTGTTGTAGTCACATGAACGAGAAACGCAGAACGCTCCTGAAGGCGATGGGGGGATCGACCGCGCTCGCGGCGCTCGCGGGCTGTATCAGCACCGGCGGCGACGGCGGCGACGGCGGCGACGGCTCTGACGGTAGCGATGGTTCCGACGGTAGCGACGGCTCCGACGGTTCCGACGGCGGCAGCGGCGGATCCGCGCGGCTGTGGGTCGACCTCGCCGACGCCGAGGACGAGGCGCTCTCGGAGTACATCGGCCAGTACGAGTCCGAGACCGGCGACACGATCAACAAGGAGGCGCCCGGCGGCGAACTCGACGAACAGCTCGAAACGGCGATCCCGGCGGGCGACGGCCCGGACTCGTGGATCTGGGCGCACGACTGGGTCGGCCGGTTCGCGGTCCGCGAGGACCCGCCGTTCCTCTACGACGCGAGCGACGACATCGACGTTTCGCTCGACGACTACACCGAGACGGCACAGGAGGCGGCGCAGTTCGACGGCGGGCTCTACGGGCTCCCGTTCGCGTCCGAGACGGTCGCGCTGTTCTACAACGAGGACCTGGTCGACGAGCCGCCGGAGACCATGGCGGAGATGGTCTCGATCATGGACGAGCACCACGACCCGGAGAACGGTCAGTACGGTCTCTCGTACCCCGCCACGGACCCCTACTTCGCCAGCGGGTTCATCCAGGCGTACGGCGGCGACCTGTTCGACGAGTCGAACCTCGAGGTCGGCGTCGACAGCGACGCGTGTAAACAGGGGATCGACGCGCTCCAGACCCTGTTCGAGTACATCCCGTCCGACCCGGGCTACGAGTCGCAGATCGTCGCGTTCGCCGACGGGCTCGCGCCGTTCGCGATCAACGGCCCGTGGGAGCTCGGTAACCTCCAGGGCGAGATCGACAACCTCGGGGTCACGACGCTGCCGACCGTCGAGGGCAACAACCCGCGGACGTACTCCGGGATTCAGCTGTTCTACTTCTCGTCGATGCTCGCGGACGCCGACGCCTCGACCGTCGACGCCGCGACGGGGCTCGCCGAGTGGTACACCACCAACGAGGACATCGTCCTGACCAACGCCGACGAGCAGGGGTACATTCCCGTCCTCGCCGACGCCGTGGACAACGACGACCTCTCCGCCGAGGTGCAGGCGTTCGCGCGGCAGGTCGACCACGGCGTCCCGATCCCGTCGCACCCGGACATGGACAGCGTCTGGACGCCGGTGACGGAGGCGCTGGAACGCGTCTTCAACGGCGAGCAGGACGGCGACGCCGCCCTCGACCAGGCCGCCTCCGAGATCCGGGAGGCGCTGTAGCTCCCCTCCGGAGCCATGGCCTCTTCGCAAATCGGCACCGGCGGCGGGCTGTCGCGCCTCCGATCAGCGCTGCCCTTCTCCAACCGCGACTGGGGGCTCCTCCTCGTCGCTCCCGGCGTGCTCCTCTTCTCGAGTTTCATGCTGTACCCGATCTTCTATCTCTTCTACATCTCGCTCACCGACGCGACGTTCGCCGGGTCGGTGATCGGCGGGGGCGCCGAGCTGATCGGCCTCGCGAACTACGTCCAGCTCATCGGCGACTCGCAGTTCTGGACGTCGATGACGACGACGTGGCTGTTCGTCGCCGTCTCGCTCGTGATCAAGGTGCTTCTGGCGGTGGGGATCGCCCTCCTGTTGAACCACGTGCGCGTCGCCGGCAAGCGGTACATGCGCGCGGCGGTGATCGTCCCGCTGGGGTTCCCCGGCATCTTCACGATCACCGTCTGGCGCGGCATGTTCAGCGACGCGCGCTTCGGCGTGTTCAACACGATCCTGGGCCGGTACAACGACGTCATGTCGTCGCTGTCGGCGCCCGAACTCCTCCTGTTCGACGTGCCGATCGGCTTCCTCAGCGGTCGGTGGGAGGCCTTCTTCGCGTACGTCACCACGGAGGTGTGGCTGGCGTACCCGTTCATGGTGATCATCATCGTGAGCGCGCTGCAGGACGTGCCCCGGTCACTCCACGAGGCCGCGATGGTCGATGGGGCGGGCGCGTTAGAGCGGTTCCGCACCGTCACGCTGCCCGCGATCAAGGGGCCGGTGCTGTTCGCGTCGATCCTCACGGCCGCGACCTCGTTCCAGCAGTTCCTGATCCCGTGGGTGTTCAACCAGGGCGGCCCGTCGCGACAGAACGAGCTGATCATCGTGTACGGCTACCGTGAGGCGATCACGTTCAACCAGTTCGGCCTCTCGGCCGCGATCTTGATCGTCGGCATCGCGTTCGTCGGGCTGTTCATGTACGTCGCCGTGCGCTACGGCGGCCTCGCCGAGGGGGTGGGTGACGAATGAGCGCGCTCGCCGCCCTCCTGGCGCTGGTCCGCGCGAAGCTCGTCGCGCTCGCCACCGCCCCGAAGCGCTTCGTCGTCATGGTCCAGCGGGCCGTCTACGACGTGCGCACGGGGAACCGCACCGCGTGGGACGTGACCAAGAGCGTCCTGATGACGCTGTTCGGGCTCGCGATGGTGCTCGTGCTGCTGTTCCCGCTGTTCTGGATCACGACCGCGTCGCTCGCGGAGGGGACGCGGCTGTTCAACACCGGCGGCATCTTCCCCGACCCGTCGACGTACAACCTCGACGCCTACCGGTGGGTGATCTTCGAGTCCGACTTCTTCTTCGTCGACGGCGACTGGGGGTACCCCCAGCTCGTCCTCGGCGGCGGAAGCGGGCTGGTGAGCTTCCGGTGGGTCGGCACCGACACCGGGCCCGGCGCGCTGTTCAACAGCCTCTACATCGTCAGCGTGACGCTCGCCGCCGGGTTCGGGATGATCGTCCCGGCCGCGTACGCGTTCTCGCGCCGGCAGTTCATCGGTCGCAAGCGGATCCTCTACGGGTACGTCCTGTTCACGCAGATCGGCGCCGGGCTGTCGATCGCGACGCTCGTCGCCCTCTACTCGCTGTTCAGCACGTACGGGCTCACGAACAACCTCTTCATCTTGGGGCTGTTCTACGCCGCGTCGGCGATCCCGTTCAACACGTGGCTGTTGAAGACGTACATGGACAACATCCCCGTCTCCTACGAGGAGGCGGCGATGGTCGACGGCGCGAGCTTCCTCGACACGATCCGGGAGGTGATCCTCCCGCTGACGAAGCCGGGGCTCGCCGTCGTGCTCATCTTCGTCTGGCTCGCGGGGTGGAACGAGTTCATCATCGCGCAGACGCTGCTGCGCCCCGAGAACTACCCGCTGTCGGTGGAGCTGTACAACATCGCGACCCAGGGGCGGTTCTCCACGCCGTGGACGCAGTTCGCGGCGTTCGCGAACCTGTTCGCGCTCCCCGTCGCGATCGTCTACTTCGCGGCGCAGCGCTCCGTCGAAGACGGCCTGTCGTTCGGCGGGATGGAGGGATAGGCGGGGTTCGGTCCCGCTTCCCTGCGTTCTGCGTTCTCTCGTTCTTACGGTTTTTGGGACTCCGAAGGCGTAGACCACGGCTCGGCGGTTATCAGCGTCAAAGCCCCAGTCGCTCGGTTGTACGTGAACGATGACTCCGCCGTCAACACCGTCAAAGCCCCAGCCGTGAGGGCGGCGTACGCTCGTTGCGCTCCTCGCTCAGTCGCACACGCTCCTTCGCTGCGGTGCTTACATCGCCTACGCCGCCCTCACGGCCGCCCCTTTGAGTCCCGCCCAACCGCCCCGCAACCGCACCTCATGCCTCCCCAGCCTCGTCGCTGGCACCCTCCGCGTTGCTCCGGGAGCCAGCGACTCCCTCGCGCGTGCTGCTCCCGGTCGCCGTGGGCGACCGCTCGCAGGCACGCGCCACCGCGATTCACTTATAAGTAACACCGTGTCCAGACGAGCAGACCACTTCCCGTCGCCGCCGGCGACAACGGGTTCAAGTGCGCGCTCGCCCGACCGGAGTAACAATGGAGCCGCCGAACATCGAGCGGTTGGACGAGCGGACCGTCCAGCGCATCGCGGCCGGCGAGGTCGTCGAGCGCCCGGCCAGCGTCGTCAAGGAGCTGATCGAGAACAGCCTCGACGCGGGCGCGACGCGCGTGGCCGTGTCGGCCGAGGCCGGCGGCACCGAGGGGATCCGCGTCCGCGACGACGGCGTCGGCATCCCCCCCGACCAACTGGAGGCGGCGGTGGCGGAGCACGCCACCTCGAAGATCGGCGACATCGAGGACCTCGACCATGGCGTCGGTACCCTCGGCTTCCGCGGCGAGGCGCTGTACACCGTCGGCGCGGTCTCGCGCCTCACCGTCCGGTCCCGCCCGCCCGGCGCCGACGCGGGCGCGGAGATAACGGTCGAGGGGGGCGACGTGGGCGACGTGCGCCCCGCCGGCTGCCCCGAGGGGACGACCGCCGAGGTCGACGACCTCTTCTATAACACCCCCGCCCGCAAGAAGTTCCTCAAGCGGATCGCGACCGAGTTCGACCGGATCAACACGGTCGTCACCGGCTACGCGCTGGCGAACCCCGACGTCGCCGTCTCGCTGGAACACGATGGGCGGGAGACGTTCGCGACCGAGGGGAACGGCGACCTCCGGTCGGCCGTCCTCGCCGTCTACGGCCGCGAGGTCGCGGAGGCGATGGTGGACGTGGAGTGGGAGCCGGACAGTTCAACTACCGACCCGCCGGTCCGCGGCGTCTCCGGCCTCGTCTCGCACCCCGAGACGACCCGGTCGACCCGCGAGTACCTCGCGACCTACGTCAACGGTCGGTACGTCACCGCGAGCGCCCTGCGCGAGGCGGTCCTCGACGCGTACGGCGGCCAGCTCGCGCCCGACCGGTACCCCTTCGCGGTGCTCTTCGTCGAGGTCCCGCCCGGCGACGTCGACGTGAACGTCCACCCCCGGAAGCTGGAGGTCCGGTTCGACGAGGAGCCGGCGGTGCGCGACGCCGTGGAGGAGGCGGTGGAGGAGGCCCTGCTCGACCACGGGCTGATCCGGTCGACCGCGCCGCGGGGGGAGTCGGCCCCGGATCAGACCGAGATCAGCCCCGAAGGGCCCGAGACCGAGGCCGTCGGCGGCGCCGGGACCGACCACGAGCGCGCCGCGATCGGAAACCGGGAGAACGGTGACCGAGACGAGGGCGGAGAGCCGGAAACCGAACCCGCGACCGATTCCGCGTCCGAACTGGACCCCACCGACGAGGAGGCGTGGGCGGTCGGCGACGTGGGGTCCAGTTCGGACGCCGCCCCCGATCCGAGCGACCCGGTCACCGACCGAGACTCCGGTTCCGCAGATACCTCGTCCGACCGGCCCTCGCCGCGGAGCTGGCAGTCTGACGCGGACGAGACCGAGGGAACCGAGAGGGACGACGGTGATACCGTCGCCGGCGCCGCGATCGAGACGGACTCCGAGAGCGACGCGGGAGAGCCCGAGGGGCTCAAGCGGTTCGGTGACTCGGCGTCGGACGACACCGAGGGACCTGCGTCGACCGACGCCGTGCCGAGCCCGAGCGCCGACGCGCCGGACGAGCGACGAGACCCGACCACCGACTCGCGTCCGGCCGCGACCGCCCAGCGGACCCTCGCCGGCGAGTCGACGAGCGCGGAGCGAACCTACGACTCGCTCCCGCCGCTGCGGGTGCTCGGACAGCTTCACGAGACGTACGTCGTCGCGGAGGCGCCCGACGGGCTCGTGCTGATCGACCAGCACGCCGCCGACGAGCGGGTGAACTACGAGCGGCTGCAGGCCGCCTTCGCCGACGGCGCGGCCGCGCAGGCGCTCGCCGAGCCCGTCCGGATCGAGCTCACCGCGCGGGAGGCGGCGCTGTTCGAGGAGTTCGTCGACGACCTCGCCGGAATCGGGTTCCGCGCCGAGCGCGCGGGCGAGCGCGAGGCGGTCGTCCGGTCGGTCCCGGCTGTCTTCGACGCCGCGCTCGACCCGGCGCTCGTCCGGGACGTGCTCTCCGCGCTCGTCGACGACGCGGGTGCGGGCGACAATCCGGTGACCGACGTGGTCGACGAGCTGCTCGCGGATCTCGCGTGTTACCCCTCCGTGACCGGGAACACCTCGCTGACGGAGGGGTCGGTCGTCGACCTGCTCGACCGGCTCGACGCCTGCGAGAACCCGTACGCCTGCCCGCACGGGCGGCCGGTCGTGATCCGACTCGACCGCGACGAGATCGGCTCACGGTTCGAGCGCGACTACCCGGGTCACGCCGGGCGCCGCGCGGAGTAGCGGCGGGGAGACGAGAAGGAGACGAGGTGGAGAAGTCGGTCGCTCGGCGACCGCAGAGAGATACGCTTTAGGCGGGCGCCGTGGACCCACGGGTATGGAACGCGTAGCGATCATCGGCGCGTCGATGACCCCGTTCGGGCAACGTGACGCGTGGGTGCGAGAGCTGCTGGCGGAGGCGGGCGCGGCCGCGCTCGACGACGCCGGGATCGACGGCGACGACCTCGATCACCTGTACGTCTCGAACATGGCCAGCGGCGAGTTCGAGGGCCAGACCGGCGTCCCGAATGCGCTCGCCCACGACCTGGCGGCCCAGCCGGCCTACACCGCCCGGATCGACCAGACCTCCTCCTCGGGGGGCGCCGGGGTGTACGCCGCGTGGCAGTCGGTCGCCTCCGGCGCGTCGGACCTCACCATGCTCGTCGGCGGCGAGAAGATGACGCACCGCACGACCTCGGAGGCGACCGACGTGATCGCGTCGCTCACCCATCCGGTCGAATACAAGCAGGGCGTCACGCTCCCCTCCTTCGCGGGGCTCACGGCGCGGCTCTACCTCGACGAGTACGACGCCCCCCGCGAGAGCCTCGGGAAGGTCGCGGTGAAGAACCACCGGAACGGCGTGGACAACCCCCACGCGCAGTTCCAGAAGGAGGTCGACCTCGACACGGTGCTTGAGTCGCCGATCGTCGCCGACCCCCTCCGGCTGTACGACTTCTGTCCGATCACGGACGGCTCCGCGGCGCTCGTGTTCTGTCCGGAGTCCGTGGCCGAGGAGTACGTTCCCGAGGACGAGTACGCGGTCATCTCGGGGATCGGCGGCGCCACCGACACCCACGTCGTCCACGAGCGCGCGGACCCGACGACGATGGGGGGAGTCGTCGACTCCTCCGACATCGCCTACGAGATGGCCGATATCGGCCCGGACGACGTCGACGTGGCGGAGCTCCACGACATGTTCACCATCCTCGAGTTCCTTCAGAGCGAGGACCTCGGCTTTTTCGAGAAGGGCGAGGGGTGGAAGGCGGTCGAGGAGGGCGTCACCGACCGCGACGGCGAGCTCCCGATCAACACCTCCGGCGGGCTCAAGTCGAAGGGACACCCCCTCGGCGCCAGCGGCGTCGCACAGGTGTACGAGATATACGAACAGGTCACCGGGAACGCCGGCCCGCGGCAGGTCGAGGCCGACACGGGGCTCGCCTGCAACGTCGGCGGGTTCGGAAACTGCGTGACCACGACGATCCTGGAGGGCAACCAATGAGCGAGAACGATCAGCCGGTAGACGAACCGACCTTCGAGGCCGCCGAATATGCGGACGGAACCGTCACCTACCCGCCCCACACCGTGGGACCGAACGGCGCCGAGCGCGTCGGCACGGTCGACCTCCGAGAGTACGAGGGGCGCGTCCTCACGTGGACGACCTCGACGGCGACGCCGCCGGGCGTCCGCGAGCCCAACACCCTCGCCATCGTGGAGTTCGACATGGACGACGAGTACGACGGCCCGGCTGTCCGCGCGCTCGGGCAGATAGCCGAGCGGGAGGACGGTTCCGGCGAGACGTTCGACGTCGACATCGGCGACCGGGTTGAGCCGGTCTACGCCGGCGAGCTGCGCGAGCCGGGCGCCGGCATCCGCGAGCCCGAGAGCCAGAGGTGGGACGGGTTCAGGTTCCGGCCGCTCTGAGGGGCCGGCGGGGCCGGGTGCTCAGGCTGTTGCCGGCTGCTCTTCCAGCGGTACCTCGGAGCACTCGATCTCGAACCTCGCGCCGCCCTCGTCGCTTTCCGAGACCGTGATCTGCCACCCGTGCGCCCTGACGATGTCCCTGACGATCGCGAGCCCGAACCCGGTCCCCTCCCGGTTGGTCGTGTACCCCTGTTCGAGCACCTGATCGCGTTTGTCCTCGGGGATCCCCGTGCCGGTGTCCTCGACGTAGAAACCGAACGTCTCGGGAAGCGACCCGACCCGAACGGTCAGACCCGTCGTCTCGTTGTGTTCGGCGCTGTTCCGATACAGGTTCTCGAAGACGTTGAGCAGCCGGTCCCTGTCAGCGTCGAGGGCGAGCGACGTGTCGACGACCAGGTCGGCCTCGGCGGTGTCGACGTTCTGCCACGCGGTGTGGGCGATGTCCTCGAGCCGCACCTCAGTGGCTTCGGAGATCACCTCACCCGACCGAGCCAGCGTGAGGGCGTCGCTGATGATCGCCTCCATCCGCTCGAGCTGACGCTGAACCGTCTCGATGGAGTCTCCCTGCTCGCTTCCGGCGTCAGATTCGAGCATATCGACGTGGCCGGTCGCGACGTTCAGCGGGTTTCGGAGGTCGTGCGAGACGATGCTGGCGAACTGGTCGAGCCGCTCGTTCTGCCGTTCCAGCCGCCGCTTCTGCCGCTCCTTTTCGGTGACGTCGCGGGAGTTCAGCACGATACCCTCCACGAACTGGTCATCGAGGAGGTTCCGCGCCCGCACTTCGAGGACCCGCCATTCTCCGTCGGCGTGGCGGAACCTGACCCTGTAGGAGCTTGTGTATCCGTATTCGGTGCCGTGGGCGGAGAGTTCGGCGCGGAGTTCGTCTCGGTCGTTGGGGTGAACATTCTTGATGACGTTGGCACCGATCAACGCCGTCGGCACGTAGCCGAGAATCTCTTCGACAGACTGGCTAACGTACGTGACATCTCCATCCTCGTCGATCACCGCGATGACATCCGAAGACTGTTCGATGAGCCGTTTGAACCGCTCTTCGGCGATGTGTCGATCGGTGACGTCGCGGTAGATCAACAGCGACCCGATCGTCGCTCCGCTCCGGTCAGTCAACGTCGTTCGGTTGATGTCGAAGAACCGGACCGACCCGTCGCGTTCGACAGTCACGTCCGAGTCGGCGTCGTCGGTGTTCCCGTGGAACGAGTCGTACAGCGGAACGACCTCGGCCGCCGGTCGCCCGACTGGCTTATCCACACCCTCGTCGAGAAGTTCCATACCGGCCACGTTCACGTCGACGACGCGATCGTCGATGTCGACGACGTACACCGGGTCGACCATCTCGTCGACGAGGGTATGCCTCGCGATGGGAGCCAGGTCGAGGAAGCCGAACCCGAAGAGCGCGACGGCGAACACGACGCCGGTGGCCGTGTTGGCGAACGCGGTCGGGTCGAAGGCCGTCGACAGGTTACCGCTGTACAGGAGGAGGAAACTGCCGATGACCGGGATGATTC
This sequence comes from Halorubrum salipaludis, assembly GCF_002286985.1. GTDB lineage: Archaea > Halobacteriota > Halobacteria > Halobacteriales > Haloferacaceae > Halorubrum > Halorubrum salipaludis. Next base: position 125,646 of record NZ_NSKC01000003.1, on the reverse strand, counting down.
CGCCGGAGAGCATCAACAGGACCTGCGTGCGGTATTGTCCGCCGCGCCTGACCCCGAAGACGAGCAGCAACGAGTACGTGGTGAGTATCAGGGTGTAGGTGTACGCCAGCGCCAGCCAAAACAGCGGCCCGTTCGCTCGGTCGACCGCAGCCAGCGGAGCGGCGCTGCTGAACCCGTGAACAGTCCAGAGCAGGTCGTGTGCCGGTGCGGTCGCGACGAGCGCGAGGACGGCGGCTGGCCACGCGAGCAGGAGCGCCCAGCGGCGACGAGTGAGGAGGGACTCCCGGCCGGTGTATATGAGTCCGAAGCGGAGTTGGGTCGGCCCGAGTCCGAGGATCCCGGCGAATTTGACCACCGTCCCGACCTGATACAGCGAGAGCGTCGTGCTCCCGGCGCGGATTCCGGTGCCCAGCGAGTAGAGAGACACGCAGATCATCACCAGCGAGAACGCGACCGCGCCGCGCACCTCTCTGCGCCGGACCGCGACGGCGGCGATGCCGAGGTTCAGCCCGGAGATACCGAACAGGACCCAAGAGACGATACCGGGTGAAAACCCCATATGAGGTCGAATTCACCCTCGGCAGATAAATATATGGACATGTTCTCAGTCGTGGTAATATGGCCCTATCTGATTCGCGTTCGACGCCGCCATTGGACAGAAAAACTGACCCACACATCCTATAACAGAGTTTCACCGCCCGCCCTCACGACTATCGAGATCCGATACGCCGTTCTTGTCTCGTGAGAATTACCAGAACATCCTGTGAAAGCGCCCCCTATTCGACCACCGGCGACGAGCGAGAGAGCGGGCCGAGGCAGCGTGTGCGAGCGCCGAACACACACGTTATCGATCCGTCGCGGGCTAAAATCGGGCCGCGGCCAACGGCGACGCCTCACACCCGTCGGTAGTCTCCGAGCCGCGTCCCGTCAAGCAGGTACGCGTCGCCGGCCGGTAGCGCGTCCGGGAGGAACGGCGCGAGGAACGACTGGCCGTCGACGTTCACCCACGTGCCGCCCGAGCGCTCGTTGAACGCGGGGAAGACGACAAGTTCGGGCGGGTCCGCCTCGGGTAGCGGGCCGGCTTCGCCGCTCTCCACGAACGCCGCCGGGTCAAGTTCGCCGCGGAGCCACGCGCGCTCCACGCGCGAGCCGCCGACCGCGTCCTCCAGTCGCACTTGGGGGTGCTCGTGACCCATGCAGATCACGTCTGCGTCGAGGAGCGAGGGATCGGGCCACGTGTGGCCGTGGAGAACGCCGACGCCGGCGTCCGCGGTCGAGTTATCCCTGTCGCTGTCTCCGAGAATCCCGCCGCCGGGACCGATCACGTCGATGTCGCCGGCGAACGCCTCGGCGACCCCGGCGTCGTGGTTCCCCTCGACGAGCGTCATCGGGACGCGGTCCGTGACCGCCCGGATCAGCTCGACCAGCTCCTCGCGCTCGTCGCCCTCCGGCGCCGCGATCCGGTGTGCGAGGTCGCCGAGGACCACGAGTCGGTCGGCGTCGGTCTCGGTAATGAGGCCACAGAGACGCTCGCGACGCTCGTCAGCGCGGCTGTCGAGTTCGACGCCGCGCTCGTATCGGAGCCCGACCTCGATACCGGCGTGCACGTCGGCGACCAGCAGCGCGCGCTCGTCCTCGAGGTCGGCCACGGCCGCGGGTTCGCCGACCACCGGTTCGACGGCGGGCGACGCGGCGGGGGCCATCAGATCGGCTTCAGCGTGCCGTCACCGGGCTCGTAGCACTTCCCGCTCATCAGCGCGTCCTGGATCGCGTCCTCGACCGACTCGGCGGCGACGCCGAGGTCGTCGACGACCGCCTCGACGACGGCCTCGCGGTCGGCCCCGTCGCCGTCGTCGAGCGCGCCCATCGCGTCGATGACCGCGGCTTCGAGGTCGACGTCGTCGCTCTCCACGGAGTCGTCGGTCGTCTCGGCGTCATCGGTCGCCGGTTCCCGGCTCTCCGGTTCCGAGTCGGCGGCGGGCTCCGCGGCGTCTTCGGCCGGGGGCTCGTCCATCTCCTCGGGCTCCGGCACGTCGATATCGGCCTCGCCGGGCTCGTCGACCTCGCTCCCGGTCGAGAAGTCGGTCCCGAACTCCGACTCGATCTCCTCGCGCTCCGCCTCGTCGAGCTCGTACATCTCGTCGGAGGCGGGGTCGGCCGACGGCTCGTCGAAGTCGGCCTCGGCGTCGTCGCCGGATTCGCCGGAGTCGGCGTCGTCAGTCCCGGCGTCGAAGTCGCCGAGTCCGTCGCTCTCGTCACCCGGATCGGCCGACGGTTCGTCCACGGCGCGGTCGGCGGACTCGGACGCGGCGTCGTCGGATTCGGCCTCGATCCCGGAGGACCCGGAGTCGGCGGGCGCGGCGTCGGCGGCGCCGGTGACGTCGGCGGCGTCCGCGGCGTCCGCGGCGTCCGCGGTGTCAGTGGATTCGGCGGCGGCGTCGGTGGTGTCTGCGTCGGCTGCGGTGTCGGCGGGTTCGGAACCGATCGAGTCGGAATCGGTCGATTCCGGCTCTCCGGCCGGTTCGTCTGATTCGGAAACGTCCGGTTCGGAGTCCGACTCCGCCGTTTCCCCGCCACCGACCGACCCCGCCGGCGCCTCGATCGTCACGTCCGTCGCCGGGAGCGTACCGATCGCCGCTTCGCCGCCCTCATCGGGCGCGATCTCGGGCGAGCGGACCTCGTCGCGGTCGCCGGCGATCAGCTCTAAGGCGTCGACGGCGAGCCGACGGAGCGCCTCGACGTAGGCGGTCGAGGTGTCGTAGTGGGCGATCGCCTTCGGGATCCCGGCCGCCAGCGACGCCGGCGCGCCGCCCGATTCGAGGGCCGCGCGGAGTTCCTCGCCCCGGAGGTCGGAGTCGAGGGCCTTCGCGAAGACGGCGAGCCGGTCGAGCGTGGCCTCCGCCGCGGAGACCACCCAGCGGTCGCGGGTGTCGGCGTCGACCGCGTTGAGGCTCTCCGGGCGGACAGAAGTGAACACGCGGTCGGAGTCCTCCGGCTCGAAGGTTCGCGCCTTCCCGGTGAGGGCGACGAACGCCGGCGGTTCGGCGCGCTCCAAGAAGGTCTGTGCCTCCGGCTGGTACTGGCCGGCGTAGGTGACGAACGCGCCGGAGGGGTCGACGACCCGCCCGCGGCGCGTCTCGTCGTTCACGCGCTCGACCTCGGTGAGCACGCCGGCGACGAACAGTCGGTTCACGCGGGCCCCCGTGGGGGAGACCACGTAGTTCGGGGCGCGCTCCTCGTCGCTCTCGGAGTACGAGAGGGAGGCGTCGTCGAACTCGGCGGCGAACAGGCGGTGCGCGACCTCCCGGGCGCCCGGTCCGTCGTCGCTCATTCGCCCACCTCCGCGAGCGCGGCGCGGGCGCGGTCGGCCGGGTCGTCGTCCGCGAGCTCGAACTCGGCCGCGTCGAGGTTGGCGCCGTAGTCGTCGACCGAGAGGTTCCCGCGGACGCGGTACGCGCGCCCGACGAGGGAGTCGGCGATCGCCTCGGCGACGACCTCCTTGTCCATCGCGTCCTTCGCGGCCTCGAGGGCGTCCTCGAGCCCGCCGCCGTACACCTCGGCGGTGAGCTCGTCGTCGAGGACGACGGTGACGGTGTCGGTGCCGTCGTCGACGATCGCCTTCACGCGGAGGTCGTCCTCACTGTCCACGTCGCCGTGGCTCCGGCACTGCCCGTTCTGAACCACGCGGCCGCACTCCGGACACCGCTCGATGAGCCCGGAGCCGTCACGGATTTCGAGGACGTTGCCGACGATCTCCACGTCGAACATCCCGCCGGACCCGACCGCCTCGGCGACCGACAGGCGGGGCGCGTCCTCGGCGACCTCGACCGGGTCGGGGAGCGGCGTCACCGTCGAGAACTCGGTGAGGTTGATCGACGGGACCCCCCGGAACTCCCGGACGTACACGTCCTCGATCCGGAGGTCGGCACCCGGCGTCAGTTCCGACCGGGGCTGCCAGTCGGTGAAGGGGAGCTTCGCGGTGGCGTCGCCGACGACGCCCTCTAAGATCTCCGTCTCGCCGTCGCGGCCGGAGATCGTCTTCTCGTCGACCTCCAGCACGCGGACTTCCACGTTCCGGCCGCGGTCGCCTGCATTGATGTCGACGAGGCTCCGGTCGCCGCCGACCTCCTGGTCGACTTCGACCGGCTCGTCGGCGATGGCGACGGTGGTGGAGTCGTTGAGGTTGAGCTCCGGTGCCCCTTCCCACTCGCGGACGCCGGCGTTGCCGATCGTCAGCGAGTCGCCCGGTTCGAACCCGAAGTCCTGCCACGCGGTGTAGGAGATGACGCCGGTCTCGTCGGCGACCTCCCCCTCGCGGATCGTGAGGTCGTCGCCTTGATACCGGATCGTGCGGGTCCCCTGGGTGAGCACGCGGACGGTGACCGTCACCCCGTCGTGGTCGGTGGTGATCTCGCCCACGTCGACGGCGTCCGGTGTCGGCGACGAGCCGCCGCCTCCGCCGCCGTGCTTCCGGCGGACGCTCTGTTTGGCCTCGTCGATCGGGACGCTGTACTCCAGTAGGTTCTGCAGGTCCTCTTTGACCTCCTCTTTGTCGACGCCGAGGTCGGAGGCGAGCTCCTCGGCATGGCTGTTGACGTCCATCGGGTCGGGCTTCGACGCGACCGCACAAAAGGGTTCACCACCCCTCGCGCGGCTCCCCGTAGAGGGGTGGCCCGCCGCGACGGCCGGTAGGGCTAAACCGCCCGCGTCCGCACCGTGGTGTATGGACGAGATCGACATCGACGCGCGCGTCACGGGGGAGCGGACCGTCATCGACGTGACCGGGACCCGCGACGTCGCGGTCGTCGTTCGCTCCGCGAGCGGCGAGCGGATCTACCTCCCGCCGGCGGGCTTCGACGAGCCCGTTTCGGAGTCGCCGTACACCTCGCCGTATCAGGGCGGGAGCGGCGTCGACGGCGAGGAAAGCCCGTACGGCGGCGGATCCGGGAGCACGCGCGGCGTGATCGAGACCGCGGAGGGGTTCCGGATCACTCACCCGGAGACGGCCACCGAGTTCGACGTGTACCGCGGCGACGGCGACGCGGACGACGACGCAGACGACGGCGAATAGCATCGGCGCGCCTGACGGCGAAAGCGACGGTGCGGCCGAAAACGAATAGCGCCGACGGAAAGGGGATCGAAAAGCGGCGGACGGAGGGCGTCTACGCCACGTCTTCGTACACGGCCAGCGTGTCCTCGACGACCGCCGACCACTCGCGGCGCTCGTACTCCGGCGGGGACTCGCGGTCGAGCGCGGTCGCGATCCCGTCGACGATCGACTCCGAATCGACCTCGACCTCGACGAGGCAGTCGTCGGGAAGCACCTCTGCGACGCCCGACCGAGTGGCGACGACCTGCGTCCCGGCTTCGAGGGCCTCCGTGATCGTGATCCCGAACGGCTCCGCGTACGAGGGGGAGACGAACGCGTCGGCGGCGGCGTAGTAGTCGCCGAGCTCCGCCTCCGGGACGTAGCCGACGAACTCGACGCGGTCCTCGATCCCGAGCAGCTCGGCGAACCGCTTCAGCTGGTCGGTCTGGTGGCCCGACCCCCCGACGACGAGGGTCACGCCGGGGCGGTGGAGCTTCCGCACCGCGTACAGCAGATGCGAGATCCCCTTCTGGTCGGTGTGTCGGCCGACGAAAAACAGCATCTCGCCGTCGATCCCGAGGTCCGCGCGGACGTCTTTCCCGGAGAACTTCGGGGTCGAGAAGCCGTTGTACACGACGCGCGAGTCGGCGTCGTACAGTTCCGTGATGTCCTCGCGGACGATCTCGCTGACCGCGATGTTGGTGTCCGCCGCGTTCGCGAGGCGGCGCTCGGTCTCGACCTCGCGGGTCGGCGGGTCGATGTTGCGGTCGCTCGCCAGCGAGTGGAACGAGGACACCCACGTCGCGTCCGACGCGCGGGCGGCCTGCCGACCGGGGCCGTAGCCGAACCAGTCGTGCGTGTGGATCACGTCGTGGTCGGGGGCGAGCTCAGCGAACCGGTCGCTGAGCCGGTCGACGCGGGCCGCCACGTCGCCCTCTCCCGTCTCGACCGCTTCGATCCCCGGCTCGTCGTCCGGCGCGAACTCCGCGGGCAACACGAGGGTGGCGTCCACCCCGAGGTCGTCGCGGAGCCCGGAGAACAGTTCGCCGACGTGGACGTCGAGCCCGCCGGTGATGTTCGGCGGATACCCCCATCCCAGCATGAGTACGCTCGGCGGCATACCTCCCCGTTTCGGGAGTCGGCACTTAGGTATGCCCCTCGTTCGTCCGGGCGAACGGCTCGAGGGAGCGGAGGTGTGCGAAAAGACGCTCGGGAACTCCCGTCCGTCCCGGCTCGGGGTCGATCCCGACTCGGGTTCAGTTTCGATCCCGGTTCAGGCCGCCTTCACGGCGTCGCGCAGCGCGTCCGTGCGGTCGGTGATCGACTCGGCGGCGTCGGCGAGCACGTCGAGCGGGTCGCCGGACTCGGATTTCACCGTCAGCACCGGCTCGGTCTGGCCGCCGGACTGCTCGGGGTTCATGTCGTAGGTCGCGGCCGCGACGTCGTCGGTCTCAAGCAGGACGCCCTTCAGCACGTTCATGAACGTGTGGTCCTCGCCGGCGATCTCGATGCGGAGTTCCGTGTCGGTCTTCTCGATGACCCGCAGTTCCATGTTCGTGAGGTCGGGCGAGCGGCGTTTCAAGCTTTCGTCTCCCGGATATCCGGGGATGGGGAGGGACCGCACGCGACCCGAAAGCGTATGCCGTCGGCCCCGGTGGCCCGCCGTATGGAGATCCGACGCCTGCCGGCCACCGAGGCCGCCGCGGAGCGCTACGCGGCGGCCCTGTGGCTGCCGTATCACCGCGACCTCGAAGCGAGCGTGGACGCACACGCGCTCGCGGACCGACCCGACCAGGAGCTGATCGCCGCCGAGACGGAGTTCCGGCTCGATCTGCTCCGGGAGGACGCGGACCGCCGCCTGTGGGTCGTCGCGGTCGGTCCGGACGCCGACCCGAGCGAGGCCGCCGTCGACGACCTCGATCCGACCGATCCGGCGCCGGTCGGCGTTCCCGGCCCGGACAGGGATCTCGTCGCGTTCGTCTCGACGAGCGTCGACGAGTGTCCCACCGTGTTCGACCGGCCCGATCGGCTCGTCGTCGGCGACATCTACGTCGCCGAGTCGTATCGGGGAACCGGGATCGCGAGCCGATTGATGGGGCGGGCCGTGATCGATGCGCGCGAGGAGGACTGCGGCCAGCTCCGGCTCGACGTCGACGTCGACAACGAGCGGGCGATCGCGTTCTACGAGAACGCGGGGTTCGAGTCGTACCGCAAGCAGCTGACGCGGGAGGTGGTGTGAGTGGGTTTATAAACATCTAACGGCGGTTTGGGAGAAAGCACCTCCAAATCCGCAGCCGTTAACTTATAAGTCACTACTGTCGAATCGACGGTGAACACTTCCGAAGCCCCAGCCGTGAGGCGGGCGCACGCTCGCTGCGCTCCTCAGTCGCTCGCAGTGCTCGCTCCTTGCGGTGCTTACGTCACCTGCGCCCGCCTCACGGCTGCCCCTTTGAATCCCACCCGTCCCGCACAGCACCGCAGCCTCACGCCTCCCCAGCCTCGCGGTTCGCGCTCTTCGAGCGCTCACCGCGTCCCTCGCGCGTGCTGGCTCGCGGCGCTTCCGCGCCGCTCGCAGGCACGCGCCACCGCATCCGACCCCATTACAACCATCCTCAGTCAGCGCCGCCGCTATGCGGTTTATAAACGGGAAAACTGCGGGTTCGCTCGGAGCGGCGTTACTCGTCGGCGTCGACGGCCACTTCGTCGGCGTCGACATCGACGGCGGTCTCCTCCTCGGCGGCGACCTCGGACGGGCGCGCCTCGAGCGTCAGCTTCTGGACCTCGACGCGGCGGAGCGGGTAGATGAGCTTCGCGTCGCCGTAGATCGCCGACGAGAGGTTCCCCTCGACGATGGCGTCGACGAACGACTCGAAGGTGCGGTCCTCGGCGGCCGCGTGGACCTTGTCGATCATGACGCGGCGGATGGCCTTCTCCTGCGAGCGGTCGGCCTTCTTCGTCGTCAGCGCGACGGGCTGGACGCGGATGCGGTAGTCGTCCGTCGTCAGCACCGTGATCGACGCCTCGACCTTCGAGGCGCCGCGGCGGACGAGCGAGCGCAGGTAGTCCCGCGTGAGCTCGTACTTGATGAACTCGGTGTAGGCCGTGTCGCTGCCCACGTCGGTGATCTTGAACGTGAGCTTCGTGTTGTTCGCGCCGGAGTCGCCGGTCAACTCGCCCAGCGTCGTCGTGATCGTACGGCCGACGACCTGGTCGGGCTCCTCGGCGAGGGTCTCGCCGAGCTCCTGCCGGTCGAACTGTTCGGGCGCCAGCACGGAGTACCAGCGCTTCTGTTCTCTGCTCTTGGATACGGATCGTTCGCTCATGTGTTGGTGTCTGTGTCGCCGTTGGTGTCGGAGCGGCGCGCTCCGTCGTCGGCCGCGAGGTGAGCCCTCGCGCGCTCGACGAGTCGGTCCGCGACGCGCAGGTTTACGACGTGGTCATCCACGGTCGACCGCAGTCCGCCGGTGGCGGGCCGCTCGACGACGCACTCGATCGCGTCGCCGTTGACGCGAGTCGCCATCGAGTCGGTCTCGTCCGGGGCGAGCGCAGCGGCGACGAGGGCGGCGTCGGCGTGGGTCGTCCGGACGGTGGCCGTCCGGGTCGCCCCGTCGCCGCGGGCGGACTCTCCGCCTCGAGCGGGTTCCCCGCTCATAGCGCCTCCCTGAGCGCGGCGAGCGCGCCCGTGATGTCGCCGTCGGTTTCCTCGGGGCCGTTCCGGTTCGCTTCGTCCGCCTCGTCGGCGGCCTCGATCCCCGGCCCGACCGCGATCCCGCCGCGGTCGGCGGTCCCCCAGCCGTCGCCGCCGACCTCGCCCGCCGCCGAGCGGCAGGCGTCGCCGAGCCCGATCGACTCGGTGGCGGACGCGGCCAGCAGCCGCGCGGCCTCGTCGACCGCGACCGCGACCGGCTCCGGCGACCGGAAGTCCCGGGCGATCCGGGCGATCGTCGGGAGGACGGCGGCCGCGTCGGGCGCGGCGTCGGCGTCCGCCGCGGCGTCGCCCTCCCCCGGGTGGTCGCTCCCCGCGAGGTCGACGCGCGCGACGAAGCAGCCGTCGTACCGGCCGGTCGTCGCGGCGTCGAGCGCGCGGTGCGCGGCGAGGCCGTGAGTCCGCCACGCGTCGAGCGCGGCGGTCCGGAGCCCGTCGCTCGGGTCGGCGTCGAGCGCCATCGCGATCCCCGTTCCGGGGGCCGCGCGGGAGAGCGCGTCGAGGGCGTCGGCGTAGCCGCCGACCGTCTCGAACGGCGCCGCGTCCCCGACCGTCGCGTACGGGCGGAGCGCGCGCTCGACCGCCGAGGCCGCCCGCTCGCTCGCGCCGTCCGCGTCCGCGACGTCGACGGCGACCAGCGACGCGAGTCGCCGGTGCGCGTCGTCGTCGAGGTCGGCCGGAAGTCCGAGCTCGGCGAGCGCGGCCCGCGCGGCCTCGGTGTCGCCGGAGTACGGCGTCCGGACGAGCGTCGAGGACGCGAGCCCGTCCGCCAGGTCGGCGGTCGGGAGCGCGACGCCGGGGCGTCGCCGGACGAGCTCCGCGCGCTCGGCCGCCTCCAGCGCGTCGCCGGAGCCGTCCGTGCCGGGCACGGAGCCGGCCGCGACGACGCCCGCGAGGGCGACGACCGGGTCGGGGTCGTCGCCGAGGGCGCGCGCGATCTCGAACGCGGTCGTGCTCGCCGGGCGTCCCGAACCGGGGATCGCGTGCGGACCGCGATTCGCCCCGACGGTCACGGCGACGGCGTCGTCGCCGGCGTCGGGGACGGGATCGCGAGACACGCGGGCCTGGAACGGCGTGCCGACCGTCCGCAGCGCTCGCGCGAGCAGCCCGGTGGCCGCGACCGCGTCGCCGTCGTCGGTCGCGACGAGCCGGACGAACGGCGCGTCCGCGAGGACGTCGGCGAGGGCGTCGGGGGCGGGCGTGGCGGCTGTGGCCTCGGTCATTGGGTGGGTGTGGTGTGGGTGCGGTCGTGTGTCGGTGCGTCCGTGGTGTCACGATCAGTGCGTCGGTCGCGTCGTGATCGCCACGTCGTGCGTCGTTGCGTCGCGTCGCTCACTCCTCGGAGCCGGTCTCCGTCGGAGCCGCGTTCGTTCGTGTCGCGTTCGTCTGCGTCGTTACTCGTCGCCGAGGAGCTCGGCGGCGTACTCGTAGGTGTACGTGAACTCCTCGTCGATCTCGTCGCCGCGGTAGTAGTCCGCGAGGCGGCGGATCTTCGACTCCGTGTTCTGGAGCGCGCGCTTGTTCTGGTGGTCCTGTCCGTTCTCCGCCATGTGCTCGCGCAGGCGGACGGCCTGAGACATCAGGTTGCGGAGGTCCTCGGGGAACTCGGAATCCGCGTCGTGCTCCTCGAGAATCTCGGTGACCTTCTTGCCGGTGGCCAGCTTCACGTCGGGCACCGGAACGCCCTTGACGCCCTCGTCACGGAGCTTGAGTCCGATGACGCTGGGGTCGTGGCCCTGCTCTGCCAGTTCGACGACGCGGGACTCGATGTCCTCGGCGTCGACGTCGCTCCACTCCGGGTTCTCGTCCGTCGCCGGCTTGTCCGAACCGGACGAACCGCGACGGCGCGTGTGCATTCGTGCCATTGTGTATCTGGTTGGAACGGCACAACCGCAACGTGACCGCGGCTCCGCGCGACGCGGCTGACGGACGGCTCGCGGACCGAGCGGTCCGACCGGACGGCCCGCGAACGCGGGCGTCCGACCGCGACGCCGGAGGCGTCGGCGCACTGCTACATTCCCAAGCCGTGGGCGAAAAGACCCCGGCGCGTCGGATCTGCAGCTGTGCTGTTCCCGTGTGAGGCCTCGTCGGCGCCCCTCTTAAGGGTGTTCTTGTGGGCCCGCGTCGGCCGTCGCGCCACGGGTTCGTGGAGAACGGCGGACGATCGCGGTCGCCGGCGGACGAACGCGGACCGCGAGCCCCGCGAGCCGATCAGTCGGACGGATCTTTTCGATCGAGGGGGAGACACGAGGATTTACGTGGGTGGTTGGCGACCGAGGGCGTGTGAGAGACTGATGACCGAAACAGTAGACGGCGACCTGTCGGCGACTGACGGCGGGGAGCCACCGGACGGCAGCGAGTTCGGCGTTGGTGACGGCACGGACGACGGGGACGACTCCCCGCGAATCGACTTCTACGGCGGGAAGTGGGCGAGCACGATCCCGCTCGCCTTCTTCATCCTCTGGGCCATCTTCCAGAGCGGCGTCCTCGGCATCGGCGACACGAACGGGCTGGTGATCGGGGCGTTGATCGGGACAATCTTGGGGATGTTCTTCGTACGCGGGGACTGGAAGGCGTACGCCGACACCATCTTCGAGGGGATGACCCAGCGCGTCGCCGCGACCGCGATCGTCGCGTGGCTGTGGGCGGGCATGTTCGCCGACACGCTGCAGGTCGGCGGGTTCGTCGAGGGGCTCATCTTCGCCGCCGACGCGCTGAACGTCGGCGCGGCGACGTTCCCGGCCGCCGCGTTCGTCCTTTGCGGCCTGCTCGCGACCGGGATCGGGACGGGCTACGGCGCCACCGTCGCGTTCGTGACGCTCTTCTTCCCGGCCGGCGTGCTCATCGGCGCGAACCCCGTGCTGCTGTTCGCGGCGATCCTCTCGGGCGCCGTCTTCGGCGACAACCTCGCGCCCGTGAGCGACACGACGATCGTGAGCGCGGTGACGCAGGACGCCGACATCGGCGGCGTCGTCGCCTCGCGGTTCAAGTACGCGATCGCGGCGGCGATCCCGGCGTTCGTCGCGTACCTGATCGCGGGCTCCGCCATGGCCGGCGTGAGCTTAGAGGGGTCCGCCGCCCTCCGCGACACGGCGACCGCGGCCGGACTCGTCCACCTGATCTCGATGGGCGTCGTCATCGTGACGGCGGTCGCGGGACGCCACATCGTTGAGGCGATCTCGTGGGGGATCGTCGTCGCCGTCGCGTTCAACCTCGCGTTCGGGCTCTCGTCGGTGAGCGACATCCTCGCCTTTACCGTGACCGAGTCCGGGACCTTCACCGCGCTGCCGTTCGTCGTGGTCGGTGAGAGCGCTGGCGTCGGCGGGAGCCTCTACTCCGGCGCGATCGGCTTCTTCCCGCTCATCGTCCTCACCCTGCTCATCGTCTCGATGGCGCAGATCATGATCCGCGGCGGCGGGTTCGCGGCCATCCAGGAGTTCCTCCTCAACACCGTCGCGACCAACGTCCGCCGGGCCGAGCTGACGATGGTCATGGGCACGGCGACGATCAACGGGATGATCACGATCAACACCGCGGCGGAGATCGCGATCGCGCCGTACATCGCCCGGATCGGCGAGAAGTTCAACATCAACGGCTACCGTCGGGCGAACATCCTCGACGCCAACACGTCGGCGCTCGGGTACATCTTCCCGTGGGCCGGCGGGGTCCTCGTCGGCTACCAGGTGATGGTCGGGCCCGGCGGGCTCGGCGCGGAGTACGGCCCCGAGATGGTGGTTAACCCCATCGACGTGGTGCCGTACGTGTTCCACGGCTGGTTCCTGGTGATCGTCTTCCTGCTGGCCGCGATCACCGGCTTCGGGCGGGAGTACATTCCCGACCGCACCTCCGAGGAGGTGTCGCGCGCATGAGCCGCTTCGACAAGTTCTTCGCCGGGTTCTCGTTCCGGGGGTCGACCCCCGACTACGAGCCCGGGGACACGCTCGAAGTGATGGTGACCGGGGCGGAGGACGGCGGAACCGCAGTCGCCCGCATCGGCGACTCGACGCTCCGGATCGAGGGCGCGCCGGCCGACGCCGTGAACACCCGCGTGCTCGTCGACGTCGACTCCTGGGACGAGAGCGCCCACCGCGGAGTCGGAACGTACCGGAAGACGGTCGGCGAGAGCGCGTTCTAGATCGACTCTCGCGGAGTCGTTTTTATACCGATAAGTCGAGTGGTGGCGTTGCCGTCTGCTGTTTATAGGTGATCGACGATACTGCGGTGAAGGCCTGCAAAGTCCCAGCCGGCGGCTTGCCGCCGGCGACTGATCCTTCGGTCCCGCTCCGCACCGCTCCGCACCTCACACCTCCCCAACCTCGGCCGGCGGCGGCCGCGGAACCGCACCGCAGCGCGGCCGCCGCCGACCTCCCTCGCGGGCACCTCGCGGCCGCCGGGGGCGGCCGCTCGGCGGCGCGCCACCGCTCGTGTTCGCTTAAATATCTCGTCGCTGGTGACAGCGTGGCAGGCGCCTGCGCAGATGGTGGAGCCGCCACAGACCGGGGCGCTTTTTATTCCGACCGCCGAACGTAGAGGCGTGTTATCGGTCGAGCTGCACGCGCACTCCGCGCTGTCCTACGACGGGCGCGATCCGGTCGACCTCCTCTTGGAGCAGGCGGCGGGGGTCGGGCTGGACGCGCTCGCCGTCACGGACCACGACGAGATCGACGCCAGCATCGAGGCGGCCGAGAAGGCCCCCGACTACGGGCTCGTCGGCATCGTCGGCATGGAGGTGACGAGCGCGGTCGGCCACGTCCTCGCGTTCGGCATCGAGGAGCGCGTCGAGAGCGGGCTCCCCTTCGACGAGACCCTCGACCGGATCCGCGATCAGGGCGGGATCGCGGTCGTTCCCCACCCCTTCCAGAAGTCCCGCCACGGCGTCGCCGCGCACATCAGCGACGAGCAGCTGGCGAGCGCGGACGCCCTCGAAGTGTACAACTCCCGGCTGTTCACCGGGCGCTCGAACCGGCAGGCCGAGAAGTTCGCGATCCGGAACCGGATGCCGATGACCGCCGGCAGCGACGCTCACATCTCGGAGATGGTCGGACAGGCCGTGACCGAGGTCGGCGCCGACGAGCGCTCGGCCGAGGCGATCCTCGACGGGATCGCCGAGGGCCGGACCAGCGTCGTCGGGAAGCGGACCCCGTGGCGCGTCTCGCTCCGCCAGTTCGGCGGCGGCGCCAAGCGCCGCGCGCTCCGGGCGCTGGACGCGCTCCGCTGACCGCGATGGCGGACGCTTTCCCCTCCGATCCCGATCCCGATCTGCGCGGCGCGTCGCCCGACCGCGTCCGCGACGCCCTCCGCGACGGCGACCCCCTTCCCGGCGGACGCGGCTTCGCCGGACTCCTGCGCGACCCGCCGGACCGCGAGGGACCGGTGCTCGTCAGGGACGTGCTCGGTCGCCAGCCGCTGTTCGTCGAGCGGGAGGCCGGGGATCCCGCGACCGGACTCGATCCAACCGACCCCGGCGCGTGGAGCTTCGACCGGACCGACCTCGACGATCCGGAATCCGTTCCGGCCGGCTCCCTCGCGTCGAGCACGGGGACCGAGCGCGCCTGGTCGCTTCCGGACGACGGGCCAGTCGATCCGGGTCCGGGGCAGGCCGCGGTCGACGAGGCGCTCGACGCCGCGCTCGGGGACCTCGACGCGGAAGGCGGTGAAAACGCCCTCGCGGTCGCCTTCTCCGGCGGCGTCGACTCCGGCGTCGTCGCCGCCGCGGTCCCGGACGCGCCGTGTTACGTCGCCGGCTTCGATGGGTGTCACGACGTCGCGGCCGCCCGCGAGGCCGCCGCGGCGATGGAGCTGGACCTCCGCGTCGTCGAGATCACCCACGACGACCTCGTGCGCGCGGTCCGCGAGGTCGCCGCGGCGACCGGGCGGCGGAACCCGATGGACGTCGCGATCGCGGTCCCGCTGTACCTCGCGGCGGAGGCGGCCGCGGCCGACGGGATCGACCGCCTCGCGGTGGGGCAGGGGGCCGACGAGCTGTTCGGCGGCTACAGCAAGGTCGCCGACCCGGTCGGCGACGACCGCGTCGCGGCGGAGACGGTTCGCGGCGCGCGGACCGAGACGGTCCGCTCCCTCCCGGACCAGCTCGAACGCGACGCGCTTGCGCTCCGGGCCGCCGGGGTCGAGCCGGTCGCGCCCCTGCTCGACGACCGGATCGTCGCCGCCGCGCTCGCGCTGCCGGGCGAACTGCTCGCGAGCGACGGGGACCGCAAGATCGCGCTGCGGCGGGCGGCGGCCGAGCGCGTCCCCGAGTCGGTCCGGACGGCCGACAAGAAGGCGGTCCAGTACGGGACGTACGTCTCTCGGGAGCTCGACCGGCTCGCGCGGCGGGCGGGGTTCAAGCGGCGCATGGACGACCACGTCGGGCAGTACCTCGACGCGCTGCTGTCCGAGTGAGAGGCGGGGACCGATCCGCACGAAAAACGGCCCGTGAGGGCCGATGCTGACCAAGCCGCCGTATGGAGTACCAGTCCTACGGCCGACGCCCGATCGGTCGGGCGCCTACTGACGGATAACGGGGAGCGATATAAAATTCAGGTAGTAGTGACAAATATGACATCGTCATCCCGCGAATGAATGACGATCGAACAGTAATTTCACGGATTCGACCCGAACGATCCGATCGGGGCCGCCAAGAGTCGCCGGAACCGCACATCCATCCGACGGGGGAATCGAGACGGGAGGGCGGGCGTCGCGTCACCTGACGAAGTACGGATCGCTGCCGGCGATGAAGCGCCCGAGGTCGCTCTCGCGGCGGAAGTCCGTCGATCGGAGCTCGCGGAGCGCGTCGGCGAGCCGGTCGCCGTCGCCCGCGACCCACTCGGCGGGGTCCTTGATCGGGAGGACGAGCCACCCGGACCCGAGCAGCTCCTCGGCGTGGAGCGCGTCCATGTCGAGCTCCGTCTTGTGCGCCCGCGAGGTGTACTCCCGGAGGACGTGGTCGGTGGCGCGGGCGCCGACGGGGAGGAGGACGTGAGCGGCGATCGCCCGGAGCTCCGCGTCGAAGAACCGCTCCATGTCGTCGTACGCCGCCTCGTCCGGGACGCCGTCGGCGACGCACATGTGGAGGTACGAGAAGAACGTCCGGTCGGCGGCGATCGGGTCCGCCGCCCGGGTGTCGTCTATCAGGTCGTCGTCGGCCGCCGGCCCCTCGTCGAACCCGGCGATCAGCCCGCCATCGACCAGCGCCGAGAGGAACGCGTCCGACCACGGCTCGCCGGTGAACGGGACGCCGGCGTCGGCGCCGCCGTGGGCCCCGGGGTGATCGCCGATCACGTGGAAGTCGGCGTTGGCGTCGCCGTAGCCGGGGACGAACGACTCGCAGTCCGGGCGCATCCCGAACGGGTTCCGCGTCCTGTCCGTGACGTTCTGCACGCCGCGAGGTAGGCGACGGACCGGTTAAATCCCGTTCGGTCCGCGGCGGGACCCGGTCGGGTTTCACCCCGAACTCCGGACGCGGTTCCGGGGAACCCCGAGATACCGATCGGAACGCCGCCGAGGCCCGCGGGGACCGCACGGATGCGAGGCGCACGAGGCGCGATGGATACGCATAACTTATGGAAAAGAGTCGGATTCGCACCGCCGTGGATATCCCGAACGCGACGGCCGCCCGGTTATATTTCATAATCGTTAATCTACGACCCGAAACCGCATTACTGCGCCGGGGTCGGCGAGCCGGTAGCCCCGGAAAGTATTTATACACACCTCCGCTCGGGTCGTTCGAAGACCCATGTTCGACCGCATCCGTACGGCGGCCCTCTTCGGGCTGCACCAGGCGACCGTCGCCGTCGGGATCTCGCTGTTCCCGGTGGCCGTCTTCGCCCGCCAGCGACTCGGTATCAACGTCCCCATCGGCCGGCTCGTCGAGACCACCGGCGAGGCGTACGAGGCCACCGAGGAGTGAGCGCGCCGGCACCGTCGTGACGGTCTCGTTTTCGACCGCGTCCCTTTTCGAGAGCGCCCGCTTCGAGCGCGTCGCCGCCGGAGAGCGATCGGCGCGACAGCCGAGCTCCCGACAGAGCGAGGGCTTCCAACGGCCCGACTGCGATGGCTTTCAGCGGCCCGACCGCGACGACGAATAGACCCGTCGGAACCGGCGGTCGGTCCCCGAAGGGTTGCCTTTATCAGCGCGCCGAGCCAACGGAGGCGTAATGCGAACACCGACTGGCGACCTCTCCGACGGACCGGCCCAGGAGCTCGGCCGCGACCAGCCCGTCTTCGGACCCGAGATCGGCGAGTTCGAACACAGCGAACGCCGCGCGGCGCAGGCCGACGGCGAGGGCGAGATGAAGACCGGCACCACGACCGTCGGCATCAAGACCGCCGACGGCGTCGTGATGGCGACCGACATGCGCGCCTCTCTCGGCGGCATGGTCTCCTCGAAGGACGTCCAGAAGGTCGAGGAAGTCCACCCGCGCGGCGCCCTGACCATCGCCGGCTCCGTCTCCGCCGCTCAGAACCTCATCTCGACGCTGAAAGCCGAGACGAGCCTCTACGAGACCCGCCGCGGCAAGGACATGTCCATGGAGGCGCTGTCGACGCTCACCGGGAACCTCCTCCGTTCCGGCGCGTTCTACATCGTCCAGCCGATCCTCGGCGGCGTCGACGACGAGGGCGCCCACATCTACTCCATCGACGCTCTCGGCGGCACCACCGAGGAGGAGTACACCGTCACCGGCTCCGGCTCGCAGTACGCACTCGGTGTCTTAGAGCAGGAGTACCACGACGACGTGACCGTCGACGAGGCGACCGAGATCGCCGCGAAGGCGATCCAGTCCGCGGTCGAACGCGACCTCGCGTCCGGTAACGGGATCAACGTCGCCGTCGTCACCGACGAGGGCGTCGACATCACCCGCTACAAAGACTTCGACGACCTGCTTTAAACGCGGTCATCCGGTCGCGATCGACGCCGATTCCGCTTCTGTCGGCCTTTTTCCCCGTTTCGGTCCTCATCGTTAGAGCCGACCGGACCGATCGAACCGACCGGACGACCGGTCGACCCGACGACTCAGGCACCGCGATCCTCGACAGCGTCGGCGTCTTTCGCGTCGGTCCCCTCCTTCGCGTCCCTCACGTCCGTCGGCGACCGGATCCCGTCGCCCCAGTAGAACCGCGGGCCGAGGACGAGGTAGCCGACGGAGAGGAACAGCAGCGCGAACGCGAACCCCTCGCCGATCCACGCCGGGAGGATCGAGGTGGCCATGTGGCCGACCGGCGTCAGGATGACGGCGGCCTGGACGACGCCCATCACGAGCGCGTCCTGCGCGTGGAGGTCGGGGTACGTGACCGTCGATCCCATCAGCAGGGCGAACGCGGCGGTCCCCGCGACGAGCAGCGCGGGAGCGGTGTAGCCGGCGATGACCGCTGCCGCGAGCACCGTGGCCGCCAGCGTCGTCGGCACGCCCACCGTCACCCGCTCGTCGGTGTCGTAGGCCGTGTACATCCCGAGCCGGGCGACCGCCATGGAGACGAACAGGGCCGCGACGCCGACGGCCGCCGCGACGAAGACCGGATCGGCCGCGAACGACCGCGCGTCGAGGACGACGAACGCCACGAGCGCGGCGGGCGCGACGCCGAACGACGCCACGTCGGCCAGCGAGTCGAGGTACGGCCCGGCGTCGGTGGAGCCGCGGTGGCGCGCCACGACGCCGTCGAGCCCGTCCGCGACCGCGGCGAGCAGGATGAGGCGGGCCGCGAGCCGGACGTCGACAGCGGCGGCGACGACCGCGAGGAAGCCGACCGCGGCGTTCGCCACGGTCACCGCGTCGGCGAGCCCGAGCCGCCCGACGAACCGCAAATGCATACGGGATCGGTCTCCGAGCCGGGTTTTAGGGTTTGTTATCTGCGGAGCATCGACCGGGGGCGGCCGAGGCCGCGCCGTTCGCGGGGTTTCCCTCGTCGGGCGAAGTATTAACAACGGGATGGCCCAAGGTTGGTGCATGGACCCAATTACCCTCCAACTCGGTTTCGGCCTGGTGAGCGTCGGGCTGCTCTTCCTGTTGCTCGTGGTCGTCACGCTCTGGCAGTCGTTCGAGATCGTCGACGCCTACGAGAAGAAGACGCTCACGGTGTTCGGCGAGTACCGGAAGCTGCTCGAACCCGGGATCAACCTCATCCCGCCGTTCGTCTCCCGCACCTACCCGTTCGACATGCGGACCCAGACGCTGGACGTTCCCCGCCAGGAGGCGATCACGCGGGACAACTCGCCGGTGACGGCGGACGCGGTCGTCTACATCAAGGTGATGGACGCCAAGAAGGCCTTCCTCGAAGTGGACGACTACAAGAAGGCCGTCTCGAACCTCGCGCAGACGACCCTCCGCGCCGTCCTCGGCGACATGGAGCTCGACGACACGCTGAACAAGCGACAGGAGATCAACGCGAAGATCCGCAAGGAGCTCGACGAGCCGACCGACGAGTGGGGGATCCGCGTCGAGAGCGTCGAGGTCCGCGAGGTCAACCCCTCGAAGGACGTCCAGCAGGCGATGGAACAGCAGACCTCCGCCGAGCGCCGGCGCCGCGCGATGATCCTCGAAGCGCAGGGGGAACGCCGCTCCGCGGTCGAGCAGGCGGAGGGTGACAAGCAGTCGAACATCATCCGCGCGCAGGGGGAAAAGCAGAGCCAGATCCTCGAAGCGCAGGGGGACGCGATCTCGACCGTCCTCCGCGCCCGCTCGGCCGAGTCGATGGGCGAACGCGCCATCATCGAGCGCGGCATGGAGACCTTAGAAGAGATCGGCAAGGGCGAGTCCACGACCTTCGTCCTCCCGCAGGAGCTGACGAGTCTGGTCGGCCGCTACGGCAAGGCGCTGTCCGGCTCCGACGTGCAACAGATGGAGGGGCTCGACGGCAAAGAGTTCGACGACGACACCCGGAAGATGCTCGGACTCGACGACATCGACGAGATCCTCGGCCAGATCGAGGAGTCGGCGGAGATGGACGTCGAGGAGTTAGAGAAGGAGGCCGAAGCAGTCAAGGCCGGCGGCGCCGGCGCCGACATCAAGTCGGCCGACGAAGTCATCCAGGAGATGGACGAGGAAGCGGTCGACGGCGACGTGGAGACCGAGCGCGAGGGGTGATCGGCGGACCGGGACGGCAGGGTTCCATACCCCGGCGCGGCGCCGGCGGCCGCTCCGGTCCCGCGCGAGTGCCCGAGTAGTCGCTGTCCGCGGCCTCGCGGTCGGTACGCGTCCCCGAAACGGTCCGATACCGCCCCGAACGAAGTGCTTTTGTCGGGGCGACAACTACTTCGGTTCGTGACCGACGAGATCGACGGACGGAAACGCGAGACGCTCCGACGGTTCGCCGCCATCGGGGCCGCCGCGCCGTTCGTCGGGACCGCGAGCGCCGACTCCGGGGACGCCGGGGGCGACGCGAACGAGACCCGCGAGGCGATCCGCGGGTACGTGCCGACGACGCCCGGCGCCCACTTCTCCAAGCTCCGCGACGACCTCCGGCTCGGAACCGGCGAGGCGCAGCACCACCTCCGGAAGCTGGAGGAGGCCGGCGAGATCGAGTCGGCGAAGGACGCCGACTACCGGCGGTACTTCCCGGCCGGCCGGTTCGACGATCTCGACAAGCGCGCGCTCGGGTACCTCCGGCGCGACACGCCCCGGGGGATGATCCTCGCGCTGTTGCGCGACCCGACGGCGACCGGCGCGGAGCTGGCCGCCGAGCTCGACGTCTCTCGACCGACCGTGAGCACCGCCGCCGCCGACCTCGAAGCGGCCGGACTCCTCGACCGGTCCGACGGGTACGCGCTGACCGAGCCGGAGCGCCTGCTCACGCTCGCGATCCGGTACGCCGACTCCTTCGACGCCGACGCCGTGGCCCTCGCCGACGACGCGGCGTCGCTGGTGGCGTACGACCCGTAACCGCTCGCCTATTGTGGGGTAAGAGAGTCAGTACGATCCGGTCAGGCCGTGACCATCCACGTCGTCCCCGACGAGTACCCCCACTTCTCGACGTCGATGTCGGCCGCCGCGTCGGCGACCGCGCTCATGTTCGCGCCGACCTCCTTCGCCGAGAGGTCGAGCTCGTCGGCGATCAGTCGCGACTTGAAGTAGGTCTGATCGGCGGCGTTCTCGCGGAGGTACCGCAGGATACGCGCCTGTTTCGCGGAGAGGCCGGCTGACTCGACGGCGACCGCGTCGGGTTGGACCGTGCTCATACGGGACACAAGTCGTATCACCACATAAGGCGGTTGGTAGGTCGGGTTAACACGCCGCAGTCGTGCGGTTTTCTCGGTGAGAGGGAGCGTGGAGACGGAGCGATCCCCGCGTTTCGGTACGATCCTCGAACGCCCCAGTCGGGACCGGACGGATCCGTTCCCCGAACAGATCCGTTCCGGGCCGTCCCGATCAGTACAGGTCGGAGACGAACGGGCCCAGCGCGCCGGCGACCGCCGTCGCGAGGGCGTCGGCGCGGTCGACGCGGCCGTTCGTGAGCGCGCCCGCGGCGCCGCCGCGTTTCGCGACCCCGTTCGTGTCGAGGACGTGGTCCATCACCGGGCCGAGCTCCTCGCCGTCGTCGATCCGGTCGGCGACGGCGGCGGGGAGTTCGAGGCTCGGGCCCGCGCTGCGACCGACCCGCGAGCCGTCGGAGACGGCGGCCCACATGACGAGGAAGAGTCCGTCTGTACCATCGAATCGGGCGACGCCGCCCTCGATGCCGATTCCGAGGTCGTACTCGTCTCCCGCCGCGTCGAGAACGGCCGCGGCCCGATTCTCTGCGCCGGCGACCGTCTCGGCGTGGCCGGTCGGCTGTTCGCTCACCCCCGAGGGGACGGGGACCGCTTCGACCGCGACCGCCTCCGGGTCGCCGGGGAGCCCGTCGACGAGCGAGGGCTCGGAGTCATGTTCCGCGGCGACGCCGAGCGCCTGTTCGACCGCGCGCCGCTTCACCGGGTTGCCGCTGCCGACGCCGACTCGCATACCGACCATCGAGCGACGGGCTACGAATAGCTCTCGATATCGGGATAGAACAGTCCGGCCAGCCGCTCGACGCCGTCGATCAGGGCGGGGCTCGGCTGGTTGAGGAGGGAGTCGTCGATCACGTGGACGGGGGCATCGACGGCCCAGTCGCGTCCCTCGACGGTCGCCGGATCGATCCGGTCCCCGTGCCCGCAGACGTGGACGATCACGTGGTCGGGATCGGCTCGCTCGACGCTCGCGAGGTCGACCTCGCGGGAGCGCTCGCCCGGGTCGACGAAGGGATACCGGCCGCCGGCGGCGCGCACGGCGTCGGGGACCCAATTGCCGGCGGCCATCGGGGGGTCCGACCACTCCTCGCAGTAGACGGTCGGGCGGGGGCGGTCCGCGACCGCGTCGGCGACCGCGTCGAGGCGGGCTCGCGCGTCGGCCGCGAGGCGCTCGCCGGCGTCGGGGCGCCCCACGTCGGCGCCGCGGGCGGCGAAGGCCGAAATCGCCTCGTCGAGGGTCGACGGCTCGCGGTGGGCCACGTCGAACCCGCGGTCGCGGCAGTCGGCCGCGAGCTCCGACTGCAGCCCGTCGCTCGTGAGGACGATGTCGGGCGCGAGGTCGGCGACGCGGTCGAGGTCCGGGTTCAGCCAGCCGCCGACGGCGACGGGAGCGTCGGCCTCGTGGGCCGCGCCGGCGTCCGCCGGGAGATCGCAGTGGTGCGTGACGCCGACGAGGGTCTCGGCGGCGCCGAGGGCCGTCACGGTCGCCGTCGCGCTCGGCGCGAGCGAGACGACGCGAGGGGCGTTCATCGCGAACCGATCGGAGCGCCACCGTGCCAAGCGTTTCGGTCGGCGGGCGGGCGATCGGGCCGGTCGCCGAAAACACGTGATAGATCGTGTTCTTTCGTCGGGATTCGAGCGACACGTTCCGGTCGTTTTAAGTTCGGTTCCGCCGTCTATCGGACAAGATCGCTCTCGGGCCGTGTTCAGTTACCGAGAGGGGGTTTAGCCATGAGTGAACGATTACACACGCGGGGGAGTCGCTCCCGAACGGAGACGGACGAGACGGAATCGGAACAGACCGACGAGACGCTGAACTGTCCGGAGTGCGGCGGGAACGTCATCAACGACGAGGAGCACGGGGAGAGCGTCTGTGCGGACTGCGGGCTCGTCGTCGAGGCGGACTCGGTCGACCGCGGGCCGGAGTGGCGCGCGTTCGACTCCCGCGAGAAGGACGAGAAGAGCCGCGTCGGCGCCCCGACGACCAACACGATGCACGACAAGGGGCTCTCGACGAACATCGACTGGCGCGACAAGGACGCGTACGGCCGGTCGCTCGGCGCGCGCCAGCGCCAGAAGATGCAGCGGCTCCGCAAGTGGAACGAGCGCTTCCGCACCCGCGACTCCAAGGAGCGGAACCTCAAGCAGGCACTCGGCGAGATCGACCGGATGGCGTCGGCACAGGGGCTCCCGGACAACGTCCGCGAGACCGCCTCCGTCATCTACCGCCGCGCGCTCGACGAGGACCTCCTCCCCGGGCGCTCCATCGAGGGCGTCTCCACCTCCTGCGTGTACGCCGCCGCCCGGATGGCCGGCGTCCCGCGCAGCCTCGACGAGATCGCCGACGTGTCGCGCGTCGAGAAGGCCGAGATCGCGCGGACGTACCGCTACGTCGTCCGCGAGCTCAAGCTCGAAGTGAAGCCGGCCGACCCCGAGCAGTATGTCCCCCGGTTCGCCTCGGACCTCGAACTCTCCGAGGAGTCCGAGATGCGCGCGAAGAGCCTCCTGCGAAACGCCAAGGAGAAGGGCGTCCACTCCGGCAAGTCGCCCGTGGGCCTCGCGGCCGCCGCCGTCTACGCCGCCGCGCTCCTCACCAACGAGAAGACGACGCAGGCCGCGGTCTCCGAGGTCGCCGACATCTCCGAGGTCACCATCCGGAACCGCTACCACGAGCTGCTCGAAGCCGAGGACGGCCTCGTCGCGTAAGCGCCTCGTTTTTCGCAGGTCCGTTCCCGCCGGACGCACACACATAAGTTCCCGCCCGCGGAAGCCCCGCGTATGTTCGAGGAGTTCGTCCTGACTGCGAGCACGGCCGACCTCTCGGAGGAGCCGGCCGCCCGCGAGCACGCCGACGCGGTGGAGTTCCGGATGGACCTGGCGAGCGACCCGCTCGACCAGATCGACGACTACGGGGGCGAGCTCCCGCTGCTCGTCACGAACCGCGCGTCGTGGGAGGGGGGCGAGGCCGAGGGGATCGGGCGGTACGACGCGCTCTCGACCGCGGTCAGCCACGAGGCGGTCGCCGCCGTCGACGTCGAGCTCGCGGCGCTGCGCGGGACGCACCCCGACGGCGCCGAGGAGTCGCACGCGACCGCGCTGCGAGAGACCGCCCGCGAGGCGGGCGTGTCGGTGGTCGCGTCCGTCCACGACTTCGAGTCGACGCCGGAGCCGGGGGCCCTCGTCGACCTGCTCGCGGACGCGGCGAGCGAGGGCGACGTGGGGAAGCTGGCGACGACGGCGACCGCCCCGGCCGACGCGCTCGCGATGCTGGAGGCCACCCACGAGGCGACCGCGGCCGGCCACCGCGTCGCGACGATGTGCATGGGCGAGCCCGGGCGCCACACCCGCGCGGTCGCGCCCGTCTACGGCTCGAAGATCGGCTACGCCCCCGTCGATCCCGCGAACGCGACCGCGCCCGGCCAGTACCCGCTCGCGACGCTCCGACGGCTCGTGGACGGGCTGCGCGGCGACGGCGAAGCGGACGAGTGATCCATTTATAAGTCGTTTCCCTCGGATGCGGTGACTGTTTATAAGTGAATACGGTGCGGTGGCGCGTGCCGACGAGCGCCCGCAGGGCGCGAGTCGCACGCGCGAGGGAGTCGCTGGCGGCTATTGCCGCCAGCGACGAGGCTGGGGAGGCGTGAGGTGCGGTCGCTGTGCGGTACGGGGCGGGACTCGAAGGGGCAGTCGCGAGGCGAGCGCAGGCGAAGCAAGGACCGCAACGAGAGAGCGAACGCAGTGAGCGACCGAGTGAGGACCGCAGCGAGCGTGCGCCCGCCTCGCGACTGGGGCTTCGGTGGTGTCCGTACCGATCGACTGCTTATAAGCGGCAACGTATCGCCGAGCGACTGGGGCTTCGGTGGTGTTCTGGTCAAAGCCGATGTCACGGTCAGCGATCGGGGCCCGTCCGACTCCGAGGTCGTCGAGGGCCACCGCAAGGAACCCGATCGCGTAAAGAGCCAAACCGCTTTACGACCGCCGCCGTAAGAGCCGCCAATGGCGACGTGCGACGTGTGTGGGGAGTACGAGAACCTCCCGTACCAGTGTAAACGGTGCGGCAAGACGTTCTGCGCCGAGCACCGCCTGCCCGAGAACCACGACTGTCCGGGGCTCGCCGAGTGGAACGACCCCGGCGGCGTCTTCGACAGCGGGTTCGACGAGAGCGTCGAGGGCGGCGGCGCGGGTGGCTCGGGAAGCGGGAACGCCGGCGCGTCCGCCGGCGTCGCGGGCCGCGTCAAGCGTCGGATCGACCGCGAGACGAGCACCGGCGGGCTGGTGAGCTATTTCCGCAACAACGCGACGTACGCGATCCTGCTCGCGATGTGGGTCACCTTCCTCGCGCAGTGGGCCGTGACCATCCTCTTCGGCGAGGCCGTCCACAGCCAGATCTTCGTCCTCCGGTCTGACGCGATCGGTCGGGTCTGGACGTGGGGCACGTCGGTGCTCTCGCACTCCCGGATCCAGCTGTTCCACATCATCGGGAACAGCATCGTCATCCTGTTCTTCGGCCCGCTCGTCGAGCGCGCGGTCGGCTCGAAGCGCTTCGTCGGATTCTTCTTCGGGGCAGGGATCCTCGCCGGGCTCGGCCACGTCCTCTTCGCGATCGGGACCGGCGCGCCGACGACCGGCGTGCTCGGGGCCAGCGGCGCCGGGTTCGCGATCCTCGGCGTGCTCACCGTCTGGCGGCCGAACATGCAGGTGCTCCTCTTCTTCGTCATCCCGATGAAGATCAAGTACCTGACGTGGGGGATCGCGCTCGTCTCGGCGGTGCTCGTGATCCAGAGCGGCACCGGCGGCGTCGGCGGGATCGCGCACCTCGCGCACCTGATCGGCTTCGCGATCGGGCTCGCGTTCGGCAAGCGCAACGAGGGCCTCGCGCGGTCCGCCGGCGGGGCGGGCGGCGTCTCGATGGGGGGCGCGCGCGGGCCCCGCGGACCCGGCGGGCCGGGCGGTCCCGGCGGGCGGTTTTAAATGTCGCCGGCGGTCGATCCGGACGCAGTCGCTCGCCCGAAGTTCCTCCCGGACCCCGCACTCTCGCGCGCGGAGATGGAATCGCTCCAGCGCGAGCTGGCGGCGACGGCGACGTTCGCGGACGACCACGACCTCGACCCGAGAGCGGTCGCGATCGACGAGCCCGCGGACCTGACCGACGGGGTTCCGGACCCGCGTCAGGAGACGCTTCCGGGCACCTCGGACGCAGGCGGGTCGGCCGCCGGCAACTCCGACGCGCCGGTCGTCGTCGGGATCGATCAGGCGTTCCTGACGCCCGACGACGGCGAGGACCGCGCCGTCTCCGCCGCGGTCGCGATCCGCGGCGGCGACGTGATCGAGTACGCGAGCGCCGTCACGCCCCTCTCGATCCCGTACGTCCCGGGCCTGCTCGCGTTCCGAGAGGGGGAGCCGATGCTCGCGGCGCTCGAGGCCCTCGACGCCGAGCCCGACCTGCTGGTCTGTGACGGCTCCGGCCGGATCCACTTTCGGGAGGCCGGCGTCGCGACCCACGTCGGCGTCCTGCTCGACGTGCCGAGCGTCGGCGTCGCAAAGAGCCTGCTGTGCGGGACGCCCGACGAGTCCACCGACGGGCGGCCAGAGGGCTGGCGGACCCCGATCCGCGCGGACGAGTCGGTGGAGACGGCGAGTGCGGGCGGCGGGGCCGGCGACGCCGCCGACGCCGCCGACGGCGACACCCCCGCCGCCGTCATCGGCCACGCCTATCAGTCCCGCCAGTACCCGAACAGCCGGCGCGTGAACCCCCTGTACGTGAGCCCCGGCCACCGCGTGTCGGCCGCGACGACCGTCGAGTTCGTCGCGGCGCTGTGTGCGGGCTACAAGCTCCCGGAGCCGACCCGGATCGCGGACGCCTACGCGGACGTCGCGAAGCGGGACGCCGAGTGAAGCGAGTCGTCCCGACCCGATCCCGTGCGTGCCATCAGTTGCCACAGACACGCGGTTTTTATACGGTCCGCCGCGAATCCGAACGCATGGGAGACGAGGAGACCGAGGGCCCGATGACTGCCGAGGAGTTCCGCTCGCTGACGGACGGACTGGTTCGACAGAGCTCCGGCGGCGGGACCACCGTGTACAAGAACGCCGCGGGGGTCGGCTGTCCGAACCCGGACTGCGACCGCGGCGTCTTTCAGACGCTGTTCGTCAGCGACCACGGCTGGCAGCAGATCGGTGCGACCCGCGACGGGATCGATCTCTGCCTCTGTAACACCGAGTCGAAGCGGCTCGTCTTCATCCACGACGAGTAGCCGCCCGTCCCGTCGACGAGCGATCCAACGGCTCCGGAGGGAGGCCTAGGCCGACCGGGAGTCCGCTCAGTCGTCGTCGGCCGTCGATTCGGTCCCGGCGTCGGCGGCGCACCGGTTCGGTCCGAGCTCTAACTCGATCGCCGCCGTCTCGTCCGGCGGCGACTCGACGCCGCGGTTCGCCACGATGACCGACTCGTAGTTCGGCGGCTTCTCCGGCAGCGTCGCCGTAATCTTCTCCACGAACGACTCGCGGTCGAGTCCGAGCACGTCGAGCCCCCGGCGCGCCGCGCCCACCGTCGTCGTCACCGGTTCCCCGGGAACGACCTCCCCGGTCGTCCCGTCGTTCGCGACCGCGAAGTGACCGGGGCAGACGACGAGGTCGTCGGGCTCCGCGAGCAGCGTCCCGTGGAGCGACTCGTAGAGCCGCTCGGCGCCCGCCGCGGCGCCGGCGGGTTCGGCCTCTGGGTCGGTCGCGTCGCCGTCGGTAGCGTCACCGCCGCTCGCGTCGCCGCCCGCCTCGAACTGCAGCTCCGTTCGACCGACGCTGTCGGTGAACAGCGTGTCGCCGGTGAGCAGCGCCGACCGCCCGACGAGGTAGCTCGCGCCGTCGTCGGTGTGGCCGGGCGTCGCGAGCGCCTTCACACTGATCCCGCCGACGTCAAGCGCCTCGTTGCGGGCGAGCGGCTCGAACGCGTACGCCACGTCTCGCTCGGCGGCCGCCGCCGGGAGGAAGTAGGGAACCCCGAGCTCGTCGGCGAGGTCCCTCCCGCCGGAGAGGTGGTCGGCGTGGACGTGGGTGTCGAGGACCGCCGCGATCGACGCGTCGTGCGCGGCGGCCGCCTCCCGCCACTCGTCGCCGTGACGGGAGACGTCGACGGCGATGGCGACGCGGTCGGAGCCGTCGGAATTGGCGACGGCGACGCGGTCGGAGCCGTCGGAATCGGTTCGCTCCTCGGACGCCCGCCCGCCGACCACGAGGTACCCGAGACACCCCTTCGCGCGCCGCTGGATCTGGACGATATCGAGCGGTTCGTCGACCGCGTCGGGGAGCGAGACCGCGGTCCGATCGTACACGCCCGACCAGCCGCGCATTCCGTCGGCGACGACCGCCACGTCGTCGTAGCCCGCCGCTTCGAGCGCCTCGGCGAAGGCGAGCGAGGACTTCCCCTTCGCGCACGTCGTGACGATCGCGTCGTCCGCGGAGAGCCCGGTCGCAGCCTCGAAGTCGTCGACATCGAACTCGTGAACCGGCTTGTAGAAGTAGTGGATCGAGTCCGCGATCCGCCAGCTCTCGTAGCTCTCGCGAGGGCGCGTGTCGACGAGGGCGAACGACCGGTCGCCGCGGCGGCGCTCGTCGATCCTGTCGCGGAGCGCGTCCGCGTCGATGACGGTCGGCATGGCCGATAGTTGGAACCGAGGGGCAAAACGCTGTTCGGTGGGATCGGGTCCGGGTCGCGCGGCCCGTTCCGGGGTGGCGTCCCCCGGCCCGCCCGCGATGGACAGCTTTTAGCCCGGCGACCGGACACGTCGGCGCATGGTCGAGGCGTTCGCGGTCGCCAGCGGGAAGGGCGGCACGGGGAAGACGACGAGCACGCTCGCGCTGGGAATGGCGCTCGCCGAGGAGCACGACGTCACCGTCGTCGACGCCGACACGGGGATGGCGAACCTCCTCTTTCACGCCGGGCTCGACGACGCCGCGGTCACCCTCCACGACCTCCTCGTCGGGGGGACCGCGACGGCCGTCTCCGAGGCGACGTACGACCGGTTCGGGCTCTCCGTCGTCCCCTGCGGCACGTCGCTCGCGGGGTTCGAGGCGGCCGAACCGGGTCGCCTCCGCGAGGTCGTCGCCGAGCTCGCGAGCGACACGGACGTGCTGCTGCTGGACTCGCCGGCCGCGCTCGGCTCGAAGTCGGCGGTGCTCCCGGTCGTCCTCGCCGACCGCGTCGTGGTCGTCGTCGAGCCGACGATCCCCGCGCTCTCCGACGGGCTGAAAGTCCAGGAGTACGCGCGCTCGTACGGCACGGAGACCGCCGGCGTGCTGTTCAACAAGGTCCGCGACGACGCCGCCGACGTGGCCGAGCAGGCGGAGCGTCGCTTCGGCGGTCCCGTCCTCGCCAACGTCCCCGACAGCGACGCCGTCAGGGGCGCGAGGCGCGCCGGGAAGCCCCTGCTCGCGCACGCCCCGGAGAGCGAGCCGGCCGCCAGCTACAGGCGGGCCGCGGCCCGGCTCGACGTGCGCGACGGCGACGAGGGGGCCGTCGCCGACCGCTTCCGGAGCGCGGTCGTCCCCGACACGCCATGACCGGGACCGCGGAGCCCCCGGAGCTGCGGATCCCCCGCGGGGACCTGCTGCGCTCGCGCGTCGTCTCGGACGTGGGCACGACGCTCGCCCGGGCGCTCGACCGGGAGCTGACCGGCTACGCGACGCTCGTCCCCCAAGAGACGCTCCTGCTGGAGGGCGACGCCCGCGGCGTCGTCACCTTCGCGGACGGCGTCCCCGTGCTCGCGTACAACACGGTGAGCGACAGCGGCGGTCCGGACGCACTCGCCGAGCTCGCGGTCCCCGGCCCCTACCGGGTCGAGCTGTACGCGGTCGCGGACGGTGCGCTCGAGACCGCCCACGAGGAGGCGGCGCTCCGCGTCGCGCCCGGCGCCGCGGCGACCGAGCTCGCGGACGACCAGGCGCTCGCCGACCGCACCCGCGAGGCGGCGCCCGAGGAGCGGCTGGACGCGGGCGACGACGACGGCGACGCGGTCGCCGCGTTCCTCGAGGACGACGAGCGGATCGAGGCGATCCGCGAACAGGCGCGCTCCGAGGCGGCCGAGCGCGCGTCGAAGTGGGGACTCGACGACGCGCTGGCGGACGGGAGCGAGGCGGGGAAAAGCCGGCTCGACAACTTCGACAGCTGAACCGCCACAGCAGTTAGGTCGCTCCGCCCCGTACCGCTGTCATCACCGTCCTCCGCCTCCTCCGCCTGACGGCGCCGAACGACTTCGCCGACTGGTACGCCGCGAGCCGCGCGTACACCCGCCACGTCGCCGAGGGCATGGGGTTCGCGGGGACCGACGCCCTCGACGGGACGCGGGTCGTCGCCGACCTCCGCGAGGGCCCGTCGGCGCTGTCGCCGGCGGCGGCCCGCTCCGTGGCAGCGACGCTGCTCGCCGACGGCCGGTTCTCCGAGCCGTACTGCGAGTGGCTTCCGACGTGGTACGAGCTCGCCCTGATCGCGCCGGTCCGGTACGGGGAGTGGCGGCTCCGGCGCGTCGCCGGCGCGGTCGCGGAGGCCGCGAGCGTGACCGTGACCGCGCCGCGCTTCTCCCGGCCGCGGGACGTGACCGTCGACGGCGAGCCGGCGCTCGCACGCGTCTCCGGCTTCGGGGAGCGGTTCCTGCTCGCCGACGCGCTGTTGCACCTGGAGTGGTTCGAGCACGTCGCGGCCGCGGACGGCATCGAGGTCCCGACGGCGCTCGTCGAGCGGACCCGAGCGGAGTCGCTGTCGTATTACGGCGGCGACCGCGAGCGGCTCTCCGAGCCGGTGCGGCGGTTCCAGCGGCTGCTGTTCGCCGACGACGCCTGGGTCCGACGAGTGGACGAGGACTACGGACTGGACAGCAGCCTGTTCGGCCTCTGGGAGCGGATCCTCCGCGCGGAGCGAGAGCGGCTCGCGCCGGCGTGACGGCGGTCGAGACCCGGAGATCGGCGCCCGTCGACGAGATCCCCTGGTTTGTGCCGGGCGAACGCGACCGCCTCGCGGTCGAGAGGTGGTGTTACAGGCCCTGTAACACGTTGTCGGTGGTGTTGTTCGATCGGGAGGTAAGTATTCCAGTGAGTGACCCGTGAAGAGATGTACGAGCCGTCGACCGGTTCGTCGTTCCCCGAGACGCTTCGGCCCTCTACCACGTTTCGGACCGCCGCGTCGGAAACGGAGACGGACGCCGCTCAGCGGCGCCCGAGCGCGACCCCTGCGACCGCGAGCACGACGAGAGCGAAGAGCCCGGCGAGCGCGACGAGGCTCCCGCCGAACTGCTCGACGACGGCCTCGCCGCTGGTGCTCCCGACGGTCTGATCGGACGCCGCAGAGCCGTCCTCTCCTCCGTCAGTACCGTCCGCGTCGGCGTTCGCTCCGTCGTCCCCATCGGTCCCGTCGTCGCCGGACGCGGCGCCGTCCTGGTTCGTCGCGCCGTCGGACCCCGACCCGACCGCGAACACGGAGAACCCGGGCGTCGCGGCGGTGTACGTCCCGTCATCCTCCGCGGTCGTCTCCAGCTCGTTCCACTCGCCGTCGGCGAACCGGAACAGCGTCACGTCCTCCGGGGCGGCGCCGATCGCCTCCGCGTCGGCGGTGAACGCGACGGTCGCCGAGGAAACGTCCTCGCTGTCGAAGCCGGCCGTCTCGAACTCGACGTACGAGACGGAGCCGGCGCCGTCGAGCGCCGGCGTTCCGTCCGGGAGGTCGGCCGCGTCGAGCGCGCGGGCGTCGACAGTCACCGAGTCGAGGTCGCTCGCCGTCTCTATCGAGAGGCCGTCGACGGTGACGGCGTCGTCGCCGACCGCGTCGCCGAAGTCCGCCTCGACGGTCGCGCCCGCGGCGACGTCGGTCGCCGAGAGGCTGGCGCCGGCGGCCGTCGCGGTCACGTCGGCCTCAACCGACGGCGCCGCGTCGTCGCCGGACGGCGCGCCGCCGGTCCCGCCGTCGCCGCCGTCAGCGCCGCCGGTCCCGCCACCGGGACCTCCGGCGTCGCCGCCGTCGCCGCCGTCTCCCCCGCCGTCGAGCGTGACGCCGTCCCGTCGGAGATCGGTGACGGCCTCGGCCTCGCTGGTCGCGACGAGCGAGTCCGCCGCGACGAACGTCACGTTGGTCGGGGCGTCGGCCGCCTCGAAGGTGATCGTCGCCATCGTCGGCGCGTCCGTGCCGACGGAGCTGTCGTCGGCGACCTGATTGAGGTGCACGGAGCCGTTCTCGTTGTCGACGGTGGCGACCGGATCGGCCGAGAAGGGGGGTTCGCCGCCGGAGACGCTCTGGACGGCGGTCGCCTCGGGGTCGAACTGGAGGTGCGCCTGATACCCCGCGACGTTCTCGGCCGTCGTCGAGAGCGTCAGGGTCACCGTGTCGTCGGTCTCGTTCGTTACGTCCAAGGTCAGTTCGCCCGCCGGATCCGCCTGTTCGACCGTCGTCGAGCCCGTCGCGGCCGCGGCGGGACCGGCAGTGAGCGCGGCCATCGCGACCGCCGCGACGACGAGACAGGCGACCGGGCGTTCGAGTGGCGTGTGTGGCGTCATTCGTTGGTGTGTGTCGGCGTCCGGGGCGGAACCCGGACCGGGTCCGCGGCGTCGAAAAGCCGTTTCGGCTACCGCCGTACGAAAATCGCCGCGCGAGCGGCGACGGGTGCGCGGTAGCGTGCGGTACCGAAGCGCGGAGCGTGCGACCGCGCTACGAGGCGGTCACGCGGATCGCGAGCCCCGTTACGCCGGCGAGGCGGCCAGCGAGGCCGCGCCGGTACCGTTCACCCCCGTTCCGGCCGCTCCCGGCGAGGTCGAGTCGTTGCCGGCGGTGACTTCGTCGAGGATGGCGATCACGTCGGCGATGTCGACCGAGCCGTCGCCGTTGACGTCGGCCAGCGCCGCGTTGAAGTCGCCGGCCGGCTCCTGGTCGGCGAGGTACTGCTGCGTCAGGATGGCGTCGGCGACGGTGATCTCCCCGTCGAGGTTGACATCGCCGAGTTCGCCGCTCGTGACCGTGCCGTCGCTGTAATCGACGTCCAGCGTCTCGGTGTCGGCGTTCAGCACCTCGGAGTCCTCGCCGTCGAACGCGAGCTCGGCCGATTCGCCCTCGTCGCCCACGTAGGTGACGTCGAGTTCGAAGAGGACCGGCTCGGAGACGCCGTTCGCCGCCGCTTCCGCGACGGTGACGGTGCCGTTCTCGTTGTCGATGTTCCGCGAGATCGATCCGGAGAGGTTCGCGCTCTCGGCGCTCTCGACCTCGATCTTCGCCGGATCGAACTCGAGTTGGAGCTCGTAGCCGGCCACGTCTTCCGCGTCTGCCTCGACGGTCAGCGTGGTCGTCTCCTCGGGACCGACCACGTACTCGTCCTCTCCGAACCGGACCGTTCCGTCGCCCTCGGGGGCGGCGTGCCGGACCGAGTTCGCGAGGATCGCGTCGGCGGCGCCCGTGTACTCCGCGTCGCCGGCGAACGTCGAGTAGCCGAGCGAGGAGGCGAGCACCGTGTTGTTCGCCTCGTCGACGGCGAACGCGTCGCCGGCGACCGTCGCGCCGCCGTCGGCGGCGACCGACGCGAGCACGTCGGCGTCGGTGCCGTTGAACCACGTGTGGTCGCCGAACGACCCGGTGTGGATCGGAACCGACTCGCCCGGCTCGGCGACGCCGTCGAAGATCGGGTGGTCAGCCTGGACGGTGTAGGCGATCGGCGTCGGCACGCCGTCGCCCTCGAACGTCTCGGCCGGGTCGCCCGTGACGGACGACCGCGCGGGGACGCCGTTGCTTTCGCCGCCCCACTGGTCGAGCCAGACGGCGCCGACGCCGCTCCCCTCGACCGCGTCGACGAGGGCGGGCGCGGACGTCGGCGCGACGTTCTGGACCACGACCACGTCGGCGTCGGCGTCGCCGTTCGCGACCGCGTCCGCCGTCGTCGTCGAGACGTCGTAGTTCGCCGGAAGCCGGTCGTCGAGCGTGCCGGCGACGCCGTCGCCGAACTCGCCCGCGTCGTCGACGACGGCGACGGTCCGCGTCGGCACGTCGCCGACGACGATCGGTGCGGTCTGCCCGTCGTCCGCGGTGAACACGCCGTGTTCGAACGTCCCGTCGGTGTCCGGCAGCCCCACGTCTTCGAAGGTGACCGTCCGGGTCTCCTGCGAGTCGAGCGAGACGTTCCGGCTCGCGGCGACGGCGCCGTCGAACACGAAGTCGACGGACTGCTCACCGCTCGCCTCACCGACGTTCGTCACGTCGGCGCTCACGTCGATCGAGGCGCCGGCGTCGGCGCTCTCGGGCGCCGTGAGGTTACTGACCCGGAAGGACGTTCCCTCCGCGACGACCGCGAACGGAGCGGTCGCCTCGTCCTCGACGACCGGGTCCGGAGGCGCCGTCGGGTCGAGGCTCTCGCCGACCTGCTGGACCGCCTCCAGCTCGTCGCCCGGACCGAACTCCGTACCGAGCGCGGCGTTGATGGCCGCGATCGAGCCGAAGTTGGTCTCGAACGTCTGCGTCTCACCCGGCGCGAGGTCCGAGACGTCGCTCGGCGGGAAGAAGACGAAGTTCTCGTCGCCGCCGGTCTCGGCGTCCTGAATCGCCGTCAGCGTCTGCGTCGAGCCGGTCTGGTCGCCGACGTTCTCGACGGTCGCCGTGATGAGGATCGACTCCTCGGGCGTGACCGCGTCCTGAACGTCGATCGACGTGACCTCGAACTCCGGCCCCTGCAGTTCGTCGACCGTCTCCGTGGGACCGGTCTGAACCGTCACCTCGTCGCCGAGGCCGGCGAAGGTGTGTTCGAGCGCGAACGTCTCGCCGGTCGGCGCGTCGTCCGCGATCTCGACCGTGACCGGAACGGCGTCGGCGGAGAGCCCGCCGAGTTCCGTCTCGTTGCCCAGATCGACCTCGTCGCCAGCGACCGAGACCGTCAGGTCGGACTCGTTGAGCCCGGAGTCGTCGGAGAGATCGATCGTCAGCGAGTCGAGGTTGCGCACGTCGACGACGAGTTCGACCGATCCGCCGGTCTCCGCGAACGCCGGTTGTCCCTCGATCAGGTCGACGGCGAGTTCGGGCTCGAGCGCGACATCGGTCGTCGCGCCCCCGCTCGCCTCGGTCGTCTGCGCGGCGTAGCCGAACTGGTCGACCGTGACCGTCGCCGGCTCTTCGGTGGTTTCGAGGACGTACGAGCCGTTCTCGTCCGTCGTCGTCAGGGCGCCGGCGTCGGTGCCGACGGTCGCGCCGACGATCGGCTCGCCGGTCGCGTTGTCGGTGACGGTCCCCGCGACCGTCTGCGTCTCGTTCAGCGCCTGCGCGGCCGCGTGCACGTCCACGACGCCGGTTCCGTACCGGATGTCGCGTCCGTCGGCGCTCGGGAACTCGTTGTCGGGCTTCTCTGCGGTCTCCGCGAGCGCCGCCTGTATCACCCCGGGCGAGAGGTCCTCGTCCGTGGCCGACTGCAGCAGCGCGACGGCGCCCGCGTAGTGGGGGGCCGCCATCGACGTGCCGCTGGCGGTGGAGTACGTCGCGTTCGGGTCGCCGATGTCGCCGCCGAGCGGCCCGGAGCTCAACACGTCCTGTCCGGGGGCCGAAACGTCCGGCTTGACGTACTCGTGCGGGAAGGTGTCAGGGAGCTCCCCCTCGCCGACGACCTCGACGCGGTCGTCGGTGACGACGGCGCCGCTTGAGAACGCCGCGATGTCGCCCGCGGCGGTCGAAGCGCCGACCGTGGCCGACCGGAAGTTCGTGGCCGGCGAGGTGACCGGCCCGCCGGCGTCGCCGCTGCCGGAGTTGCCCGCCGAGACGACCGCGACCGTTCCGGCCGCGTTCACGTCCTCGATCGTCTCGACGTAGGCGGGCTGGAACGTCGACTGCCCGGTCGAGGAGGGGAGGCCGAGGCTGAAGCTCGCGGCGTCGGCGTCGTTTTCGGCCGCCCACTCCATCGACGCGATGATGTCCTCGGTGTACGCGCCGCCGCCCGCGAACACGTCGGCCATCAGCAGGTCGGCCTCGGGCGCGACGCCGTACCGCGGCACGTCGCCGGCCGGATGCGCCGCGCCGGTCGCGGTGCCCGCGGTGTGTTCGCCGTGCGCGCCCTCGGTGCCGCCGACGAGGGTCCCCTCGTCGACGGTCCCGTTCGCGACGATCGCCTCCTCGGCGAACTCGAGATCGGGATGCCCCTCCTCGGGGTTGCTGATCCCGTCGTCGCCGATCATGACGGTGGCGCCCTCGCCCTGGACGCCGAACTCGTCTTCGAACTCGGGGACCTCGATCTGATCGAGGCCGTAGGTGACCTCGTCGTCGTGGCTCGCGGCGTCGACACCGCCCTCCGCGCCGGCCGGCGGATCGGGCCGCACGTATCTGACGTTCGGCGACACAGCTTTGACGCCCTCGATGGCCGTTAATCGCTCGGCGTCGGTCGCGTCGAAGTCGACCTCGGCGGTGACGACGTTCCCCGCCCAGAACTGGTTCCGGACGTCGGCGCCGAGGGTGTTCAGCGCGTCCACGACCGGTCGTTGGGTCGCCCGTGAATCGGCCTTGATCCGGTCGAGCGCCGCCGACTCGTCGGCCGACAGCGTCCGCGGATCGAGACCCCGCTCGACGGTGATCACGACCACCGTCTCGCCGCTGGCCGACCGGAGGGCTGGATGGATTCCCGACCGGTCCGACCCGGGTGCGAGCCGCGTCCCGCGGTCGAACGCCTCGGCCTTCCGCTCGGCTCGCTCGCTCTGGTTCGTCGCCGGTGTGGTTTCTGTCTGTGGCTGTACGTCTGCGTCGATAGCGGACGGTCCGGCGTCGAGCACGTCGCCGCCGTCCTGGTCCATGACCGCCGCCGCACCCGCTGTCGGCGCGAACATGGACGCGACCATCACGGCCGCGAAGAGGGTGGCAAAGACTCGTTTCGTGGTGTGTGTCATCGATGGGTCGCCTCCGCTGTCGGAGGTAGCGAACAAATAGCACGATTAGAATATGATTATTGAGTGAATACGGCGTTTTCACTCGGATGGAACGGGAGTATAGACGGATTTCGCGGCATGGCTTTGAACATCTCGGTGACGGACAACCGGTCGGCCGGCGGAACGGCGCGGCTTCCCGGCCGGGGGAGCGCGTCGGCTCGGAGCGATCGTATCGGAGACGCGTCCGGGTGGCGGCGATCACTCGACCGCGAGTAATCTTTTATTCACAGTTGCGCAGTCCGGAAGCTTCATACGTCGGCTCGCGGATCCTCCGAGCACACGAATGGCAGTACTCTGGCTCGAGGATGTCGACGCCGACGACGTGGGAACCGTCGGCGGGAAGGCGGCTTCGCTCGGCGAACTCATCGGCGCGGGACTCCCGGTTCCCCCGGGGTTCACCGTCACGGCGGGCACGTACCGCACCTTCATCGAGGAGGCGGAAATCGACGAGGAGCTGTTCGCCGCGGTCGACGTCGACCCAGAGGACTCCGCCGCGCTCCGGGAGGCCGAGGAGACCGCGGCGGAGCTGATCTTGGAGACGCCGCTCCCAGACGACGTCCGCGAGGAGATCATCGAGCGGTACCGGGCGATGGGCGACGACGGCGAGGAGGCGTTCGTCGCCGTTCGTTCCTCCGCGACCGCCGAGGACCTCCCCGACTCCTCGTTCGCCGGCCAGCAGGAGACCTTTCTCAACGTCCGAGAGCAGGACCTGATCCGGCGGGTGAAGGAGTGTTGGGCCTCGCTTTTCACCCAGCGCGCGATCTACTACCGCCAGCAGCGGGGGTTCCCGCACGCGGAGGTCGACATCGCGGTCGTCGTTCAGCGGATGGTCGACGCCGAGAAGTCCGGCGTGATGTTCACTAGCCACCCCTCGACCGGCGATCCGCAGATCACGATCGAGGCGGCGTGGGGGCTCGGCGAGGCGGTCGTCTCCGGAACGGTCTCGCCCGACAACTACGTGTACGACCGCGAACGCGGCGTCGTCGACGAGGTGACGGTCGCGGACAAGAAGGTGGAGATGGTCAAAGACGACGAGACGGGCGAGACCGTCACGCTGGACGTCGACGACGACCGCCGGAACAGTCGGGTGCTCTCGGACGCGGAGATCGGGGAACTCGTCGAACTCGGCAAGCGCGTCGAGGACCACTACGGGACGCCACAGGACGTGGAGTGGGCGATCTACGACGGCGAGGTGTACATGCTGCAGTCGCGTCCGATCACGACGATCCGGGCTGACGACGAGGGCGACGACGAGAGCGACGCGGCCGGGAGGAGGACGGACGCTTCCGACGACCGGGGCGCGGGTGACGCGGACGGCGACGACGCCGACGTGCTCGTCGACGGCCTCGGTGCCAGTCCGGGCGTCGTCTCCGGGACCGTCCGGATCGTGCACAAGCTCGACCACCTCGACCAGGTGCAGGAGGGAGACGTGATGGTGACCGAGATGACGATGCCGGACATGGTCCCCGCGATGAAACGGGCCGCCGGGATCGTCACGGACGAGGGCGGGATGACGAGCCACGCCGCGATCATCTCGCGGGAGCTCGGCGTCCCGGCCGTCGTCGGCACCGGAAACGGGACCCGACTCCTGAGCGACGGGCAGAACGTCACGATCGACGGCGACAAGGGCACCGTCCGCGCCGGCGCCGACGAGGACGCCGAGTCCGGCGAGGAGTTCGAGCCGGTCGAGGCCGCGCGGCCGGAGACCCCCGTCAAGCCGATGACGGCGACGGAAGTGAAGGTGAACGTCTCGATCCCGGAGGCCGCCGAGCGCGCCGCGGCGACGGGCGCCGACGGCGTCGGGCTGCTCCGGATCGAACACATGGTGCTGTCGCTCGGCAAGACCCCCGAGAAGTACATCGCCGACCACGGCGCCCGCGCGTATCAGGACGAGCTCATCGAGGGCGTTCGGCGGGTCGCCGACGAGTTCTATCCCCGACCGGTCAGGGTCCGGACCATCGACGCCCCGACCGACGAGTTCCGAGAGCTGGAGGGGGGCGAAGGCGAGCCCGCCGAACACAACCCGATGCTCGGGTGGCGCGGGATCCGCCGGAGTCTCGACAAGCCCGAGCCGTTCCGCCAGGAGCTGGCCGCGTTCGCCCGGCTCTACGAGATGGGATACGACAACCTGGAGGTGATGTTCCCCCTCGTCAACGACGCGAAGGACATCGAGGGGATCAAACGCCACATGCGCGAGGCCGGGATCGACCCCGAGACGCACCGGTGGGGCGTGATGATCGAGACGCCCGCGAGTGCGCTGCAGATCGATGAGCTGGCGGCCGCCGGGATCGACTTCGCCTCCTTCGGGACGAACGACCTCACGCAGTACACGCTGGCGGTCGACCGCAACAACGAGCACGTCGCCGACCGGTTCGACGAGCTGCACCCCGCGGTGTTACAGCTCATCGGCGACACGATCGAGACGTGCCGGGAACTCGGCGTCGACACCAGCATCTGCGGACAGGCCGGGTCGAAGCCGGAGATGGTCGACTTCCTCGTCGAGGAGGGCGTCTCCTCCATCTCGGCGAACATCGACGCGGTGCGAGACGTGCAACACGAGGTGAAGCGGACCGAACAGCGGCTCCTCCTCGACTCGGTCCGCTGACGCCGTCGCGGGGGCGAGCCGTCCGAGCGGGGGCGCCCGGAGCGGAACGGGTAAGACCCTCCGCGGCAACGTTCGGTCGAATGCAGCAGCCCGAGCCGCAGTCGTTCGACCGGGTGCTCTCCTCGATGTGCACCGAGCCGCATCCCGCGGCCCGGGAGGCGGCCGAGCGCTTTCTCGCGACGAACCCGGGAGATCCGGCCACGTACGAGGCAGTGGCGTCGCTGGAGGAGCGCGCGGTCGAACTGCTCGCGACGCTCGCGGACCACCCGACCCCCACCGATGCCGCGGGCTACGTCACCTCCGGCGGCACCGAGGCGAACGTACAGGCGGTCCGGTCGGCGCGGAACCGCCACGACGCGGGTGACGTTAACGTCGTCGTCCCCGAGAGCGGCCACTTCTCGTTTCACAAGGCCGCGGAGCTGCTCGACGTCGAGCTGCGAACGGTCCCCGTCGACGACGACTTCCGGGCCCGAACCGACGCCGTCGAGGCGGCCGTCGACGACGCGACGGCGCTGGTCGTCGGCGTCGCCGGGAGCACCGAGTACGGCCGAGTGGACCCGATTCCGGAGCTCGCCAGAATCGCACACGAGGCGGGCGCGCGGATGCACGTCGACGCGGCGTGGGGCGGGTTCGTGCTCCCCTTCGCAGACGCCGAGTGGTCGTTCGGCGACGCCGCCGTCGACACGCTGACGATCGACCCCCACAAGTTCGGGCAGGCGGCGGTGCCGGCCGGCGGGCTCCTCGCCCGCGACGACGCCGCGCTGGACGCGCTCGCGGTCGACACGCCCTACCTCGAGACGCGATCGCAGGCGACCCTGACCGGGACCCGGAGCGGCGCTGGCGTCGCCGGAGCGGTCGCCGCGATGGAGGCGCTGTGGCCGGACGGCTACCTCGACGCGGTCGAGCGCGCGACCGCCAACGCCGAGTGGCTCGCGGCAGCGCTCGGCGATCGCGGGTACGACGTGGTCGACCCGGAGCTGCCGCTCGTCGCCGCGGCGCTCCCCGAGTCGGAGTTCGACGCGCTGCGGGAGGCGGGCTGGAAGGTCTCGCGGACGGGCCGCGGCGAACTCCGCGTCGTCTGTATGCCCCACGTGACGCGGGAGGCGCTCCGGGCGTTCGTGGCGGACCTCGATCGGATCCGGGAGTGATCGGCGGGGGCGGTGCGGTGGCCGACGGGGAACCGCTCGGCGGCGCGGTCGATATGGCGAACAGGCGGCGCTCGTCGGTCCCGGGCGGCTCGCCGCGCGACCGCCTCGACCGCGCCGGGACGGGGGTCAGATCACGAGGGGGTTGGTTCCGGTATCCCGGATAAGGGATCGGAGTCACCGTCGTCCCGACCCTTTTCACCCGAACCGCGGCCATCCCCGCCGTGATCCCCTTCAGCGACCTCGCCCGCGCCGCCTACTGCCCGCGACAGCTCTACTACGCGCGCCGCGACGACGGCCGGGAGGTTCCGGACGACGCGCGCGCCCGCATCGATCTCGCCTTTCGGTATCCGGCGCTCGTCGGCGCGCCGGACGCGACGCTCCGGCGGCTCCCGATCCGCCGGTCGCCCGCCGCGTACCGCCGGAACCTCTCGCGGCTCCGCGAGCGCGACGACTACGAACAGCTCGCGGAGCCGGAGCGCGAACGCCCCTTTCGGTCCGGAAAGGACTGCCACGGGACGGTGCACAAGATTCTCTCCGGAGAATCGGGCTCCGATCCGCCGGTCCCCACCGTGGTCTCACCGGGCGAGCCGCCGAAGAACGGCGTCTGGGAGCCGCAGGCGGT
The DNA here is from genome assembly GCF_002286985.1 of Halorubrum salipaludis. Taxonomy (GTDB): domain Archaea; phylum Halobacteriota; class Halobacteria; order Halobacteriales; family Haloferacaceae; genus Halorubrum; species Halorubrum salipaludis. The sequence continues at coordinate 84,359 of NZ_NSKC01000003.1, read as the reverse complement.
CAGGGCCGTCGCCGTCGCCAAGGCGGTGGCGTGGGAGCGCGGGCGCGAGGTGCCGCGCGCGCTCGTCGAGTACCCGAGCGTCGGGACCGTCCGCGAGGTCCGGCTCACGACCCGGAAGAAGGCCGCCTACCGGCGGGCGCTGCGGGCCGCCCGCGCGATCGACGGCCCGCCGTCGCGCGTCGACGACGACCGGTGTTCGGCCTGCGACTACCGGGACCGATGCGGCACCGGTCGGCGGTCGTTCCGGTCGCTGTTGGGCTGAGCGCTCCTACGGCGAGAAGGAGGTGCCGCACTCGTTGCACGTGAACCGGAACCGTCCGTCGTCGGTCAGTTCGGTGGCGTGTGTGCGCTCCTCCCCGCACTCGCGGCACTCGATCACCGACTCGATCTGGTCCCAGTCGTGGCGCGCGCCGGGCGCCCCGAACGCCCACGCGACGACCTCCTCGTCCGCGTCCTCGCGCACGAAGCCGGACTGGAACTCACCCGGCGCGAACCGGATCAGCTCGCCGGCCTCCACGTCGACCTGCTCGCGCTCGCGGCCCACCTCGAACGTGGCGGTCCCAGAGAGCACGTAGAAGATCTCCTCCTGATCGCCGTGCGTGTGGAGCCCGCCCGAGAAGGCGTCGCCGGGGGCGAGCTCGAAGTAGTTCATCGCGACGTGGTCGGCCCCGAGCGCTCGGGAAACCGGCTTCCGCACGTCGTGGACGCCCATCGGATTCGTGACGACGTCGACGTCGTCGATCGCGGTTTTCCGCATACCGATCCGTCCGAGGGCGGCCGTATAACCGTGTCCCCGGCAGGAGAGCGAGCGCGTCGTGACCTCTGCCCGGCCAAAGCTGTCGCGACCCGACGACTTATCCGTGTGAGACTCGTCGGCACGGACACGAATGACACGAGACGATCGTGATCGTTCGGGGGATAGAGGAAGTCGCCTCGCGGCGGCTGGCCGCGAAATTCTCCGACGATAACGACTCCGGGGCGCGACCGCCCCGCGGCGGTACCGGCCCCGAACCCACCGACGAGCCGACGGACACCCTTTTGACCCGAACACAACTCACCGCACTCGACGAGGTACAGCTGTTAGACACCACCCTGCGCGACGGCGAGCAGATGCCCGGCGTCTCGCTGACGCCGGCCGAGAAAGTCGACATCGCCCGCGAGCTCGACGCGGCCGGGATGCACCTGATCGAGGCCGGCTCGGCGTGCACCTCGGAGGGCGAACGCGAGGCGATCCGCCGAGTCGCCGACGAGGGGCTCGACGCGACCGTGACGAGTTTCGCCCGCGGCGTGAAGCGAGACATCGACCACGCGCTCGACTGCGGCGTCGACGGGATCAACCTCGTCGTCCCCGCCTCGGACAAACACGTCGAGACGAAGGTCGGCTCGACCCGCGACGACGTGGTCGAAACGACGGTCGAGCTCGTCGAGTACGCCAAAGACCACGGGCTGTGGGTCGAGGTGCTCGGCGAGGACGGCTCCCGCGCCGACCTCGACTACCTCGAACGCCTGCTCGGCGCGGGGCTCGACGCCGGCGCCGACCGGATCTGCTACTGCGACACCGTCGGCGCGGCCGACCCGGAGCGCACCGCGGAGGTCGTCTCCCGGCTCGCCGACCGCGGCCCGACGAGCCTCCACACGCACGACGACCTCGGCTTCGGCGTGGCGAACGTCCACGCCGGCCTGAAGGCGGGCGCCGACACCGTCCACGGAACCGTCATGGGCGTCGGCGAGCGCGCCGGCAACGTCGCCCTAGAGGAAGTCGCCATCGCGCTCGACCAGTCGTACGACGTCGACACGGTCGAACTGGAGCGGCTCTACCGGCTCTGCCGGACCGTGAGCGAGGCGACCGGCGTCGCGCTCCCGCCGAACAAGGCGGTCTGCGGCGCCAACGCCTTCGCCCACGAGTCGGGGATCCACACCGACGGAACCCTGAAGGACGGGACGATGTACGAGCCGTACCCGCCCGAGACGGTGGGGCGCGAGCGGCGGCTCGTCCTCGGCAAACACGCCGGGCGCGCGGGGGTCAAGGCGGCCCTCGCGGAGCACGACGTGGCGGTCGACGACGACGAGCTGAGCGAGGTCGTGAGCCGCGTGAAGGAGCTCGGCGACCGCGGGAAGCGCGTCACCGACGCCGACCTGCTCGCGATCACCGAGGACGTGCAGGGCCGCGAGCGCGACCGACACGTCGAGCTCGTCGACCTGTCTGCCACCTCCGGCGGGAACCTCCCGACGGCCTCGGTCCGGCTCCGCGTCGGCGACGAGGAACGCGTCGCCTCCGGCACCGGGTCCGGCCCCGTCGACGCCGGACTGGAGGCGGTTCGGGCCGCGCTGGCCGGCGACGGCGCCGGCGAGGGCGTCTCCTTCGAGCTCGACTCCTACCACGTCGACGCGATCACGGGCGGCACCGACGCCGTCGTCACCGTCGAGGTCGACCTCTCGCGGGGCGACCGGTCCGTGAGCGTTTCCTCGACCGACGCCGACATCACCCGCGCCAGCGTCGTCGCGATGGTCGACGGGCTCGACCGCCTGCTGGCGGCGGCCGCCGACGCCGCGGACGCGGATCCGGGCGCGGTCGCGGACGACTGACGGCGGCAACGCCGCAGGGACTGACCGGCCCGCCGGCCGCCGCCGTCTGACGAGGTTTTTAAGCGATGCCGCCCGAACGGCGTCCGTGAGCGTCGTCGTCGCGGTGAAACCCTCAGCCCGCAAGCGCAACGCGAAGGTGGGCCGACTCGTCTTCGAGGACGGCTCCCGCCACGCGTTCGAGAGCCGCGCGGCCGCCGAGCGCTGGGCCGACGACCTCTCGACGGGCGACGGCCACGTCTGGGTCGCGAGCGCGCACCCCCGCGACGGCGACGACGCCGACCTCTACCTCGTCTCGCGGGCGACCAACGCGAAGCTCGAAGCGGCCTACGACAAGCGCCGCCGGCGGCTCCGGGGCGACACCGCGCCCGAGCAGGAGTCGCTGGGCGGGGAGCCGTAGGCGGCCGTCGCGATCGGCAGAACGAGCGCCGTCGCTCGCGGGTTGAGCGTCCGGAGAGAAGCGCCGAGGCGGAGATTTGAACTCCGGTGTCCGAATGGACAGTAGATTTCGAATCTACCGCCTTGGCCAGGCTAGGCTACCTCGGCTCATTCATCGGTTGGCCGGTTCCGCTGTTATGCGTTTCGATCGCCGACGGCGGTGTCGGCGCCGTCCCGCGACCGGGGTACCCGCCGGCAACGGGGCGACCCGCCGGCAACGCTTTTCGGCGCGGATCGCGTGGTGGCGGTATGGACGTCCCCGAAGCCGCGGCGGCCTGCTCCCGCGTCGTCGACGAGGTCGGCGGCGCGGTCGTGGCCGACCGCGAGTTCCTCGACCGCGTCACCCTCGGCATCCTCGCTCGCGGCCACGTCCTCCTGGAAGACGTGCCCGGCACCGGAAAGACCCTCTCGGCGCGCTCGTTCGCGGCCGCGCTCGGACTGGAGTTCTCGCGGGTCCAGTTCACGCCCGACCTCCTCCCGAGCGACGTGACCGGGACCAACGTGTTCGACGAGCGCGACGGCTCCTTCTCGTTTTCCCCCGGGCCGATCTTCGCGAACGTCGTGCTCGCCGACGAGATCAACCGCGCGCCGCCGAAGACGCAGGCGGCCCTGCTGGAGGCGATGGAGGAGGGACAGGTGACCGTCGACGGCGAGACCCACGACCTTCCGGACCCGTTCTACGTCATCGCGACCCAGAACCCCGTCGAGAGCGAGGGCGCGTTCCCCCTCCCAGAGGCCCAGCTCGACCGGTTCGCGATCAAGACGTCGATCGGCTACCCCGACGACGAGGGAGAGGTCGAGCTGCTCCGTCGGCGGGCGGGCCGCGTCGCGCAGGCCCCGACGGTCGAGCGCGTGCTCGATCCGGACGCCGTGGCCGACCTCCGCGAGGTGCCCGAGACGGTCCGCGTCGACGACGACCTGCTGGAGTACGCGGCGTCGGTCGCCCGGGCGACCCGGACGGATCGTCGCGTCGACGTCGGCGTCTCCCCCCGCGGCACGCAGCGGCTCTTCGAGACGGCGCGGGCGGCCGCGGTGATCGCCGGCCGGGAGTTCGTCACGCCGGACGACGTGAAACGCGTCGCGGAGCCGACGCTCGCCCACCGGCTCGTGTTGACGCCGGACGCCGCCGTCAACGACGCCGACAAGCGCGACGTGATCGCCGACGTGCTCGACCGGGTCGCGGTGCCGACGGTGGACGCCGCCGAGGCGTGAACCAGAAAGAAGGCGCGGATTACTCCGCGTCCCGCTCCGCCAGCAGTTCCGTCGCCGTCAGCAGCGACTCCAGTTCGATGTCGTGCTCGGCCAGCAGTTCCTCGGCGCCCTCCTCGCGGTCGACGACCACGAGCACGCGGTTCACCGTCGCGCCCGCCTCGCGGAGCGCCTCGACGGCGTCGACCGCGGACTGCCCGGTCGTGGCGATGTCCTCTAACACGACGACCTCCTCGCCCTCGTCGAGCCGGCCCTCGATGCGGTTCCCCGTGCCGTACTCCTTCGCCTGCTTGCGCGCGATGACGTAGGGGCGGCCCATCTCGGCGGCCGTGACGGCCACGAGGGGGACCGCGCCGAGCGCGACGCCCGCGAGCTTCGCGTCCGTGTCGGCGAGCCGGGCCGCGAACGCCTCGCTCACGAGCCGGAGCGCGTCCGGATCGGTCTCGAAGAGGTACTTGTCGACGTAGTAGTCGCTCGTTCCGCCGTGCGAGAGCTCGAACTCGCCGAACCGGACGGCGTCGGCCGCCCGCAGCGCGGCGATGAGCTCGCTCCGTCGCTCGTCGTCGGTCATACCGAGACAGGGCGGGTCGGTGACCATAAACGGGTCGGAACGCGGGCGGGGCGACGTCGCGGGGCGGTGTCGGGGGTCGCCGACCGGAGGAACGACGCCGACACCGTCGTCGAGCCCGCCACCGGAGCCGCGGAGCCCCCTCACAACCGTTCGCCGTCGTAGTGCCGCGCTTCCACGCGGCGGTCGAACAGCCGCGAGAACAGCGCGGTGAGAGGGCCCTCGACGCCCTCGCCGTCGCCGCCGACCGCGATGCCGTCGACCGTCTCGACGGGCCGGATCTCCCACGTCGAGTTGGTGAGAAAGACCTCGTCGGCCTCGCGCACCGCGTCCGGGGCGTACGTGCCCTCCTCGACCGGGATCTCCTCTTCCTCGGCGATCTCGATCACGGTGCGCCGCGTCACGCCCGGGAGGATCGGCCCGTCCAGCGAGGGGGTCTTGAGCGCGGTGCCGTCGACGAAAAAGAGGTTCGAGGTCGCCCCCTCGGCGACGTTGCCCGCCGGGTCGAGCATCAGCGCCTCGTCGGCCCCGGTCACGCGCAGCTCCAGCCGCGCGAGGATTCCGTTGAGGTAGTTGTGCGTCTTCGCGTCGGCCGGGAGCGCCCGCGAGTCGGGTTTGCGGGTCTTCGTCGTCTGGAGCGCGGCGGGGCCGTCGTGGACCGGCTCCGAGTCGACGCCGCCGCGGGGGAGCGGCTTCGCGATCACGACGACGGTGGGGTCGACCTCGGGCCGCGGGTCGAGGGTGCCGGGCTGGACCCCGCGGGTGACGGAGAGCTTCACGTACGCGTCGGCGAGGTCGTTGGCCGCGAGCGTCTCGTCGATCCGGGCCTTCAACTCCGAGTCCGAGAGGCCGTGGTCGAGCCCGAGCGTCTCGCAGGTGTCCGCGAGCCGCGCGGCGTGGTCGTCCCACCGGAAGACCTCCCCACCGTACGCGCGCAGGGTCTCGAAGGCGGCGTCGCCGTAGGCGAACCCGCGGTCCTCGACGGAGACGGTCGCCTCCGAGGCGGGCACGATCTCTCCGTCGACGTGGTATCGAAGCTCCTCGCCCTCGCTCCCCGCACCGCCTCGTTCCTCACTCATCCCCGCACGCCTCCACGAAGTTCTCCACCATCGCCTTCCCGCGCGGCGTCAGGATGCTCTCGGGGTGGAACTGGACGCCGACGTGGGGCTTCTCGCGGTGGCGCACGCCCATCACGACCTCGCGTTCGTCCTCCGTGCGCGCGGTCTCCACCAGCTCGTCGGGGAGGTCCTCGCGCTCGACGCAAAGCGAGTGGTACCGCCCCACTCGGAGCCGGTCCGGGAGCCCGGCGAACACGCCCTCGCCGTCGTGGGCGATCGTCGACGGCTTCCCGTGGACGACTTCGGGCGCGTGACCCACCCGACTCCCGCGGCTGGCGCACAGCGCCTGGTGGCCGAGACAGACCCCGAACACGGGGCGGTCGAGCGCGAAGGCGTCGATCGAGACGCCGGCCTCCGCGGGGGTGCCCGGACCCGGAGAGACGACGACGCCGTCCGGATCGAGCGCCCGGATCCCGGCCAGGTCGACCGCGTCGTTGCGCCGCACCGCGACCGCGCCGGCGACCTCGCCGACGTACTGGACGAGGTTGTACGCGAACGAGTCGTAGTTGTCGACGACGAGGATCCGGGCCTCGGCGTCGCCCGCGCCGGAGCGCCAGCCGTCGCCGGCGCGGTCCTCGCCGACCTCGCGCGCCGCCTCGCCGCCCGTCATCGCTTGCCCTCCTCGACCGCCATCCCGCCCGCGGCGAGCGCCTCGTCGACCGCGGTCACGAGCGCCCGGGCCTTCGCGAGCGTCTCCTCGTACTCCGCGTCGGGCTCGGAGTCGTGGACGATCCCCGCGCCGACGCGGAGGTGGTACTCGGCCGCCCGCCGCACCAGCGTGCGGATGACAATGTTGAGCGTCGCCCGCCCGTCGAAGCCGGCCGCGAGCATCGAGCCGGTGTAGGGACCGCGCCGCGTCGCCTCCAGCTCGTCGATGATCTCCATCGTCCGCGGCTTGGGCGCGCCCGTGATCGTCCCGCCGGGGAAACACGCCGCGATCGCGTCGGCGAGGCCCACGTCCGGCCGCGCCTCCCCCTCGACCAGACTCACGAGGTGCATCACCTCGCTGTACCGGTCCACGCGGCGGTACTCCGCCACGTCGACGGTGCCGAACCGCGAGACCTTCCCGAGGTCGTTGCGCTCCAAGTCCACGAGCATGGCGTGTTCCGCGCGCTCCTTCGCGTCGCCGGTCAGCTCCGCCTCCAGGTCGGCGTCCGCCGCCGGCGTGTCGCCCCGCGCTCGGGTGCCCGCGATGGGCTCCGTGACGAGGCGGGCGCCCGAGTCGGGGTCCGGGCTCGGCTCGCGCTCCAAGAGCAGCTCCGGACTCGCGCTCACGAGGTCGACGCCGGACGGGGGATCGTCGCCGTCGGCGGCGTCGTTGCCGTCGCCCTCGCCGTCCTCGTTGTCGTTGTCTTCGCCGTCCTCGCCCGCCTCTCCCTCCCGCGAGAACTCGATCAGTCCGGAGTACGGCGCCGGGTTCACCCGCCGGAGCGCGTCGTACGCCTCGACCGGGTGGACCGCGGCCGGGGCGCGCAGCCGCTGGGAGACGTTCGCCTGAAAGGTGTCGCCGTCGCGGACGTACGCCTTCACCCGCCGGACCGCCTCGGCGTACCCCTCCCGTCCCGCGTCGCTCTCGAAGGTCGCCGTCGACGCGTCCGGGTCGGGAGCCGGACCGACCGCGGGGTCGCCCGACTCGATCCGGTCGATCAGGTCGGCCGCGCGGGACGCCCCCTCGTCGAAAACGCCGTCGAGCGCGTCGCGGTCCGCATCGGGGTCGTCGAGCCCCTCGGGGACCCGCGGGCAGGCGGTCACGCGGAGGGTGACGGCGTCGGCCGAGTCGTCGCCGTCCGCGGATACCGGACACTCCCACGCCGCCACCCGGTCGAAGAGGGCGACTTGGAGCCGCGGGAGCCCCCGGTCGTCGACCGCGCCGGGACCCGCCGGCGCCGGCTCCGGGAACGACTCCAGCTCGCGGGCGGCGTCGTACGAGAGCCACCCGAACGCGCCGCACGGATAGGGAACGTCGCAGTCGCCGCGCGCCAGAGTCTCGCCGTCGATCAGGCCCTCCAGCGCCGCGAGGGTGGGACTCGGACGCCGGTAGTCGCCGGCGGAGCCCTCCCCGTCCGCCCCGCCCGCCGCGACCGCCGCGTCCGCGGAGACGGTGAGCCGCTCCACCGGGTCGACGCCGAAGTACCCCCAGCCGGACTGGCCGCCGGTGGTCTCGTAGAAGACCCCGCCCGGCCCGTCGCGGGCGCGTCGGTAAGCCGCGAAGGGGTCGTCGACGGCGACCCGGCGCTCGACTGGGACGCGGGCGCCCGCGGGCGCCGCGGCGGCGACCTCGCGGAACCGGTCCCGGTCGGTGTGTACCGATCGCTGCATGCCTTCCGGTTCGGCGGCGCCGACGAAACAGTTGCGGTCGGCGGTGTCGGCGGCAACCGCGGAACCGGTCGCGGTCGCGGCGTCAGAACTCCTTGGCGCGGTCGATCCACGTCGCGGCCCGCTTCTCGCCGACGCTCGCTCCCTCGGCGACCGCCTCGGCGTCGGCTGCCGCCAGCTCCGCGACGGTCTCGATCCCGATCTCGGCGAGCCGCTCCGCGTAGGCCGGCCCGATCCCCTTCAGCTCCTCGACGTCGGCGCCCGCGTCGTCGCCGTCGACCGCGACCTCCTCCTCGCCGGTCTCCGCGGCCTCCGCCGGCTCGGCCGCCTCGGCCGGGTCCTCGGCGGCTTCCTCGTCGACCATCGACTCGGTCGAGGCGGCCGCCTCCGTCTCGGTTGCGACCGGTTCGTCGACGCTCGGTTCGTCGTCCGACTCCTCGTCCGCCGCGTCGTCGGCGTCGTCCGTCGGTTCCGGTTCCGCCTCCGGCTCCGACTCTCCGTCCGACTCGACCTCCGACTCCGGTTCCGGTTCGTGCTCGACGGTCACTTCCGGGTCCGTCTCCTCGCGTTCGGCGCGACCGCTCCCGAACCCGAGCTTCTCTTTGAGCTTCTGCAGTAGGGCCATCGTCGGCAGGTACGAACGTCGGATATTTAAAAGCCGTCGCCGCCGGAACGGCTCACCGAGCGCGTCCCGCCGGTTTATAAGGATCACCGGCGCGTACGGGTGGTATGAACGCTCTCAACCCGGTCATGTGGTCGGTCCACGTCGCCTTCGCGGTGCTGTGGACCGGCGGCGTGTTGTTCGTGGCGCTGGCGGTGCTTCCGCCCGCGCTCCGCGGCGAGATCGACGGCGGCGCCCTCGGATCGATCGTCGGCCGGCTCCGGTGGATCAGCCGGATCGCCGCGCTCGCCTTCATCGCCACCGGCGGCCACATGGCGGGCACGCTGTACACCTTCGAGTCGCTCACCGGGAGCGCCCGCGGCTACCTCGTGGTGACGATGATCGTCCTGTGGTTCCTGATCACCGGCCTCGTCGAGGTCGGCAGCGGGAAGCTCCTCGACGGGATCGACGCCGGGAAGCTCCGCGAGCCCGCCCGCGACGCGAAACCGTTCCTCTACGGCGCCGCCGGACTCTCGGTGGCGCTCATCGTCGCGGCCGGCCTGCTCGCGAGCCCGACGCTGTTCTGAGGCGGTCGCGGACCGCTCGTTTTCCGATCGATTACTCCAACTCCGCCCGCAGCGCCGCGTTCATCGTCTCGACCGGCGCGTCGGCGCCGGTCCAGATCTCGAACGCCTCGACGCCCTGGAACAGCAGCATCCACGCCCCGTCGATCGCCGTCGCGCCCGCGTCCGCCGCCTCCCGCAGGAGCCGGGTCTCGATCGGCGCGTACACCGCGTCGAGCACGGCGAGGTCGCCGTGGAGGTGGTCTGCGGGCACCGGCGTCGCCTCGGGCTCGTCCATCCCGACGCTGGTCGCGTTGACCAGCACGTCGGCGCCGGCGACGCGGTCGCCCAGGTCGTCGAGCCCGCCGCCGGTCGCGCCGGGGACCGCCTCGGCCAGCTCGACCGCGCGCTCCGCGGTGCGGTTCGCGACGTGGACCGTCGCGCCCGCGTCGGCCAGCGCGAACGCGGCCGCCCGCCCGGCGCCGCCCGCCCCGACGACGACCGCGTCGCGCCCGTCCAGCTCGACGCCGTGATGAGAGAACGCGCGTTTCACGCCCGCGGCGTCCGTGTTGTGGCCGCGCGGGCGGTCGGCGTCGCCGTCGCGGACCGGCGCGAAGTCGACCGTGTTGACCGCCCCGATCCGTTCGGCGAGCGGCGCGGGATCGACCGCCTCCAGCGCGTCCTCCTTGAACGGGACCGTGACGTTGAGCCCGGCGACCCCGAGCGCGCCGGCGCCCTCGATCGCCGCGGCGGCGTCGTCGGGATCCGGTTCGAACGTCACGTAGCGCGCGTCGATTCCGAGCGCCCCGTAGCCGGCCTCGTGCATCGGCGGCGACAGCGAGTGACCGACCGGGTTCCCGATCAGTCCGTACACGTCCATGCCCGCCCACGCGGCCGCGACCGACTAAAGAGGCGCGGTCGCCCAGAGCGACCCCGAGAAACTGGGGCACGGTCGGCTCATCCACGCCGTGCGCCTCACTCCCCGTCCGTCTCGCGGTCCGCGTCGATCACGTCCTCCAGCGTCTCCGTGCCCACGTCGCTCGCGACCTTGACGCCCGCGAGCGAGACCACGATACCGCCGACGATGAACGCCGCGAGCTGCTGGACCGGGGTGACGGCGACGCCGGCCAGCTCGAACGGGTCGAGGATCGCCTCCTGCGCGAGGAAGTAGCCGGCGAACCCTCGGACGACGAGGGCGACCGCGGCGATGACGAAGGGGAGGTTGAGGTACGGCGTCCGGATCCCCTCGTCGCGGATCAGCTCGTCGAGCAGCCGCCCGACCGCCGCGGTCACGCCCGCGACCGCGAACCACGGGACCGCCGCGTAGACGAACTCGACCGCCCCCACGAGCCCCGGGGCGTCGCCCAGGTCCGACGCGGAGAGCACGCCGAAGAAGCCGCCGACCAGCGCGAGCCCCCCGGCGACCACGTAGGTCACGATCGACACCTGGCCGGCGTACAGCGCCTCGCGGACACGCTCCGGCATCCCCGCGACGAACCGGTCGATCGCGAGCCCCTTGTATAAGAGCGCGGCCCCGAGCAGCCCGGCGACGCCCGCGACCGCCTCGGCCGCGGAGAACCGGTAGAACAGCGCCGGCAACAGCAGCAGCGCCACGCCGAACGGGACGAGGATCGTCGACCGGAGCTGCTCGTCGGCGAGGAACTGCTTGAGCAGGTAGTAGGTCGACTCGATGTCGCGGGCCTGTCGGACCACCACGCGGTCGACGGAGTCGACCGGGATCCGCGACTCGACGATCGGGAGCACCTGCTCGTCCTCGGCGGAGTCGACGACCGCGATCGCGGCCCGGGGGTCGTAGCGGTCCACGAGGTCGTCGAGCTGGGCCGCGATCGAGCGGTCAGCGCCGACCGCGCTGTCGCTCTCGGCCGACACGACCGCGACGACCGCCTCCTCGCGCTCGTCGCGGAGGTCGCGGGCGACCCGCAGCGATTCGAGCAGGCAGTTGACGCTGGCGTCCTCCGGGTCGCTCAGCCCGGCGTCCGTGACGAGCGAGCGGACCGCCTCCCAGCCGGCGACCGGCATCGGGACGTTGGTGGCCCGCCCGATCGCCCCGGACCGGTCGATACAGATGACCAGCGTCGTCACGTTTCGACCCTCTATCCGCCCGGATAAAAAGCTCCCCGTCGCGGGGATCGCGGGAACCGACTCGGGTTACCGCAGCTCGACGTCCACGTCGCCGCCCTCGCTCGCGAACACGCTCGCGACGCCGCTCCCGGCCGCGTACGCGACGCGCTCGGCGCCGATCCCGAGCCGCTCGGCGATCCCCCGCTCCGGCGTGAACTCGCGGACCTCCGGCTCCGCGCCGATCAGCGCTTCGAGCCGGTCCTCCACGTCGTCCTCGGTGCCGAGCTCGTCGACGAGGCCGATCTCGGCCGCGTCGCTGCCGAGGTAGACCCGCGCTTCCGTCTCCCGGATCGCCTCCGGGTCCATGTCCCGACCCTCGCTGACCGTCTCGACGAACTGCTCGTAGTAGCCGTCGATGATCCCCTGGAGGTACTCGCGCTCGTCCTCCTCGATCTCCCGGAGGGGAACGCCGGCGTCCTTGTACTCGCCGGCGGTGAACTGCTCGTAGGAGATGCCGAGCTTGTCGGCGAGCCCGGCCGCGTTCGGCCGGGAGCCGACGACGCCGATCGAGCCGACGAGGCTCGCGTCGCGCGCCCACAGCTCGTCGCAGCCGCTCGCGATCCAGTAGCCGCCGGACGCGCAGGTGTCGGTGGCGTACGCCAGCGTGGGGCCGTCGAAGTCGGCCGCCGCGCGCCGGATGTCGTCGCTCGGGAGCACCTCGCCGCCCGGGGTGTTGAGCTCGACGACGAGCGCCTCCACGTCCTCGTCCTCGTCGGCCGCCTCGATCTGTTCGACCACGTCGTCCGCGGTCGTCCCGCCCGGTCCCGAGAGGGGGGACGGGCGGCCAGCGTCGCGGGTGATCGGTCCCGAGACCCTCACCTTCGCCGCGTTGTACTCCTCCGCGTCGCCGAATCGACCGCGGGTGAGTCGAGCGATGAGCCGCTTGCCGGCCATCGTCGCGGTCGCGCCCACCACGGCGGCCGCGAAGAGACGCTTCCCGTTCGAGCGGGGGTTGCCTTCCATGCCTCCGATTACGCGCGTGGCCGTTTATAAGCTGTCGACGGCGCGCGCCTCGTCGCGGGCGGCGTCGCAGACCCGCCTCGTCGCGGCGGCGACCCAGCGCGACGCGGCCGGTGGCGCTCCGCGCTCCATAGCGGAGTTTTTGTAGCCCTGTACTGACCGACTCACAAGGATGGCAGAGAGCGAGGACGAGAACGCGTTCGTCGAGTACGGTATCAACGATAAACCCCCGCTCGGGAAGTCGCTCCTCCTGGGCGCCCAGCACTACCTCACGATGGTGGGCGCGAACATCGCCGTCCCCCTCATCCTCGCCGGCGCGATGGGGATGCCGGACGCGGTCATTCCCCGCTTCGTCGGCACGTTCTTCGTCGTGTCGGGAATCGCGACCCTCGCGCAGACGACGTTCGGCAATCGCTACCCGATCGTGCAGGGGGCGCCGTTCTCGATGCTCGCGCCCGCACTGGCGGTCATCGGCGTCGTGACGGCGAACCCGCCGGAGGGGATCGTTGCTTGGCGGGCGGCGCTCCTCCAGCTCCAAGGCGCGATCATCGTCGCCGCGCTCGCCGAGGTCGCGATCGGCTATCTGGGACTCGTCGGCCGGCTGCGAAGGTACCTCTCACCGGTCGTCATCGCGCCGGTCATCGCGCTCATCGGACTGTCGCTGTTCAACTCCCCCGACATCGCGACGGCGGATCAGAACTGGTGGCTCCTCGGGCTGACGCTGGTCGCCATCGTGTGGTTCTCGCAGTACCTCGGCGACGCGCACACGATCTTCCGACTGTTCCCGGTCCTGCTCGGTATCGTCGTCGCGTGGGCGATCGCCGCGGCCCTCTCGGCGCTCGGGGTCTTCGCACCCGACGCGCCCGGCTACATCGACCTGGCGAGCGTCGCCGCGGCCGACCCGGTCTACCCCATCTATCCGCTCCAGTGGGGCGTCCCGACCGTGACGCCGGCGTTCGTCATCGGGATGCTCGCCGGCGTCGCCGCCTCGATCGTCGAGTCCATCGGCGATTACCACGCCGTCGCCCGCCTCTCCGGGATGGGGGCGCCAAGCAGCGAGCGCATGAGTCACGGCATCGGCATGGAGGGACTCATGAACGTCTTCTCCGGGCTGATGGGCACCGGCGGGTCGACCTCCTACTCGGAGAACATCGGCGCCATCGGCCTCACCGGCGTGGCCTCGCGCTACGTCGTCCAGATCGGTGCCGCGCTCATGATACTCGTCGGCTTCGTCGGCTACTTCGGCCAGCTCGTCGCCACGATCCCCGGCCCGATCATCGGCGGCCTCTACGTCGCGATGTTCGGTCAGATCATCGGCGTCGGCGTCTCGAACCTCAAATACGTCGACCTCGACTCGTCGCGGAACATCTTCATCATCGGCATCTCGCTCTTCTCCGGACTGGCCGTTCCGGAGTACATGCGGAGCGTCGGGAGCGCGAACGCCTTACAACAGGGACTGGCCGAAAGCTTCCTCGTCGGCCCCCTCCTCGGGGCCGACGTCGTCGCGAACACCGTCTACGTCATCGGAACGACGGGGATGGCCGTCGGGGGACTCGTCGCGCTCGTCCTCGACAACACCATCGACGGGACGGCCACGGAGCGCGGCCTCGCCGCGTGGGAGGACGCGACCGAATCCGACGCCGACTTCGACTCCGCTTACGAGCGCTTCTTCGGGTGAGAAACCGGTCCGGGCGGGCTGAGGTCGTTCGAAGCGGGCCTCCTCGAACCCGACCTCCTCGAACCTGACCTCCTCGAGCCCGACCGAGCGCGACGACCTCGCCGGAGTCCGGTTCGTCGAAGGGCACCCGCGGGCCCTGAGCCGACCGCTCTTCCGCGAGCCGGTCGCTGGGGGCCTCTCGAAAGAACCGCAGAAAATCGATTGGACCGAACTACAGCAGGCCGGTCTTCTGCAGCTTCATCAGGTCCTCGGTGTCGAGCGTCTCGCCCTCCTTGAACTTCTGGTAGATCTCCTCGGCCTCTTCCTTCTCCTCCTCGCGCTTCTCGGCGCGCTCGTCCTTGCGCTCCTCCTCCTCTTCCTTGTCGAGCTCGCGCAGGCGCTTCTGGACGCGCACGAAGTCCTCGTGGTGCTGGTCGGCGGCCTCCTGGGCCTCGACGAACAGCTCGTGCATCTCGTCGGCCTCGTCCCGGATGTCGTCGGCCTCGCGGTAGGCCTCGATCATCTGGTTGTGGTGCTCCTGGGCCTTGTCGGCGAGCTCCGTCACCTTCTGGTGGTGCTGGGACGCCTCGGAGCGGACCTCCTCGGCCTCCTCGACGAGCTCGTCGAGCTCGCTGGTGTCGTCGACCTTCTCCTTCTTCTCGGCGAGCTTCTCGCGCTTCTCGTCGATCTTCTCGATGAGCTCGCGCTCGTCCTCGGCGTCGAGGACCTCCGTCTGCTGACGGAACTCGAGGTCCTCGATCTCCTCTTTGAGCTCCTCGATGGACTTGCCGGAGCCGAGCTCCATGTCCGATTTGAGCTCCTCGACCTCGTCGAACAGCTCGTTGGCCTCGGCGTTGAGCTCGTTGCGCTTGTCCTTGTGCTCCTGGACCTGCTCGTTGAGCTCGTCGCGCTTCTCGCGGTGTTCCTGGGCCTCGTCGACCTTCTCGCGCGTCTTCGCGTTGAGGTCGTCGCGCTTGGAGGCGCGCTCGGAGGCCATCTGGTTCAGCTCGTTGCGTCGGTCTCGCAGCTGACCGGCGCGTTTGATGAGCTGACCCTTCGACCCGTTCTCAAGGTCGTCCTCAGAAAGGTCCACGTTGTCCGCCTCGTCCATCGCCTCGATATCGTACTGTTCGATGACTTCTTCTTTCGTTACCATTTTTTATCTCTCCATCACCGCTCCGGGGATGGCGAGCGCTCGCCGTCGTGCGTCGAGCCGTTCACAAGAGCTCCCGTTCATTTCAGCGTGCGATCCCACCAGCGCCGGAGGCGTTCTGGTACCAGATCCTACCACGGGCCGACATATAAAGACTTCGGTGAATCGAGTGTAAGACGGTAGCACGGACCGTCTACTCCCGGATCCGTGATTAACGATCACACACCTATCGCTCCGTATCAGCCGTCCCCGACCTCGTACGAGAGCACGATCCCGTCGTCGAGCCGCTCGGTGTCGACCAGATCGAGCCGCGGAAACGACTCGGTGAACCCCTCGCCGTCGGCGAGGGTCGGCGCGTCCCGGCCGCCGATCACCATCGACCCCACGTAGGCGTGGAGCTCGTCGACGACGCCGGCCTCGAAACACGAGTAGATCACCTCGCCGCCGCCCTCGACCATCAGCCGGTCGATCCCGCGCTCCGCCAGCGCGTCGATCCCCGCGGCGAGGTCGACGTGGTCCGCTTCACCGTCGGATTCGTCGGCTCCGCCCTCGACCACCACGACCTCGGCGCCGGCGGCATCGAGCGCCTCGCGTCGCTCCTGGGGGGTCGCCGGGGAGACGAGCAGGTAGGTCGTCGCCGCGTCGTCGAGGATCCGGGCGTCGGTCGGCGTCCGCCCGGTCGAGTCGACGACGACGCGGGCGGGGTTGCCGGGGCGGCCGTTTCGGAGGCGCTCGACGCGGCGGTCCTCCTCGTCGAGCGTGAGGTGCGGGTCGTCCGCGAGGACGGTCCCGACCCCGACCAATACCGCGTCCGCGGCCGCCCTGACGCGGTCGACCCGGTCGAAGTCCTCCGGGCCGGATATCCGGAGCTGCTCCCGGCGTCGGGTCGCGAGCTTCCCGTCGACGCTCTGGGCCGCGTTGACGACGACGTGCATACCCGAGGGTCACGCGGGCGGGGAATGGTCGTTTCGGTCGGCGTTTCGGCTGACTGCGAGTCGGTCGCTCCGCCCTACTCGGTGACCCACAGCCCCGCGGTCACACCCGCCGCAAGCGCCAGGGCTCCGGCGAGCAGGCCGAACGCGGGCCGGAAGCCGGACGCGTCGGCGACGGCGCCCACGGTCGCGGGGGCGAGCGCGCCGGCCGCCATCAGCAGGGTGCGGACCACGCCGAGCCCGCCGCCGGCCAGCCGGTCGGGGAGCGCCTCGATCAGGTACGCGCCCCGGACCGGGCGGAACCCGTGCGAGCCGAGCCCGAACGCGACGACGAGTCCCCCGAGGGCGACCGGTCCCGCCGCCGCGAAGGCGACGACGCCGACGAGCGACGACGCCGCCAGCGCGAGCGCGGCGACCATCACGGGGAACCGGCCGAGGCGGTCGGAGAGGTCCCCGGAGACGAGCTGGACGAAGGTGACCGCGAACAGCGCGGAGTACAGCAGGTTCGCGGTCGCGCTCGACAGCCCGCCGGCCCGCGAGAGGTACAGCGGGAGGAAGGCGACGGCCCCGTTGTACGCGAACGAGCCGGCGACCGTCGCGAACACGAACGCACCGAGCCGCCGGTCCTCGAACAGCGCGAGGTAGTCGCGCGCGTCCGGCGTCGGGCCGTCGCGCTCCGGGCCGCGGTCGGCGTCGGCCGGGAGTCGCTCCGGGACGCGGAGCGAGAACGCCGCCGCCAGCGCGAGCGCCGCGGCGCCCGTGACGACGAACAGGCCGCGCCACGCCGCGCCCGGGAGCCGCGCGAGGAGCGCGGCGAGGGCGGGCGGCGCGGCGACGAAGAGGGTGACCGCCGCCGGCGCGGCCACCCCGCCCAGCGCGCCGAGGGTGTCGTGGGCACCGAGCGCGCGCCCGGTCCGGACCGGGTACACCCGCGAGAGCAGCCGCACCGCGACCGTCTTGTGCGCGCCCGTCCCCGCGCCGATCACGAGCATCACCCCCGCCAGCACCGCGAAGGGGGTGTCGACGACCAGCGAGAGGGCGCCGACGCCCGCCACGGCCGCCCCCGCCGCGATCACCCGAACCGCGCCGACCCGGTCGGCGATCGCCCCGCTCGGGAACTGGAGGAGGGCGTAGACGGCCATGAAGCCCGAAAAGGCCGCGCCGACCGCGGCGTTGCTCACCCCGTAGCTCGCCTGCAGGGGCTCGAACAGCGGCGGGAACGCGTACCGGACGAACTTCCCGAGGAACCAGATCAGGGCCGTGAGCACGAGCACGTCGTACTCCTGGGCCCGGCCGAGGTTCATCGACCATGGGTTCCGCGGTGACGCGTATAAACGGACGGAACCGCCCGAATGGTGCCGGTCGTCGATCGGCGAGGGGACGGCGACGGGGGGCTCTTTATAAACCACTGCGGTGGCGCGTGCCGAGGAGCGCCCGGAGGGCGCGACTCGCACGCGCGAGGGAGTCGCTGGCGCCTTATAAGGCGCCAGCGACGAGGCTGGGGAGGTGTGAGGCGCGGTGCGGTACGGGTGGGACTCAAAGGGACAGTCGCGAGGACGAAGACGCGCGACGTAAGGACCGCAGGGAGGGAGCGCTAGCGACCGACAGAGGACCGCAACGAGCGCATCGAGTCCTCGCGGCTGGGGCTTTGGAGGTGTTCCCTGCCGGGCCATCGACCACGCGGGTACGCTTCACGTACGGGGTCGACACCGTTTTCTCGCCGACCGCCGATCCACCGAGCGTGTCCGACCCAACCGCGCACCACGTCGGGATCACCGTCGCCGACCTCGACCGCGCCGTCGACTTCTACACCGAGACGTTCGACCTCGACCTCCTCTCGGAGTTTGCCGTCGGCGGCGAGGCCTTCGCCGAAGCGGTCGCCGTCGAGGGCACGTCGGCCGCGTTCGCGCACCTCGACGCCGACGGCGTCCGCGTCGAGCTCGTCGAATACGACCCCGCGGGCGACGGGGACGCCGACCCGGAACTGAACCGCGCCGGCGCGACGCACCTCGGGCTGTCGGTCGACGATGTCGAGGCGTTCTACGACGGCCTCGACGACGAGGTGGAGACGCTGAGCCCGCCGCGGACCACCGAGAGCGGGACGACGATCCTGTTCGTCAGGGACCCGGAGGGGAACCTGATCGAAGTGCTCGACGCCTGAGAGGTGCGGAGTCGGCGACGACTACGGCCTCACTTCACCTTCGTGCCCGGCCCGGCGTCCTCGTAGGTCGTGAGGAGGTCGGCCTCCTCGCCGGCGGCCAGCACCATCCCGTTCGACTCGACGCCGAACAGCTCGGCCTTCTCCATGTTCGCGAGCACGACGACCTTCGTGCCGGGCAGCTCGTCGACATCGTGGAGCTGCTTGAGCCCCGCGACGATCGTCCGGGTCTCGGCGCCGAGGTCGACGCCGAGCTTCAGGAGGTCGTCGGCGCCCTCGATGCCCTCCGCCTCCTCGATCCGGCCGATCCGGATGTCCAGTTCCTGGAAGTCGTCGAAGCTGATTCGGTCGTCGCTGAGGGGTTCGATGTCGGTCATGTCGTCGGTGTCGGTGTCGGTGTCGTCCGCGGTGTCCTCGGTGTCGTCGCTCTCGTCGCCATTCTCACCGCTCTCACCGCCGTCCTCACTGCTCTCGCCGTCGGCCTCCGCGTCGGCGACGCGCGCTTCGAGCTTCTCGTTGAGCGCCTCGACGCGCTCGTCTTCGATCTGCTCGAACAGCTCCGTCGGCTCCGCGAGGTCGCCGTCGGGGCCCTCGCGGGCCGCCTCGACGGTGGCCTCGTGGACCGAACCGTCCTCGCCGAGCTGGTCCCAGAGGCGCTCGGCCTTCTCGGGCGCGATCGGCTCGAACAGGACCGCGATCGCCTTCGCGATCGCGACGCAGTCGTGGATGACCTGTTCGGCCTCCTCGGGGTCGTCGTCCACCAGGTTCCACGGCTCGCTCCGCTGGATGTACTCGTTGCCGAACCGGGCGAGGTCGGTGACAGCGTCGCCGACCGCGCGCACGGAGTAGTCGTTGACGGCGGCCTCGAAGTCGGCGATCGCCTCCTCGATCCGCTCGTCGACCTCCTCGCTCGTCGCGTCCGAGATCGGCGCGTCGTCGTAGTTTCGGTGGGCGAAGAGGAGGGATCGGTAGAGGAAGTTCCCG
This sequence comes from Halorubrum salipaludis, assembly GCF_002286985.1. Lineage (GTDB taxonomy): Archaea > Halobacteriota > Halobacteria > Halobacteriales > Haloferacaceae > Halorubrum > Halorubrum salipaludis. Next base: position 64,977 of record NZ_NSKC01000003.1, on the reverse strand, counting down.
ACGGTCCCCACCAGTTCGGTGTTGACGCGGTCGCGGAACTTCTCCCACGAGAAGTCCACGTCCTGCTGGAACCCGCCGTTGGTCGCGAGGTAGTAGCGCAGCGGGTCCGGGTGGAACCCCTCGTCGAGGTACTCGTCGGCCCAGACCGCGCGGTCGCGGCTCGTCGAGAACCCCTTGCCGCCGAGGGTGACGAAGCCGCTCGCCATCACGGCGCGGGGCTCGGCGTGGCCGGTCGCCTCTAACATTGCGGGCCAGAAGATCGTGTGGTGCTGGATGATGTCGCGGCCGATCACGTGGACGATCTCGCCGCCCTCGGGGTGGGCGTCGCTCGCGCCCTCCTTCCACGCGGCCTCCCAGTCGAACGCCTCGGCGCCGACGCGCTCGGAGTACTGCTTCGTCGAGGCGATGTACTCGATCGGCGCGTCGACCCAGACGTATAAGACGAGGTCCTGCGGGTTCTCGCCGGGGTACTCCACGCCCCAGTCCATGTCCCGCGTGATACACCAGTCCTGGAGCCCCTGCTCGATCCACTCGCGGGGCTGGTTCCGGGCGTTCGAGGTCCCCTCCAGCCGGTCGAGGAAGTCGGAGAGGTACTCGGCGAACGCCGAGACCTCGAAGAACTTGTGGGTGCGCTCGCGGTACTCCGCGGGGTTGCCCGTGATCGTCGACTCGGGGTCCTCGACCTCGCCGGGTTCGAGGTGGCGCTGACACCCCTCGTCGCACTCGTCGCCGCGGGCGTGCGCGCCGCAGTACGGGCAGGTCCCCTCGACGTACCGGTCCGGCAGGTACTGGTCGTCGACGGGGTCGTACGCGACCATGATCTCCTTCTCGTAGAGGTGGCCGGCCTCGTCGAGGTCGCGCACCAGCTCCTGAGTGAGCTCCGTGTTCGTCTCGTCGTGAGTGTGCCCGTAGTTGTCGAACTCGACGTTGAACTTCGGGAACGTCGCGGCGTACCGCTCGTGCCAGTCGAGCGCGAACTCTTCGGGGGAGACCCCCTCCTGCTCGGCGTTGACCGCGACGGGGGTGCCGTGCATGTCCGAGCCGGAGACGAACGCGGTCTCCTGACCGAGTCGTTCGAGCGCGCGCCGGTACACGTCGCCGCCGACGTAGGTGCGGAGGTGACCGATGTGGAGGTCGCCGTTGGCGTACGGCAGTCCACAGGTCACCACCGCCGGATCGTCGGTGGGGAAGTCGTCGTGGCTCATGTGTGTGTATGTCGTGTGTCGGTCGATCGGGTCTAAAGCCCCCTGATTTCCGGGTGAGATCGAGACGGGCCGGATCGAGACGGGCCGGATCGAGACGGGCCGGATCGAGACGGGCCGGATCGAGACGGGTCGGCCGGGCCTGCGGGAAACCGCCGCCGATCAGCGACGCGGTCTTCTACGCGACTCCTCGGCGACGGTGCCGAGGCGCCCCTCAGGGGTCCATCGGTCGTTCGACGCGACCGGTGATCCGGTCCGGATCGAGCCGGTAGAGCTCGAACTCCACCTGGCTCGTCGGCTCGCCGAAGACGTCGACTATCGGTATCCGTCCCGTCCGTTCGAGCCCCGCGAGCGACTCCGCGGAGATGGACTCGTCCGTCGTCGACACCAGCCGACCGCTCCCCACAACGCTCATCCACCGGCCGTCGCGTTCCCCGTAGGTGACGAACGTGACGCCGCGATCCGTGGGGTCCGCCTTCTCGCTGCCGGCTCCGACGGCGAGTCGGAAGTAAAACACCGCCTCGACCGGGTCGTACCCGTACGAAACCGGGACCGAGTGCGGTGAGTCGTCGGCGCCCGTCGACAGGGAGAGCACTCCCGTTCCCGACCGCCCGAGGAACTCGTCGCGCTCGTCGTCTCCCATCCGAACCGCGTCGGGACCAGTCATACGCGCGATTGGACGGGCACGATAATGAAGGTCCGCCACGGACCGCGGGCGGAAGGGAAGCGCGTCGCTCCGGCGCGTCTCTCACACGATCGCTCGGACGACCCGCGCCGCGTCGGCCGCGGTGGGCGCGAGCACGTAGACGATCGGCTCGACGCCGACCGCGCCCGTCTGGTAGAGCACGAGGGTCCCGTCGGCGTCGTCGCCCGAGCGCTCCGCGTCCCGGAGGTCGGCCGCGCCCGCCTCGGAGACCGCGTCGGCGACCGCCTCGCGGGTCGGGGCCTCGGGGTCGAACTCCACGGTCGGATGCGACTCCGCGAGCGCCGCGACGGTGTCGGGATCGTACCGGATGTTCACGGCGCCGCGAGCGGTCGCGCCGGCCTCGCGCGCGGCGAGCAGGACCGTCGCGACGTGCTCGCTCACGCCGAACTCGGGCTCGCCCGGGACCATCGCCTGCCCCTTCACGTCGACGAGGCGCCCGGGCACGGCCGCCACGTCGTCGATCGTCCGCGCGCCGTCGAGGCACTCGGCGACGTTGGCGCCGACGTTCGGGATGAGCCCGGCGAAGCCGGAGGCGTTCGTCAGGGTGCGGAGCCCGCGCCGGACCGAGGAGAGGACGCGCTCGCGCTCGCGGAGCCCGCTGTCGGGGTCGTGGACCGAGAACTCCACCTCCGCGTCGGCGAGCGCGGGCATCGCCTCCTCGTGGAGGTCCGCGAGGAGGTCTCCCTCCTCCAGCCGCCGGATCAGCACCTCGATCTCGACGAGCGCCGCGACCGGGGTCATCTCCCCCGCCGCGAGCCCCTCGCCCACGCGCTCGACGAGCTCGCGGACGCGCTCGTCGGCGACGATCCGGTCGTGGCGGGCCACGTCGCCGTGGGCGTACTTCGAGACGGCCGACTGGGAGATGCCGAGCGCGTCGGCGACCTCGCGCTGGGTGAACCCGCGGTCGCGGAGGTCCTCCGCCAGCATCGAGCGCACCGTCGGGAGGAACTCGTCGACGACGACCTCCTCGATGAACTTCATGCGTCGTCCCCCTTCGCGCCGGCCGCGTCTCCCTTCGTCTCGTCCCCCTTCGCGCCGGCCGCGTCGAACTCCGGATCGGAGCCGATCCGGGAGGCCTGCGGGCCGTCCTGGTCCTGGTACTTCGAGCCGCGCTCGACCCCGTAGGGCCGGTTCGCGGGCGACTTGAGCTCCGTGAAGATAAGCTGCGAGACGCGCATCCCGGGCGTGAGCGCGACGGGCGCGGTGCCGAGGTTCGACAGTTCGAGCGTGATCTGCCCTTTGTACCCCGGATCGACGATCCCCGCGGTGGCGTGGATGACGATCGCGAGCCGTCCGAGCGACGACCGGCCCTGCACCGTCGCGAGCAGGTCCGGCGGGATCTCGACGCGCTCGGTCGTGGTCCCGAGCACGAAGTCGCCGGGATGGAGGATGAACTCCTCGCCCTCGGGAACGGTCGTCTCCGTGACGTACTCGCCGACCTCGTCGGCCTCGGTCGGGTGGATGCAGGGGATGTTCGTGCGCTGGAACTCCAGGAACCGCTCGCCGAGCCGCAGGTCGACGCTCGCGGGCTGGACCTGCTGGTCGACGTCGTCGAGCGGCTCGACCACCAGGTCCCCGTCCGCGAGCCGGTCGAGGATGTCCGCGTCCGAGAGGATCATGTCTGAAAGGCCGGGGGGCGGTCGGCTTAAATCACGACGGTCTGCCCCGACCGCCGCGTGCGGGCGGCGCGGTGCTTCCGGTTCGCACGCAGGGCGGGGTTTCGCCCCGATCGGTGTTCCGGGTGCCCTCAGTGGCTGAGTGCCCACGGATATCCGCCGCCGTGGTCGGCTGCATGGCCCCCGTGATTCCCCGTCTGGCTCCCGTGCCCGCCGGTCCCGGTCGGTCCGCCGTGTGCGTGCCCCTCGGACGCGCCGTCTGCCGCCGATTCCGCCGGGAGAACCTCGTCGATCCGTAGGATGCGGGCGGTCGTCTCCAGCGCGTTCGCGAGACAGGCGTCGACCACCGTTACCGGTTCGAGGACGCCGGCGGCGCGCATGTCCCGGAGGGAGCCGCCGGCGTCGACGCCGACCGCCCGATCGCCGTCGTGGTGGCGCGACCGGAGTTCGGCGAGCGCGTCGATCGGATCGAGGCCGGCGTTCTCGGCGAGCACTCGCGGAACCGCCTCGAGCGACTCCGCGAACCCCTCGGCCGCGAGCTGCTCGCGTCCGTCGAGCGCGTCGGCGCGCGCGGAGACGTCCCTCGCGAGCGCCAGCCAGGACGCGCCGCCGCCCGGGACCACGGCGCCGTCCCGGCGGGCCTGCCGGACGACGTCGACGCAGTCCGTGACGATCCGGCGCGTCTCCGCGGCGACGTGCGGCGTTCCCCCGCGGAGGACCAGCGAGGCGTGGGTCTCTTCGGGGCAGTCGGTGACGACCAGCAGCGAGGATCGGCCGACCGACCGCCGCTCGACCGCGCCCCCTCGCCCGAGCGCGTCGGCGTCGAGCGCGCCGGCGTCCATCACCCGGGACGCCCCCGTCGCGCGGACGATCGCGTCGAACTCGTCCTGTCGGGTGCGCTCGACCGCGAGCACGCCCCGGCGCGAGAGCGCCGTCCGGACCGCGTCGTCGATCGACTTCTGACAGAACAGCACGTCCGTGCCCGCCTCCGCGACGGACTCGACCAGCGCCGCCCGCGAGTCGCGCGCGTACGCCCGCATCTCCGCGAGGTCGTCAGGGTCGTCCAGCGAGAGCGTGCCAGACGCGTCCGCCGCGTCGGGAGTGATCTCGGCGTCGACCGCCGCGATCGCGGGGGCAGTGTACGACCGCGGCGTCCCGGCGTCGATCCCGTCCACGGCCGTCGAGGACGCGTCCATGTCGACGGCGATCCCGTCGATCAGCGACGAGTCGAACAGGTCCCCTCCGGGGGCGTCGTGGAGCGTGAGCCGCGACACGTCGAAGTCGACTGCGCGGAGCGCGGAGAGGGTGTACTCGGCGAACTGTCGGGCGGCGGCCTCGTCCCAGCGGCCGGTGACCGCGGTCATCGCCACCCGCCGCAGCGGTCCCTCGTCGCCCCGGTCCAGCGGTACCGCGTACTCCTCAAGCCGCTCGCGGGCGTGTCCGGCCGCTCGTTTGTAGCCCGCCGCGACGGCGGTCGGGTGGACACCGCGATCGAAGAGCGACCGCGCCGTCGAGAGGAGCTCGCCGACGAGGAGGACCTGGGTGGTCGTCCCGTCGCCGACGCGCCGGTCCTGGGCCTCGGCCGCGCCGACGACGACCCGCCCGATCGGGTCGTCGACCTCGAGCCGATCGAGGATGCTCGACCCCGTGTTGGTGACGATCACCGTCCCGTCGCGGCCGACGATCATCTTGTCTCGTCCGTTCGGGCCGAGCGTGGAGCGGACGGTCTCGGCGACCGCCACGCCGGGAGCGATCGTGTCGGTTCCGGGGTCGGTGCGGTCCGTGTCGCTTGTGTGTGCGGGTGGACTCATGGATTCGGAGAACGAATAACGGGTCGGTCGGAGACGGTCCGCCGGTCGAGCGGTACACGCTCAGAGCGGATCGTCGGTCACGACGAGGTCGCCGCGGTCGGCGCGGTTGTCGAGGTTGCCCGGAGTGATGTCGAACTCGAAGACGCCGGTCGGCAGCGCGAGCGTCGAGCAGGCGTTCGGCACGTCGACGACGCCGCTCTGCCGGCCCTCCGCCGGGACCGTGCCGAGGATGTGCAGGGCCTGCTGTCCGGTGTACCCGAACTTCTTCAGGTAGTCGATGGCCTGGAGACACGCCCGACGGTACGCGACGTGCGAGTCGATGTAGCGCTGCTCGCCGTCCTCCGTCACCGAGTAGCCGCAGAACGTGACGTAGTCCTCGAAGTTGGGACCGCGGTGGCCCGGCTCGAAGATCGGGTGATCGACGCCGTACTCCTCCATGCCGTTCTCGACGATGTCGAACTCGGCGTCGACGTAGCCCGCCATCTCGATGGCGCCGCAGAACGTGATCTCCCCGTCGCCCTGCGAAGCGTGGAAGTCGCCGACCGCGAACATTCCCCCCTCGACGTAGACGGGGAAGTACACCGTCGAGCCGATCGAGAGGTCCTTGATGTCGTGGTTGCCGCCGTGTTCGCGCGGCGGGACGGTTCGGGCCGCCTCCTCGGCCGCCGCCTCCGCCTCCTCGGAGTCCATCTCGCCCATCTGCGCCCCGTCCGGTGTCGGCGGGTTCGCGACTCCCGGTTCCTCCTCTCCGGTCGGGTGGTTCGGTACGGAGTCCGGGTCTTCCTCGTATCGGTCGATGAGCTCCTGCTCGCGTTCGTTCCACTCCTCGAGGAGCTCCTGGCTCGGGAGACAGCCCGCGAGCCCCGGATGGATCTTCCCTTCGTACCGCACGTCCGGAACGTGGCGGGAGGAGACGGTGTAGCCGTCGATGTCCCAGATCGACTTCGCCGCGTCGGAGAAGTGATCGGTCAGGAATCCGCCCCCGTTCTGCTGGGAGAACGTCCCGGTGAACCCGAACTCGGACCGGTCGTTGAGCGGTCCCATGTCGTGGAACTCCACCTTCAGGAGGTCTCCGGGCTTCGCGCCGTTCACGCGGACGGGACCGGCCAGGTAGTGGACCTGATTCAGGTCGACGTCGCGGATGTCGTTCGGATCGTCGTTGTCGCCGATCTGTCCGCCCGTCCAGTCGAGGGCTTCCAGGCGGATCGTCTCTCCGGGGTCGACTTCGACGGCCGCCGGGATGTCCGGATGCCACCGGTTGAACGGATTCGCTCCGGGCTGTTCGTCCGGCGGGTTATCGACATCGACCTCGAATTTCACTTCGGGCATGCGAGGTATGATCACTCACATTCGGCATAAAGCTGTTGTCCTATTATCATTTCAGGGAGTTCCATCCGATGAGAATACCTGATATTGTCTTAATTATCTCACCACTACTTAGCAAACAGGTCACGTTGATCCTATATAAGTGGATATTCGGGGAAGATATATACGAAATGGTATAGATTCCGCACTACGATGATTTGTCAGATAGATAGATACGACGGTCACGGTTCGGGTGCCAGTCGATGTCAGTAATAACGACTCTCGGGATGGGTTTGCTGTTCGTGGGCGGCGTCCTGTTCGTCAACGGGCTGTGGCTTCGCGGAACCGGGGCGGACGAAGATGTCGCGGTGTTCAACTTCCTCACCGGCGGAATCACGTTTCTCATCGTCCTCTGGTGGGCCTTCGGCGGCGACGCGACCAACGGGACGGCGTTCGACGCGGCGGGGACGCTCCTGTTTTCGTTCACGTACTTGTGGATCGGGGCGAACGCTAGCCGCGGTGTCGAAGACCAGCGGTCATTCGGGTTCTACTGCGGGTTCGTCGCCTGCACAGCGATTCCGACCGGATTCCTCGTGTTCCAATCGGGCGATGTCGGACTCGCCGGGCTGTGGTGGCTCTGGGCCGCGCTCTGGGCGGCCTTCTTCGTGTTGCTCGGCTTAGAGCGAGACGGAATCACGGCCCCCGTCGGGTCGTTCACGGCGATCGTGGGTGTCGTCACCGCGGTGGCGGGGTACCTCATGGCGGCCGGATTCTGGCCGGTCGTCTGAGGACGGCGCGCCACGCCTCAACGACCTCGGTCACACTGCCGCGATCAGGAACCCGAGCACCGCGAAGCCGCCCGCGACCGCACCGGCGACCCCCCGATCGAGGTCGTGGTACGCCTCCAGCCCGCCGACGACCACGACCCACTGGACCGCGATCACGACCGCGGAGGCGGCCAGGAGCGGCCCCTGCATCGCCGAGATCGCCGCGACGAGCTCGTTCGCGATCGCCTCCATCGTTGTCCCCTGAACCGTCGTCGTCGCGAGCCCGTACCAGATCGCGGCGAGGCCGGCGACCAGCCGGGCCAGTTCCGCGGCGATCGCCCACGCAGCGATGGCGAACGAGTCGCCGACCGACCCCGATCCCCCCGCGAGGCGCGCCCCGCCGTGGAGCGCGAGCGCGAAGACCGCCCACCAGATCGGCACGCCGATCAGCGCGTAGCCGACGTAGCCGTCCGCCGCACTCCGAAGCTCCTCGCCGACGTCGACGTCGACCCGCTCCGGCTCGTCGCACCGCTCGGCGACGAGCGAGCCGTCGTCCTCGCCGAACGCCTCGCAGGTCGTCTCCGGCGGGCGGTCGGGGTTGTCGACCGTCACCTCGCGGTCGATCGTCGCGTCGAAGGCGGCGCCGAGCGCGACGACGCCGACGGCCGTCGCGACCGTGACGAGGACGACGACGCCGACGGTGAGCGCGTGCCCGCCCGTATCGAGCCGACGGAAGCCGGCGCGGGAGCGATCGAGGAGGCCACCGACGAGTCTGGCGGGGAGGGCGAGCGGGGAGGGCATACGCGGGGGATCAGTGAGCTCCGACAAGTGTCTTGTCCGTCGATCGCTTCGAGACGAGACGAGGCGACTGCGACTCGATATAAACCACACTGCAGTGGCGCGTGCCTCCGAGCGTGCCGCCGAAGGCGGCCGCGAGGAGCACGCGCGAGGGAGTCGGCCGGCGCTTATAAGCGCCGGCCGACGAGGCTGGGGAGGTGTGAGGCGCAGTGCTGTGCGGTCGGGTGGGACTCAAAGGGGCAGCCGCGAGGCCGGCGCAGGCGACGCAAGCACCGCAACGAGAGAGCGAACGAAGTGAGCGACCGAGTGAGGAGCGCAGCGAGAGTGCGCCGGCCTCACGGCTGGGGCTTTGGAGGTCTCGTCCGCGTCGATCTGTGATTTATAAGCAACTACGTCGTCGTACAGCCGAGCAGCTGGGACTTCGGTGGTGTTCTCCCTCCCATCCCCGGTCAACCGCCCAGAAACGGCCAACCGCTTCGTCTCGTTCGCTTTCGGTTTTTAGTACCGCCCGCTCGAACCCACACGCAATGAGCCGTAACGACGAGGTCGCCGGCCTCTTAGAGGAGTTCGCCGACCGGCTCGAAGCGACGGGCGTCGAGTACAAGCCGACCGCCTACCGCCGCGCCGCGGAGAACGTCCGCGAGCACACCGCGCCGATCGAGAACCTCGCGGGGGAGGGCGAGGAGGCGGTCGCCGAGATCGACCGCGTCGGCGACGCGATCGCCGCGAAGATCGTCGAGTACTTCGAGACCGGCGCGATCGAGGAGCTGGAAGCGCTCCGCTCGGAGCTGCCGGCCGACATCGAGGCGCTGACCGCGGTCGAGGGCGTCGGCCCGAAGACGGTCGGGAGCCTCTACGAGGCGCTGGGGGTTACCACACTCGACGAACTGGAGGAAGCAGCCGAGGCGGGCGAGATCCGCGAGGTCTCCGGCTTCGGCGCGAAGACCGAGGAGAACATCCTCGACAACATCCCGTTCGCGCGCGAGGCCCGGAAGCGCACCCGCCTCGGCGACGCCCGCCCCGTCGCGGACGCCGCGCTGTCGTACCTCGACGGCCTCGACGCCGTCGCGTCGGCCGCGGTGTGCGGCTCGATCCGGCGCTGGAAGGACACCATCGGCGACATCGACCTCCTCGTCGCCAGCGACGCCCGCGAGCCCGTGATCGAGGCGTTCACCGACTGGCCCGAGGCGGACGCGACGATCGAGGCCGGCACCGGGAAGGCGAGCGTCCGCGCGAGCGGCACCCGGGTCGACCTCCGGGTCGTCGACGGCGACGAGTTCGGGGCCGCGCTCCAGTACTTCACCGGCTCGCGCGCCCACAACGTCGCGGTGCGCAACCGCGCGATCGATCGCAGCCTGAAGCTCAACGAGTACGGCCTGTTTGACATCTCCGACGTCGACGACCCCGACGCCGGCCAGCGCGTCGGCCAGCGCGTCGCGGGCGCGACCGAGGACGGCGTCTACGAGGCGCTCGACATGGAGCCCGTCCCGCCCGAGCTCCGCGAGGACAACGGCGAGGTCGCGGCGGCCGCGGACGGCGACCTCCCCGACCTCGTCGAGACGGACGAGATCCGCGGCGACCTCCACACCCACACCGACTGGTCGGACGGCGGGTTCTCGATCGCGGAGATGATCGAGGCGGCCGCGGAGCGCGGCTACGACGTGCACGCGGTCACCGACCACGCCGCCGGACCGGGAATCTTCGGGAACACCGGGCTCGACGAGGCCGAGATCGCGGAGCAGGCCGAGGCGGTCGCGGAGGCGGCGGAGGAGGCGTCGGCGGACGTCGAGGTCCTCCACGGGGTCGAGGCCAACATCGACGCCGAGGGGGCGATCACCACCGACGACGAGACGCTCGCCGACCTCGATATCGTCGTCGCCTCGCCGCACTCCGCGCTGGGACAGGACTCCGACGCCGCCACGGAGCGGCTGATCCGGGCGGTCGAACACCCGCACGTCGACGTCCTGGGTCACCCGACCGGCCGGATCATCAACAGCCGGCCGGGGATCGCGCCGGACATCGAAGCCGTCGTCGAGGCCGCCGCGGCCGCCGGCACCGCGATCGAGGTGAACGCGAACCCGGCCCGGCTCGACGCCGACGGCGACATGGTCCGGGCCGCGATCGACGCGGGCGCCGCGATCGCGGTCGACACCGACGCGCACGCGCCCCGCGAGCTCGACAACGCCCGGTACGGGGTCCACACCGCGCGGCGCGGCTGGGCCGAGACGGCGGACGTGCTCAACGCGCGCTCGCCGGAGGGGATCCGGGCGTTCCTCGACGGCTGATGCCCCCGCGCGTCCTCCTCGACGTCATGTGCGGCACGCTCGCGACCTACCTCCGGATGTGCGGCTACGACGCCGCCTACGCGCTCGATCGCGAGATCGAGGACGACGACCGGCTCCTGTCGGTCGCGGCCGCCGAGGACCGGACCCTGATCACCCGTGACCGCGAGCTCGCGGCGCGCGCCGAGCGCGGCGACGGGACCGACGCCGTCCTCCTCGCGGAGCGCGACGTGCTCGACCAGCTGCGCGAGGTCGCCGACGCCGGGTACCCCGTCGAACTCGCCGACGAGCCGACGCGCTGCGGCGCCTGCAACGGGCCCGTCGAGCGCGTCCCGGATTCGGACCCGGGTACGGGCGACCCGGACCCCCCGGAGTACGTCCCCGACGACGTGGGGGCGGCGGCGGCCGGCGGCTCCGAGCGCGACGCCGACGTCCGCCCCGCGTGGCGCTGTCGCGACTGCGGGCGCTGGTTCTGGAAGGGGAGCCACTGGGAGTCGGTCGCCGCGCGGCTCGACGCGGTCTGATCTCTCGGCTACCGCCGGCCACCCCCGACCGCGCCGCCGAGCGAAACCGGTTTGCCCGCGACCCGCCTACGGGCTCGCAATGGACCGCGAGCAGGCCGTCGCCCGGCTGGAGACCCTCGTCGACCGCGTCGAACGCGAGACCATGCCGGTCCCCGTCCGCGAGGTGTGGGCCTTCGGCGACGTGGCGCTCGGGCTCGATCCGGTCGAGCGGCTCGACGTGTACATCACCAAGGACGTGATCATGGGCGGCGACACGGAGGCCGCCGCGGACTTCGCGGCCGAGTACGGCGTCAAAGGGGTCGGCACCTCCGTGCGCGCCGAGTGGGCCGAGGCGCACCCCGACCGCGTCCGGACGAGCGACAACGGGTACGCCGCGCCCGAGAAGTGCCTCGCGGCCGAGCTCGTCGCCGCGGACGAGCCGATCCACCTCGAAGTCTGCAACGCGAGCTTCGAGGACAACGTGCGACAGCGCCTGAAGGGGGCGCTCGCCCGCGACGCCTACGAGGAGGTGCTCGACCCCCGCGGCGTCTGCCTGTGGGTCGACGGCACCCGCGACGAGGAGGCGTTCGACCGGCTCCGCGAGGCCTCGCTCGCGATGCCGACGCTCCCGGCCGCGCTCGGGATGCTCGGCGCCGACGAGGACGTGGCCAACGAGGCCGCAGACGTGCTCAAACGACAGCGCACCGAACAGGAGGGGTCGTCGGTGCGCGGCGACATGGTCTGATCCGGAGCGGGAGTGAGTCTCGTACGGTGGTGGAGTGATTGTTTATAAGTCGGATTGTGGTGTTGATGGCGAGTATTTATAAGCGATCAACGATGCTACGGTGACGACCTGCAAAGCCCCAGCCGCGAGGGCGGCGCACGCTCGCTGTCGTTCGAGACGCCGAAGGCGTCTCGTGATGACGAAACGGCTCCGCCGTTTCGAACCACGCTCCTCGTCACTCGCGGTGCTCGTTCCTGCGGTGCTTGCGTCGTCATCAGAACGCGAAGCGTTCTGATTGGCTCACGAGAGCTCTGCTCTCGTGAACGCCTGCGCCGCCCTCGTGACTGCCCCTTTGAGTCCCACCCAACCGCAGACTGCAGCCTCACACCTCCCCAGCCTCGTCGGTCGCCTCCGCTTCGCTCCGGCGACCGACTCCCTCGCGCGCGCTCCTCGCGGCCGCCGGAGGCGGCCACTCGGAGGCACGCGCCAACCGCACGGTTCTTTATAAGTACCCGCCGCCGTCGCTCACGGCCGTTTAAATGACGTCTCGCCACCACCGATCTGCAATACTCACTCCCGCTATCGATCAGGACGCCGCGCTCGGATCAACATATTCACTACAGGCCGTCACGAACCCGGGTGTATGAGCACGGACGACGTCTCGCGGCGCGGGTTCATCCGGACCGCCGGCGGCGCGGCCGGCGCCGCGGGAGCGGCGGCGGCGACGACCGGGACCGCGGCGGCACAGGAAGAGCAGCCGGTCTGGCCGAGCGGGGCCGAAGGGAACGTCGGGTCGTACGAGGACGCCCGCGGCGAGGACGAGGTCACCGTCGAGGTGGGCGGGGGCGACCAGGGGCTCGCCTTCGACCCGACCCTCCTGTGGGTCGACGAGGGGACGACGGTCACGTTCGAGTGGACCGGTGCCGGCGGCGACCACAACGTCCAGAACGTCGAGGGCCCGGCCAGCCTCGACAGCGGCGACCCGGTCGGCGAGGAGGGGTACACCTACGAGTACGAGACGAGCGAGGAGGACGTCGGTATCACCCACTACCACTGTGTCCCCCACACCAACGTGGGCATGCACGGCGGGCTCGCCGTCGGCGAGGACATCGAGACCGAGTCGACCGGCGGTGGCGGCGGCTCCGACGCCGTGTTCGTCCCGCAGGGCGCCCGCGCGCTCAGCGTCGCCACGTTCGTCGCGATGGTGAGCACGCTCGGGCTCGCGTTCGTCTTCATGAAGTACGGCGGCACGATCACCCGCGACGAGGAGTAGTCGGCCGGCGCGGTCCGCGGGTTTTCCGTTATTCTTCGTCCGAGAGCCCGCGGTACGCGTCGACGACCCGATCGAGCACCGCGTCGTGGTCGTAGTCGGCGAAGTCGCGCTCGACGGCCTTCCGGTCGAGGTCGCCGACGGCGACGAACTCGTCCGCGAGCTCGGCCGGGCTCGTGACGAGCCGCCCGCGCCGGCGGCCCTCCACGAGCTCGTGGGCGCTGGAGTCCGCCTGGTACTCGACGAGGGCGACGCAGCCGCACGCCAGCGCCCACAGCAGGTCGGTCGCGAACGTCTCCCACGTCGCCGTCGCCACCGCGACGTGGGTCCCCTTGAACAGCTCGACCCGCTCGCGGAGCGGGAGGTCGCCGAGGAACGACACCCGGTCGTCGATCCGGAGGTCGCTCGCCATGGACTCGATCCGTGAGCGTTCCGGCCCGTCGCCGACGACGGCGGCGGTCCAGTCGCGGTCGCGGAGCTCCGCGAGCCCGAGCAGGAACGTCTCGACGTTGGCGTGGCGGTCCAGCCGCCGGGCGTACACCGCGTCGAACCGATCGTCGACCCCGGCCGACTCGACGAGGTCGAAGTCGATGCTCTCGGGGATCACCCGCACGTCCTCGCCGGCGGCGCCGTGCTCGCGGACCCGGGTCTTGGTCGTCCGCGAGGGCGTCGTGACGGCGTCGGCCCGCCGGGCAAGCAGCCGGTACCGCCGGCGGGAGTCGGCGGGGTGGTCGCGCCACCAGTCGACGATCACGGGCGTCCGCGAGAGGGTGCCCCCGACGGTCGCGGCGATCCCGGGCGTCGGCGGGGTGTTGACCGCGTGGACCACGTCGGGGTCGACCCGCCGGAGCGCGAGCGGGAGCCGGGCCGCGAACGCCGACGGCGACGGCTCCGCGGTCACCGACCGATACGCGATCCCCTCCTCGGAGAAGGCGTCGTGGTCGCCGCCCCACCAGCGGGCGCAGAGCCAGACCACGTCGTGGCCGCGCTCGGCGAGCCCGCGGGCGATCCGTCGCGTCCGCGACCGGGCCGGCGTGTCGCCGTGCCCGGGGGCGAAAAGCGAGACGAACGCGACGCGCATACGCCGACCGGACGGCTGGGGCGGATAAAAAGACACGGCATCCGGCGGGCGGGGGCGGGACGCAGCGGGCAGACCGCGCGTCGACGCCGAGTACTGCCCGTTCCGCCACCCGAAACGGTTTCACACCGCGCCCGGAATCGAACCCCATGCACCGGTACGACATCGAGCGGTACCTCAACGTCCGAAACGCCGGCGGGGCGGACCTCGGCCCCGACGGCCGGCTCTCCTTCCTGTTGAACACGACCGGCACCGGGCAGGTGTGGTCGCTCGACGAGCCGCTCGGGTGGCCCGAACAGCACACGTTCTTCGAGGAGGCGGTCTCGTTCGTCGACTCCTCCCCGGAACGCGCGGAGGCAGTCTTCGGCATGGACGAGGGCGGCAACGAGCGCGCCCAGCTGTACCTGCTCAACTACGAGTCGGGCGAGATCACCGACCTCACCGACCGTCCGGAGGCGAAGCACCGCTGGGGCGGCTGGGACGGCGAGGGCGACTGCTTCGCGTTCGCCTCGAACCGCCGCGACGAAGCCGTCTTCGACGTGTACGTACAGGACCGGGACGCGACCGGCGACGACGCCGAGCTCGTCCACGAGGGGGACGGCTGGCTCTCGGTGTCGGGGTGGTCGCCGAGCGACGACCGGCTGATCGTCCACGAGGCGCACTCCTCGTTCGACCACGACGTGTACACCCTCGAACTGGACACCGGGAATCTCACCCATCACACGCCCCACGAGGGCGACGTGCGCTACGGCAGCCCGGAGTGGGGTCCCGACGGCGAGTCGCTGTACCTCGTCACCGACCGCGACAGCGACACCCTGCGCCTGGAGCGGCTCGACCTCGCGACCGGCGAGTTCTCCGTGGTCGCGTCCGGGGAGGGCCCCGCGAGCGGGGCCGGCGGCGAGGGCGACGACGGCCGCGAGGGGGGAGCGGACGATTCCCCCGCGAAGCCCGGCGGCGACGACGGCTGGAACGTCGACGGCGTCGCCGTCCACGAGGAGTCCCGGCGCGTCGTCTACTCGCGCAACGTCGACGGCTACACCGAGATCGCGGTCGGCGAGCTGGTGGAGCCGGACCGGATCGACCCGTACCCGACGCCGGACCTCCCCGAGGGCGTCGCCGGCGGCGTGAGCTTCGGGCCGGACGGGGACCGCTTCGCGATCACCGCGACCGGGAGCACCCACAACGCGAACGTGTACGTCGTCGACGCGACGACGGGCGAGACGGAGCGCTGGACCGCGGCCTCGACCGCCGGCATCCCGCCGGACACGTTCGTCGAGCCGGAGCTGGTCCACTACCCCACGTTCGACGGCCGGCAGATCCCCGCGTTCTTCTCCGTCCCGGAGACGGAGCCGCCCGAGGACGGCTACCCCGTGGTCGTCGACATCCACGGCGGCCCCGAGTCGCAGCGCCGACCCTCCTTCGCCTCGGTCAAGCAGTACCTGCTGAACAACGGCTACGCCGTGTTCGAGCCGAACGTGCGCGGCTCCTCCGGGTACGGGAAGGCGTACTCCGCGCTCGACGACGTGGAGAAGCGAATGGACTCGGTCGCGGACGTCCGGGCGGGCGTCGAGTGGCTCCACGACCACCCCGAGGTCGACCCCGACCGCGTCGTCGCGATGGGCGGCTCCTACGGCGGCTTCATGGTGCTCGCGGCGCTGACCGAGTACCCCGAGCTGTGGGCCGCCGGCGTCGACGTCGTCGGCATCGCGAACTTCGTGACGTTCCTAGAGAACACCGGCGACTGGCGCCGCGAACTCCGCGAGGCCGAGTACGGGTCGCTCGAGGAGGACCGGGAGTTCCTGGAGTCGATCTCGCCGATCAACAACATCGAGGCGATCGAGTCGCCGCTGTTCGTCCTCCACGGCGCGAACGACCCGCGGGTGCCCGTCGGCGAGGCCGAACAGATCGTCGAGGAGGCGCGCGAGCAGGGCGTCCCCGTGCGGAAGCTGATCTTCGACGACGAGGGACACGGCTTCTCGAAGCTGGAGAACCGCATCGAGGCGTACCGCGAGGTCGTCGACTTCCTCGCGGAACACGTCTGAGCGGGCGGCACCGCCGGCGGCCGGACTTTTATACACGCTCACGCGAGACGTACAGAGAATGAACGAGTCCGAGGCTCTCGGACTGCTGCTCGACCACACCCAAGACAAGATCGTTCTCCTAGACGAGGACGGGACGTTCACGTACGCCAGCGGGGCGGTGGAACGGATCCTCGGGTTCACGCCGGACGAGATCGTGGGCGAGAACGCCTTCGAGTACGTTCACCCCGACGAGCGCGCCGCGGTCCGCCACGCGTTCGGGCGGGCGATCGAGAGCGACGAGTTCGCCGAGGTGACCGTGGAGTACCGCCACCGCACCGCCGACGGGTCGTGGGTGTGGCTGGAGAGCCGGATGTCGAACCTCACCGACTCCGCGCTCGACGGATTCGTCGTCAGCTCCCGAGACGTCACCGACCGCGTCGAGGCCGAGCGCCAGCGCGCCGAGACCGCGTCGCACCTCCGGGAGATCGCGGCCGTCTCGAGCGACGTGCTCTGGATGTTCGACGCCGACTGGTCCGAGGTGCTCTTCGTGAACCCGGCCTACGAGGACGTCTACGGCGGGTCCGTCTCAGAGCTCCGCGGCGATCCGGGGACGTTCCTCGACGCGATCCATCCCGACGATATCCCCGCGGTGAAGGAGGCGATGGGGCTGCTCTCCGAGGGCACCGCCGTCGACATGGAGTACCGGGTGAACCCCGACGAGAACTACGCGCACTGGGTGTGGGTTCAAGGCGAACCGATCACGGAGGACGGGGAGGTCGTCCGCATCACCGGGTTCACCAGGGACGTCACGGACCGACGGCGTCGCGAACGGCAGCTCGTCGTGATGGACAACCTCCTCCGGCACAACCTCCGGAACGACCTCAACGTCATCCTCGGAACGGCGGAGACCCTCGCGGCCGAGGTGCCGGACGCGGCCGATCGCACTGCGGTGATTCGGCGGGTCGGCGATCAGCTCCTCGAAACGGCCGAGAAGGAGCGGGAGATCATCGATCTCATCACCAAGCGACAGGACACGGAGCGGATCGAGCTCCGCGAGCTGGTCGACGAGTGCGTCGAGGACGTCCGCGAGCGGTACCCGGACGCCGCGATCGAGGTCGCGGAGCGCGACGCGGTCGCGGTCGGCGGGCGCGCGGAGCTGCGGTCGGCGGTGATCGAGCTGCTGGAGAACGCGGTCCGCCACGCGGACGGGGAGCCGTCGACCGTGACCGCCGCGCTCCGTCGCACGCCCGAGGGCGCCGAGATCGTCGTACGGGACAGCCACTCCCCAATCCCGTCGGTCGAGGCGGACGTGCTCAGGGGCGACCACGACATGACCGACGTGTACCACAGCAGCGGGCTGGGGCTCTGGCTCGTCTACTGGAGCGTGGAGCTGTCGGGCGGGACCGTCGCGGTCGAGTCCGGCGCCGAGCGCGGCAACGAGATCACGATCAGGCTGCCCCGGAACGGCGACTGAGCCGGGGGCACTTAGCCGGGGCCTACTCCCAGTCCGGGCCGAAGTCCGGGTTCAGCTGGCGGTCGGTCCGACCGAGATCGTCGATCGCCGCGACGTCCTCGTCGTCCAGTTCGAGTCCGAGGCTCGCCCAGTTGTCGCGGAGGTGGTCCTCGCCGGTCGCCTTCGGGATCGCGGTGACGCCCTTCTCGCGGAGCCACGCGAGGCTCACCTGCGCCGCGCTGACGCCGTGCTTCTCGGCGATCTCGCCGACGGTCGGGTCGTCGAAGACGTTTCCGCGGGCGAGCGGCGAGTAGCCGACGAGCTCGATGCCGTTGGCGTCGGCGTACTCGCGGAGCTCCTCCTGTCGGAGCAGCGGGTGACACTCCACCTGGTTCGCGAACGGCGCCTCGCCGAGCGCGTCGGTCGCGGCGTCGAGGTGCTCCGGCTCGAAGTTCGAGACGCCGATCCGGTCGATCAGGCCGTCGTCGCGGAGCTCGGCGAACGCGGGCAGGGTCTCCTCGGGGTCGTACGCCCCCGACGGCCAGTGGACGTACAGCAGGTCGACGTACTCGGTGTCGAGCTTCTGGAGGCTCTCGCGGGTCGAGGCGGCCACGTCCTCGGGCGCGAGTTCGTCGGTCCACACCTTCGTGGCGAGGAACACGTCGTCGCGGTCGACGTCGGCCGCCGCGATCCCTTCGCCGACGGCGGCCTCGTTGCCGTAGATCTGGGCCGTGTCGACGTGGCGGTACCCCAGTTCGAGGGCGGTCTTCACGGACTCGACGCACCGCTCCGGGTCGTCGTTCTGCCACGTCCCGAGGCCGAGCGCCGGCATTCCGTCGCTGCTCGGTACGTCGAACGACTGCGACTCCTGTGACATACGCCACGGTAGTCGCGTGAGCCGAAAGTCGCTTGCGGTCCCGGTGGTCTCGGGCGGGGGATCGGAGGGCGGTCAGGCCGGCCGACGGAGCGGTCAGGTCGCCGGCAGTCCGGTGCCCCGGTCAGTCGTCCAACAGCGCCCGCGAGGAGTTCGTCACGACGAGCAGGCTGGAGGCGCCCATCGCGACCGCGGCGAAGAGGGGGTTGAGGAGGCCCGTCACCGCGAGCGGGATCGCGACCGCGTTGTAGCAGAACGCCCAGCCGATGTTCCCCTTCACGCGCCGCCCCGCGGCCCGCGAGAGCTCGAAGACGGTGGCCACGGAGCCGAGGTCGTCGTCGACGATCGCCACGTCGGCGGCGTCGGCCGCCATGGCGGTCCCGCCGCCGAGCGCGACGCCGAGGTCGGCCGCGGCGAGCGCCGGCGCGTCGTTGGTCCCGTCGCCGACCATCACCGTCCGCCCGCGCGCCTTCAGCCGCTCGACCGTCTCGGCTTTCCCCTCCGGCGGCACGCCCGCGAACACCGACGAGACCGCGTCGTGCTCGGCGAAGACGGTCGCCGCGCGCTCGTCGTCGCCGGTCAGCACGACCACCTCGACGCCCGAGTCGGCCAGCTCCGTCACGGTCTCGTCCCACCCCTCGCGCAGCTCGTCGCCGACCACGACGACCCCCTCCGCGGCGCCGTCGCGGCCGACGGCGACCGGGACGCGCCCCACGTCGCGGGCGGCCGCGACCGCCTCGCGGACCGACTCGGGGACCGTCCACCCGCGCTCGTCGAACAGGTCCGGGTGGCCGACGACGACCGGAACGCCGTCGACGACGCCGGAGACGCCGCGGGCGTGGCTCTCGAAGTCGGAGACCGCGAGGGCGTCGCCGGAGGGGGAGGCGGCGTCCGATCCGTCGACCGCCTCCGTCGCCTCGACCGTCCCGCCGTCAGCGACCGCCCGCGCCGCGGCGATGGCCCGCCCGACGGGGTGCGCCGAGCGCTCCTCGACCGCCGCCGCGAGCCGGAGCAGGTCGTCGTCGACGTCGGCGGAGACGACCCGCATCTCGCCGGTGGTGAGCGTCCCGGTCTTGTCGAAGACGACGGTGTCGGCGCCCCGGAGGCGCTCGAAGACGGTGTCGTCGAAGATCACGATGGAGCGCTCCAGGGCGTCGCGGATTCCGGCGGCGACCGCCAGCGGGGTCGCGAGCCCGAGCGCGCACGGACACGAGACGATGAGCACCGTGAGCCCGACGAGCATCGCCTCGGTCACCCCGTTGCCAAGCGCGAGGTTGGCCCCCGCGGCGAGGAGCGCGACCGCGAGCACGACCGGAACGAACACCGTCGCCAGCCGGTCGGCGAGCTTCTGGACGCCGTGGTTCCCGCTCTGGAGGTCCCAGACGAGCTCGGCGACGCGGTCGAGGCTGGAGGTCGCGTCCGGGCCGACCTCCACCGTCAGCGACCCGTCCGCGACCACGGAGCCGCCGACCACGGCGTCTCCCGGCGCCTTCCGGACCGGCATCGACTCGCCCGTGACGACCGACTCGTCGACCGCGGCGTCGCCCGCGACCGCCTCGCCGTCGACCGGGACGCGCTCGCCGGCGCGCACGAGCAGGCGGTCGCCGGGCGCGAGGTCCTCGATGGCGACTTCTTCAGTCTCGATGCCGTTCCCCTCAGCCTCGCCGCCGTTCCCTTCTGCTCCCGCCGCGTCGACGCCGACGATCCGCCGGGCGCTGTCGACCTGGACCGCGGTGAGATCGGAGAGCAGCTCGGTCGCGCGCTTCTTTATCGAGTCCTCGTAATGGTTCCCGACGGTGACGATCACGATGATCGCGACCGTCACGTCGTAGTAGATCGACGGCGACTCGACGAAGATCACGGCGAGGGTGCTGTAGACGTACGCGCTGAGCGCCGCGATCGCGACGAGTAAGTCCATGTTCGGCGACCGCGTCCGCGCGCTGACGTACGCGCCCCTGAGTATCGGCTTCCCGGTGACGAACAGCACGAGCGTCGTCAACACGCCGATCACGATGAAGAAGTACGTCCCGGAGGTCGACGACATCGCCTGGTTGAGGTACTCCAGCGTGCGCTCGTTGTAGAAGGGGAACGCGAAGTACGTCGGGTAGATGATGACGATGTACTGTAACATGACCGCCATCCCGACCATGACCCCCGCCGCGAGCCGCGCCGTCGCCATGTTGTCCGCCTGCCGGCGGGAGAAGGCGTCGTCGCGGTCGTACGCGCTGTAGCCGAGCCCGCTCACCGCCTCCGAGAGGTCGTCCGCGGAGACCGCATCGGGGTCGTGGTCGATCCGCACCGTGTCCGTGACGTAGCTCGCGCTGGCGGCGCTGACTCCCTCGGTCCGCGTGGCGACCGTCTCGATGAACGCCTCGCAGGTGGCGCAGTGCATCCCGTCGACCTCGAGGAAGGTCGCCTCGTGGCCGGCTGGGACCTGTGCGTCGGCGGAATCGTCTCCCTCCCCCTGCCGCCGCTCGCGAACCGCCTCCGCGTCGACATCGACGTCGCCGAGCGACTCGTACACGTCTCGACAGCCGGTACAGCAGAACGCGTTGCCCTCGTCGTCGACCACGTCGACGCCGGCGGTCGGGAGCTCACAGAGGGTGCAGTCGGGCGCGCTCATCTCACATTCCCCCCGCGGCGGCCGCGTCGAGCGGGTTCCAGAACGGGAGGCTCGGGTGCGGCACGTGGACGCCGACCGCCATCAACCCGTGCGCGAACAGGACGTAGCCGAGCGCCACGAAGGCGACGCCGAGCAGGCGGTGGACCCGGCGGCGATGGACCGCGTCGACGCTCTCGATGACCGTGCCGTAGAGGAAGACGGCCGGCATCGTCCCGACGCCGAGCGCGCCGAGCGCGAGCGCGCCGCTGACGGCGGAGCCGCTGGCGAACGCGTAGAGGTACGCCGGGTAGAGGATCGGACACGGGAGCAGCCCGTGGACCGCGCCGAGCCCGACGATCCCGGGCCCGTTGGCGAGCCGGTCGACGTGCCCGGTGAGCCACCCGGTGACGCGGTCGAGGCCGGGGAGGTGGACCCCGCCGGTCGCGCCGCCGAGCGCGTACCGGACGCCGACGACGATCACGGCCGCGCCGACGACGAGGCCGACGGCGCCGCGGACCGCCTCCGCCGCGCCGGTCAGCGTCGCAGTCGTGACGAGGAGGGCCCCGCCGAGCGCGCCGAGCGCCGCGCCGATTGTCGCGTAGCTCGCCGCGCGGCCGAGGTTGAACAGCGCGTGCTGGCGGACCTCGTAGGTCGTGAGGTGGCTCCCGCGCCGGTCGGCGGACCGGCCGGTTCCGGCGGCGGCCCCGCCGGCCGCTCCCCCGCCGTCGGCGCGTTCGCTTCCGTCGCGCATCCGGCCGGCGTACACCGTGACGAGCGGGCCGCACATCCCGATGCAGTGGGCGCCGCCGAGCAGCCCGATGGCGAGGAACAGCAGGACGTCGGTCCCGAGAAGCGGCGAGAGGTCCATGAGTCGAGTCACCCGTGGTAGGGGTCGCGCGCGCTAATGGGTTTCGTCGGGCCGGGGAGCGAGCGGTCGAGCCGGAGGAGGAAGCGGTGGGATCGGGAACCCCCCACGTCACTCCTCCACGACGACGGTTCCGACCATCCCCCCGGTCTCGTGGGGGATGCACACGTAGTCGTGGCGGCCGGGGACCTCGAACGTGTGGGAGAAGCGGTCCCCGCTTTCCAAGATGCCGCCGAAGTCGTCGTGCCACGCCTCGCGGGCGGTCAGCTCGTCGTCGAAGCCGCCGGAGGCGAAGTAGTCGGCCGCGTCCGGGATCGCGCTCTCGTAGGCGGTGACGGTGTGGGCCCGCGCGCTCGTGTTCTCCCAGACGACGGTGTCGCCGACGGAGACGGTCAGCTCCGCCGGCCGATACGCGTCAGCGACCATTCCCACGTCGTAGCCGGGGTCGCCCCCGACCGCCGAACAGCCGGCGAGGGCGGTCGTCGCCGCCAGGCCCCCGGCCGCGCCGACCCGTCGGAGGAACCGTCTGCGGTACATACCCCTAACTGCGGTCCTCAGTCGTTTCAATACCGCGGTCGTCCCCGCCGAGTGAGAACGTCTCGCCGCGGACGTCGCGATCGCGGTGACGCCGTCTCACACCGGCCGTCTACCCCGAACCGATCGTCGATCCCCGAGCGTGAGAAACGCGCGTTTGCTGATGTAGGTAATAAGAAAAATGATCCGAATAATCCGACACAGAATGAAAAATACACGGCAAAACCCAACTAGTTGGGTGGTACCGTTTACCCGGTTCCTCTCGTACCGATAGGTGTCGAATGATCGAAACAGCAACGGCTGACCTGATCGCAAGCGGAACCGTCCCGCTCGAAATGACTCAAGCCGAGATTTTCCAGGCCATCCAGAGCGACGGGCTGCTGGCCGCGTCGCTCTGGATCAACATCGCCCTCGCGGGCCTGTCGATCCTCCTGTTCGTGTATATGGGTCGGAACGTGGAGGATCCCCGCGCGCAGCTGATTTTCGTCGCCACGCTGATGGTGCCGCTGGTGTCCATCTCGAGTTACACCGGGCTCGTCTCCGGGCTGACGGTAAGCTTCCTCGAGATGCCGGCCGGGCACGCGTTGGCGGGGCAGGAAGTGCTCACCCCGTGGGGGCGGTATCTCACGTGGGCGCTGTCGACGCCGATGATCCTCATCGCGCTCGGCCTGCTCGCCGGATCGAACGCGACGAAGCTGTTCACGGCCGTCACGGCCGACATCGGGATGTGCGTCACGGGCCTCGCGGCCGCGCTGACCACGTCCTCCTACATGCTGCGCTGGGTCTGGTACGGCATCAGCTGCGCGTTCTTCGTCGTCGTCCTGTACATCCTGCTCGCCGAGTGGGCTCAGGACGCCGAGGTCGCCGGCACCGCCGAGATCTTCAACACGCTGAAGATCCTCACCGTCGTCCTGTGGCTCGGCTACCCGATCGTCTGGGCGCTCGGCGCCGAGGGCTTCGCGGTGCTCGACATCGCCATCACCTCGTGGGCCTACAGCGGGATGGACATCGTCGCGAAGTACCTCTTCGCGTTCCTCCTGTTGCGGTGGGTCGCGAGCAACGAGCGCACGGTCGCCGACATGGCTTCGGGACTCGGTTCGGCCTCCCGCGGCGGCGCGGCGCCGGCCGACGACTGACGACGCGATCGCGGCGTCGCCGTCGCGGACCCGTTTTCGGCCCGTCTCGACACTCGCCGACCGCGAACCGGCGGACGAGAGACAAACGCTAAACCCGCGGCGGCGGTGGTCGGAGACATGAAACAGGCCATCGTCGCCCGCACCGACATCGGGATGGGCGAGGGGAAGCTCGCCGCGCAGGTCGCGCACGCGTCGCTGTCCGCGTACCAAGACGCCGGCCGGCGCGCCCGCAAGAAGTGGCAGGGCGAGGGACAGAAGAAGGTCGTGCTGAAGGGCGACTCGGAGAGCCAGCTGTTCGAGCTGGCGGACAAGGCGGACAAGGAGGGGATCCCGTACGCGATCGTCCGCGACGCCGGCCACACTCAGCTGGAGCCGGGGACCGTCACCGCGCTCGCCGTGGGACCGGCCCGCGACGACACCGTCGACCGCGTGACCGGCGACCTCTCGCTGTACTGAATGGCGCCAGAGAGCCCCCTCCGCGAGGCGCACCCGGCCGAGCGCGCCGCGGGGATCGACTTCTACGTCAGCGACGGCGACGGGATCGGCGGCCGGCTCCGCGAGTCGCCCGAGGACTTCCGCGTCCGGGAGCTGGAGGCGTTCGAGCCGGAGCCGCTCGGCGCGGACCCGGGGAGCTACCCCGAGCTCGTCGTCCGCGTCACCCTCCGCGACTGGGACACGAACGACTTCGCGCGGCGGATCTCCGACGCCCTCGGGGTCAGCCGCGAGCGCGTCTCGTGGGCGGGGACGAAGGACAAGCGCGCCGTCACCACTCAGCTGTTCACGCTGCGCGAGGTCGACCCCGACGAGCTCCCCGAGATCCGCGGCGCGGAGATCGAGGCCCTCGGCCGCGCCGGCCGCGGGCTCTCGTTCGGCGATCTGGCGGGCAACGCCTTCGAGATCCGGGTCGCCGACGCAGTGAGCGAGGCGCCCGAGCGCGTCGCCGACGCGGTGAGCGATCTGCGGGCGTTCGGCGGCGACGGGGGAGACTCGGCGGCCAGTGGTCCGGCCGGCGACGACGCAGCCACCGTGGGCGTCCCCAACTACTTCGGCCAGCAGCGCTTCGGGAGCCGGCGGCCCGTCACCCACCGCGTCGGGCTCGCGGTCGTCCGCGGGGACTTCCGCGAGGCGGTGCGGCTCTACGCCGGCAACCCCGCGGAGACGGAACCCGACGACACCCGCGCCGCCCGCGACCGGGTGGACGCCGCGTTCGGGGTTGACACGGGAAGCGAGGCGACCGGCGACGACTCCGGCCCCGCCGCCGACGGCACCGGCGACGGCGACTGGGAGGCCTGCCTCGACGCGATCCCGGGCAAGCTCCGGTTCGAGCGCTCGATGGTCCATCGGCTCGCCGAGCGCGACGTGGCCCCCGACGCGCCGCCGGACGGCGACGACTGGCGGCACGCGCTGGAGGCGGTCCCCTCGAACCTCCAGCGGCTCTTCGTCAACGCCGCCCAGTCGTCCCTGTTCAACCGGATCGTGAGCGAGCGCCTGCGCCGCGGGCTCCCGTTCGACCGCCCGGTCGCCGGCGACGTGGCCTGTTTCGCCGACGGCGACGCGCCCGACGAGCTGTACGCCCCCGACACGGACCGGCTCCAGCGGGTCGACGAGGACCGGGTCTCCGTCGTCGCCCGCCACTGCGAGCGCGGGCGGGCGTTCGTCACGGCGCCCCTCGTCGGCACCGAGACGGAGCTCGGCGACGGCGAGCCCGGCGAGATCGAGCGAGAGGTCCTCAACGACGCCGGGATCGAGCCCGGCGACTTCGCGCTCCCGGGCGAATTCGACTCGTCGGGCACCCGCCGCGCGATCCTCCTCCGAACCGACCTCGACGTGACGTTCGAGGACGGCGACCCGCGGTTCGCGTTCGCGCTCCCGAGCGGGTCGTACGCGACGGTGCTGCTCCGGGAGTTCACGAAAAGCGGGCCGCTCGACCTCTGATCGGCGCGCGCTCCACATATCGATCCGCATGTGTGGATCATCGACAGTCAATAACGTCCGAAACCACCACGATACTGCGCTCCGTTCCGAGCCGTTTTTGTGCGGGAGCCGCCAACCGGAGCCATGACCCGGATCGTCGTCATCGACCTCCACGGCCAGTTCACCCACCTCGAACGGCGGGCGCTCCGCGACGTGGGCGTCGACACCGAGATAGTCTCGGCGGACACGTCCCCCGCGGAGCTCGACGCCGACGGAATCGTGCTCTCCGGCGGCCCCGACATGGACCGCGTCGGCAACGCGCCGGAGTACCTCGATCTGGACGTCCCCGTGCTCGGGATCTGCCTCGGGATGCAGCTGATCGCGGTCGAGCGCGGCGGCGCGGTCGGCGGCGGCGACTACGGCGGCTACGCCGACGTCGACGTGGAGATCGTCGACGACGAGGACCCCCTCGTCGGGTCGCTGGCGCCGGAGACGCGCGTCTGGGCCTCCCACGCGGACGAGGTGACCGAGGTCCCCGAGGGGTTCGTCCGGACCGCGACCTCCGACGTCTGCGACGTGGAGGCGATGTCGAACGCCGACGCGGGGCTCTACGGTGTCCAGTGGCACCCCGAGGTCGCCCACACCGAGCGCGGCGAGGAAGTGTTCGAGAACTTCGTCGCGATCTGCGAGTCGGCGTAGGAGAGCGACTAACCTCCCGATCAGCTATTACTCGCCGATGTGGGCCGTCAACACCGGGAGCTCGCTGTGTCGCACCACCCGCTCGGCGACCGAGCCCGCGGTGACGAAGCGCCCGATCCCGGTGCGGCCGTGGGTCCCCATCACGATCAGGTCGACCCCGTAGTCGGCCGCGGCGTCGAGGATCTCCTCGTGGGGGCGACCGCGCCGGAGGTGGGGTTCGGCCTCCACGTCCCGGTTCGCGGCCGTCTCGACCACCGCGTCGAGCGCGCGCTCGCCGCGCTCCTCCTCGCGTTCGACGACCAGGTCCCACTCGTCGGCCCCGGCGATCCCCTCGTCGACGACGAACAGCGCGTGGATACGCGCGCCCGTCAGCGCGGCGAGATCGCAGGCCTGCTCGATCGCGGCGTCGCTCCCGGCGCTCCCGTCGGTCGGACAGAGGATCGCGTCGTACATGTCGGTACCCCACGGACCGGTAGGTGTTAACGGTTCGCAGTATCTCGGTCGGAGCCGTCGGTCGCCGTCGGATCCGTCGTCCTCAGAGCCGGTACCGCCGGACGCGTTCCGTCCCGCAGCTCGGGCACTCTCTGCGGTACTCGACGGTCGCGCCCGACGTCACCGCCTCCCACGACCCTTCCTCGTCGACGAACCCGCACTCCTCGCAGGCGTGCGACTGCCCGTCGAGCCGCGCGCGGAGCCGATCGAAGGCCGACGTGCCGCCGTAGCTGGATGACATACGGTACCAATACACAACAGCATGATTAATAATCATCGATCGGTCGGATCGCGGAGACGAACGCGCCGGCGACGTGCGCGTCCCTCTCCGGTTCGGCCGCCACAGCGGTCCGAGAAGACGCGTCGCTCTCCGTCTCGATCAGCACCGCGGTCCGAAAAGGCGGTGCGCCGCCCTACGCCTCGAACAACTCGTCGACCGCCTCGCCGGCGGTCTCGGCCGCCTCGCGGGCGACGGCGTCCGGGTCGGGGTCGTCGGGGGCGTTCAGGTAGACGTCGACGTCGAGGACGCCCTCCTCGAACGTGACCGTCACGTCCAGGTCGGTCACCGCCGACTGGTCGTAGTGGGCGAACACGACGCCCTCGGCCGCCTCCGCGGCGGTGCGGACGACCTCGTCGTCCGCGGGTTCGTCAGTCGGCCCGTCGGTCGGCTCGGCTGTCGATCCGTCGCTCGATCCGTCGGACATCGGCGCTTACGCGCCGCCCGCGCCCGGACCGCCCGGACCCATCGGGCCGCCGCCGGCGCCGCCCTGGAGCATCTGCTGGAGCTCGCCCTGCAGGTCGTCGAACTGCTCCTGCACGCGCTCCTCCTGCTTCTCGAGCTGCTCGACGCGGACTTCGAGGGAGTCGACCTTGTCCTCGAGGTCGTCGTAGGCGGACTCGTAGTCCGTCTCGACGAGGACCTCGCCGATCTCGCGGTACATTCCGGCGTCCTCGTCGACGTCTTCGAGGGCGTCGAGGGCCGTCTTGGACTCGTTGAGCGCGGACTGCGCCTGCTCCTTCTGCTCGGCGACCTGCTGTGCGGTCTCCTGCAGCTCCTGTAGCTCCTCGATCTTCTCCTGTGCCTCGGGCGGCATGTTCCCTTGCATGGGCGCAACGAGGCGGCCCGGACGGAAAAACCCCCGACTTCTCCGCCGCCGACCGATCCGTCGGGTACAGCACTGGAGAAGCAGGAAAACGGCGGTCGAGCTACTGCCGACCGCCCGCTGCCCCGACGCGCTCGGCGACCTCGACGAGCCGCGACCAGCTGTTGATCCCGGCGCGGAGGGCGACGAGGTCGTCGGCGACGACCCGGACGCGGACCGCGTCGCCGTCGCGGGAGACCGTCGCGGCGGACCGGGCGTCGTCGATCTCGCCGACCTCGGGTTCGAGGGCGTCGCCGACGAGCCGTGCGCGCCGCTCGGAGGGGTAGGAGAACGTGAGGACCGTTTCGTGTGCGCGGGTCGCCGTCACGGTCGAGGGCGTCCCGGGCTACTCGACGTTGACTTCTTTCACGTCGCCGCCGCGCTCCTTCAGGAGGACGCGGTGGCCGCAGTACGGACAGCGCACGCCGCCGTACTCGTCGAGGGTGACGTCGCGCTTACAGCGGGAGCACTTGTAGCTCATCGCCTTACTCCTCGTCGGAGAGCGCGGCGCGGATGGAGCGGCGGACGGTGCGACCGCCGGGCGTCTCGGGGCGGTACGCGCCGCCGGTGAACGTCTCGCCGGTCTCCTCGTTGACCCAGATGCCGGTACCCTTACGCTTGACGTCGTCGCCGTCGACGGTCGCGTTCTGCATCTCCTCTTCGATGTCCTGGACCCGCTTGCGGGAGACCCGGCCGTAGCGGGCGCCGAATCGGCCCGCGCTGCCGGTGCTTCGTGCCTTGTCCTCAGCCATAGTGACTGCGTCTACCGCCAGCGCGGGTAAAAAGGCTACGAGTCGAGGCGGTCGGCCGGGACGGCGGGAACCCGGCGTCGTCGGCGACGCCCGACACAGCGACGATCGCTCATAACCGACTGAACTGACTGTCGCTGTTGCGGTGGCGCGCGCCTGTGAGGCCGCTTCGCGGCCGAGCAGCGCCGCGTGAGGGAGTCGACCGGTCGGAGCGAAGCGGAGACCGGTCGACGAGGCTGGGGAGGAGTGAGGTGCGGTGCTGTGTGGGGTGGGACTCGAAGGGGCAGCCGTGAGGCGGTCGCAGGCGACGCAAGCACCGCTGGGAGCGAGTGAAACGAGCGAGCGAGGAGCACAGCGAGCGTGCGACCGCCTCACGGCTGGGGCTTCGGTGGTCTCGGTCGAGAATGCGACATCGACTCTCTCGTGTCGAGCGGTCGGGGAGCCGCGAGAGCGACGAGAGCCGCGGAGAAGAGAGGCTTTCCCGCCGGTATCCGCTCTCCCACCTCGACCGCAACGCCTTTCACTACTTGGTAATACTACTTGGTTGTATGCACGGATTCGACGGCTTCAGCGACGTGAGCGAGACCGACGTGACGAAGGCGATCGGCAACGAGTGGACCGACGGATTCCTCGAGTTCACCGATTCGGAAGTGATCATCCTCGGCGGCGGTCCGTCCGGGCTGATGGCCGCGAAGGAGCTCGCCGAGCGCGGCGTGAAGGTGATGATCGTCGAGAAGAACAACTACCTCGGCGGCGGGTTCTGGCTCGGCGGGTTCCTGATGAACACGGTGACGGTCCGCGACCCTGCACAGGAGATCCTCGAGGACCTCGACGTCGACTACGAGCCGGTCGAGGACGTCGACGGCCTCTACACCGCGGCCGGCCCGGAGGCCTGTTCCGGGCTGATCAAGGCGGCCTGCGACGCCGGCGCGCGCGTCCAGAACATGACGGAGTTCACCGACCTGGTCGTCCGCGAGGACCACCGCGTCGGCGGGATCGTGATGAACTGGACCCCCGTCCACGCGCTCCCCCGCGAGATCACCTGCGTCGACCCCATCGCGGTCGAGTCCGACCTCGTCATCGACGCGACCGGCCACGACGCGGTCGCGATCAGCAAGCTCGACGAGCGCGGCGTCCTCTCGGCGCCCGGCATCGAGCACGCGAAGGAGCACAACACCGGGATGGACCAGACCGGCGACGGCGAGTACGGCGCGCCCGGCCACGACTCGCCCGGCCACGACTCGATGTGGGTCGGCGAGAGCGAGGACGCCGTGGTCGAGCACACCGGCGTCGTCCACGACGGCCTGATCGCCTCCGGCATGGCGGTCGCGACAGCCCACGGCCTCCCGCGGATGGGGCCGACCTTCGGCGCCATGCTCGTCTCCGGCAAGAAGGCCGCCCAGAGCGCCCTCGACGAGCTCGGCGTCGAGGGCCCCGACGTGAGCCTGTCGACCGGGAGCGCGCCCGCGCCGGCCGACGACTGAAGGAAGCCCTCGCGACCGCCGACTACGGCGGAACCCCCCGCTGACGGCTCTCCCTCCCTCGACGGGTTTATTACCGAAATCCCCCGAGCGTCGGCCATGTACTGGCGGGGCCACGTCGGGATCGCGCTCCTCGCGTACGCGCCCGTCGCGGCAGCGGTCCGCGTCGCCGGCGAGCCCGGACTGGCGGTCCTCGGCGCGGCGGTCGCCGTCGCGTTCGCGACGGTCCCGGACCTCGATCACCGGCTGCCGGTCGCGCACCGCGGCCCGACGCACACGGTCGGGTTCGTGGTCGCAACGGGAACAGTCGTCGCCGTCGCCGGCGGGCTCGTCTTCCCCGCGAGGGGCGGGATTAATCTCCTCGCGAGCGGTGGATCCGCGCTCCCCGCGTGGACTCCGGTCTTCGCCGGCGGCGTCGCGACGCTCTCGCTCTGTTCGCACGTCGCCGCCGACGCGATCACGCCGATGGGGATCCGGCCGTTCCGCCCCCTCTCGACGTGGCACGTCACCTTCGACCTGACACCGGCCGCGAACCCCCGCGCGAACCGGCTGTTCCTCGGCCTCGGCGTCGCGGCCCTCGCGCTGTCGGTCGCGCTCACGCCCTGAGCCGCCGGCTCCGGGAGCGCAGTCGGTGATCCGAGCAACCATCACGAACGTTCACTCGGTGGCGACTCAACCGTGTGGCTTTTTCCGCCCCTGCGCCGAATCCGGCGACATGCGAAACGCCAAAATCGTCTGTACGATCGGTCCCGCGTCGGACGACCGGGACGCGATCCGCGACCTCGCCGACGCGGGGATGTCCGTCGTCCGGCTGAACGCCAGCCACGGGACGACGGCCCACCGCGAGGAGGTCATCGAACGCGCGCGCGCCGTCGACGACGAGATCGACGACCCCCTCGCGGTGATGGTCGACCTGAAGGGGCCGGAGGTCCGCACCGCCGAACTGGAGGAGCCGATCCAGCTCGCGACCGGGTCCGAGGTGACGTTCGTCGAGGGCGACGACGCCACGCCCGAGCGCGTCGGCCTCACCCACTCGATCGGCGCCGCCGAACCGGGCGACACCGTCCTCCTCGACGACGGCCGGATCGAGTGTCGGGTCGAGCGCGTCGACGGGGAGTCGGTGGTCGCCACCGTCGTCTCCGGCGGGAAGCTCAGCTCGCGGAAGGGCGTCAACCTCCCGGGCGTCGCCATCGACGTGGACCTCATCACCGCCGAGGACGAGGCCGAGCTCGACCTCGCGGCGCGGGCGAACGCCGACTTCGTCGCGGCCTCCTTCGTTCGCGACGCCGCCGACGTCTATCAGATCGCGGACGCCCTCGAGGCGCGCGGCGCCGACGACATCCCGATCGTCGCGAAGATCGAGCGCGCGGGCGCGGTCGAGAACCTCGACGGCATCGTCGACGCCGCCGACGGCGTGATGGTCGCCCGCGGCGACCTCGGCGTGGAGTGCCCGCTGGAGGACGTGCCCGTCATTCAAAAGCGGATCATCCGCAAGTGCGTCAACGCGGGCGTCCCCGTCATCACGGCGACGGAGATGCTCGACTCGATGGTCTCCTCCCGGCGGCCGACCCGCGCCGAGGCGTCCGACGTGGCGAACGCGGTCCTCGACGGGACCGACGCCGTCATGCTCTCCGGCGAGACCGCCATCGGCGACGACCCTGTCAACGTCGTGGAGACGATGGACCGCATCGTCCGCGAGGTCGAGTCCAGCGACGAGTACGCGGAGACGCGCGAGCAGCGCGTCCCGGCCGCGGCGGAGGGCTCGCGGACCGAGGCGCTGGCCCGGTCCGCGCGCTACCTCGCGCGCGACATCGGCGCCTCCACCGTGGTCGCCGTCTCCGAGTCGGGCTTCACGGCCCGCAAGACGGCGATGTTCCGCCCCGGCGTCCCGGTGGTCGCGACGACCCCGAACGACCGCGTCCGCCGACAGCTCGCGCTCTCGTGGGGCGTCCGTCCCGTCCTCACCGAGTACGCCCACGACATGGAGACGATCCTCGACAACGCGGTCGACGCCGCGCTCGACCGCGGCGGGGCCGAGTCGGGAGACACCCTCGTCGTGCTCTCCGGCATGCTGACCGAGTTCGAGGGGACGAACACGACGAACACGCTCAAGGTCCACGTCGCCGCCGAGACGCTCGTGACCGGCAAGGCGGTCGTCGCCGGCAGCGTCGCGGCCCCGGTGTACCGCACCGCCGACGGCGACCTGAGCGAGGTCCCCGAGGGGTCGATCGTCGCGCTCGGCCCGAACTTCGAGGGCGAGTTCACGGGCGATCTGGACGGGCTCGCCGGGATTGTCGACGCCCGCGAGGGGATGACGGGATACCCGGCCGTGGTCGCGCGCGAGCTCGGCGTCCCGATGGTCTCCGGCGCGCGCCTCCCCGAGAGCGTGGCCGACGGGACCGTGGTGACGGTCGACGGCGAGCGGGGCGTGGTCTACGACGGCGACGTGATCGCGGCGGCGCGGGAGCGGTAGCGACGCGGTTTCCACGCTCGCTTCGCGTACCGCCCCCACCCGCCAGCCATTTACTGATGAGTCGCTTAGCCGCCGGTATGAGCAGCGACGACGGCCGCGACCGAGGGGGCGGCGACGGGGGGGACCGCGACGGGGAGAACCGCCGCGACGACGGCGGCGACGTGCGGAGCCGGGCGAACGAGACCCGCGCCGACGACCCTGGGGGCGACGACGAGGGCGACGACGAGAGCCAGTGGCGGTTCGCCGTCGACGACGTGGGTCCCGACGGCGTCACCGAGGACACGCACACGCCCGAGGACGAGCCGATCGAACCGGGATCGATCGACCCCGAGAACGCCGTCTTCGTCGCGCTGGGCGTCGTGCTCACGCTCGGCGTCCTCTTCGTCGGGTTCTGATCGGTTGCCGGCCGGGTCCGGCGCCCTCCGGCACTGCCGCCCACCCGCTCCGTCCCCGCACCGCCATCTCGCCGCACCGCCACCTTCCCGCACCGCCATCCTGCCGCACCGCCACCTTCCCGCACCGCCATCCTGCCGCACCGCCACCTTCCCGCACCGCCGCCCTCCCGCACCACCACTTATACCGCCGCGGCCGTACGTCCGGACATGGACGTGCTCGTGCAGTCCGGACTCCTCGCTCCGGACACGCTGCCCCTGCTGTTGTTGACGGCCGGGCTGTTGCTCTCGATGGCGGAGGCGCTGGCTCCGGGCGCGAACTTCATCGTGGTCGGGATCGCGCTGATCGGCGCCGGGCTCGGCGGCCTTCTCCTCACGTCGCTCGGCGTCGTCGGCGCGGGGCTGACCCTCGTCATGGCGGTGCTGACGCTCCTCTTCGGCGCGGCGGCCTTCTACGGCTACCACGAGTTCGACCTGTACGGCGGGAAGGGGCAGCAGCAGACGAGCGACAGCGACGCGCTGAAGGGGAAAACCGGCGTCGTCACCGAGGAGGTGACCACGGCCGGCGGCGAGGTGAAGCTCTCCGGCGGCGGGTTCAACCCCCACTACTCCGCGCGCTCGATCGAGGGGACGATCGAGGAGGGCGAGGAGGTGATGGTCGTCGACCCCGGCGGCGGCAACGTCGTCACCGTGGAGTCGATGGGGTACGTTGAGGACGACATCGACAAGGAGCTCGCCGCGGACCGAGCGCGGAAGGAGGCGCAGCGAGAGACCGAAGAGAGCGCGGACGGCGGCGAACCAGAACGCGAGACCGAGACCGAACGCGAGTGACCGCGACCGCGACGGCGACGGAGATCGGATTTATAAACGACTGTGCGACGGCGACGATCAGTTATAAACCGAGATGCGGTGGCGCGTGCCGTCGAGCGCCCGGAGGGCGCGAGTCGCACGCGCGAGGGAGTCGACCGGCGCTTATAAGCGCCGGTCGACGAGGCTGGGGAGGCGTGAGGCTGCGGTGCTGTGCAGGGCGGGACTCAAAGGGGCAGCCGCGAGGCGGGCGCAGGCGACGGAAGCACCGCAGGGAGCGAACGAAGTGAGCGACCGAGGAGCGCAGCGAGCGTGCGCCCGCCTCACGGCTGGGGCTTTGGAGGTCTCGTCCGCGTCGATCAACGATTTATAAACAACCGCATCGTCGTACAGCCGAGCGGCTGGGGCTTTGGATGTCTCGTCTGCGTCGATCAGCGATTTATAAACGACCACATCGTCCGTCGCCTCGATCGAACGCAGAACCTTCAAACGCGCCGCCAGTCACGAACGCGTATGGACGCGGACCGCCGGATCGCCGCCGTCGAGGAGGTTCCCGAGGACAGCACGCTGCTCGTGACGCTGCGGCCGGTCGACGCCGACGCGGTCGACGAGGGCGAGGGCGACGTAGGGGAGGCCGCGGACGGTACCCCCGAGGCGGAGGCGATCCTCACCCGCGCGGCCGGCGAGGTGCGGGCGTTCCGCAACTACTGTCAGCACTGGACCGACGTGCGCCTCGACAAGGACGACGGGGCGTTCGTCCGGAACGGCGAGGTATTCTGCCAGAAGCACGGCGCCACCTTCGAGGCCGACGGCGGCTACTGCAACTTCGGGCCCTGCGAGGGGGCCGTTCTGGAGTCGGTCGACGTGACCGTCGACGGCGACGACGTGTACCTCGCCGATGACGCCTACGAGTTCGTCCGGCTCGGCCACGCGACCCGCGACGACGACGCCGGGGACTCGCGGATCGACTTCACGGGGAACTGAGGAGAACGCGGAGACGACAGCGGCTCTTTGTGCAACGCCGGCGCATTTATGGGGGCCCGACGTAGGACGGGTATGCACACTCCGAAGCCCTCCCGGCGCCGGCTACTCGCCGGCGGCCTCGCCGCGGTAGCGGGCACAATCGCCGGCTGCCTCGACGGGTCGGTGACTGGCGGCCCAGCGAACGACGGCGACGCCGACCGCGTCCTGTCGCTCAGCCTCAGCGACGCGGGAGAGACGCTCCGTGACCGCACCGTCGTCGACCCCGCGGAGACCGACACGCGGTGGGACGACGGGGCGTTCGCGGCCGCCCGGCGCGGGGAGACGCACACCACGCAGTTCCGGACGCCGTTCTTCTCGACGCCGGACGACCCGACCTACGCCGTCCACGAGGGGACGTACTACCGGCTGAGCTCCGTCGTCGTCGACGAGGCGGCAGCGACCCGACCGGTGCTGCGGCTGTTCGGGGTCGAGGACGGGGAGGCCGACGGGGACGAAGCCGACGGGACCGAAACCGACGAGCCAGAGGCCGCCGACGCCGAGGCGCTCCCGGAGGGCGACCGGCGCGCCGTCGAGATCGCGCACTTCGCGGCGCGGGCGCGGGACAACGCCGGCGGGATGCCGGTCGGGCTGGTCGAGCGCGGAGGATACGTCTACCGAGACGAGGAGGCGGTCGACGCGAGCGCGCTGCTCGCCGACGACGGGCCGTCCCGCGTCACGTACCGCGACATCGTCTATCGGGTCGCGGTCGCCCGCGAGCGGTTCCACGAGCCCGTGTACCGCGCCGTCGCGGAGCCGGTCGCGGAGTCGCCCGCGGAGATGGAGGCGATCCTCCGGGCGCGCACCGTCGGCGCGCGGATCGACGGTGACGACCTCTCGGCGGATGCGGTGGAGGTGATCGAAGCGGCCAGACACGACGGGTACGAGGAGTCGCATCCGTACTCAGACGGGTACGCTGAGGTGCTCCGGGCGTTTCACGAGCGCCCGTACCTCGACGGCGACGTTCGGAACGACGGAGGGGTGAGCGAGTCGGGGGCGGATCGGATCCGCTACGAGGACCGGTACTACGACTACCGGCTCCGGTTTCTGCCGGCCGGCGACGAGTCGCCTTGAGGGGTTAGAAGCGCGTCCGACCGCCCGCGCCGCCCGCGTCGTCCCGCCCGAGCGCCTTCTTCAGGAAGCTCATCCAGCGCTTGCGGTCGGCCGCCTCCTGCCGTTTCGCCTCTGTCTCCGGGTCGGGCGCGTCGAGCCCCTCCAGCGCGTCGAGCGCGCGGTCGATGCCGATGATCGAGGCCGCCAGCTCCTCGCCGCGGTCGTAGCTCACCTCGTTCTCCTCGATGGGTTCGAGCCGCTCTAACCGCTCGCGCCGCAGGTTCCGCTTCGCCTGCTCGACCCGTTCGCGCTCGCCGGGCGGGACCGTGTCGCGGCGCTTGATCTCGAAGACGAACGACCGAAGCTCGATCGGCTCGCCCTGGATCTCGATCTCCTCCGGGATGTCGGCGCCCACCGTCGCCGCCTCGCGGTTGACGCGTTCCAAGAGTCCCTTCCGCTCGTACTCCTTCACGCCCGGTCGGTAGGGGGCGGTCGCACTTCGCTCCTTCGCCGCGCGCCTCGCTCCGACCTCGGAGGGCACCGCAGCGAGCGAAGGAACGGGGTTAACTCGCCCGCGTCGCAAGCGGTCCCATGGAATCGCTCGAAGCCGAGCTCGACCGCGCCCGCGACCTCGACCCCGGCGAGCTCGCCGACGCCATCGAGTCGATCGGCTTCGAGTGCACGCGCTGCGGCGGCTGCTGTACGGGGTACGCGCCCGACGAGCCGGGCGGCGCGCCGGCGGGGGAGGGTGTCGACGAGCCCGCCGGCGACAGCGACGACCGCGACGCCACCGACGACCGCGACGCCACCGACCGCGAACCCCACACGGCCACCGTCTTCCCGGACGAGGTCCGCGCGGTCGCCGACGCCGCCGAGGCCGAGTTCGGCGAGCCGTACGACTGGCGCGACGTCGCCCGTCCCATGCCCTTCGGACTCTCCGCCGACGAGGACGGCGAGCCGACCGGCGAGACGTTCGAGTGGGCGCTCGCGACCGACGACTGCGGCGACTGCACCTTCTACGAGGAGACGGACGGGCAGGGAGCGTGTACCGTCCACGACGCCCGACCGCTCATCTGCCGGACCTACCCGTTCAGCGTCGCCTTGGAGGGGACGAGCCAGCCGATGGGCGAGGCGGTCGACGAGGCGGACGTCGTCCGCGCCCACGAGTGCGAGGGGCTCGGCCGCGACATCTCCCGCGAGGACGCGGAGGCGCTGGCGGCGTCGCTCAAGGAGCGCGCGGTCCGCGAACTGGAGGAGGCGATCGGCGTGCGGGACGGCTACGACCCGACCGCCGCCGAGCGCGCCGAGGGCGACGCGGTCGTCTTCGACTCCGAGGGGCCGAAGGAGGCCGACGGGACGCCGATCGACGGGGAGTGAGCGCGCTCCGCCGCCCCGGCGCGCCGGCGACCGCCCGCTTCTCCCCTCAGACCGCGTCCAGCGCCGCGTCGACGTCGGCAGCGATCGCCTCGCGCGCCGCCGCGTCGGGGAGCGTGAGCGGCGGGCGGACCCGCGGGTCCGGAATAAACCCGCGGTGCGCGGCCGCGACCTTCGCGACGGGCGCGAACCCGTGCTCGGCGCACCGGGCGAACACCGGGGCGATCGCCTCCCGGTGGAGCGCCAGGGCGCGCTCGTCGTCGCCGGCGCGGAGCGCCTCGCCGAGCGCGACGAACGCCTCGGGGATCACCTGCGAGAGCGCGTTGATCCCGCCGTCGACGCCGAGCGACGCGGTCGGGTAGAGCTGGGCGTCGACGCCCTGGAAGACGGTGAACGAGTCGGGGGTCCGGCGGAGGGCCGCGTCGAGCCCGGTGAGGTCGCCGGAGGTATCCTTCAGCCCGACGACCGACTCGTGGTCGGCGAGGTCGCCGACGACCCCGGGGTCGATCGGCTCGCCGACCGTCGCCGGGATGTCGTACAGGTAGATCGGGAGGGGAGAGCCGTCGGCGACCCGTTCAAAGAAGGCCCGCTGGCCGTCGGGGCTCGTCGACGTGTGGTAGTACGGGAGCGTGATGAGCCCGGCGTCGGCGCCCGCCTCGGCGGCGAACCGCAGCCGATCGTGGGCGCCCGAGACCGTCGTGTCCGCCGCGCCGGCGATCACGGCGAGCCCGTCGTCGGCCGCCTCGACGACGGTCTCGATCGCGGTCCGTCGCTCCGCGTCGGTGAGGCTGGCGAACTCGCCGGTCGTCCCGCAGGGGACGACCCCGTCGAGGCCGGCGTCGGCGAGCGCCTCGACGTGGGTCGCGAGCGCGTCGGCGTCGACGCCGCCCTCGGCGTCGAACGGCGTCACGATCGGGGACGAGACGGCACCGTGTCGGAACTCCGGTTCGGTCATGCGTGTCGGTTCGGCGGGCGCCGAGAAAGGCCTTGGTCCGGTGGCGACGGTTGCCGGAGGCGACCCCCGTTACGAACGCACCGCCCGGAGTCCGAACGGATCGCGGGCGTGTCGGCGGTACAACTATACTGGTCCGTCACCACGTTTCGCTGGAGTCTACTATGGAGATCTCAGAGAAGCTCCTTTGTCTGTTCAGCGCCGACGTTCGCGAGGAGGACGGCGAGTACGTCGTCGATGTCCCGCGACGCGAGGTCGAGACCGGTTCGCTGGAGCCGGGCGAGACGTACCGCGTCGCGCTCATCTCTCGGTCAGAGTCCGAGGCGACCGAAACGGCCGACGAGGGCGTCGACGCCTCGGCGTCCCGCGCCGACGACGACGGCCCCCAACCCCCGGTCGAGCCCGGCGAGATGCGCTACGTCGAGATCGAGGACCTCGGGAAGCAGGGCGACGGGATCGCCCGCGTCGAGCGGGGGTACGTGATCATCGTCCCGGACACGGAGGTCGGCGAGCGCGTGAAAATCGAGGTAACGGAAGTCAAATCGAACTTCGCGGTGGGCGAAGTCGTCGAGGAGTCGCCGTAGCTCACTCGGCGGCGTCCGGTTCCGCCGAGCCCTCGTCTCCGGGGATCCGGGCGTCCCAGTAGGAGACGGACGCGACGTAGTCGCCCGGGATCGTGTTGCCGACGAGCTCGTCGAGCACCCGGAACGGCTTCGCGACGGGCCCCGGAAGCTCCCGGTAGAAGCCGTACGGCAGCACGAAGTCGTGCTCCTCGCCGGCGAGCGTCAGGTCCGCCGCGCGGAGCATGTCGACGACCTGTTTCTCGGAGTAGAGCCGGGACCCCATCGGGAGCAGCCAGGTGTACAGCGTCCGCAGGCTGCGGCTGTTGAAGGTGTCGAAGAACACCTGATCGGCGCTGACGCGGCGCAGCTCCGAGAGGAACGGCACCGGGTCGTCCATCAGGTGGAAGAAGCGCATCGCGACCACCGAGTCGAAGTGGTCGTCGGGGAACGGGAGCCGAGAGGCGTCGCCGCGGACGAACTCCAGCGTGTCGGAAAGCCCCGACTCGGCCGCCTTCTCGCGGCCCTGTTCGAGCATCTCGCGGGAGATGTCGAGCCCGACGATGTCGGCCCCCTGGTCCGCGAGCATGGTCGTGAACCGGCCGGTGCCGCAGGCGACCTCCAGCACGCGGTGCCCCTCCTCGATCGGTCCGAGCGCCGAGAGGACCGCCTCCTTCTCGCGCCGGTCGATGAGCTCCCCGCCGCCGGAGAACCGTACGTCCTCGTACTCTTCCGCGACCTCGTCGGCCTGGTACCAGTCCTGTCCCTTCACGTTGTGCGTACTGCACGCCCGACCGACAAAACCGTACTGGATGCGGTCGGCGAGCGTTCGACGGCGGCGGCGCCGACCGGTCTCACGACGGTCGGCGGCCCGATCGACGGGACGGAGCCGGTCACCCGCTCGTCGTGACGGTCTCGGCCGGGATCTTCACCAACACCCGCGACCCGGACTCCTCGCCGTGATGGGGGTACTCGTCGACGTCGAAGTAGCGCCGCGCGAGCTCGTCGATGTGCTCGGTCGCCCCCTCCTCGGTGAGCTCGGCCTCACCGCGCACCGAGACGTACCGGTAGGGGTCCGTCGGGTCGAGCACGCTCACGCCCACCCTCGGGTTCCGGCGGACGTTCCGCTCCTTCTGGCGGCCGCGGGCCGTGTTGACGAGCACGTACTCCCGGCCCTCGTGGTCCACCCACACCGGCGTCACGTGCGGCGTCCCGTCCGGCATCACCGTCGCGAGGTGGGCGTATGACTCGGACTCGAAGATGTCGACGTGCGACTCGGGGATCATCGACCGATCGGACGCGCCACGGCGTCAAAATACGCCTGATCGATCGGGATTGACAGCCGTCTGAGCTGTGATATTAACACATTATATTATTCCAATCGGATTGCCCTATATGTAGCCAACCTTTACCAATAGGCGCGGATTTGGCATGAGACATGAGTACCAGTCCCGCGGAGACCGCTGACCAGGACCGCCTGTCGGAAGCCGAGTACCGCGACCGCTTACGCGAACTCCCCCCGAGCGCCAAACTCGTCGCGAAGGTGCTGGAGGGCGACGCCCCGCTCTCGCAGGGCGGCCTCGCCGACGAGTCGCTGCTCCCCGACCGGACCGTCCGCTACGCGCTCAACCGCCTGGAGGAGGAGGGGCTCGTGGACTCCCGCTACAGCTTCAAGGACGCGCGCAAGCAGGTGTACTACCTGACTGTTTGAAGCGCGCCCGGACGCTCGCCGACCGATCGCGGCGCGACCGCGCTGTCGCCCGCACAGAGCCCTTTTTAATCCTCGGCCTCGATACCCGACCGTATGGACCTCTCGGTCGTCGTTCCCACGCTCAACGGGCGGGACCGGTTGGCCGCCTGCCTCGACGCGCTGGCGGCCCACGCTCCCGAGGCGGAGGTGATCGTCGCCAACGGCCCCTCCGCCGACGGCACCACCGGGATGGTGCGGGACCGCGACGACGTGGACGTGCTGGTGGAGATCTCCGACCGCACGGTCAACGTCGCCCGCAACGCCGGCATCGAGGTCGCCACGGGCGACGCGGTCGCCCTCGTCGACTACGACAACCGGATCGAAGCGGGGTGGGTCGACGCCGTCCGCGCCGGCCTCGACGACGCGGACGCCGTGACGGGACCGGTAACCCCGATCGAACCGGCGGCGGGGCGCGACGACGACGGAGGGCGCGACGGTGAGGACGGAGGACGCGACGGGAGACGCGGAGACGGAAGAGAGAACGACGAAGACGGGCGGGGAGACGACGAGCCCCGCGACGGCCCGGAGCGCCGGAGCATCGCGGGCACCGAGGTGACCTACTTCGAGGGGGGCAACGTCGCCTTCCGGCGCGAGACGCTCCGGGACCTGGACGGCTTCGACGAGTACCTCAACACCGGCGGCGCGCGGGACGCGGCCCACAGGCTGGCCCAGATGGGGCGGACCGTGGCGTGGCGCGAGGAGATGGCGGTCGCCAAGGAGCTCCCGAGCCCGACGGCGGCCGACGGCGGGCGCAGCGCCCGCGAGTGGGGGTGGAAGTACCGGGCGCTCGCGTACCGCCTCCTGAAGAACTACGGGATCCGCCCGACCGTGGTCGCGCGGGCCGGGACGCACGCCGCGACCGACGCCGTCGGGGCCGCCGGCGACGTGCTCCGCGGCGAGTCGACCCCCTCGCGGTGGGCCGCCACCGGCCGCGACGTGCTCCTCGGGCTGGCCGGCGGGACCTCCGACGGCCTCGTCGCGCGGAGTCGGGACCGGAGCCCGGCCCGGAACCCGAACGGCATCTCGAAGCGCGCCGACCGCGCCGTCGCGAAGTACGACCGGCGGTCGTCGGAGGAATGACCCCGCGTCTTTTAACCCCGGCCGCCGCCAACGACCGGTAACGAATGGGACTCACGAAGCGGATCATTCCCTGTATCGACGTCGACCTCGACGACGACGGGGACGCGGCGGTGTACACGGGCGTCAACTTCGAGAATCTGGAGTACACCGGCGACCCGGTCGAGTTGGCGAAGAAGTACAACGCCGCGGGCGCCGACGAGTTCGTCTTCCTCGACATCACCGCGAGCGCGGAGGGCCGGGAGACGATGCTCGACGTGGTGAACGCGGTCGCCGACGAGTGTTTCATCCCCCTGACGGTCGGCGGCGGCATCCGCACCAAGGCCGACATCAAGGAGACGCTCCGCGCGGGCGCGGACAAGGTGTCGATCACGACCGGCGCCCTGGAGCGCCCGGAGCTCATCGAGGAGGGCGCGGCGGCGTTCGGCAGCCAGTGTATCGTCATCTCCGTCGACGCCCGCCGCCGGTACGACGACGCGGGCGAGCACTTCTACGAGGACGAGGACGGCGAACGGGTGTGGTTCGAGTGCACCAAGAAGGGCGGCCGCGAAGGCACCGGCATCGACGCCGTCTCGTGGGCGAAGGAGGCCGAGGAGCGCGGCGCCGGCGAGCTGTTCGTCAACTCCATCGACAAGGACGGGACGAAGGACGGCTACGACATCCCGCTGATGACGGCGGTGTGCAACGCCGTCTCGACCCCCGTCATCGCCTCCTCCGGCTGCGGCGGCCCCGAGGACATGCACGAGGTGTTCACCGAGGCGAACGCCGACGCCGGGCTCGCGGCCTCCATCTTCCACTTCGGCGACTACTCGATCGAGGAGACGAAGCAGTACCTCGACGAGCGCGGCGTTCCGGTCCGGCTGTAGGGGAGGCGAATTCGATCTGCCGTTTCACTCGGAGTTCGGTTAATTTCCGGTATTGACGACGGTTGTTTCGCAGATTGCGAAAGAAAACCAATACTTATTATTTGATCCGGAGCGAATCGTGACGTATGTCCACGTCATCGACGCGCGTCCGTGCCGAGCGGTCGGAGCTCGTCTGTAAGCGGACCGACGGCGACTCCGACGGCGGGGAGGTGACGTTCTTCGAGCGGGACCGCGATCCCGACGAGCGGACGACCCGGTGGATCACGGTCCGTGCGGCGGACTGCGTGCCGGCCGACGAGTGGCGATAGGTCCGGCGCGTCGATTTTTGCGTGTGTTGTGTGAGATACCGCACCCGCAAGTGATGCGTGTCCGAAGTGGGTTTATAAGTATCCGACGAAACGACGAACACCGCCAAAGCCCCAGCCGCTCGTTTATAAATTGTTGGCGCCGGATCGACGGTGAACACCGCCAAAGCCCCAGCCGGGAGGACTCGCGCGGCTTGCTGTGCTCCTCGCTCAGTCGCGTTGCTCCTTCGCTGCGGTGCTTGCTGCGCCGTGCTTCGTCCTCCCGGCTGCCCCTTTGAGTCCCACCCGACCGCACCGCAACCGCACCTCACACCTCCCCAGCCTCGTCGCTCACTTCGTCGCCGGCGCTCCGCGCCGGCTGCCCGTGGCGCTCCGCGCCACGCTGTTCGCGACTCCCTCGCGCGTGCTGACTCGCGGCCTGTCGGCCGCTCGCAGGCACGCGCCACCGCACCATGACTTATAAATCCGGATCGCATTCGCTCATCGTGTTTTAAATATTGGATCGAAAACCCGCCGTCCGTCGCGTCAGTCGTCGGCGGCGACGCGGTCGGCGAACTGCGGGAGCTCGTCGTCGAGCAGCGCCACCGTCGCCAGTCGGATCGCGTGGGGCCAGCCGAGCGGCGTCGCGCTGTCGGGCGTCCCGTCGTCGAAGAACTGCTCGGGGAGATACGTTGTCGGTTCACAGAGGGAGCCGCCGGGCGAGACGTGCGCGAGCAGCTCCCGGGCGTTCTCGACCATCTCGGCCGCGCGGGGATCCTCGCGGTCGGCGAGGAGGACCGCCAGCTCCGCGCAGGCGTTCGCGCCCCACGCGGTCGAGACCGTCCACACCTTCTCGGAGCGCTGGCCGGCCCGCCGCCAGCCGTCGCCCTCGTACCGGATCAGGCCGGCGAT
Source organism: Halorubrum salipaludis (assembly GCF_002286985.1). Classification (GTDB taxonomy): domain Archaea; phylum Halobacteriota; class Halobacteria; order Halobacteriales; family Haloferacaceae; genus Halorubrum; species Halorubrum salipaludis. Next base: position 21,433 of record NZ_NSKC01000003.1, on the reverse strand, counting down.
CTCGTCGCTCTCGTGGGCGAGCCCGTCGACGACCGTCTCGACGTGCGAGACCAGCCGGTCGAGGCGCTCATCGTCGACCGCGCCGGGGGCGTCCGCCCCGTCGCCGCGCTCGCCGCCCTCGCCGTCGCCCCGCCCGAGCGCGTCGAAGGAGCGGTGCGCGCTCGCCAGCGACAGCGTCGAGGAGTCGAGCCGGTCGTCGATCGCGCCCTCGGCGGTCTCGCGGAGCGCGTAACAGCCGCGCTCGGGGACCCACAGGTCGTCGAGGGCGTCGTACACCCGCGCCGCCTGATCGCGGGCGTGGGCGGCGAGGTCGTCGGGGAGCGCGGCGGGGTCGAGCGCCGCGGTCGACCCGAAGGCGTCCGCGTCGAGCGCAGCCGCCTCCAGCCCGTCGCCGTGGAGGGCGAGCTCGCTGTACGCCTCCAGGAACGTCGCGGTCGTGTGCGCGAAGCGCCCGGCGCTGTCCTCCCACGCGTTCTGGCACACGACAGGGCGCCCGTCGTCCGCGAGGGTCTCGTCGAGCCCGGCGAGCGCGGCGACGAGGGTCTCGTCGAGCCCCTCGGCGTCGACGCCCGCGGCGCGCGCCTGCGCGAGGTAGGCGATGACGCTCCCGGTCTGGTCCGCCTGGTAGTCCACGTCGGGCCCGTCCTCGATGCGCGCGTTCGCCCAGCCGGGCGCCAGCGCCCCGTTCCGGGGCCACACCCGGTGGGGCCACGAGCCGTCCGGGCGCTGGGTGGCGACGTACATCTCGGCCGAACGCGCGTGCCAGTCGTCCAGCCCGAGCCCGAGCCGGTCGTCCGCGTCGAGCGCGAACGTCGAGATCTCGGCGTCGTCGCGGAACCACGTGTAGCCGTAGCCGCCGGAGGTGGAGTAGAAGGGGTCGAAGTCCGGGCCGGCGATCCGGAGCCCGGACTCCGCGGAGAGCAGCGAGAGAACCCGGAGGTCGGCGACGACCGACTCCCGGGCCGGGACCGACTCGGGGACCGCAGGGATCGTCTCGCCCGCGGCCGCGGCGAGCGCGTCGGGGGAGTCGAGCTCCGCGAACAGCGCCGCGAGCCGCTCGCGGGCGGCCTCGCGCGTCGTCTCCTCGCGGTCGGTCAGCAGGGTGCCGACCGTCGCGACGCCCTCCTCGAAGGGCACGTCCGCGATCACCTCGCCGGAGAGCCGCTCCTCCTCGTAGCGGTCCCCGTCGCGGTCGCGGGGGAGGTCGGTGGGGGCGTCGTCGAGCAGCTCGGGGAACGTCGCCGGGAGCTGGCCGCGCAGGTCGGCGAGACCGGTGTCGCTCGCGAGGAAGTCGCGCTCGTCGGCGTGGTACACCTCGACCGCGTCGTCGTACCGGAGCTGTCCCACTCGATCGTCGCGTCCGTCCGGCGCGAACCGGGCGTACACGACGAGCGAGAGGTCGGCCGGGTCGACGTTCGCGTGGCCGTCGTCGCCCACGTCGACCGACGCGCGCGTGAGGTGGGCGTCGCCGATCGTCGCGTCGTGGCGGGTGACCGTCCCGTGGTCCGTCTCGTGGACGGTCTCGATCAGGGTCGTGTCGCCGACGTAGCGCTGCTCGGTCGGCACCTCGTCGAGCCACGCGATCTCGTCGCCGACCGCGAGGCCGACGCGCGAGCGGACGAGCCCCGTTCGGCCGGTCAGCGGGTAGCCGAAGTCGCGGAGCTCGCCGTCGCCGGCGACGTGAACGAGCCGTCCGTCGCCGCCCGAGAATCGCCCGGTGACGGTCCGGCGTTCGCCCGGGAACCGGGTGGCGTGCCCGGTGTTTCGCTTGTAGTCGTCGAGCGCGTCGCGGAGTTGCATTACGCGAGTACACGGACCCTCCGCGTATGAAGTTTTGGTGTAATTATTGTTCATTCATTCGTAGAACGGAAACGCTCAAGCCGGGGCGCCGTCGGGAACCCGTATGCACGACCCCGGTCCGCCGCGCGCGACGAGCGTCGGCGAATCCGTCGAGCTGTCGCCGCGGAGCCCCGATCCGGACGGAACCTACGAGTGGACCCTCCGCGACGCGCCCGCGGAGAGCGACGCGCGCGCCGACGGGGAGCCGGTCCGCGGAAGCGACGACGACGATGGAGTCCTCGTTCCCGGCGCGACGAGCCGGCCTGACGCGCCGGTCGTTCACCTCCGACCCGACGCCCCCGGAACGTACGTCCTGACGCTCGACGCCCCGGACGGGACCCACCGCCAGCGCGTGCGCGCCTACCCCGACGAGCGGCGGCCGGTCGAGCTCCGCGTCCCCGCCGCGGACCTCCCCGTCGACGACAGCGACGTGGACCGCGTCTCACTGATGTGGCCCCACAACGACCGCCTGCTCGCGCGCGACCGCCCCGAGCGCGACGGCGACGACTGGGTCTGTCCGGTCCGCGTGCCGCCCGGCCGCCACGGGTTCAGCTTCGTCGCCAACGACGACCCCAGCAACGAGCACCGCGACGCCGTGACGGTGCCGGGCCCGGGGCGGCCGCGCGTCTCGCTGTCGACGAGCGTCGTCGAGGGCGACGGCGACGCCGAGGCGGTCCGAATTACCGCCGACGCCGCCGCGCCGCCCGACCTCGACGGGGGGGAGGAATCGACCCCCGACGACGGGGACGGCGCTTCCGGGAGGACCGCCGGCGAGTCGCCCGTCGCCGTCGACTTCCTCGTCGACGACCGCGACGCGCCCCCCGAGACGGTCGCGCGGATCGAGTCGCTGGCGGCGGGCGACGCCCTCTCGATCCCGGTCTCGGCGCTTCCGGACGACCTCGCTGGCGGGGTCCGGATCCACGCCGTCCCGCACGGGGACCGCTACGGCGCGGCGGAGACGGTCCGGATCGAGCGCGACAGGAGCGGCGCCGCGGGGGTGGACGAGGCCGGGTCGCTCGCCGCGCGCGATCCGCACGCGCCGCCCAAATGGGCCGACTCCCCGACGATCTACGAGGTCTTCGTCCGGTCGTTCGCGGGCGACACCCTGCCGACGACGTTCCGCGAGATCGAGCGCCGAGTCCCCTACGTCGAGAGCCTCGGGGTCGACGCGCTCTGGCTCACGCCCGTGCTCGCCTCGCCGACGGAGCACGGCTACCACGTCACCGACTACTACGACACCGCGAGCGACCTCGGCTCGCGCGAGGCGTTCGAGTCGCTGGTCGCGGCCTGCCACGACGCCGGGATCCGGGTGATCTTCGATCTGGTGATCAACCACACGTCCCGCGACCACCCCGCCTTCCAGATGCACGCCGCCGGGGTCGATGAGTACGCCGACCACTACCGCCGGGCCGACAGCGCCTTCGACGTGACCGACACCGACTGGGCGGAGCTCGCCGACGGCGACATGCCGGAGTACTACTTCAACTGGCGCCGGATCCCGAACCTCAACTTCGATTCTCCGGCGGTCCGCGAGTGGCTGCTCGACGTGGTCGACGAGTGGAGCGCGGTCGTCGACGGCTTCCGCGCCGACGTGGCGTGGGGCGTCCCCCACGGCTTCTGGAAGGAGGTGAGCGACCGCGTCCCCGACGACTTCCTCCTGCTCGACGAGACGCTCCCGCACGACCCCTTCTACGGCGAGGGGGAGTTCGACCTCCACTACGACACCTCGCTGTACGAGACCCTCCGGTCAGTCGGGGCGGGCGACGCGCCCGCGGACGCGCTCGCCGGCGCGTTCGCCCGCGCCGAGTGGCTCGGCTTCGACGACCCGGGCCTGCAGATGCGCTACGTCGAGAACCACGACGAGGAGCGCTACCTCGCCGAGTACGGCCGAGGAGCGCTGAAGGCGGCAGCGGCGACCGTCTTCGCCCTCCCCGGCGCGCCGATGGTGTACGCCGGACAGGAGCGCGGCAACGAGACGTACCGCGGACCGATCCGGTGGCACGACGGCGACAACGACCTCACCGACTTCCACCGCGACCTCGCCGCGCTCCGCGAGCGCGAGCCGCTCCTCCGGGACGGCGCCGTCGACTTCGCGGGGCTCGCCGCCGACGTGTCGGTCGTCGACGGCGACGCCGAGCGCGTGACCGCGTTCGTCCGGAGGCCCGACGAGGACGACGGCGAGCATGGCGGCGACGGTGGCGCCAGCGGCAGCAACGACGACAGTGACGGCGACGACGCCCTCCTCGTCGTCGTCAACTTCGCGGAGGCCCCCGCGACCGTGACGGTTCCGGACCGGGTCGAGACCGACCTGTTCGCGGACCGTGCGGTCGACACCGACGTCGCGGTCGACTCCGTCGCGGTCCTCCGGTGAGGGACCGCGCCGCCGCGTCGCTCCGACCCTTATAAGTGAGTCCCTCGCCCTTCTCTGTCACATGGACGACCGGACGCTGAACGATCTCCTCCGCCGGTTCGGGCTCTCGGACAAGGAGGTCGACACGTACCTCAGTCTCTTGGCGCACGGCGAGGCGAAGGCGAGCACCGTCGCCGACGCCGCGGGCGTGTCGAAACGCTACGTGTACAGCGTGAGCGAGTCGCTCGCGGAGCGCGGCTTCGTCGAGGTGAACGACCACGTCGTGCCGACGACCATCCGCGCGAACCCGCCGGACGAGGTGATAAACCGGCTCCGGTCGGACGTGGACGCGATCCGCCCCGGGTTAGAGGAGCGCTTCTCACGGGTGGAGCGACAGACCGAGCAGTTCGAGGTGATCAAGTCCCGGGTGACGGTAATAAAGCGGATCCGGTCGCTGCTCGCGGACGCGGACTCGGAGGTGGCGCTGTCGATCACCGCCGACCACCTCCCCGAGATCCGCGAGTCGCTCGTCGAGGCCGTCGACCGCGGCGTCCTCGTGCTGCTCATCGTCTCGGACGCGAGCGGGGTCCCGGGCGGGTTCGACGGCGAGCTCGACGGCGTCGCCAGCGTCGTCCGGACGTGGGGCGAGGCGATGCCGACACTGCTCACCGTCGACTCCGCGGCCGGGGTCGTCGTCCCGCCCGAGCTGTTGCGCCGGTCCAACACCGACCGACAGGCGATCCACTTCTCGCAGGAGCAGCTCGCGCCGGTGATCGTCGGCTCGTTCCTCGGGAACTACTGGCCGGCCGCCGACGAGCTCGCGACCGCGGCGCCCGCGCCGCTCCCGGCCGAGTACGCGAACTTCAGGCACACCGTCCTCCAGGCGACGCTCCGCCTCCGCGCCGGGGAGACCCCCCGCGTCACCGTCGGCGGGCGGCGGACCGACGACGACGAGTCGGTCGAGATTGTCGGCCGCGTCGTCGAGTCGAAGCAGGGGATGGTGGAGCCGACGACTAACGAGTTCCCCGTCGAGCACTCGCTCGTCGTCGAGACCGACGACGGCGAGACCGTCACGGTCGGGGGACAGGGCGCCTTCGTGGAGGACGTGGAGGCCGACCTCGTGCGGATCGAAGCGGAGGGGGCGGAGGGGGACGGCTCCGACGACGCGGACGAGTGACGGAGCGCTCCGGTTACGACCGGATCGCCGCGCTGGCGAGCCCGACCGGCCCGTCGCCGGAGCCGGCGGAGAGGCTGACCCGCCACCCCTCGTCGACGGCGTCGATCCGGACCGCGTCGGGGCGACGACCGGGCTCCGTCCGGCGGTACAGTTCGAGGACGAGCGGCAGCGTCGGGAACCGCCCGTTTCGGGGCGTGAACGCGTAGTTCGACACCAGAACGGTATCGCCGTCGGGCGACGCGACCGGCCTCGACTCGGACTCGCGGCTGTAGCCGTCGACGACGCCGGCCCCCGCGAGGCGGTCGAACGCCCCGGAGACGGGGTCTGCGTCGTCGACGGGCGGGAGCCCCGACGCCGCTTCCGACAGCACCGACGCCTGCTCGTCGGGCGCGAGCCGCCGGTGGAGGACCTCGGCCATCGCTTCGAGGAGGCACAGACAGAGGTCGTCAGGGTCATCCACGCGCTCGGCGAACGCGAAGTACGCGTCCATCACCGCCGACTCGGCGTCGTCGTGGCCGCCCGCCGACAGCGCCTCGAACACCCCGGCCGCTGCCTCGTGGCAGAACTCGACGCGGTCGCGGCCGCGGTCATTCCGGTCGCGACCGCGGTCGTCCCGGTCCCTCGCCTCCCTCCGGCCGCCTCGGTCCCCCGGGCGGCCCGCTCCAGTCGCGTCCTCCACGGCGGGCTCGGTGAGGTCCCACTCGGAGGCTTCCGCAGCCGAGAACCGCCGCACGTCGTGGGGATCGTCGGACCGCTTCGGGCCGCTGGCGCCGGCGTTCGGTCCGGCGCCGGCCCCGAGGTCAGGGCCGTCTCCCGCGAACTCCTGGCGGACGATCACGTCGTAGTACGGCAGCCGCGGGTCGTACCGGCGGAGCGCGTCGCGGTACTGCTCGGTGGCGCGCGCCGCGGCCCGCGCGACGGCGCGGCTCTCGAACCGGAGCCCGGCCGCCGGGACCGGTCGGTCGCCGTACCGCGCGCAGACCAGCGAGTACTCGCCCGTCTCGCTCGCGAGCGATTCGATGTGGTCGCCGATCTCGAGTAGCGTCGTTCCGATCACGTGGTGTCACCTCCGCGCGCCGCTCACTCCTCTAGGCTCGGGTGCGTCTCCTGCGGGTCCGGGTGCGGCCCCGCGAACCGCTCCCGGATCGCCTCGCGCGACGCCGCCTCGCGCTCGCGGCGCTCGTCGTCGCCGATCTCCTCGCAGCCCGGCGGCACCTGCCGGCCGCGGTCGGTGAAGTACCCCTCGGGCGCGACCCAGTCGTGGTAGAACCCGCGGTCGTCCTCCTCTAGGATCGTCACGCCGACCTCCGCGCCGTGGCCCGCGCACACCGCCGCCTGGTGCGGCTTCTCCGCGAGCCGGCCGGCCGCGTACAGCCCGTCGACGCCGGTCCGGCCGCGCTCGTCGGTGTCGACGTACGACTTCCCGCGGTCGAGGATCCCGACCCCCTCGACGCCGTCGAGGTAGCCGACCTCGTTTTTCGTCGCGGCGACGACGTGGCGGGTCCGGATCGGGTCGGTGCGGTCGTCCGCGTCGTCCCCCTCGCCAGCGCCGTCGACCTCGACGACGAACCGGGCGTCGCCGCCGGTCTCGGAGCCGTCGGTGTCGTCGAGGTCGACCGCCGAGACGCGCGTCGCCCGGCCGTCGAGCCGGTCGGCGCCGGCGGTCTCGGCCTGCTCGGCGAGGAGGTCGAGCAGCCGTCGGGCGTCCACGCCGAGCGGGAAGCCGGGAAAGTTCTCCAGGTGCGCGTTCCGCCGGAGGAGCGACCCGCCGTCGTCCACCACGAGCGTGTCGAGCCCCTGTCGGGCCGTGAAGACGGCCGCCGAGAGACCGGCGACGCCGCCGCCGACGACGACCACGTCGCGGGAGCGGCGCGAATCGGCCTCATCTACGGGCGTCTCGTCGGCGCTCATCGGTCGATCCCCCGTTCGAGTCGCGAGTCGTCGCCGTCGATCGCCACCGTCGTCGCGTTCGCCATACCGGTCGGGGCGCGCGAGCCGCCGTAGTCGCTTCGGTCCGGGACCGCACCGGTTCCGGCCAGTCCCGGGACCCCATCGAGGCGGGTCGCGCTCATCGCCGCACCCGAACCGGTCGCGCCGCCGCGATGAACGGCTCGTCGCGGTCGGCGGCCGCGAACGCGAGGTCGCCGTCGTCGCCGCGCTCGACGCGCCACGTCGGGAGGTCCGGCACGTCGTACTCCGTCGGGTCGCCGAACGCGGCGGCGACCGTCCACTCGCGGGCGCGCATCTACAGGTCCCCGTTGATGACGTCGGCGACGCGCTGACGGTCGAACAGCCGCTCGTCCGCCGGAATCTCCGGGTACGGGCCCGACTCGTACCGCGGCCACGCACCGAACTCGTCGGGGTAGAGCTGCTTCGCAGTCATCTCGATCTGGAAGAGGTTGAGGATCGGCCCCTGGTACCGGGCGCCCTGCGGGTGGATCCGGTCGTTCTGAACCGCCGCGACCTGCGAGCCGACGGGGTCCTCCTCGAAGGCGGTCCGCCGCCCGGCCATGTCCGTCCCCGGCTCCATGCCGCCGAGGTATAAGATTACGTCGGGGTCCGCATCGAGGATCGTCTCGAAGTCGACGACCGAACCCGACTCGACGCTCCCCTCGAACGCGTCGCGCGGCCCGAGCGGGCGCGTGTGCGACGTGAGGAAGCCGGGGTTGCTCAGGGTGTACGCGTAGATCTGCTCGATGTCCGCGGCGGCGATCATGACCGCCGTCGGCCGCTCCTCCTCCGGCGGCAGCCGCTCGTCGACCGTCGACAGGAGCTCCTCGCGGACCGCCGCGAGCGCCTCGTAGCGCTCGCGCTCGTCGAACGCCTCGGCCACGCGCTCGAACTGCTCCCAGAGCCCGTAGTATTCGTAGCCGTCGACCCACTCTCCGGCCGGCTCCTGATGGCGGTCGCTGAGGGAGTTGCCGAACCACGGCGAGACGTTCTCGGCGATCTCGTCGACGTCCTCGCGCTCCCATCCCTCCAGCTGCGTCAGCCACGCCGGATCCGCGAGATGAACGTCGCTGTCGAGGTCGTACAGCTTCTCCTTGTCCGGCTCCCACGAGGAGTAGAGCCCCGACCAGTCGAGCGAGACGCCGGGGAGCCGCTCGACGTACTGGTTCCAGAGCCCGTCGTAGTAGTCGGGGGCGTGCATCGCCGTGATCCCGTCGCCGCGGCCGAGCGCGAACGCCATGTCCGCGTGGTGGGTGAGCCGCGTGAACACCGTCTCCGGCGGCGACTCGAAGGTCACGTCGCCGACCGGAGAGATCGACGCCGTGTAGCTCTCGTCGGCCTCGTCCTCGGAGTCGGACTCGTCCGAACCGTCCTCGGTCGAGTCGTCGTCAGTCGAGTTCTCGGTCGGGGCGGCGTCGGACGAACCGGATCCGTCGCCGTCGCCGCCGCCGACACAGCCGGCGAGGAGACCGCCGAGGGCGACCGTACCGCCGTACTTGATCGTCTCTCTCCGCGTCGCCGTCCCGTCTCGAATCGTGTCGTTGGTATCCATTGTTAGAGTTCTCCGTTGATGATGTCCGCAACCCGCTGGCGGTCGAACAGCCGTTCGTCACCGGTTACAGGGCCGAACTCCTCCGGGTAGATCTGTTTCGCGGCCCGTTCGGTCAGGAAGAGGTTGTGGATCGGCCCCTGATAGAGGTAACCGCCGCGGTACACGCGGCCGTTCTGGACCGCCGTGAGCTCGCTCCCGACGGGATGGCTCTCCATGTACGCGAGGACGGTGTCGCGGAACTCCGCCGCCGATTTGCGCTCGTGCCCGCGGACGAGGATCACGTCCGGATCCACTTCGAGCAGGTTCTCGTAGTCGAGCTCGCCGCGGTTCGTGGTGCTGAGGTTCTCGACGTCGGTCCCCGCGAGCGCGTCGTTGACCCCGAGATCGAGCCACTGCTTCTTGCTCGTCCCCTTGTCGACCAGCCGGTACGGCGAGAAGGTCTCCGGCTCGTCGGTTCCCTCGAACGTCAGGAACACGCTCGGCCGGTCGTCCGCCGACGGAAGCCGGGCTTGCACGTCGGCGATGAACGACTCGTGGAGCTCGGCGAACGCCTCGTAGCGCTCGCGCTCGTCGAACGCCGCGGCGACGCGCTCGAACGCCTCGTACAGCGTGTAGTACCGGTAGTCGTGCCACCCGTCCGACCGCCGGAAGATCAGGTTCCCGAAGAAGGGGGCGACGTTGTCGCGGATCTCCGCGACGTCGTCTTCCCCCCAATCGAACCAGTTGACGAGCATCTGCGGGTCGTACAGGTGGATGTCGGCGTCGATCTCGTAGAACTCCTCTTTCGTCCTGACCTCCGGGTACGCCTCGATCTGGCTCCGATCGACGTCGACCCCGGGAAGCTCGTCGTAGACGTACGTGTAGTACCGGCTGGCGTTGCCGACCCCGGCCAGTCCGTCAGCTTTCCCCAGCGCGACGGCCATGTCCGCGAAGCCGCCGTCGTACGCGACCCACCGCTCCGGGACCGCCTCAAAGGTCACCTCGCCGACCGGTTCCATGGCGGCGGTGTACGGGAACTCGTCGGATCCTTCGCTCTCGGAGTCCGACTCGGTTGCGGTCGTCGAGGCGGCCTCCGCACCACCGTCGTCGCCGGCTTCACCGTCTTCGCCGGCGCCGGTACCGCTCTCGGCCCCGCCGGTGCAACCGGCGAGCAACCCGCCGAGCGCGGCGGTGCCGCCGTACGTGAGGATGCTTCGCCGAGTCGGTTTGCCGGGTTCCGCGTCGTCTCTCGACATGTGTTTTAGGCCCACCTAAACAAATATAACCGTTCCGATCTTTAGGCTAGCCTAAAACATAGATCGCGCGGATCGTCTCCGAGTTACTCCGCGCCCTCGTCCGAGACGCCGCGCTCAATCCTCGTGACGCGCTCGGAGCGGCGTCACGCGCGGGCCGTTCTCGGTCTGGACCACGTCGGCGTCGACGCGGAACACGTCGGCGAGCAGGTCCTCGGTGACGATCTCCTCGGGGGCGCCGCGGGCGCGGATCTCGCCGTCCTTGAGCGCGACCATCCGGTCGGCGAGCCGGGCGGCCTGCTCGATGTCGTGGAGCACGACGACGACGGTCACGTCGCTTCGGTCGCGCAGCGTCTCGATGATCTCCATCACCTCCATCTGATGGTGCATGTCGAGGAACGTCGTCGGCTCGTCTAAGAGGAGCACGTCGGTGTCCTGCGCGAGCACCATGGCGATCCACGCCAGCTGTTTCTGCCCGCCGCTGAGGCTCCCGACCTCCCGGTCGCGCAGGTGGCCGCAGCCGGCCAGCTCGATCGCCTCCTCGACCGCGCGCGCGTCCTCGTCGGTCGTCCGCTCGAAGAACCCGCGGTGCGGGTACCGGCCGTGGTACACCAGGTCTTCGACCGTGATGCTGTTCGGCGAGGTGCTCTCCTGCGAGAGCAGCCCGAGCTTCCGGGCGAGCGCCTTCGTGTCCATCGAGTGCACGTCCTCCCCGTCGACGAGCACGGAGCCGTCCTCCGGCGAGATCTGGGTCGCGAGCCCCTTCAGCAGGGTGCTCTTCCCGGACCCGTTCGGGCCGACGAGCGCCGTGACCGCGCCGGGTTCGGCCGCGATCGACTCGCCGTCGATGACGGGCTCCGGGGCGTTCGGGTACCCCAACACGAGGTCCTCGCCGTCGAGGTCGCTCGCGTCGGTCGCGGCCGACCCGTCGGGAGTTCCCGCCGAGGCGTCCGCGCCGTTCGATCCGTCCGGTCCGTCCGTCGTCTCCGTCCGCGTCGTGTCCACGTGTTCTGTCGACATTCAGAGCTCACCCATGTTCTGCTGGCGCCGCATCAGGTACAGGAAGTACGGGCCGCCGATCAGCCCGGTGACGATACCGACCGGGATCTGCGAGTCCGCGCCCGTGATCACGCCCATCCCGAGGCGCGCCCCCACGTCGGCCGCGACCATCAGCGCCGGGCCGACGAACAGGCAGCCGACGATCACCCGCTTGTAGTCGCTGCCCACGAGGTTCCGGACCATGTGGGGGACGATCAGGCCCACGAAGCTGACGATCCCCGCCACCGCGATGCTGGCCGCCGCCGCCAGCACGGCGACGCCGGAAAGCGCGAACCGCACCTTCTCGATCGACATCCCCAGCGACTTCGCCGTCTGTTCGCCGAGGAGGAGGAGGTTCAGCTGCCGCGACCCCGCGAGCGACAGCGCCACCGCCGCGAGCGTCCACGGGAGCGCCATCCGGACCTGGTCCCAGTCGGTCCCCGTCAGCGACCCCGTCGTCCACTGGATCGCCGACTGGACGACGCCGATGTCGTCCGCGAAGAAGAACAGGCCCGTCTGGAGGCTGTTGAAGACGGTCCCGACGATCACGCCGGCGAGCACGAGCCGGACCGGGCTCGTCCCGTTCTTCCACGCGATCGCGTAGACGATCAGGAACGCGACCGCGCCGCCGAGCGCCGCGATCAGCGGGAGGAACGCCGAGAGCCCCCCGAACACCACGAGCGTCAGCAGGATCATCAGCCCCGCACCCGAGGAGACGCCGAGGATGAACGGGCTCGCCAGCTCGTTCCTGGTGACCGCCTGGAAGATGGCCCCCGAGACGCCGAGGTTCATCCCGACGATGGCGGCGACGAGCACCCGGGGAAGCCGAATGTTCCAGACGATGAGCGTCTCGTGTGCCAGCTCGGGCAGCTCCCCCTGAAAGCCGGTGATCGCGCGCATCACGCCCTCGCCGACGATGAAGTTCAGGAGCCAGCGGGGATCGAGGAGCACCGCGGGGTCGAGGACGGCGCGCCACGCCTCCCCGACGGTCATCGAGTACGCGCCGAAGCTCACCTGCACGAGCCCGCCGACGACGACGACCGCGACGCTGGCGAGCGCGACCGTGACAAGCTTGGGGTCGAACAGCCACCCGAGCCGTCCCTCGGACGCCCGGTGCGCCGCGCCGCCGGCGACCGATCCCCCGCCGCTCATCGCTCCCCCTCGGCGTACGCGGCGATCGCCTCGTCGTCCATCGCGTCGAGCAGCGTCTCGGCGCCGTGCGCCTCCACGACCGCGGCCGGGTCGAGGTGGCCGGCGAGCGCGCGCCGCCCCTCGGCCGCTCGCGCCTCGGCCTCGTCGGCGTCGACGTACGCCGCCAGCGCCTCGTCGACCGCCGCCTCGCGAACCCGAGCGAACCGCTCCGAGTCCGCGTCGACGGGGGCGTCGGCGTGGCGCTCGTCGAACCACTCGACCCACCGCTCGCGGTCCGCCCACTCCTCGTCGCGCTCGGCCTCGCGGCGCACCCAGTCGACGCCCTCGGCCGCCGCGGGCCACCAGCCGTCCGCGACCCGCGCGTCCGTGACGACCCGCCGGGCCACGCGGGCGCCGCGCCCGGCCGCCGTGATCGCCTGCTGGGCGGCCTCGGACGGCGAGGCGACGTAGAGCCCGTCCACCGGCGTCGTCCCGTCGGGGTCGGCGTACCCCCGGTCGAAGTGCTCGTGGGTCTCGCCGCCGTGCTCGTGGCTCTCGAACATCGCGTCGTCGTCGTCGAGCCCGCGGAGGTACTCGCCGTCGTACCGGGTCGCCGCCACCACGCGACGGGCGGTCACCGGCTCGCCCTCCTGCGGGGTGACGCGGAAGCCCTCCGTCCCCGCGTCGCCGCCGTCAGCCGCCCGCGTCTCGACCGACTCGACGAGGTCGTCGACGAGCGCGGCGCCCGCGCGCTCGACGTGGTCGTGCAGGAGGTCGTAGAACGTCTCGACGTCGATTCCGCCGGGGAAGCCGAGGTAGTTCCCGAGGTGCGCACAGCGTGCGATCGACGACCGACCGCGGTCGAACACGGCGACGTCGAGCCCCTCGCGGGCGAGGAAGACGGCGGCCGAGCAGCCGGCGGGGCCGCCGCCCACCACGACGACCTCGCGGTCGACCGCGTCGCAGTCGACCGCGTCGGCGACCTGGTCGCGGTCGGCCCCGTCGCGATCGACTGGCTCACTCATTCCGAATCACCGGCGACGATCTCCGCCACGCGGTCGCGGTCGAAGAGCCGCTCCGACTCGGGGATGTCGGGGTAGCCGTCGCCGAGCTCGTAGTCGGGCCACTCCCCGAACCGCTCGGGGAACAGCTGTTTGGCGGTCATCTCGATCTGGAAGAGGTTCATGACCGGCCCCTGCACCGGGTCCCCCGAGGGGTAGAACCGGTCGTTTTCGATCGCCGAGAGCTCGCCGGCGACGGGGTGGTCGGCGAGCTCCTCGCGGACCGCGGCTACGTCGTAGTAGGACTCGACCCCGTACTGGTGGAGGATTACGTCGGGGTCGATCTCCAGCAGCTGCTCGTGGTCGTAGGCGGTCTCGTAGGTCACGTCGTCGGCGCCGAACGCGTCGGGGACGCCGAAGGGACGCACGTGGGCGTTGGCGAACCCGGGCTTGTCGATCCGCGAGGGGTAGTAGGTCCCGTCCATGTAGAGGAGCGTGGCGACCGTCGGGCGCTCCGCCTCGGGCGGGAGGTCGGCCCGCACCGTCTCGACCAGGTCGTCGCGGACCGACGAGAGCGCCTCGAAGCGCTCCTCCTCGCGGAACACGCCCGCGACGCGCTCCGTAATGGCCCAAAGGTCGTAGTACTCGTAGTCCTCGCGGTACGCCGCCGGCGGTTCGGAGTGCCGCCGGCTGTACACGTTGCCGAACCACGGGCCGACGTTGTCGCGGATCTCCGCGATGTCGTCCTCGTCCCATCCCTCGAAGGAGGCGAACAGCGCGGGGTCCGCCAGGTGGAGGTCGGAGTCGAGCTCGTAGAGCAGCTCCCGGTCGACCGTGATCCCGTCGCCGGTGCCCGAGTTGAGCTGGGTGAGTCCCTCCCGGTCGAACGCGACGCCGTCGAGCTCGGCGTAGTAGGCGTCGAGCGTGCGTCCGCCCGCGTCCGCGTCGAAGCCGAGCGAGTTCACCGCGTCGCCGTGGCCGAACGCGACCGCCATGTCCGCGTACAGCAGGCTGTAGACCATCACGTCTTCGGGGACCGCGTCGAGCGTCACCTCGCCGACCGGCGCCATCTCGACGGAGTACGAGCCCGCGGACCCGTCGTCCTCCGCCCCCTCGCCGTCGGAGCCCTCGGCCCCCTCGGTCTCGGCGTCGTCCGAGCCGTCGGCGCCGTCGGAACCGCCGCCCGAGCCGGAATCGCCCGACCCGCCGCCGAGACATCCAGCGAGCAGTCCGGCCCCCGCGACCGCGCCGCCGAACCCGATCACGGTACGGCGCGTCGGCGCGTTTCGGTCCGCGTGCTTTCCCATATGGTTTAGGCCTCCCTAAAGCATTAAATCGCTTTCGAATCTTAGGGAAACCTAAATCGAGGAGATCGACGCTGACGCCGCCTCGTCGCGTCGTTCGTCTGCCGATCGATTTTATATAAAAACTCGGATAGAAATTCGGAATACAACACCGATAGCTCCCCTACCGTCGTCACGGTGGAGTTTTAGGCCGTACGAAAAAGTGTATTTGTATTGATAACTTATAAGTAGGAAGAGGCCGTACGAAGTAGTGTTATGAGCACGCAGAAGGAGACCCGACAGCGCGCAGGCACCGTCGAAGAGAACGCCCTCAGGCTCGAACCGGAGAAGGCAGAGCAGATCATCGAGGCGCTGAACGTCGACCTCGCGGACGCGTACGTCCTCTACCACCAGCTCCACAAACACCACTGGAACGTCGAGGGCGCCGAGTTCCTCGACGTTCACGTGTTCTTACAGGAGGTCTACGAGGACGTCGAGGCGGCCGCCGACGAGCTCGCCGAGCGGCTGCAGGCGCTCGGCGGCGTGCCGCACGCCAGCATGACGACGCTCGCGGAGAACGCCACCGTCGAGCCGGAGGACGAGGACGTGTACGACATCCGCACGTCGCTCGCGAACGACCTGGAGATGATGGGCGACATCATCGAGAGCTACCGGCAGCACATCGAGCTCGCGGAGGGGCTCGGCGACTACGCGACCGCGGAGATGCTCCGCGAGCAGCTGGAGGGGATCGAAGAGCACGCGCACCACATCGAGCACTACCTCGAAGACGACACGCTCGTGACCGAGTCCGCGACGAACTGACGGAGAAACTCCGAAACCGCTAACGCACGTCCGGCGCCGTCTGGTCGGTCCGACCGGGCAGCGTCACTTCGATCTCTAACTCCGGTTCGCCGACGCCCTCGTAGTCGACCTCGAGTTCCACGGGCTCGCCGAACGCGAAGGGGAGCTCCCACTCGTCCGTCTCGATCCGGAGCTCGCCGCCGTCGCGGAGCCCCTCGCCGAGCGCGATCAGGAACTCGCCCGCCTCGCTCGCGTCGATCCGATACTCCTGTTCGAAGTTCCGACCCGCAATGACCGTCCGGTCGTCGTCAACCGACGACGCCGGCTCCTCCGAACCCGGCTTCGCCGAACCCGACTCCGCCGAATCCGATTCGTCAGTCATCTCACCGAGTCACGTCGACGACGTGATCGCTCGCGATCCATCCGTCCGTGTTCTCGGACTCCATGAACACCGACCGGCCGGGACACCCCTCACAGACGGTGACGGAGGGGACCTGTTCGGGTTCCGATTCGCGACGGGAGTCGGTGCGGGACCGAGCGCCTGCAGACATTGCGTGCCTTTAGGCAAACCTAAAACAAAAAGGATGCGGTCGGCGGCGAGGGTTGCGAGAGGCCCGGCGGACGGCACGGCCTCGTTGGTCCGTCGCCGCCGACGCGAACCGTCTCCGCCGGCCGAGTCACTCCGCGCGTGTCCGCGGGACACCGAGGTCGTTGGAGCGGGCCTCGGCGTCGACGTCGAGGTCTTCGAACAGCAGGTGGGCGAGTCGCTCGGCGACCGCCGGACTGACCAGCCCGGCCATCTCCATCGCCTCGCGCTCGTGCGCGTCGAGATCGAGCACGTCGCGGAAGAACCACGACAGCGCGACGTACGTCTCGTGAAGCGCCTCCGCGCGCTCGCGCCCGGCGTCGGTGAGCGTCGCGCCCTCGTACGGCTCCCGAGCGACGAGCCCGTCGGCGGCGAGCCGCTGGAGCATCTCCGTCGTCGCCGCCGGGGACCGGTCGAGCATCTCCGCGATCCGTCCGGGCGATATCGGCGGCGACGCCCGGTGTTCCGCGATGTACAGCGCGAGGAGGTAGCGGGCCGTCCGCGCGGACCCCGGTTCGCCGACGTGCGCCATAGATTTAGGCCACCCTAAAATTATAAATCGGTTTCGGATCCGAATCGCAGCGCGGCGTTGTCACGATGGTTCGGAGCGAACGCGTCCTGATGGGAACGGCCGTAAGCTAATTCAATATAGCTAAATGGAGTTTATTCATCGCCGAACGCCCGGATCGTGGTGAAGGAGCCGTCGACGATCGCGGCCGCGATCCCCTCGACGTCGGCGTCTCGCGGCACCTCGTGGGGGTACTTCCGCCCGAAGTACCGCAAGAGGTTCTCTACGTCGCGTTCGAGGAATTCCCGGGCGTTCTCGTGGTCGACGGGGACCGCCTGCGGCCAGTCGAAGATCGTGACGCCGCTTTCCGCGACTGCGACGTTGTGCTCGGACATGTCCGCGTGGACCCACCCGAGGTCGTGGGCGGTCACCAGCTCGCGGAGGACGAGGTCGAGGACGCCGATCGCCTGCTCGGGATCGAGTTTTGCGCGCGCGAGTTCGACGCCGTCGAACTTGTCCATCACGATGGCGTGACGGTTGTGATCGACCGGCCGCGGCACCGACACGTCGGGGTACAGCGCCTCCATCGCCTCGTACTCGCGTTCGGCCGCCTTGCGCGCGGTGTACAGCCAGGAGACGTGGTCGCGGTCGGCGGTGTACTCGCGCTCGCGGTTCACCTCGCGGAAGTTGGTGTACCCCTCGCGGTGGTACTTCAGGGCGAGCGGTTTGAACGACTGCGCCTCGTACACGTCCCCCTCCTTGCCGAACCCCAGGGGCGAGCCCACGCCGTCGATGGTCTCGCGCTCGGCGAACGTACGGAGCGCCAGGGCGTCGTACCCCTCGAAGGTGAGCTGGTACCCCTCGTACTGGATCGTCTTCCGCTCGATCAGCTCGCGGTCGAGACACCGGTCGATCCGGTAGTCGACCTCCTCGCGCGTCAGGTCGGCGTAGTCGGGGATCTTGTCCCGGCGGACCCACTCGGAGAAGCGCATCCCCTGCTCGACGCCCGAGAGGAGATAGAAGTCCTCGGGATCGAGCTCGGCCATGTCGCCGGCGACGTTTCGAACCATACGCGCCCCTACTCCGGCGATTCCTAAAAGGGACGCGCGTTCGGTGAGCAGGGTATAAATCGAATATCGCGATATAGAATAGATTCGACCGGCGCGTCGCCGTCGGAGCGATCGCTCGGGGTCGCAGTGGGTCGTGTCTGTTCGACATCCAAACAACTACTTTGACAGTTCCGAGATGCGATCTGAGTAAGATCGGATCGCGATATCTCGTCCGGAGGGCACCAAATCCGGGCGAAAACGGGGATATTACGGTACGGGCGAGCGCCGACCGAGGAAAGAGGTAATAACGAACTGACGGCGGACGACCCCGACAGTGAGCGTCAGTTTTCCGGGAGAGAAGGACGCTACGGACGTTTTCTTCCATTGGCCTCGAGACCGTCACCGACCCGACAGAGGCACCGCCTCTGCGTCGAACGTGTTTTTCGCAGCGAATTTCGACAGACAAGTCAGATCTCTGATACACGGAGCGGACCGGATCGGTCACGGAAAAACACTGGCAACCGCGTCGGGAGGCGTGCCGCGACGCTCCCGCTCGCGATCGGGGGGAGCCGTCAGCGTTAGGTTGCTGTCCGTGCTGGTAGTGGGCATGGTTTCCGAAGGCGACCGTGCACCCGATTTCACCGTTCCGCTGGCCGGCGGCGAAAGCTACGACGACGTCTCCGAGTTCACGCTCTCGGAGGCGATCGGCGACGGACCGATAGTACTCGCGTTCGTGCCGGGGGCGTTCACCGGCGGGTGTACCGAGGAGATGTGCACCTTCGGGAGCGAGCTCGACACCTTCGAGGCGCTCGACGCGTCGGTGTACGGCGTCAGCGTCGACCTCCCGTTCGCCCAGAACGTCTGGATACAGCAGGAGGGGTTCGACGTGCCGATGCTCTCGGACTGGGACCACGAGGTCACCCGCACGTACGACGTCGTCTACCCGGATATGTACGGGTCGATCGAGTCGGCCCAGCGGAGCGTGTTCGTGATCGATTCGGACGGGGTCGTCACGTACCGATGGGTTCGCGAGGGCGGGAATCCCGAGTTCGAGCCGTTCGTCGCCGACGTTCGAGAGCAGGTGAAAGCGGCGCGTCGATAGCGCTCGGTCCGAGGGGCCTGACCGTCGTCGTCGACTGCGGGTCTCCCGCGGGATCCGCGTCGGGGAGTGGCGCGTCGGATGTCCCTCGTGTCCTACCGTGAACAGAAACGTTACCTATCCGCAAAGCGATGGCGACGCATGGAGCTAGGACTCGACGGAGCGTCAGTGCTCGTCGCCGCGGCAAGCAAGGGACTCGGCCTCGGGGCGGCGACGCAGTTCGCCGCGGAGGGCGCGAACGTCGCGATCGCCTCCCGGAGCGCGGACAACCTCGCGGCGGCTCGCGAGTCGATACTCGACGAGACGAGCTGTGACGAGGACGCGGTCTTCACCGTCGAGGTGGACCTCGCAGACGCCGACGCGATCGAGTCGGGAATCGAGGCTGCCGTCGAGGAGTTCGGCGGACTAGACGTGTTGGTGACCAACCACGGCGGTCCGAACAACGCCTCCTTCGAGGACACGTCCTTGGAAGCGTTCGACGGGGGATACAACGACGTGCTCCGGAGCACGGTCGTACAGTGCAAGGCCGCCCTGCCCGCCCTCCGCGACGGCGGCGGCGCGATCACGCACCTCGTCGCCGCCTCCGCGGCGGAGCCGACCTCGCACGGGACCCTGGGAAACGTGTTCCGACCCGGGATCTACGGCCTCTCGAAGACCCTCGCCAACGAGGAAGGGGAAAACGGGGTCCGGTCGAACTGCGTCGCCCCCCGAGGGGTGCTCTCCGACCGGATCGAGTCGAAGATCGCCGCGCGGGCCGAACGGGAAGGGATAACCGAGGCGGAAGTGCGCGAGCTCCGGGTCGCGGAGCTCCCCCTGCCCGAGATGGGAACGACCGAGGAGTTCGGGAAGGCGGTCGCGTTCGTCTCCTCGCCGGCCGCGTCGTACGTCACCGGATCGGTGTTGCCCGTCGACGGCGGCTGGAGCTCGCGCCTCCTGTAGGGTCGGGTCGCGAGCTCGACTCCCGACTGCCCCGAACGCTGCCGGAATCGTTCGCGAACCTACCGATCCGGGACCAGTGTCGGGATCGGGTAGGTCCCGCCGTTGACGTGTAACACCTGCCCGGTCACGAACGACGCCGCGTCCGACGCGAGGAAACAGCACGCGTCGGCCACCTCCTCGACGTCTCCGAGCCGGCCGAGCGGGGTCGACTCGATCACCTCTCGCTCGATCCGCTCCCACTCCTCGGTCCGCGTTCGATCGACGTCGATGAGCCCGGGCGAGACCCCGTTGACGCGGACCCCGTCGGGGCCGAGTTCGGTCGCCAGCTGCCGTACCTGTCCCTCGATCCCGAGCTTCGACCCGTAGGAGTGGGCGTGACCGTGTTTCCCGAGATACACCATCGCTCCGATCAGGTTCACGACCGCGCCGCCGCCCCGGTCGATCATGTCCGGGACGACCGCCTGCGTCGTCTGGAACACACCCCTGAAGTTGACGGCGAGCACGCGGTCGAGGTCCTCGGTCTCCACGTCGAGGAACGGCTTCGACGGACGGTAGGTCGCGTTGTTCACGAGCACGTCGATCGGTCCGAGCCGGTCGCGGAGCTCCTCGACCATCGACCGGACGGCGTCCGGATCGCCGATATCCGCGAGCGCGACCGCCGCCTCGCTACCGGTTTCTCGAACGAGACGCGCGGTCTCCTCGCAGCCGTCCGCGTCGCTGCGAGCCGTGACCCCCACGTCGGCTCCGGCCTCCGCGAGCCGGACCGCCGTCGCTCGGCCGATGTTCCGGCTCGATCCGGTGACGAGGGCGGTTTTTCCGGTCAGGTCCATGCGCGTTTCACCTCTCCGCTCTGTCGGTGGGCGCTCCGATTAGACATCGAACTCGGCCTGGTAGTCCGTCGCGTCGAGCCGGTCCTCCCGGAGGGGCCAGAAGGCGAGCAGGCGCGCCGGCTCCGAACCGACGGCGCGAGAGGCGTGCGGGACATCCGGCGGGATCTCGACCGCGTCGTGCGTGCCGAGCGAGACCCGCTCGCCGTCGACGAGGAAGTCGACCTCCCCCTCGATGACGATCGTCGTCTGCTCCCACGGATGGGAGTGCTGCGGCTTGTCCTCCCGCTCCGGCCCGATCGTCGTCATGCCGACCATCTGGTCGACGCCGCGGAAGACGACCTGCTCGAATCCGGGCCCCTCCTTCGCGACGGGAGCCTCGGAGAGGTTGTACACGGACGGAATTTTCTCCGGGTCGTACTTGCGTACCATACCCTACCGAACGGCGAAGAGAAGTTAAAAGCGTAGGGTCGAACGGATCTCGGCCCCCGATCGGCGACGGCGGATGTCGCCGCCCGAAAGGGCTCTTTAGGCGAGCTTTTCGATGTCTCCGGCCAGCGGCCGGAGGCCAGAGGACCTGTCTACGACAGGTCCTCGATGTTTTCGACGACGGCGTCGGCGAACTCGCTGGTGGCGAGCTTTTCGCCGCCGTCGATCTGGCGGTGGAGGTCGTAGGTGACCTTCCCCGAGGAGATGGTCTCTTCGACGGCGTCGCGCACGAGGTCCGCCGCGTCGTCCCAGCCGAGGTAGTCGAGCATTTCGCGGCCTGAGAGGATCATGGCGGTGGGGTTGACCTTGTCTTCGCCGGCGTACTTGGGGGCGGAGCCGTGGACGGGCTCGGCGAGACAGCGGCCGTGGCCGCGGTTGATCCCGGGCGCGATGCCGAGTCCGCCGATCTGGGCGCCGGCCGCGTCCGAGAAGTAGTCCCCGTTGAGGTTCATCGTCGCCACCACGTCGTACTCGCTCGTCCGCGTGAGCACCTGCTGGAGCATGTTGTCGGCGATGCGGTCTTTGACGACTACGGTGCCGTCGGGCTGCTCGCCGTCGTGTTCCTCCCACAGCTCGTCTTCG
>NZ_NSKC01000027.1 GCF_002286985.1 Halorubrum salipaludis | reverse complement strand
AATCAGTTGAGAGCACTAGAAACGCTAGAAACAAGTCACCTGGCACGAGTCAACACAATACGCGATTTATGGACATTTCTGAGACGCTCCAGACACTGTATACTGCGACTGTTGAACAAGACGATGGCACCTACCAGATCACCGTACCAGAACGTGAGATAGCCACCGGGACACTTGCTGAAGATGAGACATACCGTGTTGCGCTCATTTCGACGGCAGCATCGGATGTGGACGACACAGAGACGATTGGCCCCATCCAACCTACTGACCACGAAGATCAGCAGCAGGACTTCGAGGGCCCGCCCGTTGAGGAAGGTGACCGGCGGGAGGTCGAAATCGAGAATCTCGGTGACCAAGGCGACGGGATCGCGAAAGTTGAGCGCGGCTACGTCGTGATTGTTCCCGAGACGAATATCGGAGACCGCGTCACGGTTGAGATGCAACAGGTCCGAGAAAACGTTGCGTTCGCGGATGTCGTTGATGACACACCTCACGGGGAAGTCTAGGCCCGCAGGTTGGCACGAACGGGTGGTTATCGCAAACTTCTCACACTACTATAGGGTGTCATAGAAGATTTGCCACGACATTTATTTCGTGAATTCACAGTTGAATCAGCCGATAGAATGTGCCTGCGTATCTTGCTTCTCAACGGTCAAATTCGTTAGTCCCAACGAGATATGAGCCGTATAATAGGAGAGCAACTGGCACTAAAAACCCAAATAATGTCGACCCTGCGTAGAAGTTAGCTACCGCCAAGCCTAGTATTGATACTTGAAGACCGATGATGCTCTTGTTTGCGCTCACGTCAACTGTATTTTGTTCAATACAAATAATCTCCCGGCATCCTAGCTGACCTCATACGATATTGAGATCGGGAGATCTGATCGGATAATGAGTTCCCTGTTCTGAGCGAT
The DNA here is from genome assembly GCF_002286985.1 of Halorubrum salipaludis. Lineage (GTDB taxonomy): Archaea > Halobacteriota > Halobacteria > Halobacteriales > Haloferacaceae > Halorubrum > Halorubrum salipaludis. The sequence goes on along the minus strand of NZ_NSKC01000027.1, from coordinate 454 downwards.
TCGTGAGTCCCCTAGATTGACCGTAACCGTGTCAAAATATGTCACTTTTTGAGAATTTCAACAGAGCCTCCAGACTGTAACAGCTGGTCGCCGATAACCGCAAGTTGGGGCTCCAACCGATTTTAGACGACATGATGACCTCGGCTTACATGGCTATCTGCTTCAGCACAACAGTACATAGCACAGCAGCATACTCTTACAATAGTACACCCAACACGTGACCATGACAATGGACATGGAAGAGTTTGAAGCGGCGGGGAACGGGGAGGAGAGGCTATCCACTAGCGAGGCAGTTGTGAAGTTCCTCCTCGAAAACAGGGATCGAGCGTGGCAACGCCGCGAGATCGCAGACGAAATCAACCGTGATCCGAACACCGTGGGAACGAACTTGAGTCGGTTGAAAGATCGCGGTCTCGTTCGCCACCGCAAGAATCATTGGGCGATCACAGACGAT
>NZ_NSKC01000026.1 GCF_002286985.1 Halorubrum salipaludis | reverse complement strand
TTCGTACGTGTTTAGCCCCAGCTGATTTCGTCACTGTCTCGTAGGAGGTGGCCTATGACAGACACATGGTCTGTCAGCAGAGAGTGAGTCTGTTTCCACAGGGATGGTCTCCGAGGACCGGAGACCATCCCGTTGGCTCTGCTGGTGTCAATTCGAGGTGGGAGTAGTGAACGAGGACGATCTCACCAAGGACGAACTCCTCTCACGCTTTCTCCAGATGGAGGAGCGAATCAACGAGCTGGAAGAGAAACTCGACCAGAAGGACGAGCGGATCGAAGAACTCGAAACACGCCTGCGCAAGTACGAGAATCCGCATACTCCGCCCAGTAAGCGACGGTCGGGGACCGGTGAGTCCCCGACCGAGCAGAACGACGAAGACGACGATGTTCGAACTGACGGAGGCACTCCCGGTCGGAAGGACGGTCACGACCCGGAGTGGCGTTCTCCGCCCGATCCTGACGAAGAAACCGAGGTCACCTGTGACTGTTGTCCCGAGTGTGGCGACCACTTCGACGAGTCGGTGGGCGTCAGCCCCCGACTCGTCGAGGAGATCCCGGATCCACAGCCGCCAGAAGTCACCCAGTACAACCGCCATCGCTACCAGTGTGACTCCTGTGGAACAGAGACAGTTGCGACCCACCCCGACTGCCCCGATGAGGGGCAGTTCGGGGTGAACGTCATCGCACAATCAGCGCTTTCACGGTACGATCACCGCCTTCCGTACCGAAAGATCGCTGATCGCTTCGAGCAACTGCACAGACTCGAACTCTCGGGCGCATCCGCGTGGCACGCGACCGAGCGCGCGGCGCGCGCCGGTCGCTGTGAGTACGAGCAGATCCGTCGAGAGATCCAAGATGCCGACGTGGTTCACATCGACGAAACGGGCATCAAACGCGACGGTGAGCAAGCGTGGATCTGGACGTTTCGGACAGCCCAGCACACGTTGTACGCGGTCAGAGAGAGTCGTGGGAGTGATGTTCCCGCGGAAGTCCTCGGCGAGGACTTCGCGGGAACGGTCATCTGTGACGGGTGGACGGCGTATCCAGCGTTCAGCAGTAATCTTCAGCGGTGCTGGGCACATCTTCTCCGAGAAGCCGAAGACGTTGCGAGTGACCACGAGGAGGCAGAACCAGTGTACCGGTATCTCACGCAGATGTTCGTCGGTCTCCAGTCGTGGCTGGAGACCGACCCGGGCCCTCGTGAGAGAGCACAAATGCATCGCTCATGCCAGAACGGACTCAAATCGCTGGTTGAGCGGTCAGTGACCGCCGAATCAGTGGCAACACTGCTCGGGAAAATTGAAGGTGGGCTCGACCACTGGCTCACCTTCATCGGTGAGCCAGCGGTCTCCCCGACGAATAATGCGGCTGAGAACGCACTTCGTGAACCTGTTGTTCTCCGGAAAATCATCGGAACGCTCCGTAACGACCGAGGAATGTTCGTTCACGAGACGGTCTTGTCCCTGCTGGCGACGTGGCGCCAGCAGGGACGCAATCCCTACGAAGAACTTCGCCGAGTCGTCAGCAGCAATGAGATGATCTCACGAGCTCACGCTGTGCCGGCTGTCGAGACCTCGGGGTAAACACATAC
>NZ_NSKC01000025.1 GCF_002286985.1 Halorubrum salipaludis | reverse complement strand
ATCGTCATTCGGTAGGATGTGTCGAGGTAAATCCGGAGACAATGGAGGGAAACGAGTGCGTAGTCGGCGAATCCGCCGCCACCTTCCGGGGCGGCGGATTCGCCTCCATCGCCAGTAACTCTTTGAGCAACCGGCACAACCTCCCCGATGAAGCGGGAGATTTGTGTCATAGGCAACCGAATCTTCCCGCTTCAACTCCTTTGATTTAGTGGCCTACCTCGCTGCAGTATGGCGATTCAACACAGCCGTATAAACCAATCTCGTAACTTCCTGGCCCATACTCACGGCGAACTGCGCCAGAACTCACGTCGCCGAGCGGCACCAAAACTCACGAGATACCGGCGTATCCATAGCTCTTCAAACACATGCTATGGCCTGCTAGTGTGCGTTTTCGGGCGATATAGTATGTGATCGATACCCCCTATCAGACACTAACTCCCCAGACGGGGGGGAGACACACTACCTGCCACCGAGTGGTAATAACAATAATGAGGCCATGCGGTAGCGGATGCGGCGACGCCTGTGGGTTGCCGTCGGCCAACACGGAGGTGAGGAGGCTAGAAGATCAGTCAGCCCTAACGGGACCAGCCATCGATCACCGGATCGGATCCAGCGGCACTCGCGCAACTCCTGACACGAGAGAGGCGATCCGAACCCGGTCTCCTCTATACACCCCAGGATATCCACCTGGGCTTGCGTTGGAGCGTCGCCACGACATCGCTTTGCACCCCACCAGATGAACGGGGGCTCTCACCGTTCCGAGACCACCTCTCGAAACTCTTGATATCATCTGAAATCAGACATATCTCTTCCGGACCCGATGCGACGGCGATCCAGACATCGGTCGCCCCCATTGATCGCCCTTCGAAAAGTGGAGGTGGATCGATATCCGACAATGGGTTTCTGGATCCTGTCTCTCGTGCGGAATCTGAGCGGGTTCTATCCCAGAAAACCATTGTATACTGATATTTGTTCCTCCGTGAGAGCCGTCGGGCACTGTCGTCTGTGACATCCAACTTGGTTGGGCTGTTCTTATTATTATATTCACTCGGGACATGCTAGTGTGCCCCCGCCACGTCATGCGGTTTAGTATGTAGTAGCATGTCCTGTGTACACCCTACAATTGGGCCGGACACACAGAAGAATAGGGTAGTATGTGTAGTAGATATGAAGATAGGTAGTAGCACAAGTATAATATATATGTTATTACAGATAAGACGACGATCCCGTGGTCTTCCTCTCGCATCAAGCGTTCGATCGAGGATCAAAACATCGCTGAAAATAGCCGTCGTCCGACACCGATCACAAGGGCAATCATACCGACGAGCCCAACCCACGTCAGCAACGCGGCGACCCCAATATCTACAGTGGAGAGAGCACCGGTCGCTCCGACACGATTCGCTAAGTAATACATTGTCACCACAGCCAGCACCACAAGTAACCCACCAGTAATATGTTCACGGTAGAAGCGTCTCTGGACCCACGACCGGAGTGCCGCTCTCGAGAAGAGAATTCCGGGAATAGAACTCACCGCCCGCTTCTCGAAGTTCTGAAAGGTTGTCTCGGTGCCATCTGGATTGTCAGCTAATTCTCTGTATACTGGTCCAATCTCTCGGGTTGTCATCTGGTATCCACACGTGTTTGATGTCCGTTTCAACAAGCCAACCTTATCGAGAAACTTTACTGCTGGGCGCATTGTCTTTGGCGAACAGTTCCTTGGATAGAGTGTGACCAGCGTACTAATGGGGTAGACCTCCACTTCAGATATCTTCTCACCCCGTATACGGGCAGCATCATGCTGAATCGAATTAAACACGATTGCAGGTACGACTGATCGGGAGTATTTAACCAGTCGTGTTCGAAGCGAGCTATCGGGACATAAATAGGCCTGTTCCTGGTCTATCTCACTGGTCTTGTCAAGCGATCGATTATAGTCCTCGATCAGCGTTCGATCGGTGCTCGCATAGATATCCGTATTCGCGGCATTATGGGGTTTTTTGATATTGAGCTTCTGCCTCATCTTCACGTACAACTAAACTCTGATCGTGGTGTTATAGTCTTTATTGCGTTTGTTCAGGTCGCGTTAAGTTAGAGAATGAGGCGGACGATGTCTGAGTGTCTATGGCAGAAATCGACCGCCTCAGCGAACGTATTGCGTGGATTGACTTGTCGTTTGTGGAGCGAGATCGGACTCCGCGATGGGCGATTGAAATAGGGATCCGCTGTCACTTAGCCGGTATGTCGCTCCGCGAGGTAAGTAAACATCTCGAGAGGTTTGGGATCGATCGGAGTCACGTCGCTATTCACAACTGGGTACATAAAGCC
>NZ_NSKC01000024.1 GCF_002286985.1 Halorubrum salipaludis | reverse complement strand
GAGATCATTGAAGTAGGTATTCACCTCCACGTTGCTGGATTATCAGTTGCGAATACCAAACAGATACTCGATAAATTGGGTGTCAAGCGCAGTCGAACGGCCATCCACAACTGGGTGCAGAAAGCCGACCTACAGCCGGAAAGCGATGCCGAGCCGAATCACATCGCGGTGGACGAGACGGTGATTCAGGTCAACGACCAGCGCCACTGGCTGTACGCGGCAGTCGATCCCGCCACGAACGAAATCCTCTATGTCCGGCTGTTTCAGACGTGAACGACGCAGCTCACCGTGCTGTTTCTGCGTGAACTCCGCGAGCAACAGCAGATCGAGCAAGCGACCTTTCTCGTCGACGGTGCAACGCACTTGGCGAGTGCGCTCGACCGGCTCGGCCTCGATTTCCGCTACGAAAAACACGGAAATCGAAATAGCGTCGAACGTGTCTTTCGAGAGGTAAAACGACGAACTTCCTCGTTCTCAAATACGTTCGGCAACGCGTCGCTTATCTCGGCTGAGTCGTGGTTACAAACCTTCGCCGTCTGGTGGAACCAATGCTAAACTTAACACGACGCCGCCGACAGCGAATCCCACGCCGAGATTGATCGTGTAGAAGGTGATGACTGGAATCTCCATCAGCGCCAGCAGCCGCGGATTTTCAACAATAATACCACCCTGTGAGGTGAATATCGTACCGATTGTGAGGCTCAAAAGGACGATCGATAGCGGACTCAGTTTCGGAAGAAAGCCCCGGGTGAAACACTGCTGTCTCCGCCATCGGAGCAGTTCTCACGGAGTCACGTCTCCAAGGGCATGGGGAGCGATCAACACGAGCAAGATGCTCTCTACCAGCAACGTTGTCGGTAATTCCACGTGACATCAGATCCGAGAGCTCGGTGAGACCATCCTAGTCAGACGATACAAAATAATAAGTGTACTCTCGTGAAGGAGCGCCCAAGAGTCGAAAGGCAAACATGATAGACCCAGTTATCCTACAACAGGGGAGCGACTGGCGCGCACAGGCGGAGGTCTTTGACGAGATCTTCTTCATCTTCCTCGCGCTCGGGACGCTCGTCGGTACGATTGTCGTGGCGTACACGCTGTGGAACGTGTACAAGTATCGCGACGACGGGAGCGAACCGAAGGAGGACTTCGACGCGCCGGTAGTCGGCGAACTCCCGACGGGACAGGGCGGTCCGAAAGCAAAGAAGCTCTTCCTCTCGTTCGGACTGAGCGCGATCGTCGTGATCAGTCTGGTCGTGTACGCGTACGGGATCCTCCTCTACGTCGAGGAGGGGCCAGACACAGCGGACGAGAGCGACATCGAGATCCTCGTCGAGGGGTACCAGTTCGGCTGGGAGTACGAGTACCCGAACGGCCACACCACGACGGGCGAGATGGTCGTGCCGGCCGATCACCGAGTCAACCTCGACGTGACCTCACGCGACGTGTGGCACAACTTCGGCTCGTCAGAGTTGCGGATAAAATCCGACGCTATCCCCGGAGAGACCAGCGAGGTCTGGTTCTCCGTGAGTTCCGAAGAAGTCGAGGCACAGGGCGGCGAGGCAACGTACCGAGTCGAATGCTTCGAGCTCTGTGGGGCCGGTCACTCTGCGATGACTGGTCAAATCACGGTGCTCCCGCAAGACGAGTGGGAAGAATGGTATGCAGGTACCCAAAGTGAAAACACCTCCAATATCGAGACGACTTCCGCCGGAAATGCTCCCAGCGTTGACAACGCGATCATTCGAGGTGCCCCTACATGAGCGAACTCCCGCCCACGACTTCCGTCAAACGATGGCTCGTCACGACTAACCACAAGGACATCGGGATCCTCTACACGATCACGGCGCTGTTCTTCCTGCTGTTCGGCGGCGTGCTCGCGCTTCTGATCCGCGTCCAGCTCTGGGAACCAACAAGTCAGATCCTGTCCGGGCTGGCGTACAACGAGGCCGTCACTGCCCACGGACTGATAATGGTGTTCTGGTTCCTCTCCCCGTTTGCCTTCGGCTTTGCAAACTACTTCGTGCCGCTCCAGATCGGTGCCGACGACCTTGCGTTCCCACGGCTTAACGCACTCTCCTACTGGATGTACCTGTTCTCAGGCGTACTATTATCAATCAGCTTCTTCCAGGGCGGCACGCTGAGCGCTGGCTGGACGATATACGCTCCGCTCAACGTGCCAATGTACACGCCGAGCATCGGGTCGACGGGTGCGATACTAGCACTCGCGATGTTCACCATCGGAGTCACCGCCTCGTCGATAAATTTCCTCGTGTCTATTCATCACTCGCGTGCCGAAGGGATGGGAATCATGGACATGCCGATGTTCACGTGGTCCATCCTCGCGACCGTGTGGATGATGCTGTTCGCATTCGCCGCATTACTCGCTGCGGGACTAATCCTTGCATCCGACCGTGTGCTCGGCTCGGTGTACTTCTCCGCGACCGAGGGCGGCTCCCTCCTGTGGGGCCACCTATTCTGGTTCTTCGGCCATCCGGAGGTGTACATCGTCTTCTTCCCGGCGCTCGGTGCAATGTTGGAGCTTTTCCAGACCTTCTCTGGGCGTCGCCTCGTCGGGCGAAAGTGGGTGATCATCTCCATCTGTCTTGTCTCCGTCCAATCGTTCCTTGTGTGGATGCACCATATGTTCCTGACGACGATCAACTTGGAGATTAAGACGCTGATGATGGCGACCACCATCGGTATTTCCTTACCCTTTGACCTGATCGTGTTCTCGCTGATCTACACGCTCATCAAGGGACGAATCCAGTTCACGACACCATTCCTCTTCGCGTTCGGGGCGCTGCTATTGTTCATCCTCGGCGGCATCACCGGGGTGTTCCTCGGCGCTATCGTCCTAGACTACGAGTTCCGTGGCACCTACTGGGTGGTCGCGCACTTCCACTACGTGATGTTCGGGGGGGCGACAGCGCTGATCGGCGCTGCGTACTACTGGTTCCCGAAAATAACTGGGAAGATGTACGATGAACTCCTCGGGAAGATCCATTTCATACTGTTCTTCATCGGGTTCAACGCCGTCTACTTCTCGATGTTCCTCGCCTGGGAGACCCCCCGGCGTGTCTTCGAATACAACCCCGAACTCCAAATTTACCACCAATTCGGCACTATCGGCGCGTTCGTACTCGGATTCTCCTTCTTCATCATGTTCTATAACTTCGCGAAGTCGTATGTCTCCGGCGAGCCTGCCGGCGACAACCCATGGGACTACTCGCGAACTGCTGAGTGGGCCATCTCTTCACCCCCGCCGCTCGAGAACTGGCCAAACCGGCCGTCCTACGCGTCCGGTAAGCTTGAATTCGTGAAAGATTATGTGCCAGACGGAGGTCCGGCTGTCAAGACCGACGCCAATGGGAACGGGACGACTGACGGTGGTGACACCCACTCCGAACACATCAAAAAATATCCGTACTGGGACAAGCACCCAAGCCACGCAAGTATCTGGCCGCTGGCCCTATCGCTGGCAGTCGGTGTATTGTTCCTCGGACTCACCGGGTTCCGCGATAACGTTGTCTTCGAGCTGGGCGAGTCGCTCACATCGACTGGCGTGACAATCTCGAATCCGGTATACCCGATACTCATAGTTATCGGTCTGGTCGGACTCATCTGGACCGGGGTGAAGTGGGGCCTTGAGGACTTCTATGCCCCACCGACAGAGTTCGCCGAGCGGTGGCCGTTCGACGGCGTCGAGAAAGTCAAACTGGGGATGTGGTTCTTCATCGCGTCAGACGTGATCGTCTTTGGCGCGTTCCTCTCTGCAGCCATCTTCGTCCGGTACAACGCCGGATGGCGCACGTGGGAGCCGCTGACGGAGGCGCTTCCCGGCCTCATCAACACCTTCGTGCTGATCACGTCCTCGTTCACCGTCATCCTCGCGCTGGTCGCGGCCCGCAGGAAGAGCCGCAAGGGGCTCCTGGCCTCGCTCGGCGCGACGATCCTGCTCGGGTTCACCTTCCTGGCGATCAAGATGTGGGAGTGGAACAAAGAGATCTTCGAGCGAGGCGTGACAATTTCGGCGAATGCCCACGGTGACCCTATTCAAGCATCGATCTACTACGTCACGACCGGCCTCCACGGGATCCACGTAGTTATTGGCCTTGTGATCGCCATCTTCCTGTTCATCAGGGCCTACCAAGGCCACTACCTCGACGACGAGCGGCCAATCGAGTACTTTGGCCTCTACTGGCACTTCGTCGACATCGTCTGGGTGTTTATCTTCCCGCTGTTCTACCTCTTCTGAAGACATCGGAAGAATTATAAAATTCTGTATATTTTGGATATTATACTATCAACAGTGTAGATGTCTACGACTCATAAATCTCTGCCCACTAACTAGGGCGGTGTTAAGTTAAGGATGAGGCGTTGGATTTCGTGGTGTCCATGCCAGAAATCGAACGCCTCAGGGGTCGTAGCGATTGGATCGACTTAGAATTTGTTGAGCGAGAGCGGACACTCCGCGAGATCATTGAAGTAGGTATTCACCTCCACGTTGCTGGATTATCAGTTGCGAATACCAAACAGATACTCGATAAATTGGGTGTCAAGCGCAGTCGAACGGCCATCCACAACTGGGTGCAGAAAGCCGACCTACAGCCGGAAAGCGATGCCGAGCCGAATCACATCGCGGTGGACGAGACGGTGATTCAGGTCAACGACCAGCGCCACTGGCTGTACGCGGCAGTCGATCCCGCCACGAACGAAAT
>NZ_NSKC01000023.1 GCF_002286985.1 Halorubrum salipaludis | reverse complement strand
CATTCGGTAGGATGTGTCGAGGTAAATCCGGAGACAATGGAGGGAAACGAGTGCGTAGTCGGCGAATCCGCCGCCACCTTCCGGGGCGGCGGATTCGCCTCCATCGCCAGTAACTCTTTGAGCAACCGGCACAACCTCCCCGATGAAGCGGGAGATTTGTGTCATAGGCAACCGAATCTTCCCGCTTCAACTCCTTTGATTTAGTGGCCTACCTCGCTGCAGTATGGCGATTCAACACAGCCGTTGAAATCCTCTTTCTCAGATATATTCTTGTCTGAAACGGCTAGTTGCTGAAAGTCCATCTATATCACCATATTGTAACGCGCATCTGTTTATACAAAAAATAAATGTGTTTGTGATACATTTATCAGGTTGTATATGAAATCGGATCGGATCGAGCTACCTGCTGACAAGCAATTAGTTGAAAAAGTCATTCAGGATAGGACAGAACAGGGGTCAGTACATTTCGTGTATGTCTTAGAATGTGTAGATTGGGTTGAAGAAAGAGCTAGAGAACGGGTAAAAGACGTATATGATCTGGGAACAAAAGAAGATCTTCGGTTTTTTCAAAAAGATCATAAGACGGATGATCCTCGGCATTTCCAAAAGAATATCAATAACAAAAACACCAATGGATCATCTAAAAGTCAAAAACAGGGGTTTACAGAACGCGAGTCTGACTTTAACCCACCATCGTGGTATTACCTAGCTCTAGACGCAGAAAGGGTGTATTATGTTGGCTGCACGGCTGATGTTTATTCTCGCATAAATCAACATATGGAAGGCAAATCATCAGGCGGCGCAAATTTCACCACAGTGTTTCCTCCTACACATCTAGTCGAAGTATATGGGTTTCAAAACAAGGACAGAGCCTATGAAGCCGAAAGAGAGGTTGGTAGTGAGCTAACCGAAAATGAGGAGTACGCATACTTTTCTTGATTCACGATATTGAGCGATCTGTGATCTTCCTGTATTGACCACAACCGGATTAGAATGTATCACTCGCAGAGGATTTCAACAGAGCTACTAGTACGGGTTTACACGGTTTAGTGAGAACCACTACCTTTTGGAAACCCATTCAAGTGGATATGATACTCTGAATTATGATTACTCCGTAGGAGAGAACTGAGCCCGTCGAGGCCGGTGACGGCCAGACCGTCATCTCTTCTTACTGCGGGGTTGTTTTCTCATAGTTTTCTTGAAATTCTGTAAACCACGAATCGATAAGGTCTATGTCGAGCTCTTCAATAATTTCACCGTCGCTGCCCACTCGTCCGATTTTCTCGTTACGCGTCCACCCACAGACTACTGGACGTTCCGTGACTGTCTCTCTGAATTCAGCCTGCCGCACTAATCGCTTTGGCTCATCGCTTGTCTCACGGAGCATCTCAATCAGCTCACGGAGGAGAGGATTCCCTGGCGCGAAGTGATGTATCGATGGGAATTCGTCGGCACAGTCTGACGAAAACGTCACAGCAACCGAATCTTCGCTCGGGGCAATGAACTGAGCGAACGTCTGCTCTCCGTCTGGCTCCGGTAGTTCCATACCGTCCCATCTCAGACGGTAGGTCGTTTCTTCGTGTTCGAACTCGCCCTCATATTCGCTGTTTGTAATGTCGATATCAAGCTCAGTGACCGGAGTGAAAGTCACCCCAGCGTCAGCAAGCGTCTCATTCTCGACGAGAACAGCTTCTAGACTTGATTTTTGATACGGTGCTGGATATCGATAATCCTCTTCTCGTGTTTCCCCGATGTCTGGATGGGTGTACGACTGCCACGCGTCGAGTCTCGCCTCGTCGATAACGTCCTGTGCGACCAATGGCTCCACCGTCTCAAGGGACTCCCCCACATCCACACGGTCGCTCTGCTCTTGGTTCTCTATCTGTTCGGAAAACTCACGATCAGCTTCCGCAACTGCCTCGTGGCTCTCATCTCTATCCTTTTCCAGAGTCGCTGTCCGAATCTGTTTGCTCACTCCAGAGAGGACAGGCTGCATTTCACCAACGACGTTCTCGAAGAGGTCGATCCGGTCGTCAAGACGCTCGTAAATGTCTGTCTCGACAGTGTCCTTGTAGCTGTAATTGAGGATTTCGACCTCATCGTATCGCTGTCCGATGCGGTCAATGCGTCCAATACGCTGCTCAACACGCATCGGATTCCACGGAAGATCGTAGTTGATGAGAGCCCCGCATTCCTGGAGATTGAGTCCTTCACTGGCTGAGTCCGTACAGACAAGAATGTCCACTTGGCCCTCGTCAGTAGCGAACTCGCGTTTTACTCGCTCTTTCCCGACCGTTCTCCACGACTCACCATCCGCGTCGTACATCTCCCCTCCACGGCCAGAGTAGGTAGCGACGGTTTCTCCGTGTATCGAGACGAGACTGCTGCGAATGAAATCCATCGTGTCCGTATACTGGGTGAAAATAATGACTCGGTTGTGGCCCTCCCGATCAAGTTCACCGAGGTCGTCAATCAGCTGGTCGACTTTCGGATCACGATCAATCTGTCGCAGATCACTGACGAAGGATTCGAGCTCTTCGATCTCTTGTTCGAGTAGGTCCACCCCTGCCTCTGTGACATTCGGAATTATCCCGGTGAGGTCTATATCCTCAAATCCATCGTCAATATCGTCCAAGCTATCGAAGTCTGTGAGGTCTTGCTCCGACAGGGAGTCCAGTAACACTTGACTGGTGCTAGACTCTGAGCCAAACGTCGGTCCTCTTGCTTGTTTCGCAGCCTGCTGTTTCCGTTCCAGAACCGCTTGTTGTGTGCGAAGTTTTTCAAGACGGTGCTGGAGGCTCTGTGAAATCGCGTAGATGCTGCTAGTCAGTCGCTGCCGATACGTCGTCATTACGAACCCGATAGCCCGATTTTCGACCTCGTCAGACTGCTGCGCGAGTTTGTAGAACTTCCGTGTGTAGTCGTCAATCCGGTCGTATACGCGACGCGTCTCGTCGGTCAGCTCAATCTGGCGCTGTTCAGGGTCCCGGTTCGGGACCGTCTCGTCAAGTAGCCCAACCTGTTCGTACTTCCGGAGCGTGTCCCGTGTGTTCCGGTGGATAAGCGCGTCGACAGGCGTGGATTCGGCGAGAACATCCTGAACGACTCTCCAACCAGATTCGGAGAGCTCATCGAGGGCGTTCAGCCGATCGTTCCGCCCATAGGTGAGCCATTCTTCGTCCGCTTTCCACTCCGGATACAGGAGATATTTGAGCTTCTCGTCTTCTTTCGCCTCGAACGGGTCGATGTCATGCTCATCGAGAGCCGTCTCGAAGACCTCGATGTATCCGTCGAAGTGTTCACCGTACCCTGCGGCAAGCGTACAGGACGCTAGCACGCGTTCCTTTGCGATAGAACGTGCCTGGCTCCCATCCGCTTTGATTTCGAGTAGTTCCGCCATTTCATCGAAGATGTCGTCGGAGAGGGTTCGTTCGGCGGATAGTCGGTCTTGATATCGGTTCTCGTCAAGCGTCGCTTGTGCTGACCAAGAGGAGGTATTCGATTCAGATCCATCCGTATCGACGACCGTACGGATCGCCTGAGAGAGCGCCTGTCGAGTTTCGAAGAAGTCGACGAAACGGTCCTCGTTGTCCCACTGTTCCGGAAGATCGAGGAGTGCCATCAGATCGTAGAGCTCGCCGGCATGCAGTTGCATCGGCGTCGCTGTGAGGAAGTAGTAGCACTGCGTGTGGTCTCGGAGTCGGTCGAGCATACCGTAGAAACTGCTGCCCTTCCGAGCGTTGTGGGCCTCGTCGACGATGACGGCATCCCAGACGCCTTCACGATTATTCGGGCTCCGTCCGCGTCCACTCACAGGGACAGTATCTCGGGTTCGGACTCGGCCGCTGTCACGAGGCGCGACTTGATCCCAACGGTCCTGGAGTCGCGCCGTGTGCCACGACATAATGACAATCGTCGGCGTCTGAGACACGGAATCAGATGTCGCGGTCGAAGACTGCTGATTAATGAACCGCCATATCGGACTCTCGACCCACGCGCGTTCTCGCTCCTCATCAGAAATGTTCAGTTCCGACAGAGACGGCGGCGCGTGTTCCTGACCGAAGGCGTCGATAAAGGCGTACTCGTTGGTGCTTCCACGTTCGAACCGATAGGCGTTGATATTGAATTTCTCCCATAGCTCCTCCTGCCACTGTTGTCTGAGGCTCGCGGGGACGAGGAGGAGGCCGGTTTCGAGTTCGTCCGTGATTCCGAGTCGTGAGAGGGTGAGACCGGCTTCGATAGTCTTCCCGAGGCCGACCTCGTCACAGAGGAGGAAGCTGTTCGGGTAGGTGTTCACGAGCGTGTCAGAAACGACGCGCTGGTGAGGCCAAGGGGTGATCGTACAGGCCTCTTCGGCGAGTGCGAGACCACCGGGCGTGAGCGGACCGTCGGCGATGATGTTCGCTTTGTCCAGTTCGGTTGCTGGTGCCTCTCCTCTCGCGATCTGAATCGCTTCCTTGATCTCAGATTCCGAATCGGGATCCTTCCAGTCGATCAACTCTCTCTCGATGGCTTCCGGCAGGTCGTACACCTCAACGAAGGGGTGCCCGTTCGACCAGAGCTGTTCGAACGTATCGACGTCGGCGTCGACGTAGGCATCCTCGCCGTCCTCCCACGACCGGTGGACTTTGAAGCGCTCGTAGTTACGTTTCCAGCCGCCGATGGTCTCATTCACGCTTCCTTCGAAGGAAAGTGCGTTTCCGTCATCGTCGTGGAAGACCCCCATTTTCGGGTGGAATATCTGCCAGCTCCCTTCTCGTGGAACGGCGACCTTGATATGGAGTCGCTCTTCTCGGAGCAATCGAGCGAGAAGCTTGAGGTGGGCGTCGAGTTCCTCTTCGTCTAATTCATCGAGTGAGTCCTTCAGTTCGTCTGTGAGCCGTTCGAGAACGGGTTTGTCCGACTTGTATAGGTCCGTGCCAACGACGAGTCGCATCTCGCCGTCGTGTTCAAGGAGAGCGTCGATACCCCGAGAAGCGACGGCGAGGGCCGTACTTGAGAAATATCCAGCCACTCGGTCGTAGCGGATACTTCGATTCAAGGCTGGTATATAAAACTCATCGACAAGATAGGTACTTTCAGTACCCGGTCGGCTCTCGTAAGTTGGGGACCAAGAATAGTTTTGAAGCCCATCCATCCGTCTGGAAAGCAATTATCTTCGGGTTGCCTTACACTTATCGACCATTAGCATCCGATTCTATCTGGATCTCTAAGCTACACGACAGATGATCTTAATACCTAGTCTCTCTATTTATGCGTTCTAGCTTGTCGCTCGGACTCGTTCATACGAGAAGCCAGCAAAATATAAATTCGGTTGGATTGAATCAATTTCTTACATGAAATTCTTCACAGCTGGTGACGTTCTAGAACATGCTAAGATAGCCCCGACAGAACCATTGACGATCAGTCGGGATGAATCCGTCTACGACGCGCTCACCCACATGTTGCGGAACGACTTCGATCAGCTGCCTGTAATGCGTGACGACGAAGTCGTGGGGGCGGTGACGTTCAAATCGATCGCTCGATTGGCGAAGTCAGTCCCCGACTCGAACCTCGAGAAAATGAGCGTCATGGGCGCATTGGTGTCTCCAACGTACGTGAGTGTTGAACACGACATGTTCGGGCTCTTCGAGACTTTCGCAGTCGAGGAGTTCGTTCTCGTGGGTAGCAGCGATAACTTGGGTGGCATCATCACGCGATACGACGTCTTCCATTTCCTCAAAGAGCAGTTCCGTCCGTTCATTATGATTGGAGAGATCGAGCGAAGTCTCCGCACACTGTTTGAGCGAGAGTTCCCGGACATCGAGGAACATATTCAGGAGACATTTGCGCCTCGTGCAGAGGAAGATCCGAGTTACTCGGTTCCTGAATCACTCGACTATTTCAATTTCGAGGAATACAAACGGTTCATCGCAACAAACTTCGAGGATTTACCCGAAGAGCTCCGAACTGATCAGGAGTTCGTTCTCAAACTACTCGAGGGTGTGCGGAAGAATCGAAACTCTCTGTTTCACTTTAGAGCTGGAGTCGACGAGATCGACCGAGAGATAATCGAAGTTGCTCACGGGTACTTTACGGGTCTCGTTGAGTAGAAAAACGAAGAAGTACTGTCCGGGTTAGAACTCTTCTAGACTCTGCTGTGATGTGTCCTCACGGTCGTCCGCAAAGATGTTCGGGCCGAAGTCGAGATCGAGCACGTCACTCGTTCGACCGACGGCCAAATCACGAGCGAGCTCCCAGTCCTCGTGGTTCTTCGGTAGCACCTGAAGCAGCGCCTTCAGCGTGGCCTTGAACTGGCTGTCCGTGTCGTAGTTCCGTTCCCGAAGCCACTCGAGGGTCACCGTTTCGCCCTTCTTGTCGTAGACGTGCATCGCGGCGTGGACGGCGTCCAGCGAGCGCGGGAACGAGAGGTCGTCCGGGTCGATCGGGAGTCGGTTCGACCGGTCTTCGGGCTTCTCGTTGATGTTCTGGACGCGGCCCTCGTGCCCGCGGAGGCTGATGTCGCCACGGCTCTTGCGCCAGGTCTTCGTCGAGCGCTTGATCTCGTCGATGTCGACGCCGATGCCGAGGCCGAGCTGGCGACCGTCATCGTAGGAGAACGTCTCGGACTCGTGGACGAGCCAGCAGAGGACGTACCACTCGGTGACGTCGTCGAGGGTGTCGACGTCCATCCCCTCCAGGTACTCGTCGACGAGGATTTGGGTAACGGCCTCGCGTGCCGTTTCGAGGGCCTTCCGCGGGGGGACTTCCTCGTCCTCGTCGTCGACGACGGGGTAGGCGTCGGCGAAGACCCGGAGCGTCGGGCCGAACGCCGAAATGATCACGTCGGTCTTCGTCAGGGAGATTCCGGATTCAAGGAGGTCGCGGGCGGCCTCTTTGGCGGCCGCTCGCGTGTCGGCCTCAACGTCGCTCCAGAGTGTCGGGACCACGTTGTCAGGGTCCTGTTCTTCGTGGGGTTTGCGGCCCGTGAGGAGGAGAGTAGAGTCAGCTGAGGCGCTGTTGCGCATTCCTGCCCGCTGCGGCATCTCGCTCGTAATGGGATGAGTCGAAGTAATGACAAACCCAGAGTTGATGAGCGACATTGTCAGCGTGTCCCAAGCGTCCGTCTCCTTGTGCGTGAACATAACCGTCATCACGCCGCCGGGTTCCAAGACGCGATAAAGTTCAGAGAAGATGTCGCTCATCTTCTCCTCATAGTCTTGATTTGCTAACTCTTTCTTTGATGTTTCTGATGAAGCTACACCCTCAAACCGCTCTGGATTAGCTACTGCTTCGTCTTCCTTGTTGGTTAGTGGACTATCAAACATACTAGGGAAGACCTCTCCCAGATATTCTTTCATTAAGACGTAGAAGAAATCAGATAGCTCTGCATACATAATACTGCTATAATAGGGAGGATCAACGACTACAGACTGTATTTCGCCAGTTTCATACGGAAGACTAGCAGCATTCTGGTTCGACACTTCTCCAGTGGGGGAACCTTCTGGCAAGTAGGAAGCAATCTCTTCGTATGAATCGACGATCTTGGAGAGATGTGAATCGTGACCCATGCCACCAACTGACATGTTATTGTCTACAAACACTCGTTTAAATGCGAAATTTTTACCCTTGAATACGTGATCTGGGTACCCCTTGCCCATATGCCAGGATGCCAGCCGAGAATTGTATTCGGCCATTTTATTGGCAGCGAGGGTTAGAAGAACTACAATCGCCTCTGCAGTTTCTTCATCAAACTTAGAGTATATCTCGTCTTTATAATAGTCGAGAGACTTGTAATATTCGTACGTGTTTAGCCCCAGCTGATTTCGTCACTGTCTCGTAGGAGGTGGCCTATGACAGACACATGGTCTGTCAGCAGAGAGTGAGTCTGTTTCCACAGGGATGGTCTCCGAGGACCGGAGACCATCCCGTTGGCTCTGCTGGTGTCAATTCGAGGTGGGAGTAGTGAACGAGGACGATCTCACCAAGGACGAACTCCTCTCACGCTTTCTCCAGATGGAGGAGCGAATCAACGAGCTGGAAGAGAAGAGAA
>NZ_NSKC01000022.1 GCF_002286985.1 Halorubrum salipaludis | reverse complement strand
AATCAGTTGAGAGCACTAGAAACGCTAGAAACAAGTCACCTGGCACGAGTCAACACAATACGCGATTTATGGACATTTCTGAGACGCTCCAGACACTGTATACTGCGACTGTTGAACAAGACGATGGCACCTACCAGATCACCGTACCAGAACGTGAGATAGCCACCGGGACACTTGCTGAAGATGAGACATACCGTGTTGCGCTCATTTCGACGGCAGCATCGGATGTGGACGACACAGAGACGATTGACCCCATCCAACCTACTGACCACGAAGATCAGCAGCAGGACTTCGAGGGCCCGCCCGTTGCGGAAGGTGACCGGCGGGAGGTCGAAATCGAGAATCTCGGTGACCAAGGCGACGGGATCGCGAAAGTTGAGCGCGGCTACGTCGTGATTGTTCCCGAGACGAATATCGGAGACCGCGTCACGGTTGAGATGCAACAGGTCCGAGAAAACGTTGCGTTCGCGGATGTCGTTGATGACACACCTCGCGGGGAAGTCTAGGACCCGCAGGTTGGCACGAATGGGTGGTTATCGCAAACTTCTCACACTACTATAGGGTGTCATAGAAGATTTGCCACGACATTTATTTCGCGAATTCACAGTTGAATTAGCCGATAGAGTGTGCCTGCGAACACAACGGCAGCTACTCCGATTCAGAAGGTGCCACCCTATCGATGCCAGCGTAGAATATCACCGTCAACGCGACAGTTAGGATTAGTCCAACAACGATCGGGAAAAGGCCAGTCGGGTCGGGAGTAGCGATGAACGCGACAGAAAACCCGACGGATAATCCAAGTAAGGAGGATACAAGGCCTCGAACGAACCAGCGCATATCCATCGATTCCATCGGGTACATCATAAGACCGGTGGGACGGAGCATTAGTCGACAGCTGTCATATTACCAGACACTGCTACTTGCTCCGAGAATATCCTGTACTGAGCGATTCGTGAGTCCCCTAGATTGACCGTAACCGTGTCAAAAAGTGTCACTTTTTGAGAATTTCAACAGAGCCTCCAGACTGTAACAGCTGGTCGCCGATAACCGCAAGTTGGGGCTCCAACCGATTTTAGACGACATGATGACCTCGGCTTACATGGCTATCTGCTTCAGCACAACAGTACATAGCACAGCAGCATACTCTTACAATAGTACACCCAACACGTAACCATGACAATGGACATGGAAGAGTTTGAAGCGGCGGGGAACGGGGAGGAGAGGCTATCCACTAGCGAGGCAGTTGTGAAGTTCCTCCTCGAAAACAGGGATCGAGCGTGGCAACGCCGCGAGATCGCAGACGAAATCAACCGTGATCCGAACACCGTGGGAACGAACTTGAGTCGGTTGAAAGATCGCGGTCTCGTTCGCCACCGCAAGAATCATTGGGCGATCACAGACGATCACCATCGACTCGTCGAAGCGACCCAGTTCTCAAAGGTATTCTCCACGCTCAACGAGTCGGTTGGATCGATCATCGAGAGCGAAGAGGAAGCAAAAGCGTGGAGCGACGCACAGCCGGATCGGCCTCATCCAAGCCTTGGTGACGGTGAAGAAGACACCCAAACCGTCGAATCTGAAGGAGACAACGATGACGACCAGTGATTTATTATTTTAACTACTGTGCCATTTATTTATAAATTTCATATAGTAGTG
>NZ_NSKC01000021.1 GCF_002286985.1 Halorubrum salipaludis | reverse complement strand
ACGGAATTAAACCCCGCACAGAGTGTATCCATATCTGTTCCAATACCCGTCTCAGACGCGGATTTATTCAAAAGCAAGGCAACGAACGACATCTTGCTATTTTTAACGAATCACCGATTCAAACAGTTCTCAATGCGCGAGGTGGCTGACCAGATTGGCCATTCCCAACAGACGGCTCGGAGAGCGATCAATACTCTCGTCGAGAACGGGTTAGTGGTTGAATCGCCCGAAAGCAATCAACGACTCGTCCGGATCAACCGAGAGCGACTTGCTGTGCCGGACGACCCGATCCTCCGAATACCGCAACCAGAGTTCCACAAGCCCGTGAAGGCCGCTGTCGACGAACTCACTGGCCGTCTCAACGGCGTCATCGGGATCGTCCTGTACGGAAGCGTGGCGCGTGGCGAAGCCGATCGGCGCAGCGACATCGACGTCTGGGTACTCACCACGAACGAACGAGCCCCAAACCAGCGGGAGGCGAACGCTGTTGGTCGCGACCTCGAAGACGCCGAGTTCGACGGCAACAGGTATGCTTACGACATCGACGTTGAAGCGGTCCAAGCGATTCCCACGTATACCGACGACATCCGGGAAATTGTCGTTTCAGGAATCCCGATCTACAGCACTAACCAGTTTGAGACGGTCGAAAAG
>NZ_NSKC01000020.1 GCF_002286985.1 Halorubrum salipaludis | reverse complement strand
GTGATTCCTGTGTAGGTGTGAGAAGACTTCTATGACGCCCTCACACTACTATTCATTTCCCGGCTTGCCGACGTACTCCGATTTCATTGTCCCATTCTCACGATAGTAGCGGTAGAGATACGGGCCGTGCATATCCGTGGGATTCCCGCTTGCGCATTTACAGCTGTCGTCGCCACAGGTGACTTTCTCTTTGACAACGGTCCCGCTTCCTGCGCTATCGGACTCGTCGACGGGCTCGGCAGTCTCCGGAAGCTCGTCGGTGTCAACCGACTGGTTGCGATACTCAATGAGTACCTCGACGTAGTTCTGTATCTCATGGAGTGTCTCCGTATCCTGTTTCGGGAGCCCTTCTGCGAGATACTTCGGGAGCGAGGTGGGTGGTGACGGCTGCTTCATACCTTATGTAACAATCGGAGCCATATCAGCGTTCGGGTGCTACATAAGGTATTGAAGTTTCTCTACCACCCGTGAGCACTTCAGCAATTACTCGAGATCGTAGGCCGCAATCTCGTCAGAGCCACACTGTGGACATTCATCGACGTCCTCCTCCACACTGTATCCACAGTGGCGGCACTCGTAGTGCGCTGTCGATGGCAGCTCGAGCCGACGTACCGCGACCGGTTCCCGCAACCGTCAGCTGGCGAGGTGCCCTCGCTCCTCAAGGATGCTCTCACGGCACACCCGGACGAACAACCGTACTTCATCCGGCAAGGCGTGGCATGAGTTCGCTCGTGCGTACGAGGGCGTCGAGGGGGCCCCCCTGTGGCCGTCTACAGTACCCCACTCCACGCCGCGACATCGACAGGGATCGCGGCGTCGAAGAGCCGATCTCCGAAGACCGTGAGCGGACATCGTCCGAGGACAAACCCACGGTGCCGGTGTTCTACAACGTCCCAAGCACCGCCGCCGATCGCGCCATCGAGCGGTTCCACCACCGCATCGAGAACCCATTCAGAGATGACTCGCCGTACCAAGCGCAGATGATCCGGCTCAGTGATTTTATCTACTCCGAGACCAAGGAGGAACGGTCGTGTGGGTTGATAGAGTGCCGCTCAGCAGGTACGCCGCGGATGCTGGGGTCGAACTGAAGGCGGAACTGTCGAGCACGGGGGCATGATGACCGGCGACAACGCAGACTGGGAGAAGCTCGCTCGCCACCTAGCGGAGGACCAATGTCATGACAACCGAGCCGCCTTCGAGGACGAGTTCCGCGCCCTCGCGAAGACCTTCCGCACCGGCGAAGAGGTCACACCAGAAGACATCCGTGAGCTCCGACGGGTACTGAACAAGCCGCGTCGCTTCGTCGAAGAGAGCGTCGCCCCATCCGCCGGGTGTGAACCCTGGGGCCAACCCGTCCAGTCGATGCCAGGAGCGCGCGTCCAGGTGCTGTATGGTCCGATGGCAGCGTTCAACAACGAAGACGAACATCGGGAGAGTGCGGCGTCTGACACAGCGGTCGCCCGTTTAACTTGAGTCAAAGCGCTCTACAAGCTCTTTTACGGTCTTCCCTCGCCGCTTGATGGCCGTTCTGTGCGCTCTGTTCAAACTCATTCTTTCAGGATCTCTAATTATCTCGTGCGCTTCTCTGTACGCAGCATTTTCACTGTACTGCTTGACATACGCTACCCTATCTGCACGTTGATGATCTCGCAGATATGCGTTATAGCCATCCTCAAGAACCCGGTCAGGTTTGATTTGTGCGGCGGTAGCAGCTCTACATAAATACGCAGCTGAGTCACGTAGTGAGCGTTGCATCGGAGGATTTGCCTTCGAGCGTTTCGGATTAGATTCGATAAAATGTTCAAGCCCAGCTTCAATCACACTCCTCCCACCAGGGAACCCAGATCCAAGATCTCCTTCACGGGGGATGCCAAGCTCATCTTCATACCCATGTCCGATGCGCCCATAGTTGTCTCGGGGAGCATACCCAGGTATCGGCTCATCTTCCGGTTGTTCTGGTCTGTGGTCGTCTCCAAATGTCGTTCGGAGCTCATCTGTTGACAGGCAATTGTATATGAGTGCTAGATCATGCATGGCGGCGCGGAGCCGCTGTCGGATCTTGTACCTGAACGCACGGTCGGCGTCACCAGATTTGTCAACATTTCCTTGGAGATAGTCGCGTTGTTGACGAGTTAAGACCGCCCCAGGACGCGAATTGTCTGATTGGGTCACGTGAACGCATACGTTCACGAAGTCAAAATGTTATCGGCAGTACAAAAATGGGGTATGAATGGCAGACTGAAGGAAACGAAGAGACAGCTCCCGTGGAGTGGACTCGTATTGGCCGTTGTTTTCTTGATAACGGTTTCGTGGATTCTGGGATGGGGTAAAACTGGAATCGGGGTTGCTGCAGTCTTAGTCGCACTTTGGGATGCTCGGAATTAGCTGTTGATATTGGATCTACTACTGACCACTGGCAGATCAGAAATATCAGTGATAAATCATTTTAATGAATTTAGCCCATAACTTGCCCAGCTTCAATAGTACCACTTTCGCCCCGGTTACATTATTTTTAATTCGTTAGTATACATCGACACTTCATGGTCACCCAATTCGCGTATCGTAGCCCGGTTGATCGACAGAAACAGCTCTCATAATTATGCCAGGAAACGAAGAACATCGACGAGGAGCTGTAATAACTGGAGGAGTTGTCGGAATCATCGCCGCGGCAGGTCTGTTCCACCTATACGGAAATGCCCTTGCGTCGGTTGGAGTACTTACCGCGTTCTTCATCCTGCCTGCGATCGGTACTGATCTCCCAGATACTGATTCACATAGCTCCCTCCCAAGAAAAAGACTGAATCACCTCCTTATTGGGGTGTGTACCCTAGGTGGGGCTGTTGTAATCTACCGGTTCAGGGAGACACTTATTTCGGCAGTGTCTAGTTGGACCCAGAGCACGTACGTCGCATATCAAGAGTACATCATTATTGGCGCTATTGTATTCACTCTCTTTCTCGCAGCCAAGGCTGGCGTCCCAAAAGCTGTACAGGCTGTAATGCCGGCTCATCGCGGTCCCATGCATAGTGCGCCTCTGTGGATCGGCACCTTTGCGGTTCTTGGTGTTGCTGGAATCTATTACATCCCGTTCTTATCGATCCAGTCTCCCGGGCTTCCTGAGGCTGTATTTGGAGCTGTACTGGTGGCTCCGCTCTGGGGTGTTATTGACCATCTTGGAAGAGATGGTGAACTCACGTGAGTTGTACAGGGGTTCTGTTGAGTACCCGTTTTACGCCCTCACGAGAGCAGACGGCGCACTCCGACAAACCCGCCAAACCCTGCTAAAACAACGACTAACGCTGTTAGAGTGGCGAGTATAACAGCGGCAGTTACGGACATATATTGACGTTCATTTTCACACACAAAAATTCCCGGTCAGTCACCTTCTGATGGCTTTCCCGTGGTGTCTTATCCAGATTGGTTTTCTACATCCACAGAATCAGGTTCTAGTCAACGCGTGACCTGTGTCTGACTTAATCTTAAGATTAGGCCAACAGCTTCTCCCGGACGAGAAGCTGATAGCCGTGGGCAGAACAGGTGTCGCTACTTCGTGGTCACCGCCCAGTAGCCATGTCCCAGAGGAGGGCAACGTTGACGACGCCAAGGATGATACCGGTTTATCCCTTCACAACGGGTAGAGAAAGACATGAGCCGCGAAGCCCCCGCCGACGCCGACATCATTTCGGACGAGGAGCTCACCGCGCTGCTCGCCGAGGCCGAGGGGAGAACGCCCGAGGAGATTGAGCGCGGTGCCGCCGAGATCGAGATCGCTTCCCCCGAGGAAGCGATTGCCGTCGACGTCGACGAGTAGTGCTACTGCTTTGACGCGGTTTCGGTCCACCGAGAAGCAGCTACAGGTGATCCACTGACTGACGGTCTTGTTCTCGAAAACAACTCAACTCGACTCCATGGCGGCCACTATCGATGGCCTGCGTTTTGGAGATTTACCGGCCGAATGCTTATCACACTACTCAGGTAATACGCTGATAATGAGCACTGAAACGAGTACGAACGACGATCCTCAGGGTGGGCGAACCATCACGCTTACCCAGGCGGACGACGGCTGGTGGGTTGCCCGTGACGAGGAGACAGGTGTTGCGAGCCAAGGTGAGACGAGGCAGGATGCCCTCGACAACCTCGACGAGGCAGTCGCACTTCACAAGGGTGAGATCGGCGAGTCGATCGATACTCGGGAGGAAGAGGAGAAAGTACTCGAGGAACTCGGTATCGATCCGGATGAGGTAGCGCAGGCTCGTGATGAGAACGATGGCCTCCCTGACTTTATGCAGTAAATCGAATGGCGTCACGCGATTTCTCTGGGCGCGACATCGTCAAGGCACTCACGAAAAACCGCTTCGTCATTGTTGACCGGACTGGTAGCCACGTCAAGTTGCGGTACGAGCACCCGACAAACGACGATGATGTCCGCGTCGTCTCTGTACCGCAACACGATCGGATCCGAATTGGTACGTTGCGCAACATCGCAGAGCAATCCGGGGCGGAGGACTTCGAGAAGTGGTGTCAGTGGATCGAGCAGCAGTGCTGATCCGCTACTCAGCTAATCCCTCGAAGATATTGGACTGGACTCTCAGGCGGATCTACTGATTCAGACGTTACTATCGTATAGTAACATGAGAGTCGGGTCTTACCGCTCGTTTACCCGGTTGTCTGTCTGCGAGAACGCTTCGGTCGCCATGTCGGCGCGTTCGGCCGCCTCGATATGCTGGTAGGCCTCGCGGACCTGTTCCTCGCTGTTGTCGAGGTACCGCGCCGCAGCGGCGTAGCCGAACTGCCGGACGAGTACCTCCCCGACGCCCCGGCGCCCGCCGTGAAGTTCGAGATAGTCCCCGTCGAGTGTGAGGTCCAGCTCGTCGCGACGTTCGGCAAGCGTATCGTGAGTCCAGAGCCGTTCCATGATCGACCGGGCGCCGCCGGTGGTGAGCGGCTTTGGCGCGTCAAGCTCGTGTTCGGCGGCGACGATCAGGTCGGGCGCCCCGCCTCGAATGCTCTCGATCGCGTCGTCGTCGAGGCCGGCGTCACCCAATCCATCAGTGACGTGCGAAGCGAGCGAAGGTCGATGAAGCGTCGTGAACACCGGCCACGAATCCGGGACATCTAGCACCTCGGCGTACCGGCGCAACGGCCCGATGACGGGTTCGGGGAGCGACGCCTCCTTCCACTCGCGACTTTTCCGGAACACCGTCACGCTGCTGTCCGCGAACGACACGTCACGCCATCGGATCCCGTTGCGGCCCTCGCGGTCCTCCTTCGGCGCCGAGAGAAACTCCGACCCGCGCAGGCCCGTATACGCAACCACGTATACGAGTGCCTGTTCGCGACACCGCTGGTACGCTTCGAAGCGCGCTCGTTGTTTGGCCCGCCACAGCTCGCTGTCCGGATCACCCCTGTCGGCGTGCGGAACCTCGATCTCGCCGAGCGCGTCGAACGTCTCGGAGACGCGCCGGTCGACGAACTGCGTGATCAGGTCCCGGTGGATCGGTTCCCACGCCTGCTGGTCCCCTGGACGTCGGCCATCGTTCTCGGGGAGCGGGTCCTCGGCGTCCGATTCGCGAGCATAGTGGCGCGGGATGTACCCCTGCGCGTGTGCCCACCCGCACCACGACGCGACGTGGGCATAGTAGGTGAGCACTGTCCCGGCGGTGTTCCCTTCCGACGAGAGATACCGCGCATAGTCCGAGAAGACCGTCGTGTCGAGGTCCGCAAACCGGACAGTATCGCCGTCGACGACGCCGGCCCACGATTCGGGCGGGGAGGCGTTCGCACTATCGCTTCTCTGACCGAGACACCATTCCTTGAATCGATTTATTTCACGCTTGGCGTCCGTCCGGTACGCACCGTCCTCGCCAGCGTCACCCTTCCCCTTGTCCGTGAGGAATTTTGTGAACGTGTCGTCGATCGCGGTCTCGACGGAGCGGCGGCCCGTCATTGGCCCTCCGGAGTGTGAGGGTTGTGCCGTCGGAACGCCGCTCCAGCAGTGACGATCGGGCTGGAGCGTGCGTCGGTGGAAGGGTCGGCCATGATTCTGATTCTGCCTCGTTTGGGGTCACGGGTGGGGGTCACTAAGAGCTTACTCTGTCTTACTCAGCTAAGACCAAGTAAGTAATTGCGGCGAATATGTGAGTTTGTAAGTGCTTATCGAGTGATCTCGGCTTCGAGAGCCTATCTAAGCGGTACGGACACACTATTATATTGTATATCGCTATACCGATTTCTGCCGCCTGATGTTCCACAGTTTCGGAGGATAGGCTAGTTTTGGATCGAATCGCCATCAAGTCGTGGTGATTCTCAGCAGTCGGGGATCGATTTTGAATCCTTACTCTCGAACTACCGGACGAGCGTACGAAATTGCGTGGATTTTGGCGCTGCTGAATACGGTTGTCACTCTTGAGCGGCGAACCCAGCGAGAGCTCAGCCGATTAGTCGTGCGGGATCAACGCCGAGGCAACGAGCTCAACACACTCACCCGCAGTCAACACGGGTTCGTAGTCCATCTCTCCGTCGACAACTGCTTTCAGCAGGAAATCGGTGAGCCGCCAGATATTGTACAACAGCACCGCGAACACGAAGTAGAACAATCGAACACGGTAGTCTTTCGAGGAGGTCTTCGCGAGAAAGTCGCCCTTGATCGATTTGTACTCGCTCTCGATTTGCCACCGACGACTATACCGTCTACAGAACGACTCGGCTTCCTCCGGACCGACTCGGAGATTCGTCGCGAAGACGGCCGTCCCCTCACCACTCGTCGACGGTACGTACAGGAGCCGCATTGGATGCGATCCAGATTCCACATGGACAGAAGCTGACTCAACGGCCACCTCTTGGTCGTCTTCCTCCATTTGTTCGAGTACATCCCGTTCAGAGCTGGAGACTCGCTTCGGAATGAGGTAGTTCACATCGAGGTTTGAGAGCGTCTGAAACACGCGTATCGAATCGAACTCCCGATCACACAGCACTGTCTCAATCGGAACGTGTTCTTTCGCTTGTCGAACCAGTCGCCGCACAGTGCGATGAATCTGATTCGACGAGTTCTCATCCCACTCAGAGCTCTCTCGGACCGGTTCTACGGCGAGAACGAGCGGAATGTTCTGCCCGATGATCGAGAGGGTTGCGAATTTGAACGCTCGACCGTCTCTATCCTTCGTCCCGCTGACCATCGGCATTCCTTTGACCTCTCCGTAGTAGGGAATAGTTGTGATATCGATCGCGGCCGTGACTGGACGTCGGAACGATGCTTCAGAGGCGATCACGGAGAGTAAGCGATCCGTCGTCTCGTTAAATCCGCTCACGAGGCCTTCAGGATCGAACTGTTTGACAGCGCGGAGGTGGGTGTCGCCGTGGGGTCCATACTCTTCACCACGACGGTACTGAAAGCGAGTCGCTCCTTGCGCGGTTCCGCATCGAACCATCCCCATGAACGTCTGTAACTCGAAAAATTGCGTGTCTTCGTAGGTAGTGTTTGACGCCCGATCAGAGTCGAAATGACCGAAGGCGTGATCACGCGCGAGGCGCGTTGTCTGGACGATTGCGTTCTGTGAGAATGATTCGTCTTCGACTGAGTCTATGTTTTCTTCAGTACCTTCGACGATCTCTTTCTTGGGGCGAACCTCAGACGCTGAGATATCGCGATCGTGAACTTCTTTGATAACAAAGTGGGCAGCAGCGTGGACATATTCGTGGGTCTCGTCGTCGAATCTATTTCGCCACGCTCGTGAGAAGGCCGATTCGTCAGGTACTCGGGTGAAGCCGAGAATAGTGGCGACTTCCGGTTGCCGGGTGAGTCGTCGAGAAAACTCGGCGTACGAATCTCCGGTGATCTCCATGAAAACGAACGAGAGGACCATTGCTCGAAAGGAGAGTGGCGCAGGATGCCACGCTGGATACTCGTCTTTGATCGCGTCTATCGAGTGATCAAGGTTCTCGAACGCAGTGACGAGATCGGTTTCTTTGAACTCGTTACGGATGGTGATCCCTAGCTGGTACGCTTCGCACAGAGTGCATTCAAAATTTTCCACTAGAAGGTGAATCGTCAGGGGTGCTCATACAATATACTGAGGAAGGTTACAAAATCAACGCTTTGAGTGGAAACGTTGAGTAGAACACGAATTTACAGCTAGATTGAAATTCTATCCAAGTGATATATGCTGGCTTGATTGTGGTCAATACCTCACAGTGTTACCGGAGAAGAGCACCCGCGTAAAGCACAAAGAGAGCCAGAACAACGGAATTGGCTCTGTTGAAATCCTCTTAGATTTATATGTTTGTCCTGTAATTTCACGAAATGAAGGCTCTCCCGAAGTCGCAGATTCTCCGATTTACTGAGAAATCTATCCATCTGGCCCGGCGAGCAGTCTTTCGATACTCCTCGAAGCTCTCCAAACACCACTATACACTCCCGCAACACGTTGGTCTGTTGTGTCTCAAAGTTCGGAAGAACACGACATACCGTGGCCTGCTTGACGGTTTCACTGGAGGTGGAATTTAAGTAATATAAATTCAACAGAGTGAGTCATTTTTGATGATAGTTCAAATTTAGCTGTGGTTGCTGGCTGGACACAATCGATAATTATCACTCCAAGTAAGACAGACGCAGTAAATTATAAATTTAGCCTTATCTAATTATTTCACAATGCTGAGTGCGATCATGGAAGACTATCTCAAAGCGATCTATTATCTCCAGAACGAAGCGGACGACCGGGTACGAACCTCGGTACTCGCTGAGTATATGGATGTAGAGCAACCGACGGTTACCAGTATGATGAAAAAGTTATCAGAGCGTGATTTCGTGCTGTACGAACCCTACAGGGGAGTTGAGCTCACTGATACTGGAGTTCCTATTGCTCTCGAAATCATTCGCCATCACCGACTGTTAGAACGATATCTGACGGACCACCTCGAGTATGATTGGGCAGAGGTACACGACGAAGCAGATCGTCTCGAACACCACATCAGCAGTAAGTTTGCCGACCGGATTGCAGAGCAGCTAGGACAACCAGCGGTTGATCCGCATGGCGACCCAATTCCCACCGCGAATCTGGATGTATCGGGAGCAAAGGATGGTGAACGTCTTGCTGATCATCAAGTGGGTGACAGCGTTCAGATCGTACGGGTTCCGGACACAGATCCAGATCTCCTCCGGTACCTGTCCAAACACGGGATTCTCCCCGGAACTGTCGTAGATGTTGTCGAGATTGCGCCGTTTGGAATGGTCACACTTGACCCTGATAGCGGAGATGGTCCGGTTGCGCTACCCGAAGAAGTCGCATGTTCCATATCCACCCAATCTCTCACACAGAGTTCTCACTGAGAAGCTCGGAAGTCCGCTAGTCTATTTTTAGATTAGACCTATTCGAAGTTTAGATGGGTCTAATTTATATATTGGGCCCATCCACTATCACATATGGGTATCCGAAGAGTCAACCCGTCGAGGAGATCATGCCCTCGATAAATTACGAGAGTGCGGCAGATGTCACCAAACGACTCGAACAGCGTTTGGTTGAATCACTCACTGGTGAAACGAGCGTCAGTCGTCGCACGGTACTCGGCAGTCTTGGTGTCGCGGGAAGTGCCGCCGTTGGACTCGGGAGTTCACGTGCAAGTGCGTCACCCGGCCACGAGGGCGATGATACACACGGTAACTTCGGTTCGGTGGGCGAATACCAAGATTTGGACTTCGATCCGCACGAGTTCCTCACCGCGTTCAATACCGGAGACAGCGGGCAGGATAACGTTCCGCAGCAAGTCTACGAGGAGGATGGTCGAACCGTACGGGAGTTCGAATTCACCGCCGTCGACACAACGATCACCATCGCTCCGGGCGTCGAGTTCCAAGCGTGGGCATTCAACGGTCAGGTGCCGGGCCCCACGATCCGTGCCGTTGAGGGCGACCTAATTCGCGTTAAATTCACGAACCTAGGACGGCACGCTCACACGATCCATCCGCATCTGAAGAACCTTAACCCGCGAATGGACGGAATCCCCCAAAACGGGCCTGGTGTCCTCGAAACGGGAGAATCATTCACCTACGAATGGATTGCCCAACCCGCCGGTACGCACTTCTATCATTGCCACTCGCTCCCGCTGAAAGAACACATCCACCGCGGACTCTACGGCACGATCATCGTCGATCCGGACCCCGAACGCGTCAGGGAGAATCCACGCGACTACGTCAATTACCCCGGCCCGATTACCGACGACATGCGGACGCGGTTCGTCGAAGAGGCGAAGAGCCGGAACCACGAGTACACCGAAAACGACGCCGTCAACGAGATGGTCATGGTGATGAACTCGTTCGACACTAACTTCGACGGCGGGAACGAGGTCTACGCGGCGAACACACGGGCGTTCGCATACGGGGTCGGTAGTACCGACGGCACCGGCAACTGGACGGCGGGCGAGACGAAGCGTCCCATCCAGATCGACAAGAACGAACGGCAACGCGTGTATCTCTCCAATGCGACTGAGTTCGACCTCATCAACTCGTTCCACACGCACTCGCAGTTCTTCGATTACTATGACCACGGGACTACGCTGACACCGACGCGCAAGACCGTAGACACGATCATGCAGACGCAGGCGCAACGCGGTATCATCGAGCTCGACTACTCGGATCACGAACCCGGGCTGTACATGTTCCACGCCCACCAATCCGAGTTCGCCGAACTCGGCTGGATGAGCTTCTTTGAGGTGGTCTAACATGGCGGATGAGACACAAAAACCGACGCCAGACGGTGGTGTATCTACTGAAAACGAGGTCACACAGCCGCTCGGACTACCGCGATGGGTCAGCGCGATACTCCCGATCGTGTTGCTCGTGCTCGTCTTGGGTGTGTTCGCGTTCACGTCACCACTCGCGAGTATTCAGAGCCAGAGTGGTGAACCGCTTCCCGACGTGACGATCACGCACACGACGCTTCCGAGCGACGAAACGGTCGTGTTACACGTAACGAACAACGGGCCCGATTCCGTGACGATTGCACAGGTCCTCGTCGATGAGGCCTACTGGAATTTTCAGGTCGAAGGAGCCGGTGGCGACCAAACGCTCGCTCCGATGGAAAGCGCACAGATCGTGATCCCGTATCACTGGAATCCGGGATGGGATCTCAACGTCGCCCTCGTACTCTCTGACGGGGCAACATTCGAGAATACGATCGTCGCTCCGAGTCAGGCACCTGGATTCAGCCTCAGTCTGCTCTGGACGCTTGCAGTCATCGGGCTGTTCGTCGGTGTGATCCCGGTCGCATTAGGGATGCTGTGGTTCCCCTACATCAAGACGATGAGCGATCGGTGGCTGCACGCCGTGCTCTTGTTCGCGGCCGGCGTCCTCGGTTTCTTGGCGTTCGACGCCGGGTTCGAGGCGTTCGAACTCGCTCAACGGGTTCCGGGCGCGTACGAGGGCGACCTCTTGGTCGTCTTCGGGATCCTCGGCGCACTCACTCTCGTTCAGGCAATCAGCGCGTGGCGCAAGGGCCGTGTTGCCGCCGGTGACAGTCGGGCGAGTAGCGGTCTCTGGATCGCCTATCTGGTCGCGGTCGGGATCGGCCTGCACAACCTCGCGGAAGGGCTGGCGATCGGGAGTTCGTTCGCACTCGGGCGTGTGTCGCTCGGCGCGTTCCTCGTGATCGGGTTCATGCTCCACAACGTGACGGAAGGCCCGGCTGTCGTTGCACCGGTCGCCCGCGGAGAGCGCCCGTCGTTCAAGCACTTCGCTGCGCTCGGCGTCATCGCCGGTGCCCCCGTCATCCTCGGCGGTTGGATCGGTAGTCTCGCGTACTCGCCGACGATCGGCGCCTTCTTCCTCGCGATCGGGGTTGGCGCAATCTTACAGGTCAACTGGGAGATCGCGGGAATGGTTCGGGATGCAGGCGGTCGCGTGGCCAGCGCCACGAACCTGCTTGCGTTCCTGCTCGGCCTCGGCGTGATGTACGTGACCGACCTCTTCGTGGCGCTCTGATAGGCACCACCCATCTCTGTTCCAATGACACTCAAATTCTACAATCGACGGACGGTATTGCGACTCAGTACTGCCGTCTTGGCGACGCTGAGCACCGCTGGATGTTTGAGCGGGCAGGCATCGTCGAGCCTGACCGTCACGATGCCCGACGATCACACGTTCGAGCCGAAGACTGCGACGATCGAAACCGAAGGGACAGTGACGTGGACGAACGAGAGCGACATCCAGCACACGGTCACAGCGTACGAAGACGAGATTCCTGCCGAGGCCGTGTACTTCGCAAGTGGTGGCTTCGAGTCAGAGCGTGCTGCGAGGAACCGGGTTACTGAGGGACTCATCGCCCCGGGGGAGAACTACGAGCACACGTTCGATCAACCCGGAACGTACGGGTACTGTTGTATTCCGCATGAGAGTTCTGGAATGGTCGGGACAGTTCGAGTGAGATGATCTGACGGGAATATTAATAACTCAATACATGGTATTTATTAATTCTTAACATAATAGGGAGCATTTATCGCAGTAGATTTAATAAATCTGTAGCGGCAAGCGGCGAGTAATGACCCCACCTGACGATGATTCCTACGACAAACGTGGCGAACCACCGAATCGAACCCACACGCACGAAGAGGGATCTCAGCATAGTCACGAGTCCACTCAGCATACAAGGGATGTCGATGACACCTCCCCACCACACGGACAAGGGAATGTTGCACAGCTCTCGGTTCCGGAGATGGACTGTCCCTCGTGTGCAGGAAAAGTTGAGAACAGCGTCGAAAAACTGGACGGTATCAACAGCATCGACCCGCAAGTGACGACGGGAACGTTGACAGTCTCATACGACAGCGAGCAAACCAGCGCTACCGAGATAGCTGATCGGGTCGAAAAGGCGGGATACACCATCGAAGACGTCGACGAGATAACGACGAAATTTACGGTTCCCGAGATGGACTGCCCCTCGTGTGCGGGGAAGATCGAAAAGTCACTCGACAAAGCTGGAGTTACAGCGTATAAAACCCGGCCAACGAACGGAACCGTCGTTGTCACGTACGATTCTTCGGAGGCCGGAGAAGCCGAGATAATCAGTGCTATCGAACGTGCTGGATACGAGGTTACAGACAGTTCGAGCGACGAGTCCGAAGGTCAGAACGCGACCGAGGAACGCGAGAGCATCTGGGTGAGTCCGCGGGCACTCAAGACGTGGATCAGCGGTGGGTTCGTTGCTCTCGGTTTGCTCCTTGAATTCTTCCTCACTGGGCAGGGCGGTGTTAAGTTAAGGATGAGGCGTTGGATTTCGTGGTGTCCATGCCAGAAATCGAACGCCTCAGGGGTCGTAGCGATTGGATCGACTTAGAATTTGTTGAGCGAGAGCGGACACCCCGCGAGATCATTGAAGTAGGTATTCACCTCCACGTTGCTGGATTATCAGTTGCGAATACCAAACAGATACTCGATAAATTGGGTGTCAAGCGCAGTCGAACGGCCATCCACAACTGGGTGCAGAAAGCCGACCTACAGCCGGAAAGCGATGCCGAGCCGAATCACATCGCGGTGGACGAGACGGTGATTCAGGTCAACGACCAGCGCCACTGGCTGTACGCGGCAGTCGATCCCGCCACGAACGAAAT
>NZ_NSKC01000002.1 GCF_002286985.1 Halorubrum salipaludis | reverse complement strand
ATCAGCTCGATAATGTGGAATTTCTCGTCGATGACGCAGACTATCTCGGATCCGTTCTCGCTGAAGACGGCTATCGATTTCAAGTCATTCAACATGGAAATCGGAATGCCATCGAACGTGTCTTTTGGGAAATAGAACGACGAACATCATCGTTTGCGGATAGTTTCAGCAATGTCGCTCTAGAGACAGCCCAAAACTGGCTTGAAGCCGTCGCCGTCTACCACAATTCACGTCAAACTTAACGCGACCTTTGTTCAGGCTTTTGAACTGAAATATCCCAGAAACGATCCGCATCCATTTCCGCTATATCTCTACTCATATTCATCAGAAATCTATTATGTAGTATATAATTGTTTATAAACTCTTTTCGGTAGCGAATTTTTGAACCGCCGTCAGAGATACGACCAACTCCCTCCCCTCCGGATGGTATACTGGATGAAACGGAAACCAACCGACGACCTATCGGCCACCACGCACAGACTGTCTCGACCGAACGGCGGTCGGAACCAACCACACCTGCATGCGCCCCTTTGTCCGGGGTATATCCGGGTGGAAACAGAGACGACGGTCGAAAATCACGCGATCAACAGAGACGCCCACGAGGAAGTACTCGCGCTCGTGACTGAGTCTGATATCGAACGGGTCGAGCCTTGCTGTCTGGACATGCTCACCGCGGCTACGGTCGCAGACTCTCTCAAAACGCACCCGGCAGGACTCGAAACGGAAGTCCGGATTCATTATGCCGAGTACGGCCTCCTCCGGCAACTTCCGATCGTCGAGGTCTCTCGTTCACCGCACCCCTGCGACGAGCGGGCCGTCGAACAATTTGTGGAGGCCTTCACAACGTCAACAGCGGGCGAATCAATTCGGAATGCGGAGCTGGCGGACATGTTCAACCGCTGGTACCGGAACCTGACCGGCGAGTCGATCGCCCTCACCTGGATCGGCCGGCTGCTCTCGATATGCGACATCGAGTCGGACCGGCATGGGCTCGTCGACCGGACGTGGGTCACAGGAGTGCGTCCGGAGTAACCAGCCTCCCATGACACATTTCCCAAACGAACGGCGAGACGCCCGCTATGAACGGGGCGACGCGCTCGAAATTACGCCGCCTGGGCTGACCGAGCGGCGGTATCAGCTTGAGCGGACGTTCGGCGACGAGTGTGCAGCGGCGCTTGATGCGGCGGTGGATCGTGGTGATTCGTTCGAGACGCTCGTCGTGACCCAAGACGGCTACACCCAAGTGGTGTTTACTGACCCAGCTGCTCAACAGCCGAATACATCCGCTGTCCTCGATCGACTCGCTGTCGAGCTCGAAGCGAGGCTTCCGGACTGGATCGGCCTTGCGCGCGGGCCGTATGATCTTAGCGCTCTCGGAACGGCCCCCCTGCCAACCGCGCGCGTCGTTCGCGACGCGGGAGCGACGGGATCACTTGGGAATCTGTTCCGAGCGGTCGTGGAGGCTAACGACTCGCATGCTGTCGGGACAGTGGGCCAGCTGTTGTGCTCACGCCGGCGTGACGGCCGGTTTACCGGCGTCTGTCGAGTTGCGAGTGATTCATTCCGCGCAGCACCGCTCGGCCGGCGAGCACTCACCGCAGCCGTCACAGAACCCGCGAGAGATGCGCTCGCGACGGAACTTCCTGCGGGGTACCGGTCGAGTCGAGCACTGGTACAGTCGTACTGGGAGACCCGTCAGTCGCCGCTTCGCTCGCTGAGCGAGACCGCTGTCTTACATGTCCGGAAGGCGGGACAGCTACCCCAAGGCGAGCTCGAAGAGTTCGTACAGGCGTCGCCGACGGCGCGGCGTGCACTGACGCTCGCTTCTGGAACCCGAGCGTACGACAACCTCCTCTCTGGGCGACGCGACCCGGCGCTGTACGATCCGCTCGATGTTGAGCCCACACTGACGGTGTCGACGTCGACGCTGGCAGACCTGCTTGCGGTCGTGCCACTGTATACGGGAACGCCGATCCGTGGTGGCGGCGCGCGCTCTGTCCCGGCGTTCGAGCCGGTCGAGACGCTCCGTGAGGCCGTCGCCTCGCCGCCGCGCTCGAAGCGGCCGACTCAGAGCCGATCGGCGCCGCCGGCCTCGCTGCGCGCGTGGGTCGAGCAGTGGTGTCGTGAACAGACACCGACCGTCACACCCGTCGAGGATCGCTCCCGTGGCTCCCCGCATCTTCGGGGCAGTCCCTACGGGGAGGCCGCGCCGGTGGTGATCGTCGACCCGTCGGCTTCACCTGCCGACCCGGCCGTCTCGACGGCGGGTGAACTCCTCATGGTCGCGAACCGCGCGGTCCGAGCCGGAGAGCAGCTCCTCGTCGTCACCCCGTCGCCGTCGGCGGCAGCGTGGGCCGGCCAGGTGCTTGCGGTTCCGTATGACCGCGTCCTCGAAACCGGCCACACCGTCTTGTACACGGTTCCGGATCTGATTCCGGACGGCACTGGCGGGGTGTTCGTCCGGTCTCAGTCGAGCCCGACGCCGACCTGGCAGGTGAGCCCCGAGAGCACCAAGCGACTGGTCTCCGGAGGCGAGGTTTTGGCGGAGGGGTCGCTCTCGACACCGCTGACGGAGCTCTCGTTTGTGCTTCCACGATTCCCCGGTGATGGCGACCAGATCCGCGTCTCGCGGCCGGACGGGCGGACGGACACCTTCGACTCGGTAGCTGAGTGTACCGAGGAGTATGTGGGTGTCTCACGCCCAGTGGGGTCGGTCTGGCCGACGTTCCGCGGCCTTGTCACCGTCAGCTACCGAGACGGCCACCGGCTCTACGCACACCGGCCGGACACCCAGTGGTCACAGTCGACCGCGCCCGCCACGGATCTGCAAACGGCGATCCAGACGTTCGTCTCCACCTACACGGTCCAGAGTACGGGCACGGGCGCTACACAGTTCAACCAGGTCCTAGACGGCTGGCTCCACGACCAAATCGACTGTCAGATGCCCCCAGAGGCGATGCTGGCCCTCCGGCTGCCAGCGCGAATCTCACCGAGAACGGGCCCGGCCGGGGACATCACGGCACTCAACGGCCGCGACTGGCGCGTCCCGATGGGGGGCTGCTCGCTAGATCGCGTGAATGCCCGTACTGACGCGCTGTAATCTCATGAATACCCAACCACACCCATGACACGAAACCAAACACGTTCGATGCGCGCTCCGGACCGAGCGTACAACACCCATCGAATACACTGCGATTCCAGGCGAGCGGGTCTGATCCGGCTCATCATTGCTGGCAAGCGTGCCCAGTCGGGCTGGCCGGTGACGATCGTGGTGGCTGATAGCCACAAAGAACTGCTGACGGCGATCTCCGCACGTGATCCACCCGACGTCTGGCGTCAGTCTCACTTCGACTGTCAGGGGCCACCACGAGCGCCAATCCGGTGCCAACTGCCACCGCGTATTGTGCGAAGACAATCGACACGGACGAACGACTTGGGCTTCAGGCCTGTGACTGGCAAGTTCCAGTACTGGAACAGTCACTGGTCTGGGCCCACGGCGAGACCGACGCCGTCTAACTTCGGTTCATAAGCAACGTACCACACATGTCAACAGAAATTCCCCCATCAGTTCGGGGCCCGTATGTCCGGGAAGCTGACCGGCCGTCCCAGAGCGGGCCAGGCCGGATAGCAGCGATCCGACTCGTCTTTGATGGGCAGAATAATCCAGCAGACCGCCCGCAGACGACGATCCCGCTCGATGGCGTTCGCGAAAAACTCTCCACCGATATTACAGCGCTCGACGCTGTCGAGTTCAAAATCACCCCTGGTGAATCCCAACAGGAGCACTTTTTCATCGGGTACACAGATGACCGAAATCACAAGCGAGCCCGACAGAAGGCGCTGGGCGCTGGCCGCGATCTTAACGGATGGGCCGAGACTGCTGATGCAGTCCCAACCACCACTGGACGGGCACCGGCCACGATCGCTGAGAAAATGCGGCGTATTATTGAAGAGAATACACCGGCGAGTATCAAGGCACAGATCGTCGATCTCGACTTGACACCGCTCGGACTGTTACCACGACCAACGTCGCGACTCCTCTTGACAGAGAATGTCAGCTTCACGCGTATCGATGTCTCACAGCGGAGTGCGATGTATGAGCTGGTCACGACGCTGAATGACCGCGGCGTCCCCTATGATTGTAGCACCATTACGACGCACGTCGCAGACGGGAAATCATATGATTATCTTGGAACATCTCGACTCGTCGTCTTCGGCACTGGAAACGGCATCATCAGGGAGGCCGATATTGAGACGTTCGCTGAAACGGTCGACCCAGACTTCCGGCTGAGTTCGTATTTCGACAATAAAGACATCATCGACAACTTCGACCTACCAGTTGAATCGCACCGCAGAAATGCTCGTGATGCGGCATATGCTCAGCCCATTGAGTTACTCGGCGAGATGAGCGGCCGGAAAACAACAGCCCGAGAGCTAAAATCAGGGCTGTCCGAGTACCATGCGCTACTGAACGCCCGGATGAATCCTGACTCGCGGTACCGAGAGCTGTTCAACTGCTACGGTGTCTTCCGGATGGATAAACGCGATCTGCTTCACTTTCACGTCGCCATCCCGGAGTTCTTCGAGCATTCGTTGTGGGATGGATCCGCAACCGCAGCCGCCCACGGCATAACTGTCCACAAACTCGGCGATCGCGCAGCGAGTACGCGACAGAGCTACGGCACCGAACACCCAGACGACCCGAAACGCGAACTCGAGAATACGCACGAAGAGTCCGAGCCGCACCAAGAGCTAGTCTCCGAGTGGGTCTCGTATCTCCTCCGAAACGGACACAAGATACTCGCAATCGACCAGCTGGATGTCGATCACAACTTCGAGGGAACCGATCCAACTCAACAAACGGTGTTTGACGACGAATCGCGTCCAGACATCGTCAGCAAATACAACGGCCAGATCTACTGTCACGAAATCGAGATCGAAAACGACACGAAACCATCGCAACTGCTGACGAATCTCGCTCGTGGCGCCCACGCGGGGTATCCCGTCGTCATCGTCACCGCGTCAGAAAAAAGCGCCAGGCGAAAATTCGAGAATCTCAACGATGCGACCAGAATGGGACCACTTCCGGAGCCCATCAAGGATGCCGACGACAAGGGCGTCATTGAATATAATCTCGACGCTGTCGTCACCCCGGAAGAGGGTGTCACGCACGTCTTGCCTGACGGAGTCACTGAGGCACGATGGCGTCACCTCCCTGAAGATATTCGAGAGCTACTCGTCAATGGCACGGTCGTCGCGTCAGGGCCCGCTGCGGCAAGTGTGGATACATATGCGTATGACCTCCCACGGGTCCGCAAGCATGGGTCATCCTACGTGCTCGAGTCGTCGAACGGCGAGGTCATTCGTGAACAGCCGACAAAGCGGGCCGCAATTGGCGACCGCACCAAGGTTCGAAAGCCGTTCCCACTGACTCACTGGCACTACTTGTCGAATACGACGGTTCACTACCAGTCGGGCAACGAGTTCATCGAGTA
This sequence comes from Halorubrum salipaludis, assembly GCF_002286985.1. GTDB lineage: Archaea > Halobacteriota > Halobacteria > Halobacteriales > Haloferacaceae > Halorubrum > Halorubrum salipaludis. Next base: position 586,971 of record NZ_NSKC01000002.1, on the reverse strand, counting down.
CGAGTACACCCCGTCGTGGGCAACCCGGTACCGGAAGAGCCACGCAGGACGCTATGAGGCGGCCGTCAAGTCGTTCCTCGAGCAGGTAACGGTCGAGTCTCCTGGGGATTCGATTTCGATGACGCTGCTCCGGTCGCGGTTCCTTGAGTGGTATCGAGCCCAAACCGACCTCAAAGAGCCGAGCGAAACGTGGTTCGGACGAGCGGTAAACGCCTGTTCTGACTCCTTTGAGATCGACGCCTCGGACACCCGTAACAAGCGGCTTGAGAATCGACGGCTCATCTTCACGGAGGAGGTGTACTCACCGGACCTCGCGTTCATCGATGGTGATGAAGTAGACGAGGAATGACGCTCTCCCGCTGGACCACGCCAACTGGTCCTTCGGGACTGTGGTGTGAGCAGTCAGAACTCGGAGAGTTCTGACGACACCCTCACCAAAGCCGCACCAGCGGCTGAGTAGACGAAGTAGTTCACGCTACTGTACCGATGACTGTGAGCACGTCGCCGCCGAACGTCGAGCGTGGAGCCGGAAGTCACTGGCCAAGGCACGTGGTTGCTCGCTGCGTCTCACCCGAACACCTATTATGAACGCGATCATATTATCGCACACATAATGATCAACAGAGAGAATGAACTGGAGTGGCTTACGTCTCACCTTTCTCAGGAGGACCGACAGCTTCTCGTCCTCTATGGTCGCCGACGAGTCGGCAAAACCACGCTGGTGACCACTGCACTCAAGAATCTGAACGTGACGTCGATATACTATCTGTGTGACCAGCGTGGCTCGCGTCACAACGCGCGGCGTTTTGCGGTCCAGTGTGCCGAAGCGTTTGATGACGTTTCCCCAGATGTGGACGATTTCGCAGAGGCGTTTCAATATCTCGCGGATCGCGTCAACGGACCGTGCGTTATTGCACTAGACGAGTTTTCGTACCTCGTTGCAGATGATGAGACCATCCCGTCGGTGTTTCAGACGATCGTCGACGACGTCCTCGCTGAGACGGAGATCTCGCTCGTGCTGTTGGGATCGTCGATCTCGATGATGGAAGAGGGCGTATTGAGCTACGAGAGCCCACTGTACGGTCGCCGTACCGGACAGTGGGAGCTTGCGCCGTTGTCGTTCACAGACGTCCGTGCATTCTTTCCGAACGACGACATACAGACGCAGATCCAGATCTACAGTGTTTTGGGAGGTGTTCCTGCGTATCTCGAGCAGTTCGATACAGATCGGAGCCTCTTCGAGAACATCGAGCAGGCCATTCTCTCAAAAGGCGCGTTTCTCTATGAGGAGCCAGAATTCCTGCTTCGACAGGAGCTTCGTGAGCCTGCGACCTACATGGCGATCCTCGAAGCAATCGCCGGTGGTGCGACCCGCGTCACCGAGATCGCTACCGAGATCGACAAGGATGCAAGCAGTCTCTCCCGGTATCTCAAGAACCTCACACAGTTAGCGATCCTCGAGCAGGAGCACCCAGTTACAGATCCGGACGGTCGTGGACTCTATCACCTGACCGATGATTTCCTTCGGTTCTGGTTCCGGTACGTGGCACCGAATCAGGGAACGCTCGAGCAGGGACAGACCGAACCGGTCCGGGCGGCAATCGCCGAGACACTCCCGACACATACGAGTCGAACCTTCGAGACCGTGTGTCAACAGGCGGTTCAGACGTCTGCGTTTCCTGTGTCCTGCTCGCGTGTCGGTCGCTGGTGGTATGACGGTGAGGAGATCGATGTTGTCGGACTCAACCAACACACGGACACGCTGTTGCTCGGCGAGTGTAAGTGGACGTCAACGCCCGTCGGTCGCTCGTTATTCGATGAGCTCACAGCACTCGAGTCAGCGGTTCGATGGCACGGCGACGATCGGGACGTGAAGTATGTCCTCTTTTCGCGTGCCGGGTTCAACGACGAGCTGTGGGCCGTCGCCGACGAGCATCCCACGTTGTACCTGTATGGGTTGAACGAGCTCACTTCCCTGTTCGAGTGAACCACAATATCCCTACCCAGCGGCGCGGTGCCGTGGGAACCCTCGCGCTTCAGCACAGGGAGGATGTCAACGGAATTCGTCGGCCGTGATCGTTTCGAGAAATTCGACGCTGACGTACCGAAATTCGATACGGTCGCTGAAGCCATGTCGCGGCAGGAGCGTTTCGGCCGCGTTTCCTGCCGGTTTGTCGGTCGTCAAGAGAACAACACGGTCTGTCTCCCCAGTGTCGAGTAGTTGGACAGCGAGTCCAACGAGCGCTGTATCCGCTTTCTCGATGCGATCTTCGTCACGGTCGGTCTCGTTAGCGATGAATCGGCGTGCGTCATCCATCACCGTCGACACGAGCGGATTGGTGTAGTCCAACTCGTCGGCGACGACGATCCATCCTTCCTCGAATCCGTCGGGGTGATGAATGTTCCCCGATGGGTACTCGTCGGCTGCTGGATCGCCTCCGAGTTCCTCGTAGACGTGCTGTGGAATGTGCAACGAGATATCTGTCTGTTGAAGTGCTCGCCGAAGCCGCTGAAACTTGTCCTTATCCGGGCCACCACACCGAACAAAGACCCCAGTATCGGCGACGTACACCGTCCTCATACCGCAGCGTCGGCGTACTCTTTGGCGACTGGTTCGAGCGCCTGGAGGATGATCTCAGCCTCAAGCGGAGAGAGATCGAGTTCACGGGCCGCAATCCGATGGTTGACCGTTCCATCGACGTATTCGTTGGCGTATTCGAGGGCGACAGCAAGGCCATCGAGGCCGTGGCGCTCGATGTAGACGTCAATGTCTTCGTTTTCATCGCGACGGGCAACAGCAGCGATGAGCGCCGGCGTAATTGTCTGGGTTTCGCCATCGGTCGAGAGCGTGAGCGAGAGAGATTCAGCGTCGTATTTAGACGGACGCTGGTCACGGGTTTTCTCCACTACGCCAGCTGCTTCGAGTTTCTGGACGTAGTCGTAGGCCGTCCCCTGCGGGATGTCCAACTCGTCGACGATATCAGCGACTGTTAGTGGTCCATCTTGGAGGACGTGGGCGTATATCCGAGCGAGCGCGGGTGTTTCGAGCAGGTCGACGACCGTCTGGAGCTGCTGGATGGGGGGTTGACCAGACCGGGGTGGAGATTGTGCCATCTTAGTTATGAATTATAGATAATTCGTAATAAGGTTTCCGACGGCCAACGTATTCTCGCCGCTTGTCCTATAGCCGAGCCACTTGTCACTCCTGTGAACTGCCTCGGGGTCAAGCCCCGAGGCTTCTTCCTGCGGCTTAGCGCAACACTCCCGTGCCACTCTCGGTCTGGTGACCTCCAGCGAGTGACGGGGTCGCAGTCGGGCGGTCCACACGCCCCGATGCCCCTCGTCTCACCTGCTGGAATCCCGGCAGGGTCTTGAGAAGAGGCACATTTCTATTTTCCTTTGACATCCACTTCTTCGCAATACTGATGCCAGCTCGCCACCGACATGGCGTGGAGCAAGTGTAACGCCAAGAGCGACGTACAGCCCCTCGCCTACGACGACGTGCGTGAGCAAACCGACCTCGGGAGTCAGCACGCGATTCTCGCCACTCACCAAGCCGCACAAGCCATCACCGGCTGTATCGAACGCCGCTCGAACGGTAAGAAGGTCAGCAAGCCGACGTTCACCGCACCCACGGTGAAGTACGACACCCGGACGATGACGCTGTTCGATGACTACACAGTTTCTCTCTCTACCACGAAGAGTCGCATCCGGTGTTCGCTCGCTCTTCCCGATGCCGACGATGGCTACCAACGACAGTACCTCGACTCCGAGCAGTGGAGCGTTACGGAAAGTACGCTCACCGCCCGCGACGGCGACTACTTCTTGCACATCGGTTTCCGCCGACACAAGACCGATGCCGAACGGAACACCGCCGAGGACGGAACGGTCCTCGGGATTGACCTCGGTATCGAAAACCTCGCCGTCACCAGCACAGCCTACTTCTTTAGCGGGCGAGAGTTAACCCACGACCTCCGCGAGTTCGAGAAGGTACGCGCCGGACTCCAGCAGACCGGAACCCGAAGCGCCCACCGAACGCTCGAACAGTCGAGTGGCCGTGAGCTTCGGTACATCCGCGACGTACTCCACCGGGCGTCGAACGCCATCGTAGACGAAGCACTCCGCTACGACTGTGACATCATCGCGTTTGAGAACCTAACTGACATCCGCGAGCAAACCGGCGCATCGTGGGGGGCATAAGTGGGCGTTCCGAACGCTGTACGAATACGTCGAGTACAAAGCCGAACCGGTCGGGATCTCGGTGAAGCAAGTCGGCTCGGCGTACACGTCACAGCGGTGTTCCGAATGCGGATTCACGGCGGACGAGAATCGCCCGGCTCGGAACGACTTCCGATGTGTGAAATGCGATTCGGAGGCGAACGCGGATTACAACGCGGCGAAGAACATTGGTATGCGGTACGTCCGCCGAGGCCAACAGTCGTCTCGGCGGACGGGCAACAGTCAGCTTGCCCTAAAGTCTGGAACAGTGACACCGAGTGGCGGATTTACCGCCCACCCGGGAGGGTTCGAGGTCGAGGACACGGACAAGCCCCACCCTCAACGAGCGAAGTCATCAGACTGAGCGAAGTAGGGTGGGGTAGTTGACAGGTGGGTTGCAGGGTCAAAAACAAACCCTGGTGCTAATTGGAACACATTTGAAGTCGTAGTCGCTGTCGTACGCGCTGACGTACTTTCCGTTCCCCGTCCGATCCGGCACGTAACACGGCCCTTGTCCCCTACCGACGAATACCGGCGACTCGATGTCGCGATCGCTGTGTCGTCTCAACAGATCCGGAATCCGATCTCGAAGCTCACTCACGCGTGGTTCTCGGCGCGTGTGTTACGTTCCGGTGGGCGGTCGGTGCTCGGTCAGCGGTGGAAGCGAATCTTTGGCGAGATCGTCGATCCCCTTGATGCTCCGTAACCAGTTCATCCGGCAGCTCGTCAGGCCTGAGCCGTTATCGACAACGTACCACGAATGCCGCCACTGTGGATATAGCGTGGAGGGGACTACCGACGAGTATCTGAAGTGTGGGTCTCACAAGATTGCAGCCTCCGATCCCAAGTGATCGCTGCATAGCTCACAGTTGGTATGGGGTTCAAACCTTATGTATCATTTAGGTACTGAATGGCTCCGATTGTCACATAAGGTATGGACAGCCATCAGTACTGACGGCATCGTGAATCGCCTCGGTGACTTCGAGATTCGTCTTTTCGGCGTGACTCTCGATGGTGTAGATCTCACAGATATCGTCTTTCCGACAAACGGGATCGATCGCGGCACAGTGTCCGCGACGTAGATCCACTCGCGGACGTTCAGGCCGTTGCCGTAGACAGGAAGCGATTTGCCGGCGATGGCGTTTGTGATGAACTTCGGCATGAGCTGTTCAAGCTTTGGCGCGGCCCGAAGTTGTTCGAGAGACGCGTCAATACGCTCGCGTCCAATGAGGTGCTCAGAAGCTAGACAGCCAAATCGGATCTGCGTCTGTCGGGTCGAACGCGAGGAGTTCGATTCGAGCGACAGCGGCCCGTACCTCGCCACCCGTCATATCCTGCGGAGCAACGAACACCGGGGCTGGAACGTCCTGATGACCGAAATCCTTCACGTCAGTCGAGAGTACTGCAAGCCCATTTTCTTCCGCGTATTCGAGGATCGCCGCGTCAGAAGCAGATGGGCCGAGCGCCCCCACGTTCCGACTGTACGAAACGTCGTGTCCGTCGCCCCGGAGCGCAGAAACATACGCTCTGGGACGTTCTCGTCGGCCAAGATCCGCACTGCTAGTCCGCCTCTTCTGCTGATTCGCCCCGGTCATTGGCGAGGCCGAGTCGTTCCCGGGTCCGCTGCTCGCCGTCCCGCCGCCGTCGTTCGGCGTCTCGTTCGTGTGCTTGGAACTCCTCGCGATGGTCGTAGTAGTACGAGAGCGCGTAGAAGACGTCACTCACGGAGAGATCGTATTCGCCAGCGACGACGTGGGGGTCATCGTCGTTGTCCACGACGCGACGCTTAATATCAAGGACCGTGATCCGCGTCCCTTCAATACGCGGGGACCCCGACCGAGTGTCCTGATCGCTGACGATGGTCGTCATGCTGAATCGTAGGTTGGGACACGTCTTAGCCCTTGGCAGGCGGGCTCACCGAGTTGAAACAGCCTGGCAAACGATCGCCGAGAACAGACGCGACGATCGAGTTTCCCGTCGTAGCTTTGGATGGTGTCATCGACGGCAGGACGCGGCTGTGCCCACCCACCCGAAGTCGTAGTCGCTGTCGTACGTATCGACGTACGCTCCGTTGCCCGTCCGGTCGAGGACGTAACACGGGTCTCGACCAACACTGAAGAACACCGGTGACTCGACGTCGAGATCGGTGTGTCGTCCCAACAGATCCGGCATCCTATCTCGAAGTTGGCTCACGCGTGGTTCCCGGCGGGTGCGGAACGTGCCCGTGAGTGGTCGATGTTCGGTCAGCGGTGGGAGTGAGTCTTTGGTGAGGTCACCGATGGTGAGGATGCGGACGTCGAGGCGTTGCGCGAGCGACCATGCTGGGGTGGTGACGCCCCAGGCGACGACCAAGACGGGCATTGCCCGAGCGAGCAGCGCTCGATGCGAGATGGATGCGACGGCCTCACGGCCGACAAGCGTCGTCTGCCAGTCTTTGCATTCGGCGACGATGAAGTCGTCTGGCTCATCGCGTGGGGGGACTCGTCGGGCGATCACGTCGGTTTCGAGCCCGAAGAGATACTCATTGCGAACTGTGTGATAGCCCCACGCTTCGAGGGCTTCAGCGACCGTCTTCTCGAGCCACCGCCCGTTTGTCGGATCGTGATTCAAAAGTATTCATGGAAGTAGATTGTTTGGGAGATACTGCGAGCAATCGACCGGAATCGCTGCCCATGCCACCTGAATCGCTTGATACCCTGTCCAGGCTTCCCCGCGAAGCATCTCGCCACAGGCCTGACAAAACTCCGCTACAGTACACTTCCCTTCGTCTAGTAATAGATACAGCAAAAACGTGGGAGCAACCGCCTTCCCAGTTGTCTCTTCGGTGTCAGCGAATACTCGATTAATCGCCCGACGGCCGTGTTTGTCCATCACAATAGCGAACCGATACAGCTCGGTATGCTGTTCGATTTCAATCTCTACGGACTTCTCCCCAGCATCCTCTCCATGCGGACGAGGAACACACGGAACCGTGGTGAACGACGTATCCTCGTCGTCGAACGGCTCAAGTGCCCGCTTGCTCCCATCGTGAACCCACCGCTCTCTCGTCCCTTCAGGCGCGTACTCAGACATCTCCCGAACGTGGCGCTTGAGTTCGTGAGAACAGACGTTCGTCGTCGTCAGCTGAAGATTCTCCGTAATTCGAGACCAGAGACCCGTGTTCGCGACAGCGATCAGTGCATCTGTATCAACGATAACTGGATGGCGAATAGCATCATCCACCATCTTCACTGCTGGAACACGCCACTCGTATCAAGCTCCGCAGCCTCCTCAAAGGCCTCCCGCTCCCGCTTAATTTCTTCTAAGGAATCACCAAGAAGGATCTCTGCAACTTCTTCAGAAAGCTCTCCTTGCTTGTATTGTTGGTGGAGGGTGATCTTCTCCTCGTCCGAGAGGACTTCTCGGAGCTTCTCTTGAAGGCCCTGTCGAGCAAGCTCACTAATGTTGATCCCACCAAGACGCATCTGATCGACAATTTGAGTCGCCTTCTTCTCGGTTTCCCCCCGGAACTGGATTTTGTCGTTGTTTGTGGCCATCTTACTCTATCTTTTCTTCCTACCGTAATATGTGTTGTGACGCGTCATCCATGTCAGTACAAGTTCTCGCGTCACGAGTCGACTGAAACGGCCTGCGATCATGGCCCGGCTGCCGACAAGTCGACACCGGCTACACCGGAAGATACTGACGGCAGTACGCGACACGACGTGGCTGAGAAGACTGACGCGGAGGCTGACGGAACCGAGCCATGCCACGGTGTCGATCCAGATCTCAACCCGGAGACGGTCAGTATCGAGTACACCCCGAGCAGCGGTGACTGTCGTCGAATTCGGTTCGTCGACCGAGACGACGGTCCCGGCTGGTGGCCACTCGAGGACGCATGGACCTGCCAGCGCTGGCGGCCGGTTGGTCGAGAGCCTGTCACGGAGGTCGATATCACGACCTGCTGAGTTCGGGCCCTCAAACGTGTTAACCAACATAGTTAGTGGCTACGCGCCGAGTGTTGGTTAACGCGCGTGGGCCTCAGACACTTCCGCGAACTCCCACTAAGCGCGGGAGACGGGCCTACAGCCCCCGTGAGTCGGATTCGACGATACTGGCAAACGCGACGTTTTCTTGGACTTGCTCGATCTCAACCGTCGGCTCATCACCTGGTTGTCCGCCGGGGACGATCACGACATATCCCCGTTCAACCTTCGCGATACCATCGCCTTGATCCCCGGTCGTTTCGATCGTCACGTCGCGTACTTCACCTTCATCCACAGGCGGCCCTTCTGAAGGCGACGTCGACTCTTGAGTAGTTGCTTGGTGTTGTTCGTGCTGGTTCGTATTGGCTGTCGAGGGTTGCGACGCGAGGATTGCGATACGATACGTTTTGTCTGCAGACAGCGCATCATGCTCAATCTCAGTTGCCGGGATATCCACGACATATGAGCCATCACGTTCTTCGATTTGAGCACTAAACAGAGAACGAAGCGAGTCTGAGATATCAGTCATTGAACATCAATAGTTAGGCTACACAGAGTACGTAAATCCCGCGTGTTACGCCCCGATCATCGCTGCCACGGCTTTTGCGACCTTATCCGTCGCAACAGTCGTCAACGCACCTTTTGGCCGATTCACGTTTGCGTGTTTGATTGTGAATACATACCACGGCGAGGCATAGCTCTCTTCACCAGGATCACCCACATCCCATGCTTCTTCATGAAGTTCCACCGCAGGCGGGCGGTTCGTTCGTGTGAGCCCAACGACCGCATATTCTGTTCCGTGGAACGGATGGGAGGTGTCACTCAAGATCAAAAAAGGTCGTTCCTTTGGACGACGTTTGAATGGAGCCGGATGCCAGACGACATCCCCTCGTGCAAACGCTTCCTCGCTCATCGATGCTCCCGCGGATCGACATCAGTCTGCTCCCAGCCACTGAAGTCATCATCCTCGTATCGCTCTTCAAACGCTTGCATACTGTACATTGTCGCCCCCATCGCTGCGATTCGATCATCATCTCCGATCGACCAGTATGGTGGTTCATGTTCTACGAGGCCCTGTTCTTCTAATCGAGCAAGCGTCGGATTGAGACTGCCACGGGGAATATCAACTTCGTCAGCAATCTCCGCTGGCTTAAATCCGAGGTCAGGATACTCTGCTAAGAACGAAAGAATCTCGTAAGCGTTTGATCCCGGATCTATCGCGAGTGTTTCATCGCTCTCCCGATCTCGTCTGTATTCGTCGAATTCAACAGGCATATTCGAATGTATGTGTTATATCCTTTTGTATCTACTGTATCGACAGGTGAACTCACCCGAAGTCGTAGTCGCTGTCGTACGCGTTGACGTACGCATCGTTTCCCGTTCGATCAGGTACGTAACACGGGCCTCGCCCAGCACCGACGAACACTGGCGACTCGATGTCGAGGGCACTCAATCGTCGCAACAGATCTGGCATCCCGTCTCGAAGCTCGCTCACACAGGGTTCTCTGCGCGTGCGGAGGGTTCCGGTGGGTGGCCGGTGTTCGGTCAGGGGTGGAAGCGATCCCTTGGTGAGATCACCGATAGTGAGGATCCGGACGTCGAGCTGTTGAGCGAGACACCATGCAGGCGTGGTGACACCCCAGGCGACGACTAAGACAGGCATTGCCCGAGCGAGCAGTGCTCGATGCGAAATGGATGCGACGGCATCACGCCCGACAAGGGTTGATTGCCAGTCTTTACACTCGGCGACGATGAAATCGTCCGGCTCATCGCGTGGGGAGATTCGTCGCGCGATCACGTCGGTTTCGAGCCCGAAGAGGTACTCGTTGCGGGCCGTGCGGTAGCCCCACTCTTCGAGCGCCGTGGCGACCTCCTTCTCGAGCCAGCGCCCGTTCGTGGGGTCGTGATCGGCTGCAGGAGCGTGATCAGCCTCGTCGAGATTGGTCCCGACGGGGATCCGTGTATGGGGATCGTCGTTGGAGTCACTCATCGGCTGATCCCTCCTGGCAGGCCGTGACCGCATCTTCGAGTGCAGTCGCGACAGCGTGGGCGTCTTCAGGCGTGAGATCCGCGTACGTGATCCCCCACGGACCGCCGAAGCTGAGCGTGATCGTGTCGTCGTCGAGTTCGTCCGTACTCACTTGGATGGAGCCCGTCGCTTGAGTGACCGGCTGATCGCGGGTTACCTTTGTTTCGAGATCGATCCTCGGGGTGGTCATTGCGTCTCGCCCCGCCATGTCGTGGAGCGCGGTGGTGTGCTGGACGGTTCGGTCAGTCGGTGGTGTGAGTTTCCCATTGTGTGGTCGATTGGATGGTCTCTGAGCGATACGTCGTGATCGTGGTGAGAGACGTTCCCTACCGGCTGTCTGGGCAGGTGTCGGTTCACTGGATCTGTGATCTCTCTCATCGTCTGTGGAGATGGCGTAGACAGGGTTGTCTGAGCGCGCGTGGTGCGTCGTCGTGTCGACACATCCGAGTGAGTACTGACGACGCGGTACGGGGAATGTGGCTGTGCTCCCAGCAGAGTGAGACTCGTGTTGACTCCTGTTCGGGCAGATGCGATCGCGTCTGCGGTGGTCCACCGTCGGTGGCCGTCCACCTGGACGGCACGGACACGGTCGAGCGCACGGACATCTATGAGTCGACGGTCGTAGCTGCTCGCGGAGATGCCGGCGCGCTCGATCAATTCGGCGCGGCCCAGCGGTCGATCGGCTCGGAGCAGCGAGGCATACAGTTTCGTCGCTGTCGGCGTGAGATCGGGCCGGAAGCGTGTGGCCGGCAAGGTTGCGGCCGCGCGTTCGACATCGGCCGGCGTCGGCGTGTGTGACTCTTTCAGTGCGCGCAGGAGGATTTCTACGACGTCGTACGGACACGCTCTCCGTGGGGTGTCCGCCGGGCCGAACGAGCGGAGACAGAGCCGCACGAGTTGCTGTGTCTCGCGGGGTGTCCACTGGATGTCGTGGGTCATCGCAACCCCGTCGATCACCCGTCGGATGGACGGGTAGGTGGTGCCGTCGACGACGGGAATCTCAAGGGTGGGTGCAGTTTCGGTTCCGTCGGCGATCGCCTCACGCACGGTGGCGAGTTCCTCTCTGAGGGTCGTGGTGATATCGTCCTGCAGCGCGGTGGCTGTCGGGCCAGCCACCACCCACGACATCGTGAGATCCAGTTGTGTGTCGGGTTTGGCTTCGTAGGGAAGCCGTCGGCACAGCTTTGCGGGCCGATCTTCGAACAGTAGCCGGTATCCGGAGTGGATCCCGTAGACGGACTGTTTGGGGACTGTCTTGGCGAGGAACTCACAGAGGTTTTTCAGTCGGGTGGCGTTGCGCGCGAGCGTGGCGGTCTCAGGAATTCTGAGCGTGGTCGTGAGATCGATCCCGACCGCGTGATACAGCTGGGTTGCGGAGGCGACGAGCCCGTGGAGATCCGCGAAGAGTTCGCTGCGGGCAGTTGCGTTGTCGCTCGTCGCAAGTTTGGCTACACGAGACAAGAGGCGATCCCGGACGGTTGTGATCCGCCCGCGCCACGCCTCGTAGGTAGTATCGGCGTCGCGACACCACCCGATTTGGCGGCCACGACGGAGCACGCGACCGACTGAGTACTCAGCGGTGTCGTCGTTAAGGTTCTCGAACTCGTGGCCCAATCGACTGGGGGTGAGAACTTCGGAGAGTGCTTTGTCGCTCAGTAAGGCTCCCGCGAGACGTCCCAGGGTGGCTAAGGGCCCGCCCCACTGGAGGACGACGAGCAGTTCGTCACAACGGTGACTGAGGTACGCAACACGGCCGTCCTCAAAGGCCGATGGATGGTCGTCGACGAGCGTGATGGCGTCGTCATGGGCGACGGTGGCGAATCGCTCGTGGAGCCGGCTATCGGGAGCGGTGTCAGGGTCGGTGAGCCACTGGATGTAGTCGGCACCTGTGTCTGGATTGCCGGTCGCTGCAACCCACTCGTCTGGGGGTATCGTCTCCGGAGCCCCCACCCGCTGGGTGGACACTGTACTTGTGAAGTCCTGAGGGGTTGCGGTAAGACGCTCGTCGAGACGGCGCTGATCCGGGTGGACGAGGCCGTAGTCGTCGTCGAGACACGCTGTGACGGCCTGCTTACCCAGATCAGTGAGCTGGACCGCGTGCTGCTGACCGCGGCGGTCAACGGTGACCAGCCCACGTGTCTCGAGATCGAGGACGTACCGGTTGACGGTCCCTGCTGCGATATCGATCGCATTGTCAGCGGTGAGCTCGTCGTACCGGCGGGCGTGCGTCGTCGTGAGATTCCCGAGCAACCGGCGTTTCCCTGGCTCGGTGTCAAGATCACGGATGGCGTTCCATGCGGCATCAATAGTTTGTGCGTGGTGGGTGGTGCTTTGGTGGGACCGCTCCCGGCTCTCAGTAAGATCGAGGTGACACTCCGTCCATCGTGGATACCGCTTTGACAGGTGTCGCTGGAGTGCGGGTGAGACGACGAGTCGAACGTCGAACCCATCGGCAAGCACGGCGATCGCCGCGAGTGCGCGGACACCTGTGCGGCGGTCTTCCAAGTTGGTCCACGCCTCGCCGTCCAACTGGAGTGTGAGTACAGTGGGCTGAGCGTCGAGTTCACGATGGAGTGCGACCGGGCCCTTCGCGAGTGCGCCGAGGCTGGCGTTCACCGAGCCACGGCCCGTGCCGATTGCGGTGACGGTCTTGGTCAGGTCTGTCTGGCGCTGTTGGTGGAACGACGAGAGATTCTCTGTGTCAGTGTCGTAGGTGAGCGCACGCATGGTGATCGCGCGGATGTACGCGACGGCTTCGGCCATATCGTCGTTCCACGTGTGGTCTGTGTCGGTCCATCCTGGGTGAATGCGAGTGAGAAGCTTTGAGCTCGTCTGCCACGGATCCTCCGTGGTGGTGTGGTGGATGATGCGTTCAGTCTGCGGCGTGAGATCATCGAGGAGCCGGGGCACCCACTCGGTCAGACGGGGAGACACCGCGGGACAGCTGATTCCGTCGGTGGGAACGCCTGTTGCGTGGCTGGCGAGCCGAACCCCTCGGCTAGAGGTCGCAGGGTGGTGTGACTGCATCAGTAATCACCAGGGGGTGAGGGTCTGGTGGATCACTGTGCTCCCTCGTGGGACGCCCCGCCATCAGAACGAGCGCGCTCGCGGACGACACTGAGTAGTGAGGGTGGCTCTTCTGGTGGTGAGTGGGTCGGGTCTCGTGGGGTTGGCGCGTCCGCGTGGACGTGAGAGGTTGCAGTCGATGTGGGGCTCGTGGCGACGGCAGTCGGATCGAGGAGGACGAACGTCGTCGATTGGGTATGGGAGTCCGTACACGACCCAACGTGACCCGTGAGGACATATTCGTGAACACCGCGGGTGAAGACGGTCGGGTGTTCATGGATATCCGCCCCGCACATGATGTAGCCGATCGCGTACGCGGGCTCGCCTGCAGCCCGGTAGGCGTAGGCGGTGATGTCGTCGCTCTCGTTGAGAGAGTGGCCACAGACTTGGCAGATCGGGTGGCGAGTGTCCAGCGAGATGCGCGCGAGTTGCTGGCGATTCGGGAGTTTGTCGGTGGGGAGGATCATTTTGGTTCTTCCTCGCTGGTGGTGAGGGTGCCAGCTTGCCACGCTTGCCGCGTTGAAAGCGCACGTCGGCCCGACTCTGTAAGTTGGTACGTTGTCGTATCGTACGTCGCGACGAATTCGCGTTCGATGAGCTCCTCGAGTGTGTCACAGGTTTGGCTGTAATCGATGCCATCGCTGTAGTAGTCGGTGAGTGCATAGTGGAGTGAGTGGGGTTGACAGGGACCAGTCTGTGCGAGTACCCAGAGTAGGTCACGGTGTACGGCTGAGAGATCAGCGACTGAGGGAGTCGTGTCGCATTCAGAGTGGGGACTAGTCACTGTAACCCCTCTCGGATGTTTCCGTCGGAGTTGCGCGTCGAAGCGCACGTTGTACAGATCGGGGCGTCTAAGGTAGCGTCGTACCCGTCGGCCTCGGTGATACAGAGAGTAAAGGCAGTACTGTTCGACTCGGTGATCGTCTCGCAGGGCTTAAGCCCCGCAGTTGCCAGCATTAGCATGGTTCTGTGAGTGGACACAGAACCCGTCCCGGCTGGGTGTTGTAGCACCGCAACCGGGATTTCTACACTTTCTCATGAGCCGAGGGTTCGTCGCTCGGGTTCTGTGTGAAAACAACTATCCCCTAGTAACATATAATTAACGGAAGTGTATTAAATAAGCTCTAATTAGCTCATATGTGCTAACCGTCCGTAATATAGACCAAGATGGTGAATACGTGCTCAATGAGACATTCAGGTAAGTGGATGACTTCCGTTGATGATCGGATTTTAGAATTTCTCCACGAGAAGAAACCAACAACACCTACAAAAATGACTACAAAAGCATCTTTACCCTACTCTCGACAGCACGTCGATAGAAGATGTAAGAAACTGGATGAAGAGGGGCTTGTTGAAAGCTTGGGGAACGGAGTCTATATGATTACTGAGGACGGTGAGGCATATCTCGAAGGTCGTTTAGACACAGAGACTTGGGAGTATATTGACAGAGAACATCCCCCTGAAGAAGATTGTTGATCTAGCTCTCCATGGAGAGTAGAAATAGAAACTGCCGGGTAACTGATCTAACGACCAGATCCTAGTCTCACCAGTTTACAACCGAATCGAAGTAGGATTCCGATCTTTTGAGTACGAAGACAGCTAGAGGGTCACGGCAGGCAAGGTACGATAAACTGCTTACCAATGCTTCACTAGTACCGGGTTGCGCCATCGTAACTGCGTACAACATTTTGTCCCGCTGGCACGGGACATAACCTCGTTTCGTCTGTTCTCTCCGAGCCATCCCGTTCACAGTCGACTGCGAGTCTCTTTCAGCACGCTATCTCATTGTCACGCATCTTCGTCTCCGTCGCTGAACTCGCCTCCACCGGCCGGCTACAGGCAGACAAAATGTACACTCTCAATGCCGGGGTCGCAATCGCAGTCAATAGACGACGGATAATACGAGGTATAACCCGTAATCGCACGCGTATCGTAAAACCACGTCGGCCGGATCGACTACCTGCTCCACCGAACTACGAGTCGACGACAGCCTCGCTCGCATCTTCCTCGTCCGCGTCCTCCGTGTCGCTCGCGGCATCAGCAATTTCGTCAAGTCGCTCCTCGGCACGGTCGCGGTCCTCGGGGTACCCCACGTCGATACGCCAGCCATCGAGGCGAATCGCGTCGATTGTGCGTCCGGACTGGATGAGCAGATCGATCGCGTCCGGGAGCTCGTACTCACCGCGATCAGAGGGTTGGACGAGATGGCAGGCGTGGAAGATCGCGGGGGTGAACGTGTAGAAGCCGGTCATCACGAGATTGCTCGGCGGGTCGTCGGGCTTCTCGACGACTTCGACGACTTCGCCGTACTCGTTGGTGTCGAGGACGCCGTACCGAGAGGCCTCCTCGTAAGGAACTTCCTCGACGAGGAACGCGGCGTCGGCGCGATCCTCTTGCTGGCGGTTCACCACGTCGCTAAGGTTCCCGCGGAACACGTTGTCGCCGAGCATCAGCATGAAGTCGCCGTCGATGTGGGGTTCCGCTTGGAGGATAGCGTGGGCGAGGCCGAGTTGTTCGCGCTGGTGCGTGTACGTGATCGGAACGCCTTGATACTCGTCCCCGTACCGATCAATAATCTGCTCGGCTTTGTAGCCGACGACGACGACGAGTTCGGTCGCACCTGCGTCGATCAGGTTGTTGAATACGTCCTGAATGAGGGGCATGCCGTTCACCTCGACAAGTACCTTCGGCTTGTCGTCTGTGAGAGGTCGGAGACGAGTGCCCTTGCCAGCGGCGAGTACAACTGCTTGCATGGGTAGGCGGTGTCGGTGAGGTGGGAAATAGTTTGTGAGAAACCATCAGATACGGTATAATTTGTCCAGTATATCCTGTGGTTAGCCTAATTCGATGGCTGGCACTCATTCATGGCTCAAATTGAGGGTAACGTATGGATCCGACCCATTAGTTAAACAAACCGGGAAGCCGATCGTCAGGTCAAACAATATCGGAGTAATGGGAATTGCTTTGAAAATTGAGTTCTGTTAGGTTTATCCGGGAAATCCCAGAGAAAGTGTCTGAGGATTAGTTCGGAGTTATTGATTATCGTGATTTATATCTGTTGTCATCAGATATAGAACTATCTGAGTGGTTTGACTGTGGAATCGAACCGGCTTTTGTGATCGAAAAGCGGTGATAGCCCCCAGATCGTGACAACTGCCGATGGAACAATACACTTAAGAATCGAAAAATAGAATGTCTATTATGACTAGCGATTTTAAAGTTTGTATTATCGGATCAGGTATCGCGGGATCCTTGGCTGCATTAAAACTTCAAGAGAGAGAAGTTGATGTAACTGTTTTAGAAGCTGGAAGCTGGGAAGATTCTCTGATCGATAGTACATTCTATGAAGTTTATGACAGATTTCCTTGGCTGAAGAATCTTGCATTTAAAATTCCTGGTTTTACATATCCTTGGGTTGATTCAGAACGCGACAGATTCACGAATTCAGGTGAACGTGAGTACGATATAAATAAACGCAGACATAAAGGAATTGGAGGAACTGTAGGGAGAATCAAACCCATTTGGCACGGTTGGGCGATTCGTCCGTATCCAGAGGATTTCAATAAGAACTCAGAATTCGATTTCGGAGCAGATTGGCCACTTAGTTACCGGGATTTGGAACCGTATTACTTTGAGGCAGAGCAGGAAATGGCAGTAGCGGGACGGGCTGATAACCCATACCGAGACCGGGAGGAGTATCCGATCCAAAAGCCTAAATTTGACGATCTTGAGCAGGTGTTTTCGCCACTTGAGGATCAAAACATCCTCAATATTCATTCGATCCCTATTGCAACAGATCCCGATACCAATGATTTGTCACTATTCACTACTAACAGTCACATCCAAAGGGGCATTGACGAAGGGGTAGACTATATTTCAAATGCTGTTGTGAGACGACTTCGGACCGGCGATCAAGGTGACCGTATCGACTCGGTTCTTTACACGAAGAACGGAGAGACTCGTAATCTATGTGCAGATCATTTCGTTGTTGCCGCAGGAGGGATTGAAAGTGCTCGTCTTCTATTACTATCCAAAAATACAGAACATCCAACGGGCATAGCAAATTCCAGTGGGTGCGTCGGGAAATACTTCATGGAACACCCGATGTTAAAGGTTACTGGGGATTTGGAAGATCCCAGACGAGACATTCTATCAGAGGAAGCCAACGGCGAACTTGTGTCTCACGAATACTATAAGCCCAGTGAAGAAAACCCGCATAGTATCATGATCGGATTCCGAAAGCAATCGGGAAAGGAGGTATCATTACTAGGGGTGACGGAAATGGCACCTCAAGAAAACAACCGAATCTCTTTAAACAAGAAAGTCACTGATGATTACAATGAACCTGTACCTGACATATCTTTATCTTTCAATGACCGGAATACAGCGGCGCTTGAACGGGTAGAAAAGATTCTGTTAGAACTGTGCGAGATTCTGAATGTGAAAGTCAAATCAATACACGGACCCGAAAATCCAATCTACGTAAATCATCATATAGGTACGACGCGAATGGGGGATGATCCCGATACAAGCGTGGTCAACAGGAATCTTCGAACCCACGATATTCGGAATCTAAGTATTATTTCGAGTAGTGTTTTCCCAACTGGATTTGGAGTCAATCCGACGCTAACGATCGCAGCGTTATCACTTAGAGCAGTAGATCATATCTGTGAACAACTAGGTAAGTAAGCCTTACCAAGTCTTTCTACGAGATTATCCTCAAAAATCTATTCGTATAGTTTGCCAGCCTTTCTGGAAGTCGTTTAAGAATGGGCTGTACCTCATCAACTTCTATCGCACGTGTTGCAATAGCTAATGTCCCAAATATGAGGAAACCAACAGGAGGAACAACGAGTAGAGATAAGATTCCTTGTCCGGTTATATTTGATAAGACAAAGATTGTCGTTCCGGTGACTACCGCAGTTAACGCTATGCGTGGCAATCTCAGATCATAAAGAGGATCGAAGCCTTGGTATCGAGCTGTGATGAGACTACAGAAGACCATAGCCCCGTACCCCATTGTTGTTGCTACTGCTGCTCCATGCATCCCGTGAATAGGAATCAAAACTAGATTTAAGAAGAGATTTAGTACGGCAGCAAATCCTGTAGCGTAAACGAGGACACGGAGGTTGCCTTTACCTTGTCCGATTCCAATAATTGGGCGCGCAACTGCAAATCCCACCGCGCCAGGAAGTAAAAGGTATAGAGGTACTACCGCACCAGAATAATCACTGCCAAAATATAGATTAATAAAAGGATCTGCAAGAGATGCAATTCCGAGACTCAATAATAGAGTGAGTAATAGAACGAATCGAGTTGTTTGAGAAGCAACCTCGGTTATCTGCTTAGTATCACCTTGGGACCACATATCAGATGTAGAATGAATAAACACTCGCTGTATCGCGAGTGGAATAAACCAGACGAATTCAGCTGTAACCAAGGCAGTCTTGTAAATCCCAGCCTCAGTGCTTCCTGTCATCGGTTCAAGCAGAAGTAGATCCACGTGGTATAGTGAATTCAGCAAAAAGACAAGAATTATTGTCCAAATATTGTATGTTACAAACTCTTTCACTGGTAATTTATCAAAGTTTGGTTTATATATCGCAGATGTCTCAATGTAATTTCGTAACATTGCGAAAGCAACTGCCGCACAGAGTATTCCTGCAACGATCGTGCCAGTGAGCACTCCGATTACATTGTAACCAATATACGCAAGTGGTAGTCCGACAACTACGAAGACAACCTTATGTAGTACTGGTAATAATTCGGAGATATGCTCTTTTTGAAGGCCCATAAGGGTATAGCGAAGTACATAATAGGATTGACCGGTAATCAAAATGATTGAAATGAAATAAAAATACGTTGTGTACTCCTGACCTAAGAGAGTTTCAACAGCTCCGAGATGAGCCATGAAGAATATGACTAGTGTTGCAATTATTGCAAGAAGCATAGAAAGCCAGAAATAGAATCCAAATACTTGGTCAGACCAATTCTCAATCTCCCGATCTTCAGAGATATATTTTTGAATCCCACCGGAAATACCCATATGAACAAAAATCCAAATTACTCCAAGAACCGACATTAAAAATGCGTATTGTCCATATTGTGTTGGACCTAATATGCGTACAAGAATAGGTGTTGTAACAATTCCGAGTATTAGAGTTACAACTTTTGACCCTGCAAGAGAAAATATTCCACGCAATATCTGCTCCTTCATCATTCAGGAATTATATACTTCAGTACAAATTTTTGGCTATCTCGAATTATGTGCTGTTAGAACCCTAATATCCTTCTCCTCACACATTTCTATTTTGTCATCTTCTGCGATCTCATCGCTAACGACGGTATAACCGTTCTCAATTAATTCGTTGCGTACCTTCTGCGTGGATGCACCTAAGTGTCCGTGCGTTTCAACAATAATCGTTTCTGGCCGGTGGGGTAATTGTTGAATAATCTGGGTTTCAGCACCTTCGCAATCCAGTTCTAGGAGGTCACATTCAGGTAAATCTAAAGGAGGAATAATTGGTGCATCTCCACTTTCTCCTTTCAGAGATATAGCTTCGGCAATGATGGCATGCTTAACGTGAATCCGATCAGCGACATCATTATACATTGCAGTTTGCTTAATCATATCAACCTGATTAGGATCGCCTTCAAACACGATTACCTGACCGCTACGTCCAACTTGCTTTGCTGCGGTGACTGCGGTAACCCCGAGACCACCGCCAACGATTACAATTGAATCACCTTTGGTCACTCTGTCATTAAGTTGTCGAACGATAGAGGATTCGTACGTCGGATAATCCGGCCCATCGTGTGGAATACCGAATTTTGCAGGCGGCGATAAAATTGGAATGAAATCACCACTGCGCTGGTAATCAACGATAACTCCATTAAAAACAATCGGGTCTCTTCTTGGAAGATATTCACGTATTCGGTTGTTGTATAATCCAGTCACCCCGGTGTATAAGGCGGCTGCACGCGTACGTAGTGGCTCGAGAAAGTACTTTCCAAGGGCTTTGAGCATACAGGCTTTCAGAAGCCTTTGTATAAAACATCGCCGGAAGGTATCCCAACTTACTCATGTGGGAATCTATTCCTTAGTTTGTAATGGTACATCTCCCAAGTATTACGATCTCATATGAAGATCAAAAAGAAATTAGCCAGATTTAAATATTCTTATAGCAACTTTCTTACAGAAATCAACTGGATCGTCAGCAAACATTCGTGCATACTTCTGTGGGTTAGATCTAACTGTCTTTACTGAGTCAACTGTCTCCCGACCAACTCTTGTTAGATATTCTTGTCTATACATACAATTTGAATTGACGCAGAATACCGGTTTTCTTGTTAGGCGAGCGATCTTCTTCGCTTGATTTTCATCACTTTCTATAAATAGTCTAGTTTCTGTATTATCATACACATTTGCTTTGTACTCAGCGTGGTTCCCCGCGGCCTGTCTAGCTTCCATAGATGGGTGATCCATCATGATGAGCTGCTCGTATTCTATACCATGGTTCGAGAGCCACTCTTCGGTGATATCCCGATATTTCTCTAATCTGCAAGTCACGATGAGGCCGATTTTCTTGGATGGAACTACTCTAGGTTTAACTTTGCTAATGAATTCGCGGTATCTCTCACCGTCATCATTTTCCGAAGGTAACGGATCCCTACAAAGAACTCCATCAAGATCGATTGCCCAATCAGATAACCCAGAATGATGCATCATGTTCCACTCAAACACTCGTGGAGTTCGAACTACGTTTGCATATGTGTCAACGTATCCCTTACCTTGTTCAGATACATAAGCAGCGCCGTAATGAATATTCATGGAGAGATTAAGTGATTCTATCTGTGTTTTCACACTTTCAATTGTTTTACCAGTGTTCACGGAGTCATCCACTACAAGTATATTTTTAAAAGAGGAAAAATCCTCATTCTGCTTTAGTCTTCTACCAGATTGTAAAATTGACCTCTTTTCAAGCTCTTCAACAGTTGTTAACGGAAGATTAAGGTGAAGCGCTAAAAGATTTCCTGCGAGGAGGCCGCTCCGCGGGACACCAACAATCAGGTCCAAATCGGATGGAAGTTCCCTTTGCCAATTTTGAATATCCCTGTTAAGGTGGTCGAAACTCCGATAATTCATTATCACTATTCCATAGACATTCCATTTTATAATTTGCTTTCGGTATGGTGGCCTTCACCGGAACCGCAGCAAAACCTTACTCATACAATTTCTTGATAGGATAGCGGAATCAACGTTGCAGGGTCATACCTGCAGACTGGGCTGTTTGTCTAGTGGTATGATTTAGATCGATTAAGATCTGTATGACCCATATATTCATTAAGCTCTGTAGTTTCGCTGAACGCGGCAACGACTGCATTATCTCGGTAGAAAGCAAAGAGGCCGATCAGTGTGACATCCGAAGTCCATTTTTTTACGCACATTATGGTGACTAAGACTAAATCAGTTGTCGCTAACCCATACCAACCCGGCGACTTCGGGGAAAAGCGGGTTCGCCGAATGGGCTATGTTCACTCTGCATGCACTTCACATTGAACTGACAAATCCTACCCGGGCCGTGGATTTGCTCTCTGAAAGTATCCTCCAACATCCAATCAACTAATTGAAAGAAATACGACGCGAAAACCGCCCCGCAGATCGTCCGGCGCAAGGTAGGCGACCTGCCGAGCCTCGCAGCTGAGCGTGGCTACGACGCCAATTCCTTCCGTGACGAGCTTCGCCAAAAATAGGGTCCAATTGCAAATAAGACACCGGATCATGAATCCGCTCTATCACGCCCATAACACCCGCATGAACGGTGCTCAATGTAGATGAATCATATTTCTATTTGACACATATTATCATCATATATAATCTCACAATTTTATATTAATCCGGCATTAACAAACTTAAACAAGGCATCAACCAGAGGTTCACACGCCGTCATCAGATTCGACTAATTATATTAGATTGTTTGTATTAGTTTAATAATTATTATCTCTTTTTCTCCCAATTTTATTCCAAGTGCGGTTCGCATACTATTTCGATCGTCTGATAAAAGTCTATTTGTGGCTCCCATTCGGTTGCTTTACAAATTTGGTAATCTCTGCGAGACGATCATAGAAATAATGAACAAACAGGCTCCTAACATACCAGGACTTGATGTTTTCCAGATATTTATTGGTTTATTAACTACCTGATTAAAACTTTATAATACTCTATGTACCAATATTATAAACACCTTCTAGTTCACGTTCCGCAGCAGCCTCACAGGCACGAACGACATCTTGAACATGAGTGAAGTCCCTTATCTGATCCCAAAATTGAGAATGTTGAAGCATATACTCCTGTGTCACACCCGTTTTGGCGAACACACTCAACAGCATTCACGAATCGCTCAACGTTCACCCTGCACTTACGCTGTGGGTCCTCCTCGTGCATGTTTCGAGATGAGAGTGCCGCAAGGTGGAAAAGAACGTTCACATCTGCTGGATAGTCATTATTTATGAAGCTAGTAGTGACGTATTCAACATCATCGTTGAGGTTCTGATATGTCCCAAGTTACATGCTATCAGCAACCAAGACCTCGTTCTCCTCTACAAGGTGATTTGCGAGGTTAGAACTGATAAATCCGGCACCACCGGTGATCAGAACATACTGATTCTTCATAGCGGAAAGTACGGTTCCAAGGTGATGACGGTTTGCATCGGTCTGCAACTTATCTCTCTCATGAATTTAGTTACTCTAGTTAGAAAATCATCGAGAAGGAAACTTAATACGTGCCGATCCTATTATGGTAGTATGAACATTCCTAGACCTGTTAGAAAAATAGTAGAATCAACATACAAGAATACATTGAGACCTTATCTCCCCCGGCGCTTGGCTTACTTTAATGGGTATATCGTGAGGTATCCGAAACTATTCGATACAACTGATGTGAATGAAGATATGCAACAATTTGAGGTGTCTGCTCATAACGAATTTACACAGTCGGGTGATAGTGTCGTCGTCGTTGGTGTTGGGAGCGGCGTCTCAACTTTGGCAGCAGCGGAAAATGTTGGACACGATGGTGATGTTCAAGGATATGAAGCAGGTGCTGATCTTGCTAGGGCGGCCGAAGAATCTGCTTCTCTAAATGACTTAGCGGATCGAGTGAGTATCGTTGGCTCTCCTGTGACGGATACGACGGTAAACACATGGGGGTCCGTAGATAATGATCCAGTATTACCGTCGGAATTGCCAGAAGCAGATGTACTTGAGCTTGATTGTGAAGGAGCAGAGTATAAAATATTAAATGAGATCCAATTTAGACCTAGGGTAATAATCGTAGAGATTCATTCCCAATTCGGGGTTAACCCCTCTGATATTCATACTTGGTTGGAATCTAATGAATACTCTTTGGAAAAACAAGCCAAGAATGATGAAGTGGGATTAGAATGGATAGTTGCAACCAGAAGTTAGATCCTGTTAGATTAGAAAACATACAAAATATTTCTGATGACACTAATCCCAATAATATCATATTTAAGACCGAAGAGGATTATCGAGATCGGCTTGGCTGGGCCGTTCAAGCGCCTATATGAACACGATGTTTGTTTATGATTGAGCAAAAACCAAAAGTGACAATAATAATACCACACTATAATGAACCAGACCTACTCTTAGATGCCCTTGAATCAGTATCATCACAGAAATACGAAAATATAGAGTGCATTGTTGTAGATGATTGCTCAGAGCAACCTCCAGAATTTGTACTGGATAAGTTTACAGAGGTGACACTCGTTCAGCACCAAGCAAATAGGGGTGCTGCCGCGGCCAGAAATACTGGGTTAACTCACGCCCAAGGAAACTATATTGCTTTTCTTGACGTTGACGACGTCTGGGACAACGAAAAGATAGAGCGGCAGGTGGAGAAGTTTTTGAGTGCCGATCAAGATGTAGGTCTCGTTTATACCGGTTTTAAACAAATTCTCACCGATGGATCGAGGATAAATCATGCACCCAAGTATAGAGGAGAAATATATCAAAAAGAATTGGAGAAAGATCGGATCCATCCAACATCTACTGTGATGGTTCGAGCAAAGGTACTCAATAATGTCGGTGGGTTTGATGAGGACCTACCTGCTCGGCAGGATTACGAGCTCTGGATCCGAATAACTGAAAAGTACTCCGTGGACTACGTAGATGAAATTCTGGTCACCAAGAAAGAACACGAGCAAAATATATCGAGCAACTTCGAGAGTCGGATTACTGGCGATAAGCGAGTTTTCAATCTTGTCAAACAACACGTGGCAAAGCATAAATTTGGTGCTCTATCGAGGATTCGGATTTATTCATATCACTACTACCTTATCGGGCGTGACTACGATCAATTTGGACGTAGACATCAAGCGCTGAGATATTTACTGAAATCACTCTTGGTTTATCCCTTTAGGCTGGAGCCTTGGCTATTCTTCATCGTCGCACTCACTGGCATAGATCGGGAAAGTAGAGTATTTAGGTACCTGAAACAGGTATTTCATTCATGAGAGAATCCGTTACATCGCTCGAACTCTATCTGGAAAACGATAGGAAGGAGGTGGTGACCACCGAAAAACTCCAAGATGTCGCCTGTGGGATGTATCCTTGCTATTATCGTCTAACAGACGACGAACTGCGAGTATCCAAGTCTGTGTTCTCACTCATTCTTGATGCGGGTGAATATGATAGGAATACAGCGTATGAGGTCCCTCAATTCATCCAGAAGTTTGATCAAAAGGATAAACAAATCTTCATAGAAGACTTTGTATCTTATCTCCCTCAGGAACTTACGAGCCGTGTTCCATCCTCAATAGTCCGATTATTGAGAGAAAGCACACTATTACCGAACCGATACTGGGACGACCAGATGGAAACTATTGCTCGAGGAATCTACCGGCTACAACCGTTTGAGACCATCTTAAGTGATGGAACGCAAAATGTAGATATTGCCTTTGATCGTTCTATTTCTTCAAAGGAGAAATTTATTGAACTCAGCTGTCAATACCTGACTGAGTTCGTTCAAAATATAGAAAAGCGGTTCCCAGAACACGAACACATCGTGCTTACAGGTGGAAGAGATAGTCTACTCATTCACTTAGTTCCAAAGCTAACGGATAACTGGAGCGCATTTAGTGCAGAACCAAACTTAAACAATACTCTCCAATTTTTCGAAGACAATGGTATCGATATGAACCAGGTATATACCCATTCGAATACGAATCGAGAAACAATAGGAGATACAGTAAAAAAGTTGATCTGTTCAGATTTACGTGCCGATCCAAGACATATACGGTGGCGTCCAAAACTCGCAGAGATCAGCAAACAATACGACAGAAAATGCATATTCTGGAGCGGAACAGAAGGGGACACGATAAATAGCTACTACTCGGATTTCCATGATTCGGAGGAACACGGATATTTTGATCTACAAATGATGCGAGCTGCGAACTGGCAAGGAACCACCCACCAAACAACTACCAACTACACGGGCGCACCGATGATCTCAATTTATCACTCTCCTCAGATCTGGCAAGATCTATATCGCCGATACGATCCAGAGATGATTCAAAAAGGAGATGATCTTCGTGATGAGATTGGGGAACAATTACACGGAGGTTCCGTAGTCTGGCCTTCCAATAATCCTGGTCCGAAGCCGTACCGTTACGAACGAACATTTGATCCCGTCCAAGCCTACGAGCAGTTGATCAATTACTGTCTGACTCATGAGAGCCAACCGCGACTACCTGAATTAGATCCATCTGAGCTCGAACGGTTCGCGGCAAATCCCAGTGATTCTAACGATTAAAGGATTTCATAGTAGCCGAGATGCAGACCAGTTATTTATCTCCGGTAGAAGCATTCTCGAGGCCTTTGTACCATTCTGGTGTCACATCTGCCTTATTTATAGCGTGTTTAACTGCGTCATGCATACGGTTATGGAAGGATTCAACCGAAAATCGCTCCGCGAATGATTCAATCTCAGAATCGTCCC
Source organism: Halorubrum salipaludis (assembly GCF_002286985.1). Classification (GTDB taxonomy): domain Archaea; phylum Halobacteriota; class Halobacteria; order Halobacteriales; family Haloferacaceae; genus Halorubrum; species Halorubrum salipaludis. The sequence continues at coordinate 560,677 of NZ_NSKC01000002.1, read as the reverse complement.
ATTTGACACTTTTGCACTCAAATTCCTGAATTACATTACGAATATTTTGGCCGGTTTCATCGCGATCAAAAGTGTATCCGTTTTTCCCATTTATTACTTGATACTGGGTCATTCCTTCTCTGACACCGAATAATGGTGTACCTGCAGCCAACGCTTCTACTGGGGAAATACCGAAATCCTCATCTTGTCCGTTGAATACGAAACCCTTCGCTCCGGCAAGTAGACGCTTCTTTTCGGACTCGCTTACGTATCCTTTAAACTCAATATTCTCCTCTGCAATCGACTCCAGGCTGTCGCGTTCCGGCCCATCACCAGCTATGATCAGATTAGTTCCTTCTAAGCCATTAAATGCCTTGATGATATTATCGATTCCCTTGTGCCAGTCTAGCCGAGAGAGCGTGAGATAGTAATTCTCGGTTTCAGCATCTTGCGGTGAATAGTCATCTGTATCAACAGGAGGATACACAACTTTGATCTTACGTTCAGGGATTCCCCAATATCGAATCATTCTACGCTTTACCTGTTCCGAATTGGCTAAGAACAGGTCCGGCTTGTGAGTATTATGGTCAAACGCTAGCCGGAGAAGATAATAGAACCCTAATTTTAGGGTTCCAATCTTTCCATCAGCGACGGAAGCGATTTGATCCGATTGCCGTCGGTTTGTATGGTGGACGTACGCAACCCACACCTGCTCAGTCGGCGGAACGTAAAAAAGGGGTTCATTACCACTAGTGACAAGAACATCATAATCGCGTAACGGGTCAGCCTTCTGCCAACCGAGGAGATGAGACACCATTCGAGCTACACCACCTCTTTTAAGCGCCCACTCGTTCAGATGTCCATTAATTAGTTGTTCTGTAACAACATCATCAGGTTCTATAGACTTGTCTTTCCACCCGACATAGAGAGGAGATTTATCGAACACTCGCGACAACTCCCATGCAACACGATCACCACCCCCATTAACATGTTCTCCCCAATGTGCTACAGCAAGATCGATATTATCTTGATTGTCTTTCATTGACTAACACTGCTCATACAGTAGTAAAGAACTCATGGATCCTGATCTCAAACAGATGGATAAGGGTTCGGGAAGCTTGTACCCTCGTAAAGTACAACATCGCTTACTCCGTTTTGTCAACTTCCTCTCTTAATAGGTCCCGCTTCGTTAGACCATAGAGATATCCGAGACCCACCGCAGCTGTGAATACATGGATGGCAATAATCTGTTTTACTTGGGCAAGTGAACGCTCAATAATCGCTTTCTTTCCTCGATCAGGCAGGTAGTTAGTGAACAACGTAATCAAATATTCACTCTCATTGTTCTGCCCTCCTGGATATAATAACTCCATCACGCGCTTCGAGAAACCCTGCCAGAACGACCGAAACACAAGCCACCGAAACTCGCCGCGATAGTCGAACAACTTGTGATGGACAACTGCATCCTCGGTGTACACAACTCTTTTGGCGTACTCCTCACGGATGCGAATCCCGACGGGGGCTTCGTGGGCCTGAATGTGACGATCGCCCTTCCGCCCAGTGTTCACGTCGTATCCCCCAACGTTGAGGAATACGTCGCGTTTGTACGAGACGTTCGAGCCGTATCCGTTTCGTATCTCCTCACCATTTTCCGCGAACCCTTTTTCAGTACAGCCGACGAGCCAGTAGAATTCTTCGGGGAAAAACTCCGGTTTCTCGGTCACCCAGTCTGGGGCGACATAGCCGGCGACGGCAACCGTATCAGACTTCTCGTAGGTTTCAATATGCTTCGCGATCCAGTCTTTCTCAGCCACTCCATCATCATCGATGAACGCAACAATTTCACCAGACGCAAGCTCGGCACCTCTTGTCCGACTAAACGAGATTCCCTGATTCTCATCGTTGTCAGAGATCAAAACGTCTTCGCGGCCGCCAAAGTCCTCAACTGCTCGCTTGTACACGTCGGGATTACCGTCGATCACGAGTACGATTTCGATCGGATCGTAGGTCTGTGCAAGAACACTCTCGACGGCCTCCGTGAAGACGTCGTAGCGATCCATCGTGTACGTACAGATAACGACGGAGACCTTCATTTACACATAGGTTTAGCACTTTTAAAGATAAGACTTACTCTCCACAGTGTATTCCCGGACTCCGGGTCATTCAACTTCACCTCCAGCAACGATATCCCACAAAATGAGTTTCACCAGCATAGTTTCGGTTCCAAACTCTACTATGTATTTCTATTCGCTGCACGACGTCCTATGAACAAAACACCACAGTGGTTCCGCCTGATTGACGGCTTGACTAGGTGCCACAATTGAGTCGATTATTGACCAAATGAAATTGTATCAATCGCCGAATTTTGTCGTATGAGGGTTATCGAAGATCTCATGAATTGGGAGCTCCTATACAATAGGAAACATTACTCTCGGTGATCCTGAAGTCACTTGATCTCACACAAGAGCATCTAGACTCGACTCCGGACCGAGGTCAAAAGGCTTATGCGCATTTTGACAGTCGTTGCACGTAATGAGCCGAAATGATTCCTCCCCTAATACGGAGGAGATGTCGATACGCGATTATCTCGAGTCCTACTATCACGTCCCTCTCCTCCTTGGGGCGTTTGCGTTCATGCTATGGACTCGGCTCCGGTCGTATGGCAACTTCGTCCGCGACGGCGAGGTGTACTTCCGCGGCAACGATCCCTGGTATCACCTCCGTGAGACCAACTACCTTCTGGAAAACTGGCCAACCACAATTTCCTTCGATCCGTGGACCGGCTTCCCGTTCGGTAATGCCGTTGGCCAGTTCGGCACACTCTGGGACCACATCATGGCAGTCAGTATCTGGATTGCCCGCCCGATCATGGGGAGCACCGAAGAGGTCATGCTCATCATGGCCCCGGTCGCGGGCGCGCTCGTTGTGATCCCGACCTACTTCGTAGCGCGCCGCTTCGTCGATCGAACCGCTGCTCTCGTCGGCGCCAGCGTGCTCGCCCTTCTTCCTGGAACGTTCTTCAGCTACTCGCTTGTCGGCTTTCCAGACCACAGTGCGGCTGAGGTCCTCTTCCAGAGTCTCGCTGTGCTCGCGTTCCTCGTCGCCTTCGCCGTTGCCGAGCGCGAGAAACCTGTCTGGGAACTCGTCGTTGACCGCGACTTCGGTGCACTCCGTTGGCCGCTCACGTACGCTGCTGCAGCCGGCGTCGCGCTCGGCCTCTATATTTGGACGTGGCAGCCGGGCATTCTGATGGTCGGGTTCACCGGTGTCTACCTCGCAGTCAAGATCACGAGCGACGTGTATCACGGGACAAGCCCTGAACCGGTGGCCTTCGCTGGCGCAGTCGCTATGAGTGTGACAGGCTTGATGCAGGTTATACCTCTTGAAGATCTTTCCTTCACCCCAACGGGATATTCGCTCCTCCAAGTAGTACTCCCAATCGGCGTCGCCATCGGTGCGGTCTTTCTCGCTTGGCTGGCTCGCCTGTGGGAAGGACGCGAGCTTGATGTCTCAACGTACCCGCCTGCAGTCAGCGGTCTCATTCTTGCGTCCGCAGGCGTCGTCTGGGTCGCCGTTCCCTCGCTGTGGTCGACACTCACCAGCAACCTCCTGAACTTCGTCGGCTTCAGCGCCCGCGCCAGTTTCCAGACAATCGGCGAAGGAGCTCCTCCTCTCCAAGATGCCTCCTTCGCCGAATTCGTCCTCGGACAGTACGGCCTCGCGTTCTTCCTCGCGCTCGCCGCAGTCCTCTACATCCTCGCACGCCCCCTCTACCGCTCCGACGACACGAACCACACCCTCTACATCCCGGCCGCACTCGCCGTGATCGGCTCCGTCTACGCGGTCCCGCAACTCTACGACGCCATTGGTGGCGTCGTCGGCGTGAGTTGGCAGGTGGTCGGCCTCGTGATCGCGGCGGCCTTCCTCGTCGGCGCGACGTTCCTCGTTGAGTACGACGCCGAGGAGCTGTACTTCGTCGTGTGGGCTGCTTTTATCGGCAGTGCCGCGTTCACCCAGGTCCGGTTCAACTACTACCTCGCCGTCGTCGTCGCGGTCGGCGCAGCCTACTTTGTCCAGCTGGCTGTCGACTTCCTCTCGCTTCCCTCCCTCCGAAACGTCCGCGACATCGAGGGGTGGCAGGCGATGGGCGCGATCGTGCTCGTCGTCATCCTCATCGTCCCGCTCGTCGCGATGGCAACCCCCGTCTGGGCCGCGGGCGCGAACACTGGCCCTGGCAGTGTCACCCAGTGGGACGGCAGCCTTCAGTGGATGAACGACGAGACGCCCCAGCCGGGCGAACTCGAAGGCGCGGACAATGCGATGGACCCGTACGACACCTACGAGCGCCCCGCAGACGACGACTTCGACTACCCGGAGGGTGCGTACGGCGTGCAGTCGTGGTGGGACTACGGCCACTGGATCACCACCAGAGCCGAACGCATCCCGAACGCGAACCCGTTCCAGCAGAACGCGGGCGCCGCCGCTGACTATCTCCTCGCGCCGAGTGAGGAGGCATCCACCGAGGTGCTCGCGAGCCAGAGCGATGAGGGTGAGAACACCCGCTACGTGATGGTCGACTCGCAGATGGCGTCGCCGAACTCCAAGTTCGGCGCGCCCGTCACGTTCTACTCCGGCAATGAGACGCGCTCGGACTTCAACCGCGTCCTCTACCAGCAGACCGAGCAGGGCGGATTCCAGACGGTAATGCAGGTGAACACCCAACGGTATCACGAAAGCCAGATGATCCGTCTGTACGAACACTATGGTAGCGCGGTCGAACCGCGCCCAGTCGTCGTCGACTGGGAGACCCAAACCGCTCAAACCGCGAACGGCGAGCAGATCGAAGTCGACACCCTCCCGTCTGATCCGAGGAACACCATCCGGCAGTTCGACAACGTCTCGGCCGCACGTGCGTATGTCGAGGAAGACGGTAGCGCGCAAATCGGCGGCGTTGGCGCTCTCCCCTCTGAACGCGTCGAAGCGCTCGAACACCAACGGCTCGTCCACGCATCGCAATCGGCGGGTCAGTCGCCCTCGGCGCTACAGGTGCAGGTCCTCCAGCAGCTCGGTGTCGATGTCCAGAGCGTCCTCGGCGAGTCAACCCTGCAGGCGTTCCAAGATGACTTCGTAAAGACATTCGAACGCGTCCCCGGCGCGACGATCGAGGGGTCGGGCGCTGAGCCCGGCCAAGAGGTGCGCGCAACCGTCCAGATGGAGAAGTCCTCGGGACAAACGTTCACGTACACGCAGTACGCGGAGGCCGACGAGAACGGGAACTTCGAGTTGACAGTGCCGTACTCGACGACGGGCTACGACGAATTCGGCCCTGAGAACGGCTACACCAATACGAGCGTTCGCGCCACCGGTCCCTACCAGCTCTCGGCTGGCGTGTCGATCGACAACGGCACCCCGACCGCACTCACTGGTGAGGTCGACGTGAGTGAGTCCCAGGTCGTCGGTGAAGACGATGCGGCTGCGACGGTCGAACTTGAAGAGACCACACTCGACGATGAGAGCAGCGAAAACGAGACTACGAGTGGGGACAGCGAGACGGCAAGTGATGGCGCGACGAGTGATGAGAGCAGCGACACTGACGGCGACACAAACACGAGTTCGCTGGCTACTGCGCCAACGACAGTCGTAGCCCACCCCGTTGCTCCACTTGCAACCGTGTCCACCATCCCATTCATGCCCCTTGAGGCGTAACCGCGTCCGATGGCTACACACCGGGAGTGGATTGCGCTGTATCTGAAAGGCGTCGCGATGGGTAGTGCGGATGCGGTGCCTGGCGTCTCCGGCGGGACAATTGCGCTCGTTGTCGGGATCTACGAGCGGCTGATCGCGGCGATTACCGCGGTCGACCCCGCGCGGCTCCGGCGGATCCTCGCGGGCGTCCGCCCCGCGAACATCCCGGACGCGCGCGCGGCGTTTCATGAGATCGACGGCGCGTTCCTCCTCGTGCTTGGCGCGGGGATCGCCACCGCGGTTGTTGCCGTGTTGAGCGTGGTTAACCACCTGCTTACGACACAGCCAGTGGCGACGTACGGCTTCTTTTTCGGCCTGATCGCGGCCTCGGCGGCAGTACTTTTGGACGGCGTCGCGCTCGACACACCGCGTCGGCAGGGAGCCGCGATCGCGGGGTTCACAGTCGCCTTCCTCGCGTCGGGGTACGCCTCGACCGCGCTCGACAGCTCGCTGCCGGTCGTGTTCGTCGCGGGCGCGGTCGCGGTGAGCGCAATGGTTCTCCCCGGTGTCTCTGGTTCACTCCTACTGGTCGTGCTCGGGCAGTACGAGCACATGTCCGGCGTGGTGAGCCGGGCGATCGACGGGGCGGTGGCGCTCGCGCGAGGCGAGGGCGCCGCCGGCCTCACCGAGGTCGCCCCGACGATCGCGGCGTTCCTCCTCGGAGGCGTCGTCGGCGTGGTCACGATCGCCCACGCCGTGAAGTACGCACTCGCCCGCGCCCGCGCCGCGACGCTCGCGTTCCTCGTCAGCCTGATCGTGGGCGCGCTCCGGGCGCCCCTCGTCGAGGTGTCGATCCGGCTGGCCGAGAGCGGTGAGACGTGGCGGGCGGCGGCGCCGCGGTTCGCGCTTGTGGCGGTCGGCGGCGCCGCGGTCGTGTTCGTCCTCGACCGCTACTCCGCGGCGATCGAGTACTAGGGACCGGAGTCGTCGGTGTTCGACCTCTCCGCGCTTCCACAGGGATATTCGCCGAGATCGTCGTCCGCTCTCCGACGGCCAAAACGTCGAGGTCATTATCTAGATAATGATTATCGTAACAATGACTTTCTACGACAGGCGCGACAAACTCGTCGCGCTCGACTCGGTATTCGAGTCGCCCGGCTAAGCGTTCCAAGTCATGTACGGACATCGGCGGGTCGGGAAGTCCGAGCTGCTCAAACGCTTTTGTGCCGATCGGCCCCATCTATATTTTCTCGCGGCACAGGAGGCCGAGCCCCGCCAGCGCGAGAAGTTCGTCGAGCAAATCGCGGCGCAGTTCAACGGTCGCGTTCCGCGTATCGACGGCTGGGACGACGTCTTCGCGTACCTCGGCGAGCGGCTCGCCGACGAGCGACTCGATCCCATCGTACCTCCAGTCGTTCGTCGACGAACAGCTGTCGGAGACCGAATCGATGTTGGTCCTGTGTGGCTCAAGCGTGAGCACGATGGAGTCAAGGGTTCTGGGCCACGAGAGCCCGCTGTACGGTCGCCGTACGGGCTAGATCGATCTCGAACCGGTCTCGTTTACCGAGGCTCGTGGGGTGATCGACTATGACTTCGAGGACATAGTTCGATCGTACGCTATCACGGGCGGCACGCCGATGTACCTGCTGCAATTCGACTACTCGCAGTCGCTGTAAACGAACGTCCAAGAGCAGATCCTAACGCCTGCAGAGGTGTTGTACAACGAGCCCGAATTCCTGTTGCAGACCGAACTCCGGGACCCCGCACGCTACCTGAGCATCCTCGAAGCGATCGCGACAGGCCACATCACGCCAAACGAGATTGCCGGTGCGACGGGAATTGGGTCGGGGCCGGTCTCGAAGTATCTGCAGACGCTCCGCCGTCTCAGACTCCCCGATCGAGAGGTACCTGTGACGGCGTCCGCCAAACAGTCGAAGCGATCGCGGTACGGTGTCGCCGACGAGTTCTTGCGCTTTTGGTTCCGGTTTGTCGAACCGAACCGCTCCGTCATTCAAGAGGTTCCCGGCGTGGTGTACGAGGGGACGATCGAACCAGCGCTCCCAGATCACGTTCCCCGGATCTTCAAGCATGTCTGTCTCGAGGCGGTCTGAACCGCGATTCGTCGCTCCGGTCTCGATCCGTACTCGGAAGTCGGGCGATGGTGGTACGGCGAAGACGAGATCGACATCGTCGGGCTGGATCCGGCCGACGATCAGTCCTCCTCGCAGAGTGCAAGTGGACCGACGAACCCATGGGACGCGCGCTCGTCAAGTCACTTCGCGCGACGGCGGATCGCGTTCGCTGGGGCCCGCCCGATCGGACCGAGCAGTTCGCGCTCTTCTCGAAGAGCGGATTCACCGACGGGCTCGAAGCCGAACTCGGCGACGACTGGTCGCTGTTCGGGTCCGACGACATCGCGTCGCTATTGACTGGATAATCCACTCTCGAGTCATGACCTCTTCACAAATCATCCCAGGCGTTTGAATGTCGCCAAGGTCGTAGCTGCCCTCCGAATCACTCAAGCAGTTCGCGGACACTCCTGTCGGATATGGGCCATAGCGATGAGGAACTGCTTGCAGATATTCGTGTCGTCGCGGATGTCGTCGATCGGACGCCCTCTATCCAAGATTATCGCACCCATGGTACGCACAGTGTGATGACATTCTTTCGACGATTTGGCTCATGGCAGGAGGCTGTCGATCGCGCAGGATTCGAGCCGCGGGATCAAAAGACGGAACTCACCACCGAGGAGCTCATTGACGCGCTACACGCGTTGGCTGCCGAGCTCGGTGAATCGCCCACGACCACCCAGATGAACGACCACGGGCGCCACTGGTCGAAAGTGTACCGGGACCGGTTCGGCTCGTGGGATGATGCACTCGACGCCGCCGGCCTCGAGCCCATCAATTCCAGAGCCAACCGCCGTGTGCCCGACGACGAGTTGCTTGCTGCACTTGAGCGACTCGCAGAGAAGCAGGGAGACACACCAACAATGGCCGACATGGCTGCAAAGGGCCCGTACAGTCCAACCACGTATCAGCGGCACTTTGGCTCGTGGAACGCAGCACTCGACGCGGCCGATCTCGACTCTGAGTGACCAGGTACCCCCTAGTCACGCCTCGTGGTACCTGTAGTGGTTCTCTATCGATCCTCGTTCTGCCGATCTATTTCGATGAGGACTCTCAAAACAAAAGTACGTATTTGAGACTTCACCGAATATTTATTCTAACAGTGAGACAGGTACCGGTATGGTCCCCCCGCCATACGACACTTCCCACCTCCATGTTGGGCTCTGGTGCTTCCTGATCGCAGTCGGATCTATATTCATCATCAGGCGGTATTTTGTTCGATTTTCGGTGCTCCAAGTACCGCGACAGCTTGGGAGCCAGGTTCTCGCGGACGTTCAAGACGGGAGGCCGTGGTCGCTATACTGGTGGGGACTTCTCACCTGGGGTGGCCTTGTGTCGGCACTCCACTTTATCGGTCTTGGTTCCGGACTGTACGCACAGTTTCCTTGGTGGGATCTCATGACCCATTCGATGAGCGGCGCGGGTGTCGGCGGTATCGTACTCGTCGGCCTCCGAGGCGCCGCGCCGGCTCGTCCGTCTCTTGGGTGGGTGCTCGTTGTCCTCTTGGCAATTGGTACGAGCTTCGAAGTGTATGAGTACGTGTTTAAGTCGTTTTGGCACTCCTGGACGGTTTCAGTCTACGCCAGAGACACGCTGGTCGACCTGGTGATGAACTGGTCCGGTGGTGTCCTCTCGCTTCTGTGTTATCGAACGAGGAGCGCCGTCTCTGTAGACTCTTCAAAGCAGGTTCGGCATTCACATGGAGACGACTAGCTCCGCGAGTGGATGATATCATAGGGATACTCAACGATCTGGTCCTCTCTCAGAATATCTGAGGATATCCATCCAGGCAAAGGCCTAGATGGATCCCATCGATGCGACGCCGGGGACAGCAGTCCAGAGTCGCGTGAGATACGGATGTGGCAACGGATGGTGGTCCGCTCTCAACGGGGCACATAACCCCACCTATATGGATGAGATCGAGGATTGAATAGGTTGTGATTTCTACGTAAGGGATCCATAATGATATAATTAGTCTCTCTGGAAACCCAGCACGTTGGGCGAATCAGAGCTGAGAGCCGATGTCAAGTTTACCGATAACGCCCCGCTAGTCCATCAACCGGATACCAGATTCAAAACGGAATGAGTCTACACATTGCTGACAGAGGTGGAGATCAATCTCTACCGTTTCTGTATCCCTCTCAAACTCGATAGAATATTCTGTGGCAGAGGGTTTCCCACAATTCGTGCACCTCGTCATTTCTATATCTCGTATTGGTTAGTATATCATCATTACGCGGCGGTAGCTATCACGTGTCATTGACCCCCTCCGTGTCGATGGGGAAGAATCCCACCAGAGGATTTCAGGCCGAGCGAGGCGGCGTTGGTTTCAAGATGCATATGGTCCATGCGTCACCTGCTGGGTTTCAGCATCGGCGTGGCTGTCTTACGGTCCGGTCAATGAGGCCCATCATAAGCCGAGTCATGGCCAGTTGTGCCTTCACTAGACTGGCAGATTGTAACAGCTTAAACGAAGGCGGGGGTATGCGCTCGTATCCCTATACGAGCTGCTGCGTATGAGGGATATCCACGAGCACAGCGATCACAAAACGAAAAGTTCGAACAACAGCAGTCGAACCGTGTCAGCACAGACGATCTCCTCGCGGATCTGTATCGCCTTCAAGACGAGCTCGGAATACAGCTGACCGCGACCGGTGCCGAGGCACCCACGGTATCGCGACATCTTAGCGTCGCTTCAGCTTGTGAGACGAGGCGGCTACGGCGGCCTTCGACCAAGCATAGACGCGTGTAGGGAGTTCGATCGCAGTGGGGACGCACACGATCGGGCAGGCCCCTACCCTGAAAATCAGTACCCGATCGCCTGAAAAGGTTCGAACCCATGCTGAAAAAGTCGATAGGCGCATGTAGATTTTCCGGTCGACGCGTGTCGATGTGGCTAATCCACCGCATCATGAGTGTGTGTGTATCAGGAACTATCGATTTTGAAAACGGGCGTCAGACGCTCGCTACTGGCCGTGTGTTGCGTTCACACACCTAGATAGGGCACACAAAGCATTTATACCCGACGCTGGAAGTAACGAGCGCAGTACCCCTACCGATGCGGACAATGCGATGCCACATCGCGAGTAATCCGATCCAAGTCCGGTCGCGCCCTCGATGCAGGGTCGGTCGACGACGAACGGGCGAGCGAGGTGAGGACAAAGCACGGGTGTCGCGACGCAGAACACACAACACACAATGACAAACGACAATAATACACGCAAGAAGGTCAACGCGATCTTCTTCAGTGTTATCATGGTCATCTCCATGGCTGCGATCGGCTTCGCTGCAGCGCCGGCAGCAGCTATTCAGGAGGGTGGCGATATCTCGGTCGACAATGTTGCGATCGATGATAGCACTGAAAATGCGAATACGAACTATACAGTAGACGCATCAATCGTAAATAATTCAGAAGCACCTAACGGTACTGACGTCGAGTACGTCTCCGTAGACATCGGTGACAGCGGATTCGGAACTGATTCACTCGACGGTGTTAATGTTACAGTCAACGGTGACGCGGTCATAGACTCGCCGGACACTACCACCAACATCGTTGAAAACGATAATGAGGGATTCCTGGTTATTGAGCTCAGCAGTGGTACTGCTGAACTCACTGACGGGGATGATCTCGACGTGTCCGTCAACGGTGCTCAGAACGGAAATGCTGGTGACTACAATCTGACCGTTGGTCTCCACGAGGGTGACGGCGGTGGTTCCTACAACGGGACTGCTGTTGTGGCCGACGACACTAGCTTCACCATCGGCAGTAGTGGTGGTGGAGGAAGCGACCACCGGACTGAACATGGTCCTTCCGGTGACACCATCATCCTCAGCGGTAACACGATCTACCAAGGCGAGGATGATCTCCGGTTCACTGACGGGGATGGCAACCGTGTCCCGGCCAGCAGCCTCGAGGGGACCTCCGGCAACCGCGAGGGTACGCCCCTCCAGATGCCGATTCGAGATGACCAGGAGACTGGTACCTACGCTGAGAACCCCGGCGCGACTAGTGCTGACCGTGGCTTCACGACCACTGTCGTCCGGCCGCGGATCAACACTGCAGAGGTCCAGCTGGGCGGCAGCGATGTCTCCCAGGTTGGCGCCAGCAGTGCTGATGAGCTCACGATTGCCGCTGAGTGGAACTTCGGCGAAGCCGAAGACATCGCTCTTACTGTCGAAGACGAGGGTGGTGCGGACATCACCAACGAAGTTCTCACGCCGGACAATACCACTATCGAGGCTACGGATGAGGGTGTAGGTAACGGCGAAGTCGCCCTTGACCTCTCCGACGAAGGCGCGGGTGAGTACACCGTCGTCTTCGAGGGCTCGAACAATCTCGATCACGACGCTGTTGTCGAAGAGTATACCATCGAGGTAACCGACCAGGATTCCCTGTCGATAGATACTGCCGAGGATTCGGTGACGCAGGGCAGTAACCTCGGGTACACTGTCAGCGGTGGCACGAACGGCCAGTCGCACGTCGTCGCCATCGAGGCCTCTGACTTCCGCAACAGTGTCTCAGCCAGCAACGTCGAGCGTATCTTCCGCAACGTTCAGGATACGACGGAGCGCGGCCTTGTTGTCGACGGCACTGTGACCGATGCTGACGATGTCGAGGACTTCGACAACATTGACTTCGCGTACGCAGTTGTCGAAATTGACGGCACGCAGGCGTCCGGTTCGATCCGGACGCAGTTCCTCGACGACTCGTCAGTTGATCTCGACGTGTACGAAAATGCCGACCCCGAAAACCCTGGTAATTCCGCGGATGACGTGAGCTTCGACGTGAACGAAGGCGAAGTCACGCTCGACAGCCCGTCGGGTACCTACACGGTCAACTCTCAGGTTGACGTGAGCGGGACTGCCGAGAGCGCTGACGATGTCCGCATCTACGTGCGCGACAACAGCCGCTGGCAGCCCGTCGAGGTCGACGGTGACTACGAGATCAGCGTTGACTCGGACGACACGTTCGAAGAAGAGGATGTCCGCCTCTCGCGGGGAGACGGCGCCGGTAACAACGTCCTCTCGTTCGAGGGCCGGTACCGCATCGGTGTGATCGACGCCTCTGATGTTACTGACGATGTCACGAGAGACAGCGATGGCTCGATCGGCACGTCCGACTTCAGCAGCGCATCGAGCAGCCAGTACGCGCTGACTGTTGAAGAGGGCGACCTCACTGCTGAATTCGGATTCATCAACGGCCAGATCGCCCAAGAAGACGGCGAGGTTGACGTTGAAGGGACCGCAGCTGGTCAGGACGAAGTCGTCGTTGCCTTCGTCGACCGCCGCGGCCGCACTGTCGCGACAACTGCATCGGTTGACGACAACGAGTTCGATGAAGATGACATCGCGATCGGCAGCCTGTCGCAGGGTGCCGTGTCTGCGCACGTCATCTCGCTCGGTCGTGACGGAGATGTTGGCAACGGAGAGCTCCGGAATGGGGACGTTAACGATGCGGGTACTCTCGCTGAGTACATCAACGATATTGGCGGTGGCAGCTCCAGTGGAGACCAGATCCGCAGTCGGATCCTCTCCAACACTGTCGACGCTGATGGGAGCGACGACCTGATCGTCAGCGAGAACTTCCGTCTCAACGACGCGACGCTCTCGATCAACGATGTCTACCCCGAAGAAGCAGAATCTAGCGGTGTCAACCCGGTCGCGACCGGCGAGACCATGGTTGTCGACGGTGACACCAACCGTCAGTCCGACATCGCAGCAATTACCGTCGAGATCCTCGGTCAGGACGACACGAACTACGATTCCGTGTCGACCGACGAGTGGGGCAACGACGGTCAGTGGACGGCCAGCTTAGACACGTCTGACCTCGAAACTGGGACGTACATCATCGAAGCGGACGACGGTGACAGTACGGACCGTGTTGAGGTCGAAATCGTCGAAGAACGCGAAGAACCGTCTGACGGTGAAGACGGTGAAGACGGCTCCGACGACGGTGAAGACGGCTCCGACGACGGTGAAGACGGCTCCGACGACGGTGAAGACGGCTCCGACGACGGTGAAGACGGAATGGACGGTGAGGACGGCGAAGACGGTGACGATGGCGACTCCGAAGACGGTACGCCCGGCTTCGGTGCGCTCGTCGCTCTCGTCGCGCTCATCGCGGCTGCGCTCCTCGCGACCCGCCGTAACAACTAACGACAGCTAACCACCGAACGGACGCTCCGTTCGGCTCACGCGGTTTGCGGTTCCATTTTTTGAGGCTCGTCTCACATTTGTGAGCGCCGCAGCTCAGTCGCTTTGTACGATATGGCGTGGCAGTTCTTGGCGTGTGACGCTGATTGCGTCACAATCCTAACCGATCAGGAAACCGTCGATCCCCATCCAACAGGCTGTGCAACAAACGGACCGCAAGTACGTATCCTAATCTATCAACCGTGTAGCGTGAGTGCCAGTGAGAGACTTCAAAACGTCCGATCCCGACACCACCTCACAGAAAGTATTTACCCACGACGACGATAGGGAATCATGTATATGCATACACGTCTCGCCCTCGTCGCGGCTGTCCTCCTCGTCGGATTTGGGGGGATCGCCGCGCCGATCGCCGCCCCCGCAGCGGCACAGTCTGGGTCAGCAGTCGGCTTCAGCAATGCCCAGACAACGGTCACCCAGGGCGATGTCGCCACTATCGACCTCCAGTTGCGTAATACCGATCAGGCCACCCTCCAGATCGACTCGGCCAACCAGCAGTACCGAGCAACGCTCCGCGTCCGTGATGATGACGGCGACGGCACGGTCTCTGTGCGCGCGAACACCGTCCGGGGTGGTACTATCGATGACGCCGACCGCTTTACTGCAGGGAGCGACGCAGACTCAGTTGAGCTCCTGACCGAGTCGAATGTCGCAGACACTTCGACAGTCACCGCGCTTGACCCCGGCCGTTACAACCTGATCGTCTCTACTGATGAGACGAGCGTTGCGGCGGTCCTCTCTGTCGACGAGCCAGAGACAGATAGGGTGCATACCAGCGTTATCGCTCCCAACACGCCCGCAATCGAATCGGAGACCGATCTGGCAACCAATAACAGCGAGAGCAACACGGATGAGGCGAAAGCCTCGACAAACGCCACTGATTCATCCCTATCAGCTGCTCGGAGTGACCGTGTCCGGACACGCTTTGGAGTGAGTGGGATCGGTGGGCTCCTTGAATCGCCAGCGCCTGCACGCAACCTCGTCTACGCAAGTAATAGTGCACCGACTGCAGACACAACGCATACGGTTCAGACAATTCCGAATGAGACCGTCTCAATGCGGTCGTTGACAATCAATTACGGGATCGACGACAACGAGCCGCCGCGGGGCGTCCACCAGTTTTCCCAAAGCGATATCGACGTGATCGGTGTTGATGAGACGGGCGATGGCTTCGTCGACCGCTCTGCCAGTATTGCGATACAGAACATTCGGACAAGTACTGATGGACGCATGACGATCACTTTTGATCGTCCAGTTACCGTCTCAAAGAACCACACACTCCTTGCTACCTACGAGATGCGCAACCCCGACACAACGGGGGCTGCAGATGTGGGTGTGACGCTTCACGGTGACCGGTCCACCCACCGAGAACGTGGCACCGTGCTGTACGGTCCTGCTGGCGATGGAACACTCGGCCATGGGGTAGACCTTCGCCCGCAGACAGCAAATGGTGATGTGCCGACTGCACCGCTCGCCGCAGTGGACACAACGTACGATCCCGCAGCTGGCGGGCTCGTTGCAACCATGGACACTAACGCGTTCGCAACTGGTGAGTACACGATGGACTTCACAGTTGGTGAGTCGGCTCCCTCGTCTGTCCCACGTGTCTCGTTCAGCGAGTCGTTCGCCATCGTCGAGCCGACTGCCGAGTTCACAAATCAGTCCGTGGGTGATACTTCACAGCTTTCCGTGACTGCTGACACCAATCTTGCGCCGGGTGGATCGGTTATCGTTCGCGTGTCAGCCGAAGAGCCCAACGGTGGCATTAGTCAGGTCCTCAACTGCGTGGCCACGGTTGAGTCTGATGGGTCTATTGGGTGCGAGTTCGACCTTTCGAAGTCTGCGGATAACTTCGATATCGAGGTCTCCATACAGCGTGGTGGAACCACCATTGTCGGTCCGACGGAATTTAACTGACCCTATTAACTGACCGGGATCGCTGTGAGCGTCAGTGATCGATGTACTGGTCTTTCCACTCGACTCGAGCCTCGATCTCGCGAGTCCCGCGGCGAGTGGTTGTGTACTCGTTGGTCCGTCGGTCACGCTGGCTTTTCTCAATGAGTCCCTTCTCGACAAGTGTGTCAAGATTTGGATACAGCCGGCCATGGTGTATCTCTTTTTCGTAGTAGTCTTCAAGTTCATCCTTTATCGCAAGCCCGTATGGATCCTCAAGCCCAGCGATTACATACAGGAGGTCGCGCTGAAAGCCGGTGAGATCGTACATCGCTTTGATTTCAGTTCACATTCATGAAATACTATCGATTTTAGGTATGTCTGTATAATATTCAGGTTTGCTGTCGTCAATTTGCGTAGGAGTTGTCGACTTCACACCTGCCGTGAACGGTAGAATTCTCGCCTCGAAATAGGACGGGCCTTTCACCCCTCAATTCTGGTATAGATAGAGGACCGAGATGAACAGAATGACTTCTGCTGCTTTGGCATACACGCCATTCCAGTCGATACGAACGCGATCCTCCCCTCCCTACTCGTTCGCTTCGCTCACTCGTTGAGGAAGGAGACTCCCCGTACCCGTTCAGTTGAACTGCGGAAATCCTGGCCCGAGCATCAGGTGGATCATCGCAGTGAGTACAATAGCGATAACAGCGATATCTCCGACTGGATGCGATGGGAGGCTAACGAGTGATTCGGTTTCTCCTGTAGCGGCAGCCATATCGGGCCATCCCCGTGATACCAACAAAAAGATTAGGAAAATGACAAAAGTTTAGAATTAACAGACAGTATAATATACGCGATCATCAACAACTATCTGAAATGTTGTCCCACATCTCCACACATTCATCACAAAGATACCCTGAAATCCATCTACTTCGTACTTGGTAACTGTCGTATCCTCGTTACAGCGTTCACATTTCATAGGGGATCGATCGGTCTGTACACAAAATATCCTTTGCAGGCGTACAGCCTCCGTTCAATCCGAATCTGAACTGAGCCCCAGCCGTGTAAATACTAGTACTGCTACTATTGCTGTAACCATCCCAAATCCGGGGACCTCTGTGTTTGTTTCTCCAGCAGGTGCGTCGTCTGACTCCGATTCTTGGCCAGTCTCTGTGTTCGTTCGATCGGACTCTGTTCCGTCTTCATTCTCATCGTTGTTTTCGCCTGTGGAACCATCTGTTGCATTTGTGTCTTCATCAACCACAGACACGGTCTCATTCTCTGTACTCGTCGTTTCATTTGTGTCGGATTCCGTCTCGTTTACCGCGGTTTGGTCGCCATTTTCCGCACTGCTGCTCGAAGATTCGGACCCACTACTCGGATAGGTGGTAGGCTGGAACGTTTCGACAGCAGCCGCCAGTGTTTCTGTTGACTCAATCACGCTCCCCGGGGCTGGCTGGTTGAGATAACTATTGTTCATGACTACATACTGATCCGCTGTGCCAGCAGTCGTGCTCGCGTACGGTTCTTCATCAAGAATCGGGGCCTCTGGATCTGTCACAAGAATCAATTCGGGATTCGCCTGGAGAATAACCTCTTGTGAGAGCTGTGGATACCCATCACCTTCTGAGGCCGCGACGTTGTTTGTGCCGCCGATCTCCATAATCTCGTTAATGAACGTCTCATCGGCTGCAACATATCCGTCACCAAGTGGATAGAGCGCGTCGATACGGTCCAGGTCGGCAGTCTGATTTGTGACCGCGTCAACACTCTCGTTCATCTCTGTTGTAACATTGGTCGCTGCCTCACAGTTGCCAGTGAGACGACCGGTACGATGTGTTTTTACCGCAATATCATCGACATCGGTAGCAGCTGGGAAATGATAGACAGTAAGGTTCTGTGCCCGGAGGTCTTCAACCTGATTCGCTGAAGCGTTTGGTGCCAGTACTAAATCCGGGTTTGTCGACACGACACGCTCAATATTCACGCCAAACTCAGCTGAGACATCTGTTTTGTTGTCAGTCCCGTTTAGATACCCAGCAAACTGGGTCACACCAACAACTTGGTCTTGAGCACCGAGTTCCCAGAGTGTTTGGGCAGCAGACGGGTTTGTCGTCGTAATCCGATCTGGTCGTTCATCGAGTGTAATTGTTGTACCCGTTGCATCTGTCACTGTAAGCGGGAACGTACAGGTACCACTCTCATTTTCTGGTTCCTCTTCAGTGTCCTCTGGTTGGAGCTTTTCAACAGCGGTTGCCAGTGTTTCTGTTGACTCGATTACGCTCCGTGGAGCTGGTTGATTAAGGTAACTATTGTTCATAACAACATACTGGTTATCTGTGCCAGCACTCGTACTTGCGTACGGTTCTTCATCAAGGATCGACGCCTCTGGATCTGTCACAAGTATTAGTTCTGGATCTGCTTCGAGAATAACCTCATCAGAGAGTTGTGGATATCCATCGCCTTCTGACGCCGCAACATTGTTTGTACCACCGATCTGCATAATCTCGTTAATGAACGTTTCATCGGCGGCAACGTATCCGCCCCCAAGTGGATAGAGCGCGTCAATTCGGTTGTAATCGGCTGTCTTATCTATAACATTGTCAACACTCTCGTTCATCTCTGTGTTAACATCAGTAGCCGCTTCGCAGTTACCAATAAGACGGCCGGTGCGCTGTGTTTTCGTCGCAATATCATCAACATCAGTTGCGGCGGGGAAATGATAGACTGTGAGATTCTGTGCCCGCAGGTCTTCGACCTGATCGGCTGAGGCGTTCGGTGCCAACACGAGGTCCGGATCCGTACCAACTACCTTCTCAACACTAACGCCGAACTCAGCTGAGACATCTGTTTTATTCTCAGTTCCGTTTAGATACTCAGCAAACTGGGTCACACCAACGACCCGATCTTGAGCACCGAGTTCCCAGAGTGTTTGGGCAGCCGACGGATTTGTCGTTGTAATTCGGTCTGGTCGTTCATCGAGTGTGATAGTCGTCCCTGTTGCATCTGTCACATTAATCGGAAAATCACACGTGGTACTGTTTGTCGTCTGTGCTGGGTAATTGCTATCGGCAGACAGAACGTTATCCCCTGGTTGAACATCTTGATCTCCCTCTACGGGGGGCGCTCCAGCCCCTACGCCAGTAGCTCCGAGAAACGCCGTTAGGACAAGTATTGCGAGTACAACTGCTCGTAAACCGTGCATACGCACAGATAATAACTTATGTAAAATAAGATTGGCTATCACAATTTTACTTGTCTATTTTTAAGTGTAGAATCCTGTCGGTTACTGAGAATCAAGGAGAAAGCCCCGCGCTGAACAGTAGTTGCCGAATCAAATTTTGTTCGACGCTATCCAAGCCGTTGTGTTCAGAGATCTCGATATCGTGGCCATCGGCACCACATCAAGCGTAAACCGCGTGTGTGGCGCAACGATACAGAGCGTTGCGAAGCAAAACGCCTTGTTCGTGCCGAAATCAGGATACGTCGTTATTACGTGATCAGTCTCAGCAGAACCGTAGAACCGCCACTCGTGAAGATCGATGGCAACATTGACGAAGGCGGGAAGTCGGCGCTGGGATCGGAGGACTTCGAACACTTGCTGTCGGACGCCATCGAACCGGTCATCGATGGCATCCGTCGAGAGGTTTCGCAAGTGGTACAGCAGAGATTTAGCGAGCGGATTCCGAGTAGTAGACGTTACATCCACTTGCTCATCACGGTCAAGTTGGAGCGTTTTGCCGCCCGTGTTTGCGAACTCGTGATCGAAGGCAATACGAGGAGGATTTCGACAAAATCCTCTCTCGTGTACTCTCCGCACGGTTTCACACCGAATTCTAAATGTGGATACAGCAGCGTTGAAGCGGCGCGACACGCTTGTTTCGCCTCAGCTGTTTGGACCATTTTTTGACCAACGAAGTCCAGCGTCAAGAGTCTCAGCTAGGTTCGGCAACTACTGTGAAGCGCGGGGAGGATGTCAAAGTAGCTGCCGACCCTAGCGATTGGTCTTTTGAGCCGCCTGTCTTGTTTCACGATTCCAACACAGTAGATATCACCATCGTTTAAGATTCCTGTGCGCCCAACTGTAGAAGGATGTCAACCCCGTTATCAAACAGGTTTTATTCGTTCAAGTGATGATATGGGTATATGAAATCTACACGAAAAGGACTCCGTGACGGTGACCTGTTCAAAGACACGTATGAGCGCCTCACCTGTGCCGACTGCGATCAGGTGTTAAAGACAAAGAACGATCCGGACAACGTATTCGACATCCGAACTTGTCCGGACTGTAGTACGGAGTACAAAGATCTCCCTTGACTACCCTCGAAGGGCATCTACTGGCGATTCGTTAGCGGCCTTCCACGCGGGATAGATCCCGGTTAGAGTGCTCGCGACAAGCGCAAACACGAACCCGCACAGCAGATATCTCGAACTCGACCATGCCAAGGCAAGTACGGGATCGCCAGATAAAAATAAGTCCTCACTTCTCGACGAGCATATTTGCCCTGACGTACTCCTCAAGAGTTTGCCGGGTCTGTTGCAGGAGACTGGCATCTTCAAGTGTGACACCACGCTCGAGTGCCCCGTATACTGCCGAATATATGAATTCAGCCGTCTGTTCTGGATCGATTTCACGAAACACCCCTCGTTCTATGCCGTTTTCAATAGCAGTTGTAAACTCCGAGAGTACGAACTCGTCGAATCGCTCAAATTGCTTGTGATAAGCATCAATGTGAGGTGCCTGTGACCGAAGCTCGAGGAGAGCTCGCTGGAATCGAAACTGGTTATTGTTCACTTGAGTCGGGAGCAACTGGTCAATGACTGCCATGAGATAGTCGTAAGGTCCCTCTTGGTCAAAATCCACTAATTGCTCTTCAAGCTGATCCAAAAGATGGCACAAGAGATCTTCAAACAGGTTTTCCTTGTCCTCGTAATGATAGTACAGTAACGACGTACTTTTATCGAACTCGTCGGTGATTCTGGAGATGCTAGTTGCTGGATAACCGTGTTTACAAAGGGCTTGATACGTTGCTTCCAGAATCGCTTCGTCGGTGTGTTCTGCCATCTCAGAATCACTTATTGTCAGGGTTTCAATGGCAAAAATCTCGTCGTTCACGTACTCGGTTGTTGGCTTTCTCTCACTGCGAAATTATCGACTCTAATATCTAGATCACTACAGCCAAGTGCTGACGGGAAATCTGAAGCGATATACAGCTTGATCGGACGCAGCGAGCGTCCCGATCCAGCGATCCACTCCATATGATCCTGGACACAGCAGTTTCGAACGTACCGCTCCGTATCGGAATCGGTGTTATCCTTTGTCTAGTACTCGTAGCCACTGGCGTCGGGACGGGAGCCGCGCAGGCGACGACAACCAACGTGACAGTTGATGGTGAGCCGCTCACCAATAGCGGGGAACGTATTGTCTTGGAAGATCCAACAGCGAACGTCAGCGTTGAATCATCCGATCCGATCGATCTGATCGAAATTCGTGTAAACGGTGAGATTCGTAACTCATATCGTCCCGACAACCGATCGTTTGAGCAGTCTGTCTCGCTTGCCCTCGATCCGAACGAGAATACTGTCGAGGTAATCGCGCGCGGAGACAGCGTTTCTACGTTCAAGACGACGCTGACGAAAAATACCGCTGCCCCACGGGTACGGTACACCTCACCGTTTTCTACAACCGTTCTGGGTGGGCCTGAAAATGAAACGAACGTCTCGAGTGGCCAGGTAACGCTCGCCGGAGATTTCCATACAGTCTCGGAGGTCGATCGAGTCCAGATTGAACGCACTCATATCGTCGAAACCGAAGATGAAAATGAAGACAACCAG
Source organism: Halorubrum salipaludis (assembly GCF_002286985.1). Taxonomy (GTDB): domain Archaea; phylum Halobacteriota; class Halobacteria; order Halobacteriales; family Haloferacaceae; genus Halorubrum; species Halorubrum salipaludis. The sequence goes on along the minus strand of NZ_NSKC01000002.1, from coordinate 538,943 downwards.
ACAGACCGTAAACTCTATCGTATCACCGATCCCGGTGACTCGTTTTCACAAGACCTGCTGCTGGGTAACGGGAAAAATGAAATTGTTGCCCGATACACTGACACAAACGGCCGGACAAACACAGACTCATTTGATCTCATCGTTGACGATGCGACCGATCCTAACATCACCCTCAACACTCCAGACAAGAGCTACACTGATTCGGTTCGCATCCGCGGAGAGATTCGGGATGAGACAAAGCTTGATCGAGTTGCGATTAACCGTACTAGCAACAACGCGTCACAGGTCCTGTTGACCAGCAGCGGCACTGAGCCGAACCGAGAGCGACTCTCTTACACACTTGATACGGAAGTTAACCTGTACAATGATAACGACGACAACGAGTTCCGACTTGTTGCTGAGGACGCTGCTGGTAACGTCCAAGAACGGACATTCACTGTTGAGTACGATCCAACTCCACAAGTAACCCTATCAGAAAACACGACCAACACGACAACTGAGACCGTTCGTGTCGTCGGCAACGTTTCTGAAGCACAAATCAGTCGAGTAACGCTTGAGACGATCGACACACGGTCAGGTGAACGGCTTGATATCTCTCGTGTGTATGATGCCGGTCTAACGACGGCCACTGTTGAATTCGATCAGCAGCTTACAGCAGTTCCCGAAGAAACAGTTGTTAACATCCTGGTCGAATACGAGAATGGACAGTACACACATTCTATCACACCAGTTGTCAGCACACCACAAGAGTCTACTGCGGATGAGGAAGTGGCTGAAGGCAGTGACGAATCCACAGTAGACAACTCTACTGACGCTGATGAGGCCGAGTCAAGTAATGGAACCAACGGCGTGGTAAATGCAGCAGAACCGGGATCGGACGACGATGAGCCTACAGATGATGACGAGGGAGCCTCGCCAACGCTCATTCCGATCCGGACACGCGAGGCATTTGGTGGTGTCGTTATCGTCGGTACAATCTATATACTTGGACATTGGACGTGAGAGGAGTTCAGTCGTGGGTTGCTGACCTGTCTGTGTTCTCCTCGTATGTGAACAACCCAGCGACGATCGTTTGGATCAGCGCCTCTTCGATGGCTTCGTAGGTGCCATCGGGGACGACAGGTGTCTCACGCGCCTGCGTAACGAAGAGTACTGACCGGAAAAGCCCCCGTATTATGTCTGGATCATCGATCCGTACCACCTCGCTTTCCACCCACTTGTCCGGCTGTGGGAGAACCTGTCCGTACACTGCCGGCGATTCTGAGTAGTCGTCGATTAAGTCCTCGTCGGCGGCGGTACCGTCCAACTGTGACTCAATCCGTCGAATCTCACCGTCAACAAATAGCCGCTGGATCAGAGGGTTGGATCGCACCTCTCCAAACGTCGTCCGTAAGGTTACCTCCGCCTCTTCACGTGGTGTCTCCGCGTCGGCCACTGCTGCTTCAAGCGTTTCGAACAAGTGCTCACGCTCGGTGAGTAACACTGCGAGGTACAGCGCCTCTTTTGAGTCAAAGAACTGGTAAAACGTACTCGTTCCGATCCCCACCTCGTCTGTCACGTCACTTACGCGAGTGCGATCGAATCCGAACCGTGCAAAGCAGTCGTGACCCGCTTTGATCAGATCCGCCCGGATACGCTCACGATCCTCATCGGAAAAACGTGTCACGGCAACCACCAACACGCAAATCGTTCAAGCTCACTGCTTTTGCAATCGATCTGTGTCATATCCCCATCTCCGATTCCAAGAAAGAAAGGTTTATTGATTCGTGAACCAAGATTTGAGTGTGCAACGACTCATCCTCCTGTTATCGGTTCATCATTCTCCAGTTTGTCAGTCGACAGCGTCCTCGGAGGCACGGTGACCGATGCAGACTCGGACCATATCTGTCCTGCTAGTGAGCGTCCTGCTAGTCACGAGCGGCGTCGGCGTCGGTGCCGTCGGTGCAAGCGTGGCTGGCAGTGACGCAATGGGACCATCCGGTAGTAGCATGGGCGGAACGACACCTGCACAGACCAGCAACGTTGGTGGCTCACCCGATCTAGATGTGTATGCGGCGAACCCGAATTTGGTTCCCGGCCAGACGAATCAGGTCGAGTTGACGATTGCTAATGATGGGAACCTCCGGTTCGGTGATCCTTCCGTGGCCGAGACGGCGACCACTGCGCGTAACGTTCGCGTCGACGCCGAGGCCGACGGTCCGCTCTCTGTCGAATCTGGTAAAACCGCGATCGGTGGCGTGACCACAAATGCTCCGGGAGAGGTTCCCGTGAGCGTAAATGTCCCTAATAACATCGAACCTGGTACTTACTCACTCGATCTCGATCTTACCTACAGCTACTACTCGTCCGGTGATGATCGCACTGTGACCGTCTCTCGCGATGTCGACCTTCGCGTCCGCGAGGATGCTCGATTCCAGGTCGTCAACGTCGAGAGTGATACGCAGGTCGGCGACACTGGCACCGTTGAGGCGACAATCGAAAACGTCGGCGCCGAGTCGGCGCACAACGCGGATATCACTTTTGGCACACAGAGCCAGAGTGTCAGCGTGAGCGGTGGCGAATCCGACACGGTTCGCGTTGAGCAACTCGATCCCGGCGAGACCACTACCGTGGCCTACGATGTGGGTGTCGCTCCCGATCTCCCGGTTCAGCAGTACACGCTGGCGGGCTCCGTACAGTTTGAGGATCCTGACGGGATCGCACGCACCGATGAGGGGCTCTCGCTCGGCATCCTTCCGCTCGCCGAACAGGAGTTCACGATCACAGACGTAGACTCGACTCTCCGCGTCGGTGAAGACGGTGATCTGACCGGAACCGTCCGCAACGACGGGCCCGTACCGGCCCGCACCGTCGTGGTGCAATATGCCGGCGAGGATCAGAACGTACTCCCTGCCGAACGCTCGACCACTGTCGGTACGCTCGACCCTGATGAGCGTGCAAACTTCTCACTACCCATATCGATCAGCGGCGAAGCCGAAGCCGGTCTCCGATCGCTCGATATGGCAGTACAGTACCGGAACGCTGAGGGGGAAACCCGCGCTGATGAAAGCCTTGTCGTGACCGCTGAGGTTGCCTCGGAGCGCGACCGCTTCGGCGTTGAAGTCCAGAACAGGACTATTTCGGCTGGTGGCACTCGCACCGTCGATGTCACCGTGACAAACAACCTGAACGAGAGCATAAGCGATGTTGAGGCCAGACTGTTTGCCGACGACCCACTCGACACTGGTGACACCGACACGGGCTACGTCCAGTCGCTCGACCCCGGCGAGACCACGACGATGACCTTCGAGTTAACCACTACCGGCTCCGCAACTGCGGGGAGTACCTACCCCATCTCGCTGGACTTCCGATACGATGACGCTGACGGCGACAGCCAACTGACCGATACCTACCGCGTCCCGATTGATGTGACCGAAAGCGAGGACGACGGACTACCGCTTCCGATTATCATCGTCGCGCTCCTCGTCGTCGGGACAGGCGCACTCGTCGTCTACCGGAGGCGGCAGTAGCCGATGTCGCTCGGTGAGCAGATTGAGGTGTGGATACGGCGGCTCAACGACACCATCGTTGACCGTCCGCGGCGAGTGATCGTCGCGTTTCTCGTCCTCACCGCCGTGTTCACCGGTGGGATGGCTCTCGTCAGCACGGATACCGAAGCCACCGACTCGTTCACCGATGGCCTCGACGAACAGGAGGCACTCGACGCCGTCAACGAGGAGTTCGAAGATCCCTTCGAACCAGAAGGCGAATCGACACAGATCATCCACTCGGGTAGTAACGTCCTGACGAAGGAGGCGCTTGTTAGAGACCTCCGCGTCCTCGAGGAAGTAGAATCACGCGACGATCTACGCGTCGCCTCGGCGAACGGCCCAGCGACGGTCGTCGCGCAGCGGATCGACCCGTCGGCAACCACGGCGGCCGAACAGCGACGCGCAATCGAATCGACAAGCGCGACTCGGGTTCGACAGATCGTCCGTGAGCTGTCCGAGAATCCGCGGTTCTCCGGGGCGCTTGCAACAGACTTCAACCCGACGAGTGCGAGTGCGTCGGCGTCGATCACGGTGGTATCTCATGACGTGCCCGCTGGCTTCTCTGACGATGACCTCCAGCAGGTCCAGACAGAGATCCGTTCCATCGCGGCAGACCAGCCTGGCGAGATCACGGCGTTTGGAACTGGTGTGACCAACGCGGAGACAGCCAACGTCATCGGCGACTCGCTCACCATCGTGATGCCCGTCGTCGTGCTGTTGTTGCTGCTGTTCCTCGCCGTCGCCTACCGCGACCCGATCGACCTTTCGCTCGGACTGCTGTCGCTCTTGATGACCGTCATTTGGACGTTTGGATTCCTCGGATTCTCCGGGATACCGTTCAACCAACAGATGATATCAGTACCAGTATTGCTGCTCGCAGTGGGGGTAGACTTCGGAATCCATATTATCAACCGCTATCGCGAGGAGGCCGTCGCGGGATACGAAGCGACAGAGGCGATGCGCGAGGCAAACAACCAGTTGATGATTGCCTTCGTCATTGTCACCGTGACCACCGTGTTCGGATTCGGCGCGAACGTCATCTCAGATCTCACGCCGATCCGAAACATGGGGATCGCCTCCGGGATCGGAATCATCTTTACCTTCCTGATCTTCGGGCTGTTCCTCCCCGCAGCGAAACTAGAGGTCGACAAACTGCGCGAAAAATACAACGTCCCTGAGTTCAATTCCGCGCCTATCTCTTCGGAAGACTCGGCAATCGGAAAAATCCTGACGTTCCCGGCGCAAGTTAGCAAGTATGCGCCGGTTGCGTTTATCATTGTGTTGCTCGTTACCGGTGGGATGGCCGCGGTGTACGGCAGCGGCGTCGACACCTCCTTCGAGACAGAGGACTTCCTCCCGCCAGAGGAACAGCCAGACTACGTGACAGGGTTACCCGAACCATTCGCACCAAGCGAGTACACTGTTACAGAGACAATTAACCTCCTCGAAGACCGCTTCTCGACCAACCAGGATCAGTCAGTGAAATTATACGTTGAAGGGAACTTCGAGGAGGGACACGCCTTGGCGGCCCTCGACGATCCGAACGACGATGCCTCCGGAGCGCTCGCCGTCGGTGACGGCGGGAGCGCGCAGCCGACAAGCATCGTGACCGTGATTCAGTCGCACGCCGAACAGGACCCCGAGTTCGCCGAGCTAGTCGCTCGCAACGACATCGACAATGACGGGATTCCCGACCGCAACCTCGATCGGATCTACGACGAACTGTTCGCGTCGTCAGCGGGAGAGCGCGCCGAACAGTACCTCACCCCGGACCGGCGGAGCGCGCAGGTCGACTACGCGATTGACTCCAGTGCCTCACAGTCCGAAGCCGCCGTGGACGCCCGAGCATTCGCAGAGGACTTCCGGTTTGAGACGACCGCGACCGGCCAGCTCGTCGTCTTCGACGCGGTGACAGACATCATCTTCGACTCGGCGATACAGGGGCTGATCATCGCAATGGGGCTAACGGGAATATTCCTCATCATTGCGTATGCCGTCTTAGAGGGGAAGCCGCTTCTCGGAATTGTGAACCTCTTCCCGATCCTGATCGCGATCGCATTCCTGCTCGGGACAATGCGATTCCTCGGCATGTCGCTGAACGCCCTAACGGCAACGATCCTCTCCATCTCGATCGGTCTCGGGATCGCGTACTCCGTTCACGCGACCCACCGGTTCATCGACGAGTTCAACGCAGGATCTGACGCTCAAGAGTCGATGATAATCACACTCTCCGGGACCGGTGGTGCCCTCCTCGGCAGTATGCTAACCACCTCGCTTGGGACTGGCGCGCTCGCACTCGCTATCACACCGGTTCTTGGTGACTTCGGCCTGTTGATGGCGATTAGTGTGGTGTATTCGTTCGTGTTTACCATCATTGCGTTACCCCCTGCCGTGCTGTTGTGGGAGCGATATCACACCACGTTGCTCTGGCTTCCGATACCCACACTTGGGTGAGATCGCCGGTCGCACCGCGCCTCAGCGGGGTTCGGCGCTGCGCACAGCGATCTCCAGATCGAATTCGTCTGGGTCTGTTGAGTTGTTCGCCTCTTCAGCGTCGTACCGTATTACCACGTCCTCAAAGGTTCGGGTTCCGCTGTCGAATGAGTCGAAGGTGTCCTCGGCGTACGTCCGGCCGACCGCTGTCCGGTCGTCGACCCGCGGTGGGTAATACGTTCGATCATCGTCTGGTGGTTCATAGTAGGCGTCGATACGGAGGTTAAGGGTGCCATATGTGTGCTCACCAGAGTTGCGAACGGTCACATCGGCGACGATCTGAGACAGGTATATCGATTCGATAATCCGCGAGATGTTCGTTGACTCGACCGTTATCCCGGCGGGATCGGGAGTTGCGTTCTCCTCATCAGACGCATTCGCGACCGCACCCGTATCGTCAGTCTGTGCTGCAGTCTCTTCATTCCCCGCCACGCTTTCCGTCGTCGGAGCGTCGTCGGTTCCCCCGCTTTCTGGTGTCGTTCCCTCCTCGACTGCCTGTCCAGTATCGTCTGTCGCATCCGAATCAGCCTCAATGAGACAGCCAGCGAGCGCGAGAGGGACAGCAGCTGCGAGGAGCCGCCGCCGTGAGCGTTGGCGAGTCATACGTATCTTTCAACACGGGCCAAATTAAAACCTGAGTCCGGTCAACAGCCTCGGGGTCAAGCCCCGTGGTATCCGCCTTGTTGATCTGTGAACTGGCGGTGTTCAGATCCGGATCGAAAGGTGAGATTGAACAGACGAAAGCTCGCCAGGGCTACGACACGGTTGCGTCGCCCGACGTGATCTGCCAGGTCGTCCCGTAAGATTGGTTTCGATCAATGTGGGTTTGACACCTTCCGTTCAGCACGGGAGGAGGTCAGGTCCCCACCCAGGCATCGACAAGCCGACCCTGCCACTGCGGCCGTTCTTCCCACGCATCACCGGAGAACCCGGTCGCGAGGAGGAACTCGCCGGCCTGCAAAAGATAGCCATACTGCACACCGGGAAAATCATCGAGATCTGTGCGAGTACTGCCTGCCTCGCGGTGGTAGTAGCGATGCCATGCGATCGCGTCGTCGCTCGCGTTTGTCTCCGGCACGATCGGCTCGCGACCCTCAGTTTCGCCGGCCTCTAAAACCGCATCTAAGCGCTTGCTGGCACGCTCAGCGCTAGAATATCGCTGGACGTACACTGATACCCCGTCAAGATTCCCGGGGGGCCCACGGAACGCCGCACCGCGGCGGCTGGCCGGGTTCGGGCGAGAAGCGATGGTGACGAACAGCTCTGCGGTTCGGCCGTTCGTTTGAATAACCGGACCAAGCTGCTCACGAAGTGTTTCCCGTCGCTCTTTAGGCAGGGCCTCATCGGTGAAGGTCGGTAGGTACGTCTCTGACTCCTCCGAGTACGGTTGGTACGCGAGTGTCGAGAACTGCCGGTAGCCGGGAGCTGCAAGTTCGGCAAGGACTTTGTCGGGAGCACCCGGTACGAGCCGTTGAAGCAGCCGGTTGTGGATCGGATCTCGGGAAAACCGCCTCCCGATGTAAATCGGCGTCTGGATCTGGAAAAATGACAGATGCATTCGTTCGAGCTCCTCCACAAACCTGTCAGCATCGTTCCGGCGCGCGAACCGGGTGAGCACCGGAATGTGGTTGTCAGTTCGTGCTTGGACCAGTCCAGCCGGCTTAAAATGTGGTTCGAGTGCGGCCGCTGCGCGCTCAGCTGCGTCGTAGCCAGCGGTCTCAAGCTGTTCGGCCATCGAAACTGTCGGGTCCGTTTGTCCGTCAATCGACTCACGGACCGATTCAATCGCCGTAAGCACGTCGGCAGTCGCCTCGCGGTAGGTGTCAATCGCGGAGGGGTATGACACGGCGAACCAAATCGTGTCGTCGACGATCGATCGGGTTGCTGCGGCGAGTTCGGAATGTGGCCCGGGGTTGTCGTCTGCCGGGTCATCTGCCGGATCGTCGTCCGGCGCCATCCCCCCATCCGGATCGCTCTCATTGGGTGCCGGCTCATCGGGGTAGGTGACCCCCTCAACGTCGAGACAGCCAGTGAGACAGACCACAGCACCGGCGGTTAGGAGGTTGCGTCGGGTCCGTTGCACGCTCCTCTATCAGAGAGGAAAGAACTTAAATCATCCCGAGGTGCCTGGTCGTCGGCCACAGAGAGCTCACGCAAAAGCCTCAATATCACGCCCCGAGGCGGGTCACTCGTCTCTTTCGGCTTCGAAGTCGAAGCTGTGATCCGTCTCTCCGTCGAAAGCCTCAACAGACGAGTCGGCCGCGTTGTGCTTGTTGGTATTATCGACCTCCGAACCGTCGTTTTCGTCTACATCACCGTCATCTTCGCCCCCAGCAGTGTCATCAGTCAGTACACGATCGGGATCGACTTCGTCTTCACGCTCGTCGTCACCGAGATCGCTGTCGCTGCCGCCCGCTGTATCGTGATCATCCGTAGTCGACAGAGAGTGCATGGAAACTGCCTGTCGCTGTATCTCATCGATCCGGGGGATGTCCGTGACGTTCGAAAGAACGACCGTCGCTGTAATTTCTGTCGCACCGGAAACCGGTTCATCGCCAGCCAGTACTTCTACTGTTGTCGTCTCCTCCTCGAGGAGGTACCGGCCAGTCTCGAATCCCTTCCGCGAGATAGTGTCAGGTGGGCCGGAGAGGATCAGCAAGACCCGATCGGCAGAAGTGACCGCACATGGGAGGGTTAGCTTCGATTCGAGCGCTTGCCGTATCAGTCGCTTGATGGTCGCAGCGTCAACACCGCCATCGTCTGTGTCATTCGAGAGGCCGAGTAGCTGGAGCAGCCGCGCGAACAGGTCGTTGTCGTCGCGGTCGAGCTCGTGAGTCGCGTAGCCGATGGTTGCGACACCGCCGACTTCGAGTGTCCGGCTGAGATCGGCCGAGTCGACACGCATCTCTGAGATGGCCTCTGGGTCGCGCTCACCAGCACCGAAGAGCGCTAACAGGCGAGTGACGATGGCCTCATTTATGTTGTTATGGCGTGCCGCAACCGAGTCAGTGCCGTGCCGCCACGCCTCGTTATCAACTAAGAAGGTGGCGTCCGCGAGCGGTACGAGCGTTCGGATCCCACGGGCCGCGGTGAGAGCCCGCCGGTCCGGTTCCGTCGTTGATGGCAACGCACCGAGAACGTACACAGGCGTCTCGTAGATTGCATTGAGTTCCTCAAGTAGAACACTTCCCACTCCACTACCCGTGCCGCCACCAAGCCCAGCAACCAGCATCGTAGCGGCCACCTCAGTTTCATCAATCTGATCGAGCGCACGACGGATCTCTGGTAGGTCTGCCTCGGCAACCGTAGCACCAACATCGGGGTCGCCGCCGACACCGTAGGAATCAATCGTGTCCGCGTGTGTTCCTGTGTGGACACGATCAGCGTCGCCACCCTTGCCTTCGGCAGACGCCGACACGTCCGCAGAGTCCGGTCGACGCTTGACGGCAGAGTGGGTGTCGCCGAGTAAGACCCGTCGCTCTTCGGGAATCGTCCTCGTGTCTTCGAAGACCCTGTCGTCGGTGTTAAACACGAGGATGTTCCCCGTAGTGATCGACCGTCCCGTTGCCTGCTCGCGACTTACGAAGCGATCGACGATTCGAGTGCCTGCGTCCCCGACACCAACGAGCGCCAGCTTCATGAGCTCACCAGCAAGGACCGATGACAGCCAACACACAGACGTCGATCGGTACGTGGAGAACAGCTGCCGAGGAGAACCCAGTAACGGGTTCTGGGCGCGGCGGGAGACACGCGAGCCGCAGCCTCAGACAATCGGGTCCAGATCATTGTCGTCGTCGGTGATCAACGACTGGATCTCTTCTTCCCGGACTGCGTCCTGTTCTCTGATCTTGTTCTGTGCATCGACTGCCTGATTCTGTATCTCATCAATCCGAGGAGTCTCTGTGACGTTCGAAAGAAGTACCACTGCCGCAAGCGTCGACGATCCAGGTCTTGGGTCGTCGCCTGCGAGAACGTCAACCGTGTCAGCCGCTGATTCAAGCCACTCACGAGCAGACTCAACTCCTTTTCGAGAGATGGCTTCCGGCGGCCCCGCAAAGACGATGAGCGCACGGTCTGCGCTCGACACTTCACAGGGGACAGTCAATCGAGAATTAACCGCCCGACGAACGAGTCCCTTGATTTTGGCAGCGTCAGTAGATTCGTCTTCAGATTGATCTTCGTCATTGAATTTCGATAGTAGGCCCTGTTTTGCGGGCGCGAGCTCAGTCGAAGCGTAGCCAATTGAGGACACTCCGCCCGTATCCAAGGTACGCATGATGTCGCTCGAGTCCATCGCGTTCTCGCCCACCTCAGACTCGTCAACTTCACCAGCCGCCAGCAGGGTAACAATTCGGGTCGCAAGTTCCTCATTCATCTCCTCGTAGCCCTGCTCTATCGTCTGGCCACGTGAGCGCCAGGCGTCGTTATCGAAGGCGATGAAATTATCTACCTTGTTGACAAATGACTGGAGCGAGCGAGCGGCATTAAGTGCGGGGCGTCCGCCCTCGTATTTGCCAGGGAGCACACCGAGGCCGTACACCGGCTCGTCGTACATCTTCTGGATTTCGTCGATAACAACCGGTGCGGCACCGCTACCAGTGCCACCACCGAGTCCGGCTGCGACAAGTACTGCGTCAACCTCGTGGATCTCGACGTCGTCGAAGACGCGGCGGATCTCGTCGATATCAGTTTTCGCAACTTCGGCACCGATCTCGGCGTCACCACCGACACCGTGGCCGCGAGCCTTCCGGTGTGTGTCACCCATGAGAACGCGACGGTCCTCGGGGATGTTCTCCGGTTTTGCGAGGTCCGTCCGCGCCGTGTTGATGATGAGAGCGTGCCGACAGAGGTTCCGTCCGGTCTCGACCTCAAACTCGATCATCTGATCGATGAGTTTGCTTCCAGCGTTTCCGACACCGATCGTAGCGAGCTTCATCGGTTGAGCCCCCATGAAGACTCAGCAGAGAGATGTGCGCGCGACTGTTGTCCGGCGATCGCGGCGGCGACGCAAATCATGTTATCCATATGGTTATCGGAATACATGGACTCGACACGTATGAAGATACGTCAGACGCACAGATGTGTGACCTCCTCGTGGTAGATTGGTTTCCAGTCACGGTGGCCATACCAGATCTGGTCGGAACCGTTGAGGGCATAGGGACTGTCTGCGCCGCTATTCGGGCCGGTTTGGTGCTCCAGATTGTCTTGAGATGCCGCTAGCCTCTGGCTGAAGCAGGACGATCTTCATGTATACTGCTTTCTTCCCGGCCAAAGACACTGATTCTCCTAGTTCTGCCAGTCTACTGGTGAGCGTGCGTTCATCTTGGGTCGCATCCCACCAACAAATTATTAATGATCGAATATGAATAACTAATTGAGTGGTATGTATGACCACACCAACCAATGCGGAGGCAGAGTCGCATCATCACTCGACCCGTGAGATCGAGTCGCGTGAGAGTGCAGTCTGGCGGCTCCTCGAGTGTCTGGTTGGAGGCGTCGCGGCCGGGATCGTCTTTTTACTCTCGCTTCCGATGTTAGCCGATATTGCACGTCCGCTCCAATCACTGTTACCGACTGGACTTCTCTTTGCGTTTTTGTTTGTGTGGCTGTTCCTGTGGCTGCTTACTGCTGCCTCCCATGAACGAGTAGTCACGTAGCGAGGAAAGAAACTGACAACGTCCCAATGAACTACGTTTCTCGCCGACTGGATCACTCGTCGTCGCCGGCCCGAGAGAGGAATACGATCGCCGCACCAAATAGTGTCACGTTCTGTAGGAACGAGGTAAGTGCTTGATCGCGTGACTCGTCGTCGACCGCCCAGACGTTGTGCATCATCGGCGTTACACCGAGGAAAAACGCTGTAACGCTGCCAGCGGATAGTTGCGGGCGCTTCCAGGCACCGATACCGAGGTTCCCGCCCAACAGGAGGCCGCTGGCCGCCGGCACAAGCGCGTCCGCCCGCGGTACGCCCTTGGGCGTCTGCGTACGCGATCCAACTCATCAATATCCGTGAAGTTTCGTACCGGCAGCGTGGACAGTCCGGCAGCGAAGAGAGTCACCCGTACGCCGCAGGCGATTCACTATTGTCGGTCGAATCTGCTGTATGTGCGATCACTTCCTCGGTCCCACTCGGTCGCTGTGCGGCTTTGCTCACAGATGATCCGGATGTATCTCCCATCGCCTGAATTAAGGGATACTCCGGGGTTAACAGACGGTATCGGACTCGTCACCGCTCAAGTATTGTGTACAGGGGGTGCAAGGCGACTCCCCCGGGGCTTGACCCGGGGTGAGTTCACCATTGCGTTCGTGGTTTCCGGTTCACCCACATCTCTCTCATCAATATCGAAACAAATACTGAACCAAGAGATAAGTATATCCGGTAGAAACATGTATCGAATCATGCTGAAGCACCCGTAAGTGTTTGACGTACCAACGTTCGCTATCGGATGCTTCGGCACGCACCTGTAAGGCGATCTCAGCGTGATGGTTTGGGTCGGGCAACCCTCAGCGGAGATGTTCCAAGACGATCTTCGGGACACTAACCGTACCATCACGTGAATCGCCTTTTGCAGGGCGTCATTCATACTCTCACAGCAAGAGAAGTCACCTACCTAGACTCTGCGCCGATCTTCTCTGACTCGCCGGTGAAACAGACGGCGAGCAGCCGACAACAACAGACATCAAAGAACGCGGGATGCACAGGCTGCCCACCGACAGAAACCGATTCGGGTCATGGCAGAAAACACTGATCAACGTCAGGTTTGAACCACCACCACAGGTGTGACGGCTGACGAACTGCCTCGCCGATCTCCGCCGCCGGCGCAACAAGCTTGGTGAGCGGCCAACGACGGCGAGAGTTCGTGACCACGGCGAATATACTGTTCGAACCTAGTACGACCGGTTTGGGCCGTGGGAAGATACGCTTGGAAGGAGTTTAACCAGAGACGGTGACCCGAGTCATGTCGATCTGTTCGTCAAAAATAGTGCGGTGGGAAGGGATTGACCGATGATGAGGCAATCGATGCGGAGTGGGCTCAGCATGGGGGAAAAGATACCCGCTCTCAATAGAGACAAGAGATCCCAATACCCATGCGTTGGGTCGACTCATGAATAGATGTTGGTTTTCCGCACATTGTTACTCATCAGATGAAGCCGTCCGGACCGTGAGTGGCGCAGGCTTCAAATCGGCACTCGCCGAACCACTGCACAATGCGAATGCGTCGAACCCTGCTGACAACGGGCGTCGCTGGACTGGTCGGACTCGCCGGGTGTTCCGGTACGACACCGAACTCGGGCGATGGGAACCCTGACGGGGTCGACGAGGGTACCGGTTCGAGCGACGGCGCCGGTTCGGACGACGCAGGCGACGATACCGAATACGACGCGACCCGGATTGGGTTCGTGGGCGATCTCATGTTGGGTCGGAGCGTCAACGAGCGGTGGGCCGGCGACGACGAGCCCGAAAACGTCTGGGGCTCGACGCTCTCGCGCCTCGAAGCACTCGACGGACTGGTCGGGAACCTGGAGTGTTGCGTCTCCGATCGCGGCACGAAGTGGCCGGACAAGGGATACTACTTCCGGTCGGACCCAGAGTTCGCCGTGCCGGCCTTGGAGGCCGCGGGCGCCTCGTTCGTCTCGCTCGCGAACAACCACGTCCTCGACTACGGGGAGCGCGCACTCTGGGACACCGACTCGCACCTGAGTGACGCGGGGATCGCGCACGCCGGCGCCGGCACGGATCGGGAGGCCGCGCTCGAACCGGCCGTCTTTGAGGCGGGCGACCTGACGGTCGCGGCGTTCGGACTTACGGATCAGGCCGAAGAGTTCGCCGCGGGAGACTCGGACCCCGGAACCGCGTTCGCGACGCTCGATCCCGCCGCGCCCACGACGCGCACGCTCGTCGAGGGGATCTTGGACAGCGCGGCGGCCCACGATCCAGACCTCGTCGTCGCCTCGCTCCACTGGGGACCGAACTGGGAGACCGAGCCCTGCGGGGTCCACGAGCGGTTCGGTCGGTGGCTGATCGACCAGGGGGTCGACGTGGTCCACGGCCACAGCGCGCACGTCCTCCAGGGCGTCGAAGTGTACGAGGGGCGCCCGATAATCTACGACGCAGCCGACTTCGTCGACGACTACATCAGCTACGCCGACCGCGAGGGCGTCCGCAACAAGCGGAGCGCGCTCTTCGAACTCGCCGTGCGCGACGGCGACCTCGAGGCGCTCGAAGTCGTCCCGATCGAGATCGCCGACGAGGCGGCGACGCTCGCGGACGACGAGGTTGCGGAGTGGGTACGCGACACCATCACCGAGCGGTCCGCGGCGTTCGACACCGAGGTCGAGCGGAGCGACGATCGCCTGGTGATCCCGCTAGGCGACACTGAGACGAGCAGTTAATCGGAGACGCGAAAGGTCCGCGTGGTGTCTCGGTCGCCGTGGACGACGTCGATCTCGACGAGCCCCAGCGAGGTGAAAATGCTGTTCCAGTCTCGGTAGTAGAGAGGGGTGTCGTCGTCGACGTAGTTCACGTCCGCGTCGGACGGGGCCGAGTCACGTACCGGCCGCTCGATCTCCGCCGTGACGAGGACGCTGTCGGTGATTCGGGCCACCTCCTCGAAGACCCACTCCACGTCGGGGTGCAGGTGCTGGAGCGTTTCGACCGAGTAGACAGCGTCGAACTGCCCGTCGTCGAACTCCTCGATGACCTCTTCGATCGGGCCGCAGTGAAACGTGCCCTCGGCGGCGAGCGCGGGATAGGTCTCCCGCATCGTGTCGAACGCCTCGGGGTTGATGTCGACGCCCGAGAGGTCCTCGAAGCCGTTGTCGGCGAGATGTGCGAGATGGCGGCCGGACCCGCAGCCGAGCTCGAGGACGGACGCGTCACGGGGGAGGGATCCGCTGAGAATCTCACAGATCACCCGGCTCGTTTCGTTGGGGCCGTGATGCGCGTAGTACGCGGGCGAGTACTCTCCCGCCCGGTTTTCCCACGTCTCTCGGACGGAATTGTGATCCACGTGTGTGACCACGGGGAACGCAGTGAATAGCCTTGGGATCACGCCGGCGAGAGCGCACAGCGCCACCGACGGGGTCTCGATAGGGTTCCGCAGTTCGATCAGTGTCGCCGCTTGCGCTGAAGCGCGAAGCTTTTCCTTGAATCCCCCTAAGAGACGATAGCTCTAATGACAGCAGACGACGGTTCCAAACGCGTTCCCAGCCAACCGGTCGTTGTACAAGAGAACACTCATCAAAACGAGATCCCCGACAACATCGACTCGGAGCTGTACTCGACGGACAGACCCTCCAACTCGTTCCACGAGTTCAAGATCGAGCCCGATGACGACCTCGTCGAAGCGCTTCGCGACAACGGCTACACCGTGGAGTTCCGAGACCGGTGAAGTGAGTCCGGTTCGATAGGACCGTTCTTAGAGGCGCATTCCGACCTCGTCCTAGTCCTTCGTGGAGCCGACTTCCGGAGCGGCTCGCTCCGATTCCCCGTCTCGGAACTTCTTGCCCGGATATCGTCTATGTCGACCCCGTTCGCTGCTGGCGTCCAAACCCACTTGGGTCGCCTTCGCCTACGGCGACCGTGACGAACACCAACCGCGAGTGGCTGCTCGCCGAGCGACCCGACGGCGAGCCCGATCAGGACTGTTTCGAACTGCACGAGACGGACGTTCCCTCCCCCGCGCCCGGCGAACTCCTCGTTCGCACCCGGTTCCTCTCGGTCGACCCGTACATGCGCGGCCGGATGCGCGACGCCGAGTCCTACGCGGAGCCGTGGGACGTGGGCGACGCGCTCAAGGGTGGGATCGTCGGCGAAGTGGTCGAAAGCGAGAGCGACGCGTACGGCGCCGGCGACCTCGTGACGGGCGAGGGCCGGTGGGCCGACTACGCGACCCTCGACGCCGACGACGTCGCGCCGGTCGACCCGACGGTCGCCGATCCGGCGGCGTACCTCGGCGTGCTCGGGATGCCCGGCCGGACCGCCTACTTCGGACTGTTAGAGGTCGGCGAGCCCAAGCCCGGCGACACCGTCGTCGTCTCCGGGGCCGCGGGCGCGGTCGGCTCGGTCGTCGGCCAGATCGCGAAGCGCAACGGCTGTCGCGTGGTCGGGTTCGCCGGCTCCGACGAGAAGACCGACTGGCTCACCGACGACCTCGGCTTCGACGCCGCGATCAACTACAAGACGACCGACGACTACCGCGCCGCGCTCGACGAGGCCGCGCCCGACGGCGTGGACGTGTACTTCGACAACGTCGGCGGCCCCATCACGGACGCCGTGTTCACGAAGCTAAACCTCGACGCGCGGGTCGCGGTCTGCGGACAGATCGCCCACTACAACGACGAGGGAGTCCCGACCGGACCGCGGAAGCTCCCGCAGATCATCCCCGTGCGAGCGCGGATCCAGGGGCTGCTCATCGCCGACTTCGCGACCCGGTTCGGTGAGGCGAGCGAGCGACTGGGGCGGTGGGTCGCGAGCGGCGAGCTGAAACACCGCGAGACGGTCGTGGAGGGGTTAGAGAACGCCCCCGACGCCTTCCTCGGGCTCTTCGCCGGCGACAACATCGGCAAGCAGGTGGTGCGGGTGTCGGCCGAGGACGAGGAGTAACGAGACGGGCTCGGGGGCGCTGACTGGCCGTCTCGGCTCGCGAGACTCAAATATATGAGTAACGCAAAGGTATATTGATAGTCGATGCGTATCCGACGGTATGACCGAGTTCGATCCGACGCCGGAATCCGGGACCGAACGGCCTCGGTGGCAGGCGGGATCAGACACGTTCGGGCGCGTCTACGACGTGGTGCTCGGGATCACGTCGGCGACGGCGTACACTGAGATCGCAGAGCTCGCGGACTGCTCTCCGAACGCCGCGAAAAAGCACCTCGACCGACTGGCAGAGATGGGTATCGCTCGCGCGAATCGGGAGAATCGCCCCGCGACGTACGAACGAGACGACGGATATCTCGAATGGCAGGACGCGAGCCGGATCGCCGCCGATCTCTCCGTCGACGAGATCCTCTCCCGGGTCGCAACGCTCGAAGAACGACGATCGGAATACGAGGACCGATTCGGGGCCACCGATCCGAACACCGTCACCGTCTTCGAGGCGGCTGACCACGAGACGATCCACGACCGAATGCGGGCGGTAAGCGAGTGGAAGGGCGTGATTCGAGACATCCGACTCTACGAACTCGCCCGTCAGCTCTCGGAAAACGACGGCCACCTGATTCCCGCCTAGCGATGGACCCTTCTTCGGGGGATCCGGCGTCCGGATCGACTGGCCCGCCCGATCGCCAGACGTTGCGCTTGCTCGAGCGACAGCTGGCGTCAGATCCGCTGGTCGCTGTGGCGGAGTTCGAACCGGACTCGCATGAACCGCAGCTCCTTCGCGGGACGCTTGATACCGAACGATACCCCGGTTCGGAGACCGCGGCGCAGATCGATATCCGGTGGTTCACGACGGGCGATTTCTCGATACACTACCGCGAAGTGCGCGGTACAGATCAGTGGGAGTGTCGCTGGGACCGACACCCGAACACGCACAACGCTCGGGTACACTTCCACGAACCGCCGACGGGCGTGGAAGTCTCGAACCTCGAACTTTCTTCCCTGCATCCACTGGACGTTTACTCGACTGTGTTCGAAGCGATCGATCAGCGCATCGAAACACTCTGGTCAGATTCGTCCTCTGAGTGACCCTGGGGATTCCGCCTCATTTGACATCCCTCACGGCTGGAGCCGTTGGCTTTCTCCGTGATTTCCTGAAGCCCAACCGTTTTTCCGCCGAACAGATTCCTCAGGACGCGCGAGCTAAATCGCCGGCCCGATCTCGCCGAGCGCGTCGGCGTCGTCGATCGCTGCCGACAGCTCGATCGTGGCCTCGCCGAGCAGTTCGAGGCGGTCGTGGAGGTCCGTGTCAGTTATCTCTCCGTCGTCGAACTGGTCGCCGTTCGCGTACGTCGCGCCGCCGACCGTGTGCGCGCCGAAGAACGCGAAGACGGGACGAAGCTCCTGGTCGACCGCGAGGAAGTGGTGGTCGGTCGCGCCGGTCGCGACGAGCCCGACCGCCGCGTTCTCGAAGGGGGCCACGTCGCCCTGCCACTGGCCCCGCGGCACCATGTCGAGGAGGTTCTTGAGCGCGCCCGAGTACGAGCCGCGGTAGACGGGCGTGCCGACGACGTAGGCGTCGGCCTCGACGATCAACTCGAGCGCCTCGGCGGTGTCGACCTCGTAGTTGTCGATGCCGCGGCCGTCAGCGGTGTCGAGGTCGTACTCTGCGAGGTGGAGGATTTCGGTGTCGACGCCGTGCTCGGCGGCCGCCGCGTCTAGCGCGACTTCGACCGCGGTCCGCGTCCGGGAGTCGGCGGAGACGCTGCCGACGATCCCGAGGAGCGTCTGGTCGGACATCTATCGGGCCACCTTCGCGCCGCCGACTTCCTCGATCTCGTCGACTGCGTCGACCTCGTCCGGGTCGAGGGGGTCGGCCTCGTCGATCGCGGGGATGATCGTCTCGCCGAACCGTTCGAGCTCTTCTTCGAAGTCGAGGAAGCCCGCGAGGACGATGTCGATCCCGATCGCGTCCAGCTTCCGGATCCGCTCGACGATCTGCTCGTCGGTCCCGATGAGTCCGGTCTTGAAGCCGTCGTTGTACTGGACCAGGTCCTCGAAGTCGGAGTCGGCCCACATCCCCTCGCCCTCGTCCGACGACTGGCCGGCCTGTTTCACCTGCTCTTTGAACGCGTCGACCGCCTCGTCGGTGGCGTTTTCGATGATCCCCTCGAGCACCTCCTTGGACTCTTCTTCGGTGTCGCGCTGGATGACGAACGCGTTCGCGGCGAACCGCGGCGGCTCCGTGCCGAACTCCTCGGCGTACGCCTCGACGTCGTCGATGACGGCGCGGATCTCCTGGAGGCTCCCGCCGTTGATGAAGAGCACGTCGGAGTGTTTCGCGGCCATCTCCCGGGCCGCCTGCGAGTTCCCGCCCTGGAACACCTTCGGGTACGGATCCTGGACCGGCTTGGGCTCTAAG
This sequence comes from Halorubrum salipaludis, assembly GCF_002286985.1. Classification (GTDB taxonomy): domain Archaea; phylum Halobacteriota; class Halobacteria; order Halobacteriales; family Haloferacaceae; genus Halorubrum; species Halorubrum salipaludis. The sequence continues at coordinate 519,895 of NZ_NSKC01000002.1, read as the reverse complement.
GGCGCGCCCTCGAAGCCGTCGATGTCCTTGCCGATGGTGTAAAAGCGACCGTCGTAGGTCGCGCGGTCCTCGGTCCACAGCGCTTTCAGCACCTCGATGAACTCCGACGAGCGGGCGTACCGCTCGTCGTGTTCGAGCCACGGCTGGCCGAAGCCGGTGAACTCGCCTTTGAACCAGCCGGAGACGACGTTGATCGAAAATCGCCCGTTGCTGATGCGGTCGGCGGTCGAGATGAAGTTCGCCAGCGGACCGGGCTCCCACAGCCCGGGGTGGACCGCGCCGATCACGTGGAGCTCGTCCGTCTGTGCCGCGAGCGCGTTGGCGATCGACAGCGCCTCCAGCTGTTTGTCCGCCCCGTAGCTGCCGAAGAAGCGCGCCTGTGCGAGCGCGTAGTCGAACCCGACCGACTCGGCGAGCCGAGCGAGGTCGAGGTTGTAGTCGTACGTCCAGTCCGTCTCCGTGTCCCAGTCCGAGACGACCAGCCCGCCGCTGACGTTCGGCACCCAATAGGCGAATTCCGTGTCCATACGCGCTCGTCTCCCCGTACGGCCTTAATCCGGTCCGCCACGGCCAACCCTGTCGGGGTTCCCCGATAGCGGCCGCGTTTGTGCGGGAACTCCGTCACCGGCAAGGATTGACAGCAGTTCGCCGTGATCGGTCTGCGAGATCGCGAACCCGCTCGAAGAAGCCGTCTGCGCAGGCTCGGACGCGAACCTCAGTCGCCTGTCCCGATCGGGGTCGCGGCGTCTCTGTACCGCTGGTACTCCTGTTCCGCCCAGAGGACTGCCCGGTCGGAGGACGCCAGGAGGTTCGCGCGCATCGCCCCGTCTTCGTATATCGTGAGTCCAGCATGGGTTTCCTGAGCGTTCTCGACGACCCACACCGCATGCGAGAACGACTCGTCCGTGACGAGCAGATCGACTCCCGAATGTGATCTGAGCTCCGTGAACTCGGCGTCGTAGTGTTCGAGGACCGAATCGAGAAGGTCGCGGTCAAAAACGAGTTCCAGTTCGGTTCCGTCGCGGTCCGTCCAGCCGTTCAGGAACTCGAAGTAGGAGTCGAACGCAACCGGCGCGGTCCCGTAGAACCGCGTCGCGTCCGCCACGAGCTCCGTCGACGGGTTGTGAGCGAGATCTGGCGTCTTCGAGAAGGAATACACGTCGGCGTCCGTGATGAAGTCCTCAGAGATATCGACGTCTGCCGAGAGCGCGTTCAGCAGTGCCGCGTTCGACTCGACCGTGTCCGACCCGCGCCGATAGTTACGGTACATCTCCAGCGCGAGTCGCCCCGCGGTCGTGAGTTGATATCGAGAGGTACCGGGGCGAAGCGGAGTGATGCATTCGGCGTTCAGGAGCTCCCTCACTGCGCGGTCGACGGTGGACCGCGATCGGTCGATCGACTCGACGATGTCTCGCTTCGTTCGCTGACCCCCCTCAATGGCCGTCAGAACGTCGCTCCGTCTGGCTACGGTATCTTCGAGAGACGAATCGTTACCCATGCTACAAATCAGGCGTCGATATACCCGGCAAAAGGTCTCACTATGTTCTTGTCACTCATCTGAATGTGCGGGATCGGATTCGAATTCTGCACGTATACGTGCCTCTCAGGTGTGATCGAGGCAGTATGCGCGGGACCGGATTCGAACCACGAGGACTCGCTTCGCTCGTCCTCTGGGCTGCAAATCCGCTCCTGCTCTTCGCTCACTTCGGTCGCTCATGCGCGGGACCGGATTCGAACCGGCGGACCCCTACGGGATAGCGTCCTAAGCGCTACGCCTTTGGCCTGGCTCGGCAACCCGCGCGCGACCCAGCGTAGGCGAAACCGACTCAAGAACCTGACGAACCGCCGACGGCGACGCATCTGTATAAGTGCGGTGGCGCGTGCCTGCGAGCGGTCGCCCGTGGCGACCGCGAGACAGCACGCGCGAGGGAGTCGGTGGTCCGGAGCAACGCGGAGGACCACCGACGAGGCTGGGGAGGTGTGAGGTGCGGTGCTGTGCGGGGCGGGACTCAAAGGGGCAGTCGCGAGGACGAAGCACGGCGACGGAAGCACTGTAAGGAGCGAGCGAAGCGAGCGACTGAAGCGCGTGGTTCGAGAGAGCTTTGCTCTCTCGTCATCGCCAGAAATCACCGATTTCTGGCTAGCAGTCAGAACGCAAAGCGTTCTGACGACATCACGAAAGGCGCTTCGCGCCTTTCGAACGACAGCAAGCCGCGCGAGTCCTCGCGGCTGGGGCTTTGGAGGTCTTCACCCCAGCGTCGTCGATCACGTACCACCGAGCGGCTGGGGCTTTGCAGGCCGTCACCGTCGATCTGCAGTCAACCGCTTATAAGTCAGCAGCTGGGGCGTTGAAGATGTACCTCACCGATCCCGCTTACGAACAGAACTCGCAGTCGCAGTACGCTTCACACACGGGGTTGTCGCAGTCGGCGCCGCGGGCCGAACAGTGCTCGCGGCCGTGCCGGATCAACAGCACGTGGAGCGGGTAGGTCAGCTCGTCGGGCACCTGTTCGTCCAACAGGTCGTGCGCCGCCTGGTTCGACGCCGACTCCGGCACCAGTCCGAACCGCTTGGAGACGCGCTCGACGTGGGTGTCGACCGCCATCGTCGGCTTCCCGAAGTGGAAGTTCAACACGACGCTGGCGGTCTTCGGCCCCACGCCCTTGATCTCGGTGAGCCAGGCCTTCGCGTCGTCGGTCGCCATCGCGTCGAGGAACGCCAGCGAGTATGCGCCGCCGGTCTCCTCGCGGATCGCGGCCAGCGCACGCTGGATCCGGGCGGCCTTCTGGTCGGCGAGCCCCGCCACGCGAATCGTCTCTTTCAGCTCGTCGTGGTCGGCCGCCTCGATCGCCGCGAAGTCGTCGTACCGGTCGAACAGCGCCTCCGTGGCGCGGCTCGTGTTCTCGTCGGCGACGTTCTGCGAGAGGATCGTCGTCACCAGCTGGCGGACCCCCTCGCCGGGCTCGGCGGTCGGGTCGGCGCCGTGCTCGGCCACCCGATCGACCGGCTCGTACAGCGACACCAGCTCGTCGTGAAGCTCGCGAACCTCCGATTCGGTCCACGCGTGCGTCGACATACCCGCCCTACGGGCGGCGCGGACTTGAGAGCGACGACCGGGGCGACACGCCAGTGGCCCTCGCCCGATCTCCCGCGCGACCTTTTTAAACCGGTGCGCCTAACGCGGGGACATGTACCGCGCGAGCGATCGCGTCGATAACGCGGCGTGGATCGATCGGCTCGACGACGCGTGCGCGACGCTCGATCTCGACGAGGAGACGCTGTCGACGGCGACGGACCTCTTCTTATCGCGCGCCCCCGACGACGAGCGCGGGAAGCGCGTCGCCGCCGCCGCCAGCCTCTACGCCGCCGCGCTGATCCGCGGTCAGGAGCGCTCGCAGTCCGCCGTCGCCGACGCGATGGACGTCTCCAGGCTCTCCGTCCAGAAGCGCTGGAAACCGATCTTAGAGGACGCCGGCTTCTCGCCGCCGACGTGGTGAGACCGGAAGAATCGGGCGATAGAATCGTTCTCACATCAATTCTGCCTAGAACCATCTTCAGCGATAGATTTATTGGCTAACGTAAAGTCTCCTTTACTGTAAAGCGAGCTTTACACTCGGTTCCGGATCGGCTCCGCTCGCTTTACGCGCATCCATGAGCGAACACACCACCCCCGCGACGACGCGGCCCTCCACGCGGAAACGGTACAAACGCATCGCCTACGGACTGCTCGGCGCCGGCATCCTCGCGCTGTGGATCGCCATCGCCCTCGATCGGTTCGTGATCGGCGTCGCCCTCTACTGGGCCGGCGGCCTCGGCATGGGACTGGTCCAGCGGTTCAGTCCCGTCACCCTCTACGACGAGCGAGACAACACGATCGAGCGCAAGGCCAGCCAGAACACGATGAACGTCTTCGCGTACGTCTTCATCCTCGGGGCTCCAGGTGGCCTTGTGTTGGAAGACGCCGGGGTCATGGCGCTTCCGGGCGAATTCTACGGCGCGATGTGGACGCTGTTCGCAGTCTACGTCGTGTTCGGCGCGTCCATACTCTACCACAAGTACCGGACATGAGAAACGACATCAGCGAGCGGCGCGCCGAGACCGGCGAGAGCCAGGCCGACCTCGCCGCCGCCGTCGGCGTCACGCGGCAGACGATCAACGCGATCGAACGCGAGCGCTACGACCCCTCGCTGGAGCTCGCCTTCGAGCTGGCCGCTCACTTCGACTGCCGGATCGAGGACCTGTTCGATCCGGCAGAAGAAGGTCCCTGAGGGGTCTCGGGCGGTACACTGTAGTGCCGTCTCCGAGCCTCGTTACACTGTCGGGATTACGTACGACTCAATAAAATCAGTGAGCTTGTCTTCCAGCTCTTTTCGGTCTGCGAAATATCGGAAACGCAAGCTGTAGGCGTCGTCCATCTCATCGATCGACGCGCTGCTGAACTTCGGTTCGTACGGCTTCCGTTTTCCACTGCCTCGTTCCGCTTCAGAAAAGATACAGAATGTCCGCGGATCGCGTCGCCGTGCGCCGGGTTCTCGAAGCCGAAAGTACTCCGGAACCGCTCCAGCTTCGGCGCCCGTCCCAGTCGTGAGGCCCGATTTTGTGAAGACGAACGCGTTCCCGTCGCTTGCCTTCGCAAACGCGACCGATTGATCGATCACCGCCATTCCGGGTTCTGTGAGCCCTTCGGTCGTGACTTCTCGTTTCGTCGGAATATCGACTCCGCTGGCGATGAAGACCGCGGCTTGGGTCTCCTCCGAGACCGCTCGACAGATCGATCTAAGCGTGGCCTGGATCTCATCGGGAGCAGTATCGTCACCCTCGGGGGCGAGTGGATCCGGTGGAAGCGGATACTCGTCGTCCGGATAGAGATACGACGGGTCCAGCAGTCGATACGGCCCCATCAGAAAGACAAGTACATCGGAGGTATCCGCCCACGGAACGGACTCGACAATGATGTCCCGGATCGACGTTCCCCCGTAGGTCTCGAGACCTGCCATCGTATCGGGTGTCGTCGCCGCTTCGTATATCAATACTGTCCAGCAATTTCTTAACAGTGATTAAGTATATCCGTCATGCCGTCCAACGTAAGCGTATGAGAGAACGAGAAGGCGAAGCTGAAGAACGGAGCGACGTAGCGAAACCCCGTCCAGAGGGGTACGAGCGAGTCGAATCAGAGCTACTCAACAATGCGCTCGACCTCGATCGTGAGGCGGAGCGACTCAAAGCGATGGGCGAGCCGACCAGATTCACGCTCCTGTATTTACTGTCTCAGGAGGGGCAGATCGGGAGCGGCGAGCTCGCGGACGTGCTCGATCGCCGTCAAAATGATCTGTACCACCATCTCAACACGCTGGAGGATGCGGGTCTCGTCGGGAAGTTTCGAGACGGACAGACACGAGTCTACGAGCTGTCGCCGCTCGCAGAGGCGTTCGTACCCCAGCTATTCGAGGCAATTAACGATCGAGCCGAGGCGGTGTAAGGCCGAGACGCGTCAGGAGTCCCACCACGTGCGCTGCCCCTACCGCGGCGTCGCCACGACGCCGAGGTGGTCCTCGTGGAACCGGTCGAGTCGTTGCGTCTCCAAAATCTCGTAGGCCTCCCGAAGCCGGTCGAGCGCGCCCTCGAACACCGTCTCCGGATCCTCGGTCACGTCCTCGCTGCGCGCCTTGATCGCGAGCAGGAGCTGGCCGTCGTCCGCGAGGAACCGCGCGTTGCGCACGGCGACTTCGGCCTGCCCGCGCGTCGCCACGTCCTGAACGATCGCGTCCACGTCGCGCTCGACGACGTGGGCGTAGCGTCGCGGGGTCCGCGCGTCCTTCAGAAGCGGGAACAGCCGCTCGCGGGGCTCGGCCGCCTCGACGAGGTCCCGCGCCGGCCGCGGCGCGAACTCCACCGCGTACGTCGGCCCCGCGAAGTCCGCGACGTGGCTGACGGTCGTCCCGCTGGCCGCGCCGAGGTACAACACCGTCTCGCCGCCGGACAGTCCCGTCTCGAACCCGAGCTCGAACATCCCGCCGAGCTTCGACCGCTCGGGGTCCCACGCGCGCCACCCGTCCGCGGTCGGCTCGCCGTACACCGGCGGCCCGCGCGTCGCCAGCCGGGTCTCCCCGTCGATCTCGCGGCGCTCGACGCCCGCCGGTAGCCCTGAGTCGCTCATGCGTCGCCCTCCGCGTCGGCAGTGGTGTCGCCACCGCTCCCGTCGTCGTCCTTTCCTTCCTCAGCGCGCGCCCGGATCGTCGCCATCCGCTCGCGAAGCTCCTCGTGGAGCGTCTCGCGGCGCTCGCCCGAGTAGTGGTCCACCCGGGCCGCAAGCGTCAGCTTGCCCGCGAGCGCCCGCGCGGCCGACCCGCGGTCCTCGGGACGCGTGTTCCGCACGTACTCGTGGGTGTAGATGATCCCGTGTTTCGGCGAGGGCGCGCGCCCGGAGAGGTGCGCGAACAGGGCGTCCTCCGCGCCGAGCACCTGCACGGTCCCCGAGGGCTTCTTCGCGAGCGGCTCCAGCCCGCCCGCCAAGGCGATCAGCCGCGCCGCCAGCTCCGGACCCGCCATCTCGGCGAGGTTCGGCGCCACCGCCGGCGCGGTCCGCTCGATTGTCTCGGCGAGCGCGTCGCGCTCGTCGGCGAGATCGGCGACGCGCGACGCGAGCGAGACGGCGCGGCGCTCCAGCTCGCCGTCCGGCTCGCGCTCGGCCACGGCACGGGCGCCCTCGATCCCCGGCTCGGCGTCGTCGAAGAGGCTCCCCGCCCACTCGGCGGCGCGTTCGGCGAGCTCGTTGGCGGTACGCTCGCAGTCGTCGAAGGCCCGTACGGCGTGGACGAGCTGTTGGTCGTCGGCGCGCTCGCGCTCGCGGACCGTCTCGCGGGTCGCCGCCACGGACGCCTCGTGCAGGCGGTCGTAGTAGTCGTCTCGCGAGTCGGCGAAGCCGGCGTCGACCGCGAGCCCCGGCCAGTCGCGCGGCTCGTCGGCCTCGCCGTCGGCGATCCGGGCGCGGAGCGCCCCTTGGTCGTCCGACGAACCGCCGGCGAACCAGCCCGCGCCGGGACCGGCCTCGGCGTCGTCTTCGGTGTCGGTCATTACCCGTGGCTACTCCGTCCGGTCGTATAGGCGTTCCCGAAACGATCACGGGAGCAGCCGACGTGAAAAGCGGAGCCGGCGGGGCTACTCGTCGGCCAGTTCGATCGTCGCGCCGGCGTCGTCGGCCTCGTCCCCTTCGTCGTCGCTCCCGGACCGGAACTCCGCGAAGACGCCGTCGGGGTCGCTTCGCAGGTCCGCGATCGTCGCGCCCGCGAGCCCGCCGAGGGCGCCGCCGGTGCTCGCCGCGTTTCGGTTGATCAGTCCGCCGACGGCGGCGCCGAGGGCGGCGCCGACCGCCGCGTACTTCGCTCGGGACAGCGCGCCCTTGATTCGTGATTTCATGCTTACTAGTTCTTTTCGAGGCGACAAAAGTCTGCCGCCGCGATCGCGTCCGGTCAATCGGATCGAGCGATCGGCGTCTTCGCGTCCGCGAGGCCGCACCGTTGTCCGCCCTACTGCAGCCGCTTCGTGGTCTCGACGAGGGGGTGACGGGCGTAGTCGACGATCTCGATGTCGGTGATGTCGTCGAGCCCCTCCTTCTCGGCGGTCTTGGCCATGCCGAGCTCGATCGGCCGGTCGGGGACGATCACGTAGGCGTCCATCTCCTCGATCCCGGCCTCGTGGGCCGCCATCACGCGGTGGTGACCGTCGGCGAGGTGGAGCGTCCCGCCGTTGTCGATGACGACGAGCGGCTCCGCCAGCCCGCGCTCTAACTCGTACTTGCGGCCCTCCAGCTCGTCGGCGTACACGCGGGCCTGCGTGGGCGTGAGTTCCGTGAGCCGCACCTCGCGGCGCTCCTCGGTGAGCCCGACGCCGTGGATCTGTTCGAGCGTGCGCATCAGCTTCCCCACCTTGCTCGGGGTGGCGCGCTCGATCTGCGACCGGACCACGTCCGTGTTCGAGATGATCCCCACGAGGTTGTCGGCGTCGTCGACCACCGGGAGCCGCTGGATCCCGGAGCGGAGGATGACGCGCGCGGCGTCGGTCACCTTCATGTCCGGGTGCGCCACGATGAGGTCGTCGGACATCACGGTGAACACGGGGGCCTCCGGGTCGGCGAGCAGGAGGTCGGCGGCCGAGACGAACCCCTCGACCCTCCGGCCCTGCGTGACGGGGAACCCGTTGTGGCCGTCGCTTTCGGCCATCCGCCGCGCGACCGCCTCCACGGTCTCGTCGGGATTCACGGTCTCGACGTCGCGGGTCATGTACTCGCCGACGGTCGGTTTCCCGCTCATCATCGATGCGTGTTGGCGTTCCCGTAATAAAAAGGGGCGGGAGGCGCCGCTCTTCACTCGCTTCGATCACGCCCGAGCGGCGTCCGGTCCCTCGTGGACGACGAACTCCGCGGCGTTGACGACGTAGTGCGCGACGGCGACCGCGAGGAGGCTGCCGGCGGCGAGAGCCAGCCCCGCGCCGACGCCGACGGCGACGAACCCGAGATTTCCGAGGGACGCGAACGCTCCCGCGCCGAGCGTCGGGTGCGTCCTGCCGATCCCGAACGCCGACGCCGTGACCGCGGTCCGCCACGCGATCACGGCGAGGACCGCCAGCGCGAGCGCCTGCGAGACCGCCGCGTTGGCGAGGAGGAGTCGCGTCGTGAGGACCGGCCGGTCCCGTCGGCCGTCGTCTTGGAGGGGATCAGAGGCGCTGTCGCGGTCGGTGTCCCTATCGCGGTCGCCGTCACCGTCGTTGTCGGCGTCTTCGCTACCGTCACCGTCGCGGCCGGTATCCGCCGAACCGGCCGCGCCGTCGGCGAGGTCGTCCCGCGAATCGACGAGCCGCGCGCTCTCGAGAGTGCGTCGAGAGCGACGGGTGAAGAACAGAAGCAGCAGCGTCAGGGCGACGGTCGCGACCGCGAAGGTCGCCCAGTCGGGCATCGGAACGGGTGGGCCGCTCCCCTACTGCGGGCTCGGGCTGGAGGGGCCGGAGACGCTCCCCTCCTTCAGCGCCGAGCCGGTGATCGACTTGAGCCGGGAGACGAGCGAGTCCTTCTCGGCTTCGCCCTCCAGGGCGATGTCGAGGACCTCGCTGATGTGCGAGACCGGGATGACCTCGATCATGTCCTCGTACTCGTCTTCGATCATCACGTCCTGCTCGTTCGCCTGCGGGATGATGACCCGGGTGCAGCCGGCCTTCGCGGCCGCCTCGATCTTGTGGGTGACGCCGCCGACGGGGAGCACGTCACCCCGCACCGACAGCGAGCCCGTCATCGCGAGGCTCTGGTCGACGCCCACGTCCTCCAACGCGGAGATGACCGCGGTCGCAACCGTGATGGACGCCGAGTCGCCGTCGACGCCCTGCTGGCCCGCCTGCACGAACTGGATGTGGATGTCCATCTCCGAGATGTTCTCGTCGGAGAACTTCTTGATGATCGCGGAGACGTTCGACACCGACTCCTGGGCCATCTCCTTCAGCTGGCCCGTGGCGATCACTTCGCCGGGCCCCTGCGAGGGCGCGACCTCGGCCATCACCGGGAGCATGATCCCGGAGTCCTCGCCCATCACGGCGAGCCCGTTGACGCGGCCGACGACGTACCCCTCGGAGACCTGCAGCTCGTAGTCCTTCCGGCGCTCGATGAAGTCGTCCGCGAGCTGCTGTTCGATGGAGCGTGAGCGCCCCTTCGCCTGCAGCACGTGGTCGCGGGTGGTCAGGTCGGCGTCCTCGCCGCGGGCGATGTCGCCGGCGACGCGGACGAGCCCGCCGAGGTTCCGGAACAGGAGGGTGAGGTGGCCCTTCCGGCCGGAGCGGCGCTTGGCCTCGAGGATGACCTCCTCGACGGCCTCGGCCGTGAACTCCGGCAGGCGGCCGTCCTTCGCGACCTCCTGGGCGATGAACCGGACGTACTTCCGGCGCATCTCCGGGGTGTCCTCGATGGTGTCCTCCATGTACACCTCGTAGCCGTACCCCTTGATACGGCTCCGGAGCGCCGGGTGCATGTTCTCCATCGCGTCGAGGTTCCCGGCCGCGATCATGACGAAATCCGTCGGGACGGGCTCGGTCTGGACCATCGCGCCCGAGGAGCGCTCGGACTGGCCCGTGATCGAGAACTCGCCCTCCTGGATCGCCGTCATGAGGTGCTGCTGACTGCGGATGTCGAGCGTGTTAATCTCGTCGATGAACAGCACGCCCTTGTTCGCCTTGTGGATGGCCCCGGCCTCGACGCGGTCGTGGCTGGGCGTCTCCATCCCGCCGGACTGGAACGGGTCGTGCCGCACGTCGCCGAGCAGCGCGCCGGCGTGCGCGCCGGTCGCGTCGCGGAACGGCGCCGTCTTCGTGTCGCCGTTGTTCACCAGCAGGTTCGGGATCATCGCGTCGGAGCCGCGGTTGAGGTAGCGGAAGACGAGGTAGACGACCCCCGCCGCGATGATGCCGACGAGGATCTGGCCGACGATGATGAGCGCGTAGCCCAGCACGACGGCGATGATGATCCACATGAGGAGCGACCGCATCTGGTTGCGCTTGCGCGCCTCCTCGCGGTGCGCCTCGACGATCTGGTCCCCCTTCCCCGCGGGGACGGTCCGGACCTTCGGCTTGTTCCCGTCCTCGGGGTTGTGGTAGACGAGCACGTCCTGGAGCTCCTCTTTCGGGAGGAGTTCGGACATCGCCTTCGCCAGCATCGACTTCCCGGTCCCGGGCGAGCCGATCATCATCACGTGGCGGCGCTGCTTGGCCGCCTTGATGATCACGTCGCGGGCGTGCTCCTGCCCGATGACCTGGTCGACGAGCCGGTCGGGGATCTCGAGCTCGGCGGTGGTGTCGATCTTGAGGCCGCCCAGCAGGTCGTCCTCGTCGGGGTCCTCCTCGATCTCGGCGCCCTCGACCTCGACGGTGCTACCCAGCTCGTCGATGCCGCCGCCCTCGTTCGGTTCGGTGACACCCTCGGGGGTGGCGCCGTTCGCTTCCTCGGGGCCCGTCTCGGCGCCCTCCGGCCCGGGTCCGTCGACGACGACTCCGTCGTCCCAGACCGCGTCTGGATCGGCCGGGTCGTCGGCGACCGACTCCTCCTCGGAGGCCGGGTCGCCGGCGCGGTCGGGCTCGTCGACGCCGTCGTCCGCCGGCGCGCGGGCGCCGTCGTCGCGGGCGTCCTCGCCGTTCCCCGTCGGGTCCGAGCCCTCGACGCCGGATTCCTCCGGCTCTTCGGGGTCCTCGGTCGGCGGGTCGTTCGCGTCCTTTTCGTTGCTCATAGAATCGGGTTTCGCTACGGAAAACGAAGGGTCGGCTACTGATATACTTTCTCCCCGCAGACGCCCAGCGTAGTATTCCGAAAACGGCCACGATACGGTCCGTATCCCTCGATATCTGCCGCCAACGCCTCCCACGAGGTTTATAAACGAGGCTCACGCTACGTGTATTCATGCGCGGGTTCTACATCGGGCGGTATCAGCCGTTCCACGACGGCCACCGACACATGGTCGAGGAGATCGCGGGGGAGGTCGACGAGCTCGTCCTCGGGATCGGCTCGGCCGGCGACTCCCACACCACCCGGAACCCGTTCACGGCGGGCGAACGCGTGATGATGGTGACGAAGGCCGTCGAACACCTCGACGTCACCACCTACGTCGTCCCCATCGAGGACCTGGACCGCAACTCCGTGTGGGTGAGCCACGTCCAGAGCATGACGCCGCGGTTCGACGTGGCGTACTCGAACAACCCGCTCGTCGTCCGGCTGTTCGAGGAGGCCGGCGTCGAGGTCCGCGGCTCCCCGATGTTCCGCCGCGACGTGCTGGAGGGGACGGAGCTCCGCGAGCGCATGATCCACGGCCGCGACTGGGAAACGCTGGTCCCCGAGGCCGTCGTCGACGTGATCGAGGAGATCGACGGCGCCGAGCGCATCCGACGGATCGCGGAGACCGACGCGAACGCCGAGGCGCCCTCCGACGCGTGACGACTACCGACCGGCTTCCGCCCGCTCCACCGGCCTTTTAAGAGCCAGCCGCACCGCCGATCGCCTATGATCACGCTCGCCTCAGACTTCGGTTCGCCGTACCCCGCCGCGATGAAGGGAGTGATTCGACGCCACACCGACGCCGAACTGATCGACGTCGCCCACGACCTGCCGCGCGGGGACCCCCGCGCCGCCGCCTTCTGGCTCCGGTTCGTGCTCCCGGAGTTCCCGCCGGCCGTCCACTGCGCGGTGATCGACCCGGGCGTCGGCACCGACCGCGACGCCCTGGTCGTCCGCGCCGGCTCGCACGTGCTCGTCGCCCCGGACAACGGGCTCGCGATGCCGCCGGCGCGGGCGCTCGCGGGCGAGAGTGGGGGAGAGAGCGGAAAGGGGAACGATGACGGCGACGAGGCGATCGAGGCGTTCGTCGTCGACGTCGACGAGCCCGCGAGCGAGACGTTCCACGGCCGCGACGTGTTCGCGCCGACCGCGGCTCGGATCCGGGCGGCCCTCGACGGCGGCCCGGCAGCGGCGACCCCCGAGGCGGTCTCCGACGCGCTCTCCGCGATGGACGACCTCTCGCCGGCGACCGATCCGGTCGACCTCGTCCTCCCGGAGCCGAGCGTCGAGCGCGACGACGCGGGCGACCCGGTCGCCGTCGAGGGCGAGGTGCTCGCGATCGACCGGTTCGGCAACGTCGTCACCAACGTCCCCGGCGAGCTGATCCGCGGCCGCGACTGGGTCCGGATCAACGGGGAACTCACCCCGGTCGCCGAGACGTTCGGCGCGGTCGATCCGGGCGACCGGCTCGTCACGGTCGGCAGTCACGGCTACGTCGAGTGCGACGTGAACGACGGGCGCGGCGACGGCGCGTTCGACCTCCGGCCCGGGGACTCGGTGCGGATCGTCGCCGACAACGTGAGCCTGTAGCGCAGCGCTCTGTCGTGCCGGCCGTCTCCCGTTCGAGATTGGGACGCGTGACGCGGATCGGCCGATACAGTCTCTCACATGGGTGATTAGTGTTACCAACATATAATATAACCAACAACGTTATGTCAGCAAATCTCTACTAAGCGGTCGTGACCCACCCGTCTCGCGCGCTCAGTGATCAGATCGGCAGGTCGTCGTCGATACTGCTTCTCGCTCCGTTACACGAGTCTCCCGACGACGGCGCCTGTATCGATCTGTTGACTCCCGAGCCGCCCGGCGAGGCCAACGTCGTGAGCGTTACCCTCTCGGCGTCGCCCGCGGAGCGGCTGTCCCTCTGGCAGCGCGAGGCCGGCAGCGAGCTCCCGACGCGGGCGACGATCGTCGACGCGCGGCGGAACATGACGAACCGGGAGCTCCCGACTTCCGAATCGGGTCCGATCTCGGTGCGCGGGGTTCCCGAGAACGCGAATCTCTACGATATCGGGCTCGTGATCGCCGGCCAGCTCGGTGCGTGGAAGGACACCCCCGAACCGACGGTCATGTGTCTCCACTCGCTGACGGCGCTGCTCGCCGCCTACGAGCCCGAGCAGGTGATCGGCCTGATCACCGCCCTCAACGACCTCTGCGAGCGGCTCGGCGTGACCGCTCACCACCACCTCGATCCGGATGCGCACGACGAGGAGACGGTGGCGACGCTTCGGCCGCTGTACGACGCAGTGGTGGAGCACACTCCGGACGACGGCTGGATCCCGACGGAACGCGAGAAGACGGCGACGAGACCGTCGTTCCGCTCGACGGTGTCGCCGCCCGGCGGAACGGCGAAGACGGGGTCGGACCGTCCCGAAACGGTCCCGATGCGGTACTCCTTCGAGACGGTACTGGACCTGTTGTCGTGCCCGAACCGGCGCACGCTGCTGTACTACTTGAAGAGTCGTCCGGCAGGGGAGATCCCGCTCGATCGACTGGTGGAAGACGTCTGCGACATCGAACGATCCCTGCCGGTCCGAGAGGCGTCGCCGCGAGAGGAAGTCCGGACCGAACTCGTCCGTCAGCACCTCCCGAAGCTCCACGAGGCCGGTGTCATCCAGTTCGACGAAGGCTCCGAAACGGTCCGCTACACGCCGAACGAGGGGCTGGAGTCCTTTCTCCGCTACGTCGAAACGATCGAGCTGGGGTGACTGGTGTGCGCGGAAAACGGGACCGACGGCCGCCCGGCAGTCACAGCTCGACGCCGGACGGGATCAGGCTCTCGTTGCGCAGGAGGTTCCCCTCGTGGTCGTACACGAGGAAGGTATCCTTGTCGTAGCTGACGAGCCGCTCGCCGTCGACGTCGATCTCGACCCGGTAGTGGGCGTCCTCGTCGCCCGCCGAGTCGCGCGCGGCGTGGATGAAGGGGAGTACGTCCGTAGCCGTCTCGTTGAGTTCGAGGACGAAGTCCCCGGTGTAGCGGTTCGTCACGCCCACGACGCCCTCCGGGTCATCCGCGGCCGAGAGGGGCTCGCGGAGCCGGAACGCCACGTCGATGTCGTCGGCGTCGAAGAGGTCCCCGTCGGTCCCCGAGAGCCGGTCGCGGAGGAGCCCGTCCGGCCCGTGGAAGTCGATGCGGACCAGCGGCGTCGCCTGCCGGTCGCCATCGTCGACGCCCTCGACGGTCAACTCGAAGTAGTCACGCCGCATTGCCTGTGCGGTCCTTTGCGGTCGTCCCGTATGAACGTAACGGGCGGATCGCCGCCGGACCGCGAGTAGCGCGGCGCCCGCCGGGTCAGCGTGCGGGACGGTGAGGGGCGAGGCGGGCGGCGACGAGGGAATCGGACGGTCTCGGTGTCGCCGGTGATAATCGCCGGGGGGATTTTAAACCGCCACGCCGCATACGGCTCCGTAACGACGATGGCGAGTGACGCTCGCGGGGACGGTGTCGAAGACCGCATCGAGGCCCTCCGGCGGCGGCTCTCGCGGACGTGGGAGGTGCTCCGGGGGGCCGACCTCGATGTCCGCCCCTTCAGACCGGGGCAGGACGGGCCCCTCTCCGGCTTCGCGGTCCCCGACGGCGAGCGCGAGGTCGACCGGTACTGGGTGAACGCGCCGTACGCGTACGTCGTGATCACCCACGACGACGCGGAGAGCGAGCACCGGTACTACGCGGTCGAGCCCGACTTAGACCGGTTCGAGAGCGACCTCCTCGACCGCGTGGTCGACGACATCCGCGACCCGCTGCTGTACCGCGAGGGCACCGGGCGGACCGACGAAGAGACCCTGCGGGCGGAGTTGGAGAGCCTGTTGGAGGGGTACGGCGTCGACGTCGGGATGGACACGTTCCACGCGCTCTCGTACTACCTCTACCGGGACTTCCGCGGCTACGGGAAGGTCGACCCACTGCTTCACGACCGCCACATCGAGGACATCTCGTGTGACGGCTACGACCTCCCGATCTTCGTGTACCACGACGACTACACCGACATCGAGACCAACGTCTCGTTCGGGAAGTCGGCGCTCGACAACTACGTGATCCGCCTCGCCCAGCAGTCCGGGCGCCACATCTCCGTCGGCGACCCCATGGTGGAAACGACCCTCCCCGACGGGTCGCGCGCGGAGCTCGCCTTGGGCGAGGAGGTGACGCCCCGCGGGTCCGCGTTCACGATCCGCCAGTACGCCGAGGACCCGTTCACGCCGATCGACCTGATCGAATACGGGACGTTTTCGGTCGAGCAGATGGCGTACTTCTGGCTCTGTATCGAGCACAACAAGAGCCTCATCTTCGCCGGCGGCACCGCCTCCGGGAAGACCACCTCGATGAACGCGGTGTCGATGTTCGTCCCGCCGCGCGCGAAGGTGCTCACCATCGAGGACACCCGCGAGCTCTCCCTGTACCACGACAACTGGCTCTCCTCGGTCACCCGCGAGCGCCGCTACGAGGGCGCCGACATCGACATGTACGACCTGCTGCGGTCCGCGCTGCGCCACCGCCCCGAGTACATCGTGGTCGGCGAGGTCCGCGGGGAGGAGGCGATCACCCTGTTCCAGGCGATGAACACGGGTCACACGACCTTCTCGACGATGCACGCCGACTCGATCGAGACGGTCATCAACCGGCTGGAGAACGACCCGATCAACGTGCCGCGCGCGATGGTCCAGTCGCTGGACATGCTGTCGATCCAGACGCTGACCCGCTCGGGCGACCAGCGCGTCCGGCGCGCGAAGACGATCGGCGAGATCGGCGGCATCGACCAGCGGACCGGGGAGCTCGACTACTCCTCCGCGTTCGAGTGGGATGCCGAGACCGACGAGTTCAGCCGGAACGACTCGTCGCTCATGGAGGAGATCGCCGACGAGCGCGGCTGGTCCCGCTCCGAACTGCTCCGCGAGATCCGGCGGCGCGAGCGGTTCCTCGAACTGCTCCGCGAGCTCGGCGTCACCGACTACCGGGCGTTCACCGCCCTCGTCAACGAGTACTACGCCGACTCCGAGCGCGTGATGGACCGGCTCGAGGAGCGGAGCGACGGCGCGCACGGCGGCTCCGAGGCGTCCGACCGCTCCGGGCCGCCGGGGGACCGGACCGACGGATGATCGCGTACCTCCCCTTACTCGCCGCGGTCGGGTGCTGTCTGGCGCTGGTGCTGCCCGCGGTCGACGACGGGGCGGACCTGGCCGTCACCCGCGTCGCGCTGCTGATCTTCGGCGACTACGTCGCCGAGGAGGGGCCGCGGCGCCAGCGCCAGCGCGACCGGATGCGCGCCGCCCACGTCGCCGGCACCCACCGCGAGTACGCCGCGAAGACGCTCCTGTATTCCGGCGTGCTCGGCGTCGCCGGCAGCGTCCTCGGCGTGTACGCCGCCGCCGGGCTCCTCTCGGCGCTCGACGTGAGCGAGGCGGCCCTCCGCGGGACCCTCCCCGCGTCGCTCGGCTTCGTCGCCGGCGTGACCCGGCTCACCGATCTGGGGCTGCCGGAGCTGTTCCTCCTGTTGACGCTGTCGTCGGCTACCCTCGGCGCCGCGCTCGCGATCGGGACGTACTACGGGCGGTGGGAGCTGCTCGACCAGCGCGCTCACGCCCGGGGCGCGGAGGTCGACGCCACCCTCCCGCGCACCGTCGCGTTCATGTACGCGCTCTCGCGGTCGGGGATGCCGTTCCCGCGCGTCATGGACACCCTCGCGGAGAACGAGGCGGTGTACGGCGAGGCCGCGACGGAGCTGTCGGTGGCGGTCCGCGACATGAACGCCTTCGGCACCGACGCGCTCACCGCGCTCCAGCGCACCTCCCGGCGCACGCCCAGCGACGACCTGGCCGACTTCGCGGAGAACCTCGCGTCCGTGCTCGGTACCGGTCAGCCCATCTCGACGTTCCTCAGCGACCAGTACGAGCTGTACCAGGAGGAGGCCGAGTCGAAACAAAAGCAGTACCTCGAACTGCTGTCGACGTTCGCGGAGGCGTACGTCACCGCGCTGGTGGCCGGCCCGCTGTTTTTCATCACCATCCTCGTCGTGATCGGGCTCGTGCTGGAGGACACCCTGCCGCTGTTGCGCGCCGTGGTGTATCTGGGGGTGCCGCTGGCGACGTTCGGGTTCGTGGTGTACGTCGACAGCGTCACGCAGGGCGTCGGCGGCACCGAGACCGTCGACCTCTCGGAGGCGCTCGAGGACGAGTCGGGAGGCGGCGGTGACGGGGGCTCGGACGCCGGGTCGGCCGCCGCCGGCGACGCACCCACGGACGACGCGGTCCACGCGGCTCCCGCTGACGACCCGATGCAGGCCGACGGCGGCGCGCCGCGCGGGTCGTCGTCGGAGGGCCGCTGGACCGCGAGCCGCGAGCGCCTCCGGGCGTACGACGGGATCCGGTCGCTCCGCCGGTGGGTCGCCTCGCCCGTCGAGAGCGTGCTCGACGCGCCGCAGACGGTGTTCCTCCTCTCCGTCCCCCTCGCGGTCGTCGGCCTGCTCGCGACCGCCTTCCCGATCACGCTCGGACCGCCGACCGAGATGGTCGCGCAGGTCGAGACGCCGGTCGTCGCCGCGACCGCGTTCGTGTTCGCGAGCTACGCCGTCGTCTACGAGGCGCGCAAGCGTCGCGTCCGGCGGATCGAGTCGGCGGTCCCCGACTTCCTCGACCGGCTCGCCAGCGTCAACGAGGCCGGCACCTCCGTGGTCGGGAGCGTCCGGCGCGTCGCGGACTCGAACCTGGAGGCGCTGAGCGACGACCTGAAGCGGACCCGGCGCGACATCGACTGGGGCGCCGACGTGGGCACCGCGCTCCGGCGGCTGGAGCGCCGGGTGCGGTCGCCGATGACCTCGCGGGCGGTCGCGCTGATCACCAACGCCATGCGCGCCAGCGGCGACATCGGCCCCGTGCTCCGGATCGCGGCCGACGAGGCGCGCGCGACGTGGTCGCTCCGCCGTGAGCGCCGACAGGTAATGTTGACGTACCTCATCGTGATTTACATCTCCTTCCTCGTCTTCCTGGGGATCATCGCCTCGCTGTCGGTGTCCTTCATCCCGGCGATCGAGGAGGCGGCGGTCTCCGGCGCCGGAACCGGCGCGAGCGACCTCCCCGGGGCGCCGGGCGGCCCCTCGGGGATCACGGACGGGCTCGGGGACATCGACGCGAGCGCCTACGAGCAGCTGTTCTTCCACGCCGCCGCGATACAGGCGGTCTGCTCGGGGCTCGTCGCCGGGCAGCTGGGCGAGGGCTCGGTCAAGGACGGCGCGAAACACGTCGTCGTCCTCTTGGTGTTGACGCTCGTCACGTTCCTCGTCATCGGGATGGTCTGAGTCCATCGGAGCTAAATCGGTCCGGCGCGACCGCCCGGTATGGATCCCCAGTCCGCCGGCGACCCGCGGTCGACGTACGACCGGATCGCCGCGCACTTCTCGAAGACGCGGGAGTACGCGTGGCCGGAGGTCGAGTCGTTCCTCGACAGGCGGGCCGCGGCCCGCGCGCTCGATCTGGGGTGCGGCAACGGGCGCCACGCGGAGCTGCTCGCGGAGCGCGCTGACGCGGTCGTCGGCGTCGACCTCAGCCGCGAGCTCCTCGGCGAGGCGGTCGACCGGGCCCGCGATCACGGGTTCGACGCGAGCGCGTCGTTCGTCCACGGCGACGCCGCGGCCCTGCCGATCGCGACCGACGCGGTCGGACTCGCCGTCTACGTCGCCACCATCCACCACCTCCCGTCGCGCGAGGCGCGGGTCCGGAGCCTCGACGAGCTGGCCCGGGTCCTCGTGCCGGGCGGGATCGCGCTGGTGAGCGCGTGGAGCACGGCGCACGACCGGTTCGACCGGGCGGAGGGGTTCGACACGACGATCGACTGGACCCTCCCGGGCGGCGAGACGGTGCCGCGGTACTATCACATCTACTCGCCCGAGGAGTTCGAGGCCGACATCGGCGAGAGCGCCCTCGAAACCGTCGACGTGGACGTGTCGAGCGGGAACTGCTACGCGACCGTCACCGTTTCGGACACCTGATTATCAAGTCCGATACCGACGTAGGTGGATTAAAGAGACAGTGACGACCGCGTCGATGTAATGAGTTCTACTCGTCTGGATCGACTTCTGCGTCGGATCAGTCCCGACGCGGTCACCCGCAGCTACCTCGCGAAGTTCGCGGTCGTCGTGCTCGTGGTCGTCGCCGCCATCGGCGCGGTGGGCGCGGTCACCTACGCCGAGACGACCGAGCAGCTCGAGGCCACCGCACAGGAGGACTACACCGCCGTCGCGGAGCTCGGCGGCGTCGAGCTCGACGGCTGGACGAGCGCCCGGCGATCGACGGTGCGGGACATCGCGGACAACGAGGCGTTCTCCCGCGACGCGGACGTGACGGCGCGGTACCTCAGCTCGCACAAATCGCGGACGACCGAGGAAGTGATCGCCCTCCACCACGTCGACCCGAAGAAGGGGACCGTGATCGCGTCGAGCCAGGACGACTCCGACGCCGGCGCCGCGGTCACGAGCCAGGAGTGGTTCGACGACAACCTGCTGTACGGGGATCAGGTCTTCACCACGCCCACCTACGAGGTCGAGGGCGAACACCGGATCGCGTACGTCGCGCTGACGCCGATGCGCGACTACCTCGTCATGGAGGTCGACCTCGCGCCGGTGGTCGCGGACCTCCGGCAGCCGACCGACGGCGCGTTCACGACGCTGGTGCAGTCGGACGGGACGGTCGCCGCCAGCGACCGCGAGGGCATCGCCGGCGAGCGGTACAACGGCGGCATCCAGACGGCCCTGTTCGACGAGGAAAACCCGGTGGGCCACGTCGCGTCCGCGACGTTCGGCTTCGCCGACGGGGCCGAGTACTTCGTCGCGTACGCGCCGGTCCCCTCCGAGGACTGGTCGGTCGCGGTCCACGTCCCCCTCTCGGAGGCGTACGCCCTCTCCGGGATGATCGGCCGGAACCTCCTCCTGATTATCGGGGTGGCGATCGTCGGGCTCGGGCTGCTCGGCGCGACGCTCGGCCGAGGGACCGTCGTCGAGCTGAACCGCCTCGGGAACCGGGCGCGCGAGCTGGAGGCCGGGAACCTCGACGTGGACTTAGAGACGAGTCGGCGAGACGAGTTCGGCGACCTCTACGGCTCGTTCTCGACGATGCGCGACTCGCTGCGCGAGGAGATCGAGTCCGCGGAGACGCAGCGGGAGCGCGCGGAGGCGGCGAAGGCGGAGAGCGAGGCGTTCGCGCGGACCTTAGAGGAGCGCGCCGCGGCCTTCGGGGCGACGATGGGAGAGTGCGCCGACGGCGACCTCACCGCGCGGCTCGACGCCGAGCCCGACGACCCCGAGGCGCTCCGCGAGATCGCCGACGGGTTCAACGACGCGATGGACGAGCTGGAGGCGACGATCGCCGAGGTCGACGCGTTCGCGGGCGAGGTGGCCGCAAAGAGCGAGGCCGTGACGGACGGCACCGACGAGGTCGCCGAGGCGGGCCGCGAGACGAGCGACGCGGTCGACGAGATCTCGGCGGGCGCGGAACGCCAGAGCCGGCAGCTCGCCGACGTCGCCGGCGAGATGGAGGACATGTCCGCGACCGTCGAGGAGGTGGCCGCCTCCGCCGAACAGGTGGCGACCACCTCGCAGCGGGCGAGCGACCTCACGGAGCGGGGCCGCGAGGCGACCGGCGACGCGGTCGACGAGCTCCACGCGATCGAGGAGCGCTCGGAGTCCGCCGCCGAGACGGTCGAGCGGCTGGAGGCCGAGATGGAGGAGGTCGACGAGATCGTCGAGACGATCTCGGAGATCGCCGACCAGACGAACCTGCTCGCGCTGAACGCCTCCATCGAGGCCGCCCGCGCGGGCGAGGCCGGCTCCGGCTTCGCGGTCGTCGCCGAGGAGGTGAAGTCGCTCGCGGAGGAGACGCAGGAGTCGGCCGCCGAGGTGGAGGCGCTCATCTCCGGCCTCCGCGAGCGCACCGACGAGAGCGTCGCCGAGATGGCCGCGATCCGCGAGGGCGTCGGTGACGGGGTCGACACCGTCGAGGACGCCGAGGAGGCGTTAGAGGCGGTCGCCGACCGCGTGACCGAGGCCGACGACGGGGTCCAGGAGATCTCCGGCGCGATGGACGCGCAGGCGTCGTCGGTCAGCGAGGTCACCGGCGCCGTCGACGACCTGGCCGGCGTGAGCCAGCAGACGACCGCCGAGGCGACGACCGTCGCGTCGACCGCCGAGGAGCAGGCCGTGACGCTGCGAGAGGTCTCCGAGCAGGCGCACGACCTGACGGAGCGCGCACGCGATCTGCGTCGGATGACCGACGAGTTCGACGTGGAGAAGGAGGGGAACGACCTCGAGGGGAGCGTCGAGACGGACGCCGAAATCGACGCGGGAGCCGACACCGGTGCGGACGCCGCCGCGGCGGTCGAAGCCGAGGCTGACACGGGGGTCGAAGCCGGCGCAGAGGCTGACGGGGACAGAGCGATCGAAGCGGAAGCGGAGGCCGAAGCGAACTCCGACGACTCGGCGTTCGCATTCGGCGCAGACGCGGCGGAGGCGGCGGACGAGACCGACCCGTCGGTGAGCGCCGACGGGGGCGTCGCTCGCGAGGCGGACGATCCGGTGGCGACGGACAAGACGAACGAGACGAACGCGACGCTCGACGACGCGTCCGGCGGGAACGCAGAAAAGTAGCCGCACCGCCTACCGGCGGCCGAGCCGCGGGTCGTCTCAGTCGGCGACCGTCTCGTGACCGGTCCGCGCGTCCTCGGCCAGCGGGGTCACGATCTTGTAGGCCGCGTACAGTCCGAGCACCGCGATACCGGCCAGCACGACCCCCGTCCGGAGCTGCGGCGAGAACAGCGGGGTCGCGATCACGTCGCCCGCCTCGTTGGTCAGCGGGACCGGGCTGTACGGCGCGCCGACGAGGATCTCGAGGAGACCCATGCCGACGATCCCGAGCAGCATTAGTCCCGCGCTCAGCGCCATCGCCGCCTTGTCGATGATGTCTGTCATTGGATGTCACCTCTTAACCGAGCAGGTACCGGAGCTTCGGGTGCTGTTCGACCACGTCGAGCTTCTCGATGACCGCGTCGAGGCCGTAGTACCGACCCGCCGCGAGCATGATCACCGTCATGAACAACAGCAGGCCCATGAGGTCGCTGTTGACGAGCCCGTGTCCGAACTCGGCGTTGCCGAGCCAGAACAGGACCATGAAGATCACCCCGCCGAACGCCGCCAGCCGGGTGAGCGCGCCGAAGATCAGCGCGAGCCCGATCAGCGTCTCGAACAGGGGAACCCCCGGCTCGATGAGCCACCCGAGGTTGTTCCCCATCCACACCGGGATGCCGCCGAGCGCCGTGCCCGACATCTCCTGCATGTACATCGTCCCGTAGGTGTACGAGAGCCCGTCTTCGATGATCTTCGTGATGCCGGCGTGGAAGAACCACCAGCCGGTGACGACGCGCAGGAAGGCGATCCAGTACGCCGCCCACGGGCCGTCCAGTGCGAACTCGACCTCGTCGACCAGGGGATTGCTCGATTGGTATGACATCGTCGTCACCTTACGGGTGTACGTTGGGTGGGTACACACATATGTACCCAGAACGCTTCTAAGCCTCTGAAAACGGTTCTAAGAGTGCTGTAACGGCCCTCAATATTGTGGGTCTTTAAATACCGTACCGGACGATCGATCGTCGGGTTTCCCGGACCGGTCGTCGAGAACACGGAACGTTTATGAGAACTGTTCGGCCTACGTGTAGACGCGTTCAGCGACGGACGCATCCACGCGCGCCGGTGGTCTAGTGGTAGGACCTGAGCCTTCCAAGCTCATGGCCCGGGTTCAAATCCCGGCCGGCGCATTTCTCGAACGAAGTGAGAGAAATCGCCACCCGATTTGAACCCTATCAGTCGCGCGCAGCGAGCGGAGCGAGCGAGCACGTCTGATTCCGGTTCAAATCCCGGCCGGCGCATTTCTCGAACGAAGTGAGAGAGATCGCCGCCCGTACCCTCGCTCACTCCGTTCGCTCGCGAGAGTCTCGGCCAGCGCACTTCTCGGCGCTTCACCCTCTGAGAGCTGTATCGAGCAGGGGCGGAATACCGGGAAACCCCCGTACAGGAACGAACCCCGCCGCGTGACTGCGACCCTACATTTTTCGCGGCAGTAGTCGTTGATGACGTATGGATCCGGACCGAGCACGCGGTGTCCTCCTCGGGTTGGCGTGTGGCGACGCGCTTGGGCGGCCGGTCGAGTTCAGATCGGCGTCGGCGATCAGTGCCGAACACGGTCGCCTCGACGAGATGGTCGGGGACGGGACCTGGAACCAGCCCGCCGGGACGATCACCGACGATACCGAACAGGCGCTGTGTATCGCCCGCAGCCTCGTCGATCAGCAGGCGTTCGATCCGGCGGACGTCGCGGCCCGGTTCGTTGACTGGTACGACAGCGGACCGTTCGACATCGGAGGGATGACGTTGAGGTCGCTCAGCCGGCTCAAACGCGGCGACGCGTTGGACGAAGCGGGAAAACACGTCTGGGAACAGAGCCGAGAAGGCCAGAACGCGGGCAACGGAAGCGTGATGCGGTGTGCACCACTCGCGATCCCGTACTCGACGGAGTGGGAGCGACTCGCGGAGGTGAGCCGTCAGTCCTCGCAGATCACGCACGCCGATCCGCGGTGTACCGACGGCTGTGCGGTTCTGAACCTCACGATCGCGGGTCTTCTCGACGACGCAGACGCGCCGTTACAGGCTGCGCTCGATCACGTCGGCTCAGACGTGCCCGACGAGCTCGTGACGGCGCTCGAACCGGTGGCTCGCGGCGAGACGCCCGCCACGTTGGAGACGTCAGGCTACGTCGTCCATTCGCTACAGACGGCGCTCCACGATGGGCTCCGAGCGGAGACCGCCGAAGAGGCGATCGCGACGGCCGTGAACCGTGGCGGGGACGCTGATACGATCGGCGCGATTGCCGGTGCCGTCGCCGGCGCGCGATTTGGAGCGTCGCAGCTCCCGGACCGATGGTCGGCTGCGATCGACGAGACGGATGAACTCGGGGCACTTGCGACGAAGCTCGAAGGAATGTCAGCGTGAATCGCCTCGGAGCCGAGTGGTTCGAGGGCGTCTCTCGTCGTCACGGAAGCTGTGACTTCGGTACGGCCCCGAAGCTTCCCGTATCTACGACGCGCTTTATAGACACGCGCTGATCTCCACACCACACGAGGCGTACTCTTTCGTCGTTCCCGACGATTTGCTACTTGAGAGCGTCTCACGGATGGTCTCACCTGCGATCCGGGGCGGGTAGTCAAACGAGAGGCCACGATCGCGACGGTGTTCTCGCTCCGTCGGGAGTTTAATACAGCCATCTGACAAACTGCCACCCATGTCCGAGTCGTCCACTCTCGACCCAGACACTGCTGACTGGTTAACTCTTGACGCGGATGAAGAGATTATTTGGTCTGGGAAACCCCACGAGAGTAGCTTGATCCCGGCGCTCGTCGTCGGACTGCCCCTCTCGATCGTCCTCATCGGGTTGTTCATCATCGCCGGGGCCTATCTGCAACGCGAGAATACGCAGTACGTTGTGACGACAGACGGGCTATACACGAAAACGGGAATCCTCTCGCGTGACGTCCAGCGCATCGATTTCGGAAAGGTGCAGAACACCTCTTACAGCCAGGATTTCTTCGGTTCCCGGTTCGGTTACGGAAACGTCGATATCTCGACCGCCGGCGGTTCGGGTATCGAGATGCAGTTCCGGTCAGTCCCCGACCCGCGCGAGATTCAGGAGCTCATCAACAAGCGAGTGAAGGGGAGTCGTGGCGAACCGACGACGGAATCGGGCGAAACCAAGCGCGACGTACTCGATGAGATCCTCGTCGAACTCAGGGAGATCCGCTCCACTCTCGAAGCACAACGGGAGACGACGGGATCCACGTCGGCTACGACCTCCGACGTCGGCGATGGGGCAGGCGAACGATCGACCGGCGAGGACACCGCCAACCGGAACGAGATCGAGAGTAGCAACCAGAGAGCCGGGAACTCTCCCGCCGATCGAGAGTCGGCCGATGAACGATAGCCAGCCATGACGGAGTCGATCGATCCGGCGATCCCGCTCGACCCCGACGAGTCGGTCGAATGGTCCGGCCGCCCGCGGATCACTACCATCCTCCCGACAGTCGTGATCGGCGTTCTCCTCGTCGTCGCCGGAATCGTGGTCAGTGTTACTCAAGGGGCCCCGATCTTCCTCGCAGTCGTTCCATTCGGCGTTGCGATCCCGGTCTGGAAGTATTTCGCTCTCCGAGGCGTGCAGTACGTGATAACGGACGAAGCACTCTACGTGAAATGCGGCGTGTTGTCCCGATCTGTCACTCAGGCGAACCTCGAAACCGTCCAGAACAGCTCGTTTGGACAGGACATCACGGGGTCCATCTTCGGATACGGCTCAGTTACGTTCGAAATCGCTGGCGGAGAGGACCTCTCGTTCCGAGCGATCGAAGACCCTCGTGCAATCCGGGCGCTCGTCGATCGAACGGGATCGAACGACGACGGTGTCGGCGGGAGTAATCGTCGGGAATCCGCTATCCCTGGGGATCTGACGCAGTGGCAGCAAGTCCGTGACGAGATCCGAGCGATTCGCAGGTCCCTCGAAGAATAGTCGTTGAGAAAGCCTCGGGGAAGACGGTGTACTTACTGCTCCTCGTCGGAGCGCTCGCCAACCGCGTCCTGACGTTCAGAGTGTCGGGGCGGTTCGACGCATATTTCGCCGTTGGCGGCGACCTCCGCGTGAATGAGTCGCTACGGGACGGCCGGCCGGTTCGTGCTCCTGTGTGCCGTCTGGGGAACGGCGTTCATGGCGACGGACGTCGGCTTGGCCGATCTCCCTGCGGTGCCGTTCGCGGCCGTGCGCTTCGACGTCGCCGCCGCGCTGCTGTTCGCCGCCGTGTTCGCCTCCGGTGCGGACGTCCGCCCTCGGACTCGGGACGACTACGTCTACGTGCTCGTCGGCGGCGCGCTCATTATCGGGGCCCACCACGCGTTCCTCTTCGCCGGCCAGCAGTACGTCACGGGCGGTGTCGCCGCCGTGCTGTTGGGGCTTGTCCCCGTGGTGACGCCCGCGCTCACGCGGCTCGTCTCCACCGACGAGGAGTTCACCACCGCCACCGCGGTCGGCGTCGCGCTCGGGTTCGCCGGCGTCGTCGTCATCGCCGACCCCGACCCCACGAACTTCGCGGACAGCGTCCTCGGCGTATCGCTGGTGCTCGCCTCCGCGCTCGCGTTCGCCGTCGCCGCGGTCGTCACGCACAGCCGATCGCCGTCGATGCCGTTCCTCTCCACGCAGGCGTGGATGATGGCCACCGGCGCCGTCGTCCTCCACGCCGCCGTGTTCGCGCTCCCCGGGCAATCGTTCGCGACCGCCACGTGGACGCCGTCCGCGCTCGGCGCGCTCGCGTACCTCTCCGCGGTCGCCGGCGTCGGCGGCTTCCTGCTGTACTTCACGCTGCTGGACGACCTCGGCCCGATCGAGATGAGCTTCATCGAGTACGTGATCCCCGTGTTCGCGGCGCTGGCGGGCTGGCTCGTGCTCGGACAGGAAGTGACGCCCGCGACCGTCGCCGGGTTCGCGTTCATCCTCGCGGGGTTCGTCGCCGCCAAGTGGCGGGCGCTGCGTGGGGTCGCACGTAGTTTTCGATTCCCCGGGAGAGCCTCCTGAACGCGCTCTCGATCTTGCCGATCGCGACCGCTATGCTCGTCGGACCCTCTCCCGAGACGTTCCCGCCGAATAACGGCTCGACGGTCCCGTCGGATGCGTCTCTCCCGAGCAGTCCGGTTGAGCGAGATCGCCGCCGTGAGTCACACCGAACGTCCCCCGCCGTCGCCGGGCGACTCGATTCCGCGTACGATCCCGAGCAGCTCTCGACGGGCGGCTTCCGGACCCGCTCCGGCCGGATACGACACCTCGTCGAGGGGATACGCACCGCCGCCGAGGAGGTACTCGTCTGCGCTCCACACCGCGAGCAGCGCCTCGATCGGGACCCGGCCGTCTCCGGGACCTGCGCGGGCGACCCCGCGAAACGTCGAGAGCGTCGCCCGCGACGCTCTCGGATCGTCGATCGCGATCTCCCGGTCGCCGCGGTGCTCGATCCGTTCGATGTCGCGTTCGGCGAGCCGATCCCGGAACCCCGACCGCGCCCGTCGCTCGACGAGCGCGGTGAGCCCGGAGTTCGGCGCGGTCGCCGGGCGGATGCGCAGGCGGCTCGCGAAACAGAACGGGCGCGGCGGCTCCCGCGCGGCGCGCTCGTACCGCACCGTGCTCGCGTCGACCGAGACGGGGCCCGCGGCGAACGCCCGCTCCGTCGTCTCGTCGACGCGCTGCCACCCCTCGAGGCGGTCGCTGGGAACGACGGGCGGCTCCATGGGCGGCGTTCTCCGCCGAGCCCCCTAAAAGGAACCGGCGCTCGGCCGACGGCGGGGTCGCTCGCTCAGTGGTCGTCTTCGCGCCACTTGTGCTCGCACTCGGTACAGACGAAGAAGCGCGTCTCGGACTCGTCGGCCGAGCGGATCTGCTGCATGTACCAGTAGGCGCGGTCGTTTCCGCACTCCGGACAGTGGGCCGTCGTCTGCGGAAGCCCCTTGTCCTCCGCGTCGCTCACGTCGACGATCTCCGACTCGACCTGCGACTCGGTGGTCCACTGATCGTCCTCCTCCTCGCGTCCGATCTCGTAGCCGCAGGAGTCGCATACCCAGTGGTCCTCGCCCTCGCCGGACTTCATCATCGATCCGCACTCGTCGCAGAACTTCATGGCGGAACCAACCGCGGATCGTATATAAGCGGCGGGATCGCGGGCCGAGGAGTGCGACCTCGTGCCGCCGCCGTCAGTCTCCGCCGTCGACGTGGTCGGCCAGCGCGAACCGGACGCGCTCCTCTTCCGCCCCCTTCGTCTCTCGACCGGTGACGACGACCTCGCCGATCTCGGCGGTGTTCGCGACGTGCGTTCCGGCGCAGGCGGTCCGGTCGTAGGGGGCGGCGTCCGGACCGGTTCCGCCGATCTCGACGATCCGCAGCTCGTCGATCGAGTCGGGAAGGAGATCGATCCGCGTGCGGTCGGTGTCGAGCGTCGCTTCGGCGGTCTCGCGCTCCATCGTGTAGCTACGCACGGGGCGCTCGTCGCCCACGAGCTCGTTGAGCCGGTCCTCGATCCGCGCGAGGTCGCCGTCGTCGAAGCGCTCGTACGCCGCGTCGAGGTGCGCGTGGTCGTCGTAGAGCTGATTCCCCGTCGTCCTCGCGTCGAACTCCGCCAAGAGCAGCGCCGAAAGCAGATGCTGGGCGGTGTGATACCGGGAGTGCGCGCGCCGCCGCGCCGCGTCGACCTCGCCAACGACGGTCGTTCCGGGTTCGAGGAGGGAGAGGGCGTCGCCGGCCGGGGCGTCGTCGAGCGATTCGGCGGGGGAGTCGTCGGCGACTCCGGACCCCGTGCCTCCCGCGGGCTCGAGGGTGTGGTAGACGGCGTCCTTTTTCTGTACGTCGACGACGCGCCAGCGTCGGCCGGCATTCCCGTCATCCGCCGCGCCGCCGTCCGAATGATCCTTCTCGTCCGCGACCCGGAGGGTCCCCGTATCGTGCGGTTGACCGCCGCACGTCGGGTAGAAGTGCGTCCGGTCGAGGACGACCCGGTCGTCGAGGACGCGCTCGACGGTCGCCTCGAACGTCGTCACCGCGTCGTCCGCGAGGTAGAGCTCCTCGGTCATGCCCGGACGTTGCGGTGCCGCGGGCTTCAGTGGTGCGCCCGGCGGCGCTTCCCCTCGGGGGCGCGAACCGCCGACCGCCATCGGGGCAAAACTGCTCTCAGATCCGATATTCGGATGTCGACGTTTATCAGCGCTCCGGACGTAGTGCCCGCATGAACAGCCCCGAGCGCGCGCAGAGCGAGGTCATCGGGACCGTGCTGCTCCTGGGGCTCACGATCGCGGCGATCGGGATCACCGTCGGGGTGGGGTCGACCGCGCTCGCGGACGCGCAGTCGTCCGCCGACATCGAGCGTATCGAGGGGTCGATGACGCAGGTGGACTCGAAGGCGAGCCTCGTCGCCCACGGCGGGTCGACGAGCCAGCGCGTCCGGCTCGACCCCAGTCGCGAGGCCGACGTGCGGGTCGACGGCGAGGCGGGGACGATGCGGATCGAGGTGGAGGCGGAAAACGAGGACGGCGACATCGAGACGCAAACGGAGAACGTCACCCTCGGGGCCGTCGTCTACGAGCGCGGCGACGACCGCGTGGCGTATCAGGGCGGCGGCGTCTGGCGCTCGAACGGGGACGGGTCGTGGATGGTCTCCCCGCCGGAGTTCCACTACCGCGGCGACACGCTCACGCTCCCGCTCGTGACGGTCGACGGGGACGGGCGGCTCGACGACTCCGCGGTCGTCGCGGGCGACACGAAACACCCCGAGGGACTGTTCCCCTCGGAGAACGTCTCGAACCCGCTGCTCGGCGGGAACGTCACGATCACCGTCGAGAGCGAGTACGCGGAGGCGTGGGGTCGCTTCTTCGAAACCCGCACGTCGGCGAACGTCACGCAGCTCTCGGAGACCGAGGTCCGGGTCGCGCTCCGCACGGAGACGGTCCATCCGACACTCAGCACGAGCGTCTCGGCGACGGCGAGCTCGAAGCTCGCCCTCGGTGAGGTAACCAGTCTGTACGCCGACAGCTACGACTCGTCGGACGGCTCGTACAATTCGAGCTCCGCAAGAGACGGAGCTCGGATACAGACGAGCGGGAAATTCCACCTCAACGCAAGGGGCGGGCGCGGCGATCCGGACTCGATCACGGTGCGCGGGGACGTCGTGGCTCCATCATTCAGCCCGTCGAGAACTAGCGATGTCTGGCAAGATAACACGAATATTTCCGGCGATCTGATACAATCGGACGGAAGAGCGAGCGTCGATCCCATCTCCGGGGCGATAACTGCGCGCATGGACCGGATCCGCGACGAGAACCTCGCGTCTGAGGGCGCGTTCAGGGACGGGTTCGAACACGACAACGGCTCGGAGATGACGATCGACGAGGACACCTACGTCAACGGCGGCGTGGAA
Organism: Halorubrum salipaludis; assembly: GCF_002286985.1. GTDB lineage: Archaea > Halobacteriota > Halobacteria > Halobacteriales > Haloferacaceae > Halorubrum > Halorubrum salipaludis. Next base: position 489,515 of record NZ_NSKC01000002.1, on the reverse strand, counting down.
GTTTCAGACGGAAGCACCCTCCGGATCGAAAACGGCGCGACCGTTCACATCAGCGGCGACCTCGACGTGAGCGGGTCGAGCGAGGTCGTGTTTGACAACGCCGGCGGTAACGTCGCCGTCTTGGTCGAACACGAGCTCGCGATGCAAGATACGGCCGCGATCAGCTCGGTGGGTGGGGACCTTGGAGAGCCTGGAGAGACTGTGGAAGACAACCGGAACCAGCTGTTCGTCGACGGCCCGGTCGGCATCGTCGGCGAGGCCGCGATCGCGACCGACGATACCACCCGGTTCGAGCTGTACAACACCGGCGCCGTCAACGTGGAAGACCAGGCGACGATCGCCGCCGACGGCGACGTGACCCGGAACCTCTGGTGGTATTCGAGCGCGGCGGACATCTACTTCGAAGGCGACCAGGGCGACGGAATCGACTTCGCCGGGGTGTTGTACGCTCCGACGAGCGGGGTGGAACTCCAAGACGATATGACGTTCAAGGGGTCGTTCACCTCCGCCAGCTTCGAGTTCGACGACGCCGACCTCAGCCTCCACTACGACGAGTCGCTCGCCACGCTGCAGCCGTTCGAAGGCGATTCGGTCCCCGTGGTGAGCCACCTCCACGTCTCCACGCACCGGGTGACGATCGAGAGCGACTAACCCCCCAGACGGTGGCCGAGACGACCGAGACGACCGTTCGATCGGTCCGCACCCGGTCACCGACGCAGTTCGATGATCCGAACGGTCTCGCGGACGTACACCGTCTCGGAGTGTCCAAGCTCCGCGACGGCGACCCCCTCCGTCCCGGCGGGCGTCGCGTTCCCGAACCCGTCCGTCTCCTCGAAGTACCGCCCCCACGCGTCCGGGTGTTCGGTCTCGACCCAGAGGTACAGCGTCTCCCCGTCCCCCTCGAAGCGCTCGGTCTCCGAGTTCGTGGTCGCGTCCTCGACCGTCGTGATCTGAACGGTCCCCTCGCCGGCGACGCTGTCGCCGCCGGAGCCGCGAACGAGCGCGACGATCGGAATCGTCGTCCGGTCGTCCGCGGCGACGAAGCGGGGTTCGGACAGCATCACGGAGCCGTCCCCGTCGCCGCGGACTAAGGCCCCGGCGTCGTACGCGATCGTCGTCCCGCCGTCCCGGTACGCGAGGGGCCTCGACGTCCACGCGGCGACGGTGCGGTTGTCGACCTCGCCGGGATCGCTGGTGTTCGCGAGGGTGAACCGCGTCTCCCCCGTGACCGAGAGGGTGCCGCCGGCCAGCCGGACCTCAGTCGCCCGGTTTGGATCGCCGTACCGCTGGATGTCCCGGAGGTTGTCGTCGAACACCTCGAACGCGCGCTCGACGTTGTCGACGCGCTCGGCCTCCCGCCGGTCCTCCACGCCGGAGATCCCGACGGCGAACACCGTGCCGATGGTGATCGTGATGAGCGAGAACACGAGGATGTAGCCGACGACGTCGCTCACCCCCCGCTCGTCCTCCACGAGGGAAGGGCCGCCGGGGATCCCTCCGATCGAAACCGTCCGAGAGCGTCGGTCGCTCATCGCTCCGCCACCTCCAGCGTCTCCGTCCCGCTGTCGTACTGGATCCGGACCGGACCGCCCCGAACGTTCGACTCGGAGACGGTCACGTTCGCCGCGTGAGGGATCTCGACGGCCATCTCCGGGTCGTCGGTCCGCAGCGTCACGCTCGCGTTGGTGACCGCGATCCGGTAGGGACGCCCGGCCAGCCGCGTCGGGAGGTCGACGGCGACCGAGACGTTCGCCGGCGCGGCGCCCGCCGGGCGTCCCGACTCCGCCGCCCGCGCGAGGCGGTCCGCGCTCTCGAGGTTCGCGACCGCCGTCTGCCCGGTCACTTCGAGGTCCCCCCTGACCACCCGGTCGGTCTGCGAGTCGACGACCCCGCCGATCCCGATGACGACGCCCGAGAGCAGCACGGCGCCGATCGCGAGCGTCAGCACGTACCCGACTGCGGTGCTCACCCCCCGCTCGTCGCCGCCGAACCGCGGGCGCTCGGGACCCCGCCGATCACGCATCGGGCTCACCCGGGGCGACCCGAACCGTGGTCTCGAACCGGAGGTCGGCGGTCCGGTAGCGGAGGTCGATCGTCGCGTCGTACACGGCCTCTCGCACCGTCAGCGCGGTGTCGCTTGCGGGCTCCGTGGCCGACTCCACGGTCGCGGTCGCCGCCGCCCCGACGCCGTCGGCGTTCTCGAACTCGATGTCGTACTCGTCGTCGCCCAAGTCGGCCGGCCAGACGCCGGGACACGGCTCGCCGTCGAGCCGGTCGCCGGTGAGATCGAGCGTGACGGGGTCTCCGGTCGCGGCCGACCGACACAGCTCGGTCGGCGTCGAGCCGTTCTCGCCGCCGGCGACCACCACGTCTCCCCCGTTCTCGTAGAGGTACACCTCGCGGGTGCCGCCGGCCGCAGAGCGGTTGAACACGGCGGCGAACGCCTCGCTGCTCGCGTTCGCCGCGTCCGTCGACGGCAGAGCGCTCTCGTTCGTGAGCGAAAACGCGCGGATCCGATCGACGTCGGGCGCGGTCGTCGAGTCGTTGACCGGGCCGGAGAGGTACCACCCCGGCGTCGTGTCGACGGGCTCGACGACCGCGATCCCGCCCCGGCTCGCGTACCGCCCCGAGAGGTTCCGGTTGAGCTCGTCGACGCCGGCTTCGATCTCCGCGCCGGTCGCGGTCCCGTTCCGGTTGGTGGCGTCGATCAGCGCCCCGGTCTCCTCGACCGCGGCCGCGCGGACCTCCAGCGCCTCCCCGTCGGCGGCCTCGACGCCCCGGGTCGCGACGTTCTCGCTGTAGATGCTCGCGTTCAGGAGGACCACGAGCGCCACGAGCGAGACGGCGACGACGAGCCCGGATATCAACAGGAGCTGGCCGCGGTCCGCGTCCCGGAAGCGACGGTCGGCCGGACGGCGGTCGCCGCCGGAGCCGTCGCCGCCGTCAGCGCCGTCGCCGCCGATCACAGCTGCCATACGACGATGCGCACCTCCATGCGGTCGTAGATCGCGCCGTCGGCGGCGTCGACGGCGTAGAACTCCCCGGGGTCGCTCCCGTCTGACAGCCCCGCCAGCGTCGCGTTCTCGTACCCGGGCATGGTGAGGTTCGCGTCGTCGGTGAGCACGACGGTGCGAGTCGCCGTCACGGCGTTGTCGCTCGGCGACCCCATGTTCACCATCGTCGTCACCTCCTCGTTCCGCTCGCCGTGCGCGACGCGGACGTTGAACGCGATCCGCCGCTCGCCGAAGGTCCGGTCCAGCGCCTCGCCGAACCCGTTCGGCGGCCCGCCCCGCGCGAAGTGGTCGGGATTCCCGTCGGCGGTGAACGACTCGTTCTCCGGGTCCCACCGGAGCAGGGCGTCCTCGAGGTCCCCGTTCGCGGCGCTGGTCTCCAGCAGGTCGGTGGCGACGGCGCGCTGCTGGTTCTCCAGGTGCTGGTTCGACGTGCTGGCCGACAGCGGCGTGACGGCGGTCGCCTGCAGCGCGAACGTCAGCCCGACCACGATCAAGATTGCGGCGGCGAACGCCTCCAGGGTGTGCGCCTGCGCGCGGTCCTCTGTGCCGGACATCGTCACCACACCCACACCGTGAGCCGGTACTGGTCGCCGTGGATCGAGACGATCCGCTGCGAGACGCTGACGTCCCGGCGAGCGAGGCCAGCGGGATCGTCCGTGGTCCGGCTCAGGGTCACGTCGCGGCTCGCGTGGCGGGTGTCGATCGCCACCGTCGAGGCGTTGCCGATCGGCGCCGACTCGTTCAGCGAGTGGACCACGACCAGCACCTCTTCGTCGAGGCCGAACCGCGACGCGGCGTCGTCTTCGGTCTCCTCGGGACAGCCGGCATCGGCGGCGAGGCTGGCGTTCCCCTCGAAGAAGGCGGCGGTGCACGCGGGCGACAACACCCCCGGTTCCGTCGGCGACGTGGCCAGCACGTCGCTCGCGAGCCCGGCCGCGACGCGGTCGCTCACCACCGGCGAGGCGGTCGCCGCCCCGGAGAACGGATCGAACACGGTCGGGACGAAGGCGATCACGAACGCGAGCGTCAGCAGGAACACGCCGGCGCCGACCGCGAAGTCGATCGGGGTCTGCGCGCGGGCGACCGTCGGGTCCCGGCGCTTGACCGGTGAGAGCCGCCTATCCCACATAGATCCACACCCCCAGCGCGAGCGTCATCAGGACCACGGCAAACTTGACGCCGGAGACGATGTCGGCGCTCCGGATGTAGCCGCTGATGAACCCGGAGAGGATCGCCTGCAGCGTCACGGCGTGGAAGAACAACAGCGAGAGCACCTCGGGGTCGACGCCCCCGCCGCCCCCGAAGCCGGCGCCGCCCGCGCCCCCGGCGGCCGCCCCGCTGTCGGCCTGCGAGGAGAGCCCGCCCATCACGTCGATGAACTGCGTCTGGAGGATCGCCATCACGCCCAGCAGGGTGACGTACGTCATCACGATGATCGCCACCTGCATCCGGGTCCGGGAGATGCGCTCGCGATCGATGTCGTCCTGGTTCTCGGAGGCCTGCGCTGCGGTGGTCAACACGTCTGTGATCTGCGAGGACGCCTCCTGCGCCTCCGAGATGAGCTTCACCGTCCGTGCGAGCCGCGGGACCGCGTACTTGTTGTTGAACTCGACGAGGGCGTCCCGCAGGCTCATCCCGTAGTTCACCTTCGCGTGGACCACCTCGAACTCCTCGGCGAGCTTCCCGCTCGACGTTTCCGAGACCGTCTGCACCGATTCGAGCAGGGTCTGGCCGGTGTCGTTCGCGGAGGAGAGCTTCCGGAGGCTCTCGGAGAGCTTCCCCGTGATCGCCCGCTTGGACCGCTGGCTCCACTCGTGGAACACCGCGAGCGGCCCCATCACGAGGTACGCGGGGACGTACACCCAGACGAACGTCGACCACACCGGCCGGTCCACCCACCCGTCGAACGTCGTCGGCGCGTTCCCCGAGGCGACCGCGACGCCGACGATGACGAGCGCGGCCGGCACGGTCAACGCGAGCGTGTACAGCGGGTTGTCCCGGAGGAACAGGTGCGGCGCGGCGACGATCTGTTTGGTCTTGTACGTCCCCTCGCGGTCGCGGATCCGGTCGAAGACGCCGAATCGACCGACGAACGCCTCGATCAGTCCGAAGTGGAGCAGGCCCTCTTGGCTGGTCTGCCGCAGCCGCTCGCTTCCCCCGTCGGGGTGGAGGTAGCCGTCGCCGGGTTCGTCCTGCTTGACGGTGGAGACGAGCACGAGGAAGCCCGCGCCGGTCAGCGGGATGAGGACGTACACCGTCGCGTACAGCAGGCGGTCGTCGGCCTCGCCCATCATCCCCATGATGACGAGGATGATGATGAGGAGGAGGGGGAAAAGCGAGAGCGTCATGTACATCTCGCCGAACAGCTCCAGCGTCTCCAGCGTCATCTCGCGCTCCTGTTTTGACGTGCGGAGGTGTTTCTCCTTTTTGTCCTTCAGGAAGCTCTCCATGTCGCCGCCGGAGTTGACGATCGAGAGCATGTCCGCGAGGAACTGCGAGAGCTCGTCGGACGGGGTCTCCAGCGACTGCTGGCGGATCGCGTTCCGGTAGTCGGTGCCGAAGTACTCCGTCTCGTTGACGATGCTCTGGAACTCCCGGGACACCTCGCCGTAGGTGTCCTCCGCCGTCGCCATCGATCGCAGGATCTCCAGCTGGTTGAGCCCTCCCACGGAGAGGGCGTACATGAACGACACCGAGTCCGCGAGCAGGAGGTTGATCTCGCGCTCTCGCGCCGACGCCCGTGAGTAGGGGATCGCGAGCACGCCGCCGAACCCGATTGCGAACCCGATCGACCCGAACACGAGCCCGCTGACGAGGACCGCGGCGGGCACGACGAGCGAGCGCAGGAACTCCTGAACCGCCGGCGTCGGCGCGGGCACGCCGAGCGAGAGCGTGTCGGGGTCGATCAGCCCGAGCGAGAACACGCCGTAGCCGGTCAGCGTCCCGAGCGCCCAGAGCGCCCCGCCGACGAGCAGCCCGACGCCCAGCGCCCGGGAGACGTACATCTCCACCTGGTCCGGCATCCGGGCCTCTGCGAGCTTGCGCTCGATGTCGCCGACGAAGTCGCCGTCGGCGTCGAAGAGCAGCTCGAAGACGGGGTAGAACAGCTCCGCGAGGATGTTCCCGTCGACGGAGCCGTCGCCGACGCCGGTGTCGAGGCTCACGCCGCCCACCTCGTCCGGATCATGCGACTACCGCTCCTCCGGGGACTCGACGGAGCCGAACCCCCAGTCGTCGATGTCGCCGTCGTCGGTGTCGTCGCCGTTTTCGCCGTCGTCCTCGGCGGGGTCGTCCGCGCCCTCTGCGGGGTCGTCCGTCCCCGCTTCGATAGCGTCGTCCGCGTCGTCTTCCGGGCCCCCGTCGACCATCTCGGCGTCGTCCGTGCCGATCGCTCCGCCGTCGACCGCGCCGCCGTCGACGTCCGCCCTCCCCCCGGAGTCGGTTCCGTCGGGCTGCGGGGCCGGGCTCGGATCGAGCACGTCGATCCCCTCGTCGAACGGTTCGTCGAAGTCGATTCCGTCGTCGGCGTCGGCGTTGACGGCGGCGTCCGCATCGTCGGTGCCGGCGGTGTCGCTCGCACCGGCCGCCTGCCCCTCGTCGACTGCCTGCCTCTCGTCGACCGTCTCCCCCTCGTCGACCTCATCGATCCCGTCGTCTGCGGCCGCCGCCGTCGGGCTCCGGTCCGCGAATTCTCTTTCGGACTCCGGTCCGGTTCCGAACCCGTCGCTCGGCGGTTCCGAGTCGGCGCGTTCGTCGCCGGGCTCGGCCGTCGCGGGTGCCGCGTCGCGCTCCCGGTCCATCTTCGTGTCCAGCGCCGCGGCCTCGTCGGCCGCCTGCGCGAGCGCCTCGCGGTCGGCGCCCGGCTCCGCCTCCACGTCGCGAGCCGGGGCGACGTCGAGCAGGGCGTCGGCGACGGAGTCCGGCATCCGGCCGCGGTACTCCGCAAACAGGTCCTCGGCCTCTGCGAGGATGCGCTCGACCTCCTCGCGGCCGGCCTCGTCCGGCTCCGGCCGCGGCACCATCTCCTCTTTGTCGCGGTCGACGTTGATCAGCACCGACTCCATCTCGCGGAGGTCCTCCAGCGACCGCTCTAGCTCCTCGTTGGCCATCAGCGCGAGCACCGTCTCCGGGTCGTTGATGAACGCCTGGAACGTCGCGGCCACCTGCGCGTAGCTGTTGAGCCCGCGGTCGATGAGGTACGCCAGCACGACGCGGCGCTTCCGCAGCTCCTCGTCGAGCGTCGCGCGGCTCCACCCGCGGTCGAACATGATGTCTTCGAGCGTGTTCGAGTCGCCCATCTGGAGGAATTCGTCGGTCTCGGCCTGCCACTGGAACACGTCTTGGACGTTGATCTCGTCGTTCTCGGCGTCGTAGTGATTGATCTCGGTCAGCGACTTGTTCCGGCGCACCTTCTTGCCCTGCACCCGCGTGGAGGTCTGGACGGAGACCAGATCGAGCGCGGTGAACATCGTCTTCGAGACGTTGATCGGGTCGGTGGTGAACCGCTTGAGCACCTCGCCGACGGAGTCGGCGTGGAACGTGGTGTAGGTGGTGTGGCCGGTCGACATCACCTGGAAGGCGGTCCGTCCCTCCTCGCCGCGGATCTCGCCCATGACGATGTAGTCGGGGCGCTGGCGGAGCGCGGCCTCCAGTAAGTCGAACTCGTCGATGTCCCCCTTGTCGTCGTCGGAGAAGGAGGGCCGCGTGACGGAGGCGATCCAGTTGCGCTGGGGGAGCTCGACCTCGCGGGTGTCCTCGATCGAGACGATCTTCGCGTTCGAGGGAATAAAGAGGGAGACGGCGTTCAGGCTCGTCGTCTTCCCGGAGGCGGTGCCCCCCGCGAAGATCAGGCTCTTGTGGTTCTCGATCGAGAGCCATAGAAAGGCCATCTCGTCGAGCGAGAACGTCTTCCAGTTGATCAGGTCGATCGGGGTGAAGGGCACGTCGTTGAACTGCCGGATCGTGTAGTTGGTCCCGTGGTCCGACACCTCGCGGCCGAGCGTGAGCTGTGCGCGGGAGCCGTCCGGCAGGGTGGCGTCCACCTGCGGGCGCCGCTTCGAGATCCCCTTCCCGGAGCGCTGCGCAAGCTTCACGACGAAGTCGTCGAGCTCGTCGGTGCCGTGGTAGACGTTGGTGATGATCTGCTCGTAGTCGGAGTGGTAGACGAAGACGGGGGAGTTGTACCCGTCACAGGAGATGTCCTCGACGTTGATGTCGTACTTGATCGGGTCGATGCGCTCGTAGCCGATGAAGTCCCGCTTGAGGTAGTAGAGCAGCTTCTCGACCTGGTGTTCCGAGAGCGTCTCCGGGTCCTCGGCAAGCACCGCCGGCTCGGGCCGGGCGAGCACCTTCGCGGGCGTCGACGTCGACTCCGTCGGCGGCTCGTACCCGAGCGACTCGGAGATGCGCCCGGTGATCCCCTCGGTGAGGTCGAAGCCGAAGCGGTCGGCGAGGTCGTCCACGAGGTCGTCGACGGCCCCGCGGGCGTCGTCGTCGCGCTCGTAGAGGTCGTACCGGTCGAGCAGCGTCAGCGTCTCGTCGACGATCACGCCTTCGCGGAACGCCTCGTCGCCGCCCGCGATCGACTCGTCGGCGTACTTGATCGAGGTCCGGAGCTTCCCGGTGAGGAACTCGACTAAGTCGGTCTCGATCTCGGTCCGGTGCGGCTGGACCGCGTAGTACTTCACCTCGTTCTCCTTCCGCGACCGGAACACGATCACGAACGCGTACGGCTTGTTCACCCAGTACCGCTCGATCTCGCGGAAGTGCCGCTTCTTCGGCATCGGCACCGCCTTCTCCAGGTCGTACCGGTTCGCGAGCGTGGTGTCGCCCTCGTCCGTCGAGAAGAACGCGTCCTCGTCGACTTCGGGGTTCACGTCGACCGTGCGCTCGTCGACCAGCTCCGCGAGCTCGGCCGCGGCGCTCCCGCCCGCGCCCAGCAGCTCCTCGGTCCGGTCGGGGTCGAACCCCAGCGCCTCGACCTTGTCCTCGTGCGTGAACTCCAGCGGCTCTTCTTCCCCCTCCTCGTTCTCGACCGTCGGCGGGTTCCCGTCCTCGTCGAGGAAGTACTCGTCGCGGTAGTCGTCCCACGTGTAGTACCCCTTGAGCACCGGCACCGAGTAGAGGTCGTACCGCGCCGAACACAGGTCCCAGAGGGCGTCGCCGACCGCCGCGGCCGCTCCGACGCGGTACCCCGTCTCCGAGGGGTCAAACCCGAGGAACTCGCTCGGATCGACGCCGATCCGGTCCCACTCCTCGCTCGTCGGCGCGCGGCGCGGGACCGACTCCACGTCGGCGCCCGCGGCGACCACGGCCCCGGGGACGCCCGCGCCGTCGACCGCGATACCGGGGCGGTCCGCGGGCTCGTCCGACGCATCGCGACCGCTTTCGTCCTCTACGCCGTCGTCGACCGTCGCGTCGTCCTCGTCATCAGCGTCGTCCGTGTCCGCGCCGTCTGTGTCTGAATCGTCCGCGTCGTCCGCGTCCGCGTCGTCCGTGTTCTCGTCGTCACCGCCGTCCGCGTCGTCCAGTTCTCCCGTCTCGTCGGCCGACCGCTCGGGATCGGGAGCCGCGGCCGCGGTCGAGGTCCCGGCGGGGACGACGGCCGCGCCGCTGAGGACGACGTGGTCGGGACCGATCACGAGGGTGCCCGCCTCGAGCGTCCCGTGTCCCGGGACGGGAGTGTCGCCGTCCGCCTCGTACGGCTCGTCGACGCCGGCGGCGCGGACCACCCGGTCGACGCCCGCTTCGAGGTGGGCCTCGACGGCGGTCGCGGGCACGACCGGCTCCTCGCCGATGTCGGCGTACAGCTCGTCCGCGGCTTCGTCGCGGCCGCGCTCGCGGAGGAACGAGCGCCACGAGTAGCGGCCCACCGAGACCGGCAGCTCTGACGGCGGGCGCTCCGGCGCCGATCGGTCCGAAGTCGGACGATCGGACGGGGAGCGATCGGACGCCGGCGATCCCGCCGTCTCGTCGGACGAGAGGGGCGAACGCTCGGCGTCCTCGGGTTCCATAGCTCCAACCACGGTTCTCCCGTTGAAAAAGGTGTCTCGCAAAACACCGGGACTGATAATCCCCGGTCGGAGAGTCGGTTCGTCCCGCCGGTTCCGGTCCGCCCCGTCGCTGTTGCGGCACACTCATGCGTCTCGCGGTCGTAACCGAACGCAGTGAGTCCAGGTCTCGCTGCGGCGCTGTTCGGCGACCCGTTCGCCGCGATGAACACGGTCGGATTAGTCGCGTTCGCGCTGGTCGGGTCGTCGAAGGCGATCCGCGAGGAGTTCGACCTGCTAGGGATCGTCGTTGTCGGGCTGGCGATGGCGTTCGCCGGCGGCGCGACCCGGGACCTGCTCGTCGCTCGCGTTCCGCTCGCGCTCCAGTCCCCGGTCGAGATCGGGCTGGGGCTGGTCGGCGTCGCGCTGGCGATCGGGCTGAACGCGGTGCTGTCGGCTCCGGAGACGCATCCGGTGACCCTCGTCTCGGACGCCGTCGGGCTGGCGGCGTTCGCGACGGCGGGCGCGATCGTCGCGACCGAGGTCGGCGTGTCGGCGTTCGGCGTCGTGGCGATCGCGACGATCAACGCCGTCGGCGGCGGCGCGTTCGCGGACATCCTCCTCGACCGGGCCCCCTTCATCCTCTTCGAGGACTTCTACGCGAGCTGTGCGGTCCTCGGCGGGGCCGCGTACTGGGCCGTCGGGCTGATCGGCGCGAGCGGCGGGACCGCCGCCGCGGCGTGCGCGGTCGTGACCGTCGGAACCCGGCTGGCTGCGGTCACGTACGGCTGGAACCTCCCGACGGCCCAGGCCCTGGAACTGCAACGGGAGTAACCGGGTCAGGCGGAGAGGGGGGCCCTTTAGGTCGTCGCGGGCGAAACGGGCGGTGTGACACGCTCCGACGCCTCGGGAGGGATCCGGTCGCTCGGTCGGCTCCGACGCGCGCCGGTCCGGCGGCGGGTCCGAGACGCGATCGCCGAGGAGCTGCTCGGCACGCCGCGGAGCCTCGCGGTCGTGTGCGGGTTCGCCGCGTTCATGCTCGCGGTCGGGATCGGGTACTACGCGCCGACCGCCGGGGAAGTCCCGGTCCCGCTGTGGCCCTTATACGCCGACTCCGCCGTCGCGGTCGGGCTCGGCGGGATCGTCCTTTTAAGCCTCGTTCCCACGGTCCGCCGCGGGGAGCGCGTGACCGACGCCCCGACCTCGCGCGGGCTCGCGTACCTCCAGACCGTCGCGTTCGTCTGGCTGGTCCAGTTCGGGCTCTGGCCGCTCGTCTCCCTGAACCTCGCCTTTTCGCAGTACGTCGCCGCCCCCGACGCGTGGATCTACTACTGGGGAGTCCTCGGCACCCACCTGCTCTTCGTCGGGCTCGCGCTGCTGTTCCCGGCGTTCGGCCGGACCACCCGCGGCGCGCTGGCGCTGGCGCTGGCGCTCGCCGTCGTCAACGTCGCCCTCGACTACGCGGTCGGCTACCACCCGCCGCTCCTCTACGAGCCCGGCCCCCTGCTGGCGGCCGCGACGCTCGCGATCGGCGTCGGATCGGTGTGGCTCGCGAGCCGGTCGTTCCGGCGGCTCGGCGAGGATCAGTAACAGTCGCCGCTACTTCCCACGTCGTTCGCAGTAGCGGGCACGGCGGGATCCCCACGAGCGAGCGAAGCGAGCGAGTGGGGGTCAGCCGTGCCCGCTCCTTCGCTTCGCTCAGTCGCGGGCACGGCGGGATTCGAACCTCACTCACTCCGCTCGCTGCGCTCGCTTCGTTCCCTGCTTCGAATCCCGCTTGTACCGCTACTGCTCACGTCGTTCGCAGTAGCGGGCACGGCGGGATTCGAACCCGCGATCGAGAGGTTAGGAACCTCTCGCCCTGTCCGCTAGGCCACGCGCCCGAGTCGGTGAAGAGCGGAGAAAACGTCGCTGCGGGGATCGGTCGGCGCCGCGGAGCCGATTACGCGCTGGTCTCTTTCTCGGTCTCGGTCTCGACCGTGTCGTCCTCGTCGTCGATCGCGGAGTCGGTCTGGACCGTCGACTCCTCGTCGTCGCCCTGCATCTCCTGTAGTTCTTCCTCGACCTGTTCGCGTCCCTTCTTGAACTCGCCCATCGCCTGGCCGGTCGATCGAGCGAGCTTCGGGATCTTGTTCGCCCCGAATAGCAGGACCAACACGAGCAGGATGATGAGGAGCTCCGGGCCCGCCGGGATGCCGCCGATCAGTGGAGTCGCACTTACCATCTCTACACGACCGTAGCTCTCTGGCGACTATAGTCTTTTTGCCTCGATACATGACCCGAAGATCCCGTCCGAGCGGTCTCGAGCTCATCGATCGCGCCGGTCTCGGATCCGAAGAGCGCTCCCGTCCGTGCCGGTCCGAATCGGCTGCCGGCGGCGAAACGGTGATACCCCGCCGCGGTGACCGATCCGTATGCCCGATATCGGCGACGACGCTCCGGCGTTCACCGCCTCGCTCGTGACCGACGAGATCGAACCGTTCGACCTGTCCGACCGCCTCGGCGGCGAGCCGGTCGTCCTCGCCTTCTTCCCGGCCGCCTTCTCGAACACCTGCACGGACGAGATGGAGGCGCTCCGCGACGAGTTCGACCGCGACGACTGCACCCTGCTCGGCGTGAGCACCGATCTCCCGCACGCGCTCGCGGCGTACCGGGCGCAGTACGACCTCCCCTTCGGCCTCGTCGCGGACCCGGACCACCGAGCGATCGAGGCGTACGACGTGAGCGAGGACAGCTTCGAGCGCTACGGCGTCGACACGATCGCGCGGCGCGCGGTCTTCGTGATCGACGGCGACGGCGCCGTGAGCTACCGTTGGCTCGCGGACGACCCGGGACAGGAGCCCGACTACGACGCGCTCGCGGAGGCGGTCGGCGAGGCGGCCTGAACCGGCACGGCCCTCAGGACGGATCGCGCAGTCCCTCGAGCGCCTCCGGGTTCTCCATCGACGAGAGGTCGCCCGGGTCTTCGCCCCGGTAGACGGACTCGATCGCTCGCCGGATGATCTTCCCCGACTGCGTCTTCGGGAAGGCGTCGACGAACAGCAGCTCGCGCGGCCGGAACGGCTTCCCGTGCTCCTCGCCGACCAGCGCTCGCAGCTCCTCGCGGAGCTCGTCGGTCGGCTCGACGCCGGGTTCGAGCACGACGTACACGACCACGGCAGTCCCCGTGGTGTCGTCGGGGACGCCGACCGCGGCCGCCTGGTTGACGGCGTCGTGGTCGATGAGCACGCCCTCGATCTCGGCCGGCCCGACCTTCCGGCCGGCGACGTTCAGGGCGTCGTCCGCGCGCCCGTGCAGGAACCAGAAGCCGCCCGAGTCCTTCTGCGCGAAGTCGCCGTGGTCCCACAGGTCCTCCCACGTCGACCAGTACTCCTCGAGGTAGCGCTCGTCGCCCGACCACAGCGACTTCGTCATCGACGGACAGGAGTCGCGCGCGACGAGGAACCCGCGCTCGCCCGACTCCCTGACCGACGCGCCGCTCTCGTCGACGATGTCGATGTCCATCCCGAGCCCCGGCCCGCCGAGCGTGCAGGGCTTGAGGGGCTGGTTCGGCATCGGCATCAGGAAGCAGCCGCAGATCTCCGTGCCGCCGGAGATGTTGATTATCGGGCACTCGGAGCCGCCGACCGCGTCGTAGAACCAGCGCCACGACTCGGGGTCCCACGGCTCGCCCGTTGAGCCGAGGATGCGGAGCGAGGAGAGGTCGTGGCCCTCGACCCACTCGTCGCCGTGTTTGCGGAGCGCGCGGATCGCGGTCGGCGAGATACCGAACTGCGTGATCGCGTGCCGGTCGATCATCTCCCAGAAGCGATCCGGCTCCGGGTGGTCGGGCGCGCCCTCGTACATCACCACGGTCCCGCCGAACGCGTGGTTGCCGATCAGCGTCCACGGCCCCATCATCCAGCCGATGTCGGACACCCAGAAGAACCGGTCCGCGGGCTTCTGGTCGAAGCCGAAGTGGATCTCCTTGGCGCACTGCGTGAGGACGCCCGCGTGGGTGTGGACGATCCCCTTCGGCTCGCCGGTGGTCCCCGACGAGTACAGCAGCATGGACTCCTGATCGCTGGGGAGCCGCTTCGTCTCGTAGCCGGTCGGCTGCGACGCGACCGCCGCCTCCCACGTCACGTCGCGGTCGGGATTCCACGGAATCGGGTCTTCGGGGGCGGTCTCCCCGTCGCTTCCCGGCGTCGCGCCGAGCCGGTCGTACACCACGGCGTGCTCGACGTGGCCCGCCTCCTCGATCGCCGCGTCTGCGGTCGCCTTCAGCCGCACCTCGCTCCCGCGGCGGTAGAACCCGTCTCCCGTGAAGAGGACCGACGGCTCGGCGTCCGCGATCCGGGTCGCCGTCGCCTCCGTGCCGAACCCGGAGAAGATCGGCACCGCGATCGCGCCGACCTTCAGGCAGCCGTAGAGGATGGGGACGACCTCGGGCACCATCGGCATGTACAGCCCGACCGTGTCCCCGGCCTCGATCCCGACCGACTCCAGGTAGTTGGCGACGCGGTCGCTCTCGCGTTTGAGCTCGTGGAACGTCACCTCCCGCACGTCCCCGGGCTCGCCCTCCCAGATCAGCGCGACCCGGTTGCGGTCCGGGGAGTCGACGGCGGCGTGGCGGTCGACGACGTTGTGCGCGACGTTGATCTCGCCGCCGAGGTACCAGTCGGTGAACTGCGGGCCGTCGGCGTTGTTTCGCACCGCGTCGTAATCGGCGTAGAAGTCGATGTCGAGGTAGTCGACGATCTCGTCCCAGAACCAGTCGACGCCGGACTCGGGTTCGCCCGCGACCGCCGAGGTGGTCCGGCGGATTAGCTCCTCGTAGTCGTCGATCCCGTACTCGCGCATGAACGCGGCGACGTTCGTCGACTCGGCGAACGCCGCGCTCGGCTCGTGTACGACCTCGTCTATCCCCTCGTACTCGTCCATCTCGTCCGGCCGTTTTCGCGGTGACCGTAAGTAATTTTCCTGAACGTTCGGCTACCGCGGATCGACGCACTCGCCGGCGACCGAGACGGTCTCGGCCTCGACGGCGACGGTCCCGTCGTACAGGGCGCAGACGCCGGCGTCCCACGCGAGCCGCCCCTCCCAGTCGGCGCCCGTCACGACGACCTCGTGACCGCCCGTCGCGCCGACGGTCACCTCGAACGCCCGGGCGACGCCGGCGTCGACGCGGTCGGACTCCTCTACATACGTCGTCCCGTCGTCACCCTCGACGACCACCTCCACGTCGACCGGCTCGTCACCGTCGTTTCGGACCGTCAGATCGAGTCGTCCGGAGTCGTTCTCGCCGAACCCGAGACAGCCCGCGGCCGCGGTCGCCAGCGCGGCCGTCCCGGTGAGGAGCTCTCGTCGACGCATAGTCGAGACTCGTCGCTACGGAACTTGAATCCCGCACACGCGACTGCTCGACCGATCGATAGCGGGAGTGGGTATAGCAAATTGGCTGATCGGTTATTTATAAGTGGAGTTGTGGTGTTGCTGACGAGTGTTTATAAGTGATCGACGGTGTTGCGGTGAAGACCTGCAAAGCCCCAGGCGATCACTTATAAACGGTTAACTGGAGATCGGCGGCGAGGACCTCCAAAGCCCCAGGCGTGAGGCGCCCAGACACTCGCTGCGCTCCTCGTCACTCGTTCCACTCGTTCCTGCGGTGCTTACATCGCCTCTGGGCGCCTCACGCCTGCCCCTTTGAGCCCCACCCCGCACAGCAACCGCAGCCTCACGCCTCCCCAGCCTCGTCGGCGGCTCCCGTTGGTCGCCGCCGACTCCCTCGTGCGGTCTCCTCGCGGACCTTTGGCCCGCTCGGAGGCGCACGCCACCGCGGCGTCCTTTATAAGCGATCATCCCTGTCGCTCACAGCTATTTAAATACCGTATCGTCCCCACCGATTTGCTATACCCACTCCCGCAGTCGATCGCCACGCTGTCCCTGGGAACCGAAACCGGACCGATCGCCTCGCCCACTGAGGACGACAACGAGCCCGACGGGCAGAACACGGATGAGCCGTCAGCGGCGTCCCGGTCGGTGCCTACTCGTCGTCGGAATCGACCGATTCGTCGCTCTCATCCGCCATCTCCTCTCCGTCGTCGGCCACCGCTTCGTCCGCCTCCTCGTCGGCGTACGCCGACTCGGGGACGATGTCGACGGAGGCGACCGCGTCGTCCGGATCGAGGTTCATCACGATGACGCCCTTCGTGTTGCGGCTCACGGTCGAGATCTCCTCGACGCGGGTCCGCATGATCTGGCCGTCGTCGCTCATCGCGATCAGGTGGTCGCCGTGGGTGACCGCCTCGATGGCGACCGCCTCGCCGTTGCGGTCGCCGGTCTTGATATCGATCAGTCCCTTCCCGTTGCGGGACTGCAGGCGGTACTCGTCCAGGTCGGAGCGCTTCCCGTAGCCGTTCTCCGTGACGGTGAGCACCCAGTTGTGGTACGCCTCGTCGATGGCGGCGACGCCGGCGACCGCGTCGCCCTCGCGCAGGTCGATGCCGATCACACCGCGCGCGGTGCGCCCCATCGCGCGCGCCTCCGACTCGTCGAACCGGATCGCCATCCCGTTCCGGCTCCCGATGACGATGTCGCGCTCGCCGTCGGTCACCTCCACGTCGACGAGCTCGTCGCCGTCCTCAAGCCGGATCGCGCGGATCCCCGTCGACCGGATGTTGCCGAACTGGTCGACGGCGGTCCGCTTGATGTACCCGTCGCGGGTGACCATCGTGAGGAACTCATCGTCGTCCAAGTCCTCGGTGTTGACGACCGCCTCGATCTCCTCGCCGTCGTCGAGATCGAGGAGGTTGACCGCGGACTTCCCCCGGGCGGTCCGGGACATCTCCGGGATCTCGTAGGTCTTCAGCTCGTAGATCTGCCCGCGGTTGGTAAAGACGAGGAGGTAGTCGTGGGAGTTGGCGGCGAACACGGAGGAGACGCGGTCTCCCTCCTTCAGTCCGGTGCCGATGATCCCCTTGCCGCCGCGGTTCTGCGCGCGGAAGGTATCGAGGGACATCCGCTTGATGTAGTCGTCCTCGCTCATCACGACGACGCACTCCTCCTCGGGGATGAGGTCCTCGTGGGTCACGTCGCCGACGTCCTCGATGAAGCTCGTGCGGCGCTCGTCGTCGTACTCGTCTTTGATCTCCCGGAGCTCGTCGACGATCACCTGATCGAGTTCGTCGGGGTCGGCGAGGATCGCCTCCAGCCGCTCGATCCGGGCGGTCACGTCCTCGTACTCCGACTCGATCTCCTGGGTCTCCATCGAGGTGAGCGACCCGAGCTGCATCCGGACGATGTGGGCCGCCTGCGCCTCGGAGAACTCGTAGTCCGCTTCGAGCGCCGCCTTCGCGGCGTCGCGGTCGTCGGAGTCCTGGATCGTCTCGACCACGTCGTCGACCTGTTCGAGCGCCTTCAGCCGCCCCTCCAGAATGTGCGCGCGGTCCTTCCGCTCGTCGAGCTCGTGTTCGGAGCGCCGCCGGACCACGTCGCGGCGGTGCTCGACGTAGTGTTCGAGCGTCTCCTTGAGGTTCAGGACCTGCGGCGAGCCGTCGACGAGGGCGAGGTTGATGACGCCGAAGGTGCGCTCGAGGTGGCTCTCTAACAGCTGGTTCTTGACGACCTCGGCCATCGCGTCGCGCTTGAGGTCGACGACGACGCGGATCCCGTCGCGGTCGGACTCGTCGCGGAGGTCTCTGATTCCCTCGATCGCGCCCTCGTTGACGTCCTCGGCGATGCGCTCGACGAGCCGGGACTTGTTCTGCTGGAAGGGGAGCTCCGAGATGACGATCCGACCCTCCTCCTCGTCGACCTCGAACTCGGCGCGGACGCGGAGGCGCCCGCGGCCCGTCTTGTACGCCTTGTGGACCGCGTTCCGGCCGACGATGTTCGCGCCGGTCGGGAAGTCCGGCCCCTTGACGTGTTCCATCAGGTCCTCGACGGTGCAGTCGGGGTTCTCGATCAGCTCGACGGTGGCGTCGATCACCTCGCCGAGGTTGTGCGGCGGGATGTTCGTCGACATCCCCACCGCGATCCCCGAGGAGCCGTTGACGAGCAGGTTCGGGAACGCCGAAGGCAACACCTCGGGCTCCTCGAGCCGATCGTCGTAGTTCGACGAGAAGTCGACCGTGTCGCGCTCGATGTCGGCCAGAAGCTCCTCCGCGATCGGCGACATCCGGGCCTCCGTGTACCGCATCGCGGCCGGCGGGTCGCCGTCGACGGAGCCGAAGTTCCCCTGGCCGTCGATGAGGGGGTACCGCATCGAGAAGTCCTGAGCCATCCGCGCGAGCGTGTCGTAGATGGCGCTGTCGCCGTGCGGGTGGTAGTCACCCATCGTCTCGCCGACGACGGAGGAGGACTTGCGGTGTGAGGAGTTGCTGGTGACGCCCGCCTCGTGCATCGCGAAGAGGATGCGTCGGTGGACGGGCTTGAGCCCGTCGCGAACGTCGGGGAGCGCGCGGCCCGCGATGACCGACATCGCGTAGTCGATGTACGACTGCTCCATCTCGTCTTCAATGCGGGCGTTCGTCACCTGCGCGGCGCGGACGTCGTCTGGGTCGACGTCGGGCACGTCCGAGCTCATATGTCCACCCACTCCGCCTCGGTGGCGTGCTCTTTGATGAACTGCTTGCGCGGCTCGACGGCGTCACCCATCAGCACGTTGAACATGCGGTCGGCGGCGGCCGCGTCGTCGACGTTGATCCGCTTGAGCCGCCGGTTCTCGGGGTCCATCGTCGTGTCCCACAGCTGGTCGGGGTTCATCTCGCCGAGCCCCTTGAACCGCTGGACCTGATCCGGGTTCCCGTCGCACTCCTCCTCGACGAGCCGGTCGCGCTCTTCCTCCGTCATCGCGTCGTACGTCTCGCCGCGGTAGCGGACGCGGTAGAGAGGCGGCTGGGCCGCGTACACGTAGCCGGCTTCGAGCAGCGGCTTCATGTGGCGGTACAGGAGCGTTAAGAGGAGCGTCCGGATGTGGGCGCCGTCGACGTCGGCGTCCGTCATGATGATGATCTTGTTGTACCGGGCGTCGTCGATGTCGAACTCCTCGCCGATCCCCGCGCCGATCGCCGTGATCAGCGCGCGGATCTCGTCGTTCTCCAGGATTCGGTCGAGCCGGTGTTTCTCGACGTTGAGGATCTTCCCTTTGAGCGGGAGGATCGCCTGGTTCTCGCGGTTGCGGCCCTGCTTCGCCGAGCCGCCGGCCGAGTCGCCCTCGACGACGAACAGCTCCGCCTCGGTGGGGTCGCGGGTCTGGCAGTCGGCGAGCTTGCCGGGGAGCGCGGACGACTCGAGCGCGGACTTCCGGCGGGTCAGCTCCTCCGCCTTCTTCGCCGCCTTGCGCGCCCTGGCGGCCTCGGCGGCCTTGTGGACGACCTTCCGGGCGGTGTCGGGGTTCTCCTCGAAGAAGGTGCCGAGCTTCTCGTGGGTCGCGGACTCGACGATGCCGCGGACCTCGCTGTTGCCCAGCTTCGTCTTCGTCTGGCCCTCGAACTGCGGGTCCGGGTGTTTCACCGAGATGACCGCCGTGAGCCCCTCGCGCACGTCCTCGCCCTTGAGGTTCGCGTCGAGGTCGTCGACGAGCCCGTGCTCGTTGGCGTAGTCGTTGACGGTGCGGGTCAGGGCGGTCTTAAAGCCGGTGAGGTGGGTGCCGCCCTCGCGGGTGTTGATGTTGTTCGCGAACGCGTGGACGGAGCCCTGCAGCTCCTCGGTCGCCTGCATCGCGACCTCGACGTGGATGTCGTCCTGCTCGTCCTCGAAGTAGATGACCTCCTCGTGGATCGGCGTCCGCGTCTCGTTGAGGTAGCCGACGAACTCCCGAATGCCGCCCTCGTAGCGGAACGTCTCCGCGTCGCCCGCGTCGCCGACGGTCTCCGGATCGCGCTCGTCGACCAGCGAGACGGCGACGCCGGAGTTGAGGAACGCCAGCTCGCGCAGGCGGTTGGCGAGCGTCGAGAACTCGAACTCGGTCGTCTCGAAGATCTCGTCGTCGGGCCAGAACCGGATGTCGGTCCCGGTGTCCTCGCCGTCGTCCATGTCGCGGACGCGCTCGAACCCGTCCTCGGCGGGCTCGCCGCGGGCGAACTCGTGGCGGTAGACGCCGCCGTCGCGTTTCACCTCGACCTCCAGCCGCTCGGAGAGGGCGTTGACGACGCTGACGCCGACGCCGTGGAGGCCGCCGGAGACCTGGTAGGACTTGGAGTCGAACTTCCCGCCGGCGTGGAGGACGGTCATGATCACTTCGAGCGCCGGGCGGTCGTACTTCTCGTGGGTGTCGACCGGGATCCCGCGACCGTCGTCGCTGACGCTGACGGACTCGTCGTCGTGGATCGTGACGCTGATCTCGTCGCAGTACCCCGCGAGCGCCTCGTCGATGGAGTTGTCGACGACCTCGTAGACGAGATGGTGGAGCCCCCGACCGTCCGTGGACCCGATATACATCGCCGGACGTTTACGGACGGCCTGCAGGCCCTCGAGGACCTGGATCTGGCCGGCTCCGTAGTCGCTCTGCTCTGGCATAGAACTTGGCGGAGGTAGATGGTGCCGGGTTATAAAGCCGGCGCACGCGCGCGGGCGTGTGAGCGAGAAGCAACAATTGGTGACGCACCCGGCCGATCTATCGCCCCTCGAAAACTGCTCGCGCTCGCTCGATGACCGCGGCGCGAACCCGCTCCGGGTCCGCGCTCCCGCCGCCGTCCCCAAACCGAACGGGCGTCTCCCGCGCGATCGCCTCGACCACCCGATCGGCGATCGGGTCGACGGTCGCGGCCTCGCCCCGCCGCTCGATTCCCTCGACGACGCGGTCGAACCGGTCGTCGGTGGCGTACCGCGCGGCGATCGCCTCGGGGTCGTCGGCGTCTAGATCCCCGGTGTCTGGACCGTCAGCGTCTGGCCCGTCGCGGTCGCCGCCCGCGCCGTTCTCGCTCGCGGCCGTCGTCTCGTCCCCGACGAGAAGTTTCCCCCTGCCGCCGCGCTTGTTGCGGACGACGACTCCGGCGGCCGGACCGTCGCGCCACGCCGATCGGGGGACCGCGTACCCCTCTGGGTCGAAGTCACGGGCGTTCACCTCGCGCTCGACCGCGTTGACCGGGGCGAGGCCGACGCCCTCGAAGATGGCCGCGGCGGCGTCGGGGGGTCGGAAGGCTCCGGCATCCGAGTCCGGCCCCTCCCGCTCCCCGATCCACACGTCGGTCCCGAGGAACGCCGGGATCCGGTCCCAGTCGTAGTCGGTCCCCAGGTGGTGGGTGGCGACGCCGAAGAAGACCACCTCCTCCGGGTCGTCGACCGCCTCCCGGAGCGCCTCGCGGTCGAACCGCTCGCGAACCGCTCGGACGGCGGGGCGGAGCGCGACCGGAACCGCCTCCGGACCCGCGAACGTCGTTTCGGGGTCGCCGAAACGGAGGAGCCCGGAGTCGTCCATCCGGAAGCGAAGCCCCGTCCCGTCGATCAGTTCGAGGAGCCAGAGGTGACCCGTGAGGAGGCCCTCTGCGGCCTGCGGTCCGTGAACGTCGGGGAGGGGTGGAAACGAGCGCATGGATGGGCGACGGTGAGTCGTCGAAGCGTGGGTTCCGGAGGGGGTTGGCTCTTGGGGGTCGCCGGGGAGGCCCGGTGGGCGGTCCGATTTCGACCGCGTGTGCCGCCCGTTCCCACAGCTACAAGCCGCCGCCCGGCGTACCGACGCCCGATGCTACCGATCGCGGACTCCTTCGAGCACGACTATCAGGGCTGTGAGATCCGGTACGGGCGCGGGCGCGTCGACGAGCTCGGCGACGTTCTCGGCGAGCGGGGGATGGGCGACGCGCTCGTCGTCTGCGGCTCGAACGTCGGCGCCAACGACGACCTGATGGACCCGATACGCGAGGGGCTCGGCGACCGGTTCGCCGGGGTGGTCGACGGGACGACCCCGGACAAGCGCGTCGAGGAGGCGTTCGACCTGCTCGATCGCCGGGCCGAGGTCGGCGCGGACTGCCTCGTCGCGGTCGGCGGCGGGAGCAGCCTCGACGTGGCCCGGCAGGCGACCCTCCTCGACGTCGACGGGCGCGACCTCGACGACCTCCGCGCGGACGCGGAGGAGGGGGCGGACGCGCTCGGCGACCTCGCGCCCGGGACCGACCCCGAGCTCCCGTTCGTCGTGATCCCAACGACGTTCGCGGGCGCGGACCTCTCCACCGGCGGGTCGCTGGAGGTGCTCCCCGCGGACGCGTCGCCCACCGGACAGCCGATGACCGTCAGCGGCGGCGGCGCGATGCCGACCATCGACCTCGCGGACCCGGCGTTATTCGAGACGACGCCCCGGTCGGCGCTGGCCGGCTCGGCGATGAACGGGTTCGACAAGGGGATCGAGACGCCGTACGCCGCCGACGCCTCGCCCGTGAGCGACGCGACCGCGGTCCACGGCACCCGGCTCCTGCGGGACGCGCTCCCGCACGTCGCCGGCGACCGGCCCGAGGACCCGGCCGCGACCGACCGCGCCGTGGTCGGCGCGCTGCTCGTCCAGCTCGACCGGAAGATCTCGGTGATCCACGCGTTCGGGCACGGGTTCGCGCGCCGGTACGACGTGCAACAGGGGAACGTCCACGCGGTGGTCGCGCCGCACGTCCTCGCGTACCTCTTCGACGAGGTGGACGCGAGCCGGCGTGCGCTCGCGAACGCCTTCGACGTCGCGACCGCGGGCCGAGACGACGCCGCGATCGCCGAGGACGTGGTGCGGGAGGTCGCCGCCGTCCGCGACTCCCTCCCGGTCCCCTCGCGGCTCCGCGACCTCGGACCGGTCGAGGAAGACGACTTCCCCGCGATCGCCGAGTACATCGCGGACGACTGGTCGATGGACCGCGCGCCCACCGACCTCGACGCGACGCCCGAGGCGATCGAGGGCGTGCTCCGCGAGGCGTGGTGAGCCGTTTATAAGTAGCCGATGCGATGGCGCGCGCCTCCGAGCGCCCACCGGGCGCGAGTAGTGAGAGACGGAAGGCCTCTCTGACAGCCAGATGCGTTGTCCCTAGAACGGCCGGTCGCGTCCTCAGGAGTACGGCGTCCGTCGTCCGAGGATCTCAGCCAGAAGGGGGTATGCAATCACAAATATCGCGAAAATGATCGCCTCTCGGGGACCGATAACTATCCACGCGGTGGATATGAGTATCGTTGCGGAAAGCGCACCGACACATAACCCCTTGGTCCTTCCGTTCATGAAGGAGACGACGGCGCTACCGTGCAAAAAACTAGCTGTGATGGCGTTCATCGACGAACCTCGATAGGGAGCTTGGGGCTGCTAACTCAACAGAACCGTCTCCGCTTGACAGAGCTGTCTCCGCTTGACAGAGCTGTCTCCGCTTGACAGAGCTGTCTCCGCTTAATCGTCCGCGGGCGCGTCCGGCCGGTACGCCTCGCTTATTTTCTTCCACTTCCCGGAGTGGAACCGCCAGTAGTTGATCGCGGCCGGGATCGTCGTCTCCGCGAGGAACGCGAGGTACACGCCCCACAGCCCGATCGCGGGGAGCGCGATCTCCGGGATCGTCACGCCGAGCCCCGGCACCGAGAGGGCGGGCGTCGCCTCGTGCGCGCCGACGTACGCCAGCGGGATCGACACGCAGAACATCCCGAGGAACTGGCTCGCGAAGGGGATCTTCGTGTCGCCGGCCGCGTCGAGCGGCCCCGCCGCGCCCCCGGAGACGCCTTGGAAGATCACCGCCACGCAGGCGGCGTACACGAGGTTCACGGCGATCGGGATCTCGGGGCTGTCGGGCGACTCGGCGAAAAGCGAGACGATGTCGGTCGCGAATATCGCGATCAGCACCGCCGAGACGGCGTACGTCGCCACCGAGAAGCGGATGATGTCGCGGGCGTACGCCTCGGCCTCCTCGGGGCGCTCGACGCCGAGCTCCTGGCCGACCAGACTGGACGAGGCGAGCCCGAAGCCCCAGCCGGGGGTGTTCATGATCCCCCAGATGCGCCGCGCGATGACGAACGCGGCGACGGTGTTCTCGCCGAACACGTCGAGGATGGCGAGCATGGGGAACTCGGCGACGGTCCACACGAGGTTGCGCGCGCCGACCGGGAGCCCGATCTCGACGAGGTCGCGGAGCATGTCCGGGTTGACGAACGAACCGAACGGGTCGATCGCGACCGGGAACTCCCCGATCCCCGGCGCGCGACCGCGGACGAGCCCCACGGTGAAGCCGGCGACGGCGAGCACGTTCGAGAGGACGGTGCCGAGCGCGGCGCCCTCGACGCCCCACCCGAACCCGAAGATGAACAGCGCGCTCAGGACGATGTTCGCGACCGCGCCGCCGGCCCGGACCTGCATCGCGGTGTACGCGTCGTCGCAGCCGACGAGCACCCGGCTGCCGACGAGGTTGAGCGCGGCGAAGGGGACGCCGAGCCCGACGATCCGGAGGTAGTCGGCGCCGAAGGCGATCGCCCGCTCGTTGCTGCTCAACACGTCGATGAAGCGCGTCGGGAACGTCCAGAACGTGACCGAGACGGGGATCGTGATGAGGATCGCGAGGAGGACGCTCGCCCGGACGGCGTCGCCGAGCTCGCCGTACGCCTCCGCGCCGAAGCGCTGGGAGACGAGGGCGATGGTGCCGCCGGCGACGCCGCCGCCGAGCGCGAAGGCGAGCCCCCAGTAGGGGCCGGCGAAGCCGACGCCGGCGACCGCGCTGGTGCCGACCGCGACGCCGACCATCGCCACGTCGACCGCGTTCTTCGACATCCGGGCGATCCCCGTGACGATCCGCGGCCACGCGAGGTCCGTGGTCCGGACCACCCGGTGGCGATCGATGAGTCCCGCCCGGGCGAGCGCGAAGCCGATGTAGAGGATGAGTGCCCGGAAGGGGTTCGGGAGCGAGGAGACGAGTCGTTGGAGGCGAGACACGGCGGACACGCCCCTTTTCAGGGCCGCGGCAAAGTCCTTTCGTCACCCGGCAGGCGTCTCCGGATGGGGCACGTGACCGCGTCGCGGTCGCGATGGTGCGACAGGGTCGACGGTGCCAAGCGCCACGGGTCCCTGCCGCGCCGAACGGCTACTTCAGGGTCGCGTACGTCAGGAGGCTCACGGCGAGCAGCTCCAGCAGCCGCATGCCGACGACGACCTGCCCGACGAACGGGTCCATGCTGTACAGCGTCCGCATCCCGTTGAACAGGAACGCGAGCGCGACCAGGTTCTCGACGAGGAGGACGCCGGCGAACCCTAACAGCCCGAGCACCATCGTGGTCTTGAACCGGCGGTAGTTCGACGCCCAGACCGCCACGAGGACGGCGAGTAAGACGCTGTTGACGGCCGTGATCGCCATCGCGAGGGCGGTCGGGAATCCCATCGCCACGGTCACTCCACCTCCGCCGCGATCTCCTCGAACGTGTCCGCGTGCTCCTCGAACCGGTCGGTGGGGAAGTAGAGCTTCCCGTACTCGTGGTCGCCGGATTCGACGACGCCGTGTTCTCGTAGCATGTCTAGGTGATGCGTGACCGTGTTGTAGTCGAGGCCGAGTTCCTCGGCGAGTTCGTTCGCGTTCCGCGGGCGACGGGTGAGTTCTCTGACGATGCGGACCCTGTTGGGACCGCCGCGACTCCCGGCGAAGAGGTACCACAGGGCCTTCTCCATGTCACGTCTGCCCGTCTCACGGTACCTGTAAAGCGGTTTCGTCACGGGGACGCGACCGGCGGCGGGCGGGGCCGGTGAGCCCGGGGAGTCGGGCGGGGCCAGTCATCCGTTCACCGTTCGGGAGACCCAGCCGGACGCCCCCGACGGCACGGAGCCCGACTCCGCGGCCGGTTGGAGGGTCCCCTCGCCGTCCGTCGCGCGGACGACCACCTCGTGGGCGCCGTCCGGCTCAAAGACGTGCCGCCACTGACGCCAGGCGTCCTCGTCCGGCAGTTCCGCGGAGAGCTCCGCGTCCGTCCACGTCTCGCCGCCGTCGGTCGAGACCTCGACGCGGTCGATTCCGCGGGTGCCGGCGTAGGCGTGGCCCGCGAGCTCGGTCCGCCCGTCGCCGAGGTCCGTGATACCCTCGTCCCAGAGCTTGGCGACGGTGTTGACCGGACCGGTCCCCTCCCAGCCGCGCTCCTCCCAGTAACCGTCCTCCTCGGTCTCGAGCAGCTCGATCTCCGTGAGCCACTTGACGTTCGTCTCGCCCCAGTGGCCCGGGATCAGCACGCGGACCGGGCGCCCGTGAGTCGGGGGGAGCGCCCGCCCGTTCATCCCCCACGCGAGGAACCCCTCACTGAGGACATCGACCGGGAACTGGACGTAGTAGCCGTCCTCGCCGCGCAACATCGCGCAGTCGCACGCGCCCTCGGGGTCGACGGCGTCGATCAGGGGGGCGATCGGCGTGCCGGTCCAGACCGCGGCGTCGAGCTTCCGCTCGTTGATGTCCTCGCCGACGCACCGGAGCGCGACGAGGCGGTGTTCGGCCTCCCGCTCGGTCAGCTCGTCGTAGTCGACCGTCAGGTCGCTCCCGGTCTCGCCGGTGAACGTCAGCGACCACTCGGCGGCCGGGATCTCGGGCTCGAACTCCGCGATGTCGACGCTGTAGAACTCGTCTATCGGGCTCACGAGCCCGTGGAGGTCGTCGCTGGCGACGTCGAGCGACGCCGCCTCGACCTCGCCGAGCCGCGCCTCCGCGCCCGCAGCGCCGGGAGCGGGGGCGGCCGCCGGAGCGGCGTCGCCCCCTCGGTTCCGTCCGATCAGCGCCGCCGCCCCGGAGACGCCGACTATCGCCGCGACCGCCGCGAGCGCCTGACGGCGGCTCGGGTCGACCGCGTCCGGGACCGCCCCGGAGACGCCGGCCGCGGTGACGACGCCCGCGGAGAGTCCGGCGGCGACCGCGGAGACGGGCGCGCCGGTCAGGCCGGTCGCGAGCAGCCACGCCGCGCCGGCGGCGAGGACGGTCCCGCCGAGCGGTCTTCCGACCCGGTGAGCGACGCGGAGCCCGCCGAACACGCACGCCCCGAACAGCCCGACCGCGACGGCGACGGCCCCGCCGAGGTGGAGCAGGTGCGCCGGCTCGCCGACGTTCTCGATCATGAACGTCACGATCGCTCCGGGGGTCCCGTCGACGATCGCGCGGTCGATGGGCGAGGCGACGAACGACGCCGTGGCGCCCGCGACGGCGTAGGAGGCGGCGACCGCGAGGACGCCGGCCGCGACCGACACCGCCGCGTCGCGCCGGCGGCTCTCGTGTGCTGTCATACCTTCCAACGGGTCGCCACGGGCTAAAGGGATTTTTCAACAGTCGAACACACTTCGGCCGAACTCCCTCCAAACTCCGTTCAAACTTCGTCCCGGATCGGCGCGCAGTCGATCGATGGAGACCGGAACGCGGACGAACGCGGAGGGAGGCGAATTACGCGCCGGAGACGAGGTACACCGACGCGACGGCGAAGGCGATGCCCAGCGCCTTCCGGGCGGTGAACGACTCGCCGAGGAAGAGGAAGCCGATCACCGAAGAGAAGACGAGGAACATCGCGAAGATGGGGGTCACGACGCTCACCGGGCCGAGCGCGAGCGAGCGGTACAGCGCCAGGATGCCGATCCCGAGGAAGACGCCGGCCGCGAGCACGTGGACGATCTTCGGCGAGGCGAGGTGCTCGCCGAACCCCTGTCCAGTGTACGCGAGCACTCCGACGGCCATGCAGATGAGGAGCGTGTTCGAGACGACGACGGCCACGTCGCTCGGGATCGCGTCGGGACCGGTCGTCGCGACGCGCATCAGCGGCGAGACCAGCGCGTACGCCCCCATCGCGAGCAGGGCGTACGGGAGATACGTGTCCATGGTTTTCGCAAGACAGGCCGCGGACAAGTGCCTACCGACCCGCGGTCGTCATCGCGCTCGCGTCTCCGCCCTGCCCGCGTTCGCGTCGGCGTCGGCGTCGGCGTCCGCATCCCCGTCGGCGTCCCCCCGGACCGGCACCGAGACGGTGACGATCGTCCCGCGGGGCTCCCGGTCGTCGAACGCGACGTTCCCGCCGACCTGATTGGTCCCCCACTTCACGATCCACAGGCCCAGCCCGCTGCCGTGTTCCAGGGGGGTCTCCGTGCCGCGTTTCAGGACCTCGCGCTCCGCCTCGTCGATCCCGGGACCGTCGTCGGCCACCGAGAGCTCGATCCACCCCGCTTCCGCGGTCGCGCTGAGCCACACGGACGGGGGGTCGCTGTCGTTGTGCCGGACCGCGTTCGAACACAGGCTCTCCGCGATCACCCGTACCACCGCCGGGACGCGGACGGCCGGAACCGCCCCCTCGACGGAGACGTTCGCCGCCGGAAACTCGGCCCGGAGCGCCGCGACCGTCTCGTCGACGAGCGCCCCGAGCGCGACGGGTGGGGGCGCCTCGGTCATCGGGTTGAACAGCTCGCTCGCGGTCCGGGTGCGCTCGCTGAGCTCGAGGATGCGCGCGGCGCTCCGCTTGACCACCGACAGCGCCCGCTCGTCGGTCGGATCCGCGTGCAGTCGGTCGGCGTACCCGGTGATGAGGTTCGTCTCCGTCCGCACGTCGTGTCTGAACACCCGGTTGAGCACGTCCAGCCGCTGCTGTTGCCCCAGGTACTCGCCGATGTCGTGGAACACCACCACCTCGCCGGTCGGGCGGTCGTGCCCGTCGGTAATGCGCCGGAGGGTGACGTCGTAGGGGCGCCGCCCTTCCGATCCGACGATGGAGAGCGGCGACCGGTCCGATTCCTCGGCGGAGACGTCGTCGTACCGCGGGACGACCGCGTCGGCCGGTTCTCCGATCGCGGTCCGCCGGTCGATCCCGAACGTGTCCGCCGCGCTCTGGTTCAGGTCGATCACGTGCCCCTCCGTCCCGATCACGAACGCCGGATCGTGGAGGTGTTCGAACACCAGCTGGCGCGCGCGACGGCGCGGGGCCGGCGCGAGCGTGAGGAGCCGGAACCGCGAGAGCGCGAGGAGGTACGCCACCCCGGACACCGCGAACGCGAGCGGTGTCGGGTCGAGTCCGGCGACCGGGAGCGACCCGGTGAGGTGGAAGACGCTGCTGGCCCACGGCGCCGCCGTGCCCACGATCAGCGCGGCGCTCTGTCCCCGGAAGGGCCGCGCGTCGTCCCGAACGAGCTGGAGGATCGGAATCGACCCGAACAGCCCGAGCAGGTAGGTGTACCCGGCGATGACGTAGTACCACGGCCCGGTCTCGACGCGGAGGAAGGAGCCGACCGCGGTCGACGCGACCTCGCGGTCGGCGACGATGAGGCCCCACGGGTCGCCGACCGCGACGACGACGAGGGTGACGATCGGGGCGACGAAAACCCCCGCCACGAGCCGCGGCGTCACGTACCGCTCCCGGCCCGTGTACTCCAGCGCGAACAGCAGCCATCCGACGGGGATGATCACCACCCCGAGCCACTGCACGTCGTACCACAGCGACTTCGCCGCGAGGGTCGACGCCTCCAGTTCGAAGACGAGGAAGGTCGTCCACCAGACCTGCCCGACGAGCAGCAACGTCAGCCACGTCGCGCCCGCCTCCGGCCGCTCGCGCCACGCGAGGATCCCCGCTGACGTACCCGTAACGACGGCGCATAGCAGCGCGACCGAAAGCGGGCTGAGGCCGATCACGGTTATTTGCAGAGGTCCAGGATATAAATCATTTTACTCCGGCGGACAGACAGTTCCGTTCCGTCCGCGGCCGCCTTCTGCGAACGAAACGCGGGGACAGCGAGGCCGCGCCGATGTCGGGCGGCGCCCGATCGGATTCGGCGGCCCGGTCACACCCGCCGGTCCGTCACGCCGCGACGAGCGCGAGCGCGACCGCCACGACGAGGTACGTGCAGTCGGGGGCGACCCCCAGCACCCCTGCGTCGTCGACGCGACCGGCGAGCGCGGTGACCGCGAGCGAGGCCGCGAGCCCGACGCCGAGCGCCGCGGCGATCCCCGGCGCGAGGACCCCGGTCGCGGTCGCCGCCGCCAGCGTCGCGGCCGTGAGGAGGTCGACCCCGTACAGCACGCGCCGGGTCCGGGGGACGCCGAGCGAGATGGGGAGCGTCGAGACGCCCGCCGCGGCGTCCGCCTCCACGTCGCGGACGTTCGGGAGCTCGGTGTCGACGAACGACCGCAGGAGGAAGTACGCGAATGCGACCGCGACGACCGGCTCGATCGGCGCGGCGCCGAATACCGAGAGACCAGCCGTCGGGGCGCCCGAGCCCGGACCTCCGGCGAACGCCAGCGGGAGCAGCGTGACCGCGATCGCCCACCCCGCGGCGACGACGACGGAACTGAGGACGGGGACCTCCTTCAGGCGCGGGAGCCGCAGTCCGGTCCCGAGTCCGGCCTCCGGCGCGAGCGATCGGAGGGCCCGCCCGGCGTTCGGGAGCCAGTCGGAGGCGTACGCGATCCAGAGCGCTCCCGGAAGCAGCGCGACGCCGAGCGCGAGCGGTCCGCCCGCGATCGAAAGCGCCACCGCGAGCCCGTAGGCGAGGGCGGCGGCGATCATCAGCTGATCGCCGTACCGGAGCGCGATCCGCGCGCGACCCGGCGTCGACCGGGCGTCCGCCGCCGCGTCGGCGACATGGTCGACGGTGTACACCGCGAACGCGACGAGCCCGACCACGGCCGGCGCGGCCGAGAGCGGCACCCCCAGCAGGACGGTCGCGATGACCGTTTCGAGCGCGGCGACGACCGCCACGAACGGGGATCCGGAGGCGAGCCCGACGAGCGACTGCAGGAGCCCGTGTCCGGGGCCGGTCGGTTCGGTCACGTTCGGTTCCGTCGCGTTCGGTTCGGTCACATTCGGTTCGGCCGAGCGCGTCGGCTTCGCCTCGCTCGCCGCGCCGGTCGGCGCGGACGCGGCCGCGACCGTCGCCTCGGTACCGATCGGCTTCGACCGGGAGGTCGACGCCGCGTCGAGTGTTGCTTCAGCGTGATACGACTCGTCGGTGCCGTCGATCGCGGTCGACGGCGGATCTCGTTTGTCTTGCATCGATCGGCGAGCGGCGCCGTTCGCGGCGCGTCCCGCCGGTTACGTATCAATCTCCGGTACCAATCAATTAATACGGAAATAACCGGAGAAAACGCGGAACGCGTTTGCCGTGACGGCTCCCCCGCGGGGCCGGATCGCGGCCAGCGCCGATCCCTTCAGTACGCTTTTGGGGCGAGCGACCGACGGATCGCGTATGGACGGAACCTTCGATCACGTGATGATCCGCGTCGAGGACTTAGAGGAGAGCCTCGACTGGTACCAGACCCACCTGAACTACGAGGAGAAGGGACGCTGGGAGGCGGACACCTTCACCAACGTCTACCTCGGCCCCGAGGAGCTGCACGAGGACGGCGCGACGCTGGAGCTCACCTACAACCACGGCGACCACACCTACGAGGTCGGCGACGCGTGGGGCCACATCGCCGTGCGCGTCCCCGAGGACGCACTCCAGGAGTCGTACGACCAGCTGATGGACGAGGGCGTCGAGGACTACCGCGACCCCGAGTCGTGCGGCAACCGCTACGCGTTCGTGAAGGACCCCGACGGCCACGAGATCGAGATCGTCAAGCGCGACTACGGCGCGAAGTGGAGCATCGACCACACCATGATCCGCGTCGAGGACGCCGACGAGGCGCTCGGCTACTGGACCCGCAAGTTCGAGTACACGGAGCAGCCGGCCGGGCGCTGGGAGGCCGACACCTTCTCGAACTACTTCATGGCCCCCGAGGACGCGCCGAAGGAGGCGATGAAGCTGGAGCTCACCTACAACTACGACGGCCGCGAGTACACGATGGGCGACGGCTGGGGCCACCTCTGCGTCCGAGTCGACGACCTCGACGAGGCGTGGGACGACCTGATGACCCGCGAGGCGCCCGACTACCGCGATCCGGAGTCCTGCGACCACAACTACGCGTTCACGAAGGACCAGGACGGCCACGAGATCGAACTGCTCGTCCGGGAGTAGGGCGGGTCGTTCCGAGGGTCACGCTCCCGGCCCCGTCGAAGTCCTTTCGTTCAGAGACGGTATCGCGTCCAACAGCCGGTCGGCGAGGAGTGCGTATCGCCCGACGGAACACGTCCGCGGTCGACGTTGACCGAAAACGTCCGCGGTCGACGTTGACCGAAAACGTCCGCGGTCGACATTCGATGTCCGAGCCTGCGCCAACTGCGGGAGCGAGTCTCGCAGATCGGCGGTGGCAAGACGGTTTTTAAACGGACAGTGAGCGACAGCGACGGGCACTTATAACGAACGACGCGGCCGGGTCGAATTTTGCTCGACTGCCAGAGGTGCGAAGCGCCTTTCGGACGACAGCGAGTGTGCGCTGCCCGCAGCGACTGGAGCTTTGCAGCCCCTCACTCCTAAGCCGTCAATCATTTATAAATGCCTGCCAGCGATGTCGCAACCTGACTTATAAACAACCGATCAGCCAATTCGCTACATTCACCCCCGATGTCGATCGCTGCCGGCCTGTACTGGTGAGAACCGGGATGTACATTCTCTTGGGAATCGCCTCAGTAAAACCCGGATAACCGATCGCGGCGTCGCGTGTAACCCCGGAACTACGCCAGCTCCCTGATCACGTCGCGAACCCGCTCGACCGCGGCGTCCACGTCGTCGCGGCCGACGTCGAGGTGGGTGGTGAACCGGGTCGTGTACTCGTCGAACTCCACGCAGCCGACGCCGGCGTCCTCGCAGGCCGCCACGAGGTCGGACGCTGCGATACCGGCGTCGTCGGTGTGCGCGACGACAATGTTGGTGTCGGGAGCGGGCGCGTCGACCCCGTCCAGGGCGTCGAGTCCGGCCGCGAGCCGCTCGGCGTTGGCGTGGTCGTCCGCGAGTCGCTCGACGTTCTCTAAGGCGAGCAGGCCCGGCGCGGCGATCAGTCCGGCCTGCCGCATCCCGCCGCCGAACAGCTTCCTGACGCGGCGGGCCTCCTCGACGAACGATTCGTCGCCGGCGACGATCGAGCCGACCGGCGCGCCGAGCCCCTTGGAGAGACAGAAGGAGACGGTGTCGACGGGCGCGACGAGCTCGCTCGCGTCGACGCCGAGCGCGACCGCGGCGTTGAACACGCGCGCGCCGTCGAGGTGGACCGGCACGTCGGCGTCGCGAGCGGCCTCGGCGGCCGCGGCGATCGCTTCGACCGGGATCGCCGTCCCGCCGCGGTAGTTGTGGGTGTTCTCCAGCGCGAGGAGCCCGGTGCCGGGGCGGTGGAGGTCCTCGCCGACGATCCCCTCTCGGACCGCGTCGGGCGTCGGGACGCAGCGCTCGCCGGCGTCGATCGTCCGGGTCTGAGCGCCGGAGAGCTTGGCGGCGCCCGCCAGCTCCCAGCGGTAGATGTGCGACTCGCGCTCCAAGAGGAGCTCCTGTCCGGGCTCGGTGTGGACGTGGACCGCGATCTGGTTGGCCATCGTCCCCGAGGGGACGTACAGCGCGGCCTCGGTGCCGACCGCGTCGGCGGCGCGGCGCTCCAGCTCGTTGACGGTGGGGTCGTCGCGGTACACGTCGTCGCCGACCTCGGCGGTCGCGGCCGCCTCGCGCATCGCCTCCGAGGGCGTCGTGACGGTGTCGGACCGCAGGTCGATGAACTCGTCGTCGGCTTCGGGCATCGGTTGGTGGTCGTTCAGCGGCGGTTCGGATATATCTCGCGTTCGAGGAACCGCCGCGTCGTCGCGGAACGGTTCCGAACGCGGGGGGCTCGTCGGAGTTCCGCGTCCGGTCCCTTCTTAACCGACGCGGCCGATCCGCGAGGTATGGCAACGGAAGCCGCGGCCGACGACGCAGCCGACGCCCCGGACGCGTACGACGCCCTCTTAGACCGGGTTCGGAAGTGGAACGCGGTCGGGAGCGCGGCCGGCGTGCTCGGCTGGGACCAGCAGGTGATGATGCCCGAGGGCGGCACCCCCGCCCGCTCGAAGCAGCTCTCGACGCTCTCCTCGGTCCGCCACGACATGGTCACCGACGCGGAGACGGGCGAGCTGCTCGACGAACTCGCCGACGCCGACCTCACCGACGAGCAGGCCGCCGTCGTGCGCGAGGTCCGGCGCGAGTACGAGCGCGCCGACGCCGTCCCCGTCGACCTCGTCGAGGAGATCTCCGAGACCGGTACGGAGGCGCTGCAGGCGTGGGAGGAGGCGAAGGCCGAGGACGACTTCGATACGTTCGCCCCCCACCTTGAGAAGCACGTCGAGCTAAAACGCGAGTACGCCGAGCACATCGACCCCGACCGGGACCCCTACGAAGTGCTCTTCGAGGAGTTCGAGCCGTGCCTCTCGATGGAGCGCGCGGAGTCGATCCTGACGGAGCTGCGGGAGACGCTCGTCCCGATGATCGACGCGATCCGCGAGTCCGACGCCGACCTCGCCGTCGACACCTTCGAGGGGACGTTCCCCGAAGAGGAGCAGGAGGCGCTCGCGCGCGAGACGCTCGAACTGGTCGGCTACGACTTCGACCGCGGCCGGCTCGACGTCTCCTCGCACCCGTTCACCGCGGGCAACCAGTTCGACTGCCGGGTGACGACCCGGTTCGACGAGTCCGACCCGCTCGGCGCGATCGGCTCGACGGTCCACGAGTTCGGCCACGCGCAGTACAACCTCGGGCTCCCGCAGGAGGAGTTCGGGACCCCGCTCGGCCAGTCGCGAGACCTCTCGGTCCACGAGTCGCAGTCGCGGCTCTGGGAGAACCACGTCGGTCGCAGCCGCGAGTTCTGGGAGCTATTCTTGCCGACCTTCAAAGAGCACTTCCCCGAGACCGACGACGCCACCGTCGAGGACGCGTACCAAGCGTTCAATCAGGTCCACGAGGACAACCTGATCCGCGTCGAGGCGGACGAGCTCACCTACCACCTCCACATCGTCGTCCGGTTCGAGATCGAGCGGGACCTGGTCCGCGGCGACCTCGCGGTCGAGGACGTGCCGGAGGTCTGGAACGACAAGTACGAGGAGTACCTCGGGATCCGCCCCGAGAACGACGCCGAGGGGTGCCTGCAGGACATCCACTGGAGCCACGGCAACTTCGGCTACTTCCCAACCTACTCGCTCGGTTCCGTGATGGCCGCCCAGCTGTTCGAAGCGGCCGAGGACGACATCGACGACCTCGACGGGAAGATCGCCGCCGGCGAGTTCGACGAGCTCCGGGAGTGGCTCGGCGAGAACGTCCACCGGCACGGCGCCCGCTACGAGACGAACGAGCTCGTCGAGCGCGCGACGGGCGAGGAGTTCTCGGCGGACGCGTTCACCGACTACGTCGAGGAGAAGTACGGCGAGCTGTACGGGATCTGAGCCGAGACGGTCGGGACTCCGCCGCCCCGTCCTACAGCCGGAACCCGGTCATCAACACGACGAGTCCGAGCATCACGGCGCCCTCGAACAGCCCGACGACGAGGTTCTTCTTCTCGATCGACTCGAGCCGCGAGCCGTCCGGATCGGGCGACAGCGTCTCGTAGTACGCCGACAGCTGCAGCCGGTGCGGGACGGCGAGCCCGAACGCGAACAGCCCCCAGCCGACGCCGAGCGCCATCGACGACCACGTGCCGACGAACCCGTAGCCGAGCCCGAGATCGGGCGTCAGAAGCACCGTGCCAGACAGGACCGTCGTCAGCGAGAAGCCGACGAGGAAGAAGACCGCCTTCGGAATGAGCGTGGCGTTCACCGCGGCCGCCGCCTCCTCGTCGAGGCCGCCGAGCGTCGGGCCGATGATCGCGGGGAAGATTATGGCGAAGCCGAACCACACCGCGCCCGCGGCGACGTGGGTGTAGAAGAGCAGTTCCGTGCTCGCGAGCGCGAGGCTCGCGGCGAGAAAGGCGAGCGGCACGAGGAAGCTCCCGGCCGCGAACGCCGGATTCGCGGCGTCCGCGAGGTGGCGGATCCGATCGACGAAGCCCAACTCTGCGACCTGCCGGCGCTCGTTCGCGACTGCCATGTGACAGCAGTCAGACGTGTCACACAAATGCGTTCGGGTCGACGCGACGCCGACCGGATCCGGAGCGAAGAGTCGCCGCCGGATCCCCCTCGGTAGTGGCCTCCCTTCGGTTGGCCGCTCGGCTCGCGGCTTCGCCGTTCGCGTACGAGACTTCGCTTCGCTCAGTCTCGCTACTTCTCGATGATGCTCTCCTCGACCGCCTCGCCGAAGTGGCGCGCCACGTCCTCGTAGTAGACGAGCGCCTCGTCGCCGGGCTCGACCTCTGTGACCGCCTTCCGCCCCTCACTCGTGGCGATCTTCACCGTCTCGGCGTTCTGGATGAGCGTCTCGATCCGGTCGGTCCCCTCGTCCGTCTCCACCTCGGCCTGAATCCGGAACATCGGGCGCTTCTCGATCTTCACGCGGCCGACGACCGCCTCTCGGGTGTGCCCGTCGGTGTCGACGACCTGGACCTCGTCGCCGCTCGCCAGCTCCGCGAGGTAGTTGGTGCCGCCCTCGGCGTTGCGGACGTACGCGTGGACCGCGCCGGCGTTCACGCGGAACGGGCGCGAGGCGACGTACGGCGACTCCGCGGTCTCCGCGTGGACGAAGAACAGCCCGCGCGACATCGATCCCACGAGCATCCCCTCCGTGTCGTCCATCAGCGAGCCGGTGTCGATACAGACCCGGTCGGCCATCCCGGTCTGTTCGATCTCGGTCACCTCGGCGTGTCGCAGGTCGAGCGTCTCGCGGTCGGCGGCGTCGCGGGCCTCGACAGCGCCGCGGATCTCGTCCGGGGAGTCGGCGTCGAGGAGGACGCCGTCGGCGCCGATCTCCAGCGTCTCGAAGGCGGTCTTCGCCTCCGCGGCGGTGGTCGCGCCCGCGACGAGGTGCGTCTCCTCGCCGACCCGCGCGATCAGGTTCTCCAGCGGGATGATCGACCAGTCCTCGCCGACGATCACCGTGAACTCGGCGTCCGCGGCCGCCTCTTGCGCGAAGCGCTCGTACTCGGTGCCGAGCACCCGGACGTACGCGCCCTGCGCGCGGTCGTCGCGCCGGCGGAGCGTGGTCAGGTCCGCGGAGCCCGACAGGTCCTCGGGCATGTCGATGGTGCCGTCGCCCTCGCCGCCCTTCCCGACGAAGTAGGCGTCGGCCTCGGCGTCGCTCTCGGCGTCGTCGATCACGTCGGCGTCCGAACGGAAGGCGGCGACGTTCACGTCGCCGAGCTCTCGGACGCGCCCCACGTCGCCCTCGTCGACGAGCACCCAGTCCGCGCCGGCCTCGATGGCGGCCGTGATCCGTCGCTTGCGCGCCTCCCAGTCGCCGACCTCGCCGTCGGCTTTCACCCAGACCGTGCGTGTCATTGTCGGAACCTCACGGCGGGCGGGCTTGAAAACTGCGAAAGGGTCGGGCGTTGCGCTCGATAGGGGGGCCTCGGAGACGACAAAGCACTTATCAGAGAGATCACATCGTTTAGATCACACACCCGAATGACGCCACCACGCAAGCGCCTCTCGAAGGCGCGCTCTCGATGCGCCGCGGCGCGCGACACCCTCCGCGAGCGCGCCAGGCCGCACCTCGGGATCGATCCCCGAGCGCTCGGCGCGTTCCGGATCGCGGTGGCGCTCCTCCTTCTGGGGGACCTGCTGGTCTATCGGCTGCCGGCGGTACGGACGTTTTACACGGACGACGGCGTCCTGCCGCGCTCGACGCTCGCGGAGGTCCTGCCGCTGTTAGAGCGCGTTTCGATCCACGCGGTGTCGGGTTCGGCGTGGGTGCAGACGGGGCTCCTCGCGACCGCGGTTTGCGCCGCCGGCTGCCTGCTCGTCGGCTATCGAACGCGGACATCGACGGGTCTCTCGCTCGTCCTGCTCGCGTCGCTGTACGCTCGGAACCCGTACGTGATCAACGGCGGGAACACGATTCTGGTCGTGTTCCTCTTCCTGAGCCTCTTTCTCCCGCTCGACGCTCGGTGGTCGCTCAACGCGGATCGCCGGAGCGGCGATACCGATCGGGACGACGCCGGGGGAGAGGCCGGTGACGAGCCGGAGCACGGCGCCGATCCCCGAGTCTGTTCGCTCGGAACGGCCGTCACGCTCCTGACGCTCGTGTCGATCTACGCGGCGAACGCGGTCTCTAAGTACCAGAGCGACGCGTGGATGTCGGGGGTCGCGGTCCCTCGTATCTTCCAGTTGGAGGAGTTTATCGTGGGGATGGGTCCGTTCGTCTCGGAGCACGCCGCAGTCCTCGCGATCATAAACTGGCTCTGGATCGCGCTCCTCTCGGCGTCCGTTCTGCTGGTCGTCGCGACCGGGTGGCTCAGGGCCGGAGTCGCGCTCGCGTTCGTCTCCGCGCACCTCGGCATGGCCGCGACGATGCGGCTCGCCGTGTTCCCGTTCGTCATGATCTCGGTCCTGCTCCTGTTTTTCCCGCCCGGGGCCTGGAACCTCGTCGAGGCCGCCACGTCGAAGCTCCGCGGCTCCGCTCGACCCACCGAGCGCGCGTCCCGCAGCGACGGGGGACGCGCAAAGTGGGACGACCGAAGCGACGGCGAAAGCGCGACCGCGGCCGCGTCTCCGGCTCCCTCACGGGTGCGTCGCGGGATCCGGGTGGGATCGGCCCTGCTGCTCGTGGGCTTCTTCCTCGCGCTCGTGTGGTGGCAGGCCGCGGGGATCGGACTCGTCGACCTCCCGGCGTCGGAATCGAGCGGTGAACTGTCGGAAGTGAGCTGGTCGTTCTTCGCGCCGAACCCGCCGGACGCCTCCGGCTGGTACGTCGTCCGGGGGACGCTCGAATCGGGCGATTCGGTCGACATGCGCGACGGGGAGGCGGTCACGTACGACCCGCCGCCGGACGCGGCGGAGACGTATCCGACGACCCTCTGGCACCAGTTCGGATTCAGGATGAAGAACGCCGGAGAGTCGCGGTATCGACCGGTGGCGGACTACGTCTGTGAGCGAACGGACCGCAGCGTGGAGTCCGTGACCGTCTTCCACGTCGAGCAGCCGGTGGATCCGAACGGACCGGTGGGCGAGCCGGAGCCGGAAGAGCAGATGCGGGCCGCCTGCTGAGCCGGGCCGCCGAAACGCCTCGACGCCTACGGCTCGACGTCTACGCCTCGACGAACCCGCCCGCGGCGAGCGCCTCCTCGACCGACGCGTCCTCGTGGACGACCGCCGACACGGCGCGGGCGATCCCCTCCGGGTCCTCGTGCTGGAAGATCGACCGCCCCATCGAGACGCCGGCCGCATCGCCGTCCATCGCCCCGCGGACCATCTCCACCGTGTCGCGGTCGGTCCCCTTCGACCCCCCGGCGATGACGACCGGGAGCCGCGTCGACTCGGTGACGCGCTCGAACGAGTCGCCGTCGCCGGAGTATCCCGTTTTTACTACGTCGGCGCCGACCTCCTCGGCGAGCCGCACCGCGTGCCCGAGCGCCTCGGGGTCGGTCTCGTCGACGCCCGGGCCGCGCGCGTAGGCCATCGCGAGGACGGGGAGGCCGAGGCGCTCGGCGTCGGCGGTCAGCTCCGCGAGCTCCTCGATCTGGTCCGGCTCGTGGTCGGAGCCGACGTTGATGTGGAAGGAGACGGCGTCGGCGCCGGCCCGGACGGCATCCTCCGCGGTCCCGGTGACGCGCTTGTCGCTCTCGTCGGGCCCAATCGTCGTCGACCCGTTGAGGTGGACGATGTACCCCGCGTCGTTCTTGTGCTCGTGGACGCGCGGCGCGATCCCCCGCTGGGTGAGCACCGCGTCCGCGCCGCCGCTCGTCACGCCGTCGATCGTCGACTCGATGTCGACGAGGCCGTCGACGGCGCCCATCGTGAGCCCGTGGTCCATGGGGACGATGAGGTATCGGTCGTTCGTGGAGATGCGGTCGAGTCGTGCCGAGAGTCCTGCTGTCATATTGGTGTCGGTCGTTGTGTGAGAGTGTGGCAATCGTAGGTAAGTGGGTTTCGTTCGGGGACGTATTGGCTCGAAGCCGGGGTCACCGCGACTCGGGCGGAGTCGATTCCGCCGCCTCCGCCGCCTCGACGCGGGCGGCGTAGCCGCGCTCCGCGCCGTCCTTCAGCTCCCGCGAGAGCGCCTCCAGCCGGTCGGCGACCGCCGCGGTCGAGAGGTCGTCCTCGACGCCCTCGGCCACGATGTCGACCAGCGCCGAGCCGACGATGATCCCGTCGGCGCCGCCGGCGACGATGCGCTCGGCGTGCTCGCCCGTCGAGATGCCGAACCCGACCGCCTTCGGCACGTCGTACTCGCGGAGCCGGTCGAGGCTCTCGGTGGTCTGGTCGGACACGTCGCTGCGCGCGCCGGTGGTCCCGAGCCGCGCCTGGACGTAGACGTACCCCGAGACGTTGGCCATGATCCGGTCGAGGCGGTCTCCCTGTGTGGTCGGCGCGACGATGAACACCAGATCGAGCCCGAACTCGTCGCAGGCCTCCCGCAGCGGGTCGGCCTCCTCCGCCGGGAGGTCCGGGACGACGAGCCCCTCGATGCCCGCGGCGGCGGCGCGCTCGACGAAGGGGCGCGGGCCGGCGCTCGCGGTTTCACCGCTCGCGTCCGAGGCGCTTCGCGCCTTTCCGGACCCGTACTGATAAATGAGGTTGTAGTACGTCATACACACTAGGGCGGCGTCGACGTCCAGCTCCTCCGCGAACGCGAAGAACCGGTCCGGCGTCATCCCCGCGTCGAGCGAGCGAACGAGCGCCTCCTGGATCGTCGACCCCTCAGCGATGGGTTCGGAGAAGGGGAGCCCGAGCTCGATCACGTCGGCGCCGCCGCGGTCGAGCGCCTCGACGTACGCCTTCGAGGAGTCGTAGTCCGGGTCGCCGACGACGAGGTAGGGGACGTAGGCGGGGCCGTCGGCGAACGCCTCGGCGATCGCGGCCGAGTTGCCGGCGTCCGCCATTCAGATCCCCCCCGTGAACATCGACATGTCGGGCGCGCCGGCGATGTCGCGCTTGTCCGTCTCCTCGATGGCGGCGTCGAGGTCCTTGTCGCCGCGCCCGGAGACGTTCACGACGACGCGCTCGCCGAGCTCCTCGTGGTGCTCCTCTACGAACCCGAACGCGTGTGCGGTCTCCAGCGCCGGGATGATCCCCTCGGTCGAGGAGAGCCGGTGGAACCCCTCCAGCGCGGCGTCGTCGTCGACCGCGACCGGGCTCACCCGCCCCTCGTCGACGAGGTACGCGAGCTCCGGGCCGACGCCGGCGTAGTCGAGCCCGGAGGACACCGAGTGGCTCTCCATGATCTGGCCGTCGGAGTCCTGCAGGAGCTTCGTGCGCGCGCCGTGGAGCACGCCCTCGTCGCCCGCGAACAGCGACGCCGAGTTCGGGGCGACACCGGCCTCCTCGTCGACCTCCAGCGTCGAGCCGCCGGCCTCCACGGCGTGTAAGTCGACCGCCTCGTCGTCGACGAACTCGGCGAACGACCCCATCGTGTTCGAGCCGCCCCCCGCGCAGGCGACCACGTCCGTCGGGAGGCCGCCGGTCTTCTCGATCGACTGCTCGCGCGCCTCCTCGGAGATGACCGCCTGGAAGTCGCGGACCATCACCGGGAACGGGTGTGGCCCGACGATCGAGCCGATCACGTAGTGGGTGTCCTCCACCGTCGCCGCCCAGTCGCGCATCGTCTCGGAGATGGCCTCCTTCAGCGTCCCGCGGCCCGTGGTGACCGGCTTCACCTCGCTCCCGTTGAGCTTCATCCGGAAGACGTTCGGGCGCTGGCGGTTGATGTCGCGCTCGCCCATGTAGATCGTGCAGGGCATGTCGAGGTGGGCGGCCGCCATCGCGGTCGCGGTGCCGTGCTGGCCGGCGCCGGTCTCGGCAATGATCCGCTCTTTGCCCATGTACTTCGCTAAGAGGACCTGTCCGAGGGCGTTGTTCAGCTTGTGCGCGCCGCCGTGCACGAGGTCCTCCCGTTTCAGGTACACCTCCGTGTCGTAGCGCTCCGAGAGCCGGTCGGCGCGCTGGAGCGGCGTCGGCCGGCCGCCGAAGTCCGCGAGCCGCTCGCGGAACTCGTCCATGAAACCGTCCTCGTTGTCGAGGACGTAGCGCTCGTAGGCGTCGGTCAGCTCCTCGATCGCGGGCATCAGCGCCTCGGGGACGTACTGGCCCCCGTAGCGGCCGAACTTCCCGTCCTCTCGGCCGCGCTCGCGTCCCGGCCGTCGCGCGCTCTCCGCCTCGTCCGTCGTCCGCGTGTCGGTCTCGCTCATGTGGTGTGCTCCGTTGTCTCCGTCCGCTCCGCGTCCGCCGCGTCCGTCTCGGCCGGATCCGACGCCTCCGCGTCGGCCTCCGCCCGCACCAGCTCCCGCGTGTTCGCCGTCACGTCGCCGTCCATGATCGCGCTGCCGACGAGGAGGGCGTCGGCGCCCGCGGCGCGCATCCGCCGAACGTCGGCGGGCGAGCCGATCCCGCTCTCGGCGATCAGCGTCACGTCGTCGGGGGCGTGGGGCGCCACCGACTCGAAGGTTCCGAGATCGACGACCAGCTCCGCGAGGTCGCGGTTGTTCACGCCGATCGTCGTGGCGCCCGCGTCGAGGGCGCGCTCCAGCTCGTCGCGGTCGTGGACCTCGACGAGGACCTGGAAGCCGCGGTCGCGGGCGGCGGCGAGCAGGTCGGGGAGGTCGTCGCCCACGAACCGGGCGATGAGCAGGACCACGTCGCTCTCGACCGCGTCGAGCTGCGACTCCGCGACGACGAAGTCCTTCCGGAGGACCGGCACGTCGACCGCCTCGCGCACGCGTTCGAGCGTGTCGGTGCTCCCGCCGAAGTGCTCCGGCTCGGTGAGCACGCTCAGCGCGGCCGCGCCGCCGGCGACCATCCCCTCCGCGAGCGCGACTGGGTCGTCTTCGCGGGTCCCCTCCGTCGTCGGGCTCGTGGGCTTGACCTCGGCGATCACGGGAACGCGCCCGTCCGCCTCCGCGCGGTCGAACGCCGCCCGCAGGCCGCGCGGATCGACGGCGACCTCGCCGGATCGGCCCTCGGCCGCCCGGTCGCGGGTCGCCGACAGGATCGATCTGACCGCCGGGGCCAGCTCGGATTGATCCTCCATTAGTGTACACTAATGCACGTATCTGTTCATAAGGCTTGCGGGCGCGGTTGTCCCTGCGCGACGGGCCCCGTCCGGCGATCCCCCCGCGATCGCGGCCCGCGACGCCGGCGTCTCCCGTCGATTTAACCGTCGCGGTCACGGATCGCGGGTATGGACACGACGGGAACGTCGGGCGTCTTCGCCCGCGACGTCGAGGGGATCGAACGGGCCGTCGAGGTCGGCTTCGCCGGCGGTCGCGTCATCTCGGTGTCGTTCCCGGCGGCGGCGCCGGACGACGCCTCGGCCGACCACGACCTGCTCGACCGGATCGAGGCGTACGTCGGCGGCGAGCGCGACGCGTTCGACGACG
This sequence comes from Halorubrum salipaludis, assembly GCF_002286985.1. Taxonomy (GTDB): domain Archaea; phylum Halobacteriota; class Halobacteria; order Halobacteriales; family Haloferacaceae; genus Halorubrum; species Halorubrum salipaludis. The sequence continues at coordinate 446,309 of NZ_NSKC01000002.1, read as the reverse complement.
TCGAAACCGGGCTCACGGTGCCGACCGACCGCCGCGGGGTCCTCGAGGCGCTCGAAACGATCCCCTACGGCGAGGAGGTCTCGGTCAGCCGCCTGACGCGGCTGGCCGCGCTCGACGCCGACGACCCGGAGGACTTAGAGCTGGTGACCGACGCGCTCCGCGAGAACCCGATCCCGATCCTCTTTCCGGACCACCGCGTGCAGGGCGGCCCGTACGCCACGCCGGGGGACGTGCGCGAGAAGCTCAGGCGCGTCGAAGGAATTTAAAAATACCCTCAACCGCGCTACTCCTTGCCGTGCTCCTCGATGTTCTCCCAGACGACCGTCATCAGATCGCCGGTCTTTTCCACGAGGTCGTCGACGGCGTCGTCGCAGTCGCCCGGCGCGCAGCCCAGGTCCCGGATCGCCTTCGTCGCCGACACGTGGTGGACGTGCACGCGGTCGTCGCCCTCGCGTTCGTACACGAGGGTGGTACACGGTAACATCCCGGCGAGCGTCGGGTCGATCGAGAGCGCGTCGTACGCGATCTCCGGGTGACAGACGACGATCAGGGCGGTGCGCTCCACGTCGTCGTGGCCCAACATTCCCTCGATCATCTCGTCGAGGCGGGTGACGCGGACCGTCTCGAAGTCGGCGAGCTCGTGTTCGATCTGCACGAACGGGACCGCGTCGTCGAACGGCATGTCGAGCGTCGTGTGCAGCGCCTCGTCGGCGGTTGGCGCGGGCGATTCCGCCGCGGTGTCGCTCATACGGGCGCTTCCGGAGGGGACGGTAAAAAGGCTCCGCGCCGGCCAACCCCTGCCGCTACCTCTGACGCGGCGCGTCGCTTGCCGGACGGGACGGACTTATCGGTCGGAGCCCCCTCACACCACCCATGATCGAACTCTCGCGGGCGGTCTACGACGACATCGTGTACCACGCGTACGAGGGCGGCGAGGCCGAGATCTGCGGCGTCCTCGCGGGGAGGCACGGCGACGACGGCGAGCCGAGCGTCGTCGAGCGCACCTACGAGGCGGAGAACGTCGCCGAGACGCCGGAGATCCGCTACCTGATCGACCCCGAGGAGCAGTTCGAGCTCATCGAGACGGTCGAGGACGACGGGCTCGACGTGGTCGGCTTCTACCACTCGCACCCGACCGGGCCGACGCACCCGAGCGAGACGGACGCCGCGCGGGCCACGTGGCCCGACCACTCGTACGTCATCTGCGCGCTCGACGGCTACCCGTTCGTCGGCTCGTGGCGCTGGCGCGGCGACGACGACGGGTTCGAGCAGGAGACGGTCTCTGTGCGAAGCAAACGGTAGGTGTTTTAAACGAGCGGTAGACCTCTTTTAAATAACGCCGCGTCCCGCCGCGCTACTCCTCGCCGTCGGGCGTCGCGTCGGCGTCGCCCTCGGCGGGCTCCGGTCGGTTCCGGACCACGAGGACGGGCCCGACCGAGGCGGCCGCGACCCGACCGCTCTCGTCGCCGAAGAAGAAGGAGCGGAACGAGGGCGCGCGCTCCCCCATCACGACGGCGTCGTGGCCGGCGGCCGCGTCGATCAGCGCGTCGAACGCCGACCCCTCCGTCGCTCGCTCCGTGGTCGCGTCGATCCCCGCCTCGCGGAGCCGATCGGCCGCGGCCTCCAGTCGCGCTTCGTCTCCGTCGCTCCCGTCGGCCGCGCCGTTCTGCTCGTCCGCCACTCCGGGGTCGGTCGCATCGGTCGGGTCGGCGTCGTCGGTCGCGGCGTCGTCCGTCGCGGCCTCGTCGGGCATCTCCGCCCCCGCCGCGAGGAACAGCGTGACCCCGACGTCGCGGTCGCCGACCAGCGTCTCGACGAACGAGAGGATCCGGTCGGCGTCGACGTCGCCCGAGAGCGACACGAGGACCCGTTCGACGTCGCCGGTCGGCCTGGAGACGGCGAGCGCGTTCGCCCCGACCTCGTCGGCGACCCGCTGGACCGTCTGCTCGCGGTCGTGCGTGAACACGAGCCGGTGGTCGGCGGCGCCGCCGGCGGCCCGGAACTCCTCGCTCAGGTCCTCCAGTGCGGCCGTGGCGCGCTCCTCGAACTGGAGCCGCGCCTGATCCGGCGGCGTCTGTTCCGGCAGGACGTGGTGGCCGAGCACCGTCACGTCGACGGTGCCGAGCAGCGACATCAGGCCGGGCGAGACCGTTTCGCCCTCCAGTACCGCGACGGGAACGAGCACTCGTGTCATTACAGGGCCCCCTTGAGTTCCACGTCGCGGGCGTAGTAGAAATACCATCCGGCCGTGACGGCGATGACCGCGGCCCCCACGCCGATCGAGAGCCGGTCCATGAAGGCGATCAGGCCGAAGCTGGCGAGCGCGCCGAGGACGGGGATGACCGGTCCCCCGGGAACGACGAAGTCGGGGTCGTACCACTCGGGCCGGTCTCGGCGGATGGCGACGAGCGCGACGCACATCAGCCCGTACATGATGAGGTGGAGGAAGGAGGCGACCTCGGCGAGCAGCTGCACCTGGCCGGTCGCCGCCAGCACGACCACCGGGCCGCCGGCCATGCCGAGCGCCACGTGCGGCGTGCCGTACCGCAGGTTGATCCGGCTCGCCCACCGCGGGAGGAGCGCGTCCTTCGAGACCCCGTAGATCGCCCGCGAGGTGCTGAGGATCGACGCGTTCGCCGACGACATCGTCGCGAGCAGGCCGCCGACGATTATCACCAGCGCCCCGGCCGGCCCGAGGAGCGCCCGGCCGACCTCGACCATGGCGGTCTCGCCGGACGCCAACAGCGTGTCCCGCGTGAAGATGTTCGTCGCGACGAAGATGGTCAACACGTACATGACCGTGACGATCACCACGGAGCCGACCATCGCCAGCGGGAGGTTCCGTCCGGGGTCCTTCATCTCTCCAGCCACCGTCGCGACCTGCGCGAACCCGAGGTAGGAGGTGAACACGAGCGCGGCGACCGAGAGGATCGGCACGGCCTCCCAGACGTCCGCGGCCTGCCCGGGCGGGGTGTCGACGGCGATGACCCCGAACGCCTCTAAGAGTCCGAACCCGAGGAAGGCGGTCAGCATCGAGAGCAGCAGCGCGACGATGCCGTTCTGGAGCTTCGCGGCGTTCTCGGTGCCGGTGACGTTCAGGACGGTGAACGCGACGCCGGCGAGGACGGCGATGGCGGAGACGATGGCCTCCGAGCTCGCACCGACCGTGACCCCGACCTGCGCGAGCGCGTCGAGCGCGTAGTACCCGAGCCCGACGAGGTAGAAGGCGGTGGCGAACACCAGCCCGAGCCACAGCGACAGCCCGATGACGGTCCCGGCGAGCGTCCCGAGCCCGCGCGAGATGAAGTAGTAGCCGCCGCCGCTCCGCGGCATCGCGGTCGCCAGCTCCGAGGTCGGGAGCGCGACGAGAAGCGCGATCACCCCGCCGACCGCGAACGAGGCGCTCGCGGCCGTCCCGATCTCGCCGCCGGCGAGGCCGGGGAACACGAAGATCCCGGCCCCGATCATCGTCCCGATCCCGATGGCGAGGCCGCCCGTCAGGCCGATGGTGCGCTCGAGCTCGGCGTCCTCGGTGATCGTCGCTTCCTCCGTCTCGACGACGGCCTCCGCGACCGGCGCGTCGCCGTCGAGGTTGCGGCCGCTCGGCTCGTCGGTCATGTGGCGACGGTTCGTCGGACCGTCGGATAAGTGTGGTGCGGCGGGCCCGCGCTCACCGCGCGGGAGCCAAGGCGGTCAGTCGCTCGCTTCGATCTCCGGCTCCGCCTCGTCGCCGCCGACGTCGATGGCGCAGGACGCGGAGTACTCCACGTCGTGGACCGACTCGATGGCGGGGTCGTCGCCGCAGACGGGGCAGTCGTCGCGCTTGGGGATCTCCACCTTGTCGAACTCCATGTCGAGCGCGTCGAAGAAGAGCATGGAGCCGTCGAGGGTCTCCCCTTCGCCGATGATGTGTTTGACCGTCTCCGTCGCCTGCAGGCAGCCGACGGTGCCGGGGAGGACGCCGAGGACGCCGGCGGTCGCGCAGTTCGGGACCATCCCGGCCGGCGGCGCCTCGGGGAACAGACAGCGGTAACACGGCGAGTCGTCGTCGCCCGCGAACGTCGTCACCTGCCCCTCGAACTTGAAGATGGAGCCGTGCGAGAAGGGGATCCCGGCGAGCGTGCAGGCGTCGTTGACGAGGTACCGCGTCGCGAAGTTGTCCGTGCCGTCGACGACGAAGTCGTAGCCGTCGATGAGCTCCTCGATGTTGTCGGGGCGGACGCGGAGCTCGTGTTTCCGTACGTCGATGTCGGGGTTGAGCTGTTCGACGAAGTCGGCGGCGGAGTCGACCTTCTTGCGCCCCACGTCGTCGTTCCCGTGGATCACCTGGCGCTGGAGGTTCGACAGCTCCACCTCGTCGTCGTCGGCGATCCCGAGGGTGCCGACGCCGGCCGCGGCGAGGTACTGGATGATCGGCGCGCCGAGCCCGCCCGCGCCGAGCACGAGCACTTCGGCGTCGAGCAGGTCCTTCTGGCCCTCGGGGCCCACGTCGTCCATGATGATGTGTCTGGAGTACCGATCGAGCTGAGTGGGATCGAGGTCGAGATCGCTCATTGACGACGGTACGCACCGGAAACTCATAAGCCAGCCGCCCACCGGAGGTACTGCCGCCTTCTCGGAGGTGCGCTCGGGGCGCACGACCGCTCGGCGGGCCCCTCTGCCGCCAGCCGAGCCGCCCGTGTATCGCCTCCGATCGGCGGAAAGGGCCGGTACTCCTCGGTCACCCGGTCGTGTTAGGCCGGGGTGTAGCTTGCCGTCGACGGACCCCTTTTTGGTGAGGACGGCGAACCGGAGGTATGGCAACGATCAAACTGCCGGCCGTGCTGGTCGGGGGATCCTCGACCTCGGAGGTCGAGGTCGCCGGCGAGACGGTCCGCGAACTGTTCGAGAACCACGCGGACGAACACGGACCGGAGCTCAGAGACAGCGTCATCGAGGACGGCGAGATCAAGGAGTTCATCAACGTCTACGTCGAGGGAACGCCCGTCGACGGCCTCGACGCCGAGGTCCCGGCGGACGCGCAGGTCCGCGTCATCCCGGCCGCCAGCGGCGGTCGGTAACCGTCCTTCTCCGGTCGTTACCGGTCAGTCCTCCGCCCGTTCGACGTCTCGCTTATAAGTAGTCTTCCCAGAGCGGGATGTCCGCGTACTTGTCGCCGCGGTCGCACAGCATGAACACGACGACATCGTCGTCGTCGAGGTCGCCTGCCGCGTCGAGGTTCGCCACCACGGCGGCGCCCGCGCCGGCGGACGTGCCGATGACGAACTGGTCGTCGACGCGGAGGTGGTCCCGGACCGTCGCCTCGTCGTGTTGGCCGGGGTCCGCGATCGCGATCTCGCGGTCCTGGTAGCGCTCGCGGAGCGCCCGCGCCTGGTCGTAGGCGTCCGAGGTCGTGGCGTACTCCGTCCGGTCGAGCACCGACTCGTCGTACGTGTCGGGGTGGTAGTGGTCGCCCGACTTGAGGTATTTCAGCCCGTCGATGGCGTGGAGCTGCTCGTCCGGTTCGAAGCCCACGATCTCGGCCCTCCCGTCGGTCAGGTCGGTCAGGCCGCGTCCCGTCCCGGTGATCGTCCCCCCGGTACCGACCCCGGCGACGAACCGGGTCACGTCGCCGTTGGTCGCCTCGTAGATCTCGCGGGCGGTCGTGCGCTTGTGGGTGCCGGGGTTGTCCGGGTTCTCGTACTGGTTCGGCCGGTAGTAGGCGTCGGGGTCCTCGGCGATGATCGCCTCGCAGCGCTCGATCACCGCGTCGTAGCCGAGGTTGGCGTCGACGAAGTGGATCTCCGCGCCCGCGTCCCGGACCGCCTCCACCTTCCCGCCCGCGGCGTTGTCCGGCATGACGATCTCCACGTCGTAGCCGCGGGCGTTCGCGAGGCGCGCGACCTCGCTGCCGGTGTTGCCGGAGGTCGGCTCGATCACGGTGACGCCGGAGTCGAGGTCGCCGCGCTCCTCTGCGCCGTCCAACATCCCCTTCGCGATGCGCGACTTGACCGAGCCGCCGCCGTGCGGAGCGTCGTAGAGGTTGAACCACTCGGCTTTGGCGTACACGTCCGCGTCCGACTCGAGGTCGAGATCGAGCTCCAGCAGCGGCGTCTCGAAGATCGTCGACTCGTCGACGGCGTACTCGCTCATGGGTCCCGTAGATCGCTCCTCAATAAGAGTCCGACGGAAACGGCGTTCTCGACGGCTACCGCGGTCGTGCGCGGCGGTCGCCCGTCAGAGATACGGGAGAAGCCTGCCGGTCACGAAAGGGGTTACCGGGACAGACGCGTACAGCACGCCATGAGTCAACCATCGTGGGACGACGTCGTCGAGATGCCCGACGAGCTCGACGACGAGACCGCCGAGGCGCTCCTCGAAGACGCGACCGAGGTACAGGACATGACCGGCGAGGTCTGCCCGTACCCGCAGGTCGAGGCGAAGAAGGCCATCGCGGGGCTCTCGCCCGGCGACGTGCTGGTCCAGAAGACCGACCACGTCCCGAGCACGGAGAACGTCCCGAAGGCGGTCGGCGACGACGCGACCGCCAAGGTGTGGAAGTCGGGCGACGGTCGCTACCGCATCTTCCTGCGGAAGGAGTAACCATGGTCGAAGAACTCACCCCCGAGGAAGTCAACGAGCGCGTCGAGAAGGGCGACATCCGCGTCATCGACACGCGACCGCCCGCACAGTACGAACAGGGTCACATCCCCGGCGCGATCAACGTCCCGCTGGGCGATCTCCCCGCCCGCGTCCCCGACATCGACTGGGACGACACCGACGTGGTCTGCGCGTGTCCGGTCGGCCAGTCGTCGAAGCAGGCCGCCATGCTGATCCAGAGCTACGAGGGCGTCGAGGACGGCGTGCTCGTCGCCAGCATGTCCGGCGGCTACGAGGAGTGGGACTTTGACCTAGAGACCGGCCCGGCCGCAGACGCCTGAACGGCGGTCGAGTTTTTCGTAGTCGGTTCTGTTCTAGATCCGCACTTCGGCGGGGAGAGTCATCGAGAGTCGAGTGCCTGTCGGTAAAATGCGATGTGGTGGCGCGTGCCTCCGAGCGGCGCTTTGCGCCGCGAGGAGCACCGCGCGAGGGAGGCGGCCGGCGCTTATAAGCGCCGGCCGACGAGGCTGGGGAGGCGTGAGGCTGCGGTCGCTGTGCGGTGCGGGGCGGGACTCAAAGGGGCAGTCGCGAGGCGGCCAGAGACGACGCCAAGCACCGCAACGAGTGAGCGGAGCGAACGAGTGAGGAGCGTGGTTCGAGACACCGGAGGCGTCTCGTCATCACGAAAGGCGCTTTGCGCCTTTCGAACGACAGCGAGTCTCTGGTCGCCTCGCGGCTGGGGCTTTGGAGGCGTTCGCTACTGCGGCCGGGTACCGGAGAATGGCTGAGGGCTCGAAGAATCGGAGAACCACGAAAACGTGTTTTCAGCGGTACCGACCGCCGAAGACGATCGGGAATTTCGTTTAAATCGCGCAGCCGACCTCGCGGTACATGTAGTGGGTCATCACGTAGACGCCGAGGATGATCCCCGCGCCGGCCAAGAAGGAGTGGACCGACAGCAGCGCGACCCCGGAGAAGAGGTTCGCGATGTTGCAGCCCGCGGCGAGCCGTGAGCCGACGCCCATCAGGAGCCCGCCGACCGCGTAGTTCGGGACGCGGTTCAGCTTCGGCTTCCGGACCCGGAAGTCGCCGGAGGCGTACGCGGCGAGGAAGGAGCCGACGATCAGCGACGCGATCATCACCATATCGATGGTCAGCGAGATGTTCCCGTCGCGGAACAGGATCGACCCCCAGTACTCGACGCTCGCCACGTCGAACCCGGCGCCCGCCAGCAGGTAGCCCGCCCAGCGCGCCTCGCTCCCGGTGATCGCCCAGTGCCCGTGCACGTAGAACCAGAGGCTGGCGACGAGCGCCATCGCGACGCCGGCGGTCCGGGCGTCCCACGAGTCGCGGAGCCGGGCTTTCAGGGGCCGGTCGTCGTCGCGGAGCGCGCGGACGTACGCGACCGTGCCGTCGGCGATGCCGCGCAGCCCGACCGAGACGGCCGAAAGGGTTCGGGAGGCGCCGATCGCGGCCTGCGCGCGGGTGTCCGCGCCCACGCCGGTCCCGCCGGAGGGGTCGTCGGGGAGTTGGCTCCGGCCCTTCACGAACGCGTACGCGAGGGTGCCGAGCGCGACCGCGGCGGCCCCGGTGACCGCCGGCGAGAACGGCAGCGAGAGGTACAGCGTCTGGCCCTCGAACGGGTTCAGCGTCTGGAAGTAGTACGTCTCCGCGACGGGGAACGCGAACGCGAAGAGGACGTAGCCGACGAACATGAAGAAGAGTACGAGCCAGAACTGGAGGTACCCCTGTCCGGCGCGGTAGAGGGTGCCGGACGCGCAGCCGCCGGCGAGGGTCATCCCGAGCCCGAAGACGAACCCGCCGAACAGCGATCCGAGCCCCCACGCGGGCGTCCAGAAGCCGCGGAAGTAGCCGAACGTGGCCTGGACGCTCCAGAACACGGTCATCACGGCGATTCCGGCGAGCAGCCCTTTCAGCACGCGGGTGTCCTTGAACGCGACGAAGTCGCGGAAGGCGCTGACGAAGCAGAACCGCGCCTTCTGTAACAGGACCCCGAACGACAGCCCGACCGCGATAGAGACGCCGATGTAGGCGACGGGAGACAGCAGCATTGTCGAACCAAACGCTCCCGCACGTAAAGCGTCGCTGGAGACGGTAACGGCTCCCTCGTGTCGGAGGCCGGCGCAATAATCGCCGGTACGTGGCACACGGGGCAACGAGCGGGAGGTCCGGGGAGTCTTTAGCCGTGAGACCCGTCGGTGGGGTATGAGCGACGACTGCGGCTGCGGGACGACCGACGCGGACTCGCGCCCCTCCGAGGGGGCCGCGGATCCCCGCCCCGCGAAGGGGAGCGATCTGGCGAACGACGACCGACGGAACCCCTTCGCGGAGGGGGTCGACCGACGGCGCCTCCTCAAGAGCTCCGGCGCCGTCGGCGCGACCGCGGCCCTCGCGGGCTGTTCCGGCGGGGACGGCGAGGGCGGCGACGAGTCCGAGCCGACGATGTTCGTGTTCAACAACGGGGACCGGACCGTCAGCGTGATCGACACCGAGTCGGACGAGCTGCTCACCTCCGCGTTCCTCGGGACGACCGCCTCGTTCCCGGCCAACCAGTACTCGACCGGCATCGACGACGACCACGACGTGCTCTGGCTCAACGTCTCCGGCGGCGTCCGGGGAATCGACCAACGAACGCTCGAGGAGGTCGCCTTCGTCGAGACCGGGTACGGCCCGAACTACCCGAACGTGACCCCCGACGGGAATCACCTGCTGATCGCCTCGGGCGGGACGACCGGGATGGAGCCCGAGGGCGACGAGAACCACGCCATCTTCCGCGTCGACGCCGACCGCGACAGCGAGACCTTCGGCGAGGTGACCGCGGAGATCGAGACCGGCTACGTCGGTCCCTGCGACATGACGCTCGGCCCCGACGGCGACTACGCGTTCGTCGTCGACGTGGCCGACGAGGCGATCCGCGTGCTGAGCGTCGACCCGTTCGAGACGGTCGCGCGCGTCGATGCGGGCGAACCGGTCACCGAGGGGAACGTCCTCCCGTTCATGTGTACCGCCGCGTTCGACGGGGAGTACCTCCTCGTCGAGAACGGCGAGGGGACGCTCGGCGGCGAGCCCGAGGTGCCCCGCGAGGGCTCCGAGAGCCTGTGGGACATCTCCGACCCCGAGAACCCCGAGGAGGTCGGGAAGATCACCCGCGACGACGGCCTGCCCGGCGCGCCGATCACGAGCGAGGTGTCGCCGGACAACGAGGCCGCCTATCTCCTCATCCCCGGCGAGGGCGTCGGCGTGATCGACTTAGAGAGCTTCGAGTACGAGACGACCCTCGACGTGGGCGGGAGCAGCATCTCCGCGTCGTGGGGACCGAACCGCGAGAAGCTGTACGTCCCCGTGCAGGACGCCAACCAGGTCGCCGTGATCGACCACGCGAGCCGCGAGGTCACGGAGACGATCGAGGTCGGCGAGGCGCCCACGGGGGCCGCCGCCGGCACCGTCCGTCCGGAGAGCGACGCCGTGGCGAGCCTCCAGGCGTCGCTCGCGTCGCTCGGGATCACGTTCGGCGAGATGGAGGCGTCGTGGTGCATGGACGACCACTGCTACTGCGGATGACGGGGGAGCACTCGACCGGCGACGGCGGCGACTCCGATCCCGCCGAGAACGCGACCCGCCGCGGCCTGTTGCGGGCGGCGGCGGGGGCGACCGTCGCGGGCGCGGCGAGCACCGCCGGCTGTCTGGGCGTGACGACCCCCGCGGACGTGGCGGCGCAGAACGAGGTGTCGGGCAACGTCGGCCACTTCGTCGGGCCGAGCTGGCTCGCCGACAACCGCGAGGACACCGTCGTCCTCGACGCCCGCGACCCGGAGCGGTTCCGCGAGGAGCGCATCTACCGCGCTCGACGCGTGCCGTTCGACGCGGTCACGGCCCGCGAGTCGACCGAGGAGGGCGACGTGCCCGACGCCGACGCGATCGCGTCCGCGTTCGGCGAGGTCGGCGTGTCCCCGGACGACGACGTGCTCGTCTACGGCGCGAGCGTCGGGTCGCGCGTCACCCGCGTCGCGTTCGCGCTCGCCGCGGTCGGTCACGAGGGGTCGATCCGCGTCCTCAACGGCGGGCTCTCCGCCTGGAACGGCCGGCTCGGAACGGGGTCGCGGGACCGCGTCTCGCCGACCGAGTACGAGCCGGAGCCGGACGACTCGGCGTGGGTCACCCGCGAGTGGATCGCAGATCGGGTCGGGACGTTCAACGCCGACGGGCCCGGCCTCGTCGACGTGCGCGTCCCGGAGGCATATCTCGCCGCCGCGGGCTCGGACGCCCTGAACGGCGACCACGACCGGCACGGCCACCTCCCGGGCGCGGTCGACGTCCACTGGGTCGGAAACGTCTCCGGGCGCCGGATGACCGAACCCACCCGGCTCGTCCAGCTGTACGAGAGCGAGGCGGAGCTCGACCGCGGCGAGCCGGTCGTCGTCTACGGCGACGACAACGTCGACCCCACCTCGACCTGGCTGACGCTGAAGGCGATCGGCTTCGCGGACGTGCGGCTGTACGACGGCGGCTTCGGCGAGTGGGCGAACGTCGACGGCGATCGGGGGCGATACCCGGTCGAGACGGCGACGAACGTCGTCGTCGAGACCGACGGGAGCGTCGGCGGCGACGACGACGGCGGCGACTTCTCCTGTACGGGATGACCGAGGAGGTCGAGCGGGACGACGCGTCGACCGACGCCGGAGACGGCATCTCCGGCGATCGCGTCCTCGCGGTCCCCTGCGAGGGCGCCGACAGCCTCGCGCTGTTCGCGCTCGACACGGGCGAGCGCCTCGGCGAGGTCCCGGTGGGGAGCCATCCGGTCCACGCGACGACGTGTCGCGGGCGGACCGTCGTCGCGACCATGGGCGAGCGCGCCGTCACCGCGGTCGACCCGAGCGGCGAGGTGACCCGGGTCGAGACCGGCGTGTTGGGGCCGTCGCACTTCGCGGCCGCGAACGGCGAGCTGTACGTCTCCTGTTCCGCCGGCGACGCCCTCGCCGTCATCGACCCCGAGCGCCTGACCCTCGTCGATCGGGTCGCCGTCGGCGCCGAGCCGCACGAGCTCGCCGTCTCGCCGGACGGAACGCGACTCTACTCGGGGAGCCGACGCGAGGGCGTCGTGGACGTCGTCGACACCGAGACCCGCGATCGGCTCGCCGCGATCGACGCCGGCGACGACGCGCGCGTGCAGGGCATCGCGGTCTCGTCCGACGGAACTCGCGGGTACGCGGTCGACCAACGCGGCGCGCGCGTCGTCTCCTTCGAGACCGGTGCCGAGTCCGGTTCGCTCTCCCTCGTCGAGCCGACCGCCGCCGAGGCCGCGGTCGGCGCCGATCCCTACGACCTCGTCGTCACCGAGGGCCGCGTGTTCGTCCCCGGCCGCGGCGACGGCGTCGTCCACGAGTTCGACCTCGGCTTGGAGCCGATCGCGGTCCACGAGGGGTTCTCCAGACCGGTCGACGTGTTCCGGCTCGCCGGGCGCTGGTGGGTGCTCGACGCCGAGGCGTCCGGCCTCCGGTCGCTCGACGGCGAGCGCGTCGAGACGGCGGCGCCCGGGCTGGTCGCGACCCCGGCCGGCGACGGGCGGCTCGCCGTCTCGCACTACGACGACGACCGCGTCTCCCTCGTCGACGTCGACTCTGGGACCGTCTGGACCGCGGACTCGCCGGCGTACCCGTTCGGGTCGGTCGTGGTCTGACGGCCGGATCCCGAGCCCCGCGTCACCGACCCCGGAGATTCCTGCCGACGAACGCGGAGCCAAGCCGTCACCGCCTGTGACCGGCGTATGAAGGTCGCATACGTGTTCGCGACGGCGGGACAGACGATCGACTACGTGCTCGGCGACATGATCCTCCCGCAGTTGGAGGCGGGCGCGCACGGCGCCGACGTGGTCGGGATGTTCTTCTTCCACGACAACACCTACGCGCTCCGCGAGGACGACCCGCTGGGCCGGCGGCTCGCGGACGTGGCGGCCGAACAGGAGATCCTGCTCATGCTGTGCGACCAGTGCGCGAGCCGTCGGGGGCTCGCCGAGTTCGACCACACTGACGAGCACGGCCGCGACCACTACGAGCCGACGGACACCGTCGAGGGCGCGACCGTCGGCTGCTTCCCGGACCTCTACGCGGCGCTCGGCGAGGTCGGCGTCGACCAGGTCATCACGCTCTGAGCCTTCCGGAACGACGACCGGCCGCCGTACCACGTCGAGGTCCTGACGGTCGTCGACCGCGCCCAACCCGGCCGATTCGGCCGAGACAGACGCCACCACCACTGCCACGAGTGATCCGGATCGGGCTCAGCCGGGAAGCCGATTGGCATGCGATCACGTGACGAGTCGGCGTTTCGGACACACAGCCGCCGGGGGGTTATGCGTCGATGGCCGCTACCGTGACCCACGATGGCAAAAGCAGCAATCGTGATTCTCGCCGGCAACGAGTCGCACGCCGACTACGGTCGCATGGCGAACGCGCTGGAGGCGGCCAAGGAGTTCGCGGAGAACGACGCCGACGAGCTCGAACTCATCTTCGACGGCGCGGGGACCCAGTGGATTCCCGAACTGGAAGACGAGGACAGCGACTACCACGAGCTGTATCAGGCGGTCCGCGACGACGCCGCAGTCTGTGACTACTGTTCCGGCGCGTTCGGCGTCGACGAGGCCGTCGCCGACGCCGGCCTCGTCACCCTCGACGACTACGACGGCCACCCGAGCATCCGGTCGCTCGTCGACGACGACTACGAGATCATCACGTTCTGAGTCGGAGCGTTCTCCGGAATCCCCTCGTCTTCTCGCGGAGCGGACCGCGGCCGGTCAGAAGAACAGCCAGACGACGAGCAGTCCGTACAAGATCACGAGCGCGATGATCGTCAGCCGGATCAGGATGTTGACGCTGAAGACGAGTCCGTTGTAGTCGTTTTTCAGGAGCTTGAGGGGGCGGGTCCGCCGACTGGTCAGGCCGATCGTCGCGGGGGCCACCTCGGCGGCGGCGCGCTCGACCGCCTCGCGAAGCGCGTCGGTGTCGGATCGCGTCGTGTTCGCGAGCTCGTGGATGGAGGCGTGGGTGTCCGTCGAGAAGATCAGGACCTCGTCGAACTCCCCGCGGTAGTCGGCCGCCAGCTCGCGCACGTCGGGCGTGACCCCGTTGGTGTCGATCCCCATCCACAGCACCTCCTGACCGTCGACCGCCTCGACGACCGCCGCCACGTCCTGGTCCGCGCGGCGGACCGCGAACCCCGCCGCGTAGTCGCGCAGGGGCGCGTCGGCGAGCCGGTCGCGGAAGTCGTCGAAGTGACGCTTCAGCCGGTCCGCCTCCGCGGAGCCGTACAGCACCTCCTTCTCCGGTCCGTTCTGTAGGTCGTGTTTGTGGAGGTCCACGAGCAACACCTCGGACTCGTCGACGTCGCCCATGAACACCCCCGTGTCGTAGTCGTCGATCCCCTCGCCGTGGAGGAATATCACCTGCTTGTCGCCAATCTGTCGCCCGTGAAACTGGATCTCGCCGTAGTCGTGACTCACCAGCCGCGACGCGCGGTCGACGCGGTTCGGGTCGGCGACGGCGTCGAGGATCTTCGCGGCGTCGTCCGGGTTCGAGAGGTCCTCCTTGTGCGTGCAGGGGACGTGGAGGAAGAAGCCGCTCTCGCCCTCGTCGCCGTCGTTCAGGGCGTCGATGACGTTCCCGCTCAGCTGGCCGCCGCCGAACCCGCCGAGGGGCCCGGGGTGGACCCAGGGCGCGACGAGCGTCAGCCGGTCGCCGTTGTCGATCGCGAGCGTCTCGACGGCGGGCTCGGCCTCGATCCCCAGATCGAGCGAGGCGCGGTCGTTCTGGAGGATGCCGGAGGTGAGCTCGAACGCGGAGACGTCGGTGTTGCTCCGGATGAGGTAGTCGACGATCGCGAGCACCAACACGAGAAACGCCGCCGCGATGAGCAGCGAGGCGAACGCGAACACGTGGCGATACGTCGAGAACCCCAGGTCCCCGCCGGCGAACGCGTAGAAGGCGGCGATCAGCGCCGCCGGCTCCGCGAGCGCGACGAGGAGGATCCGCTTGTAGCGGTCGATCCCCGTCGAGACGACGAGCGCGAGGATGTTGATCAGGTAGACCGTGATGAAGAGGAGCCAGACGATGCTCCACGCGCTCCCCACGTCGTTCGCCCCGGAGAGGACCAGCGCGTAGACGAACGTGACGAACTGGTTGGTCGCGGCGAGGAAGAAGCTCCACGACCGCGGGTACTCCGGGAGGACGCGGTGGAACAGCTCCCCGGCGAACAGGAAGGGGAGCAGGAAGAGCAGCACCGCGACCGGGAGGAGCGTCGACGGCTCCGGCGAGAACGGCGTGAACGCCGAGAAGGCGGCGAACGCGACGACGCTGTAGACGACCGAGAGGACCGCCATGGCGGGGAGCTGCCGCGAGAGCGGCGGCACGCTGAACACCAGCCGCTGGAACACGTCGACGTTGTCCGCGCCCATCTACGACACCCCGTATATCTCCTCTAACTCGTCTATCGTTCGCTCGACAGAGAACGTCTCGACCGCCGCGCGGGTCGGCCTGTCGCCGTCGAGGCAGTCGACGACGGCGCGCTCCATGTCGTCGAGGTCGCCGTGCTCGAACCGGGCGCCGTTGTCCGGGCCGATGGTCCGGTCGAAGGGGGGCACGTCCGCGGCGGCGACCGGGGTCCCGCAGGCGTTCGCCTCCAGCGTCGAGAGCCCGAGGGTGTCGCAGGTCGAGGCGGTGACGAAGACATCGAGCGCGGAGTAAAAGGCCGGGAGGTCCTCCCGCGGGAGGAAATCTCGGAACCGCGCGTTCTCCGGCGCGTCCGCTTCGAGGTCGTCCCGGACCGGCCCCTCGCCGACGAGCTCGAACCGCAGGTCCGGCCGGCGCTCCGCCAACCGGAGGATCTCGTCGACGTGCTTCTTTCGAGTCATCCGCCCGCTGTACCCCACGGTCGGCTCGTCGCTCGCGAACTTCGAGTCGGCCACCGGCCGGAACGTGTCCGTCTCGATGCCGACCGGGAGCTTCCGCGGCGTCACGTCCCGCCGGATCCGCGAGGTCGACGCGGTGACGCAGTCGAACGATCGGAGGAACCGGTTCTCGTAGGCCACGTAGGCCCGCCCGGCGACCCCGGCCAGCGCCTCCAGTTTCAGCCCCTGGACGAAGTAGTCCTCCACGGGGGTGTGGTGGGTGTACACGGATTTCACGCCGCGCTGCTTCGCGTATCGGCGGCCCATCAGGCCGGTCGAGGCCGGGCCGTGGCAGTGGACCACGTCCAGGTCGGGGAGCGTCGAGAGGCGTCGGTACAGCGGAACGCGGTACTGGCGGTAGAAGGGGTTCGGCAGCGACGGCACGGGGAGTTCGCGCTCGTCGGGGTCGTGGCTGCTCGCCGGGTAGACGACGTACACCTCGTGGCCCCGGTCCTCGAGCCGGTTCCGCCACGCGCGGATCGTGTACGTGACACCGTCGACGCCGGGGAAGTAGCTGTCCGTGAAGAATCCGATGTTCATGCGAGGGCTGACCGTCGTCGCGTCGTCTGTCGCGCGTCGCAGCCGGAGCGCGTTCCGGAGGCGGGGAGCTGCGCCGTTCCGCCGCGGCCCGCGGTCGGGGACGCCGCCGCATACGGGGCCGCTGTCGGTCGGGGGAGCGCCGTCCCCGTCTCGTCCCGGGCGCGAGACCATCGTCTCGTAGCGCCGTCGTTGCGTCCTGACTGTGCCACGGTTGTTACGTCGCGGATTTTCTTCGGACGTGCATCAACATTTTCATTTCACGACCGGCGCGGCCCCGGCACCGCGGCTCCGGGAACGCGGACGCGCCGCCGACCCGCGGCCCACCCCGTTCCGGGGCCCCACCGTCCCCCGCGGCCACACCATTAATCACGCGGCGCGCGAAGTCCCGCCCATGATCACAAGCGATCGGATGGCGGCGGTCGACGCCAACGCCGCCGCCCTCGGCGTCCCGCGGAAGCAGCTGATGGAGTCGTCCGGCAACGCGGTCGCCCGCGAGGTCCGGGCGATCGCCGACCCCGGCGCGACGGTCGAGCTGCTCTGCGGGCGCGGGAACAACGGCGGGGACGGGTTCGTCGCGGCGCGGTTCCTCTCCGCGTACGACGTCACCGTCCGCCTGCTCGGACGCCCCGAGTCGATCCGGACCGAGATCGCCCGCGAGAACTGGGACGCGCTCGGCGCCGCCGGAGTTCCGACCGAGTCGGTAGCCGACGCCGCGGACCTCGCGCTCGACGACCCGGACGTGATCGTCGACGCGATGCTCGGGACCGGGGTGACGGGCGCGCTCCGGGAGCCGGAGCGGACCGCGGCGCGGCTGGCGAACGAGACCGACGCCGCGGTCGTCGCCGTCGACGTGCCCTCCGGGATCGACGCCGACACCGGCGAGCCGACCGGAGAGGGCTCCGGCGACGAGGTTCGCGTCGAGGCCGACCGCGTCGTCACCTTCCACGACGAGAAGCCCGGGCTGGCCGCGCTCGACGCGGCCGTGACCGTCGCGGACATCGGCATCCCCGCGGCCGCGGAGCGGTTCACCGGCCCCGGCGACCTGCTCGGGATCGCGCGCGATCCGGCCTCGCACAAGGGGGAGAACGGCGAGGTGCTCGTGATCGGGGGCGGCCCGTACACCGGCGCGCCGTCGCTCTCGGCCCGGTCGGCCCTCCGGACCGGCGCCGACCTCGTGCGCGTGGCCTGCCCGGAGACGGTGGCGCGGACGGTCCAGGGGTACTCCGCGGACCTGATCGTCCGCGGCCTCCCGGGCGACCGCGTGGGGCCGGCCCACGTCGACCGCGCGCTGGAGCTCGCCGCCGGCAACGACGTGGTCGTGCTCGGCCCGGGGCTCGGCGGCGGCGACGGGACCCGCGAGTTCGTCCGGCGGTTCCTGTCGCGGTACGGCGGGCGCGCTGTCGTCGACGCCGACGCCCTGCGGGTCGTCCCCGATGTCGACACGGACGCCGAGCTGATCTGCACGCCGCACCAGGGCGAGTTGGTCGGCATGGGCGGCGAGACGGCCGACGATCCGCACGAGCGCGCGGCGCTCGTGCGGTCGTTCGCCGACGAGGTCGGCCACACCCTGCTCGTGAAGGGCGCGACCGACGTGGTCACTGACGGCGACGCGGTCCGGCTGAACCGCACGGGGAACCCGGGGATGACCGTCGGCGGGACCGGCGACGTGCTCGCGGGCGCGGTCGGCGCGCTCGCGGCCGTGACCGACCCCTTCGAGGCGGCCGCGGCCGGGACGTACGTCAACGGACTGGCCGGCGACGCGGCGGCCGCGGACCTGGGGAACGGCCTCGTGGCGACGGACTTAATCGATCGGCTTCCCGAGGCGATGCGTGATGAGTGAGGAGTCCACCGACGATCCCACCGGCGACCTGACCCACACCGACGCGTCCGGCGAGGTCCGGATGGTCGACGTGGGCGACAAGCCCGACACGAGCCGCCGCGCGGTCGCGCGCGGCGAGATCCGGCTGACGCCCTCGACGATCGCGGCGGTCGAGGCCGACGAGGTCGGCAAGGGCGACGTGCTCGCGACCGCGCGGGTGGGCGCGGTGCAGGCCGTCAAACACACGTGGGAGACGATCCCGATGTGCCACCAGATCCCGATCACGAACGTCGACACCGACTTCGCCGTCGGCGACGACCGGATCGAACTGACGGTCGCCGTGGAGACGACCGGGAAGACCGGCTGCGAGATGGAGGCGCTAGAGGGCGTGACGACCGGGCTCAACGTGGTCTGGGACATGGTGAAGGCCGCGGAGAAGGACGGCGACGGCGGCTATCCGGACACCGGCATCTCCGGGGTCGAGGTCGTCGAGAAGGAGAAGCGGGCGCTCGAGTAGAGCCCCCCGAGTCCGAACCGCGGTCGGGCTCAGAACAGCCCGCTCAGGTTCCCGTCGGCGTCCACGTCGATCTCCTCCGCGGCGGGTTCGGCCGGGAGGCCGGGCATCGTCATCACGTCCGCGGTCTTGACGACGACGAAGCCGGCGCCCGCCGACGGCGACGCCTCGCGGACGGTGAGCGTCCACCCCTCCGGGACGCCGGTCAGCGAGGGGTCGTCCGCGAAGGAGTACGGCGTCTTCGAGAGGCAGACCGGGAGGTCGCCGTACCCCCACGCCTCGATGCGGTCGAGGTCGGCGGCG
The DNA here is from genome assembly GCF_002286985.1 of Halorubrum salipaludis. Classification (GTDB taxonomy): domain Archaea; phylum Halobacteriota; class Halobacteria; order Halobacteriales; family Haloferacaceae; genus Halorubrum; species Halorubrum salipaludis. Next base: position 427,598 of record NZ_NSKC01000002.1, on the reverse strand, counting down.
GCGCCGTCGACGTACTCCACCCCGTCGGCGCCGTACACCTCCCGGGCGACGGTCTCGATCTTCTCGCGCAGCGGGGCGTCGAGGTCGTACAGGGGAGCGAACTCCCCAGTTCCGGCGCGCTCGCGGACCAGCTCGGCGAGTCCGATCGCCCCTTCGCCGCCGTCGCGGTAAGCGGTCGAGCGCGCGACCGGGATCCCGTCCTCGGCGAGCTCGGACTCCAGGGCTCGGAGCTCCGACGCGGCGTCGTCGGCGAAGACGTTGATCGCGACGACCGCGGGGATCCCGAACGACTCCGCGATCTCGACGTGGCGTTTCACGTTGTCGGCGCCGGCTCGGACCGCCTCGGGATCGGTCGCGGCCAGCGCATCGAAGTCGGTCGGCCACATCTCCAGTCCGTGGCGCTTCGCGCCGCGGACCGTCGCGACCACGACCGCCACGTCGGGAACGACCCCCTGACGGGCGACGATGTGCGCGAACTTCTCGGCGCCGAGGTCCGCGCCGAAGCCGGCCTCGGTGACGAGGTAGTCGGCGAGCGAGGCGCCGACGCGGTCGGCGACGAGCGTGTTGGTCCCGTGCGCGATGTTGGCGAAGGGGCCGCCGTGGACGAAGGCGGGGACCCCCTCGACCGTCTGGACGAGGTTCGGGCGGAACGCGTCGCGCAGGAGGGCCGTCGCGGCGCCCGTGACGCCGAGGTCCGCGGGCGTGACCGGGTCGCCGTCGGCGTCCTCGGCGAGCACGATCCGCCCGATTCGCTCCTTGAGGTCCGACAGGTCGTCCGCGAGCCCGAGGACGGCCGTCAGCTCCGAGGCGGCGGTGATGACGAACTCGTCTTCCCGCGGCACGCCGCTCGCGGGCCCGCCGAGCCCCGCGACGACCTCGCGGAGCGCGCGGTCGTTGACGTCGAGCGCGCGCGGCCAGTCGACCCGGCGGGCGTCGACCTCCGCCTCGTTCCCCTGGTGGAGGTGGTTGTCGAGCGCCGCGGACAGCAGGTTGTGCGCGGCCGTGAGCGCGTGCATGTCGCCGGTGAAGTGGAGGTTGATCGCTTCCATCGGGAGGACCTGCGAGTACCCGCCGCCCGCGGCGCCGCCCTTGACCCCGAAGACGGGACCGAGCGAGGGCTCTCGGACGGCCACCGCGGCCGACTCCCCCAGCCCCGCGAGCGCCTGCCCGAGCCCCACCGTCGTCACGGTCTTCCCCTCCCCCTTCGGCGTCGGGGTCATCCCGGTGACGAGCACCGTTGTCCCGTCGGGCTCGCCCGCGGTCGCCGACCGGACCGCCGACCGCGTGAGCTTCGCGACCCCGTCGCCCCGTGGTTCGATCGCGTCGGGGCCCAGCCCGAGGTCGCCGGCGACCGCCTCGACGGGCCGGGGCGTCGCGGCGCGCGCGACCGCGAGGTCGGACGCCGGTACCTCACTCGCGTCGGTCCCGTCGGCTGCGGGGTTCTGGTGTACCATACCGGAGCCTTCTCTCGGGGGCGTAATCAGTGTTGGACGCGTTCTCGGGCAGCGAAAAAGGCCGTCCGCTGCCGGCGCGATCAGTCGTCCGCCGGTTCCGCGTCGTCCGAGGCCGCCCCGTCGCTCGCGCTCTCCCCGCCGTCGGCGACGGTGACCGCGATGTCCGCCGCCGCGGCCTTGTACTCGGGGATCTTCGCCCGCTCGTCGAGCACGTCGTTCGTGAGGCGGTTCGCGGAGGCGGCCGCGAAGTGCGGCGTCGTCCAAACGACCCCCTCCTTGATGTCCTCGGTCACCTGTGCTTTCACCTCAATCTCGCCGCGCCGCGACCGGAGCGTGACGGTGTCGCCGTCCTCGATCCCGTAGGCCTCCGCGTCGTTCGGGTGCACGTCGACGAAGTTCTCCGGGTGCTGACGCGAGAGCGTCGGCGACCGCCGGCTCATCGTCCCCGTGTTGTAGTGCTCCTCCAGCCGGGCGGTGGTGAGGATCAGCGGGTACTCCTCGTCGGGCACCTCGGCCGGGGGCTGGTGGCGGACGCCCTCGATCTGCCCGAGCCCGTTCTCCGTGTCGAAGGAGTCCTCGTAGAGGTACTGGTCGCCCTCGTCGCCCTCCTCGTAGCAGGGCCACTGGAGCCCGGTCTCGCCCAGCGCGTCGTAGGTCATCCCGTGGTAGATCGGACAGACCTCCCGGAGCTCCTCGAAGACCGCTTCCACGTCGTCGAACCGGAACTCGTCGTCGCTGAAGAGGCGGCTGCCGACCTCCATCAGGATATCGAGGTCGTGTTTCGTGTTCTCGTGGACCGCCTCGGCGCCGCGCATGCGCTGGACCCGCCGGTCGGTGTTGGTGACGGTGCCGCCGCGCTCCGCCCACGTCGTCGCCGGGAGGACCACGTCCGCGAGCTCCGCGGTCTCGGTCATGAAGATGTCCTGCGCGACCATGAACTCGAGCGACTCGAGGCGCTTCTCGACCTCGTTGCCGTCGGGCTCGCTCATCACGGGGTTCTCGCCCATCACGTACAGCCCCTTCACCGAGCGGCCGGCCTCGTGGGAGATCTCCACGTTGGTGAGCCCGGGCTCGTCGGGGACCTCGAACCCCCACACGTCCTCGACGCTCTCGCGCGCCTCGTCGTCGTCGACGAGCTGGTAGCCGGGGAGCACGTTCGGCATCGCGCCCACGTCGCTCGTCCCCTGGACGTTGTTCTGCCCGCGGAGGGGGTTGACGCCCGTGCCGGGCTTCCCGAGGTTCCCCGTGATCAGCGCGAGGTTGATCTCGTTTTGCACGTTGTCGACGCCGCAGGTGTGCTGGCTCATCCCCATCCCGGTGAAGATGGCGGCGTTGTTCGCCATCGCGTACTTCTCCGCGGCGAGCTCGATGTCTTCGAGGGGGACGCCGGCCTCCTCGGCGGCCGCCTCCTTGTCGAAGTCCGCGAGCGTCTCCTTGAGATGCTCGAACCCCTCGGTGCGCTCCTCGACGAACTCCTCGTCGATCCAGCCCGCCTCGGGCTCCGCCTCGTGGCGTTCGAGGATCGTCTTCAGGACGACGTTGAGGAGGGGAATGTCGGCGCCCGGGTTCAACTGGAGGTGCATGTGCCGCTCGGTCTCCTCGATCTCGAACGACCGGGTGGTCTTGTTGGCGTGCGGGTCGACCTGGATGACGGTGGCGCCCTCCAGCACGGCCTGCCGGAAGTACTGGCTGTTGGCGATCGGGTGTTGCTCGCCGGGGTTCGCGCCCTGTATCCAGAGCACGTCGGCCGACTCCTCCAAGTCGACCATGCTGTTCGTCATCGCGCCCGCGCCGAGGCTGGTCCGGAGCGCCCACACCGTCGAGGCGTGGCACATCCGCGTGCAGTTGTCGACGTTGTTGGTGCCGTACCGGCGCGCGATCTTCTGGAGGAGGTAGTTCTCCTCGTTCATCGTCTTCGAGGAGCCGAAGAATCCCATCGCGTCGGGGCCGTGCTCGTCGCGGATCGACTCCATCTCCGAGACGATCCGCGAGTAGGCCTCCTCCCACGTCGCCTCGCGGAACTCGCCGTCCTCCTTGATCAGCGGTTCCGTCAGCCGGTCCTCGTGGTCGACGACCTGCGTCGCCGCCCCGCCCTTGATGCAGACGCGCCCCTCGTTGACCGGCGCCTCGCCCCACGGCATGAAGTTCACGTCGCCGGGGTCGTCGCCCTGGTTCACCTTGATCCCGCACCCGACGCCGCAGTACGGGCAGATGGTCTTCACCGGCTCGTCGCCCTCAGCGGACATGGCGCTCACCATGACGTGCGATCATGTGTCACGATCCGTGATCCACTCGCATGAGTGTGTCGGTGGTTCCCGTCGAAGGGGACGAAAGCTCCCGCCGAAGGGGGCCCGAGGCGGCCGCCGAACCGTTTTGCCGACTCGTGCCCTTCGACCGGTATGGACCGCTCGCTCGCCGATATCGAGGGTCGGGTCGCCGACCGCGTCGAGGCGTACCGGGAGTCGGCCCCCTTCCACCCGGTCGAGGCGGAGGCGATCGAGTCCCTCCCGGAGGCGTTCCGGAGCGGCGAGTACGGCAAGCGCGACGTGGAGTGGGTCGTCCGCTGGTACTTCCGTCGGGCGGTGACCGACATCGACCACGGGGCGCGCCGCGCGGTCGAGTCGGCGGTGTCCGACGCGGAGCCCCGGGAGCTTCGGGGGGCGATCTGGGACGCGGTCGACGCGCTGGACGAGGAGGCGGGCTCTCCGCCCCACCACCGCGCGCTCGACGCTCTCACGGGGATTCCGGGCGTCGACCTCGAGGTCGCCTCCGCGCTGCTGTGGTTCCTCGACCCGGACGAGTACCTCGTCGTCGGCGAGCGCGAGTGGGCGGTCGTCGCCGCGCTGACCGACGACGCAGACATCGGTGTTGACCTCGACGAACAGTACCCCGAGCCGATGACGGTCGACGCGTACGACCGATACCTCGACGCGGTGCGAGCGCTCGCCGACCTGCTCGACGTCGACCACTGGCACCTCTACATGGCGCTCCGGAGCGTTCACGCGGAGGCCACCGATCGATGAACAGTGCTTCCCGATCGACGGCGGGAGTAAGTATTGTACGTTGGCTGATCAGCTATTTATACGGGATCGAAAGGTGTTGCTGTCGGGTGTTTATACGTGATCGATGTGTCTGTGGTGAAGATCTCCAAAGCCCCAGCCACGAGGCGGGCGCACGCTTGTTGCGCTCCTCGCTCAGTCGCTTTCGCTCTTTCGCTGCGGTGCTTACGTCACCTGCGCCCGCCTCGCGGCTGCCCCTTTGAGTCCCACCCCGCACGGCGGCCGCACCTCACCCCTCCCCAGCCTCGTCGCCGGACTACGTCCGGCTTCCAGAGGCGCTTCGCGCCTCGCTGCCGCTCGCGATTAAAAGCGCTCGCGGCGTCCCTCGCGCGTTCTTTATAAGCGATCGTTGCCGTCGCTCACGGCCGGTTTAAACACTGTATCGCCACCGACGATCCGATCACCCACTCCCGACCCCGGTCCTACCGGTCCACGAACGGCGGGATCACGACCTCGGCGCGCTTCTCGTCGCCGCGCACGACGACGCTCACCTCGGTGCCCGGCTCGGTGTAGTGCTCGTGGAGGTACCCCAACCCGATCGGCTCGTCGAGCGTGGGGCTCATCGTGCCGGAGGTGAGCTGGCCGACCCGCGTGAGGTCGCCGTCGGTGACGGCGTAGCCGTTTCGGGGGACGCCGCGTTCGAGCAGGCGGACGCCGACGAACTTCTCGTCGACGCCCTCCTCCTTCTGGGCCTCGAGGGCGTCGCGGCCGACGAACTCCGTGTCGAGCTTCACGACGAAGCCGATCCGCGCCTCGTAGGGGGTCCGCGGCTCGCTCTCGGGGTCGAAGTCCTGTCCGGAGAGGAGGTACCCCATCTCCGTGCGGAGGGTGTCGCGCGCGCCGAGCCCGCAGGGCTGGGCGGTCGGTCCACCGGCGTCCTCGCCGACGAACGCCGCCCAGACGGCCTCGGCGTCGCCCGCGGGACACATCACCTCGAACCCGTCCTCGCCGGTGTAGCCGGTCCGGGCGACCCAGCTGTCGGCCCCGGCGACGGCGGCGACCGTCGCCTCGAACTTCGAGAGGCCGACGACCCGGTCAGCGGGCGTCGCGTCGTCGACCGCGTCGACCGCGTCCGGCCCCTGCACCGCGAGCATCGCCCAGTCGTCGGTCGCGTTCTCGACCGCGGCGTCGAGCCCCTGCTCGTCTCGGTAGTCGATCCACCGGTCGTACATCTGCTCGTCGTGGCCGGCGTTGGGGACGAAGAGGTACGCCGGGTCGCCGTCGCCGGCGTCGAGGTCGCGGTCGAGCCCGGAGAGCGCGGCGGCGCCGTCGCCCGCCTCGATCCCGTCGGGAAGGCGGTAGACGACGGTGTCGTCGAGCATGACGCCGTCCGCGTTCGTGATCGCGGCGTACTGGGAGTCGCCCGGGTCGAGCGCGGTCACGTCGTTGGTCGTGAGGCGGTTCATCAGCGTCGTCGCGTCCGGCCCGGACACCTCGATCTCGCCCATGTGCGACACGTCGAAGACGCCGAGCGAGTCGCGGACCGCCGCGTGCTCCTCGCTGATCGAGTCGAACTCGACCGGCATCTGCCAGCCGCCGAAGTCGGTGAATTTCGCGCCGCGTTCCTCGTGGATCTCGTGGAGAGGGGTGCGTCGGTCCGTCATGGACCAACCGTCGCTTGGCCCGACCTAAGGTCTTGTCATCGGACACCTCTCGGGCGGGGTCGCGACGCCCTCGTCCGCCCTCGCCCGCCGACAGGCTCAAGCCGTTTCCTCCCCCGGTACCGCACGTGACGCGGAACCTCTCCGGCCTGCTCGCGCCCGCCGCCGCGGTGCTGCTGGTCGCGGTCGTCGTCGCCGCGGTCGCGGGCGCGTGGCCCCCGTTCGTCGCCGTCGAGAGCGGGAGCATGGCTCCGGAGGTCGAACGCGGCGACCTCGTCATCGTCACGTCCACCGACCGGTTCCCGTGGGGCGGGCTCGTCGGCGCCGCGGAGCCGGGCGCGCCGACCAGATTCGGGAGCGCCGGCGACGTGGTCGTGTTCGACCCGCCGAGCGACGGCCAGAAGCCGATACTCCACCGGATCGCCTTCCCGGTGAGCGCCGGCGAAGACTGGACCGACCGGGCCGATCCCGCGCTGCTCGACGGCGACTGCGCGACGATCGCGGGGTGTCCGGCCCCCTACGACGGGTACATCACCTACGGTGACGCCAACGGCGAGTACGACCAGAGCGCCGGGATCGCCCCGATCGTCCGCGAGGACTGGATCACCGCCAAGGCGCTGTTCGCCGTCCCGAACCTCGGCTGGGTCCGCGTCGGCGTCGACGCCGCGATCGCGCGGGTGGGGCTCCTCCCGACCGCCGTGGGGTTCGGCGGCCTCGCCGCCGCCACCGGCGGGGTCGGCGCGCTCCTCTTCGGACGGATCGCGGCGCGTCGAACGGTCCGAGACGACCGCGAGCGTTAAATCACGACCCGTCTGCGCCGTTCCCCTCGCCGTCCGCGTCGCCGCCCCTGTCGCCGTCGAGCGTCACCGAGTCGTTCGTGGCGTTGCGGAGGGCGTCGGACCGGCCGAACTCGCCGGGCGCGATCGCGAGCGTCCGGATCCCGTAGCCGTTTGCGGTCTCGACGACCGGCTTGAAGTCGGTGTCTCGCGAGGCGATCGCGAGCGTCGACATCCGCCCCTCCGCCGCGAAGCGCGCGGCGTCGACCGCGAGCTTCACATCGACGTCGCCGCTCGTGACGACGACTTCGAAGCCGCGGGCCTCCGCGGCCTGAATCAGGCCCGGCGTCGCGTGCTCGTCGAGGTAGAGCCGCGTCGTCACGAGCTGCCCCTCCGCCTCCGCCGCGACCCGCACGTCGTCGAGGTCGACGTCGAACTCCTCCCGCAACACGTTCGGCCCGTCGACGAACAGCGCCACGCCGACGGGGTCGTCGTCCGACCGGCTGGATTCCATGCCTCACGGTGCGTGACCCGCGGAGATATGCGTGCTGGTCTGGCGGGGCACGTTTGATCCGTGCGAACACACCACTTATCCGTGCGTCGGGCGAAGGGCGACCATGATATCCCGCGTGCTGGTTCCGATGGACGAGTCGGAGATGGCGGAGCGCGCGCTCCGGTTCGCGCTGGAGGCGCACCCGGACGCGGAGATCGTCGTGCTCCACGTGGTGGGGCAGCCTTCCTCCATGATGGGCGGCGCGGCCGGGCTCGCGCTCGCCGACGACACCGAGGAGGCGGCGCGGGAACAGGCGAGCGACCTGCTCGAACGCGCCCGCGAGATCGCCGCGGAGAGCGGGATCGAGATCGAAACGGACGTGATGGCCGGCCACCCCGCGCGGTCGGTCGTCGACGCGAGCGAGGAGTTCGACGTCGTCGTCATCGGCAGCCACAGCGGGAGCCTCGCGGACCGGCTCCTCGTCGGCAACATCGCCGAGAAGATCGTCCGGGGGTCGGCGTCTCCGGTGACGGTCGTCCGCTGACGGTCGTCACGCTGACGCGACCGCGTCGACGGGCGCGAACGCGAGACCGAACGCCGCCGTCGGTTCGGCTTGTGAACACCTTATATTCGTATTACCACCTGATCGACGACCGTAGTGAATATACGGAGTATTGAAGTAGGATGTCCAAGAATAACGAGATAAGATGTCGGGACCAAACGCATACACGGTGATTTCCGAGCAGAACGATCACGATTGCACCACGGTACGTGCACATCCGCGCAACGAGACGTACCACGTCGTCGAGTACGCCGACGAGGACGCGCGCGAGCGCGTCGCGGACCTCCCGGTCGGGTCGGTGGTCAAAATGGAACTGTCGCGCGCCGGCCGCCGGAGCAACGTCTGGCGCGCCGAATCGGTCCGGACGGCCCACACCGACGGCGGGGTGGCCGGTGAGTAAGGAGCGACGGAGAGGGTCGAAAACGGCGCGCAGCTTATAACCGCTCGGAGGCGGTCCTTCCAGTCTCTTACAGATCGCGGGTCAGCCGCGGATTCGTCACGGCACCGTCGGACGCGCCGGCGAAGTCGCGGGCGTACTTCGCGAGGATGCCGCCTTCGTACTGCGGTTCCGGCGCCTCCCACTCCTCGCGGCGCTCCGCGATCTCCTCCTCGGAGAGGTCGACCGCGAGGTCGCGCTCGGGGATGTCCACGGTGACGTGATCGCCGTCCTCGATGAGGCCGATCGGGCCGCCGTCGGCCGCCTCGGGCGCGACGTGGCCGATCATCGGGCCGCGGGTCGCCCCGGAGAAGCGGCCGTCCGTCAGGAGCGCCACGTCGTCCTCGTGGCCCGCGCCGACGACGGCGGCGGTGACGCCGAGCATCTCGCGCATGCCGGGGCCGCCGGTCGGCCCCTCGTTGCGGATCACGATCACGTCGCCGGAGTCGACCGCGCCGGACTGGACGTACTCCATCGCGTCCTCCTCGTTCTCGAACACGCGGGCCGGCCCCTCGTGGTAGAACTCGTCGTCGCCGGTCACCTTCAGCACCGAGCCGTTGGGCGCGAGGTTCCCCTTGAGGATCTTGATGGCTCCCTCTTCCTCCTTGGGGTCGTCGACGGTGTAGAGGAAGTCCGCCTCGATCTCCGAATCGTCCGGGAGTTCGCCCGAGTCTTCCAGCTCAGCGATCTCCTCTTCGAGTGTCCGCCCCGTCACGGTCATCGCGTCGCCGTGGAGCAGGTCGGCCTCCAGCAGGCGGCGGAGCACGACCGGCACGCCGCCGACCTCGTGGAGGTCGTTCATCACGCTGTTGCCGCCGGGCTGCAGGTCCGCGATCTTCGGCGTGCGTCGCGAGATCTCGTCGAAGTCCTCGATCGAGAGGTCCACGTCGGCCTCGGCGGCCAGCGCGAGCAGGTGGAGCACGCCGTTCGTGGAGCCGCCGATGGCGGTCTGTAGGGCGATCGCGTTCTCGAAGGACTTCCGCGAGAGGATGTCGGAGGGGCGGCGGTCCTGCTCGATGCACTCCAAGGCGAGCTCGCCCGCGCGCTCGGCGACCTCGTAGCGCTCCTCGTCTTCCGCGGGCGCGGAGGCGGAGCCGAGCGGCGCCATCCCGAGCGCCTCGGAGATGGACGCCATCGTGTTCGCCGTGAACATCCCGCCGCAGGAGCCCGCGCCGGGACAGGCGTGGCGCTCCAGATCGTCGAGCTCCTCGCCGCTCATGTCGCCCTCGGCGTAGGCGCCGACGCCCTCGAACACCTGCACGATGGTCACGTCGCGGCCGTCGTGCTGGCCGGGCATGATCGAGCCGCCGTAGAGGAAGACGGAGGGGAGGTCGGTGCGGATCGACGCCATCAGCATGCCGGGGAGGTTCTTGTCGCAGCCGGCGACCGTCACCAGCGCGTCCATCCGCTCGCCGAAGGAGACGAGCTCGACGGAGTCCGCGATGACCTCCCGAGAGATGAGGGAGGCCTTCATCCCCTCGGTCCCCATCGAGATGGCGTCGGAGATGGTGATCGTCCCGAACTCGATCGGCATCCCGCCCGCGGTGTCGATCCCGTCGATCGCCGCGTCCGCCACGTCGTCGAGGTGGACGTTACACGGCGTGATGTCGGCCGCCGGGTTCGGCACGCCGATGATCGGCGACGAGAGGTCCTCGTCGTCGAACCCCATCGCCCGGAACATCGCGCGGTGCGGGGCCTTGTCGGCCCCCTCCGTCACGTCTCTGCTCCGTAAGTCCTCGTCCTTCTCGCCCGCGAACCGGTCCGCGTCGTCGCGGTTTCGGGGGGATCCTCCCTCCGACCGCGGCTGCTGTTCGCTCATACTCGCACCTGTCGCTCGGGGGTCTTAAACGGCGCCGTCGGGGCGAGGGTTGCTCGGTGTGGCGAACCGGTTCGGGGACAGACCCGTCACCACTCGCCGTCGAAGGTGATGTCGACGCCGCAGGCGTCGGCGAAGTCGGTGAGATGGCGCTTCTTGTCCCCCTTGTTCAGCGAGGTGTACAGGTAGTAGTCGCCGCCGACCGCGCGGTACAGTCGCATCTCTTCGCCCGACGGGTGGGTCGGTTCGTCGTTTAGTATCGCGATTTTCTTCCCGGGGACGTACGGAAGCGGGGCATACGCGTCGATCAAGCCGTGTTCCCTGATGAGGTGATCCACGACGGTCGCCATGAGATCGGCTTGGCTGTCGTCGCTGAACGAGGCGGACTCCCCGTGATCAGCAATTTCAACCACGTATGTGCCGGACTGATCGTCAGTTTCGGTCCTTTTGGCGGGGTCTGACGACGGATTCGGTTGGCTGGGTTCGTCGGCGCCGGAGGGCCCGTCGTTCTGATCGCTTTCTAGCTCCGCGATCAGGTCGTCGACGAAGGTCTTCGAGAGCGACTCCGCCGGCTGCGAGACGACCTCGCCGACGCGGTCGACGACGGTTTCGCGGATCGCCTCGGCGATCTCCGACTTCCCGTCGGAGAGCGCCTCGATCGCCTTCCGGCGGCGCTCGACGCGCTGGTAGATCTCCGTCGACGCGCCAGACCGGATCGACTCCTCGGACAGCGCCGCGAGGAGCCAGTCGTTCGCGGTGAGATCGGCCAGTTCGATACGGCGGAGGAGTTCCACGTCGGGCTTGTCGCCGTCCTTTTTGAGTCGGTAGACGTGGAACGACTTCCCGTTCGTGAGCAGCCCCCAGTCGACCCACTCCTGGCGCATGTAGCTCCGGAGCTGGTCGGCGTGCGACTCGGAAACGGTCGTGTCACAGCCCTTGGCTTCGACGAACACCGCCGGCGACCCGTCGGCGAACAGCGCGTAGTCGACCTTCTTCTTCGTCGACCCCATCTGGACCGAGTACTCCATCTCGATCGACGTCGAGTAGAAGTCCCAACCGAGAACGTCCCTTATAAACGGATCTATCAGCCGCGCTCGGGTGTTCTGCTCGTCCATCTGCGGGGACGAGTCGACGAGCGACCGAGAGCGTTCGACGTAGTCCGACACCGTCTCCTCGTCCATCTTCCCGATACGTCGGATGCGTGTCCTCTTAAAAGTACAAACGTCAGCGCTGTCTCCGCTACTCCCGCGCTTCGATCACCACCCGGTACCCGACCGGATCCCGGACATACACCGGACGCGACTCGCCGCCCGCGCGGAGCGGCGGTCTCTCGCGGCGCACGAACGCGCCGCGAGTATTTATGTGGAGCAGTGTAACGGACACACATGACCGTTCCCAGAGACGGGGGGATCCGACGATGATCGGGAGCTCGGCGATGACGGGCGGTGCCGGGATGATGGGCGGAATGGGGGTCTGGATGTTCGTTTTCCCCCTCCTCATGCTCGTTACCGTCGCGGCCCTGGCCGCGGTCGGCGTCCTCGGGATCCGCGCGCTCGCGTCGCAGGGCGACGACGGGAGCGCGGACGCCGAACCCGACGAGAGCCCGGTCGAGCTCCTCCAGCGTCGGTACGCCGAGGGCGAACTCACCGAGGCGGAGTTCGAGCGGGAACTGGAGCGAGAGCTGGAGCGCGAGAGCGGGGAGGGGGTCAACGCGAGGGTAAGCGGCGACCCGGACCGAACCCGCGAGGCGGAGCGAGCTGGACGAGACTGACGGAGCCGGGGCCTAAGCGAACGCTTCGAGGATCCCCGCCCCGTCCGTGCTCCGACCGAGGTCGGGGAGCGTGGCGCGCTCGGGGTGTGGCATCAGCACGGCGACCGACTCGCGCTCGCCGAGGACGCCGGCGACGTTGTCGGTGGAGCCGTTGGGGTTGGCCGCGTCGGTGACGTTCCCGTCGGCGTCGCAGTAGCGGAAGAGCACGCGATCGTCGGCGACGAGGTCGGCGTGGGCGGCCTCGCTGATCTCGAAGCGCCCCTCGCCGTGCGCGATGGGGACCTCGATCACGTCGCCCTCGTCGTAGGCGGCGGTCCACGGGGTGTCCGCGCGCTCGACGCGCAGGTGGACCGGCTCGCACTGGAAGCGCGCGGAGGCGTTGGTGGTGAACGCGCCCGGGGTGAGCCCGGACTCCGAGCCGATCTGGGCGCCGTTGCAGACGCCGATCACGGGGACGCCGTCGTCGGCCGCGTCTCGGACTTCGTCCATGATCGGGGACCTGGCGGCCATCGCGCCGGCGCGCAGGTAGTCGCCGTAGGAGAACCCGCCCGGAATCACGATCCCCTCGGTGTCGGCGGGGAGCCCGTCCTCGTGCCAGACGCGCTCGGCGTCGACGCCGATGTGGTCGAGCGCGCGCACCGCGTCGCGGTCGCAGTTCGACCCGCCAAATTGGATAACAGAGACCGTCATCGCTCCGCGACCGCGACCTCGTAGTCGTGGATCGTCGGGTTCGCGAGCAGCCGCTCGGCCATCTCGTCGGCGCGGTCGGCGGCCTCGTCGGCGTCGGCGGCGTCGAGGTCGACCTCGAACCGGTCGGCCGACCGGAGGTCCTCGAGCTCGAAGCCGAGCCGTTCGAGGGCCTGCTGGGTCGTCTCGGCCTCCGGATCGAGGACGCCCCGCTTCAGGCGGACCGTCACCGTCGCGGTGTATGCCGTCATGTCCGGTAGTGCGGAGTCGTGTGTAAAAACCGTTTTGGAACGCGTTTTATATCCACATTCGTGGATATATACCGGTCGATCGTGCGGGCGGCAGCGTCGGCCCGGAGCGAAAGGGGCAAACCCCTCCGCGTTCTGGGTGGGGTGTATGCAGCCGTTCGAACCCGCGGAGGTGATCGTCGCATGACCCGCGAACTGACCGAGATCACGGTCGTCGGAGGAGACAAGACCGGACTCATCGCGCGGGTCACCTCCCTGCTGTTCGAGCGGGGAATCAACATCGAGGACTTAGACCAGGCGGTCCGCGAGGGCGTCTTCCGGATGACAACCCGCGTGGACGCCTCCGAGCTGGAGACCTCGCGGGGCGAGCTCCGCCGCGCGCTCGCCGAGCTCGGCCGCGAGCTCGACGTGGACATCCAGGTCCGGTTCCCGAGCGACCGCGACGCGCGCCGGATCGCGCTGTTGGTCACCAAGGAGACCCACGCGCCCGAGGCCCTCCTAGAGGCCGAGGCCAACGGCGACCTCGCCGACGACGGCGAGGAGGCCGAGATCCCCGTCGTGATCGGCAACCGCGGCGACCTCCGGTCGCTCGCGGAGCGCTACGACAAGCCCTTCTACGACGTGGGCGACGGCAACGGCAACACCGACGAGGGGCGCCTGCTCGATCTGCTGGCCGAGTACGACGTGGACCTGATCGCGTTGGCCCGCTACATGCGCATCCTCTCGCCGGAGGTCGTCTTCCGCTACGAGGGCCGGATCATCAACGTCCACCCCTCGCTGCTGCCGGCGTTCCCCGGCGCGGAGGCGTACCGGCAGGCGAAGGACGCGGGCGTCCGCATCGCCGGCGTCACCGCCCACTACGTGACCACCGACCTCGACCAGGGGCCGGTGATCGCCCAGCGCGCCTTCGACGTGCCTCCGAGCGCCGACGTCGACGAGATCAAGCGCCGCGGGCAGCCCCTCGAGGCCGACGTGCTGCTCGACGCGGTCCGGCTCCACCTCGCCGACGCCATCGCGATCCACCGCGGCACCGTCCACGTGCGCGAGGACGCCGACGTCGACGCCCAGCTGGGGCTCAGCGAGGCCGCGGTCGACGCGAACCCGGACGAGCCGGTCGACGGGGAGCCGCTGACGCGCTCGCAGGCCCCGACCGCCGAGAGCGACTGAGCCGTCCCGCCTCATTCCGCTTTTCCACCTCGCCCCGCCATTTTATGCCGCGCGCGCCGTACCCGTTCGCATGCAGCGGCTCGGGGACGCTCGGCGTTTCGCCGGCGACGCTAGCGCGGTCGTGCGCAGCGACGAGCGCATGATCCTGCTGTTCTTACTGCTCCTGTCGGTCGTCGCGCTCGCCGTGTTCCTCCACTACACGGTGTCGCTCCTCGATGGGCTCCCCGAGGTGATCCCGCCGGAGCCGCCGCGGCCGGGGAGCCCTTAGGAGTCGTCGATCGCCGCCCGCGCGGTTAGGAGTCGTCGATCGCCGCCCGCACCCGGTCGTGGAACGCCCGGAGCGCCGCCGACTCGTCGCCCGCGAGCACCGCGTCCGAGTCGACGAGCGTCGCCAGCCCGAACGCGAGCGGGGTCGGAGAGTCGACCGTCCGGTCGACGACCGCGAGGTCCCCCTCGCTGATCCGCTCGGCGACCGCGCGGATCCGGGGGGCGTCGAGCCGGTCGTTCAACAGCTCGCGGTACGTCTCCTCGATCACCGCGAAGTCGTCGAGCCCCTCGGCCAGAGAGAGCAGCGTCTCGGCGGAGACCTGCTGTTCGGCGGCCGACTTCTCGTGTCCCTTGTACCGCTTGAGGATCATGAGCGAGCGCGTCGCGTTGATCCGGAAGTAGCGCTGGAGGAGGTCGGTCCCCCGCAGCGCCGCCCGGAGGTCCGCCCGGACCGTCTCGGGGTCCAGATCGCGGAGGACGCCGGCCACGTCGACCTTGCGGTTCAGCGGGAGCGCGAGGCTGAACCCCCGGTCGGCGACCGCGACCGTCGGCTCGGCGTCGGTCCGGGCCGCGCACTCGGCGGCGACCAGCCGCGAGACCCCCTCGTTGAACCGCCGGCCGTACGTCGAATGGACGTGGAACCGGCGCTTGTACGCGTCGCGGTCGAGCACCTCCTCGACGGCGAGCCGCGACGGGGTCGACACGCTTTCCGCGCCCGCGTACGCGACCTGCTCGGCGTAGGTCCGGGCGATCGCCCGCACCGAGTTGCCGTCGATCGGGAGCTCCCGCAGCCGCGCGCGGACCGCGGGGGGGCCGCCGTCCTCCAGTCGGTCGAGCAGGTCGGCCTGGAACGCGAGCACCTCGGCCGCCAGATCGGCTGACAGCGGGAGCCGCTCGGCGTACCACGTGGGCACGGTCGGGCGCTCGTCCGTCCGGTCGACGTACACCTTCGACCCGCGGCGGTAGCGGAACGCGAACCGCTCGCCGCCCAGCGCGAACACGTCGCCCGGCGCGAGCGTGTCGAGGTAGTTCTCGTCGAGCGTCCCGACCGCGTCGCCGTCGCGGGTGACCACGTCGCAGCCGAACGAGTCGGGGATCGTCCCGACGTTCGTCATGTAGATGACCCGCGCGAGCCGGCCGCGCTTCCCGACGAGCGTCTCGCCGACCGGATGCTCCTCGTGATGGTGTTCGCCCCCCGGCGGGTCGTTCGCGTCGCGCCACACCTTCGGATAGACGTTGCGCTCCGCCAGCCCCTCGTGGTCACCGGTGAGGTACCGCATGAGCCGCTCGTACTCGCGGGTCCCGAACTCGCGGTACGGGTGCGCGCGCCTGAGCACCTCGCGGATCTCACGGTCGGGCCGGACCCGGTTGATCGCCATCCCGTAGACGTGTTGGGCTGCCACGTCGGCGGCGCCCTCGGGCGGCGACACGCCGTCGACGAACCCCTCCTCGGCGCGGGCGAGCATCGCCGCGCACTCCGCGAGCTCGTCGCGGTCGAGCGCGAACACCCGCCCTTCCACGGTCTCGCCGGGGCTGTGGCCCGCGCGCCCGACGCGCTGGAGCAGCGCCGCGACCGACTTCGGCGACCCCACCTGCACGACCAGATCGAGATGCGGCATGTCGATGCCGAGCTCGAGGCTCGTCGACGTGGTCACCACGTCCAGCGTCCCCGCCTTCAGCCCCTCCTCGATCCGGCGGCGCTGCGTCTCGCCGAGGCTCCCGTGGTGACAGCCCGAGTCCGTCTCGTCGTAGCCGAACCGCTCGCGGAGCTCGCGGAGGGTGCGCTCGGCGCCCGACCGCGAGTTCGCGAACACCAGCGTGTTCTCGTGGTCGGCGATCAGGTCGTGGAGCGCGTCGTAGAAGCGGTCGGTGACGACCGAGTCGGGCGTGTGAATGAGGTCGGCCGCCGGGGTCCGGAGCCGCAGGTCGAACTCGCGGCCGAACCGGGCGTCCACGACCTCGCAGTCGCGGGGAGCGAAGCCGTCCGCCTCGCCGACCTCGCCGGCGACGCGCTCGCGGCCGACGAGAAAGTCGGCGACCTCGTCGAGGGGCTCGACCGTCGCGGAACAGCCGATCCGGGTCGGGGAGCCGTCGGCGAGCTCGGTCAGCCGCTCCAGCGACACCGAGAGGTGGGTGCCGCGCTTGTTCCCCGCCAGCGCGTGGATCTCGTCGACGACGACGTACTCGACGGTGCGGAGCTTCTCCTTGAACTCCGGCGAGTTGAGCAGGATCGCGAGCGTCTCCGGCGTGGTGTTGAGCACGTGGGGCGGCTCCTCCAGCATGGCCCGCCGGTCCGCCTCGCTCGTGTCGCCGTGGCGGATCGCCTGGCGGACGCCGGGGTCGGGGCCGTCCCCTTCGTCTCCTTCGGCCCCCTCCACGTCACCTTCGGCCACCCCCACGTCACCTTCGCCTCCCTCTGCGCCGTCCGCCGCCGCCATCTCCGCCGCGATCCCCGCGAGCGGGGCCTCGAGGTTGCGCTCGACATCGTTCGCGAGCGACTTCAGCGGGGAGACGTACAGGCAGTAGACGGAGTCGTCGAGGTCGCCGGCGCGGTCGCGCGCGAAGAGGTCGTCGAGGACCGCGGTGAAGGCGGCGAGCGTCTTCCCGCTCCCCGTCGGCGCGGCGACGAGGCAGTTCTCGCCGGCGTCGACGCGGGGGATCGCGCCGCGCTGCGGCGGGGTGAACAGCCCGCCGTTCTCGCCGACGTGCGCCGCGAACTCCGAGACCCACCAGCGGCGGACCGGCGGCGAGAGCCGGTCGAGCACGTCGGCGTCGGGGAGCGGGACGGTCTCCGGGTCGAACTCGACGCCGAGCGCCTCGCTGTCACCCGCGAGCGCCTCGCGGAGGAGCGCTCGCGCCGACGGCTCGGCTCGGCCCCCGTCCGAGCCGCTGTCCGTGAGTTCGCTCACTGTCCGATGCTGGGCGCCGCGCGGGAAAGCGGTTACGTCGATTCGTTGAATCCCCAGCAGTTGGCCGTCTGACACACGCGATCGTTCAGCACAGACGCGATGGTCTGCGATTTTGGGAGTCTGTGAATTATTTCCGTGGGTCGGTTGTTTATAAGTCAGATTGTGGTGGTGCTGGTGGCTATTTATAAGTGATCGATGTGTCTGTGGTGAAGACCTGCAAAGCCCCAGCCGTGAGGACGGCGCACGCTCGCTGTCGTTCGAGAC
This sequence comes from Halorubrum salipaludis, assembly GCF_002286985.1. Classification (GTDB taxonomy): domain Archaea; phylum Halobacteriota; class Halobacteria; order Halobacteriales; family Haloferacaceae; genus Halorubrum; species Halorubrum salipaludis. The sequence continues at coordinate 410,088 of NZ_NSKC01000002.1, read as the reverse complement.
GCCGAAGGCGTCTCGTGATGACGAAACGGCTCCGCCGTTTCGAACCACGCTCCTCGTCACTCGCGGTGCTCGTTCCTGCGGTGCTTGCGTCGTCATCAGAACGCGAAGCGTTCTGATTGGCTCACGAGAGCTCCTCTCTCGTGAACGCCTCTGCCCGCCTCGCGGCTGCCCCTTTGAGTCCTACCCTGCACAGCACCGCCGGAAGACGGTCCTGCTCGCTCGCGGCTCGCGGCTTCGCCGCTCGCCAGTCGAGGTGCTCGCTTCGCTCGCACCTCGCACCGTTCGCTGCGCGGGCTGCGAGTTCCGTGCTCCCGCTCGCTCCCGTCGGTCGCTCGCGGGACCGCAGCCTCACACCTCCCCAACCTCGTCGCTGGCGCCATCGGCGCCAGCGACTCCAGCGAGGGACCGAAGGTCCCTCTGGCAGCGAGGGACGGAGTCCCTCGGGCAACCGGGCTTCGCCCGGTGACAGCCGGCGGCTTCGCCGCCGGCGACGCCACCGCGCCGTCCCTTATAAGCGATCGGCGCCGTCGCTCACGGCTGTTCAAATACTGTCTCGCCGCTACTGGTATGCAATACCCACTCCCGGGATCAATCGTCTCGATATCCACAGTAACCGCTCGCTTTGGCGTTATTCGCTCCGCGCCCGGAGGTCGGCGAGCACGCCGGCGGTGCCGTCCATGTACGACTCTTCGAGGACGGTGTCGGCCGCGTTCCGGGCGGCGACGTCGGCGTTGGCGACCGCGTACGACTCGCCGGCGAGCGCGAAGGTGGACACGTCGTTCTCGCTGTCGCCGACCGCGACGAACGCGGCGGGCTCGATCCCCAGCGCGTCGGCGACGCGTTCGAGCCCGCGGCCCTTGCTCACGCCCGTCGACTTGACGTGGTACGCGTAGCCGGTGTCGACCACCTCTACGTCGCCGCCGGCGGCCGCGGCGACCTCGCGCAGCAGGGTCTCGTCCGCGTCGAGCGACAGCGCCACCTCCGTCTCGCGCCAGCGGTTCACCGTGTCGCGGGCGCCCCAGCCGGGGTCGCCGCCGCGCTCGCGGAACGCCTCCACGACGGCTCTGGGGGCCTCGGGGTCGCCGAGGACCGTCGTCTCGCCGTCGACGTGCACGACGCCGCCGTTCTCGGCGATGACGGTCTCCGCGCGCCCGAGGAAGTGCGCGAGCGCGACCGGATACGGGAACGCCTTCCCGGTCGCGAGCACCACCGGGGCGTCCCACTCCGGCAACAGATCGAAGACGCGGGGGTCGATCCGGCCGCTCGCCGTCGTCAGCGTCCCGTCGATGTCTAACGCGAGGGGCGGAACCATACCGGACGTGCGGCCCGCGACGCGCAACTGTCTTGCGTTCGCGGCCGACGGAAGCGGGAACGCGAGGGGAAGAGACGGCGGCGTCGGGTCAGACCGACCACGAGGGCCGGTCGAACAGCTCGCGGAACACGAGCGTCGGGAACCGCGGGACGAGCCGGCTCGGGGGTCGTCCCTTCCCTCCGCTCTGGCGAGCCGTCACCCGGTCGAGCAGGCCGGCGTCCGCGAGCTCGTAGAGCACGCGCCGCACGGTCGAGGGCGACAGGTCCACCGCCTCGCGCGAGGCGATCGTCTCGGTCGCGGCGCTCACCGAGGCCCGGTCGTCGTCGGGCAGGCTCACGAGCTCGTAGAGGAGCCGCCGTCGGCTCTCCGAGAGCGCGAGGACCCGTCCGAGCGCGACGCCCGGACGCGGGACCGACTCGATCCCCGTATCGAGGTCCTCCGGCCGCACCGTCGAGGCGCCCGCGCGCTCCGCGGTGATGGCCGCGCCGGCGATCGCCGCGAGCGCGTCGTGCGCGTCGCCGTCGGCCCACTCGCTGATCTCGCGGATCTGGTCGTGGGTGAGCGCGTCGCGTCCGAGCCCGGTGGAACACCGGCTCGTCAGCAGTTCGACGAGCACGTGCCGCCGGTACGGCTCGAACGCCACCGTCTCGTCGGGCGTCCACTCGATCTCCGCCGGCTCGTCGCGGCCGAGACACACCGGAACGACCCGGTCGCTGACGTCCGTGAGCCACTCGACGACCGCCGTCGCGCCCGGCGTCTCCGGCTCGTCGACGTGATCGACCGCGACGACCAGGTCGGGACCGGTGCCGACGGCGTCCCGCAGCGACTCGACCACCTCGTCCGTACCGACCCCGTGCTCGGGGACGGCGTCGTCGCTGACCGCGTCGAGCGCGGCGTGACAGAGCCGGAACCGCGTCGACGCCCGCCGCGCGTCCACGTAGACGAACCCGGGGAGCGTCGGCTCGACCGCCCGCGTCGACGTCTGGATCGCTCGTCGGGGGCCGCTGTGGTCCGCGAGGCGGCGGAACAGCGCGGAGACGATCGCCGACTTCCCGCTCCCCTTCGGCCCGTGAACGTAGGCGCTCGGCGGGAGCGATCCGGAGAAGGCCGGTTCGAACGCGTCCAGGAGCCGCTCGATCGCCGGTCCGCGGCCGACCGGCGACTCGGTGTGCGACACCGGCGAGACGGCGTCGAGGTCCACGACGACGCCGGCCTCCACGTCGTAGCCGAGCCGCCGCTCGATCCGGTCGTCGATGTTCACGGGCGGCCCTCCGCGGTGCTCCGGTAAAACCGGTGCGAAGCGCGGTCGCTCCCGGTTCGGTCCGATCGTGGCTCGCGTCTCGTGTGGCGTTCCATTGGTGTCTCCGGCGTCTCGGTCTCGGTCGAGGGCGTGTCGGGACGGTTGGCGCGCTGCGACCGCGCGGCGGGCGCCGCGCGGACGAATCGGTTCGGGGGCGTTCCCCGCCCTTTCGGGGCCGATCCCCCCACGGCCTCAGAGGTATCCGGCGTTTGGCAACACGCCGAGGATCGCGAGGATCCCGACGATGAGCATCATGATCGCGATGGCCATTGCCGGCGGGTCGACGTGGGTCCCGGAGTGCGAGTAGAACAGCCGCTGGGTGAGCTCTCCGAGGAGCCCGCTGGCGGCGCCGAACACGCCGGCGGCGACGATCGCGACGAGCGCGCCCGTCGTGCCGACCGACGCGAGCGGCGTCACCGCACCGATGTCACCGTACGCGCCCACGGCGATCACGGCGCCGGTCGAGCCGAGAAGCGTGATGTGGTGGGTCACCGGGATCTTCTCGACGCCGAGGTTGAGGAACAGCAGGCTGATCGCGGAGATGCCGTACCCCATGAAGATGCTCCCGGTCTGGAGGTAGATGTACCCCCCGAGGACGCCGCCGACGAGACCGATGGTGGCCACGTTCGCCCACTTGTACTGGTGGGGGAGCCACGGCTCGGTCGCCAGCCGTCCGGCGTGTTCTTCAGGGCCGCCTTCGGCCTCCGGGTGCGACTCCTCGCGCTCGAACGGCGACATGTCGAGGAACCCGTCGCCGGCCGGTTTCCCGACGATCGGGTAGCCGAACACCGGCCGGGCGAGGAACGCCGTCGCGAACACGGACACCGCGATGAAGTCGGTCGGCGGGGTCGTCCCCAAGACGTTGATGAAGACGCCGTTCGCGACCTGGGTGATCAGCATGCCGACCAGGCCGAAGATCGCGCCGACCGCGAGGATGTCCGGCTTGGTGCCGAACGCGTACAGGATGTTCTTCCCGAAGTGGTAGTCCCAGCCGGCGGGCTCCATCTCGGGGTACTTCTTGCCCGCGTACGCCGACGCGGCCACGCCGCCCGCGAACGCGATGTGCGGGCCGGTGATCGCGCCGAAGCCGATGACGCCGGTGATCCCGGCGGCGAGCTCGCCGGCGGGGATCCCCTCGACGGCGCCGATCTGGCGCTGGAGAACGCCGATCCCCTCGCCGAGGAAGACGACGAACCCGGTGAAGATGAACGCCGGGAGCGCGCCGATCGCGGCCCCGAACGCGCCGCCCGCCAGCGCGGTGATGACGAGCAGCAGGAACAGCTTGATCTCGACGCCGATGACCGGGACCTGAAGGAGGAGCTCGTTCATCTACTCGTCCTCCTCGTCGATCGCCCAGTTCTTCGAGCGCTCGACCGCGTCGTCCCACCGGCTGTACAGCTTGTCGACCTCGGCCTGGTCCTTCTCGGGGGTGAACTCGCGGTCGACCTGCCAGTTGTCGCGGAGCTCGTCGACGGTGTCCCAGTAGCCGACCGCGAGCCCGGCGGCGTAGGCGCTACCGAGCGCGGTGGTCTCGTCGACCTCCGGCCGCGCGATGTCGGTCTGGATGATGTCCGACTGGAGCTGACAGAGGAAGTTGTTCTTGACCGCGCCGCCGTCGACGCGGAGCGTCGTCGTCTCCACGCCGGAGTCGGCCTCCATGGCCTCGGCGATGTCGCGGGTCTGGTACGCGATGCTCTCGAGCGTCGCCCGCACGATGTGCTCCTTGCTGGTCCCGCGGGTCATCCCGACGATGGTGCCGCGGGCGCGACCGTCCCAGTGGGGTGCGCCGAGGCCCGTGAACGCCGGGACCATGTAGACGCCGTCGGTCGAGTCGACCGACCGCGCGAGCTCGGCGGTCTGGGCCGCGTTGTTGATCAGGTCGACGTCCTCGAGCCACTCGATGGCGGCGCCGGTGATGAAGATCGACCCCTCCAGCGCGTACTGGACCGGCTCGCCGGACATCTGGAAGCCGATGGTCGTCAGCAGTCCGTGGTCGGACTCGACGGCCTCGGTCCCCGTGTTCATCAGGTAGAACGACCCCGTGCCGTAGGTGTTCTTCGCGTCGCCCTCGTCGAAGCACGTCTGGCCGAACAGCGCCGCCTGCTGGTCGCCCAGCGCGCCCGCGACCGGGACCTCCTCGCCGAGGAAGCCGTCGGCGTCCGTGTGGCCGTAGTAGTCCTCGTCGGAGGACGGGCGCACCTCGGGCACCATCTCCCTCGGCACGTCGAACTCATCGAGCAGCTCGTCGTCCCACTCCATCTCCCGGATGTTGTACAGCATCGTCCGGGAGGCGTTGGTGACGTCGGTGATGTGGTTGCCCGTCAGGTTGTAGATGAGCCACGAGTCGATCGTCCCCATGACGAGCTCGCCCTCGCGGGCGCGGTCGCGGAGGTCGCCGCCCCGAGAGCTCTGCATCTTGAGCGGTTCGGCGTTGTCGAGGATCCACTCGGTCTTGGTCGCGGAGAAGTACGCGTCGGCCTCGAGGCCGGTCTTCTGTCTGATCTCTTCGACTTTGTCCGCCTCCTGCAGCTCCTCGACGCGGTCCGTGGTCCGGCGGTCCTGCCACACGAGGGCGTTGTGGACCGGCTTCCCGGAGTCTTTGTCCCAGACGATCGTCGTCTCGCGCTGGTTCGTGATCCCGATCGCGTCGAGCTGGTCCGCCTCCAGGCCCGCGTCGGCGAGCCCGTCGAGGACGACCTGTTGGGTGTTCTCCCAGATCTCGATCGGGTCGTGTTCGACCCACCCCGGGTTGGGGTAGATCTGTTCGTGCTGTTCGTACGCGTTCGCGACGACCTGCCCCTCGTGGTCGAACACCATGAATCGGGTACCGGTCGTGCCTTGGTCTATCGCACCGACATACTGTGTCATGTGTTGGATCCCTCCTGTGGCGCTGGTCCGCTCGCGGCGTCGACGCCGGGCGCGCGGCCACCATCGGCGGCCGCGTCGTCAGCTTCGCGGCCACCGTTGCCCGCGCGGCGACCGACGGCCGGGAGACCGGTTCGTCCCCCGGACCGGCATTCGCGTCGCCCCGTCGGCTCTCCCGCCGGTCGAGCCACCGTCCGCGTCTCGACCGGTGAGCCGGTGTCGCCGCCGCCGCGACATATCTTCACGGAAGCTACCACGCCAGTCATGAACATAATGTACTACCATAATAATCTAACTGTTAAAATCCGGATTAGCGGGCGAATGAAAAATCTAGTATATAAATAAATCGGCGCCGACAACGATTGTACTACTTGAACGTCTCTGATTGTTATGGGTGGCCCTCAGTAGGAGGTAAAGTAAAGTGGGCGGAGTCCGACCGGACCGACATGGACCAACAGGTGGACGTCGTCGTCGTCGGCGGGGGGTCGACGGGGTGCGGCGTCGTCAGGGACCTCGCGCGGCGGGGGCTCGACGCGGTGCTCGTCGAGAAGGGGAACCTGACGCACGGGACGACGGGGCGGATGCACGGGCTCTTACACAGCGGGGGACGGTACGCGGTCTCCGACCGGAAGAGCGCGCGCGAGTGCATCGAGGAGAACATGGTGTTGCGCGACATCGCGGGCCACTGCGTCGAGGAGACCGGCGGGCTGTTCGTCAAGCGGCCCGAGGACTCCGAGGAGTACTTCCAGGAGAAGCTGGAGGGGTGCCGCGCGTGCGACATCCCGGTCGAGGTGATCGACGGCGAGGAGGCCCGCCGCCGCGAGCCGTACCTCGCGCGCGATGTGGAGAAAGCGATCGCGCTGCCGGACGGCGCGGTCGACCCCTTCCGGCTCTGCGTCGCCAACGCGGCCGACGCCCGCGAGCACGGCGCCCGGATCGAGACGCACGCCCCGGTGACCGACGTGCTCGTCGAGGACGGCGCGGTCGTCGGCGTCGAGGTCGAACACGAGACCGGCCCCGGCAAGCGGGTCCACCGCGAGCCCGGCACGACCGAGGAGATCCGCGCGCGCCACGTCGTCAACGCCACCGGGGCGTGGGCGGGCAACGTCGGCGAGATGGCCGGCGTCGACGTGGAGGTGCGCCCCTCGAAGGGCGTGATGACCGTGATGAACACGCGGCAGGTCGACACCGTGATCAACCGCTGTCGGCCGAAGGGCGACGCCGACATCATCGTGCCCCACGAGACCGCCTGCATCCTCGGCACCACCGACGAGGAGGTCGACGACCCCGAGGACTACCCCGAGGAGGACTGGGAGGTCGACCTGATGATCGAGACGCTCTCGGAGCTCGTCCCCGCCCTGAAGGACGCGCGGACGCTGCGCTCCTTCTGGGGCGTCCGCCCCCTCTACGAGCCGCCCGGAACCGGCACCGAGGACCCGACGGACATTACGCGCGACTACTTCCTCTTGGACCACGGCGAGCGCGACGACCTGCCCGGGATGACGACCATCGTCGGCGGGAAGCTCACCACCTACCGCATGATGGCGGAGTCCATCTCCGACCACGTCTGCGAGGCGCTCGACCACGAGGCGACCTGCGACACCGCGGAGGCGCCGCTCCCCGGCTCCGAAAACCCCGCACGCATGGACGAGCTGATGAACGAGTTCGGGCTCCGGTCGCCCGTCGCGCGGCGCTCGGGCCAACGCCTCGGCTCGCGGGCCGACGACGTGCTCGACGAGTGGGACCCGAACCCCGTGGTCTGCGAGTGCGAGGGCGTCACCCGCGCGGAGATTCAGGACGCGATCGGCGAGGCCGGCAGCGACCTCAACGCGGTCCGGCTGCGCACCCGCGCCTCGATGGGGAACTGCCAGGGCGGCTTCTGCTCGCACCGGATCGCCGCGGAGCTGGCGCGGGAGTACCCGGAGCCGGTCGTCCGCGACGCGGAAGACGAGCTGTATCAGGAGCGCTGGAAGGGCCAGCGCCACGCCCTGTGGGGCCGGCAGCTCTCGCAGGCGATGTTGAACCACCTGCTGCACGCGACGACGATGAACCGCGACGGCGACCCGGCGACCCTCGACGCCGAGGTCGACTTCGGCGCCTTCGACGCCGGCTCGGAAGCCGGGTCGGCCGGCTCCGACGCTGCCGGGGACAGCGATGCCGGAACCGCTGCGACCGACGGTGGCTGCGCAGCTGACGACGCGGCCATCGACGGTGGCCGCGCAGCTGACGACGCGGCCATCGACGGTGACCGCGAAGCTGACGACGCGGCCGCGGACGGAGGGGCCTGATGGCGATCGACAGCGACGTGCTCGTCGTCGGCGGCGGGCTGGCGGCGGTCACCTCGGCGGTCGCGGCGGCCCGCGAGGGCGCCGACGTGCGGCTCGTCTCCCACAAGGCGAGCACGCTCCGGCAGGCCTCCGGGCTGATCGACGCGCTCGGCTACGTGCCCGCGACGGAGCCCGCGACGCCGCTTCGCGACGGGCCGCCCACGGCGGGCCGCGAGCTCGACCGCGACGAGTGGCCCGACCCGGAGGGACCGCTCGCCGACCCCTTCGAGGCGATCGACGGGCTTCCCGAGTCGCATCCCTACCGGATCCTCGGCGCCGACGCGCTCCGCGAGGGGCTGGCCCTGTTCGACGACCTCGCGGGCGACGCGTACCGCGGGGGCCACACCGACCGCAACGCCCTCCTCCCGACGTTCGGGGGGAGCGTGAAGCCGACCGCGCGCTACCCCGCGGCCGCCGAGGCGGGGCTCGCGAGCGACGACCGCCCGGCGCTGATCGTCGGGTTCCGGTCGCTCACCGAGTACGACGCGCGCGCCTTCGCCGGCCGGCTGGAGGCCGCGGGCGTCCCCTTCGACGTCGCCGGCGCGGAGGTCGAGTTCGCCGAGGCGTTCCGGGCGGACGCGAAGGTCACCCGGCTCGCGAAGGCGCTCGACCACGACGAGGCGATCGACGGGGTCCCCGCCCGCGAGGCGCTGGCGAAGGCGGTCGCGCCGCACCTCCACGACGCCGTCGACGAGGCGGGCGGCGTGGAGCGCGTGGAGCGCGTCGGCTTCCCGGCGTTCCTCGGCGATCAGGAGGGCGACGAGGTCCGCGCCGAGCTCGCCGACCGGCTCGGCGCCGACGTCTTCGAGATCCCGATGGGCCCGCCGAGCCTCCCGGGGCTCAGGCTGGAGGACCGGCTGTACGACGCGCTCGACGACGCGGGCGTCCGGTTCGAGACCGGCAACCCGGTCGTCGGGGTCGAGACCGCAGCGGACGGCCGGGTCGAGGCGGTCGCGGTCGATAAAAAAGGGAGAGAGACGCCCTACGGCGCCGACGCGTTCGTGCTCGCGACCGGCGGGCTCGTCGGGAAGGGGCTCGACTCGGACCGCGAGGGCGTCCGGGAGCCCGTCTTCGACCTGCACGTCCCGCAGCCGGCGGACCGCTACGAGTGGTTCGTCGACGACGCGTTCGGCGACCAGCCGTACGCGCGGTTCGGCGTCCGGATCGGCGGGGACGGCCGCGCGCTGAACGCGGAGGGCGAACCGGAGTACGACAACGTCTTCGCAGCCGGCGGGGTCGTCGGCGGCGCGGACGCGGCGCGAGAGAAGTCCGCGAGCGGGGTGTCGCTCGCGACGGGGATCGTGGCCGGACGAGAAGCGGCGACGGAGGCAACCCAATGACACGACACACGGACGACGGAGAGACGGAGGAGGCGAACGGACCGGACGAAAAGCGGGAGGGCGTCGACGGACCGGACGAAAAGCGGGAGGACGCGGACGGTTCGACGACCGGCGCGGCTCCGTCGTCGCCAGCCCCCGGCGTCCCCGAGGCGGGGCGCGACGAGCAGCCGTCGATCTTCGTCCCGGACGACGGGGAGGTGCCTGAAGGGACTCCGTCGGAGCGCCCGGCCACCGACGGGGGCGTCGAGAGCGCGGCCGGCGGGAGCGACTCGGCAGACCTCGACCCGGACGCGTACGACCCGGTCGACGTGTTCCCGGGCGGCGACTTGGACCTCCGGGAGGGCGCCGACTCCTGTTACAAGTGCACGAGCTGTGACACCTCCTGTCCGGTCGCCGAGGTCGACGACGAGTTCCCGGGGCCGAAGTTCCAGGGGCCGGAGCAGTGGCGGCTCAAGCGCAAGGACGACCACGATATCGACGAGTCGATCACCTCCTGTTCGAACTGCATGCGCTGTGACGACGCCTGCCCCTCCTCGGTGCCGCTCTCGCAGATGCACAACGAGGCGCGCGGGCAGTTCGTCGAGTCGCAGATGGAGAAGCTCTCGCGGGAGTACATCCGCAACCGGATCCTCTCGAACTACCGCTTCTTCGCCTCCATCGCGAGCAAGGTGCCGCGGCTGGCGAACGCCGCGACGAAGATCCCGGGCGCGATGAAGGTCGGCGAGAAGCTGCTCGGGATCGCGGGCGACCGCGAGTTCCCCGACTTCGCCACCCAGACGTTCCGCGAGTGGTGGAAGGCCCGCGGCGGCGCGCAGGTGGAGAACCCCGACAAGCGCGTCGCGTACTTCCACGGCTGCTACTCCAACTACAACACGCCCGAGGTCGGCAAGGCGATGGTCCGGGTGTACGAGCACTTCGGCTACGAGGTGATGGTCCCGCCCCAGAAGTGCTCCGGGACGCCGATGTTCGCGAACGGCATGCTGAAGGACGCGCGCCGGCACGCGGAGACGAACGTCGAGAACCTCGTCGAAGCGATCGGCGAGGGGGCGGACGTGATCGCCTCCTGTACCTCCTGTTCGCTGTCGCTGCGCCAGGAATACCCCGAGCTGTTCGACATCCACGGGATCGAGGACGTCTCCGAGCACACCTACGAGGCGCTGGAGTACCTCCGGATCAACGAGGACTTAGAGGCGGAGCTCGCCGGGACCGAGCTGGCCGACGAGCAGTCGTTCGCCTACCACGCCCCGTGTCACGCCCGCAATCAGGGACTCGACCGGCAGGCCGTCGAGACATTCCGCGATGTCGACGGCGTCGAGTTAGAGGACGTCGGCGACTCCTGTTCGGGGATCTCCGGCACCTACGGCTGGAAGGAGGAGAAGTACGAGAAGTCGATGGAGATCGGCGCCGAGATGTTCGAGCACATGGAGGACGCCGAGGGCGACGTGGGGATGACCGAGTGCCCGACCTGCGCGATGCAGATGGAACACGGCACCGGCTACGAGGTCGAGCACCCGCTCCAGCTGCTCGAGGACGCGGTCGGCGCGTAAAACCGCACGACTCGACGGCCGCCTCTGTGTCGTCGCTCTCCGTTTTTCACGCGAGATAACCGCGAAGGAACGTTTATCTGCGGAACGCGACGAGTCAGCGAACGTGACGCTCGCACAGTTCCTCGACCGATTCGACGGCGCCGATCGGTCCATCGTCGTCGTCAATCGCAGCGACCCGGACCCCGTGCTGAACATGTTGGTCGACACGTTCGGCGAGGGCGCGGTGAACGTGGTCGACGGAGCGGTCGAGACGAGCGGGCGCTCCGGAAGCGACCGGGATTCCGGAGGCGACCGACAGCCCGGAAGCGACCGGGATTCCGGAGGCGACCGACAGCCCGGAAGCGACCGGGACCGAAACGGCGACGCGAACCGCCCCGACTCCCGCGGCGGGCTCACCACCCGGGAGTTCACGACGGACCGGATCGTCGACCGGAACGGGGAGGGCGTCGGCCCCGCCGGATCCGAGACGCCGGAGCCCGGCGATCCGGGGCCGGTGATCGACGTCGACGCCCTCCGGCGCCACGAGGACGTGCCCTTCGACGGCGACGCCGACGAGTTGGAGAACCTCGCGCTCCTCGTCGAAGACGACGAGGTGGTCGCCGGATCGACGCTCGGCGAGCTCGGTAACGCGGTGCTGTTCGTGAACTCTGACCTGTACATCACCGGGAGCCGGACCCTCGACGACATCGACCTCCCGTCGGTGATCAGCGGGCTCGCCGACACGACGTTCTCGCTGCGCGGGTACCCCGAGTCGAACCGACAGAAGCTCCTGTTGATCACCATCTCGCGGTTCATCGAACGGGCCGCGTGGATGGCGGGCGACGGGACGCTCCGGTCGTCGTTCCAGCGCCTCTCGCGGCTCGACGACGAGGTCGGGACACGACGGGTGTACGAGCGCGTCTCCTCGGCGGGCGTCGACACGCACCTCTACGGGATCCCGGACGACTTCCCGCGCGACCTCGACGCGGTGATCCACGGCGGCGACACGCGGGACTTCACCGACAGCTGGTTCGTGGTGTACCGTCCGCCGGAAGGACCCCAGTCGATCGACGTCGACCCCGGAACCGATCTCAAACGCGGGATCGAGGGCGGCGTGGGGCTGCTCGCCGTCGAGATCGAACCGCGGACCTGGCGCGGACTCTGGACGTTCGACCCGGACAGGGTACAGTCGGTGAACCGCTACATCGAGCGGAATCTGTAAGGCTGCGAGATATTTGCGTTCCCCCGAAGTGCCGGTGAACGACGGCGGGAGTGGGTATTGCAGAGTAGTGGATGCGAGAGGATATTTAAAAGAACTGTGAGCGACGGCGACGATCACTTATAAATGACGACGCGGTGGCGCGTGCCTCCGAGGCCGCTTCGCGGCCGAGGAGCACGCGCGAGGGAGTCGGCCGGCGCTTATAAGCGCCGGCCGACGAGGCTGGGGAGGCGTGAGGCTGCGGTTGCGGTGTGGGTGGGACTCAAAGGGGCAGTCGCCGGCGGCGGAGCCGCCGGCTGCCAGAGGCGCGAAGCGCCTCGCTGCCGCGAGGACGAAGCACGGCGACGCAAGCACTGGAAGGAGCGAGCGAAGCGAGCGACTGAAGCGCACAGCGAGCCGCGCGAGTCCTCGCAGGTGGGGCTTTGCAGGTCTTCACCGCAGCATCGTCGCTCACTTATAAACACTCGTCAGCAACACCCAGATCCAACTTATAAACAACCGAACAGCCAATTTGCTATACCCACTCCCGCTATCGATCAAGAAGCGAATATTCGGCCACGGGAGACATCTGCAAGCGCCGGGATACCCGGCTCGTCCCTAAATATCCGTCCGCCTACAGCCCGAGCTCGCGCCCCAACACGACGTGTTGGATCTCGCTCGTCCCCTCGCCGATCTCCATCAGCTTCGCGTCGCGGTAGAACCGCTGGGGCGCGAAGTCGGTCGTGTAGCCGTAGCCGCCGAGCGTCTGGACCGCCTCCTCGGCCACCTCGCGGGCGGCCTCGCTGGCGTCGAGCTTCGCCAGCGCCGACTCCCGCGTGACCGACTCGCCGGCGTCGTATGTCGTCGCCGCCTTGTGCGTGAGCAGGCGCGCGCGCTCCGTCTGGCGGTGCATGTGGACCACCTTGTCGCGGATCGCGTCGAACTTCGCGATCGGCTTGCCGAACTGCTCGCGCTCGCCGGCGTACTCCTTGGCGGCCTCGTAGGCGCCCTGCGCGAGCCCCACCGAGAGCGCGGCGATGGAGATCCGCCCGCCGTCGAGCGTCTTCATCGTCTGCGTCCATCCCTCGCCCTCCTCGCCGAGCAGCCGGTCCTCCGGGATCCGCACGTCGTCCAGCGCGATCTCGCAGGTGGGCGAGCAGTTGAGGCCCATCTTGTCCCAGACCGTCGTCACCTCGAACCCGTCGTCGTCGGGAGAGACGATGAACGTGGAGATCCCGTCGTAGCCCGCCTCGGGGTCGGTGACCGCCTTCACCAGCACCGAGTTCGCGACGCTCGCGTTCGTGATGAACTGCTTCGTCCCGTTCAGCACGTACTCGCCCGCGTCGGCGTCGTACTCGGCGGTCGTGTCCATGTCCGAGGCGTCGGAGCCGCTGCCGGGCTCCGTGAGCGCCCAGGCGCCGAGCTCGCCGCCCTCGGCGAGCGGCCGGAGCCACTCCTCCTTCTGTTCCGGCGTCCCGAACAGCTCGATCGGCTTCGCGCCCAGCGAGGTGTGGGCGGCGTACGAGAGCCCGATCCCGCCGGAGACGCGGCCCAGCTCCTCGGTGACGACGGCGTACATGAGCTGGTCGCCGCCGAGCCCGCCGTACTCCTCCGAGACCGGCACCCCCATCATATCGAGGTCGTTCAGGTCGGCGAACACCTCCTCGGGGAACCGGTGTTCGTCCTCGATCTCCTGGGCGATCGGCCGGATCTCCTCCTCGCAAAACTCCCGCACGGTGTCGCGGATCATCCGGTGTTCCGCCGGCAGCTCGAAGTCCATGGGCAAGAATTGCGACGCGGTGGCATAAACGATACGAACGACCGTGATCGATTTCGGCCGGGCGTCGAGACGGCAGACGCGCCGTCGCCTCGCTCTCGACGTGATCATTTATCACCCGCGGTCGCCTCGGAGCGTCCATGGAGCTCCGCCGGATCGTGCGCGGTCGCGTGGACTGGCCCGACATCGAGCGGGTCGTCCGCGAGCTGGCGGACCGGTACGACCGCGAGGAGATGCGGGTGCGGTTCCTCGACGCCGACAACTGGCTGTCGACCCCGATGGTCGTCGACGACGACCTGTTCGTGAAGGTGATCACCCGCCAGAACACGCTCGTCCACGCGCTGTTCACCACCGGGCGGAACCTCGGCGCCTTCTCCGCGGGCACCGAGGGCTTTTTCGAGCGCTACGAGACCCCCTACGAGATGGCCCGCCACGAGCTGGAGGCGACCCGGCGGGTCCGCGAGATCGGCGTCAACGCCCCGGAGCCGATCGAGGCGCTGGAGGTCGGCGACCTCGGCGTCGTCGTGCTGGAGTACCTTCCCGAGTTCCGGACGCTCGACGAGCTGACCGCCGCCGACGTGGCCGCGCTCGCCCCGGCGCTGTTCGACACGCTCCGGACGGTCCACGACGCCGGCCTCGCCCACGGCGACCTCCGCGCGGAGAACGTCTTGGTGCGCGACGGGGACCTCTACGTCATCGACGCGACGAGCGTGAGCGAGGCGGGCCGCGAGTCTGCGCGGTCGTACGACCTCGCGAGCGCGCTCGCCGCGCTGGAGCCGTTGATCGGCGCGGCCGACGCCGTCGACGCCGCGCTCGACAGCTACTCGACCGACGAGATACTGGCTGCACGGCGGTTCCTCGACTTCGTCGCGATCCGGCCCGACCACGAGTTCGACGCCGCCGAGCTCACCGGGGAACTGGACAAGCGGGCCGCGTGAGCGACGCGGGCGGTGACGTGCGCGCCGACTTTCTGCCGTCGACGCCCACGCCGCCGGCTCACTCCGCCGCCGCGTCGTGTGCTTCGTCCCCGTCCGTCGACGCCGCGCGCTCCCGGCTCACGGCCCAGATTCCCGCGGTCATCAGCGCGCCGCCGATCAGGTACCCCGGTCCGAGCGCCTCGCCGAGCAGCGCGGCCCCGAGCGCCGCCCCGACCGCCGGCTGCGCGAAGAAGAAGACCGCGACGGTCCCCGCGGGCACGAACTCCAGTCCCTTGTACCAGAGGTACCACGCGGCCGCGGTCGACGCCAGCCCGAGGTACAGCACGGCGGCGACCGACTCCGCCGTCAGCGGGACTTCGGCCGGCGAGAGCCCGAGGTACCACAGCTCGACGGCGGCGAGCGCGCCGAGCATCGGGACGCTCGCCAGCGAGGAGTACGTCGCCGCGCGCAGCGCCCCGTGCCGCCTGACCGCCGGCAGCCCCCAGACGGTGTAGCCGGCCCACGCCCCGCTGCCGACCAAAAGCAGGGCAACGCCGGCCGCGTTGCCCGCGGCCATCGACGCGAGGTCGTACTGCCCGGCGATGACGACGGCGGTCCCGGCGCCGGCGACGGTCATCCCGCCCGCCTTCGCCGCCGTGACGCGCTCGCCGAGCACGGCCGCGCCGAGCAGCACCGTGAACACGGGCGTGAGGACCGTCAGGAGCGACCCCTGGCTGGCGTTGGTCAGCTCCGTGCCGACGAACTGGGTCGCGACCGTCAGCGTCACCCACCCCCCGAGCGCGACGAACGCGGGCCACTCGTCGCGCGAGGGCGTGGATCCGCCGCGCCCGGCGACGACGAGCCAGAGCGCGCCGCCGCCGACCGCGACCCGAAGGAAGCCGAGCGTCACCGGCGGGATCAGCTCGAACCCCCACTTGCTGACGACGTACATGCCGCCCCACAGCGCCGCGGCTACGAGGGGGGCGAGGGCGAACGCGTATCGGCCGATGCTGGCGGACATGCGGTTTCGAATCGCGGTGGGCGGAGGGTCGAACGGTTCGCGGAGCGCCCGGGTCAGCCCCCGAGGTACAGCTGGGAGACCTCCTCGTCGTTGAGGAGTTCCTCCGGCGTGCCCTCGAACCTGACCGTTCCCTGGTCGAGGACGTACCCGCGGTCGGAGATGCCGAGCCCCTTCGTCACGTTCTGCTCGACCATCAGGATCGCGGTGTCCATGTCGTTGACCTCCCGGACGTCCTCGAACACCTCGTCGGCGGTGTTGGGCGCGAGCCCGGCGGACGGCTCGTCGATGAGCAGCACGTCGGGCTCCATCACCAGGGCCCGCGCGAACGCGAGCACCTGCCGCTGACCGCCCGAGAGCGTCCGCGCCTTCGCGGTCCGCTTCCGGTCGATGATCGGGAACCGGTCGTACAGCGTCTCGATCACCTCGTCGAGGCCGCCGTCGCGGGCGACGCCGCCCATCCGGAGGTTCTCGTCGATCGTTAACGAGCCGAACACGTTGTCGGTCTGGGGGACGTAGCCGATCCCCTCGCGGACGATCTCTTCGGGCGCCATCCCGCCGATGTCGCGGCCGTGGTACTCCACGGTCCCCGTCCACGGCGTCAGCATGCCGAACGCCGTCTTGAGGACGGTCGACTTCCCGGCGCCGTTCGGGCCGACGAGACAGACGATCTCGCCCGGATCGAGCCGGATCGAGCAGTCGTCGAGCACCTGCACCTCGCCGTACCCGCTGTCGACGTTCGACAGCGAGAGCACGGGATCGACGCCGTCGGTTCCGTCGGCGGCCCCCGCGGGCCGAGTGGTGTCGTCGCTCATGTGCCGCCTCCGAGGTACGCGTCGATGACGCGATCGTCGCTGCGGACTCCCTCCGGGGTGCCCTCCGTCAGGACGCTCCCCTGGTCCAAGACGACGATCGGGTCGGCTAAGTCCATCACGAACTCCATGTCGTGTTCGATCAGCAGGAACGTCGTCCCCTGCTCGTTGAGCCGCCGGATCTGGTCTTTGAGCTTCTTCGCGAGTGTGGGGTTCACCCCCGCGACCGGCTCGTCCAACAGGAGCACCTCCGGCTCGGCGAGCATCGCCCGCGCGAGCTCGACGAGCTTCATCTGGCCGCCGGAGATGTCGGTCGCGGGCTGGGCCGCGAGGTGGTCGATCTCGAACTCTTCTAAGATGCGCTCCGCCTCGGCCAGGTTCGTCGACTCGCTCTCGGCGACCGCCCCCGGAGTGGCGAACAGCTTGACGAACGACTCGCCGGGCTGGTTCCGCGGCCCGACTAACATTGCCTCGCGGACCGTCATCCCCTCCAGCTTGCGGGGGGTCTGGAACGTCCGGATGAGCCCGTGGTCGGCGACCTCGTACGGCTCCAACCCGGTCACGTCGGTCCCGTTCACCTCGACGGTCCCGCCGTCCGGCTCGTAGAAGCCGGAGATGAGGTTGAACAGCGTCGACTTCCCGGCGCCGTTCGGCCCGATGAGTCCGGTGATCGTGCCGCGCTCCACCGCGAACGTCGCGTGGTCGGTCGCGGCGAGCCCGCCGAACGACTTCTGGAGGTCGTCGACGCGGAGGACCGCATCCTCCTTGGGCAGCGCGCCCTCACTCATCGTCACCACCTCCCTTCTGCTCGCGGACGCCCGAGGCGGGCGGATCCGACCCCGCGTCGTCGACGGCGCTCGGCCAGATCAGCTCCCGCTGCGGCGGGAGGATACCCTGCGGCCGGTAGCGCATGACCGCGACGATCACGACGCCGATCAAAAGCAGCCTGAGCGGCGCGGGGTCGATCGGCAGCGCCACGTCGTTGAGGAAGCGTGTCCCCTCGCGGATGGTGACGATGACGATGCCGCCGAACAGCGCCCCGCGGTTGGAGCCGCTGCCGCCCAATATCACGGCGACCCACGCGTAGAACGTCGTGATCGGGTCGAGGTCGCCCGGCCCGACGTAGAGGTTCAGGTGGGTGTAGAACACGCCCGCCAGCGCCATGATCAGGCTGCCGAGCACGAACGACTGCATCTTGAACGAGTAGGTGTTCTTCCCCAGCGCCCGCGCGAGGTCCTCGTCCGAGCGGATCGTCCGCAGGACGCGGCCCCACGGGGACTGATGCGCGCGCCGTAAGACGAGGAACGTCGCGCCCGCGAACGCGAGCACGAGCAGGACGTTCAGCGACGCCCGCCAGAACGACGTCTCGAGGAGTATCGGCGATCCGGGGATCACCACGAGCCGGAGCCCCGGCATCGTCTCCGGGAACGTCGAGAGCACCGGCCACCCCTCGAAGAAGCTCGGGATGCCGCGCACCCCCGCGCTCCCGTTGGTCAGCCAGCGCTCGTTGAGGACGATCAGTCGGACGACTTCCGCCAGCCCGAGCGAGGCGATCGCGAGGTAGTCGGCGCGGAGCCGGAGCGTCGGGATGCCGATGAGCAGCGCCAGCACGAACGCGAGGACGAGCGCGACGACGAGCCCGACGAGCGGGTTGAACCCGCCCGCGATCGGCGAGCTGTCGGCGGTCATCAGCGCGGAGCCGTACGCGCCGATCCCGAAGAACGCGGCGACGCTGAAGTTGATCAGCCCGGTGTATCCCCACTGGGCGTTCAGCCCGAAGGACAACAGCGCGTACATCCCCGCGAGCCCGACGAGGAACAGGAAGTACGTCGGGCCGAGCGCGCCGGTGAGCAGCGCGGCGAGCAGGAACAGCGCGAACGCGGCGCTGACGCCGAGCACCCACTTCTCGGGGCGGCTGAGGTCGGCGATCGCCGCCTCCGGATCCGAGAGGAGGCTCATGTCGCGCCCTCCCCGGCGATCCCGTTGGGCCGGACCAACAGCACGGCGACCATGATCACGAACGCGATCGCGTTCGCGTACTCGATGCTGACCAGGCTCTCGAGGGCGGCGTTGAGCCACCCCGGCCAGATCGGTAGCGAGTCGACGACACCGGAGAAGAACGGCGTTAGCTGGTTGATCATGCCGATGAGGAAGCCGCCCGCCATCGCGCCGTAGACGGAGCCGATCCCCCCGAGGATCACCGCAGCGAAGATGACCAGGAGGAGGTTAAAGCCCATCCGCGGCGAGAGCTGGTTGAACAGTCCGAGGAACACGCCGCCGGCGCCGGCGAGCCCGGCGCCGATGACCCACGTCCACAGCTTGACCCGCTTCGTGCGGATCCCGCTCACGCGGGCCAAGTCCGGGTTGTCCGCCATCGCGCGCATCTTCCGACCGAGGTCGGTGTACTGCAACAGGACGTGCAGCCCCGCGACGAGGACGACCGCCGAGCCGACGATCGCCACGTCGTGGAGCGTCACGCGGACGCCGTACGGGACGAGCGCCTCGATCGGCCGCAGCGGCTGGATCCCGTACCGGGTGAAGTCGGAGCCGAACCGGATCTGGATCACCGCGCGGTAGATGAAGGCGATCCCGATCGACGTGATCAGCAGGCCGATCGAGTCGATGTCGAGCGGCTCGTAGACGAGCTTCTCCGTGCCGACCGCGACGACCGCCGCGACTGCGATGCCGACGACCAAGGCGAGGAAGAACCCGTACGGGAGCCCGAGCACCGCCCCGCCGAGCCCGCCGACGGCGCCGAAGGTCACGAGCGCCGCGTACGCGCCGACGGTCATCGTGTCGCCGTGCGCGAAGTTCGCGAAGTCGGCGATGCTGTACACGAGCGACAGCCCGATGCTGCCGAGGACGATGATGCTGCTGAAGACCAGCCCGTTCGCCAGGTATCCGAGGACGGTCATCGGTCGGGATTAGCCTTCGACGAAGTCGATGCCTTCGTAGTCGTGATCCTGCACTTCAAGGACCTGAAGGAACCCGACCGGGTCGCCGTTCTCGTCGAAGTCGATGGGGCCGCTGACGCCCTGGTAGTCGACGTCGTCCGGGCCGCCGCCGTCGGCGAGGATCTGGCTGGCGGCCTCGAAGGAAGTCACCTCCTCGCCGTCGGGGCCGGAGACGCGTCGGACGGTGTCCTGGAGCGCCGACCCGGTGAACTCGTCGGCCGCCTGGACCGCGAGCGCGGCGTTGATGACGCAGTCGTAGGCGTACGCCGCCCACGAGGTCGGCTGCTGGCCGTACTCCGACTCGAAGGCGTCCGCGAACGCCTGGTAGTTCTCCTCTTCGACCGGCGCGGAGGGGACGACGATCTTCATCCCCTCCATGCTCCCCTCCGGCGTGTTCTCGATCACGTTGTCGCCGGAGACGGAGTCGGCGCCGTAGAACTGCGCCTCGTAGCCCGACGAGTACACCTCGTTGACCATCGTCGCGAACTCCGCCTGGTAGGTGATGAAGAGCCACGCGTCCGCGCCGGAGCTGTTCATCTCGGAGACGACGCTGGAGTACGACTGCTGCTCCTGGTCGTGCGGGTTGTTGTACGCGATGTCGCCGTCCCACGCGTTCACGAACGCGTCCGTGAGGCTCTGTCCGTAGTCGTTGTTGACGTAGGTGATCGCGACCTCGTCGTAGCCGTCGTCGGCGATGATGTCCGCGAGCGCGAGCGACTGGCTGCGCCCCGACGGCGACATCCGGAGGAGTCCGGGGAAGTTCGTGAGGTCGAGGCCCGTGGAGTTCTGGCTCAGCTGGACCACGTCCGTGTCCTGGACGACGCTCTCGTAGATCGCGAGCGAGACGCCGGAGCCGACCGCGCCGATGAGGAACGGGACCCCGTCCTGGTTGACGAGCTTCTGGGCGGCCGCGATCCCGCCCTGGTTCTCGCTCTCGGAGTCCTCGACGATGAGGTCGAGCTCGCGCCCGTTTATCCCGACGTCGTTGACCCGCTGTAAGGCGAGCTCGACGCCGCGCTGGTTCCGCTCGCCGAACGCCGACAGCGACCCGGTCAGCGAGTCGACCATCCCGATCTCGTACGGGCCGGCGTCGCCGCCGTCGCTCCCGTCTTCGCCGTCGGATCCGTCCTCACCGTCGGACCCGTCGGATCCGTCGCTTCCATCGCTCCCGTCGCTCCCGTCGGACCCGTCCTCACCGTCGTCGGTCGTGCTGAGACAGCCCGCGAGCGCGGCGACGCCCGCCCCGCCCGTCAGCTTCAGCAGCGTTCTCCGGTCGGTCAGGTCCATGTTATTTCGTGGCATAGCTTACCTGTAGTTCTCGTTGGTGTACGGGTATCTGAAACCCTACCCGTCCATGGTCGGTTGGGACGTATCGCACCTCTCACGCGGCCCACCATTACCGAGACGGTTTAATTCTCTCACGTGGTGTGAAATAATTGGTCGGGTGCCCTTATATCCCCGTCGGGCGCCCCGGTGATCGTATGATACCGCCCATCGCGAGCAACTTCGTCGCCGGGGAGACCGCCGAGGCGGCGCTCGACCACGTCGAGGGCCTCAACGGCCGGGGCGTGGCCGGCATCCTGAACCTCCTCGGCGAGCACTACGAGGAGCGACCCGACGCCGACGCCGACGCCGACGCGTACGTCGACCTCGTCGAGGCGATCGCCGACCGCGACCTCGACGCCTGCGTCTCCGTCAAGCCGAGCCAGATCGGGCTCGACATCGGCGACGACGCGTTCGAGGAGAACCTCGCGCGGATCGTGGAGGCGGCGAACGAGGGGTCGCCGGCCGCCTCGGACACCTTCGTCTGGATCGACATGGAGGACCACGAGACCACCGACGTGACGCTCGACGCGTTCGAGCGCCACGCGACCGCGACCGACGGCAACGTCGGCGTCTGCGTGCAGGCGAACCTGAAGCGCACGCGCGAGGATCTCGAACGGCTCGCCGACCTCCCCGGCAAGGTCCGGCTGGTCAAGGGAGCGTACGACGAGCCCGGCGAACTGGCGTACAAGAAGAAGGCCCGCGTCGACGAGTCGTACCGCGACTGCCTCGCGTACATGTTCGAGGCGTTCGACGACGGCGTCGCGGTCGGGAGCCACGACCCCGCGATGATCGAGTACGCGACGGAGCTGTACGCCGAGCACGGGACGCCCTACGAGGTCCAGATGCTGATGGGCGTCCGCGAGGCAGAGCAGTTCGACCTCGCGGCCGACCCGGAGGTCGACGCCGAGGTGTACCAGTACATCCCGTACGGCTCCAAGTGGTTCTCCTACTTCTACCGGCGGGTGCGGGAGCGCAAGTCGAACGCGTTGTTCGCGTTGCGGGCGATCGTCGGGCGCTGAGCGGGCGCGGCCGTCGGGCGCTGAGCGGTATCAGCGGGGGTTCGAACCGTCCGGGACGGAGATCGCAACGTCGTCGAAACGGTACGGAAAGATATAGGAAGACGACTCCGGATGGGTATATTGAAACGCGATCCGACGACGGCGGGATGCTGACGCCGAGTCTCGGTCATCGAATCGGTATCACGCCCGTTGAGCGTGACAGTTCCCGTTAGAGGTTCCCGAAGGCTTCGTCGACGAGTTCGCCGGTGTCGGCGACGATGTCCGCCATTGCTTCGTTATCGGGCGCCATTCCGACCAGCCGTGCGATGCGCATGATGGAGACGTGATAGACGACCTGCGTTCCGGGTTCCGATTCCCAGATAACGACGTTACAGGCCATGAGACCCCCGAGTTTGTTGTCGGTCGCGTCGAGCGCGCGATCGGCGACTTCGGGGTTACACGCGCCGAGCACGTAGTAGGGATCGCGGCCCTCGTCGTCGGACCCCGCCCGACTGCCAGAGCCGCTTTGCGCCCCTCTGTCGAGCTTCTCGTTGAGCATCTCGGACGGCGAGAACTCCACGGGGACGCCGAAGCCGGCGTCGGTGAACGCGTCGCGGACGTGTTCGATGGCGTCTTCGTGGCTCATTTCGAGGGTTGCCTCTTCTTCGCCGATGTCCGCAGGATCGATCTGACTCGGGTCGATAGGGAGCGACATTCGTGTACTGTCTTGGGTTGATAAGACAAAATCTCTTCGGATACGTTTCCCAATACCTGTTTTCAATGTTCTTTGTCCGATATCTCTACATCTGTGCTACTACAGTATTGTACTCAAAATGCAAAACACATAAGCGAGTCCGGTACGAACAGAACGGTAATGACGGACGATATCGAGGAGATACGGCGGCGGAAGCTGGAGGATCTCCAGAACAAGGGCCGAACAGCCGGTGACGAGGCGTCAGAACCGCAGAGTCCCTCCGAACCGGTTCCGGTGACCGGAACCGGTGAGCTGTCAGAACTGCTCGCCGAACGCGACGTCGTGCTGGCCGATTTCTACGCTGACTGGTGTGGCCCGTGCCAGATGCTCGAACCGGTCGTCGACACGATCGCCGCTGAGACTGATGCGACCGTAGCGAAGATCGACGTCGACGCGAACCAACAGCTCGCGGCCGAGCACGGTGTCAGGGGCGTCCCGACGCTCGTTCTCTTCGCCGACGGCCAGCCGGCCGAACGACTCGTCGGTATGCAGGACGAAGCACGGCTCCGCTCCGTGATCGCGAAGCATCTGTGACTCGGCCGCGCCCTGACGGGCGACGCTCGGGACGCGGGTCGTCGTTCGGACGACCGAGCGCACGCGACCGTCAGTGCGGACGCGACCGTCAGTGCGGACCGGAACCGCAGCCGGAACGCGACCGCTCATGACCGACGGTACCCCTCACGAGTACGTTCGAGCCCACCGCGATGAGCTGGTCGCGCTCGCCCTCGATCTCCTCGCGATCGACACGTCGAACCCGCCCGGCGACACGCGTGCGATCGTCTCCGAGATCGAGCGATTCCTCGACCCGCTTCCGGTCGACGCCGAGCGGTTCGCGGTCGACCCGGCGAAGCCGAACCTCCTCGTTCGAATCCCTGGCGAGTCCGACGAGACGCTGCTCTACAACGGCCACCTCGATACGGTGCCCTTCGACGCAGACACCTGGTCCCGCGATCCGCTCGGCGAGCGCGTCGACGACCGGATATACGGTCGCGGCGCGACCGACATGAAAGGGGCCGTCGCGTCGATGCTGTTCGCGATTCGGGCCGTCGCGGCCACCGACACCGACCCGCCCGTCGACCTCCTGTTCGCCTTCGTGAGCGACGAGGAGGTGGGCGGTGACGCCGGGCTGCCGGCGCTGCTGGACGCCGGACGGCTCGATGCGGACGCGTGCGTGATCGGCGAGCCGACCTGCGAGGGCGGCCGTCACTCCGTCACGGTCGCGGACCGTGGCAGCATCTGGCTGACGCTCGAAGCCACCGGTGAGGGGGCCCACGGCTCCCGGCCGGTGCTCGGCGTCAACGCCATCGACCGACTCTACGACGCGGTCGAGACGATGCGCGAACGGTTCGGCACCCGGCGGCTCGAGATCGACGCCGACGTGGCGCCGATCGTCGAGGAGTCGGTCGAGTACTACGCCCCCTCGATGGGGGAGGACGTCGCTCGTGAGTTGTTCGAGTACCCCTCGATCAATCTCGGCGTCTTCGACGGCGGCGACGCCATCAACAGCGTCCCGCAGTCCGCCCGCGCCGAGGTCGACGTGCGGCTGACGGCGGGCGTCCACACGCCCGACGTGCTCGCGGAGATACGGGAGTGCGTCGCCGACTGTGACGGCATAACGATTGCTGCTGTATCCCGGAGCGTCGGCACCGCCGAAGCTCCCGGCAGCCCGCTCGTCGAAGCTGTCGCGTCGACGGCGGAGGACGTCACGGGCGCTCGCGTCTTTCGGCGGAGCGCGACGGGTGGCGGTGACGCCAAGAAGCTCCGGAACGCGGGTGTCCCGACCGTCGAGTTCGCGCTGGGGACTGACACCGCCCACGCGCCGGATGAGTACGTTCCGGTGGACGCACTCGTCGACAACGCGGTCGTCTACGCTCGGCTTCCAGCGAGGTGGCGGTCCCGGATCGACCGGTAGCAGTCGATGGACGTGCCGGTCGGGCCGGATCGCTCGGCCGGCGGGCGGATGTCGTCGGGTGAGACGTAACTACCGGCACAGCGTGTTCAGTACGTAACATCGATCTCGGATTCTCCGCTTTGACTCACCCGTGAATCCCAGCTTTGCGGCTCTGAGAGCGACTCTCGGTTGCCTGTCCGCTTAGTTTTTCATGGTCTTGGAAATCAAGCACAATACTAATATGGGGCGGTTCCAACTGCCGCCTGTGAGAGAGCCATGACTGACATCGAGCCAGACGACACGGTCGACGCCAGAGGCGCGGCCTGTCCCGGTCCGCTGATGGACCTCATCGGAAGGATTCGGGACGCCGAGTCGGGCGACGTGATCCGACTGCTGAGCGACAACGACCAGTCGCTCACCGACGTTCCCGAGTGGGCCGAGGAGGCCGGAAACGAACTACTCGCGGTCGAAAAGCTCGACGACCACGACGCGTTCTACGTGGAGAAAGCATGACCGAGCACGTCGTCATCGTGGGCGGCGGGACCGGCGGATCGGTGCTCGCGAACGACCTCGCCGACCGGCTCGAACCCGAACTCGACGCCGGCGAGGTCCGCGTCACGCTGATCAACGACGACCCCGACCACGTCTACAAGCCGGTCTGGCTGTACGTGCCGTTCGGCCAGCGCGAACCGGCGGACGGTCGGCGCGCGCTCGACGAGCTCGTCGACGACGCCGTCGACCTCCGGATCGACCGCGTGACCGAGATCGACACCGAGGCCCAGCGGCTCCGGTTCGACGGGGGTGCTCCGCCAGTCAGCTACGATCACCTCGTGTTGGCGACTGGGTCGACGCTGGAGCCCGACCGGATCCCCGGCCTCGCGGAGGGCGGCCACGACTACTACAGCGAGTCGGGGGCCACCGACCTGCGCGACGAACTGCTGGCGTTCACCGAGGGCGACCTCGTGTTGAGCGTCGTCGGAACGCCACACATGTGTCCGGCCGCCCCCTTGGAGTTCGTCTTCATGGCTGACGACTGGCTCCGCGAGCGGGGGCTGCGGGAGGACGTCGACATCACCTACACGTACCCGATCCAGCGCGTCCACGGCAACCCACACATCGCCGAGTGGGCTCGGCCTATCATGGAGAAACGAGACATCCACGTGGAGACGTTCTTCAACGCCGAGTCGGTCGACCCGGAGGCGGAGACCGTCACGTCGATGGAAGAAACCGAGCTCGACTACGACCTCCTCGTGACGATCCCGCCTCACACCGGCGTCGAGCTGATCGAAGAGGCTGGCCTCGGCGACGACGGCTGGGTCGACGTCGACAAGCACACGCTCGAAGCCGAGGCCGCCGAGAACGTGTACGCGCTCGGTGACACCGCCGACACCGGCGTCCCGAACGCGGGCAGCGTCGCGCACTACCAGGCCGGCGTCGTCGGGCGGCGCCTCGCCAGCGAGATCCGCGGCCGCCCGGCGACGGCGACCTACGACGGGAAGACGCTGTGCTTCATCGAGACGGGGATGGACGCGGCGTCGTTCGTCGAGTTCGACTACGAGAACCCGCCGTCGCCGGCGCCGCCCTCGGAGAAACTCCACTGGTCGAAACTGGCGTACAACGAGGCCTACTGGCTGACTGCGCGGGGGCTGCTCTGACCATGGCCGAGCGGCAGGGTCCCGAGCACTCCGAGTTGGAGGCGGCGATCGAACGGAACCCCGAGGCGGTCGCCGAGTTTGTGGAACACCTCGACGCCGTCAACGAGCTGCTGGACGTGATCTCGCTGGGCGAGAGCGCGCTCGACGACGAGATGGTCCGCGAGCTCTCGGCCACGGGATCGACGCTCGCCGAGTCCGCCGACGGACTGGCGACCGACGAAACCGTGGCGCTGGCCGAGGCGGTCGGAGAGAGCGGCGACGACCTGCGCGAGGCGCTCGACACGTTGCTCGCGCTCCAGCGGAGCGGGACGCTCGACGAACTGGCCGAACTCGCGGAGGTCGGGTCGCTGGCGACGGCGGCGCTCGACGACGAGATGGTCAGATCGCTCGCCGGAACCGGCGCCGCGCTCGGCGAGGTGGCGCAGACGGCGGCGGACGACGACACCCGTGACGGCATGGAGACGCTGCTGGAGAGTGTCGGTGAGGCGGAGCGTGAACCGCCGGAGCAGGTCGGGGCCGTCGGCTTACTTCGCGGGGTACGGGACCCGGACGTCCGGTACGGGCTCGGCTACTTGCTGACGCTCGCGGGCGCTATCGGGCGCGAGCGTGCCACGAGGGAGTCGGATTCGTAACCGAATCCCTTCGAGGGAGGGAGCGTTGGTTCGGTTGCGTCGTCGGTTTCGGGGGATCGGACCCTCGAACGCGTCATCGAGGGTTAGACGAGGAGCTGGATGTCGGCGTCGGCCATGTCCTGAAGGGCGGTGGCGGCGCCGACGCCTGTGGTGACGCCGTCGTAGAACTCGTCTTCGTCGTAGCCCATCAGGTCGATGGTCATCTGGCAGGCCTGGAACTCGACGCCCATCTCGAGGCTCGTCTCGATGAGCTCCTCGATGGTGGCGGTGTCGTTGTCCGCGATCTTCTTCTCCATCATCTTCGTCGTCACGCGGTCCATTCCCGGGAGCGCCGCGACGGCGTTCGGCACGGGCATGTTGGGGTTGCCGACGGAGCTGAGCTTGAGGTTCTTCGAGCGCTCCTCGTGAAGGATTTCCAGCCCCCAGAACGTGTGGAAGACGGTCACGTCGTAGCCGAACGCGGCCGCGGTGCTGGCGAGAATGAGCGGGGGGTACGCCATGTCCAGCGTGCCCTTCGTCGCGATGATGCTCATCTTCTTGTCCCCGTCGTCGGCCGTGGCTTCGGCGAGCGCCTCCTCGAGTTCGTCGACGCGTGCGGCCAGCTCCGCACGCGAGGGCGGGTCGTCGGTCGGCGCGTCGGGCGTATCCGTGCTCATCCTTACTCCGTCTTGCGCACGTAGTGTTTGTACACGTCGTCGCCTTCCTCCTGGGCGACGAGCTCGACGCCCTCAGTGCCGGCCGCCCAGCCGTCGATGTCGCTCATGCTGCCGGCGTCCGTCGCCAGCACTTCGAGGATCTCACCGGGGGCGAGGTCGTCGATTGCGCCTTTCGTCTTCACCACAGGCATGGGACACGATGCACCCTTCACGTCAAGCGTCTCCGCGATGTCGTATTCTGCACTCATTGGGTATCTGCTCCGTTCGTCTGTATTGGAGCTATCGCACAATACCCCCCTCCCGACTAAAAGATTGTCGATTCTTGTGCTTACTACAAACTACTAATCCGGCCAGAGACGCTGTAAATTAGCTCTAACAACGCATATGCGCGGTGATTAGGGATTCGTGGTGTTGTAGACTCCGAGTAGTATTGTTTGATTTAGGGAATACTATGAGAATCCTTTTGTACATCCGGCCGGTAGAAACGATTGCACAAGATGAACGCTGATGACTTCCCGACTCCTGACGTCGAAGTCGCGTCGGTCGAGCCGGAAACGCTGAAGGACCGCATCGACGCCGGCGAGGACATTACCCTCCTCGACGCGCGCATGCAATCCGATTACGAGGAGTGGCGCATCGACGGCGAGAACGTCACGTCGATCAACGTCCCGTACTTCGAGTTCCTCGAGGACGACATCGACGAGGATGTCCTCGATCGGATCCCCGACGACCGCGAGGTGACCGTCCTGTGCGCGAAGGGCGGCGCCAGCGAGTACGTCGCGGGCACGCTCGCGGAACGCGGGTACGACGTCGATCACCTCGAGGACGGCATGAACGGCTGGGCGAGCATCTACGAGACCGTCGAAGTCACCGACTACGACGGCGCGGGAACGCTCCTCCAGTACCAGCGCCCGTCCTCGGGCTGTCTCGGCTACCTCCTCTACGACGACGGCGAAGCCGCGATCATCGACCCGCTGCGGGCGTTCACCGACCGCTACTTAGAGGACGCCGACGACCTCGGCGTCGACCTCCGGTACGCCCTGGACACCCACGTCCACGCCGACCACATCTCCGGGGTTCGCGATCTCGACGCGGAAGGCGTCGAGGGCGTCATTCCCGAGGCCGCCGTCGACCGCGGCGTCACGTACGCGGACGAGCTGACCACGGCCGCGGACGGCGACATCTTCCAGGTCGGCGACGCCACCATCGAGGCCGTCTACACGCCCGGTCACACGACCGGGATGACCTCCTACCTCGTCGACGGAAGCCTGCTCGCGACCGGCGACGGGCTGTTCATCGAGAGCGTCGCTCGCCCCGACCTCGAGGAGGGCGACGACGGCGCACCGGACGCGGCCCGCATGCTCTACGAGTCGCTGCAGGAGCGCGTGCTGACGCTGCCCGACGACACGCTGATCGGGGGTGCGCACTTCAGCGACGCCGCCGAGCCAGCCGCGGACGGGACCTACACGGCCC
This sequence comes from Halorubrum salipaludis, assembly GCF_002286985.1. Taxonomy (GTDB): domain Archaea; phylum Halobacteriota; class Halobacteria; order Halobacteriales; family Haloferacaceae; genus Halorubrum; species Halorubrum salipaludis. The sequence goes on along the minus strand of NZ_NSKC01000002.1, from coordinate 381,357 downwards.
CCATCGGCGAGCTCGTCGCGGAGATGGACGCGCTCACGATGGACGAACAGGAGTTCGTCGACCTGATCCTCTCGGACATGCCGCCGCGGCCGGCCAACTACGAGGACATCATCGCGACGAACCTCGGCCAGAACGCCGTCGACGACGAGGAAGCGTTCACGCTCGAACTCGGCCCCAACAACTGCGCGGCGAGCCAGGAGTCGCTCGCGGGTGACTGACGACGCCGATGGTTGCTGACCCAGCACTGCTCCAGGCGGCCGCCGAGCTGTTCCCCAACGGGATCGGCCGATACGCCGTCGGCGGCCTGCTCGTCGGCCTCGGGACCGTCGTCATCTACCTCGGAACGGGCATCCCCGCCGGAGCGAGCACGTTCCTCGAGTCGACGCTGTCGTACGTGTCCGGCCAGTCGCGGTTCCAGCGGTACGTCGCTTCGCGGGACTGGCGGCTCGTGTTCACGGCCGGCATCATCCTCGGCGGACTGGCCTTCGCCGCGACGTTCCAGTCCGGAGTGGTCACGAGCTCCCTGTACGAACCCGGAACGACCGGCCAGCTGTACGAGGTCGCCGGCGTCACGCTCTGGACGACCGACGTCCAGCCGTGGCGGCTGTTCCTCGGCGGCATTCTCGTCGGCATCGGGACCCGCGTCGGCAAGGGCTGTACGTCCGGCCACGGCGTCTGCGGCGTCGGCTCGGCGTCGAAGACGTCGCTCGTCGGCGTGCTGACGTTCCTGACGGTGGCGATCGGGACGGCACAGGTCGTCGCCGCACTGGGGGTGAGCCCGTAATGGCGGACAGGCATCCGTTGTTCAAGCCGCTGATCTTCGTCGGCGGCCTGATCTTCGGGTTCGGGCTCGGGTTCAGCCACATGGCGCGCCCGGAAGTGGTGCTGAACTTCCTCCAGTTCGACGACCTCGGCCTGCCGTTCGTGATGTTCGGCGCCGCCATCGTCTCCGGGATCGCGTTCGCGCTGCTCCCCCGGATCCGAGACGCCGCGCCGCTCACCGGCAACCCCTACGAACGCCGCCTGAAGCCCTTCGACCGGAACGTCCTCGTCGGCGGCGCCGTCTTCGGCGTCGGCTGGGGGCTCTCGGGCATCTGTCCGGGCGCGGCGTACGCGAGCCTCGGCGTCGGCAACGTCACCATCCTCTGGGCGCTCGCCGGGATGTTCCTCGGCGCGTACGCGCAGGGCTACTGGCGTAGTCGCAGTCAGGCCCGTGACACCGCCCCAGCGGGCGCAGACTAACGTCTCCCCCTTTCAATGGATCCCGCTCTCGTCGCCCTCTTCGTCGGTGCAGCGCTCGCCAGCCTGTTTATGGCGTGGGTCATCGGTGCCGGATCGAGCGGTGCCACTCCGTTTGCACCCGCTGTCGGCGCCAACGCGATCGGGACGATGCGAGCCGCCTTCCTCGTCGGCATCTTCGGGTTCGTCGGCGCCGTTACACAGGGCGGGAACGTCTCGGAGGCCGTCGGGAGCGGTCTGGTGGGCGGGATGAGCATGCCCGTGGCTGGCGTTATCCTCGTGTTAGTGCTGGGGGCTGGCCTGATGGCGGTCGGCATCGTCACCGGGTACCCGATCGCGACCGCGTTCACCGTGACCGGCGCCGTCATCGGCGTCGGCCTCGCTCTCGGCGGGACGCCGGTCTGGGCGAAGTATCAGCAGATCGCGGCCGTCTGGGTGCTGACGCCGTTCGTGGGTGGTGGGATCGCCTACGCCAGCGCGAGCGTCCTCCCGCGGCCTGATGTCCCTGAACGGTACAGTATCCCCGTCCTCGTCGGCCTCGTCACGGCGGTCCTCGTGAACGTCGAGTTCGGGTTCCTCGGTGAGACGAAATCGGCGGGGACCGTCAGAGAAGCCGGACAGCGAGCCCTGGCTGTCGACGGGCTCGCGTCGGCTGTGCTCGTTACCGTCGGTGCGGCCGGGGCAGTCGCCGCCGTGGTCTGGTGGGACGTCGGCCGCGACCAACGCGGGGGTCTCCAGCGCGTGCTGCTCACCCTCGGCTCGCTTGTCGCGTTCTCCGCGGGCGGCAGCCAGGTCGGACTCGCGGTCGGGCCCCTGATTCCGCTTCTCGGGGAGATCGAGATGGTGTCGACGGTCGTGGTGCTGGTCGGCGGTGGCTTGGGGATGCTTGTGGGTTCGTGGACGGGCGCTCCCAGGATGATCAAGTCGCTCGCACAGGACTACTCGTCGCTCGGGCCGCGGCGCGCTATCTCCGCGCTCGTCCCGTCGTTTCTGATCGCACAGCTTGCCGTCCTGCTGGGCGTGCCAGTCTCGTTCAACGAAATCGTCGTCAGTGCGATCATCGGAAGTGGCGCGGCCGTCGGCGGGTGGGGCGCCGTCGACGCCCGGAAAATCGGCATGACACTCGGAGCGTGGGCCGGTTCGTTCGTCCTCTCGTTCGCTCTCGCATACGCTGCTGGAGCCGTCTTCCTGTAACTGAACACTAAGTCAATCAAGTCGAACATCCATGACTACGACACCAGAACTGAAGCAGGGAATCCGCGAACACCTCGGACAGTTCTCGCTGCACGTCCTCTTGGTGTTCGCGACCGGACTGACAATCGGGTCCGAACGCGCCGTCGTGCCGGTGCTGGGCGAGGACGTGCTCGGCGTCGAGTCGTTCCTGGTCATCGGCTCGTTCGTCGTCTCCTTCGGATTCGTGAAGGCCCTGCTCAACCTCTACGCCGGGAAGTGGGGCGAAGCGTACGGCCGGAAGCCGGTGCTCATCCTCGGGTGGGTAACGGCACTGCCGCTCCCGGTGATCCTCATCTTTGCGCCCAACTGGGGCTGGATCACCGCCGGGAACATCCTACTCGGCATCAATCAGGCGCTGACCTGGAGCATGGCCATCAACGCGAAGATCGACCTCGCCGGCCCGGATCAGCGCGGGCTCGCGGTCGGCATCGACGAGGCGTTCGGCTACACGGGCGTCGCCGCCGGGGCGTGGATTACCGGCGTCACCGCGGCCCAGACGGGCCTCCGTCCGGAGCCGTTCTACTTCCTCGCGGTCGTCGTCGTGCTGGCGTTCCTGATCTCGATCTTCCTCATCAAGGAGACCGTCCAGTACGCCCAGGCCGAGGGCGACGACGACCACCACGACGCGAACCTCCCGTTCAACGAGGTTCTGAAGCGGGCGACCTACGGCGACAGAACGCTGTTCGCCGCGGCTCAGGCCGGGCACATCGAGAATTTCGTGGACACGCTGTTCTGGATCGCCGTCCCGCTGTACCTGACAAGCCGAGGGCTCCCCATCGACGCCGTCGGCCTCGTCGTCGGGATCCACAGCGCGATGTACTTCGCTCAGATCGCGACCGGCGGTCTCGCCGACCGTATCGGACGCCGCCCGCCCGTGGTCTGGGGGATGTTCCTCGCCGGTGCGGGCGTCCTCGGGATGGTGCTCGTCGAGGGGTATCTCGCGTGGACTGCGCTGGCCGCGGTCTCTGGGCTCGGGATGGCGCTGTTGTATCCGAACCTCATGACCGTGCCGGGCGACGCCGCGCACCCGACCTGGCGCTCGGCGGGGATGGGCGTCTATCGGATGTGGCGTGACGCCGGATACGGTGTCGGTGCCATCGTGATCGGGCTGTCAATGGAGTTCCTGAACGCAGAAGCCGCATTCTACGTGACCGCAGGCCTGATGTTCGTCTCCGCCGCGGTCGTGTACCTCTGGATGGAAGAAACGCATCCGGAGTTCGGGACCCACGAGCCGCCTGCGCCTGCGACGCCGGGATCCAAAGCGGTCGCTACGGAAGACTGATCGCTCAGACCGCTCGGGGCGGCGGAACGAGGAAGACGTTTCCCGTCGCCTGTGCGACGATCTCCTCGGAGACGCTACCCAACAGGAGTCGGCGAATGCGGCTCCGGCCCTTCGACCCGACGAGAACCGTTGACGGCGTTACTTCCGCTTCGACGGCGAGGATTTCGTCGGCGGGATCGCCGTGCCGAACCTCGAGCTGCGTGTCGATACCCCACTTTTCGAGCGTGCTCGCGTGCTCGGCCAGCCGCTCTCGTGGCCCAACGTCGGCGTCAACACCCTCGTCTTTCGGCGATCGGACGTGAACGAGCGTTACCTCTTCGGTCGCGTGACGGAGGTATGAGAAGGCATCGAACGCTCGATCGGCGTTCTCCGAAAAGTCCGTCGCGAAGAGAATCCGCCGAAAGAGATGTTCCCGGAGGACATCGGGGTCGTCCGTCCCCCGCTCGACGCGATTGACCACTAACGGCACGACGGTCGTCCGTGCGAGGTTGCGTGCGGTCGAACCGATAATGCGGTTCTCCAGCGGACTCTGCCCGCGTGACCCGACGACAGACAGATCCGCGTGGACGGTCTCGGCGATGCCGTTGATTCGTCGATACGGAGTTCCGCGGACGACGTGTGTCTCGACGTCGAACCCGGCCGCCTCGATCACCGTTTGATACTGGTCTAGTCCCTGTCGGCGTCGCTCCTCGAAATTCACGCCGGGCATTCCGGAGTGGACGTTCGCCGGTACGACTGTCACGAGATGAATCGTGTCGACGCCGATACGGCCCAGACACTCGAGACAGGTCTCGTTCTCGATTGCGGCCTCACTGGCAGCCGATAGGTCGGTCGCACACAGGGCCCTCATATCGACACCTTCGCTGAGCACGGATAACACAGTTGTGGGGATCTGGCGTGGCCGTCCGCTCTCAGGACGTACTCCGATCCGTTTCGGCGTCGATGAACGCCATACGTTCCCTGAAAGTTATCGGTACTCCGACCGAGGTTACCGGAATATAGTATTGTATGGTAAACCCAAAACCGTTATAGGCACAAGACAGGTAGAGAGGGTTGAGCAGAAATGTGCCAACAGCGAATTACCAATTTCGAACGTCGGGGGGAGAATCGATGCCGGGACTAGAGGTTCCCACGTGGGACCCGGAGACGGCCGTGCTCATCGGTACGATCCTACTGGAAGCGATCGTGCTGTACGTGGGCTACGGTGGTCTCGAACGGCTCTTCGGTCCCTATCTGATGAGGATCCTCGTCGGAGGTGAAGCGAGTGCTCAGTAGTCTACTCGACGGGCTCGGAATTCTGGGGACGAGCCCGGAGATGTTGGCGCTGTTCGTCGGGTTCGGCCTCGTCGTCGGGGTCCTGTTCGGATTCTTCGGCATGGGCGGGTCGTTCCTCGTCACTCCGGCTTTGCTGATGCTGGACTATCCGGCGCCCGTCGCGGTCGGCAGCGGGATGGCGTTCGTCTTCGGGACCGCCGTCATCGCGACCCTGAAACACCACGACCTCGGGCAGGTCGACTACAAGCTCGGCGTCATCATGATCACCGGGACGACTATCGGTATCGAGGCCGGCCGCGCCAGCGTCTACTACCTCGAGTCGCTGGGGCTCGCCGGTGGCATCATCAGCGTCGCCTACGTCGTCCTCCTCGGCGGCGTCGGCGCGATGGTCACCCGCGACGCCCTGAAGGGCGACGGCGGTGGCAGCGTCGACCACGAAGCGGCCGACCAAGACCTCAGCGAGTACGAGATTCCCGACATCGCGAAGCGGATCCAGCGGACCGTTCGGATTCCGCCGATGGTGACGCTTCGCGGCGACGTCCGTGTCTCCGCTTGGGTCATCACGGCCGTCGCCTTCGCGACCGGCCTCCTGTCGGGCTTCCTCGGCGTCGGTGGCGGCTTCATCCGGATGCCGGCGATGATCTACGCGATCGGCGTCCCGGTGCCCGTCGCCGTCGGTACTGACCTCTTCGAGATCGTCTTCTCCGGTGGCCTCGGGAGCTACCTCTACGGACAGGGCGGCGGCGTGAACCTCGGTATTGTCGCCCCCCTGCTGTTCGGGAGCGCACTCGGTGCGCGGATCGGGTCCGCTGCGACCGCCGTCGTCGACGCTGACGGCATCAAGATCTACTTCGGCGGAATGCTGTTGATCGGTGCCGTCGCGGTGGGCATCGGTGAGGTCGGGTCCTACCTCGGCAACCCGACGCTCGAACTGCTCGGGCTGGTGCTCGTCATCGGCGCGGCAGTCGTCGTCGCCTTCGCGATCCTCTACACGACGATCGCTTCGCTCCGTGAGACGCGTCGCCGGGCGACCACGGCTGCAGACTAATCCGTTTTAACGTCGATCCGGTTCCCGTCGATGGCAGCTGTCCGTCGACCCCGAGAGGCTCTGTCCGTCGACCCCGAGAGGCTCTGTCCGTCGACCCGGAGACGTGTTCAGGGCACCGCCGGGTTACTCGCGCGGTGTTGCCGTCTCGCCCGCCGTAATCCATCGCGAAATTGTGCAATCTGTACAAAAGTCTTTTAATAGCCGGATACCTACGTACTACCGATAACAATGCCAGATTCGATGTCCGAACAGCTCCGCCGGGACATGGAGTGCGAGGGGCTGCTGGAGTGCTTCCACGGCCTCAAAGAGCTCGACAAGGAGTGTTTCCGGGCGCTCGTCGAAGCCGAAGATCCCCTGACCGTCGACGAGATCGCCGACGCGGTCGACCGCGAACGCTCGACCGCCTACCGCGCCGTGCAGCGGCTCCTACAGACCGGTTTCATCGAGAAAGACCAGATCAACTACGACCAGGGTGGCTACTACCACGTCTACTCGCCGACCGATCCCTCTAAGATCGCCGACGACATGCAGCGTCTGCTCAACGACTGGTACGCGAAGATGGGACAGCTCATTCAGGAGTTCGAGACCAAGTACGAACAGTCCGACACCGCAGCCACGGCCGCCGAAAGCTAACGTACATCCTTCTGTCTCCACTTCGACAAGCATATCCGGCGCGATCAACGGGCCGGGATCCAGGGAGCGGCGATCAGCGATCGGTGATCAACGACCGGTGATCAGCGATCGAGGTTCACGGGTCCAACAGCTTCGACTCCGCCTTCCGGAGGTGTTCGAGCAGCGTCGTCTTCGACACGTCGAGGTCGTCCGCGAGCTCTCGGGTAGAGGTCTCCCGGGGCCACTCGTAGTACCCGGCCTCGCGGGCGTGCTCGTACACCTCGCGCTGGGTCGTCGTCAGCGTGTCGAGCCGCTGGCCGCGGGGCGACCGCCCCGGCTGCCCGGACGACGACATCGACTGCACGGTCACCTCCGCGCCCGCCTCCTCCTGGACCGCGTCGAGCGACTCCCGGATCTCGGTGCGCTCGCCGACGAAACACACCTGCCACTCCTCGCGGCCGTCCTCGATCCGGACCGGCGCGCTGTGAACGAAGCCGTGCTCTAAGAGCGTCGGACACATCATGTCCGCGGGGTCGTACTCCAGGAAGAACTCTCGGACGACGTTGCCGGGGGCGTCTCGCGCCCGCCCGAACCGCTCCTGTAATTCGAGGAGTTCCCCGGCGCGATCCGATTCCCGGATTGCGTCCAGCAGCTCCTCGACCTCCTCGTTCGTGTCCGCGAAGGCGGTGAACAGCCCGTTCACCGAGTTGGGCGCGTCCGCGTCGGTCCGCGGCGAGTTGTAGATCGCGTGGGCGAGGACGCCGCCGTCGGTCCGGCCCGTCGCCTCGATCGCCCAGCAGTTCGGATGCCACAGGTCGAGCGTGAGTCGGGTCCCGGACCACTCCTCGCCCCCGCTCGGGTCGGTGATAGCCATCGTTACCCCGTCATTGGCACCGCATCACAAAGACTCTGCCGACCATGGTCGGGTGGGATATTTGGGCGTGGCGGCGGAAAGCTCCGCCCATGTCGGACCCGTATCAGCACTACATCGACGGCGAGTGGGTCTCGGGCACGGGCTCGGAGACCTTCGAGAGCGAGAACCCTGCGACCGGCGAGACGCTCGGAACGTTCGAGCGCGGGACGCCGGACGACGTCGAGGCGGCGGTCGACGCCGCCGACGAGGCGTTCGAGGAATGGCGCGAGCTCTCCCGGATCCAGCGCGCGGAGTACCTCTGGGACGTGTACCACGAGCTGCGCGAGCGGACCGACGAGCTCGGCGAAGTCGTCACGAAGGAGTGCGGCAAGGAGATCTCGGAGGGGAAAGCCGACGTGGTCGAGGCCGCCCACATGGTCGAGTGGGCCGCGGGCGACGCCCGCCACCCGAAGGGCGACATCGTCCCCTCGGAGATCCCCGCGAAGGACGCGTACATGCGCCGGAAGCCGCGCGGCGTCACCGGCTGTATCACGCCGTGGAACTTCCCCGTCGCGATCCCGTACTGGCACATGGCCATCGCGCTGGTCGAGGGCAACACCGTCGTGTTCAAGCCCGCCGAGCAGACCCCGTGGTGCGCGCAGATCATCGCGGAGATGTTCGACGACGCCGGGATCCCCGACGGCGTGTTCAACATGGTCCAGGGGTTCGGCGACGCCGGCAACGCGATCGTCGAGCACGACGACGTCGAGACCGTCCTCTTCACCGGCTCCGCCGAGGTGGGCCACCACATCCAGGACAAGCTCGGCGGCGTCCCCGGCAAGCGCGTCGCCTGCGAGATGGGCGGCAAGAACGCGATCGTCGTCACCGAGGAGGCGGACCTCGACGTCGCGGTCCACTCGGCCGTGATGTCCTCGTTTAAGACGACCGGCCAGCGCTGCGTCTCCTCCGAGCGCCTGATCGTCCACACCGACGTGTACGACGAGTTCAAAGAGCGGTTCGTCGAGGTCGCGGCGGACGTCGCGGTCGGCGACCCCCTTCAGGAGGACACGTTCATGGGCCCGCTCATCGAGGGCGAACACTTCGAGAAGGTCTCCGAGTACAACCAGCTCGCCCGCGAGGAGGACGTGAACGTCCTCGTCGACCGGACCGAGCTCGACGCCGACGAGATCCCCGACGGCCACGAGGACGGCCACTGGATCGGCCCGTTCGTCTACGAGGCCGACCCCGACGCCGACCTCCGGTGTACCCACGAGGAGGTGTTCGGGCCGCACGTCGCGCTCTTGGAGTACGACGGCGACATCGAGCGCGCGGTCGAGATCCAGAACGACACCGAGTACGGGCTCGCCGGCGCGATCGTCTCCGAGGACTACCGACAGATCAACTACTACCGCGACCACGCCGAGCTCGGGCTGGCGTACGGCAACCTCCCCTGTATCGGTGCCGAGGTCCAGCTCCCCTTCGGCGGCGTCAAGAAGTCCGGGAACGGCTACCCCTCGGCCCGTGAGGCGATCGAAGCGGTCACCGACCGCACCGCGTGGACCCTGAACAACTCGAAGGAGATCGAGATGGCGCAGGGGCTCTCCGCGGACATCAAGACGAAGGACGACTGAGCGACGCCGCTCCCGGCGGTCCCTTATAACCCGTTTTCGCGAAGCGCTTCGAGCGCCGCCGCCGGCGACGACGCGTTCGCCAGCGCGCCGCGCGCGACGAGCCGCTTCCGTGGGCGCCCCACGGGCTGCGAGACCGGCTCCGTCCCGAGGAGACCGGCCTCGACGAGATCGCGTTTTATCCGCGTGAACGTCGCCGAGCTCCCGAGCCCCGCGTCCTCGCAGGCGCGCCGCAGGTCGCGGTCGAGCGCGCCGCGCCGCGCGCCGGCGGCGTACGTCCGGACCCGCGCCCCGCCGCGGTCGAGGGGATCAGACTCGTCCCCGCCGCTGGCAGCCGAATCGCCCCGGGCCGCGTCCACCTCGCGCTCGGCGTCGAGCAGTCGGACGGCCTCGTCCGCGACCCCGTCCCCGCACCGGTCTCGAAGGGCGCCGTACAGCCGGTGACGGCTCGGCGTCCGAATCCTCACCCCCTCCGCGTCCGCGAGGGGTGCGTCGTAGCGGCCGCGGAGCGTCGGATCGTCGCCGATCCGGCACCACGGTCCGGGGCCGGCCGGCGTCGCGTCTGCGCCGCCATCGCCTCCGTCGCCCGCTGCCGCGACGAGCACGCAGCCGTCGGACCGCCCCGCGAGGACCGCGTTCGGCTGGGGCTCCCCGAGGGTCCGCAGGTCCCAGACGCCCGCTTCGACGAGCGCCGCCAGCCTGGTGGCCGGCCGGAACCGGTCGGCGATCGCGTCGACCGCCCGACCGCTCGCGAACACCGTGAGCGCCGGGAGATCGGTGACCGGCGCGAGGGGGTCCCCCCCGGCCTCCGCTCCGCTCCGCAGCGCGTCGAGGTCGGGGTCGATCGCCGCCGGCGCGGCGTCCCGGTAGGCCCGGAGGAGCGCCGCCAAGAGCGCCGGATCGGGATCGACGACGACCGGGTCCGCGAACGAGCCGATCGAAATCTCCCCGTCGGCAAGCGGAAGGGTCGGAGACGGGGGAGACGTCACTGCTCGGTGTCACTGTCGCGGTCGGAATAAGCGTGGCGGCGAGCGGCGGCGGTCCCGAGGCGTCTCTCCGCGGCGGTCCGTCAGGCGGCGGGCCGTGAGTCGGTCCGTCGGCCGCGAGTCAGGCCACCTGTACGCGCGTGACGTGGCCGCCGCAGCCGCACTGCTCGACGTACTCGGGCTCGAATCCGTACTCCCGTTCGATCGCCTCGTAGAGGAACTCCTCCGGGTGCCCCAAGTCGCCGTGCGTGACGAGGTTGACGTGGTTGCCCGCCGTCGTGTGGTCGACGGCGACCAGCGCGTCGCGGACCGCCAGCTCGGCGTCGTCCGCGTACTTCGGCTTCTCGAGGTTCGCCGACCAGGAGTTGTCGTGGACCTCGTCGGTGATCGGTTCGGCGGTCTCGTCGTGGTCGTGGTGGTCTGTTTCGCTCATGAGTGGTACGTCGGACGGCTCGGAGCCGGTTCCGCGTCGGCCTCGGCGTCGGCGCCTTCGTTGGCCGCGCCGGCCGCGTCCGCGTCGTCGCCGAGCGGTCGGGTCGGGAGGTCGTCGACGAACTCCCGCACCACTGTCCGCTCGACCCGCTGGAGCGTCTCGCTGCACGTCGACTTCGCGATTCCGACGTGGTCGGCGACCTCGGTCAGCGTGGACTGGCGCGGCACGTCGTAGTACCCCAGCTCCACGGCCGCGAGCAGGAGCTCCTGCTGGCGGTCCGTCAGCAGCCGGACCGGGTCGACGCGCTGGCGGACGCGCTCGACCTCGTACTCCAGTCCCATCTCGTCGAACCGCTTGCCGAGCGCCGCGACGCGCTCGTGTTCGCCCGTGACCTCGACCTCGGCCACCCCGTTCTCGATGTCGAGCGGCATCTCGATCGGGAGCCCCGAGCGCTTCGCGGCGACCAGAAGTAGCGGCGCGGTCGTCTCGATCCGGACGGTCGCGACCCCGTCGCCCCGCGCCATCACCGACACCTTCGAGAGCACGTCGTGGTCGCGCATCGCCGCGAGCACGTCGTCGACGTCGCGGGCCGTCAGTCTGATGAGCGCGAAGCCGGCGCTATCGTCCGGCACCGCGGTGAGTACGCGGAACCCGGCGTCCGGGAAATCGCGCGACACGTCGGCTATCCACGGTCCGTCGGGCAGGTCGACAAGCAAGCGTGCCTGTGGCATGGGTGATCAGTGGGTGGGGTCGGGGGTCGTCGGCGGCGTTCGGTCAGTCGGATTCGATCCGATCGGCGCTGCTGTGCGAGGCGTTACTCCACGTAGACGGCGCCCTTCATGCCGACCGCTTCGTGGGGCGTGCAGACGTAGGTGTACGTGCCGGCCTCCTCGAAGGTGTGCTCGAAGGTGTGGCCCTCCTCGCCGACGGTATCGCTCTCGAACGCGCCGTCGGAGGCCGCGACGTTGTGGTCGCCGCCCTGGCCGGTCCACTCCCAGACGACGGTCGTGCCGGACGAGACCGCCACCGCGGCCGGCCCGAAGGTGAGCCCGTCGTTGGCGCCGACCTCGACGGTCACCTCGTCCGCGTCCCGCATGTCGACGGTGCCGTCGTAGTTGCTCACGTCGTCGAGGAACCCGTCGTAGTTCGGCTCCTCGGAGAGGGTCTCGCCGCCGCTGCCGCCGTCCGAACCGTCAGAGTCCGAACCGTCGGAACCGTCCGATCCGTCGGAGCCGTCGCCACCGTCGCCGCCGCTTCCGCCGCCACAGCCGGCCAGCGCGACCGTGGCGCCGACCGCAGCAGTCGTCTGAACGAACGTACGCCGGTCGAGTGTGCGTCGGGTCATTGCAGTTCGACGTAGGAGTGTAGGGGGAATACATTCGGCGAGGATTCCCGGATCGTAGGGGAACCGGCCGAACTGTTCGGCCCGGAGTATAAAAGGGGACGGCGCACGGTCACATCGACCGGCTCCGAGCCGGCGGTCGCTCGCGTTTCCTCGTCGCTACTCCCGTTCGATCGTGACGCGCCACTCGTCGTCGTCGACCCGCTCGGTCTCGTGGTCGAACCCGCGGTCGGCCAGCACGTCGTAGAGGGGCTCCGGCTCGAAGCTGTTGACGAGGAGTAGGGTCTCGTTCGGACCGAGGTCGTCGAGCGCGTCGCTGATGACCGGGAACGGCGGGTCGTCTCGGTCGCGCACGTCGAGGACGGTGTCTGTCTCCGTCATCGGCCGACCGTACGATCGGACCGCGCATGGTCGTTAGCGGGAACATGTTCGCCCGGGTGGGCGGGAACTCGGCTGGAGCGACGCGGACGGCGGGCGCGTCAGAAGGGCGGTGACGAACCGGAGCCCGAGCCGCCGCGCTCGGTGAGTTTGGGGCCGACCGACGACGCCGGGTTCGGGTCGAGTTCGCCGGACTCCAGCTTCGCGAGCCGCTCGTTGACGTCGTCGCTCCCGTCGAGCGTGGCGTCGACGCGGACGCGGACCAGGTCGTACCCGTGGGTGTCGACCGCGTCGAGCGCGCGGAACGCCCCGACCGCGAGCGGCTCGGCCTGCGGGCAGAAGGCGGTCGTCGGCGTGAACTCGGCCCGGAGCGTCGTCGGATCGTCGGCCTCCTCGGCGTACCGGAAGCCGGCGTCGGTGTGCCGCGGGTCCCGGTTGAGCCGGGCGAGGTTGTAGCCGAACGTGGCGTCGTACACCCCGTACTCCTCGAAGGCGTCCGCGACCGTCCGGTGGAGCGCGACGTGCTCGCGCCCGGCGAGCACGTCGTGGTCCGCGAGGAAGGCGCCGGGCTCAGGGACGTGTTCGGGGACGAACGCGTCGGCCGGATCGTACTGGGGCTCGGAGCCGCCGAGGAAGCTCATCGGTCGCCCCCCTCGGTCCCTCCTGTGCCGCCGACCCCGTCCCCCTCCCCCGCCCAGATCGCCGTGACGACCGCGTCGTCGGCCTCGACGGTCTCGTGGGCGTAGCCGCGGTCGTCGAGCTTGGGATAGAGGAACTGCGGCGCGCGGTCGTTGCGCTGGACGAGGACGGTCTCGTCCGGGAGGTCGGCAAGCAGCTCGAGCGTCCGCCGGAGCGGCTCCGGCGGCCCGAGCTCCCGGACGTCGAGCGTCTCGACGGGTCGGTCGGCGGGCGCGTCGGTCCGTTCGAGCGCGGTCGTTTTCAGTTCCATACGTACCGATCGGGCCCTCACCCCCGCGTAGTTTGTTCCGAACGTGTTCGGGGGTAGTGGTCGTCCGTCGTCCCCGACGGGGAACAACAATCCCCGAACACGTTCGGACACAACCACAGGGCCGAGCGGGACGTACCCGCTCACATGCGAGGCGTTCCCGGCGACCTCACGACCTCGACGCGCCCGCCGACCACGATCCCGCTTCGCCACTTCCTCGTCGCGCTGGCGTTCCTCGTCGCGGGCGGAGGGCTCGCGCTGCTCCGCGCCGCGGGGCTGGCGGGAACGGCCCCCGGCCTCGACGGGATCGCTGTCGCGCACCTGCTGCTCGTCGGCTGGGTGTGTCTCACGATCCTCGGCGCGATGACGCAGTTCGTCCCGGTCTGGTCGGGCGTCGAGATCCACTCCGAGCGGCTGGCGACGCTCCAGCTCGTCGCCGTCGCGGTCGGGGTGACCGGGCTCGCCGCCGGGCTCTGGCTCGGGCGGCCGGCGGACGCCGCCCTCATGGCGGGCGTCATGGTCCTCGGGATCGGCGCGTTCGCGTACAACATCTCCCGAACCTTGTGGCGCGCGCGTCCGTTCGACACCACCGAGGCGCACTTCGCGCTAGCGGTCGGCTTCCTCGCGCTCGCCGCCGTCCTCGGCGGGACCCTCGCCGCGGACTACCGGTGGGGCGTGCTCGCCGGGTCCGGGCTCTCGCGGCCCGCGGTCGTCGACGCCCACGTCACGCTGGCGGTCCTCGGCGCCGTGGTGACGACCGTGATCGGCGCCCTCTACCAGCTCGGGCCCATGTTCACGCAGACGGACGAGCTCGCGGTCGAGACGCGCGCGACGCGGGTCGAGACCGCGGCGTACCCGGTCGGCGTCCTCGCGCTCGGGGCCGGCCGGCTGGTCGAGGCCTCGCCCGTCGCCGCGGTCGGCGGCGTCCTCGTCGCCGGCGGCGCGGCGGTCGCGGGCGCGATTCTCCTCCGCCGGGTCCGTGACGCGACCGGGGCGGCCACCCCGATGCTCTCGCGGTACGCGGTCGTCGCCGTCGCGGCCCTCGCGTGGAGCGCGACCGCGCTCGCGACGTGGATCCGGGCCCCTCTCGGCCCGGACGTTCGGTTCGGGCACCCCGCGGTCGGCCCCGTCCTGCTCGGCGCGCTGATCGGCTTCGTCGTGGTCGGGAGCCTCTACCACGTCGTCCCCTTCATCGTCTGGCTCGACCGGTACGCCGACCGGGTCGGACTGGAGCGCGTGCCCGCGATCGACGACCTCTACGACGCCCGGGTCGCGACGGTCGACTTCGCCGCGACCCTCGGGGGGACCGCTCTGGTGCTCGCCGCCGCGCTCTCGCCCGCGGTCGCGGCGCTCGGAACCGACTGGCCCCTCGCCGCCGGTACCAGCGGCCTCGTCCACACGGTCGGCGGCGCGCTCGTCGTCGGCGGCGCGCTGCTGTTCGCCGGCAACATGGTCGGCACCGTGATCCGGCACGGCGGGGTCGAGATGGTCCGGCGATCCGGGCCGGAGTCAGGGCGGGAGTCAGCGTCGGGAGCGACGGCGGATCCCTCGGAGGGGTCAGACGCCTCGGGACGGTGAGGAGTGGGGTGATCGGAACCGCTGATGACAGCAACCGATAACACATAAATAACAAGCGCCGAGCGCAGGCACGCCGAACCGTTCAACTGTTCGTCGACAGCGTGGGCGATCGACCTAGTGATTCATTACCCCGCCTGTCCCGTGCTACGTAATGCAACGCGATCCCCAAGCGACGGGCACACATCGCTCTCTGTTCGGCTTCTTGGCCGGATTCGTTCTGCTGTTGGCCGTCGTGAACTTCTGGACCATGGACGTGGTACGGGGATCGCTTCTGCTCGCACTATCGGTGACGATCGGTCTCTACGTGGTACGTGACGCTCGGAAAGCGTGACTGCGCCCGGATGATCGGACACATGTCTTCAGCACAGGCGACTCAGCGACACCGGACGACAGGCACGACTGAAAAGGCGGACCCCGCCCTCCGCGATCGGCCCTTCTTAAACCCGCTTCGCGCGCATCGCGACGGCGGCGACGACGACGCCGAGCGCGACCCAGCCGAGCAGGACGCCGAGCAGGACGCCGACGGAGAGCCCGCCGTCGAGCGCGGCCGCGATCCCGGCGCCGCCGGCCTCGGTCGGCGCGAGCGCGAGCAGCCGGTAGGTCGAGACCGGGTTGGCCGCGACCGCGGCGGCGACGAACCCGCCCGCGCCGTCGAGCGCGGCGAGCACGCCCATCGCGAGCAGGTCGTGGACCAAGGCGACCCACGCCCACACGAGGAGCGCGCCCGCGAGCGCCATCGTCGACGTGGGCGCGACCGCGGAGATCGCCACCCCGATCCCGAGCAGCGCGACGGCGAGGGCGAGGGTCGCGAACAGGAACCACGCGAACGTCGGCCAGCCGGCGAGCCCGAACTCGCGGAGCAGCAGCAGGCCGGGGACGCCGAAGCCGAGCACGACCGCGGCGCCGAGGACGGCCGCGCGGCCGACGTACACCCCGATCGCGGTCTCGGCGCGCGAGACGGGGAGCGTCAGCACGACCCCGAGGCGTCCCCGCTCGGCCGCCCCGACGACCGCGCCGTGGCCGAACGCCAGCGCGGCCAGCGGGACGAGGAACGTCGCCAGCTCGACGTAGCTCGCGACCACCGGCTCGTAGCCGGTCGGCGCGACCCCGGAGCCGCTGAACGTCGCCAGCAGGAGCCCGAACGCCGCGAAGACGACGGTCAGGCCGACCGTCCACCCGCGCCGGGTCGTGAGTCGGGTCTCGCGCCGCGCGATCCGCGCGACGATCCCGGGCCGCGGGAGCGCGATCGAGACCGCGTCGGCGTCGGTCGCGTGGGCGGTCTCGTCGGCGTCTGAAGTGACCTCGGCGGAGGCTCCCGTCTCGCTCGTCCCGCTCGCTCCGGACGCCGCGGCCGCCCCGTCGAGGGCGACTCCGCCGTCCGGGGCCGGCTCGATCGGGTCGGGCGCCTCGCCCGCACGGTCGGCCGGATCGGTTCCGCCGTTAGGCATCGCGACCACCTCCGGTGAGCGAGACGAACGCGCCTTCGAGCCCGTCCTCGTGCTCTCCGCCCAGCTCGTCGGGCGTCCCCTCGGCGACCAAGCGGCCGTCGTCGAGGACGCCGACGCGGTCGCAGACGCGCTCGGCCTCCCGGAGCGCGTGGGTCGCCATCAGGATCGTCACGCCGGTCTCCTCGCGGACACGGGTGAGCACGTCCCGGAGCGCGGCGACCCCGTTGGGGTCGAGCCCGGCGGTCGGCTCGTCGAGCAGGAGCACGGACGGGTTCGCGAGCAGCGCGGCCGCGAGCCCCAGCCGGCGCCGCATCCCCTTCGAGTAGCCGTCGATGGGGCGGTCGATCGCGTCCGCGAGCCCGACCGTCGCCGCGGCGCCCGCGATCCGCTCGGCGGCGGCCTCGGAGTCCGCACCGATCCCCCGGACGTCGGCGTGGAACCGCAGCGTCTCGCGGCCCGTCTCGCCCGGGGGGAAGCCGGGGTCCTCGGGGAGGACACCGATCGCCTCGCGGATGCGCCACCCCAACTCTCCCACGTCGCGGTCGCCGACCCTGATCTCTCCCTCGTCGGGGCGGTCGTGGCCCGCGATCAGTCCGAACAGGGTGGACTTGCCGGCGCCGTTGGTTCCCACGAGGCCGTACGCGTCGCCGGACTCGACCGTGAGGTCGACCCCGTCGAGCGCCGCCACGTCGCCGTACTGTCTGTGAACGTCGGTGATGTCGATGCGCATGGTTACTGGTGGTGCTCGTCTCCGGGCTCGTCGTCGTACTCGGCCGCCGTGTCGACGGCCGCCGCGTACGGGCGATACGGCTCGACGTCGTGGGCGGGGCTCGCGAGCGGGCGGTGGTCGATGACCCCGGCGCTCTCGACCGCCGGGAACCGGCTCTCGACCAGTCGGATCGCGTCGAACGCCGGGCTGTCGGCGAACACGGCCGCGGCCGGGTGCTCCTGGACCAGCCGCTCGGCCGCGCCGGCGGGGCGGTGTCGCGCGTCGCTCACCCCGTCGCCGTCGGTGTCGGCGACGCGGGCGTCCGACCAGTAGTTCCCGCGGTCGGTGCCGTTCCACGCCACCAGCTCGCGGGTCGTCGTCAACACCTGCTCGTCGTTGTTCACGAACCCGTTGCCGGCGACCGCGGTCCCCTCGGTGCCCGCGGAGTGGTGGACCCCCACGCCGTTCGCGTACAGGAGGTTCCCGCGCACCTCGTTGTCCTGCGCGTTGTACAGGTAGACGCCGTTGTCGTTGGCGACGAGGTCGTTGTCGCGGACCACGGTGTGATCGATCTCCTTGAGCAGGATCCCGTGCCCGCTCTCGCCCCGGTTCGCGACCGCGGTGTTGTTGACCAGCTCGATCGACTCGCTGACCATCAGCGCGTACCCCACGTCGTTCTCGAAGGCGACGTTGTCGGCGAGGCGGTTGTCGTCGGAGTACATGTAGTGGACCCCGTACCGCAGGTCCCACATCGTGTTCCCCGTCGCCTCGACGTTCGAGGCCCACGAGTAGTAGATCCCGTCGCGCACGTCGGTGATCTCAGTGTCGCGGACCTCGGTGCCGGTCGTCTCCCAAAGGTTGATCCCGTTGCCGCGGTTCGCGAACCGCGGGGCCTTCGTCCCCTCGATCCGCGAGTCCGCGATCGTCACCCGATCGGCGCCGTTGACCCAGACGCCGAACGCGGCGTCGGTGAGGTACAGCTCCGAGAGGGTCGTCCCCGAGGCGTTCTCCGTGAGGTACACCGCGGAGTCGCGCGATTCGAGGTTCTCGCCGGTGTCGTCGATCCAGACGCCCTCGACCGTCGCGTTCGGCGCGCGCACGTCGATCACCGTGCCCGCTCCGCCCCCGTCGATCAGGGCGCCGTGGGTCGACGCGGCGCGGATCGTCACCCCCGGCTCGTCGACGACGACCTCCCGATCGGCCTCGAAGACGCCCGACAGTTCGACCGCGTCGCCCGGCCCCGCCGCGTCGACGGCGGCGGACAGGTCGTCGTAGGTCCCGATCTCGCTCCCGTCGCGCAGGACCCTCGCCGTCCCCGACTCGGTCGGTCGGTCCGGGTCGTACGTCGGCGGGTCGACGACCGGCTCGCCGTCGGTCCCGACGTCGTCGCCCCCGGCGCCCCCCGCGCCGGCCGCCGCGACGACGCCGCCGAGGACGACCGCGAGCACGACGGCAGCGGCCAGGAAGGCCGCGCGCGCCGAGACGAGCCCCTCGACCGACGGGAGCCGGGACATCAGTGCACCCCCGCGTCGGATCCGTCGCCGGTCCGGGTCTCGACCGCCTCCTCGGCGGTCGGCCCGATCTCCTCGGCGTCCCCGTCGCCGTCCTCATCCCGGCTCCCCGAGAGCCGGTCGCGGACCGCGCCGGCGGCCTCGCCGATCGTCACTCGGGAGTCGCGGAGCAGGAACGCGACGACCAGCAGCAGGAAGCCGGCCCCGGCGAGGTAGCCGCCGGGACCGAACCACGCCACCCCGCTGATGTTGGCGATCTCGTAGCCGCCTAAAAGCGGCGGGGTGAACTCCTCGACGCCGACGACCGGCGCGTCCTCGCCGAGCGCGTGGCCCGCCTGGTACAGCCGGTACTGGACGATCGCGAAGGTCCCCACGAACGCCACGGTCGCCCCGATCAGCTGGCCGAGCAGGCCCAGCCGGAGCTTCCGGTCGGTCGGCGCGAGCGCGACGAACACGCCCGCGGCGGCCACCGCGAGGAAGACGACCGGCCCGAGGATCCACTCCGGCGCGGCGATCGCGTCCGGGTGGACCGCGTAGTTCGGGTCGACGAACACCGGGTCCGGGTAGTAGAACCCGACGTAGTGGTTCAGCGCCTGCACCTCGGCGTAGTCGCCGCCGAGCCGCGGGTACGCGTACAGCTCGACGAGCAGCCCGTCGGGGTACTGGGGCGCTTCGAACGCGATCTTCCAGACGGGCACCAGCAGGGCGACGACGAAGGTCGCCGCCGCCGTTACCGGAAGCGCTCGTCTGAGCTCCGTCAGTCGGTCGAGTGAGGCGGTCATGTCGTGTGGGGTGGGGGTGGAATGGGGGTGAGGCGGTTCGCGCTCTATTCGTCCGGCTCGACGAGGATCCGCGAGCGCATCTCCAGGTGGAGCGCGCTACAGAAGTACGCGCAGTACGCCCAGAACACGCCGGGCTCGTCCGCGGTGAACGTCACCTCCCGGGTGTCCTGCGGCGCCAGCGCGAGGTTGATGTCGTACTCCGGGATCGCGATCGAGTGGATCACGTCGCTCGTGGTCTCGACGTTGGAGATCCGGAGCGTCACCTCGTCGCCCTCCTGCAGCGTCACCTCGGGGAAGGAGAACTCGTTGCGGCGCGCCCACATCTCGATCTCGACGGTGCTGTCGTCGATCCGCTCGAAGGACTCCTCGCCCTCGGCGACGTAGTCGATCTCGTAGTCGTCGGTGTCCCACGTCTTCGCTGGGTCGATCTTGTCTTTGTGGACCACGCTGGCGTCGTGCGGCTCGGGGTACGACGGCTTGTCCTTGATCAGCTCTAACCCGGCGTCGTCGTCGCCGATGTGGAACAGCTGATCGTTCTCCGGGTGGATCGGGCCGACCGGGAGGAACCGGTCCTTCGAGAGCTTGTTCAGCGAGATCAGGTAGTCGCCCTGCGGCGACGCCGTGTACGACTCCGCGGCGATGAGGTGGCCGGGGTTGTAGTGCACGTCGTGGCGGTCGACGACCGGCTCCTCGGAGCCGGCCTCGGCCTCGACGGCGGCCTCGTAGTCCCACTTGACGACCTCGCTGTCGATGAACGTCGTCGTGTACGCGTGGCCCCGCCCGTCATAGGCGGTGTGGAGCGGCCCCATCCCGATCCGGGGCTGCCCGACGATCGCCTCCTGCGGGTCGTCGACCTCGGCGATGGCCTCGATGTCGATCACCGTACAGCTCGGGTCGAGCTTTCCGGAGGCGATCGCGTAGTTCCCGTCGGGCGTCACGCTGACTCCGTGCGGGCTCTTCGGCGTCGCCACGTACCGGACGATCGGGCGGTCGCCCTCGTTCAGCGAGCTGTCCATCGTCCCGTCGACGACGGGCACGCCGCTGATCTCCTCGTACTCGCCGTTCTCGACGGCGTCCCAGATGGCGGGGATGTCGAACGCCTTCACGTAGTCGCGGTCCGCCTGCGTCATCTCCGACTCCGTGACGCCCTCCTCGCTGTTGTAGCCGGTCGCGAAGAACCAGCGGCCCTCCTTGCCGCCGTCCCCGTTGTCCATGTTGCCGTCGACCTCGACCTGCCACTCGATGTCCATCGTCTCGGGGTCGATGGCGGTGAGGACGGAGCCGTACTCGTCGGGGTCGTCGACGTCGCGCCCGTCGTTCGGCATCGGCACGCGGAACTCGCCGACGCCGAAGACGAGCTGGGTGTCCGGCAGCTGCATACACGCGCCGTGGACGCCCTGACAGTTCGGGACGTTCGTGATCGCGTCCGTCTCGAAGTACTCTAAGTCGACGCGGGCCATCCGCCCGTTCGCCTTGTCGTTGACGAACAGCCAGCGCCCGTCGTAGTCGTTGTCGGTCTGGGAGACGCGCGGGTGGTGGGTGTCGCCCCACACGTGGCCGTCGCCCTCCTCCTCGAGCATCTGGCTCGTCTTCGCGTCGTGGCCGTAGCCGCGCGCGCTCTCCGCCTGGAAGACGGGGATCCGCATCAGCTCCCGCATCGACGGGATCCCGACGACGCGGATCTCGCCGGTGTGGCCGCCGGAGAGGAACCCGTAGTACTCGTCGTGCTCACCGGGCGCGACCTTGTGTTCGCCGCTGGCGGCCGCGCTGCCGGAGTCGTCGCCCTCCTCGTCGGCGAGGATGCTCGTACAGCCGGCGAGGCCGCTCATGGCGCCGACGGCGGCGCCGGCCTTCATGAAGTCGCGCCGCCCGAGCTCCAAGCGCGGGAGGTCGAGGGTCGGTCGCTTCGCCGCGGTCGCGTCGGTTCCCTCCGCGGTCGAGGCGATGTCGCGCTCGTGGTCGGTCAGCAGGTGTTCGATCGTCCGCCCGTCGACGATCTCCGGCTCGTCGTCGGCGGGACCCGCGTCGTCCGCGGGCGTCCCCGTCCCGTCGTCCGGGGTCGCGTCCGCCGACCGCTCGTCGTGTTCGTCCGTCCGTGTCGACCGCTCGTCGCTCGCGTTCGGATCTGTAGTCATTGTTGAGTGGTGGCGTCGGCCTCGTCGCCGTCGCGTTCCGTTCGGACCGTTCGAGCGAGCCGCTCGACCGCCGGCTCGCCGAGCACCGTCCGGAGTTCCTCGGCGAACTCCGGGATCAGCCGCTCGCGGGCGGCCTCGACGTCGAACCGGTAGCGGTGCCGCGTTCCGCCGCGGTACCGCTCCGACTCGCGCTCGACGAACCCCTTCTCGACGAGCCGGTCGACGGTCCGCTTGACCGTCGTGTACGCGACGTCGTCGTCGCCCCGGCTAGCGACCGCGTCGAGCAGGTCGCGCGCCGTGAGGGGGTCGTCCGCGCGCCGCAGGACGGCGAGGAGCTCGCGTTCCCGCGGTCCGAGCTGTGTCCACTGGGTCATGGGTTCCGGAGCCGAACCGATGGGTTCGACCCCGCTACTGATCACTACGGTCGAACTCCCCGGATAGCTGGCGGCGAACTGTTCGGGGGTTTAAGTACCGTCCCCGAACGCCTGCGAGAAGAGCGTGTCAGTCACGGCCCGGAGGTGCTCCGAGACCGTGGACTTCGCGAGGTCGAGGTCCGCGGCGATCTCCGCGGCGGAGGCGCCGTCGCCGTCGAAGTATCCCTTCTCGGCCGCGACCGCGGCGACCTCTGCCTGTCGGTCCGTCACGCCCGCGAGGTCGACCGGGACCACGTCGCGGCGGGAGTCGTCCGCCGCGCTCCGGTTCCCCCGGTCGACGCACAGCCGGCGGAGCTCCACGCCGAGCCCGGCGGCCTCGCACTCGTCGACGATCGCCTGCAGCTCCTCGTGGCCGGTCAGCACGAACGAGACGAGCAGCTCCCCGTCCGCCATCTCGGTCCGGCGCGGCGACACCGGGAAGTTCGCGAACGCCGACGGGAGCCCGCCGCACGAGCAGCCCTCGCAGGGGACTCCGTCGGCGGGGGGAGGCGAAGCCGACTCGGGCGTCGCCGACGCGGACGGCTCCGCGGCCGGGGTCGGCGACGGACCGGCGGGGGCCCCCGCGTCCGCGTCGGTACCCACCTCGGCCTCCGGGGCGTCCATCGCGACGCCGCCGTCGGTGGCTGGGCGCTCGCAGGCGATCTCGTAGCGGCCGTGCGCCTCGCCGGCGAACTCGACGAGGTCGAGGCCGCTCGGCGGGTCCTCGGGCGGATCGGGCGCGACGAACTCGACGCGGGCGTCGTCGGCGTCGACGCGGAACTCCTCGACCGGCGTGTCCGAGGAGAGCGCGGCCACGGGACAGCCCTCACAGGCGGAGACGGCGAGCTCGACGTGGATCCCGTTGGTCATGGCTGCACGTAGGGACGCAACGGGCCATATAACGGCGAGGGGTTTCCAGCGCGGTGAAAACGCTTCCCGGAGGCCGACACCGATTCCGGCGGTCCGCGCGAGCCGTTCCGGTGGGCACGCCCTTTTGTCGTCCGGGCCGGAACCGGGAGCCATGCCGCCGCTCGAACTCCCGCTCGGCCTCGGCACGTCCGGGCTCGACGACCCCGCGGAGTGTCGCGACACGGTGACCGCCGCCCTCGAAGCGGGGTACCGCCACGTCGACACCGCGCAGATGTACGACAACGAGACCGCCGTCGGCGAGGGGATCGCCGCGGCCGCCGTCGACCGCGACGAGGTGACCGTGGCCACGAAGGTCCACCCCGACAACCTCGCGCCCGAGGACGTCCGCGAGACGGCCCGCGAGAGCCTCGACCGGCTGGGGCTCGACCGCGTCGACCTGCTGTACGTCCACTGGCCGACGAGGGCGTACGACCCGTCGACGACGCTCCCGGCGTTCGACGCGCTCAGGGAGGCCGGGGTCACCGACCACGTCGGCGTCTCGAACTTCACGCCGGAACTGGTGCGCGAGGCCGACCGGATCCTCGACGCGCCGATCGCCGCCCACCAGGTCGAGTGCCACCCGCGGTTCCGGCAGCCGGCGCTCCGCGAGCTCGCGGCCGAGCTCGACCACCGGCTCGTCGGCTACTCCCCGCTGGCCCGCGGCGACCTGTTCGGCGACGACGAACTCACTGCGATCGCCGACCGCCACGGCCTCTCGCCGGCGGTCCTCGCGCTCGGGTGGGCGCTCGCTCGCGACGTGACGCCGATCCCGAAGGCGACCGGCGACCACGTGACCGAGAACCTGCGCGCGGTCGACGCCGAGGTTCCCGACGCCGCCCTCGACGCGGTCGACGCGCTGGAGCCCGGCGAGCGCCGGATCGACCCGGACGACGCGGCGTGGAACCGGTGACCGACGTGTCGCCGATCAGACCGCGTCCAGCCGGGCTCGAAGTTCGGCGTCGGCCCGATCGACGAGCGACTCCAGCGGCTCGTCGAGGTACGTCGTCCACTGGTCGATAAAGCCCGAGCGCCCCAGCATCCGGACGACCTCGTACACCGGACGCCGCTCCGCGAACCCCGGCGGAAGCCCGCCGGCGCGGTCGCGGTACCCCCGATAGAGGGCGTCCGCGTACCGCTCCGGCCCCCTGCTGTCGAACCCGTTTAACAGCTGGTCCTCCGCGCGGACCAGATCGCGGGCGGGGTCGCCGACGTGCGCGAGCTCCCAGTCGATCGGGACGATCCCGTCGGGGCCGGCGTCGTCGCCGCGGCCGTGGGAGCCCCCCGCCTCGCCCTCGTCGGCCACGAACAGGTTCGGCTTGGCCACGTCCCCGTGAAGCAGCGCGGCTGGGGCGCCCTCCAGCCGGTCGCGGTTCGCCTCGACGCAGTCGAACGCGGCGTCGTAGTGGTCAGCCAGCCGCTCCGAGGTGCCGATCTCGCGGGTGCGCTCGATCGTCGCGCGGAGCACGTCCGGCCACGGGGCCGGGTCGAGGGCGAGAGACGGCGCGCCGTCCTCGCCCACGCGGCCCCCGACGATCTCCGCGTGGCGGTCGAAGCGCTCCGCGTGGAGGGCCGCGAGCGTCGCGCCGACGCGTCGGAGCAGCGCCTCGCGCCGTTCATCCCCCGCGTCCTCCCAGACGCCGAGCAGCTCGCGGCCTGGCACGGGCGCGGTGACGAGGTACGGCACCGACGCGTCCGGGTCGCCGGCGAGCACCGCCGGCCCCGCGACCGACCGCTCCGCGCCGAGGTACCGGAGCACGGCCAGCTCGCGGGCGATCCGGCTCCCGTCGCCGTCGGCGGCGACCTTACAGAACGCGCGCCCCCCGTCGGCGAAGGCGACGCCGACCGTCTCGTTGGCGCCGTTCCACGAGGGGCCGACCCCGAACGTCCGGTCGACGGAGCGGTCCGGAAACGCCTCGCCGAGAGCGGTTTCGACCCGCTGATCCATGTCCGCGTGTCACGTGTGTCGCATGTTAAAGTTGCTGTCACGCTTGTTAACACGAGGCGATGAAATCCGGTCGTACGGCGGCAGAATCGGCGAATCTCGGGAATGACCGACAACCTCATAACTGTTGTCGGATTATCAGAAGGCCGTGACTGACGACGCGATCGACGGCCGAATCGGGTTCGAGACGGACGGGCGGACGCTGTGCATCCGCGACGCCTTGGAGGGCGAGGAGTTTCCGCTCCGTTTCGACCGGGAGCCGGAGCCGCGGCCGGCGCTGCCGGAGCTGTTTCACGTCCCCGTCGATCGCGCGGTTAGCTTCGAGGCCGGAGGAATGTCCATTCTGGAACAGAACACAGTGACCGTTCGGGATGCTGAGGGTGAGTTCTTCGCCCAGCTCGACGATTCGATGGAGTTCCACCGGGAAACGTACTACTTCGACGTTAACGGACCGGTGAAGGTCGTCGTGCGGATACAAGACGCGGCGATCTCCGCGACGGGAATAACCGAGTCGGAGTTCGGCGAGCTGACCTTCGATCGCCCGACCACCGTCACGGTCGGTGCGCGATCGCTGCACACTCGCCCGGAGGCGACGATCACGGTCCCCGACGATCCGGCCGCGCTCGCCGAGGCGGTGTCGGTGTTCGGCTCCTCGATCAAGGAGTTCACCCCCGAGCGCTCGTGGCCGACGCTCCGCGGGTATCCGCCCCGGATCCGGCTCGGAGAAGAACTCGACATTCCGAGCCCGCTCGTCGGTCCTGACACCGGCATTGAGGTAGTCGTGCGCCCCACGTACGCCGACGTGTACCGGCTCTCTACGCTCGCGTACTACCTCGGCGCAGAGGTGGTCGTCGGCGACTCGCCGGCGATCCGACTCGACACCGGCTACGTCGAGTCGCTTCCGAGTGAGGGCGTCGCGCTCGAAGAGCGCGTCGAGGAACTACTCCGGACGTGGTTCTTCCTCGACACGCTGGCGCGGACGGACGGGTACGTCAAGTCCGACCGATACGAGTACGAACTGATGGGGGCGAAGCTCCCGTTTTACCCGCCGAACCTGGCCGACAGGTCGATGAGCGAGCGGTTGATGGAGTACCTCGAAGTCGATCCTGAGACCGTCGCTCCGTACGCGCCCGCGTGGCCGACCGAGGCGGTGCTCCAACCGGTTCGCGAGGCCGCGGATCTCCTCCCGCATCTCGCGCACGTGCTCGCTCCGGTTCGTATCCGGGGATCGGGCGATCCGATAGTGGACGCACCCGTCGCGCTCGGTACGTCACCGTGGATCAGCCGGAACGACGATGGCTCGACCTCCGAGGCAGTTCCCTCACCGGACGAGGTTCCGTCTCCGGCCGGAACGGCGGTGCTGGTCCCTGACGGCTACGAGAACCGACTCACGAGAACGACGACGGCCCGTGGTGAAATCCGCGTCATCGCCGTAACCGGTTCCGCGGAGCGTTCAGAGAGTCTGCGCCGTGCGCTCTCCGATCCGGCGGTCCCGGACAAAATCGGCTCGTGGGAGCTGATAGCCAACCCCGACGCGAATACCCTTCTGGCAAACCTCACCGATCCGGAGGTCGACATCGCGTACTGCGGCCTGCCGGTCGAAGACGGTCGGATCGTCGCTGCGGACGGAACGGTCTCGCTCGACGGGCTCGGTGGAGCACCAGCGCTCGTCGTCTTCGAGGGAGTCGAGGATCAGGAATTCGGAATCTCCGTCGTCGAGAACGGGGGACTGTCGTCAGTTCTCACCGAGACGCCGCTCGATCCGGAGCTATTTCGATCGCTAATCGGGCTGTTGTCGTCCGGTGTCTCGATAGGTCCGAGCGTCGCCTTGTCGGGTGTTAGTGCCGCGACTCAAACGCGGATGGTGGGCGATCCGGGCATCGAGATAGCCTCGCATAGTCATCCTGCGATGCCGGTGTATCGAACGTGGTCGCGATCGGCCAACCGACACAATATCACATACGGATCTGTTCTCTCGCTATCGGGACGGATCGGGGGCGAACTAAAGCAGTTGTTTGACGAGTTTCAGTCAAAGGAGGAACTATCCGGAACACTGCATACGGGAGAGGCAGTCCTCGACTCTTCGTCCCTTCTCGAACTCCTCAATCAGGGCGACTCGATCGTCCAGCTCAACGGCCGCCTCCTGTTACCGGAGGATGTCGATAGCGAGGCCGACATCGAACGGATGGCTCGCGAATACCTCTCCCGAGACGACAGGTCGATCGATACCGTCGAGAAGCATCGGTTCGAGTAGCACGGCCGTTATCGCGTCGTACTTAAAAACGACAGCGGGCTTTTATTTCCCCCGCCGACGAACCCCCTTCTATGCCCCAGATACACCTCGACGAGGAGACGGTCGAGCGGCTGGACGCGCTCCGGCTCGACGACGAGGAGTACGACGAGATCGTCAGCGAGCTCATCAACATCTACGAGGCCGAGGAGCTGACGCTGTTCCGCGGGAGCGACGTCGAGTGAGGCGTCGGATCGGCGTCGAGCGCCGCACCCGTCGCCCCGCAGACCCGCCTCACTCCTGATACGCGACCCGCACCTGTTCCCACTTGCCGACCTCCTCTAAGTGCGCCTGCAGCTCGTCGGCGTACTCCTGGACGAGCCGCTCGGCCGCGTCGAGCTCCTCGTCCGAGGGACCGTCGTTTCCGCCGCCGAGGCCGAGCGCGCCCTTGATCGAGTCGACGAGCCCGCCGCCGGATCCCCCCTTCCCGCCGTCGCCGCCGGAAGCGCCCCCCATCGCCGCGACCTGTGACCGGACGTTCTCGAGCTCCGGCATGATCGCGGGAAGGTTGGAGGTGTCGGCGACGATCCGCGCCTCTTCGGGGTCGCCGGCGTCCTCGATCTCGAACTCGGTCGCGGTCATGATCAGCCCCCACTCCTGGCTGGAGAACCGCGAGGCCGACACTCGGTCGTTGAACTGGTTGTCGACGGTCATGCGCTCGCCGACGATCGCGTCGGTCCATTCGCTCATACGCCCACCTTCGGCGGTGGCGGTAAAAGCACCTTCCCTCGTACGTCGGTCCGGTTGGACGACGGTCCGCCCGCCGACGGTCCACCCGCACGACGGCCGGTCCGGCTCTGTACCCGTTCCCCCCGCCGCCGTTCGCGAGGGGATTTATACCGCCCGCCGCCTCGATCCGGTATGATCGACCGAACGCGCCGCGAGGCGCTCGCAGGGGTGGGGACCGTCGCCGCCGCGGCGCTCGCGGGCTGTGCCGACGCCGTCGTCCCCGGCGGCGACGAGGAGGGAGAGCCGGACCCGATCGACCGGACGGGCGAGGAGCGAGTGACCGTCGCCGTCGGCGCCGACGCGGGGTTCGCCTTCGCGCCCGCGAACCTCGTCGTCGACGCCGGAACGACGGTCCGCTGGGAGTGGACGGGCGCGGGCGGCGCGCACAACGTCGTCGACAAGGGCGGCGCCTTCGAGTCCGAACTCACCGGCGAGGAGGGCCACGTCTTCAAGCACGCGTTCGCCGAGTCCGGGGTCTTCGAGTACGTCTGCACGCCGCATCAGACGCGCGGGATGGAGGGTCGGATCGAGGTCGTCGAGTGAGCCGGGTGGACCCCGTACCCCGCCGCTCCTGAGCTACGGCAGGTCCCCGAACGCGTCGCCGGCCAGGCCGGGACCGTCAGGCACCGTCACGCTCCCCGCCGAGACCGGACAGGGGTCCGGAGCGAGGTCGGCGTCGAGCAGCGACCCGGTCGCGAGACCGCAGGGCGCGATCTCGGGGACCGCGGCGGCGACGTGGACCGCCGCGGTGCGCGCGACGACGGCGTCGATCGTGGTGGTGATCACCGGCTCGACGCCGGCCTCCCGCGCTCGCCGCGCCGCCGCCAGCGCCCGGTCCGGGCCCCCCAGCGCCATCGGCTTCAGGACGACGGCGTCGGCCGCGCCGGCGTCGAGGGCCGCGTCGAGCCCGCGGCTCGCGAGCGACTCGTCGAGGGCGATCGGCACCTCGGTCTGCCGTTCTCGGAGCGCGGCCGCCCCGTCGAGGTCGTCGGCCGGGAGGGGCTGTTCGAGGTACGCCAGATCGAGCGACGCCAGTCGCTCGACCGCCGACCGGGCAGTCTCCCGGTCCCACGCGCCGTTGGCGTCGGCCCGCAGCGCGACCCCGCCGCCGACCGCCCGGCGGACCGCCCAGAGGCGCTCGATGTCGTCGTCGAGGTCGCGCGCGCCCACCTTCACCTTCAGGCAGTCGAACCCCCCCTCGACCGCGCGCTCGGCCGCGTCGACGGCGGCTTCCGGGTCGCCGTCACCGATCGTCGCGTTGACCGGAACCGTCTCGGCGGGCGCCGGGAGCCCCTCGGCCCGGGCGAGCCGTTCGGCGAGCGCGTCTCCGGCGTCGCGGGCAGTCGCGTCCGCGAGCGCGAGCGCGAGCCCGTGGCGCGCGGCGGGCGTGTCGACGGGATCGAGCCGGTCGAGCGCGTCCGGCGCGATCGGCTCGCGGTCGTCGCCTCCGCCGCCGACCCCGCGGAGCGCCGCCTCGCAGGCCGCCCGGGACTCGGTCCAGCCGGGGAGCGGCGTGGCCTCGCCGAGGCCGCGGGCGGGGACCGATCCGGCGTCGGAGTCGGGGCCGACGGCGACGAGGAACCCCTCGCGCCGCTCGATGGGGCCCCGGGCGGTTTCGAGGGGGCTCGTCAGTCCGAGCGAGAAGGGGCTGAGCCGCACGGGTCACACCGCGAGGCCGACGGCGAACGCGACCGCGTACGCCGCGAGCAGCTTCCCGGTCGATTCGAGCGCCGGGTTGAGGGCGTCGCCGGCGGTCTCGGTCAGTACGGTGCGCGTCACGCCGGCCGCGAGCGGGAGTGTCACGAGCGGGAGGAGCACGGCCGGCCCGTCCCCCCGGGCGAAAAACCAGAGGGGGGTGAGGTACGCGAGCGCGAGTAGCGCGAGGAACTGGATCCGCGAGAACCGGTAGCCGAACCGGACCGCGAGGGTGCGTTTCCCCGTCTGCGCGTCCTCCTCTAAGTCGCGGACGTTGTTGACGACGAGGATGTTCGTCGACAGCGCCGCGATCGGGAGGCTCGCGACGACGGCCGAGAGGGTGACGGTCCCCGCCGGAATCCACAGGGGGAACGCCCCGCTCGCGAGCGCGGCGGCCTGCACGTAGTAAGTGCCCGTGACGGCGATCACGCCGAAGAAGACGAAGACGAACAGGTCGCCGAGCCCGTGGTAGCCGAGCGGGTAGGGGCCTCCGGTGTACGCGATCCCGGCCGCGACCGAGGCGAGTCCGATCACGAGGATCGGGACGCCGCCCACGTACACGAGGGAGGTCCCAACGAGGATCGCGGCCGCGAAGGTGAGCCACATCGCTCGCTTCACCTCTCCCGGCTCGATGAGCCCGCTGGCGACGACGCGGGTGAACCCCTCGCGGTCGTCGGTGTCCGCGCCTTGGATCGCGTCGTAGTAGTCGTTCGCGAAGTTGGTGCCGACCTGGATCAGCGCCGCGCCGACGAGCGCCGCGAGCGCCGGAAGCGGGGCGAACACCCCGTTTCGAACCGCGAGGCCGACGCCGACGATCACCGGCGCCGCCGCCGCGGGGAGCGTCTGCGGGCGCGCCGCGATCAGCCACGCCCGTCGTCGCGACACGTCGGTACTCATTGTCGCCGGTAGGGACGTGCCGTCCCTTAAGCTTGCCATCTGCGCGACGCCACGCCGCGGCGGACCCGTCCCGGCCGGTCGCGGCGAACGCTACCGAGTCACACAAGCCTATGGCCGCGGGCGGAGACTCTCGACCATGGCCCGCGTTCCCTACGTCGAGGCGTCGGACGTGCCGGACGAGTACGAGGAGCTACTGGAGTCGTCGCTGCAGGGCAAGCCACTGCACGTCTACCAGTCGATCGGCAACAACCCCGCAGTGCTCGCGGGGCTGCGCTCGTTCCTCGGCTCGCTGTGGACCGACAGCGGGCTCTCGGACCGCGAGCGGGAGCTGGTGATCCTCGCGGTCGCCCGCGAGACGACGAACCGCTACGAGTGGCACCAGCACGTCAACATCGCCCGCGGGGTCGGAATCGACGACGAGGTCATCGCCGCGCTCGGGGCCGACGACCGCGGTCCCCTCGACGGCGACGAGACGGCCCTCGTCGAGTACGCGCTCGCGGTCGTCCGCGGCGAGGTCGACGCGGTCGTCCACGACGAGGCCGCCGCGCGGTACGACGACGAGACGCTCGTCGGGATCGCCGCGGCCGCGAGCGGGTACGAGGCGCTCGGCGGGATCATCGACGCGTTCGACCTCGAACTGGAGCCGGGGACCGAGTTCCACGGGTGGGACCCCCGGTAGGGAGGCGAAGTCGACCGGCCGGTCGACGGCGCTCCCACCGACCGACAGATTCGACAGGGGCCGGCGCATAGCGTGCGTATGAGCGACACGGCGGGAGGCGAGGGGAACGCGATCGACGCGCGCTACGAGGAGACCGACGGCGAGCGACGCCTGACGTTTTCGGTCGACGGCCGGGAGGCGACGGTCGCCCAGAACGTCGACGGCTACGCGATGTTGAAGGTCCGCCCGGGACCGACCGGCGACGAGCTAGAGCGGTACTACGGCTTCGACATGGCGCTCGACCACGCCGCGGAGCTGCTCGGCGTCGCCGTCGGCGACCTCCCGGTTCCCGAGGCCGCGGCCGACATGGGGATGTGACAGCCGCGCGGACCTGAGCCGCGAGTCGTCCGGCCCGTCAGATCCCGAAGGTCGCGCGCAGCATGTCTCGGGTCCCCGGACCGAGCCCGACCGCGAGCACCGTGATGAGCAACAGCAGCGTGTAGCGCGGCGACTCGTCGAACATCTCGCCGTTGAACACCCAGACGACGAACGTCGCCGCGGCGAGCTTCACCAGCAGGAACGGCCACGCGTCCCCCGTGACCGAGACGATCGACCCCGGGAGTAGCCGCGCCGTCCAGTCGACGATCAGCGCGTTGACGACGTGCTTCGGGACGAGGTTCGCCGTCCCCGTCAGCGCCGGCATCCAGTTGAGCCCGATGACGTTGGCGACCCCGTCGATCGCGTGGCCCCAGATGATGACGATCCCCGCGGCGCCGGTCCCCTGTCGGACCTCGGGGACGGACGCGGTCGCGAGCTTCCACGTGACCGCGGTCGCCGCGGTCGCGATACCCAGCGTCAGGGCGAGGACGATCGGGTAGAACTGCACGTAGTCGGTCGCCGCCGAGAGGTACGAGAGGTAGCCGAACGCGACGGCGAGCGCGACGGCGCCCATCGCGAACAGGGGACGGGCGTAGTCGTCGGTCACGCCTCGGTCCGCGAGCGCGTACGCCGCGAGGACGCAGGCGAGCGTCACGCCGAAGACGGTGAAGTAGATGAACGGGCTGATAAGCAGCGCGCTCGCCGGGAAGGGGATCAGCGGTTCCACGCCGGCCCGCATCGCGGCGATCCCCGCGTCCTCGACGGTGCGGAGGGCGCCGCCGAGCAGCATGAACGGGAACAGCGCGTAGAAGAACCGCAGCTCGGTGCCGATCTCCAGCCGGCGGAGGAGGAAGACCACGCCGATCAGCATCGCCAGCAGGATCACGACGTAGCTCACGGTCGAGACCGTGGTGTACCCCGGCTCGGCGACGACCTCGCCGGCCTCGAGGGCCGCCGAACACGCCGACGAGCTCCCGAGCAGCTCGGTCCCGCTCGCGTCGCGGACGGCGCACTGCGCGCCCTGTCCGTCGGCCGCGACCGGCCCCCAGAAGTACCGCCACAGGAACCGGTCGTACACGATCCGCGGGAAGACGACGGACCCGACCGCGAGAAGCGCCGTGACCGCGCCGACGACCGCCGCCCACGCGCGCTCCGGCGACAGTCCGAACCGCCCTTCGACCCGTGTGCTCATGGTCTCCGTTGGGAGGGTCCCCGAATTGAGGGTTCCGGTCCCGCGCCGTCGCGCCGCGCTCGGTCCGGGGCGGTCACACCGGGGGCCCGTCGGCCTCGTAGTCGGTGCCGAGGATGATCATCGTCTGCGACCGGGAGAACCCCTCCATCTCCGCGACGCTCTCGAACATCAGCTCGCGGAGGCTGTCCGTGTCCGCCGCGACGACCTTGAGGATCACGTCCCACTCGCCCGTGGTCAGGTGGATCTCGCAGACGCCGTCGATCTCTCGGAGCCGCTCTAAGGCGTCCTCCTCGCGCCCCTGCTCGACCCGGAGGCCGACGAATGCGCTGACCCCGTAGCCGACCGCCTTGGGGTCGACCGACGCGTGATACCCCTCGATGACGCCGGCCTCCTCCATACGGTTCACCCGGTCGTGGACGGTCGCGCTGGACATGTCGATGCGGCGCGCGACCTCGGAGAAGGGGGTTCTGGCGTCCTCTTGGAGGATCCGGAGGATCGCGCGGTCCGTCTCGTCGAGTTCCATGTGCGCTATACGCTGCCAGCCAACTTTGCACTTCCGCCGCCGACACCCCGGAATCCGTCAGCGAGCAGACGTGTCTCCGGGGATCCCGTCGTCCGGGACCGAATCGTCGGGCAGCTCGAAGGAGCCCTCCCGGATGGCGGCCTCCGCCTCGGCGAGCGCCTCGGCGGCGTCGAACGAGTCGATCGCTTCGCGACGCGCCGCGGCGGACGCGTCGGCGAGGTCGCGCGCGTGGGCCGTGACGTTCGGCACGGCTCGGATCAGGTTGTCGATGATCGGGATGTCGGCGGTGCGCGGCGACCGGCTGCCGGGGTTCAGATCGATCACGACCTCCGTCTTCCCCATCGCGTCGAGCGCCTCGGCGCGGTCGCCGTCCTCTAAGGGGACGACGACCACGTCGGCCGCCTCGATCCCGTCGGCGTCGACGGTCCCGCGGGCGTGGTCCAACCCGGGGATTTCGCCGTCGCCCGCGAACCCCTTCACCTCGTCGGCGCCGTGCTCGCGGAGGTGGTCGGCGATCCGGCGGACCCGCTCGTCGGTGTGGTTGAAGAGGTTCACCTCGACGTCGGCGTCGACCGCCTCGGCGAGCTCGACGGTCTCCCCGGGGGCGAGCGCCGCGACGTTGCCGTTCACCGAAAGCACCGGGCGGTCGGCGAGCAGGAGGGCGGCGGCGGCCGCGCGCGCGGCGCGGTCCGCGCTCGGGAGCGTCCGCTCGCCGAGGAGGTAGTCGAACGCCTCGCCGCGACCCTGCGCGATGAGCCCCTGCTTCGAGGTGATCCCCTTCTCGACGCCCGCCTCGATCCGGTGGCGCGTCACGAGCGACGCGTAACGCGGGTGGTCCTCCGGGATCTCCGTCTCCGTCATGGCCGTACCTGGCGACGGTCGGGTTAAAAATCCCCGCTTGCGCGCGCCGCAGACAGCCGTGTTAGCAACCCACATAAATATTATATCATACCGACACGTATTGTCACGACGTGATGAATCGAACCGGGAAGTACACCGTCGTCAAACCGTGCAACGACCACGGGGCGGTCACGCTCCGTGAATATCCCCGAAACGAGACGCTGCACGTCGTCGAGTACGACGACCCGGACGTGGAGGCGGAGCTCTCGGACCTCGACAGCGGTTCGATCGTCGAGCTCGAGCTCCGATCGACCGGTCGCCGTGGTAACGCGTGGTGCGCGGAGTCGGCGCGGGCGGTCGACGGCGTCTGAGGCGGCCGTCTCGTCTCGCCCGGCGGGTTCGACCGCCCGAAACGGGGTCGGCGCGTCGGTCGGCGGTTGGCTCGGTTCGCCCGGGTCCCTCGGTTCGTCCGGGTTCTTCGGTTTCCTCGGTTTCCGCTCCCGTCCTTCGGATCACGCGACCCCGATCCGCTCGCGGTAGGTGCCGTACTCCGTTTCGAACACCGCCATGATCTCGCCCATCGTGGCGTACTCCTTCACCGCCGCGACGATCGCCGGCATCACGTTCTCGTCGGCGTCGACCGCGTCGCGGAGGTCGTCGAGGGCCGCCTCGACCGCGTCGTCGTCGCGCTCCGCCTTCACCGACTCCAGCCGGTCGAGCTGGCGCTCCCGGGTGGTCTCGTCGACGCGGAGCAGGTCGGGCTCCGTCTCCTTGTCGATCTGGTAGGCGTTGACGCCGACGACGGTCTCCTCGCCGTCGTCGACGCGCTCCTGGTACTCGTAGGAGGCCTCCTGGATCTCGCGGTGGAAGTACCCCTCCTCGATCCCGCGGAGCACCCCGTCGCGGACCGAGCCGTCGCCCATCTCTCGGATCTCCTCGATGTACGCCACCGCCTCTTCTTCGACCTCGTCGGTGAGCGCCTCAACCGCGAACGAGCCGCCGAGAGGATCGACGATGTCGGCCGCGCCCGACTCCTCGGCGATGATCTGCTGGGTCCGGAGCGCGACCCGCACCGCCTGCTCGGAGGGGAGCGCCAGCGCCTCGTCGAAGGAGTTAGTGTGGAGGCTCTGGGTGCCGCCGAGCACGCCCGCAAGCGCCTGGATCGTGACGCGGACGACGTTGTTGAGGGGTTGCTGGGCCGTCAGCGACTGGCCCGCGGTCTGGGTGTGGAACTTCAGTCGCTTCGAGGCGTCTGCCTCCGCGTCGTACCACTCGTCCATGATCCGGGCGTAGATCCGGCGGGCGGCGCGGAACTTCGCCACCTCCTCGAAGATGGAGTTGTGCGAGTTGAAGAAGAAGGAGAGCTGCGGGGCGAACGCGTCGACGTCGAGCCCCCGGTCGAGGCAGTCCTCGACGTACGCGAACCCGTCGGCGAGGGTAAAGGCGAGCTCCTGGACCGCGGTCGAGCCGGCCTCGCGGATGTGGTAGCCCGACACCGAGATCGGTTTGAACTTCGGCGTCTCGTCGACCGCGAACTCGATCGTGTCCGTCACGAGATCGAGGGAGGGCTCCGGCGGGATCACCCACTCCTTCTGCGCGATGAACTCCTTGAGCATGTCGTTCTGCAGGGTCCCCCGGAGCTCCTCGCGCGGGACGCCCTGCTGGTCCGCGATGGCGACGTACATCGCGTAGATCACGGGCGCGCTCGGGTTGATCGTGAACGAGGTCGACACCTCGCCCACGTCGATGCCGTCGAACAGCACCTCCATGTCCCGGAGGGTGTCGACGGCGACGCCCTCCTTGCCGACCTCGCCGAGCGACATCGGGTCGTCGGAGTCGAGCCCCATCAGCGAGGGCATATCGAAGGCGGTCGAGAGCCCGGTCTGGCCCTCGTCGATCAGGTAGTGGAACCGCTCGTTCGTCTCCTCGGCGGTGCCGAACCCCGCGAACTGCCGCATCGTCCACGTCCGCCCGCGGTGCATCGTCGGGTAGACGCCGCGCGTGTACGGCTCCTCGCCCGGGAACCCCAGATCCTCCTCGTAGTCGACGTCGGCCACGTCGGCGGGCGTATATAAGCGGTCGACCTCGCGGTTCGACACCGTCGCGAACCGCTCGTTCCGCTCGCCGTGCCGGTCGAGGGTCGGGTCGAGCGTCTCCGCCTCCCACGACTCCTTGGCCTCGCGGATCGCGGCGAGGTCGTCGTCGTCGTACATGGCTCCGAGTACCCGTCGGTACTGTATAAATATTCATTATATTTTGGAGGATCCGCCCGATTCCTCGTTGACTCCCCGCGCCTCATCGATATCGATCGGTTCCGATCCGCCTCGCCTCCGACGGCGCTCCGCGGCCCGCGGAGTTATTAATTGCCTCCGGAGCGAACGCGGACTCATGACCGACACCTCACGGAGCCGCGATCCGCCGGAGGCGCTCCCCGACGGCGTCGCCGCCGAGTTAGAGGATCTGTCGCCGGACGAGCTGCGGAACGCGATCGTCTTCGCCCGGGAACTGCTCCAGTCGCATGAGGCGACGGAGTTCCCGATCGACCCCGAGCCCAGCGACGACGTTCTCCGCGTCGTCGAACACGAGGGGTACACCGAGGTCGTGAAACAGCACCACTGCGAGGAGGGCTGCGACGACTGTCCGCACGGACCGTATCTCTACCACGTCACCGAGGAGACCCTCCCCGACGCGACCCGCGAGACGCACTGGTCGTTCATCGGCCGGGTGAACGTCGACGACGACTGAGCGCGGCGACCGGCCGCGCCGCCGCCGGGTCTTAGGCCGAGACCCGTCGTTACGGTGAGTTCACGGGTTCAGCCCGTATATCGCCGCTCGGGCGAACACGAGCACCGGGATGATCTCCAACCGCCCGATCCACATGTTGAGGACGAACATTCCCTCGGCCAGCGGCGGCATCGACGGGCCGGTGATCCCGGTCGAGAGCCCGACGTTCCCCTGCGCGCTCGCGACCTCGAACAGCGCGTCGGCGTAGCCGAACCCCGGTCCGGCGAGGTTGACGAGGACGACGCTACTGATTCCCAGCGCGACGATCCACAGCAGGGTGACGATCGCGGCCTCCCCGAACTCGCGTTCCATCGCCGTCCGGTCCAGAGTGCGGTCGCCGAGCCGCGCGGTGACGACCGCGTTCTTCGGGAGGAACACGCGAGAGAACTGCCACGCGATCCCGCGTGCGACCGTATACGCGCGAATTATCTTGATCCCGCCCACCGTCGACCCGGCGGCGCCGCCGACCACCATCGCCCCCACGAGCATGACCTTGCCGCCCGCGACCCAGCGACCGATCGGTGCCGACTGGAACCCGGTACACGTCAGCGCGCTGATCCACTGGAACGTCGAGTCCCGGACCGCGTCGAGCTGGGCCGCGTCGAGGAGCGACGCCGACAGCGGGAGGAACGGCTCGGTCGAGAACGCGTCGGTCGTCGCAGGGACCGACGCCGCGTTCTGGATCGACAACACCGCGACGCCGACGGCGAGCAGCGCGAACAGCCACCGGGTCTGGAGGTCGGCCACCAGTTCCCGGACCCGCCGGTCGCGGAGCACGACGTAGTGGATCGGGAAGGCGATCGCGCCGAGGACCATGATCGGGAGCAGCGCGGTCTCGACCAGCGGCGAGTTGTACGTCGCGATCGAGTTGTCCGTGACGGAGAACCCCCCCGTCGTCAGCCCCGTCATGGCGTGGTTAAGCGCCTGCCACGCGGTCTCGCCGACCGACAGCGACGCGGCGTACTCGCTCTCGCTGCCGCGGATCGCGGCGAACAACAGGCCGAACGCCAACAGCGTGTACGCCACGACGAGCTTCCAGACCGTCCGCACCGTCGAGACGACGCTCGGGTGGATCTTCTGTTCGCGGGCCTCGCTCCGGTACAGCGCGTAGCTCCCGCTGCCGGGGCGAGAGAGGATCGAGACGGTCAACACGATGACGCCGACGCCGCCGACCCACTGGATGAACGAGCGCCACCACTGGACCGCCCGCGGGAGCGACGGCTCGTGAATCGCCATCGTCAGGCCGCTCCCCGTCCAGCCGCTCATGCTCTCGAAGACGGCGTGCAAGGGGTTCCGGAAGTACGCCAGGCTGGACAGCGTCGTCGTGCCGCCGACCTCGATCGCCTCCCACGACCCCGCGTCCGCCGCCGCCGGGACGAACGCGTCCATCGCGGCCGGCGGGGTCAGCCACGCGGTCAGGAACAGCGGGATCGCCCCGAACACGGCGACCATGAGCCAGCCGCCCGCCGCGATGACCATCCCGTGTTTCATCTTCGGCTCCGGCGCGTCGGCGAACCGCCGGGTGGCGACGCCGCCGACCGCGGCGGTAATGCCGCCCGCGAGGAAGAACGCCGCCGCGGCGTGAAACTCCCGGAAGCCGAGCGCGACGAGGGTCGTGATCGTCATCAGCCCGGCCTCCATCAGCAGCAGCGACCCGACGTCGCGCGCGATGACCGCCAGATCCGAGGGAATCCGACCGGCGTTTCGATCGGACATCTCAGTCGGCGTCCTCGGCGTGACCGAACACGTCCGTCACGTCGGGGACCGCGCCGATACCGGAGTAGACCGTGAGGAGGTCGCCCGGTTCGATGCGCGTGTTCCCCCGCGGCGTGATCGGCTCGCCTTCCCCGTTGCGCTCGATCGCGACGATCAGGGTCTGCCCCCCGAGGAGGTCCGCCTCGTCCGCCTCGCGCAGGGTCATGTTCGCGATCGGGGCGTCGGGACCCACGGTGATCTCGAACACCTCTGCCTCCTCGCCGATGTGCATGAAGTCGACGATCGACGGCCGGCTCACCGCCCGGTAGAGGTACTCCGCGATCAGGCTCTGGGGGTTCTGCATCGTGTTGACGCCGATCTGCTCGAACACGCTCATGTGCTCGGGGTTGTGGACGACCGAGACGACGTTCGGGATCGACAGCTCCTGTGCGAGCAGACAGACCATGATGTTCGCCGCGTCCTGGTCGGTCGTCGAGATGAGCGCGTCGGCGCGGTCGGAGCCGGCGTCCTGCAGGGTCTCCTTCGAGGTCGCGTCGTCGTTGATGACCAGACAGTCGTACTGCCGCGAGGCCCGCTCGGCCCGCTCCTCGTCGCGCTCGATGACGACGACCTCGTTGCCGCCCGCGGTCGCGAGCTCGACGAGCGGCGTGCCGATGTCGCCCGCGCCGACGACGATCAGATACATTTGTCGGCCATTCAAAATCGACCACCGAAAGCCTACCGCTGTGTCCCTCGGCGCGGGAGAGCGACCTCCCCGTCAGCGCCCGCCGAACAGGCGTTCGCGGAGCGACCGCGAGGACGGCCGCTCCGAGAGCAGCACCGGCGTGTCGAGGCGCTCTATCGTGGAGAACGCGAGCGACCCCCGGACGATCCGGGACAGGAGCCCCCGTTCGGTCGCGCCGACGATCACGAGGTCGTACTCCGATCCGAGCCGGCCGATCGTCCGCTCGACGTCGCCGGTCTCGATCCGGAGCGTCGCGTCGCCCAGCCCGTGACCCTCGGCCCAGCCAGAGAGGAACTCCCGGCCGGCCTCCGCTTCTCCCGCGTCGGCGACGTACAGCAGCGACACGTCCACGCCGGCCGTGTCCCGGAGGGCCGTCGCGACCTCTGCGGAGAGGTCGGAGGACGGGCCGCCGGCGGTCGGCACGAGCACGTCCGACAGGTCCAGCCGCTGGCCGTCCAAGACGAGGAAGTCGCACGGGAGGTCGTGGGTGAGCTCGTCGAGCGAGCCCTCGACGCGCCCGCCGGCGAACCGGGTCCCGCCGTAGCCCATCACGACGGTGTCGGCGTCGTTCGTTCGCGCGGCGTCGAACACCTCCTCGATCCCGCGGTGCGAGAGGATCGTCTTCGTCTCGATCGGCACGTCGAACGCCTCCGCGTCGGACGCGGCGGCTGCGAGCAGCTGCTCGGAGGAGGCGTCGAGTTTCTCCCGATCCTCGGCCGCCCTCTCAAGCGAGGTCTGGTCGGGGACGGTGACGACGTGGATCGCGAGCACGCGTCCGCCCTTCTGTTGCGCGATCGCGCCGGCGAGCGTGATAAGCGCGCCCTCGGTCCGCGGGTTCGAGAGCGCGACGAGAACCGTCGGACCGGCGTCGGTCTCGGTCATTCCCCGCCTCGTCAGCGCTCGGGCGGCAGAGACTCGCCCGGTCGCCGGTCGCTCATTCGTCCGCCTCCGCGCGGGGGAGGGCCACGACCGGGACGGTCGCGTTCGTCACGAGCTTCGCCGACAGGTCGCCGGAGAGGAACTGCATGAGCCGGTTCCCGCCGCGGGACCGATAGGCGATCGCGCTGGCGTCGACCTCCTCGGCGGCGTCGAGGATCGCGCCGACCACGTCTCGGGCATACGCGGTGTGTTCGTCGGCGTCGGGAAACACCCGCCGAACCGCGGCGTACGACTCCGTCGCCAGCTCCTCGGACTGCTCGACGGGCGTCTTGTCCGGGACGCCGCCGCCCTTCTCGACCACGTGGAGCGCGGTCACGCGCTCCGGGCCGTAGGGTTCGAGCGCCATCGCCGTCTCCAGGGCGTCCTCCTCGTGAGCGACCGGGAGGAGCACGTGGCCGAGCAGGTCCTGACCGTCGGTCTCGTCGATGCTCGTCATACCGATCAGTATCCCCCCGACCGGTTAAGAATATGCGCTCTACCAGTTCAGTGGCGTGGCGGGTTCGAGAAGCGTCCTCGGCCACTCACGGCCGCCGAATCGGGCTCCGGAACCGCAGTTACCGAGTGTCGATCGCCGAGATGAATACCGCGAGCACCGGGACGATCTCCAGCCGCCCGACCCACATCAGGAAGATCATCAGCAGTTTCGACGCGTTCGAGAAGAACTCGTAGTTCCCGAACGGGCCGAGCCGGCCGAACCCGGGTCCGATGTTCCCGATCGTCGCCAGCGAGGCGCTGATCGCTTCGAGCACCGTCAGCTGCTCGCCGATCCGGGCCGTGTCGAGGGAGATGAACACCGCCGACAGCGCGAACAACACGACGTACAGGAGCGTGAAGGCCATGATTCCCCGGATCGCGTCTTCGTCGACGACGCTCCCGCTGAGTCGGATCGGTTGGACGACGTCCGGGTGCGCCGAGGTGAACAGCTCCCGGCGGATCGCCTTCCCCACGATGAGCCACCTGACGATCTTGACGCCACCGCCCGTCGACCCGGCGGAGCCCCCGATGAACATCGCGAAC
The DNA here is from genome assembly GCF_002286985.1 of Halorubrum salipaludis. Classification (GTDB taxonomy): domain Archaea; phylum Halobacteriota; class Halobacteria; order Halobacteriales; family Haloferacaceae; genus Halorubrum; species Halorubrum salipaludis. The sequence goes on along the minus strand of NZ_NSKC01000002.1, from coordinate 340,293 downwards.
AAGAGGATCACCTGCGCGTGCGTGTCCCACTGCGCGAAGTCGGCGGTCGCGTACCCGGTCGAGTTCAACAGCGAGCCGATCTGGAACGCGGCCTGCCGGAGCGAGTTCTCGGCGACGCCCTGCGTCGCCCCGCCGAGTTCGATCGCGGGCGCCGCACCGCGGAACAGGACCACCGCAAGGAGGGCCGTCACGACCGCCAGCGCGCCGGCGTAGGCGCGGAACTCGGCGTTCTTAAGCATGACCTCCGCCTCGCCGCGTAACACGTGCCAGAACAGCGCGAAGTTGACGCCGGCGACCACCATGAAGGGGATCACAACCCACTGAACCGCCGCGGAGAACGCGGCAATGCTGTCGGCCTCGGGCGAGAACCCGCCCGTCGGAAGGGTTGTGAAGCCGTGCGCGACGGCGTTGAACAGGTCCATGTTCGGCGCCATTCCGACGAGGTGGAGCCCGTAGAGGATCGCGATGTAGAGGACGGTGAACCCGAAGTAGATCAGCCAGAGCGCCCGGGCCGTCTCGGCGATCTTGGGCGTGAGCTTCTGGAGCTCCGGACCGGGCGCCTCCGACTCCATCAGCTGTGCGCCGTTGACGGCGACCTCCGGGAGGATGGCGATCATCAGGACGATGATCCCCATCCCGCCGAGCCACTGGGTGAGCTGGCGCCACATCATCAGGGCGTGGGAGTGACGGTCCGTGCTGATCTCGCCAAGGACCGTGGCGCCCGTGGTGGTGAACCCGCTCATGGACTCGAACAGCGCGTTGACGATCCCGCCGGCGAGCGCGCCGAACGACCCGGTGTGCAGTCCGACCGTCGACGCCGTTCCGTACCCGGCGAGCAGGTACGGGACGGTGCCGATCACCGCGGCGGCGAGCCACGCGAGCGAGACGAACAGCAGCGCCTCTCTGGGGCCGAGGTCCGGGTCCGGATCGACCCGCTCGACTGCGAACCCGACCGCTGCGACGAGCGCCATCGAGACGAGGAACACCCAGATGTCTTCGCCGTACGCCAGCGCCACGACGAGCGGCACCAGCATCGTGACGGCGAGGTACTTGATCCCGACCCCGAGAAGCCCCACGCTCGCCTTCCAGTTCACGCCCCACGACATAGTTGTTCGATCGGTATGGGAGTCGCCCGTTCGCTGTATTAAACTGTCGAAGGGGTGGCGGAGGCGGTCGCCGTCACGACGTCCAGAACGCCCTCGTGAACAGCACGAGCACCGGGATGATCTCGATCCGCCCGATCCACATCAGGACGACCATCACGGCCCGGGTGCTCATCGAGAAGCTCGCGAAGGTGCCGTAGGGGCCGGCGTCGCCGAAGGCCGGGCCGATGTTGAGGAACGTGGTCGCCGCCGCCCCCAGCGCCTCGAACTCGGTGACCTGGAGGTCGGCGCGCTCGGCGTCGACGACGATGACCACGGCGAGCAGGAAGAATATCACGATGCTCAACAGGAGGTACGCGTAGATGTCGCGGATCGCCGCCTCGTCGACCGGTTTCCCCGAGATCCGGACCGGGCGCACCGCCTCGGGGTGGATCGCGGTGAAGAGGTTCCGCCGGAACGACTTCAGCGCGACCAGCCACCGCAGCGACTTGATCGAACAGGTCGTCGACCCGACCATCCCGCCGATGAACATCCCCATGAACAGCATGTGCTTCGCCGCGGGCGCCCACAGCACGTAGTCGGTGCTGGCGTACCCGGTCGTCGTCACGATCGACGCGACGTTGAACACGGCGTGCCGGATCGTCCCCTCGACGCCGAACGTGACGTTGGGGTCGAGGAACAGACCGAGCGCGACGATCGACGCGAGCGTCCCCATCGCGCCGAGGTAGAAGTGGAACTCCTCGTTCTTCAACAGGCGCATCGGCTCGCCGTTGATGGCGAAGTAGATGAGGACGAAGCTGGTCGAGCCGATCACCATGAAGGGGACGACCGCCCACTGGATCAGCGGGTGGAACGCGCCGACGGAGAGCGGCTCCGGCGAGAAGCCGGCCGTCGCGACCGATGTGAACGCGTGGGCGACCGCGTTGTACAGGTCCATCTGCGGGTCGACGGCGAGCCCGAGCCCGAAGTACACGACGACCGCGAGCGCCGTGAGCCCGACGTAGATCCCCCAGATGAGCTGGGCCGTCCGCGAGATCTTCGGCGTGAGCTTGTTGACGTCCTGGGTCTGTGACTCCGTCTCCATGAGCTGTGCGCCGCCGACCCCGAGCTCGGAGAGCACCGCGGTCGCCAGGATTAAGATTCCGAGCCCGCCGAGCCACTGGATCACCTGCCGCCACATCAACACCGATCGGGAGTGGACTGAGAAGTCGACGAGCACGGTCGCCCCGGTCGTGGTCAGCCCGCTCATCGACTCGAACATCGCGTTGACGGGGTGCGCGACCGTTCCGACCCCGGCGACGACGAACGGGATCGCGCCGACCGCGGCGACGAGGAACCAGATCATCGCGACCGCGAGGAACGCCTCGCGGGGGCCGAGGTTCGCCGTCGGGTCCCGGACCGACCGGAACGCCGCGCCGAGGGCGAGCGAGACCGCGATCGCCGCGAGGAACGGCAGCGGCGACTCGCCGTAGTACATGGCGACGAGCAGCGGAAAGGCCAGAGGGACGGAGAGCGCCGCGAGGACGTCTCCGGTGAGCCCCACGCTCGCGCGCCAGCCGACTCGGATCGCAGTGGTCACGGACTGCTCACGCCATGGAGGTGATCTTGCCGATGGCGTCCGACTCCGCGAGCAGGATGACGTGGTCGCCGGCCTGAAGCACGGTGTCCCCGCGGGGAGTGACCAGCTTGTGGTTGCGGGTGATCGCCCCGATGACGAACCGCGCGTCAGACTCGGCGACGATCTCGGAGATCGGGCGGCCGGTGAGCCCGCAGCCCTCGGTGAGTTCGAGCTCGAGGACCTCGGCCTGGTCGTTCTCCAGGACGGCGATGTTCTCGGCGACGCTCTCGTAGGTGAACCGCGTGATCTCCTCGGCGGTGACGGTGCGCGGGTTGATCGCGATGTCGATCCCGATCTCCTCGAAGACGGTGACGTAGTCCGGGCTGTCGACGACCGCGATCACGCGATCGACGCCGAGCCGCTTTGCGAGCACCGAGACGAGCAGATTCTTCTCGTCGGAGCGGAGCGCGGTGACGAGGATGTCGGCGTCGTCGACGTGTTCGCGGGAGAGGAACTCGGTGTCGGTCGCGTCGTGTTCCATCACGACCGTCTTCGGGAGGTTCTCCGCGAGCCACCGCGCGCGGTCGGCGTCGCGCTCTATCAGGCGCGGCTTGAAGTCGCGCTCCTCCAGCAGTCGGGCGGTCTGGTAGCCGATCTCACTGCCCCCGACGACGACGATCTCGTCGGCGCGGTCGGGGGTCGTCTCCGGCGCCACGTCGGTTGCGAACGACTGGACGCTCTCCGGGCTCCCGATCACGACCGCGCGGTCCCCGACTGCGATCCCGGTGTCGCCGCGCGGGATCGTCATCTCGCCGTCGCGGAACAGGCCGACGAACGTGAGCGACTCGAAGCGGTCGGCCTCCGAGACGGTCTGTCCGGCGACGGGGCTCCCCTCGGCGATCTCGAACTCGGCCATCTGGACGAGCCCGCTCGCGAACGGGTCGACGTCGATGGCGGCGGGGAGCCCGATGACCCGGACGATGTTCTCCGCAGTCAGGAGATCGGTACACACCATGAAGTCGACGCCGAAGGCGCCCTCGTTGCCCTCCCACGTGCGGAGGAAGTCCGTGCTCTTCACGCGGGCGATCGTGAACCCCTCGCCGAGCGTCTTCGCGGTGCCGCAGGCGACGAGGTTCGTCTGGTCGTTGTCGGTGCAGGCGATGACCATGTCCGCCCGTCCGACGTCGGCAGCCGTCTGGATCTCCGAGGTGGTCCCGTCGCCGGCGATCGTGAGCACGTCGAGCTCGTACTTGAGCTGTTCCGCGCGGTCCGGGTCGACGTCGACGACGACGACCTCGTGGTCCGACGCGAGGCTCGCAGCGATGCTGGTCCCGACCTCGCCGGCCCCGATGATGACCACGTGCATGGGCCCAACCAGAGACCGGACCCTGAAGTTCGTTACTATCGCTAGCGAGGATCCGGACGCGCCGCAGGCGCGCCCGGCGGTCCCGGCGGACTCGGGTGGGCCCGTCTACGCGTCGCCGCCGAACGACGCCGGCTCTTCCCACGCGTCCCGTCCCGAGACGGTTCGCTGCGGGAACGGGATCGTGATGTCCTCCTCGTCGAACCGCTGTTTGACCGCCTTCACGTAGTCCGCGCGCGCCTTCACGAAGTCGGCCCGCGAGGGGTCGTCGATCCAGATCCGCGACTGCAGCCCCACGTACGAGTCGGCGAGCTCGGTCAGCCGCACCGAGGGCGCGGGGTCGTCCAAGATCGCGTCGCTCTGCTCGGCCTCCTCGACGATGATCTCGGTCGCCCGCTCCACGTCGTCCTCGTAGTCGATCCCGAAGACGAACTTCAGGCGGAGCGTCTTCTTCGCGACCGGGTTCTTCACCACGTCGCTCGTCAGGGCGTGGTTCGGCACCGTGAGCAGCTCGTTGTCGAACGTGCGCACGCGGGTGACCCGGAGGGAGATGTCCTCCACGATCCCGGAGTTCCCGTTCCACTCGATCCAGTCGCCGATGCGGAACGGCTTGTCCGTGTAGATGAACACGCCCGCGACGAAGTTCTTGATCACGTCTTGGAGCGCGAAGCCGATCGCCAGCGTCGCCGCGGCGGCGATCGTCGCCAGCGACCGCAGGAACCCCTGATACCCCGCGGCGCCGAACGCGACCGTGACCCCCGCGAACAGCACGACGAACGCGACGATCTTCTGGAGCGGGCGCCGGGCGTGCTCGTCGAGCCCCTGCCTGTCGAACACCCGCCCGGCGAGCGGCGCGATGACCGCCTTATGAAGCACGTACGCCGCGACGACGACGACCAGGAAGATCGCGGCGTCGACGACGATCCCGGTCAGCGGGCCGAGGAGCGGTTCCAGCGTGCCCGCGACCGCGACGGTCCCGAGCGCCCCCGCGGGGGCGCCCATCAGTGCAGCACCGCCGTGTTCCCGCGCGTCTCGATCAGTTCGGCGTCGACCGCCTCGGCCAGTTCCGCGGCGAGCTCGTCGGTCGTGGTCCCGCCCCGCGCGGCGCGGAGGAACTTCACCTTCACGAGCTTGGCGTCGTCGAGCTGGTCGGCCGTCTCGTCGACGACCGCGTCGACGCCCTTCTTCCCGACCCAGACGGTGACGTCGAGGTCGTGCGCTTCCTTGCGAAGCTCTTGGTCGCTCATACACGGTGGAGTCGGCCGCGCGCATTGAAGCTTGAGGTTCGGGCCCGGACAGCGCGAATCGCGTGCCTCGCGGAGGGCCTACAGATCCCGTTCCCGTTCGGCGTCGCGGTCGACGACCCGGTTGGTGTCCCCGCCGGCGTCACTCGCCTCGCGCTCCGCGCGAGCTCGATCCGCGTACTCGGCGGCGTCTTCCGGCGTCTCCGTCTCTAACAGCCGGTCGAGCTTCCGCTCGAACTGCTCGTCGGTGAGGTCGCCCTCGGCGTACCGGGCCCGGAGTCGGTCGAGCGCGTCGGCTGTGTCTCCGGGCTCCCGGTCGCCGCTGCGGTCCCCGATCGGGCTCCGTCCCCCCTCTCGTCCGCGCTCGCGCCCAGTCTCCCGGTTCGTCTCCCACTCCGTCGACGGGTCGTCGTCGACCCACTCCGACTCCTCCTCTTCGTCGAATAGCATCGAGACCACCGGGACGATCACGATGTAGCCGAACAGCATGAATCCGAGCCACCAGTCGAACCCGAGCAGCAGCGCGGCGAGCCACGTCCCCGTCACCACCGTCGAGGCGATGCCGCTCGCGTTCCGTCTGAACCGCTCGCGCGTGGAGGTGTCCGCCATCGACGTATCCGTCCTCGCCGGGGGACAAAGTCGTGTCGGCGATCGGAGAGAGAGCCGGGCGGCGGTCAAGGCGACGGAGCGGCCGGAAAACGCCTCCTGACCGAACGACCGCGCGAAAATTAGATTAGTCTAATCTTTTTCTTTGACCAGAAGTATATTATACATGCCTTCTCTAAAACACGGTATGCACACGAACGCGAACAGTTCGTCGAACGTCTCTCGACGCCGGTTCACCGCGATCGGCGCCGGCGCGCTCGCCGGCGGACTCGCCGGCTGCACGGGGAACGCGGCCGACGGGGGGTCGGCCGGCGGCGGGTACGGGAGCGATGGCGACGGTGGCGGAGGCGGTGACAGCACCGGCGACGCCGAGTACACCGTCGTCGCCTCGTTTTTCACGTTCTACGACTTCGCCGACTCGCTCGCGGCGGGGACGGAGATCGCGGTCAAGAACCTTGTCCCGACCGGGCTCCACGGCCACGGCTGGGAGCCGGACCCGTCGATCCAGCGCCGGATCACCGACGCCGACGCCTTAGTCCACGTCGGGCCCGACTTCCAGCCGTGGGTCGACCGCGCGATCGACGCGCTCGCGGCCGAGTCGGCGGAGACGACCCTCATAAACAGCCGAGCCGGCGTCGAGTTGATCCCGCTGGCCGACTCGCTCGACGAGGAGGAGGAGGCCGTCGAGAACGCGAAGGACCCCCACTTCTGGCTCGACCCCCGACGCGCGAAGACGGCCGTCGCGAACATCGCGGACGGCCTCGCGGCGGTCTCGCCCGACGACGAACCGACGATCCGGGAGAACGCGGCCGACATCGATGCGGAGCTCGATCGCCTTGACGAGGAGTGGCAGGCTGCCTTCGACGCCGCCGAGCGCGACGTGGCGTTCCTGGCCGCGCACAACGCCTTCGGCTACCTGGCGGAGCGGTACGACGCGACGATCGAGCCCCTCGTCGTGAACCTCGCGGCGAACGACGACGTGCGGCCCGCGGACATGCAGCGCGCGCAGGACGCGATCGCCGAGCACGGCATCGAGCACATTGGCGCCGCCGTCTTCGAGCCGATCCGCCCGGCGCGCCAACTATTGGAACAGACCGACGTGACGGGCTACTTCCCCGTGACGCCGTACGCGGGGACCGCGGAGTCGTGGGTCGAGCGGGGGTGGGGGTACTTCGACATCGCCCGGGAGGTGAACCTCCCGACGTTCCGGGTCCTGCTCGGCGTCGACGACCCCGAGGAGGTAACGTTCGCCGATTACGGGCGCAACTTCGAGCCATGAGCCGGGAATCGGCGCCGACCGACGCCGGCGACGACGCGCCCCTCGTCGAGGCCCGCGACCTGACGTTCGGCTACGCCGCGGCACCGGTCGTCGAGGACGTGGACCTCCGGGTCGAGCGCGGCGAGTACGTCGGGATCGTGGGCCCGAACGGCTCCGGGAAGAGCACGCTGCTCCGGCTCCTCTTAGGGCTCCACGAGCCCGACTCGGGTTCGGCGGAGTTGCTCGGTCGCCCCGCCCGGGCGTTCGCGGAGCGCGAGCGCGTCGGCTACGTGGCACAGGACGTGACGGAAGACGAGAAGCGGATGCCGATCACGGTGAGCGAGGTCGTCCTGATGGGCCGGTTCCCGCACGCCGGGTTCGGTCGGGTGACGGCCGCGGACCGCGACCGCGCCCGCGAGGCGCTCCGGACGGTCGGGATCGAACACCTCGCGGACCGCAAGATCACCGCGCTCTCCGGCGGGCAGCGCCAGCGGACGTACATCGCTCGGGCGCTCGCCGGGGAGGCCGAGCTGCTCGTCTTAGACGAGCCGACGGTCGGGGTCGACGCCGAGTCCGTCGAGGCGTTCTTCGAGCTCCTCGACGGGCTCGTCGCGGACGGGATGACCGTCCTGCTGGTCGAACACGACATCGGCGCCGTCATCGAACACGCCTCGCGGGTGGTCTGTCTCAACCGCGAGGCGTACTTCGACGGCGACCCGGTCGAGTTCGCCGACAGCGACGCGCTCGACCGCGCGTACGGGACGAACGTGCGCCGCGAGGAGGGAGGGATCGTCACGTGACAACGGCTGCTCTTTCCGCCGTTCTCCTCTCTGTCCCCCTCCTCTCCGCCCCTTACGACCTCCTCACCCGGCTCGTCGGGCTGTGGAGTGACGGACTCGGCTGGATCGGCGAGCGGCTTGGGATCGCGATGTTGGAGTACGTGTTCATGCACCACGCGCTCCTCGTGGGCGCGCTCATCGCGGTGATGGCGCCGCTGATCGGTACGTTCCTGGTCCACCGCCAGCTCGCGCTGATCGGCGACGCGCTCGCGCACACCGCGTTCGCGGGCGTCGCCGTCGGGCTGTTCGTCAACTCGCTGCTCGGCACCGGGATCTCCCCGTACGTCACGGCCATCGTCGTCGCCGTGATCGCGGCGCTGGCGATCGAGCTCATCTCCGAGACCACCGACGCGTACAACGACGTGTCGATGGCGATCGTGCTGTCGACGGGGTTCGCGCTCGGCGCGGTCCTCATCAGCCTGAACACCGGCGGGCTCGCGGTCGGGATCAACCAGTACCTGTTCGGGAACCTCTCGACGGTGTCGCGGGAGAACGCGGTCCTCCTCGTGGTCCTCTTCGCGGTCGTCGCGCTGGTAGTGACGGTCACCTACAAACAGCTGCTGTACGTGACCTTCGACGAGACCGCGGCCCGCGTCGCCGGCGTCAACGTCCCCTGGTACAACCGCCTGATGACCACGCTGACCGCGCTCGTCGTGGTCGGCGCGATGCAGATCATGGGCGTCATCCTGGTCGCGGCGATGCTGGTCGTCCCCGTCGCGGCCGCCGCCCAGCTCGCGCGGGGGTTCCGCGAGGCGCTGCTCGCGTCCGTCGTGCTCGCGCAGATCGCCGTGCTCGTCGGGATCACGCTGTCGTTCCGCTACAACACGACCGCCGGCGGCACCATCGTCCTCGTCGCCGTCGGGGTCTACGTCGCGGCGGTGCTCGCCGGGAAGGTTCAGTCGCGGCGGGCCGGGGACGGGGCGCCGGTCGCGGAGGAGTAAGCCGGCGGCTACTCGGCCCGCTCGCCCGTCGATCCCCGGAGCCCGCCGTCGAGCCCGAGCCCGACCCGGTCGCCGTACCGGTCCCAGACGACGACGAGCGAGGGGACGAGCAGGATCGAGCAGAGGTACGCGTACAACACGCCGAGCGCGAGCAGCACGCCGAAGTCCCGCAGGAGCGGGATCACGGCGAGCCAGAGGACGCCGAGCCCGCAGACGGTCGTGAGCATGCTCCCGGTGAGCGCGCCGCCGGTGCCGGCGATGGTGATGTCCAGCGCCTCGTCGATCCCGTGTCCGGCCTTGTACTCGTCGACGAACCGGTGGACGAAGTGGACGGTGTAGTCCACCCCGAGCCCGATCGACACCGAGAGGATCGGGGCGTTGATCGGCGTCAGCGGGATCGAGAGGAGCCGCATCGACCCCACGAGCAGCCCCACCGTGACGAGCACGGGCACGAGGTTTAAAAGTCCGTAGACGGCCTTCCCCTCCAGGTAGGCGTACGAGATCGCGAGGAAGACCGCCGTGAGCGCGAACGCGGCGATCAGGCTCCGGATCGCGGACTCGGTGAGCCGGTCGATCACCGCTTCGTTGACGACGAGGTCCCCCGTCGGCACCGCTTCCAGCGGGGTGCGCTCGGCCAGCTCGCGCACGTCCGCGACCGCCTCGGAGTTGTCGACGCCCGGCCGGATCGTGTAGTCGATCCGCGCGCTCCCGCGGTCGGCGGCGAGGTAGCCGCGGGCCTGCCCCTCGGCCGAGGAGTCGAGCAGGGCATCGTACACCTCGTCGACGTTGCGGTCCGGGACGCCCGTCCCGAGCCGGTCGTTGCGTTCGACGACCGCCGCGAACTCGGGGTCCCGCGCGGCCTGGTCCTCGATGACGGTGACGACGCTGGTCGAGGCCGCCCGGCGCTCGTCGGTCGTCTCGAAGGTGTCGGGGGGGTTGCGCGTGGTCCGGTCGATCAGCTCCAAGGCGTCGTCGTCCCTCACCGACTGGTCGACGTACAGCGTCACGCTCCCGACGAAGTCCTGCTCGAACTCCTCCTCGAACAGCGTGAGCACGCGCAGGAACGTGTAGTCGGTCGGCGCGAACGGCTCCGGGAGGTTCGAGTACGTCTCCAACCGGTCCTCGTCGGGGAAGAACGCCTCCTCGGAGAACTCCGTGTTCACCCCCGTGCCGTACGCGCCGCCGACCGCGCCGCCGACGAGGATCACGGCGACCACGAGGACGGGCGCGACCTTCGAGAGGTCGACGCCGACGCGGAGCGCGCGGCCGAGCCGCGAGCCGCCGGATCCGAGCGCCGTCGTGCCGAACGCGGGGATCGGGAGCCGCTCGCGCCAGCGGTCCGCGAGCACCTTCGTCGCGGGCAGGAAGACCCCGAATATCACGAGGGTGAAGGTGATCCCGGCGGCGGCGACGATCCCGAAGTCCCGGTTGGGCTCGAAGGGGCTCGCCACGTTCGAGACCAGCCCGAACACGGTGGTGATCGTCACGAGCAGGAACGCGATGAGCAGCTGGTCGGTCGTCGTCCGCATCGCGGCCGCGATCGAGAGCCCCTCGCCCCGCTCCTCGCGGTACCGGTTGACGATGTGGATCCCGAAGTCGATCCCGACCGCGAGCAGCAGCGGGAAGACGGTGATGAGGGAGTCGGAGAACGGAATCCCCGCGTAGCCCATGAACCCGAACGTCCACAGAAGCGACATCAGGAGGGCCGCGAGCCCGATCGCCATGTCGATCGGATCGCGGTAGGCGAACACGAGGAAGCCCAAGATGAGAAGCAGCGCCGCGGGGAACACGATGATCGCCGTGTCGCCGAGCAGCGCAGTGATCTCCGACTGGAGCACGCCGTCGCCGAAGAGGATCGCGTTCTCGCCGGCCTCGTTGCCCGGCACCGTGTCGAGCGTCTCGATGCTGCGCGTCTGCAGCTCCGTCACGCGGGCGGTCGTCGCCGCGTCGGGCACGTCGTAGGTGATCCCGACGATCGCGGCGTCGGCGGTCTGGGCGGTCGGGTTGTAGTCGACGGACACCTGCGCCTCGACCGCGCCCGCAGCGTCGGCCTCGTTAATCGCCGTCCGCAGCTCCCGCGGCGTCGCCTCTTCGACCGCGTCGCGCCGCTGGGCGGCGGTCTCCGCGGTCGGGTCGAGCCGCCGGGCGATCGCGTCCGCGTGGCTCGAGGTGGACCCCACCCTGAGCGTCGACCGCGACTCCAGCCGGTGTTGAGTCTCTAAGATCCGTATCAGGGTCGTCCGGGAGAGCACGTTGTCGTCGGTGACGATCACCTGCGCGGCGGTGGCCGACCCGCCGATCGACGTCTCGAACTCCTCGTCGATGTCGTCTAACGCCTGCTGGGCCGGGATGTCCTGCGTGAACTGGTCGGCGCCGGCGCTCGTCTCGATCCCCCCGATCCCGCCGACGGCGACGACGCTGACGAGGAGGAAGACCACGACCACCGTCACCGGCTGCTCGGTGACGAACTCGTCGACGCGCTCGACGAGCCGGTCGGCCGCGGTCACGGTCGCCCCCGGCGGTCGTCGGACCGCGATCGCCAGGCGAACGGCGGGGAGCGCTCGCTCGCTCGGTCCGGTGTGGGTTCCGTCATCCGGTTACCGCCGCCGGTACCAGACGACCGCTCCCGCGCCGGCGACCACGACGAGCAGGCCGACGACGAGCGAGCCCACCGGGAACCCGCCGTCGTCGGTGGGTTCGGTCACCTCGATCGGGTACTGGGTCACGTCCGAGATCCGGTCGTTGCCGCGCTCGTCGTCGTACCGGAAGTCTAACTCGACCGGGTGGGTCTCGACGCTGGCGCCGGGCGCGGCCGACACCTCGAACCAGATCTCGGTCGACTCGCCCGGTTCGAGCTCGTCGACGAACGCCTCGTCGTTGGGGGCCGACAGCGGGCTGTCGGCGTATAAGCCGGCGTTGATCGACGAGAGCGTCTCCGGGCGCTGGTTCGTGATTTCGAATGAGACCCGGCGCGTCTCGCCCGCCGGGACCGTCGTGTTGTCGGCGACCAGGTCGAACTCGGGCTGACGCGGTGCGACCTCGATCCGCCGCGTCTCGTCGACCGCGACCGTCGAGTCGCCGCTCTCGTACTCGGTCGTGAACCGGAACTGCCGCGGTCCGGGGTCCGCGTTGCCGTTCACGTCGGCGTCGAAGGAGAACTCGACCGACTCGCCGGCCGGAATCTCCGGGAGCGCGTACCTGCTCTCGCCGACGCTCACCCGTTGGCTCTGCGGGTCCGCGACCAGCACCGCGTCGTCGACGTCGAGCGGGCCCTCGTTCGCGAGCGTCCCGGAGACGGTCCCAGAGTAGCCGACTTCGAGGGTCCCCTCGACGTTCTCGACCGAGAACGACTGCTCCGCGGCCGGGACGACCCCCGCCCGCGAGGCGGGCGCGGTCTCGTCGATCCCGTCGCGGTCGCGGTAGTCGACCGTGGAGACGAGCGCGTACGCCCCGCCGCCGAAGTCGGACGAGACGGCGGAGTCAAAGGTTACGGTCCGGTTCTCGCCGGGCTCCCAGTCCCCGACGAACGCCTCGCCGCTGCCGTCGCCGCCGATCACGGCGCCGCTGCCGGTGGTCGTCCCGGTGACGACCGCGTCGCGGGCGATCTCGTCGCCGACGTTCCGCAGCGTGGCGGTCACCTCGCCGCTCCCGCCGACCTGCGCGTCCGTCTCGGTGTCGAGGATCGCGAACCGCGCGCCGTCGTCGACGACGACCGTCAGGTCGAAGCGGTCACTCCCGCGGGTGTCCTTGTGGTTGTTGAACTCGGGGACCACCTCGAAGGTGTACCGGTAGCGGGCGGTCACCTCGACCTCGTACTCACCGTCCGGCACGTCGTCGGGGACCGTGACGTCGAGCGGGACGGAGACTGGGCTCGCGTCGGTCCGCACGTCGCCGACCACGGTCGTGCCGTCGCCGACCTCGATCGGCACGTCGCCGTCGTCGACCTCCAGTCTGAGCCCGCGGGCGGTCGTCACGCGCGGGTCGAGGTCGTTGCCCCTCTCCATGGTCCCCGTGTTGAGGATGTCGACCGTCACCGCCGACTCGGCGCCGCTCGGGACGGTCCGCTGCGAGAGGAACAGGTCGAGCTCGGGCGAGCCGCGGACCTGCTCGCCGCCGGCCTGCGCGACGGCGTCGCCGGCTCCATCGCCGGTCGCATCGGCGCCGATCGCGTCGGTCCCGACCAGCGCCGCCTGCCCGCGGTCGAGCGCGTCGCCGGACCCGGACGCGGCCGCGCCGGAGAGCGCGACGCCGGCGACGAGCGCCCCGGCCGCGACGACCGCCAGCGCCAGCGTGGCGATCCGCGCGCCCCGGCTCATCTCCGCCCTCCGGTAGCCGGGTGACGCGGGTTCGCCCGGTCCGCGCCGCGGAGGCCAACAGCCCGTCCACCGACCGCGTCGAGTCGAGTCATACGGTCGTGTCGGACGCTCCCGACATAAGCGTGTTGAATGAACGTTCAATCAGGGTCCCTATATGCGCGGCCGCGGTAGGTGGACCATGAAGGACCCGTTCGCGGAGCCGGCCGACACTCGACAGGCCATCCTCGGGGCGGCGTTCCGCGCGCTCTGCGAGCACGGGTACGCCGATCTCACGATAAAGCGGATCGGCGAGGAGTTCGACAAGAGCCCCTCGCTCGTGTATCACCACTACGACGGGAAAGACGAGCTGTTGGTCGACCTGCTCGGCTTCCTGCTCGACGGCTTCGAGGAGTCGGTCTCGGAGGGCGCGTTCGACATGACGCCCCGAGAGCAGCTCGACACCTACGTCGCGGCGACGACCGATCCCGACTCCATCCCCGGCGAGTACGGCCCCGACGGGCGGTTCATGACCGCCATCGTCGAGCTTCGGGCGCAGGCCGCGACCGACGAGGCGTACCGCGATCACTTCGACCGCAGCGACCGGGTGTTCGGATCGTACCTCGAACGCACGGTCCGCGAGGCGGCCGTGGAGGTACGCGAGGCGACCGCAGAGGTACGCGACGAGACGGGCGACGCGGACCGGTCCGACGCGACCGCCGACCCCGTCTCGCCCGCGGAGGTCGCGTCGACGCTTCAGACGCTCGCCACCGGGGGCATGCTGCGCTGGGCGACGACGACGGATCGGGAGTGGACCGACGACACCCGGCGGGGGATCGACCGGTACGTGGAGACGGTGCTCCCCCGGGTCGAGACCGACGCCTGAAGCGAGGGGTCGCCTCCCGCGTCAGCGGTCGGTGACGCCCTCGGGATCCATCCGTGCGACCTCCTCTTCGAGCCACTCGCGCAGCCACTTCACGCGCTTGATGCGCTGGTGAGCGATGCTCTCGGCGGTGTCGGAGACGACGCGCTCGGTGTGGTCGCGGGCGCGCTGGAGCACGCGGTCGACCATCATCGCGGCGTCCATGTGGGTCCGCGACTCGTACCCCATCCGGAGCAGCATCAGCACGGCGCCGTTCGCGCCGACCTTGTCGAGCACGTCGGCCTCGATCAGACACCGGCTCTCGAGGGGTACGTCCGCCAGGTCTCCCGTGTAGGAGTGCTCGACGACCGCGCCGCACACCTCCTCGATGAACGACTCCGGGTAGTTGCCGCGGCTCTGGAGGTACTCGCGGGCGACGCGCGCGCCGGCCTCGGCGTGCACGTCCTGCTCGGCCTCCAGCTTCGCCACGTCGTGGAACACCGCGGCCACCCGAACCACGTCGACGTCGGCCCCCTCGCTCTCGGCGATGTCGGCCGCCAGGTCGACGACGTTGAGGATGTGGTTGAACCGGTAGTCGGCCGAGTGCCAGGGGTACCAGCGCATGCGACCGCCGTCCTCCTCGCTCTCGACGCTTGCCGCGAGGTAATCTCTCACAAACCCTTTCATCTCCTCGAAGTCCTCGTCGCTCACCTCCGTTTCCTTAATCTCGACGCCCACGGGAACCACCTCGGGCGAAAAACTCGTTGTTCATTACCGTAACCGAGGAGCGTTTCGTTCTTAGTCGTTACGACGGGTGTACCGCCGCGCGCTCGGCGGGTGAGCGCGCACCCGACGCCGAGGTCCTTAAGTCCGGGCGGTGACCACCGACACGTATGTGGGGCCCCTGGGGAAGCGGCGAGAAGGCGCGGTTCCAGCGGGCCGCGGGCGTGAACGTCGTCGGGAACACGGTGAAGATCGCGGTGGAGGGGGCGGCGGGGCTGGCGTTCGGCAGCGTCGCCCTGCTCGCCGACGCGGCCCACTCCGTCGCCGACCTCGTCGCCAGCGCGGTCGTGTTCGTCTGGGGCGGGTCGCGGTACGACGACGCAGACGAGACCCACCCGCACGGCCACCAGCGGATCGAGCCGCTGACCGCGCTGTTCGTGGGCGCGACGATCGTGCTGCTCGGACTCCTGCTCCTCCGGGAGTCGGCGCTCGGACTCGTGGGGCCGGTCGAGGTCGCCGCGAGCCCGGTCCTCGTCGCCGCGCTGCTGTTCGCGATGGCCGACATGTACCTCCTCTACTGGTACACCGAGCGGGTGAACGCGACGCTGGGATCGACCGCGCTGACCGCGCTCGCGGCCGACTGTCTCAACGACATCTACACGACGATCGCCGCCCTGGTCGGCGTGTTCGGGCTCCTGCTCGGGTTCCCGATCCTCGACCCGGTCGCCGGGGCGCTCGTCAGCGTCCTCGTCGTCTATCAGGGCGTCGAGATCGCCCGCGAGAACGTCACGTACCTCGTGGGCGCCGCGCCGCCGGCCGCCGACCGCGAGCGGGTCACCGCCGCGCTCCGCGAGAACCCCGCGGTCGAGGGCGTCCACGACCTGACGGTGTTCTACGACGGCACCGATCTTGAGGTCGAGGTCCACGTCGAGGTCGACGGCGAGATGACGCTCCGGGAGGCCCACGACATCGAGACGGAGCTGGTCACGGGGCTCCGGAACTTGGAGGACGTGGGCGACGTGCACGTCCACCTCGATCCCTCGGGCGTCGGCGAGTGGAAGGACGCCGACGACGCCCGCGACCGGGACTGACCGCTCCCGGCGTGCGGCTTACCCGGCCGGCGCCCCTACCGCTCGTATGGTCAAGCGGCGCTGGCTGGAGATGACGTGGCGCGACGCGCTGTTCTGCCACTGGCCGGTCGATCCCGCCGTCGTGGCCGGAACGCTGCCAGACCGGCTCTCGGTCGCCACCCACGAGGGCGACGCGTACCTGAGCGTCGTCGCCTTCGCGATGGACGACATCCGCCCGCGCGGCGCGCCGGTCGGGCTCTCGTTCCCGGAGCTCAACCTCCGGACATACGTCGAGGGGCCCGCCGGTCGGGGCGTGTACTTCTACAACCTCGACGCCGCCGACCCGATCGGCGTCGCGGTCGCGCGGCGGCTGTTCGCCCTCCCGTACTACCGCGCCGAGATGGACGTGACCCGTCCCCGGAGCGCCGACAGCTCGGGTGTCGCCGGCGGCCCGGACGCCCGGGACGGCCCGGGCGCTCCCGTCCGGTTCACCAGCCGCCGGACGCACTCCGGCGTCCCGCACGCGCGGTTCGACGCGACCTACGAGCCGACGGGCGAGGCGTTCGCGGCCGAGCCGGGGTCGCTCGACGCGTTCCTCGTCGAGAACTACCGGTTCTACGCGCAGGGAAACCGGCTGTACCGCGGCGAGATCGCCCACGAGCCGTGGACGCTGCGCGAGGCGACCGTCGACACCCGGGCGAACACCCTGTTCGAGGCGAACGGCTTCGACCGCCCCGACGACGATCCGATCGTCCGCTACGCGGAGCCGATCGAGGTGGGCGCGGACCGGATTCGATCGGTTCGGTGAGATGCTGTTCTCGAACATATCCTTGTTCGGAACGGCCGGCCAGTGAACCCGGTCCAGCGATCGACTTCGGAGGTGAGTGTTGCAGATCGATATCGGCGATCCGGTATTTAAACAGCCAAGAGCGACGACGACGATTACTTATAAAGAATCGTGAGGCGGCGCGTGCCTGCGAGCGCCCGGAGGGCGCGAGACAGCACGCGCGAGGTCGCCGGCGCTTAGAAGCGCCGGCCGACGAGGCTGGGGAGGCGTGAGGCTGCTGTGCGGTTGCGGGTGGGTGGGACTCAAAGGGGCAGTCGCCGGCGGCGGAGCCGCCGGCTGCCAGAGGCGCGAAGCGCCTCGCTGCCGCGAGGACGGCGCAGGCGACGGAAGCACTGGAAGGAGCGAGCACCGCGAGCGACTGAAGCGCGCAGCGAGCGTGCGCCGTCCTCGCGGCTGGGGCTTTGGAAGCGTTCGTGTCGATCGTCGGTTTATAAGTACCGTACAGCCGAGCGGCTGGGCCTTTGGAGGCCGTCACTCCAGCGTCGTCGATCGCTTATAAACATCCGCCAGCACCACCACAATCCGACTTATAAACAACCGACCCGCCGCAGTGACTCACGTACTCCCGCTATCGCTCGCCGGTTACGGGAACAGCCCGCGGTACTCGTGGGCGCTCGCGGTGCGCTCTAGGGCCAGCGTGTATGCCGCCGTCCGAAGGTCCGGCAGCTCCTTCTGGTCGTACTGGTCGATCGTCTGGTCGAACGCCGTGCCGATGCGGCGCTCCAGCTCGGCGTTGACCGTCTCAAGCGGCCACGAGAACTCCTGGGCGTTCTGGACCCACTCGAGGTACGAGACGATGACCCCGCCGGCGTTCGCGAGGATGTCAGGGACGACCTGGATGTCCCGCTCCGTGAGCACCTCGTCTGCGGCGACGGTCGTCGGCCCGTTCGCCGCCTCGACGATCGCGGACGCGCGGAGGTCGTGGACGTTGTCCGCGGTGATCACGCCCTCGACTGCGGCGGGGATCAGCACGTCGACGTCGAGGGTCAACAGCTCCTCGTTCGTGATCTGGTCGGGATCGTCCCACTGGTTCCCGCCGCTGGTCCGCCGGTCTTCGGGCAGGGCCCGCGGCTCGCCGGCGACGTACTCCTCGATCAGGCCGCCGGCGTCGACGTGAGCGCCGAGCGCCGCCACGTCGAGCCCGTCCGGATCGTAGGCCGCGCCGCTCACGTCGGAGGTGGCGACGATCCGCGCGCCCGCCTCGTCGA
Organism: Halorubrum salipaludis; assembly: GCF_002286985.1. Taxonomy (GTDB): domain Archaea; phylum Halobacteriota; class Halobacteria; order Halobacteriales; family Haloferacaceae; genus Halorubrum; species Halorubrum salipaludis. The sequence continues at coordinate 322,379 of NZ_NSKC01000002.1, read as the reverse complement.
GGAGCCGGGCCGCGTGCGACCCGACGTTGCCGAACCCCTGGATCGCGACGCTGGCGTCCGACAGGTCGCGGTCGAGGTACTCGAAGAGGCGCTCGGTGACGATGGAGACCCCGCGGCCGGTCGCGGCGACGCGCCCCGGCGTCCCGCCGATCTCCAGCGGCTTTCCGGTGACGACCTGCGGGACGGAGTACCCCTCGTACATCGAGTAGGTGTCCATCATCCACGCCATCGTCTGCGGATTCGTGTTCATGTCCGGCGCGGGCACGTCGGTCTCGGGACCGATCATCCGACGGATCCCCTCGGTGTACCGCCGAGTGAGGCTCTCCAGATCGTTCTGGGTCAGGTCCTTGGGCTCGCAGATGACGCCGCCCTTCGCGCCGCCGTACGGGAGGTCAACCAGCGCCGTCTTCCACGTCATCCATCCCGCGAGCGCCTCGACCTCGCGCTGGGTGACAGAGGGGTGGAACCGGACGCCACCCTTAAACGGGCCGCGGGCGCTGTCGAACTGACAGCGGTACCCCTCGAACACCTTGACCTCGCCGGAGTCGAGCTCTACCGGGAGCGTGACTTTGAGCGTTCGCTCCGGGTGTTTGAGCCGCTCGAAGATACCGTGGTCCACGTCGGCGTACTCCTCCGCGCGGTCCATCTGTGCGAGCATGTTCTCGAACGGGTCGTCCGTCATAGTCGGCCCGACTCGGCCCCGGGTGATATCGGTTTCGGCAAGTATCACCTTCGGTTGAGAATGACTCGCACGAAAAACGGGACGCCGACGACGCGGTCCCGACGCCCGGCGGTCGTCGGTTTCGCCCGGACTTATACGTCGGCGCCGACAACGGCGGCCCATGACACTCGGACGCTCGCGGGGGGTGCGTCGATGACGACGCAGACGCTCCATCCCCGCGTTCAGATCGTGTGGGTCCTCCGTGCGGTGCTCATCGCCGCGGTGCTGACGGCGCCGTTCGCCGGCGCCGTCTACTTTGACCGGCTCCCGGAGTGGGTGCCGGTCGCCGCCGGCGCGGCCTTCCTCGTGCTCGGCGTGGCGCACGCGCTCCTCCGATACCGCCGCTGGAGCTACGAGATCCGGGAGGACGCGCTGTACCTCGACCGGGGCGTGGTCACGCAGGTCCGGACGACGGTACCGCTGGTGCGGATCCAGCACGTCGACTCCCGGCGCGGCCCCGTCGAGCGCGGCGTCGGGCTCGCCTCCTGCGTCGTGTACACGGCCGGCTCCCGCGGCGCCGACGTCCGGATTCCGGGGCTCACCCCGGAGGGGGCGAGCGACCTCCGCGAGGAGCTGAAGCGCCTGGCCATCCGCGCGGACGGGGAGGACGCGGTGTGAAGCTCGCGCCCCAGTCGGTCCCGTACCGCGCGCTCCAGAAGGTGTCCGGGATCGTCGTGGTCCTCTTTTTCGTCGTGAACAACAACCCCGACTGGGGGTTCGCGGCCGCGACCGCCGTCGGCGCCGCGGTCGTCCTCGCCGCGTTCGCGTACGAGGTCGCGTACTACCGGCGGTTCGACTACGAGCTGACCGAGGACACCCTCGACATCTCCTCCGGGGTCATCTCCCGGCGCGAGCGGGAGATCCCCTACCGGCGGATCCAGAACGTCGACGTGAGCCGGAGTGTGATCCAGCGCGCGATCGGCGTCGCCGCGGTGGACTTAGAGACCGCCGGCGGCTCCAGCACCGAGGGGTCGATCCGCTTCGTCACGCCCGACGAGGCGACCCGGCTCCAGCGTGAGGTTCAGCGCCGCAAGTCGGCCGGGTCCGGCGGGGAGACGCGGAGCGAGGGAGCGGACCGTGCCGAAAGCGAGGCGGGGACGGGAGCGAGGCCGGGAGCGGGCGCGGGAGGGGACCGGATCGGCCCGGACGAAGAGGAGCTGTTCGCGATCTCGCCCGGCGAGCTCGCCCTCGTGGGAGCCCTGTCGTTCGACGGGCGGCTCATCGGGCTGTTGGCCTTTCTGAGCTCCGGGTCGGTTCCCGTGCTCTCCAGCTTCATCCCGGACGCGTCGGCGGTCGCGCTCACGGCGACCGCGATCGTCGGCGTCGGCGGGCTGTTCCTCGTGTCGTGGGTGCTCGGCGCGGGGGTCGCCTTCACGAATTACTACGGATTCAGACTCTCCCGTGCCGGCGACGAGCTCCGGTACGAGCGCGGGCTGTTCCGCCGGTACAGCGGGTCGATCCCGACGGAGAAGGTGCAGGCACTCCGGATCGCCGACAACCCGGCCAAGCGCGCGCTCGGCTACGCCAGCCTCTCGATCGAGACCGCCGGCTACGCCCCCGGACAGGGCGGCGATCAGGGGAGTCAGGCGGCCGTCCCGATCGCGGCGACCGACCGGGTGTACCGACTGGCGCGGGAGGTCGAGTCGTTCGGCGACCCGCGTTTCAACCGCCCGCCCAAGCGGATCCGCTGGCGGTACGCGTTCCGATACGCGATCGTCGTCGGCGTCCTCGTCGGGATCGCGTTCGGCGTCGACTGGTACCTCGGTGCCGGCCTCCCGTGGTACGCCCCGGCCGCGCTCCTGCTCGCCGTGCCGCCGGCCGCGCACCTGAAGTGGAAACACCGCGGCTACTGGCTCGGCGAGGACCACCTGCTCGCCCGGAACGGGTTCTGGAGCCGCACGGTGACGGTTGTGCCGTACTACCGGATCCAGAACGTCATCGACACCCGGACCGTCTTCCAGCGGCGCTGGGACGTGGCGACGATCGTCGCAGACACCGCCGGCAGCAGCTCCATCGCCGGCAGCGACGCCGCCGCCGTCGACTTCGCGACCGACGAGGCGGTTGAGCTCCGCGAGACCCTCCGGGAGCGGCTCCGGGTCGCCGTCGTGGACCGCCGCGATCGACGGGACCGGTTCGAGTGGTTCGAGGGCGACGTGGACGGGCCGGACGAGACCGGCGAACCGATCTCCGAAGCCGACGCTCGGATCGGCGAGCAGACGACCGCCGACGGCGCCGACGGGGTCCCCTCCGAGAGCGACGAAAGCGAGTCGGAGATCCCGGACGACGGCGTGATCCGACCAGACTTCGCGGGCAGCGATCGCGACTACTCCGAACCGGCCGAGCGAGTGGACACCGGCGACTACGCGGTGGACCGACATCCGTCAGACATCCACCGCGAGGATGAGAACGCGAGCGGGGAGGACGAGAGCGGCAACGAGGAGGACGACAAGGTGAGCGGGGAAGACGAGATCGGTGCCCGCGAGAGCGACGATGCCGACAGCGCCGACGCGGACGACGCCGAAAAGTAGGGTCGGTCCTCACCCGCACCCGACGCCCCTGCTCGGTGCGGCTCGGTCGCTGCTCGTTGAGGGTCCGGCCTATTCGTCGAGCAGCTGTTGCGCGATCGTGTTCCGGAGGACCTCGCTGGTCCCCTCGTAGATCTCCGACAGCTTCGCGTCGCGGTAGAACCGCTCCGCCGGGAAGTCCTTCGTGTAGCCGTAGCCGCCGTGGATCTGGATCCCCTCGTTGGCGACCTCGCGGGAGATCTCGGAGGCGTACAGCTTCGCCTGCGCGGCCTCCTTGATGAAGTCCTCGCCGCGCATCTTCAGGTCGGCCGCCTCGTGCATCAGCAGCTCGGCGGCGCGGACCTTCGTGTCCATGTCGGCGAGCTTGTGCTGGATCGCCTGGAAATCCGAGATGGGGCGATCGAACTGCTCGCGCTCCTGCGCGTAGTCGGTCGCCTCGTCGAGGGCGGCCCGCGCGATCCCGACCGAGCGCGCCGCGATGGTGATCCGCCCGCCGTTCAGCGTCTTCAGCGCCTGCACGAACCCCTCGCCCTCCTCGCCGAGCCGGCGCTCCTCCGGGATCCACATGTCGTCGAACCGCAGCTCGGCGGTCGGACACCCCTTGTCGCCGAGCTTGTCCTCGGTGCCCTCGACGACGAACCCGTCGTCCTCCTCGGGGCGGACGACGAACGCGGAGATCCCCTTCCGTCCCGCGTCGGGGTCGGTCTTCGCGAACAGCGTGACCGTGTCGGCGACGGAGCCGTTCGAGATCCACAGCTTCCCGCCGTCGACGACGTAGCCGTCGCCGTCCGCGGTGGCGGTCGTCGACATCGCCGGCACGTCCGAGCCCGCCTCCGCCTCCGAAAGGGCGAAGGCACCGATGTCTTCGCCCGTGTTGAGGGCGGTGAGGTACTCCTCCTTCTGTCGCTCGTCGCCGAACTCGTAGAGCATGTTGCCCGCGAGCGACGTGTGAGCCGCGACGACCGTCCCGAGGCCGCCGGAGCCGCGAGCGATCTCCGACAGGCCGATCGCGTAGCTGTGGTAGTCGAGTCCGGCCCCCTCGTACTCGACCGGGAACGGCATCCCCATGAGGCCGAGGTCGGCCATCTCGTCGATCAGGTCGGCCGGGAACTCGTCAGTCTCGTCGATCTCGGCGGCGCGCGGAACGACCTCCTCGTCGACGAACTCCGCGACCGTGTCGCGGATCTGACGCTGCTCTCCGGAGAGGGAGAAGTCCATGATCGGGGGTGACCGCACGGCAACTTAGCCGTTTCCACACGGTTGTACACGGGCCGGGCGTTTGGCGGCCTCGTCCGGAGAAAAGCCGGACACCGCGGGGGCGGAAGCCGGACCCACGAGAACGGAAGTCCCACCGCGGGCCCGCCCGGCGTTCCACGAGGCTTTTTATGCGTTGTGACGTAAGAGTCCGTAACCGAATGAGCGGACGAGAACGCGGTCCCGTCGAGCCCGACCTCCAGTGGTGTCACGAGGCGGTGCAAGGCGTCTCCCGGACCTTCGCGCTGACGGTCGACGTGTTGGAGGAGCCGATGGCCTCGCACATCTGCGTGGGGTACCTCCTCTGTCGGGTCGCCGACACCGTCGAAGACGCGGGCCACATCCCTCCAGAGGCCCAGAGCGACGTGTTGCGGACGTACCGACGCGCGATCGACCCCGACGACGAGGCCGACATCGCGGCGTTCCGCGAAGCCGTCGACGAGTGGCTCCCCGCCCCCGCGGAGCGCAACGACGACTGGGAGGTCGTCGCCGAGGCGCCGACGATCGTGGCGACGTTCGCGGAGTTCGACGCCGAGGCCCGCGAGGCGATCGTCCCACCGGTGTTGGAGATGGTCGAGGGGATGGCGATGTTCGTCGACCGGCACGCCACCGAGGGCGGGCTCCGCATCGACGACCGCGACGAGCTGGAGCAGTACTGCTACTACGCCGCCGGGACGGTCGGCAACCTCATCACGAACCTGCTCACCCGCGGCGATGTCACCGAGGACCGGGCGCAGCGGCTCCGCGACACCGCCGAGGAGTTCGGGCTCCTCCTCCAGCTCGTGAACGTCTCGAAGGACGTGTACGACGACTACACCGAGGAGAACAACGTCTACCTCCCCGCGGAGTGGCTCGCGGACGAGGGGGTCGATCAGGAGCGCGTGGTCCACCCGGAGAACCGCGAGTCGTCCGCCCGCGTCGTCGACCGGACCGCCGACTACGCCCGCTCGTTCCTCGACGACGCGCAGGCGTACCTCGAGACGATGCCGCTCTCGAACGGGAACACGATGGAGGCGTGGACCGTCCCGTACCTGCTCGCGGTCGGCACCCTCCGCGAGCTCGGCTCCCGCCCCGAGGACGCGCTCACCGAGACCGGCGTGAAGATCTCCAGACAGGAGGTGTTCGCGGTGATGTCCGTCGCCGGCGACGCCGGCCGCGACTCGCTCGCCGAACTCCGACAGACGATCGCGCGGACGCCGTTCCACCGGGCGGTCGAGCCCGCGGACTGATCGCCGTCTCTCCGCCTCGCTCTCTCCTTCTCTGTCGTCCTCTCTCTCTCCCTCTCTCCCTCTCTGCCATCTTCTCTCCCGTTCCCGCTCACAGCCGCGAGCGAGCCCTCGTGATCGCCGGCACGCGCACGCCGATCGTCTCCGCGAGCGCCTCGGCCGCGCTCAACAACCACTCGGCGCGCTCGACGCGCGAGTCGAGGTCGCCCGGCCCGATCCGGTACGACTCGACCAGCTCCTCGACGGTCGCGCCGCCGATCCACTCGTCGAGGATTCGCGCCGTCTTCACCGACTCCAGCCACTCCTCGAAGTCGTCAGCCTCGTCCATCGCGGTCGTCAGCGTCCCCGCGTTCGCCCGCGCGAACCGGTAGATGTCGGCGCGCTCCTCGTTGCCGAGGTAGGTGTCCTGCATGTCCGGCGTGTCACAGACCACCTCGAAGGCGGTGAGCGTCGTCGCGTTCGACATCGCCGCGGCGGTCCGGAGCCCCGAGACGATCCGCTCTGCGGTCTCCGGCCTGACGTACTGCTTCGAGGCCGTCTCCCCGACCGGAGTGGCGACCAGCCGGTACGCCTCGACGCCGCCCTCGCCGGTCTCCCGGTCGATCAACCCGCCGGAGACGAGGTCGTCGACCGCGACGGCGACGGCGTCAGCCAGTCCGCCCGCGCCCGCCTCTCGCGCGTAGAAGGTCCCCTCGAACACGTCGAGGATCTCGGCCTCGGTCTCGGCGAACCCGGTCGCGACCGCCGAGAGGACGTGCGTCCGCAGCGACGCCGGGTCGGCGAGCGTCGACTCGACCGCCTCCGGCTCCCCCTCGACGTACCGCTCGACGAGCTCGGCCTCGGTGTCCGCGTCGCCGACGAGCACGGCCTCGCCGTACGGGTCCAGCCCGGGACGCCCGGCGCGCCCGCACATCTGGTGGACCTCCAGCGTGGGGAGCCACTCCATCGCCGACCCCGCGTACCGCTTCTGGTCGCGGACCACGACCCGCCGCGCGGGGACGTTGACGCCGGCGGCCAGCGTCGGCGTCGCGCAGATACAGGCGATCTCGCGGTCGCGGAACGCCTCCTCGACGACCGCCCGGTGACCGGCCCGCAGCCCCGCGTGGTGGAAGGCCACGCCGGACCGCAGGCAGTCCGCCAGCTGCCGGCCGGTCGCGGTGCCGTCCACCTCGGCGGCCTCGTCGGCGGCGGTCACGGCGGCCGACTCGACGCCGAATCGGTCGGCGAGCCCGTCGTCCGCGAGCCGCTCGGCCAGCGCGACCGCCTCCGTTCGGGACCGGACGAACGCGAGACACTGGCCGCCCCGGTCGACCGCGTCGGCGACGAGGGCGGCGGTGATTTCGGTGTCGTCGGGGTGATCGTCGTCGGGGGGATCCTCGTCGGAACCGTCGTCGTCACCGCTTCCGCCGTTCGAGTCTCCTTCGACGGCGACCGAGATCTCCGTTCCGTCGTCGAACGTCACGTCCCCGCCGACGGCGACGCCGGTGCGGAGGTCGACGGGCCGCCACTCGGACTCCACGAGGGCCGCGTCCAGCCACTCCGCGATCGCCTCCGGGTTGTCGACCGTCGCGGACAGCGAGACGACCTGTAGCTCGGGGTTCCGTCGACGGAGCGTCGCGAGGGTGACCTCGAGGGTCGGGCCGCGGCGCTCCGCGCCGAGGAGGTGGACCTCGTCGACGGCGACGCAGGCGAGCTCGTCGACCCACGACGCGCCGTTGCGGATCGCGGAGTCGACCTTCTCGCTTGTGGCGACCACCACGTCGTTGCCCGCGAGGTCCTCGCCCGACGCGTCGAAGTCGCCGGTCGAGATCGCGGCCTCGACGCCGGGCAGCGCCGCGAACGCCTCGTACTTCTCGCGGGCGAGCGCGCGGAGGGGACAGACGTAGAGGCCGGGCCCGTCCGCGGTCAGCAGCGCCAGCTCGGCGACGAACGTCTTCCCCGAGGCGGTCGGCACCGCGGCGACGACGTTCTCGCCCTGGCAGACGCCGGCGTCGACCGCGGCCGCCTGCGGGGGATACAGCTCGCGGATCCCCCGGTCGGCGAAGTGCTCGACGAACCGCTCCGACAGCGGGAGATCGCGAACGCGCATTCGATCTGCGGGTTCGGCGGCAACGTATTTAAAAAGTCGCGCGGGACGGACTCACCGGCCGAGGCTCGGCGTCGCCGTCACTCCTCGGCGTCGGTGTCGAACTCCTGAAACAGCTTCTCGAAGTCGTCGTCGTCCTCGGTCACCGCCTCCAGCGACTGGTCGGCGCGAGACCGGAGCTCAGCGATCCGGTCGGTGAGCCGCTGGTACTCCTCGTGGTCCGCGAGCTCGGTCGCGCTCTTCTCGGTCTCCAGCATCGCCTTCTTCGAGGTCAGCGAGAACAGCTCCTGCATCTCGGTGTCGTACTCGCCGCGGCGAAGCAGTCCCTCGACCGTATCGCGGAGGGTGTCGCTGGTGACCGGCTTCACGAGGTAGTCGTCGAAGCCCATCTTCAGAATGTCGAAGTCGGGTTCGACTGCGGTCACCATGGCGACGCGGCAGTCGATGCCGCGCTCGCGGACCGCGGCGAGGACCTCGTCACCGGACAGCCCCGGCATCCGTCGGTCCAGCAGGATCGCGTCGACCCCGTCGTCGGCCTCGTCGAGCTCGTCTAACGCCTCCTGGCCGCCGTACGCGGTCCGGACGCGATACTCGTCGCCGAGCCACGCGGCGTACAGGTCGGCCAGGTCTGGCTCGTCCTCCACCACGAGGACCAGCGGCGGTTGCTCACTCATGGATTCTCGGAGCGACGACGTGTTCGCTCACACGTTTCGTCTCTGCGCGGACTATATTAAAATACCTCTTCGGGTCCGAGTCACCGGTTTCGGGATCGGGAGTCAGTCGCCCCGGACGCGGTTCGCGCCGTCGAGCCGGGCGCTACCGCCGCGTCACTCGTTCGGACTGTAGTTGGGCGCCTCGTCGGTGATCATCACGTCGTGCGGGTGGCTCTCGCTCTGTCCGGCGCTGGAGACGCGGACAAACTCGGCGCGCTCGTGGAGCTCCGGGACCGTCTCGGCGCCGACGTATCCCATCCCGGAGCAGATGCCGCCCGTGAGCTGGTGGAGCTCGGAGGCGAGGCTCCCCTTGTACGGGGTCGCGGCCTCGACGCCCTCCGGAACGAACTCCTCGTCTTCGTCCTCCTCCTTGAGGTAGCGGTCGCCGCCGCCCGACTTCATCGCGCCGACCGACCCCATCCCGCGGTACTGCTTGTACTTTTTCCCCTGCATCGTGATGACGCGGCCGGGCGCCTCGTCGGTGCCGGCGAAGTACGAGCCGAGCATGACCGCGTTCGCGCCCGCGGCGAGCGCCTTGATCGCGTCGCCGGAGTAGCGGATACCGCCGTCGGCGATCACGGGCACGCCGTGTTCGGCGGCCACGTCGGCCACCTGCGAGACGGCGGTCATCTGGGGCATCCCCGCGCCGCTCACCACGCGCGTGGTGCAGATCGATCCCGGGCCGATGCCGACCTTGAGGCCGTCCGCGAAGTCGACGGCGGCCTCGGCGGCCTCGCGCGTCCCGACGTTACCGACGACCACGTCGGCGTCGACGGTCTCTTTGATCGCCCGCGCCGAGTCGAGCACGTTGAGGTTGTGGGCGTGCGCGCAGTCGATGAAGATCACGTCGACGTCGGCCTCGTCGGCCGCGACGGCGCGCTCCTCCTCGAAGGGACCCACCGCCACGCCGGCGAGCAGGCGACCGTCCTCGTCGCGGGCGGCCTCCTCGTGCTCGCGGCGCTGGAGGATCCCCTGCATCGTGACGAGCCCGACGAGCCGGTCGGCGTCGTCCACGATCGGGACGCGCTCGATCTTGTGGTCGTACATCAGCTCGAGCGCCTCGCGGGCGTCGACGTCCTCGGGCGCGGTGATGACCTCGTCGGTCATTGCCTCGCTGACGGCGTCGTCCTCGCCGACCTCGAGGTAGGGACGGATGTCGGTGCCCGAAATGATCCCTAGGACCGCGTCGTCCTCGTCGACGACCGGGGCGCCGGAGACGCCCTGCCGCTCCATCACGGCGTCGGCCTCGCGGACCGTGTCGTCGGGCGAGACGGTCACGACGTTCTCGCGTCGGATGACCAGCTCGTGGGCGCGTTTGACGCGCTCGACCTCCGCGGCCGTCTCCTCGACGGTCATGTTGCGGTGGAGGACGCCGAGCCCGCCCTCGCGGGCCATCGCGATCGCGAGGTCGCTCTCGGTCACCGTGTCCATCGCCGCCGAGAGGACCGGGACCGTGAGTTCGACGTTCTTCGAGACGCGCGCGGAGAGATCCGCGTCGTCGGGCTCCACGCGGCTCTCCTTGGGCTTTAAGAGCACGTCGTCGAACGTCAACGCTTCCGGGACATCGAGTTTCGCCGAGAATCGGTCGGAGTCTGTCGCCATATAAACCGTCGTGAGTCGCCGATAAAAAGCGTTGCGAGTCAGCACAGACGTGCACGTCGTTGTCATCCAGATCCACGTAATATGCAATTTCGTGGATCGATCTTGGAGGGGTGGTAGGCCTCTCACTAATTCCAGCGGCCGGGCGGCCGTCGGTTCGACCGCGGATTCGTCGCCGACAGGCGAACAGACGGGACAGAATCGATCGATCGCTCTTGTGTAGCACATTGTTGATCTCAGAGAGTAGCTTTCACAGCGTGTTTAAGCGCTTCTCGTCCGGGTTTGCGATAGAGTTTTCGTCTGAGTTGGAACGCTCGGAAATACTGTGTGAGACAATTTTTTGAGATACCTCGATGCGGTGAGAGCCACCGTCGCGCCAGCGACGCGTGGCTCTCGCAGGTGTTCACATGGATCGCGTCGTCGGCGTACTCACCGTTTCCGTGAACGACGTATTCGCGGTCGAATTTCTCGTCTTCCTCAAGAGGATCGTACGCGCAAAATCCGTCTGTATAGACGGTGAGAGGCTCCTGCTGGCGGTCAGCCAGCAGGAGCCGGATCGTCGATTCGTCTGCGGATTTCGCCGGCACAAGATAGCGTTGGCCAGTGCCACGATCCACGAGGACGAACACCGGCGGTTTGTCCTGTTCATACGTCCCGCGCCCGCGTCGGGAGAGGCCGCGAGAGCGCGACCAGCGGTCGCGCTCGCGGCCTTTCAGGCCAGAAGAGACGTAGAACTCGTCGATTTCGACCGGGCCACGGAGATCGAGTGACGGCGCGTCGAGCGCTTCGGCGAAGCGCTCGACACGCCTGTGGATCGTTTTGTAGGTAACTTCAATTTCGCACTGTAACTGCCTGAGACTCGTATTAAACCGCAAAAAGGCGTAGATCGAAAACAGCCATTTGCGGAGTGCGATCTTCGAATGAGCAAAGATCGTGCCGGTTTTGTCGTTGAATGTGCGGCCGCAATCCTTACAGAGATACCGCTGAAAGTGCCCATAGCTGCCGTTTCTGACCGTTCGGTCAGAACGGCAGCGAGGACAGGAAACACCGTCACGCCAGCGAACCTGTTGGAGCAGGTCCGCTGCGACCGATTCCGACCCAAACACATCGAGCGGAATCATTCGTGTCGGACACCGCTGACGCGGTGTCCTTGTCCTCTTCGACTCGACAGCAACAGCTCAGCAGTATCAACAATCTCCTACAGAAGAGCGTCGATCGATTTGGCAGCTATTCCCCGATTATATGCGTCGGGATCGTCGTTCGTGGTCCACGCACCGACTCGTGAAACGATCGTACACGTATCGGTCGCCTCGATCGGCGTAACCTCCGATGAATCGTCAGTCGCGTCGCCGTTGCGTCGACGCATCGAAGACTTACACAGATATCGCACATCGATCTCTCGTTCCGTGCGGGCACGTCTCACACAACCTTTAACGCAACCGAAATAGATATATGAAGTATGGACTCCGACAGTCCCGTGAACGCGCGCATCGCCGGCCAGCCGATTCTCAACCTCGGCGCCCGCTTTACAGCCGGCAATCCGCGCAAACGCTTTACATGGGCTCGTCGGGCCGCTCGCGGATTCGACTCCGTACGCCGGGCCCTCGGCTATCGCGGGTCGTCCGCTTCCTACCGTGTACCCGTCGGTCAGGGTCATCGCCCCTGAATGAGCGTCTCACGTCACCCGATCGCCCTCCGACTGGAACAGCAGGTCGGGAGCGCGACGAAGCTGCTCGCGACGGTGATGGTGCTGCCGCTCGTCGACGGGATCTTCCCCGCCTTAGTCGTCGCCGGCGTCCTGACGACCGCGACGGGCGTGATCGAGACGGGGATCCTCATCTTCGGCGGCTCAGCGACCGCCGCGGTGATCCTCGCGGAGATGGACGGCAGCCGCCGGCAGATGGCCGGCTCCGTGCTGCTTATCGGTGCGATCATCATCCCCCTCGCGGCGCTGGAGGCCGCCTTCGCGCCCACGTTCAGGGGATTCCTGAACCTCCCGGTCTTCGAGCGCTTCGCCGGGCTGGTGATCCTCACGATCGCCGCCAAGACCGCGAGCTCGGAGATCGGCGAGTACCTGCCGAGCCCCGGCGTCATCATCTCGCTCGGGCTCGTCGCCAGCTTCGAGCCGTCCGGGTTCGTGCTCCGGACCTCTCCGGAGTACGTGCTCAACGGCGCCGCGGCGGCCGGCGTCGGCGTCGCGTTCGCGCTGGCGATCGCGCTGCTGTCGCCGCACCTCCGCGGCCGCGTGGACATCGACCGCTTCCGGTTCGGCTCCGCCGTCGCGCTGGGCGTGCTCGCGCTGCCGATCCTGCTCGGCCCCTTCGATCTCATGCAGACCGAGGCGCCCATCGCGCTGGCGGTGCTGGCCGTGACGACCCTGTTCGCTTACGACCCGAACGCCGGGCCGGCGGACGGTTCCGCCGGCGATGCCCCCGACGACCCCGACGACGCCGCCGAGACCGCCGCCGACGGCGCGGACGAGGCCGCCGACGGCGACGCCTCCGACGAGGGTCGCGTTGACCCGACCGAACCCCCGCTCGACGCGCCGACCGCACCCGGTCCCATCGTCGACGACGACGTGGCGGTGATCGCCAACGGCGGCGACCCCTCGACCGCGAGCGACGACGGGGACGGCACGGACCCCTTCGCGGACGACGACTCGCGCGCGCCGTGGCTGTAGGCGTCGACTGACTCCGAGAGCCGGACGCGGTCGACGGGAACGGTTCCGCGCCCCGCGTGTCGCCGGGGTTTAGGTGCTCGACGGCGAACGGCGGGTATGTCCAATCGCGTCGTGCAGGGGCGGATGGTGACGCCCGAGAAGCTCGCGGAGCTGGTCGAGGGCGAGTCTATCCTCGAGGCCGAATCGATCGCGGACGCCGACCGCGACTGTCCGGAATGCGGCGGCGACGTCATCTCCGTCGGCTACATGCCGAGCGTCACCGAGTTCGTCACCGGCTACAAGTGCCAGGAGTGCGACTGGAGCGCAGACGACCGGGAGGAGTGACCCCGCGGCGTCGTCGCGCGCGCTCTCGTCTCGTTTCGCTCCGTTTCGCTCCGTCGCGCTCGGCCGTCCCGTCGCCCGATCGCTCGCGATCGAAACCCCTTTATCCGCGTTTCGGCAACCAACGCTTACGAGATAGCGCGGGGCTGTGGCCAAGCCAGGCATGGCGACTGACTCCAGAGGCTTGCGCCCGGGACGACACTCCAGACTGATATACCGAGCGGCCGACTGATCATCGGTCGTGTTGACGACCCTCTGGAGTTCCGAGGCGCACCGGAGATATCAGTCGATCGGGGGTTCAAATCCCTCCGGCCCCATTCCTATCTTGACTCTATCTTATCGCTACCGAGAGGTATCTATTCGACTAAAAACACCTCCGTCGACGGGGGTGTCGGTGCGTGAGCCTCGGTCACTCCGGTTCGTTCACCGCCGAGAAGGACCGCGAGTGCTTCTGTGACACCTGCGGCGCGCGCTGCACCCGGAGTATCAACGGCGAGCTCGAGTACGGTCACCTGGTCAGATGTCCGAACCGGCCCGACCAGTTCACGATCGGGACCGCTGACGGCGGGCACAAGTACACGCCCGACGACACGGGCGTCGACACCGACGGGGGTGCGTCCGCGTGAGCGACGACGATCTCGGTCACGCGAGTTCCGTCGCGAACCAGCTCCGAGTCGCCGAGGAGAACGGGAACCTTCCCGACGAGCTCGCCGACGAGGACGACCAGCTGCGCGAGGCGCAGGTACTCTCCGATCTCCACGAGATCAGCGGGCTCTCGTGGATCGGCATCGCGAACCGCGAGGTCGATCTCCTCGCCGACCTCGACGAGCGCACCACCTCACGGATCAGCGTCGCCTACCGCGTGCGATTGACGCCACCGGCGAGGACACGATCACGGAGATCCTCTCCCGCCGCGCCCGTGACGCGCTCGGCGCCGATGCCGTCGACGAAGACGTACTCGCACGCACCGCGCGCCGCTTCGAAGGTGACGCGCGCCGGGCGATCACGGCGCTGCGGTATCTCCGCGAGAACCACCTGCCGAAGCTGGAGCACTACACCCTCGTCGACGTCGAGTATCGCGGCGGGTCGAAGCGGTACTACTTCGTTGGGGTTGCCGGATCGGACCGCGTCCGGAACAGCTCTGATTCGGGATATTCGTCGAGTTATTGTGGGAGTTTTTGTTGATCTACTGGTAGTTTAGGAGGTGCAGCAATATGGTTCTGAACTGACCGTTATCCAGAACAGTACACAACTCAGGTAGTAAACCCACAGTAGTGGACTCTTGTCGCGGCTGAGGTATATTGCTATTCGATCCAGCTCTTTTCAGACACTTAGAATCTGTGCGTCATCATATACGGTCAAGAGACATACGAACTCAGACAGGATGACGACTATTACAGTGTTACACGTCGACGACAACAAAGGCATCCTGAATCTGACTAGCGACTACCTCGAAGACGCCCTCGAAGAACCGGATCTTGAGGTGCGGACGGTACAGCGTCCAGAGGTGGCCCTCGACGTGTTAGCGGAGGAGCCGATCAACTGCGTAGTCAGCGATTACAAGATGGACGAAATGAACGGATTGGAGCTTTTCGAGGCCGTTCGTGAGCGGTATCCGACTCTTCCGTTTATTCTGTTTACCGGAGAAGGATCTGAGAAGATCGCAAGCGAGGCGATCTCGGCTGGCGTGACCGATTATCTCCGCAAGCGGACCGGCACCGAACAGTACGAATTGCTCGCAAACCGTATCGAAAACGCCGTCGCGAGCTACCGCGGCCGGAAGGCCTTGAATCGCCTCGAACGGGCCGAACAGGCGCTGGAACACGCTGCCGACGCGATCCTGATAACCAGTACCGACGGTACCATCAGATACGTGAACCCGGCTTTCGAGCGAGTGACCGGGTACTCAACGGAAGAAGTACTCGGCAGGACACCGGACATCCTCAATTCGGGTGAGCAAAGCGATCAGTACTACGAGCGACTGTGGGACACCATCCTCTCTGGTGAGACCTGGGAGGAAGAGATTATCAACGAACGCAAGGACGGTGAACACTACTGTGCTCACCAGACGATCGCCCCAATCACCGATGACGGGGAGGTCAAGGAGTTCGTCAGCATCCAGCGCGATGTGACCGAGCGTAGTCAGCTCGAAATCCAACTCGAACGGACCGCGACCGCTCTTACGCGGCTCTATGACGTGACCACCGACCAAGACCACTCGCTCGGAGAGCGGATCGACCGCACGCTCGAAATCGGTGCAGAGTACTTCGGCTACTCCATCGGCTATCTCACTCGGATCGATGAGGGAACCCAGGAGATCCGGGCCGCGACCGGAGATCACGACCTCATCCAGCAGGGAGAGACCGACCCGCTGGAGCGGACCTACTGCCGGAAGACCGTCGAGGCCGACGGGCCGGTCGTCTTTCGAGATGCACCGGAAGAGGGATGGGAAGACGATCCCGCCTATCAGCGGTTCGGTCTCCGGTGTTACCTCGGTGCGAAGGTAATGGTCGACGGGGAGGTCTGGGGAACGCTCTGTTTCGCCGACACGGAATCACGCGATGATCCCATCCTCGAATCTCAGCGATCTGCCGTAAAGGTCCTCGCTCAGTGGATCGGGTACGAACTCGAACGCGAACGCGCCCAGCAGAATCTCCAGCGCGAAAACTCTCGGCTGGAGGAGTTCGCTTCCATCGTCAGCCACGACCTACAAAACCCGCTTCAGGTGGCCAAAGGTCGGGTCTCCATGTTAGAAGACGACCATAGCGGTGAAACGGACACGATCGAGTCTATCGAGCGTTCGCTGGACCGAATGGAGGCGATCATCGAAGATACCCTGACGCTTGCCAGCCAAGGCAAGATCGTCGAAGAAGTCTCAGATGTCGAGATCCAGTCGGTCGCAGCGGAAAGCTGGGAGACCGTCGAGAGCGGTAACGCTACCCTCAATGTGAGGACCGACTTGACTATCCGGGCCGACGACGAGCGCCTGCGACACGTCTTCGAGAACCTCTTTCGTAACGCTGTGGAGCACGGATCGGGCTCCGTTCGAATCGAGGTCGGAGGACTCGAAGACGGCGGGGGGTTCTACGTCGCGGACGATGGTCCGGGTATTCCCGCCGATGAGCGGGAGTCCGTGTTCGAGGCCGGATACTCGACCGACGGCGGGACGGGTATGGGTCTAACGATTATTAAGCGTATTACCGACGCCCACGGCTGGGATGTCTCGGTCAGGGAGAGCGACGCTGGAGGCACACGCTTCGAGATACGCGGTGTATCGGCTGAACATCCGCAACCGGTGGGAGTCTCTGAACCGGCATCACCCTCTATGTGACGCGGTGGGCTTTCACTGCGTACTCGGTGGGTGCGACACGGTTTCGTTACCAGTCATCTCGTCGCGTTGTGGGGTCAATAGCGACGGACACCACGCGTTCGGAACGCATGGTTCGTGGACGTATCTCGTGATGTGCCGGCGTCTTTGTGAGCAAGAGCCCGGGGACGGGCGACATCGGGTAGCGCGGGAGCCGAAGCGGGGTCCCTCGTCGAGGTCAACCATCTGGAAACATCTGGAACGGTCTACCTCGCGGACGGTTCGCGGCTCACGACCGTCCGGAACCGGCCGGAACCCCGCGGGTCAGGCTAAACCCCTCCAGACGACCAGCCGCCAGTATGGCCCCGAAGCAACCGGTCCACAGCGGCAGCGCACAGACGAAGGAGTTCGACATCGAGCTCGACGCGGAGGGGATTCGCGGCCCCGATCACGCGCTCGCGGTCGCCAGCGTCGGCGCGAACTCCGCGTCGAGATCGCGGCCGCGGACCAGTACGACTGGCAGCTCGACGCGCGGATCGTCGACGGCTCGGTCGAGATCGACCGCGTCTTCTGCGAGGGTGACAGCGTCCACGACGCCGACGTGCCGAAATGAGTCACGCGCGTCGCCGGTGTCGCCGTCAATCGGTACCGAACCGGCTCACAGCGGCAACACGCCGTCGTCATCGTCGCCGTCGTCGGTCTCGTTTTCCGTTCCGTCGCCCGACCCGTCGTCGGTCTCGTTTTCGGTGCTCCCGTCGCCGTCGTCGGTTTCGTCGCCGCCGTCGGACGTATCGTCGGTTTCGTCGCCGTCGTCCCCGGAGTCGGAGCCGTCGTCCGACGAGTCGCTCCCGTCTCGCACGTCCTCGCCCTCGCCGAAGATGTCCGTCTCGATGGTCTCCTCGTAGGTGAGCGAGTCGAGGGGAACGGTGGCCTCCTCGCCGCCCGGGAACTCGATCACGGCGTAGAACTCGATCCGGAGGCCCGTCACCTGGTGGCCGCGAACGTCCTCGTCGAGGTGGGTGACCCACCAGTCGTCGAGGTGGCGGTTCTGGAGCGCGGTGGTGAACTCGATCGTCTCGGTGCTCTCGGAGGGGATCACGTACCCCTCCTCGGTCTGGCCCGAGCCCATCTCCACCCCGTTCATCGTGATGTCGTAGCCGATCTCGGTGACCGCGTACGGCTCGAAGTTCGGGTTGTACACGGTAAACGCCATGTCGATCGGCGTCTCCGACTCGCTGACGCTCCCCCACTCGCCGCGCGTCTCGTTGACGTAGAGGACGGGGTCGCTCGCCAGCGGGCTGTCGGCGTTCACCGGCCGCGTCTCGTCGGAGTTGAACGCGCCGAGGAGGTCCGTCTCGATCTCGCGGCTCCGCGAGAAGTCGACGCCCCGTCCGAGGCGGTCCGAGGTCGCCGTCGCGTCGATGTCGAGCGTCGTGCGCTCGCCGTTGCGGACGTGGCTCACCCACCACGGCGGAATCCCGTCGTTCCGCAGCTGCGTTTCCAGCGCCAGCGTTGAGTTTCCGGTGCCGACGCGAACGCCCTCTCGGCCGCCCTGCGCCATCTCGATGTCGTTCATCGAGACCGTGTAGTTCACCGAGACGCCGTCGAGGCCGACGCCGACGGGATTGGGGTTCGAAACGACCAGATCCGTCTCGATCTCCGTGGTCTCGTTCGTCACGTCGCCGAACGTGTTATCGACGGCGGCGACGCTCGGCACGCCGAGTATCCCGAGGGCGAACGCCCCGCCGACGGCCCCGCCGACGACGAGCAGTCCGAGGAGCGCGATCTTGAGCTTCGAGCCGACAAGCGCGGAGACGGCGTCGCTCGGGTTCATACTCGGTCAACCCCGTCGGATCGTAAAATCGTACCGCATCGTCACCGGATCGCACACCGGTCGGATCGCCAACAGCCCCCGGGGCGGCCTACAGCACGTCGCCGATCCGCACGGGTTCGCCGTCGAGGTCGGGCTCTTCCGCGACGATCTGTAAGACCTCGTGGTCGGTGACGTCGCGGTACCCCTTTCCGGTCGCCTCTTCGATCAGGTCCTTGTCGAGCTCGAACTCGGTACCCTCGTAGACGACGTCGACGCCGTCGTCGGTGAACGTCAGGTCGGTGCTCATGGAAGTCGGTAGGTCGCGACCGGATAAAAGGGGCGTGACACGGCGGGGATGCGATACGGCGGCGATCCGACTCGAAGACGGTTCTCGCGTTGCGCAGGGGGTTACTCGTCGTCCGCGTCGTCTTTCATCTCCGAGAGGCGCCCGACCAGATCGTCGGTCGACGCGCCGCCCTCGATGGAGACCTCGCCGTCGTGGTCGTTCTCGTGGACGTTCACGGCGCCGTCGTCGTCGGTGTCCACGTCCTGGTCCTTCTGCTCGCTCTCGTCGTACGATCCGAATCCCATGTCTGAGCCTTCCACGCCGGCCTGAAAAGGGTAGTGACACCGGGACGGTTCGGCAACGCCCCGCACACGGAGCGTGCGGAGCGGTGCGGGCGCGGCGGCCACGGAGCGTCCGGAGTCGTCCGACGCCCGTCGGACGACCCCACACGGTTTATACGGGCGGAGGGAGTGTTCCCGGTGTGTCGCTGAGGGGAGGCGGTCCGGTAGAGGAGCTCGCCGTCCCGTCCGGGACGACCGTCGAGGAGCACGACCTCGTCACCGACGGCGACGTGCTCGTGGGCGGCCAGTCGACCGTGGAGTTCGGGCTCCGCGGGCGCAACGTCGCCCTGGGCGAGCGCGTGAGCGTCGAGAACGACATCGAGGCCGAAGGCGACTGCCGGCTCGACACGTGGTGTTCCGTCGACGGCAACGTCCTCGTCGGCGAGGACGCGTACCTCGGCGAGCGCGTGCACATCACCGGCCGGCTGATGGTCTCCGGCGACCTCGACATCGGCGACGACGTGACGATCGAGGAGGGGTTCGAGGCGAACGGCTGGATCGTCATCCGGAACCCCGTCCCCACCCTCGTCTTCTACTTCATCGTCCTCTCTCAGCTCTTGCGGCTCGGCGAGACCGACGCGGCCGACGACCTCGCGGAGGCGCTCGCGGACGGCGAGGAGGTTCGCGACCCCCTACTGATTCCGCGGGGCGCCGAGATCTCCGACGACGCGTGGCGCGTCTCGACGCCCGCGACGGTCGGCGACGACTGCCGGCTCCACGGCAACCTCCGCGCGGAGTCGATCCGCGTCGGCGAACGGAACGAGGTGTTCGGCTCCCTCCGCGCTCGCGAGGAGATCACGGTTGGCGCGGACACGACGATCCACGGCGACGTGACCACCCGCGGCGGAACCGTCACGGTCGAGGCCGGCGCGCGGGTCCTCGGCGACGTCTCCGCCGGCGACCTCGTCGTGCACGACGGCGCCCAGATCGACGGGACCCTCCGCGCCCGCGGCGAGATGAAACTCGTCCAGGAGACCGAGAGGGACGAATCGAACGAAGGCGACCGTGGGGACGAAGGGGCGGGAGAGTCGAACGAAGGCGACGGCGCCGACGAAGAGGCGGACGAAGACGACGACACGGACGAAGAAACGGGCCAAGCTGAGGAGGGTGAGAGCGCCGAGGAAGACGAGGACGAGGAATCGGCCGACGACGCCGCGAGCGACCCGGAATCTGACGCGGAGAGGTCTGACGATGAGCGGACCGACTCCGAGACCACGGACTCCGAGACCACGGACTCCGAGTCGGGGGACGAAACGGACGAGGAGGACGCGACAGCTCCCGAGCCGGCGGCCGACGGGGAAGGTGCCGATCCCGCGGAGTCAGATGCGGATCCGTCCGATACCGAGGAGGCCGATTCCGACGACGCGGACGCTGCGGAGGCCGATTCCGACACCGAAGACATCGACGCCGACGCGGAAGCGACGTAGCCGCGAGAGGCCCGCTATCGGGGCGACAGCCGCTATCCTTCGACGGTCCCGCCGACGAACACGTCCTCGTGGAGCGTCTCGGCGACGACGTCCGCGAGGGTCCGGAGGTTCTCCGTGTCCTCGCGGTTGTACGAGACGAGCCGATCGAGCGCGTCGTCGTCGCCGCGCTCGTACTCCCGCCAGAGCCGGACGGCGTCGCGGCCCGAAATGTCCGGGCGATCCCGCTCGATCCCGATCTCCTTCTCGATCGGTTTTAGCCCGCCGGAGAGCCCGATCCGCTTGCAGGGGTACATGAGATCGAGGTGCGGCGTGTCGATCTCGATATCGAAGGCGGTCTCCAGGAACGGCACGTCGAAGCGGGCCCCGTTGAACGTCGCGAGCAGACTCGCGTCGGCGAACCGTTCGCGGAGCCGCCGCGCGGTCAGGTCCTCGCCGGCGACGAGCGTCGTCGTCTCGCCGTCTTGGTGGAAGCTCACCGTCGTCACCTGGTCGCGGTGCTCGTCGAGGCCGGTCGTCTCGATGTCGAAGAAGCAGGTCTCCTCGCGGAAGTTCTCGTAGAGCCGCCAGCGCTCCCCGCTCGGGAAGGCGCGGTCGAAGTAGGCGGCGTCGCCGTCGTCGAGCCGCGTCAGCGACTCGGCGATGAACGACTCGATCCGGTCGGCGGTGGTCGATCCGACGCCGGCGACATCGACCGCGGGATCGAACGCCTCCCACGTGGTGACGCCGCGCTCCCAGAGGCGCCGCTCGGTCGTCTCGCCGACCCCCTCGACCGGGATGAAGCTGTTCTCGATGCGCATGTCCGTCTCCGGGCGACGCGCGGCTAAAAAGTCGGCGGGTGCGCGGCCGCGCGGCGCCGTCCGGCTGGCGTACCACGCCCCGTCACGAGGGGATCCGTTAACTCGCTCCGCCGCCGACGAGGAGGCGATGACGCGACCACCGGCGGCGCTGATCGGCCATCGCGGCTGCGCCGGCCAATACCCGGAGAACACCGTCGCCGCGATAGAGCGAGCCGCGCCGCACGTCGACGCCGTCGAGATCGACGTTCGCCGGTGCGCGACCGGGGAGCTCGTCGTCTTCCACGACGCGGAGCTCGATCGGCTGACCGCGGGGACCGGACTTGTCTCGGACGCGGCGTGGTCCGACCTCCGGGAGCTGACCGTGCTCGACTCCGGGGAGCCGATCCCGCTGCTCGCCGACGCGCTCGCCGCCGCCCCGGCCGGGACCGCCGTCAACGTCGAGATCAAGGAGTCGGGCGTCGCCGCCGACGCCCTCGCCGTCGCCCGCAGCGCGGACGCAGAGGTGTGGTTCTCGTCGTTCCGGCCGGGGGTCTTGGAGTCACTGCGGGAGCTCGATCCCGACGCGGACTTGGCACTGCTCGTCGCCGACGCAGATGTCGACGGCGGCCGCACGGTCGAGCGCGTGAAGCGGGTGATCGACCGCGCGGTCGCGTTGGACTGCGTCGCGATCCATCCCGAAATCGACCTCGCGACCGAGCCGGGGTTCGTGGCGGCCGCGAACGAGGCGGGTCTGGGCGTGAACGCGTGGACGGTCACCGACCGCGCCGACGCCGAGCGGCTCCTCGACGCCGGCGTCGACGGGATCATCGCGGACCGGTGGGACGTGCTCGGAGATGCGGCCAGACCGTCGCGGAGTTAAGTGTCTCCCGCGCCAATCGCCGCCATCGATGTGTGGCCGTTACACCCTCTTCACTTCCACCGCCGACCTCGAGTCCCGGTTCGACGCCGATTTCGGCGACCACGAGCCGAGCTACAACTGCGCGCCCGGACAGGACCTCCCGGTGATCGCCGACGAGGACCCGACAGCCGCGACGCGGATGGAGTGGGGACTCACGCCCTCGTGGGCCGACGAGTCGTTCGACCTCATCAATGCCCGCGCGGAGACGGTCCGCGAGAAGCGGAGCTTCGCCGACGCCTTCGAGCGGCGGCGGTGTCTCGTCCCCGCGGACGGGTTCTACGAGTGGGTCGAGGGGGGACGGCGAGGCGACGATAGAGACGCCGGCAGCGGCGCCGGGAAGACCCCCTACCGCGTCGCCTTCGAGGACGACCGCCCGTTCGCGATGGCGGGGCTCTACGAGCGGTGGGAGCCGCCCGAGCCGGAGACGACGCAGACGGGGCTCAGCGCGTTCGGCGGCGGCGCGGGCGAAGGCGGCGAGGACGGCGACGCCGGGCCCGTAGAGACGTTCACGATCGTCACGACCGAGCCGAACGCGCTCGTCGACGACCTCCATCACCGGATGGCGGTGATCCTCGATCCGAGCGAAGAGGAGACGTGGCTCCGGGGCGACCCCGACGAGGCCGCCGCGCTGCTCGACCCGTATCTGGCCGACGAGATGACGGCGTATTCGGTCTCGACGCGCGTGAACTCGCCGGGCGTCGACGCGCCGGAGCTGATCGAGCCGGTGGGGTGATGGCCCCACAACGTGTCCGCTGGAGGTAATCTTTATATTTCTGTTAGGTAAACGAGGAGTGATGCCCTCCGTCCTCCAAGTCGGCGTTCCCGGCGGCGCGGAACTGATCGTCGTCCTCCTCCTCGCCGCGGTGGCGGCCGTCGCGGCGGTGTGCGCCTCCCTGATCATCTATCTCGACGCGGTGGAGCGAAACAGCGGCCACGTGCTCGCGTGGACGATCGCCGCGCTTCTGGGCGGCGTCGTGGTCTGGACGCTTTACCTCGTCGTCCGCGACGAGGTCGGCGGAAACGGGTTGACCGCGAGCAGTCGACCGTGACCCCGGTTCGAGGCTCCTCCGCGATCGGAGGGCCGCGGCCCGGTCAGGGCGCGACCAAGTCGACGACCGTCTCGTCGTCGACGACCACGTTGTACGCCCCCTCGTCGTCGTTCCAGAGCACGAGCCCGTTCTCGACGAAGACCACGGAACCGTAGTCGGCCGCCCGAAGGTCGTCGTTGAGGACGGTCTCTCGCGTGCAGACGAGGTAGTGGTCGACCGCCTGCGAGCCGTCGCCGACGCGGTAGAGGGCGTTGTCGCCGTCGC
Source organism: Halorubrum salipaludis (assembly GCF_002286985.1). Lineage (GTDB taxonomy): Archaea > Halobacteriota > Halobacteria > Halobacteriales > Haloferacaceae > Halorubrum > Halorubrum salipaludis. The sequence goes on along the minus strand of NZ_NSKC01000002.1, from coordinate 299,072 downwards.
TCAGGTCGTGGCTCAGCTTCACGGCGAGGTAGTTCACGCGGTCGGTAACGTGGTCCTCGGAGTCGGCCATGCGCGCACAGCGGTCGGCGGTCGCCTGAACGTCCACCCGCCGTTTTCCGTCGGGGCGCAAGATTGCGTACGCGAACTGCACGTCGACGTTGACGAACTCGCCCGGCTCGTCGCCGGAGCCGCGCTCGGCCGCCTCGTCGAGTCGGCGCTGGAACGGCGGGACCTCGAGGTCGTCGGCCACGTCGAACGACCACCCGCCGTCCGAGGGCGTCGCGTTCGGCCAGAGCCGGAGCGCGGGCGCGTACGCCGACACCCCGCTCTCGGGGGTCGCGACCGCGCGCTCCACGTCCCGGAGCCCCATGGCGGTGTTGCGGTCGGCGGGCGCGAACGCGACGACGCTCCCGTCGTCCGCGAGCCGGCCGAGCGCGGCCTCGACGACCGCCACCGGGTCGTCGAGCTCCGAGAGGACGTTCCCGAACACGACCAGATCGAACTCCTCGGGGACTGCGTCGCGCGCCGCCGCGTCCCCGCCCTCCGGTCCGCCGCCGCCGTCGGTCCCGAGGAACGACTCGGCCGTCGCCTCGTGGATCGTCGGCCGGAAGTTCCGGCCGGTCTCGCCGAGCACGTGGTCGAGCACGTCGGCGGCCGCGCTCGGTTCGACGGCGTGGTAGTCGACGACGGCGTCGTCGGGGAGGTAGTCGTGGAGTCCTAAGGCGGGGCCGCCGACGCCCGCGCCCACGTCGAGGACGCGGAGAGTCCGGTCGAGCAGCCCGTTCTCGACGAGGTCGTCGAGGACGTAGCCGATCGTCGCGTAGTAGGCCGGCAGGTGGTAGATCGCGTAGCCGAGCGCCGCGACGCGGTCGTACGCCACATCGTTGCCGTAGAGGTAGTCGTCCTTCAGCCGGCGCACGGCCTCGCGCAGCTCCGCGCCGGACTCCCCGCGGTGCCAGTTCGCGCCGAACTCGCGGACGAGCAGGTCTTCGAGGGCGAACGAGTACTCCTCGGGGAACGCCGTCGGCGCCCAGCCGGGCGCCGCGACGGGCTCGTCGGGGACCGGCTCGAACGCGCCGTCCTCGCGCTCGCGGAGTCGGAGGTCGAACGCCTCCTCGCGGAGCGTCTCGCGGACGACCGCGGGGTGGGCGCCGCCCTCGATGTACTCCGCGATCTCCTCGGGGTCGATCGGTCTGACGTTGCGCAGGTAGTTGGCGTTGTTCCGGACGGCTGCTCTGTCTATCATGAAATCACTGGGTGGTCGGTCGGCTCACTCGTGTCGCTCGGCCTCTGCTCACTCGTGTCGCTCGCGTTCCTCGCGGTCGCCGCGGGCCGCCTCGTACAGGTCGGCGAACGCCTCCGGGTCGGCGTCGGCGATCTCGCGGGCCGCCGCGGCAACGTCGTCGGCCCCGTCGAAGGCGCGCTGTATCTCGGCGTACACCGCGGGCGACCCCTCGGTGACGGTGTCGGCGATGTCGTCGAGCGCGGCGGAGACCGGGGTGTGGAACTCCTCGCGCACGTCGTCGCCCGCGAGCCGCCACGCGAGCACGGCCGCGTGCGCGCCGGCCTGCACCGTCTCCATCGCGTCGTCGTGCTCCGCGGGCGTCGTCTCGAACACCTCGTTGCCGCCGGCCTCGATCGCCGCCGCGATCCCCTCGACGACCGGGCCGCCCTCGTCGACGACCGCGGCGACGTTGCCGGGGACGCGCGGCGGGGCGAACAGCGGGTGGTAGCTCGCGCGTTCGAGCCCCGGGGCGTGCTCGCGCATCGCCGCGACCGCGTCGGTCATCTCCCCGGAGACGTCGAGGATCGCCCGCTCCGCGCGGGGGGCGTACGCCTCGACGGCGGCGGGGACGGCCGACATCGGCACCGCGAGACACACCGCGTCGTGGGCGGTGTCGCCGTCGGTCGGGACCGTCTCCGCGCCGCGCGGCGCGGCCGCGTCGGCGGCCACGTCGGGGTCCCTGTCGGCGAAGGAGACGGTCGCGTCGACCGGCGACTCGTCGGCCGACACCGTGTCGGCGATCCAGCGGCCGATCTCGCCGGCGCCCACCACGAGGAGGTCCATCTGTCGTCCGTACGGAGGGGGCGAGCGCCTTAAAAGGACTCGACTCGGCCGGGTGGCACGGCCCTCGTTCCGCTCGCGATCGGGCTCACTCCGACGGCGACCGGCCGGTCCCGCCGCCGAGCCCGAGGAGGCCACCGCCGGGCGCGATCGCTTTGACGGCCGGGAACAGCGCCAGCGCGATGGCGAGTTCGAGGCCGCCGACCGCGAGGAACGCCGGCGTGTAGCCGAACGCGTCGGTCGCGCTCCCGCCGATGAGGAAGCCGGCGAGGAAGCCGAGCGAGCCGAACACGTTGAACAGCCCCATCGCCGCGCCGCGGGCTTCCGGCTCGACCAGATCCGTGACGAGCGCCATCGTCGCCGGCGCCATCAGCGCGCCGCAGACGCCGACGAACACCATGAGCGCGGCCGCGAGGGGATAGATCGGCGCCGCGCCGACACCGATCGTCACGATCCCGTACGCGACCGAGCCGAACACGACCGGGAGGAAGCGCCCGACCCGGTCCGACAGCGAGCCGAACGGGGCCTGTAACACCGCGAAGGGGACGAAGAACAGCGCGAGCGTCGCGCCCGCCGCCCCGGCGGAGAGGCCGAACGTCTCGGGGTCCTGGAAGTAGTAGACGCCGACCAGGGCGAAGAAGCCGGCCGTGAGTCGGTCGACGAAGCCGAACGCGAGCGGGACCATGAGTCCCCGGGTCGTCCGCGCCCGGGCGAGCACGTCGCGGAAGCCCACGTCGTCTTCGGGGCGTTCCCCTCCGGCGACGACCCGGTCGTCGACGGTGGCCGCGATCAGTCCCGACCCCGCCAGCACCGCGGCGCCGGCGTAGACGGGGTAGAAGGCGTTTATGTCGGCGAGCGTCCCGCCCACGACCGATCCGACCGCCGCGCCGAGCCCGATCGCGACGCCGGCGGTCCCCATGTTGCGGCCGTTGCCGCCCTCCAGATCCATCAGCGAGGTGATCGCCAGCGAGAAGGCGCCGATGGTGAGCGCGCCGCCGACGACTCGGACCGCGAGCGCCGCCCGGAAGCCGAACCCGAGCTCGGGGACCGCGGCGAGCGCGACGTACGAGGCCGCGCCGCCGACGGCGCCGGCGACGATCAGCGGCGCCCGCCGCCCGAGCGCGTCGCTGGCGGCGCCCCAGACGACCGCGAAGGAGACGAACGCGCCGAACTCCGCGACGAGGAACCACATCCCGGCGTCGATGCCGGCGGGGGCGCCGAGCGCGACCACGAGGCCCGGCACTCCCGGGTACAGGAGCACCTGCGAGATCAGCACGGCGAGCACGACGGCGCCCAGCCGCCGCCGGTCGCCGCGGTCGTCCCCCGTCATCTACTTATAAAACGCGCCGGACGCTCAAAAGGCCGACGCTCGGGCCGAACCGCGACTGACGCGGCGTGTGCCCGCCTACAGCGCCGACTCGATCGCCGCCGCGATGGCGTCCGCGTCGGCCCCGTCGACCGCCTCGCCGTTCACGAAGATCGTCGGCGTCCCCCTGAGCCCCATCGACACCCCCTCGCTCCGGTCGCTCGCGGAGGCCTCCCCGTACGCCGCGAACCGCGCGTCGGCGATGGCCGCGCAGGGGTCCGCGCCGGCGGTCTCCGCGGCGGCGCCGATCGCCTCTCCGCTGTAGCTCCCCTGCGATTCGTAGACGGCCGACGAGAACTCGAAGTACGCCTCGTCTCCCTCCCGGTCGCCGACCCCGCGGGCCGCGCTGGCGACGGGGACCGCCCACCGCTCGTCGACGGGGATCGGGAAGTCCCACTGCTCGTACCGGACCTCGCCGGGATCGACGTACTCTTCGCGGACCGTCGGGAACTCCTCCAGCTTGTAGGTCGCGCAGTGCGGACACGTGAAGTCTTCGAACGCCTGCACGACCACGTCGGCGTCGGGGTCGCCGAGGGTCGGCCGGTAGCCGAGGTCCGGGCCCTCCGGCTCGGTCAGGTCGCAGTCGTACTGGCCGGGATCGAGGTCGACGCCGCCGAGGTCGAGGCCGTCATCGCCGTCGCTGCCCCCGTCGCTGCTTCCGTCGCCGGTTCCGCCGCCACCGCCGCCGCTTCCGCCGCCGAGACAGCCGGCCGCGCCGACGACGCCGGCCGCCGCGGCCCCCGCGAGCAGGGACCGTCGCGTGTGTTCCATACCGCCGATCCGGTCGGAGCGCACTTAACCGCACCGAGAGGGGAAACCGGCGGGCGGCGAAGGGGAGTTCCGCGGCGGGCCGGCCCGGCTCTCGTGCCGCCGGGCCGCCGGGGGTGACGTGAACGCGTCCGAACGTTTTTGCCGCCGCCTCGCGACCCTGAGGTATGAGCGACTGGGACCTCGATCTACGCGACGCCGAAGAGCAGATGGACGAGGCGTTCGCGGCCGCCGGCGACGTCGTCCTCGGCGTCCTTGACGGGACGACCGACCCCGACGAGTGGGTCCGCAGCGTCGACTACGGGAACACCCTCGTGTTGTCCGTCGACGGCGACCTCAACGAGCTGGCCGCGGGGTTCGCGCGCGAGGTCAAGGACATGGGCGGCGAGCTGATGCACTTCCGCGGCTTCCTGATCGTCACGCCGCCCGGCGTCACCATCGACACCGACCGGCTGAGCGAGTAGGGTCGCGCCCCCCGCCAGCGATCGTCGCGATCGCCACTTCACTCCGGTTTTCGACCGTTGACAGGAGCACAAGAAGTATGGCACCGGGGTGAGACGAGACCCGTATGAAAGCAGTCGTACTCGCTGGGGGGTATGCGACCAGGCTCTGGCCGATCACCGAGACCCGGCCGAAGATGTTCCTGCCGGTCGGCGAGAACACCGTCATCGACGAGATCTTCGAGGACCTCGAGGCCGACGACCGCGTCGACGAGGTGTTCGTCTCGACGAACGAGCGCTTCGCCGACACGTTCGCGGAGTACATCGCCGACAGCCCGTTCGAGAAGCCGACCCTCTCGGTCGAGGAGACCGTCGAGGAGGACGAGAAGTTCGGCGTCGTCGGGGCGCTCGCCCAGCTCGTCGAGCGCGAGGGCGTCGACGACGACCTGATCGTCGTCGCCGGCGACAACATGATCAGCTTCGATCTGGGCGAGTTCGCCGACTTCTTCGAGTCGAAGGGGACGCCGACGCTGGCCGCCTACGACGTCGAGGACCGCGAGCGAGCCAAGTCGTACGGGCTCGTCGAGCTCGACGGCGACGAGGTCGTGAACTTCCAAGAGAAGCCCGACGATCCGAAGAGCACGCTCGTCTCCATCGCCTGCTACGCGTTCCCCGCCGAGACGCTGCCGGACCTCTCGACGTACCTGGAAGACGGGAACAACCCCGACGAGCCGGGCTGGTTCCTCCAGTGGCTCCAAGAGCGCGGCGCGGTCCACGCGTTCACCTTCGACGGCGCGTGGTTCGACATCGGCACCGCCGCCAGCTACCTCGACGCGGTGGAGTACGCCCTGGAGGGCGGCACGCTCGTCGCCGACGACGCCACCGTCGAGAACTCCGAGCTCGGCGACGTGGTCCACGTCATGTCGGGCGCGACCGTCACCGACTCAACGCTCGAACGCACCGTCGTCTTCCCGGACGCGACGATCACGGACTCGAAGATCCGAAACTCCGTGCTCGACGAGGGCGTCACCCTGGAGAACGTGGACCTCTCCGGCGCGCTGATCGGCTCGTACACCTCGATCACCGAGGGCGACGAGTTCTAACGCGGCGTCATCGATCGCCGGGCGCTCGGCCTTCGATGCCGATTTTCTCCCCCGTCACTCCCCCGCGGAGCTCCCGGCTTGTCGGTGCGTGTGGTGGAAGCAGTCGAACGCGGCCCCCGGGTCGGCGTCCGGGTCGACCGGGTGGAAACACACGCGTCGGTACCGCTCGTTGTCGAGTAAGTTGACGACGAACCCGTCGTCGTGTCGCGACACCGACGCGTACGGGTCGCCGCAGGCGGGACAGGTCTCCGGGGGGTCCTCGGGGACGTACATGCTTGGAGTCCCTGTTGGCTCCGATTACGGCCCGGGGGAAGAAAATCGCTCCGGCGATCCGATCACGACCCGTTGCCGCCCTCGCCGCCGCCCTCGACGCCGAGCGCGTCGAACAGCTTCCGGCGGACGGCCTCCTCGGTGAGGTGGAGCAGCGTGTCGCGGTTGTCGCCGCTCGACTGGATCCCGGTGAAGATGCCGAGCGGGATCTCTAACGATCCCTGCGTCGAGTGGCCCGCGGCGTCGCCCATCTCGGAGAACGCCTCGTCGAGGACGTTGCCGATGTTCAGCCGGATGTCCTTCGAGCGCGCCGCGAGGTAGATGGTGTCGTCGGCGATCCCCAACACGGCCGTCGTCGTGATCCCCTCCAGGTTGAGGAGGTGTTGGGCCGCCTGGGCGAGCGCCTCGCGGTCCCTGATGAACCCCGCCGTCGAGAACAGGTGGCTCCCCTGCACCTCGCGGTTCTGGATCGCCTCTGCGAGCACGTCCAGCGTCTCGGGGCTCATCGACGGCGACTCCACCTGCTCGAGCGTGTCGTGGTTCGCGAACGGGTGGAGGTAGGCGGCCGCCGTCAGGTCCGCGGGCGTCGTGTCCCGCTTGAAGTCGAGCGTCTCGGCGCGGATCCCGTAGAGGAGCGCGGTCGCGACCGCCTCCGTCGGCGACTGGTCGAACTCCTGGAGGTACTTCGTGAGGATCGTCGACGTCGAGGAGACGTTGGTCCGCACGTCGACGAACCGGGCGTCGAAGGGGACCTCCGCCTCCAGGTGGTCGAGGTAGATGTCGATGTCGACGTCGAAGTCGAAGCCGTCCTCGGCGGACTTCGCCAGGTCGACCGCGGCGACCGTCCCGTACTCCGAGAGGTCGGGCGCCTCCGAGCGCGCCACCAGGTCGATCCCGAGAAGGTTGACGAACGCCCGGTTCTCCTGGTGGCCCACGTCGCCGGTGTAGAGGATATCGGCGTCGACGCCGAACGCGCCGGCAATGGCCTGGAGCGCGGTCGCCGACGCGATTGAGTCCGGCTCCGGGTTGTCGTGGGTCAAGATTGCCATCCGCCCGTCGCCGCCCTCGATTATCTCCGCGAGCTGGCGCGCCATGTACTCCAGCTCGCCGGTCTCGAGCGACTGGAGCGCGCTGTCGGCGATCACCGTCGAGGGGTTGATCACCACGTCGGCGCCGCGCTCGCGCAGCTCGTCCTCGCTGACGGGGTCCGAGGCGCGGACGACGACGTAGTGGTCGCCGCCGGTGTCGCGCACCGCCGAGACGGCCGCCTTGTTGGCCTCGACGTCGCTCGCTAAGATTAACACGATGTCCCGGTCGTCGAGCGCCTCGATCACGTCCGGGTCGGCGATGTCCTGCACGCGGGCGTTGAGGTCCTGGTCGCGGAGCGCCTCGACGCGGCTCTCGTCGCGGTCGAGGATGAGCACGTCCTTGCCGCGGCCGGTCAGGTCCTCCGCGACGGCGTGCCCGACGCTCCCACAGCCGAGGATGGCGTATCGCGTTCGCGCCGATCCGGATGCCCCACTACTCATTGCCCGTGATTTCCGCGGGACGACACTTAACGAGTGCGCTCTCCGCGCGGGGGCCCGGACCTACTGCGAGGCCGCCGTCTGAGAGTCCGGCCGCTCGCGCCGGTCCGACCCGGCGTCGTCTCCCTCCTCGCCGCCCGCCCGCCGGCGGTTGCGGACGAGGCCGACCACGAGCAGCGCGCCGCCGACGCCGCGGGCGACGAGCTCGTTGGTGACCGAGTACAGCGCGACGTCGATCCCGACGAGCCCGAACGCGGCGCTGGCCGGCAACAGCACCATGCCGGGGACCGACAGCAACACCGCGGCCGCGATGAGCGAGACGCGCGCCCCGGCCCGCACGTCCGTGTGGTAGTAGCCGATGATCGCGACGCCGAGCGCGTACACGCCGGCGAACACCGCGACGACCGGCGCAACGACCTCCGGTAGGAAGAAGCCGAGGTCGGAGACGTCGGCACCGGTCAGGATCGATCCCTGCCCGTCGGTCGTGCGGAGCAGCAGGATCCCGGGGGAGAACACGAACGCGAACGGAACGAGGATCTTGTTCAGCGAGAGGAGGAACGCCTGTTTCCCGGTCTCGAAGGGGTCGGACTTCGCGATGCCGGCCGCCGCGTACGCGGCGACCATCACGGGCGGGGTCACGTCGGCCATCAGCCCGAGGTAGAGGACGAACAGGTGGACCGCCAAGATCGCGATCCCGAACTCGGGGAGGACGGGACCGAGCAGCACGACGATGATGATGTACATCACCGTCGTTGGCATTCCCATGCCGACGATCACGGCCGCGAGTCCGGCGAGGATCAACAGGAGGACGAGCGACCCGCCGCTCACGCTGATGATGAGCGCACGGAGGCTCCCGCCGAGCCCGGTGATCCCGATGACGCCGGGGATGATCCCGGCGGCGGCGACCGCGACGACCACGATGGTCGCGGTCTTCGCGCCGGAGTCCATCGCCTTCAGCACGAACGATCCGAACTGTCCCGCCCGCGACGATGCGACCTCGAAGCCGGTCCGATCGTCGAACCAGGTCGCCGCGTCGACCACGTCGTCGTCGAGGTCGAGCAGGGGCGCGTCCCCGCGCGGGTCGGCGAGGAGGAAGGCGACGCTGATCGCCGTGATGATCGTCGGCAGGGAGGAGAGCGCCTCGCCGAGGGCTCCCGTCACGCCGTACTCGGCGGCGTCGGCGCCGTACGCCAGCTCGATCGGCGTCACCCCGAGCGAGGCCAGCGAGATGGCGAACAGGGCGTAGCCGGCCGCGACGGCGCCGACGAGGTACGGACCCGTCCGCTCGTTGTAGGCGGCGACCATCGAGATGAGCGCCACGGTCGCGATGATCGTGAGCCACCCGGCGCGGCCCACGGAGAGCCGGGCGATCACGAGGTAGTACAGGAGGAGCCCGAGCGGGACGAGGTAGAACCACCCGCGCCGCATGTGCGGTCCCAGATCGAGCAGATCGGACCGGCTCAGCCCGCCGATCCCGTGTTTGGCGGCCTCGAAGTGGACCATCACCCACATCCCGAAGAAGAAGGCGATGGCCGGCAGCGTCGCGGCGATGACCACGTCGCGGAACGGCGTCCCCGTGTACTCGACGATGAGGAACGCGGCCGCTCCCATCACCGGCGGGAGGATCTGCCCGCCGGAGGAGACGGACGACTCCACCGCGCCGGAGAACTCAGGCGAGTAGCCGGAGCGTTTCATCAGGGGGATCGTCAGCGCCCCGGTGGTCACCGTGTTCGCGACTGAGGAGCCGGAGAGCATCCCCATGAACCCGGAGGCGACGACACTCGCCTTCGCCGGACCGCCCTTCCGGGTGCCCGTGATCGAGTACGCGAGGTCGATGAACCACTTCCCGGCGCCGGACATCTCTAGGAACGCCCCGAACAGGATGAAGATGTAGATGAACCGCACGGAGACGCCGACGGGGACGCCCAAGATCCCCTCGACCGTGTACCAGAGGTTCTGGACGATCTGGTTCCACCGCAGCTCGGAGGTGGCGAACGTCTGCGCCACCGGCAGGTCGCGCGGCAGGAGGTACCCGTACTTGGCGTACAGGAGGAAGAGGCTCACGAGCAGCGTGAGCAGCAGGCCGAGCGCCCGTCGCGTCGCCTCCAACACGAGCAGGATGGCGAGCACGCCCATCAGGTACGCGAGGCTGTACTCGGCGAGGAAGCCGACCTCCGCGGCCGAGAGCCACGGGACGACCTCGCCGAGCGTGCCGGCGCCGGCGAGTCCCCGGACCCGGATGATGTCCGTGATCTCGTCGTACTGGGTGAGGTAGTAGGCGGTCGGGAACGTCGACAGGAGGACCAACGCGAGGTCCGACGGCGCGATCCGAGTCGACTCCTCGTCGACGAACAGCCACCAGATCCCTCGGCGGATCCCCTCGGCGGCTCTCGTCACCGGCGAGTCGCCAAACCGGTCCCGTGCGATCGAGGGGAGCGCGGCGAGCCGCCCCGTGATCGCCCCGTTGCCTGTCGATCCCGGGAAGAGGAGGAACGCCATCACGAGCGCGAAGTTGACGTGGATCGCGCGCACCTGCAGCGAGGAGAGCGAGCCGAGCCGCACCGTGGTGAGCCCCGGGATCGTGAACTCGAAGACGAACCCCCTGGCGCCGAGCCACAGCTGGTACGCCGAGAAGGCGATCCCGACGAGCGCGACGGCGACCAGCGCGACGCCCGTCAGCGAGCGTCGGTTGTCGATCTCCTCGAATACCTGGTCGGCCGCTTCGGTTCCTTCCGCGTCCGGTTCGATCCCGTCTGATGTGTTCGTCGTCACAGTTGTGTCACCCTCTCGTGTCCTGTCTCGCCTCGGTCTCCGCGCCCGGCGGGTGCGACGACGGCTACAGCCCCGGCGCCACCCGCCGCTCGACCGTCAGATCGACCGCGCCGCCGTCGGTCATCCCCGCGATGTCGTACCGCTCGTCGCCGACGATCAGGTCGTGATCGGCGACGGTGCCCGTCTTGAGGTGCAGCGTCGCGTACGATTCGGACGGGGGCTCAAAGACGTACCGGCCGTCGCGCTCCGTCACGTCCGCCTGCGACGGGAGCCCGGCCCCGAACGAGCTGAACTCCATTCGAGTCATCACCAGCTCACCGTCTCTCGGGGCGTACACGTCGCGGACGGTCGTCTTCTCGACGCTGTGCGTATACTCGATGACGATCTCGGTCTCGTCGGAGACCGGGGCCGTCACCAGCTCGGTGCCGCGCTCGTCGGTCACGACCAGCGTCGGGCCGCCGGCGACGGTGTCGACCGCCCCCACGGCGAACGCCGCCCCCGTGGTGGCCGCGAGGACCGCCACGAGGGCGACCGCGGCCAGGGCGGTTCCGCGCCGACCCGACGGGAGTCGCGACCGGAGCGCCACGTTACTCGAAGTAGCGGGCCGCGCCCTCGTGCAGCTCGATCGACATCCCGTCCTGCGCGGAGTCGGCGCTGATGAAGTCCGTCTTGATCGACAGCTCGCCGAGGTTCTCGAAGATGGCCTCGGTGACCGCCTCGACCGCGTCGGCGGAGTACTCGGACCGCGTCGCGATCATCGCCTGCACGGAGACGGTGTCGACGTCCTCGTCGATGCCCTCGTAGGTGCCGCCGGGGATCGTGTCGTCCGCGAACCACGAGGCGTCGTCGCGGGCCGCCTGCCGCTCCTCGTCGGACATGTTGAGGATCTCAACGTCCGTGGTCGTCGCGAGCTCTTCGACCGCGCCGACGGGCCACCCGCCGACGACGAACGCCGCGTCGACGTCGCCGTCGCGGAGCTGGTTGGCCGCCTGCGTGAAGTCGGTGTTCTGCTCGTCGAAGTCGTCGGTCGTGAGGCCGGCCGCCGACTCGAGGATCTGGAGCGCGTTCACCTGCGTCCCGCTGCCGAGGTCGCCGGTGTTGACGCGCATGCCCTCGAGGTCGGACAGCGAGCTCACGTCCGACTCGGGGTTGAGGAGGACGTGGATCGTCTCCGGGTACAGCGTCGCGACGCCGCGGAGGTTTTCGACCGGAGAACCGTCGAACGCGTCGAGCCCCTCGCCGTTGCGGGCGAAGTAGGCGACGTCGTTCTGGATGAGCGCGAAGTCGGCGTCGCCGTTTCCGAGGCTGCCGACGTTCTCGACCGACGCGCCCGTCGAGGAGACCTCGACCGGGTAGTCGGTGTTGTCCTCGATGATCCCCTCGAACTCGCCGGACAGCGGGAAGTAGGTCCCGCCCGTGCCGCCGGCGTGCCAGCGGATGACGTCGTTGCTCCCGCCGTCTTCGCCGTCGGATCCGTCGGAGCCGTCGTCGCCGTCCATTCCGTCGCTGCCGTCTTCGCCGTCGGATCCGTCGGAGCCGTCGCCACCGTTATCCGAACAGCCGGCGATGCCGACGACGCCGGCCGCGGCCGCCCCGCGGAGGAGCGTCCGCCGGTCGATCCGTTCGCTGATTGGGTTGTCTGACATACGACATGTGATACACAACGGGCGTTGATAACGGTTTCCCATGGGCGCGACTACACCATCCGGTTATCCCGGCTTCTTCGGTCGAATTTTTGACCGGAAGACGCGACCCGCGCCGGCGAATGAAAAGGCCTTTTACGTCGACGGGGATACGGTTGGATGAGGGCCGGTAGCTCAGTTAGGGAGAGCGACGGACTCTTAATCCGTCGGTCGCGTGTTCAAATCGCGCCCGGCCCGTGTTCCAAACCGCAGAGCGACAGCGATGCGGTGACGGAACCTGACGGAAGCGATTTGAAGTAGAGAAGTCGCAGCGCGAGCGTAGCGAGCGATCGTCTTCTCGTCGTTCACAATCGCGCCCGGCCCGCTCCTGTACCGACAAATCCCGAGTCGCGTAAATCGCGTGACGGCAATCGGATCGATCCGGAACCGATAGCAGATATGTTTGTTCGGTAATATATCCCGTCTCCTCGCATCTCAAAATCGAGTTTGTCTGCCCTGAGAATTCGAGCGAACGGTTATTATAACGGCGGTCGTAGTCGCGTGAGTGACAGGACCGAACGGGTGCCGGCGGCGACCGGTGCGTCCGGTGCGGAGGACGCTCCGCGGACGGCCGACCGCTCGTGCGCACCGATCCGCGGGCGAGGGGTATGACACCTGAGGAACCGTCAGTTCACGTCGGCGAGCCGGTGGACGCCGCGTGGGGGGCGCTCCCCGAGGGGACGCAGACGATCCGGGAGCCGGCCGAGCGAGGGGTCGACGCTGATCCGCCCGTCGTCATCGTTCGCCTGCGAGGCGCCGCCGAGTCGGACGGCGGAGCCGAGAGCGACCGCGGCGGAAGCGACGCCTCCGACGGCAGCGAGGCTCACGGCGCCGGCCGTGCAACTGCGCCCGTGAGGATCGAGACGATCCGCGAGCGCTATCCGAACGCGCGGATCCTCGCGTACTCCGTCCGCGACGATCCCGACGCCGCGATCGACGCGAGCCGCCTGGGCGTGGAATACGTCTCCGGCCGGCGGCTCGCGGCCGACGGCGAGACCCTCGCGGACCGGGTTGGGGCCGCCGATCGAAGGGAGCGCTCCCAGACCGCCGACCGCGGCGACGGGTTCCTCGAGCCGTTCGTCCGGATCGTCTCGGACCGCGGAACCGACCTCGAGGAGAAGGTCGACGCGCTGCTGGACCTCGGCCGCGACCACCTCGGACTGTCGATCGGTTACTCCTCCCGGGTCGACGGCGACCGGCTCCGGCTCCGGCAGTACCGCGACGGGGCGGGACTCCTGGAGTCGCTCTCGGCGACCGCCCTCGACGACGACGGATCGATCCCGCTGGAGCTGACGTACTGCCGGCGGACGATACGGGGCGACCGCGGAGCCGGAGGCGATACGGACGACGGCGGCGGTGAGGGCGTGGTCGCGTTCACCGACCCCGAGGCCGCCGGGCTGGGCAGCGATCCGGCCTACGAGCGCTTCGGGTTCGGCAGCTACGTCGGCGGGCGCGTCGTCGTCGACGGCGAGGTGTTCGGGTCGCTGTGTTTCCTCGACCCGGAGCGTCGCGACCGACCGTTCGACGAGTCGGAGCGGACGTTCGTCGAGCTGCTCGCGGCGTGGCTCGGTCGGGCGCTCGAACGGCAGAGGGCGCTCGAGGAACGCGAGGCCGCGGTCGAGCGGTTCGAGAACACCTTAGAGCGCATCGACGACGCGTTCTTCGCGCTCGACGCCGACTGGCGGTTCACCTACGTCAACGGGAAGGCGGCCGCGCTGCTCGACCGCGATCCCGACGCGCTGATCGGCGAGGACGTCTGGACGGAGTTCCCGGCGGCGCTCGGAGCGGAGTACGAGGGGCGCTACCGCCGGGCGATGGCGACCCAGGAGTCGGTCTCCTTCGATGCGCATTACGAGCCGCTGGACCTGTGGACCGAGGTGACCGCGTACCCGTCGCCGGACGGGCTGTCGGTGTTCTTCGCGGACGCCTCGGAGCGGAAGCGCCGCGAGCGAACGCTCGAACGCCTCCTCGGCACCGTCGAGCGGATCCAGCGCGAGGGGGACGCCGAGGGGGTCGCGGGGCGGCTGGTCGAGGCCGCCGACGAGGTCCTCGACCACCAGATAAGCGGCGTGCGCCTGTTCGACCCCGACGCCGGGCTGCTCCGGCTCGCCGTCACGAGCGACGGGGTCGGCGAGCAGTTCGCCGCCTCCCGCGGGCCGCGTCCCCCCGGCGAGGGGATCACCGGACGGGTGTTCGAGCGGGGAGAGACCCGGGTGTGCGACGACCTCGCGGCGGGGGGTGAGGGACCGGCGAGAGACGATCTGTCGGCGGGAGACGACGACCGGGAGTACCACGGGATGCGCTCGTTCGTCGCCGTCCCGCTCGGGAGTCACGGCGTGTTCATCGTCGGGTCCGTCGAGTCGCACGCCTTCGACGAGAGCGACGTCACCGTCCTCGAGCTGCTGGCGACGAACGCGGTCGCCACCATGGACGCCAACGAGCGCCGCCGGCGGCTTCACACCTACGAGGACGCCCTGAAGAACGTCGACGACATGGTGTGCGTCCTCGACGACGACGGCGTCGTCACGTACGCGACCGCGTCGTTCGCGGCGTGGTTCGGGATCGGCTCGCGAGACCGCGAACGGCGAGGTCGCGACCCGGGAGACCCCCGCACGGCGGACGGCCCCGGCATCGCGGGACGGCGGCTCGACGGGCTCGTCTCCGGGCCGGACGGGGAGCGGCTCGGCGACGCGATCGCGTCGCTGTCTGGCCCGGCGGTCGACGGCGAGCGCCGGGACGACGCGACGCGGACGGTCGACCTGACGCTCCGACGCGAGGGGGAGTCGCGCGCGAGACACGGCGAGCTGCGGCTGTCCGCCCTGTCGGGGCGCACGAACGGCGTCGTCGCGTCGCTGTCGGACGTCACCGACCTCCGCCGGACTCGGACGGAGCTGTCCGCGGAGCGCGACCGCTTCCAGCGGCTGTTCGACCGGATCCCGGACCCGGTGATCGAGGTCGTCCTCGACGACGACGAGACGGTGATCGACGGGCTCAACCCGGCGTTCGAGGACCGGTTCGGCGCCGACGGGACCGCCCTCCGGGGGCGGACGATCGACGCCCTCGACATCGACGAGGAGCGGCTGGGCGGCGACGAGAGCCGCGGCGGGCTCGGCGCCGAATCGCTCGACGCGCTGCTTCGCGAGCGCGGCTTCGTCACCGAGGAGATCCGGCGACGGACCGTCGACGGCCCGCGGGAGTTCCTCTTCCGCGGCTTCACCTACGAGGCGAGCGGGACGCGGCGCGCGTTCGGCATCTACACCGACATCACCGACCGGAAGCGCCGCGAGCAGTACGTGCGGATCGTCAACCGGATCCTCCGGCACAACCTCCGGAACGAGCTGAACGTCGTGTTCGGCTTCGCCGGCGAGATCGCCGCGCAAACCGCCGACGAGACGATCCGCGACCACGCCCGGCGGATCGAGGCGACCGGCAAGCGACTGGTCGACGTCGCCGAGGGCGCCGCGACGATCCGGCGCGTGGTCGAGGAGGGGTACGTCACGGACCCGGACCCGATCGCCGTCCGCCCCGTGGCCGACGAGGTCGTCGAGAGACACGCGGAGCGGGCACCGAACGCCGATATCCGGACGAGAGTCCCCGACGGGATCGCCGTCCGCGGCGACGGCCGCTTCGCGACGGCGCTCGATCATCTCGTCGAGAACGCGGTCGACCACGCCGGCGACGCGCCGCGGGTCGAGGTGACCGCCGACCGCGACCCGGACGCCGGAGTTACGCGGGTGACGGTCGCCGACGACGGCCCGGGGATCCCGGCGACGGTCCGCGAGGTGATCACCGGCGAGCGAGAAGTGACGCAGCTCAGGCACAACACCGGCGTCGGCCTGTGGATCGTCGCGTGGGTCGTGGAGGCGTACGGCGGCGAGATCCGGTTCGGCCCCGGGGTCGACGGCGAGGGGACGGCCGTGACGCTCGTGCTCCCGTCCGCGGAGTGAGACGAAAAGCGAGGACGCCGAGGACGAGGGTCGGCCTCCGACGGCTCCGAACCGCGTCCCGACGTGTCCCCACGGCTCAGGCGTCCATGCCTCCGGGGACAAGCCTCGACGGCCTCCCGGCTCAGGCGTCGACGCCTTCGATCCGCGCCCCGCACTCGGGACATACCTCTTTCGCGCACGACACCGCGAGATCGCACTCCGGGCAGAACCGGCGGTCGCAGGCCTGATCACCCATGCGTCCGGATTCACTCGCGCGCGACATAACTCCGACGCCGGCCGCTCCGCGGGTCCGAGCCCTGAGGACGCTTCGAACCGAAACCCCTTTTGAAGCGGTGGGCACCGATCCGGTGTGACCAACGCGGACGCCGGCAACGGAAGCAACGCGGACGCCGGCAACGGGACGAGACGATCGCAGTTCTGGGCGCTCTATCTGACCCGGTTCGCGGAGGGGTTCGGCTTCATCACGCTCGTCACCCTGTTGGGCCCGTACATCAACACGCTCGACCCGCAGGCGACGACGGTGCTCGGCGTCACCGTCTCGGCCGGATTCATCATCGGGATGTACACCACCGGGTTCACCCTCGCACAGACCGTCGCCGTCGTCCCCCTGGCGTGGGCCGGCGACCGCTTCGACAAGCGGCGGGTCCTGCTCGGCGTGCTCGGCGTCGGCGCCGGCGTCTACGCCCTCTTCCCGCTCGTCGACTCCTCGGCCTCGTTCATCCTGGTCCGCGCCCTACAGGGGCTCGTGGTCACCGGCGCCGGGCTGATGACGCTGTCGCTGGTCGGCCAGATCGCGGACGTGGGCACGCGGGCCGACAAGATCGGCAAGGCGAACGCCGCCTCCTTCGCCGCGTCGATCGTCGGCTCGCTGTCGGCCGGCGCGATATACGACGCGCTCGGCTTCGGTCCCATCTTCACGATCATCGCGCTGCTGATGGTCGCGGCCTGGGTCGTCACGTGGCTCGTCCTCGACGACGACGACACCCGCGTCGAGGGGTTCCCGTTCTCGGACCTGGCCGTGAACCGACGGATCCTCACGATGACGAGCTTCCGTGCCCAGTACGCCTTCGCCGTGACGATGGTGCGGACGTGGATTCCGATCTACGCGGGCACGGAGATGGCCGCCGGCGGCCTCGGCGTGGCCGGCATCGCCATCGCGGTCACCGTCACCGCCGAGAAGGCGACGAACATGGTCGGCCAGCTGTTCACCGGCCGGCTCTCGGACGCCTACGGTCGGTCCCTGTTCGTCTTCGCCGGCGGCGGCGCCTACGGGCTGATCGCGGTCGCCATTCCGTTCTCGACCGCGATCGGGACCGCGGTCGGAACCGACGTGACGCTGCCGCTGCTCGGAACGCTCCCGGCCGCGTACCTCCCGCTTGTCGCCTTCTCGGGACTCCTCGGGGTTGCCGACTCCTTCCGCGAGCCCGCGAGCATGGCGCTGTTCGCCGACGAGGGCACCGACGACGGCGGCGTCGCCTCCAGCTTCGGCATCCGCGAGCTCGTCTGGCGGCCGGGCTCCGTCGCCGGCCCCCTCATCGCCGGCTGGCTGATGGTCGAGGTGAGCATGGCCTCCGTCTTCTACGTCGGCGGCGCGTTCGCGATCACCGGCGTCCTCGCGTTCCTCGCGATCCTCGCGCACGACCACGGGCGCGCGGCGCTGACGGCGTGGTAGGGCGCGTTACCCCTCCCCTCGTCTCCGCCGCGGGATCACCCTACCGCTTCCGGAGCGCCGCCCGGTAATGTGGCCCCTCCCCGGTCCCCTCGTGGTCGATCGCCTCGATCTCCCACCCGGTCCCGACGGCCGCCTCGCGGAGCCGGTCCGGAGAGAACAGCCGGAACTGAAGCGTCGGGTCCCGCTCGCCCTCGTACGCGAACCACATGACTCGGTGCGCGAGCCCCGGCGTCGGGTCCTCGCGGTAGCCGAGGAGGGCCGCGGCCTCGGGGTGAGCCGGGGCGTAGCAGTCGACCACCGCGGTCGCGCCGGGCGTCGTCACGAACGCGAGGTCGCCGAGGAACGCCGAGAGCCCCCGCATCGATCCGGCCAGTCCGGCCTGCGTGCCGATCGCGAGCGCCGACGCGAACCGGTCCCGCTCGAACGCGTCCCGGAGCGCGAACATGTCGCCCTCGCGGGCGTCCGCGACGCCGCGGTCGCGCATCGTCTCGACGAGCGCCGGGCTGGGCTCGACCGCGACCGTCTCGAACCGCTGTTGAAACGCCAGCGCGTGCCGGCCCGCGCCGGCGCCGAGGTCGACGAGCGGCCCGTCCAGCCGCGACGCCAGCCACGAGCCCGGGTCGCTCTCCGGGTCGAACTCGTCGAAGTAGAACGCCTCGATCGGGTGGTCGCGCGTCTCCTCGCCGTCGCCCTGTCGGAGGGGTCCGGTCCGGTCGCCGCGGTGGTGGTCCCGGATCGCGCGTCCGAACGCGTCGGTCATGGTTCGAACGACCCGCGTCACCGTGAAAAACCGCACGCGAGTTAGTCACACAATCACACGGTGTATCTGCGCGCTCCGACACCGAAACGGCCGGTCAGTCGTCGCTCTCGGCCGCCGACCCGCCGGCTGAGTCGGCGACGCGCTTCGTCTCGCTGTCCACGCTGATCCCCTCCCAGTCGTCGTCGGTGTGGAACCCCTCACGCTCCTTCGCGCCGGGCGCGACGCGCACGAACTCGGCCCGGTCGCGGGCGCGCTCGATCGTGTGGCCGCCGCAGTACGAGAGCCCCGACCGGATCCCCTGACAGAACTCCTCGGCCACCGTCGCGACCGGTCCCTTGTACGGCGTCAGCGCCTCGACGCCCTCGTCGGCGCCCACGTCCGCCCCCTTGTCGTCGCGGTCCTCGGCGGCGGCGGTGGTCGCCATCCCCCGGGACCGCTTGTACCGCGTCCCGTCGACCTCGACGACCGCGCCGGGCGCCTCCTCCGTGCCGGCGAAGAGGCTCCCGAGCATCACGGTGTCGGCACCTGCCATCAGCGCCTTCGCCGCGTCGCCGGAGGTGCGGATCCCGCCGTCGGCGCAGATCGTCACGTCGAGGTCCTCCGCCGCCGTCGCGCAGTCGTCGACCGCGGTCAGCTGCGGCACGCCGGCCCCGGCGACCTTCCGCGTCGTGCAGTGCGACCCCGGGCCGATCCCGACCTTCACGCAGTCGGCACCGGCGGCCGCCAGGTCCTCGACGCCCGCGGGCGTCGCGACGTTGCCGGCGACGAGACCCGTCTCCGGGAACGCCTCGGCGATCTCCTCGACCGCCGCGAGGGCCCGTTCGAGGTGGCCGTGCGCCACGTCGACGACGAGCGCGTCGACGCCGGCGTCGACGAGCGCGGCGCTCCGGCCCATGTAGTCCTCGTTAATGCCGACCGCGGCGGCCACCTGCTCGCCCGCCGCGGCCACGGCTTCGACCTGCGTCGCCTGCTCGTCGACGGTGAGGAATCGGTGGAGGACCCCGATCCCGCCGACGCGGGAGAGCTCAATCGCCAGCTCCGCTTCCGTGACGGTGTCCATCGCCGCCGAGACGAGCGGCGTCTCCAGTTCGACGCCCGGCGTGAGCCGCGTCGAGAGGTCCACGTCGCTCCGGCTGTCGACGGGCGAGCGCTGCGGGACGAGCAGCACGTCCCCGTAGCTCAGTCCGGTTCGTAGATCGTTCATACCCCTACCGAGGGGAGAGACGCTCACTGATAAATCACTCGGCAGGCGGTCGGGGGTGGGGCCGGACGGTCCCGCGCCGCTTTCGACCGCTCAGAACCCCTGTTCCGCCAGCGCGTCCTCCAGCGCCGCGAGGACGTACTCGACGTTCTTCCGGCGGGCGGAGTGGCCCATACAGCCGATCCGCCAGATGTCGCCCTCCAGGTCGCCGAGCCCGGACGCGATCTCCAGGTCGTACTCCGCGAGGAGGTGGTCGATGACGGCGCCGTCGTCGATCCCGTCGGGCACCCGAACGGCGTTCAGGCTGGGAAGCCAGTACTCGTCGGGCGCGTTCATCTCTAAGCCCAGCTCCTGGAGGCCCGCCTTCAGCTCGCCGGCGACCTCCCGGTGGCGCGCCCACCGCGCTTCGATCCCCTCCTCGGCGACGAGGCGGAGCGCCTCGCGGAGCGCGTACACGTTCGTGATCGGCGCGGTGTGGTGATACGAGCGGTCGTCGCCCCAGTACCCCTCAAGGAGGGAGAGGTCGAGGTACCACGAGCGGGGCTGCTCGTCGCGGTCGAGCACCTTGTCCATCGCGCGGTCGCTGAGCGTGAGCGGGCTCGCGCCCGGCGGGCACGAGAGGCACTTCTGCGGCCCGGAGTAGGCCGCGTCGATCCCCCACTCGTCGACGCGCAGTTCGACGCCACCGAGCGACGTGACGGAGTCGGCGATCACGAGCGCGTCGTGGTCGTGCGCGATGCCGGTCAGCTCGGGGACGTTCGGCTGGAGGACCCCGGTCGAGGTCTCCGCGTGAACGAAGCCGAACACGTCCGGCTGGTGTTCGTCGAACGCGCGCTCCACGTCGACCGGGTCGAGGGGCTCGCCCCACGGCGCCTCCACCTCGACGACCTCGCCGCCCGCGCGCTCGGCCATCGACTTCATCCGCCCGCCGAAGTAGCCGTTCGTCGGAACTAACATCGTGTCGCCCGGCTCGACGAGGTTGCCGATCGCCGCCTCCATGGACGCCGACCCGGTCCCCGACACCGGGATCGTCCACTTGTTGTCCGTCCGGAACGTGTACCGCAGCAGCTCCTGGACCTCGTCCATGATCTCGACGAACGAGGGGTCGAGGTGGCCGACAAGCGGCGTGCTCATCGCCTGGAGCACGCGCGGGTGAACGTCGCTCGGACCGGGGCCCATCAGCGTCCGGTCCGGCGGCGTCAGCTCACCTACGTCGGGGGCGTCCTCTCGCTCGGTCAGCGCGGATGCGTCACTCATGCGAGACCCTACCCGGACCAACGGCAAAAGTACGACGAAACCCGAGAGGCGGGCCGGGACGCCCGGCTCCGCGAGTTCACTCCGCGTCGACGAAGTCCGGCTCCGTCCGCTTCTCGTCGCGCTCGTCGACGAGGTGGTCGACGAACGCGTCGAGCTCGACGCCGCTCGCCTCGTTCTCGAAGCGGTCGCGGACCGAGACGGTCCCCACCTCCTCCTCGTCGCCCCCGACGATCACCATGTACGGGAGGCGGTCGTCGTGGGCCTGCCGGATCTTGCGCCCGACCGTCCAGTCGCGGTCCTCGACCTCGACGCGGAGGCCGGCGTCGTCGAGCGCGTTCTTCACCCGGTGGGCGTAGCCGAGGGTGTCGTCGGAGACGGGGAGCACGCGGACCTGCGTCGGCGCGAGCCACAGCGGGAAGTTCCCCTTGAAGTGCTCGATCATCACGCCCATGAAGCGCTCGAAGCTCCCGAGCAGCGCGCGGTGGATCATCACGGGGTGGTGCTCCTCGTTGTCCTCGCCGACGTACGTCAGGTCGAGCCGCTGGGGGATGTTGAAGTCGGCCTGCACCGTGCCGATCGTCCACTCGCGGCCGATCGCGTCACGGGCGTCGAGCCCGATCTTCGGTCCGTAGAAGGCGGCCTCACCGGCCTCTAAGTCGTACTCCAGTCCCTCGCTCTCGAGGGCGCCGCGGAGCGCGTCGGTCGCCTGCTCCCAGATCTCGTCGCTGCCGACCGAGTTGTCGCCCTTCGTCTCCAGCTTGTAGATGATCTCCAGGCCGAACTGCGAGTAGATGTCCTCGATGACGCTCAGCGTCTGGCGGATCTCCTCTTCGATCTGGTCCGGGCGAACGAACGCGTGCCCGTCGTCCTGCGTGAGCCCGCGCACGCGGAGCAGGCCGGAGAGCTCGCCGGACTGCTCGTTGCGGTAGACGGTCCCGAACTCGGAGAACCGCAGCGGGAGGTCGCGGTAAGAGTGCTGCGAGTCGGCGAAGATGTGCGCGTGGTTCGCGCAGTTCATCGGCTTCAGGCCGTACTCCGTCTCGTCCTGCTCCCACGCGAACATCTCGCCCTGCTCTTTGAACGCGTCGTAGTGGCCGGTCGGCTTCCACAGCTCGGCCTTGTTGAGCTCCGGGGTCCACACCTCCTCGTACCCCAGCTCGTCGTTTTTGGTCCGGATGTACTCCTCCAGCTCCCGGCGGATCCGCATCCCGTTCGGGTGGTAGTGGGCGGCACCCGGCGAGTGGTCCGGGATCGAGAAGAGGTCCATCTCCCGCCCGATCTTCCGGTGGTCGCGCTCCTTGGCCTCCTCGCGTCGTTCGAGGAAGTCCTCGAGGTCGGCCTCGGAGGCGAACGCCGTCCCGTTCACGCGCGTGAGCGTGTCGTTGTCCTCGTCGCCGCGCCAGTACGACGAGGAGATGTTCAGCAGCGTCACCGCACCGATCTCGCCCGTCGACTCGACGTGGGGGCCCTGACAGAGGTCCCGCCAGCCGTCCTGCACGTAGAAGGTGACCTCCTCCTCGTCGGCCTCGTCGTCGAGGATTTGGCGTTTGTACTCGTTGTCGGCGTAGATCTCCTTGGCCTCCTCGCGGGACCGGACCTCGCGCTCGATGTCGTAGTCGGCCGCGATGATGTCGTCCATCTCGTCTTCGATGGCGGCTAAGTCCTCCTCGTCGAGGTCCACGCCGGTCACGTCGTAGTAGAACCCCTCGTCGGTTGGGGGGCCGATGGTCAGGGTCGCCTCCGGGTGGAGCCGCTGGAGGGCCTGGGCGAAGACGTGGGCCGCGGAGTGGCGCAGCACCGTGAGGTACTCGTCGGACTGGTCGGTGACGATCTCGATCCGCGCGCCGTCGTGGACCGTCGCCTGCTTCTCGACGAGCTCGCCGTCGATCTTCCCCGCGACCGTGTCGCGACCGAGCCCGGGACCGATCTCGAAGGCGACGTCCTCGACTGTCGCCCCCGCCGGAACGTCCAGCTCTGATCCGTCCGGAAGGACGACCGTCACGTCCGCCTGCCCGTCGGTCTCGCTCATACGTCTTCGGAACCGGACGAGGGGCATAAGTTTGTTCGATCCCGCTCCGTTCCCGGCAACGCACGCCGTCGCCGACGAGACGGGGCACCCGCGCCGGGCATGGAAACACGCAAAAGGGCCGGCAACGATTGCGGGAATATGACGACCCATCGGGAGCCCCTGTCGTCGGTGTTGGAGACGATCGGGGAGACGCCGCTCGTCCGGGTGCACGACTCGCCCGACGAGGTGCCGGTGTACGCGAAGCTGGAGTCGTTCAACCCCGGTGCGAGCATCAAGGACCGCATCGGGAAGTACATGCTCGAACGCATGCTCGAGCGCGGCGACGTGGGGAAGGGCGGCACCGTGGTCGAGCCGACGGCGGGCAACACCGGGATCGGGCTGGCGGTCGCGGCCAAGCAGCTGGGGCTGAACGCGGTGTTCGTCGTCCCCGAGCGGTTCTCGGTGGAGAAACAGCAGCTCATGCGCGCGCTCGGCGCCGAGGTGGTCAACACGCCGAGCGAGGACGGGATGGGGTTCGCCATCGACCGCGCCCACGAGATCGCCGAGGAGCTCGACGACGCGGTCGTCCCCCAGCAGTTCTCGAACCCGCTCAACGCCGAGGCGCACTACGCGACGACCGCCCCCGAGATCGGCGACGCGCTCGACGGGGAGGTCGGCGCCGTCGTCGCCGGCTGCGGCACCGGCGGGACGCTGATGGGCATGGCCCGCTACTTCCGCGAGCGACACCCCGACACCCACGTTGTCGCCGTCGAGCCCGCCGGCTCCGCGTACCGCGAGTTCCTCGGCGAGGACGTTGCCCACGAGGAGTACAAGACCGAGGGGATCGGGACCCACGACATCGAGCGGAACGAGCTGTTCGACCCGGACCTCGTCGACGACATCCAGTCGATCCCCGACCGCGCCGTCCACGAGGAGATGGGGCGGCTCGCCGCCGAGGAGGGACAGCTCGTCGCCTCCTCCGCGGCCGCGAACGCGATCGCGGCCAAGCGGGTCGCGCGGGCGATCCGAGACGGCGAGATCGACGCGCCGCACGAGACGGTCGCCACCGTGTTCCCCGACTCCTCGGAGCGATACCTCTCGAAGGGCGTCTATCGCAGCTTCGAGGAGTGGGAAAACTGAACATTCTTTGGGGAGATCAGAGTAAGGGGCACGCATCAGAAATCAACATTATCTGATTTGAAACTAGAGAGACATGTTTTAAATACGAGGGCAATTCGAATTTTGGTATGGAACGAAGAACGTATCTCGCAATCGTCGGTACAGTTGGAGCAACCAGCCTTACCGGGTGTACAGGACAGTCAGGTTCCGACGAATCAGACGATCCCGACACTCAACCAGAGTCGTCAACGTCCGATGAGAGTTCAGACTCAGCGAGTGGAACAGACACTGAACAAACATCCGTCGCGGATGATGAGGAAACGTGTGAAACGATCGAAGAATCTAGTCAGGAACTGCTGATCGATCGATCGTACGAACTACCTTCGGAAGGCTCAACCGTGGAAAGTAGCTTTGCAATCGAAGAAGAAGATCGTATCGCGTTCGATATCGATTCGAGGAATCAACAAGAGATCGATCTGACTATTGAGTCGCCGATCGGCGGCTCCGAGTTTGAGGGCACCGTAACCGAATTCTCCAATGAAGTTGGATTTAGTACGAGTGGTGATGGCCGACTCATCATGACCAATGTCGGAACCGTAACGAACGAGCAACGGACTGAGATCTGGTCAGATACGGACACGCTCTCGGCCGGCGAGTACTATTCCGGATGGATTACCCTCAATCAAGGAGACTCTGTCGATTACTTTATTCGACAGCTAGGCGACGGTGCGCGGCCGAAGCTCGTCATTGAAAATGAGAATCGAGACATCCTCGAAGAAGAAGCCGTCGCCGCAGTGATCGACGACGAATTTACGGCACCCGACGATGGCGAATATTACTTCCGATGGGAGAACACGGCAACGCTAACGTCGGGCAACTGGCGATGGGAATTTGAGGCTGTATCACAGGATGTGGTTCCCGCAGATGTGAGCGTGACCGTCGAACGAAAGTTCACCGAAGAGACCGAGGTTTGTGAGTAAGCGTTACGGATCACAGCCCGAACTCTGTCCAAATTACCTGGTCCGACGTGTGAACGAAGTTCAGTTATCGCAACCGGCCGTGTTCGACCTTGATACAGCGATCTTGAACGACCTCGATCCCGTCTGACTCCGCCTCCGCGGCCGCCTCGTCGTGACTGATCCCGAGCTGGAGCCATACCGCGCCCGCGTCGCCGCGCTCCGCGTGTCGCTCGCGCACGTCGTCGAGCACCCCCGGCACCTCCTCGCTCGGCCGGAACACGTCCACGAGGCCCACCTCGGCCTCGACGTCGGCCAGCGCGTCGTAGGCCCGCTCGCCGAGCACCTCGTCGGCGAAGGGGTTCACCGGGACCACGCGGTACCCGTTGCGCTGGAGGTACGCCGGCACGTCGTGGGCCGCCTTCCCCGGCGTCGTCGAGCAGCCGATCACGGCGATCGTGTCGGCGTCAAGCAATCGATCCAGTCCCTCATCGTCGGTGATTGGCATGCTCGCGGGTACGCGGTCGCGCGGATTAAAAGACTCCCCGGTGCTCAGCGGCTCCCCGTCGCTCAGGGCAGCCGGATCTCCGGTTCGCCGTCCTCGGGGACGGTGATGACGCCGTCGAAGAGCTGCTTGAGGGTGTTCATCGCCTGCTCGTCGTGCGAGGTCGAGTCGATGCTGAACAGGCCGAGCCCGTTCACGCTCTGGATCCGACCGGTGAACACGTGGAGAAATCGGAACACGGTCTGGAGGTCCGAGTACATCAGCAGCGTCGACAGCGAGTGCACCATCACGCGGTTCTCCTCGATGCCGCGGTCGCCGAATGCCTGGAGGAACTCGGAGAGCTTGATCCCGATTCCCGTCATGTCCACGGGCGAGGAGGCGTACTTGATCCGGTCCGACTCCGGGGCGTCGTTGACGCCCTGCTGGCGGGTGACGCAGTCGACGACCGCCACGGGTTTCCCCTCGTAGGGGGTCCGCTTCGCGTAGTCTTTCAGGACGCGCTCGGCGCCGTCCTTCGTGGTGACGACGATCGCGCCGTCGCCGCGCTCGGTCCCGGCGGCCAAGAGATCCATCATCAGCGACCGCTTGCCGGTGAGCGGCGGCCCGGTGAGAAGGAGGTTCGTCCCTGGTTCGACCTCCTCGTCGAAGTGTGGCCTCAGGTCATACATGGGCGTACCTCAGCGACGACGGAACCGACTCGGGCCACTCGTTCGGCGGTGACGCCGTACGACCAAGACACATCTACTACGGAAACCATGCCGGGTCCCGATAATATTCTTTTTGATCGGCCGTGGCGTCAGCGCTCCCTCGGTCGACGCCAGCCAGTCCGAAGCGATTTCGAATCGCGGGACTTAACATCCTCACCGAAGTAGCGATGCGTACGGGCGCTTAGCTCAGTCTGGATAGAGTGCTTGGCTTCGGACCAAGTTGCCGCGGGTTCAAATCCTGCAGCGCCCATCCGAAATTAAGTCGGGTTGGAGTAAAATAAAATCCACCTCTAGAGCCCTCTACGGCTCTCAATTCGGCCGATTCGCGCTTCTCAAAATCGCCGGATTTCTGGCGACCAGTTGGTCTCAAAAAACGGCCCCTCGCAGTCGTGCGATTCGCTCCGCAAATCGGCGCCCATCCGTTTTCGTGATGGTGAGGATTCCCCAGACAGCGGCGGCGTCCTTATAAAATGCCCCCGCTTACCGCAGAAGATTCCATCACTTCTCGTGATGTGAGTCGGCGCCACCATGCAGTTCGGAGGATGGCGAATGTGTAGAATCGCGTTACCCCTTCGCGAACCGGTCCGGCTCTCGGGACGAGGTTCTGGTGGAGAACGTGAGCCCACGGGCTTTCTGACAGACTCACCGCCGTCACGTCGGCGGTGCGGCGATCGGTCACTCCTCGACCGGGAACACCTCGTGTAGCGTGTGGTGTGCGTCGCCGAGGTCGTCGAGGAACGACTCGCCGACGTCGGCGAACCGGGCCAGCGATCGCTCGGCGTCCCGGACCGCCACGAGCCGCCCGCGAGCGTACCCGTACTCCGGGTCGTCCGCGTCGAGGGCGGCGACTTCCTCCTCCAAATCGACGAGCGCGGCGTCGAGGTGCCGTCGGAGCTCGGTCACGGACTCCGCCGCCGCGAGGGCGGCGATCGGCGTGTCGCCGTCAAGGGCGTCGCCGAGCTCCTGTTCCGCGTGGCGTCGGACCGCGTCGTCCGCGGTTCCGAGCGTGTTCATCAGGCCGAGTCGTAGGGCTTCGATCTCATCACAGCTCATTGTGTATCGTGGTAGGTGCGTCTCACAGCGTTTGGTGAACGAGGTCGCTGACGATTCGGTCCCGCTCGACGGCGGAGACGATCCGATCCGCGTCCCCGTCGCCGCAGCCCCCGTACCAGACGCCGTCGGGGTACTGCGCGACGATCGGGCCGTCGCCGCACTGGTCGAAGCACGACGACCGGGTGACGTGAACGTCGGCGTCCGCGTCCCGGGCGGCCTGCCGCAGGGTTTCCAGGACGGCCGGAGAGCCGCTCGCCGCGCAGGTCTGGTTCGTACAGACGGCGAGGTGCGTCTCCGGCGCGTCGTGGGCGTGCGGTTCGTCGGCGACGTCGTCTCGGTCCTCGTGTGCCCGCTGGTGGGTCAGCGCGCGGAGCATCGCCCGCGCGCCGCCCTCGTCTTCCTCGTAGCCGTCGAGTTCGACCTTGTACTTACACGTGTCACACGACATGTCGACCGAGTCGGTGCGCGCTTCCTGCCACCGGTCCGAGAGGACGTCCAACAGCCGGGTGTCGGTCCCGAGCGGGTCGCCGGCCGCGGCGTCGACGTACGGGTACTCCGCGTCGAACTCGTCGGCCCCGTCCCGTATCCGCCCGGTCAGGACGCCGTCGCCGAGCATGTACGGTAACACGACGATCGCGTCCGGTCGCGTCTTCGCGACGTCGTGCAGCGCGTCGTCGAGGAGCGGCTCGGTGACGCCGATGAACCCGGCTTCGACCCGGTCGAACGATCGTCCCTCGTACAGCAGTCTGGCGAGCTTGTGCACGTCCGCGTTCGAGTCCGGGTCCGAGGAGCCGCGGGCACAGAGGACGACGGCGACGTCGTCGTCCTCGCGGTCGACGCCCAACTCCGTCTCCACGGCCCGCGCCCGGTCGTCGAGGAGGTCGAGTATCGCGGGGTGGATGCCGAGGTGTCCGCCGGCGTGGAACCTGACGCCGGGGTGCTCGCTTCGGGCGCGCTTCACCGCGAGCGGCAGATCGTTTTTGACGTGGCTGGCCGCGAACAGCGAGAGCGGCACCAACGTGACCCGCGCCGCGCCGTGCGCGAGCGTCTCGATCGCGTCGGGGATCGACGGCTCCGCCAGTTCGAGGAACGCGGCGTCGGTCGGGACGCCGAGTCGGTCCTCCAGCCCGGCCGCGAGCGTTCGGACCGCCTCGTTCGACTGCTCGCGGCGAGAGCCGTGCCCGACGAGGAGCGCCGTCTCGTCGTCGCCGATCCCGACGGCGTCCGCCGCTCGGCTCACGGCTTCGCCTCCTCCGTTTCACGGGGCCCAATGAGGCTTCCGACCGCGACCCCCGTGGCCCGTTCGACGCTCCGAAGCGTCTTGCGTCGGCGGTCGGCCGCGTACAGCCCGGATTCGTCGGCCCCCTCGTACACCCACTCGCCGAAGGCGGCCGTGTCGGGGTCGGCGACGCCGAACCAGTGGCCACCCGACGCCGACGGCTGCGGTTCCTCGGCGTCGAACCCCTCCGCGTCGAGCGCCGTTCGGATCCGCGCCAGCAGCCGGGCGTCGTCGTGGACGAACGAGACGCCGACGGCGGCGCTCGACTCG
The DNA here is from genome assembly GCF_002286985.1 of Halorubrum salipaludis. Taxonomy (GTDB): domain Archaea; phylum Halobacteriota; class Halobacteria; order Halobacteriales; family Haloferacaceae; genus Halorubrum; species Halorubrum salipaludis. Next base: position 270,346 of record NZ_NSKC01000002.1, on the reverse strand, counting down.
CGGAAGCAGACGACGCCGCACGCCTCGAACAGCCCTCGGAGCAGCGCCCGTCGGTGGGCACGGAACGCGTCGAACCGGTAGCCGCCGGGGTCCGACCCCACGGGCAGACCGAACGCCGCGGCGGCGTTCGCGGCCAGCGTCGGATCGACGATCTGCACCGTGTACTCGTCCGACTGCCGGGTCACCGACGTGTCGTGCGCGAACTCGCGTTCGGCGATCCGGTGGTCGACGGTGCCCCCGCCGGCGATCGCGGACAGGCGCCGCGCCGCGTCCTCGTCGGTGACGGTCACCTCGACGCTCCGGTCGGTCACCCGGCCGCCGCCCGCGACGTGACCCCAGAAGTAGGCTGTCTCCGGGTGTCGAGCGAGCAGGTCGTCCGGCGTCGAGTCGGGAGCGCTCACGCGTCGCCCTCCCGCTCCTCGACGGTGATCGCGTCCAGCGGACAGGCCGCCGCGGCGGAGCGCGCCTCGTCGAGACGCCCGTCGGAGAACGTGGCCGCGACCTCGTCTGCGGCGCGTTCGATCGGCGCGACCGCGTCGGCCCGGTCGAACCCGACCAGCCCCTCGTCGGCCTCGACGAACCGGTCGTCGCGGACGAGACAGGCGAAGACGCCGTCACAGGCGGTCAGGTCCACGGAGACGCGGTACGTGGGCTCGGCGGCGTCCGTCGTCTCGTCGGCCGCGGTCTCAGTAGTCATACTTGCTCTCGTAGCCGCGCGGGGTGATCATCCGGCCGTCCCAGACGTACGTCTCCTCGTTGCCGACGAGCAGCGTCGTCGTCATGTCGATCAGGTCCGTCTCGCCGAGCGATTCCAACTCGCCCAGCTCGACGATCTCGACGCGCTCGTCGTCGCGTCCGGCCCCGTGGACGACCCCGACCGGCGTGTCCGCCGGCCGGTGTTCCGTGAGAATCTCGCAGGCCCGCTCGAAGTTCTCGCGCCGCTTCCGGCTCCACGGGTTGTAGATCGCGACCGTGAAGCCCTCGGCCGCGACCGCGCGGAGCCGCGATTCGATCTCGTCCATCGGCGTGAGGTGGTCCGACAGCGAGATCGACACCGAGTCGTTGACGAGCGGCGCGCCCACGCGGGCCGCACACGACTGCGCGGCCGGGACGCCGGGGACGACCTCGAAGTCGAGCGCGGACGCCGTCGCCCCCTTCGACTCGACGATCTCGAGCGCGAGCCCCCCGAGCGCGTACACGTTCGGATCCCCGGAGCCGACGATGGCGACGTCGTTGCCCGCGAGCGCGCGGTCGACCGCCTCCTCCGTCCGAGACACCTCGCCGCACATCGGCGTGTCGTACAGCTCGTCGGCCGCGTCGGTGATCTCGTCGGGTACAAGGTCGATGTACGTCGTGTACCCGACGATGTGGTCCGCCTCCAGCAATGCCGCCCGAGCGCGGCCGGTCATCCCCTCCGGCTGCCCCGGCCCCAGTCCGACCGCGACGAGCCGACCGGGGTCGGCGTCAAAGTCGTCGGCGGTCGAACCGACCTTCTCGTCGGTCGTCGCCGACTTCGAGCCGCCGCACGACGAGGAGCTCGACGCGTCGCTCGCCCCGCACGCGGACGACGAGCCGCTCCCAGTCTCCGTCGCGGCCCCGCCGTCAGTCGCCGTCTCCGTCGCCGCACCAGTGTCCGTCTCCGCGCCGCATCCGCTATCCGTCGCCGTCTCCGCACCGCACCCACCGTCAGTCGCCGTCTCGGTGTCGCTTCCGTCGCTGTTCGAGTTCGGGTCGTCCGTCGCTCCGCAGGTTGTGTCACTCATTGTCAGAAGTCGTCGACGTCTCGCCCGCCGCGGGGCGTGACGAGGAATCGGTCGTAGTCGTTCTCCCAGACCTCGGTCTCGTGCGTGCCGACGATCAGGGAGGTTCCCATCCCGCCGACCTCGTCGTCGTGGTCGGTCGCCGCTCCGAGCGTCGTCAGGGTGTAGGTCTCGTCGTCGAGGTTGCGGCCGGCCTCGCCGCGGTCGGCGTCGTTGACGATCGCGACCGGGGCGTCGTCGGTGCGGTGCTCCCGGAGCACCTCGATGGCGCGCTCGTAGTCGCGCCAGCAGTTGTAGAGGACGATCGTGAACCCCGACACCGCCGCGGCGCGGAGCTTCTCCGCGATCTCTTCCCAGCCGCGCCACTTATCGGACAGCGAGACCGTACAGAAGTCGTTCGAGAGCGGCGCGCCGACCATCGCGGCGCCGCCGAGCGCGGCCGTCACGCCGGGCACGATCTCGATCGGGACGTCGTCGGCGTCGTCCTCGTCGGCCATCAGGTACACCAGGTCGGACTTCCCGTACACGTTGGGATCGCCGCCGGAGACGTGCGCCACGTCCTGTCCCGCCCTGACGCGCTCGAACGCCTCGCGGGCGAGCTCGATCTGCTGCCCCATCGAGGATCGAACGACCTCGACGGTCTCGCCGTCGGGATGGGTGCCGACGTTGCCGGACGCCCAGCCGGCGTCGTCGCCGGCACCACCGTCGGCCGAGCCGACCGCGGCTCCGCCGTCCGTGGCGGCGTCCTCGGTCCGCGACTCGGGGGGAATCGTGCCGTCCTGACGGAGGAACTCCTGGTAGAGGTTCGACGCGATGACGCAGTCGGCGTGGCGTATCACGTCGCGGGCCCGCTGGGTCATGGCGTGCGGGAGGCCGGGGCCGATGCCGACGACGTACAGCGTTCCCATCCCGTCGGGGGCGTCGTCCGCGCCGCCGGGCGCCGAGCCGGTCCCGGTCATCGCCCCACCGCGACGGTCACTTCGTTCTCGTGGCTGGTCTTCTCCGCGACGAGATCGTGGTCGGCCCCGCCGGCGATCGCGCTCGCCTCGGCGACGCCCGGCCAGCCGATGAGTTCCTTCGCCTTCGACGGCGTCGGCCCCTCGAACTCGAGCAGGGTCTCCCTGTCGAACGCGACGACCCCGAGATCGCGCGCGGCGGCCGCGGCGAGGAGACCCTCCTCGTCGGCCTTTCGCGTCGCGGTGGCGACGAACTCGACGTCGTCCCAGTCGCGGTCGACCGCCGCGAGCGCACGGTCCCAGGCCTCGATGAACCGCTCCTCGTCCGCGCCGGAGACGGAGCCCGTGCCGAGCACGATCCCGTCGTCGCGGTTGCGCTTGAGGACCGTCACGTCGTCGTCGACCAGCACCGCCCGCGGCCCGTCGAGCCGTTCGACGGGGCCGAGCTCGTCGTCGAGGACGGCGAGGTTCGTCGCGACCGTGGAGTCGCCGTTGACGACGTGTGCGGACAGCGCCTTCGCCCGCTTCTCGACGCCCTGTTTGTCCGCCGCCTCCGAGGCGGTAGTCATCGCGGGCACGGCGCCCAGGCTCGCGAGGTCGTCCGCCACCTGATTGGCACCGTGGTGGCCTCCGGTGATCGGGATCGCCCACGTGAGCGCCTCGTCGACCACGACGATCGCGGGGTCGTCCCACTTGTCGTCGAGCAGCGGCGCGGTCTTCCGCATGGCGATTCCGGACGCCATCAGCCCGACGAAGCAGTCGTACTCGCCCCAATGCTCGGCGAACACGTCGCCGTGGTACTCGATCACGTCGATCGACTCGTAGCGGTCGCCGATCCCGTCAACGATCTCCGCGGCGGTGTCGAGCTTCCGCTCGAAGCTGACGACCGCGATCTCCTCCGCCACCTCGCCGTCGGAGTCCGCCGTCGAACAGTGGCCGCCGCCGGAGTCGTCGGTCGCGTCGGCCGCGTCGGTGCCACTCGCGTTCCCGTCGTTGCTGTCGGTGCTCATCAGTCGTCCGCCTCCGTTTCGGTCGTCTCCGTGTCGCTGGCCGCGTCCGCCGCGTCCATCGTTTCGCCGTTGTCCGCGTCCGCCGTTCCGCCGTTCGCCCAGTCGCCGTAGAGGTACGAGCGGTCGTACCCCGCGCCCGTCGCGGCCTCGCCGATGAGGACCATCGCGGACGCGCGGTAGCCGGCCGCCTCCACCTTCTCGCCGATGTCGGCGATCGTTCCCGTGATCACGTCCTCGTCGTCCCACGAGGCGTGGTAGACGACCGCGACCGGCGTGTCGGGGTCCACCCCGTCCCGGTCGAGCAGGCGGTCCATCGTGTCGCTCACCGCGTGGGTGCCGAGGTAGATGCAGGTCGTCACGTCGCCCATCTCGACGAACTCGGCGACGTGGTCGTCCTCGGCGTCGAGCGTCTTCCCCCGCGGACGCGTGAACGCGACGTGGTTCGCGACGCCGTTCAGCGTGAGCTGGGTGCGCAGCGTCGCCGCCGCCGCGAACGACGACGTGACGCCGGGGACGACGTACGCCGGAACGCCCTCGCGTTCCAGCGCGTCGATCTGTTCGAGGGCGGCCCCGTACACCGCGGGGTCGCCGCTGTGGAGTCTGACGACGGTGCGCCCGCTCTCGTGGGCGTCCCGCATCAGCGGGACCAGCTCCTCGAGGTCCTTCCCCACCGAGTTCACCAGCTCCGCGTCCGCGCAGTGCTCCTCTAAGAGCGCGCTGGAGACCAGCGACCCGGCGTGGACGACGAGGTCGGCGTCGTCGACCAGCTCTTTGCCGCGCACGGTGAGGAGCCCGGGATCGCCCGGACCGGCACCGATGAACGGGATCCCCTCCTGCTCCTCGCCGGCGGTGTGCTCGCGGACCCGCGGGTCGAGCTCGCCCCCCGTCCGGTCGCCGACGGCGTCGATGCCCGCCTGCGAGTCGGTCGGACCGTCAGTCATCGCCGGCCTCCGCGTCGGCGGTCGCCGAGGCGCGACCCTTCGCGTCCGCGTCGACCGCGAACTCGTCGGTCGCCCTCGAGGTCTCGAGGCCGCGGCGCTCCGCGTACGCGAGCGTGTAGTAGTCCCGGTCCGCGAGCGCGTCCGCGTCTTCGGTGACGGTCGTCTCGCCGGCCTCCATGAAGAGCCGGCGCCCGAACCGCACGTCGTAGTCCGCCTCGCGGAGCTTGCGGGCCGTCTCGGGGGCGTCGGTCACCTTGAACAGGACCATCCTGTCGGGGCCGGTGGGCGCGCGTCCGCCGGCGGCCTCGCGGAGCGCGAGCCCGGCGCCGGCCTCGATCTCGACGTCGAGCGCGGTCGCGAACGCCGTCATCGCGCTGATCCCGGGCACGATCTCCACGTCGACGTCGGGGTGGAACGCGTCGAGCGTCCGTCTGAGGTGTCCGAACGTGGAGTACACGTTCGGGTCGCCGAGCGTGACGAACGCGGCGTCGCCCGCCCGCGCTTCGGGGGCGATCTCGGCCGCGGCCTGCTTCCACGCCTCGCGGAGCCGCTCCTCGTCGCTCGTCATCGGGAAATCGAGGTCGCCGATCCGGCTCTCCGGGACGTGTTCGGTCGCGACCGCCCGCGAGAGCCGACCCGGAGAGTACACGACATCGACGCCGTCGAGGATCTCCCGGCCGCGGACGGAGATCAGGTCGGGATCGCCGGGACCGAGTCCCACGCCGTACAGGGTCATTCGCGGCCTCCGGTCCGGAGTTCCCGCGTCATTCGTCCTCACCCGGTTTCCCGGCCGATCCCGGCTCGCCGACCAGCATGTACACGGGGTTGTCGGCGTCGAAGCTCGTCGCGCCCGCGAGGTCATAGCCGGTCGCCATCTGGAGGCACAGCGCCTCGTCGAGGAGGTCGCGGTCGCGGAAGGCCCGAGCCGCCTCTCCCGCGACCTCGAGACGAGACACGTTCATGACGATCCGATCGTAGCCGGCGTCGACGGCGGCGTCGAGAACCCGCTCGTAGTTCCGCGATCCGCCGAGGAAGACCACGTCACCGTCGTCCGGAAGCCCCTCCGGGGCCTCGGCGTTGACGAGGCGCACGTCGGCCTCGTACTCGTTCGCGGCGAGGTTCGCTCGAGTGGTCTCGAGCCGGTCCGCGTTCCGTTCGAGCGCCGTCACCCGCCCCGCGCGGCGAGCGGCCTCGATCGTTACCGCGCCCGTACAGGAGCCGACCTCGACGAAGTGGTCGTCGGGACCGAGCGCGAGCTTTCGCGCCAACACCGCACGGACCTCCGGCTTGGTCGGTCCCGCTTTCGCGTCGTTCGGAAGCTTTGTCGCCTGCATTCGCGATATACAATTACACCGCGCCACAAAACAATTTTGGTTGTGTTAAGAAAAGTCTGCTTTACAAAAGCGGCGCTGTGAGCCGTACTTAGCCAAGTACGCCGTGAAATAGACAACAAGACTTTATCTGTGGCATCTGAACGTCCGATAATGGGAGACTCAGCGGACGGCGGATCGCCGGACGTCCTCGAGAACAAGCGGAGCGCGACGCGCTACCAGGTGCTCGTCGAGATCGCGGCCCGCCAGCCGGCCGTGAGCCAGGGGGAGATCGCGGACACGATCGGCGTGACCTCGCAGGCGGTCAGCGATTACGTCCGGGACTTAGTCGAGGCGGGCTACGTCGAGAAGGGCGGCCGCGGCCGGTACGAGGTGACCAAGGAGGGGGTCGACTGGCTCATCTCCCGGACCGACGACCTCGAGACCTACCTCGAACGGGTGAACTCCGACGTCCTCGGCAGCGTCGAGGTCGACGCCGCCGTCGCGCTCGACGACGTGGCGGAGGGGAGAGAGGTCGGGCTGGTGATGCGGAACGGCGTCCTCCACGCCAACCCCGCCGGCGGGACCGCGACCGCGGTCACCGTCACGAGCGCGGCGGAGGGCGAGGCCGTCGGCATCGCCGACTTCGAGGGCGTCGTCGACTACGACACCGGAACCGTCTCCGTGCTGCCCGTCCCGACCGTCACCGACGACGACCGCCTGGACCCGAGCGTGGTCTCGACGCACGTCCCGGACGAGGGACTCGTCGCGGTCGCCGGGACGGAGGCGTACGCGCTCGTCTCTCGGAGCGGCGTCGACCCGGACATCAGGTTCGGGACCGCGGAGGGCGTCGCCGAGGCGGGCACGCTCGGCCTCGACGTCCTGCTGGTCGCGGTGACCGACGAGATCCCCCGTCACACCTCCAAGCTCCGGGACAGGAACGTGCCGCACCGGGTCCTCGACTCCGACGCGTTCTAGCCTCCTGCGGGCCCTTCAGCCGGTCGTCGTCGGTTCCGCCGCGGTGGTGTCGCCCGTAGCGGCGCCGAACAGCTCGGTCATGAGCGTCGGCACGTCGTCCACCGTCACCTCCGCGAACCACTCGTCGTGCGGGTGGACGACGACGGCGACGCCGCCTTCGCTACACATCCCGAGACAGGACGTCTCCGCGACGGCGACCTCCGACCAGTAGCGGTCGCGTTCGCGGAGCCAGTCGCGGACGGCGTTGGCGACGTCGACGCCGTCGACGGCGGCGCAGGCGGCGTACTCCGTCCGTTCGTTGGTACAGACGAGGACGGTCGCGCTCACGCCGCGCTCGCGCATCCGTTCCGTTCGTCGCTCCATCAGTCGATTCCCCTCGCGGTCGGGGTCGGTGAGTTCGCGTCAGGCCGACCGACGCGCCGGTCGAAACGCGAGAAGGCGACGGCGATCAGCGCCCAGAGCCCCGCCTGCGAGAAGCCGACGAGCCACCGGAACGCGGCCGAGACCCCGGCCGGAGCGGCGCCGCCGGTCAGCGTCGGCGGAGCGGCGATCGAGAGGATCCCGAGCGCTACCAGCGGAAGCAACGCGACGAACGCCCCGGTGCCGCGGCCGCGAGTACGGCTCGCGCGGGCGTACCCGAGGACGCTCGTCGCCGCGACGAGCCCGCCGATACCGACCAGACCGAGGTAGAGCGGAACGCGAAGCGACGACCCGTACAGCGGTTCCATGCCGGGCGTGGCCGGCGGGAGAACCGTCCACGGGGCGACCGAGACCGTCAGGAATCCGGCCCCCGCGAGGACGTACGGTTTCAGCGTTCCGCCGGGGAGCGCCGGCTCGAACAGGTGATACGCGACGCCGAAGGCGGCCCCCAACAGGACGCCCCACAGGACGCCGCCGCCGGCGCTGACGACCGCCGTCGCGGTTTCGCTCACGGCGGGCGCCGCGTCGTGCGCGTGGTCGCCGCCGTGAGACGCGAGGTGCTCCAAGTGGTGAATGAGCGGCGAGACGACCACCCACGTGAACAGCCCGTACGCCAGCCCGGCGAGCGCTCCGGCGGCGACGCCGGAGCGGAGCCGATCGATCATCAGTGGCAGATGATCCCGGCCCCGTGTCTGAAGTCGTGTAACGCGTCGTGGGCGAGCGGCTCCTGTAGGAACAGGAGCGTGAAGCCCAGCGCCGCGGCGAGCGCCAGCGCGGTGAGCGCGGTCAATGGATCGATCTGTGCCCCGGCCGCGGCGAACCGGTCGGCGACGGTGTCGGTGTTCGTCGACATAAATCCGATTTGGAGAAAGTAAAGTTAGATTGTAAAACTTACGCTCCTCGGAAATTCTAGTGGTCTCCGAGCACCGATTCCGGTGAGAGCGCGGCGATCGGGGTCCGTCTCGCGTCCGTCGTCTCGCACACGATGTCCAGAACGCCGGCCCTCGACTCGCCCGCGTCGACGACGAGGACGGACGCGTCCGTCTCCGCGACCCGTTTCGCCGCCTGCCGGGTCGCGGTCGTCGGACTGCCCTCCGCGACGTTCGCGCGGCCGTCGGAGACGAGCACGACGGTCGCCGCGGCCGGCTCTTTCCGCTCGATGAGCGCCGCGGCCTTGCGGAGTCCGTCCGGGAGCGGCGTCCGATCCGCCGTCGGGAGCTCCTTCAGCTGACGCGCGGCCAGCGAGACGCTCGTCGTCGGCGGGAGCAGCACCTCGGCCCCGTCGCCGCCGAACGAGACCAGCGCGACCTCGTCCCGCTCGGCGTACGCGTCGCGCAGCAGTTCCAACGCCACGCCCTTCGCGGAGCGCATCGCGGGGGCCATCGACGCGCTGGCGTCCGCGACGAACACTGTGAGCGTGCGGGCGTCGTCGGCCCGAACCGCCCGCCGAAGGTCGGTGTCGGCCGGTCGCGATCGGCCGCTCCGCGCGGCCGCCCGGACGGTCGCCGCCGGGTCCACGGACGCCGACTCCCCCGCGTGTTCCGCTCGCACTCTCGGCCCGCGACCGTCCGGGGACGGCGCCGCCGCGTGTCGGCCGCCGCAGTCGCCCGCCGCGTCACCGCGGTCCTCGGGCGACGGAACCGCCGGGGCCGTTGCGTCAGCGACCCCCGCACGAGCGCCGCCGAGGGGGATCGGTGCGGCCTCCTCGTCGCCGTCGGCGTCGCCGCCGCCGTCCGCTTCGTCGCCGCGGTCGGCGGTCGCCCCGTCGCTCGCCGGTCGTTCGCTGCCGTCGGACCCTCGCGATCCGGAGGCACCGGGAGCGCCGGACCGATCGCGGTCGGTTCCGGTCGGGTCGTCCCCATCCGGATCGCCCCCGTCCGGGTCGCTCCCGTCCGCGCCGGAATCCCCGCTATCCGTCTCGTCGCCCGCTCCCCGCGGGTCGGTCTCGCCCTCCGGTTCGCTGTCGCCTTCCGATTCGCCGTCGCCCTCCGGTTCGCCGTCGCCCTCCGGTTCGCTGTCGGCTTCCGATTCGCCGTCGCTCTCCCGTTCCCCGTCGCCCTCGGCGGCGCCGTCGCCGAAGTGGTCGTCCACCAGCTCCTCCGGGTCGACCGTCTCCTCGAACGGGCGGCTCCGTACCCGGTGGCTCAGCGCGTACTCGGCGGCGTCCGCCACGTCCGACTCGACGACCTTCGGACGTCCGTCGAGCGCGGCGAACGCCCGGGCGGCCCGAGCGACGGCGAAATCGGCGCGGTGGCCGTCGACGTCCGCGTCGCGGCAGAGCTCGGCGATGTCGCGCTTGAACTCCTCGGGGATCGCGGGGCAGCGCTCGCGGGCCTCGTGAACGCGCTCCCGGAGGGCGGCCGTCTCCGACGCGAACTCCGCACTGAGGTCACGGCCGCCGCCGTCGTCGACGACGCGGTCCAGAATCTCGACGCGCTCGTCGATCTCGTCGCTGCCGGTGACCTCGGCACGGAGGTCGAAGCGGTCGCGCAGCTGGGGTCGGAGCTCTCCCTCCTCCGGGTTCATCGTCCCGATCAGCGTGAAGTCGGCGGGGTGCGTGACGCTGACGCCGTCGCGCTCCACCCGGTTCGTCCCCGTCGCGGCGGCGTCCAACAGCACGTCGATCAGGTGGTCCGGAAGCAGGTTGACCTCGTCGACGTAGAGGACGCCCCGGTTGGCGCGGGCGAGCAGCCCCGGGTCGAACTCGGCGTCGCCGTCGAGCGCGTCGGCGACGGAGAGCGTCCCGACCACTCGGTCGCGGGTCGCACCGAGCGGGAGCGTCACGAGCGGGGCTCGTCTCGTTTCAACCGGCGGATCCTCGCGACCGAGACACGACGCGCACCGACCGCTGTCGGAGTGGTCGGCGGCGGTTCCGGTCGCGTTCCCGGCGGGTCCCGTTTCGTTCGGCGGCGGACAGCCGTACGGGCAATCGGCGACGACCGTCTGTTCGGGCAACAGGTCCGCGAGCGCCCTGACGGCCGTCGATTTGGCGGTCCCCTTTTCGCCGCTTAGGAGGGCGCCGCTGAGGCCCGGTTCGACCGCCAACGCGAGAAGCACCCGTTTGAGATCCGCTTGGCCGACGACCGCCGGAAGGGGGGTGGAAACCTTTTTGTTTGTCCCCAAATCAACCATACTTGTGTTATTGCAGAGGAGGTTTAATAACTTGTGACAAAAATCGGCCTCTACACGGCGACTGAGAACGAGTTGGGGGCGGTCCAGACGGCCGCGGAGCAGCTGACCGGGATCGACCTCGCGGTCCGGTCCGACGGCGACCTCGACGAGCAGCGCGACGTGGCGTCGTTCGTCGACGAGCTCGGGGACGCGGCCGCGGTCGTCCTCTGGCTCCACGGCGGACAGGACAGCATGCCGGCGTACGAGTTCGCGGTCGAGGAGCTCCGAGACGCCGGCGTCCCGCTCGTCGTGAAGGCGACGGGCGACGCGTTCGCGTTGGAAGACACCACCGTCGCGACGGGCGACCGAACGACGGTTTCCGAGTACCTCGACTACGGCGGGGCGGTCAACATCGCGAACGGGATTCGGTTCCTTGCCCGGGAGTACGGGACCACCGACGCCGCGGGCGAGATCGACGACCCGATCGAACTCCCGACGGAGGGCGTCTACCACCCCGACCACCCCGGCACGGACGCTGAGGAACTGACCGCGACGTTCGACCCCGACGCGCCGACCGTCGGCGTCTGGTTCTACGAGTCGCACTGGACCCACGAGAACGTCCGGTACATCGACGCGCAGGTCCGCCGGCTGGAGGCGCTCGGCGCGAACGCGCTGCCCGTGTTCTGTAACCCCGTCAGCGACGAGGACGGACAGGAGGACGCGAAGTGGACGGCGGAGAACTACTTCACCGACGACCGCGGCGACGCGGTCGTCGACGCCGTCCTCTCGTCATTCATGTTCTCGCTGTCGATGAGCGAGCGCGGCCGCGACGCGGCGGACGAGGGCGCCGACGCCGAGAGCGTGTTCCTCGACGAGCTCGGCGTCCCGGTGATCCAGACCGTGACGACGATGCGGTCGCGCTCCCGGTACGAGTCGAGCGACACCGGCGTGATGGGCTTCGAGCTCGCGCTCTCGGTCGCGCTCCCGGAGTTCGACGGCAACGTGATCACGCACCCCGTCTCGGGGAAAGAGCGGACCGAAGACGCCGCGGGAATCGGCTCCGCGCCGAAACAGCACTTCCCGATCGAGGACCGCGTCGACCACGCCGCGCGGCTCGCCGTCAACTGGGCCGACCTCAGACACACGCCGAACGACGACAAGAAGGTCGCCGTCGTGTTACACAACTACCCGCCCAGCGACGACGGGATCGGGACCGCGTTCGGCCTCGACTCCCCGGAATCGACGGTCAACCTGTTGGACGAGCTCGCGAGTCGCGGGTACGACCTCGGTTCGGGGGGTGGCGGCGGTGCGACGAAAACTGCTCCCGTCGTCGACGGCGAGAAGCTCATCGACGCCCTGACCGGCCAGCTCACCCTCGACGACCGGTGGGTCGCGCCGGGCGACGTGCGCGACCGCAGCGTCGACACCGTGTCGTCCGCGCGGTACGCCGAGTGGTTCGACGCGCGGAGCGACCGGTTCCGCGACGGCGTCCTCGACGAGTGGGGCGAGCCGCCCGACCGGCCGTTCGCGATCCCCGGCGTCGAGTTCGGGAAGGTCCTCGTCACCGTCCAGCCCCCGCGCGGGTTCGGGATGGATCCGGAGAAGGTGTACCACGACTCCGACCTGTGGCCGCCGCACGACTACGTCGCCTTCTACGGATGGCTCCGCAACGAGTTCGCCGCCGACGCCGTGGTCCACCTCGGCACGCACGGCTCGCTGGAGTGGCTGCCGGGAAAGACGGTCGGGCTCGGGTCCGGATCGGCGCCGGACGGCCTGATCGACGACCTGCCGAACGTGTACCCGTACATCGTGAACAACCCCGGCGAGGGGACGCAGGCGAAGCGCCGCTCGTACGCGGCCGTCGTGGACTACCTAACCCCGGTCATGCGTCGCGCCGGCAGCTACGACGAGCTGGCCGAGCTGGAGGACCTCGCCCGCCGCTACCGCGAGGCCGGCGGCACCGAGGTCCGCACCGACGACGGCGCCCGCCTCGGAGAGCTCATCCGCGAGCGCGTGGACGAGCTCGACCTCGCCGTCGAACTCGGGATCGCCGGCGACGTCGACGAGCGAGCCGACGTCCGCGGGCCGGACGCGGCCGGCTCGACGCTCGCGGACGGCGAGGTCGACGGCGACGAGGTTCCCGTCGAGGAGCTCGTCGAGCGGATCCACGCCTACCTGACCGACGTGAAGAACACCCAGATCCGGCTGGGGCTCCACACGATGGGCGAGCCGCCGGTCGACGACCGGCTCGTGGAGTACCTCGTCGCGCTCACCCGGCTGGAGAATCCGGGCGGGCCGAGCCTCCGCGAGTCGGTCGCCGGCGTGCTCGGCGTCGATTACGAGCGGATGCTCGACGCGCCGGGCGAGTACGACGAGACGCTGGGCATGACGTACGGGGAGGCCGCCGACGAGGTGTACGAGACGAGCAAGGAACTCGTCCGGACGCTGGCCGACCACGGCTTCGACGTGCCCGAGTCGGAGACCGACGCCGGCCCCGACGACGGGACGACGATCAACCTGCTGATCGTCGACATCGATCCGCTCGGCGACGCCCGGGTTCGCGGGGGCGCCCACGACGACCTCCGAGAGGCGTTGCGGTTCATCGCCGAAGAGGCCGCGCCCCGCGTCCGCGGCGCCGAAGCGGAGATCCCGCGCACGGCCGACGCGCTCGCCGGCGAGTACGTCCCGCCGGGCGGCTCCGGCGCGCCGACCCGCGGCGGCGTCGACCTGCTCCCGACCGGGCGGAACTTCTACACGCTCGACCCGCGGAAGGTCCCCGCCAAGGCGGCGTGGGAGGTCGGCAGCGAGATCGCCGCGGACACGCTCGCCCGCCACCGCGAAGAGGAGGGCGAGTACCCCGAGGAGATCGGCGTCGTCGCGTGGGGGACGCCGACCGTCCGGACCCGTGGCGAGACGATCGCGCAGGTGCTCGCGGTGATGGGCGTCGAGCCCGTCTGGACCGACGCGGGGCGGATCGACGACGTGGAGCCGATCCCGCTCGACGAGCTCGGCCGGCCCCGCGTCGACGCCACGACCCGCGTGTCCGGGCTGTTCAGAGACGCGTTCCCGCAGGCCGCGAGCGTCATCCACGACGCCGTCGACGCGGTGGTCGAACTCGACGAGCCGCACGAGATGAACTACGTGAAAAAGCACGTCGAGGAGGAGACCGAGGAGCTGTCGGCCGGGGGGCACGACGACCCCGAGGCGGCGGCGAAACACCGCGTGTTCACGACCCGGCCCGGCGGCTACGGCGCGGGGACGAACAAGGCGGTCGACGAGGGGAACTGGGAGGACGCGGCCGACCTCGCCGACGTGTACGTCCAGTGGGGCGGCTACGCCCTCGGCTCCCGCGGCACCGCCTCGGCGGCCCACGACGCGTTCGAGCGCCGGCTCGGCAACGTCGAGGCCACGGTGAAGATCGAGGACACGATGGAGCAAGACGAGTTCGACTCCTCGGACTGGTACGCGTTCCACGGCGGGTTCATCACCGCCGTCACCGAGGTGGCCGGCGAGGAGCCGGCGTCGTACGTCGGGGACTCCTCGGACCCCGACAACGTCGACGTCTACACGAACGAAGAGAAGGTCCGAAAGGCGATGCGGGCGCGGGTCCTCAACCCGGACTGGCTCGACTCGATGGAGGAACACGGCTACAAGGGCGCCGGCGACCTCTCGAAGACGGTCGACGTGGCGCTCGGCTGGGACGCGACGACCGGCGTCGTCTCCGACCGCCTCTGGCGGGACGTCGCCGAGAAGTACGCCCTCGACGACGACCGGGCCGACTGGATGCGCGACGTCAACCCCTGGGCGCTCGAATCGATCACGGACACGCTCCTGGAGGCGGTCGACCGCGGGCTCTGGGACGCCGACGAGGAGGTCGTCGGGGAGCTTCGCGACCGCAACCTCGAGGTCGACGGCGACATCGAGAAGCGCGCGTCCCGCGGTGCCACGGAGGTGCCCGGCGATGACGACTGACGGCGACGAGGCGACCGACCGCGGGAGAGCAACCGACGGCGGCGAGGCGACCGACCCCGGGAAGGCGACCGACGGCGGCGAGGCGAGCGACCGCGGGGAGACCGCGGCGTACGCCGACCTCGGCGCGACGACCGAGGACGCGATGGAGATCGCCGAGACGAGCATGGACCGGGTTCACGAACTCGTCGCGCAGGAGACCCCGACCGACCGGCTGCGCGCGAAGGCCGTCCACGCCACCGGCGACCCGGAGTTCGCGCACCTGATGCGGTTCGCGAACGACCCGGTCGCGGCCGGCGCCGAAGCCGTGCTGGACGAGCGACCGATCGTGACCGACATCACGATGGTCAAATCGGGAGTCACGGGGCGCGGCCACGACTGCGAGGTCAGGAAGGCGATCGGAAACGGCGCGGAGCTCGCCGCGGAGACGGGGATGACCCGCACCGCCGCGAGCGTGCTCGAACTCGACGAGCGCGGCGTCTACGACGGCGCGGTCGCCGTCGTCGGTAACGCGCCGACCGCCGCGCTCGCGCTCGCCGACTGCATCGAACAGGGGACGCGGCCGGCGGTCGTCGTCGCGACGCCGGTCGGCTTCGTGAAGGCCGCGGAGAGCCGGAAACGCGTCCGCGAGGTCGCCGACGCGTACGGCGTCCCAGCGATCACGAACGTCGGGCGACGCGGCGGATCCGGGCTGGCGGCCGGCCTCACCAACGAGCTCGTCCACGCCGCGAGCGACGTCCGGACCGGCGGGACCACGCTCGAGGCGCTTCGCGAGGACACCCCGTGACCGACGCGTACGACCTCGACTCGGGCCCGGACCCGGCGGCGTACGCCGCCGATCACCCGGAAGTCGACCGGGGAGCCGACACGGCGAGAACCGTTCACGCCGTCGGCATCGGCCCGGGGAATCCGGAGTACCTCGTCCCGAGGGCCGAGCGCGCGCTCCGGGAAGCGGACGTCGTGGTCGGGTTCGAGACCGTCGTCGAGTTCGTCGAGGACCGGACCGACGCGGACTGCCTGACGTGCGGCTACCGCGACGAATCGGCCGCGCTGGCGGCGTTCGCCGAGCGGGTCGCCGACGGCGAGCGGGGGGCGGCGGTGCTGATGGGCGATCCGAACCACTCGGGATACCAGTTCGTCGGGAAGGTCGAACGGGCGGTCGACGCCGCGACGAACGGGTCGGTCGACCTCCGCGTGGTCCCGGGAATCTCGTCGATACAGATCGCGGCTAGCCGAGCGCGGACGCCGATGGAGGACGCGACGTTCGTCACGCTCCACAAGAGCGGGGCCCTCAGCGACGGCTTCGCCCGTCTCCGGCGGGACGTCGGCGACCGGCATCTGCTCGTGTTGCCTCGTCCGTTCGACTGGATGCCGGGCGACGTCGCCGCGGACCTGCTCGACCACGGCGGTGACCCGGCCGCCGAAGCGCTCGTCTGCGAACGGCTCACTCACGACGACGAGACCGTGACCCGAACGACCCTCGGCGCGCTCGCCGAACACGCTGGCGGCGACGGGCGGGGCGACTCGCCGTTCTCCGATCTGTCGGTGCTCGTCGTTCGTCGGTAGCGCCGAGAAACAGGAGAGCGCGCGGGCGTCAGCACCGGACGACCGCGGACCGACGAGGCGGGTCAGTCGCGGCCACCGCCGTCCGTGGCGACGGGGTCGGCGTCGGCGACGAGGTCGGGACTCGGCGTCGAGATGTCCGCGTTCGCACGGGCGCGCTCGACCGCGACGGAGATCGCGTCAGTAACGGCGTCGTCCGCGCCGAAGGGGTCGGCGTAATCGATCCCGCCGCGGTGTAACTCGAGCTGTTCCGGAATCCGATTCCGGGTCGCCTCGCAGTCGGCGACGAACAGGGGACACGCGACCGCTCGGTCGCCCTCCAGCGTGTAGCGGGCACACTCGACCGCCGGATTCTGGACGAGATACGCGGTTCGCACCTCGTCGAACTCGCCGCGGAGACGCCCCGCGTGGAACGTGGCGGCCCTGCGCGCGTGGTCGTCACGGCTGTTGCCGAACGCGACGAGCACGAGCGCGTCGGCGTCGCTCGCCGCCCGCGCACGGGTCCGGATCGCCTCGGTCACGGCCGGGCTCCGCCCGACCGGATCGCAGTACCGCACCTCACCGGCGAGCCGAGAGAGCGCTCTGGGAACCGCTTTCAGCGTCTCGTACGTGTGGGCGAAACACAGCGGAACGGCGTAGATTCGTTCCCCCCGGACGTCCGCGAGCGCCTCGCCGAGCTCCGATTCCGGCTCGCGCTCGTACGTGGCGGTGACGACCCTATCGGCGATACCAGCGTCACGCAACCGTTCGGCGTGCCGTTCTGCGACGGGGCGGACCGGGTCCCGTCCGACGAGCAGCAGTGTTTCTCGTGGCATAAATACAATTTTTATTGTCCTACTCCAATCGGACTTGTTAAACGAGTAGCGAGCTTCAGATAAATAGCTTACCCACGACCGTCGTTCGAGTCGCCCCCCACGCTCACAACTCGTACTGTCGACGCGTCCTCCCGCGCTCGTCGCCTCGCAAAGAGCCGCCACGGACATCCGGATATTCGCCGGTGAGAACACGCCGATTCGGCGGCATCGCCGGGAAAAACGATGGATCTCGGCACGCTCGAAGGCGGCGAGTCCCGCATATGCCCCGTTGTTCGTGCGCGATACGTCCCTCGAGGCACGTCCGTTCACGCGAAAGCCCTCGCACGCGACGAGACAGATGTGCCCGGTAGCGCCCGCCGGGATCGCGCGATTCACCGCCGTCCGCCAGGTCACACGACCACCCCGCGATCGGTTCGATATAGCGCGCTCGGGTATACGCGGCTAGACCCTCGCGCCCCCGCCGAGCCTGGTCGGTAACTCGCCGTCGTACCCGTCGGGGACGTACGGGCAGAGGGGATCGCTCTCCAGCGGGTCGCCCGTCGCCGCGTACGCCCGCGAGCGGCTCCCGCCGCAGACCTGTCGGAACTCGCAGGCGCCGCACTTCCCCTTCAGCCGGTCCGGCTCGCGGAGCGACTCGAACAGGTCCGCGTTCCGGTAGATGTCGACGACCGACCGGTCGCGGACGTTGCCCGCGGACTCCGGGAGGAACCCGGAGGGATACGCCTCGCCGGTGTGGCTCACGAACGCGAACCCGCGGCCGGCGGTGATCCCGCCGCGCCGCCGGATCGCCCCCTGGTCCCCGTCGGACTGCAGCCCGACGCGGCGGTAGAAGGGCGCCTCGGTCGTCTTGACCCCGAACGGCTCCGACTCGGCGACCTCGTGGAGCCACTCCATCGCGTCCTCGGCCCGCTCCGGGGGGATCGGATCGAGGATCCGCCCCCGGCCGACGGGGACGAGGAAGAACACGCTCCAGAGGACGGCGCCGAGCTCCCGCACCCGGTCGCGGATCGCGGGGAGCTCGTCGGCCGTCTGCGCGCAGACGGTCGTGTTGATCTGGAGCGGGAGCCCAGCGTCGGACGCCGCCTCCGCCGCCTCCAGCGTGCTCTCGAAGCTCTCCTCGCCCCGGAACCGGTCGTGGCTCTCGCGGGACGCGCCGTCGAGGCTGAGCGCCATCCGCCGGATCCCGGCGTCGGCGAGGGCCTCGACCCGATCGGGCGTCAGCGACCCCGTCCCGCTGGGGGTGATCGTCATGCGCAGTCCCCGATCGTCGCCGTACGAGACCAGCTCCAGGAGATCGTCTCTGGCGAGCGGGTCGCCGCCGGAGAGCACGACGAGCTGGCCCTCCCCGAACTCCGCGGCGTCGTCGAGGAGCCGCTTCCCCTCCTCGGTCGTCAGCTCGTCGGGGTGACGCGCCGGTTTCGCGTCGGCGCGGCAGTGACGACAGGCGAGCCCGCACGCCTGCGTCACCTCCCAGATGAGAACCAGCGGCCGCCGGTCCGTGTCGAGGTCGTCGAACATCGGCCTACTTGAACGTCGCGTTCCATCCCTTTGGCTCCCGTCCCGAACGTGTTCACGGTTGAAGTGCTCGGAACGGACCGGGAGGGGCCGTCCCCGAACCCCGAGCGGTCCACGGCCCACAGTTTGATACCGGCACCGGTCGAAGGTCGCGTATGACCGATTCCGTCCTCGTCGCGATGGACGACTCGCCCCTGAGCAGCGAGGCGCTCGCGTTCGCCCTCGAGACGTTCCCGGACGCGCGCGTGACCGTCGTCCACGTCGCCGCCCCCGACCTCGACATGCTCCCCGCGGACACGGAGGAGGTCGTCGGCGCCGCGCTCGACGACCTCGACGGCGTGGGCGACGAGACCGCCGCGTCGGTGTTCGAGACCGTTCGAGAGGTCGCCGCCGACCGCGACGTGGCGGTCACCTTCCTCACGGGCGAGGCCGAGCGCCGGATCGCCGAGTACGCCGAGGAGGGGGACTTCGATCACGTCGTGCTCGGGACGCACGGTCGCTCGGGGCTCTCGCGGGCGCTGATCGGGAGCGTCGCCGAGGCCGTGACCCGGGAGACCGCCGTCCCGACCACCCTGGTGAAGTGACGGACGGTCGGCGGCGACGCGATCGGTCGGCGCCCCGACGCTCACCCGTCTCGGGGCGTCCGCCGTGCGGTCCAGCGTCGTGTCGTTTGGTGCTTCCGCGCCCCGACCGACGCGCACCCCGCAGGTAGTCGCCGTTTCGGCGAACACGTCGGAAAGGGCTCAAATATCGGTGTATCCCCGGTGTATATCGCTCTATAGCGCTCTATAGCGCTCCGTAGCGGTCTGAAGCAACGACTATACTGGTGGCACCCGCATAGCAAGTCGTGACTCAACACAGCGAACAGTCGGGCCATCGCGTCGCCTTCGTCTGCGTCCAGAACGCGGGACGGAGCCAGATGGCCGCCGCGTTCGCCGAGCGGGAACGCGACCGACGCGGCGCAGGTAACCGGATCGAGATCGTCACCGGCGGGACACAGCCCGCGGATCACGTCCACGACATCGTCGTCGAGGCGATGGCGGAGGTAGACATCGACATCGGCGACCGGACGCCCCGAGAGGTGACGCCCGAGGAGCTACAGGCGGTCGACCTCGTCGTCACGATGGGCTGTTCGGCCTCGGACGTGTGCCCGGCGACGTGGAACGGGGAGAACCGCGACTGGGGGCTCGACGACCCGCACGAGCGCCCGATCGAGGAGGTCCGCGAGATCCGCGACGAGATCGACGAACGCGTCGTCGCGCTGTTCGACGAGCTCCTGTCAGAGACGCCGTCTGCGGAATGAGGCGGGGAGAGTAGTCGACCGGACTCGGCCCCTATCAAACGCCGCTCCCGGCAGCCGATCTGTACCACCGGCGGCCGATCTCCGCTAACAGCAGCCGTCGTCGTCGGCGCCGCAGACGCTACCGTAATCGATCCCCGTCTCGTCGCCGATCGCCTCGTTACACTGCATCACCATCGTGGTGAACGCGAACTCCGCCGACTCCGCTTTCGCCGCGGCGAGCTCCTCGCCGAGCGCCTCGGCGGCCGCGAGGACCTCCTCGTCGGTGGCTCCGTCCGCATCGGGATTCTGCTCGGAGGTGCTCAACAGCACCCACCTCCGGTAGACTGCGCGAACTCCTCACCGATCTCCTCGCTGATGACGTCGTTCGTCTGCTGGAGGAGGTCAACGAGCTCAGCCTGTGCGGCCTGCTGGCGTTGGATCGTCTCGTTGTTCGACAGCTCCGAGTTGAGTTCTTTCAGCTCTTCCATCACCGACTCGTCGAAGCCACCGCGTTGCATCTGCTGTTGTTTCCGCTGGTACTCGCGCAGCAGCGCCATCGCGTCGGCGTCCTCCTGGAGCGCCTCGTCGGCCGCGACGAACCGCCGGTACGTCTCCGACTCGCCGAGGGCGTCGAGGAACTCGCGGAGCGCCGCCTCGACGTTCGCTTCCACGTCTGCGTCCGCTGGCGCCGCCGCGACGCTCTCCGTCGCGTCGTCGGGACCGCCCGAGCCGCCGGAGCCGGCGTCGCTCACGATGGAGTCACCTCCGGCGCGTCCGCGTCGGCGATGTCCGCCAGCCCGGTGATCTCCTCGCCGAAGGCGCTCAGCTCGTCGATCCCGATCGGCTCGTCTCGGCGGAGCGGGGCTAACATGAGCGGCGCGTCGAAGCGGTCGCGGATCTCCGCTAAGTACTGCGCCTGTTGCGCGCGGCGATTCGCGAAGAAGGCGTTGTCGCCGTACTCCTCGGGGAGGAGGTAGTTGGCGACGACCAGCGAGGTCTCGATGCCGACCTGATCTCTGAGATCGGCGGCCGCGCGGTGCGCCTCCATCATCGGCGTGTACTCGGGGTACATCACGAACGCGAAGGTGCTCTGCTCGGGGTCTTTCATCGTCTCAATGACCTCGTCGTACTGGTCGCCCTTCGCGGGGGCGGCGCCCTTCGTCAGCGAGCCGAGGTCCATGAACCCCTTCCAGTCGGACGGGAGTTCGAGCAGTCTGAGGGTGTGGCCCGTCGGTGCCGTGTCGAAGACGACGACGTCGTAGCCGTCCTCGTCGAAGTAGCTCACGAACTTCTCTAAGGCCGCCATCTCCTCGGCGCAGGGCGACTCCAGCTCCTCCTCGACGTTCGCGATCGCGGCGCCGACGTCGATCTGCGTGTCCTCCCTCTCCTCGTACATCTCCGTGACGTGATCGAGGACCTGCTCGCGGTACTCGGCGAGGGCCTCCTCCTGGTCGATCCGCGCCGCGTCGAGGTTGTCCTGCCCGACCGAGGTCGGCTCGTGACCGACGGGCTCGCCGAAGATGTCCTCCAGGTGCGCGGCCGGGTCGGTCGTAACGACGAGGGTCTCGTGGCCCGCCTCGGCGAGCTTCGTCGCCGCCGTCGAGGCGACCGTGCTCTTCCCGACGCCGCCCTTGCCGGTGAAAAAGAGGTACTGCGTCTCCTCGCCGGGCGTCAGCTGTTCGACGACCGCGTCGGCGTCCGCGGTCGCGTCGAAGTCGACCGCCCCGTCGCCGCGGCCCCCGTCGTCGACGTCGGTCGCCGCGCCGATGTCGACCGTCGCCTCGTCGCCGTCGTAGAGGACGCCGGCCACGTCGGCGAGCAGGTCGAGGCCGGCGATCTCGCCGGGCTGGAGCGGGTACGTCGCCGTCGCGTCCGCGTCGAACTCCTCGCGGGCGCGCTCGATGACCGCCCGCTCGTCCGCGCGCTTGGCCTCGAAGAAGGGATCCTCACACACCGACTCGGGGAGGTAGCCGTTGAGGATCAGGAGTTGCGACTCGATCCCGAGCTCGGCGAGGTCGCCAGCGCTGCGTTCGATCTCGTCGATCGAGGAGTCCTCGGGCTTGCCGACGAACGCGAAGGAGGTGCGCTCGTCGTCCTGCAGCGTGTCGATCGCGCGCTCGTAGTCCCGCTTGCGCTCTTCCATCGAGGCGGCCGGGCCGATACAGGTCGAGCCGCCCTTCTCCAGTTCGGCGTTCCAGTCGGAGGGGAGCTCCATCAGCCGGATGGTGTGGCCCGTCGGCGCCGTGTCGAAGACGACGGCGTCGTACTCCGGGCTGTCCATGAAGTCGACGAAGTTGTCGAAGGCGGCGATCTCCTCGACGCAGGGGCTGTTGAGCTGCTCTTCGACCGTCCGGATCTCCTCGTCGCCGAGCAGCTCCCGCATCGGCTCGATCGTCTCTTGGCGGTACTCCTCGGCGGCGGTGTCCGGGTCGATCTCGATCGCCGAGAGGTTCTCGATCCCGTCGATCGCGGTGACCTCGTGGCCGATCGACTGCCCGAAGATGTCCGAGAGGTTCGGCGCGGGGTCGGTCGTGACGAGGAGCGTCTCGTAGTCGTTGTCGGCGAGCCACGCCGCGGTCGCACAGCTCACCGTGCTCTTGCCGACGCCGCCCTTCCCGCTGAAGAAGACGAACTCCGTCTCCTCGCCGCTCGGTTCCACGATGTCCCGCGCGCTCGTCGACTGGTTCGACTGTGACCGTGCCATCTGTCAGGCCTCCTGGGTCGCGGCGTCCCCGCCGACGGCGGCTGTCAGTTCGTCGTACGAGAGGTACTCCCCCTCGGCGACGACCTCGCCGTCGACGACCGTGATCGGGAGGACAGACGGGCCGTTCTCCTGCACGCGGTCGTAGATGCGCTGTGTCTCGAGGAACTGGTCGATGTTGTGCTGCATGTTCGCCCGCGTCACCTCGAGGTCGTCGAACGCGTCCTCGAGCTGGTCGAGCGCCGCGCTGACCTCGACGAGCTCGTCGTCGGGGTCGGGGCCACAGACGCCGGTGGAGCAACACATCGCTTCTTCGTAGAGGGTGAGTTCGGTCATGGTGGTGTCGGAGTGTCGTCGATCGCCTGAGTCGCCGTCGCGACAAGGGCTAACGCTGCGTTCCCTTTCTGATCGATTCAATTGAACAATTTCTCAGATAAATATAAACCCTCCGATCGGTCTGTCCGTTGCGCACATCAAAAAAATATCGTGGTGAAGCATTTAAACGGGGTTAAAGCGAGGGTTCCGCTCCTACTCATTTGAGCCGCCCGAAACGAGACTGCGTCAGGAATAAGGGAGTGATAAACTGTTCGTCGAATCGTAACTGCAATTGCGTGATGGGCCATAACGCTTAATCTCACATCGATTCAATTGTGAGTATGTCATCGACCGATCGGCTCCAGCGGTACGTCGCCGACGAGTGCGGCTCCTGTACCGACGAGGACCTCTCCGAGCGGCTCGCAGAGCTGGAGGAACTGAACGAGAGCATCGGCGGGTCGGACCTCGAGACCGACATCGAGCTGCTGTCGGCGCTCGGAAACGAGACGCGGTACAAGATCGTCCGAATGCTTCACGCGGCCGACGACGACGAGCTGTGCGTCTGCGAGCTCTCGCCGCTGCTGGACGTGAGCGACAGCGCGATCAGCCACGCCCTCTCGAAGCTCACCGACGCCGGTCTCGTCACGCGCCGGAAGGAGGGGAAATGGCGGATGTACCGCGCCACGCCGCGCGCGAACGCTGTCCTCGTCGCACTCGACGGATCTCGCTCGCTGTAGAAAGGGTCATCCCGCAGCTGATCGGTTCGGAGTAGATCGGCGTTGCGAGCGGGCGCTCTCAACCGGCGGCCCGCCGGAAGGTTTCCCAGCTGCCGACGTTACTCAGAGACGCACCTCCGGGCTTTCACAATATTTTAATATCTGAGCATTTGTTCATTTGATATGGGGCACCGCACGACGGAGGTCGGCTCGGACGAGAATCGCGACACCGAGATGAACATCGATCCGACGCTGAGCGAAGAGAGCAAGGGACAGCGCTGCGGTTCGGACAATACAGGAGCGTTCGGGAAGCGAACCGGGTCGTCAGACCTGCGCTTTTTCGAGGGGATCCTCCCCGAAATTGACGGAGAAGTATTGAGTAATCATTCAATCGAAGAGCAGTTCTCGACCGCGCTCGACAACCTCGAATCCGCGCTCGCCGACAACCGGAACGCGACGTTCGGCGACGTGATGAAACTCGAGATCCAGCTCACGGACCCGAGCGCTGCGGAGGCGATCGATCACGTTTACGAGTCGCGGTTCGACGATGTCGAACTTCCGCCGCGGACCGTCGTCGGCGTCTGCTCGCTGCCCGGCGGTGCGGACGTACAGCTCGACGTGATCGCGGCTGAAGAGTAGTCGCCTCGTCCGAGACACCACTTATGAACGCTCATCCGCTTACACGCCGGTATCGCCCGCCAGTCGATTCGCTCGTCGCTACGGGGGTGCGGCCGTCGTGAGCGACGCTCCCCACGAACACGGGCCGGACTGCGACTGCGAAGCCTGCGGCGACCCGCGTTCGATGGACTTCCTCGACAAGTATCTCACCGTCTGGATCTTCGGTGCAATGGCGGTCGGAATCGGTCTGGGCTACGTCGCACCCTCGGTCACGGGGCCGATACAGGACCTCCACCTCGTGGAGATCGGACTGGTGGTGATGATGTACCCGCCGCTGGCGAAGGTCAACTACGGACAGCTTCCCGCCGTCTTCAAGAACGTGAAGGTGCTTGGACTGAGCCTCGTCCAGAACTGGCTCATCGGGCCGACCCTCATGTTCGGGCTCGCGATCGTGTTCTTCAGCGGTCTCGTTCCCGGACTCCCGGCCCGTCCCGAGTTCTTCCTCGGACTGGTGTTCATCGGGATGGCCCGCTGTATCGCGATGGTGCTCGTCTGGAACGAACTCGCCGAGGGGTCGAACGAGTACGCCGCCGGGCTGGTCGCGTTCAACAGCGTCTTCCAGATCCTCACCTACGGCGTGTACGTCTGGTTCTTCGCGCTGTTCCTCCCGCCGCTGCTCGGTATGGAGTCGCTCGTCGCGGGGATCTCCGAGTTCGGGATCAGCCCGCGACAGGTGTTCGAGGCGATCGCGATCTTCCTCGGGATTCCCTTCGCGGCGGGCGTCGTCTCGCGGTTCGTCGGGACGCGAACGAAGGGAGACGAGTGGTACGAGGAGACGTTCGAGCCGACGATTAGTCCGCTCACCCTGGTCGCGCTGTTGTTCACGGTGATCGTGATGTTCGCCATGCAGGGCGAGCGGATCGTCGCGCAGCCGAGCGACGTCCTCCTGATCGCGGTCCCGCTCACGATCTACTTCGTCGTGATGTTCTTCGTGAGCTTCGGGATGGGCCGCGGGATCGGCGCCGACTACTCGACGACGACTGCCATCGGCTTCACCGCGGCCTCAAATAACTTCGAGCTCGCGATCGCCGTCGCCGTCGCGGTGTTCGGCGTCGGTTCCGGGGTCGCGTTCGCGACCGTGATCGGTCCGCTCATCGAGGTGCCCGTCCTGCTCGCGTTGGTCAAGGTGGCGCTGTGGCTCCAGAAGCGGTACGACTGGCAGGGGTACACGACCGGACGCCTCGATGCACCGGCGAACGAATCGCCGAGCGAACCCGCGTTAGACGACGACTGATTCCCCACGGGACTGCTCACCGACGTGCCGGCCATTTGATGTCGATCCGGGGTTCGAACGGATCCCGTAGACACAGGTCGATCAACGTCGAGACGTGTTCACACCCAACGGCTCCTGTACCTTCCCCGGACGGGTGATATGGGGCACCGCCGTCTTCGCGACGATCCTCGGGTCGGTCGCGAAGCTGTGCCGTGAATTCGGTATAGCGGCATGCGATTTATCTGATCGGAATCGGTCTCAATTGGGTTGTAATACTATCAACAAAATTGCAACGACTACGCCCGATCGAGTGTCAGCTCACGTCAACAGCCGATAGACGTTCGCTTCGTACGTCTCGCGGACCTGATCGCCCCAGTTGTGGGTGTACGTGTCGATCACGTCGTCGGCGACGTCGCCGCGGAGGTATTTGACGACGCCGCGGTCGCCCGTCCGGTCCCGGAGATGCGTCGTGAAGAAGTGCCGGAAGTAGTGGGGCGTGACGTTCTCGGCGGCGCCGCCGCCCGTGCGGTACCACCCCGCGTCGCGGGCGTGGCGCTCGACGACGTGTCTGACCGCCTGCGGGTCGAGCCGCTCTCCCCATCCCTCCGCGGTGCCGACGAACAGCGGATCCGCGGGGGACGGGCTGTCCGGCCGCACCGCGAGCCACCGTTTCAGCGTCCGCGCCAGCTCGTCGTCGACCGGGATCACGGTCGCCCGCTTGCGCTTGTTCGACGCCGTGCGGACCTCGCCGTTGAGCTCCTCTCCGACCGTCGCGTCCGGCGTGACGTACAGCGAGTTCGGTCGGTCCGCGAGGGCCGGCCGGGTCCCGAGCGCGAACGCCCCCCTGACCTCCTCGTCGTCGACGGCGAGATCGCGGAGATCGAGGTTGCAGAGTTCGCCGACCCGCATTCCGGTCTTCAACAGTGTGACGACGAGCGCGCGGTGGAGGGGATGGCGAACCCCGGCGACGAACTCGCGCATCGCCGGGATCGACACGTCTCGCCGCGCAGGGTCCTTGTCCACCGTCTCGTCCATCTCCTCCATCACGAGCGTCATCGGGTTCCCCTCGAAGACGCCGACTTCGGTCATGTACCCGTAGAACCGGTGCAGATACGCCGCGTACGTCGCCACGGTGCTGTCGGCCACGTCGCCGCGCAGCGAGTGGACGAACGCCATACAGTCGCGATGGGTGGCCGACGACGGCGTCGTCTCGGCGTCGAGAAACGCCTCGAACCGGCGGAGCACGCGCTCGTAGGAGTCCCGGGTCCGCTCGGTCTTCCCGTGATAGGTGAGGTCCTCGATGAAGTACCCGATCGGGTCGTCGACCTCGGCGGGGGCGCGCGCGCTACTCATCGATCAGCGTGTACCCTCCTTCCCGCCCGTTGTACCGGACGCGGTTGCGGTCCTGGAGCGCGTCGAGCGCGTCCTCCAGCCGCCCCTCGAAGTCGTCGAACACGGCGTCGACGAGCTCCTCCCACGAGAGGACCCCGTCGGCGAGGGCCGCCTCGACTCGCCTTTCGAGGTTGTTACCCCCAGGGTCAGACCCCGACGGATCCGGTTCGACGGGATTTTCGTCGCCCTCGATCGAGAACCCGCGTCTCCCGGCCTGTACCATCGTTCTGACGAACTCGCTTTGGGACATCCCCAACTCGTCGGCGTGGTCCTGCCAGATCGCCTTCTGATCCTTGGGGACGTACGTCTTCACGGAGCGGCGGTCGTCGCTCATCTCTCGTCCGAGCCTTTTCGGCCCGCCATCTTCAATCTATCCCACAATCCCGGATAAGGTCACTTATACAGTACTGTATGTCCACTATTTGCCCGGTGAATATTGAATATCTGTCTTTGTGGTACTACAAGATTCAATGTGTAGTCATAGAATCACGGATATTCAGACGCCCGATCGTCGCCGGCGCTCGTTGACGGCCGGGGACGAAGCGGGACTCCCCTGTGGGGCGGGACGACGACATGGGTAGGAGCCCGTGGCTGCTGTCGAGCGCCGCCCGTGGTTCGCGCGTTCATCGACCCGGCTCGTCGACCGTGGTGGCCTGGCGTGTACCGCAGTCGACACGCCCGTGACTCCATCGACGAGCCTATCGATCGCGAACGCTCGGTCGCCTCGGCGGAGTCACGTCGATTACGGTTCGAACCGGTCGATGGTCCCGTCTGTCCCACCGCGTGTCTCTCGGACCGTTGTGGCCGTTCTCGCGCCACTGATGGAATCTGTACCAGAAACGGACAAAGGGGACATCGAACCCCTCACGACTCCACACTACCCCGTCTCCGACCGAAATATCCGGGCAATCAGACTTTTTCTCCCGTGATCGGCCGTTGCGAGTACACGCGGGGACGATCGATCGCCGACGTATATATTGTATATCGCTATAGAAAGTGTTGGGATCAGACCCGGATCTCCGAGGACGACTCCTCGACCGCGAGCGCGTCGAGCGCGCGCTCGACGCGCGGGTCGTGTTCGGCCGCGTTCCGCATCAGCACGGTCTCGCTGGGGAAGAGGTGTTCGCCGACGACGAGCCCGTGCTCGCGGGCCGTCGACCCGGTGACCGTGAGGTAGACGCCGATCCCCGTCCGGGCGATGGCGGCCTCCTCCTCCTCGTCGGCGTTCGGATAGACGAACTCGACGCCCTCCAGCGCGTCCGTTCCCAGGACGGCGGTGACGAGCCGCTCGTAGCGCGGAGAGATGCAAAGCGGTCCCTCGTACTCCGCGACGAAGCGCCGATCGAGGTCGGTCCCGGGATCGGTCCCCTCCAGCTTTCCCATCAGCGTGTGGTAGACGGTGTCTCCGAGCCCGTTGACCACGCGCACGTCGGTGTCGACGGGGTCGATCCGCTCGTTGATGTCGGCGATCTGTCCCAGTCCCTCCGGTCGGATCCCGACGACTTCCTCCAAGACGAGGTCGGCCGAGTCGAACCCGAGCGCGAACTCGTGGGTTCGGAGGGCTCGGAACGGCTCCTCGCGGCCGACGAGCTTCAGCGTCACGTCGCCGAGGTCGACGGTGGCGGCGTCGAAGACGATCCGCCGGGGCTTCCCGTCCCGGTCGTCGCGCAGCAGCGTGAATTCTGGCCGGCGCGGGTCGTCTGGGTCGGAGTACTCCGTCAGTCGCTCGTACGGGCCGTCTTCGGCGTCGACGCGGCCCTTCGTGACGGCCTTCTCGTACCGGAGGGTGTTGCTCACGCGGTCCGCGAGCCCGTCGAGCCGGTCGTCCGGGCCGACGGCCGCGATCCGTTCGAGGACCGCTTCGAGGGGTCGGCCTTTCCGCGGCACGGCGACCGGTACCGGTTCGCTCATTGCCGG
Source organism: Halorubrum salipaludis (assembly GCF_002286985.1). GTDB lineage: Archaea > Halobacteriota > Halobacteria > Halobacteriales > Haloferacaceae > Halorubrum > Halorubrum salipaludis. The sequence goes on along the minus strand of NZ_NSKC01000002.1, from coordinate 241,784 downwards.
ATTTGGGTGGCCGCGGGTAAAACGGGTTGCGCTTTTCGGTCGGCGTGAGTTCGGGGGGTTCCTCGCGGCCTACTGTCCGCCCGGACCGAAGGCCTCGTTGAGCCGCTTTCTGAAGGCTTCGAGCTCCTCGAGGTGGTCGTCGATCGCGTCGAGCTCCGCCGCCACGTCGTCGAGGTCCTCGCCGAGCCGGTCCTCGATGTCGGTCAGCCGGGTGTCGACCTCCGCGAGGTCGTCCCAGAGGTCGTCGAACTCCTCGTCGAACCGCTCGACGCGGGCCTCGACGTCCTCGATCCGGTTCTCGGTCGCCTCCAGCCCCGCGGCGGCGTCGTCGACCTCCTCGTATAAGGTCTCCACGTCGTCGCCCAGGTCGTCGACCGCCTCGTCGAGTCCGGTCGTCTCGTCGTCGAGCCGCGACACGTCGTCCGTGACGCCGTCCACGGTCTCCTCGACGTCTGCGACCGACTCTTCGACGCCGGAGACGGTCTCTTCGACGTCAGCGACCGACTCCTCGACGGTCGATACGTCCGATTCGACGCCGTCGACGCGCCCGTCGACCTCTTCGACGCGCCCGGTGACGGCGTCGACGTCCTCGGTCACGGCCGACACCGATTCGTCGACCTGCGAGACCTCTTCGCGCAGGTCGTTCCGGTCGGCGTCGGCGGACGCGAACCGGTCGTCGATCGCGGCCATCTCGGACTCGACGGCGGCGACCTTCTCGTCGAGGTCGTCGAGGATCTCGCGGGCGGTCCCCTCGCCGTCGATGAACTCCGCGAGCGCGTCGGCGTACGCCTCGATGTCGGCGACGCTCGACTGCAGCCGGCCGATCCGCACGTCGACGCTCCGGGGGACGCCCGCGTCGAGTTCGGACCGAATGGTCTCGAGGTCCTCGTCGTCGACCTCGCCCGCGCGGATCTCCGCGGCGAGCGTCGCGGCGAGCCCCTCCCCGGAGGCGGACGCGGGAGCGGTTTCCGCGGCCTCGGTCGGCTCTGCGGCCTCGTCGGCCGCCGGTTCGGTCACTTCGGGTTCGGGCTCCTCCGACTCGACCGCCTCCGAATCGGCCGCTTCCGGTTCGGATTCTTCCGGTTCGGGCTCGTCCGACTCACCGATCTCGGATTCCTCGGCGTCGGCCTCCGCGGTCTCCTCCCCGTCTCGCGGGGTGACCGCCGCCGTTCCCGCGGCGACTTTCCGCGGTTCGGGAGTGGCGGCCTCGCCGTCTACATCGTCTGTGTCGTCGCTTTCGGCGACCTCCGGCGCTTCTACATCGTCTGTGTCGTCGCTTTCGGCGACCTCCGGCGCTTCTACATCGTCTGTGTCGTCGCTTTCGGCGACCTCCGGCGCTTCGACAGCCGCGTCCGGGTCCGCCGCTTCGGTATCGGCCGCCGGTTCGTCGTCGACTGCGGGCTCGTCGTCGGACGCGAGCGGCTCCTCCATCCCGGGAAGCGTCGCGCGGTCGCCGGAGAGCACCTCTCTGACGGCGTCGGTGTCGCCGGCGCCGAGGACGTCTTCGATCTCCTCGCCGACCGGGACGTGCTCTATCACCGGCGTCCCGAGGAAGCCGTCGAGGTCGGGGTCGTCGTCGCGGATCCCGAACACGGTCTCGACCTCCTCGTCGGGATCGATCACGCGTTCGAACTCGACGCGGTGGTCCTTGTAGGCGGTCCAGTTCTCGCTCTCGTACTCCGGGTGGAACCCGATCCGGTCCATCGGGAACGACTCGGGGATCCGGTCGACGATGCGCACGCGCACGGGGTCCTCGCGGGTCGAGGAGAGCTCGTACATCACCGCGGGCACGGGGAACGCGTCGTCCGTGAAGGACTTCTCGACGCGGATACCGTCCTCGTCGACGGTCGTCGTCGCTTCTGCCGTCCGTTCGCTCATACGGGGACTCACCCGGAGCAGGGGCTTAAATTCCACGGGCCGCCTTTCGGCGCTGATAACCACCGATCGGTGAAAAAACGCGGAATCGGCCCTCTCGAGGCCGACGACCTACAGGTCGATCCGGTCGCCGATCTCGACTATCTCCAGCCGGTTCGGGTGCGATCGGCTCCGGACGTGCTCGTGGAGCGCGGTCGGGTCCGCGGTCAGCCCCTTCCACATGTCCCAGTGGGTGGGGACGAGCCGATCGAGCGCGAGGTCCTCGGCGGCAGCCGCGATCTCGTTCTCGTCGCTGTACCACTTCGTCTCCACCGGCTCGCCCGTCTCCTTGTCCGGAACCCGGCCGACGGACCCGAACGCCAGGATTCCGAGGTCGATGTCGAACTCCTCGCCGAGCCCCGAGAACGACGCCGAGGGCTTGCTGTCGCCCGCGTGGAACAGCGTGCCCGACTCGTGTTCGATCACGTACCCGACCGGGTGCGTCGCGTCGGAGTCCTGCGTTTCGACGACGTGAACCGTGAACTCGCCGATCTTCAGCTCGTCGCCCTCGGTCACTTCGAGGAACGCCTCCGCCGCCACGTCCCAGTGCTCGGTCCAGCGCTCCTCCTCGCGAGCGACGGCGAGCGAGTCGTCTGGCGCGACGAAGTCGGCGTCGGTGTTCGCGAGGATCGGCGCCTGCGAGGGGCCGTGGACGTGATCGGTGTGTTCGTGAGTCGCCAGCACCGCGTCCGCCTCGTCGACGTCCTCGGGATCGAACGGGACCGGGATCATCCGGACCGTGCGCGGCGGGTCGCCGGTCCCGACGTACGGGTCGATCCAGAGCACCGTCCCCTCGCTCCCCTTGATCGCGAAGCCGTTGCAGCCGAGGTACCACAGCGCCACCGTGTCGGGGTCGGCGTCCGCGACCGCGCGCGGCAGCCAGTCGCCCCAGTCGGAATCGGTCATGGCCGACGTTGGGCGTGCGTCCGGGGTAATCGTTCCGCTCTCGGCTGGAATTCGATCGTTATCCTCAGAGTGAGAGCGAATTCAGTTGCTTCGGAGGCGACTCTGAACTGTCCGACGCACGACGGATAAATCATATACCGCGATACAAAATCGGAGGCGATCGCGAAAGCGAGCGACGCACTGGATCCGGCGAGAGCAACCGGGTCAACGGCGGTATTTCAGCGACGAGCAGAAGGTGAGAATCCGCGCCCGATCGAAATCGTTCGGCAACTCGGGGGCCACCCCCAGCAGGAAGGTCCGGGAGCGGCATCGATGCGTACGTCTGGCGGCCGAGGAGTGGCGTCTCCGCTTCGGTTCGTGGTCCGAGGAGAATCGGTCGCCCGGCCGTCGGGCTAGTTCTCTCTCGCGGCCGCGACCGCGTCGACCGTTCGCCGCGCGTTCTCGGTGATCGCCTCGTAGTCTCCGTTCGCGACCGCGTCGTCGTCGACGATCGCGCTGCCGACGCCGACCGCCGCGGCGCCCGCCTCGACGTACGCGCCGGCGTTCTCCGGACCGACCCCGCCGGTCGGGACGAGCGGGATCTGCGGGAGCGGGCCGCCGAGGGCCGCGACGTGGTCCGGTCCACCGGTCTTCGCCGGGAACACCTTCACGAGGTCGGCGCCGGCCTCGTACGCGCGGACGGCCTCCGTCGGGGTGAACGCCCCGGTCGCGACCGGCGTCCCGTAGCGGTTCCCGGTCTCGATGACGCCGGCGTCGACCGTCGGCGTGACGAGGAACTCGGCGCCCGCGAGCTGTACCGCCCGGGCGGTCTCCGCGTCCAGCACCGTCCCGGCGCCGACGAGCACGTCGTCGAACCGGTCGGAGAGCGCGCCGATGGTCTCCGTGACCCGCGGCGTGTCCGCGGTCACTTCGAGCGCCGTGACGCCGCCGTCGACCACGGCGTCCGCCACGTCGATCGCGGACTCGGGGCCCACACCGCGGAGGATCGCGACGACGCCGCCCTCCCGGATCTGATCGACTCGTCGTGCATGCATACGGCTACCGGGAACTGCGGCCGTAATAAATTGGACGGCTCGCGAACGATATTACTTACAGAGATAATTCTGTAATGGAGTTTCTCCGGGACGCGATACGGATACGCGGCCTCACGACGGACGCGGAGCGGCACTTGCGACCAATCCGAGACAGGTTCGACGCGAGATCGAACACGCGCGAACACCGATTTCCGCCGACGGAGCCGACACGGCGTCGCTTCTGAACCCGCCGTCCCGTAACGACTAACAGAGCCGACGGGGTAGGTTGCTCACGAATGAGCGAAATCGTCGACTACGAGCTGTTCGAAGTGCCCCCGCGGTGGCTCTTCCTGCGGGTCGAGACCGCGGACGGCACGGTCGGGTGGGGGGAGCCGGTCGTCGAGGGGCGATCGAAGACGGTGCGGACCGCGGTCGAGGAGCTGTTCGACACCTACCTCCTCGGGGAGGACGCCGGTCGGATCGAGGACCACTGGCAGACGATGTACCGCGGCGGGTTCTACCGCGGCGGCCCGGTTCTCATGTCGGCCATCGCCGGGGTCGATCAGGCCCTCTGGGACATCAAGGGCAAACAGCTCGGCGTCCCCGTCTACGAGCTGCTCGGCGGCGCGGCGCGCGAGCGGATCCGGGTGTACCAGTGGATCGGCGGCGACCGCCCCTCCGACGTGGCCGAGCAGGCGCGCGAACAGGTGGACGCGGGCTTCACGGCGCTGAAGATGAACGCGACCGAGGAGATCGAACGGGTCGACGACCCCGCCACCGTCGACGCCGCCGCGACGCGGCTGCGAGAGGTCCGCGAGGCGGTCGGCGACGAGGTCGGCATCGGCGTCGACTTCCACGGGCGCGTCTCCAAGCCGATGGCGAAGCGGCTCGTCGAGGCGCTCGAACCGTACGACCCGATGTTCGTCGAGGAACCGGTTCTGTCGGGCCACAACGACGCCCTCCCGAAGATCGCCGAGCACACCACGACGCCGATCGCGACCGGCGAGCGCATGTACTCCCGATGGGACTTCAAGGAGGTGTTCGAGGACGGCGCCGTCGACGTGATCCAGCCGGACCTGTCGCACGCCGGCGGGATCACCGAGGTGAAGAAGATCGCCGCGATGGCTGAGGCGTACGACGTGGCGATGGCGCCCCACTGCCCGCTCGGGCCGATCGCGCTGGCCTCCTGCCTGCAGGTCGACGCCGTCTCTCCGAACGCCTTCATCCAGGAGCAGAGCCTCAACATCCACTACAACGAGACGAGCGACGTGCTCGACTACCTCGCGGACCCCTCCGTCTTCGACTACGAGGACGGCTCCGTCCAGATCCCCGACGCGCCCGGCCTCGGGATCGAGATCGACGAGGAGCACGTGCGCGCGCAGGCCGAGAAGGACGTAGACTGGCACAACCCCGTGTGGCGCCACGCGGACGGGAGCGTCGCCGAGTGGTGAGCGCCGGCCGGTAGTATCGCCGGGCCGCAAGCGCCGCCGGACGGTGAGCACCGCCGGACCGCAAGCGCCGCCGAGCAAGTCGGGCGACGGCGGCCCCGCAGACGGTGATTATTTGCCGGGGGCATCACCAGTTAGGGGTATGTCGCCGGGCAACCCGACCGAGAACGCCGTCGCGAACAGACACGCGGACACCGTCGCCGTCGTCACGGGATCGACGCGGGGAATCGGCGAGGGCGTCGCCCGTCGCTTCGCCGCCGAGGGCGCTTCGGTCGTGGTGACCGGTCGCTCCGCCGACAGCGGCGAGGCGGTGGTCGACGAGATCGAGTCGGCGGGCGGCGAGGCGACGTTCGTCCGGGCGGACATGCGCGAGCCCGCGGAGATCGAGGCGCTCGTCGAGCACGCCGTCGCGGAGTACGAGCGGATAGACGTGTTAGTGAACAACGCGGGCGTCCAGACGGAGACGACCGCGAGCGAGGCGACGATCGACGACTGGGAGTTCGTCGTCGAGACCGACTTCCGGTCCTTCTGGCTGTGCGCGAAACACGCCGCCGACCACATGCCTGAGGGCGGGACGATCCTCAACACCTCCTCGAACCACGCGTTCCTCACGATGCCGGGGCTGTTCCCCTACAACGCGGTGAAGGCCGGGATCAACGGGATGACTCGCGCGCTGGCGCTGGAGCTCGGGCCGGACGGGCTCACGGTGAACACGATCAACCCCGGCTGGATCGAGATCGACCGCACCGAAGCTGAGCTGGGCGACGAGTACGAGTACACGGAGGAGATCCACCCGGTCGGGAGGCTCGGAACGCCCGCCGACGTGGCCGGGCTCGCCGCCTTTCTCGCGAGCGACGACGCGAGCTTCATCACCGGCGAGAGCATTCTGATCGACGGCGGGCGTTCGCAGGTGATGCAAGACGAGGTCTACCTCGACTACCGCCGCGACGCGTGATCGATCGGCGGTGGGGCTCTCGGGCCAACGGTGGGGCTGCCGCGACCGGAGAACCGACCGGGCCACAGCGTTTGTGGAGAGGTCACACCATCGCCGCCGACGGGAATGTGCACCGAATTCGACGTCATGTGTCAGGTTAAAATATATCTTTGAAATATGGTATGATTTTCCACTCCGATCGATCGGCCGTTTTCGACTAGGGACGGGTCGGCGGCCGCCGTCGGGCCGACTCCGAACCGAGAGGTGTTCGCATCGACCGCGACTCGGATCGGGGATGGCAGTAGGATCGCCGGCCCACGCCGGTCCCGAATCGAAACGGCAGTCTCATTCGATGTCGGGCGAAACGAGCTCGACCGTCTTCGCGGACCGAAGTCTCTCAAACTGCCGAGACGAGGGCGGTGTGAACGCTCTGATCGGTCCGTCGTCTCTCGATTCGATCGGTCAACGTCCCTTCGAGAGAGTGCAGAAACCGCGATCTCGGTGGTGACCGGTTCGGGATCGACTCATGTTATGATAGAAATAGTATGTTAATCTTGAATGATAGTATTTATTATGTATATTCGAGTGGGACGGATACGGCTCCGATCCCCGGTCACTCAAGCGTCGGACGCCTTCGACGGAGACGCGTCGTTCCAACGGTCGGCGTCACTCGACGCGCGGAAGCTCGACGACGAAAACGGCGCCCGTCGGCTCGTTGTCCTCGACCCAGACGCGGCCGCCGTACTGGGAGACCAGCGTCTCCACGAGGTACAGCCCGATTCCGGTGCCGGGACTCCCGAGACCGCGCTCGCCTTTGCCGAACACGATGTCCTTCTTGTCGTCCGGGATGCCGGGGCCGTTGTCGGCGATCCGGACTTCGACGTCGTCGTCGCGCGCCTCGCAGGACACCTCGACGAGCGGGGCGTCCTTGTCGTTGTGTTGGACGGCGTTGTTCAGGAGGTTCCGGAACACCGAACTGAGCATGCTGTCGGCGGCCACCGCGACCTCGGGGATCGACCCCTCGACGACGAACTCCGCCTGTGGGAACGACTCCTCGCGGAGCGACAGCTCGGTCGTCAGAACGGAGCGGAGCGAGACCGGCTCGACGGCGATGTCCTCGTTCGAGACGACCGCCTCGACGTAGTCGTGCGCGACCTCGGTCAGTTCGACGACGTGTTCGGCGCTGGCGAGGATCTTCCGCAGGTACTCTTCCCCTTCGGCGTCGACGTGGTCCTCGAGCATCTCCATCCAGCCGAGAACGACCGCCATGTCGTTGCGGATGTCGTGGCGGACGATCCGGTTCAGCAGTTCGAGCTCCTGTTCCCGGCCGCGTTGTTCGGTGATGTCCGTACAGATACCGACGACTTCCGCGATCTCGCCGTCCTCGTCTCGGAGCGCGACCTGTCGCGTGAGCACCCAGCGAACCGATCCGTCGGGCCGGACGACGCGACCCTCGTACGCCTCGTCTCTGGTCCCTCGGGCCGCCGCCTCGATGTTCTCTCGCACCCGATCGCGGTCCTCGGGGTGGATGCTGTCGATCAACAGGGACACGTCGTCTTTGATCTCCTGGGGAGGGATTCCCCAGATGTCCTCGAATCCGGCGCTGATGTAGTCGAACTCGCCGGGCTGCGTGGCCGTCCACAGCGCGACGCCGTCGAGGTGGTCGAACAGGGCTCGGAAATCGCGCCGTTTCCCGAGCGAGCCGTGAGTCATACCGGCGTTTCCACGCCGAAAGTGATAAAGGCCGGTCGTGGATCCGCACGTCGCAGTTTCCGACCGCGGATCGGCGGAACGCTTACCTCGCCGACCCCGCAAGCGGATCGCGAATGCCCTCCCGCTTCGATCGGCGGACCGCCCTTCGGGTCGTCGGGTCGTCCGTCGCGCTCGCGCTCGCCGGCTGCGGCGCGAACCGAGGGCCCGGGGAGTCGAACGGCTCCGCGAACGGAACCGACACGTCGACGCCGGCGCCGGTGACCGCTGACGACGTCGCGTTCGAGGCGAGCGCGACGGAGCCGTTCACCGCGGATCACCCCGCGCGTATCCGGGCCGAGCTCCGGAACACCGCCGCCGACCCGATCTCCGTCTTCACGGGCGTGACGCCGCCGTTCACCTCTTACCTGAGCGACGGCGACCCGGACGCGAACCGACTCGTTCTCGTTCCCGAGGTCCCGGCCGACGAGAGCCCCTTGGGGTGGTCCGACGGGACCGACCGGATCTCCGAGACGGTCGAGAGCGGGTGTTGGAACGCGACGCGAGACGCCGTGATCGAAGAGATGGGGGCGTACACGGCGGTGGCTCCGGGAGAAGCGCTGCGTCAGCGATACGCCGTGTACGGGTACCAGAACGAGTCGTGTCTCCCGGCCGGAACCTACGCCTTCGGCGACGACGTGACGGTACACCGCGGACGACCCGGAGACGACGCCCCCGAGTCCGAGGCGACGTTCGGCTTCGCGCTCGCGCTCGCCGACGACGGGTCGCTCTCGGTCGAGAGGGATGAGGCGACGATCGGCGGCGACGACGGAAGCGAGTAGGGGGCGGCGGTCACAGCGACTCGTACAGCTCGCGGTACCGCTCCGCGATCGCGTCGAGCGAGAACGACTCGCTGCGCGCCTCCGCGTTCGACCCGAGCCGCTCCCGGAGCGCGGGGTCGGAGAGGCGCCGGATCGCGTCGGCGAACGCCGCGGTCTCGTCGTCCCCGGCGGCGGGGTCGACCTTCAGGCAGTCCTCGCCGTCGTCGAGCCACGAGAACGTCTCGATGTCGCGGACGACGACGGCCTTCCCGGCGGTCATCGCCTCCAGCAGCGCGATCCCCTCGTTCTCCTCGTGGGTCGGGAAGAGGAACACGTCGCCGGCGGCGAACGCGCCCCGCACGTCGTCGACGAAGCCGGTGAACGTGCAGTTGTCCGGCGACTCCTCGATGAGCCGGGTGGTCTCGCGGCCCTTCAAGGAGAGGTCGAGCGGTCCGAACCACGCGAAGTCGATGTCGGGGAGCGCACGGGCCAGGTCGACGAACGTCTCCAACCCCTTCCGCTTGATCACGTGGCCGACGAGGAAGACGGTCGGCGGGTCGAGGTCGTACCGGTCGCGGTACTCGGCTTCCAGCGACTCGAAGCCGGCCAGCTTCTCGCGGTCGACGCCGTTCGAGATGACGGTCGTCGGCGCGTCGGCGTACTCCGCGATCACGCCGCGGTTGTACTCGGAGGGGCAGACCAGCGCGTCGGCGAGGCCGTACGCGCGGCTGAGGTAGGGCTTGAGGGGCTTCGCCAGGGCGTTGGTGAAGCGGAAGCTGTCGCCGAAGTCCTCGGCGGTGACGTGGGTGTGCGCGACGACGGGGACCCCGCGGTCGCTCGCTCGCTTCGCGTACCACACCGAGCGCGGCCCCATCAGGTTGCAGTGGAGCACGTCGGCGTCGAGGGTCGGCTCGGTGGTGTAGGCGATCCCCTCGCGGTCGAGCATCTTCCGCTGGTGGACGACGGACTCGCGGATGCCGCCGGTGACGCGCTCCTCGAACTCGAAGTAGTGGCTGACCTTCATGGCGCGGTCTCGGAATTGGAACGCGAAGCGGCGACGGTCACTCCACTTCCAGCCACGGGACCTCCATCAGCGGCGGGATGTACGTCTCGATGTGGTGTTCCCACACGCCCTCCTCGCCGAACGCCTCGCCGTGGTCGGCGGTGACGACCACCTTCCCGTCGAGCTCCTCGACGAGATCCGCGACGGATTCTAAGGCGATCCGGAGGTTCTCCTCGTACATGCTCAACGCGGTGACGCGGGTGCCGTCTTTCACGAGGTCCTTCGGGTCGAGCTCCAGCCACAGCCCCGCCTTCTGGGCGAACTCGCTGTCGTCGAGCCGGCTCTCGATCTTCGGTCGGACCGAGTCGCTGAGCGACGAGAGGAGGCCGCCGTCGTCGCCCGCGTCGCCGCCGTTCGCCTCCTCCTCTTCCTGCCGTTTGATCCCCTTCTGGATCTGCTTGAGCTTCTGTCCCTTCCCGCGGGAGAGGTAGGGAGCGTGCGGCTGCATGTAGTGGAGGACGGTGCGGTCGGCGCGTTCGACGGCGTCGCGGTTGTTCCGGTACGCCTCGGCGAGCCCCTCCGGCGGGACGGTGCCCAGGTCGTCGTCCCAGCCGGTCTTCCACACGTCGTGGATGTCGCTGATGTGGTCGGAGGCGGTCCAGTCGTAGTCGCAGCTCGCGCCCCACTTCAGCTCGTTCAGCGGAATGCCGAGGTCGTTGATGAAGGGGTTCCCCGAGAAGTAGGCGATGTCGTGGTCGCCCGTGAACGTCCGGTAGGCCCACTCCGGCGTCGACGATCCGACGCTCCGGCGCTTCTCTAAGTCGCCGTCGAGGTACTCGTCGTACACGTCCTCGAACACGTCGTAGCGGCACGCGTCCAACACCAGACAGTAGTCCCACTCCGACTCGAGGAACCGCTGATCGTCCATAAGTACGCCCCCGTACCCCCCCGACGGTTGTATTCTTGTTGGTGCCGCTCTCGTGACATAATTCGGCTACACACGCCCTCAGCGTCGTCTTCTCGGCGTTCTCTCCGCTGACCTCGCATCGGGGGAGCCCCCAAACGGGGAGCGAGAACCGATCAGACGTTTCAAGTCCGCCAGCGCGTCATACCCCCCATGGACGGGAGCCAGCGGCGGGGAGTGGTCATCGGCGGGATCGCGGCGCTCGCGGTCCTCGCCGTCCTCTTCGTCGTCGTTGGGGCGGACCGCGTGATCGGGACGCTGCGTTCGGCGGACCCGACCCTGGTCGCGGCGACGTTCGGGTTCGCGCTCTGCTGGCTGGTCGCGTGGAGCCTCATGCTCCGGACCGTCCTCGGGTCGCTCGACGTCTCCCTCTCGGTCGGCACGGCGTTCCTCGTGTACGCCGGGGCCGTCTTCGCGAACAACGTCACCCCGTTCGGGCAAGCGGGCGGCGAGCCGGTGGCCGCCGCGCTCATCTCCCGCGTCTCCGGGTCGCGCTACGAGACGGGGCTCGTCGGGATCGCCAGCGTCGACGTGCTCAACGTCGTCCCCTCCATCTCGCTCGTGTTCCTCGGGGTCGGCTACTACGCGACGAGCGCCGCGGTCGGCGAACGCCTCGAAATCGCCGTCGGCGTCGCCGTCGCGCTGATCGCGGCGATCGTCTCGGGGATCGCGCTCGGCTGGCGGTACCGGCGTGTCGTCGTCGATCGGCTTCCCGGCGCGGTCGGCGCGGTGGCCGGCCGACTGGACCGGTTCGACGCCGAGACGGTCGAGGCCGGGATCGCCAACAGGCTGCGGAACTTCTTCGAGGACATCGAGCGCGTCGGGACGAGCCCCGGGCGGCTGGCCGCCGCGGTCGGGCTCTCGCTCGCCGGGTGGGTGTTCCAAGCGGCCGCGCTCACGGTCGCGTTCGCCGCCGTCGGCCACGGGATCTCGCCGGTGATCCCGCTTTTCGCCGTCCCGCTGGCGTACGTCGCGGGCGCGACGCCCCTCCCGGGCGGACTCGGGGGGATCGAGGCGGCGTTCGTCGCCCTGCTCGTCCCGACGACCGGGGTCCCGGCGTCAGCGGTCACCGCGGCGGTGCTCGTCTTCCGCGGCGGCGTCTACTGGATGCCGGTGGCGATCGGCGGCGCGTCGGCCTCGGTGCTCGGAGTCCGCACGGTCCGGTGATTTCGCATTCGTACCGCCGGAACGCCACGAGTAGTGTAAAAAGTAGAGAATTTACTCCCAGATAACAGGGCCACTTTTGTCGGTGGGGTCGGTACCTCGGACGTTACCCATGGGTGGCGAGGCTCTCAGCGCGGCGGCGGCCCGGGAGCGGCTCTACGAGGTGATGGACCGGGACCTGCCGTTCGAGGAGAAGGCGACGCTGGCGCTCTCCGTCGGAGAGGCGTATCTGGACGTGGAGAACGGACACCTGACGCGGATCGACCCCGAGAGCGACTACTGGAAGGCGATCGCCAGCACGGACCCGGCGGACGGGGCGTTCCCGGTCGGGCTCCAGCTGGACCTCGGAGAGACGTACTGCCGGCGGACGATCGGCGGAGAGGCTCCGGTCAGACTGCACGACGCGCCCAACCAGGGATGGGACGACGACCCCGCGTTTCAGCGGCACGGCCTCCACTGTTACCACGGCAGCGCGATCACCGTCGACGACGAGCTCTTCGGGACGCTGTGTTTCGTCTCCGCGGATCCGCGCGCCGAGCCGTTCGACGACGCCGAGACGCTGTTCGCGGAGCTGATCGCGCGGATGTTGGAGACGGAGCTTCAAGCGGAGCGGACGGAGGCGAAGATCGACCGGCTCGACCAGTTCGCCAGCGTCGTCTCGCACGACCTCAGAAGCCCGCTGAACGTCGCACAGGGACGCGTCAACCTCGAGCGATCGACCTGCGACAGCGACAACTTAGAGATCGTCTCGCGGTCGCTGGACCGGATGGAGAACCTGATCGGCGACGTCCTCACCGTCGCCAGACAGGGACACGAGATCGGGGAGACGGAGCTCGTCTCCCTCAGTGCGATGGTCGAGGAGTGCTGGGAGGGGACCGACACCGACGGCGCGACGGTGGCCGTCGCGGAGGAACTGCAGTTCAAGGCGGACCCCGACCGCGTCCGGCACCTCTTCGAGAACCTGTTCCGGAACAGCGTCGAGCACGGCTCGACTGGCAGCCGGACGAAGTCCGGCGACAGCGTGGAACACGGGGGCGCGGACGTGTCCGTCCGGGTCGGACCGCTCGACGGCGGAGACGGGTTCTACGTGGAGGACGACGGTCCCGGAATTCCGGAGGCAGACCGCGAGCGCGTCTTCGAATCGGGATACACGACCGCCACGGACGGGATCGGGCTCGGCCTCTCGATCGTCGAGGGGGTCGTCGACGCCCACGGGTGGACGGTCGAGGTCGAAGAGAGCGCCGCCGGCGGCGCGCGGTTCGAGGTGGCCGGCGTGGTCGTTCCGTAGCGCCGGGTCTCGGGAGGTTCCGGCTCGAGGTCATCGAATCGCTCCGAACCAGGTCTACCGAGGCACTCGGCGGCGGGCGCTACCGCGCGATCGACGAATTCGTCGGCGCCGTCCCTCGCTCTCCGCACTCACTCCCCCGGCCACTTGATCGAACAGCCCCGCGAGGGGCGGTCCGGAACGTCGACTTCCTCGCCCGCGAGCACGGCGTCGACGGCGTCGCAGATGTAGAACTCGGTGGGCTCGTCGTCCGGGTTCAACGCGTCGTCGAGGCGGCCGTGGTACCGGAGCCGGAACCCGTCGCCGTCGCGGCCGAACAGGAACGGGTCGGGGGTACAGACCGCGCCGTAGGCGTCCGCGACCGCGGCGGTCTCGTCGCGGAGGTACGCGTCGTACCCGATCGCCCCGTCGGCGACGCGGTCGCGCATCGCCTCGACGGAGTCGTCCGGGTACTCCTCGGCGTCGTTCGGGTTGATCCCCACGACGGCCAGGTCGTCGTACTCGGCCGCCAGGTCGTTGAGGAGGTCGAACTTCGCCTGCGCGTACGGGCAGTGGTTACAGGTGAACACCACGAGCAGGGCGTCCGCGTCGAAGTCGTCGAGGGCGTACGTCTCGCCGTCGGTTCCCGGGAGCTCGAACGGCGGCGCGGCGTCGCCGCGGTCGAGCTCCGAGTCGGATTCAGTCGCGACCATACCGTGCCTTCCGGCGCCGTCCCCAAAACCGTTCCGCGGGGCGTCCCCGTCGGCCGTTCAGGCCCGGGCGGCGGCGACCACGGCCGCGGCGTGCGCGACGGCGACGGCGGCCAGCAGACAGCCCGCGGCGGCGATGACCGCCGCGATCGCGAGGGACCATTCCCGAAGAGCCGCGCTCACCGTCCGCACCGCCGCGAACCCCCAGGCGACGACGAGCGCGGCGAGGGTTCCGCCCGGAACGAGCATCGGTGACGCGAGCCACCGCGGCGCGGAGACGCTTCGGTCCCGTTCCGCCGCTCGCCGGAAGCGGAGACCCGCTCGGGGCCTCAGTCGCCGCCGCTCCGCCGGAGACCGTTTCTCCGCCGGCGGGGGCCGCCGCCGCTCCGCCGAGCACCGCCCGCGTTCCGCCGGGCGCCGCCCCCGATCAGTCGGATCGTCTCGCGGTCGCATGGGGCGGGTGGCCGCGGCATCGGCCCTAAACCGTTCCCCGGTTTCGGCCGAAGCCGTCCCGCACCGCGACCGGCGGCGCGTGGCTCCCGACGGGACAAATTCCGTCGACGGCCCGCGATCTGCCGGCGACTCGTGGCTTTTTGGTCCGACGGTTCGTACCGCGGGTATGTCCACCCGAGAGCCGTCGTATCGAACGCTCCGGCTGCTGTGCGCGAACGCGGTCGGCATGGCCGGATTCCTGCTCGCGTTCGCGGTCGCCCGGGAGTTCGCGGTCGCGCTCGTTGCGGCCCTCGTCCTGGCGGCGATCGGGTACGCGGCGTCCAGCGCCGTCGTGGCGTACGCGTCGGCGTGACCCGGCGACGTGACAAGCAAAATGCCAATAGTTACTATGTCGGGGAAACGACACACGAACGGATGACGACACGGGACCGGTACGAGTCGGAGGCGCTCGCGGCCGACGCGGGGTCCGACCCGGTGCGAGTGCTTCTCGTCGCCGAGCGGCCGTCAGTCGGAGACCGCGCGGCGGCGGCCATCGAGGACCGCGGCGAGCGGTTCGCGGTGACGTCGGCGGACGACGCCGCCGAGGCGCTCGGCGCCGTCGACGCCGGCGAGGTCGACTGCGTCGTCAGCGGTTACGACCTCCCCGGGATGGACGGCATGGAGTTCCTCCGCGCCGTCCGGGACCGGGTCGGGGACCTCCCCTTCGTGCTGTTCACGGCCCGCGGGTCGGAGGCGGTCGCGAGCAGGGCGGTGGCCGCGGGCGTCGACGAGTACCTCCCGCTGCGTGACGCCGACGGGGTCGCGGAGGACGGGACGGCCGACGACGAGCCGGCAGATACCGACCGTCCGGACGACGAGACGACAGATACCGACCGTCCGGACGACGAGACGACAGATACCGACCGTCCGGACGACGAGCCGACAGACGCCGACCCCTACGCCGCGCTCGCGGAGCGCGTCGACCGCGCCGTGTCCCGGTCGCGGACCGAGCACCAAGAGACAGAGCACCTCGACCGGATGACGGACGCGTTCTGCGGCATCGACGAGTCCTGGCGGCTCACGTACCTCAACGAGCGGGCGCGTGAGCTGCTCGAACGCGACGCCGGAGAGCTGCTCGGCGAGCGGATCTGGGACCGGTTTCCGACGCTCCGCGGGACTCGGATCGAGACGGAGTTCCGCGACGCCGTGGCCTCCGGAGAGCCGACCGCCTTCGAGTACCACTTCGAGGGTCCCGACCTGGATTTCGCGATCGACGCCTACCCCTCCGACACCGGCCTCTCGGTGTACTTCCGCGACGTGACCGACGAGCGCGAACGCGAGCGCGAGCTCCGCGAACTCTCCGAGCGGTTCCGCCTCGCGGTTGAGGGCGCCGACGTCGGGGTCTGGGACTGGGACATCCGCACCGACGAGGTGCGGTTCGACGAGCGGTGGGCCGGCATGCTGGGATACGACAAATCCGAGATCGCCTTCGAGCTCTCGGAGTGGGAAGACCGCGTCCACCCCGACGACCTCGCCGAGGTGTGGGCGGCGCTGGAGGCGCACTTCGCCGGCGAGACGGAGTACTACCGGTGCGATCACCGGATGGAGGCGAAGTCGGGCGAGTGGAAGTGGATCCGCGACCGCGGCCGCGTCGTCGAGCGCAACGACGACGGCGAGCCGGTCCGCGCCGTCGGGATCCACATCGACGTGACCGAGGAGAAGGAGCGCGAGCGCGACCTGGAGCGCTACCGGCGACTCGTCGACGAGTTTCCGAACCCGGTGGCACTCTACGACGCCGACAGTCGGTTCGCGGTGGTCAACGACCGGCTGACCGAGGTGTACGAGTCGACCCCCGAGGAGCTCGTCGGTCGGAAGAGTCCCCTGTTACGGCGGCTCCGAGAGACCCGCGAGGACGACCCGTTCGCGGCGCTGGTCGCCGGCGACCGGGAGGCGGTGTCCGGCACGATCGAGCTGGACCTCCCCGAGCGGTCCGACGCGATCATCGACTTCACCCTGCGGCGGCTCGTCATCGACGGCGAGTTCGACGGGGTGCTCGCCGTCAGCCGCGACGTGACCGAGAAGCGCCGCCGCCAGCGGGCGCTCGAACGCACCTCGGCCCGGCTGGAGGCCCTCTTCGAGGACTCCCCGGACATGGTCGACATCCACGACAAGGCGGGCGAGATCGTCGACGCGAACCCCGTGATGGCGGCGGAACTCGGCTACGACCGCGAGGAGCTCGTGGGGATGGACGTCTGGGAGATCGACACGGAGCTGGACCCACAGACCGGGATCGACCTCTGGCAGAGCATCGAGATGGGTGAGACGCGCCGGCTGGAGACGACGTTCCGTCGGGCCGACGGCACCACCTTCCCGGTCGAGGTGCAGGTCCGCCGCGTCGACGTGCAGGGGGACGACCGGTTCCTCGCCACCAGCCGCGACATCTCGGAGCGGAAGGCGTACGAGCGCCGGATCGAGCGCGAGAACGAGCGGCTCGACGAGTTCGCGAGCATCGTCTCGCACGACCTCCGGAACCCGCTCAACGTGCTCTCCGGCTACCTCCGGCTCGCCCGAGAAACGGGAAACGACTCGTACTTCGACCGCTGTGACACCGCGCTCGACGAGATGGAGCGGCTGATCGACGACGTGCTCACCCTCGCCCGGCAGGGCGACGCCGTCGGATCGGTCGATCCGGTCCCCCTCGACGAGCTGGCGACCCGCTACGCGAAGGACGCGGTCGGGTCAATCGACGGCGACGAGGGCGACGAATCGGCGGAGCCGATCGAAGTCGCCGTCGAGACCGAGCACGACGTGCTCGCGGATCCCGGCCGGCTCAAGCGCCTGCTGCAGAACCTCTTCCGGAACGCCGCCGAACACGGCGGAGACCGCATCGTCGTCGGCGACCTGCCGGACGGGTTCTACGTCGCCGACGACGGCCCCGGGATCCCGGAGGACCGACGCGACGAGGTGTTCGAGAGCGGCCACACGACCTCCGAGTCGGGGACCGGGTTCGGGCTGGCGATCGTCGAGCGCATCGCGGAGGCCCACGGCTGGGAGGTGACGCTGACCGAGGGCGACGACGGGGGCGCCCGCTTCGAGTTCACGGGCGTCGATCGGCCCTGAGGAGCACCTCGGGCGGTCCCGCGGCTCCCGAGTCCGGTCGTCGTCGCGAAAAATTTTCGAGTCGCCGTCTTCGCCGAGCGGTCGAAGCGGCCGGATCGCCGGCTCAGAACGCGCCGGGGTAGACGCTGATGTCGGCGTGGAGGCCGTCGCGAAGGGCGCTGTGGACGTGACAGATGCCCTCGGCGCGCTCGGCGATGTCGGCCGCGGTCTCCTCGTCGAGGTCGGCCTCGACGTGGACGTCGAAGGCGATGGACTCCAGATCGTCGTCGTCGTCGAGCTCCGCGCTCGCGTCGATCTGGACCTTGCCGAGCTCCTCCTCGCCGCGCTGGCTCCCGCCGACGCGGAACGCGGGGAGGTAACAGGAGGCGTACGTCGCGACGAGCGCGGCGTTCGGGTTCGGCCCCGTCTCGTCGGTCGCGTCGATCTGCAGGTCGAACTCACCGACCTGGCTCGTGCAGGCGTACCCTTCCTCGGAAACGGTGGATGTCTCGATGTCTGCCATGGTCGTTCTTTGGTTCGGTCTCCCGAGGATAAAGGTTACCGGCATCGCCCCGCGGCGGGGGCTCGGATCGCGGCCGCCCTCAGTCGTCGCCGGGAACGTCGGCCGCCGCCCCGGTCGCGCTCCGGAGGTCCGCCTCGATCGCCTCCAGCGTCCGGCCCTTGGTCTCGGGGACGACGCGGTAGGTGAAGAGGAGCGCGACGACGCTGCAGGCGCCGAACAGCCAGAACGTCATCGGCGTCCCGATCCCGTCGAGTAACACGGGGAACGACAGCGCCACGGCGAGGTTCGCGAGCCAGTTGGCGACGGTCACGATCCCCATCGCGCTCCCGCGGACGGCCAGCGGGTAGATCTCGGAGATGAGCAGCCAGAACACCGGGCCGAGCCCGATCGCGAAGAAGGCGACGAACGACACGAGCGTGAGCGTCGCCAGCCAGCCCATCCCCCCGGTCGGGTCCGCGAACTGGAAGACGAGGCCGGCGACGCCCAGCGACCCGATCATCCCGCCGGTGCCGACGAGCAGGAGGGGACGCCGGCCGACGCGGTCGACGAGCAGGATCGCGACCACCGTCATCGCGACGTTGACGGTGCCGATGACCACCGACGCGAGGATCGACTGCGAGCTCCCGAACGCGGTCGACTCCAGGATCGTCGGGGCGTAGTACATCACGGCGTTGATCCCGGTGATCTGCTGGAAGATCGCGAGCCCAAGCCCGACGACGAGCGCCGGACGCATCCAGGGGCTGAGCAGGTCGCGGACCCCGTTTCCGGACTGCGCCTCGACGGTCGCCTCGATCTCGGAGAGCTCCGACTCGATGTCGCCCTCGCGGGTGCGGCGGAGCACGGCGCGGGCCTCGTCGGTCCGGCCCTGCTCGTAGAGCCACCGCGGGCTCTCGGGCATCCGGAGCATCCCGATCGCGAGCACGACGGCCGGGACCATCCCCGCGCCGAGCATGATCCGCCACGATCCGGAGCCGGAGAAGGCGTAGTTGACGAAGTACGACGAGAGGATCCCCACGGTGACCATCAGCTGGTTCAGCGACGTGAGCCCGCCGCGGACGGAGGGCGGCGCGATCTCAGAGATGTACAGGGGACCGACGATCGAGGCGAACCCGATGGCGATCCCGTCGATCATCCGTCCCGCGACGAGCACCTCGACGGTCGGCGCGACCGCCATGAGGAACGAGCCGAGGAAGAACACCCCGGCCGAGAGCAGGATGAACCGCTTGCGGCCGACGCGGTCGGATATCTGTCCGCCGACGGCCGCGCCGGCGGCCGCCCCGACCATCGCGCCGCTGACGACGATCCCCTCCACCAGAGGGGTCAGCTCGAAGGTCGTGTCGATGAAGAGGATGGCTCCGGAGATGATCCCGGTGTCGAACCCGAACAGGAGTCCGTTGAGCGCCGCGAGCGCGGAGACGACGTACACGAACCGTCCGCCCTCCCCGCGGATCACAGCCCGCATATCTGCGGTTGACATGAGGTACCAATCCGACCGTAACCGTCTTTTATTTAGAAGGCTTCTGATTTATTATTAATTTACATCTATGAAGTTATTTTGTGCCCTTGGAGACATACGGAATCTACCGAGGTTCATATAATATTTATTCGTCTCCGAATAGCATTCTACACCCGTGGGAACGCGGCGGTCCGGTCGCCGATCGACGGTCGGAACACCGCGGCTCTCCGATGTCGATGTCGCGTGAAAAAACCGCAGTCGCGCGTCGGACCGGCTACTCCAGCACGTACGTCTCGTCGCCGTCGAGGACGACGGGCTCGGCCGCAGCGCCCGCCGCCTTCACCTCGTTGACGAACTCCTGCGTCTCGATCTCGATCGGCGGGAACGAGTCGTAGTGCATCGGGAACACCACGTCGGCGCCCACCCAGTCGGCCGCGATGCCGGCGCCGGCGGGACCCATCGTGAAGTGGTCGCCGGCTGGCAGGGCGGCGGCGTCGGGTTCGAGGTACGGCGCGATCACGTCGACCATCTCGGACATCAGCCCGGTGTCGCCGGCGTGGTAGAACGTCGTGCAGTCGGGGTCCGACTCCTGGGTCGGCTTCTTGTCGCCGATCACGAAGCCGGCCGGCATCCCGGCGGAGGTGCCGTAGCCGGTCTCGATCCCGTTCGAGTGGTCCGCGCGGACCATCGTCACCCACGCGTCGCCGCACTCGGCGGTGCCGCCGATGTTCATCCCCATGCCGCCGACCGCGTCCTCGTGGCCGAAGTTGTCCTGGATGTACCCCGTCAGCTCCGGGGTGGCGACCACCGTCGCGCCCTCGTAGCGGTCCACGTCGCCGATGTGGTCCGCGTGGCCGTGGGTCAAGAGGAGGTAGTCGGGGTCGAGCTCCTCCGGGTCGACGTCGGTCTTCGGGTTGTCGAAGTACGGATCGATCAGCAGCTCCGTGTCGTCGACGACGACGTGCCACGTCGAGTGGCCGTGCCAGGTGAGTTCCATGGTACGCCTGGTACGTCTCGGCGAGCCGTAATAAAAGTCGACGCCGCGGCCACTGCCCCCGCCGGGAGAGGAGTTAACCGCCCGCCGCACGAACGGCCGCCGATGCCCTCCCAGCGGAACGACCGCGTCCCGCGGACCGACCGGTGTCGCGAGTGCGGCCGAGCCGTCAGCCCCGACGCGAACTTCTGTCCGGGCTGCGGCGCCGATCTGCGCGCCGAGGACCCCCTGGGAAACGCCTCGTCCACCTACTGTACCGAATGCGGCGAGCTCGTCGGCCCGGACGACGAGTTCTGCGCGAACTGCGGGGCGCCCTGCGAGGGTGCTCACGGCCCGACCGCCGAAGCCGACGACCCGACCGCAGAGACCACCGCCACTGCGGACCCGGACGCCCGCCGCGCCTTCCGCGCCCGAGTGCGGGACCACCTCGACGCGGGCTGGGAGCTCACCGAGGACCACGGCGACCGGGTCGTGCTCGTCGACCGGGACATCGGGTCGCTCCCGGTCCACGTCCTCTTGCTCCCGACGACCGGCGGCGTCGGGAACCTGCTGTACGGGTGGTACAACTACGCCGAGCAGGCCGAGACGCGGCGGCTCGGCGTCTCCGACGGACCGCTCCCGGACGGCGAACTGGCGACCCCCGGCGACGAGGACCCGCTCGTCACCCTCTCCGGCTACCTCCTGGGCGGACTGCTGCTGCTCATCGGAGCCGGGATCGCCGCGGTCTCGGTCGGGGCGGGGTCGGTTCTCGGGACCCTGTTCGGGCTCGCGTTCGCCGCGATCGGGCTAGCGCTCTCCCCGCCCGTGGAACGGCGGCTCGACCGCCGACACGGGCTCTCCCGCTTCGGTCGGGTCCGCACCGTCGACCACCGGATCACCCCCGCGACGGAGCGGACCGAGGCGCCCTGCGTCGTCTGCGGCGAGGCGTTCGAGCGCGGGGTCGTCCGTCGGCGTCGCGACGAGACGGTCGTCGCCGGCGTCCCGGTCCGGACCCACTCGATCCGGCGCAACCACTACTGCGCCGACTGCGCCCGCGCGGAGCTGTTCGGCGGCGACTCGGGCGCGGACGCCAGCTCGGTGTTCGTCCCGGACTCCGGGACCGACCGGGATTCCGAACTCGACATCGACTCCGAGCTCGACACTAGGTCCGCGGCCGACGCCGAGTCCGCGGTCGACCGGGCCGAGTAGCCCCGTCGCGTTTGCCTCTCCGGGAACGCTTTTCGGGCGGCCGCCCGATTGCCGAGACATGCACCACGCACGGTTCCGCGACCCGGCCGGCTCGATCCGCGAGGGGACCTACGACCCCGACACCGACACCGTCGCCTTCGCCGGCGAGGAGTACGCCCTCGACGACCCCGCGATCGACGTGCTCCCGCCCGCCGAGCCGACGAAGATCGTCTGTATCGGCCGCAACTACGCCGACCACGCCGCCGAGCTCGGCAACGAGGTGCCGGACCGACCGCTCCTCTTCTTGAAGCCGCCGAACGCGCTGGCGAGCCACGGCGACGAGATCACGACGCCCGCCGGGAAAGACCGGATCGACTGGGAGGCCGAGATAGCGGTCGTCATCGGCGAGCAGTGCAAGGACGTCGACGCCGACGACGCGATGGACGTCGTCGCGGGCTTCACCTGCATGAACGACGTGTCGAACCGCGACGACCAGAACCGCGAGCAGAACTGGGTGCGCGGCAAGGCGTTCGACAACGCCGCGCCGCTCGGCCCGGTGCTGGCGACCCCCGACGAGGTCCCGGCGGACGCGAGCGTCGAGCTCCGCGTCAACGGCGAGACGAAGCAGTCCAGCGACCGCGAGCACTTCATCTTCGACGTGCCGACGCTGATCGAGGAGATCACGACCTACCTCACCCTAGAGCCCGGCGACGTGATCTCGACCGGCACGCCCGAGGGCGTCGGCGCCCTCTCCGACGGCGACACCGTCGAGGTGGAGGTCGAGGGGGTCGGGACGCTCGAACACGACGTGCGGGTCCCCTGACCGGGTCCACACCGGTCCGAGTCGGACGCCTCGGCCGCCGTGGCGTCCGATAACACACCGGGTTTCCGGTGAACGGCCGCTTCGGCCACCCTTAAGAGCGCCCCGCCCGGATCCACGCGCATGCAACCACGGGATCTCTCCGATCACTCGCCGTACGTGCCCGGCCGGGGCGTCGAGGAGGTCGCCCGCGACCGCGGGCTCGACCCCGACGACCTCATCAAGCTCTCATCGAATGAGAACCCGCACGGCCCGAGCCCGGCGGCCGTCGAGGCGATCCGCGAGCACGCCGACCGCGTCCACCAGTACCCGAAGTCCTCGCACACGGACCTCACGGAAAAGCTGGCGGAGAAGTGGGACGTGTCGACCGAGCAGGTGTGGGTCTCGCCCGGCGCCGACGGCTCGATCGACTACCTCTCGCGGGCCGCGTTGGAGCCCGGCGACGAGGTGCTCGTCCCGGAGCCCGGCTTCGCCTACTACGCGATGTCCGCCCGCTACCACCACGGCGAGGTCGCCGAGTACGCGCTCACCCCCGACGACGGGTTCGCGCAGGACGCGGAGACGGTGCTGTCCGCCTACGGCGGCGAGCGGATCGTCTACGTCACCTCGCCGCACAACCCCTCGGGCTCGGTGATGCCCCTCGACGCGGTCGAGGCGATCGCGGACGCGACCGCGGAGGAGACGCTCGTCGTCGTCGACGAGGCGTACGGGGAGTTCGCCGAGGTCGACAGCGCGATCCCGCTGGTCGACGAGCGCGACGACGTGGCGGTGCTCCGGACGTTCTCGAAGGCGTACGGCCTCGCCGGGCTCCGGGTCGGATACAGCGTGGTCCCGGAGGCGTGGGGCGAGGCGTACGCCCGGGTCAACACCCCCTTCGCCGCGAGCGAGCTGGGGTGCCGGGCCGCGCTCGCCGCCCTCGACGACGAGGAGCACGTCGCGGAGTCGGTCGAGACGGCGCGCTGGGCCCGCGAGTACATCGCGGCCGAACTGGACGCCCCGACCGTGGAGTCGGCCGGGAACTTCGTGCTCGCCGAGGTCGGCGACGCGGAGCGGGTCGCCGAGGCGGCGCAGGAGCGCGGCGTGATCATCCGCGACTGCACCTCCTTCGGGCTCCCCGAGCACGTCCGGATCTCGACCGGCACGCGCGAGGGGACCCGCGAGGCCGTCGACCTGCTCAACGAGACGCTGTCGGACCTGGAGCTCGGTGCCCGGCCATGACCGCCGACCGCGTCGCCGTCACCGGCACCCCCGGGACCGGCAAGTCGACGGCGACGGCGCTGCTCGAAGACGAGTACGACGTGATCCACCTCAACGACCTGATAAAGGAGAACGACGAGCTCTGGACCGACCGCGACGCCGACCGCGACACGCTCGTCGCCGACCTCGACGCGGTCCGCGAGCGCCTCGGCGACTGGTCCGGCGTGCTCGATTCCCACCTCGCGCACCGGTTCGACGTCGACCGCGTGGTGGTCCTTCGCTGCCGCCCGGAGGAGATCGAACGGCGGCTCGAAGCCCGCGGCGAATCAGCCGCGACCGCCCAGGAGAACGCGGAGAGCGAGGCGCTCGACGTGATCCTCTCGGAGGCGGTCGACGAACACGGGATCGAGAACGTCTACGAGATCGACACCACCGACCGCGATCCCGAGGCCGTCGCGGACGCGGTCCGGGCGGCGATCGAGGGCGACCGCGAGCCGAGCGCGGGGACCGTCGACTTCATCGATTATATATGAGCCCGCCGCGAGGTTCGGGTCGATAGATGACCCTCGACCAGTACCGCTCCGTCGCGGACCGTCTGCTCGGTCCGTGGGTGCGCGCCGCGGCCAAGATCGGCCTCTCGCCCGACCAAGTGAGCGTGATCGCGTTCGGCGTCGCCGTCGCCGCCGCCGCCGCGTTCGCCGTCGGCGAGCCCGCCTTCTACGTCGCCGGGGCGGTCTGTGTCCTGCTCAACGGCTGGCTCGACCTCGTCGACGGCGCGCTCGCGCGCCACCTCGAGGTCTCCTCCGACGGCGGCGACCTCCTCGATCACGTCCTCGACCGCTACGCCGACATCGCGGTGATCGCCGGCTTCACGGTCGGGATCGGGGCGTACGCGCTCGGCTTCGCCGCCGTGACCGGCGTGCTGATGACCTCCTACATGGGCACCCAGATCCAGGCGGTCGGCATCGGCCGCGAGTACGGGGGCCTCCTGGGGCGGGCCGACCGGCTCGCGCTGATGGGGATCGTCGGCGTCGTCGCCGCGGCGTACGCCGCACCGATCGTCGCCGGGCTGAACGTCGTCGGCCTCCTGCTCGCGCTGTTCGCGGCCGTCGGCCACCTCACGGCTGTTCAGCGGTTCCTCGGCGCGTGGCGCGACCTGTGAGGCCTGGTGGGAATCTCGAAACGCTCTCCCCATCGAACCCAGCGGTCCCCGAAACACTTTGAGTCTTGACGAGTTACGGCCAGTCATGGCCCGAGCCGACCCGCGAGACTCGGACGCTCCCACTCGGGAGATCAGGCTGATCGAGAATCCAGACGGCCAGTGGACGGCTCGCGACCTCCGCGCCGAGGTGACTGCACAGGGCAAGAGCCGGACTGCCGCCCTCGACAACCTCGACGCCGTCGTCGAGGCGGTCGAGAACGAAGGGGGAAACCCGCCGACGGACGACGAGATCCGCGATCTCGGCGTCGATCCGAAGGTGGCTCGATCTCAGGACGACGATCTCCCAGATCCGCTGCAGTAGCGATGGTAACGCGGGACTTCTCCGGCGAAGACGTGTACAAGGTACTGGTGAACGTCGGCGGGTTCCAGCACGTTCGGACGACGGGAGATCACCTGATCCTTCGATGGGATCCACCGGCGGAACACGAGGACACGGACGCCCGCGTCGTGACCGTACCCGCACACGACTCGATCAGTATCGGGACGCTTCACGACATCGCGGCCGACGCCGGCGCGGAGGATTTCGAGGCGTTCTGCGAGTGGATCGATCGGAATCGGTGAGACTGTCAGAGAGCCGCCGGCGAAGGAATGCTTAAAAGTGTCCGGGCGGAACGAGTGCGTATGCCCACCTTCGAGCTGAACCTATCCGACGACGTGTACGCGGAGTTCCAGCAGCTCGCCGAACAGGAGTTCGTCTCCGAGGAGCAGGCCGCCGAGGACCTGATCGCCTCCGGCATCGAGGCGTACAACGTGAGCGTCGTCGACGACGACCCCCGCGACGAGATGCTCGACGGCGCGGAGAACAACATGTTCGACACGGCACAGGACCCGGGGAGCCTCGAAGACGACCGACTGTAGTCGAGGTCGACTCGCGAATCGTTCTTTTAAACCGACGAGCGGCCCGCTAGTAGCCGAGCCGCAGCAGTCGGTTCGCTAGCAGCGCCGTCAGCGCCAGCCCCATCACGCCGGCGAGGAGCCCGAACGCGACCGACCAGCCGGCGGCGTCCGACATCACGCCGACGACGACGCTCCCCGACGCGCCGATCACCATGTAGGCGGTCCGGACGAGCCCGAAGCCGGCACCGCGCTCGGCGTCCGAGAGGAGGTCCATGAACCGCGACTGCAGCGGCGCGCCCCACGACATCGCGAGCCCGACGAACACGACGCCGACGACGGTGGCGGGGCGGCCGAGACCGAGCTCCGCGGACGCGACGAGCAGGCCGTAGCCGACGACTCCGGCGGCCATCGTCGCCATCACGGTCGCGTCGCGGCCGATCCGGTCGGACACCGACCCCGTCACCGGCTGCGTCGCGCCGTGGACGAGGAAGTACAGCGAGAACAAAAGCGCCGACAGCCCGGTCGAGAGCCCCGTTCCGAACTCCAGGAACGACGGGAGGAAGGAGGCGGTCGCCTGCCACGTGAACGCGCCCATCGTCGCCAGCGCGGTCGTGTAGAGGATTGGAGGCCGGGAGAGCAGCTCCGCGAGGGGTCCGAGGGCGAACCGCTCGCGCATCGGCTGGTCTGGGCGGAGGGGCTCGGTGGGTCGCACCCGCCACGCGAAGAGGACGAACACGGGAACCGCGGCGGCGACGCCGAGGGCGATACCGGCGCGCCAGCCGTACCGCGATCCGACGAGCGCTGCCAGCGGCGGCGCCGCCAGTCCCGCGACCGGCCCGCCGGCGACGTGGACCCCGATGGCGCGGCCGATGTCGTCGAACTGCCGCGTGAGGAAGGTGGTCGCCACCGAGTAGTGGAGCCCGGCGCCGGCGCCGAGGAGGACGGTGAACAGCCCGAAGACCGCGATCGACGGGGAGACGGCGATGAGCAGCGAGGCGACCGCGGTGGCGCCGACGGCGGTCAGGATGACCGCGCGCTCGCCGTACCGGTCGCCGAGCACCCCGGAGGGGAACTGCGAGATCGCGTACGCCAGCCACATCCCGGAGAGCGCGAGACCGACGGTTCCGTTCGTGACCCCGAACTCCGCCGTGATCGCCGGAACGAGCGGGCTGATGACCAAGCGCGCGACCATCGTCGCGGTGAACGCGAGCGTACAGAGCGCGAGCGCGGCGTGTTTGTACCGCCAGTTCACGGTCGCCGTTGCGTCCGGGTCAAAAAGCGGCTTCCGATCGCGGCATGGGAGCCTCCGATCGCGGCACGCCTTCGCCCTCGCCGCGATCCCGCGTTCGTTTCAATAGGTTTACTTTACATCCCGAATAACGAAGGCCCGCATGTCCCTCCAGATCGGTTCGACGGTAACGAACGGTCTCCGCCGAGTCGCGAATCGGAACGGCCTGCTTCTGGTCCTCGCGTCCGTCCTCGTCGGGACGGCGTGGCAGGTGGCGTTCAACAGCGCCATGGCGGCGTCGCTCCCGCCCGAGGTCGCCGGCCAGCTCGCGCCGGTGGTCGACGCGCCGTTCCCCGTACTCGCCGCCTTCGCGGTCGTTTCGTTCCTCGTGCTACCGGTCGTCTCGGTCGCGGCGATCCGGACCTTCGTCGCGGGCGAGACCGACCGCGTTCCGCGCGAGTTCGTCACCCGCCGGATCGGCTGGGTCGTGGCGAACCTCGTTGTCGGCGGCATGGTCCTCGGTGTGCTTGTCATGGTCGGGACCGTTCTGTTCGTGGTTCCCGGAATCATCGTCTACGTCGCCCTGCTGTTCATGGCGGTCTTCGTCGCGGTCGAAGACGAGAACTTCGTCGCCGCGATGGGGGACAGCTGGCGGCTCACCCGCGGGAACTGGATCCGGCTGTTCGTGCTGATCCTCATCGTCACCGTCCCGTTCACCGTCGCGATAACCGCCCTGTCGATCGCGCTCACGATCGCGGTCGGTCCGGCGTCGGGCGCGGCGACGCTCGTCACCGTCGCGATCTCGATGGCGTTCAGCATCGTGGTCCTCGGCGTGATCGCCGAGGCGTTCGAGCGCCTCCGCGAGGGCGACTCCCGAGGCGAAGCCGGCGAGAGCGGTGCGACCGATCCCGGCTCCGCGCCGGCGGCGTAACGGCGGTCCCCGAGTCCGGACGGAGAGGCGCGTCCGCGGTCACCCGACGACGAACTCGATCGGGTACTCCGTGAAGTTCTCGTAGCCGTCCTCGGTGACGACGGCGATGTCCTCGATCCGAACCCCGCCCACGTCGGGGTCGTAGAGCCCCGGCTCCACGGTTATCACGTGGCCGGGCTCCAGCTCCTCCCCGCCAGTCGCGAGGCGCGGCGACTCGTGGACGTCGAGGCCGACCCCGTGGCCGGTGGAGTGGATGAACCCCGTCTCCGTCTCGGGGTCGGTCCGGAACGTCGGTTCGCCCGCCTCCTCGTACACCTCGCAGGCCGCCGCGTGCACGTCCTCGCCGGTCGCTCCGGGCTCGACCGCGTCGAGCGCGGCGTCGAGCGCGCGCTCGGTGAGCTCGTACCACTCGCGCAGCGTCTCGCTCGGCTCGCCGACGCAGAACGTCCGGGTCATGTCGGCGTTGTACTTCGTCGCCTTCGACCGCGGGAAGATGTCGACGATGATCGCCTCGTTGGCTCGGAGCGGCCCCGATCCGCGGTCGTGGGGGTCCGCCGCCTGCGCGCCGCCGGCGACGATCGTCTGGTCGAGCGCGCAGCCGCGCCGCAGCAGCGTCACCTCGATCTCCTCGGTCACCCGCTCGCTGGTGAGGGGCTCGCCCTCGTGCAGCAGCACCCCGGTTTCCGCGTCGTCCCCGTCACCGGCCACGTCGGCGCCGGCGAGCAGGTCCTCGGTGGCCCGCATCGCGGCCTCGTTGGCGCGCTGGGCCTCGCGAATCGCGTCCACCTCCTCGTCGGTCTTGACGGCCCTGACCTCCCGGAGTCGGTCGTCGGCGTCGACGGCGACCTCGATCCCGCGCTCGCGGAGCGCGTCCGCGGTGCCGACCGGACCCCGCGGCGGCATCGAGACGGACTCGACTCCCTTGTCGCGGACGAACCGGGCGTACATGTCGTTGCGGGCCTCGCGGCCGCCGTACTCGTAGTCGTAGTCGGCGTGTCGCTCGACCCCGTCGGCGGCCGCCTCCCTCTTCGCCCGACCGTACTCCAACCCGCCGACGAGGACGTGGATCTCGCCGTCGGCGTACAGCGTGAGGAACGGGTCGGGGCCGGTGAACCCGGAGAGGTACAGCTGGTTGGCGTCGTCCTGCGAGGCGTCGATCAGGTAGCCGTCCGTCTCGAGGTCGGCCAGCCGGTCGTCGAGTCGCGCGCGGTTCATACGACACCTGCTCGGGCGACCCCCAAATCCGTTGCCCTCGCGGAACGCCGCGGTGCGTCCGAGACGACGCTCGGGCCGCGAAATAGCTATATAGGTGAGCCTCGCCGAACGCCGATCGGTTCAGACCGATGTTAAGGTCGACCGAAAAGCCGGCAATAATCGTCATATACGGCCTTGTTCGGGCCTCAAATAGACTTTCTCTGATTCGAAACTTGGCCAAGGATTTAAATACTCTCGGCACTTACGTAACGGTGAGGAAACCAACCGAGACGCGTCTCTCGGTCCCCTCGTTCCCTCCACTTGAACTAACCAATGAGCGAAAACGTTCGAACGTACACGGCGGAGCACGCCGACGAGACCGAGTCCGAGACCGAGTCGGCCGACGAGGAGCTGCGCTGCCCGGAGTGCGGCGGCCAGCTCGCGACCGACACGGAACACGGCGAGACCGTCTGCGTCGACTGCGGGCTCGTCGTCGAGGAAGACGAGATCGACCGCGGGCCGGAGTGGCGCGCGTTCGACTCGAAGGAGAAAGACGAAAAGAGCCGCGTGGGCGCCCCGACGACGAACATGATGCACGACAAGGGGCTCTCGACCAACATCGGCTGGCAGGACAAGGACGCTTACGGCAAGTCCCTCTCCAGCCGGCAGCGCGAGAAGATGCAGCGGCTCCGCACCTGGAACGAGCGGTTCCGCACCCGCGACTCGAAGGAGCGCAACCTCAAGCAGGCGCTCGGCGAGATCGACCGCATGGCCTCGGCGCTCGGCCTCCCGGACAACGTCCGCGAAACCGCCTCCGTCATCTACCGTCGCGCGCTCGACGAGGACCTCCTGCCGGGACGCTCCATCGAGGGCGTCTCGACGGCGTCGCTGTACGCCGCCGCCCGGCAGGCCGGGACCCCCCGGAGCCTCGACGAGATCTCGGCGGTCTCCCGCGTCGAGAAAGACGAGATCGCGCGGACGTACCGCTACGTCGTCCGCGAGCTGAAACTGGAGATCCAGCCCGCCGACCCCGAGAGCTACGTCCCGCGGTTCGCCTCCGACCTGGGCCTCTCCGACGAGGCCGAGCGTCGGGCGCGCTCCCTGCTCGACACCGCGAAGTCGCAGGGGATCCACTCGGGCAAATCGCCCGTGGGACTCGCGGCCGCCGCCGTCTACGCCGCCTCGCTCCTCGTCAACGAGAAGGTGACCCAGAGCGAAGTCAGCGACGTGGCGAACATCAGCGAGGTCACGATCCGGAACCGGTACCACGAGCTGCTCGAAGCCGAGGACGGCGTCGCGCTGAACTGACGCCGCCGCCGCTCCGAACCGATTCGTCCCGTCGGCGCCCGCCGCTTTTCCGAACGCCCAAGCCCCCGCAGGGCGAGCCACGGGTATGGAGACCACTCGTCACTTCACGGCGACGACGTACGTCGTCAACGACGGCGCGACCGCGCTCCACGCCCACGAGCGGCTGGGGATCCGGCTCCCGCCGGGCGGTCACGTCGACCGCGACGAGCTCCCGCACGAGGCCGCGCTCCGAGAGGTCCGCGAGGAGACGGGGCTGGAGGCGGAGCTCGTCGCGACCGAGTCGTCGATCTCGGGGCCGAACACGCGCGGGCTCCCGGAGCCGGCCCACCTCATGCTCCACGACATCAACGTCCACGAGGACGGGTCGGTCGGCCACCAACACGTCGACCACCTCTACTACGCCCGGGTCGACTCGCGGGAGATCGCGCCGAACGGCGCGGACGAGGTCGATCCCGACGGCTGGCGCTGGTACACGCCGGCGGAGCTGGCGGAGAGCGACCTCCAGCCCGACGTGATCGAGCTCGGCCGCGAGGCGATCGCCGCCGTCGACGGGGCCTAGCAGGGAGCGGAACGATCAGAATTAGTGACAGATCGGCCGACGGCCGGCGTCAGACGGCCGTCTCACGCTCCGGAAGGTATTTGGGTCGTTGCAGGCGACGTAAACGCAAATGGACGCAGAGCGAAGAGCGGAGATAACCGGGTGGGACGCCCGGGAGTTCTCGGACGGGTTCGCGGGGCTCCGGCGTCTCGTCGACCGGGGGTTCTCCGGCGCGGTGACGAACGGCACGGGGTGGCTGTTCGTGTTCGAGGGCCGCGTCGTCGGCACCGCCGACGCCGACCTCGACGCGTTCGCGGACGCCTCCGGGACGATTTACAAGGCACCGGCGGAGGTCCTCCCGGTCCTGTTCGCCATGCAGGAGCGGGGCGGCGAGCCGCGGGCGCAGTACTACACGAACGACACGCCGCTGTCGGAGGCCGACCGGAAGCTCTCCGAGGGGGGATTCACCGGCTACGTCGAGCTGTCGGAGAACGTGCTCTCGGGTGACTACTACGTCACCTACACCGCGGGCGAGTCGATGGCCGCGGCGTACGTCGGCAACTCGCGCCGGCTCGAGACCGGCGACGACGCCTTCGAGCTGGCCGACGACGAGGTCGGGATCTACACCGTCTACGAGGTGGACCTGAACGTCCGGGAGATCCCAGAGCCCGAGCCGGCGGCCGAAGCGACCGACGCGTCGGACGCGGACGCGGACGCGGACGAAGCGAGCGCGGACGTGGCGGGAACCGACCGGCCGGGCACCGACAACGCGAGCTCCGACGAGACGGGCGCGACCGACACCGAAGACGAGGCCGGCGTCGGGGGTGCCGAGGCGGGCACTGACGACCCGGTGGTCGTCGACGACGAGACCGACGACGCCGCACCCGACGCGTCACCCGACGACGAGGGCGCGGCCGGGACCCGTGCGACAGGCCGCGAATCGACCGACCCGGAACCACCCGACCGATCGAGTTCCGGACGGCAGCCTTCCGATGCGGAGGTCCGTCCGGGGTCGGCCGGCGGAGAGGAGACCGGAGACGCGGGGCGGTCCGATGGCTCGAACGACGGCGACACCGCCGCCGACACCGCCGCGGACGCGACCGAGCGGCCGGGGTCCGGACGCAAGGGCGGGCGCGGAGCGGCCGGCGATCGGTCCGACCCCCTGACCGATCGGGCCGGCCCGCAGTCGGTCGACGATCCCTCCGACGCTCCCGACTCCGATGGCGATCGCCCGGGCGACGACGTGTTCTCGGAGGAGGAGGAGTGGCGCGAGCAGAAGTCGATCCCGGCGCTCGACCCGTCCGAGGCGAGCGAGCCGGCTGGCGGCCGCCGTCGCGGTGAGGCCGGTCCGAACGGCGGCGAGCAGTCTCAGCGCGGAGATCAGGCGCGACAGCGCTCCGGGAGCGGCGGTCGGAGCGGAGCGTCCGGATCGGCCGCCGCGAACGGCGACGACCGGTCCCCGGAGCCGCGCTCCACGGACCGCGATCGCTCGAACCGGTCGGCCGTCTCGCAGCGCGCGTCGCAGTCGGACTCGGGCGATGGCGTCGACGAGCGGCTCCGACAGCTCCGGCGCGAGCTGGAGGCGGCCGAGGAGAAGCGGGCGTCCCTGGAGGCGGAACGCGACGACCTGGCGAGCGAACGAGACGAGGTCGCCGCGGAGCGCGACGAGCTCGCGTCCGAGGTCGACCGGCTGGAGTCGGAGCTGTCGACGCTCCGAGAGGAGCGCGACCGACTGAAGTCGGAGCTGTCGGCCGCCCGCGACCGGCTCCCCGAGAGCGACCGGACGATCTCGCCGGCGGAGGCGCGGAGCGGGACGAACCTCTTCGTCAGGTACGAGTCCAAGGGCGGCGCGACGCTCGAGGACGCCCACGACGGGACGGTCGACCGCGACGCGCTCCGCGAGAACCTCCGGATCGAACACCACACGAGCTTCGAGACGGACGGGCTGGCCGTCGACGGCCGCCCGTACGAGGAGTTCCTCAAGGACACCATCGAGTACGGCTTCACCCGGTGGCTCGTCGAGGACCTCCCCTTCGAGGTCAGCGGCACCGGCAACCAGAGCGTGCTCCGGGACCTGTACGACGCCATCCCGGAGATCGACCGCGCGGAGATCGGCGGCAGCGTGTCGATCGCGATCCGCGAGAACGGCGAGGAGACCCGCGAACAGCGCTCGTTCGACCTGGTGTTGCGCGACCGGATGGGGAACCCCCTGTTCGTCGCCGACCTCAACGACAGCCGCGACCCGACCGCCGAGGGCACGCTGGAGTCGCTGGTCGAGAACGGGCGCGACATCGCCGAGTCGAACGAGCCCTTCGCCGCGGCGTTCGCGGTGACGGAGAGCTTCTTCGAGCCGGGCGCCCTAGAGACCGCGAGCGACGCGGTCGGCGGCGGGCTGTTCAGCCGGTCGAAGCGCGCGAGCTTCGTGAAGCTCTCGCGCAAGCGGGGGTACCACCTCTGTCTGGTCGAGGCCCGCGACGGCGGCTTCCACATGACGGTCCCGGACCTGTAGCTGGCCGGGCCAGCAGTATTTCCGGCAGGTGGTCGAGAATGTCCGGTGAAAATCCGGTCGAAACGCGGTCAATCGCAGGAAACACGCCTATTCAAACGCGGTTCAAACGCGACGTAAACGCCGCTTCCCGCCGTCACAAACGATCCGTGCGTCGCCCCGCGCGAAGTCGAATCGGTTCAGTTCTCGAGCTCTGCGGCGTCGTCGATCCGCATGGAGCCGAGCTTGTCGACCGTCTCGTCGAGCTTCTCGTCGAGCTCGTCGACGAACTCGTGGGTGCGCTCGGTCGTGATCGCGCCCTGGCTGGACGGCTCGATGAGGTTCTCCTCCTCGAGCACGCGCAGCGAGTAGCGGACCTTGTGATGGGGGTATCCCGTCTCGTTCGACATCTTCACGATGCCGATCGGCTCGTTTTCGATGACCATCCGCAGGACCTGGAGGTGACGTTCGAGCATGTCTACCTCCTTCTCTAGTCGATCTATCATGGCACATGTTAACTCGTCATGCCCCCGTTTAAAAGTTGCTGTCGGGGACCGGCCCGGAATCGCTCGAC
Organism: Halorubrum salipaludis; assembly: GCF_002286985.1. Lineage (GTDB taxonomy): Archaea > Halobacteriota > Halobacteria > Halobacteriales > Haloferacaceae > Halorubrum > Halorubrum salipaludis. The sequence continues at coordinate 207,949 of NZ_NSKC01000002.1, read as the reverse complement.
CCGACGCTTTGACGTGGGAGTAGTTAACGCATTCGATCGCGCCGACCGCCGACGCGAGCGGACCACTCCGTCGCGGGCGGCGAAGGCACCTGCACGAACGGCGATAGCGACGCACACGCTGGTCGGATCTAATGCACGTTCGTGGTGTATTCCCGGCGCTGGACCGTAATCGGTTTTACCCCCCGCCGGAAACCACCGGGTCGTATGACACTCACCATCGTCGGCTCCCAGCTGGGAGACGAGGGCAAGGGCGCGCTCGTCGACCGGTGGGGAGGGGACGCGGACGTCGTAGTCCGTTATCAGGGCGGCGACAACGCCGGCCACACCGTCGTCGAGGGCGGCGTCGAGTACAAGCTGTCGCTCGTGCCGAGCGGCGCGGTCCGGGGCACGACCGGGATCCTCGGCAACGGCTGCGTCGTCAACCCCAAGACGCTGTTCACCGAGATCGACGACCTGCGCGAACGCGGGCTCGACCCCGACGTGCGGGTCGCCCGTCGGGCGCACGTCATCATGCCGTACCACCGCGTACTGGACGGGATCGAAGAGGAGGTCAAGGCGGACGACGACGCGGGCGACGAAGTCGGTACCACCGGCCGCGGCATCGGTCCGACCTACGAGGACAAGGCCGGTCGGCGGGGGATCCGGATCGCCGACCTGCTCGACCCCGACGTGCTCCGCGAGAAACTCGAGTACGTCGTCCCGCAGAAGCGCGCGCTCGTCGAGGACGTGTACGGGCTCGACCTCGCTGACGACGACCGCGCCGACGCGTTCGACGTCGACGCGCTCCACGAGGAGTTCGCCGCGATCGGCGAGCGCCTCGCCGACGAGGGGATGACCGTCAACTGCTCCGACTACCTCCACCGCCGCCGCGAGGCGGGCGACGAGATCCTCTTCGAGGGCGCGCAGGGCACCCACATCGACGTCGATCACGGGAACTACCCGTTCGTCACCTCCTCGAACCCGACTGCCGGCGCCGCGTCAGTCGGCTCAGGGCTCGGCGTCACCCAGGTCGGCGACGGCGAGGTCGTCGGCATCGTGAAGGCGTACCTCTCGCGGGTCGGCGAGGGGCCGCTCCCGACCGAGCTGGACGGCGACGCCGACGAGGAGGCGCTCGCCGACGATATCCGCGAGAAGGGCGGCGAGTTCGGCACCGTCACCGGTCGTCCGCGTCGGATCGGCTGGCTCGACCTCCCGATGCTCCGACACGCCGCGCGCGTCTCCGGGTTCACCGGCGTCGCGGTCAACCACGTCGACGTGCTCGCGGGGCTCGACGAGCTGAAGGTGTGTACGGGCTACGAGCTCGAGGGCGAGAAGCTCGACACCGTCCCGACGACGACCGAGCGCTGGGAGCAGTGCGAGCCCGTCTACGAGACGCTCGACACGTGGGAGCCGTTCGACTCGGCCGCGGTCGCCGAGGAGGGCTACGACGCGCTCCCCGAGGCGGCCCGCGAGTACCTGGAGTTCGTCGCCGACGAGATCGACACCCCCGTCTACGCGGTCGGCGTCGGCCCCGACCGCGAGGAGACGGTCGAGCTGACGAACCCGTTCGACGAGTAGTCTCTCGCTCGTCCGTCGTTCGGACTTCCCGACTATTCCTGCGCGTCGACGCCGTTCAGCGCGGCGAGGTCCTCGTCGGTCAGCGACAGGTCCGCGGCCGCGAGGTTCGACTCGAGGTGGTCGACGCTGGAGGTCCCCGGGATCGGCAGCGTCACGTCGGAGTGGTCGAGGAGCCACGCGAGCGCGACCTGCCGCGCCGTCGCGTCGCGCCGGTCGGCGACCTCGGCGAGCGCGCCGGGGGTCTCGTCTCCGTCGACCGCATACATCGGACCCCACGGGATGAACCCCACGTCGTGGCGCTCGCAGGCCCGCAACACGTCCTCGTCGTCGCGGTGGCCGACGTTGTACCGGTTCTGGACCGTCGCGATATCGACGATCTCCATGGCGGTCTCCAGCTGTTCGACGGTGACGTTCGAGAGCCCGACGTGGGCGATCTGGCCGGCGTCCTTCATCTCCGCGAACGCGTGGACCGACTCCTCGAAGTCGGTGTCGGGGTCCGGGCGGTGGTACTGGTACAGGTCGATCGTGTCGGTCCCGAGCCGATCGAGGCTACACAGCACCTGGTTCTTGAGGAAGTCCGGGTCGCCGTGGGGCAGCCAGTCCCCCTCGCGGTTGCGGAGCAGGCCGGCCTTCGAGGCGATGACCACGTCATCGGGGTCGCCGAGCGCCTCACCGATCAGGCGCTCCGAGACGCCCGGGCCGTAGGAGTCCGCGGTGTCGACGAAGTCGATGCCGAGGTCCACGGCCCGCTGGAGGACCCGCTTGGCCTCTTCCTCGTCGTCCGGTCGGCCGATGATCTCCTCGCCGGTGACCCGCATCGCGCCGAAGCCGAGGCGGTTGACGGTCAGGTCGCCGCCGATGTCGAACGTGTCGCTGCGGTCGGTAGGGTCTGAAGCCATGGGCGGACGGTCGCGCGCCACGCGGAAAGCCGTGGGGATGGCGGAAGCGCGGGAGGCGGAAACGCGCGTGGCGGTACGTCCTTTCGATCCTCGACCGATCGGTCCGACCGATCGCCCGTCTTGCGCGCGTCGCTACTCATAAACCGCCCCCGCGTGATCGTGGGGTATGGACGCCGAGCGCGAGGTACTCGACGTGTTGGCGCGGAACGCCCGCGAGGACATCGACGACATCGCGGCCCAGACGGGCCTCGACGCGGACGCGGTAGCGGCGGCGATCGACGCGCTGGAGGCGGATAACGTGGTTCACGGCTACCAGGCGGTCGTCGACTGGGACCGCGTCGACGAGGGGAAGATCCGCGCGATCGTCGAGATCAACGTCGAGCTCGACCGGGAGACCGGCTACGAGCAGGTCGCCGACCGGATCGCGAAGTTCCCCGCGGTCGACGCCCTCCATCTGGTCTCCGGCGACTACGACTTCGCCGTCGAGGTGCTCGGCGAGACGATGCAGGACGTCTCGCGGTTCATCTCCGAGCAGGTCGCGCCCATGCCGGAGGTCACCCAGACGGTGACCCACTACATCATGGAGACCTACAAGGACGGCGGGATCCGGTTCGAGGACGGCGACGACGACGATCGGCTCTCCGTCTCGCCATGAGACTCTCGGACCGCGCGAGCGACCTCCCGGAGTCGGGGATCCGGAAGTTCTTCGAGCTCGCCGAGGCGCGCGACGACGTGATCTCCTTAGGCGTCGGCGAGCCCGACTTCTCGGCGCCGTGGGCCGCCCGCACCGCCGCGATCGACTCGCTGGAACGCGGGAAGACCTCATACACCTCGAACCGCGGGATGGCCGCGCTCCGCGAGCGGATCGCCGATCACCACGAGCGCTACGACCAGCCGTACGACCCGGCCGACGAGATCCTGGTCACGACCGGCGCGAGCGAGGCGGTCGACCTGGCCTTCCGGGCGCTGGTCGACCCCGGCGACACGGTCGCGGTCCACGAGCCGACCTACATCTCCTACGGGCCGGGGATCGAGCTGGCGGGCGGCGAGCAGCTGACGGTCCCCACGCGCGCCGAGGACGACTTCGCACTCACGCGGGAGTCGCTGGAGGCCGCTGGCGCCGCGGAGGCCGATCTGCTCGTGCTCTGTTACCCGAACAACCCCACGGGCGCGACGATGACGGAGGAGGAGTACGCCGAGGTCGCGGCGTTCTGTCGCGACAACGACCTCCGGGTGATCGCCGACGAGATCTACTCCGCGCTCACCTACGGCACCGATCACGCCTCGATCGCGACGCAGCCGGGAATGCGCGAGCGCACCGTCGTCGTCAACGGGTTCTCGAAGGCCTACGCGATGACCGGCCTCCGCCTCGGGTACGCGCTGGGCCCCGCGGAGGCGATCGACGCGATGAACCGGATCCACCAGTACACGATGCTGTCGGCGCCGACGACGCCGCAGTACGCGGCTTGCGAGGCGCTGGACCGGTGCGACGAGGAGGTGACCGAGATGGTCGACGAGTACAACCGCAGGCGACGGCTCGTCGTCTCTCGGTTCAACGAGATGGGCCTCGACACCTTCGAGCCGGGCGGCGCCTTCTACGCGTTCCCGGACTGCGGCGGCGACGACGAAGTCTTCGCGGAGGAGCTGTTGGAGGCGGAGGGCGTCGCGGTCGTCCCGGGCTCCGTCTTCGGCGAGGGCGGCGAGGGCCACCTTCGCGTCTCCTACGCGACCTCGATGCGGGAGCTGAAGGAGGCGACAGACCGGATCGCGTCGTTCGTCGAGTCGCGGGACTGACGGCGCACGCCACCATATCTCGTCTCTTGTTATCTAACCACAAGATTAATCAGTTGACACGATGAGGTTCGCTCGGGAGTGATCGATCGTGTCCACCGTGATCGGACCGGTAACCGAGGAGATGCTCGTGCTGGCCGGCGGCGTCGCCGCGGCGGTTATCGGCGTCTACCTCGTCGTCTGGGGCGTTAACGGACTCAGGCGGACGATCGCGGTGTGGAAGAGCGATCCGACACCGATCGGCGAGGCGCACCTCATCGACGGCACGATCGAAGTCGAAGGGACGGCGGAGGAGCTCTCCCGGACCCTCCGGTCCCCGTACGACGGCGCCCGCTCGCTCGCGTACAGCTACTCGAAGAAACGGAAGGAACGCGAGAGGAACGAGGACGGCGAGTACGAGACGGAGTGGCGGACTCTGGAGTCGGGCAGCGAGTCGGTCCCCTTCCTCGTCGCCGACGACACCGGATCGATCCCGGTCGACCCCGCCGCGGCGACGCTCGGGATGGACAACGAGTACAGCGATCGCACGGGAGACATCAAAAAGACGGAGAGCCGCATCGACCCCGGCGACGGGGTCCACGTGATCGGGCAGAAGCGCTCCGCGAACGAGGCCGACGCCGACCTGGACGATCACCGGACGTACATCGGCGACGGCGAGGAAGCGCCACCGTTCCGAGTCACCGACGGCGGCGAGTTAGAGACCGTCGCGCGGATGTTCGGGCGGTCGCTGGGGAGCATCTTCCTCGGTGCGGGCCTCGTCGCCGGCTTCGGATACCTGCTTCTCACGTCGTTCCCCGGGATCGCCGCCGCGCTCGGCGTGAGCGGGATCTGAGACGCTGATCGACGGGTGCGCGACCGCTAAACTGTAAACGCGGTCCGAATTTCTCAACGTTTGCGAATTATTATCATAGATTCGGCGAAAGGGTCGGACATGGAGTTCCAGCTGACCGACGAGCAGAAACAGCTCCGCGAGGAGGTGCGGAAGTTCGCGGACGAGGAGATCCGACCGGTCGCGACCGAGTACGACGTGGCGGAAGAGTACCCCCACGAGGTGATGGAGAAGGCCGCCGACATGGGGCTGCTCGCGCCCCACGTCCCGGTCGAGTACGGCGGCGTCGGCTACTCCTCGCTGGAGAACGCGATCTTGACCGAGGAGCTGTTCGCCGCCGACCCCGGGATCGGCCTCTGCGTTTCCAGCGCCGGCTTCGGCGCGGAGGCGCTGATGGAGTTCGGCACGGACGAGCAGAAGGAGCGCGTCCTCCCCGAGGTGACCGCGGGGGACGCGGTGATGGGGTCGGCGATCTCGGAGCCGCAGGCGGGCTCGGACGTGACCTCGGTCGCGACCCGCGCGGAGAAGGACGGCGACGAGTGGGTGATAAACGGCTCGAAGATGTGGATCACGAACGGCACCGTCGCCGACTACTTCGTCGTCGTCTGCGAGACCGACCCCGAGATCGACGACCGCTACTCCGGCTACTCGCAGATCCTCGTCGAGGGCGACCGCGACGGTCTCACCCGTGACAAGATCACCGGGAAGCTCGGCATCCGCGCGAGCGACACCGCCGAGCTCCGGTTCGACGACGTGCGCGTGCCGGAAGAGAACCTGATCGGCCAGCGCGGGATGGGGTTCCTCCAGCTCATGCAGTTCTTCGACGAGACCCGGACCGCCGTGGCGGCGCAGGGCGTCGGGATCGCCCGCGGCGCGGCCGAGCGCGCCCTGGAGTACGCGGAAGAGCGCGAGCAGTTCGACCGCCCGATCAGCGACTTCCAGGCGATCAAACACAAGCTCGCGGAGATGCACACCAACACCGAGGCGGCCCGGTGGCTCACCTACCGCTCCGCGTGGGCGGTCGACAACGAGGCCGGCGACCTGACCGCGCTCGCGTCGATGGCGAAGGAGTTCGCCTCGCGGGTCGCCGTCGACGTGGCCGACGAGGCGGTCCAGGTCCACGGCGGCGCCGGCTTCGTCAACGACCACGACGTCGAGCGACTCTACCGCGACGCGAAGATCACCCAGATCTACGAGGGGACCACGGAGATACAGAAGAACATCATCGCCCGCGAGCTGCTCGACGAGGGGATGTGAGGTCGGGGCCGCTGAGACCGCTCACTCCCCGTCGTACTCCATCGCGACGGAGTTGATACAGAACCGCTTGCCGGTCGGTTCGGGGCCGTCGTCGAACACGTGACCCAGATGCGAGTCGCAGTTCGCACACCGGACCTCGGTGCGGCGCATTCCGTGGCTGGTGTCGACCGTCGTCGTCACGGACTCCTCCTCGGCGGCGTAGAAGGCGGGCCAGCCGCAGCCGGACTCGTACTTCGTCTCGGCGTCGAAGAGGACCGTCCCGCAGGCGCGACAGCGGTACTCGCCGTCGTCGGGGTGGTGGTCGACGTACTCGCCGGAGAACTTCGCCTCCGTGCCGCTCTCACGGAGCACGCGGTACTCCTCCTCGGAGAGCCGCTCGCGCCACTCCTCGTCGGTCAGGTCCCGCGGGTCGACCGCGTCGTCCGCCTCGGTTTCGCTCATACCTCGGGTAGGGACCGCACGCTCAAGGGGGTTGCGGCGATCTGACACGGGCCGCGGCGCAAGGGGTTTGCCCCTCGCGGCGGATCCACCGGCATGGCACGCGAAGTGACCCACGAGGAGCGCGGCCCGACGGTGCTCGACGAGTCGGATATGGGCGACGACGACCTGATCTACGTCTGCCGGTGCGGCCTCTCGGACACGCAGCCGCTCTGTGACGGTTCGCACAACGCGACGGCAGACGAGGAGGACGGCGTCGTGTACAAGTACGCGAACGACGACGCCGACGGCGAGCGCCGCGAGATCGACGAGATCGTCTACGAGAACGAGTGAGGCGCCGCGGCTCGACGGAGGGGTCCCCGCCTACAGCACGCCCATCGCGTCGAGCCGCTCGGGGAGGTAGGTGTCCGTGACGAAGTCGAGCCCGCGGCTCGCGAGCGACTGCTGTTCCGACTTCTTCCCGATGTCGAGCTGGAGCTCGATCTGTTCCTCCCAGTAGTCGGTCTGGAAGCGCGGGTCCTCCAGCTCCGACTCGAGGGCGTTCACGTCGGAGTCGGAGAGCGGGTCCGAGGGGAGGTCGTACTCGACGATGTCCTCCGGCTGGATCCCGACGAACTGCGCCTCCGGCGTCGCGAGGTACTTCGAGAGGTGCGCGGACTTGATCGAGCCGTACGCCACGGAGCCGTAGATCCGGTAGGACCACGGGTCGCCGTCGGCGAAGACGGCGATGGGCACGTCCAGTTCGTCGTGGACGCGCTTCGTGATCCGGCGGGTCGCTCGCGCCGGCTGGCCCTTGAGGTGGATGACGAGGCAGTTGTACTCCTCGTCGAACCCGTTCTCGACGAGCCGGTCGCGCATCCCGCCGGTCTCGACGGCGAGCGCGAAGTCGATGTCGTCGTCGAGGAACTCGATCATGTCCGGGTTGTTCGGGATCTGGTACCCGCCCGCGCCCACGTCCTCCTGACAGTGGATCTCGCGTTCCCCGCGGCGGGTCTGCTCGCGGATGAGAAGCGGACCCATCAGGGTCGCGCCCGATTCCTCCGGGCGCATGTGGAAGTCCTCGCGGGTGACGCCCGTGACGATCTCCAAGTCCTCCACGAGGTCGTTCGACTCGTCCTGCGAGGAGAACTGCGCCTCGTCGTTGTCCCACGACTCCGAGAGGTAGTACAGCTCACGCAGGGTCGACGAGCGGTCCTCGTCGAGCTGCTCCGCGAGGAACTCGATCGTGTACGCGGCCTTCAGCAGCTTGCGCGCGCCCCGCACCGAGTTGGCGCTGCGCGTCGAGGTGCGGTCGCCGTAGGTCCAGACGCCGCTTTCGGTGTCGTACTCGATGTTGCTCTTCGTCCGCGTGGGAAGCGTCATCTCCGGGATCTCCCCGTCGGCGAACTGGTCGTAGAAGTCCGCGGCCAGGTCGATCAGCTCGTCTCGCGCGTCGCTTTCGGTCGTCATTTAGGCGTTCACCGTGAGTTTCTCCGTCTCCACGCCGCCGACGCTGACCTCGAAGTCGGCGTCGCCGTCGATCGCGTACGTCAGTTCCCGCTCGTCGCCCGAGGGGACCTCGGGCTTCCACTGGACGAACCACTCGCCGTCCATGTCCACCACCGTTCCGTCGGACAGGTCAGTCGGCTCCGACGAGACGATGTCCGTGATCTCCAACTGCTCGTTCACGTCCGAGTGGTTCTCGACGACGAGCGTCACCGTCTCGTCGGTCACCTCGCGCTCGACGCTGACGTTGTTCATGATCCGCGCCAGCGCGCCGTCGATGTCGGGGCGCGACCGGCCCGTGACCTCCGAGACCTTGTCGGCCATCTCCGGGAGGATGCGCCCGAGCACGTCCTGTTTCTCTCGGCGCTGCTGCATCGAGCGCCGCTTGTTGAGGAACGACTTCAGCTCGCGGGCCGCCTCGCGGACCGCCAGCTCGATCTCGTCTTCGATCTCGGGGACGTTCGCGAGCGCGTCCTTCGACTCGCTCGTGAACGGGACGTTCGTGGAGGCGACGTGGATGCTGATGACGGCCGGGCCGTTCGGCAGCCCCGACCCGCCGGGCTGGTCGAGCCCGTAGTTGCGCCAGCCGATGTTCTTGATCACGTCCGTCGTCGCGCAGGCGCCGCGCTGGTACACCAGCGGGACGCGGTTCGCGAACCGGAGCAGCTCCACCGACCCCTCGGCCGGAATCTCGCCCCCGTAGGCGATGCCGGCCTCGACGATGAACGGGTCGCCGCCGTGGACCTCGGCGTCGCGGGTCGCCGCCGCGTAGAAGTCGGCGTCGTACTCCTTGCGGAGCCCGGCCTCGACCAGTTCCTCCGTGATCGGTGCGAGGCAGTCGGTGGGGGGCGCGAGGATGTCGGTCGTCCGCATCGCCTCCAGGAGGTCGGCGGCGGCGTCGCGGCTCCCCGCGATCGACTTCACCTTCGGCGGGTCGTCCGGGACCGTGCGCGCCCGCGACCAGAACGCCTCGACGACGTTCTCGCGGGCGGTCTCGCCGAAGGTCGCGTCGTGCTGCTCGGCGACGAACGAGGCCGCGTCCGCGACGAGCCGTTCGAGGTCGTCGAGGGTGGCCCGGAACGCGTCGCCGTCGAGGTTCTCGAACCGGCGCGCGAGCGCCTCGGCCATCGCCCGCACCGCGGCGTCGTCCTTGCGGGTCGAGGTCGCGTCGTCGACGAGGGCGTAGGCGTCGGCGACGAGGGGCGACTCGGTCGCGCCGTCCTCGTCGTCGTCCGCTCCGTCGTCGTCCTCGCCGCCGGCCCCCGTGATCGCCCGCCACGCGGCGTCGACCGCGTTCTCGCGGACCGTCCCGCCGAACGTCTTGCCCGTGTCGCCCTCGACCGTCTCCGCAATGTTGTCGACGATCGTCGCGAGCTCGGACCGAGAGAGCCGGTCGCTGTTCGACACCGTCTCGGCGACTCCCTCGGCGAAGGCGGTCGTCGCCTCCGCACCCTTGTTGGCGACCGCGTCCGCGACCGCGTTCGCGACGTCGCGGTCGTCGTGGGCCCTGGGGGGCGACCACGCGAGCTCGCGCCCGTAGTACACGTCGCGGAAGTTGTCGATCACGCTGTCGGCGGTCTTCTTCCCGACGCGCGTGAACTCGCCTTGGAGGAACCCGGAGACGGAGTACGACTCGGTCGCCTCCAGCATCTTGATCAGCGCGCCGAGCTCGACGCCGTGGGGGTGCGGGCGGATCTCCTTCGTCTCCGCCGGCAGCTCGTCGGTCGCGCGCTCGAACTTCAGCGGCTCGTCGAGCCCCGGCTCGCGCAGTTCGAGCCGCGCGTGGGGGTTGACGACCGCGGTGTGTTTCACGTAGTCGTGGAGCTGGTTGCGGGCGCGCATGTTCGCCTCCATCTCCAGCTCGATCCGCGTGCCGTGGGGGCGGTCCCACGTCGTCTCCTCGTCGGCCTTGATCTCCGGCTCGTTCGTGTCGGTGTCGATGATGAGCTCGAAGTACTGCGCCCGGGACTGCCCCTTCGGGCGCGAGGTGATCTTCGCGGGCTGGCCGGAGGTCAGCTGTGAGTACAGTACGGCCGCCGAGATCCCGATCCCCTGCTGGCCGCGCGACTGCTCGCGGGCGTGGAACCGGCTGCCGTACAGGAGCTTCCCGAAGACCTTCGGGAGCTGTTCTTTGGTGATGCCCGGCCCGTTGTCCTCGATGACGAGCCGGTAGTAGTCGCCCACCTCCTCGATCTCGATGTAGATGTCGGGGAGGACGCCGGCCTCCTCGGTCGCGTCGAGGGCGTTGTCGACCGCCTCCTTGACGGCGGTGACGAGCCCGCGGGCGCCCGAGTCGAACCCGAGCATGTGTTTGTTCTTCTCGAAGAACTCGGCGATGGAGATCTCGCGCTGGCCCTCGGCCAGCTCCTCCGCGATCCCCTCCTCGTCGCCGATCGTCGACTGGAAGGACGTCATTCGGTACCCTCCCCTTTCACCGAGGCACCTAAAAACGCACCGCCGGCGCGGTGAAAGTGTATCCCGGCGTCAGACGCCGTCTAGTCGCCCTGATCGACAACGCGTCGCACGAACGAGCAACGTCCGATCCCGCCGACAGCTTTCTCCCCGTGACGCCCCTCCGTTCGGCCATGTCAGGCTGGACGACCGACGAGATGCCGCGACTGGACGGGAAGACGGTGGTCGTCACCGGCGCGAACAGCGGGCTGGGCTACGAGGGGACGCGCGCGTTCGCCGCCAAGGGCGCCACCGTGGTGCTGGCGTGCCGGAGCGTCGGGCGCGGCGAGGGCGCGGCCGACGAGCTCCGGGCCGACGCCGGCGGCGAGGTCGTGGGGGAGCTCGACGTGCGCGAGTGCGACCTCGCCTCTCTCGACTCGGTGGCGGCCTTCGCGGAGGGACTGAGAGACGACTACGACGCGGTGGACGCCCTCTGTAACAACGCCGGCGTGATGGCGATTCCCCGCAGCGAGACCGAGGACGGCTTCGAGACGCAGTTCGGCGTCAACCACCTCGGGCACTTCGCGCTCACCGGACGGGTGTTCGATCTCCTCAACGCCGCCGAGGGGATCGAGGGTGACGCGCGCGTCGTCACCCAGTCGTCGGGCGCCCACGAGAGCGGCGAGATGGACTTCTCGGACCTCAACTGGGAGGAGTCGTACGGGAAGTGGAAGGCGTACGGCCGGAGCAAGCTCGCGAACCTGCTTTTCGCCTACGAGCTCCAGCGCCGGATCGACGCCGCGAGCGACGACGACGTCGGCGTCTGCAGCGTCGCGTGCCACCCCGGATACGCGGACACGAACCTCCAGATCCGGACCGGCGAGGAGAGCGGCAACCCCCTCATGAAGGTCGGCATGCGGCTGGCGAACGCGGTGCTCGGGCAGGACGCCGCCACCGGTGCGCTTCCGATGCTGTACGCGACCACCGCCGACGTCGACGGCGGCGCCTACGTCGAGCCCGGCGGACTGCTGAACATGCGCGGCGCGCCGACGATCGGCCGGTCAAACGACGCCTCCTACGACCGCGAGGACGCCCGGAAGCTCTGGGAGTACTCCGAGGAGGCGACCGGCGTGGAGTTCCCGGTCTGAGTCGGCGGCCCGCGCTAGTGTAACGTTCCCTCCCGCACGCGGTCGTCGTGGGCGAACAGCGCGTATCCCACGTCGACCGCCCGATGACCGGTCCGGTCGGCGATCTCGCGGATCGGACCGATCATCGCGACGTAGTCGGCGGCGTCGAACGACTCCTTCCGCCGGTCGAGGTAGCCCAGCCGCTCCAGCGAGGCCCACACGCGGGTGTCGACGACGGCGTGACGGTCGCCGTCGAGCGCGGCCAGCACGCACGACGCGGTCGGCGCCTTGAACCCCGAGAGGCCGGTAATCAGCTGGATCGCCGAGAAGTCGCCGTCGACCGTCCGGGCGTTGCGAGTCACCTCTCGGCAGCGGGCCTCGGGGTTCTTCTCGACGTGGTACGCGCTCCGCGTCGACGACTCGTAGGCGATCTCGTACAGCTGGTCGCGCGTCAGGTACCCCTGCGACCGGTACGTCTCGCCGAACTCGTCGAGCCGCTCGGGCAGGACGCCCTGCGTCTCCGCGTACCGATCGAGATGCTCGGAGACGAACGCGTCGAGGTCGGCGCTGTCGAGGTCGGCGCTGTCGAGGTCGGCGGCGTCCATGTCGGAGGTCCCCGCTCGACGGTCAAAATACCGGCGCCGCCGCTGGGGCGTGTCATATACGCGAGACGCGTTTCGAGAGCTGTCCGATGTCGCCGGTAGCGGATGCTGCCGAACGAGTTACAGCCGAGTGAGGTTCTTCGCGCGCGGACCCTTGTCCGCCTCCTCGATCTCGAACTCTACCTCCTGTCCCTCCTCGAGGTCCGGGCCGCCGACGTCTTCCATGTGGAAGAACACGTCCTCGTCAGCGTCGTCAGTCTCGATGAATCCGTAGCCGCCGGTGTCGTTGAAGAAGTCGACCTTGCCTGTCGCCATCGCGTCTGGACACACTCCCGACTGCGTCATAAGTGTTGTGTGCCGCCGGAATCGGACGTAAATTCCGGATACGCGGCCCGGAACCCTCGGATTACCCCTGTTTCCGCGCCATCTCCAGCGAGATGAAGAACCCGAAATACGCCGGGATCCCGGCGAGCATGAACATGTACAGCACCCACCGCGGGGAGTTCGAGAACAGGAAGTCGTACAGAAGCGAGACGGTCGTCACCCACACGACCGCGAACGCGAGGTCGTAGAGCATCCCACCTCGGTTCTCGCTGACGTGTCTCCGGAGGCGGTCGGCGACCGTCTCGTCGGGCTCCGAGTCGTTCGCGTAGTCCGTGTCGTTCGCGTCGGTCATGGGTGGGCGTGTGTGGCTGGCTACGTCGGTGTTCCGGAACCGACCGGGTCGGTCCCGCCCGTCGCAGACGCGAGGGGCGGAGGAAGGCGTCTCGGTTGGTCGGCTGGTCGGCTGGTACTTCGCAGCGAAAGCGGAGAGAGGCGGAACCGCGCCGCGTCAGTCCTCTTCGAGGTAGTCGACGACGAGGACGGGCACGTGCGTCGACCGCAGCGTCCGTTCGGTGACGCTCCCGAGGAGCGCGCGGCGGACGCCAGCGCGCCCGTGGCTCCCCATCACGATGAGGTCGATGTCGTGGTCCTCGGCGTAGTCGCCGATCACCTTGTGCGGCCGACCGCCGGAGACGTGTTCGACGACGTCGACGCCCCGCTCGGCGCCCTGCCCGGCGACCACGCCGGTCGCCTCGTCCGCCCGGTCTTTCAGTTCTCCCATCTCGTCGAACCGGCCCTGCTTGAGCCGGTCGACCTGTTCGGTTCCGAGGCTGAAGTTCACGGAGTCGATGTCGACCACGTACAGCGCGTGGACCTCGGCGTCGTACTTCTCCGCGAGGTCGAGCGCGTGGTCGACGGCGGACTCCGCGACGTCGCTTCCGTCCGTGGGTACGAGAATGCGTTCGTACATGATTACTCCGCCTCCTCCGTGGCGTCTTCGTCGACTGCGCGGTCACCGTCTGCGGCCGCGTCGTCGACCGTGCGGCCGCCGTCGGTCGCGACGTCCTCGCCGCCGTCCGCGGCGACGACGTCCTCGGCGGTCTCCTGTTGCCCCATCGGCTCGGGGCTGTGGCACTGCCGGACGATCCGCTTCGTCTCGAGCGACGGCTCGTCGGTCGCCATCGAGACGACGATGGTGACGACGAACACGACCGGGAGCGTGATGAGCGCCGAGCCGATGGCGGGCATCCAGGTCGCGAGCCCGGCCGACAGCGGCGCCTCGAGCGAACTGATGTACGTCGGGACGATCTGGTTGATCATCGGGATGGACCAGAGCGTGAGCCCGGTCGTCATGCCGGCCAGCGCCCCCTGCCGGTTGGCGTTCTCCCACCACATGCCGAGGAAGAACATCGGGAACAGCACGGAGCCGGCGAGCGAGAACGCGTAGCCCACGAGCGCCGCGATCGACGACGCGGGGTTGAGCGCGGCCAGCGTGGTCAGCGCGCCGAGCGCGACGATCGAGAGGCGGCCGACGAGGATCTGCTGGCGCTGCGTCGCGTCCTCGTTGATGATGTTGGTGTAGATGTCGTGGCTGATCGCCGACGAGCCGGCGATGAACAGCCCGGCGACCGTCGCGATGGCCGCGGCGATACCGCCCGCCGCGACGATGCCGACGAACCACTCGGGCAGCCCGGACAGCTGCGCCGCCAGCACGACGATGACCTCGCTGGCCGCGCCAGACATGCCGGGATCGCCGTAGGTGGCGCCGACGTTCTGGGTGTACAGGTCGGTCCCGAACGCCGCGAAGGCCGGGGCGCTCCAGTAGAGGATACAGATGAAGAACAGCCCCCAGACCGTCGACCAGCGGGCCGTCCGTTCGCTCTCGACCGTGTAGAACCGGACGAGGACGTGCGGCAGCCCGCAGGTGCCGACGATCAGCGAGAACGTCGTGGCGACCCAGAGGTAGTAGCTCGAGGACGCGAACGGCTCGGAGAACTCGCCGCCGAGCTCGCTGATCAGCATCCCGTACTCGAGCTGCGGCAGCACCGTGGAGTAGCCGTTGGTGTATCCGACGACGAACAGCCCGACGACGAACGCGAGGATGAGGATGACATACTGGACCGCCTGGTTCTTCGTGGCGCCCAGCATGCCGGACAGCGTCAGGTAGCCGACGGTGACGACCATCATGGCGACGACCATCACCTGGTACCCGTCTAAGCCGGGGATGAGGCCGCCGTAGTCACCGAAGATGTACAGGCCGACCAAGGCCATCCCCTTCGCCTGCCCGATGGCGTAGACGAAGCCGATGAGGAACGTCGTCACCGCCGCGATGGCGCGCGCGGTGTCGGAGTTGAAGCGGTCGCCGACGAAGTCCGGCGCCGTGTACTTCCCGAACCGGCGCAGCTGCGCGGCGAGGAAGATGAGCAGGATGAAGTAACCCGTCGTCCAGCCGACGACGAACACCAGTCCGTAGAACCCCGCCAGCGCGATCGACGCCGCCATCCCGAGATAGGACGCGGCCGACATCCAGTTGGCCCCGATCGCCATCCCGTTCTCGACGTTCCCGATGGACCGACCGGCGACCCACATGTCGTCCGTGTCGGCCACGCGGAAGACGAAGCCGATGGTGAGGAACAGCGCCAGCATCCCGAGCACGAGGAGCGCCGGGGCGGCCTTGAACGAGATGTCGAGGGCCTCCGGAAGGAGGTCACTCTGGAGGAGGATTGAACTCGCCGTCATTCGTCGGTCCCTCCGTCGGCCGCGACGTCAGCGGCGCCGTGATCGATACCGTACTTGTCGTCGAGCGCGTCCCGCTTGCGCGAGTACCAGAACGCTAAGATTAGCGCGCTGGTCGGCGCGCCGAACGCCACGAGGAAGTAGTGGATCGGGAACCCGAGGATCGGCATCGTCGACGTCATCGTATCGGGCGCGAGCCGCGTCAGCGTTACCGGTCCCCACACCGCGAGGACCCAGACCGCGAACCCGGCCCAGACGATGCGGAGGTGATCGCGCATGTACGGCGTGCTCGGATTCAGGATGTTCACCTCCGCGCCGAGGTAGTCGGTGTCGTTGTGCGCCTGTGCCGCGCCGGTCGCGGCGACGCCGCCGTCGGTGGCCGCGTCGTCCGCTGCGCGCCCCCCGTCGGTGGCTGCATCGTCGGCTACGCTGCCACCATCGGTGACCGCGCCGTCCGAGTTTCGTGAGCTATTGTCTGTCATGTGTTGTGGTGTGTATTGACATGGTTCGTTTGTGCGGTTTTTTCGTGATAGTTGTCTGCGGTGTCGAACGCGTCGTCGTCTGGTGTCTCGAAAACGGTGGTGTGCCGGTTACTCGCCTTTCGCCTTCCGCTGGATCTCCTCAACGATCTCCGGGTTCCGGAGCGTGCTGGTGTTCCCCAGCTCCTTGCCGTCGGCGATGTTCTCCAGCAGGCGACGCATGATCTTCCCGGACCGGGTCTTCGGCAGGTCGGGCGTGAACACGACCTGCTCCGGCCGGGCGATCGGGCCGATGGCGTCCTCGACGCCCGCGACGATCGCGTCGCGGAGCTCGTCGTTGCCCTCGTACCCGTCCTCGGTAGTCACGTACGCGTAGACGGCCTCGCCCTTGATGTCGTGGTCGCCGCCGACCACGGCGGCCTCGGCGACGCCCTCGACGCCGACGATCGCGGACTCGATCTCCATCGTCCCGAGCCGGTGGCCCGAGACGTTGAGCACGTCGTCGACGCGCCCGAGGACGGTGATGTAGCCGTCCTCGTCGATCTTGGCGCCGTCCTCCGGGAAGTACACCCAGTCGTCGGGGTCGTCGCTGTCGGTGTCGGAGTACTCCGCCCAGTACTCCTCGATGTAGCGCTCGTCGTTGTTGTACAGCGTCCGGAGCATGCCGGGCCACGGCTTCTGTACCGTGAGGTAGCCGGCCTTTCCGGGCTCGACCTCGTCGCCGAGCGTGTCGAGTATCTGCACGTCGAGCCCCGGGAGCGGCGGTCCGGCCGCCCCGGGCTTCATGTCTTTGACCCCGGGCAGCGTCGTCACCATCATGCCGCCGGTCTCGGTCTGCCACCAGGTGTCGACGATCGGGCACTCCTCGTTCCCGATGTGCTGGTAGTACCACTTCCACGCCCGCGGGTTGATCGGCTCGCCGACCGTGCCGAGCAGCCGGAGCGAGGAGAGGTCGTGGCGGTCGGGGAACTCCTCGCCCCACTTCATGAACGCGCGGATCGCGGTGGGCGCGGTGTACAGCTGAGTCGCCTCGTGCTCCTCGACGATCTCCCAGAGGCGGTCGCGCTCCGGGTGGTCCGGCGTCCCCTCGTACATCATCGTCGTCGTCCCGAGCGCGAGCGGCCCGTAGACGATGTAGGAGTGACCCGTGATCCACCCGATGTCGGCCGAACAGAAGTACGTGTCATCCGGCTTGATGTCGAGGACCGACTGCGAGGTCCACGACACCCACGAGAGGTAGCCGCCGGTCGTGTGTTTCACGCCCTTCGGCTTCCCCGTCGTCCCCGAGGTGTACATCAGGAACAGCATATCTTCGGCGTCGCGGGTGACCGGCTCGACCTCGGCGCCCTCGTGGTCCGCGACGAGGTCGCCGTAGTCGATCTGGTCGTCGCCGAGCTCGTGACCGAAGTCGTCGCCGTTCGGGCCGAGCCGGTCGACGACGACCGTGGTCGTGTCGTGCTCGACTTCCGCGAGCCCCTCGTTGGCCTTGTCGAGGTGGTCGAGGGGGTCGCCGCGGCGGTAGTAGCCGTCGCAGGTGACGAGGTACTCCGAGTCCGCGGAGTTCATTCGCGTCGCGAGCGCGTCCGCCGAGAACCCGGCGAACACGACGCTGTGGGGCGCGCCGATCCGGGCGCACGCCAGCATCGCGATGGGCAGCTCCGGGATCATCGGCATGTACATCGTCACCACGTCGTCCTCCTCGACGCCCTGCGCTCGGAGCGCGGCCGCGAACTCGTTCACCTCGCGGTGCAGCTCCTCGTAGGTGAACGACCGGTCGTCCTCGTCGACGGGCTCGCCGACCCACTCGATCGCGACCTCGTCGCCGCGCTCGTCGAGGTGTCGGTCGAGGCAGTTGGCCGACGCGTTCAGCTCGCCGCCGGTGAACCACTCGTAGAAGGGAGGGTTGCTGTCGTCCAGCACCTGGTCGTAGTCCGTCTCCCAGTCGAGCAGATCGGCGGCCGCCTCCCAACACTCCGGCCAGTTCTCGTCGAACTCGTCGTAGACGCCGGGATCCGAGACGTTCGCCTGCTCGACGAACGACTCCGGCGGCTCGAACACCTCCTGCTCTGCCAGTCTCGCTTCCAGTTGACCGTCTCCCTCTGTCATGGTACGGGCATACCCAACCGATCTCAGCATATAAACGCTGGCGCTAAATACGAAAAATCGTTATAGATACGCGGTGTAATTCGGAACGCTCCGACCGCCTCGGAGCCGATTCACTCCCGATCGGGGCGCCGCGTCCGACGACCGTCTTCGAAGAGCTCGTCGAGCAGCCTGCGCTGTGCCTTCCGGAGGTGGTTGTGGAACGTCGGGGAGGAGACGTCCATGGCGTCGGCGACCTCCTCGGCGGTGCTCCCCCGCGGCCAGTCGAAGTAGCCGCCGTGGTACGCGGCCGACAGCGCCGCCCACTGCCTGTCGGTGAACCGGTCGGCGACGCCCTCCCGCAGCGAGTCCTCGCTCCGGGGCGACCGCGGCACCGACTCCTTGCTCGCGAGCCGCGCGTCGGCGAAGGCGTCTCGGAACCCGTCGGCGACGGGGCGGACGTCGGCCCCCTCCGGGAGGTCGGCGACGACCCGGACTCGCCCGTCCTCGGCGGTCGCGTCGCGGACGGTCGCGCCGTGTTCGGTGAGCGTCCGGACCGCGGACCCGCCCGCCACGCGCGCTGACACGTCGCAGCCGTCCTCGCGGGTCTCGATCACGCGGAGGTCGGAGACGCCGGACGCGCCGGCGATCACGTCGGCGAGCGCCTGCGGCCGCGCGCCCTCGACCGAGAGGTAGAAGCGGGAGGCGTCGTCGTCGACCGCCACCGTCGAGGCCAGCCCGATCCGGCAGCCGAGCGCCGCGCTCGCGCGGGCGAGGAACGCCCCCTCGTCGCCGGTGTGGAACTCCACCTCGGTCACCGCGTCGGAGTGGAGCAGGTCGCGCCAGCGCCCCGCGGTCACCGCCCATCCGAGGCACTGACCGAGCGCCGCGATCTCACGCCGCTCCGCCGACGAGACGGGGGAAATCGGAGCGTCTCCGCCGGCGACGACGCACAGCGCGCCGTGGGTCACGTCGCGGTACCGAACGGGGACCGCGATCGCCGGCCGCCCCGCGGTCGCGGTCGCCCCCTCGGTCGCGACCGGCTCCCCCTCCGCGACCGCGTCCCGCCACGGGCCCTCGGCGGTCGCGCCGCGGTCGCGGAGCGCCTCCCGACCGACGCCGGCCGCGCCCGCGATCTCGACGCGGTCGCGGTCGCCCGCCCTGCGAACGACCCACGACTCGGCCCAGCGGTCGGCCTCGACGACCCCGTCCGGGACCGCCGCGAGGGGGTCCTCCCGCCCCTCGCGGTCCGCGAGCGCCTCGAACCCGCCGAGCGCGGTCGGCGCCGTCATCGCCCCCGATCCGTCCGGCGAACCGACACCGTCGCCGCCGAACGCCTCGGCGATCGCCTCCCCGTCGAGCGGTCCGAGGTAGCCGTCGAGCGTCGCCATCGTCTCCCAGCCCCCGGCCTCGCGGACGGCGTGGGGGTCGACGCCGCGGTCGACGAGGAGCCGCCGCGCGAAGGTCCGCCGCAGGTCCCGCGGGGTAACCCCGGGGTCGACGAGGCCGTCGGTCCGCGCCGCCGCGCGCTCCGCGGTCTCGCTCACGATCATCTGGACGCGGCGGGGCGACACGTCGACGAACGGCTCCGACTCCCCGAGGTCGGCGCTCTCGGCGTACCGCCGCAGCTCCGCCGCCAGCGACGCCGGAACTGCCGTCTCGCGGTCGATCGGGCTCCCGTCACGCGCCGCGGCCTCCGACTCGGAGCCGTCGTCTGCACCCGCCTCCACACCCGTCGCCGCGTCGTCGGACGGGACCGCGAGCACGGAGAGGTCCGCGTCGCCCTCCGGCTCCCGGAGGTGACGCGGGGCGACGCGCGTGATCTCGCCGGTCCGGAGGCCGGCCTCACCGGCGAGGCGGACGGTCAGCGCGGCGCGGTACGTCTCCGCCGCGGTCACGAGCGCCTCGTACGCCTCGTCGTCCAGTCCGTCGGCCATTCGTTTCGCGTACACTCAGAAAAGCGAAGTAAGTCTTTCCCCTGTTGCCGTTCGATATCGGATATTCAGCCGTTCTCTTCCGTTCCCGAACTCGCCGTCCGCTCGCAGTCGCCGATTCGAGCCTCAGTGGGCGCGACACGTCGAGAATACGTTTCGCTTATAGATTGAGTTCCGAAATAACGATCGAAACGGGACCGTTGTCCGTGTCGGGACACTCGATCCGGATCGCCTCGGCGGCTCTCCGAGTTCCCCGGATCAGGCCCGGTCGGCGACGCCCCACGAGACGCGGTCCCACAGTCGCTCGTAACTGTAGTAGGTTATTGTCTTCACCACGTTGGCGACCAGCCCGATGTTCACGGCGTCGCTGACGTCGCCGACGACGACCCACGCCACCAGAACGGTGATCGCCACCATGAGCGCCCGGTAGCAGAGGGTTTTGGCGAGCGCTCGCTTCCGCGCATGGAGCGGCGTGCGCGAGATGAGAGAGCTCATGGAACGCCAAACGGCCTACAGCAATAAGAAACCCATAGACATTTCTAAACCGTAGAAACGTAACCAGTATGAGTTACTCGCTGCGAACCGTCGACTCGATCTCGCCGACCACCTCGGGATTGCGGAGGGCACTCACGTCGCCGAACTCGTCGCCCCGCGCGATGTCCTCCAGCAGGCGGCGCATGATCTTTCCGGACCGGGTCTTCGG
Source organism: Halorubrum salipaludis (assembly GCF_002286985.1). GTDB lineage: Archaea > Halobacteriota > Halobacteria > Halobacteriales > Haloferacaceae > Halorubrum > Halorubrum salipaludis. Next base: position 187,315 of record NZ_NSKC01000002.1, on the reverse strand, counting down.
GAGATCCGGCGTGAACACGATCCGATCGGGACGCGCCACGTCGCCGACCGCCCGCGCCAGCCGCTCTCCGATCTCCTCGCGGAGGGATCCGTCCGGGTCGACGTCGCCGCGGGTCGTGACGTACGCGACGATCCGCCCGTCGTCGTCGCCGACGACCGCGGCCTCCGTGACGCCGTCGCACCCGACGATGGCCGACTCAAGCTCCGCGGTGTTGAACCGGTGGGTCCGGACGTTGATCACGTCGTCGACGCGGCCGAGGATGGTCACGTAGCCGTCCTCGTCGACGGTGGCGCCGTCGCCGGTGCGGTACCGCCATCCGTCCTCGCCCTCCAGCCAGTACTCTCGCCGGTAGCGCTCGTCGCCCTCGCGGAGCCCGCGGAGCATCCCCGGCCACGGGGCGGCGATCGTGAGGTAGCCAGGCTCGCCGGGGTCGACGGGCTCGCCGTCCTCGTCGACGACGCGCGCGTCGATCCCCGGCAGGGGCGGCCCGACCTTGCCGGGCTTCATCGGCGTGACCCCCGGCAGCGTCGCCAGCGAGATGGCGCCCGTCTCGGTCTGCCACCACGTGTCGACGATCGGCGCCTCGCCGCCCCCGACGTGCTCGCGGTACCAGCGCCACGCCTTCGGGGTGATCGACTCGCCGACCGTCCCCAGCAGGCGGATCGACGACAGGTCGTGGGCCTCGGGGTACTCCGCGCCCCACTTCATGAACGAGCGGATCGCGGTCGGCGAGGTGTAGAAGACGCTGACGGCGTTGCGCTCGATCAGGTCCCACACGCGGTCCCGGTCGGGGTAGTCGGGCGAGCCCTCGTAGAGGAGGGTCGTGGTCCCGACGGAGAGAGGGCCGTATACGCCGTAGGAGTGGCCCGTGATCCAGCCGATGTCGGCCGCGCACCAGTAGGTGTCGTCGGGGCGCACGTCGAGCACGTTCCGGGTCGTCCACGCGACGTGCGAGAGGTAGCCGCCGGTGGCGTGCTCGACGCCCTTCGGGCGCCCCGTGGTCCCGGAGGTGTACATCACGAAGAGCAGGTCGGTGGCGTCGCGCGCGACCGGCTCGACCGCCTCCCCGTCGTGGGCGTCCACGAGCGCCTCGTACTCGTGTTCGCCGTCCCCGAGGGTCACGTCGAGCGCGTCGCCGAGCCGGTCGACGACCACCGTCGCCGAGAGGTCGGCGTCCGCCCGGAGCCGGGCGTTGTCCGCCTTCGACTTCTGGTTGAACGCGTCCTCCCGGCGGTAGTAGCCGTCGCAGGTGACGAGGTACTCCGAGTCGGCGGCGTCGATCCGGGTCGCGAGCGCCTCGGCCGACAGCCCCGCGAAGACGACGTTGTGGGGCGCGCCGATCCGGGCACAGGCCAGCATCGCGATCGGCAGCTCCGGGATCATCGGGAGGTATAACGTCACCACGTCGTCCTCCTCGACGCCCAGCTCCCGCAGTCCGGCCGCGAGCGCGTTCACCTCGCGGTGGAGGTCGAGGTAGGTGTACGACCGCCGCTCCCCGCGCTTGCCGAACCAGCGGATCGCGAGCTGGTTCCGGCGCTCGTCGAGGTGGCGGTCGACGCAGTTCGCCGCGGCGTTGAGCCGCCCGTCCGGGAACCACTCGTAGAAGGGCGGGTCGCTGTCGTCGAGGACGGTCTCGTAGGGACGCTCCCACTCGAGAAGGTCGGCGGCGCGGCGCCACGCCTCGGGTCCCTCCTCCGCGAAGGCCGCGTACAGCTCCGGGTCGCTCGCGACGGCCCGGTCGCTGAACGCGGCGGGCGGCTCGACGACCTCCTCGTCGTCGCCGGCGGCGGCCTCGTCCGTCCGCCGGCCGTCGACTCCGGCGTAATCCATGATACTACCTCACAATCGAAGGAATGTATACTTTGTCCGCGAACCCGGCGCCCGGAACCGATCGGAAACGGGGGACCGGAGCCGACGAAGGGTGGTGGAGACCGGAGCCGACAGAGAGCCAGAATCCTACGTCGACTCCGCTGGCGCGAGCCCGGCCGCCTTCGACCGAGCGCGCGCGACGATCGACGGCTTCGCCTCGAAGTCGAGCGTGACCTGGTCGTCCGCGTACGTCTCCGCCTCGACGTGGCCGTGGTCGTGGACCCACGAGACGAGGCTCATCGCGTCGTCGGAGAGGGGAAGGACGAGCCGCTCGCGCTCCCAGTCCGGCAGCTCGGCCTCGACGCGGTCGCGGAGCTCCGCGACGCCGGCGCCCGTCTTCGCCGAGACGGCGATGGGGTCGGGCGCGACCCCCGAGAGCGCGGCGCGCTTGTCCGCCAGCTCGCCCGGCGCCAGCCGGTCGACCTTGTTGAACACCGTGACGATCGGCGCCTCGTTGCGCTCGTAGAGGGTGTCGTGGCTCGTGACGAGCTTCTCGCGCATCTCCTCGACCGGCTCGCTCGCGTCGACGACGAGCAGCACGAGGTCGGCGCGGTACACCGAGTCGAGCGTCGACTCGAACGACTCCACCAGCCAGTGGGGGAGGTCCGCGATGAACCCGACCGTGTCGGTTAAGAGTACGTCGCGCTTCTCCATCTCGGCCCGGCGGGTGGTGGTGCCGAGGGTGGTAAAGAGCATGTCCTGCGACTCCGCGGTCGTGTCGAGGTCGGGGTGACGCTCGGCGTTTTCGTCGACATCGATCTCGGCCGCGAGTCGCCGCATCAGCGTCGACTTGCCGGCGTTGGTGTAGCCCGCGAGCGCGACCAGGTCGAACCCGGAGTCGCGGCGCTGCTCGCGCCGCGCCTCCTCCTTCTCCGCGATCGACTCGAGCTCGTCGCGGATCTCCGATATCTGGCGTTTGATGTCGCGCTCGACGCTCTCGTCGTACTCGCCGAGCCCCATGAACCCCGGCCGCTCGTCGCGCTTCGCGAGGCTCGCCTTCGCCTCGGCGCGCGGGAGCTCGTACCGCAGCTCCGCGAGCTCGACCTGCAGCTGGGCCTTCCGGGTGTTCGCGCGCTGCCCGAAGATCTCGAGGATGAGCGTGAACCGGTCGATCACCTCGACGCCCTCGGGGAGCTCGCCCCCGATGTTGAACGTCTGGTACGGCCCCACGTCGTTGTCGACGATCACGGCGGTCGCGTCGGTCCGGCGGACCAGGTCGCGGAGCTCCGCGACCTTCCCCTTCCCGAACATGAACGCGGCGTCCTCGGTCCGGGTCTGGGTGAGTTCGCCGACCACGTCGTAGCCTGCGGCGGCCGCGAGCTGGCTGATCTCGGTCAGGTCCGCCGATCCGGACTCGACGCGCTTGGCGACGACCGCGCGCTTCTCCGCGGCGGTCGGCTCGGTGTCGGTCGCCGTCCCCTGAGTGCTCCCGGTCATAACAGGAGGTCCCGGGCGGCGTACGCGGCGTGGTGTGCTGCCTGCACTGTTTCGCGCTCCCCTATGCTCTCGACGTATTTAAACTCGGGTTGGAAACTCAGCCCCACCCGCTCGGCGGGCTCCTCGTAGAACTCGCCGTGTTCGGCGACGATCGGTCCCTCGGGCGGCTCCGGGAGGTCCCCGACCGCCTCCGCCGTGAGGGCGACGGTCGCCTCGAGGGTCGGCCCCTCGCGCACGGCGGCAAAACCCATCCCCTCGACCGACCGGATCCGCGTCGAGTCGATCCGGGCGTGGACCGCGGCCGCGACCATCAGGTACTCGCCGGCCTCCTCGTGGCGACCGCTGATGTCGACGCCGACGACCTCAGGGGCGGGCGCCCGCCACCTCGGTTCGGTCGGAACGCGGCTCCGTCGCGGGGGCTGTCGTGTCCATACGCTCCGATAGGCCGCCCGGCGAATTGAACGTTTCCGTGGTCGGGATCGAGGTAGTACTCAAAAGTAACCGCGTCGTCGGCGACGATCGCTGATAAATAACGCCGCGTGACGGGTCGGCTTCGCTAGGCTTCGTCGAACAGCGTCTCGCCCTCGACCATGTGCTCCTCGACGGTGTCCATGTCGAGCGTGAGGCCGATCCCGGGCTTCTCCGGCACCTCGATGTAGCCGTCCTCGATGACGTCCTCCTCGACCAGATCCTCCCACCAGCCGAGCTCGTAGGAGTGGTACTCGATCGCCAGCGAGTTCGGGATGGAGGTGCCGACGTGGGCCGCCGCCATCGTCGCGATCGGGGAGGCGACGTTGTGCATCGCGACCGGGACGTAGTACTGGTTCGCCACGTCCGCGATCTTGCGGGTCTCACGCATGCCGCCGACCTTCGGCAGGTCGGGCGCGACGATGTCGACCGCCTGGTTCTCGATGAGGCGGCGGAGCTCCGTGACGCGGTAGCGGTTCTCGCCGACCGTGATCGGCGTGATCGTGTTCTTCGTCACTTCCTCCTGCACCTCGAGGTTCTCCGGCGGGACGGGGTCTTCGAGCCACCACACGTCGTACTCCTCAATGGCGTCCGCGAGGCGCTTCGCGGAGCCGCCCGAGAACGTCCAGTGGCAGTCGAAGGCCACGTCGGCCTTGTCCTTCACGCGCTCGGTGACCGTCTCGACGATCTCCGCCTTGTGGCGGATCTCGCCGGGACGGAGGTGGCGGTTCGCGCGGTCCTTCTCGAAGCCGCTCGGCACGTCCAGATCGAACTTCAGGGCGTCGTAGCCGAGCTCGTCGACGACGCGCTCGGCCTCGTCGGCGCACGCCTCGGGGTCGGCCTCCTCCTCGGTGTGGCAGTCGCAGTACACGCGCATCTTGTCGCGGTACTTGCCGCCGAGCAGCTGGTAGGCGGGCACGTCGAGGATCTTGCCGGCGGCGTCGTGGAGCGCGACCTCGATCCCGGAGATCGCGGTGACGGTGACGCCCTCGACGGAGCCCTCGCCCGACATCTTCTGAATGAGGTGCTCGTAGAGCCGGTCGATGTCGAGCGGGTTCTCGCCGATCACGAACGGCTTCATGCGCTCGATCAGCTCGGGGACGCCGGCGCCCCAGTACGCCTCGCCGGTGCCGACGACGCCCGCGTCCGTGTACACGCGGACCAGCGTCCACGGGAAGTTCCCGTCGACCATCGTCGTTTGTACGTCCGTGATCTCGACGTCGCGCCCGCCGCCGCGCGAGCCCGTGGTCCCCATCGTTTCGGCGGAGAGTTCCCGCATCGTGTACTCCGCGTTCGGGTCGTGGAGCGACTCGTAGTTTCGGCTCATAGACGGCGATTCATTCGGAACAGGGTAAACGTTTATGTTCCTCTGAGGGAGGGTTCGCTCGGCGCGAACGCCGCTTTCCGTCCCCCGCGTAAATAGGGGGTTTTTCATTGACGTGTCCGCAACTATCCGCATGGTCGAACTCACGGATTCGCTGAAGTGTCTCTTTACCGGGACAGTAGAGGAGCGCGGCGACGAGCACGTCGTTCGGATCCCCGCCACGGAGATCGAACACGGGACGATCGAGGCGGGCGAGTCGTACCGGGTCGCCCTGATCAAACGGGAGGGGGACGACGGCGGCGCGACCGTCGCGGCCGACGACGCCGGCGCCGTCGCCACCAACGGCGCGGGGGGAAGCCCAGCGTCGACGACGACGCGAGCGGCGACCGACGCCGAAGCCTCCGGCCCGCCGGTCTCCGAGGGCGACGTGCGAGAGGTGACGATCGAGACGCTCGGCGACAAGGGCGACGGGATCGCGAAGATCGAGCGGGGGTACGTCGTCATCGTCCCGGACTCCGAGCCGGGCGACGAGCCGACCGTCGAGATCACGAGCGTCCGCGAGAACGTCTCGTTCGCGGAAGTCGTCGGGGAGTAGGTCTCTTCTCTCTCGTCCGGCGAGGTCGTCTACCGCGGCGCGTCCTCGGGGTCGCTCCGCGAGAACAGCTTCCTGAGGTGCCCCGGCGAGAAGAAGGAGCTCGGCCGGTCCATGTGGACGCCGATCTCGCCCGACAGCGCCCGCAGCCCGGCCCGCTGGACCGGCTCTGGGAGGGAGTAACACCGGCGGATCGCCGCGCCGAGCCGGATCTCGGTGCCGATCGCCTCCCGCCACCCGGACTCGTAGTGGGCGAGCGTCGCGGGGTCGTCGGGGTCGATCGCCTCGGCCGCCACGTCCGCCGCGGTCATCCCGTAGAGGATCCCCCCGCCGGTGAACGGCTTCGTCTGCGCGGCGGCGTCGCCGATCAGGAACGCCCGGTCGGTCGTCACGCGCTCGGGGGGACCGATCGGGATCGCCCCCGAGCAGAACCGGTCCGTCGTCACGTCGTAGGCGTCGGTGAGCCGGTCGAACATCGCGGACACGTCGTCGCTCGGCGGCGCCGCGAGCCCGTACTCCACGCCCGCGTCGCCGCGGGGGATCCGCCACGCGAAGAACGTCGGGGCGGTGAGGTGAACGTCGACGAGGTCGCCGTCGTCCGGCGCGTCGTCGAACGCGAGCACCCCGTGGAGCAGCTCGTCCGGCTCGGGGAGGTCGAGCGACCGCCGGACCCGCGACGTGGGGCCGTCGCAGCCGGCGACCATCCGCGCCGCGACCTCCTCCACGTCGCCCGCGGGCGTCCGGACCTCGACGACGACCCGATCGTCGCGCTCGTCGACGCCGACGACCGTGTGGTCCTCTCGCACGTCCGCGCCGGCCTCCCGCGCGCAGTCGGCGAGGGTCCGGTCGAGCCCGACGCGGTCGATCACGTTCGAGACGGGCTCGGGCTTGTAGAAGGGATACGCCTTCGACCCGGGCCCGCCGACGTGGAAGCGCGCGCCGTACACCCGGTTCTGGAGGAGCTCGCCGCGCGCGTCGTCCGGGACGTACTCCCACACGTCGTCGGAGACGTGTCCGGAGCAGGCCAGCGGGGTCCCGACCGACCCCTTCTCGAAGACGACGACGTCGCGGCCGGCCGCGGCGGCGCGCCGGGCGAACCGCGACCCCGGCGGCCCCGCGCCCACGACGACGAAATCGTGCATGGAGGGAGCGTGGTGACGGGGACTTATAACTGCGACGCGGCCTACTCGGACCGCTCCCGCGCCGCCAGCCACTCCAGCGCCGCGTCGAGGTCGGTCTCCGGAGGCGAGCACGTCCGGCCCTCGCAGACGTAGGCGGTCGGCTCGCCGTCGACCGCGTCGCGGTCGGCCCAGATCGGCGGCGCCTCGTCCATCCCGAGCCGGTCGAGCCACGCCGCCAGCCCGTCGTCGGTCGGCGGGCGCGGGGCGACGAGCGCGCCCGGCAGGTAGCGCTCGCCGAGCGTCTCGCGCCACGCGTCCGGCACCGCGTCGGCGGCGACGGTCACCTCGATCCCGCCGGACGCGACGCGGTCGGCCGCGCGCACTAAGGAGACGTGCTCAAGCGGGCTCGCGCGGATCCGGTCGGAGTGGGTCGTCACGACACGCTCCGCCACGTCGGCGAACTCGCGGTCGGTCCGGAACCCGTCGAGGACCGCGAGCGTCTCCGCGGCCACGCCGAGGCTCGACGGGGTCGACCGGTCGGTGAACTCCTGCGGGCGGGCGAAGAGGGTGTTGTCGCCGGACTGCGTCCGGCTGCCAGAGGCGCGTTGCGCCTCGCTGTCTCCCCCTCCTGCGGTCTCGTCGGGATCCCGCGTGAAGTAGATCGTGCCGTCATCGTCGTCGTAGAAGTCCGCGACGATCGCCTCCGCCAGATCGAGCGCGAAGCCGAGCGCCTCCGGGTCGCCGGTGGCGGCGTAGGTGTCGAGCGCGCCGCGCGCGAGGAACGCGTGGTCGTCGAGGTAGCCCGGACCGCGCACGTCGCCGTCGAGCCAGCGCCGCGCGAGGTCGCCGGTCTCCTCGTCGTACAGCCGTTCGCGGCAGAACGCGAGCGCGTCGCTCGCGATCTCGGCGTACGGCTCGCCGAGAACCTGTCCGGCGGCGGCGAACGCGGAGATCGCCCGGCCGTTCCACGCCGCGAGCACCTTCTCGTCGCGGGCGGGCCGCGGCCGCGACTCACGCGCCTCGAAGAGGGCGACGCGGGCCTCGGTCAGGGTCTCACGGACCGCTTCCGCGGACATGTCGTGCTCGTCGGCGAGCTCCGCGACCGTCGCCGCGATCGTGGGGACAGTCGTGCCCCGCTCGAAGTTCCCGCCGGGTTCGATCCCGTACCGGTCCTTCGCGAGCGACGCCGCGGGCTCGTCGAGGACGGCGTCGACCTCGCCGGGCGTCCAGACGTAGAAGGCCCCCTCGACGTCGGCAGCGTCGGCGTCGCTCCCGTCGGAGCCCGCGTCACCGCGCCGGCTCTCGGGCGGTCGGCTCCGGGCGTCGAGCGTGCTGAAGAACCCGCCGTCCTCGTGGCGGAGCTCGCGGTCGAGGAAGCCGAGGGTCTCGCTCGCGACCCGGGCGTACGAGGCGTCGCCCGTGAGCCGGGTGGCGTCGAGGAACGCCATCGGGAGCTCCGCGTTGTCGTAGAGCATCTTCTCGAAGTGCGGGACCGTCCACTGGCGGTCGACCGCGTACCGGTGGAATCCCCCGCCGATCTGGTCGTACATCCCGCCGCGGGCCATCCCGTCGAGGGTGCCCGTCGCGGCGGTGAGCGCGGCGTCGCGGCCGGTCCGCGCGTACGCCCGCATGAGCACGTCGATCCGGCCCGGCATCGGAAACTTCGCGCCGCCGCCCCCGAACCCGCCGTACTCGTCGTCGTACCCGCGGATCGCCGCGGCCGCGGCCTCGTCGAGGAGGTCGGGGCCGGGCGCCTCGGCGTCGGGGGCGTCCCCAGCGACGTCCGCGTCGCCGACGGGCTCCGACTCCGGCACCGACTCCAGCTCGTCGCGGGCGCTCGTCGTCCACTGGTCGGCGCGCCGCTTCATCTCCTCGCGCTGCTCCGGGTCCGCCCACGAGTCGGCGATGCGCTCGCAGAGGTCACGGAACCCGGGCTGGTTCCGGCGCGGCTCCGGCGGGAAGTAGGTCCCCACGTAGAACGGCTCTCCCTCGGGCGTACACCACGCCGAGAGCGGCCACCCGCCCCCGCCGGTGACGAGCTGCGAGACGGTCATGAAGGTGCTGTCGACGTCGGGCCGCTCCTCGCGGTCGACTTTGATCGGTACGAACTCCTCGTTGAGCACCTCCGCGACCGCCTCGTCCTCGAAACTCTCCTCGGCCATCACGTGACACCAGTGGCACGAGGAGTACCCGATCGAGACGAACACCGGCACGTCGTGCTCCCGGGCGCGCTCGAACGCCTCCTCGCCCCACGGCTGCCAGTTGACGGGGTTGTCCGCGTGCTGTCGGAGGTACGGACTCGCCTCCCCGTCGAGACGGTTCCGCTCGGTCGGCTGTGACATACGTCCGATTCGGCCCGGCGCGGCAAAAACCCGTCACACGAGCGCCCGCCGGAAGTACTGCACGAACATGTATATCCGAACGCAGATGGAGAGTAAAGCTTACACTACCGTGTAGTGATCGGTCGCACATGACGGAGACCGTACTCTTGGTGGGGGGCGGCGGACGCGAGCACGCGATCGCCCGCGCCGTCGCCGACGACTGCGCGCTGTACGCCTGCGCGAGCAACCGGAACCCGGGGATCCGCCGGCTCGCGGACGGGTTCGAGACGATCGACGAGACCGACGCCGCGGCGGTCGCCGACTACGCGACCGCGGTCGGCGCGGACCTGGCCGTGATCGGGCCGGAGTCGGCGCTGGAGTCGGGGGTCGCCGACGCCCTCGACGAGGCGGGCGTGTACGCGTTCGGCCCGCGGGCCGAGGAGGCGCGCCTGGAGACGGACAAGGCGTACCAGCGCGAGTTCATGGACGAGGCGGGCGTTCCCGGCTGCCCGGACTACGCGGTGTTCGACGACATCGAGGCCGCTTGCGAGCACATCGACGCGTACGACGGCGACCTCGCGGTGAAGCCGGCCGGGCTCACCGGCGGCAAGGGCGTGAAGGTGATCGGCGATCAGGTGACGGCGGAGGAGGCCAAGGCGTACCTCCGCGACTCCGACTACGATCGGGTCGTGCTCGAGGAGCGCCTCGTCGGCGAGGAGTTCACGGTGCAGGCGTTCGTCGCGAACGGCGAGCTCCGCACGACCCCCGCGGTGCAGGACCACAAGCGCGCCTACGAGGGCGACGAGGGGCCGAACACCGGCGGGATGGGCTCGTACACAGACACCGGGCTCTCGCTCCCGTTCATGGCCGAGGGCGACTACGACGCCGCCGTCGACGTGCTGGAGGCGGTCGTCGACGCGCTGCCCGACTACAAGGGCGTCCTCTACGGCCAGTTCATGCTCACGGACGCGGGCCCGAAGGTCGTCGAGTTCAACGCGCGCTTCGGCGACCCCGAGGCGATGAACACGCTCCCCGTCCTAGAGACCCCCTTCCTCGACGTGCTCACCGCCGCGCGCGACGGCGACGACCTCCCCGAACTCGCCTTCTCCGGCGAGGCGACCGTCTGTAAGTACGCGGTCCCGGAGGGGTACCCGACCGACCCCGACGCGGGCGCGGAGGTCGCGGTCGACGAGGAGAGCGTCGGCGACGCGCTCCTCTACTACGCGAGCGTCGACGAGCGCGAGGACGGACTGTACACCACCACCTCGCGGTCGTTCGCGGTCGTCGGCCGCGGCGATTCCATCGCGGCCGCGGAGGCCCAGGCCGAGGACGCGCTCGCCGCCGCCGGCGACCGGGTCCGCATCCGCCACGACATCGGCAAAGCGGATCTCGTCCAGCGCCGGATCGACCACATGGCCGAGCTGCGGGAGTAGCGCGCCGCGTCAGCGACCCTTTTACCGGAGCCGCCCGAACGGGCGTCCGTGACTCACGAGGACGGAGATTCCGACGCCGCCCACACCGACGGCGCGGGGTCTGGAACGGGCGGCGCGGGGTCCGAGACCGCCGGCGCGGGGTCCGAGACGGACGAGGCGGAGTCCGGCGGCCACCGCACCGATCGGCTGGAGCGCCACCCGACCGGCGGCGTGCGGAACTCCCTGTGGTCGTGGCCCGACGCGAAGTCGCCGCTCGCGGTCGTCCGCAACTACGTCGTGATCGTGCTCGCGCGGATCTGCCCGAGCCTCCGGCTGAAGAACTGGCTGTTGCGCCGGATCGGCGTCACGGTCGGCGCCGGCGTCTCGTGGGGGTTGGAGTCGACGCCGGACGTGTTCTGGCCCGAGCGGATCGCGGTCGGCGACGACGCCATCGTCGGCTACGACGCCACCCTGCTCTGTCACGAGTTCCTCCAAGACGAGTACCGGCTCGGCGACGTGGTCGTCGAGGACCGCGCAATGATCGGCGCGGGAGCGGTCGTCCTCCCGGGCGTCACGATCGGCGAGAGCGCGCAGGTCGCCGCCAACTCCCTCGTCGCCGAGGACGTACCGCCCGGAACGACGGTCGCCGGCGTGCCGGCAGAGGTCGTCTCGCGAGCGGACGGGGAGAGCGGCGCGGCCGGGGGCGGCGACTGATCGGATCGTCTCGACCGATAGCGGGGGTGGGTCTTGCAGATCGAGGAGAGCGATATCGTATTTAAACGGGGCGTGAGCGGCGGCGACGATTACTTAAAAACGGCTGTTGCGGTGGCGCGCGCCTCCGCGCGCCCTGATAAGGCGCGAGGAGCGCGCGCGAGGGACGCCGCGAGCGTAGCGAGCGGCAGCGAGGCGCGCAGCGAGCGTGCGGCGCCCTCGCGATTGGGGCTTTGCAGGTCTTCACCGCAACACCGTCGATCACTTATAAACAGCCGACAGCAACACCACAACTCCACTTATAAACAATCGATCAGCCAGTTTGCTATACCCACTCCCGCAGTCGATCGAGGTGTTATCCGCGGTGATCGGTCGCGTCAGTCGTCATCGCGTCTGGAGACGGACGCGATGCGGCCGAGAAGGCGGCACGGGGACGCGGGGACCATCGACTTCAGCGACGGTACGAAGGACGGAGAACTCGTCAGCGCAGCTCTTTAAACGTCGCCTCGCACTCGGGGCAGACGCGGACGGAGAACACCTCGTCCGGGTCGTTCTGCTTTTTCAACACCTTCTCGCAGTCGGCGCAGTTCAACCGCTCGTAGGTGTCTTTGAACAGGTCGCCGTCGCGAAGGCCCTTCCGCGTCGATTTCATGGCTCGAAGTTGATCGCGTGAGCGTATAAAAACCCCGTACGACGCCGGTCGGACGCGTCGCTTTCGCAACCCTTGTCTCCCGCCGTCGACAACGGCGCCCGTGTCACGGAGTCGGCTGTTCGGGTCCCTGTGTGCGATCGTCTTCCTCGTCAACTTCGCGCGGGTCGTGTTCGCCCCCCTCGTGGGGGAGTTCATCGGCGAGTTCGCGATCGGCGAGGGAACGGCGGGACTGATCGTCACGCTCGCGTGGCTCGGCTCGGCGGCCCCGCGACTCCCGGCGGGCTGGGCGCTGACGCGCTTCTCTCGCCAGTTCGTGATCCTCGTCTCGGGAGCGATGCTGACGCTCGGCGCGCTCGGCGTCGCACTGGCGCCGGGCGTGCCGACGCTGATGACCGCGGCGTTCGCGATCGGCTTGGCGTCCGGCGTCTACTTCGTCGCCGCCAACCCCTTCATCTCGGAGCTGTTCCCGACCCGCGTCGGGCGCGTGATGGGCGTGCACGGGATGGCGAGCCAGCTCGCCGCCGTCGCCGCCGCGCCGGTCGTGACGGTCGCGCTCTGGTACGACTGGCGGCTCGCCTTCCACGGGCTCGCGCTCGCCGCCGCCGTCTCCACCGCGGTCTTCGTCGCCCTCGCGCGCCGGACCGACCTCCCGGACGCCGGCGCGGGCGACACGGACTTCGTCGCCGGCGCCCTCTCGGAGTGGAAGCTGATCCTCGCCGGGGTCGTGCTGATGGGGCTCACGAGCTTCGTCTGGCAGGGGCTCTTCAACTTCTACGAGCTGTACATGATCGACAAGGGGATCCCGGCGGCGACCGCGCGGAACCTGCTGACGGTGATCTTCGCCGCGGGTGTCCCGGCGTTCCTCGTCTCCGGCGACCTCGCCGACCGGCTCCCGCACGTCCCGTACCTGCTCGGCATCGTGTCGACGTTCCTCGTCGGCGTCGTCTTCGTGGTCGTCTCCTCGGGACTGGTCGCAGTCGTCGCCGCCAGCGTCGTCGTCGGCTTCGCGATCCACATGCTGTTCCCCGCCAGCGACACCTACCTGCTCGCGTCGCTGCCGGACGAGTCGCGGGCGTCGGCGTACGCCGTCTTCTCCGCCGGGATGATGACGACGCAGGCGGCCGGCTCGTGGGTCGTCGGCGAGGCGATCGAGGCCGGCGCCGGCTACGACGCCGTCTTCCTCGCGCTCGCCGGGGGGCTCGCGGTCGTCGTCGCCGCGTACGCGGTCCTGGAGCGCCTCGGTCGGGTCCCCGGCGGCGCCGCGGGGGCGGAGCGCGCGGCCTGATCGTCCGCGCACGGGTGGCGCGGCGCGCCGAAGGGGGAGACCGGCAGGGGGGACGGGTATCGCACCTATTTAGGGCGTCCCGCCCGTGTACCGGATAGATGGAGTACGTACAAGAGCGCGTGACCACGCTGCACGCGTTGACCGACCACCGGCCGGACGCCCCCACCGACCGGGCGGCGGTCGTCGTGCCGATGACGGAACGCGAGTACGGGACGCTCGCGGCCGATCGGGTGTTGACGGCGCTGGAGTCGGTCGACCCCGCCCGCGTGGTCGTCCCCCTCCGCGCCCCCGCGGACCGCGTCGGTCCCTTCGCCGACTGGCTCGACGGGTTCGACGTGGACGTCGAGCCCCTGTGGTGCGGCGGCCCGCGGCTCACGGAGCTGCTCGCGGAGCGCGGGCTCGACGGCGACCGCGGGAAGGGGCGGGACGTGTGGCTCGGGCTCGGTCGCGCCTTGGAGGAGGAGTTCGTCGTGGTCCACGACGCCGACACGAAGACGTACTCGCCGGCGTTCGTGAACCGCCTGCTGTTCCCGCTCGCCCGCGGCCACGAGTTCTCGAAGGGGTACTACGCCCGCGTCGAGGACGGCTCGCTGTACGGGCGGCTGTTCCGGCTGTTCTTCCGGCCGCTGGTCCGCGCGCTCGCCGACGCGACGGAGCGGCGCGAGCCCGGCGTCTTAGAGTACCTCGACGCGTTCCGCTACGCGCTCGCGGGCGAGTTCGCGGCGACGACCGACCTCGTCTCCCGGCTCCGGGTCCAGCGCGGCTGGGGCTTGGAGGTCGGGACGCTCGGCGAGGCGTTCGCGCACGCCGGCTTCGCGGAGAGCGCGCAGGTCGACCTGGGGCGGTACGAGCACGACCACCGCTCCGTCGACGGGCCGACCGGGCTCGCCGACATGAGCCGGGCGGTCGGCGAGGCGACCCTCCGCGCGGTCGAAGGCGCGGGCGTCGACGTCGAGTACGACGCGCTCGCAGACCGCTACCGCGAGGCGGCCGACGGGCTGATCCGCGGCTACGAGACGGACGCCGCGTTCAACGGCCTCGACTACGACCGCGCGGCCGAACGCGAGCAGGTCGAGACGTACGCGGACGCCCTCGGCGAGCCGGGCCCGGACACCCGTCTGCCGGCGTGGCGCGACGCGCCCGTCACGCCCGCCGAGGTCGCCGACGCGGCGCGGGCCGACCTCGAGGGCGCGCGAGACGACCGTTCGGGGGGAACCGACCGGACGTTGCCGGAAGCCGACCGCCCGCGACCGGCGGACCCGGGCGCCGACGCCGCGCCGGGGGAGGACTGACCGTGGGGGACGCGGACGGACCCAGTCGGTCCGACGGCGGCGCCCCGAGCGTCGCCGCGCGCGACGACCTCGCCGGGGTCGTCGACCTGTTCGAGTGGCTCACCCGCGCGGAGCTGTCGGAGGCGCTCTCGGAGCTCGCCTTCAAACAGCGCGCCGAGGTCGACGACGAGGCCATCGCCGCCGCCATCGACGTCGCCGTCGCGGAGTACGCGCTCGTCCCCGCGCCCCCCGCGGCGCTCTCGGAAGCGGGAGCGGGGAACACACTGGAAGGGGTGACCGATCCCGCGACATCCGACGACGGGGACGGCTCCGACGACGGGGGTGACTCGGAGGGCGGAGACGATTCCGTCGGCGGGGACGAACCCGACGCGGTCGCGCTCGCGGTCGGTCCGGCGGCGTTCCCCTCGCTGCCGGCGGACGCCGAGGACCTCCCGCACATCCTCGACGTGCCGGAGCGCGACGTGGACCGGGAGGCGCTCTCGGAGGCCGTGTTGGAACGGCTGTCGAGGGACGCGGTCGCCGCGATCGAGTCCGGCGACGCGGAGCGGCTGGAGGTCCTCGCCGACGTGACCTACGACATCGAGGCGTGGGCGCCCGTGGACGCGGGGGACATCCGCGAGCGGATCGTGGCCGAGCTGGACGGGTAGGCGCCCCCGTCGGACAGCGGTGACGGGGCGGTCAGGCCGCCGGTGTCACTCCACGACGTCGACGATCTCCCCTTCGATCATCCGCGCGAGGACGACCCGCGGCACGTCCGCGCGCTCGTGGACGACCCGAGCGATCTCGCGCGCCGTCGCCTCGTCGTCGGCGTCGTCGACGGCGTTCACGAGCGGGACCGCGGTCGCCCCGTCCGGGATCCCTTTTAAGCCGCCCCGCTCGTGCGCGAGGACGCCGCCGACCAGTTCGGGCGTGATCTCGTCGCCGACGGCGGCGTCCGCGATCGCCGCGACGCGCTCGGGGCGGTGGACCGTCTCCGCCGTCAGCGGCTCCCCGACGGCGCCGACGCTCGCCACCGGTATCACGCGGTCCGCGCCCGCCGGGACCTGCGGCTCGCGGTCGTTTGGCGCCTTGAGGAGCCGCGTCCGCGCGCCGTCGGCCTTCACGAGGACCGGCCCGTCGTGGGCGGCCCCGATCTCGTCGACAACCGCGGGGTCGTACCCCCGGTATCGGTCGTCGCGCTCGCGCTCCGGGACCAGCCCGAGCGGGAAGGCGTCCTCGGGTCCGTTGGCCACCTCGGCTGCGTCGGCCCCCTCGATCGCGTCGAGCGCGCTCACGGGGTCCCCGGTGACGCGCACCGCGGCGACCTCGCGGTCGAAGATCGGGATCCGGACCGTCGCGGTGAGCACCGCCCGGTCGAGCCGGTCGGCGAGCGCGTAGAGCGTGGTCTTCTTCCCGCCGGCGCCGACGAGACAGGTCGTCCCCGCGGCCGCGCCGAGGGCGTCGACGATGTCGTTCACGTCCGAACCGGTGGTCGGCCGGGGGCGAAAATCCGTCGGTCAGAAGGGGGCGACCGTCTCGGTCAGGGGGCGGTCAGGCCCCGGCCGACCGAGCTACGGGGCCGCCTGCTTCGTCGAGACCAGCTCGATCACGTCGCGGTGGGAGAGCTCGTGGTCGGCGCCGACCTGCCGACCGCTCCGGCAGTCGGTGCCGTGGAGGAGCCCCTCGCCGATGTCCGAGTGGATGTGGAACGCGAAGTCCTCGGTGGTCGACCCCTCGGGGAGGACGAAGCAGTCGCGGAAGACCCCCTTCTCGTCTTTGCTCCCGTTCGCGGAGCCGGGGAAGACGGCGATACAGCCGAGCACGTCGAAGACGGCCTCTTCGAGCGCGCCCTGCACGCCGGTCCCGTCGTACTCGTGGACGAACTCGCCGATCTGATCCAAGCCCGCCGCCTGCTCGCCGGAGACGTCGCCGACGACCTCGAAGTCGCTGTCGCCGGGCGTGTAGTCGACGACGCCCGCGTCGTCGGCGTTCTTCAGGGCCTTCTCGGCGTGGGCGCTCGCGGGGACGAAGGAGAGGTGGTCGTAGTCGGGGTCCGCCGTGATCTCCTCCCAGTTCGCCTGCGCCTCGGGCGTGTCCATCTTGTTCGCGGCGACGACCATCGGCTTCGTGCGCTTGCGGATCTCGCGGGCGAGGTCGGCCTTGTCCGTCTCGTCCCACGTCTCGGGGTCGAGCTCGAGCCCCTCGGCGAGGATCACCCGCTTCATCCGGTCCTTGTCGATGCCGAAGGCGGACATCTGGTCGGCGAGCTCCGCCTCGATGGCGGCGTCCGCGCCGTGGTACCGCGTCTCGAACTTCTCGAGGCCCTTCTCCAGCACGTCGAGGTACCACGCGTCGAGCTCCTCCTCTAAGAAGTCGATGTCCTCGCGCGGGTCGTGGCCCTCGGTGGCCTCGCCCTCGATGTCGGTCTTCCCGGAGAAGTCGACGACGTGGATCAGCACGTCGGTCTCGTTGAGGTCGGTGAGGAACTGGTTGCCGAGCCCGCGCCCCTCGTGGGCGCCGGGGACGAGGCCGGCGACGTCGACCAGCTTGACCGGGACGAAGCGGGTGCCCTCGCGGCAGACGCCGACGCTCGGCGTACACGTCTCGTCGAACTCGGGGGCGGCGCAGTCGACGCGGACGTACGCCTCGCCGACGGTCGGGTCGATCGTGGTGAACGGGTACGCGCCCTCGGGCACGTCGTTCATGGTCGCGGCGTTGAAGAACGTCGACTTCCCCACGGAGGGCTTGCCGACGAGACCGATCCGGTAACTCATTACCGTCAGTGCGCGACCCGCGGTAAAAAGCGATGCGAGACGCGTCGTGGCGTGGGTACGGGTGACGAGGCGGACGCGAGGGGCGGTGGCGACGGCGCAGGTCGGCCCGCGACTCGACCCGAGTCAGGCGTCGCCGTCGGACTGCCCGGGTTCGCCGACCGCCTCGACCGGGAGCACGTTCTGGAGCGCGGCGAAGGCGTCCTCGGCGCTCTCGAACCGCTCCTGGTCGATGTCGGCCACGAGGTCGCCGAGGTCGGCGTCGCCGTCGGCGAACAGCACGGTGGTGCCGGCACAGGAGTCGACCAGGTCCTCGCGGGCGGCCGGGTAGGAGTGCTCGCGGAACTCGTCTTCGACGCGCGAGAGGTGTACTTCGGATGTCATGGGATGGATATCGGCGCGTGAGGACTTAAACGCACGCCCGGCCCGAATCCGAACGCGTCCGCCCGAAAAGAACCGGCAAAACGCGCAAAGAGTTATGTGGCGGCGGTACCCTGATACGTGTGAACGTATGACTCTATACGATCGGATCCTCGTTCCGACCGACGGCTCCGCCGAGGGGAAGCGGGCGGTCGCGCACGCCCTCGACCTCGCGTCGGTCCACGGCGCGGGCGTCCACGCGCTGTACGTGGTCGACACGGCGAGCTACGCGGGGATGCCGATGGAGAGCTCGTGGGAGGGGGTCGGCGACCTCCTGCGGGACGACGCGAACGAGGCGGTCGCGGAGGTCGAGTCGCTCGCGGCCGGGACCGACCTCGCCGTCCAGACGGCGGTCGCGGAGGGCTCCCCGAGCAAGGAGATCATCCGGTACGCCGAGGGGAACGGCTGCGACCTGATCGTGATGGGGACCCACGGCCGGGGCGGGATCGACCGGCTCCTCCTCGGGAGCGTCGCCGAGAAGGTGGTGCGCGGGTCGAGCGTCCCCGTGCTGACGGTGCGGTTGGACGGAAACATCCCGGGGGACGGGGCCGTCGGCGCCGAGGTGTCCGCCGAGGGGGAGACGCCGGCCGAAACGGAGGCCCCGGCCGACGGGGAGCCGGAAGCGACCGGACAGAGTTAGCGGGAGTCCGGAGCCGCGTTTTGCGCGCCATCGCGGCTCGAATGTCCCCCGACGCCTCGCGACGACCGACGATCAGCCGTCGGCGTCGCGCAGGTGCTCGCAGTCGCCGGCGTGGACCCGCCTGACGCCGTCGTCCGTCTCGATCACGAGCGCCCCGGGCGGCTCCACGTCGACCGCAATGCCCGTCACCGGACCGTTCGGGGTGTCGACGCGGACCCGGCGGCCGAGCGTGCTCGCGCGTTCGCGCCAGGCCGGCAGGATCCGGTCCATCCGGTCCGGCGTCCCGGCGAGCGCGTCGAAGCGCTCGAGGAGGGTCGCGGCGAACCGGCGCCTGTCGACCGGCTCGCCCAGCTCCTCCTGCAGTGAGGTCGCCCCCGCCGGGAGCGTCTCGGCGTCGATGTTGGCGTTGACGCCGATCCCCGCGACCAGCCACGAGATCCGGTCGGCCTCCCCCTCCATCTCCGTGAGGATCCCGGCGAGCTTGCGGCCGCCGCGACTACCCTCGTCCGCGGCGTCGCCGTCGGCGTCGCCGTCGGCGTCGCCGTCGGCGTCCGCGTACTCGTCCTCGTCCTCGCCTCCAGGACCGCCCACGAGCACGTCGTTCGGCCACTTGATGTGCGCGTCGACGCCCGCCTCTCGGCAGGCGTCGGCGGTCGCGACCGCGGCGGCGAGCGTGAAGAGCGGGGCCCGGGCCGGCGGGGCGTCGGGCCGGACCGCCAGCGAGAGCCAGACCCCCCCGCTCGGCGCGACCCACTCGCGGTCGAGCCGCCCCCGGCTGCCGGTCTGCTCGTCGGCGACGACCGCGACCCCCTCCTCCGGGATCTCGCCCCCGGCCGCCAGCTCCCGAACGCGGCGGTTCGTCGACGAGATCCGATCGTGGTACTCCACCGCGTAGGGCGCGTCGAGCCCGAACTCGATGCCGGCGGCGGAGTAGCCGGGGTCGGCGGGCGCGACGTACCCCTCCGGCGTTGACTCGACCGCGAACCCCTCCTCGCGGAGCGACTCGACCGCCTTCCAGACCGCCGCTCGCGACACCCCGAGGTCGTCCGCGAGCGCGGGCCCGGAGACCGGGCCGTCGCCGAGGGCGTCGAGCAGCGCGCGGCGCGTGTCCATATCGGTCGGGTCGGCGCGGACGCGCAAAGCCGTTCCGGGTCTCGGTTCGCGCCGGTTCGCGGAACCGAGCACAGAGCTATCCGTTCGGAGGGCGAAAGCGAGACCGAATGCCCGGAGCCGACGACGAGACCGTCCCGCTGACCGTCCGCGACGGCGACGACCGGATCGAGCTCGCGGTCGAGCCCGGACGGACCCTCCGCGACGCGCTGCTCGACGCCGGCCTCTCGCCGTACGCCGCCGCGACGCGCCGCCTCAACTGCGACGGGCGGGGGCTCTGTGCGACCTGCGGCGTTCGGATCCGCGAGGGGCCCCCGCCCGAGCACTGGCACGACCGGCTGGCGGACCGGTTCGGCTACCCCCGGCTCTCCTGTCAGGTGACCGTCGACGGACCGATGAGCGTCGAGCTGGTCGACAAGCTGGTGTGGGGATCGCGGGAGCAACCGGACGGCGAGGAGTAAGCGCGAACCGCGGTCGGCGGCCGAAGCCGCCGCGCCCCCGAAGCCCCGCGGTCGACGGCGGGGATCGGATCCCTGCGGTCCGAGCAGGGGACACCGGGTTTCCGGTGAAACGGCGAGCGTTACCGAGTCGCACGGGACGCCGTCTGATCCGGCACGAAGCGCGCGACCCGCCCTCGGCGCAAGACACAAGGTCTCACGGGCGAACGCTCGGGTATGCAACCCTCCAAGGAGCGGGAGGCGTCCGACGGCGACCCGATGGACGACCTCGACGACCTCCTCGACGACGACCTCGCGGACGGCGACGGCGGGGGCGAGGCCGACTCCGGGAGCGCCGCGAGCGCTGGGTCGGACGCCGCCCCCGCCGCCGGAACGGGGTCGGGAGCGGGCGGGTCCGGGAGCGGTCGGGTCGGAATGGACGGGCGCTGGTTCTCCGCCAAGTCCTTCGTCCTCGCGCTCGTCGCCGTCGGCGTCGGGGTGTTCGCCGGCGGCGCGATCCCGATTATCGGCGGCACGATCGGCTCCGCGGCCGGGGTGTTCCTCGCTTCGTTCCTCGTCGGGCTGGTCTTCTCGGCGCGCAAGTACGTGGAGACCGGGCTCGCCGGCGCCGCGGCCGGCGCGGGGACCGCCGTGACCAGCGTCCTCGGGATCGGCTTCCTCCCGATCGGGATCGACTACCTCCAGCAGTGGGGGCTCCCCCTGCTCGCCGTCGGCGGCGGGCTGGGGCTGGTGCTGGCGCTGCTCGGACACTACTTCGGTCGGGACCTCCGGGCGGGGCTGACGCAGGATATCGGCGGGTGAAAAGCGGGAAACGGCCGCGGCTGTCGACTCAGCGCGTCCGGAGCGCGTCCTCGACGTCGAAGCCGACGTAGGCGGCGATCTCGTGTCGTTCTAAGACGAGGAAGCCGGCGAGGATCGCGACGAAGCCGACCATCGCCTCCGCGTCGATCAGGCTGCCGAGCAGGACCCAGCTCCCGACCGCGGCGACGACGGGCTCCGCGTAGCCGACGAGGTGGAGCTGGGCCGGGCCGACCTCGTCGAGCAGCGCGAAGTAGATCAGGAACGCGACGACCCCCGACAGCAGCGTGAGGTACGACAGCGAGGCGAGCGAGGTCGCGTTCCAGACGATCGCCGCGGGCGACTCGCCGAGCAGGGCGGCCCCGACGAATAACATCCCGGCGCCGGAGACCATCGCCCACCCCTGCAGCGCGGCGATCGGGAGGTCGGTGCGGAGCGGGCGGAGCAGCACCGCGCCGAGCGAGAAGGCGACCGCGCCGGCGAACGCGAGCCCGACACCGAGCAGCGCGGAGCTACCGAGCCCCGCCTCCATCGGGTCGGCGATCACGATCACGCCGAGGATCCCGAGCGCGAACCCGCCGATCTCGAGCGGCCCGAGGCGCTCGTTCGGGAGCATGAGCGCCGCGAACGTGGCGGTCAACACCGGCGCGAGGCTCACGATCACGGCGGCGACCGCGCCCGTGATGTGGAGCTCGGCGACGTACAGCAGGCCGTGGTACGCGGCGATCACGAAGGCGCCGGCGACGCCGACGCCGAGCCACTCGTCGCGACCCCGGGGGACCGTCCGGCCGGACATAACCGCGGCGACGCCAAGCACGATGGCGCCGGCGACGGCGTAGCGCACGCCGGCGAACAGGAGCGGCGGGAAGTAGTGCAGCCCGGCCTCAATGGCGACGAAGGAGGTGCCCCACAGCGTCGCGAGGAGGACGAACGCGGCGACGATCGATTCGGGAGTGGAAATAAGGCTCCGCAGATTCATTGGCTGTCTGTTCGAAATCGGCAGAGATAGTTAAACTATTCTCTCGGATCGGCCGATATTCAGAATGAACAATCACGCATACGAATTTGATGCAATTTCGTTCCAGATCAGTCGGGTATCTTGCACTCCGATCCAAGTATATCGGTCGTAATATATAACAGACCATCACGCAAACGGGGGGTATGGACGAGCGCGACGTGCGGCTGTTGAAGGCGATATCGGACCTCGGGACGGGGAGCCCGGAGCGGCTCCACGAGGAGACGGACATCCCGGTGTCGACGATCCACTACCGGCTGAACAACCTCCGCGAGGACGGCGTGATCGAGAACGACCTGTACGACCTCGACCACGAGGCCCTGGGGCTCGGCGTCACCGTGATCGTCGAGGTGCTCGCGGACTACGAGGGGCCCTACGAGGAGTTCGCGGACGAGCTGCTCGCGGTCGAGGGCGTCACGGAGGCGTTCTTCACGATGGGCGAGACCGACTTCGTCGTCCTCGCGCGGCTCTCCTCGTCGGACACCGTCGAGCGACTGATTAGCGACTTCGAGGCGATCCCGCAGGTCGAGCGCACGAACTCGACGTTCACGATCGCCACCCTGCGCGACGAGCCGCGCGCGCCGGCGACGTACGACCTCGACACGCTGATCGAGGAACTGGTCGACTGAGGAAAAGGCGGTCTCGTCGGAAGGCGGCGGTGTTTTGAAGGAAAACCGGGAGTAACGACAACGGTTTATAAACGAATGTGCGGTGGCGCGCGCCTCCGAGCGGCCGGCAGGCCGCGAGGAGCGCGTGCGAGGGACGCCGCGAGTGACGTGGGCGACCGAAGGAAGCCCCGAGCGAGCGGCGAGGTTGGGGAGGCGTGAGGCTGCGGTTGCGGTGCGGACGGGTGGGACTCAAAGGGGCAGCCGTGAGGACGGCGCAGGCGATGCAAGCACTGTAAGGAGCGAACGAAGTGAGCGACTGAAGCGCGCAGCGAGTGTGCGCCGTCCTCACGGCTGGGGCTTTGGAGATAGTCCCCGCCGATTTGCTATCAGCCGTTTATAAGCAAGTAAATCTGCTAAATTCTCAGAAGGTGTTTCGCTCTGACCCATGTGTGGTCAGTTCCGGAATTGAGTATCTGACGACTACGTTAACTCAGTAGCACCAATCAGCCAACAGTTTATTGCTACTGACCGCGACGTGTGCAGATATGTCGCCCTCCGATGACCTCGACGAACAAACGGTCCGGTCGATCGTGCGCGAGGAGCTCGCTCGGACAACTCGCACACTGTTGGGAACCGTTGTCTGGACACTGATCTCCGTCTTCACGATTTTGGTAGGTCTCCAATTGGTCCAGCTTGCAGTACATGCGGCGTCGATCGCGGCGACAGGAGGGCTCCTCATCGCGGGAACACTGATAATCGGTGCGAGTCTGTACCTTCTCTATCTCCTCTACGGGAGATAAGACGAATCCTCGGGGATGACGCGCTGATACTTAAAAACGAACACACCACACGCCTCAACACCTACGACCGCTTTCCGATCTCCTCGCGCAGCACGTCGGAGACGACCTCGCCGTCCGCCTTCCCGCGGAGCGCGCCCATCGCCTCGCCCATCAGCCCGGAGAAGGCGCCCATCCCCTCCGCCTCGATCTGGTCCGCGTTCCGCTCGACGACCTCCACCACGGCCTCCCGGACCTCCTCTTCGCTCACGCCCGACAGGCCGGCCTCCTCGACCGCCTCGGCCGCCGACAGCTCGGGACTCTCGGCGAGCGTCGTCAGCACTTCCGGAACGCCCTCCTTCGCGAGGTCGCCGTCCTCGACGAGATCGAACAGGTCGAGAAAGTGCTCGTCGGTGAGGTTCTCGACGGCCGCCCCCTCCCGCCGGATCTCCGTCGTCGTCGACTCCAGCGTCGAGGCGGCGAAGGTGGGGTCGACGCCGCGGTCGACCGCGGTCTCGAACAGCGGGAACCGCTGGCCGAACGCGACCTGCTCGGCGAGGCCGGCGTCGAGCCCGAACTCGTCGGCGTACCGCTCGGCCTTCTCGTCGAGCAGCTCGGGCCGCTCCACGTCGGAGGGGTCCGGCTCGACCGGCGGCACGTCCGTCTCGGGGTACATCCGGGCGGCGCCGGGGAGCGGGCGGAGGTACCGGGTGGTCCCGTCGTCGTTCGCGCCGCGGGTCTCCTCGGGGACGCCCTCGATCGCGGTCTCGGCGCGCTCGGCGGCGGCCTCGATCGCGAGGTCCGCGGTCTCAGGGTCGGCGGCGACGATGGCGACCGCGTCGCCCTCACCGGCGCCGACCGCGTCGCGGAGCGCCGACACCTCCTCCTCGGTCACGCCGTACGCCGGCAGCTCGTCGGTGTGGAAGATACCGCCGGCGCCGTGGCGCTTCGCGTGGTCCGAGAGCTCGGTGCCGAGCCGGCGGTCCGGCTGGATCTCGCGGCCGACGAGCCCGTCGAAGCCGAACAGCGGGACCGCGGTGACCTTCCCGCCCGAATCGAGCGCGCCGCGGATCACGCCCGACTCGGTGTCGGCGAAGGTGTCGGTCACGTCCGTGACCTCGCCGACGCGCGCGTCGCGCTCGCGGAGCTCGTCGCGGATGGCGAGCAGCTCCGCCTGCCGGCCGACCTCGCCGCGGACGATGTCCTCGATGCCCTGGAGGTCCTGGACACCCTTCACCTCGACGCGGGCGCCGTCGGCGATGGAGACGTTCACGTCCTGACGGATCGTGCCGAGCCCGCGCTTGACGGCGCCCGTCGACCGGAGGAGCATCCCGATGCGCGCGGCGGCCTCGCGGGCGCCCTCGGGGCTCCGGATGTCCGGTCCCGTCCCGATCTCGACGAGGGGGACGCCGAGCCGGTCGAGCGAGTAGACGACCCCCTCTTCGGTCTCCTCGACGCGCTTCGCCGACTCCTCCTCGAGCATGAGATCGACGATCGACACGGCCCCCTCGCTCGTCTCGATCTCGCCCTCCTGTCCGAGGAGGATCGAGCGCTGGAACCCGGAGGTGTTCGAGCCGTCGATGACGAGCTTCCGCATGACGTGGGCCTGATCGACGACGGAAATGTCGAGCAGGTCGGCGATCTGGAGGGCGACCGAGAGCGCCTCGTCGTCGACGCGGCGGGGCGGCTCGTCGTCCTCCTCGACGAGGCAGGTGGTGTCGTACGCGAGGTAGGTGAACTCGCGGTCGACGCGGCTCTCCTCCATGGCGGCGTCGTCGAGCTCGCCGAGTTCGCTCTTCGTCGGGTGGAGCCGGCGGGTGATCGACCGGTCGG
Organism: Halorubrum salipaludis; assembly: GCF_002286985.1. Classification (GTDB taxonomy): domain Archaea; phylum Halobacteriota; class Halobacteria; order Halobacteriales; family Haloferacaceae; genus Halorubrum; species Halorubrum salipaludis. Next base: position 162,423 of record NZ_NSKC01000002.1, on the reverse strand, counting down.
ACTCCTCGGGGTCGCGCTCGACGGTCGGAGAGTCGCAGAACAGCTTCGTCTCGGTGTCGAGCTGCTGGTGGATCTCCAGGCCGGCGACGAGCCCCAGCTCCTCGTAGTCGTACTCGGGGGTCGCGTCCGTACTCATTACGTCTCACTCCGACGGCGCGCGACTAAAAGGGTGGCAGTTCGCGCGAGCGGTGATCGAGTGTTTAAAAGAGCGGTGACGATCGATGGCCGACGATACGATATATAAATGAGCAGCGGTGGCGCGTGCCGAGGAGCGCCTGGAGGGCGCGACTCGCACGCGCGAGGGAGTCAGTCGCCGGAGCGAAGCGGAGGCGACTGACGAGGCTGGGGAGGCGTGAGGTGCGGTCGCTGTGCAGGGCGGGACTCAAAGGGGCAGTCGCGAGGACACCACAGGCGACGCAAGCACCGCAGGGAGCGAACGAAGTGAGCGACCGAGGCGCGCAGCGAGCGTGTGGTGTCCTCGCGACTGGGGCTTTGGAGGTCTTATCCGCGCCGATCAGAGGCTTATAAGCAATCGCATCATCGTACAGCCGAGCGGCTGGGGCTTTGGAGGTCTCCGTCGTCGAGCCGTCAGTAACCGCTTATAAGCAAGTGACTGGAACAGCGTGACTACTTGAAAGCCGATCCTCACAAGCATACCGTAGAGTAATCACTCGTCGCGTAGCGGTGGAAAGGAATTGTGCGTGGGTGCTGTCGTAGAGACAACACCGTGCATCGGTGGGGGTGTGCCCCGAGCGATGCGTGGGACCGGATTTGAACCGGCGGACCTCTACAGGACAGCGCCCTCAACGCTGCGCCGTTGGCCTGGCTTGGCTACCCACGCTCGCTGTCTTTTTCGCATCTCCACGTACCCTTCCCCTAATTAAAAGCCCTTCCATTCGGCCGGACCGTGTCGGAGGTTGCCACCGGTCGGGAAGGACGGCGCGACGAGCCGGTCCACCGGAACCGCGCCGTCGAAACCGGCACGGGTTTGGGAGTGGCGTCCGTCCGATCGCCCATGTCCGAGTGGGCCCGCGAGAACGTCCCGTTACTGACCGCCCTCCTGTCCGTCGCCGCGCTCGCGCTGGTGTTCGGCGCCGTCGGCGGCGCGATCCCGAGCGGCGTGCTGCCGCGCGCGAACGACGCGGTCCTCGCGGCGCTCCCGCACCTCAACGCCGCGATCTCCGCGACGGCGATCGCCACCATCCTGCTCGGCTGGCGGGCGATCTCCCGGGGGAACGTCGCCCGTCACAGGGCGCTCATGCTCTCGTCGTTCGGGCTGTTCGTCGCGTTCCTCGGCAGCTACCTCTACCGGCTGATCTTGGTCGGGACCGCCGAGTTCCCCGGTCCCGAGGTCGTCTACACCTACGTCTACCTCCCGTTTCTGGCGATCCACGTGCTGCTCGCGATCGTCTGCGTCCCGTTCGTCTTCCACGCGCTGCTGCTCGCCGCCACGCGCCCGTACGAAGAGCTGTACCACACCCGGCACGCGCAGGTCGGGGCCGCCGCCGCGGCGCTCTGGCTGGTCTCCTTCACGATGGGGATCGGCGTCTACCTCATGCTGTACCACGTCTTCTGACGCGGATCGGAAGCCCGACGGAAATCCGGGCGCAAACGCTCGAACACTTCGCCTCGAAACAGTCGCCCGCTGCTCGCCGTCTCGCTTCGTTTCATCCCGGTGCCCCTCGTCCGTCTCGCCGCTCCTCGCCCGCTACTCCTCGCTCGCCTTCTTGTGGGCGGCGTAGAACAGCGGGACGAGAAGCGCCCCGGCGAAGCCGAAGCCGAGCGCCAGCGCGCCGACGTCGCTCGCGGTGAGATCGCGGCCCGAGCCGCCCCCGCCGTCGCCGCCGTCGCCGCCGTCGCCCCCCTCACCGACGATGTCGTCGTCGACCGCACCGACCGCGACCGCGCCCTTCATCCCGACCGCCTCGTGGGGCTCGCAGACGTACCGGAAGACGTCGCCCTCGGAGGCGTCCTCGAAGGTGTGCTCGAAGGTCTCGCCCGCCCCGTCGACGGCCGACCCGCTGGAGAAGGCGTCGTTCTCCTCGACGACGTTGTGTGCGCCTCCCTCCCCGGTCCACTCCCACACCACCGTCGCGCCGGGGTCGACGAGGATCGCGGCCGGGCCGAAGAGGAGGCCGTTTTCGCCGACCCCGACCTCGACCGTGACCTCGTCGTCCCCCCGGTAGTCGTGGGTGCCGTCGTAGTTGCCGACGTCCTCGAACCAGTCGCCGTAGCCGGCGGTGTCGCCGCCGTCGCTCCCGTCGCCGCCGTCGCTCCCGTCGCCGCCCTCGGGATCGACGAGGTCGTCGTCCACGGATCCGACCGCCACGGAGCCCTTCATCCCGACCGCCTCGTGGGGGACACAGAGGTAGTTGAACGTGTCGCCCTCCTCGGCGCCGTCGAAGGTGTACTCGAAGGTGGTTCCCTCATCGCTGACCGTCTCGCCGCTGTCGAACGTCCCGTCGTCGGCGACGACGTTGTGTGCGCCTCCTTCCCCGGTCCACTCCCAGACGACCGTCGTCCCGGGGTCGATCAGGATCGCCGCCGGTCCGAACTTGAGGCCGTCGACCGCGCCGACTTCGACCGTGACCTCGTCTTCCCCCCGGTAGTCGTGGGTGCCGTCGTAGTTGTCGACGTCGTCCAGCCAGCCGTCGTACTGGGCGGCTGCCCCTCCGGAACCGGCGGCGAGCCCCGTCGCGGCGGCGGCCCCCGCGGCCCCGGCCCTGAACAGCCCGCGGCGACTCATCGTCGTCTCGTCGGCGTCGGATGTCATACGCGTACCTCCCGGCGTGGGCGTATTTAAATTCCCGATTCCGCCGCCGCGGCGTGAGAACGCGCCGTCGGCGGAGTGCGAGGGCGGGCGTGAGCGGAACGCGGCCGGGCGCCGGGGGTGAGACCCGCTCAGCCGTCGGCGGATTGAGACCGCTCAGTCGTCCGCGGGAGTCACGCCCGACGCGGTGCCCTCCAAGTCCCGATCCGCCTCTTCGCCCGCCACGTCGAACGGGTACTCCCCGGTGACACACCCCAGACAGAGGTCCGCGCGGCTCTCGCCGAGCGCGTCGGCGACGGCGTCGATCGAGAGGTACGACAGCGAGTCCGCCCCCACTTCTTCCCGGATCTCCTCCGTCGAGGCGTCGGCGGCGATCAGCTCCTCGCGGGTCGCCATATCGATGCCGAAGTAGCAGGGCGCGACGATCGCCGGCGCGCCGATCCGGAGGTGGACCTCCTCGGCGCCCGCCTCGCGGACCAGCTCGACGAGCTGGGTCGACGTGGTCCCCCGCACGATCGAGTCGTCGATGATGGTGACCGACTTCCCCTCGACGGTCGATCGGATCGGGTTGAGCTTCAGCCGGACCGCGCGCTCGCGCTCGTCTTGGGTCGGCATGATGAACGTCCGCCCGACGTATCGGTTCTTCATCAGCCCCTCGGCGAACTCGATGCCGCCGTCGCCCTCCGGACGGGGGTCGCCGTCGGCGGTCGTCTCGCCGGCGGCGTCGGCGTAGCCGGAGGCGAACGCGCGCCCGGAGTCCGGAACGGGCATCACCACGTCCGACTCGACGCCGGACTCCTCCCAGAGCTTCCGGCCGAGCTTCCGGCGCACCTCGTACACGAGGCTCTCGTCGATGACGGAGTCGGGGCGGGCGAAGTAGACGTGTTCGAAGAAGCAGTGGGCCGTCGACTCGCGCTCGACGAGCTGATACGTGTCGTAGCCGGTCCCGTCGGGGTCCAAGACGACGAGTTCGCCGGGGCGCACGTCCCGGATCAGCTCCCCGTCGAGGGTGTCGATCGCGGCCGACTCGCTGGCGAGGACGTAGCCGCCGTCGATCTTCCCGAGACACAGCGGGCGGTTCCCGAGCGGGTCGCGCACGCCGAGCACGGTGTCGTCGTGGGTGATCGCCAGCGAGTAGGAGCCGTGGATGCGGTTCATCGTGTGTTTGACCGCCCGTACGAGGTCTTCTTCGAGGAGGTTGCGCGCGAGGTCGTGGGCGATCACCTCGGTGTCGCCGTCGGAGGTGAACGCGTGGCCCGCCGCCGCGAGCTCCTCGCGCACCTCGTCCGCGTTGACGAGGTTCCCGTTGTGCGAGAGGCCGAGCGATCCGGACTTGAAGGAAACCGAGAACGGCTGCGCGCAGCTCTTGTCGAGGCTCCCGGCGGTCGGGTACCGGACGTGGCCGATGCCGGTGCCGCCCGACAGCGACTCCAGGTCGCCCTCGTCGAACGCGTCGCCGACGAGCCCGCGCTCGACGTGGCTGTGCTGTTGGAACCCGTCGTGCGTGACGATCCCCGCGGACTCCTGTCCCCGGTGTTGGAGCGCGTACAGCGCGTAGTACAGCGGTCGCGCGGCCTCGCGGTCGGCGAGCGAGACGCCGACGACGCCGCACTTCTCTCGCGGCTCGTCAGCGGTGTTGTCCCCACCGGCTTGCATATACACGTCGGTGGGGCGTGAGTCGATAAAAACCCTCGTGTTCGTGGCACAATACTCCGTTTAAACTACCGAAGTATCCACATGCGTGGATCAGACGCGGCTGATCTCCCCGATGCGACAACGGTGGCGATGCGCCAGCGGGGGCGACGCAACAGCGGTGACGGTACGACAGCGACGACGGCTACTCCCCGCCGACGTGCTCGTCCAACCGCTCGAAGTACTCCTCCCGCGGCACCTGATAGGCGGCCCGGTAGTCCACGTCGCCGGCGGCGAACCGCTCCGCGACGTCGACGGCGGCGGCCGCGCCGGCCTCGCGGCTCTCGTACGTCTCGGAGACCGCCTCGATCTCGGGCTCGAGGAAGAGAACGACGTGCCACTCCTCGGTCGCGTACTGACCCGATCCGGGGCGGGCGTTGCGCGCGCCGTTCGTCAGGTAGATCGTCGGGAGACACTCGGACGGGAGGTCGTCGCCGCCGAACACGTCGGGCCGGTACACGAGGATCGCCCGGCCGCTCGGCTCCTCGTTCCACACCCGCCAGCCGTCCGGCAGCGCCTCGAAGCTCATGGGGCGGAGTCGGTGGCGGAGGCTTGAAAGGGTCGCGCTCCGGTGTGCGAGCGCTGTCGAATCTCGTCGACCAGTGCTTCGACCGCCGCATCGACGAGTTCGCTCAGGAGACGACCCTGCCAGAAGTCGATATCCGCTCGGCCGAGAGACTGGACGCCCCAGGGAACGATCCGGCTTTCGTCCGGTGTCCCGCCCCGGATCCAACTCTCCGCCGGAACCTCGATGAGTCCGTCCATCCACGACTTCGTCGTCAGCGTGAGTGCGACGTACTGGTCGCCGTGGAACGGTCGCCCCTCGTGATTGGAGACGATCAGCCACGGACGGGCGACTCCAGCTCGTTTGAACGGGTCCACGCCATAGACGACATCTCCGCGTTCGAAAACCGGGGTCGATTCGCCGTCGCTCACGGTTCGTCGTCGGCGTTCGGATGCGGTTCCTCTGGAGCGTGCTCGCGCCAGGCGTCGCGGTCCTCGGTGCCGAGCCGCTCGTTGAACGCTCGCGTTGCGCGTTCGTACCCGCCGACCTCGTCGAGACGCCCCTTGTCGTCGGTCACGGCCCAGTACGTGGCCTTGTGTTCGACGAGACCACGGTCTTTCAGCCGCGAGAGGGCGGTGCTGACGGCCCCGTCGTCGAGATCGGTCCGCGACGCAATCTCACGCGCCTCGAACGCGCGGTCGTCGTGAGCGACGAGGAATCCGAGCACCCGCTCGGGCGCGGAGAGTTCGCCGAGCTCGTCTTCGCTGGCGTTCTCAAACGTCTCCCGATCGATCGACATCTCGCGAGCACGTACGGCGCGTGGCGTAATTAGTGTTCGGAGCGATAGAAACGAAAGCCGTGAAATCCCGACGTTGTGTGCGGTGTCGGACCGCGATCAGTCCACGATGTCCGAGCCGCCCGGCGGCAGGAACTCCTGGAGCTGGTCGGCGCTGGCCACCTTCCGCACGAACGACGTGTCGGCGAAGCGCTCCTTCAGCTCGCGGTACACCATCATCGCGGCGTCGTTCTGGGCGTACATCCCCGGCTCCAGCGTGACGCTCGTCGCGGCGCGGTCGACGATCGCCGAGGGCGGCCCACCGATGGCGCGGGTGACGGGCTCACACTGGACGCCGACGGCGACCCGGCAGGGAACGTCCTCGAAGTAGGTGCGGTCGCCGCGGATCACGAAGCTCCCCTTCTCGATGTACTCGCCGCTCTCGGGGGTCTTCGACACCTGATCGGGCTCGACCATGTACGCGTCGCCCGCGCCGCGCCCGTCCTTCCAGTCCGACGAGTAGGAGACGGCGAACTGCGCGGCCTCCCGCAGGGTCTCCTCGGAGAAGTCGACCGGGTCGGCCGACTCGGAGGGGCCCGCGGCCTTCAACAGCGTCACCGGCCCGCCGTGGGCCTGCGTGTGGAAGAACCGGTCGTGTTTGCCCATGTACTTTTTCACCAGCTCCTCGTTCTGGTCGGCGTTGCGGCCGCCGATGACGAGGTACCCCGTCGACGTGCGGAACCAGCGGAACCGCTCGAACCAGTCGTCCGGGCTCCGGATCGGGATGGACGACCGCGAGAGCCAGTCGGTCTCGTACTCCTCGTCCTCGTCCCCGTCCTCGTCATCGGCTCCGTTCCCGTCGCCGTCGTCGGCCGCCTCCTTCGCCTCCCACTCGGCCTTCCGCTCCTTGACCGCCTCCAGCTCCCTCCGGGTCGACTCGATCGCCTCCATCGCGCCCTCCTTCTTCCCCTCGATCCGCTTGGCCTCCTGATAGAGCCGGTCGGCGTTGACCTCCACGCCCGCGCTCGCGTCGAGTTCGATTCGGGTCGTCCCCCCGTCGTCGCCCTCGGCGTCGAGCTCGACGGTCACCGTCCCCTCGCCGCCGTCGACGTCGACGACGGCCTCCGCTGCCGGGATCCCGCGCTCGGCGCCGGCGTCGAGGGTCTCCGCGATCTCGTCCCACGGGACCTCGTCCTCGCGGGCCTCCTGCACCGTCGAGAGCACCTCGTCGACGAGGTCGTACCGGGCGTACAGCAGCTCCGCGCGCTCGCGCTCCGCCTCCGCCTGCTCCTCGAACCCCTCGATCGCCCCTTTCTGCTGTTCGATGATCCGCTCCTGTTTGGCGATCTCCTCCTCGAAGTCCGGGCGCGAGGCGCTCGCATCCGCGGGGGCCTCGCCCGCGTCGGCGTCCTCGCCTTCGAGCCGGTGGAAGTACTCGTCGACGGCGGCGTTGAAGGAGTCGAAGCCGACGCTCGGGAGGCCCTCGTGCTCCGAGAGCGGGAACGGCGTGACGTCGACGACGCGGGGGTCGCGGTCCTCGTCGGATTCACCGTCGAGTTCCTCCTCGTACACCCGCGGGTCGACGTCGCCGGAGCGGAGCCGCTCGCCGATGCGCTCGAGCGCGTCGTGGAGCGCGCGGAGCTGGTCGTCCGTGACCTCGTCGATGGGCGTCTCCTTCTCGACGCCCGCGCGGGTGCACACCTCCTCGGCGTAGAGCCCGCCGAGGTTCAGCTGCGTGGCAAGGGTCCGGACCACGTCGCTGTCGGACTCGCGCATGTTCCGTTTGAACCCGCCGAGGCTCACGTCGAGGGGGTTGAGCCGCGAGGCGGGGTACTCGTACTGCGACCCGGGCGCGACCGTCCGGGACTTGAGCCGGACGGTCTGGAGCGCGCCCACGACCTCGCCGGTCTCGTCGAGCGCGGCGACGTTCCCCTGCCCGAACAGCTCGGCGACGAGGGTCGTGTTCTCGTCCTCGCGCTCGAACTCGAAGGTGAGGATCCGGTCGAACTCGTACTGCTCGACGCCCGCGAAGTCGGCGCCGGACATCCGGTTCCGGAGCATCTTCGCGAAGTTCGGCGGCCGGCCGGGCGCGTCCGCGACGTTCTCGGGGTCCGCGACGTGGGCGCGCTTGACCTCGCCCACCTCGATCATGAGCTCGACCCGGCCGCGGTCGAAGTCACGGAGCTTCAGCCGGAGCAGGTCGTCGTCGTAGAGGTACGCCTTGTCGACCTTCGCGCCCGCGTACCGATTGAGCTCGGTGACGAGCGCGCCGAGGTCGATGCTCGACAGCTCCCGCTTCTGGTCCATACTCCAAGGAGACAGCCGGCCCGGAAAAAGGCGTGTCGTTACGGCGGCGAGCCGCGCCGCGAGCCCCGCAAATACGACCGCGAGCCGGTCGGCCCCTACCGGGCCGCCTTCACGAGCCGTCGCAGGTCGAGGTGGCCGGCGCCGTGGAACGGCTCGCCGCCGGGCTCGCCCTCCGACGCCGTCTCGCGGATCAGCGACTCGACTTCCGCGGCGCTTGCGTCCGGCCGAAGCGACCGCACGAGCGCGACGGCGCCCGCCACCTGCGGTGCCGCCATTGACGTGCCGGCCTTCCACCCGTATCCGGGCTCGACGCCGCCCTCGCCGTCCGGGGACACGACCGTGGAGAGCACGAGGTCGTAGTACGCCGGTTTGTCGCCCTCGTTGAGCGCCTCGAGGTCGACATCTCCCCCGGCCGCGCTCACGTCGACCGCGCTGCCGTAGTTCGTGTAGAAGGCGGGCGAGGAAGTCGGGTCCGCGAGCCGCTTCAGCGCGAGGTCTTCGCGCTGCTGCCGGTCGTCCCAGAGGAAGCCGATGGGGCCGGTCGCGGAGACGCCGAAGACCCCCTCCGCCTCCGTCGGAAGGCTCAAAACGCCCTCGGCGTCCATGTCGATGCCGTCGTTGCCTGCGGAGTTGATCACGAGGGTGCCCTGCTCGCGGGCGTACGCGGCGGCGCGCTCGTAGGCCTCCTTAATATCCAACAGGAACGGGTACTCCTCGGGATCGACGAAGGGGACCGGGTAGCCGAGGCTCAGATTTGCGGCGTCACAGCCCCTGTTCGCGGCCGCGACGATCGCCGCGATGACGTCGCCGCTCGCCCCTTCCACGCCCGAGAACACTCGGAGAGAGACGATCTCCGCGTCCGGCGCGGTGCCGAGCACCCCGTCGCCGCTCGCGTTCGTCCCCGCGACGGTTCCCGCGACGTGGGTGCCGTGGTCGCCCGCCCCGTTCGGGCGGAAGTCGTACTCGTCGGTCGTGAAGTTCTCGGAGAGTTCCTCGTTCACCACGTCTGCGAGATCGGGGTGAGCGTCCGACACGCCGCTGTCGATCACGGCGACGCGAGCGCCCTCGCCCGTGGTCGTGTCGTGGACCGTTCGCTGGTTACCAGGCCGATCGGAGAGCTCTCCAACCCGCTGGGCGCGCTTGTCCCACTGAAGCTCGTTGTTAGACAGTCCGTCGTCCCATCCCGGACTGCCACTGTTGTCGGCCCCCTTATCGACCTCCGCCGCCGGCCCCGCGTTCTCCGGGACGGATCCCGCGTCGTCCTGATAGACGGCGACGTCCGGCGCCGTCGAGTCGACACCCGGAACCGACTCGGGATCGCCCCGTGCCGCCAACAGATCGATATCGGAGATGTCGTGGACGATTTCGACCTCGCCCGGTACGTCGGCCCGGTCCACCTCCCGTAAGTCGATGAGGAACCGATCCGCCGCCGGATCCCCGTCGCCTTCGGCGGACGCCAGTCCCGAGAACGCCGGAGCTACGCCTGCCGCACCGATACCTTTTAAGAGGGAGCGTCTGTCGAAGTTCATGATCGCCATCCACTATGTGAGATGGTGTCAATAAACGCGAATAGTTGGTTAAAAAATCTTACTTAAATCCGATAAAATCGAGGTCGTGTTTCTCTGCATAACCCGAGGGGGCCCGATCGATCGCGAGACAGATCGAGCCAACGATTTCGGTCGGCCCGATCACGAGACCCGCAAAAAGCGTTCGTGGCGCTTCCTCGTCTCCACCGTCTGAGTCTTCCGATCAGAGTCGCTTCGAGACGTACGGCCCGTCCTGGTGGTAGCCGAGCTTGTTGCGGTAGTACTCGCGGGCGCCGATCCCCGAGATGATCGCCAGCTTGCGGTAGCCGGCGTCGCGGGCCAGCTCCTCCGCGTGCTCGAGGAGCTTCGTCCCGTACCCCTGATGCTGCCAGTCGCCGTCGCCGCCGATGGCGACCTCGCTGCCGTACACGTGCAGCTCGCGGATCAGCGCAGCGTCCGCCAGCTCGCGTCGGATCGCGTCGTCCTCGGTGCCGGGCGCGCCGGGCTGGCCGGGCGCGAAGGAGGGGAACCGTAGGCGACAAAAGCCGACGAGTAAGTCGCGGACGGGGTCCTCGAAGGAGATGAAGTGCTCCGTCCCGCCGCCGGCCTCGTAGGTCAGCACGTCGAGCTCCACGTCGTCGGGGTCCGGATCGGCGTCGTTGTGCCCCACCTCGCGGGCGCGGATGTCGCGCTGGGTGATCCCCTTCTCCTCGGCCCGCTGGTCGGCGAGCTGCCGGAGGTTCGACTTCCAGACGCCGCCCTCGATGAAGTCGGCGGGGATGTCGCGCTGGACGCGCTGGAGCCGGGTGTACTTCGGGATGTGGTCCATCGCCTCGGCGACCACGTCGGCCGCCTCCTCGTTCGAGAGGGGCTCGAAGTCGTCGCGGCGCCATCGGTCGTATATCCGGGTCCCCTCGACGACGAGGGTCGGGTAGATCTTCAGGTAGTCCGGCCGCCAGTCGGGGTTCTCGAACAGCTGGCGGAAGTCCTCGATACACATCTCGCGGGTCATCCCCGGCTGGCCCGGCATCATGTGGAAGCCGACCTTGAACGCGGCGTCGCGCAGGCGACGGTTGGCGTTGCGAGAGGCCTCGTTGCCGTGGCCCCGGTGCATCTCGCGGTTGATCCGCTCGTAGGTGGTCTGGACGCCGACCTCGACCTTCGTCCCGCCCAGATCGAGCATGCGGTCGATCTGCTCGGGGTCACACCAGTCCGGCTTCGTCTCGAAGGTCGTGCCGATGTTGCGGATCTCGTTCGTCTCGTTCTCCGCGATCACGTCCGCTAAGTACTCGAACTCGGTCTCCTCGGGGGCCGGCGCAAAGGACTCCTCCTCGGCGGGCTCGGGCTCCTTGTCGAGGTCGTAGTCGTTCATCGCCTGCAAGGCGCGCTTCACGAACCACTCCTGGTAGTCGTGCGAGCGCGCGGTCATCGTCCCGCCCATCAGGATGAGCTCCACCTTGTCGACCGGGTGACCGATCTTCCGGAGCTGTTCGAGCCGGAGGGTGACCTGTCCGTACGGGTCGTAGTCGTTCTGCTCGCCCCGGGCCGCGGCGGGCTCGTGGCCCGTGTACGACTGCGCCGAGGAGAACTCCGAGGCCGGCCCGCCGGGACAGTAGAGGCACTTCCCGTGGGGGCACAGCTTCGGCGAGGTCATGATCGCGACCGGCGAGACGCCGGAGGCGGTCCGGACCGGCTTCCGCCGGACGACCTCGATCACGTCGTCGCGGGCCTCCGGGGGCGCGTGATCTAAGATCTCGGTGTTCTTCGGGACCTTCGGGGAGCCGAACTCCGAGCAGGCGTCGAGCTTGGCGGACTCGAGGTCGTCGCGGTCGATCTCGCCCGCGAGGATCCGGTCGACGAGGTGCTCGCAGGTCCGGACGAACGCCTCGGGCTCGTCGCCGGAGCCCTCCTCGCCGCCGGACTCCTCTCCGGCGGCCGCGTCGCCTGCCGCGTCTGTACTCATTACCCGTCGATCGACGCGTTTCGGGGTTAAGCGTGTCGCACCCGCGCCCCGATCGGAGACGGCGACCCGGCGATCCGAGGGTATATTAACTAGTGGTATAACAAAGTAATCACAACGATGACCCAGATCCAGCGTGCCCGAGACGGGGAGATCACGCCCGCGATGGAGCGCGTGGCGGAGCGCGAGGAGCGCGACCCGGAGTTCGTTCGTGAGCAGGTCGCCGGCGGACAGGCGGTGATCCCGAACAATCACGCTCACGACTCGCTCGACCCGATGATCATCGGCAGGGAGTTCTCGACGAAGGTCAACGCCAACATCGGCAACAGCGAGACGACGAGCGACCTCGACGCGGAGCTGCGGAAGCTGCACGCCGCCGTCCACTACGGCGCCGACACCGTCATGGACCTCTCGACGGGCGAGCGCTTAGACGAGACCCGCGCGGCGAACGTCGCGTACTCGCCGGTTCCGGTCGGGACGGTCCCGATATACGAGGCGGTGAAGCGGGCCGACGATCCCGCCGACATCACTCACGAGCTGCTGCTCGACGTGATCGAGAAGCAGGCCGAGCAGGGCGTCGATTACATGACGATCCACGCGGGGGTGCTGATGGAACACCTGCCGCTGACGGACGGTCGCAAGACCGGGATCGTCTCGCGCGGCGGCTCGATCCTCGCCCAGTGGATCGAGGAGAACGGGATGCAGAACCCCCTGTACGCGGAGTTCGAGGAGATCTGCGAGATCTTCGCGGAGCACGACGTGACGGTGTCGCTCGGGGACGGCCTCCGTCCCGGCTGTCTCGCCGACGCGAGCGACGAGGCGCAGTTCGCCGAGCTCGAGACCCTCGGCGAGCTCACCCGCGTCGCGTGGGATCACGGGGTGCAGGTGATGGTCGAGGGGCCGGGCCACGTCCCGATGGACGAGATCGGCGACAACGTCGACCGGCAGCAGGCGGTGTGCGACGGCGCGCCCTTCTACGTGCTCGGCCCCCTCGTGACCGACGTCGCTCCCGGATACGACCACATCACGAGCGCGATCGGTGCGACCGAGGCGGCGCGGGCGGGCGCGGCGATGCTCTGCTACGTCACGCCGAAGGAGCACCTGGGACTCCCCAACGCGGAGGACGTGCGGGACGGGCTCGCGGCGTACCGGATCGCGGCCCACGCCGCCGACGTGGCAAACGGGCTTCCGGGGGCGCGCGACTGGGACGACGCCCTCTCGGAGGCGCGCTACGAGTTCGACTGGGAACGGCAGTTCGACCTCGCGCTCGACCCGGAGCGCGCGCGGGCCTACCACGACCAGACGCTGCCCGGAGACAACTACAAGGAGGCCCGGTTCTGCTCGATGTGCGGCGCGGAGTTCTGCTCGATGCGCATCGATCAGGACGCGCGGGACGCGGACGGGGAGATGGCCTCCATCGACGGCGACACGGACCTCGACGCGTCCGACGCCGCGGCGGTAAACCTGCCGCCGGTCGGCACGCACGACGCCAGCGGCGTTCCGGACGAGATCGAGATCGGCGGCGTCACGTTCACGCCGGAGACGCCGCACGCCGACGACTGATCCCGCCCGGGTGTCGGCCCCCGGTCGCCGGAGGCGCTGTACCGGATCCGCCCGTTTTAGGTCGCCCGGACCGTACCGCGAGAGCGTGCTACGAAAAGACCTCCTGCGCGTCTCGCGGGCCGGCGGCGGCTACCGCCCGCGCTTCGCGACCCGCGAGCACCGCCCGCTCGCGGCGCGGGTGCTCGGGGCCTTCGAGTCCCACGTCGGGGAGCGGCGCGGCGACCTCGACGACGCGCTGGCGGCGCTGGAGGCCGACGCGGCCGACGCCGGCGGCGACTTCAAGCTCGTCCGCGGGCTCGCGGCGCTCGTCGAGCGCGAGTGCGCCTTCGAGACGCGGGCGCCGGTCCCCCCGCGCCGCGTCCGGCGGGCCGCGTTCGAGGCCGGGGAGGCGGTGGGCGTCGCGAGCGAGGCGGAGCGCGACGAGGCGGTCGATCGCGCCGCCGCCGCGCTCGGGATCGACTCCGCGGACGTCGAGGACTCGCTGTACGCCGACCGCGACGTCAACGAGGTCCTCGTCGACGCCGACGTGCGGTGGGACCCCGACTCGCTCTTGGAGCAGTACGACCTCTCTTTGGCCCAGACCGCGCTCTTCGACGCCACCGAGGTCCGGGTGCGATCGAACGACCCGAAGCGGCTCGTCTCGGCCGTGAAGCGGCTCCGACTGATGTACGAGGTGGAGAAGACCCCTGAGGGACGCGAGCTGGTCGTCACCGGCCCGGACGCGCTGTTCTCGCGAACCCGTCGGTACGGGACCGCCTTCGCGCGCCTGCTCCGGACCGTCGCGGAGTCGGCGGAGTGGAACCTGGAGGCGACGATCGACGACCGCGGGCGCGAGCGCACCATGCGGCTCTCCGACGGCGACGTGACGGTGCCCGACGTGGAGCCGGTCGCGGAGCCCGACTTCGACAGCGGGGTCGAGGCCGACTTCGCGGCGCGCTTCCGCGGCCTCGACCTCGACTGGACGCTCGTGCGCGAGCCTGAGCCGCTCGAAACCGGCACGCGGGTGATGATCCCCGACTTCGCGTTCGACTACGACCACGCCGACTTCCGGCTGTTCTTCGAGGTGATGGGCTTTTGGACCCCCGCATACGTCGAGAAGAAGCTCTCGCAGCTCGCGGACGTGGAGGACGTGGACCTCCTCGTGGCGGTCGACGAGAGCCTCGGGGTCGGCGAGGAGATCGCGGCGCGAGACCACCGCGTCGTCACCTACTCCGGGACCGTCCGCGTGAAAGAAATCGTCGACGTGCTCCGCGAGTACGAGGCCGAGTTCGTCGCCGACGCCGCCGCCGCCCTCCCCGACTCGCTCTCGCCGGACGCGGACGCGATCGGGCTCGACGCGCTCGCCGACGCGCACGGCGTGAGCGTCGAGGCGGTCGGGGAGAAGTCGTTCCCGGACCACGAACTGGTCGGGCGGACCCTCGTCCGCCCCGCCGTGTTGGAGGCGGCGGGCGAGGAGCTGGAGGCGGGGATGTCGCTCTCGGCGGCCGAGGCGCTCCTCGACGAGCGCGCCATCGACGACGCGAGCGCCGCGCTCTCGCGGCTCGGGTTCCGGGTGGAGTGGGAGGGGCTCGGCGGCGGGACGCTGCGGGAGAAAGGGGAGTAGTCGGCGGTCCGACCGAGCGCCTACTCCACGACCGGCAGGTCCGCCCGGCTCCCCTTCGGCACCACCGAGCGGAGCTCGTCGTAGAGGTACAGCCCGACCCCGATCGGCGCCGACTCGCCGGCGACCTCATGGGTCGCGATCAGGTACCCCCAGTCGCCGTCCCACTCGGGGAGGTCCTGGTCGTCGCCGGCCATGAAGGTGACAGCCTGCTCCGGATCCAGCTCGATCACGTTCTCCGTCGCGTGGTGTCCGAACCGGGTAACCGCCCGGCTCGTCGGCTTCCAGTGCTCCTGTCGCGTGCGGAGGAACGTCATCCCGATCGCCTCGACCCGGCTCGGGTCCGTCGCCTCGCCGTTGAAGATCCAGACCTTCCCCGCGCCCTTCTCCCAGAAGCTGTACCCCTCGAAGACGCTCGGTTCGACCCCGAACCGCTCCTCCCACCAGTCGAGCACCTCCCGCCGGCTCGCGCGCCCGTCGACCTCGCGGTCGGCGGGCGTCTCCGGGAGCCGGTCGAAGCGCTGGCCGTCGTTGGTCGCGGACGGGTCGTCCGCGTCGCCGGCGGTGTCGGCGCCGTCGGTCACGCGGCCACCCCCTCGGCGTCGACCGCCTCGTCTCCCCCCACGCGGAGCTTCGCGCAGAAGAACCCGCCCGTGTCGTTGTGATGCGGGTAGACGCGGTGCGCGCGCGTCACCGACTCGTCGTAGGTCTCGCCCTCCCACTCCGTGACGCCGGGGACCGTGTCGAGCGGGAGCTCGAACTCGACGACCTCGCAGTCCTCGGCCGCCAAGACGTGGTCGAGCACCGCCTCGTTCTCCTCGGGTGCGAACGTGCAGGTGGAGTAGACGACGGTCCCGCCGGGGCGGGTCGCCTGCACGGCTCGCGCCAGGATCCCCTTCTGGATCCCGGCGACCGCGTGGACGTGGTCGAGGGTCCACTGGTCGACCACGTCCGGGTTCTTGCGGCAGGTCCCCTCACACGAGCAGGGCGCGTCGACGAGGGCGCGGTCGAACTCGTCGAACGCGAGCGGCTTCGTCGAGAAGTTGCGCGCGTCCTGGTTCGTGACGATCGCGTTCGTGATCCCGAGCCGCTCGGCGTTGTGCCGGAGCGCGGAGAGCCGCCCGAGGTTGTTGTCGTTGGCGACGACGGTCCCCTCGTCGTCCATCGCGTCGGCGATCTGGGTGGTCTTGCTGCCGGGGGCAGCGCAGGCGTCCCACACCCGCTCGCCGGGCTGCGGGTCGAGCGCGAGCCCCGGCAAGACGGAGACCTCCTCCTGCCCGTGCGTCCAGCCGTGGACGTACGGCCAGTTCCCGCCGGGGTTCCCGTCCGGGAGCCGGAAGAGGCCGTCGTTCCAGTCGACGGGCTCGTAGGCCACGCCCTCGTCGTCGAACGCCTCGCGGACGCGGGCCGGCGAGGCCGCCATCTCGTTCACGCGGACGACCGACGGCAGCGGCCGGTCGCAGGCCGCGCGGAACGCCGCCGCGTCGTCGACGAGCGGCTCGTACCGCTCTAACGGATTCATGGCACCCCTTGCGCGCCGGACGGTTAGTCGGTTTCGGGACGGGGTCGGCCGCCAGACTCCGCCCTCGCGGCTCACCTTTAGGTCGGCGGCGGGAGTTCACCTTTAGGTCGGCGGCGGGAGTACGCGAGCGCATGGCGCGCATATCCGTGCTCGACGACGAGGTGTCGCTGGACGAGCCGACCCTGGTCGAGGGGTTCCCGGGCATCGGGCTCGTCGGCAAGATCGCGACGGACCACATGATCGAGGCCCACGACATGGTCCACTACGCGAACGTCCACTGCGACGGGCTCCCGCGGGTGGCCGTCTACCAGGAGTCGGAGACCTCGCTGACGACGCCGGTGCGGCTGTACGCCGACCCCGAACGAGACCTCGTCGCGCTCCGGAGCGACGTGCCGGTGAATCCCGGCGCCGCGACCGAGGTCGCCGGCTGTCTCGACACGTGGTTCGCGGAGACCGACGCGTTACCCGTGTTCCTCTCCGGGCTCGGCCGCGAGAAGGACGAGTCGCCGCCCGACCTGTACGGCGTCGCGACCGGGAACGGCGGCGACGCGCTCTCCCGCGCCGAGGTCGACGAGCCGCCGGAGTCGGGGCTCGTCTCCGGGCCGACCGGCGCCATGCTCGCGGAGTCGCTGGAGCGCGGCCGCGACGCGGTGGGGCTCGTCGTCGAGTCCGACCCGCAGTTCCCCGACCCGGAAGCGGCGCGGGTCCTCATCCTCGACGGCATCGACCCGATCGCCGGGACGGAGACGCCCACCGAGGGGCTCGTCGATCAGGCGACCGAGATCCGGGACGCGAAGCGGGCGTTCGCGAAGCGGATGCAGGAGGCGACCGAAGAGAGCTCGCAGGCGGAACCGCTGAAGATGTTCCAGTGAGGGCCGGCCCGGACTTCGACCGGCGGCGACCCGTCAGCCCTCGTCTTCCAGCTCGTCGAGGATCGGGCGGTACTTGAGCTGGACCTCGTCCCACTCGAGATCGGGGTCCGAGTCGGCGACGAGCCCCACGCCGGCGAAGAGGGTCGCGCGGCGAGGGGTCGCCACCGCGGAGCGGATCGCGACCGCGAACGCGCCGTTGCCGGCGGCGTCGATCCACCCGACCGGCGCGGCGTACCAGCCGCGGTCGAACGGCTCCGTGTCGTGGATCGTCTCGAGCGCGCGGTCCGGCGGGAGCCCGCCGACCGCGGGGGTCGGGTGGAGCGCCTCGACGAGCTCGAGGACGTGGCGGTCCGCGCTCAGCTCGGCCGTAATCGGCGTGTGGAGGTGTTGGACCGTGGCGAGCCGC
Source organism: Halorubrum salipaludis (assembly GCF_002286985.1). Taxonomy (GTDB): domain Archaea; phylum Halobacteriota; class Halobacteria; order Halobacteriales; family Haloferacaceae; genus Halorubrum; species Halorubrum salipaludis. Next base: position 144,925 of record NZ_NSKC01000002.1, on the reverse strand, counting down.
CGGACGCGACGCTCGCCCGGAGAGATGGAGGCCGCGAACGGCTCCAGCTGCTCGCGGACGGTGTCGGCGACGAGTTCGTGTTCGTGGACGTTCTTATCGTCGTCGAGCAGCTCTTGCGCGAGCCACTCGTCCTCGGCCGGCGTCTCCCCCCGACCGGTCGTCCCCGCGAGCGCGTCGGTCTCGACGGTCCGGCCGCGCAGCGCGACCAGCCGCTCCGGCGTCGCGCCGAAGAAGGCGCTCCCGCCGGCGTCGGGCTCGAAGTAGTAGCGGTGGCAGTCCGGGTACTTCTCCGCGAGCCGGTCGAGCGTCGCCGCCCGCGGGAACGTCGCGGCGAGGTCGGCCTCCAGCGCCTGCGCGAGCACCACCTTCCGGAGGTCGCCGCCCCGGATCCGGTCGACCGCGGCCTCGACGCTCTCGCGCCACGCCTCGCGGCTCGTCGTCCGGCGGGTCGCCGCGATCCCGGGGCGCGGCGGGCGGTCCGCCGCCGAGACATCCGACGCCTCCCCGAGCCCCGCGAGCCGGTCGCGCTCCTCGGCGAGTCGGGCCTCGACCGCGTCGGGGTCGGCCTCGGCGCCGACCGCGTTCACCGTGAGCCACGCGCCGTTGTCCGCGAACGTGACCTGCACGCGCGGGAGCACGAACCGCGCCTCGGGGAACGGCTCCCACGGGTCGCCGTCGCAGCCCCCCTCGTGGAAGGCGAACCCGCCGAACAGGCGCGGGCGGGCGGCCTCGGTCCCGGCGTGGACGTCGCCGGAGTCGAACAGCTCGTCGGCGCCGGCCCGGATCTCGGCGAAGCGGTCCGGGCCGTCCGCGGTCAGCGTCGCGGCCTCGCCGCTGGCGAGCACGAGCGCGTCGTCGGGGGCGTTCCACGTCATCCGCGGCGCCGGGAGGGCGTCGAACGCGGCCGCGAAGGCGGGCGCGTCGATCCCGGTCGTGCGGCTAACGAGGGGCGGCGCCGGGGACGATCGCACCCGTTCCATTGACGTTGGATCGGGCCCGCGGACCCTTTATCCTGACTATCCCGGGGACCGGCAGCGGAACGCTCCCGCGAGGCTCAGCTGTACCGCTCCTCGTTCCACGGGTTCGCGGTGTCGCTGTACCCGCGCTTCTCCCAGTAGCCGAGCTCCTTCTCCGTGAGGAACTCGACGCCGGTGACCCATTTCGCCCCCTTGTACGCGTACTTGTGCGGCGTGACGACGCGGATCGGGCCGCCGTGGTCGGCGGGGAGGTCGTCCCCGTCGAACCCGTACGCGAACAGCACGCCCTCGCGGGTGCACTCCGCCAGCGAGAGGTTCGTCGTGTAGCCGTCGAGCGCGTGGAACATGACGTGGTCGGCGTCGTCGCGCACGCCCGCGCGGTCGACGATCTCGCCGAACTCGACGCCGGTGAACGCGCAGTCGAATTTGCTCCAGCCGGTGACGCAGTGGAAGTCCTGTCGCTGGGTCACTGCGGGGAGGTCGCGGAACTCGGCGAGCGAGTAGGCGAGCGGCTCCTCGACGGCGCCCCAGACCTCGAACTCGAACGTCTCGGGGTCCCACGAGGGCGTCCCGCTCTTCGAGAGCACCGGGAAGCGGTCGGTCTCGCGCTGTCCCGGCGGGAGCCGCTCGTCCCCGTACTGGCGGTAGAGGTCGGTGAGGTCCTCGATCGCGTCGGCGTTCGCGGCGTCGGCGTCGGATGCGCCGGCTTCGGTCATGACCGACCGTAGGTGCCGGCGTCACCTATGAATGTCGCTCTCGCGACGGCGGGCGACGAGGACAGTCGAGAGATCGCCCCGAATAAGTATTGGAAATAAATCACAAATTCCGATTTTGGAAAGGTAGATTCGAAAGGAGAAAATAGAGTTATGATAACGCCCGAAATCGGTTTCTAATAGCCGTAGCATCGACGCCACATTTATATACCCATTTCCATTACTCCCGGGCAGGAAATGCCACAAGTAGAGATAACCGTGCCGGAGCATCTGGAGATGCAGATCGCTCAGATGGTCGAGCAGGGGGAGTTCCTCAACCGCGAGGAGGCGGTCGAAGAGCTCCTGTCGACGGGGATAAAGGCGTTCAAGACGAGCGGTCCGCGAGACGACGAGGACTCCAGCGGGTTCGAAGACGAGGGCATGATGGGCCACGAGGACGAGTACGTCTTCTGAGAGCGCGATCCGCTCGGCTTCGCCTCGACCGGGTCCGAGCGCTTCGACCGGCACCGATTCTCTCCCCGTGTTCCGGCTCGCTTCGGGCGGGTCTCGGTTCCCTTCCCTCCCAGTTCCAGGTTCGACCCCGCGCCGTCCCCGGTTCGTCCCGGATCGGCGCGGGCCGCGAGTCGAAACGCTCCAGAACCGTGCGTATACCCCTCAACAACGCTTAAAGGGCGTACGGCCCGTATCAAGGGACATGCACAAAGACGAGCTCCTCGAACTCCACGAGCAGATGGTGACGATCATGGAGCACTTCCGCAGCCACGAGACCGTCGACGGTTCGCTTTTCGACCCGTACGACGAGCTCGACGTCGACCCCTCCCACGTCCACAAATCGAAGAGCGAGCACAAACACGCCGTGTTCGTGCTCGGCAACGCCCTCGCGAACGCGATGAGCGAAGACGAGTTCTCCCCCGCCGGTCGCGTCGGCAAGCGGATGGAGGAGCTCGCGGACGACGCCGAAAGCAAGATCTGAGCCGCCGCCCCGACGAAGCCGCCCCGCGAGGGGGCCGTCCCCGCGAGAACGCTTAAGCGCCCGGCCGCCCCCTCACCCACATGGTCGCGGAGGCGCTCTCGTCGGACACCGCCCACCTCGCCGCCGGCGGGCTCCTCGTCGCCGTCGCGCTCGCGGTCGTATATCGGACCGACAGGCCGAGCGGCGCGTGGACCCGAGCGCTGCGGTCCCGGTTCCTCCTCGGCATCCCGTGGGGGACGCTCGTCGCGGTCGCCGCGGTCGTCGCGGTGTACCTGTTCGTGCAGAGCGGGCTGGAGAACCCGGGCCGCCCCGTGGTGATCCCGTTCCGCTCGTGGTCGTACTTCTACCCGGAGGGGATGCTCTGGTCCGGGCTCGCCCACTCCGGCCGGGGACACATCACCGGGAACCTCCTGTCGACGCTCGTCGCCGGCGCGCTCGCCGAGTACGCCTACGGGCACTTCCCCGGCGGTCGCGAGGTCGACGACCGGGCCGGAACGCTGCGGTCCGCGCTGCCGTCGGTTCGCTCGTTGCCGCCGGTCGGGTCGCTGCCCGCCGTGCTCTCGTCCGTGTCGCTCCGGCGATTGCTCCCGTCTCGGGAGTCGGTCCGCGAGTCGCTCCCGACCCGACGGTCGATCCGGCGGTCGCTCGCGGTCGGATCGCTCGCCGCGAACCCCTTCGCCCGCGCGTTCGTCGTCGTTCCGGGGGCGATGCTGTCGTTCGGCGTCCTCTCGTCGCTGTTCGCGCTCGGCCCGGTGATCGGCTTCTCGGGGGTGGTGTTCGCGCTGTGGGGGTTCGCGCTCGTCTTCTACCCGATCACGACGATCGCCGCGCTCACGGGGGCGACGCTGGTGAACGTGACGTACGAGGCCCTCCGAAATCCGGTCGTCGTCTCCGAGGCGAGCGGGTCGTACGGGCCGCCGAGCTGGGCGAACATCGCGATACAGGGGCACGCGATTGGGCTGATCGGCGGGATCCTCGCCGCGGTGTGGCTCGTCCGACGGCGACGCCGGCGGGCGGAGGGTTCGCGGACCGCGGAGGGTGCGCGGTCAGCAGCGGGCACGCGGACCACGGAGGATTCGCGGACCGCGGGGCTCGACCCGCGGGCGAGGACGACCGCGCTGGTTGCGTTCGGCGCGGTAATGCTGTTCGGGGCGTCGCGGCGGCTCTGGGCCGTCTACTGGTACCTCGGGAACGAGCGGTACGAGATGTACCGCGCCGTCGGGGTCGGCTTGCTGGCGGTCCTCGCGGCGATCGTCGCGCTCGCGGTCGCCGGCCGCGACGAGCCGCTCCGTCCGGATCTGGCCGTGCCGGACCCGGAGACCGTCCGGGGGGCGATCCGGTCCGCGACGCCCGCGGCCGTCGGCCTGCTGCTGCTCGTCTCGGCGCTCGCGGTCGTGGCCGGACCGGGGATCGGCCCGAACCTCGTCGCCGTCGACGACGACGAGCTCCCGGGCGACCCGATCGAGGTCGAGGGGTATCAGGTGACGTACGCCGAGAACGTCGAGGACCGGGTGGTGAGCGTCGTCGACGTGGAGGCGTTCGGCCGGTCGACGAGCGTCAACACCTCCGGGGTGATCGTGGCGAACGCCGACCGGGAGATCTGGACCACGGCGGTCTCGAAGGGGAATCTCGCCTTCTGGGGGTACCGCGCGGTCGACGTGGGCGGGACGGGGTGGCGCGAGACCGTCTGGGTCCAGCGCACCGGCTGGGTGGCGGCGAACGGCGGGCCGACCTATCGGGTCGACGCAGTGCGAAACGAGACGCGCTCGACGCTGTTCACGAGCGAGCCGGCCCGGGCCGAACCGCGGATCGACGGACGGAACGTCACCGTGGCCGCCGTCGAGGGCGGGTTCGAGCTGCGCGTCGACGGTGAGGGCGAGACCGAGAGCGCCGCGCTCCCGGCGGCGAACGAGTCGGTGACCCTGCGGGGCGTCACGTTCGTCCGCGAGGACGACGCGGTGTTCGCGGAGCGCGGGGAGACCCGGGTGCGGATCGCGGCGCGGGAGGAGTACGAGGGCCGGCGATAGGTCGAGACCGCCCTGTCGACCTCCCGTTCGGCGGATGTGTACTTCGGAAACCGTTGGCGGCCGAAGACCACCTCTCGATCGACAGCGGGAATGGGTCTTGCAGATCGATAGCGGCGAGACAGTATTTAAACGGCTGTGAGCAACGGCGATGGGAACTTATAAAGAACCGCGCGGTGGCGTCGCCGGCGGCTTCGCCGCCGGCCGACGAGGCTGGGGAGGCGTGAGGCGCGGTTGCGGTGTGGGTGGGACTCAAAGGGGCAGTCGCTGCGGGCGGCGCAGGCGACACAAGCACCGCAACGAGGGAGGGGTAGCGACCGAGTGAGGCGCGTGGTTCGAAACGGCGGAGCCGTTTCGTCATCGCCAGAAATCGCAGATTTCTGGCTAGCAGTCAGAACGCTTTGCGTTCTGACGACATCACGAGACGCCGAAGGCGTCTCGAACGACAGCGAGCGTGAGCCGCCCGCAGCGACTGGGGCTTTGGAGGTCTTCACCGCAGACACATCGATCACTTATAAACATCCGCCAGCACCACCACAATCCGACTTATAAACAACACCTCCACCACCGTGCGAGACTCACTCCCGCTGTCGATCGAGGCGCCCACCTCGGCGACGACTGGTTCACACGTTCTGAACCCGGGGCGTCGACGGACTTAAAAAGGCGAACGCGGCGGCCGACTCAGTCCGCGACCGCGGCCACCATCCCCTGCTTGTAGTACCGCTGGAGCGTGACGAACAGGACGATGGGGACGATCATCGTCAGGACCGATCCGGCGGCGACGAGCCCCCAGTCGATCTGGAGGCGGCCCTTCATCAGCGGGAGCACCTGCGGCGCGAGCTGGTTCTCGCGCGAGCGCATGAACACGAGGGGGAAGAAGAAGGAGTTCCACACCCACGTGAACTGGATGACGGCCACGGAGACCAGCGCCGGCGCCGAGTACGGCAGCACGATCGACTTGAAGATCTGGTACCGGGACGCGCCGTCGATCCGCGCGGCCTCCTCGAGCTCCTCGGGGAGCCCGAGCAGGAAGTTCCGGAGGAACATGACGACCCACCCCATCCCCCACCCGATGTGGACCAGGATGAGCCCCATGTACGTGTCGAACAGCCCGGTCGTCCGCAGCGTGTTGTAGTTGCCCATCGCGACCAGCTCCGGCGGCGCCGCCATGACCACGATGAGCAGGAAGAACAGCGCGGTCTTCAGCGGGAAGTCGAACCGGGCGAACGGGTACGCGACCATCGTCCCGAGCAGCGTCACGGCGAGGACGGACGGGATCGTGACGATCGCGGTGTTCCACATCGCCTGCCGCATCGGGCCGGACTGGAACTCCCACGCGCGGGCGTAGTTCTCGAAGGTGATCGTCATCCCCTCGAAGCTCCACCAGCCCTGGATCACCTGATCGAGGGGGCGGACGGAGGCCATGAACAGCCCGATGAGCGGGACGAGCCACAGCAGCGCGACGCCGATGGCGACCGCGTAGCGCAGGGCACGCGGCCCGCTCGGGACCGCGGCGCGGACCCGCTCGACCGGGGACCGGTCCGCAGTCGGCGCGGTCTCCGGCGGCTCGTGGTAGACGCGTCCGCCGTCGGTGCTGAGATCGGTGTCGGCGTCGCTGTCGCGGTCGGTATCGGGCTCGGCGTCGGTCGAATCGTCTGAGTGATGTGTGTCGGTCATTGCTGATCAGTCCATTGACGCGATGTACCACGCCATCGGGAGCGCGATCACGAGCTCGATGAGCGCGACGACCATCGCCTTGCTGTACTCGATCGGCGTCGAGAACGCGGCCTGATACACCTCCAGGCCGAGCACCGAGAACACGCCCCCCGGACCGCCGGACGGGCCGCCGGCCGCGTAGACGATGGCGAAGATCCGGATCACCCAGATCATGCTCATGATCACGACGACCGCCGTCACGGGCTTGACGAGCGGCCAGATGATGTCCTTGAACCGCCGGAACCGGCCGGCGCCGTCGACCCGGGCCGACTCTAAGAGCGCCGGATCGATCCCGGCGAGCGCGGAGCTGTACAACAGCATGCTGAACCCGGTCTGGACCCAGACGCCGCCGGCGATCAGCGCGTAGATCGCGATCTGCGGCTCTTGGACCCAGTTGCGGACCTGGCCTTCGAGTCCGAGCGCCCGGAGCAGCTCGTTGAAGATGCCGGCCTGCGGGTCGTAGACGAACAGCAGCACGAGCCCGATCACGACGGTCGGCGTCGTGAAGGCCAGAAACACCATCGACCGGAGGACGCTCCGCCCGCGCAGGTCGGCGAAGAGCAGCGCGAGGCCGAGCCCGAGCAGGGTGCTCAGCGGGACGTGAACCAGCATCCAGATGAGGTTCTGCGGGAGCGCGCCCATCGGGTACTCCAGCGCCCGGAGGTTGCTCCAGTTGATGATCGCGTCGTCCTGGAAGGTCGCGACCCACGTCTCGAAGCCGGCGAACTGCCCGATGTCGAACCCGTTCCAGGTGAAGAAGCTCCCGACCGCCGAGTACACCATCGGCCCGACGGAGAAGATGGCGAACAGGGTGAGCCCGGGGAGCATGAACACGAGGATCGCGGTGAGCTTCTCCCCGTCCACGTCGCGGTCGAGCCTGTCCTCGAGGTACGATTCGACCGACATCGTCTCAGGCCACCAGCTCCCCGTTCTCGTCGTAGAGGTACGCGTCCTCCGGGTCGAACGTGAGGTGCACCGGGTCGCCCGGCCCCGCGTCGGTGTGGGAAACCTTGACGTTCACCACGGAGCCGCCGACCTCGACGTTGACCAGGACGTACTCCCCGAGCGGTTCGACCGTCTTGACCGTGCCCGGCACGGTCCAGTCCGTGTCCGGCGGCTCCGTCGAGAGCGCGATGTCCTCCGGGCGGACCCCGAGCGACACGGTCGGCGACGACGTCTCCGCGGTCGTCGGCAGGGAGTTCCCCCCGTCGAGCTGGACGGTGCCGTCATTGTTCGCCCCCTCGAAGAGGTTCATCGGCGGGGAGCCGATGAACTTCGCGACCCAGGTGGTCCGGGGCCGCCGGTACAGCTCCTGGGGCTCGGCGACTTGGCGGATCGTCCCGTCGTTCAACACGACGATCTTGTCGCCCATGCTCATCGCCTCCTCCTGGTTGTGCGTGACGTAGACGGTCGTGATCCCGAGCTCGTTCTGGATCCGCTTGAGCTCGGAGCGCATCTCTAAGCGGAGCTTGGCGTCGAGGTTGCTGAGCGGCTCGTCGAGCAGGAACACCGAGGGCTCTCGCACGATCGCCCGCGCCAGCGAGGTCCGCTGGCGCTGCCCGCCGGAGATCTCGCCGGGGTCGCTCGACAGCTGGTCCTCGATGTGCAACAGCTCGGCGACCTGCGCGACGCGCTCGTCGCGCTCCTCCGGCGGGACGCCCCTGACCTTCAGCGGGTATTCGATGTTCTCCCGGACGGTCATGTGGGGATACAGCGCGTAGTTCTGGAACACCATCGCGACGTTCCGGTCGGCCGGCGGCGTGCCGTCGACGCGGTCGTCGTCGAAGTAGATCTCCCCGTCGGACGGGTCCTCTAACCCGGCGATCATCCGGAGCGCGGTCGTCTTCCCGCAGCCGGACGGACCGAGGAACACGACGAACTCCCCGTCGTCTATCTCCATGTCCAGCTTGTAGTTCGCGACCGTGTCACCCCCGTCGAAGTACTTGCTCACGGACCGCATGCTAATGCGAGTCATCAACTACCCGCCGATACTCATTTACTGCACTTATAATTAATCATCGTCCATTGATGAAGAGACGGCCGACAACGGGTTCGGATCGCTCGGTTTCCGGTCGATTCAATAATTACTTATCAATCCTTTCACTACGTGTCGAGGATGAGTTCCGGTCTCTTCGACTACAGCAATTTCCCGCAGATCTCCGGCGAGCTCTTCCGCGCCGTACAGCGTCGAGACCTCTTCGACGACGACAAGCGGATCGTCGACGCCGAGCCCCGCGCGTCGCCGGACCTCGTGTTCGAGCGGTACCTGGCGCGCCGCGACGACCCCGACTTCGACCTGGCGTCGTTCGTCGACGACCAGTTCAAGCTGCCGGAGCCGGTCGGAGCGTCGCCGGACCTCGCGGCCTCGCGGTCGATGGCGGAACACGTCTCGTCGCTGTGGGGGGCGCTGACCCGGACGTTCGAGGACGCCGGCGGGGCGGGGTCGACGCTCGTCGGCCTCCCCAACCCCCACGTCGTCCCCGGCGGGCGCTTCCGGGAGATGTACTACTGGGACAGCTACTTCACGGCGGAGGGGCTGGCCGCGGCCGACCGGACCGACCTCGTTGCGGGGATGGCCGGGAACATCGCGTCGCTGATCGACCGGTTCGGGTTCGTCCCGCTCGGGAACCGGGCGTACTACGACAGCCGGTCGCAGGTCCCGCTGTTCTACCGCATGCTCCGGGTGTTAGAGCGGGAGGAGGGGTTCGACGCCGTCGAGCCTCACGTCGGCGCGCTCCGTACGGAGCACGGCTTCTGGATGGACGGGCGCGACCGCGTCGCCGACGCCGAGGGGGCCGCGGCCCACCGGCGGACCGTCGGGCTCCCGGCGGGCGCGGTCCTCAACCGCTACTGGGACGACCGCGCCCGCCCGCGTCCGGAGTCGCACCTCGAGGACCGGCGGGTCGCCGATCGGGTCCCGGTCGACGACCGACCGGCGCTGTTCCGGAACCTCCGGGCCGCCTGCGAGTCCGGGTGGGACTTCAGCTCGCGGTGGCTGGCGGGCGACGACCTCACCTCGATCCGGACGACGGAGCTGGTGCCGGTCGACCTCAACGCGGTGTTGTTCGGGATGGAGTCGGCGCTGGCCGAGTGGCTCCCCCGCGTCGGGTCGCCCGAGGCCGGCGAGCGGTACGCCGACCTGGCCGCGCGGCGCCGGACGGCGATAAACCGGTACTGCTGGGACCCGGACGCGGGGTTCTACGTCGACTACGCCTGGGTCGACGGGCGCCCCTCAGAGCGGCTCACCCTCGCCGGCGTCGTACCCCTGTTCACCGGGGCCGCGACGCCGGACCGCGCGGCGGCGGTCGCCGACCGGCTCCGCGACGACTTCCTGCGGCCCGGCGGGCTGGTGACGACCCTTGAGGACACGGGCGAACAGTGGGACGCGCCGAACGGCTGGGCGCCCCTCCAGTGGATGGCCGTCGCCGGGCTCCGGCGGTACGGCCACGACGCCCTGGCCGACGAGATCGCGGGCCGGTGGCTCGACCTCGTGCGAAGCTCCTTCGAGGAGACCGGGCGCATGGCGGAGAAGTACGACGTTCGCTCGGTCGGCGAGGCGGCCGATCCGGGCGAGTACGACCTCCAGTACGGCTTCGGCTGGACGAACGGCGTCGTCACGGCGCTGTCGGCCGGGCAGTAGTCGTCGCGAGCGCGCGCCCCCAGAGCCGTCCCGGGTCGGCCGGCATCGCCCCGCTCCGTTCTGCAACGCTTATGCACGCCGACCGACTTCGATCGGACATGAGCGACGACGACGCCGTCGACGTCGAGGTCGAGTCCCCCGACGACGCCGCGGCCGACGCGGCGAGCGCGAACGGCACGGCGGAGGCGACCGCCGGGGAAGGGAGCGACGCCGACGCCCCCGGCGACCGCGAGGCGCTGGCCGCCGCGGTCGCCGAGCACGACGAGGCGCTCGCCCGGGAGGTCGCCGCGCTGGAGGCGGACCTCGCCGAGACGCGCGAGGACCTCCTCGACGCCGAGGAGGAGGTAGAGGAGCTGACGAGCAAGCTCGCCCGCGTGAAGGCCGACTTCAGCAACTACAAGCAGCGCGCCAAGCGGAAGCAGGACGAGATCCGCGAGCGCGCCTCGGAGGCGCTCGTCGAGCGCATCACCCCGGTCCGCAACGACCTCCTGCGCGCGCTCGACCAGGAGGAGGGGAGCGACCTCCGCCCCGGCGTCGAGTCGACGCTGGAGAAGTTCGACGAGGTGCTCGCCGACGAGGGCGTCGAACCCATCGACCCCGACCCCGGAGAGGCGGTCGACCCCGCCCGCCATCAGGTGATGTTGCGGGTCGAGAGCGACCAGCCGGAGGGGACCGTCCACGAGGTGTACGAGCCCGGCTACGAGATGGGCGACCGCGTGGTCAGCGAGGCGAAGGTCACCGTCAGCGCCGACGAGGAGTAGTCGCGGCGGTCTGCGGAGCTATTTCTGAGCGTTCTCGGTCGCGCGCCCGTACGCGGCCGCCAGCTCGTCGATCCCCGCGTCCGGCTCCGCGGCGTGGGGGACCGACAGCGGCGAGACCGAGACCTCCCCGTCGATGACGGCCCGGCGGTCGGTGCCGACCGGGTCGGGCACGTCGCCCGCGTTCATCTTCCCCCAGATCGGGTCGGAGAAGGTGACGCGGCCGTTCCCGTCGTGGGCCGCCTCCATCCCGTACCACGGCGAGGGCGCGGTGACGCGCATCGGCGCGGGGGGGTCGGACCCGTCGTCCGCGCCCGCGATTGGGGCGTTGACGTTGAGGTAGTCCACGCGGTCGAACGCCCCGGTCGCGGTCGCCTCGGCGACGAGGTAGCGGGTCGCGGTGGTCGCGTGCTCGAACTCCGCCGGCTCCAGCTCCCGCTTCCACCAGTCGTCGCCGCCCGGGACGTACATCGAGGTCGCCACCGCGGGCACGCCGAAGAAGGCGGCCTCGACCGCGGCGGAGACGGTCCCCGACCGCCCGAGGGTGTACGCCCCGAGGTTCGCCCCCTCGTTACAGCCCGCGACCACGAGGTCCGCGTCCGGGACCAGCGCGTCGAGCCCCGCGACGACGCAGTCGACCGGGGTGCCGTCGACGGCGTAGCCGAGCTCGTGGTCCGCGATGTCGACCCCGTCGGAGAGGGTGCGCCCGGTAGACGATTGATCCTCGGTCGGCGCGACCGCCACCACGTCGTAGTCGGCCGCGAGCGCGTCGTAGAGCGCTCTGAGGCCGACGGCGTCGATCCCGTCGTCGTTCGTCAACAGGACGCGTTCGACGCTCATACCGTTACTTCGGGCGGTTCGGGCAAAAGTCCACCGTCGGAGGCGAGGCCGGAGCGTGGCCACGGACTCGTCGGAGGCGAGGCCGGAGCGGTGTGCCGCCGCGGCGAACGGAAAGGCCCACGTACCTCGGATTCGATCGACCGGTATGGGATTCGGGGACACGGCGAAGAAGATCCAGACGCTCGCCGACAAGGCGGAGCGCACGTACCAGAAGATCAACGAGCTCCGCGAGGAGGTCGAGACGACGCAGTCGACAGTGCTCGACACCTCCGAACGAGTTCAGCGGCTCGAAAACGAGATGGCAGAACAGCGGGCCGTCCTCGACGCGGTCGCCGAGGAGGTCGGCGTCGATCTGGAGAGCGTGAGCACCGAGGCGCACATCACCGACGCCGAGGAGGCGGCTGCGGCCGACGACGCGGGCGACGCGGAATCCGACGACGACGCGACCGCCGCCGACGAGTCCGGCGACGAAACGTAACTCCGAGACGACCGACCTCGACGAACTCGAACTGACGGTGTGACGGGCCGAGTCCGGTTCCGGTAGGTCACAGCGAACCGAGGTGGAAGCTCACAGCGATGAGCGATAGCGGGAGTGTTGCAGATCGGTGGTGGATACACAGGATGTAAACACCCGTGAGCGGCGCCGCCGACCGCTTATAAGAACAATGCAGCCGGCGCGTGCCTCCGAGGCCGCTTCGCGGCCGAGGAGCACGCGCGAGGGACGCCGCGAGCGCTTTTAAGCGCGAGCGGCGAGGCTGGGGAGGCGTGAGGTGCTGTGCGGTTGCGGGTGGGTGGGACTCAAAGGGGCAGCCGTGAAGCGGGCGCAGGCAACGCAAGCACCGCAGGGAGCGAACGAAGTGAGCGACCGAAGAGCGCAGCGAGCGTGCGCCCGCTTCACGGCTGGGGCTTTGGAGGTCTCGTCCGCGTCGCTCAGCGGTTTATAAGCGATCGCGTCGTCGTACAGCCTCGCGGCTGAGTCCTTGGAGGTCTTCACCGCCCATGCACGGGCACCTCGATCACTCATAAACAACCGACAGCGACACCCCGATCCGGTTTATAAACAACCACATCGCCGTCTCGACGGACACGCTCCCGCTATCGATCAGATCAGTCGGTACCGATCGGCCGTGTCGGACTGACCCGCCACTAGAAGACGGGTTTCGCACACGACCGCGCCCTCCAGTCGCTGTGACGCCGGCGGACCCTCAGGCGTCGAAGGCACCGAAGGTGCCGGCGGTGAGGTAGCGCTCGCCGCTGTCCCAGAACACGGTGACGACGAGGGGCTCGTCGCCGGCGAAGTCGCCCGACTCGCGGAGTTCCTCGGCGACATTTTTGGCCGCGAGGTTGGACGCGCCGGAGGACTGCCCGACGAGCAGCCCCTCCTCGCGCGCGAGCCGGCGGCACTCGGCCTCGGCGCTGTCGATGTCGACCGTGTGCACCTCGTCGATCAGGCTCGTGTCGAGGTTCGGCGCGACGAACCCCGGACCCATCCCCTGAAACCGGTCGTTTCCGGGCTCGCCGCCCGAGAGCACGGCGTTGTCGCTCGGCTCGACCGCGTCGATCCGCACGTCGGGGAACGCCTCGCGAAGCCGCCGCCCGATCCCGGTGATGGTCCCGCCCGTGCCGACCCCCGCGACGAGGGCGTCGACGGTGCGGTCGCCGACCTGATCGAGGACCTCCGGGCCGGTCGTCTCGTAGTGGGCCCGGGGGTTCGCGGGGTTCTCGAACTGGCGGAGCTGGACCATGCCCGCGTCGCGTTCGAGCTCGTCGGCGCGCGCCTTGGCGTCGGAGATGTCGCCGTCGACGAGCTCCACGTCGGCGCCGTACGCGCGCATGAGCCGCCGGCGCTCGATCGACTTGCCCTCCGGCATCACGAGCGTCACGTCGTACCCCTTCACCGCGCCGACCATCGCCAGCCCGATACCCGTGTTGCCGGAGGTGGGCTCGACGATCCCGTCGCCGGGCGTCAGCTCGCCCGACTCTTCGGCCGCCTCGATCATGTACAGCGCCGGGCGGTCCTTCGCGGAGCCGCCGGGATTGCGCGACTCGACCTTCGCCGCCACCGTCGTCTCCGGCGGTGAGTCGACCCGCACGAGCGGCGAGCCGAGCGTGTCCAACGCGTCGTCGTCCATGTGCAACCCGAGGAGGGCGCCGCCCAAAGGCCCGGCGGACACCGGCAAAACGCGTCCGAAGGACCCCACCGACCCGTTGCCACCGACGCGGCGTTTACAAGCGTCGCCGGCGTACGACCGGGTATGACGCTCGAAACGCTCGATCCCGACTTCGAGGGCGCCCCGAACGCCCCCGACGCCGACGACTTCGACCAGACCGTCCTCGACGCGCTCGCGGCCGACGACTACCGGTTCAAGGTGTGGGGCGGCGACTGGTGTGGCGACTGTCAGCGACAGCTCCCGACCTTCGGCGCGGCGCTCGCCGCGGCCGGCGTCCCCGACGACCGCATCGAACACTTCCCGGTGACGAAGGGCCCAACCGGCAAAGAGGGCGAGGGCGTCGACGAGTACGGGATCGAGCTGATCCCCACGGTCGTCGTCGAGACCCCCGACGGCGAGGAGGTCGCCCGGTTCGTCGAGGAGGAAGACGTGTCGATCGCGGAGTACCTCGCGCGGGAGCTGGCGGGCGTGGACGTTCGCACCTGAAACGAGTGCGAAGCCGACACTGACGAGGTCGACGCCGATCACCGATCTGACTACAATATAAAACTAGCTTCTCAGCGGATCGTAAAAACAAAAAGTGTATTTCGACAGACAAAAAAGTTGTTTATAATTACTCTGAGTAGGATATAATAACTATCCGAAAATTATGGCAGAACATGATAGCGACCTTCCCGTGGATCCAGAAAATGACAAGAAGATACGAAATGTGATCCGGTCTGCCGTAATTAGGATATTGTATGATGTGTTTGGGGGGGCTGCTATTGTAATTATATTCACCTTCTCATTGTTTATATTCTCATTTATTACAGTGGTTTTAGCTCAATTTGATCTGATTGAACTTGTCAACCTAGACATCCTGAATCCCACATTTATCAAATGGTCAGTGGGAATCTTATTCTTGTTTCTGGCGTGGGTAACAGCAACAGAATATATAGAACAATTTGACAATCTGATCGAAAGTATTGGTGATATGATCTGGGGCGCAACTACAGATGTGGACGCGTTTTCTGAGCCGTATGATGAAAGAGGATCTTATCAAGAATACAAAGACGAGTATTTGAGCTACTTTTCACAATTGGCACCAGTGGGATTTGTCTTGTTGCTTGCGCCTTTGCCATTTACATTGGGATACTACGGTAGAGTGAATTTGCAGCTTCTAGCTGGTAGTTATCTAATTACAGCGATTTTTCTCCAAGGCCGATCAAATACTTTTCATCATTCGCCTTCTAATATAAATAATAGCATCCAATCAGATGTTCGACAACGAGCTACTACACATTACGAATTTGTTTTCTTCCTTCTAGCCGGGATTGTACAGACTGCAGCGTCTCTTGGGGCAAACACTGAACAACTTGCTGGATTTATACTTTTGATCTTTTCGGCGCTAGGGTCAATAGCTATCACTATTATCTTCGTAATCCGTCTGCCACAACTGGATCTTTAGTAGTGACTAGAATACTAACTTCCGTCCTTAGCTCTTGTCAGCGCTGTGTACTCACTTTTGTGGCTGTCGTAGATAACACGATCCCAGTCAATAATCCCACTCCATGAGCGACGATATTCACGAACGTCCCGCCTTCCACCAGAGTCCCCGGAAACATTTGGAGCACCAGAATCGCTAACACACTCAGCACAAGCGTCCCAGAAATGGCGCGAAGTGCGAGCGTCCGCGGTGATGCTTCGATGACCGGAATTTCCCACCCACGCTCGTAGAGGACCCCAATCACCTGCATGACAATCCCGAACGTGACGAGCCCGGCAACGAGTGGCCGTACCATTCCGGCATACACCACGTCGATCAGCTGCAACAGCAGCAGGACGAGCGCGACACCGACGATCTGCGCGAGTTCCGAGTTGTAGGTATCGCGAACGGCGACCACGAACGCGACCAACAGGAACCCACCAAACCCGCCGACGACACCAGAGAAGCCGCGAGAAAGTCCCTCGATCTCGGGGAGGTAGGTACCGAAGAGCAGCAGATCGACCCCGTTGACCACGATCGGCGTCACGATCAGCAGGCCGACCGTCGTCCGCCTGAACCATCGGCGTCGACGAGTGTGGAGACAGAGCCAATATGCGTAGCTCACCGCGAGGAGATATCCGACGACGTTACTCTGGAGGTGGTCAACGCCCGCATGGACGTACGCCGCCGTAAACACCGTGTACCACTGTGGATCGGTTGGTCTGAGTGCGAGTTGCTGTTGGAGGCTGGTTGGTGTGAAGAAAAGAATTGATGTAAGCAGGATCGGGACTGATAGAATGAGAGCGAGATCTGAGCTCCATTCTTGATGATGCGGAGAGGTTGTCTCTACCATGTTACTCTACGTTTTGTATTGAGCTATATGCGACTGGGAGCCCCGACTTTATTCATATATTTACCGTACCTCAAACCTTCTCGACCTGTAGTTCGTTCACAAATTCAAAGTAACCGCTTGGGTCTCCGTCGATATACATCCCAGACGAGGTTACATCACCGATAAACATACTGTTGACTGGGTCGGCAATATACCACTCTTCACCGAAGTATTTCGTCTTACCCGTTGGTACAGCAGGGGTATGAATAGACATATAGAATTGCCTCAATTGGCGTTCAAATTCCGCTTGAGAATTAAGCGGATTCTCAACTAGTACAAGCAGGTGTCCGTTAGAATCGTTCGCATCCAGAATAGCGACTAACAAGCATCTGTATCCCGCATGTTTGTACGCTGATGCCAACTGAACACTTTGGTCTTCACAATCTCCAGAAAAAACATATGGCTCGTTATACATTGAATCCATATCAACAGGACCACGGCCCGTTTTTGAATACAGAATATTATTCGTCATATGTAAGTGCAAAACGGCGATCTCGATGACGGACCGATTGATTGACTGGTACTGCGTATCAAGCATGTCTAAAGTTTCTACCACGCCATCCCAGATGGGTTTCCAGAAGTCGGTGTCAATGTGTTCTGCATAATCAGGAATTGACATTTACCAACAAGAACAGTTGTATATCCAATAAATGCCACGGACGACAGTCCGAGAACATATTTTAGAGCTCCGAAACCGCGGAGTGATAGAATATTATGACGAAGGAGAGCGATTTATCGACTCATATTCTCGTTGTTGATTAACTGCTTCACGTCGCAGTCTACCACGTACATCCCTTCGACCCCTCAGCAGATCCTCACACGAACAGATCCAATCATCCTCTAACTCGAGCTCGTTGATCGGACGGAGAGCTATCTAAAACTGCGATACGTCCTCTGATTTTGCACTCTCATCTCAGGAGTGTTAGAATACCGAAATTGGGTGGCTGGGGAGTCCCAGCCCACCAATCCCGCCCGGTCGAAGACCGGACGCGCAGTAGGTGGGCCAACACGGATTTGAACCGTGGACCTCCCGGTTATCAGCCGAGCGCTCAACCTGACTGAGCTATTGGCCCAGGTGAGCGCATTCGTTCGTTGCGCTGGTAGGATTTTAAGGGTTTCCTTTCGCGAATCGCCCGCAGGCGGTCGGTTTCAGATCGCGCCGGAAACGGCTCACGGGGAGGGAGAACGCCCGCAGAAGGCGCGCCTCAGTCGGTCCGCTCCGACTCGTCGTCCTCAACCGTGAAGTCCACGTCGACGACGTCGTCCGCGTGGTCCGGATCGTCGAAGCGGTCGCCGTCGGCGTCACCGCCGGCGTTCCCGCCGTCGAACTCGTCGCCGAAATCGCCCTGATCGAAGTCGCCGCCGCCGAAGTCCCAGTTCCCGCCGCCGAATCCGGCGCCGCCGCCCATCGTGAATCCGCCGCCGGCGCCGTCACCGTCGCCGCCGGGGAACCCGCCGATGTAGACGTTGCCGGTCGTGAACCCGCCGGTCTCGCTGTCGAGGTACGGGATCACCACGTACTTCTTGAGGGCCATGCGGATCGGAACCCGTGAGAGCGGGAGCGCGAGCAGGAACCCGACCGCGTCGGTGACGAGCCCCGGCGTGAGCAGGAACGCGCCGGCGGCGATCAACAGGCCGCCGTCGAGCAGTTCGTCGGTCGGGGGCTCGCCGCGGGCCAGTTTGCGCTGGACCCGCGCGAGCGTCGCGCGCCCCTCGGCGCGGAGGAGGAGCATCCCGAGAACGGCCGTCAACACGACGAGCGCGACGGTGACCGCCCACCCGAGACGCGTCGCGACGACGATCAGGAACAGCGCGTCCACGAGGGGGACGACGAGGAGCAGCGCGAGCAGCGTTCGCGGGCGCATACCGTCGCCTTCCCGCCGGGGACCCATAGCCCTTTTCGTCCCGGACTCCCGCCGTTTCTCCTTCGCCCCACCGTCCCCCGCCGTTACCGATCCGCGACCGCCACGGCTTTGACCGGGCGGTCCGAGCCGACCGTATGGACATCGTCGGCGCGCTCGGCCGCGATCCCCCGGACCGCGAGTCGCTGCCGCGGTGGCTCGCCCCGCTTCCGAAGGCGCTGGAAGACGTCGCCTTCCGGCTCGTCTGGGTGATCGTCGCCGTCAACCTCCTCGGCACCGCGTTCGGCTTCTGGTACTACCGGTTCCAGTTCCGCGAGCTCCCGGTCGAGATGTGGCCCTTCATCCCCGACAGCCCGGGCGCGACGCTCCTCATCGCGGTCGCGCTCGCGGCGTGGGCGCTCGGGCGGTCGAGCGACACGCTCGCGGCGCTCGCCTTCTTCGGGAACGTCAAGCTCGGGCTCTGGACCCCGTACGTGCTCGTCGTCTTCTACCCCGCGTTCCTCGCGAACTCGGGGCCCGCGATGTACGCGTTCCTCTTCGTGAGCCACCTCGGGATGGTCGTGCAGGCGTTCGTGCTCCACCGGATCACGGACTTCCCGCTGAAGGCGGTGGGGGTCGCGACCGCGTGGTACACGGTCGACCTCCTGATGGACTACTTCATCCCCGTGATCGGCGAGGTGACCCACACGTCGATCCCCTATCCCGACGCCGAGCCGTGGTTCACGACGACCGTGCTGCAGGTCGCGGCCGCCGGCGCCGTCGCGCTCACCGTGATCCCGCTGTTCTGGGCGCTCGCGACGCGGGTCGCGACGCTCCGGTGTCAGCTCCGAACCGGGGAGCGGACCTGACCACTGACGCCGTCGACGGCGTCCTCCGTTTAAGTCCCCGCGGACCGTCGGGGACGCCATGAGCGCGTACGAGCGGATCGCGGACCTCTCGGTGACGATCGAATCGGTGGACCGGCGCCGGTACACCGGGAAAACGACCAGCGGGTTCGAGCGGACGACCACCGAGTTCCGTCTCACCGGCGACGGGGTCATCGGCCGCGGCGAGGACGTGACGTACGAGACCGAGGACCACGCCGCGCTCGTCGGGACCGACCCGATCGACATCGAGGGGGAGTGGACGATCGACGGGCTGTCGGCCCGTTTAGACGAGATCGATCTCTTCGCGCACAAGCCGCCCGAACGGGAGTACTTCCGCAACTACCGCCGGTGGGCAGTCGAGAGCGCCGCGCTCGACCTGGCGCTCCGGCAACGCGGGGAGTCGCTCGGCGAATACCTCGGGATCGACCCCGATCCGGTCCGGTTCGTCGTCTCGACGCGGCTGGGAGAGCCGCCGACGACCGCCCGCGTCGAGGAGCTGCTCGCGCTCGACGACGACCTGGAGTTCAAGCTCGACCCGACGCCCGACTGGCCCGAGGAGGCGTTCGTGACGCTCAGGGAGACCGACGCCGTCCGCATTTTGGACCTCAAGGGCTGGTACGAAGACACCGACGTCGACGTCGAGGCCGACCCCGAGCTGTACCGCGACGTGTTCGCCGCGTTCCCGGCCGCGATCGTCGAGGACGCCGCGTTCACGCCCGAGACGCGCCCGCTCGTCGAGCCGCAGGCGGACCGGCTCTCCTTCGACTACCCGATCGACGGCGTCGAGAGCCTCGAGTTGCTCCCGGTCGAGCCGGGGTGGTGCAACATCAAGCCCTCCCGGTTCGGCACCCTCGAATCGCTGTTCGAGACGATCGCGTACTGCGAGGAACGGGGGATCGAGCTGTACGGCGGCGGCCAGTTCGAGCTCGCCAGCGGTCGGACCGCGATCCAGACGCTCGCCGCGCTCTTCTACCCCGGCGCGCCCAACGACGTGGCCCCCCGGCCGTTCAACGACCCCGAGGCGTCGCCGCCGTACCCGACGAGCCCGATCCGACCCGACCGCGACGCCGTCGGCCTCGAATTCTAGCCGGAGGCCTTGGCGATCTCCACGACAGATCGCGTCCCACGCCCCGTCACCCAGTGCATGAAACGGCGGTGAGTGATGGCGGGAGCCGGTAGTGCAGATCTGTGGACACGTGAGGGTATTTAAAAGAGGGTGAGCAACGGCGACGACCGCTCATAAACACCCGCCGGCTCCGCGACGATCCGACTTATAAGCAACCACTCGACCACCGTGTGAGACTCACTCGCGCGATCACGCACGGCTGTGCCTGACCCAAGCAAACCCGTTGCGCCTGACTCAAGCAAAACGCGAGTCCGATCGGCGGGACGAAAACGTGACCTCCCGAATCCCCTCGTGTCAGTACGGCAGCACGCCGGTCGCGGTGGCGAGCAGCGTCACGCCGATCGCGAGCACCTGCGCGACGAAGAACGCCTTCGAGGAGGCCCATCCGAAGTACAGGAGCGCCGCGATCGGGATCGCTCCGATGACGGCCGGCCACAGGCCCTTGGTGAACAGGATTACGAGGAGGCCGGTCGTCGCGAGGATGAGCACGTCCATCCCGAGCGAGACGAGGTTCCGGCGCCGGATCTCCTCCGGGTCGAACATCCGGGCGAGCTCCCCGCGGCGGTCGCCCCGGTCGCCCCGGTCGTCCGCGGTCGACGTCGACTCCATCGTCAGTTATCCAGCGTCTCCTGGTGGGCGGTGTCGAGCGGGCTGACGATGTCCTCGGTCGCCGTGTCCGGGGAGGCCCACAGCCCTTTGAGCACCGACCAGAACTCCTCTTGGAACGGGTTCCCGAGCGCGTCGTCGAGGTCGGGCACGACCGTCACCTCGGCGGCGAGGTCCGGCAGGTTCGCCATGACCTCGATCTCGTAGGCCTCGTCCGGCACCTCGGTGTTGGAGGCGATGAACCCGCCGTCCTCGACCCACACCTGCTGGCCCTCTGCGGAGACGAACGAGCTCAGCGCCTCGCGGGCCGCGTCGACGTTGTCCGAGTACGCCGGCACGGTGAACCAGTTGACCGACGAGGAGATGCCGTCGACGCCCGGGAGCCGGAACACGCCGAGGTCGGACGGGTCCTGGACCGCGTCCTGGGCCGGCGTGAACGAGCCCATGAAGTACAGCGGGAGGCTGTTGTCCCAGAAGTACTCGTACTGGACGCCGAAGTCGCGCGTCTGGCTGAAGTACCCCTCCTCGTGGAGGGTCTTGATCTCGTCGAAGGCGGTCGCGATCCGGTCGTCGGTGAAGGAGGCGTCGCCGTCGATGAGGCCCTGCTGGAGTGCGGCGCCGTCGTCCTGCCGCATGAAGAAGCCCTCGGTGAGGTCGCTGAGCGGCCACCCGGTCCCGTTCCCGGAGGCGATCGGGGCGTCGACCCCCTCGATCGCCGCGAGCTCGTCGAGCAGCGTCATGAACTCGTCCCAGCTCTCCGGCTCGGAGAGGCCGTGCTCGTCGAAGAACGACTTCCGGTACCAGAAGCCGGGCTTGAGGTCCATCTTGAACGGCGCGGCGTACACCTCGCCGTCGACGGTCACCCGCGACGGGTCGACCGCGAAGTTCTCCGCGTCCCAGGCGTCGCCGACCGGCGCGAGGTGCCCGTTCTGCGCGTCCGAAATGATCCGCGCGGGCGAGGGCATCACGACGATGTCGGCGGAGGCGACGCCGGACTCGTAGTCCATCAGCGTGCCGGTGAGCAGGCTGTCGGTGTCGCGCGGGAAGTACTCGAGGCTCGTGCCGGTCGACTCCTCCACGTGGTCCATCACCTTGCTGAACGACTCCTGTTCGCCGCCGGACCAGACGCCGGTGATCTCGAGGCTCCCGCCGCTGCCTCCGTCGGACCCGTCCGAGCCGTCGCTGCCGTCGGACCCGTCCGAACCGTCCGAACCGTCACTGCCGTCGCCGCCGTCGCCGGAACAGCCGGCGAGCGCAACGCTCCCGAGCACCGACGCGGTGCCGGTCGTCTTCAGTACGTCCCGCCGCGTAGTACAGGATCGATCATCGGACATGTCGTTCCAACCCTGTCGGCCCACTCACTTCAAATTTGCTTATTAATTACTGCTATAGTTACTAACTACAACCGACCCCGTCCCGAAACGCGATCACGGTTTTTTATTGGCTCATCCCGGAGTATCGAGGACATGGCAGCCGGAGCCGACTCCGCCTCCGACCCGTCGCACCGCCCGAACCTCGTCTTGGTTCACTGTCACGACCTCGGCCAGCACCTCGGCTGTTACGGCGCCGACGTCGACACGCCCAACATCGACCGGATCGCCGCCGACGGCGCCCGGATGGCGAACAGCTTCTGTACGGCCCCGCAGTGCTCGCCGAGCCGGTCCAGCATGATGACCGGGTACTACCCCCACGAGAACGGCGTCATGGGGCTCGCGCACATGGGATGGTCGCTCGGCGACGACTGGGAGACCCTCCCGAAACACCTCCGGAAGGCGGGGTACGAGACGGCCCTCCTGGGGTTCCAGCACGAGGTCCCCGACGAGCCCGAGCGGCTCGGCTACGACTACGTCGACAGCGGGACAAAGCGCGCGCTCGACCTCGTGGACGTGGTGGACGACTTCTTCGCGGAGCGCGCCGACGCCGACGAGCCGTTCTTCGTCTCGATCGGCATCGAGGAGCCGCACCGCCCGTTCCGGCGCGAGTACCTGCCGGACGAGACGTACGACGGCGCCGACCCCGACGCGGTCGACCTCGGTGACTTCCCGTACCTCCCGGACGAACCCGGGGTCCGCGAGGACGCCGCCGACCTGAACGCGGTCATCTCGGAGGTCCTCGACCCGGCGGTGGGCCGGTACCGCGAGTCACTCGCCGACGCCGGGCTGGCGGAGGAGACGGTGTTCGTGTTCACGACCGACCACGGGCTCGCGATGCCGCGCGCGAAGGGCACCTGCTACGACGCCGGGATCGAGACCGCGCTCCTGGTTCACCAACCGGGCTCGGTCGAGGGCGGCGACGTCCACGACGCCCTGGTCACCAACGTCGACTTCACGCCGACGATGCTCGATCTCCTCGGCGTCGACCCGCCGGCGGAGGCGTCGGGGGAGTCGTTCGCGCCGCTGCTCCGGGGCGAGCCGCACGAGGGGCGCGACCGGATCTTCGCCGAGATGACCTGGCACGACCGGTACAACCCGATCCGCGCGATCCGGACGGAGCGGTACAAGTACGTCCGGAACTTCTCGGTGCTCCCGAAGGTGTTCGTCCCGATGGACGTCGCGCCGACCGCCTCCGGCCGCGAGGTCCACGAGCGGTTCCACGTCCCGCAGCGCCCGACCGAGGAGCTGTACGACCTCGAGGCCGATCCCGACGAGTCGGAGAACCTCGCCTCCGACAAGAAGCCGTTCGAGCCGGCGGCGGCGGCGAGCGACCCCGACCCCGCCCACGCCGACGCCCTCGACCGGCTCCGCGAGGAGCTGGAGTCGTGGATGGCGGCGACCGACGACCCGCTGTTGGAAGGGCCGGTCCCGTACCCTGACGTGGAGTGAGCCCGTTTCGGAGCCGGTCGGCGGCTCCGGTCACGCCCGCCCGACCCGGACCGGTCCGTCTCGGTGTCTTTTATACACGCGGGTAGTCAAAAGATCGACATGGACACCGAGGAACTCCTGGAGACGCTCCAGGCGGCGGATCTCTCTTACTATCAGGCGAACGCGTACGTCACGCTGCTGGAACTGGGGACCGCGTCCGCGACGGAGGTCGCGCAGGCCAGCGACGTGCCGGACGCCCGGATCTACGACGTGTTGCGCGACCTCGACGACCTCGGCTACGTGGAGCTGTACGAACAGGAGACGTTCCAGGCGCGCGCGACCGACCCGGAGACGATCGTCACCGGGCTCACCGAGCGCGCGAGCGCGTTCGAGTCGGCGGCCGCGGAGATCGAGGAGCGCTACGAGCGCCCGACGCTGGACACCCAGACGGTCAGCATCGTCAAGCGCTTCGACACGGTGCTCGAGGCGGCCCGCACCTTCGTCCGCGACGCCGACATCCAGGTCCACGCGACGCTCACCCGCGACCAGTTCGAGGCCCTGCGGAGCGACCTCGCCGACGCCCGCGACCGCGGCGTCACGGTCAACGTCACGGTCCTCCGTCGCGACGGCGACGACCCCCTCGACGAGGACGACTACCGGGGCGCCGTGAGCGTCGCGCACAGCCTCTCGCGGCCCGCGCCGTTCGTGCTCACCTCCGACTTGCGACGCACCGCGTTCGCTCCGAACCCCGCCGCGATCGAGGATTA
Source organism: Halorubrum salipaludis (assembly GCF_002286985.1). Taxonomy (GTDB): domain Archaea; phylum Halobacteriota; class Halobacteria; order Halobacteriales; family Haloferacaceae; genus Halorubrum; species Halorubrum salipaludis. The sequence continues at coordinate 120,728 of NZ_NSKC01000002.1, read as the reverse complement.
CGGGCTAATCTTACGCAACCGGTCGTTCACGTACGTCTTCTTCTGGCACTTCCTGCTTTTCACGTGGCTCTCCTCGCCCGTCGTCTACGAGAGCGACGCGGGGTCGCCGAAGCAGTACGCCGACATCCGTCAGTTCCTCTTGGAGAACCGCGACCGGCTCCGCGGGGACGACCCCCTCGCCGTCGAGATCGAGGGCCGCGAGACCGACAGCAACCGGACCGTGACCTTCTCCGGTACCGTCGTCGACGCCGAGCACGCCGAGGGCGAGACCGGCGTCGACGACGGCCGCGCCGACGCCGACGCCGACCGCGAGCCGAGCGTGATGTCGCTGACCGGGACCGCCTCCATCGTCGTCGACGACGGGGACACCCGACGGTCCGTCGGCGGGTGGGGCGCGACCTACGAGGACGTGGAGGCGCACCGGATCGGCGTGCTGGACGCGGCGCCCGCGGACGGCCCCGAACCGGCGGAGTGACGGCCGGCGAACCAACGACCGAGAAGTGACGGCCGGGGCCGCCGACCCCGACCGGGAAGTGACGGCCGGGGGCGCCGACCCCGACCGGGAAGTGACGGCCGGCACCGCCGACCCCGACCGGGAATCGGCGCGACGCGCCGCTACGGGCGGATTTATCCTCGCCGCGACCGAGGCGAGACTCGTATGCATCCGCGTCCCTCGACCTTCTCGATCGCCGCGCGCGACCCGGAGACCGACGCCGTCGGCGTCGCGGTCCAGTCGAAGTTCGTCGGCGTCGGCGCCGTCGTGCCGTTCGTCAGCGCCGACGCGGGCGCGATCGCGACGCAGAGCTACGCGAACGTCGCCTACGGCCCCGACGGGCTCGGCCTCCTGCGGGAGGGTCGCGACGCCGCCGCGGTCGTCGACGAGCTCACCGACGCCGACGACGAGGCGCCCTCGCGACAGGTGGGCGTCGTCGGCGCCGACGGCTCGGTGGCCGCGTTCACCGGCGACGAGTGTCACGACCACGCGGGCGACCTGCAGGGCGAGAACTACACCGTCCAGGGGAACATCCTGGAGAACGCCGAGACGCTGACCGCGATGGCCGAGGCGTTCGAGGAGACGGCCGGCGGGCTCCCGGAACGGCTGATCGCGGCGCTCCATGCCGGCAACGAGGCCGGCGGCGACAAGCGCGGCGAGCAGTCGGCGGCCCTGTACGTCGCCAAGCCCGAGGGCGGGTACGACGGGCGCAACGACCGGTGGGTCGACGTGCGCGTCGACGACCACGACGCCCCGATCGACGAGTTAGAGCGGGTGTTCAAGCTGTACGACGTGACTCTCCTGGAGCGCGAGGCGCCCGACGACACCCGGGAGCTGACCGGCGAGACCGCCGCGGCGGTGGCGGCCGCGCTCGCGGACCTCGGGTTCCTCGACGAGGCGGAGGCCGGCGGCGAGGCCGCCGCACGCGACGACCCCGAGTCGTTCGGCGAGCCCGAGCGCGAGGCCTTGGAGACGTTCCGCGGGATGAACAACTTCGAGAACCACCCGGTCCCCGTGCTCGAGGACGCCCTCGCTCGCGGCTGGGCCGACGCCGAGGGCGAAGGGGAGGACCGCCTCGTCGACGCGGTGTGGCACGGCCTCTCGCGGCTCGATCGGGTGTAGCCGGAATCCGCCGCGGCCGACCCGCGGGAGTATTTAAATCGCGACCTCCAAACGATCGCAATGACCGCGCCGAACCGGAACACGCTGTGGGCGCGCGCCCTCGTCGACGAGCTCGTCGCCGCGGGCGTCGACGCCGTCGTGGCCTCGCCCGGAAGTCGCTCGACGCCGCTGACGATGGCCGCCGCGCGAAACGACGACCTGCGCGTCTTCTCCCAGCTCGACGAGCGCTCGGCCGCCTACTTCGCGCTGGGCCGGGCGCGCCGGACCGGGACGGTGACGCCGCTGATCTGCACCTCCGGCACCGCCGCCGCCAACTACCACCCCGCCGTGATGGAGGCGAGCGAGGCCCGCGTCCCCCTGCTCGCGCTCACGGCCGACCGCCCGCCGGAGCTGCGCGACTCGGGCGCGAACCAGACCGCCGACCAAGAGAAGCTGTACGGCGACGCCGTCCGGTTCTACAAGGACCTCCCCGAGCCCGCCCCGAATGACCGCGCGCTCCGGTCGCTCCGGACCACCGTCGCCCGCGCCGTCGGGACCGCCGAGGGCGCCGACCCGGGACCGGTCCACCTCAACGTCCCCTTCAAGAAGCCGCTGGAGCCGACGCCGGTCTCGGGTGACGTGCCCGCCGACCTCGACCCGGTCGCCGAGAGCGGCCGCGACGGCCCCTACGTGGACGTGACGCCCGGATCCCCCGAGCCGGGCGACGAGGAGCTCCAGCGGCTCGCCAACGAGCTCGCGACGACCGACCGCGGGCTGATCGTCGCCGGCCCCGCGGACCCGCCGGGGCTCGACGCCGAGGCGGTCACGGCGCTGTCGCACGCGACGGGGTTCCCGGTCCTCGCCGACCCGCTCTCGGGCGTGCGGTTCGGCGGCCACACGCGGGTCGCGCCCGTGATCGGCGCCTACGACGCGTACCTCTCGGCCGCCGTCGCCGGCGAGGGATCCGTCGGGGAGGGATCCGCCGGGGAGGCAGACGACGGCGACGCGAACCCCGCCGCCGGCTGGGCCGACCCCGAACTCGTCGTCCGGCTCGGGGCGTCGCCCACCTCCAAGCGCCTCCGCAAGTACCTGGCCGAGACGGGCGCCGAGCAGTACCAGGTCGACCCCGCCGGGCGCTGGCGCGAGGCCGAGTTCGCGGCGACCGACCTCGTGGTCGCCGAGCCGAGCCGCCTCTGCGCCCGCCTCTCCCGGCTCGTTCCCGGGGGCGGGAGCGACCCCGACTGGCGCGCGCAGTGGGAGGACGCCGACCGAGCGGCGAGGGAGATCCACGACCGAGAGGGCGACGACGCTCCCACCGCCTCCGACGGCGACGAGCCCGTCCCCTTCCACGAGGGCGACGCGCTCCGCGCGGTGGCCGACGCGCTCCCCGACCCCGCGACGCTGTTCGTCTCCAACTCGATGCCCGTCCGCGACCTCGACCGCTTCGTCGGCCCGACGACGACGAGCGTCACCGCGCTCGGCAACCGCGGCGTCTCCGGCATCGACGGGATCGTCTCAAGCGCGCTCGGCGCCGGCTCGGCGACGACCGACGACCTCACCCTCGTCGTCGGCGACCTGGCGCTGTACCACGACAGCAACGGCCTGCTCGCCGTCGAGCGCTGCGACGCCGACGTAACGGTCGTGCTGATCAACAACGACGGCGGCGGGATCTTCCACGCGCTCCCGATCGAGTCGTTCGAACCGGAGTTCACGGAGGCGTTCAAGACGCCGCACGGCGTCGCGTTCGAGCCGCTTTCCGACCTCCACGGGCTCGAATACGCGCGGATAGACGCGCGACCTGACGCCGCCGAGTCCGCCGCGGACGCCCTCGGCGACCTCGCCGACGCGTACGCCCGGGCTCGCGACGCGGACGGCTCGCACCTGATCGAGGTCCGGACCGACGCCGAGTCCAGCCACCGCACCCGCGAACGCCTCGAAGCGGCGGTCGAGCGCGCGGTTCACGGAGGATCCGTCGGCGACGGCGGCGCCTAAGGTCACCCCGTTTCGATCCCGCTCACTCCGCGATCGGCTCGCCGGCCTCGAACGTGGCCCAGTTGAGCACGACGAACAGGAGCGCGAGGAGCCCCGCGAGCGTCGCGAACGCCAGCGACCACCGGCGCTGGTCCGCCGGCGACAGACCGAACCGGGCCGCGACCCGTCGGGTCGAGACCGCGCCGGAGAGGAACAGCGAGGCGCCGATCGCGGCGACGTGAACGCCGCCCAGTAGCGACCCCGGAAGCAGCAGGAGCCCCAGCGCGCCGAGCGCGGCGCCGACGAGCATCGCCAGCAGGGGCAGTACGCGGACCGAGCCCTCGGCGTCCGCGGACTGGGACGCGCTCACGGACTCACCCGAGCGACGGTGCTCGCGCTCAGATCGCACTCCTCCGCGGTCACCTCGCCGACGATCCGGTAGCGGCCCGGCGGCGGATCTCCCCACGTCGCCTCGTAGGTGGCCGTCTCGCCCGGTTCGAGCGTCTCGCTTCCGAGCACCTGCGTGAACATCCGGCCGGTGCCGTACCGCCAGACCGGGTCGTCGTCGAGGGAGGACTCTTCGCGGTCCCCGTCTTCCCCTTCCGCCCCCTCGATCCGATAGGCCGCGAAGTCGGCGCGCTGGCCGGTCCGGAACCGCAGGGTCTCGGGCGCGTCGCCTCCGTTTCGGACCGTCAGGACGAGGTCGATCCCGCCGGCGTCGCTGACGTTGCCGTCGTCACTGGCGTCGCCGTCGTCGCCGGTGTCGATCGCGAGCGCGGCGTCGAGCATGCCGGTGTGTCTCGCGGGGATCGGCTTAAACACACGTGGCGAGCGTCCGAGGGTTTCAGAACCCCCTCTTCCGGCGACGACGCGCCTAAGTCGCGGCTCCCCCTACGGGAGCGCGTGCAGGTCGTCGGCTACGAGTCGGGCGAGGGGCTCTCGGTCGCCAGCGGCGGCGCCGTCGAGTTCGTCGAGGCGACGCCCGGCACGGAGCTCGCCTTCGGGCTCGGCGACCGCCGCTGCGCCGGGACGGTCCACGACGGCGAGCACGTCGCCTGCGACGCCGACGACGCCCCCTACTGCGACGCGCACCGACACGTCTGGGTCTGCGCCCGCTGTACGGGCACCTGTCTGAAAGACGAGATGGACTGCCACGAGGCGCACGCGGTGTACCTCGCCGCGTTCGCGCCGGACGTGTTGAAGGTGGGCGTCACGCGGCTGTGGCGGCTGGAGACCCGGCTGCGCGAGCAGGGCGCCGACCGGGCGGCGCACATTCGGACGTATCCGGACGGGCGGATCGCGAGGGAGATCGAGGCCGAGCTGGCCGAGCGCGACGACCTCGTCGACCGCGTGCGCGTCCCGACGAAGCTCGCCGGGTTCGGCCGGGACGTGGACGATGCGACGTGGGAGTCGCTCCTCGCGGGGTTCGACCCCATCGAGCGGTTCGCGTTCGATCACGGCCTCGACCTCGACGACCGGCCCGTCGCGGAGACGATGGCGGCGGGGACGGTGCGCGGCTGGAAGGGGCGCGTGCTCGTGCTCGACCGCGACGGGTCGACGTACGCGGTCGACGCCCGGGATCTGGTCGGCTACGAGCTCACCGAGGAGGTCCCCGACCGCGAGCTGCAGTCGAGTCTGGGCGCGTTCGGCGGGTAAAAGCCGGAACTTTCGGGACGGCTCACTCCACCCGCCGGAACCGGTGTCGCACCACGTCGGCGTCGTCGTCCCAGTCGAAGCTCCCGCCGTGCGCGCGGACCATCCGCTCTTTGTACGCCGAAAGCGACGGCGACCCCTCCCGTTTCGCGTCCTCGTCGGTCATGTCGCCGAGGGTGCGCTCCGTCACCTCGGTGAGTTCGAATGTCACGCCGTCGATCTCGAAGGTGTCGCCTTCCTCGCCGTAGCGGTTGCCGCGGTGGAGCTGGGTCACGTCGCCGTCGAGCGCGCTCTGTTTCACGCGGTCGTTCGGTAGCAAGTCGGCCGGGTCGGTGTCGGACATGTCCGATCGTTGGGCGCGGATCGGTTTATAAGCGCTGGCGGTGGGTCGAGGGGACGCGATCCGTGGTGACGCGCCCCGCGTTCTGCGAATCTCGAAACGGCCGAGCGCGGCGATCACCACGGACGTGAACACCCTCGTCGGCGGCCGAGGCGAGGGATTCAAGATACTGCCGGTCCCCTTCTCCGACGATGCGTCAGGACCACCTCATCACCGCGACCCAGCTCTCGCGGGATGACATCGAGGCGGTGCTCGACCGGGCCCGCGAGGTCGCCGACGACCCCGACGCCTATGCGGACCGGCACGCCGGACGCGTGCTCGCGCTCTGCTTTTTCGAGCCGAGCACGCGCACCCGGATGAGCTTCGACAGCGCGGCCAAACGCCTCGGGATCGACACCATCGACATGGGGGACGTGGACTCCTCGTCGGTCTCGAAGGGGGAGTCGCTCACCGACACCGTCCGCGTCATCGAAGGCTACGCGGACGCGCTGGTGCTCCGCCACCCGAGCGAGGGCGCCGCGACGCTGGCCGCGGAGCACGTCTCGGTCCCCGTCGTCAACGCGGGCGACGGCGCCGGCCAGCACCCCTCTCAGACCCTCCTCGACCTCCACACGATCCGCGAGAATCACGGGCTCGACGACCTCACAATCGGGATCATGGGCGACCTGAAGTACGGTCGAACCGTCCACTCGCTGGCGGCCGCGCTCACGGAGTTCGACGTGAACCAGCACTTCATCAGCCCGGAGTCGCTCCGGCTCCCGCGCTCCGTGCGCTTCGACCTCCACGAGACCGGCGCGCAGATCCGCGAACACGAGGAGCTCGACCCGGTCTTGGAGGAGCTCGACGTGCTGTACGTCACCCGAATCCAGAAGGAGCGGTTCCCGGACGAGAACGAGTACCACCGCGTCGCGGGCGAGTACCGGATCGACGCCGAGACGCTCGAAGCCGCCTCCGACGATCTGACCGTGATGCACCCGCTCCCGCGGGTCGACGAGATCGCGCCGGACGTCGACGAGACCGACCACGCGACCTACTTCGAGCAGGCGCACAACGGGGTCCCGGTGCGGATGGCGCTGCTCGACACCCTCCTGGAGAACGCCGAGGCCGCCGAGGGAATGGAGGTGGGCCGATGAGCGAACACGAGCTCCGCGTCTCGAAGATCCGCGACGGCACCGTGATCGACCACGTCGAGGGCGGGCAGGCGCTCAACGTGCTCGCGATCCTCGGCATCGACGGCTCCGAGGGGTTCGGCGTCTCCGTCGGGATGAACGTCCCCTCGGACCGGCTCGGTCGCAAGGACATCGTGAAGGTCGAAGAGCGGGAGCTCTCGCAGTCGGAGGTCGACGTGCTCTCGCTCATCGCGCCCGAGGCGACGATTAACATCGTCCGCGACTTCGAGGTCGTCGAGAAGAACCGCGTCACCCGCCCCGACAGCGTGACCGGCGTGCTCTCGTGTCCGAACCGCAACTGTATCACGAACGCCGACGAGCCGGTCGACACCCGGTTCGACGTGGTCGCCGACGGCGTCCGCTGCGACTACTGCTCGACGATCCTGCGCGCGGACATCGCCGATCACATCGACGTGTGACGGGCGACCACATCGACGTGTGGCGGGGGCGCTCCCGTCGGATCGGCCGACGACCACGACTGCGCTCCGGTCGGCGACCGCGGCGGCGATCGACGAGGGCTCCGGTAGATTTTAGCGCCCGCCGCCCGACACATCAGTCATGAGCAAGAAACTGAAGCTCGTCTTGGTCCTGTCGCTGGTCGCCCTCGCGTACTTCCTGTTCGCCGGCGACAAGGAGCCGGTCGAAGTCGAATAGCGAAACCGACGCGCCGGCCTTCGGCCGGGCCGTCCCCGACCGCTCCCGTGGAACCGTTTTCTGATCGTCGACGCGGGCGGATGCCCGCCGTTTTTACCCGTCAGTCCCGTAGCGGTGCCCATGTACGGGGTCGTCACGCGCAACGCCGACGAGGTCGAAATGGAGCCGTTCGACCTCGGCTTCTACGAGGTGAAAGACGTCACGGGGCGGGCGGCCGCGCCCCTGCCGAACGCCGTGAACATGGTGTCGTGTTTCGGCGACAACGCCGCGGCGAGCGAGAATCCCGACCTCGTCCCGGTCGACGAGCGTGGCGAGCCGGCGACCCGCGACCGCGACTACTTCGACTGGGCGTATATCTGTCCGACCCACTCGGAGTACCGCGAGGGGTTACTGGAGATCGTCGAGGACTGCGCCGCGGAGAACGAGGACGTGCGCCTCGACGACGTGGGGTTCCCCAGGGAGGGGTTCTGTCGCTGCGACCGGTGTGAGCGGCTGTTCGAAGAGAGCGACCGCGACGAGTGGGCGGACTGGCGCGCCGACGTAATCTCCAGGTTCGTCGCCGACGCCGCCGACCGGGTCCCGGGCCGACTCCTGCTCACGCTGTATCCGGACCCCTATCCCGGCCACCTGCGGGCGCGGGCCGGGCTCGACCTCGACCGGCTCGCCGAGCACGTCGACGAGTTCGTGGTCCCCGTGTACGACACCGAGTACGCGACGACCTACTGGCTGGAGACCATCGCCCGGGGGTTCCGCTCGCGGCTGGGCGGCGACTACGACGTGCACGGCGCGCCGCCGGAGACGCCGTTCTCGCTGGAGCTGTACGCGGTGGAGGTCGACGTCGACGACCTGATCCACGCCGCGGAGGTCGCGGAGACGTACGCGAAAGACGTGTTCTTCGGCTACGACGCCAACAACGCCGCCGCCGCGCTCCGCCGGAAGGACGCGGACACGCGCGAGGGCGAGGTCCACCGGCCGGAGTGACCCGCGCTCTCGGATCGGCCCGCGTTCCCGGATCGACCCGCGTTCCCGGATCGACCCGCATCCGGATGACCCGCACTCACGGGTCGGTCCGGTCGGAGCCGCACGAACGAGGGTTTAAGTACCGGAGCGGCCGACGTTCACTCGACCGGCCGCCGGTGTGCGACACCACTGGTCGTCTCGCGTTCGCGTGGGGCGGCCACCTTTCAACGTCCGCACCGTAGCGGCGGTCATCCTACAGTCCAGAGCCGACGGCTCGTCGATCGGTTCTCCGACGTGCCGGATACGACTCCGTCCCGATCTGCTCGGTCAGAGAGATTCCCGGCCGAAACAGCCGGTCAGCGAAGGGGGGGAGACGTACTGTTCCGTGCCACGGAGAAATCACATCTTGAGCGTTTTCATTTTACCGTGATTATTTACAGTATCAAGTGAATTGGCTGGTCCATGCCCTCCAGGATCGAAGACGTTGTGTTCAGTGAACCCTCCGGCAGACCGACCGCGTTCGTCATGTTCGCTGGCTCACTCGCTATGCTGAGTATCTACGTCTACTTCGACATTATACACGATGGCTCTTCTATCAGTTCGCTCATTATGGCAATCGGATTTGCTCTGTCCGGATTCGCCGAGTCCCTTTCGACAGAACGACAACGGATGGCGGGCGGACTGCGTCTCACCGCGATTCTCCTGTTGCTCGGTCTAATCAGCCTCACTATCTTCGCTCCCGAGGTAATCCTTGGCCCACGGTAGGGGAGCTACGTTCAATACGCACTCTTCAGCGTCCATCCATCTCAGGCAGAAATATAGCTGAATGATCGCGCTTCAGCGGAGCCGAAAAGCCGAGATGTCGTCGCGCTCAGGCGAACACGACGAACCGGAACAGCCACAGCGTGACCATCCCGCCCGCGATGGTCGCCGTCACGTCCTCCGTGCGCCACGCGATCGCGCCGGCGACGGCGCCCGCGATCAATCGCTCGTCGGCGAGCGTCGCGGCGACCGAGGGCCGGATCGTCACCAGATCGGGGAGCACGAGCGCCGCGAGCACGGCCGGCGGGACGTAGCGGAGGGGGCGTTTGATCCGGGCGGGCACCTCGTCGATCCGGCCGAACAGGTGGATGAAGGAGAGCCGGAAGGCGTACGTCGCGATCCCGATGAGAACGATCGCGATCCAGACGTCGAGCGAGCCGCCCACGAGCGGGGCCCCCGTCACTCGGCGAACACCTCCGTCAGCAGGCCGACCGCGATTCCGGAGACGGCCCCGACGATCAGCCCGAGGTTCAGGGGGACCCCGGCCGCGACGACCGAGACGACGCCGCCGCCGACGCCCGCGGCGGTGGTCGGGCGGTCCTTCAGCGTGGGAACGAGCAGCGCGAGGAACACCAGCGGGACCGCGAAGGTCAGCCCCCACGCGTCGGGGACGCCGGCGCCGACCACGACGCCGACCACCGTTCCGATCTGCCAGACGACCCAGAGCGCGACGCCCGCGCCGAGGTAGTACCGCCACCGGCTCCGCTCCGGGTTCGACTCGAACTCCGCGAGCGCGACCGCGTACGCCTGGTCGGTGAGCACGTACGCGAGTCCGGCGCGGAGCCGGCGACCGTAGTCCGCGAAGTGCGGCGCGATGGAGGCGGAGTACATCACGACGCGGAGGTTGATCACGACCGCGGTGCCGACCACGACCGCGATCGGCGCGCCCGACCCGATCAGGTCGATCGCTGCGAGCTGCGAGGCGCCCGCGAACACGATCAGGGACATCCCGACCGCCTCGGCCAGCCCGAGCCCGGCGTCGACCGCGGCGATCCCCGCGACCAGCGCGAACGGGGCGATCCCGAGCAGCAGCGGCGACACGTCTCGAACCCCGGCCCAGACGTCGCCGGTGGAGTCGGAGGGGTCGGCGGTGTCGGGGGCGTCGTCGGAGTCCGAAGAGTCGCCGTCGAAGAGGTCTCCGTCCACGGTCACTCTCGCGGGTAGACGGGCTCGTCGTACTTCGTCGCGAGGTGATCTGCGTGTTCCAGCTTCGCGTTGGCCTTCCGGAAGGTGCCAAGCAGCGAGTGGATCTCCCGCTCGGTCGGATGCGCGCGGCCGAGCAGCCGGCGCATCAGCAGCGCGTTCTTCTCGCGGACGTGCTCGCGCTGGCCGGTGGCCTTCAGGAACTCGCCGAAGAACTCGTGGAACCGCTCGAGGTCGCCCTCGGGGGCGCGCGTGACCTCGGTGTCGGGCAGCTGCGTCTCCTCGACGGTGAGCTCCCGGAGCTCGTACAGGAGGACCGTGGCGGCCTGCCCGAGGTTCAACACGGGGTAGTCGTCGTCGGCCGGGATCGAGCAGACCTCGTCGAGCCGCGAGAGCTCCTCGTTGTTGAGCCCGCGCCCCTCGCGGCCGAAGACGATGGCGGTCGGCGCGTCGACCGTCTTCAGCGACTCTCGGAGCTCGACGGGCGTCTTGAACGGGAACCGCTCGTGGCTCCGGTCGTCCTCGCCGGTGATCGCGGTGGTGCCGACCGTGTGGTAGTTCGCGACGACCTCGTCGAAGGTGACCTCGTCGGCGTTCGGGAGCACGTCCTCGCGGGCGTGGCCCGCGAAGCCGTACGCCTCGCCGTCCTCCTTCAGCTCCGGCGGATCGACCAGCTTGAGGTCCGTCAGCCCGAAGTTCTTCATCGCCCGGGCGATGGTGCCGACGTTGCCGGGCGTCTCCGGCTCGACGACGACGACGACCGGCTCGCGGGCGGTCCGCGGGTCGGCGTCGGCGTCGTCGTCAGCATCCACGGCGTCGTCGCCAGCCTCGTCTGCTCCGCCGCTCATCGGTTCGACGGGTAGTCGGTCGAGAGGTCGACGTCCTCGAGGTCGTCCTCGTTCAGTTCGTCTCCCCCGTCGTCGCTCTCGCCGGCGAGCTCGAGGATGTCGATCCGGTCGCCGTCGAAGTCCTGCTCGACGCGCTCCTGAATGTCCTGCTGGTCCGGCAGGTCCGGGAGCCCGTCGGGGTCCTCCTCGACGTGCTCGACCGACCCGTACCCCTCGGGGGCCTCGTTGCCCGCGGCGACCCACTCGTGGAAGCGGTCGCCGAACTCCAGCGAGCCCGCGTGGTCGCTGCCGCCCTCCTCGCGGAACCAGTAGAGCAGGTCCCGCTCGTGTTCGGGGCAGAGCAGCACCTCGCCGTTGGGCTCGCCGTAGACGATCTCCGCCTGGTTACACCGGTGGATCTCGCTCTCGCCGTAGTCGAGGTAACAGACGTCGCAAGGCTCCTCGACGAGGCCGACGAGCCGGACGAGACGCTCCCGGGGTTCCTCGGGAATCTCGTCGAGGGGCTTCAGCTCCTCGTCGTCGGTGAAGATCTCCTCCTCGTCGAACCGCCATCCGCGGAGGCCGACGCTCACTTTCGCCATGTGCGACGCTACGCGTGTCGCGGATAAAAGCGCGTCCTTCCGGGGACGAGCGCCCCGTTCGCGAGGCATATACGGGCGTAGTGCGTAGTCGCGCCAATGCGACGGCGACGACTCCTCGCTGCGGTCGGCGCCGCGTCGGTCGGCGGGCTTGCGGGCTGCGGCGAGCGCGCTCCGACGGCCGACGACGGCGGCGGCGAAAGCGCCGGGGACGGGGGAGGCGACGGCGGCGGCGATGCCGGCACCGACGACCGTGACACCGCCACCGACGAACTCCCGACCGACTGGCCGGCCGGCGAATACGCCGACTACGACGCGACCACGGTCGCGGTTCGGACCGCCGAGGGCGACGACGTGGGCGCGGTGCGGGCCGCGGTCGCGGACACGCGAGACAAGCGGGTCCTCGGCCTCAGCGCCGCCCCGACGCTCCCGGAGAACGCCGGAATGCTCTTCGTCTACGACTCCCCGCAAGAGTCGCTGACGTTCATCATGCCAGACATGGAATTCGGGATCGACATCGTCTACGTCGACGCCGACCGGACGATCACCCGGATCCACAACGCCCCGGAGCCCGGACCGAACGAGGACGGGAGCGAGCAGCGGTATCCCGGATCGGGCCAGTACGTGCTCGAAGTGCCCTACGAGTGGACGGACAGAAACGGGGTCGGAGTCGGGGACTCGCTTTCGTTCGACCTGTGACCGCGCTTATCGAGCGCTCTCGATGGCCGTCGGATCGGGAGCATTCAGATCCGACGTTCGAGCGACGCTCACGGCGAGGACGACGCTCATAACCCCGAACAGCGCGGCGAGCGCGAGGACGAACGCGACAACGCCGGCCGTGATGATGAGCTGACTCCCGAGCAGTTCGCCGCCGAGCGTCGCGAGGATGGCCGCCACCGCGAGTCCGAGCAACCGATCTTCAGTTTTCGTCGTCATTTTCACCTTTTGGTGCCGGACGGGGTTAACGCGTGCGCGAAGCCTGCCGTCACGTCTCACACTACCACATCCGTCACGCCTCACGCGTGTCGCCGAGCCCGTCGAGCGCCGATCCGCCGGCGAGTACGTCGGGGACTCACCCAGTTTATGTCGCTCGCGCCCGTGGTAATCGTATGCGAAATGTGGACGCCGCGGGGCTCGGGATCGGCGACGACCACCCGCCCCGTATCATGGGCGTGCTCAACGTCTCCGCGGAGTCGCCGTACGACCCGAGCGTGTACGACGACCCGGGCGAGGCGGCCGAGTACGTGGACGAGGAGCTGATCGGCGAGGGCGCGGACATCGTCGACGTCGGCCTCGAGTCGGCCAACAAGGACTTGGACGTGCTCTCCGCGGAACAGGAGCTCGACCGACTCGACACCGCGGTCGAGACGCTGGAGTCGACCTCGGGCGACGCGGTCTGGTCGATCGAGACCCGGTACCACGAGGTCGCCGACGAGGCGCTCTCCCGGGGGTTCGACATGGTCAACGACATCTGCGGGTTCGCCGACCCCGAGATGCCCCGGGTCTGCCGCGAGCACGACGCCGCGGTCTCGAAGATGGCCTCGCCGTCCGACTTGGAGCGGCCGGGGGCGATCGAGGACGTGGACGAGATCTACGAGGCGCTCTCGATGAACGGGTTCACCGACAAGACGATCCTCGATCCGGCGTTCGGCGGCTGGTCGGTCGAGAAGACTCACGCCGACGACCGCGAGACGTTCCGCCGGCTCCGGGAGTTCCGCGGGTACGGCCGCCCGCTGCTCGTCTCGATCAACCGCAAGAGCTTCCTGAAGACGATCGCGGGACGGACCACCGAGGAGGCGCTTCCGGTGTCGCTCGCGGCCACCTCGATGGCGGTCGAACGGGGCGCTCACGTGGTCCGCACCCACGACGTGGCCGAGACGCGCGACGCGGCGCTGGTCGGCGCCGAGTTCGCCCGCGATCGGGTCCGCTCGGGCCGCGACGCGGGGGACACCACGGTCGAGGAGCTCGACGTGACGACCGTCCGGGAGGCCGAGCGCCACCTCGCCCGGCTCGCCGCCGACCGGTCCGTCGCCGGCGACGCCGTCGCCCGCACCTACGAGCTCCGCGGACTCACCGACGAGGCCGTCGGCGCGCTCCGGGCGGCGACCGCGGAGCCCGGCGTCGCCGCGGCGTTCGCGCTCGCCGGCTCCGACGCCCCCGAGGCCGCCTCCCGGCCCTCCGCCACCGACGGCGGAGCGCCCGACCGCGCCGGCGACGGCGGGTCCGGACTCCTCGTCGGAACGCCGGCCGGACTGTCCGCGGTTCGATCGGCGGTCTCGGACGTTTCAGGCGCTCTCGGCGACGCGCTGGAGCCGATCGCCGACACCCCGAGGTAAGAGAAAGTTTATGCCGTCGTGTAGACAACCGGTTCAGTGGACGCCGGAGGGGCACGCGGGTAGGGGTACTCTGTGCCACTCCGGCCCATACCATATTCCAGCCCGCCAGCGGCCGCGCCGTTCGGCGTCGCGGTCGGGCCGTACCGTCGATCGCTCGGTAGCTGGAGGTTCGAGATGAACTTCGAGACCTTCGAACCCGTCTACGAGGCGATCCTCGCCGACTTCGGCTTCGACCGGGCGGCCGACGAGCGGGCCCGCGACGTGGCGGCCGAGCTCGCGACGCCGTTCCCCCTCGACCGGCTCGGCGACTGGCGCGGCGAGACCGTGGCGGTCGCGGGCGCCGCTCCCCGTCTCTCCGAGGACGTCGAGGTCGCCCGCGACGCCGACGTCGTCGTCGCCGCCTCCACCGCCGCCGACGTCCTCCGAGACCGGGGCGTCGCCGTCGACTGCATGGTGACCGACCTGGACAAGAACCCCGAGACCGCGGCGGCGCTCACGCGCGAGGGCGTCCCGGTCGCGGCCCACGCGCACGGCGACAACCTTCTCGCGGTCCGCGAGTGGCTCCCCCGGTTCGCGGACGGGGCGACGCTCGCGACGACCCAGGCGGCGCCGGTCGGTCCGGTCCGGAACCTCGGCGGGTTCACCGACGGCGACCGCGCCGCCTTCCTCGCGGACCACGTCGGCGCCGGGCGCCTCGTCTTTCCCGGCTGGGACTTCGACGATCCGGACGTAGAGCCGATGAAGGCGCGGAAGCTCGACTGGGCCGCGCGGCTGTTGCGGTGGCTGGAGCGCCGGCGCGACGAGCGGTTCGGCGTGCTCGACGGGCGCCGCGAGGAACTCGACGGCGCGCTCGATCCGGTTCTCGGCGAGTGCGAGGAGTGACCGGCGGCGGCGGGCCGCGACCTACTCCACGCGGCCCTTCGGCAGCAGCTCCGCGCGGTCGCGGGCGTCGAGCCACTCGACCAGCTGGACGAGCTGGTCGCTCGCGGCCTCGAACAGCCGCTCGGCCTTCTCCTCGGTCACGTCGGTCGGGTCGCCGAACGCCCCGTTCGCGGAGTTGTCGATGGAGTCGTAGTAGGTCCGGGCGCCGTGGACCACCGCGTCCGACTCGTCGAGGTGGACGAGCCCGTCGTCGCGGGCGTCCTCCAGCCGGTCCTCACGGACGAGCTCCGGGGCGATGTGGGTGATCATCGCGGTCTCCTTCGGGCCCGCGTGGGGGCCGTTGTGCTCGAAGAGGTCGTCGACGAGCTCCGGGATCGACTCGTCCCACATCCACTCGATCGCGTACGCCGTCTCGTCCTCGTGGAGCCGGCGCCCGACCTCCCGGAGGTGCTGGACGTTGCCGCCGTGCGCGTTCACGAACACGACCCGGTCGATCCCGTGGTACGCGAGGTTCCGGGTGAACGACTCGACGTAGTCGCGGAACTCCGGCGGATCGACCCACATCGTCCCCGGGAACTGCCGGTGGTGCGGGCTGACGCCGACGGTGACCGTGGGCGTCCGGACGGCGTCCGTCTCCTCGGCGGCCGCGGTCGCGAGCGCCTCGGCGATCAGGTGGTCGGTCGCTAACGGCAGGTGGGGACCGTGCTGTTCGGTGGAGCCGAGGGGGACGAGCGCGACGGACTCGTCCGATAGCGCCGCCCCGATCTCCGGCCACGTGTGGTCGGCGAGATACATACCCGACCTCCGGTTCGGGGACGTATGAAACCCGCTTTCTCGGTCGCGTTCGCCGGGAGCACCGGATCCGACCCCGAGTGAGAAATCCCGAGCGACCCCGCCGTTTCGTGTCGCCACCCTTTTTGTGTCGTCCCGCCGAATTCCGGCGTATGTTCGGAGGCGGCGGCATGAACCCGCGAAAGATGAAACAGATGATGAAACAGATGGGGATCGACGTCGAGGAGCTCGACGCCGAGCGGGTCGTCATCGAGACGGCCGACGGCGACGACCTCGTCTTCGACGGCGCCCAGGTGACCAAGATGGACGCCCAGGGCCAGGAGACCTACCAGATCGTGGGCTCTCCCGACGCGGTCGCCGACGCCGGCGCCGGCGGGAGCGCCTCGGCGGTCGAGGGCGACTCGGGCGCGGCGGCGATCGAGGACGACGCGGACGACGCCGGCATCCCCGACGAGGACGTGGCGCTCGTCGCGGAGCGCGCCGAGGTGCCGCAGTCGCGGGCCCGCGAGGCCTTGGAGGACGCCGACGGCGACCTCGCGGCCGCCATCGCGGAGCTGGAGTGACTGATCCGGCGTGACGGACGCCGCGTACCTGCTGGTCCACGAGGACCGGGAGTACCTGCTGGAGCCGGGCGAGGAGTTCGGCACCGACCTCGGCGTGCTGGAGGTCCCCGAGGACGTTGAGGGCGGCGACACCGTCGAGACGCACCTCGGCACCGTCTTCGATGTCCGCGAGCTCCGCGGCCCCGACCTGTTCAACCACCTCGAACGCACCGGCGCCCCGATGATACCCCGCGATGTGGGGCTCGTGATGGGCCACACCGGCGCGTCCGGCGGCGACCGCGTGCTCGACGCCGGCACGGGGACCGGGATCCTCGCGGCGTACCTCGGCCGCGCCGGCGCCGACGTGACCACCTACGAGGTCGACCCCGACTTCGCCGAGGTCGCCCGCGGGAACATGGCGACCGCCGGCGTGGCGGACCGCGTCGAGGTCCACACCGGCGACCTCACCGAGGAGCTGGACGCGCTCGCCGACGAGGAGTCCTTCGACGTGTTGACGCTCGACACGGGCGACGCCCCGGCGGTCGTCGAGCGCGCGGACGACCTGCTCGCGTCCGGCGGGCACCTCGCCGTCTACTCGCCGTTCGTCGAGGGGACCCGCGAGGCCGCCCTCGCCGCGCGCGAGGCCGGCTTCGAGGGCGTCGAGACCCTCGAGACGATCCAGCGGGAGATGGACTTCTCCGACCGCGGCTCCCGCCCCTCCACCGCGGGCGTCGGCCACACCGGGTACCTGGTGTTCGGCCGGGCGCCGTAGCCGGACCGCCGCAACGTTCTTTCCGATTCCGCCGCCACGGAGCGTATGGTCCCACCGACGGCCGGCGACGGCGACGCCCTCTCCGACGGCGGCGACCGCGCAATCACCGACGGCGGCGGCCATAGCAACGGCTCTGGTGACGACCCCGGCGACCCCGGCGACCCCGGCGACGACCGCAAAGACGCCCTTAGCGACGACCCCTCCGAAGTCGCCGTCGCGCTCGCCGAAGCCGACGAGGCGCTCGCGGACGCGGTCGAGTCGGCGCTCGCCGGTCGGTCCGCGGTCGTCGCCGTCGGCGTCCCGCTCGCGCTGCTTCCCCCGATACTCGCCGCGCGAGACCGGACCGAGGACGACGCACCGTGGCGGGTGGCCTGCCGGCCGGGCGTCGTCGACGCGCTCGGTCGAGCGCTCGTCCTCGGCACCGCGGTCGCCGAGGCGGCCGCGGCGGGAGCGATCGAGCTTCGGACGGGCGGCGGGCTCGGGGCGGACGGCGGGCTCGGGGCGGACGGCGGGCACGAAACGGGCAGGGAGCTCGAGGCGACCGCCGGCGAGGTCGACCCCGGACGGACCCTGTTCGCGTCCCAAGACCGCGTCGACGCGGTCGCCGGCCCGGCGGGGAACCGGACGCTCGTCGGCGAAGCGGCGCCGGAGCGAGTGGGGTCCGCCGCCCGGGCGGTGGGCGAACGGTTCGCGGCGGCGACCCCCGCGAGCGTCGGGATGCCGGCGCGGAGCCGGCTGGTCGCCGGCGCTCGCGAGACGCTCGACGATCGGTTCGCCGACGACCTGGCGGCGGCGCTCGACGCGCTCCCGTACGGCGCGGTCGGGCGGACCGGCGAGGTCACCGATCGGACGCTCCTCGTCGCGCTGGCGGCGCGACACGACCACCTGCTGTGGGACCTCAGGCGGTGGATCGGCGACGAGGGCGACGAAGGCGTCGGCATCGCCGCGGGCCAGGAGCTCACCGCGGACCGGCGCGCGCTCGTGCGGCGCGGGCTGATCGAGGCGATCAAGGTGCCGGCCGGGAACGGCCGGCCGCAGCTCCGGCTCCGCGCGGTCGACGACGCGCTGCTCCGCGCCACGCCGGAAGAGGTCCTCAGCGTGCTCCGCGGACGGTTTTCGCTCCCGGTCGACGAGGACGGACGGGTCCGGGATCCCACCGGACGCGACGGGCGGCGACCGGTGTGGGAGCGGACGCGACGTGACAAGAACTAACTCCCGGCGGCGCCCCCGAACGGACATGCCGAACTTCTCCGACAGAGTCGAGCGGATCTCCATCAGCGGGATCCGCGAGGTGTTCGAGGCGGCCGGCGACGACGCGATCAACCTCGGGCTCGGACAGCCCGACTTCCCGACGCCGGACCACGCGCGGCGGGCGGCGGTCGACGCCATCGAGGCCGGGAAGGCGGACGCCTACACCGAGAACAAGGGGACCCGGTCGCTGCGCGAGGCGATCGCCGAGAAGCACCGGACTGACCAGGGGGTCGACCTCGACCCCGGCAACGTGATCGCCACCGCGGGGGGCAGCGAGGCGCTCCACGTCGCCCTAGAGGCGCACGTCGACGCGGGCGACGAGGTGTTGATCCCCGACCCCGGGTTCGTCTCCTACGACGCGCTGACGAAGCTGACGGGCGCGGAGCCGGTCCCGGTCCCGCTGCGGGACGACCTCACGATCGACCCGGCCGCGATCGAGGCGGCGATCACCGACGACACCGCGGCGTTCGTGGTGAACTCCCCCGGCAATCCCACCGGCGCGGTCTCCACCGAGGCGGACGTGCGCGAGTTCGCGCGGATCGCCGACGAGCACGACGTGCTCTGCGTCTCGGACGAGGTGTACGAGTACACCGTCTTCGACGGGGACCACCACTCGCCGATGGAGTTCGCCGAGACCGACAGCGTCGTCGTGGTCAACTCCGCCTCGAAGCTGTTCTCGATGACGGGCTGGCGGCTCGGCTGGGTGTACGGCTCCGAAGAGCGCGTCGACCGCATGCTGCGGGTCCACCAGTACGCGCAGGCCTGCGCGTCGGCGCCCGCCCAGTACGCCGCCGAGGCCGCGCTGCGGGGCGACCGCGGGGTCGTCGACGAGATGACCGCCTCCTTCGAGCGCCGGCGCGACCTCCTCTTGGAGGGGTTCGACGACATCGGGATCGACTGCCCGACGCCGCAGGGGGCCTTCTACGCGATGCCGCGGGTGCCCGAGGGGTTCGTCGACGAGTGCCTGGACCGCGGCGTCGTCGTCGTGCCCGGCGAGGCGTTCGGCGAGGGCGGGCGCGGCCACGCTCGGATCTCGTACGCGACCGACGAGAGCGAACTCCGAGAGGCGCTCGACGTGATGGCCGAGGCCTACGAGGCGGCGAAGTAGTGTCAATTTCTGCCAAACGATAACCGGGGAGCATTACCCGGTCGCAGGAGGTTTCCGCAAGTTATACTGCCGCCGGCGGAGTACCGAGGCGTAATGGACCGGAACATTCAGGTCAGTCGCCTCGATCGCCGAGCGGTCGAGGACCAGGAGGTCGAGATCGTCGAGCGGAAGGGTATCGGACACCCCGACTCGATCTGCGACGGTATCGCGGAGTCGGTGTCGCGGGCGCTCTCGCAGCTCTACTTGGACCGCGTCGGGAAGGTGCTCCACTACAACACCGACGAGACGCAGCTGGTCGCCGGCCGCGCCGCGCCCGCGTACGGCGGCGGCGAGGTCGTCGAGCCGATTTACGTGCTCATCGTCGGCCGCGCCACGAAGGAGTACGAGGGCGAGCAGCTCCCCGTCGACTCGACCGCGCTCGCGGCCGCCCGCGACTACCTCGCCGAGGCGATCCCGGAGCTTGAGTACGGCACCGACGTGATCGTCGACGCGAAGCTCGGCGAGGGCTCCGGCGACCTCCGGGGCGTCTTCGGCGAGGAGACCCAGCAGGTCCCGATGGCCAACGACACCTCCTTCGGCGTCGGCCACGCGCCCCTGACGGAGACCGAGCAGATCGTCTACGAGGCCGAGCGCGAGCTCAACACGACCTACCACGACGACCACCCCGAGCTCGGCCCGGACGTGAAGATCATGGGCAAACGCGAGGGCGACCGGATCGACATCACCGTCGCGGCGGCGATGGTCGACCGGTACCTCGACGGCCTCGAGGAGTACGACGCCGCCGTCGGCGACGTGCGCGAGTTCGTCACCGAGCTGGCCGAGGCCCGCACCGACCGAGAGGTCCACGTCGACGTCAACACCGCCGACGACTACGACGAGGGCTCCGTCTACCTCACCGTCACCGGCACCTCCGCCGAGCAGGGGGACGACGGCTCCGTGGGGCGCGGCAACCGCGCGAACGGGCTCATCACCCCGAATCGCCCCATGTCGATGGAGGCGACCTCCGGGAAGAACCCCGTCAACCACATCGGGAAAATATACAACCTCCTGTCGACCCGGATCGCCGAGTCCGTCACCGAGGAGGTCGACGGGATCCGCGACCTGCAGGTCCGGCTGCTCTCGCAGATCGGGCGCCCGATCGACGAGCCCCACGTGGCCGACGCGCAGCTCGTCACCGAGGAGGGGCTCGCCATCGACGACATCGAGGAAGAGGTCGTCGCCATCGTCGACGAGGAGCTGGCGGACGTCACCGACGTGACCCGCAGCGTCATCGACGGCGACGTGTCGACGTTCTAAACGGGCCGCTTCGGCGGGGTTCGCCGCCGATCTCGGTGTGAATATCAGACGCGTCTGATATAAATATCTGAATTTACAATACGGTTATCTCTTCAGGGCCCGATACACTGGTATGGGTACGAACGGGGCGTCACAAAGCGGGCTTTCGCGTCGAACCGTGCTGCGAAGGGGCGCGCTCCTCTCGACCGCCCTCGGACTGGCTCTGGCGACGACGACCGGCCAAGCGGCGGCGATGAACAAGGCGGAGCTGATCGAGGCGATGGCGAGCGAGTCCGGGCTCGGAAAGTCGGACGCAGGGGCGGTACTGGACGTGTGTATCGGCGCGGCGACGAAGGCCCTGACGAGGGGCGAAAGCGTCGTGCTGGTCGGGTTCGGCTCGTTCAGCATCTCGAAGCGCGCCGCCCGAACGGGACGCAATCCGCGGTCCGGAAACGGGCGTCCACGCCCCAAAAACGGGCGTTCGGACGGCTCGCCGGTGATGTTCGACTGGTGTCCGGCGTTCGCGGCCGCCCTCGATCTCAACCCCGGGAGGGGTGACGAGGCCAGCGCCGAGTGCCTGGACGCCGACGTGACGATCGACGCGGCGTACGTCGCGAGGGAAACGCGACGCGACTCGGAGCGAGGGCTGTCGGAGGCCGACGCGAAGCGGGCGCTCGACGCGTTCATCAACGCGACGACGAAGGCGCTGAAGAAGGGTGACAGGGTGTCGCTGGGCGAGGGGTTCGGCTCGCTCAGCATCTCGAAGCGCTCCGCTCGGACGGGGCGGAATCCGCAGACCGGAAAGGAGATCAAGATCGCGGCGAAGAACGTGGTCAAGTTCAAGGCCGGCGCCGAACTCTCCAAGGCGGTCAACTGATCGCTGGTAGGGCGTTCCTCGGGACACCCTCACGACCGCAACCGATTTCACCGCCCGCCGAGACCCTTCGCGTGTGACGCGGGTGTGTCTCCTCGGCGATCCGGATGTGAACCTCACCTACGAACTGCTGTCCCGCGAGACGGCCCGGGACGCGCTCGCCACCTACGAGATCGAAGAGCCCTTCGAGAACAGCGTCGCCGTCGACACCGTGAGCCTCGGCGCGGCGGTGTCGCTGTTGAACGATCTCAACTGGTACCTCGTGCGCTTCGTCGACGAGGCGCTCGTCCGCGAGCCCTCCGTCTCCCCGGACGAGTGGCTCTCGCGCGACCTCGCCCGCGAGGTGCGGGACGGCGCGGTCCCCCCCGAAGAGACCGACCAGCGGCTGAAGGTGTTCGGCCTCGTCGACGGGCGCCCGGTCGAACCGCTCTACGTCCGCCGGACGCAGGGCGAGACGCCGGAGTACGACCTCCGCGACGTCGACGAGACGGTGATCGTCCGGGTGAGCGAGTCGGAGTTCTCGGGGTAGGTCGGGAGCGCTCCGCCGTCGCCGAAACGTTATCCGCCTCCCCGGTCGACAGTCGCTGTGACCGAACGCGACGAGTACGAACGGGAAGTGACGGGCGACCGCGAGGAGATCGCGTCGATACTGAGCGGTGTCGCCGACGGGGTTCGCGCGGGAGCCGTTCGGATAGGCGACGGCGACGACGCCGTGACCGTCGAGACGCCGGACGAGTTCACGCTCGAGATCGAACTCGAAACCGAAGACGACGAGACGAGCCTGGAACTGGAGCTAGAGTGGTCCGCGTCGAGCGACGCGTCCGCGGTGTCGTCCGACGAGGAGACTGCCGACGAGACGGACGAGGCGCGCAGGGCGGAAAAAGCGGGCGAGGCGCGAAGGACGGAAAGAGCGGACGAGACGGAAGACACAGACGAGGCGGACGGGAATCCCGCGCTCGCGGAGGCGGCCGACGGAACGCAGTCGCTGGCCCGGTTCGAGGTCTATCGGGGCAGAGACGGGGAGTGGCGCTGGCGCCTTCGCCATCGCAACGGGAACATCATCGCGACCGGCGGCGAGGGGTACACGCGCAAACACAACGCCCTCAAGGGACTCCGGAGCGTGATGGCGAACTCGGCGGGCGCGGCGGTCACCGGGGAGTTCGAGGACGCCTCCGGAGCATAAACGGAACCCGCCACCGGTCGGTCTCGGAGACGGTTCCGGGGTCCGCCGGAGACGGGTTGAAATGGGTCCGGGCCGAATACGTACCATGGGAATGAAAGGCGACGGCGACGCGGCGCTCCACGAGATCGATCGCTTCGGCAGCGGCGTGGGCTGGATCGCGTACCCGGACGAGGGGATGGAGCGCGCGAGCCACGCGGTCGCGGTCCCGAACGAGGAGAGCGAGACGGACGACGTCTGGGTGTTCGACCCGGTCGACGCGCCCGGCGTCGACGACCTGCTCGACGAGCTCGGCACGGTCGCGGGCGTCGCGATCGGCCTCGACCGCCACAAGCGCGACAGCGCGGCTATCGCGGCCCGACACGACGCCCCCGTCTACGTCGCCGACTGGATGACCGGCGTCGCGGACGAGCTCGATGCGCCGGTCGAGCGGTTCGGCTCGCGGCTGGCGGACTCGGGCTTCGATGCGTTCCGGATCCGGGATTCGACGGTCCCGCCGTGGCAGGAGGTCGGCTTCTTCGACGGCGAGACGCTGATCGTCCCGGAGTCGCTCGGCTCCGCCTCGTACTTCCGGGGCGACCGCGAGCGGCTCGGCGTCCACCCGATGCTCCGGTTGACGCCGCCGACGGAGGCGCTCTCCGGGCTGAACCCGGAGCGAGTCCGCGTGGGCCACGGCGTCGGCGTGGACGAGCGAGCCGCGCTCGCCGTGGAGGACGCGCTCTCCGGGTCGCGCCGCAAGGCGCCCGGGCTGTACGCGAAGACCCTGCGGTCGGCGCTCGGGATCTGACCGTGTCGGAACCCGCGTGCCCGTGATCCACGTCACGCGCGACCTGTTGACGGTGCTACTCGAACAGGGCGCCGAGAACGATCCCGACGAGACGAGCCTCCGGCTCTCGGCGACGCGCGCAGGTGAGTTCGACGAGGAGACCGGCCTCGACCCGGAGACGCCGGTGTTGACCCACTTCACGCCCGCCGGCGTCGGCGGGTCGGTGAACGCGGTGTTCGGCGTCGACCTCGGGACGCCGGCCGGCCGGGGCGGCGCGCGGTTCGTCTCGCACCCCGACGGCTTCCTCGGCGTGTCGAAGACGGACGACCTCGCGGCGGTCGTGCTCGTGGCGGTCCCGCCGTACGACGACGACGCGGTCGCCGCGTTCGACCGCGCCGGCGACGGGATCGAACTGGCGGTCCTCGACGCGGCGCCGCCGGAGGAGTCGCTCCCGGAGTGACGGCGTCCGCGGTGCCGATCGGGAGGCCTCGCCGACGCCCCCTCCCCGGCCGACGCGGTCGACGAACATGGGTTTAAAACGTCCCGAGCGAGTACCGACCCGCGATGGCAGCACGCCCACCCGGCGGCGGATCCTCTGAGCCGGACGCGATCGAGTTCGGCATCGCCGTGCTCGACGAACGGATCGAGGAGGCTGACGTGTCGTTCCCGGCGACGGCCGAGAAGATCCGCGACGCCCTCGGCGACGACGAGATCCCGTACGACGCCAAGGGGCGGACGGTCACGCTCGGCGAGGCGCTCGATCAGGTGCCGGAGACCCGGTTCGAGAACGAGACGGAGTTCCTCGACGCGCTGTACCCGGTGTTCGACCGCAAGCGGCGGGAGGGCGGCGGGTTCCTGACGAGCCTGCGGGACGCGCTCCCCTTCTGACGGGCGGGGACCGGAGACGCGCGCGGAGTCAGACCTCCAGTTCGGCCTCGGCCTCGGACTCGTCGCTCCCGGTGTCGAGCCGTTCGATCACGTCGTTGATCAGCACCACGTCGCCGACGGCGCGGACCCAGCGGTACGGGACGATGACGCCCGTGTTCCCGTCAACGCGCCCGGCGAACAGCTCGTGATTGAGTTCCGCGAGCGCGAGCCCGGTCACCGCCTGCGCGTCCAGATCGAGGCGCACGTCCTCGATCTCGCCGACGAAGACGCCGTTGTTCGAGTACACCTCGCGACCGACGAGAGACGTAATCTCCTCCGGAGCAGCGTTCATATGCGATACGGTCACGAGCGCGCCTATTAAGCGTTCGTTGTCGAACGACGCCCGTCAGACGGGGCGGGCGGGGCGGCCGCGTCGCGGGCGCCAGGGCGGTCCCCTCTCGGGCGCCGATCCGGCTTACTCCCGCGGCGCGATCAGCTCCACCGGATGCATCGGCGACGACTCGAGAAGGGCGTCCAGCTGCTCGCCGCAGGACGTGCCGGACGCGACGACGGTCCGGTCGCTGTCCCCGAACTGCTCGCGGAGGGGCTCGCCCACGTCCATGCTCAGCTCGTAGTAGTCCGTCTTGTAGCCGAACGAGCCGGCCATCCCGCAACACTCCGTCTCGGAGACGCGCACGTCGTAGCCGAGCCGCTCCATCACCGCGGTCGCGTGCTCGCCGACGCCGATCGTCCGCGCCTGACAGTGCGGGTGGTAGGCGACCCGCTTCCCCGAGGCCACCGGTCCCGTCCCCTCCGCCGGCGCTCGGAGCGCGGCCGGGTCGCCGCCGTTCTCCAGCAGGCCGAAGCAGTACTCCATCACGTCGTAGCTCGCGTCGGCGAGGCGCTCGAACGACGCCTCCGGGAGGAGCCGCTCGTACTCGCGCCGGAACATCGCGAGGTCGCTCGGCTCGATCACGACCACGTCGCGGCCGGCGTCGACGTGGCGGGCGAGCCCGGCGTACGCGTCCTCGGCCGCCGCCGTCGCGGTCGAGACCATCCCCTGCGAGAGCGGCGGGCGCCCGCTTCCGGGGAGGTCCGGGACTTCGACGTGAACGCCGAGCGCCTCCAGCGCGCGCACCGCCGCCTTGCCGCGGTCGACGTCGACGTAGTTGGTCGCGGTGTCGGGGTAGAGGACCGCCTCTCTGGCGGCCTCGTCCGCCGGAACCGCCGGGCCGCCCCGGCGCTCGAACCAGTCGACGAGCGGTTCGCTCGCGAACTCCGGGAGGTCGCGCCGGCGGTCGATCCCGGTCACGCGCTCGGCGAGCGCGCGGAGGGGGCCGGCGTCGGCGAGGCGGTTCGCGATCGGCGCGGTGAGGCTCCCCAGCTTCGCGACCGTCTCGTAGTTGCCGACGACCCGCGTCCCCAGGTCGAGCCCGGCGGGCTCCTCGTCGGGGACCAGCTCCTCGAAGAGCCAGTCGGTCTGGCGGGAGTCGACCTCGCCGCGGTTGATCCGGTCGCGGACGACCGTGTTGATCCACGGGATGTCGATCCCGACGGGACACGCCGGGACGCAGCGCGAGCAGCCGGTACAGAGGTCGTTGAACTCGGCGGCCACGTCGAGCCCCTCGATGCCCGCCTCCCAGCCGGTGGCGATGCCGCCGGAGTAGGTCTCGCCGCCGAACGCGTGGCCGCCGACGCTCTGGAAGTTGCCGCACGCGTTCGAGCAGGCGGAACACCGGATGCAGTATAACGTCTCCTTCAGCTCCTCGTCGTCGCGCATCGCCATGCGCCCGTTGTCGATCAACACGAGGTGGAAGTCGCGGTCGTCGCCCGAGCCGTCGGCGAGCGGCTCCCCGTCGTCCTGGAAGTCCGGCACCGGCGAGTCGACGGGCGGGGTCAGCGTCGAGATGTAGGAGGTCACGTCCTGGCCGGTCCCCGAGCGCCCGATCAGCTCGACGAACGGCGAGAAGTCCTCGACGGTCGGGACCAGCTTCTCGACGCCCGCGACCGCGACGTGGGTGTCGGTCGCGGTCACCGACTTCCGGGCGTTGCCCTCGCTGGTGACCAACAGCATGGTGCCGGAGTCAGCGGCGATGAAGTTCGCCCCCGTCATCCCCACGTCGGCGTCCTCGACCAGCTCGCCGAGGCGCTCGCGGGCGAACATGGTGAGCTCCTCAGCGGTCTCCGGCGGGTCGTCGAGGTCGAACCGCTCCGCGAACAGCTCCGAGATGCCCTCGCGGGACTTGTGGATCGCCGGCGCGACGATGTGCGAGGGGGCCTCGTCGGCGAGCTGGAGCACCCACTCGCCGAGGTCGGTCTCGACCACCTCGACGCCCTCGGCTTCGAGCGCCTCGTTCACCTCGAGCTCCTCGGAGGTCATCGACTTCGATTTCACGAGGCGGTCTGCGTCGCGCTCCTCGGCGGTCAGCTCCGTGATGTACCGGTTCGCGTCGGCCGCGTCGTCGGCGACGTAGACGGTCCCGCCGTTGGCCTCGACCGCCTCGGTCACCTCGTCGATCAGCTCCGGGAGCCGGCCGATCGCGTCCTCCTTGATCGCGCGGGCCTGCTCTTTCAGCGCCTCGTAGTCGTCGAGCCGCCCGGTCGACTCGTAGCGCCCCTCGTTGAACCCGCGGGTGTTCTCGGCGACCGCGTCGCCCTCGGTCGCCATCAGCTCCCGGATGCGATCGGCCTTCGCGGCGTCGCTACTCATCGCCGGTCACCTCGGAGTCCGCCGGTTTCCCGTCGTCCTCGCTGTCCTCCCGCAACAGTACCACGTGGACCTCCTTCGGGCCGTGCGCTCCGTGGACGAGCCCGCCCATGTCGGCGGTCGCGCTCGGCCCGGTGGCGAACACCACGTCGGCCGAGCCGTCGCGCGCCCTCGGGCCGAGCCACTCGAACGCGTCCGGCATGTCCGGGACGAGGTCAACCTCGCGGAGGACGACGACGTGGCGGTCGACGAAGAGGCTCACCGGTTCGGTGCCGGCGCGGTCGGCCTCGATGGCGACGCTCCCGTACGCGGCGACGCCGAGCTCCGCGTCGGTGACGCCGGTGTGGGCCGCGCGGAGCTCGGCCGTGGTCGGATCGGTCTCGATCCGGTCGGGGAGCGCGACGGTCGCGTCCGTCGCGTCCGTCGCATCGCCGTCGGCGGCTACCCCGTCACCGAGCGCGACGCCGACCGCCGGGTCGCCGGCGGCCTCGTCGATCAGGTCCGCGCACTCGCTCGCGGCCCCCTCGGTGACGGTCACGCCGAGGTCGTCCAGACGGCGCTTGAACGTCGAGCGGTCGGCGACTGACATACGTCATCATTCAACGGAATATATATGGGTGTTGTGCCGGCTCTCGCGCGCCGGGACAGGTCGTCTCTCTCATCTCTCGCCGCCGCCGGCGAACGCCCTCTCGACCGGTGTCGCCTTCCGGCGGTCACTGCGGTGTCAGGAGATTTTTCATAGTTCGACCGTGAAGGTCTCGCATGGCAACCAACACGCCGGACCCGGATCCGCGGGAGGGGGGAGACTTCGACTACACCGGGGGCGGCACCGAGCGCCCGGAGCTGGTGGACGCGCTGGAGTCCCGGGTCGACGGCGACGTGCGGTTCGACGACTACTCGAAGCGGCTGTACGCGACCGACGCCTCGGCGTACGAGGTCACGCCGATCGGGGTCGTGATGCCGGAGTCGACCGCGGACGTGGCGGCGGTCCACGAGTACTGCTACGAGGAGGGGATCCCGGTGTTGCCCCGCGGGGGCGGCACGTCGCTCGCGGGCCAGACCGTCAACGAGGCGGTCGTCCTCGACCTCACCGACTCGATGGACGAGGTGCTGTCGACGGACCCGGACGCCGGGACCGCCCGGGCGCAGGCGGGGGCGTACGTCGGCGACCTCAACGCCGCGGTCGAACCCCACGGGCTGAAGTTCGCGCCCGACCCGGCGTGGCGCGACAAGTCCGCGATCGGCGGCGCGATCGGCAACAACTCCACCGGGTCGCACTCGCTGAAGTACGGAAAGACTGACCACTACGTGGAAGAGGTCGAGGTCGTCCTCGCCGACGGGACGGTGACGACCTTCGGCGAGGTCGCCGTCGACGACCTGCGCGAGTCGGCCGACCCCGACGCGGACGATCTCCTCCCGCGGATCCACGCCGAGATCGTCCGAATCCTCGACGACGAGGCGGACGCGATCGACGAGCGCTACCCCGAGATGAAGCGGAACGTCTCCGGCTACAACCTCGACCGGCTGCTCGCCGAGCACCGCGGCGAGTACGGCCAGGAGGGCGTGGTCAACCTCGGGCGGCTCATGGCCGGCAGCGAAGGGACGCTCGCGACGGTGACCGAGGCGACCGTCTCGCTCGTCGAGATTCCGGAGACAAAGGCGGTCGCGCTGCTCACCTACGACGATCTGCTGGACGCGATGGAGGACGTGGCGCCGATCCTCGAACACGACCCCGCCGCCGTCGAGGTGATGGACGACGTGCTCTTGGGCCTCGCGGCCGACACGCCGGAGTTCGAGGAGGTCGTCGGCATGCTGCCCGAGGGGACCGACTCCGTTCTCCTCGTCGAGTTCTACGCCGACAGCGACGCCGAGGGGAAACGGAAGGTCGCCGACCTCGTCGCGGACCGGGTGGGCGAGGGCGGCGACGCGGACGCGGTCGTCCCGGAGACGGAGGCCGACCCCCGGGAGGGCGCCGCCGAGACGACGAGCCAGCCCCGCCGCGCGGTCGACGCGATGGAGGCGCACGATCCCGCGAAGCGCGACCGGTTCTGGAAGATGCGCAAGGCCGGGCTCCCGATCCTCCTGTCGCGCACCACCGACGAGAAGCACATCTCCTTCATCGAGGACTGCGCGATCCCGCCCGAGCACCTCCCGGAGTACACCCGCGAGTTCCAGTCGATCCTCGAGGAGAACGACACCTTCGCGACGTTCTACGCGCACGCCGGGCCGGGCGTGCTCCACGTCCGCCCGCTGATCAACACGAAGGACGTCGACGACGTGGACGCGATGGTCGACATCGCCGACCGCGTCACCGACGCCGTGGTCCGGCTCGGCGGGTCGGTCTCCGGCGAACACGGCGACGGCCGCGCCCGGACCCAGTGGAACCGGAAGCTGTACGGCGACGACCTCTGGGAGTCGTTCCGCGAGCTGAAGACCGCCTTCGACCCCGACTGGCTCCTCAACCCGGGGAACGTCTGCGGCGACTTCGACATGCGCGAGAACCTCCGGTTCGACTCGGAGTACGAGTACGACGCCGGCTTCGACCCCGCGATGGAGTGGGCGATCGACAACGGGATGCAGGGGATGGTCGAGCTCTGTCACGGCTGCGGGGGGTGTCGCGGCCCGCAGGAGACCACCGGCGGCGTGATGTGCCCGACCTACCGCGCCTCCGAGGAGGAGATCCAGGCGACCCGCGGCCGGGCGAACATGCTCCGCGGGGCGATGAACGGCGAGCTCCCGGACGACCCGACCGACGACGAGTTCGTCACCGAGGTGATGGACCTCTGCGTCGGCTGTAAGGGCTGTAAGGTCGACTGTCCGAGCGGCGTCGACATGGCGAAGCTCAAGGCCGAGGTCGAGCACGCCCACCACGAGGAGCACGGGATCGACCTCCGGACGCGGCTGCTCGGGAACTTCGAGCGGCTGGCGCCGCTGGGCTCGGCGCTCGCGCCCCTCTCGAACCTCCCGAACAAGCTCCCCGGCGCCGGGCTCCTCGCGGAGAAGGTCCTCGGGATCGCGAAGGAGCGGGACCTCCCCACGTTCCGCTCGGAGAGCCTGACCGACTGGTTCGAGGCCCGCGGCGGCGCCGGCGTCCCCCGCGCCGAGGCCGACCGCGACGTCCTCCTCTTCCCCGACGTGTACACCACCTACACGAACCCCGGCGCCGGGAAGGCCGCGGTGCGGGTGTTGGAGGCCGCGAACTGCCACGTCAAGATTCCGGACGTGGACGGGAGCGGGCGCCCGCCCCACTCGAAGGGAATGTTGGAGAAGTCGCGCGCGGCGGCGAGGGACGCCGTCGAGACGCTCGCGCCGGACGTGAGGGACGGCTGGGAGGTCGTCGTCGTCGAGCCCACCGACGCCGTGATGCTCCAGAGCGACTACCACGACCTGCTCGACGGCGACGCCAGCGACGTGCCCGACGCCGACGTGGCGACGGTGTCCGGGAACACGTACGGGGTCATGGAGTACGTCGACGCCCACCGGCTCGACGAGGGGATCGACCTCGACGCGCCCACGGAGTCGCTCACCTACCACGGCCACTGCCACCAGAAGGCGACGAAGAAGGACCACCACGCGGTCGGCGTGCTCCGGCGCGCGGGGTACGGCGTCGACCCGCTCGACTCCTCCTGTTGCGGGATGGCGGGCTCGTTCGGCTACGAGGCCGAACACTACTCGATGAGCAAGGCGATCGGCGAGACGCTCTTCGGGCAGGTCGACGAGAGCGACGGCGACGAGGTCGTCGCCCCCGGCGCCTCCTGCCGGAGCCAGCTGAAGGAGCGCGACGGCGCCGCCGACGAGCCGCCGCACCCGGTCGAGAAGCTGGCGGCGGCGCTGGCGTAGGCGGACCTACTCGTCGTCGCCGTCGCTGTCGCCGCCGCCGTCGGCGACCCGGTCGCGCTCCCGCTCCCGCCGCCGGTCTAAGACCAGCTCGACCCCCTTCCCGGGACCGCCCTCGATCGGCCACCCCTTCGTGCGCCACTGGGGCGGCTCGGGCGAGAACTCCGGACAGGAGCCCGAACACTCCCTCCCGGTCGGCACCTTCTCCTTGGCCGCGCAGTACGGGACGAGCGCGCGGTCCTCCCGCCGGAGCTCGAAGTGCCGGCAGTCCGGCCGCATCGTGTCGGCGAAGGAGCGCCACCCCTTCCCGTAGGCGCGCTCGGCGATCTCCAGCCGGAGCGTCTCAGTCTCGGGGTCGCGGCGCTCGCCGCCCGCGGGACCCAGATCGCTCGGGTGCCACGCCACGTCGGCCGCGTCGGCGTGGACCCCCGCGGAGAAGTCGGTCGCGAGGATGCCGGCCTCGACGGGCATCTCGCGGAGCAGGGCCGGCTCGACGCACTCGCCGGTCGTCTCGGTGGCGAGCCACGCCTCGTCCGCGAGGCCGGTCTCCACGTCGTGGACGAGCTGGTCGGCGAGCCGGTCGGCCGCGGAGCGGTCCAAGTCGGGCTTGTTCTCGACCGCGACGATCCGCTCGACCCAGTCCGGGTACGGTCGCTTCCGACGGAGCTGGATCCGGTTGTTCCGACGGCGCTTCTCGATCAGGTCCCGCCCCGCGGCCCGGTGGACCGCCTGCCGGACGTAGCGCCACGGGTAGCCGGGGTGCGGGAGCGCGTCGCGGTACCACGCCCACTCGGCGGGGGCGTGGCGCACGACGTGGAGGAGGTCTGAGTCGATGGTCCGGTCGCCGAACGCGCGCCGGGCCGCGAACGCCGCCGGGTCGACCTCGATCACGACCGTGTCCCACCGGCGATCCTCGGTGCCGAGCTGGCGGGAGACGATCGCGGGACGGGGGTCGTCGCTCGGGTGCCACGCGAGCTCGGCGTACCGACAGACCAGGAGCTCGTAGCCGAACTCGGCGTCCGGAGTCACGGCCGGAGTCGTCGACGCCCGGATGAAAAGCGAATCGTCACGGTCGCCTCGGAGTCAGACGTACTCGCCCGTCTCCTCGTCTTTCCGCTCGTCGAGGTACTCGTGGGCGTCCTCGAGGATCTCCCGGGGGCCGTTCTGCGTGATCGTGTTGAGCGCTTGGTCGTAGTCGCGCCACTGCAGGTCGCGGTGCTCGTTCGAGATCTCGGCGCTCGCCTCGAACGAGCGCGCGATGAACAGGTGGACCGTCTTGTGGATGGTCTCGCCGTTCGCCTCGAACACGTAGTCGTACTCCTTGCGGAAGCCGTCGATCAGCCGGAAATCCTCGATCCCGGCCTCCTCGCCGACCTCCCGTATCGCCGTCTGCTGGAGCTCCTCGTCCCCCTCGACCCCGCCTTTGGGGAACTCCCAGTCCCCCGGCCGGCTCTTCAGGAGCAAGTACTCCCGTTCGCCGCGGGTGTCGCGGAAGAGGATGGCTCCAGCGCTTGTCGCTTCGACCGTCATTAGCGTCAGGTAAGCAACCACCCCTAAAGAGGGTGTCGGAGTCGCGAACGCACCGGGCGTTACGGCCCTCTTCGACCGATCTGCGCGGCGTTAGACTCCGGCGTCGTGGTTTTTATACAGCCCCCTCGGCGGTGGATGTAGCGCCCGCGCTCGGTAGGTGCGTTTTTACTCCTCGGGCGACCATACCCGGACGACCCCCAGCCATGACCTTCGTCACGAAACTCTCCTTCGCGTCCGGCGACCGCGACGTGCTCGCCGAGACCGTCCAGGAGCTCAAATCGACGCTCGAACGCAAGGGCGCCGAGTGTAAGGGCCCGCACGCCACGCCGGCGGAGACCGTCCGCGTCCCCCTCTACAAGCGGCTCCGCGCCGGCGACGAGTTCTCGCCGTGGAGCTACGACGTGTACAAGCGCTCGATGGAGATCCACGGCTCGGACGACATCGCCCGCGAGGTCGTCGCCCGCGACTTCCCCGATTCGATCCACGTCGAGGTTGAGGTCGACCAGAAGAAGCCGCTCGGGCACCGTCGCGACTGAGCTTCGACCCCCCGCGAAGCCGGCGACTCAGTCGTCGTCGCCGGTCGCGACGATCCGCTCGCCGGAGACGAACCACCCGTCGTCGTTCGCGCGCTCCGCGACCTTCGGCTGGAACACCCACGCCGTGAGCGCCAAGATTGGGATCATCGACGCGCCGACGATCGCGTAGCCGACGTGGAGGTTCGGGAGGAACGCGGCGGAGAAGGCGAGCGGGTAGACGACGCCCCCGACCGTGCCGATCCCGCCGACGATCCCTGCGACCGACCCGGAGTTGTCGGGGAACATCGCCGGCACCTGCGCGAAGATCGCGCCCTCGGAGAACGCGCAGCCGACCCCCACGAGGAAGCCGGCGCCGACGGCGACGTAGATGTTCCCGGTCAGGCCGGCGAGCGTCATGCCGAACATCGACAGCACGACGAACGACAGCGTGGCGAACGTCCACTGGTTGCGGTACTGCCCCTCGAAGAAGGGGAGCAGCTCCGTCTCGTTGCGCGCGACGCGGTCGCTGACGTACCCGCCGATGGGGCGTAAGAGCCCGGCGGCGACCGAGAAGGAGGCGGCGAACGTCGCCGCGATGACCACGTCGCCCTGGCCGAACGCCTCGCGGTAGTAGGTCCCGAGCCAGCCGTTCATCGCGAGTTCGAGCCCGAACGTCATCACGTACGCCACGGAGAGGACGACGGCGCCGTAGCGGGTGGCGATGAACCGCCACTGGTCCCAGCTCACGCCCGCCTTCGTCGCCTCCCGCTTCGCCTCGCTCTTCGCGGCCGCCCCGAAGACGTAGTAGACGGTCCCGAGCAGCACGGCGAGCACGCCCGTGTAGAAGAACGCCGCCCGCCAGTTCGACGAGGTGGCGAGGAACGCGGAGCCGAAGATCGGGTCCGCGTAGGCCTCCCCGAAGATCCGCGGGAGCGTGAAGTACGCCCCCAGTCCCGCCCCGGCGTTGCCGATCCCGGCGAAGATCCCCTCGGCGGTGCCGAGGTTCTCCTCCTCGAACCACTCGGCGACGTGCTGGATCCCGATGACGAACGTGATCCCCGACAGCGACGCGACGATCCGCGACCCGATGAACACCTCGTACGTCTGGGAGAACGCGCTGACGATCGCGAACGTCCCGACGGTCACGAGCGTGACGCCGCCCGTGACGTTCGCCCCGAACCGGTCGGTCAGCGGTCCGATGACGATCCGACCGAGCGGGACAGCGATCACCGCCGCGCTCGCCACGATCCCGAGCTGTTGGACCGAGAGGCCGAACTCCTCGGCGATGCCGCCGGTGAACGGCGCGAACGAGAACCAGATCACGAACCCGAGGTTGAACATTGCCGTCGCGAGGATGAGGTTCCGGTACTTCCCGTACAGCAGGTCGGTCGCTTTCACCGCGAGTCACCTCCGGTCGAACGGTCCAAGGAACCGGCACGCTCGCCGGACACGATCGCCCGATCGACCGAGCTCTCGCCCCGGAGGACACCGCGCGCCGAGAGTTCGACCGAAACGGAACCCGGATCGCACACCAATTGCGGATTGAATTGGGTGAACATGGTATTTCGTACAAGACAACAACACATACCAGATATTAATAAACGGATCGGTTGACAAATAATTATTTTTAGGACTGCGTGCTGTACCATTCCCAAGAAGCGCGCTTATAGAGAATTATTCTCTTAGACGAAAATGAAATTAAAAAAATCCGAACGTTATTCACATATTCTCGGAAGAACGAATCTACCTCGGACCGCTCGCTGATCTGTTTTAGTTCTTTAATCGCGATTGCATGTGAACACGACCCACGGACACGCCGGTCGACGGTGGGAGGCCCGGTCGTCAGACGAGCGTTTCGACTCGGCTCGTCACGGACGGCGCCAGGCATGGAGGTAAGAGACGACGCGAACGGGTAGCAAAACGCGATCGGCGGCGGGCGAGCCCGGTCAGGGGTGGGAGCCGGTCCCGTTCGGCTGGCCCGAACCGCCGACGATCTCGGTGGCCATGCGGTCGGGGGCCCGCAGCGCGACCGCGCACTGCTTGAGGTTCGGCTCGGCCGAGTCGGGGTCCGCGGCGGACAGCGTGAGCCGGTTCGTCGCCGGGTTGTGGACCGGGAGCCAGACGAGCCCCGGCGGCACGTCCGCGTCGGGGGCGACCCGGACGGTCACCGCGGAGCGACGGGACTCGATCACCGTCTCGCCCCGGTCGAACGCCCGAAGGTTGTCGGCGATCGTCTCGGGGTGCATCCGCGCGGCCGTCGCGCTCTCGTCGTCGCCGTCGGGCCGGGTCCGGACCCCGGTGTTGTACGCGTCCGGACGCCGACCGGTGGTGAGCGTGAGGGGGTACGCCTCGTCGATCGGCTCCGGGATCCCCCCGTGGGACGCGTTCGAGAACCGCGCTCGGCCCGAGTCGGTCGGGAACGACCACGGGCCGTCGCCGTCGGGGACGCCGGCGGCCGCGGCGCCGACGCCCCCCGCGTCGCCGTCGTCCTCGGAGCCCCCGGCGTAGTACCGGTACCCGCCTTCGGCGGTCTCGTCCGAGGCCGGCCACCGGACGGCCAGGTCCTCGGAGAGCCGCCCGTAGGAGATCCCGGAGAGGTCGGCCGTCGTGCCGCGCGTCAGGGCGGCGACCTCGTCGAACAGCGCCTCCGGATCGAGGCGCGTCGACTCGAACAGCTCGGGGACGATGCGGTCGGCGACGGCGCCGATGATGTCTACGTCCTGTCGAACGCCGTCCGGCGGCTCTCGGGCGGCCGTGACCCGCGAGACCCGGCGTTCCATGTTCATCACCGTCCCCTCGGACTCGCCCCACGTCGCCGCCGGCAACACCACGTCCGCCAGCTCGACGGTGTCGGAGCGGAACGCGTCCTGGACGATCAGGAACGCGTCCTCGAGCGCGCTCTCGACGTGGTTGGCGTCGGGCATCCCCGCGGCCGGGTTCGTCGCCACCGTCCAGCAGACGTCGACGTTGTCGCGCGCCAGCTCGTCGATGATCCGCACGAACCCCGGGCCGGACGAGTCGGGGAGCCGGCTCAGGGGAACGTCCCAGGCGTTCGCGATCGCCTTGCGGTGCGCCGTGTCGCCGAACGGTCTGTACCCCGGCCACGACGACTTCGACGCGCAGACGCGGTTCCCCATCGAGTTCGCCTGTCCGGTCAGCGAGAAGGGGCCGCTGCCGGGCCCGAGGTTTCCGGTGGCCAGACAGAGGTCGATCAGCGAGCGGGCGGCTCCGGTCCCCTGCACGCTCTGGTTGACGCCCATCCCCCAGTAGACGAGGGTCCGAGCGTCGAACGCCGCGGCCAGCTCGGAGATCCGATCGACGGAGACGCCGGCGGTCTCGGCCGCGACGTCGACGTCGGGCAGCGATCCGACCACGGCCTCGAACCCCTCGGTGTGTCGCTCGACGAACTCCCGATCGACGAGGTCGTCGTCGACGGCCCGCGCGAGCACGGCCCGCGCCAGCGCCAGATCGGTCCCCGGCTCAGGGCGGACGTGCAGGTCGGCGTCGGCCGCCGTCTCGCTCTCGACGGGGTCGACGACGATCAGCTCGCCGCCGTCGTCGCTCGCGCTGTCGGCGATCCGGCGATACAGCACGGGATGGGCGATTTTCGGGTTCGCGCCCCAGATCACGTGGGTCTCGGCGTCGGGAACGTCCTCGTAGGTCGGCGGCGGCGCGTCGCTCCCGAACGCCTGCATGTACGCCTGCACCGCCGAGGCCATACAGAGGGTGGTGTTGGCGTCGTAGTGGCGGGTGCCGAAGCCGCCGCGCGCCAGCTTCCCCAGCGCGTACGCCGCCTCGTTCGTCTGCTGCCCGCTCCCCAACACCGCGACGTTGTCGTTGCCGTTCCTGAGCGCCTCGATGATCCGCACCGAAACGGTTCCGAGAACGGTGTCCCAGTCGGTCGGCCGGAGCGTCCCGCCGCGCCGGATCAGCGGCTGGGTCAGTCGTTCGCCGCTCGGATCGACCGTCTCGCGGACCCCGCGGCTGCAGGTCTCGCCCCCGTTCGTCGGGTGGTCGTCGTCGCCGCGAACCTCGACGAGATCCCCGCCGTCGCCGGCGCGCTGTCGGTAGCCGCAGCCGACCGCGCATCGCATACAGGTCGTCGGCTTACGATCAGTCATTGGCGGGTACGCTGCGTGATCGTCTCGATCGAGTAGGTGTTAACGGACATTCGTGTGCTGTTCTCGGATCGGTCTGGCTCTCCGTTTCCCCTCATCCGGGATAATTCTTTTTTCGCATGAACAACCGTGTAGTATACTGTCGCCGGGCGCTCGGCGCCGGCCCGGTAACCCGGCCCGACGGGGCGACCGAACGCCGGCTGAATGGCGACGGGTCGGCCATCAGTCGTCCGTCGCGGCGGGTTCGCCGTCCACGGTGGGCTGCCCCTCGTGGACCAACGGGTTCGACCGCTGCGGCGCCCGCACGTCGACCGCGCACTGCTTGAGGTTCGGCTCGTCGGACTCGGGATCGACGACCGGGAGCGTGAGGGCGTTCACGGCCGGGTGGTGGATCGGCAGCCACACCACCCCCTTCGGCACGCCGTCGTCCGGGTTGACCGCGATCGTCGCCGACCCCCGCCGCGACGAGACGACCGTCGTCCCCCGGTCGAACGCCTCGATGTACTCCAGCGTCGTCTCCGGATGGATCCGCGCCGTCGGGGGCGCGTCGGTCTCGGCGCCGCGGCTCCGGACGCCGGTGTTGTACGCGTCGGCCTGGCGACCGGTCGTCAGCGTCAGCGGGAACTCGTCGTCGGTCGGCTCGGCGAGGCCGTCGTGGGTCCCGGTCGAGAAGCGCGCGCGACCCGACGGCGTGGGAAACTCCCAACCGTCCTCCTCGACGTAGCGGTAGCCGCCCTCCTCGTCCGGCGACGGGGCGGGCCACCGGACCGCGAGCTCCGCCTCCAGCCGGTCGTACGAGATCCCCGACAGGTCCGCGGCCGTCCCCGCCGTCAGCTCGCGCAGCTCGTCGAACACCGACTCCGGCGAGACCGCGTGCCGCGGGAACAGCTCCCCGTCGATCGCGGCGCCGATCGCGACGATGATGTCGAGGTCCTGTTTGATCTTTGGGGAGGTCTCCGTGGCGGCGCGGACCCGCGAGACCCGCCGTTCCATGTTGGTGGCGGTCCCCTCGGACTCGCCCCACGTCGCCGCCGGCAACACCACGTCCGCCAGCTCGACGGTCTCGGTCCGGAAGGCGTCCTGCGCGACGAGGAAGGTGTCCTCGAGGGCGCTCTCGACCTCGCTCGCGTCCGGCATCCCCGCGACCGGATTCGTCGCCACCGTCCAGCACACCTCGGGCGGCCCGTCCGCGACGGCGTCGACGATGCCGACCGGTCCCGGCCCCGGGTCGTCCGGGAGTCGCTCCCGGGGGATTCCCCACGCGTCCGCGATGAACCGCCGCTGTTCCGGATCGGTGAACTCGCGCTGGCCGGGCCACGTCCCCTTCGACGAGCAGACGCGGGTCCCCATCGAGTTCGCCTGTCCGGTCAGCGAGAAGGGGCCGCTCCCGGGCCGGAGGTTCCCCGTCGCGAGACAGAGGTCGATGAGCGCCCGCGATGTCGCGGTCCCCTGCACGCTCTGGTTGACGCCCATCCCCCAGTACACCAGCGTCGGGTCCGTGAGGGCGTCGGCGACGCGCTCGACCGTCTCGACCGTGACGCCGGCGGCCTCGGCCGCCTCCCGCACCGGCGGCAGCGAGTCGACCGTCGCCTCGAACCCGGTCGTCGCCTCGGCGACGAACTCGCGGTCGACGCCGCCGTCGGCGACGACCTGCGCCAACACCGCCCGGGCGAACGCCAGGTCGGTTCCGGGGTCGACCTGCGCGTGCAGGTCGGCGTCGTCGACGGTCTCGCTCTCGACGGGGTCGACGACGATCAGCTCGCTGTCGTCGTCGCTCGCGCTGTCGGCGATCCACCGGTACATCACCGGATGCGCCACCGCGGGGTTCGCGCCCCAGATCACGTGGGTCCGGGCGTCGGGGATGTCCTCGTACGTCGGCGGCGGCGCGTCGCTCCCGAACGCCTGGTAGTAGGCGGTGACGGCCGACGCCATACAGAGGGTGGTGTTGGCGTCGTAGTAGCGGGTGCCGAAGCCGCCGCGCGCCAGCTTCCCCAGCGCGTACGCCGCCTCGTTCGTCTGCTGCCCGCTCCCCAACACCGCGACGCCGTCACGCGATTCGGCGAGCGCGTCCTCGATGTGCTCGACGACGGTGCCGATCGCCGTCTCCCAGCTGGTGGGGACGAGGGTGCCGTCCTCCCTGATAAGCGGTCGCGTCAGCCAGTCCCCGTCGGGGTCCGCGGTCTCGCTGACCCCGCGGTGACAGGCGAGGCCGCGGTTGACCGGATGCGACGCGTCGCCGCGGACGGTGTCGAGCCCGTAGTTGTTGGTGTACCCCTGCTGGAGGTGCCCGCAGCCGACCGCACACCGCATACACGTCGTCGGCGTCCACTCGCTCATCGGCGGTGCGACTCCGCTGTGGTGATTCCGCGCCGCGCCGAAGCGGCCGATCCGCCGGCGGTTCCGATCCGTGACCGGTCCGAAATAGGTGGCCCGCACACGTAGTGTGGCATCAGTTGCTTTCTGAATACTACATACCTGATTACCAGTATAACTGTTTTGGTATGGATAAATTAGCGGTGTTTCAAAAAAGAACGGCTAGTTATTCGGTTTATTTCTAAATAAACACGCACACGCTCGTGCGAGCGAGTGTCGGACGCACACGCGGTGCCAGGCGCCAGCACACGCGAGGCGGGGCTATCCCGATCGATCCCCGCCTCGATCGAGATCGAGGCACTCCTCTCGAACGGGCTCCCACCCCGGACAGCTTCCCACCTCGAAGGGCGCCCGTCCCCGACGAACGACCCTCGCCGCGAACGCGGCCCGCGAGATCGACACCGACCTCGACAAGTTCGCCCGATCCGCACCTCCGAACCGGGCCGAGGCAACCTCGATCCGAGTCGATCCGCGGCCGGATTTGCATTCGTGAATTTCTGTCTGCCTTCGCTACCGCATATATAATTTCTCTCCTTAGAGATGGAAATATATCTCGCTCTGGCGGCCGTCTTTTCGATCGCTCCGTTATCAGCCTTATTTTGTGATTTTATAAAAGCCGAACTATTTTATGGTGTCCTATAAATTTCTAACCGAGATGACCCACCATTCGGCCAATATAGATGCGAAACGGTTCCGGACCAACGAGGAGGTCGATCGCTGATGGCCAACAAAAAGGAGGACTGGAAATCCGAGATGTACGGCGACGAAGTGCGGGAGAAGCTCTTGGAGTTCGCAGAGACCGGGTTCGAGTCGATCCCGGAAGACGAGCGCGAGAAGTGGTTCACCCGGTTCAAGTTCTGGGGGGTGTTCCACCAGCGCTCGGGCCAGGAGGGGTACTTCATGATGCGGCTGACGAACGCCAACGGGATCTTAGAGCCCGGGCAGCTCCGCGCGATCGCCGAGGTCGCCCGCGACTACGCGTCGGGGCCGGTGTCGAACCCCGAGTTCGGCGACGGGTGGATCGACCTGACGACGCGGCAGTCGATCCAGCTTCACTGGATCAAGCTCGAGGACATCCCGGAGATCTGGGAGAAACTGGAGTCGGTCGGCGTGACCACCCGGTCGTCCGGCGGCGACACGATGCGGAACATCTCCGGCAGCCCGGTCGCCGGCAAGGACGCCGACGAGGTGATCGACACGCTCCCGCTGCTCGAACGGTTCCAGGAGGAGATCCGCGGCGACGACGCCCTCAGCAACATGCCCCGGAAGTTCAATATCAGCATCTCCGGGACCCCCGAGGGCGGCGCGCAGGACGCGATCAACGACATCGGCCTCGAACCCGCCGAAAAGGAGATCGACAGCGTCGAGGGAACCTCGACGGGCAGCCGGACGGAGTCCGGCGACGGCGAGGAGACGCTCGGCTTCAACGTGCGCGTCGGCGGCGGGCTCGGCGGTCGCGAGCCGCGGGTCGCTCGCCCGCTCGACGTGTTCGTGACCCCGGACGAGGCGTACGAGGTCGTCCGCGGCTTCGTCGAGCTGTACCACGACCACGGCGACCGGCAGGTCCGCGCGAAGAACCGCTCGCGCTTCTTCGTCGACGAGCACGGCACCGAGTGGATCCGCGACCTGCTCGAGGAGGAGTACGTCGACGCCGACCTACGGACCGCCGGCGAGGACATCCGCAACGAGTACACGTACAACGCCGGAGCGACCGACGACGACGGGAAGAAGGACTTCACCGGCGTCCACGAGCAGGGCGACGGGCGGCGGTACGTGGGCCTGAGCGTCCCCGTCGGTCGGCTGCCGGCCGAGGAGGCGATCGAGCTCGCCGACCTCGCCGACGAGTACGGGTCGGGCGAAGTCCGGCTCACCCGCCGGCAGAACCCCATCATCGTCGACGTCGAGCCCGACGACGTCGACGACCTCCTCGCGGAGCCGCTGCTCGCGAAGCACCGCCCCGAGCCGAACCCGTTCGTCCGCGGCGCGATGGCCTGTACCGGCACCGAGTTCTGCTCGATCGCGCTCGTCGAGACCAAGACCCGGATGGCGACGATGCTCCGCTGGTTCCGGGAGAACGTCGACCTGCCGGCGGACGTCGACCAGCTGAAGATCCACTTCTCCGGCTGTACCGCCGACTGCGGCCAGGCAAACACGGCGGACATCGGCCTGCTCGGCATGCGGGCGCGGAAGGACGGCGAGATGGTCGAGGCGGTCGACATCGGCGTCGGCGGCGGCATGGGCGAGGAGCCCTCGTTCGTCGACTACGTCCAACAGCGGGTGCCCGCCGACGAGGCCCCCGGCGCGATCCGCAACCTGATCGAGGCGTTCG
Source organism: Halorubrum salipaludis (assembly GCF_002286985.1). Classification (GTDB taxonomy): domain Archaea; phylum Halobacteriota; class Halobacteria; order Halobacteriales; family Haloferacaceae; genus Halorubrum; species Halorubrum salipaludis. The sequence goes on along the minus strand of NZ_NSKC01000002.1, from coordinate 78,942 downwards.
CGGAGCGCCGCGAGCCGGGACAGACGTTCCGCGAGTGGGCGGACGCGACCGACAACGAGACGCTCGCGGCGCTGTGCGAGCCCGAGGAGACCGACTACGCGGACCCGACGCTCACCGACGCGAAGCAGTCCTGGTACCCGTTCGCCGAGGACGGCACGACGGCCGCGAATCCGGGGGTGGCCTCGTCGGATGACTGATCACGCGATCGGTCCGAGGACGGACGACGCCGCGACCGCAACCGAGGAGCCGACGACCGGTACCGAGGACCCCGCAGGGGACCGCGCCCAACACGCGTCGGCTGACGTCGCGCCGGAGCTGTTCGGCTGGTAACTCGGGGACGACGCGACCGTAAATCCACTTCTGTTCAATAGATGTACGACGAAATTCTGTTCCCGACCGACGGCAGCGAGGCATCGAAGCGGACGTTCCCCCACGCGGTGAGTCAGGCGGAGGCCTTCGACGCGCGGGTCCACGTCCTCTACGTCGTGAACACGACGTACGCCGGCGTCGGCGCCGGCGGCAGCAAGAACGTCAACTCCCTCCGCGCCGAGGGCGAGGAGGTGATAGAGGAGTTCGAACGGCGGCTGAGCGACGAGGACGTAGAGGTGGTCACGCGGATCGAAGATGGTGACCCCCACGCGAAGATCACCGAGTACGCCGACAGCGAGACCGACATGATCGTCATGGGGACCCGGGGACGCAGCGGGATCGAGAAGTACCTGCTCGGCAGCGTCGCCGAGAAGGTCGTCCGGACCGCCGACGTGCCCGTGTTCACGGTGCGAACGCCCGAGTAGTTCCGGACGCCCGAGTAGTTCGGGGCCGCCGTTTCTCACGCCGGCCGGAAGGCCCATGTCGCTTCCCGCCGTCCGGCCGGGCATGAACGAGCGGATCACGTCGGTGACCGCGTACACCACGCTGGACCTCGTCGACGGGGCGGCCGTCGGCTACGACTGGACCGAGGAGGGCTCAGGCGTGTTGAACGTCACCGCATCGGACGGCGATTCCGACCGCGTCGAACTGCAGTTCGAACTCGACGGCCTCGATATCGATCGCCTTCCGAACCACGCCGACAGGGTCGACCTCACGCCCGAGCAGGCCCGGACGGTCGCGGCCGCGCTGACGCGGTACGCAGACCGGGTGGAGGAGGGCGAGGACGACTGAGAGGCCGACCTCGGAGCGGGGAGCGCGAAACGAGCGAGTCGCACCGTCACGCGATCGTTTAAGCCCGATCGCGGCCTCCCACCGGTATGAGCGCTCTCGACGACGCGTACCGCGCGTTCCGCCGCGACCTGCACCGCCACCCCGAGCCCGCGTGGCGCGAGTTCTACACCACCGCCCGGATCGTGGAGGAACTCCGCGAGCGCGACCTCACGGAGCTACACGTCGGCCCGGACGCGCTGGCGACCGACGACCGCATGAACGTCCCCGACGACGAGGAGCTCGCGGAATGGGAACAGCGCGCACTCGATGCGGGCGCGGACCCCGAGATCGTCGACCGGCTCTCCGGAGGGTACACCGGCTGCGTCGCGGTCGCCGAACGCGGGCCCGGTCCCGTGATCGGGCTTCGCGTCGACATCGACGCCCTCCCGGTGACCGAGTCCGCGGACGCCGACCACGTCCCCGCCGCCGAGGGGTTCCGGTCGGAGCGCGAGGGGTACATGCACGCGTGCGGCCACGACGCGCACGCGACGATGGGGCTCGGGACCCTCGACGCGGTGCTCGACTCCGACTTCTCCGGCACGCTCAAGGTGTTCTTCCAGCCGGGCGAAGAGCAGGTCGCGGGCGGCAAGCCGATGGCGGAGTCGGGACACCTCGACGACGTGGACTACCTCTATGCGGTCCACGTCGGCTTAGATCACCCCTCCGGCGAGGTCGTCTGCGGCGTCGACGGGTTCCTCGCCGTGCGCCACTTCCTCGCGGAGTTCACCGGCGAGCCGGCCCACGCGGGCGCGCGTCCCGAGCAGGGCCGGAACGCGGTGCAGGCGATGGCCGCGGCGGTCCAGAACCTCTACGCGATCCCCCGGCACGCCGACGGCCCGACCCGGGTGAACGCCGGGATCGTCGGCGGGGGGACCGCGACGAACGTCATCCCCGAGGAGTCGCTCATCGAGGGCGAACTCCGCGGCGCGACGACTGAGCTCGCCGAGTACATGTCCGATCACGCCGACCGAGTCTTAGAGTCGGCCGCCGGGATGCACGACTGCGAGGTCGCGGTCTCCACGAAGGGAGAGGCGCCCAGCGCGACGAGCGACGACGCGCTCGCCGGGATCGTCGGCGAGGTCGCAAGCGGAGTGGAGGGGGTCACGGAGATCGTCGACAGCGCCGACTTGGGCGGGTCCGAGGACGCGACGTACCTGATGCAGTCGGTCCAGAAGCGCGGCGGCCTCGCCTGCTACGTCGGCGTCGGCACCGACCACCCCGGCGGCCACCACACGAGCACGTTCGACGTGGTCGAGGGCGACATCGCGGTCGGGATCGACGTGCTCGCGGGCGCGATTCGCCGGGTCGCCGAGACGCGGCCCTGAGACGGAGCGCGGGAGCGACGCGGAGCCGCGACAGGCGGCCCGATGACCGGCGCGGGGGGAGGGGGCTACTCCGTCGCTTCCGTCCCTTCCGTCGACTCCGTCATCTCCTCGCCGCACTCGGGGCAGTGATCGTGCGGGTCGTCGAACCGCTCGTCACAGGCAGGGCACCGGAACGTCTCGGCGTTTTCGGCCGCGTTCTTCGCGGTCTGCTTGAACGTCTCCACCTGCCGGCCGAGTTCGGTGAACAGTCCCATCGGTCCTTCGACCAACGGAGCCGCGAGACAAAAGCGTTCGCCGGATCGGCCGGGCGAGAGGCGTCCGACTCGTCAGTCGGGCGAGAGGCGCGACTCAGTACTTCGCGTCGGCGCCGGTCGTCTCGTAGATCCGGTCCATGATCGCGTCGCGCTCGCTGGTCCAGTTCGCCATCGCGGCGGGGCTGGTCGGATACGACTCGTAGTGGCCGAGCAGCTCGTCCGCGAGCGTCTTCGTCTGGTAGAAGTTCCGGATCGTCCCCCAGTACCCGAAGCTCTTGATCGCGGCCTTCACCTTCAGCCCGAAGGACATCGAGGTCGACCCCTCGTACAGCGCCTCCGCGAGCTTCTCGCCCGGGAGCGCCGAGAGCAGCCCCATCAGGTCGTCGACGTCGACCGCGGTCGAGAGCACGTTGTACACGTCGAGGCCGGCGTATCGCCCGCCGAAGTGGTCCATGACGCGGGTGTTGTACCGCCAGAGGTTCTCCTCGCTCACGTCGCCGTCGGAGACCGCCTTCACCGCCTGCTCGCCCGCGTACTTGCCAGCGTACGCCGCGCCGGCGATGCCGCCGCCGGTGGTCGGGTTGACGTGGCCCGCGGCGTCGCCGACCGCCATGTACCCCGGCGCGACCGCCGAGTCGTACGGGCGACGGGTGGGGAGCGCGGCCCCGAGCTTGTCTTTGACCTCGGCGCCCGCGAACTCGTCGCGGTTCCGGAGGTCGCGTTTCAGCGCCTCGACGAGCTGCATCGGCTCCTCGTTCATCTGGAACCCGAGCCCGACGTTGATCTCCGTGCTCGTCCGCGGGAAGTACCAGAGGTAGCCCGCGGCGCGGTCGGTCGCCTTGAACACGAGGGCGTCGTCCCACTCGACCGGCTCCGGCACCTCGACGATCTCGCGGTACGCCGAGCAGAACTGCGAGTACCGGACGTTGGTGTCGAACGTCGTCCCCTCGAAGTCCGCCTTGTCCTGTAACAGCGACAGCGCCCCGGCGCCGTCGATGACGATGTCCGCCTCGTAGGTGACCGGGTCGCCCTTGCGCTTCGCGCGCAGTCCCGTGACCCGACCGCCGTCGGTCTGGATCACGTCGTTGATCACGGTGTCGTAGTGGAAGTCGACCCCGGCGTCCTCGGCGCCCGAGATGATCTGTCGCCCGTACTCCCACCGGTCGATGACGGCGAGCTCGCCCGGAACGGGAATTTCGAGGACCGTGTCCTCCTGCGGGATCTCGAAGCGACCGTGGTCGACGCCCGTGTTCGTGAACGCCGGCTCCAGCCGGTCTTTCGGGATGGCCTCCGGGAAGGCGTCGGCGCCCTTCAGCGCGTCCCCGCAGGCGATGTGGCCGGCCTCCTCCGCGTCCTTCCGCTCGACGATGACGACGTCGAGCCCCTCGTTCGCGATCGTCGCGGCCGCGTAACAGCCGGCGGTCCCGGCGCCCGCCACGACGACGTCGTACTCGTCGATGCTCATACCACGTGCGTGGTCGCCCCTGTGGCAAAACTCTTTGTTCCCGATTCGGTCGCTTTCGGACCGACACGTGCGACCCGGACCGCCGATCGGCGACGCCCCATCGGCCCCCGTTCGGGGCCCGTTTTAATTCGGTCGAGGCCGTGAGACCCCGTATGACGGGGCTCGACCACGTCGACACGGACCGCCTCCGAGAGTGGCTCTCTGAGGTTCGCCGGGGAGAGACCGTGGCCGCGCTGATGCTCGCCGTCGCCTACGACAAGGGGATCGGCGCGGGCGAGCTGGCCTCCTGGTACGGGCGGTCGCCCGAGTCGGTCGAGGAGACGATTGCCGCCGTCGACTCGCCCGACCACGTCGCCGAGATCGCCCGGCTCGAAGGGGTCGACGTGGACGCGGTCGACGTCTCGTTCGCCGAGCTGTCGGATCGACCGGTCGGGGAGGCGGCGAGCGTGATCCGCGAGCACGCCGAGTGACCGTCCGGATCGACCGCTCGGATCGGTCGGCTCAGTCCTCGGTCTCGTAGTGCTCGCCCGCCGCCTCCGGGAGCCGCGTGCGACCGACCAGCGCGAGCACCAGGATGACGACCACGTACGGGATCGTCTGGACCAGCGTGTCGGGGATCGCGTAGCCGAGCTGCTGGAGCCGGATCTGGATCGCGTCGAGCCCGGCGAACAGCACGCCGGCCCCCAGCGTCCCGAGCGGGTTGTAGTTGCCGAACAGGTACGCCACGATGGCGATGAACCCCTTGCCCTGCACCATCGTCTCGCCGGAGCCGACGAACTGGCCGATCGAGAGCGCGAGCGCGGACCCGCCGACGCCGGAGAGCACGCCCGAGAGGAGCACGCCGGCGTGGCGCACCTTCGAGACGGAGACGCCCACGGTGTCGAGGGCCTTCGGGTTCTCGCCGGCCGCCCGCAGGTGCTTCCCGAACGCGGTCCGGTTCAGGGCCCACCACGACGCGAGCGTCGCGACCACGACCATCACCGCGGAGTACCGCCAGCTCACGCGCGCCCCGAGGTTCGGCGTGTTGACCCCGCCGAAGAACACCGTCGACATGAACGGCGCGAGCCCGAGGGCGATGAGCCAGACCGCGAGCCCGGCGATGATCTGGTCCGCCTTGAACTCGATACAGACGATCCCGAACACGGCCGCGAGCGCCGTCGACGCCGCGATCCCGGCGAGGAAGCCGACCCAGATGGCGGGCACGCCGAGCACCGCGTTCCCGATCCCGACGACCGAGGCGACGTAGACGGAGGCGAACGCCGAGATGATCAACAGCCCCTCCAGGCCGATGTTGATGACGCCGGACTTCTCGGCGAAGATGCCGCCGAGGCCGGCGAGCACGATCGGGGCGGCGAGCCGCGCCGTCGACGCCGCGGTGCTCGTCGAAAAGACGATCCCCGAGAGGTCGCCCGCGACGGAGTCGGGGAACAGCGTCCCCAACACCAGTAGCGCGCCGAGCACGCCGACCGTGCCCACGATCAGCGACCGCACGTAGTCGGACTCGACCAGGTCGTCGAGGACCGGTATCGAGACGTCGGCGAGGGGATTACGCATCGGCCTCACCCCCTTCGACCGCGGCCGCGTCGTCCGCCGGCTCCGTCTCTCCGGACCCGCCGGCGTCGGGACCCCTCGGACCCCGAGAGCCGAGGCCGGCGTACCGGCCGGCCATCCGGAAGAACTCCGGCATGGCCACGAACAGGATGATCAGCCCGCGCAACACGCCGACGAGCTCCGTCGGCACGTCGGTCCGGAAGCCGATCTCCAAGGCGCCGCCCTTCAGCAGTCCGAAGAGGAACGCCGCCGGCAACACGCCGAGTGGGTTGTTCCCGGCGAGGATGGAGACGGTGATCCCGTCGAAGCCGAGCGCTGGGACGGACTCGAGCCACCGGCCCTCGGACATCAGCACCCACACCGCGCCGCCGACGCCCCCGATCGCGCCCGAGAGCGTCATCGCCCGCACGGTCGTCGCCTTCGCGTTCACGCCGCCGTACTCGGCGGCGGCCGCCTGCACCCCGCTGGTGCGCAGGTCGTAGCCGAACGAGGTGTGCTCGACGAGGTAGTAGAGCCCGCCGATGAAGCCGAACCCGACGAGCAGCGCCAGCAGCGCGAAGTCGCTCGACTCCGGGAAGAACCACGGGAGGAACCGGGCGTGCTCGGGGACGTACTCGGTGGCGACGACCGACGACCCCTCGGCGCGGAACACTTCCAGCACGAGGACGTACGCGATGTTCGCCGCGATGAAGTTGAGCATGATCGTCGTGATCACCTCGTTGGCGTCGGCGTACGCCTTCAGCGCGCCGGGGATCGCGCCCCAGAACCCGCCGCCGACCGCGCCGGCGAGGGTGCCGACGACGATCAGCGCCACGCCCGCGACGGGGCCCTCCGGGAGGAACGGCGCCGCGGCGAGCACTGTCAGCGCGGTCGCCAGCGCCCCGACCACGAGCTGCCCCTGCGTCCCGATGTTGAACAGCCCGGCGCGGAACGCGACCGCGACGGAGAGCCCGGTGAAGATCAGAAGCGTCGTCTCCGAGAGCGTCAGCCCGAGCGAGAGGTTGAACGGGGTCCAGTTGGGATTGAACAGCCCCGGCTCGCCGACCGCGAAGGGGTACCCCAGCGCGCCGTTGAACAGGACGAGGTACACCTCGACCGGGTCGTAACAGAAGCCGATCCCGGTGAGCGGCATCGTCCACGCCGCGGTGCCACACTGCGCGACGCGGCCGGAGACGAGCACGATGGCGAACCCGACGACGATCGAGAGCAGGATCGCAGCGACGCTTATCACGAGGCGCTCAGCGACCGTCCGGTCGACGAACGGCGCGACGACGCGGCGGGCGATCGAGGGGAGCCGATCGGACTCGCCCGCGTCGTCGGACCCGGCGTCGGATCGGCTCACGCGTCCACCCCCGCGTCGCCGTCATCTGTTCCGGCGGCCTCCGCTTCCCCCACGGCGTCGTGGACCGCGGCCCCCTCGACGGAGTCGCCGTCGAGCGTCTCGCCGGCCATCAGCAGCCCGATCTCCTCTTCGGTCACCGTGGCGGGGTCGACGACGCCGGTGAACTCCCCGTCGTGGATCACGGCGAGCCGGTCGGAGAGCCCCTGTACCTCGTCCAGCTTCGAGGAGACCAGGAGGACCGCCTTCCCCTCGGCGCGCAGCTCGAGGAGGCGGTCGTGGAGGAACTCCGTGGACCCGATGTCGACCCCCCGGGTCGGATGCATCGCCACGACCAGCTCCGGGTCGCGCTCGAACTCCCGTCCCACGATGAACTTCTGTTGGTTGCCGCCGGAGAGCGACTCCGCCTCGGCGTCGGCGTTCGGCGGTCGCACGTCGTACTGCTCGATCACGGACTCGGCGTGGTCGCGGGAGGCGCGCCAGTCGAGCCGGCCGCCCTCGGCGAACGGCGGGTCGTGCTGGCTCCCGAGGATGCCGTTCTCGGTCAGGTCGTACGACATCACCAGTCCCCGTTCCTGTCGGTCCTCGGGGATGAACGCCATCCCGCGGTCGATGTGCTCCCGGCGGCTCTCGCCGGCCATCGGCTCCCCGAGGTAGGTTATCGACCCGTCGGTCGGCTCTCGCATCCCGGTGATCGCCTCCACGAGCTGCGACTGGCCGTTACCGTCGACGCCCGCGATGCCGAACACCTCGCCCGCGCGGACCTCGAAGGAGATCCCCGACACCGCCTCGACGCCGCGGTCGTCCTCTGCGCGCACGTCCGTCGCCTCCAGCACGCGCTCGCCCGGCTCCTGCGGCGTCGTCGCCGGCTCCATCAGTACCTCGCGGCCGACCATCATCTCCGCGAGCTCCTCGCGGGTCACGTCCTCGGACGCGACCGTGCCGACGTTGACGCCGTCGCGGAGGACCGTGATCTCGTCGGCGGCCGACAGCGCCTCGCCGAGCTTGTGCGAGATGAAGATGATCGTCTTTCCCTGATCGGTGAGCTCCTCGAAGACGCCGTAGAGGTCCTCGACCTCCTGGGGCGTCAACACCGCAGTCGGCTCGTCGAGGATGAGCACGTCGGCGCCGCGGTACAGCGCCTTCAGGATTTCGACGCGCTGTTGGACGCCCACCGAGACGTCCTCGATCCGCGCGTCGGGGTCCACGTCGAAGCCGTAGCGCTCGCTCAGGTCGACGACCGCCTCGCGGGCGGCCTCCCTGTCGACGCGGAGGCCGCCCCACGTCTTCGGCTCGTTACCAAGGACGACGTTCTCCCACACCGTCATCGGGTCGACGAGCATGAAGTGCTGGTGGATCATGCCGACGCCCGCGTCGATCGCGTCCCGCGGCGAGCGGAACGACTGCGGCTCGCCGTCGAGGAACACGGTTCCCTCGGTCGGCTCGTAGAGACCGTACAACACGTTCATCAGCGTGGTCTTGCCGGCCCCGTTCTCGCCGAGCAGGGCGTGGACGCTCCCCCGCTCCACCGCGAGATCCACGTCGTCGTTCGCGACGACCCCGGGGAATCGCTTCGTGATGCCGTCCATGTGGACCGCCGGGTTCATTCACCCGTAACTCCGCGTCGGAGCCTAAAAGAGCGCGGATTTTGCCGCGAGGCGCGGGCGATCGGCGGGCGAATCCGGACGACGAGAGCACGGAGAACCGCGGCGGTGCGGCTCCGAGCGCCGGCTCAGTTCCCGTCGGTGGTCTCCGGCACGTCGATGTCGCCGGCGATGATCGCGTCGCGGGCGTCGGAGACCGCGGTCACGACCTCGTCCGGGACCTCGCCGCCGATCTCGTCGCCGTAGACGCACTCGACGCCGTTCGACTCCAGACCGAGCGCGACCGTCTCGCCGCCCTGGTGCTCGCCGTCGATGACGTTCGAGATCGACTCGTAGACGGCGGTGTCGACGCGCTTCACCATCGACGCCAGGATCACGTCGGAGAACTCGGGCTCGGTGATCGACTGGTCGAGGTCGACGCCGAGCGCGAACCGGCCCTCCTCCTGTGCCGCCTGGAAGACGCCGACGCCCGTGGCGCCCGAGGCGTGGTACACGACGTCGGCGCCGCTCTGGTACATCGACAGCGCGGCCTCCTGACCGCCCGAGGGGTCGGCGTAGCTGCCGACGTAGCTCGTGATGACGTCGACGTCGTCGGAGGCGTAGTCGACGCCGGCCTCGAAGCCGGCCTGGAACCGGCGGATGACCGGGCTGTCGACGCCGCCGACGAACCCGAGGTTCGTCGAGTCGGAGGCCGTCGACCCCGCGCCCGCCGAGAACTCCATCTCGGTCAGCCGCGCGGCGAGCACGCCCATCAGGAACGACCCCTCGTGCTCGCGGAACAGGTAGCTCGCCACGTTCGGCTCCTCGACCACGGAGTCGACGAGCATGAAGTCCTCGTCCGGGAAATCCGGCGCGTTCTCCGCGAGCGCGTCCGTCTGGTTGAACCCGATACAGGAGACCAAGTCGTAGTCCGGGTCCGTCGAGCTCGCGTACCGCTGCTGGTACTGACCGAACTCGCCCGTGTCGGACGGCTGCGACTCGTCGTACGCGATGCCGAACTCCTCTTCCGCGTCGAGGAGCCCCTGCTGTGCCGCGTCGTTGAAGGAGTTGTCGCCGAGGCCCCCGTCGGAGTAGACGATGCCGACCGTCGCGGGCACGTCGTCGCCGTCGTCGCTCGATCCGCCGCTACAGCCGGCGAGGCCCACGAGGCCCGCCGCGCTCGCCGCCTTGAGGAACCGCCGCCGATCGAAGTCGGATGCCATGTCACCTACAACGGGGCGGCTACGCGGCATAAATTCGTCGCTCTCCCCGCCTGAGTGTTGCACGTTCGCGCGATCCCGCGGAAAGCGCGTCGCCTATTCGCCGCGATAGCCCGGAGATCGTACCCATGTTCGTGGTGTATCAGGAACGATCAGGCGGATCGCGGGCGATCCGATTTCGCGCACCGCTGAGCGGAGGGCTACTCGTCGCCGCCGACCGCGGCCACCGCGTCCTCGACGACGGCCTCGACGCCCGCGATCAGCTCGTCGACCTCGTCGCTCTCGGCGTACACCCGCACGTACGGCTCCGTCCCGGAGGGGCGGACGAGCGTCCACGAGGCGTCCGGGAACTCCAGCCGGACCCCGTGGTCGGTGTCGACGGTCGCGTCCGGGAAGGCGTCGGGCAGGGTCGTTCCCAGCCGGTCCATCACGCCGGGCTTGGCCGCGTCCGGGCAGTCGACGCTGACCTTGCGGTACGGGCGCTCCGTGATCGGCTCGCGGAGCGCGTCGAGGCCCGACTCGGCGACGAGCCGGGCGATCACAGCGGCCGACGCCACCCCGTCAATCCACTCGCCGAAGCGGACGTGGATGTGCTTCCACGGTTCCGCGGCGAAGACGACGCTGGTGTCGGAATCGATTCCGTCGTCGCCGTCCGCCGCCTCCGCGCGCACCGCCGCGATCCCCTCGTGGAGCGCGCCGAGGCGGACGCGCTCGACCCGGCCGCCGGCCTCGCGGACGCGCTCGTCGATCCGGCCGGAGGCGTTCGGCGTCGTCACGACCACCGGGTCGGCGGCGTCGCTCTCGCGGGTGTAGCGCTCGGCGAGCAGCGCGAGGACGGTGTCCTCGTGGACCACGTCGCCGTCGGCGTCGACGATCACGATGCGGTCCGAGTCGCCGTCGTGACCGATCCCGAAGGCGAACCCCTCGGCGTCGCCGGCGCCCTCGTCGGCCCCGCCGCCGGCGTCGAGGCGTCCCGGCTCCTCCACGCCCTCGTTGGCGTCGGCGACGAACGCCCGGAGGTCGCGGAGGGTCTCGGGCGTCGGCTTGCTCCCGCGGCCGGGGAAGTGGCCGTCGACGTTCCCGTTGAGCGTGACGACCTCGGCGCCCAGCTCCCGCAGGACGGTCGGCGTCGCGGGCGCGGACATCCCGTTCCCACAGTCGACCGCGACCCGGAGGCCGTCGAGGTCGTCGCCGAACCCCTCCGCGTACGCGCGGACCGCGTCGAGGTAGCCGCCGAGGGTGTCGACGCGCTCCGTCTCGGTCCACTCGTCCCACGCCGCGGGGCGCTCCTCGCCCGCGACGCGCTCCTCGACCGCCAGCTCGGCCTCCCGGTCGAACTCGCTCCCGTCCCGGAACAGCTTGATCCCGTTGTCGGCCGGCGGGTTGTGCGAGGCCGTCAGCATCACGCCGTACCGGCCCTGCGAGGCGTGCGCGAGCGCCGGCGTCGGGAGCCGCCCGGCGCGGAGCACCCTGACGCCGCCGGAGGCGAGCCCCGACTCCATCGCGGCCGCGATCGCCGGGCCGGTCACGCGCCCGTCGCGGGCGAGGACGACCTCGGCGGTCGGCGCCGCCCCGCCCTCGGCTCCCTCCTCGGCCGACCGTACCTCCGCCGCGACGGCTCGCCCGACGGACAGCGCGAGCTCCGGCGTGACCCGTCCCTCGGCGCTGCCGCGGATCCCCGCGGTTCCGAACAAGTCCATACCGCAGGTGTCGGTCGGCGGTCGTTAGAAGTCGTCGGTTGCGGGTCGCCGGGACGGTCGGTCGCGGCTCGATCCCCCGCGACGCTTAACAGGACGGCGGCCGCACCCCTCACCGATGACCGACCGAACGCGAGCACACGTGTACGTCTCGGGGCGCGTGCAGGGCGTCTACTACCGCGCGACGACGCGCGACACCGCTCGGGAGGCGGGCGTCGACGGCTGGGTGCGCAACCTCGACGACGGGCGCGTCGAGGCCGTCTTCGAGGGGCCGGAAGAGGCGGTCCGTGAGATGGTCGCGTGGTGCGAGACGGGGAGCAAGGCGGCCGACGTCGACGACGTCGACGCCACCTACGAGGCGCCGGAGGGGCTCGACGGGTTCGAGGTCAGGTGGTAGCCGGGGTCGCGGCGGGGTCAGGGAGCGACCGGATCGCCCGGCGGGTCCCGCACGCCCAGTTCCTCCAGCGCCCGCAACACCACGATCGCTTCGACCACGTCGCGCTCCTCGGTGTAGGGGTCGTCGACGGCGTCGAGCGTCGACTCCGCCTCGCGTTCGAGCCGCGCCTCCAGCTCCGTCTGGTCAGTCTCGCCCTTCACCGCCGACAGCAGCGCCTCGTGGTCCTCGCGGAGGTCCAAGGAGACGTGCGCCGCGTTACACCGCGAGAGCGGGTGCACGTCCATCTCGATCGCGAGGTCGCTCACGAGCTCCCAGTCGTCCGCGCAGAAGCGGAGCGTCACCGTGCCCACCACGTCGCGCCACGAGATCGGGCCGCCGTTCTTCATGAGGGTGAGCGCCCGCGGCGGCACCGCGATCCGTGTGTGAGTGTCGTCGCGGCCACACAGGCAACAGGGGGTGTTCTTCAGTCCGGCGTACACGGGGATCCGTAGGGGTCGGAGGGCCGTGTCGGTTTCGGTGGGATCGGATTCGTCGACCCGCCGGAGGCACAAAACGTATCCTCGAGGGTCCCGATCCGAAACGCATCGCCCTCTCAGTCATGGTTCCCATCCCCTCTCCCGTCTCCCACCGATTTCGCTCCGTCGAGGTGCTGGTGGCCGTCTACCTCGTCGCCGCCTTCGGTCTCACGGCCGTGCTCGTGAGCGTGTGGCTGCCGATCGAGTGGGCGGTGCCGGCGCTCGCGGTCGTCTCGGGAGCGCTTCTCGTTCCGTTCTGGCCGGCGTTCAGACGGGCGCTCCCGGACGGGGAGTGACCGCCTACGCGTTACACTCGGCGAGCCACTCGTGGGCCCAGTCGTCGATCTCTTCGAAGACGGGCGCGAGCGACTCGCCTTTGGCCGTCAGGCTGTAGTAGGTCGCCACCGGCGAGTCCTCCTCCAGCCGTCGGTCGACGAAGCCAGTCTCCTGGAGGTCGTCGAGCACGCGCGAGAGGGTTCGGGCGTTGGCGTCGGTCTCGCGTTTCAGCTCGTTGAACCGCGACTCGCCGCTCAACAGCTCGTGGAGGACGACGAGGCGCCACTTCGAGCCGATCTGTTCGATCGAGTCGACGACGGGACACGGCGTCTCGGGGGCCGAGGAGGCGTCTGTGGTCGAAGCGGCGTCGGAGGCGGTGGACGCGTCCGTGCCGGACTCCGCGTCGGCCGTTTCCGCCGGGGGCGACCCGGCGAGATCCTGCGATGACATGGGTGTTACCTGCTTACCCTATTGTCCGGGAAGCGATAAATAGGTTACGTCCGTACATGTGGTTACACGATGTTAGCTGAAATCGCAACGATACCGCTTCAGTTCGACGCCCCGTTCGCGGGCGAACTCTTCCTGCTCGGTCGCCTGCTGTTCGGCGCCACGCTCGCGTTCATGGGACTGAACCACTTCATGGACCTCGAGACCATGGCCGGCTACGCCGAGTTCAAGGGGCTCCCGGCGCCGCGCTTCTCCGTGATCGCCTCCGGGCTCGTCTTAGTGCTCGGCGGGCTCGGCGTCGCCGCCGGCGCGTTCCCCGTCCTCGCCGCCGGCGCCCTCGCCGCCTTCCTGCTCGTCTCGGCCGTGACGATGCACGACTTCTGGTCGGTCGACGACCCGGAGGAGAAGCAGAGCGAGATGACGAGCTTCCTCAAGAACGTCTACGGCGCCGGCGCCGCGCTCGCGCTGCTGGCCGTCGGCGGCACCGCGTGGCCCTACGCGGCCGGCCTCGGGCTGTTCTGAGCCGGCGCGACTGACGACCCTCGACTCGTATCCTCGACTCGGACCGACTCGTCGTCTCGAACGTCGACGCCCCGAGGACCCGTACCACTAACTTTCCGCCCGACAACCAATCTCACAGACAATGACTGACGCGCCACCCACCACCGGGCTGCACCACGTGACGAACATCTGCACCGACATGGACGAGACCGTCGCGTTCTACGAGGACGTGCTCGGGTGGCACACGGTCAAGCGGACGCAGAACTACGACGACCCGGGGACGCCCCACTACTACTTCTCGCCCACGCCGACGGGCGAGCCGGGGACCAACGTCACCTACTTCGAGTACCCAAACTCGCAGGGGGCGCCGGGGCCGGGCGCGAGCCACCACTTCGCGTTCGGCGTCGAAGACGAGGAGACGCTCCGCGAGTGGCAAGAGCACCTTCGCGAGAAGGACGTGCGCGTCTCCGAGGTGAAGGACCGCACGTACTTCAAGAGCATCTACTTCAGCGACCCCGACGGGCTCGTCTTCGAGCTGGCGACGGCGGGACCGGGGTTCACCCGCGACGAGGAGGAGCCCGGCAGCGAGGAGATCGACCCGTTCGCGGAGGGGTACGAGAGCTGAGCGGCGTCGCGGCGGAACCGCCCCGTCAGCCGTCGACATCGGTGCCGGCTGCGCGCCCGCCCGACCCCTCGCCTGACTCCTCGCTCCCCCGCTCCTCGACCAGCGCCGCGAACCGGTCGAGCGCTCGCCGACAGACGGGGACGTACCACGCCGCGACCAGCGGCACCTCGACGACGACGCGGCTGCGGTCGGGCTCGCCGGCGTAGCGGTCGACGCGGTGACCGGTCGCCGGGATCCCGGCGACCTGCCAGTCCCAGCGGCGATCGTTGCACGCGGTCACGCGGAACGGGACCCACCCGCCGGCGACGCGAACGCGTCCCGTCGTCCCGCGAGTCACGTACCGGTCGTCGCTCTCCACCGCGTCTATCGCCGGTCCCCAGTCGGGCCACGCGCGGGTGTCCCGGAGGCGCTCGGCGGCGACCGCCGGGGCGACCGCGACGTCGCGGCCCACGGCGAGCGTCGCGCCCTCGCGAACCACCGTCGACGGCGACCCCTCGTCGCACGCGCCGAGATCGAAACGTCCGTCCGATTCGCATCCGAGACGAGGCGGGAAAGTCACGATCCGTCCAACGGTCTCGTCGCAGTTAAGCCGACACATATTAATTCCTTAAATGGTATCAGGTCTCATTATCTCTTTCCACGAAGGGTTAATACGGGGATCCTCGCTATCCTGCGCCAAGATGGCAAACGACCGCGACACCATGAAAGACGTCTCGCACACGGCACCGAACGGCACATCGGCGAAAGCCGTCTGGGAACGAGGACGAGGCCCCGTCGAAGAAGAGGAAGAAGAGGAGTAACGCCCGGCGAGTAAGCGCGGGTTTCTCTCTGCTTTCCCGGCTCGCGTACCGACCGGTATCGCGTTTTCTCGGGACCGTCGATCGGTCCCCGCACCGTCCGCCCCCCGGTTCTCACTACCGCTCCGAGTCCGCGTCGTCGCGGCTCGCTCCATCCGCGTCGAGACCCGTCTCGGTCGGCGCGATTCCGAGTTCCTCCTCCTCGGTGGGGGCCCGACCGAGCATGGCGCGCAGCGACGACCACGCCTGCCGCCTGTCTCCGCCCTTCGAGAGCGGGATCCCGGCGAACGACGCCGCCGGATGGGTGGTCTCGGGACCGAGGTGGTCCATGTGGGCGGAGACCCACGTGAACGCGACCGAGAAGGCCGTGAGAACGAGGAACGAGGTCCACGACTCGACCGGCGTGAGCCCCGCCGCCCCCACGACGACCCCCGCGATCACGTAGACGAAGGCGACGAAGATCAGCAGGACCGTCACCGTCGCCAGCAGGTCGTTGACGGCGGTGACCCGGGCGTTGTAATCGATCCACTCGGCGTAGCTCCGGAGGAGCCGCTCGTCGAACTCCGGGGCGTCGGAAGAGTCCGACCCCCCGTTCCGTTCGGCGGTGACCACGGCGTCGACGGCCTTGAGGTCCAGCCCGCCGCGGAGGTCCGACGCGGTGTAGGTGACCGCGGCCAGCCCGGTCGACGCGAGCAGGAGGAGCCCACCGACCACGGTGAAGGGGTTCAAGAAGGCGGCCAGGTCCACCGTCGTCTGGACGACGATGGAGCCGCCGGTGACGACGATCCCGATGAGCAGCAGGTTCGCCTTCAGGATCTCGATCGCCTTGTTGTCGATCTCGCGGAGCCGCTCGACCTGGTAGTCGAACGTGGTGCGCAGCTCCTCGCGGGTCGTCGCAGCGACCGCGGGATCGATGGGAGCGTTCCCGACAGTTCCGGCCGGACCCTCGGTGGCGGCGTCCTCGGCCCGCTCGCCCGGGTGATCGGACGCCGCGGCGCCGCCGGCCCCGTCCGGCGCGTCGTCGCGCCCCTCAGTACTCCCCCGTCGGTCGCTCATGCGGAGAGTGTTCTCGAAGGGACGCCGTAAGGCTACCGGCGGCCGAACGGTTTTGGTCCCGACGCGCGACGGCGACGTATGAGCGATCCGCACCCGAAAGCGCGATCCGAACCGGAGCCGTTCCGGTACGACGCCGAGGTCGAGCCCGGCGAGAAGCGGCGGATCCGGTACGAGGTCGGCGAGACGTACCTCGGCGACCCGATCGAGATGCCGGTGACGATCGTCAACGGGGAGGGCGGCGGCCCGAACCTCTTCTTGAGCGCCGGCATTCACGGCGACGAGCTCAACGGGGTCAAGGTGGTCCAGGAGGTCGCCGACCGCTACTCGCCCGGCGACCTCCACGGGACCTTGGTCTGTCTCCACGTGTGTAACGTTCCGGCCTACGAGGCGCAGCGCCGCGACACGCCCATCTACGACCAAGACATGAACCGGTCGTTCCCCGGAAAGGAGCGCTCGAACACCACCGAGCGGATGGCCAACCGGATCTACCGGCGGTTCGTCGCGCAGTGCGACCTGGGGCTCGACTTCCACACGTCGACGCAGAACCGGACGACGATCTACCACGCCCGGGCCGACCTCGACAATCCCGGCGTCCGGCGGCTCGCGCGGGCGTTCGCGACGAACGTGGTGCTGTACGGGACCGGCGACGAGGGGTCGCTCCGGTCGACTGCGACCGCGGACGGGATCCCGACAGTCACGGTCGAGATGGGGCGCGCCCACCGGTTCCAACCGGTGCTCATCGAGAAGGCGTTACAGGGCGTCGAGAGCGTCCTCGCCGAGTACGAGATCACGCCCGGCGAGGCCGTCCACTGGCCGGGGTGGTATCAGTCGACCGCCGCAGACAGTACGAAGCGGTGGCTCCGCGCCGACACCGGCGGGCTCGTCGAGATGGAGTGGGGCCCGTACCCGTTGGTCTACGAGGGCGAGACGATCTGTACGATCACGAACCACTTCAAGACGGAGGAACACGCGGTCGAGGCGCCCTTCGACGGGCTGATCCTCGGGTCGCTGGAGAACCCGGTCGCCGCGCCGGGCCACCCCCTCTGTCACATCGTCCAGATCGACGCCGAGACGCGCGCCGAGATCGAACGCGAGATCGAGGTCGGCGAGTTCGACGGATACCGCTCGCACGGCGACGCCTGGAGCGACGACTGAGGGGCCGTACCGCTCCGTTCCGTTCATCTCCCACCGTTCCGCGCACCTCCCGTCGCTCCACGCATCTTCCACCGTTCCGCGCCTTCCCCGCGTTCTCGCGGGTGATAGCCGCGGGCGTGGGTTTAACCCGCCCGACGGCGGACCCGAGCGCATGATCGAAGTGGAGGGGCTGCGGAAGACGTACGGCGACTTCGCGGCCGTCGTCGACAGCACCTTCTCCGTCGAAGAGGGCGAGGTGTTCGGCATCGTCGGACCGAACGGCGCCGGGAAGACGACGACGCTGAAGGTGCTCGCCGGGCTCGTCGACCCCACCGACGGCGAGGTCGAGGTCGCCGGCTTCGCCTCTGACGACCCGGAGATGCGCCGGCAGCTCGGCTTCCTCCCGGAGGAGTCGCCGCTCTACGAGGAGATGACGCCGCTGTCGTACCTGCGCTTCTTCGCCGACTTATACGACGTGCCCCGCGAGGCCGCGAACGAGCGGATCGAAGCGGCGCTCGACCGGCTCGAACTGGACCACCGCGAGCGCCGGCTCGGCGACATGTCGAAGGGGATGAAACGCAAGGTCGCCATCGCCCGGTCGCTCGTCAACGACCCCGACGTGCTCGTGTACGACGAGCCGGCCTCGGGGCTCGACCCGGTGACGACGAACTCCGTGCTGGAGTTCACCCACGAGCTGCGCGAGACCGGGAAGACCGTCGTCTTCTCCGCTCACAACCTCTATCACGTCGAGTCTGTCTGCGACCGCGTCGCGGTGATGAACGAGGGGCGGATCGTCGCCCGCGGAAGCGTCGACGGGATTCGCGAGCGACACGGCGAGACGACCTACCGCGTGTTCACCGACGTCTCCCCGGCTCGGACCGACGCGCTGGTCGAGATTCTCGGCGACCGTGACGATCTCGACAGCCCCGACGCCCTCGACGCCGCGATCGAGGAGGTCGGCGACCGCTTCCGCACCACCGTCCCGACGATGGACGCGGTCGAGGCGGTCCGTGAGGCCGCGGCGGCGGCGGGCGGCGAGGTCGTCGACATCCGCACCCGAGAGCCGAGCCTGGAGGACGTGTTTCTCGACATCGTCGGCCGGCCGATGCCCGGGCGGTACACCGGTGGCGGCGGCGTGGAGGCTGCTGACGGGGGCAACGACGGGGACGGGGAGCGAGCGAGCGACGAGACGCGACCGGCCGAGCCGCCGGAGGGGGCCGAGTGATCGACCGACTCCAACGGATCCTCCGGGTCGCCCGCTGGGAGGCGGCCCGCGCGGGCGGCGGCGTCGACCGCCGGACCCTGCTCGCGGCGCTCGCGCTCCTGCTCGTCGCCGGCGGCGTCCTCGGCGGGGGGCTCGCGGCCGGCGTCGTCGGGCTCGACGTCGACCGCGACGTGTACCGCGTCGCCGTCGACGGTGACTCACCCTACACAGACGCGGTCGAGGAGGCGCCGGCGCTGACGGGCGTCCCCGTCGACGACGCGGTCCTCGGCGACACGGCCGACCTCGTCGTGTTCGACGGCACGCGGAGCGGGACGGTCGAGACGGTCACGGTCCGCGCCAGCGACACCCCGAAGGGGGAGGCCGCGGCGGCCGAGTTCCGAGAGGCGGTCGAGGCGCACAACGAGCGCCTGATGGCCGCCGAGGAGAACCGGACCGCCGCGTTCCCGATCACCGTCGCCCTCCAGTACGTCGGGCGGACCAGCGGCCTCGACGAGGGGTCGACCCTCGGGGGAGGCGACGGCGGAAGCGACGCCGGCTCCGGAGAGGGCGGGGACGGGAGCGGCGACGGCGACGGGAGCGATGGCGACTCCGCCGACGGGAGCGACGGGACCGGCGAGACCGGCGGAGACGGCACAGCGGAGGGCGGCGACGGCGGGCTCGCGGTCCCCTCGATCGGCGGCGGGGCGTTCCGCGCCGACACGGTCGGGTCGCCGGGGGCGATCTCGCCTCCGTTCCCGTTCGTCTCGCTCCTCTTGGCCTTCGTCTTCCTCGTGCCGATGAACTTCCTCATCCAGGCGTACGGCTCGTCGGTCCTCGACGAGCGGACGAACCGGC
This sequence comes from Halorubrum salipaludis, assembly GCF_002286985.1. Taxonomy (GTDB): domain Archaea; phylum Halobacteriota; class Halobacteria; order Halobacteriales; family Haloferacaceae; genus Halorubrum; species Halorubrum salipaludis. The sequence goes on along the minus strand of NZ_NSKC01000002.1, from coordinate 59,501 downwards.
GCGGGGAGCCGCTGCTCGTCACGCCGCTGTCCCCGGTCGACATCGTCGCGGGGAAGACCCTCCCGTACGTCGCGGTCGCGGCGCTCGTCACGGCGCTCATCGCGGCCGCGGTCGGGGGCGGCGCGCTCTCGGTCGTGGCCGTGCTCCCGGTGGCGATGGCGTTCCTCGGGGCCACCTTCGTCGGCGCGATGTTCGCGCGGTCGTTCAAGGAGCTCACCTTCGTCACGGTCGGCGTGAGCGTCCTGCTCACGACGTACGCGTTCGTGCCGGCGATCTTCACGAACGTCACGCCCGTGGCGCTCGTCTCGCCGCTCACGCTGGTCGTCTTCGACCTGCAAGGGGAGGCGGTCGGGCTCGGCGAGATCCTCTTCTCGACCGGGCCGATGACCGTCGGGGCGGCGCTCCTGTTCGGGCTCGGGCTCGGGGTCTACCGCGAGGAGGACATGTTCGCCCAGAAGCCTGTCGGGCGGAAGTTCCTCGACGCGCTGGCGGTGCGGCTCCGGTCGGTCGGGGAGGCGGGCACCGGGTCGCTCCGTTCACGGTCCGGGCTCCGCGCGCTCGCCCCGGTCGCCGTCCTCACGGCCTGCACCATCCCCTTCGTGTTCGTCGCGGAGCTGCTCGCCGTCGCGCTGCTGTTCGCGCTGCCGGTCACGGTGTCAATTCCGGTCCTCCTCGTGACCATCGCGTTCATCGAGGAGGTCGCCAAGAGCGTCCACCTCTACGCGGGGTTCGAGCGCGACGCCTTCGCCCGGACAGACCGGGTCGCCGTCGCGGTCGGCGTCGCCTCCGCGGTCGGCTTCTTCCTCGCGGAGAAGGCCACCGCAGTCGTGCAGGCGGTCGGGCTCACGGAGCTGTACGTGGGCCGCGCCGCGTTCGGGAGCGTGGCCGGGGCGGAGGGGCTCTCACCGCTCGCCGTCGCGGTGCTGTTCTTCGCGCCCCTCCTCCTCCACGGGTTCGCGACGACGCTCGCCGCGGTGGGCGCGAGCCGGAACCGGACGTACTACGTCCTGACGCTGGCGCTAGCGACGCTGATCCACGCCGCGTACAACTTCGGGGTGGTGCGTCTCTATGCGTAGCCGGGACAGCCGCCTGACGATCGCCGGCCGGGAGCTGTCGGGGCTGCGCGCGGAGAAGACGATCCTGCTCGCGATCGGGATCCAGCTGTTCATCGCCGCGTTCTCGTCGTTCCTCGTCGTCGGGCTCGTCTCGATGTACGACCCCGGCTCGCTCGGCGGCGCGGAGGTGGAGGTCGCTGGCGCGGGCGACGCCGTGAGCGACCTCGAACGCGCCGCGAGCGAGGTCGACGGGGCCTCGGTGACGCGCTACGAGGACGCCGGCGAGGCGCGGCTCGCCTTCGACCGCAACGCCGCCGACGCGGTGGTGGTCGCGAACCGCAACGACGACGGGGGGATCTCGGTGGTGGTCACCGCGCCGGACGCGACGGTGGAGACCACCGTGATCGTCGTTCAGCTCCGCGATCTGCTCCGGACGTACGAGCGTCAGGAGCGCGCGGACCGGGCCGCCTACCTGAGCGAATCCCCGCTGCCGCTGCCCGACAGGACCGGCACCAGCCCGTACTTCACGTTCACGTACACCGTGTTGATCCCCGTCCTCGTCTTCCTCCCCGTCTTCATCTCGGGGTCGCTCGTGGTCGACTCGATCACCGAGGAGCTCGACGAGGGGACCTTCGAGCTGCTCCGCGTCGCGCCCGTCACGCTCGGCGAGATCGTCGACGGGAAGGCGCTGGCGGCGGTCGCGATCGCGCCCGGACAGGCGCTGCTGTGGCTGCTCCTGCTCCGCGCGAACGGGACGCCGGTGGCGAACGTCCCGTCGATCCTCGTGCTGATGACCGCGCTCACCGCGCTTGTCGTCGCGCTGGCGCTCGCCATCTCGGCGCTCGCGCCCGACCGGCGCGCGGCGCAGTTCCTCTACTCGATCGGCGTCTTGGTCCTCTTCGGCGGCGCCACGGCGATGGCGGGCGGCCCCGCGAACGCGGTCGCGCGGCTCGCGATCGACAGCGCCGACGCGACGACGACGGCCCTCGTGGTCGCGTACGTCGGCCTCGCCGCGGTCGCGTACGCCGGCGTCCGGACGATCGTCGCGGAGAACGGGTTCGAGACGTGAGCGACGATCACTTATAAACGAACGGCGATTGCTTATAAACGAACGAGGCGGTGGGCGCGCGCCTCCGAGCGGCCGCCATCGGCGGCCGCGAGGAGCGCGTGCGAGGGAGTCGGTCGCCCGGAGCAACGCGGAGGGCGACCGACGAGGCTGGGGAGGCGTGAGGCGCGGGGCGGTGCGGGACGGGTGGGATTCAAAGGGGCAGCCGTGCTCGGCGAACCCCAGCGACGCAAGCACCGCAAGGAGTGAGTGAAACGAGCGACTGAGGAGCGCAGCGAGCTGTGGGAGCCGAGCACGGCTGGGGCTTTGGAGGAGTTCGTCGTCGATCCGCGGTCGACAACTTATAAGCGAGCGGCTGGGGCTTTGGAGGAGTTCGTCGTCGATCCGCGGTCGACAACTTATAAGCGAGCGGCTAGGGCTTTGGAGGAGTTCGCCATCGATCCGCAGTCAGTGATTTATAAGCGAACGGCTGGGGCTTTGGCGGTGGTTGCCGTCGATCCGCGGTCAACCACTTATAAGCGATCAACCGATCCGCGACGAGCCACAGTTCGCGTATGAGAAACGGGCCACTCGCCTCCCGCGTATCAGTCGTCGTCGGCCGCGATCCCGTCCGAATCCGAATCGCCCGCCTCGGTCGCCGCGTCGTCCTCGATGCTCGGCGGGTACTTCCCGCGGTCGAGCTTCAGGTCGGACTGCGGTCGCGCCATGCAGGTGAGCGCGTACTCCTCGGCCTCCTCGTCGGTGAGTCCGCGGGCCGCCGGCTGGGTCACCTCGCCCTCGACGATCTCCGCGGAGCAGGCGAGACACATCCCGACGCGGCAGGAGTACTCCTGCGCGATCCCTGCCTCGATGCAGGGCTGGAGGATCGTCTCCGTGTCGGCCACCTCGATCGTCTCGTCGGTGCCGACGAACTCGACGGTGTACTCGGTCATGGCGCGGTGTACCCGCCGACCCGTCAAAAAGGGTTCCCCTCGATCGCGTCGCCGTCGCGGGGACGGATACGCGATTGGTCGGACGGCGGACGGGCGACTGGTACATATGGGTTTTTACAAACGGCGTGTCGATCGGCTCACGCGATGTTCCCCGCGCCCTCCCTCGCGCAGCTCCTGACGTACCAACCGCTTCCGGGCGTCACCGTCGCCCGCGACGAACTGTTCCTGCTGGCGGCGCTGATCGTCCTCTGGGCGACGCTCGGCAGGTGGATTTATAAGGACGCGAAGGACCGAGGCAGCGAGTGGGCGTGGCAGTGGGGATTCGGAACACCGCTGACGGTGATCGCGGGGATCGACGTGATGCTCTTGGTGGTCGTGATCTACCTGCTGCTTCGGAACTCAGACTAACTGTCGCACCTCTCATTGATACGCAATCGATCGTAGACCGCGGTAAACGCCTCCGAAGCCCCAGTCGGCTCCGGTCGAAGGCCTCGCTGCGCGCCTCGGTCGCTCACTTCGTTCGCTTCCTCGGTGCTTACGTCGGCCGTCTTCCCGGAGCCGACTGCCCCTTCGAGTCCCGCCCCGCACAGCACCGCGCCTCACGCCTCCCCAGCCTCGCGGTTCGCGCTCTGCGAGCGCTCACCGCGTCCCTCGCACCGTCGGCTCGCGGCCCTCCGGGCCGCTCGCCGGGGCGCGCCACCGCATCGGTCTCGATCGAATCGATACGTCGTCGCTGTAATCTGCTACGCTTTCACTCTCGCCCATCGCAACGACTAATCCCCCGCCGGACGCTTCCCGAGGTATGACCGAGAAGGCCACCGCGCGATCCCACCCGATCCAGGGGCTCGTCAAGTACCACGGGATGCGCGACGAGCAGCTCCGACTCCCGTACCACGACAGCATCAGCCTCTGTACAGCCCCGACCGCGACGACGACCACCGTCGAGTGGCAGCCCGACGCGAGCGAGGACACCTACGTCATCGGCGGCGAGAAGGTCGACGGGCGCGCGGCCGAGCGCATCGACATGGTCGTCGACCACGTCCGCGAGCTGGCCGGCGTCGACGCGGCGGTCCGGCTGGAGAGCGAGAACTCCTTCCCGTCGAACATCGGGTTCGGATCCTCCTCGTCCGGCTTCGCGGCCGCCGCGCTCGCCCTCACCGAGGCCGCCGGCCTCGACCTGTCGCTCCCCGAGGTCTCCACCGTCGCCCGCCGCGGCTCCTCCTCCGCGGCCCGCGCGGTGACGGGCGCGTACTCCCGGCTCGACGCCGGGCTCAACGACGAGGACTGCCGCTCGTACCGCCTCGACGTGGGGACGGGCGACGACGGGTTCGACCCCGAGGAGGACCTCCGGATCGTCGCCGCGCACGTCCCCGCGTACAAGGAGACCGAGGAGGCCCACCGCGAGGCCGCCGCGAGCCACATGATGCAGGCGCGGACCGCTCACGTCCAGGACCAGCTCGTCGAGATGACCGACGCCCTCCGCGCGGGCGACTTCGACCGGATCTTCGAGACCGCCGAGCACGACTCCCTCTCGCTCACCGCGACCACCATGACCGGCCCCTCGGGGTGGGTGTACTGGCAGCCCGAGACGATCGCGGTATTCAACGCGGTCCGCGAGCTCCGCGAGGAGGGCGTCCCCGTCTACTTCTCGACCGACACCGGCGCCTCCGTGTACGTCAACACGCTCGCGGACCACGTCGACGAGGTCGAGAGCCGGATCGCCGAGATCGGCATCGACACCGACGTGTGGGAGGTCGGCGGCCCGGCACGGGTGCTCGACGAGAGCGAAGCGCTGTTCTGACCGAGCCGCCGGTTCGTCGCCGGCTTCTGCCTATTCCGTCCATTCCGCCGATTCCGACTATTCCGTCCATTCCGTCCATTCCGTCTATTCCACCTATTCGTCCGGGTCCTCACCGCGCGCCCGCTTGTACATCGCCAGCGCCTCCTCGCGCCGCTCCGCGTGGTCGACGATCGGCGCGGGGTAGTCGGGCGCGGCGTTCACGCGCTGGGTCGGCGACAGCTCGTGCCACCCGTGGATCAGGTCGGCGTCGAGCCCCCGGAGCTCGGGGACGTACTCCGTGATGTACTCCGCGTCGGGGTCGTAGCGCTCGCCCTGCGTCATCGGGTTGAAGATGCGGAAGTAGGGCTGGGCGTCAGTCCCCGTCGAGGCCGCCCACTGCCACCCGCCGTTGTCGTTGGCGGTGTCGTGGTCCACCAGCCGCTCGCGGAAGTGGTCGTACCCGTGTCGCCAGTCCGCGAGCAGATCCTTCGTGAGGAAGGAGGCGACGATCATCCGCACCCGGTTGTGCATGAACGCCTCCTCTCGGAGCTGTCGCATCCCGGCGTCGACGATGGGGTAGCCGGTCTCGCCGCGCTTCCACGCCGCAATCTCCTCGGGGTCGTCGTGCCACGCGATCCCCTCCTCGTACTCCTTGTAGTTCTCGGTGACGACCTCGGGGTTGTGAAAGAGGACCTGCGCGTAGAACTCCCGCCACGCGAGCTGCTGTTGGTACTCCTCGACCGCGGCGGCGGGTCCCTCGTCGTCGTTGTCGTCGTCCCCGTCTCCCTTTCCGGCCTTTTCCTCAGCCGCGGCCATCGCCTCCTCGGTCGCCTCGTACGTCTCCCTGATCCCGATCTCGCCGTACTTCAGGAAGGCGGACAGGCGGGAGGTCGCCTCCCGCGCGGGGTAGTCGCGCTCGGCGTCGTACGAGAACACCGCCTCCGAGAGGAAGTCGTCGAGTCGCTCGCGGGCCGCGTCGGTGCCCGCGGGGCCGAGCTCGGCGTCCGGCTCTGCGAACCCAAGATCGGCGGGCGCGGGTAGATCGCCGACGGCGACGCGGTCGATCGCGGCGCTATCGGTTTCCGGTTCGAGGCCGCCGTCGGCGAGGGCGCCGCCTCCGCCCCCGACCGCCGCCCGCAACGCGTCCGCGCCGACGAGGTCGTCCGCCTCCGGCGTCGGCGCGAGCGGGTCGGTCTCGCGGTCGGTCCACTTCCGCCAGTAGTAGGTGTACACCGAGTAGGGGTCGCCGGCGTTGGTCCGGATCGTGTCCGGGTCGTGGAGGACCGCGTCGTGGTGGGCCTCGCGCTCGATCCCGGCCTCGTTGAGGGCCCGGCGGACGCCCGCGTCGCGCTCGCGTGCGAGCCCCGAGTAGTCGCGGTTCCAGACGACGCGGTCGGCGTCGAGGGCGTTGGCCAACGCAGGAAGCACGGTCTCGGGGTCGCCGCGGGCGACGAGGATGTCGCCGCCGCGGTCGCGGTAGTCGTCCCGCAGCGCCGCGAGCCCGTCGAGCAGGCGCCGGACTCGCACGTCGCTCGCGTGGGCGAGCACGTCCGGGTCGAAGACGAACACGGGGGCGGCCGGCCCGCGGGCGTCGTCCTCGGTCCCCGCCGCGGCCGCGAGCCCGACGTTGTCGGCGACTCTGAGGTCCCGCCGGTGCCAGAACAGCTCCATGGGATCGCCACGGGTGCGACGACCGTGAAACCACCGGGATCACAGCTCGAGGCGACCCGGCACGCTCACGCGGTCGAGCAGGAAGTACCCGACCGTGAGCGAGAGCACCAGCGCCCCGATTGCGACCGCCGCGAGCAGCGCCTCCTCCCCCGTGGCGTAGTCGTCGAGCCGGTAGCTGATCACACGCCGGGAGACCGCGATGATCGCGGCGCTCACGACGATCCGCAGGACGGGCTGGCCCCGGGCGTATGCAACGAGCGTCCGGTGGACCTCGACGATGATGAGCAGGAGCAGCACGCTGTCGAGCAGTCCCACCACCTCGATGGGATCGGTGAAATCGCCCGTGACGAGCAGCCGGTACAGCGAGATGAACAGGTCGAAGACGCCGATGAGAAACAGGATGAGCAGGAAGTACGCCGCCCCCAACACGAGCCACTCCATCGCCCGGGCGGCGGGATCCGCCGCGTCGTCGAGATCGATCGCCATCGCCGGATCGGTGAGTGCGCGGGAGCAAGTGGCTTTGGGTGAACGCGGTCAGGGAGGTCGTCGATCCGCCTCACCGATCCGCGTTCCCGCCCGTCAGCGCCTCCAGCAGCCGCACCGCGGGCGCCTTCGCCAGCGGCTCGTTGGCGTTGCCGCAGTGCGGCGACTGGACGCACGCGGGACAGCCGCCCTCGCAGTCGCAGGAGTCGATCAGCCGCGCCGTGCGGGCCATCAGCTCCTCGATCCGCTCGTGGCCGCGCCGCGTGAGCCCGACCCCCCCGGGGTGGCCGTCGTACACGAACACCGCCGGCGCGTCCGTGTGGGGGTGGTACGGCGTCGAGATACCCCCCACGTCCGCGCGGTCACAGAGCAGGTGGAAGGGAAACAGCGAGATGAGCCCGTGCTCGGCCGCGTGGATACCGCCGTTGAAGGCGTACTCGCCGCCCGGGACGCTCTCGCCGCCGTCTGTCGCCGCCCCCGCGTCGTCGGCATTTCCCTCCACGTCGCCGTCGGCGTCGGCGTCGGCGGACCCGCCGTCGAGGGAGTCGCCGAGCGCCCGCATCTCCGACTCGACGTCTCCCGGAACCGGGAAGTACAGCGCCTTCGTCCGCAGCGTCGTCTCGGGGAGGTCCAGCGTCGACTCCCCGAGCGACTCGCCCGTCTTGGCGTCCTTCCGGACGAATCCCGTAATCTGCTCCGTGACGGTCACGTCGGCGAACCGGACCGGCACGTCCGGGCGGGCCGACAGCTCGCGCTCGCCGAGGTCCGCGTTCACGACGATGTCCTTCTCGGTGAGCGGCTGGGTGTAGTAGTCGGCCCACGACGACTGCAGCTCCGCCACGTCGCGGTCGAGGTCGAGATTCGTCACCTCGTAGGTCCGGCCCTGCTGGTGGTAGATCGCGCCGGGGTGGGCGTCCCGGAGCGCGTCGCCGAAGCCGAGCGAGGCGACCGTCTCGTTGCGCGAGGAGTCGATCAGGTCGACCTCCCGGTCGCCGGCGGTCCGGAGGCTCACCGACTGCTGCGGGCTCGACGAGCCGGTGTGGGTCCACCGGATCCCGTCAGCGACCTCCCGCCTGTCCAGGACGCCTTCGTCGGTCAGGTCCGCGACGACGCCGGGGAACGACCCCCCGAAGAACCGCTCGTCGTCGGGCGAGAGCCAGCTCTCGTCGGCCGCGCAGGCGACGTGGCCCGGGAGCAGCTGCCGGTTCTCCGGGTCGCAGATCGCGTCCTCCGGCGGCGCCTCGAAGAAGTCGCTCGGGTTGCGCATGAGGTACTGGTCGAGCTGGTCCTCGCCGCCGACCATCACCACGAGGGCCGGGTCGTCGCCGCGGCCGGCCCGCCCCGCGCGCTGGTGCGCCGACATCCGCGTGCCGGGGTAGCCGTCCAAGATCACGGCGTCGAGCCCGCCCACGTCGACGCCGAGTTCGAGGGCGCTCGTCGACCAGACGCCCCGGAGGTCGCCGGCGTGGAGGTCCGCCTCGATCTCGCGGCGCCGGTCGTCGGTCAGCGCCGCCTGATACGCGCCGACCTTCCCCGCGAGGTCGCGCTCGCCCCGCTCGCGGAGGTCGCTCGCGCTGTCGGTCGCGTACTGCTCCGCGGTCTGTCTGGCGCGCGTGAACGCCAGGGTCTGGGCGCCCGCCGTCACGAGGTCGACGAAGAGCCGCTTGCTCTCCGCGTGGCTCGACTTCCGGCGCCCGCTGCCGCGCTCCTGCCAGTCGTCGTCGTACTCGGGCGGGTTCCACAGCACCCAGTCGCGCGGTCCCCGCCCCGACGTGTCCTCGTCGACGAGCGCGATCCCGTCGGGGTCGCGGCCGGTGACGGTCGCGACGTGCTCGACGGGGTTGTTGATCGTCGCGGAACAGCAGACGAACTGCGGGCTCGACCCGAACCGCTCGCAGGTCCGCGCGAGCCGGCGTAAGGTTAGGGCGACCTGCGAGCCGAACACCCCGCGGTAGCTGTGGACCTCGTCGATGACGACGTACTCCAACGAGGAGAAGAACCAGTCCCACAGGCGCCCGGCGTACGGGAGCAGCGCGTAGTGGAGCATGTCCGGGTTCGACAGCAGCACGGTCGGCTCGCGGTCGCGCACCTCCCGTTTCTCGCTCCGCGAGAGCCGCCCGGTGTACGACTCGACCGAGACGCCGCTGCCGAAGCCGAGCCCGTGAGCGAGGTCGCTCAGGCTCTCCTCCTGGTCAGCGATCAGCGCGTTCTGGGGGCCGATATAGAGGGTCCGCCCCCCGTGGTCCATCGCCGCCTCGAAGGCCGGCACGGTGTACGCCAGCGACTTGCCGCTCGCGGTCTCGGTGGCGAGCACGGCGTCGTCGCCGTCGCGGACCGCCTCGATCGCCTCGACCTGGTGGCGGTAGAGGCGGTCGATCCCCTCCTTCGCGAGCGCGTCGGCCATCCGGGGCGCGAGGTCGACGTCACGGAATTCGGGCTCGCGGGCGGGCAGGCGGCGGTGCTCCGCGATCTGTCCCTCGTAAAACGGTCGGTTCCGCAGCCACTCGATGGCGTCCTCCACGGCTACGGTATCGTGGGGTCGCCCGTCCCTAATCGTTGCGGTCGGGGCGGTGGGTTCGGAGAGGAGATCCGCGCGTCTCGGAGCGGGCCGTCTGACTCCGTCGAGCACCTCCGGCCCTGTCGAAACCCTCAGAAAGAGACATCGCCCGACCCTGTTGCGGTCAATTGTTGGATGGTATCTACTAAGTTATTGGAATATATAAATTTCTGTATGTCAAGTGACGCTAACGATTTTATAGAGAAGTTGAGTTCGTTCAAGGAATTCAGCGACGACAAAGGCGGCCACTATTTTGTAATCCAGTTCGAGGACGACAGTGGACGAATATTTAAGAAACAAGCAAGCGACGGCAACCATTCAATCGCAGAACTCGAGATTTGTGAAGGACATACAAGAGATGCGATGCGGAGGATTTCTGAGGCAACCGACTTCGAGTTCAGTGAGGACTCGAACACTCAGCAGAACCTTCGTCATTTGATGAATGAAGAGTAACAATCTGATATAAAGCCGCCAGTAAATAGGCACCCTCGCCGATCCGCTGTTTCACCTGATTCTGTGTCTGAAAGTGTGATTTCAACAGCGCCGCGCCTCTGTACACCCGTATAGCGCCTCTGCTTCGAGCGCGTTCTCGTCGGAAGCAGTCGGGTTCAGAGTCCTGGCAGAGCGGTCGGATCGCTCGGGGCGGCTCGCTGGCCTCCGAGCGGAGCCGGATTTTAAAGCCTATTATCCACCACGCACGTAGATCCGTCAACGATGCAATTCTGCGACGGGTGCGGGTCGATGATGCACACGGAGGGCGACGCGTGGGTCTGTCGCTCCTGCGAGAACGAGGAGCCGCGGGACTCGCAGGCGGAAGCGTCGATGGCGACCCGAGAGGGACAGCGGGACGACGGGGCGCCCGCGGTGGCCGACGCGACTGGGGACGCCGCCGAGACGACGCGGGAGCCCTGTCCGGCGGACGATTGCGACGGCGACCGGGCCACCTCCGAGATGATGCCGAAGCCGGGCGGTTCCTACGAGGTGCGGCTGTTCACCTGCGTCGAGTGCGGCCACAAGTGGCGGGACTCCTGACGGCGCGTCTCCCGGCGTTTATTCCTTAAATACGCGCAGATTCCCCTTCCGTTCCTCCGGAGGCGAACGCCGGAAGGCACCCGCCGTGCGCTGCTTCCGTCCCCGCTCGGCTAGTCGTCGGCGCCCGCGGCCCGCGTCCCGCCGACCTCGATCGGGAGCGGCTCCCGCGGAAGCGGCTCAGTCGGCCCCTCGCGAGCGAGCGGCGGCCAGCGAACCTCGGTCGCGATCGGGTCGTCGAGGTCGAGCCGCATCCGGAGGTCCCCCCGGCGCTCGACGACCTCGAACCCCACCGTCCGGTAGACGCTGCGGGCGACGCGGTTCCCCGTCTCGACGTGGAGCACGATCCCGTCGCGACCGCCCGCGGCGGCGTCGGCGATCACGTGCCGACACAGCTCCGTGCCCACGCCCCGCCCCTGCATCGCGGGGTGGACGAAGACGGCGAGTTCGGGGACCGCCGCGTCGCTCGGCGTGTACATGGCGTGGCCGAACAGCTCGCCGTCCCGCTCGGCGACGACGTTGCTCCCCTCCGCCAGCATCGACTCGACCCAGTCGACGCACCGGTTCCGGCTCACCGGCGGAAGCCCCTGCGCGCGGTCCGCCCGACCGAACCGCTCGTACATCTCGACGAGGTACGGCGCGTCCTCGTCGACCGCGGGGCGGATCGTCCACCGGGCCCCCTGTTTGTCCACGAAGCGCGGACAGCGCGGCGGACAGTGGACCGTCCCCTCGCACTCGCTGCCGTCCCAGCCGTCGCAGGCGGCGGTGGCGTCGTGGCTCATACGTGCCCGTCGGTGCTCCGCGGGGTTATATCGTGATAGCTGCTCCCATAGCGTGGGAACGGGGGCCACCTATAGCGAGGGAACGGGGCCACCCGTAGTGTGGGAACGGGGGCGCGAGGGTCACCCGCGGAGCGACACCGTCACCGCGGTACCGCCGAGGTCGCTTTTCGCGGCCCGCAACTCGCCGCCGGAGGCGCGAACGATCCACCGGACCAACCAGAGTCCCATCCCGGTGCTGTGGGTGAGCTTCGTCTCGTCGGACCTCGTCAACACCTCGCGCTCGTGGGGCGGGAGTCCGGGGCCGTCGTCCGCGACGGTGACGGAGGCGCCGTCTCGGTCCGCGCGGACCGTCACGCGAACGCGGGGCGACGGCGAGTCGTTGTGTTCGATCGCGTTCTCCAGGACGTTGTCGAGCGCGTACGGAAAGAGCTCGTGAGCCACGGCTTCGGCGTCGGCCGGGGACCGGACGGCGACGTCCGCGGTCGGGTGGGTCGCGCGGAGATCGCCGGCTCGCCCCTCCACTAGAGACGAGAGGTCGTACGTCGTCTGGCTCTCCTCTCCGTCGGAGCCCTGCAGACGCTCGAGCTGTCGCGCGGCCTCGCTCAGATCGACGATGCTCGAGAGGCGTCGGTCCATCGCCTCGACGTGCGGATCGTCGTCGGGGCGATTCGCGGCGATCGCTTCGAGGTGTCCCGCGATGACGTTCGCGTCGTTTCTGATGTTGTGTCGCAACACCCGGTTGAGAACGGTCAGCCGCTGCTCTCGCCGTTTCCGTTCGCCGATGTCGGTCGCGACGTACGTCGCTCCGGTGAACTCCCCGTCGCGGTCGCGAAGCGGAGCCGCCCAGAACCGAACCTCGAGCAGCGACCCGTCGCGGTGCGGGTGACGCGCCTCGACGCCGGTCAACCGCTCGCCGTTTCTGAGTCGCTGCAGGGACGACTCGAGCGGGTCGGCCGCCTCCGCACCTCCGTCCACCTCCGCCTCCGCTTCCGTCTCCGCCTCCCCAGAGACGAACCGGCGTCCGAGCGCGTCCGACTCTGACCAACCGAAGAGCCGTTCCGCGCCGTCGTTCCACAGTTGCACGGTCCCGTCGGGGCCGACGACGACGATCGCCACGGGGGCGACCTCCACGACCGAGAGGAACCGATCGAGAAGGAAACCGATCGTGTCGGTGAGAACGTCGGCCCCTTCGCGGCGGGTGAGCTCTTCGTTGAGAACGACGACCAGCTCCGAGACGAGCCGCTCGATCAGCTCGTCGCGGTCGCCCGTCGCGTTCGACTCGTACGCGCGCATCAACAGCCGTCTGGCCTCGCCGTGTTCCTCGGCGTCGACGACGTCGAACAGGGCCCCGACGATCTGCTCCTCGTACCGATTCATTTTAGGCCGGCCTAAAATGCGGTCGAGTATATGCGTTCCGCACTCGATTTCGGCGGGGCGTCGGGACCGGTCCTCACTCCCGAATCAACACGATCCCGTCGCGGAACACGGAGTGGTTCGGCACCACGTGCTCCTCGCCATCGGCCTCGATGCGGGTGACGAACAGGTCGACCTCCTGGACGATGCCGCGCTCCCCGGCGACCCGCACCTCGTCGCCGATCCCGTACGGCTGTCGCAGGAGGAGGAAGACGCCGGCGGCGGCGCTGGCCACGAGGTCCTTCGTCGCGAGCGCGGCGAACAGCACGACCGCGAGCGCGTACGCCGCCAGCAGCACGACCAGCGCGATGGTCTGGACCCCGACCTGCCCGAGCGCGATCAGGACGGCGACGTACACGACGCTGTACTTCACGAGCGGCGGCAACACGCCGAGCTCGGGGAGCTTGATCCCGCGGAGCCGCTCGGCGACGAGCAGCTCCGCCTTGTCGCCGACGACGATCCCGACGATGAGGACGACGACCGCGACGAACAGCCGCGGCAGGAACGCGGCGACGTCGGACCAGAACCGTTCGAGGTAGTTCACGTCGGCGACTGTCAGGGCGACGATGACGGCGACGGCGAGGATGAAGTAGCTCGACAGCTGCGCTAAGATTCGCACCGTCGAGGTGTCGAACTCGCGGGCGGTACGCTCGAAGGCGGTCCCCTCGATCACCTCGGGAACGCCCGCGCGGGTCAGCAGCCGGCGGTTGATCACGCCGACGACGTACGCCGCCAGCAGCCCGAACAGCAGCACGAACAGCGCGAGCCAGATCCGGTCCGGGACCGCCGCGACGAACTCGGAGACCGGTGTCGGTACCGCGGACATGGCGGTTAGTACTCCTCCGGATCGATCTCCAGGACGAGCTCTCCCGCCTTAAACGCCCGCACGAGCCCGTCCGACTCGGAGAGGACGATCGCGGTCGCGTTCGTGTCGCGGGTGATCGCCCCGCCGGCCATGTGGCGCGCACCGAGCCCCTTCGGGATGTCGACGCCCTCCGCTCCCGGTTCGAGGTAGCGGTACGCGGAGACGATCTTCCCGGAGTCGGAGACGACGAACGCGCCGTCGAGCCGCGAGAACTCCTTGAGCATGACGTTGACGATGGGGTCGCCAACGTGGACGTGCGACTTCTCGAAGGGGTTGTACGACAGCGGACGGGACTTGTTCATCACCTTGCCTGCGTCGCCGACGACGAACAGCGCGCCCACCGGCTTCCCCTTCTGCCCCTTCTGTCCGAGCTCGATCGCGACCTCGAACACGTCGCGGATCACGCTCGGCTCGGCCCGGGAGTTGACGAAGAGGTCGTAGATCCCGGTGTGAACCGTCTCGTCGACGGTGACGCGGACCACCGCGTCCGACCCGCCGTCGAACACCGAGGCGATACAGACGACCTCGTCGCCCTCCGAGACGAGCTCGGCGTCCATCGCGCCCTCGATCCCGAACCGGATCCGGTCTTTGACGTTGTCGAACGGGAGGGGGAGCTCGACGAACACCTCGGCGTCGACGTCGTTGTCCGGCGCGACGACGACGATCTCCGTGTCGCCGTCCTCGAACCGGTCGTGGAACGAGCTCGTCGGCGAGAACAGCAACACGGCGTCGGCGTCCTCGACGAGATCGGACAGGTGGTCGGTGAGCGAGGCCATTACTCGCAGGAACTCCCGGACGACGTATAGTCGTTGCGTCGGCGTCGTGCGTGCGTCTGACAACTCTCGGAGCGCCGGCGAGCGCGCCGGCGACGGCGAGGGGCCGCGGTGCCGCGCGACTTTTCACCTCGCGGCGCAACCGATCGGACGAACATGGCGACCCGCGAGGCCCTCTGGGACTACCGCGACGAGTTCGGCGACGCCTTCGGTCGCACCTACTTCCGCCGGTTCGGGTCGGGCGTGGTCTCCAGCGTCGGGATCGGGACGTACCTCGGCGACCCGACCCCCGCGGTCGACGACGCGTACCGGAAGGCGATCGACCTCGCGCTCCGCTCCGGCGTGAACCACGTCGACACCGCGGTCAACTACCGATGCGGGCGCGCCGAGCGCGTCGTCGGCGAGGCGGTCCGGGACTCGCCGATCGACCGCGAGTCGATCGTCGTGGCCACGAAGGGCGGATTCCTCCCGTTCGACGGCGAGCGTCCCGACGACCCCGCCGCGTACGTCCGCGAGCGATTCGTCGAGCCCGGGATCGTCGCGCCCGACGACCTCGCGAACGGGGCGCACGCCATCTCCGCCGACTTCCTTGAGTGGTCCCTCGACCGGTCGATAGAGCGGCTCGGGCTCGACGCGATCGACTGCTACTACGTCCACAACCCGGAGACGCAGCTGGCGGTCAGGTCGCGATCGGACGTGTACGACCAGTTGGAGGCGGCCTTCGAGCTGCTGGAGCGTCGGCGCGCCGCGGGTGACATCGGGGCCTACGGCGTCGCGACGTGGGACGCGTTCCGGGTCCCGGAGGACGACGAGCGCTACCTCTCGCTCGCCGAGGTGCTCGCGCGGGCCGAGGCCGCCGGCGAGGCGGTCGGCCCCGGCGACGACCACGGGTTCGAGGCGGTACAGCTCCCATTTAACGTCGCGATGGCGGACGCCTTCACGCGGCGGAATCAGCGGCTCCCGGGCGGGGAGAGCGACGCGGAGCCGGTCTCGACGCTCGAACTCGCTCACGAGGCGGGGCTCTCCGTGGTGACGAGCGCGAGCATCGGGCAGGGCGAACTCGCCGTCGAGGGGGCGATCCCGGCCGACGTCGACGCGACGCTCGCGGGCGAGACCCCGGCCCAGCGCGCGCTCAACTTCGCGCGGAGCGCGCCGGGCGTCACCTCGTCGCTCGTCGGGGCGAGCGACCTGGACCACCTCCGCGAGAACGTCGCCGCCGGCACGTTCGATCCGCTCGGCGCGTCGGCGTTCGACGCGGTGTTCGAGTGAGGTCGGCCGGCCACAAGACGTTTGTCGGGACCGGTCCAAGCCGGGGGCATGTCCCCCACGCGGCGAGCCCTCCTCCGGAGCGCGTCGCTCGGCGCGCTCGCGCTCGGCGGCTGCCTCCGCACCGATCCGCCCGGCGGCGACGGCGCGACCTCGACGAGCCGATCGACCGCAGGCAGCGACGACGACCCGACCGTGTTGACGGTCAGAAACCCCGGCGGCGAGGCGGCCGTTCTCGACCGGGCAGCCGGTGGTGACGGGAGTGACGGGGATGACGGAGCCGGCGGCGGGAGCGACGAGGCCGACACCGACCCCGCTCCGGTCTCCCGCGAGATCGTGACGACCGACGACCGGGCGGCCGAGCTGACGGTCGCCGCGGGCGTCGACGAGGCGGACCGCTCGCGGGTCCGGTCGTTCCTCGACGACACCGACTACGAGACGGAGACGGTGTTCGTCGCCCGCGCCGGCATCAAGTCGTGTTACCGGCTCCGGATCCGGTCGGTCTCGTGGCGGCCGGGTCGCGTCGAGTACGAGTACTGCCGGGAGCTCCGGCCGCCCGACGCGGCCTGCGAGGCCGGCGCGCGCGACGCCGTCGGACTGCTCTTCAGGCTCCCGGCCGCGCTCGACTCGCGGCTCACCGGGTCGGGAGCGAGCGGGCGCGCTCCCTGTCGGGCCGTCGAGACGGAGTACGACCGGATCGACGCGAACGCGACCGTCCCGGGAGACGACACGGCGCTCGGCGGGAGCGCGGACGACGGGAGCCCGGACGACGGGGGCTCGGACGACGAGGACTTAGGCGATGGACCGACCGCCGGGGAGTCCGGAGGTGACCGCTCGTGACCCGGCGGCTCACTCGCCGGGAGGCGCTGTCCGCCGCCGGCGCGCTCGCGCTCGGCGGGTGTCTCGACGGCGACCGGGGGCGCGACCGAGGGTTCTGGGACGACCCGCCGTCGCTCGACACGGCGGGGGCGTCGGCGGCGGTCGAGGCGCCCGTCCCCGACCGACCGCGGCTCGTCCCCGTGTCGATCGACTCCAGGGCCTCGGCCGCGTTCGCCGACCGCGTCGACCGACTGCTCGACCCGATCCCCGACCCGCTGACGGCGGAGAGGCTTCCGAACGGGGCGATCCGGGAGCAGATCGCGGCGGGGCGCGACGACGCCCGCGACGCGGTCCCGACGCCGGGGGAGTCGCTCACGCCGCTCGCGCGGGCCGAGCGCTTCGCGACCGCGCGGGGCCGCGCCGCGACCGCAGTCGGGACGTGGGCCGCCGTGACGACCGAGGGCGACCCGCGAGGGGTGACGGAGCGCGTGGGGACCGTCCGGAACCGGATCGGCGAGATGAGGGACGACCTCCCGGGGACCGCGTCGTCGCCCCTCGCCGGCGCGGCCGTGTACGGCCCGATCGAGCGCTGGCTCGACGTTGCGAGCCGCCGGGACCTCGTCGGCTCTACGGGCGTCGCGGACGGCGCGGACCCGCTTCGAACCGGGGAGGCGGTCGGCGACGTCGAACGGGTGCAGTCGCAGATCGAAGCCGGGCGACACCTCCGCGACCGGTACCGGGAGTCGCTCTCGGAACCGCGGGCGGTCGGGGCCCCGCTTCGCGCGGCAGCGGAGCGGGTCGGCGCCGCGATCGGCGACCGGCTCCGAGAGCTTCACGAAGACGAGAACGACCCGATCGGTCTCAGGGGAAGCCCCGGCATGGACGCGTTCCTCGACGACCGGCCGGTCGCGCGCGACGCGCCCAGCGTCTCGCTCCTTTCTCGCGTGACCCACCGGACCTTCGAGGACCTCCGGTTCGACCCGGTCCCGGTCGGCGACTACACCCCGGACCACCCGGCGACGGCGCTCACGCGGACTGCGCTCGCCGGCGTCCGACTGCGGGCGCTCGACGACCTCGCCGGACTGATCGAGGACGGGGAGACGCTGTTCCCGGAAGACGCCGACGCGGTCGAGGACGCACGCGAGGACGCGGTCCGGTCGGTCGACCGGCTCGTGACGAGCGCGAACCCCCTGGCGCGCTGGCTCGGGGGACGGTTCCGCCCCCTGTTCGCCGAGCCCGACGACGCGCTCGAAGCGAGCAGTCCCGAGGCCCGCCGGGCCGCCGAGGCGTTCGCCGCGTACCGGTGGATCGAACTGATCGGCGACGAGGCGGACCCCGTGCTGGCGTCGGTCGGCGACGCGGTCGAATCCCGCGGCGGGTAGCCGAGGGGGACCGGCGAGGAAGGGGTGAACGCCGGGGCCGCCTACCGCTCGCGCTCCGACAGCCGGTCCGACGACCGCGATGCATCGCCGTCGCGCCCCGGAGCGGAGTCGCGTCGCGTCGCCGATCCGAGCCGGCCCGACGCTTCGGCCTCGCGTTCGCGGGCGTCGGCGATCCGCTGCGTCGCGTCGGCGATCGAGTCGAGCGCGGCGAACAGCCGGTAGCTGACGTACAGGCCGACGGGGAGCGCGACGCCGACCATCACGCCGAGGAGGACCTGTCCGACGATCACGAGGGAGTAGGCGATCACGAGTAGCGAGAACAGGGCGAGCATCGCCCCGACCGGCGTTCGGAGGGCCTCGGAGGGAGAGAGCGGGTTGTGGACCATACGCGGCGCTACCGGCGCGGGACACTTAAAAAATAAACGCGAGCCGTCCGCGGGAGTCGCGGAGTCGCGACTGCCCTCAGTCGTCGGCGGGCGCCGCGGAGTCGCCGGCGGAGACGCCGGTCCCGGGCCCGATGTCGATCCCGAGCGCCTCGAGCTTCTCGTCGGGGACGACGCCGTCGACCCAGTCGCGGGTCTCGTAGTACTCGTCGAGCATCTGGTCGAGCTCGACGAGCTGGCCCTCGCTGGCGCCCGTGCCGGGGATGGCGTCCGGGTGCCCCTCGATGAACCGGTTCGGCAGCGTGTCGTCGCTGCCGTCGAAGCCGGCGAGGTTGTTGTAGTAGCGTTCGAGGTTGTAGACGCGCTCGCCCGCCTCGAACAGCTCGTCCTCCGTGAGGTCGCGGCCGGTCATGCCGTTGTACTGGAGCACGTACTCCTCGATCCCCTCCGCGAACGCGCTGAACTTGCAGATGTCGAAGGAGTCGGAGACGGCGTGCAGGTTCTGGAAGGTGACGGTGAGCTCGCCCTTCCCCTCCCACTCGTACGGATCGACCTTCTCCGGAATGCCGAGGATCTCGGCGGCCGGCGTGTAGCCGCGCAGGTGGCAGGCGCCGCGGTTGGAGGTCGCGTACGCGATCCCCATGCCCTTCATGCAGCGCGGGTCGTACGCCGCCATCGTCTGGCCCTTGACGGAGAGCTTGTTGCCGTGGGCGTCCTTCGCGTCGGCGACGCGCTCGGGGCCCTCCGCGAGGAGGTCGCCGAGGTCCGAGGAGCGGTGACCGATCTCGTCGATGAGGTCGATCATCGTCTCGGAGTCGCCCCAGTCGAGGTGGCCGACGCCCTCCAGTTTGCCCTCCTCGCTCATCTCCATCGCCATCGCCATCATGTTGCCGGACTCGATGGTGTCGATGCCGAGGTCGTTACAGCGGTCGAGCATGACCGCGATCTCGTCGCGGTCGTCGTGCCCGGAGTTCGGGCCGAGCGCCCACGCGGACTCGTACTCGTACGACTCCATGCGGACGTTCATGTCCTCGCCCTTGTGGACCACGTCGACCTCGACCTCCTTCTTACACGCCACCGGACAGGAGTGACAGGTCGGCTCGTCGACGAGGATGTTCTCGCGGACGTTCTCGCCGGAGACGCGCTCGGCCTGGACGTCGACGCCGTCGGCCTCGCTGTACGCCTCGGTGGAGGTGTGTCGCGCGTTCTTCGTCGGGAGGCCGTCGATCTCCTCCGTCGCGTTCATCAGGACGTTGGTGCCGTACATCGAGAGCCCGCCCTCGTTGGGGGCGGTCACGTCGGACTCCCGGATGACCTCCATCGCCTGCTGGTACCCCTCCTGGAACGTCTCAGGGTCGGCCGGCTTCGGCATGTCGGTGCCGCTTTTCACCACGACCGCCTTCACGTTCTTCGAGCCCATCACGGCGCCCGTGCCGCCGCGGCCCGAGGCGCGGTCGTCCTCGTTGATGACGCAGCCGTAGCGCACCTCGTTCTCGCCGCCCTGTCCGATCGCCATCACGGAGACGTTCCGACCGACCTTCCCGTCGACCTCCTCGCCGAGCTGGTCGATGGTGTCGTGGACGCCCTGCCCCCAGAGGTGGGAGGCGTCGCGTACCTCGACGTCGCCGTCCTCGACGAACAGGTAGACGGGCTCGTCGCTCGCGCCGTCGAGCAGGAGACCGTCGAGCCCGGCCCACTTGAGCCGCGCTCCGGACCAGCCCCCGTGGTGCGAGTCGGTGACCGTCCCCGTCAGCGGGGACTTGGTAACGAACGCGATCCGACCGCTCATCACGGTCTGGGTCCCCGTGAGGGGACCCGTCATGATCGCGAGCCGGTTGTCCGGCCCCAGCGGGTCGACGTCCGGGCCGGCGTCGAAGACGTACTTGACGCCGAGCCCGCGCGCGCCGATGTACTTCTCCGCGTCCTCCTCGTCGATCCCCCGGTAGTCGACCGCTCCGTCCCCGAGATCGACCTGTGCAACTCGGTCTCTGTAGCCGCCCATTTCAGTCATGTAATGCTCGTTCATTATAGACGGACTGTAGCGGGTTAGTTGTTCACCTCCGGTCGAAACGGGAACCGGTTACGTCGGAGCCCCCGCGGTCGACGGGGCGATATATAAACGGTGGTCTCGAAGAATCCGGAGAAAATCGCCGACATGACGACGCTTGCGCATGTGTCGCACGGACGAGACGAGGGCCGTACTGCCGAGCGGTTTCGGGAGGGACGACGCGCCGGGAGGCGACGGCGTCCGAATCGGGGCAGTCCGTGACCGCTAACTTCGCTGGCCGCGGACGAGAGGGCGTGAATCGGACCGACCGCGGACGCGACGGCGACGCCAGCGACGCCGACGAGACCGATGACGCCGACGGCGACGCCAGCGACGCCGACGAGACCGATGACGCCGACGGCGACGCCGACCCCGCCGCAGGGAGAGGGCGGAGCGACGCGCGGCTGGGCACCGTCGCGTTCGCGCTGGCGGTCCTCGTCGCGTCGGTGATTCCCGTGTCGCGTGTCGCGTCCGGCGGCGGGGCGGAAAGCGGGGCCGGCTGGCCGGGAATCGGCGCGGTCGGCGCGCTTCCGTTCGAAGTCGGGCTCACCGACCCGTTCCACCTCGTCGGCTACGCGGTCCTGACGGTCCTCGCGAGCCGCGCGATCGGTCGGGGGCGGCGCGGGCTCCTCCTCGCCGCCGCCGGAGCGGTCGCGTTCGGTCTCGGGATCGAACTCGTGCAGGCACCGATCCCGTGGCGGTCGTTCGCGTGGCGCGACGCCGCCGTCAACGCGGTCGGGGCGGCGATCGGGTCGGCCGCGCTCGTCGCGGCCGGTGGGATCGGCTCGGGCGACGAGACCGACCCGGACGAGGCGTCACGCACGCGCCGCTCGCAATGACGACACGGCTTTACGCGTTCGCCCGCTTCCTCCGGTAATGAGCAAGCCGAGCCCCGACGCGTACGAGCAGGGGCGCGGGATGGACGCGCACAACGCCGTGATGCGCGACATCCGCGCCGAGCGCTCGGAGACGTACGACCCGACCCAGCCCACCCGCGTGTGGATCGACGAGGACAACACGCCCGACGGGGTCGTGAACTCCCTCACGATCATCTTAAACACCGGCGGCTGTCGGTGGGCCCGCGCCGGCGGCTGCACGATGTGCGGCTACGTCGCGGAGTCCGTGGAGGGCGGCAGCGTGAGCCACGAAGCCCTCATGAACCAGATCGAGGTCTGCCTCGACCACGAGCGCGAGGAGGCGGACGCCCCCGCAGAGCTGATCAAGATCTACACCTCCGGCTCGTTCCTCGACGAGCGCGAGGTCCCCGCGGAGACCCGCCGCGCCATCGCCGAGACGTTCGCGGACCGCGACCGGATCGTCGTCGAGTCGCTGCCGGACTTCGTGAGCCGAGAGAAGATCGGCGACTTCGCGGACCACGGCATCGCGACCGACGTGGCGGTCGGGCTGGAAACGGCGACCGACCGCGTCCGTCACGACTGCGTGAACAAGTACTTCGACTTCGCCGACTTCGAGGACGCCTGCGCGGAGGCGGCCGCCGCAGACGCCGAGTTCGACGCCGACGTGGGGATCAAGGCGTACCTCCTGATGAAGCCCCCCTTCCTCGCGGAGCCCGAGGCCGCCGCCGACATGATCGACTCGATCCGGCGCTGCGCCGACGTCGACGGCTGTCACACCGTCTCGATGAACCCGACGAATGTCCAGCGCTACACGATGGTCGACGAGCTGTTCTTCGAGGGCGGCTACCGGCCGCCGTGGCTCTGGTCGGTCGCGCACGTCCTCGAGGAGACCGCGGACGTCGACGCCATCGTGGTCTCCGACCCGGTCGGACACGGCTCCGACCGCGGGGCGCACAACTGCGGCGAGTGCGATGACCGCGTCCAGACAGCGATCAAGGACTTCGACAAGCGGCAGGACCCGAGCGTCTTCGAGCAGGTGTCCTGCGAGTGCGAGGCGACGTGGGAGCTCGTGATGGAGGAGGAGACGAGCTACAACATGCCGCTCGCGCGGTAGCTCCGCCTTTCGCCCACCCCCTTCCGACCACCTCCTTTCGCCCCCCGTCCGAAACGGGAGCGATCGAGGGCAATCGCGATCAGCTTATTCCACTATTCCGAAACGTTCGATCTGGTTCTCCCGTTTTTTCGGACGGAATTTGCATGAGAATGCGGACCATACCGATCGATCAGGTCGAAAAAGACCCTTATACCTCCGGATACTGAGGTAACGTATGAACGCAGACGCCAGCGGTCCTCGGTCGGACGCCAGCGGTTCCCAGTCCTTCCGCGCGAAGTCGGTGCTGTTCTGTGCGGAATGCAGCTTCGAGAACCCCGTTTCGGAGGGGTGGCTCGTCGTCAGCGACGGCGACGAGCGCACCGTCGTCTGTCCGGAGTGCGGCCACGTCGCCGACCACCGGACGGAGCGGTCGGCCCCGGCGCCGTCGCAGCCCGCAGACTGACTCGCGACTCGGTCGGACGGCGATCGAACCGGCTTTCTTCACTCTCTCTCCGGCGCTCGCTCAGCGAGCACCGGGATCGCGTCCAGTCGCTCGTCGTCGAGCGCGTTCCAGTCGATTCCGTCCGGTCGCGCGTCCGTGGTCTCGGTCCGAACCGTTCGCTCCGGAGTCACAACCAAGTCGAGCGGCACGTCGTGGGCGTCCGGCGCGGGGAGATCGGACTCGCTCCCCTCGACCGCCGATTCGGGGCCGTCGAGGACGGACAGCTCGTGGACCGTCGTCGCGACCGTCGTGTCCGCGTCGACCGCGCCGAGCTCGCTGAGCACGCCCCACTCTAAGTCGCTGTACCCCTCGCCCTTTCCGATCCGGGCGCCGTCGCTCGTGACGCCCACGGAGCCGGCGACGATCAGGTCGACGCGCGGCACGTCCTCGGGCGCGGTGGGAACGCCGTACTCGTCGATTCCCGAGACGGTGGTGGCGTCATCGATCTCCTCGGGCGGGATCTCGGCCGGATCGAGCCGGAGGAACGGGTCCGGGTCGCGGAGCCGCGGCTGGGCGACGAAGACGGTCTTCCCGGCGCGGAGCGCGGCCCGGCGGACCGGCAGCTGCGGCGCGTCGGGGTTGCACTTCAGGGTCGCCGCGTCGCGCCACTCGGGCGCGTCGGCGAGTCGCTCCGCGGCCGCGTCGGCCCCGGCGAAGTTCGGGATCCGACCGTGGGGCGGGAACGGGAACCGCGCTTGATCCCCCGCGTCGAAGGCGTCCCAGACGGCTTCGCGAACGGCCTGCTTGTCCATGGATCAAAGAGGAAGCGGGGCGACAAGTACCCCTCGACCCCGAAGCCGTCCCCCTCGCGTCCTGCGATCGTTTATTTACCGGTGTATTTATACATCAGATTCGTGTGAAGTAACTTATGCTCGAAGACGGACTCTCGTACCCGGTTCGCGGCGACTGGATCGGCCGGATCATCATCGGCGGGATACTGGGGCTCTTCTCCGTGCTCCTCCTCCCGGCGTTCGTCATCGTCGGGTACCTCGTGCGGGTGCTCGAAGAGACGATCGCCGGCGAGGAGGTGCCGCCGGAGTTCACCGACTGGGGCGACCTCCTGATGAAGGGTGTCATCGGAACGATCATCACGATCGCGTACACGGTGGTTCCGGTGATCGTGTACGGGGTCGTCGTCGCGGTCGTGGTCGGCACCGGCGGCGCGGTCGGCGGGGACGCCGGCGCCCTCATCGGCGTCGTCGGTCTCCTGCTCGCGCTGGCGTTCATTCCGGTACTATTCCTCGTCTACTACGCGGTCCCCGCCGGCCTGACGGCGTACGCGGCCCGCGGCGAGATGGCCGCCGCGTTCGACATCGACCTCCTGAAGCCCACCCTGTTGAGCACCGAGTACCTCGTCGCCGTGCTGATGCCGATCGTCGTGGCGGTGATCACGTGGGTCGTCGCGGGCGTGCTCGCGGCGACGATCATCGGACTCCTCCTCGTCCCCTTCGTCCAGTTCTACGGGCAGGTCGCCGTCTTCCGGATGTTCGGGGCCGCGTTCGCGACGGTGAACGAGCAGATCGACGCCGATCCGGCCGACCCCGACACCGGCGCGGTCGGCGGCGACGAAGTCACCTACTGAGCGGTCCGACTGCGGTCCCGCGACGCGCCTTTTAAACCGTTCAACCGCCCACGTACGGGTATGTTCGAAGACCGGCCGGACCGCGACGCCGAGGTCGTCCTCGTGGGGCGCTCGAACGTCGGCAAGTCCACGCTGATGCGCGAGCTCACGGGTCACGACTTCTCGACCGGCGGCAAGCCGGGCGTGACCCGCCAGCCGAACCACTTCGACTGGGCCAGCGAGGGGTTCATGTTCACGGACCTGCCCGGCTTCGGGTTCATGTCCGGCGTCGAGGAGGAGCACCGCGAGGCGATCAAGACGAACATCGTGCGCTACCTGGAGGAGAACGCCGACTCGATCCTGGCTGGCGTCGTCGTGATGGACGGGAAGGCCGCCGTCGACATCATCGACCGCCACGCCGAGCGCGGGAACATCCCGCACGACGTGGAGATGTACGGCTTCCTCGAAGACGTCGGCGTCGAGCCCATCGTCGCGGTCAACAAGACCGACAAGATAGACGACCTTGACGAGCGGCTCGACGAGATCTGCGACCGCCTCGGCCTCTACCCGCCGTGGCAGCAGTGGTCCGACCGGATCGCCCCGATCTGCGCGAAGCGCGGCGACATCGAGGCGTTAGAGGAGTGCCTCCGGACGCGCTTCCACGAGCACAACCGCGACGACCTGCTGAAGTTCGTCTCCTGAGGCCGCGCGTCTTTTAAGTCGGCTGGCGGCGATGTCGCGCGCATGAACGCCCGTCCCGCCGCGGCGATCGGCGTCGCGCTCGCGACCTTCCTCGCCGTCGCCGCGCTGCTCACCGAACTCCTCGCGGCCCGGATCGCCTTTTCGGCGATCGTCGGGCTTCCGATCGGACTCCTCGCCGGCGCCGCGGCGGGGATCGCGACGTGGACGCGCCTCTGGGCCCTCCCGCGGGCACGGCCGCCCCTGCTCGGGGTCGCCGCCTTCGGCTACGCCGTGCTCGTCGCCGCCGCGGTCTCGTACACTGTGCCGCCGACTCGCGGGTTCGTCGGCGTCGACACGGCGGTCCCGTTCGCCGCGGGCTGTGCGGTCGTCGCGTTCCTGCTCGGTCGTCGGTACGCCGACCGAATCGGGTGAGTCGGTGGAGGGGAACGGGCGGTTCCGTCGCAGTCCTCCGCAGTGGACCGTTTCACATCTCGATCGGTCAGACCGGTACCCAGTGATCGGGAGCGGGAGGAGGTCCCACACGGTGGTAGAGTGGTTGTTTATAAGCCGGAGTGTGGTGGTGCTGGCGGATGTTTAGAAGCGATCGTCGCCCTCAGGCCCACTCGATCCGGTACACTTCGGCGTCGATGTCTCGGGAGGCGTCGGTGTGGTGGTCGAACTGCGCCTCGATCGCGAAGTCGGCGGCGAACGCGTGGGTGACCTCGCCGCCGTTGTCGGCCGCGAACGCCTCCACGAACTCGCGGCTGCCGGCGTTGTGGACCGAGTAGGAGACGGCCGCGACGCGGCTCGCGGTCGCGAGGAACCCGCGGTCGGCGTTCCGGTTCCCGTCCTGCGCGCCGAACGGCGGGTTCATCACGACGGTCACGGGGTCGGGCACGTCGAGCGGGAGCCGCGTCGCGTCGCCCTGCAGCCAGTGGACGGGGGCGCTGGCGGCGACCCGACGCTCGTTTTCGAGCGCGGTCGCGAGCGCGTCGCGGTCGAGTTCGATCCCGAGCACGCGCGCTGGGCCGCGGAGGGCGGCGGCCAGCGCGAGCATGCCGGTCCCGGTGCCCAGATCGAGGACGGTCCGCCCGTCGACGTCGCCGTGGAGGTCCGCGAGGTGGACGACGTGCGCCGCCAGATCGGGGGGCGTCGGGTACTGTTCGAGCGCGGCGCTGGGCGCCTCGAAGCCGGCGACGACGCCGAGCTTGGTCGCGAGCGAACGCTTCGACGCCATCCGGTCAGGCGGGGGACGAGCCGTCGTCGACGCGGACGAGCTCGACGCCCTCGCGGCGCGCGCGCTCGGCGAGCGCCGACAGCGCCGGCTCGGCGGCCTCTCGGTCGGCGACCTCGCCCAGCCGGACCTCGATCCGGCCGGCGCCGAGGAAGGAGGCGGCGCGGACGAACTCGCGGAGCCGGTCGGCCTCGCGCTGGGTGGAGAGCGCGTCGTCGCAGTCGAAGCAGGCCGCGACGGAGAGCGTCGCCGGCTGGTAGCCGCGGGCGGAGAACTCGGCTTTGAGGTCGCGGAGGTGTTCGGGAGCGGTGCTTTCGAGGTCGGCGGCGTCGACGACGATGGGGTCTATCTCCGCGGGGCGACAGCCGCGGAGCGTGGCTTCGATCCCGTCGGACTGCGTCGTGCTCATACTCCTCTATATGTATTAGTAATACAAAAGCTTTGGTAAATGCTTTATAGTAATATATCGCGGACGACGACGGCTCGGCATCGATCCGACATCGGCTCGATAGCAGTCCGACATCAGCCCGATAGTAGTCCGACATCAGCCCGATAGTAGTCCGACATCAGCCCGATAGCAGTCCGATCTCGGCCAGTGATCGGCCCGGATCTGCCGGCGGTTCCGACCGTCGAGCTCGGTCACGTTTCGTGTTCGTGTCGCCGTCACAACCCGCGTTCGTCCCGTCGTCGCAACCGGCCGATCCGGAGTCGGCTCGAATCAACCCAGACGCGGTAAACGGGCCACAGAGTAGCCTTCAAGCCGGTTTACTCGTTCAGTCGGAGCGGCGCTTGAGCCGGGCGAACCTGCGACCCGGGACAAAGGTTTAAATGCGGCAATAACCAGAAACCTTATAATGGAACGTCCGAGCCGCCAGCGCCAACAGGAGCGGGAGACCGAGCAAGAATCGGACGAAGAAACGGTGTCCTGTCCGGAGTGTGACTCCACCGATATCGTCACCGACGCCGATCAAGAGCTCGTCTGCGAGGACTGCGGCCTGGTGCTGGACGAACGGAACATCGACCGCGGCCCGGAGTGGCGCGCGTTCAACCACTCGGAGCGCCAGTCGAAGTCGCGCGTCGGCGCCCCCATCACCGAGACGATGCACGACAAGGGGCTGACGACGACGATCGACTGGAAGGACAAGGACGCCTACGGCCGGTCGCTGTCCTCCGAGAAGCGGTCGCAGATGCACCGGCTGCGCAAGTGGCAGGAGCGGATTCGGACGAAGGACGCGGGCGAGCGCAACCTCCAGTTCGCGCTCTCTGAGATCGACCGCATGGCCAGCGCGCTCGGGGTACCCCGATCGGTCCGCGAGGTCGCCTCCGTCATCTACCGACGCGCGCTCAACGAGGACCTCATCCGCGGGCGCTCGATCGAGGGCGTCTCCACCGCCGCCCTCTACGCGGCCTGCCGACAGGAGGGGATCCCCCGCTCGCTCGACGAGGTCGCCGACGTGTCGCGCGTCCCGCAGAAGGAGATCGGGCGCACCTACCGCTACATCTCCCAGGAGCTCGGATTAGAGCTGAAGCCGGTCGACCCGAAGCAGTTCGTCCCGCGGTTCGCCTCGTCGCTCGAGCTGAGCGAGGAGGTCCAGTCGAAGGCGACAGAGATCATCGACGTCTCCGCGGAACAGGGACTGCTCTCCGGGAAGTCCCCGACCGGCTTCGCCGCCGCCGCGATCTACGCCGCGTCGCTGCTGTGCAACGAGAAGAAGACCCAGCGCGAGGTCGCCGACGTCGCGCAGGTCACCGAGGTCACCATCCGCAACCGGTATCAAGAGCAGATCGAAGCGATGGGGTTCCGGTAGGACCGCCGTCGACGACGCCCTCCGAGGAGCGGCGGGTTTGACGCGTCGCCGTGATCGGGTTTTTAATCGACACCGAGCGTAGCGTGCGACGAGATGTACTCCCAGATCCTCGTGCCGACCGACGGCAGTCCGGCGTCGGACGCCGCGATCGAGCACGCGATCGACCTCGCACGACAGTACGACGCCCGCCTGCACGCCCTCTACGTCGTCGACGGCGCGGCGTACTCGACGCTCGAAGCCGGCGCCGACGTCGTCGTCGAGGCGCTGGAATCCGAGGGGAAGGAGGCCACGCGCCGAGTCGCCGACGCCGCCGCGGACGCGGGCGTCGACTGCGAGACGACGGTCGCCACCGGCACCGCGTACCAGTCGATCCGCGACTACGTCGAGGAGAACGGTATCGACGTGATCGTGATGGGGACGCACGGCCGGCGGGGGCTCGACCGCTACCTGCTCGGCAGCGTCACGGAGCGGGTGGTCCGCACCTCCGACGTGCCGGTACTGACGGTGCGCCAGCCCGCCGATGAGTGACCGATCGCGGCCCCGGTGACGACGATGCGCGACTGGCTGTCACATCGGGTCGTCTCCTCGCCGGACCACACCGCGCTGATCCGCGCCGAGGACGGCGAGGCGTGGACCTACACCGACCTCGACCGGCTCGTCTCCGAGACCGCCGGCCGGCTCGTCGGGCACGGCGTCGAGGCGGACGACAGGCTCGGCGTCCTCACGCCCCCCTACGTCGGCACCGTCGGGCTCGTCCACGCGGCGATGCGCATCGGGGCGACGTTCGTCCCCCTCGGACAGGAGCTGACGGAGCGGGAGCTCGCCGAGCGCGTCGAGCGGGCCGACCTCGACGCGGTGGTGTGCGCGGAGCCGACGGAGGACGCCGCGGTGGGCGCCGTCGAGGAGTGCGACGCCGTCGGTGAGATCCCGGTGCTCTCCGTGGACGATCCGGCGTCCCAGAGCGTCACGGCGGTCCACAGCGTCGATCCGGACCCCGTCGAGCCGGCGGAGTGGGCCGAGTCCGACTACCTCTGTGTCCTGTTCACCTCGGGGACGACAGGCGAGCCCAAGCCGGTCCCGCTCACCGCGGGCAACGTGTACAGCTCGGCGGTCGCCTCCGCGTTCCGGCTCGGCGTCGACGGCGGGGACCGGTGGCTCGTGTCGCTGTCGCTCCACCACATGGGCGGGCTCGCCCCGGTGTACCGCTCCGCGCTCTACGGGACGACGCTCGTGCTCCGCGAGGGGTTCGATCCGGGCGGCACCGCCGACGACATCGACGCCTACGACGTGACCGGGATCTCGCTGGTCCCGACCATGCTCAAGCAGATGCTCGACCGGCGGGGGACCCTCTCGGACACGCTCCGGGTGGTGCTGCTCGGCGGGGCGCCCGCCCCGGACGAGCTGATCGAGCGCTGCCGCGACTACTCGATCCCGGTGTACCCGACCTACGGGATGACCGAGTCGGCCTCGCAGATCGCGACCGCGACGCCGCGGCAGACGCGGGGGCGGCTCGGAACCGTCGGCCGACCCGTCTTCGGCACGGACGTGACGGTCGTCGACGGGGACGGGACGCCGGCCGAGCCCGGGGAGGCCGGCGAGATCGTCGTCGACGGTCCGACGATCACGCCCGGATACATCGCCGGACCGCCGGGGGATGAAGAGGGCACCCTCGACCGCTCGGCGTTCGGCCCGCACGGTCTCCACACCGGCGACGTGGGGCGCATCGACGACGAGGGGTTCCTCTACGTGCTCAACCGGCTCGACGACCGGATCGTCACCGGCGGCGAGAACGTCGAGCCCGGCGAGGTGGTCGACGTGCTCCGGGAGTTCCCGCAGGTCGAGGACGCCGCCGTGGTCGGGCTCGACGACGACGTGTGGGGCGAGCGCGTCTCCGCGCTGCTCGCGGTCGGTGACCTGTTGGGAGTCGCCGGCCCAACCGACCCGGACGAGCTAGACGAGCCAGCCAACATGGCTGATCCGGCCGATCCTGACGACTCGGAGGAGGAGGTCGGCGGCAAGGGCTCGGAGGGCGACGGCTCGCCCGAGCCGCCGGAGGGCGACATAGACCGTCGGGCCGAGAGCGACCCGGCGCCGCTCGTGGACGAAGCGCAGCTCGTCTCATTCGCCCGGGACCGACTCGCGGGGTTCAAGATCCCGAAAACCGTCGCGTACGTCGACGAGCTCCCCCGAACCGTGTCCGGGACCGTCGACCGGGAGGCCGTCCGCCGGATCCTCCGGGAGCGCGGGCACGACCCGCGGCGCGAGGCCGACGCCGATCTGGAGACGGCCGGGTTCGAGCCCGCCGATCCGGCCGATCCGGCTGATCCGGCTGATCCGGCTGATCCGGCCGATCCGGCGGACGCCTCGGAATCCGAGGACTCGTCGAGTCCGATCGAATCGGCGGAACCGCACGGGGTCGACGGAAGCGACGAGTCGCCGGGCGAGACGCCGGACCCGTCAACGCTGCCCGACGAGATCGGCTCCGCCGAGCCGACTGACGGGCCCGCCGACGCGGGAGACGGGAAATCCGACTCGGGGGACGGAAAATCCGACTCGGGGGACGGAAAATCCGACTCGGGGGACGGAAAATCCGACTCGGGGGACGGAAAATCCGACTCGGGGGACGGAAAATCCGACTCGGGGGACGGAAAATCCGACTCGACGGACGTGGACGGGGAATCACCGGGTGCGGACGACCAGTCGGGAGATTCGGACGCAGATTCGACGGA
This sequence comes from Halorubrum salipaludis, assembly GCF_002286985.1. GTDB lineage: Archaea > Halobacteriota > Halobacteria > Halobacteriales > Haloferacaceae > Halorubrum > Halorubrum salipaludis. The sequence goes on along the minus strand of NZ_NSKC01000002.1, from coordinate 28,733 downwards.
GAGAGGCGGAGATTCGGGAGACGCAGAGGAGGACTCGGAGGCCGCAGACGGAGACCCGGAAGGAGCAGACGGGGACTCCGTGGCCGCGGACGAGGAGCCGAACGATGCGGGTTCGGACGATCAGGTGTAAACTCACCCGGAGTTTTTCGTTGTTCCACGAACGTTTTGCCCGCGGGGGCCACACGTAGCCCATGGACCTACTCGACGACAGCGTCGTTCCGGAGCACGCGCGGGACGTGAAAGCGGAGGCCCGGGAGTTCGCCGCCGAGCACATCGCCCCGAACGCCAAGGAGTACTACGAGTCGGGCGAGTACCCGTGGGAGGTGCTGGAGGCGGGGATGGACGCCGGGCTCGTCGCGCAGGACATCGGCGAGGAGTACGGCGGGAAGGGGTACGACCTCGCGCAGGTGCTCGCGATCGCTGAGGAGTTCTACCGCGCTGACGCGGGCATCGCGCTCACGCTCCAGCTCGCGAGCTTCGGCTGCGAGATGGTCGAGCAGTACGGGACGGACGAACAGAAGGAGGAGTACCTCCGACCGGTCGCGGAGAACGACCAGATCTCGGGGCTCGCGGTCTCCGAGCCGGAGACCGGCTCCGACCTCGCGGGGATGACGACGAAGGCCGAGAAGGTCGAGGGCGGCTACGAGCTCACCGGCGAGAAGTACTGGGTCGGCAACGCGGTCGAGGCCGACTGGCTCACGGTGTACGCCAAGACGGGCGACGGCGAGGACCGCTACTCCAACTACACGCTGTTCATCGTCGAGACCGACTCGGACGGCTACGAGGCGGAGCACATCCCCGAGAAGATGGGGATGCGCGCCTCCAAGCAGGGCCACATCGTCTTCGAGGACTGCTTCGTCCCCGAGGAGAACGTCGTCGGGAGCGAGGGCGGCGGCTTCTACGTGCTCGCGGACTTCTTCAACCACGGCCGCGTCGTCGTCGGCGGCCACGGGCTGGGACTCGCGGCCGCGGCCATCGAGGAGGCCGAGGAGTTCGTCCACGGCCGCAACGCCTTCGGCCGCACCGTCAACGAGTTCCAGGCGGTCCAACACACCCTCTCGGACATGCGGATCGGCTTCGAGTCGGCGCGGGCGCTCAACTGGCGCGCCTGCGAGAAGGTCGCGAACAACGAGGACGCCGGCTACTGGGCCGCGCTGGCGAAGACCAAGTCCACCGAGGTCGCCACCGACTGCGCCGAGCAGGGGATGAAGCTCCACGGCGGGCGCTCGATCCTCACCGACCGCCGGATCGCCCGCGTCTACCGCGACGTGCGCATCCCGGTGATCTACGAGGGCGCCAACGACATCCAGCGGAACCTGATCTACCGGCAGTCGCGCTGAGGCGAGCGGCGGCTCCGACCGCCGCCGACCGCGTCCACGCGGGGCGCCCCGACGAAAACGCCAAGACGCCGGGGGGACACCACGAGGTATGCGACTGGAGGACTACTGGGGGATCGGCCCGAAGACGAGCGAGCGGCTCGCGGAGTCGCTCGGGACCGAGCGGGCGATCGAGGCGATCGAGGCGGCCGACGTGCGGGCGCTCGTCGACGCCGGGATCCACCGCGGGCGGGCCACCCGGATCCTCCGCCGGGCCAACGGCGAGGCCGGGATGGACGTCCTCGCCACCGGGGACACGCGCTCGGTGTACGACGACCTCCTCGCGCTGGCGGCGGGCCACGCGCTGACCGCCCACGCCGCCGACCGGATCCGCGTGCTGACGCCCCTCACCGACCGGGACGCGGTCGAGTCCCGGCTCGACGAGGTGGTCGCCGCCTGCGACGCGTGGGAAGGGTTCGACGACGGCGAGCGCGAGCGGGTGATCGAGTCGTTCGACGACTACGACGACGCGGAGGGCTCTGACCTGGCGGCCGTCGAGACTGCCGTCGCGCTGCGCGAGGCCGGGCTCACCGACGCTCCGTTCGAGGGGATCGGCGCGCTGGACGGGGACGCCCTGCGCGACGCCGCCGACGCCCTCGCGGACGTGCGGGGCGCGATCGGTCCGGCGGGGGCCGGCGGCGAGGGCGAGATCGAGGTCGCGCGCGGCGCGGACGACGAGCTGGACCGTCGGCGCGACCGGCTCGACGCGGCCCGCGACCTCGCGAACTCCGCGTTCGACGTGCTCGACGCGGTCCGGGACGGCTCACTGCGGGACTTCGAGGCGCTGGAGGCGGCGACGGTCGACCACGTCGCGCGCGAGACCGGCGTCGACCCGGCGACGGTGCGCTCGGTCGCGCCGGACGAGGCGCTCGACGCCGCCGACTTCGTCTCCGCCACGCTCCGCGACCTGGTGACGGAGCTGGAGGAGGCGGTCGCGGAGCGCGAGGCGACCGTCGCCGACGACATCCGCGAGCGGCTCGGCGGGATGGGGGTCGAGGGCGGGGACGGCGAGAATCCCGAGACCGACGACGACGAACGCGACGAATCGGGCGCGAGCACCGTCGCCGCCGCGGTCGCGGCGGTCTCCGACGCCGCGTTCCTGCTGTCGCTCGGGCGGTTCGCGGCCGCGTTCGACCTGACCCGACCGACCCTCGTCGACGACGGCGTGGCCGTGCGCAACGCCCGCAACCTCTTCATCGACGGCGACGTCCAGCCGGTGTCGTACGCGATCGGCACCCACTCGCTCGCGGGCGACCCCGGCGTGGCGAGCGCCGAGGCGCCGCCGACCGGCGACCGCGTGAGCGTCCTCACCGGGGCGAACTCCGGCGGGAAGACCACCCTGTTGGAGACGCTGTGTGCGGTGGCGCTTTTGGCGTCCATGGGCCTCCCGGTGCCGGCCGAGGAGGCCGAGGTCGGCGCGTTCGACCGGATCGTGTTCCACCGGCGGCACGCCTCCTTCAACGCCGGCGTGTTAGAGTCGACGCTGAAGTCGGTGGTGCCGCCCCTGGTCGCCGACGGCCGGACCCTCATGTTGGTCGACGAGTTCGAGGCCATCACGGAGCCGGGGCGGGCCGCGGATCTCCTGAACGGGCTCGTGACGCTCACGGTCGATCGCGGGGCGCTCGGGGTGTACGTCACCCACCTCGCGGAGGACCTGAGTCCGCTCCCGGAGCCCGCCCGGATCGACGGCATCTTCGCCGAGGGGCTCACGAGCGACCTGGACCTCCGAGTCGACTACCAGCCGCGGTTCGGCACGGTGGGGAAGTCGACGCCGGAGTTCATCGTCTCCCGGCTGGTGGCGAACGCGAAGGACCGCGGCGTCCGGGCCGGGTTCGAGCACCTCGCCGGCGCGGTCGGCGAGGAGGCGGTCCAGCGCACACTCTCGGACGCGGAGTGGTCGGAGGGCGATGACTGACGAGGGGTCGGCCGCGTCCGACGGACCGCGCCGGATCCGGTCGATCGCGGTCCACCGCGACGACGTGGCGACCGCGCTGGAGGCGACCCTCCGGAGCGATCGCGAGGTCGCGCTCCGCGTGACGCCGCCCTTCTCGGGGCGGATGCGCGCCCGGCTGCACGCGCTCGACGCGGACGGCGAGGACGGGACCGGCACCGACGCCGACCCCGCCCCGATCCACGTCGACCCGCGCGACCTCGTCGCGGACGTCCCCCCGTACCCGGAGGTGGACGAGACGATGGCGGACAACCCGGACGCCGACCTGGAGACCCGCAGAGAGCGACACACCGAGGCCGTCGAGTCGTGGCGCGAGACGATTCGGGAGTCGGTGGTCGAGAGCGTCGAACTCGACGCCGGCGGGGGTGACGGAGACGAAGAGACCGTCGAGCTCGACGTGGCCGCGCTCGGCTGAGCGCAATTGACAGCGGGAGTGAGTATGGCAAATTGGCGGATCGGTTGTTTATAAGTCAGATTGGGGTGTCGCTGGCGGCTGTTTATACGTGATCGACGTGTCTGTGGTGAACACCTCCAAAGCCCCAGCCGGCGAGGCGGGCGCACGCTCGCTGTGCTCCTCGCTCAGTCGCTGTCGCTCCTTCGCTGCGGTGCTTACGTCGCCTGCGCCCGCCTCGCGGCTGCCCCTTTGAGTCCCACCCCGCGACCGCACCGCAGCCTCACGCCTCCCCAGCCTCGTCGCCCGGCGCTTATAAGCGCCGGCCGACTCCCTCGCGCGTGCTCCTCGCGGCCTGTCGGCCGCTCGCAGGCACGCGCCACCGCACATATTTATAAGCGATCGTCGCCGTCGCTCACGACCATTTAAATACTACCTTGCCACCGACGAACTACAAAACTCACTCCCGCCGTCGATCAAGGGAGGTGTCTTCAGCGACCACCGGGTTGAACGTGACCCCGGCGGATCGGGGGCGTTCAACGGTGTCGGCTTAAAAACCGCCTTCAACTACAGCCGGAGCCGCTCGACCGCGGTGCCGGCGCCCGCGAACTCGCCGAGGACCGCGTTATCATTGCCATCCTCACCGGTGTTCGCGGCGGCGACGACGATCGTCTTCGCGTCGAGCGCCGGGTCGAGGCGGAACTCGTACTCGCCGTCCGTCGGCGTCGCGGTCTCGGAGCCGTCGGGCGTGTACACGGCGACGGTGTCCGCGTCGGTCTCGCCGGCGACGACGAGGGCGTCGTCGACGTAGTCGTCGGTCGCCGTCAGCTCCGGGGGCGCCGACCGGGCGCGCTCAACGTAGCGGTCGCGGACGACCGTCGGCGTCTCGACGGGTTCGCCGGCGTCGACGCCGTGCGCGAGCCGGATGAAGCCGGCCATCGACCACGCGAGGGGGGTGGCCCCCCCGGTTCCCTCGCCGAACTCCCAGCCGTAGTCGGTCGGGTGTTCGCGGTCCCACACCTGCTCGGGGAGCATGCGGCCGGAGTTGCCGAACCCGGCCATCGTCTCCAGAAGGGCGTCGGGTTCGAGGGCGTCCTCGTCGGTGCCGCCGAAGCCGTCGGGGCCGTCGGCGCGGGCGCGGAGCTCGTACTCGCCGCGCTCGCCGGTGAAGATCGGCCACAGGCGCCCGCGACCGTCTCCGGTCCCGGCCCACGGCGCTCCGGGGTCGCCGCGCGCGAGCTCGCCGTACGCGTCGCCGACGTACCGGTACCACGCGGGGCCGTACGGGGTGTCGACGCGGATCGAGTCGTCGACCACGGAGACGGAGTTGCGGACCACTTGGTCGTCGGCGGGCTTCACGCCGAGCCGGACCAGTTCGAGGAAGCCGCCGTCGACGATCTCCCGCTCGTCGTAGGTGGGGCCGTCGTTGGCAATCGTTCGCGGGCGACCGATCTCCGGGTCGCCGTCGGCCGTGATCCGCACGTAGTAGGGCGTCTCGCCGTGCCGCTCGGTGCCCGTCGCGGTCGCGCACCACTCCTCGACGCGGGCCGCCCAGTCATCCGCGAGCGCGAGCCACGCGAGGGCGTCGGCGCGGAGCGAGTCGGGGGACTCCCCGGCGGTGGCACCGCCGGTCTCGACTCGGTCGGCCTCGATCCGATCGGCCTCGGCGACCGCGAGCGCGGCGCCGCAGACCAGCCCCGCGATCTCGGCGGCGATGCTCGACGGCGAGAAGCCGGCCTCCTCCTCCCAGCGCTCTTGGGCCGTCTCCGGGCCGTTAGCGGCGATGTAGCCGAGCGAGCGGCGAACCTGGTCGTAGGTGTAGTCGGCGTCGGCGGGCGCGGTCCCGTGTTCGTACAGCTGCCACGCCATCACCGACGGGAAGGCGATGTTGTCCATCTGCTCGCCGCCCCACCGCGTGCGCCCGTCGATGTAGGTGTTCTGCGGGAGGAACCCGTCGTCGTCCTGCTGGGTGTTGTAGAGGTACGCGAGCGCGTTCGCGCCGCGCTCGATCTCGCCAACCTCGATCAGCGCGGTGAACACCTGATAGAGGTCCCGCGACCAGACGAAGTTGTAGCCGTACCCCCTGTCCTCCGCGGCGTACTCGGTCTCGCCCCACGGCACCGACGGGCTGGCGATCCCGGCGCCGTCGTGCCGCTTGTCCTCGACCGCCGCGAGCGTCATCAGCGCGAACCGGTACTGGGTCGCTAACTCTGCGTCGCCGATTACGGAGTCGGGGAACTCCCGGTCCGCGAGCCACTCGCGCCACGTTTCGACGTACGACTCGGAGACCGCCGGGAACCCGCGGGAGACGGCACCGCGCGCCTCGCCGAGCGCGGCGGCAGTGTCGGCGTTCTCGGCAAACCCGAGCGCGACCGCGTCTGAGACCTCGGTGCCGCTGCCGACCAGCCCGGTGAGCACCACGTTGCCGGCCGCGGTCTCGCTCCCCTCGCCGCGGTCGCCGTCCGCGAACAGCGCGTCGGCGGCGTCGCCGCCAGCCGCGAGCGCGCTCGCCCACTCGAAGCCGCCGGCGCTGTCGAGCGCGAGGGCGACCTCGAAGGGGTCGCCGCCGTCGTCGACGAGCTTCCCCGGACCGCGCTCGGCGTCGTCGTTGCGCGCGAGCAGGTGGTACCCGTCGGCGCCGCCGACGCGGTCGCCGCGGTCGTTCGTCCCGACGTTCGTGACCGTGGTGTCGACCACGGCGTACACGTCGTACTCGCGGCTCCCCTCGAACGACACGTCCGCGAGGATCGCGTCGCCGTCGGTGTCGACCGCGTACTCGACGGTGAGCGTCCAGGTGTGGCCGTGGCCGTCGCCGGTCTCCCGGATCGTCTGGCGGTACGCGAGGGCGTCGTCCGCGGTCGGCTCCGTGGTCCGCTCGACCGTCTCCGTCGCCGTCACGTGGCTCGTCTCGTCGAAGGTCCGGACCGTGTACCCCGTCTCCGGGTCGGCGACGAGGAAGTCGAACGTCCGGACGTTCATCACGTCGATCCGGGGGAACCGCGCCTCGGTGAGCGCGCCCTCCGTCAGCGTGAACCAGACCGGGACCGGGTCGTCGGCCTCGTGGTCGGCCGGGGTGCCGACGCCGAACTTCCGACCGGTCGTCCAGTGGGGCGCCTCGCCCGGCCCCCGCGGCTCGTCGTGGGGGACCGGGAGCGCCCCGTGTCGGGCGAGCGTCACAGTCGCGTCGATCCGGAGGGCGTGCGACCACGCGATCGGGGTCGCGCCGTCGAGGTCGCCGTCGTCGAACGCCTGCTCGGCGATGAGCCCGGCGTCGTTGACGAACGGCCCGTCGGGCTCGCACAGCGCGTAGAGGTCCCGGGCGGCGCCGAACAGATCGCCGGCGTCCCCGCCCCGTTCCCGGACCAGCCCGCCCAGCTCGGCGGCGGCGGTCGATCCCCACAGCGTCGCGATCGACCACACCTTCGCGCCGCCCTGCTCCGCGGTGCGCCAGTCGTCGCCCGTGAACCTGACGAGCCCCTCCACGTCCGCCGTCTCGCGGCGGAGCTCGCCGATCGTCGTCAACACGTGCGTCGTCACGCGGTCGAGAAAGGCGTCGAAGTCGACATCGGCCGCGGCGGTGGCGGCACCTCCGTCAGTTTCCCCCGCGCGCTCCTCGCGGAGCGCCGCGTACTCGGACGCCGCGCCCGCGAGCGCGAAGGTGCTGGCGTCGGGGCGGTCGTCGCGGTCCTCCGCGCTCGCGCGCTGCGGGAACCGCTCCGTGTCCGGGTTCCAGCGCTCGTGTAAGCCCGCGAGCGCGGCGGCGGCGGCCGCGGCCGCGTCGGCCCGCACGTCGTCGGGGAGGGGCGCGCGCGCCGCGGCGGCGAACGCGCGGAGGTACGTCGCGCCGGTGTGGGTGAAGCGCCCGAGCGCGTTCTCCCAGCAGTTCTGGCACCGCCGCGGGAGCCCGTCGTCCTCGGTCGTCTCCCGGAGGAAATCGAGCGCGTCCGCGATCGTGTCGTCGACGCGGTCGCGCCACTCCGGGGGGAGGTCCGCGGTCCGGCGGAGCCGGGCGAGGAAGGCGACGACCGACGCGGGCTGGTCGAGCTGGTCGTTCGGCCCGGGGGTGCCGTTCGCCCCCTCGATCCGGGCGTTCGCCCAGCCGGGGGCGACCTTGCCGGAGTCGGCCCACACCCGGTGAGGCCACGAGCCGTCGGCGTCCTGCGTGCGGCAGAAGAAGGAGGCGCTCGCGAGCAGCTCCTCGTCGGCGTCGAGACCGAGCTCGTCGCTCGCGCCGAGCAGGGCCAGCGAGGTCTCCGCCTCGTCGCGGAACCACGTGTAGCCGTAGCCGCCGGAGGTGGAGTAGAAGGCGTCGAACTCGGGGGCGGCGATCCGCGCGCCGGACTCGGCGGTGAGCAGGTCGAGCGCGCGGAGGTCGCTCGCGAGCACCGACCGGCGCGGCGCGTCGGCGGGCACGACCGGCCCGCGGCCCTCGGCGGCCTCGCGGAGGTCGTCGGCGTCGGGGTAGGCGGTCGCGACCCGCGACAGCTCGTCGATGCGGCGCTGACGGTCGGGGCCGTCCGTGATCGCGTCCTTGGCGTCGTCGACCGTCTCGCGGGTCTCGCGCCTGTCGAGGACGGCGCGGCTCGCGAGCGTGACGCGCTCGGTCCGCCCGTCGCGCTCGAAGGGCGCGCGGACGACCACGTCGGGGGTGAGCCGGGAGTCCTCGCGCTGGTCGATCTCGCCGCGGTGCGGGAACCCCTCGCCGTTCTCGCCGAGCAGCTCCGGGACCGTGCGGAGCCGCTGGCCGTGCGCGGCCGACAGCCCCGTGGAGGCGGTGAGGAAGTCATGTTCCGTGCGGTGGTACACCTCGACGACGCTGCCGGCCTCGGGGCCGGCCTCCTCGTGGACGAGGTTGCCGACGCGCCCCTCGACCATGTCGGGTGAGAACGCGCAGGCGGCGACAAGCTCCGCGCCGGCCGGCGGGGCGCCGCGCAGCTCGACGTGCGTGAGGTGGGTGTCGCTCACCACCAGGTCGAACTGGTGGATGGTGTAGCGCCCGGCGTCGTACTCGGTCTCGACGAGGGGCGTGTCGCCGTCGTAGTGCTGTCGGGTCGTGGTGAGGTCGTCGAACCAGCGGACGCCCCGTCCGGCCGTGATCCCCATGCGGAGCCGGTCGGCGCCGCCGACCCCGGACAGGGAGTACGAACAGTCGTGGACGGTGCCGTCCGGTCCGACGTGGACGAGCCGTCCGTCGTCGCCCGTGAACGCGCCGGCGGTGGTGGGTCGCTCCGCCGGGTAGCGCTCGCCGCGCCGACGTTCGTGTTCTGTGAGAGCGGTTCGCAGTCGCATGGGTTCCCTGCGATTCCCGGCGTGAAAGCCTTGACGAACGAGGCCGTCTGCGGGGCGCGACGCTTGCCGTCTGCGGGGCGCGACGCGATCCGGCCCTGGGGACGCCCGGTCGACGGCGACCCGCGCAGGAGCAACACCGAAGACCCCGGGCGCCGATGGGGGTGACATGCACCATCCCGGACCCCCGCGATTCCTCGCGACCGGCGAGACCACGGAGCTCGCACCGCGCGATCCGGACCCGAGCGCGTCCTACGCGTGGCGCGTCGTCGACGCGCCCCCGGACAGCGAGGCGACGGTCGGCCCCGACCCGGTGACCGAGTTCACTCCCGACGTCCCCGGGCGCTACCGGATCGGCCTCGACGCGCCGGACGGCGACCACCTGCTGACGATCCGCGCGTTCCCGTCGAGCTACGAGGGCGTCGACGTGGCGGGCGGAAGCGGGACGGCGATCCGCGACCGAACCGCCGGCGACGCCCCGGTCGGCTACGCGGAGTCGCACGGTCACGAGGGAGTGGGACGGCCGCGCGTGCGACTGGACGCGACCGTGGATGACGGCGGAGACGGCGGCGCGCCCGACGACGGCGCCCCCGAGATCGTCGTCCGCGCGACGCCGACGCCGAACCCCCGCTCCTCGCTCGCCCCGGAGGACCTGCGGGTGACGTTCGTCGTCGACGACCGCGACGTGGAGAGCGCGGTCGCGGAGGGGCGGACCAACCCGCGGGACGCCCTGGAGACGAGCGACGACGGACGGGAGCTCCGGGTGCCCGCGGCCGCGGTCGCGGACCGCCTGCGCGTCCACGGGGTCGCCGTCGCCGCGGAGCCCGGACGGGAGCCGCGCGTCAGCGTCGCCGACGCGGTCGCGGTCAAGCGGCGCGACGCCGGGACGGTCCGGGGAAGCGAGGGGGCCGGGCGGATCGGCGGTCCGGACGCGCCCGACTTCGAGACGGTTCGGCTCAACGACCCGCCGGCGTGGACCCGCGACGCGTCCGTCTACGAGGTGTACGTGCGGACGTTCGCCGACGGAAGCGGCGGGGGCGGCGAGGGCGGCGGGGACGGAGGCGATGGAGACGGCGAGCGGGGAGAGACGTTCGACGCGATCGCGGAGCGGATCCCGGCGATCGCCGACCTCGGCGTCGACACCCTGTGGCTCACGCCGGTCCTCCAGCACGACGGGAAGCCGCACGGCTACAACATCACCGACTTCTTCGACGTGGCCGAGGACCTCGGCGACCGCGACGACTACGAGGCGCTGGTCGAGACCGCCCACGACCACGGCCTGCGCGTGCTGTTCGACTTCGTCGCGAACCACACCGCGCGCGACCACGAGTGGTTCGAGGACGCCTACGAGAACCCGAACTCCCCGTACCGCGACCGCTACGAGTGGCAGGAGTCGGGCGAGCCGGGCACGTACTTCGACTGGGAGCTGATCGCGAACCTGAACCACGCGAGCCTCGACGTGCGGCGGTTCCTCCTCGACGTGGTCGACGAGTGGGCGCCGCTCGTCGACGGGTTCCGCTGCGACATGGCGTGGGCGGTCCCCGACTCCTTCTGGCGGGAGCTCCGCGACCGGGTGAAGGACATCGACCGGGAGTTCCTGCTGATGGACGAGACGATCCCGTACATCCCCGGCTTCCACGAGGGGATGTTCGACGTGCACTTCGACGCGACGCTGTACTTCCAGCTCCGCCAGATCGGGCGGGGCGTCGACCCCGCCGCGTCGGTGCTGGACGCGATCGACCAGCGCGCGGAGATCGGCTTCCCGGACCACGCCGAGTTCCTCCAGTACATCGAGAACCACGACGAGACGCGCTACCGCGTCGAGTGCGGGGACGCCGCCGCGGCCGCGGCGGGCGCGGCGATCGTCACCCTGCCGGGCGTCCCGATGATCTACGCGGGCCAGGAGATCGGCCAGCGCGGCCGGCGCGACGCGATCGCGTGGGAGCACGCCCGCGAGGGCGTCCGCGAGCGCTACGAGCGGCTGCTCGCGGTCCGCGACGAGCACCCCGCGCTCGGCCCCGACGGCGACCTCGACCGGATCGGATACCACGTCGCCAGCGGCGACCTCGCGGAGCGGCCGATCGTCGCCAGCGGCGACGTCCACCCCGACGACGTGGTGGCGTTCCGCCGGAGCGACGGCGAGGAGTCGCTGGTCGTCGTCCTCAACTTCGCGCCCGAGCCGGCGAGCGTCGCGGTCGGCGCCGACCACGGGAAGCGGAACCTCGTGACCGACGAGCCCTGCGTGGTCGTCGACGGCGAGGGGGCCGAGCGGATCCGCGTCGACGACGTGGCGGTCGTCCGGGAGACCGAGCGCTGATCCGCCAGCCGCGGGGGGGCGCCGGCGCGCCCGCCGGGACCGCGTGGTCACAACGCTTGAGTCGGTGGGGGTCGCAGGGGGACCCATGCGACTCGACCGCTCCGGCGGCGTGTTCTGTCACGTCACCTCGCTCCCGGGGAGACACGGCATCGGCGACCTCGGCGACGGCGCGGAGGCGTTTCTCTCGTTCCTCGGCGACGCCGACGTCCGCCACTGGCAGATCTGTCCCCTCGGTCCGACGATGGACGCCGCCGGGGAGTCCCCGTACCAGTCGCCCTCGGCGTTCGCCGGGAACCCCCTCCTGATCGACCTCGACGGGCTCGTCGACGACGGGTGGCTCGACGAGGGCGACCTCGAACCGGTCCCGGAGTTCCCGGCCGACCGGGTCGACTACGAGGCCGTCCGCGAGTACAAGGAGCCGCTGTTGCGCGCCGCGTTCGAGCGGTTCGACGAGGCGGGGGGCGGGGAGGGAGCCGGCGGCGCTCCCCCCGCGTTCGACGCCTTCCGCGAGCGCGAGCCGTGGCTCGACGACTACGCGCTGTTCCGGGCGCTCTCGGACGCGAGGAGCGAGGACACCTGGACCGAGTGGCCCGAGCCGCTCCGGACGCGGGAGCCCGAGGCGCTCGCCGACGCCCGCGAGCGCCACGCGACCGAGGTCCGGTTCCGCGAGTTCCTCCAGTGGACGTTCGACCGGCAGTGGCAGGAACTCCGGGCCGTCGCCGACGAGGAGGGCGTCTCGATCGTGGGCGACGTGCCGATCTACGTCGCGCTCGACTCCGCGGACGTGTGGGCGAACCCCGAGGCGTTCCGGCTCGACGAGGAGAACCGCCCCGCGGCGGTGGCCGGAGTGCCGCCGAACGCCGGCGACGACGGCCAGCGCTGGGGGAACCCCGTCTACGACTGGGACCGGCTCGCGGAGCGCGACTACGACTGGTGGATCGCGCGGTTCCGGCGGCTGTTCGAGCTCGCCGACGTGGCGCGGCTCGACCACTTCCTCGGCTTCGTGAAGTACTGGGCGATCCCCGCCGACCGCGACGACCCGGCCGCCGGCGAGTGGCACGAGGGGCCGGGGCGGGACCTGTTCGAGGCGGTGGAGCGCGAGCTCGGGCAGGCGCCCTTCATCGCCGAGGACCTCGGGTTCGAGGAGCCGGCGATGGACGATCTGATGGCCGAGTTCGGCTTCCCCGGGATGCGCGTCCCGCAGTACGCCGACTGGTGCGCGGAGGGCGACGAGTACCAGCCGATGCACTACCCTGAGGGGGTCGTCGGCTACACGTCGACCCACGACACGGACACGTGGGTCGGCTACTTCGAGGACCTCCCCGAGCGCCAGCGCGACTGCTTCCGGTACAACGTCGGCGCCGACGGCGGCCGCCCGACCGAGTGGGAGATCATCGACGAGGTGTGGGCCTCGGAGGCGGTGTTAGCGATGACGACGGTCCAGGACCTGCTCGGGCTCGGCAGCGAGGCGCGGTTCAACGAGCCGGGCACCCTCGGCGGCAACTGGGAGTGGCGCGTCCGCCGCGAGGCGCTCGACGACGAGATCGCTGACCGGCTGTGGGAGCTCGCCGGCCGACATGTGAGGTAGCCCGATGCTCGGCTGGGGGCTCGCGGACGGCTCGGTACTCCACCTCGTCGTGATCGCCGTCGCCACCGGCGCCATTTGGGTGGGGAGCGGGTGGCTGGAGGAGGCCGCGGAGACGCTGTCTGGGTACTACGGCCTGCCGGCGGTGGTACAGGGGTCGATCGTCGTCGCCGTCGGGTCGAGCTTCCCGGAGTTCGCGAGCGTCGTCGTCACCGCGGCCACCGGCGTCTTCGACATGGGCGTCGGGGCGCTCGTCGGCTCCGCGATCTTCAACGTCCTCGTCATTCCCGGGCTCTCCGGGTTCGGCGCCGACGGGGACCTCGAAGCGAGCCGCGCGATCGTGTACAAGGAGGCGCAGTTCTACATGATCGCGGTGTCGGCGCTGGTGGTCACCTTCTCGCTCGCGGTGATCTACTTCCCGGTCTCCTCGGACCCGATCGTGGGGGAGCTGACCCGGCCCGTCGCGGCGATCCCGCTCACGCTGTACGGGCTCTACCTGTTCATCCAGTACGAGGACGTCGGCGACGCGGCGGTCGAGCGCGTGCGGGAGGGCGTGGCCGTCCGCCGCGAGTGGGGGAAGCTCGCGGCCGGGCTGCTCCTCATCGGCGTCGCCGTCGAGCGGCTGGTCGGGTCGGTGGAGTCGCTCGGGTCCGCGTTCGGGATCCCGGAGTTCCTCGCCGGCGTCACGATCGTCGCGGCCGCGACGAGCCTCCCCGACGCCCTGGTGAGCGTCCGGACCGCGCGCGAGGGGCGCGGCGGGACGAGCCTCGGGAACGTGCTGGGGTCGAACACGTTCGACCTGCTCGTCGCCATCCCGGTCGGGGTGTTGATCGTCGGGAGCGTCGACGTGAACTTCTCGACGGCCGTCCCGATGCTCGGCGTGCTCACCGTCGCGACCGTGCTGCTGTTCGCGACGCTCCGGACGGACCTGTCGCTCACCGAGCGGGAGTCGTCGACGCTTCTGGTCGCGTACCTCCTGTTCGTCGCGTGGGTGGTTGCGGAGACGGTCGGGGCGACGACCGTCCTTCGGGGCGTGTGAACGGAGGGTTCGCCCCGATCGGCCAGATCGCTCAGATCGGTACTCAGTACCGGTTGCGACCGAGAATGAGGTACAACACGAGCCCCAGAAGCGGCGCGAGGAACGCGACGATCGCCCACAGGAACGCGGGCTGGTCGCTCCGCTGTTGGGCGTCGGAGTAGATCCAGACGATGATACCGAGCTGTACGAGCAGCGTGAGGAGGCCGAACAGGAAGAAGAGCGCACCGGCTCCTCCCTGTAGCAGTATCGGGGACATCACTCCCGACGACTCCGTCGAGCAATAAGTGTCTTTGGCTGCCCCGAGAACCGCTGGCGCTCCGACCACGAACCGTTTTGCCCCGCCGGCCCCCGATCCGGGCATGGACCTGCCAGTCGACGCCGACCGCCTCCGGGCGGACCTGGAGGCGAACGCGGCGTTCGGACGGATCGCGTCGGACGACCCCGAGGAGCGCGGCCGAACGAACCTGACCGGCACCGAGGCGAACCGCGCGGCCAGAGACCGGCTGGTCGAGCGGTTCGAGGACGCCGGTCTCGAGGTCTCCGTCGACCCGGTCGGCAACCTCGTGGGGACGTGGACCCCCGACTCGGCCGATCCCGACGCGGCGCCCGTCGCGAGCGGGAGCCACCTCGACAGCGTCCCCGAGGGCGGGATCTTCGACGGCCCGCTCGGGGTGTACGCGGCGCTGGAGGCGGTGCGCGCGATGCGGGACGCCGGCGTCGAGCCGGCCCGGCCGGTCGCCGTCGTGAGCTTCACCGAAGAGGAGGGCGCGACGTTCGGGAACGGGCTGCTCGGATCGAGCGTCGCGACCGGGGTGACCGACCTCGACGAGGTGCTCGCGTACGAGAACGACGCCGGGGAGACGCTCGGCGAGGCCCTCGACCGAATCGGCTACCGCGGCGACGACGAGGTCGATCCGGCGTCGTGGGCGGCGTTCTACGAGCTCCACGTCGAGCAGGACACGGTCGTAGAGGAGGCGGCCGCCGACGCCGGCGTGGTAACGACGATCACGGGGATCACCCACTGCGAGGCGACGATTGAGGGGGAGGCGAACCACGCGGGCGCGACGGCGATGGGCGAGCGGACCGACGCGCTGGCGGCCGCGAGCGAGTTCGTCCTCGACGTGGAGGCGGCCGCGAACGCGGTCGTCGACGACTCGAGTCCCTCCGCGGTCGGCACGGTGGGCTCGCTGTCCATCTCGCCGAACGCGACCAACGTCGTCCCCGGTCGCGTCGAGGCCGGCGTCGACGTCAGGGACGTGACCGCGGACTCGATGGACCGGATCGTCGCCGCCGCGCGCGACTCGCTCGACCGGTTGGAGCGCGAGCGCGGCGTCGAGACGGGCTTCGAGCGCCCCTTCGACGTGGCGCCGACGCCGATGAGCGACCGGCTCCGCGACGAGGCGCACGCGGCGGCCGAGGGGGCGGGCCGGACCGCGATCGACCTCCACTCCGGGGCCGCCCACGACGCGATGCGGGTGGCGGCGGTCACCGACGCCTCGCTGCTGTTCGCGCCCTCGCGCGACGGGATCTCGCATAATCCGCGCGAGTGGACCGACTGGAGCGACTGCGCCGCGGCGACCGAGGTCCTCGCGGGGGCGCTGGCGCGCGTCGCGACCGAGTAGTCGTTGCAGCCGCGGTTCGACGGTCGACGGCGCGCCCGCTCCGGCCCCGCCCGCCGTCACAACCGTTTTTGCGGTCGGCCGCGACCGACGACCGTGAGACGACCGCTCGGACTCGGCGCCATCGGCCTCGGCGTCGTCGCCGGCGCCGCCGGCGGCCTCGTGACGACGACCGGCGCGCTGGCCGACTGGCCCGACCTGATCGGCTATCCCGCGACCCTCGTCGTCGGACGCGCGCTGCTCGTCGTCGCCGTGTTCGGCGTGCTGTACGGGTCGTACCTCCTCGCGGTCCAGCTGTTGATGCGCTCCGCGAACAAGCGACGGGCGTACAACACGCGCAACGTGTTGCGCCTCGCGTTCGGGTTCGTGGGCACGGTCGCGACGCTCGCGGTGCTGACGGAGAACTGGCTCGGACTCTTATTCTCGCTCGGGGTCATCGGCTTCGCGATCACCTTCGCGCTCCAGCAGCCGCTCCTCTCGCTCATCGCGTGGGTGTACATCACGGTCAAACAGCCGTACGGCGTCGGCGACCGCGTCCGGATCGACGACGCGAAGGGAGACGTGATCGGCGTCGACTTCCTCGTGACGACGCTGTGGGAGATCAACGGCGAGCTGGTGACGACGAATCAGCCGTCCGGGCGGGTGGTGACCGTGCCGAACAGCGTCGTGCTCTCCTCGAACGTGGTCAACTTCGGCGGGGGCGGCTCCGCGTACGTGTGGAACGAGGTCGCCGTGCAGGTCGCCTACGAGACCGATCTCGACTTCGCGCGCGAGGTCATGGCCGAGGAGGCCACCGATCTCCTCGGCGACGAGATGGCCGCGGGCATCGCGGCGTACCGCGAGGCGCTCGCCGAGACGCCCGTGGAGCTGGAGGTGTACGACAAGCCGACGGTGAACGTGAAACAGGAGGAGTCGTGGGTGGAGCTGCGCGTCCGCTATCTCACCCACCCGCGCCGCGGACAGCGCGTGAAGAACCGGCTGTACGAACGGATTCTGGAGCGGTTCAACGAGAACCCCGACAGAGTGGCGTTCCCGGTGAGCCGGAGCCGGTAGCGGGACGCGCGGCCCGCGATCGCGATCCCCGCCGACCGCGTCCGGGAGCGGTGGAGTTAGGTGGCGTGCGCACGACTCGAATACGATGGAAGCGGCACTCTGGTACGTGCTAACCGGAACGCGGGGCGGAGCGAACCGCGTCCGGCTGTTGCGGGCGCTCGACGACCGCCCGCGGAACGCGAACCAGCTCGCCGAGGACCTCGATCTGGACTACAAGACCGTTCGACACCACCTCGACGTACTGATGGACAACGACGTCGTCGAGCGTAGCGGCGACGACTACGGGGCCATCTACCTCCCGACGCCGCGGGCGCGTCAGCACTGGGACACTATCGAAACGATCATGGAGCAAACAGATGACGACTGACCGATCGGCAGTTTCGACCCGTCAGCGCCGCGTTGCGGGTCGTATTCGGAACGAATTTGGGAAAGCGGTTATACCCGGCCCGCCGATAGCAGGTGTACGATGAGTCTCTGGTTCGACGTGGCGCGGGTCTCGGCGGGGGTGAACGTCGCCCTGCTGCTCGCGCTCGTCTGGGTGTGGGGGCGGAACTACGCGCAGTTCCGCTCGAAGCACGCCCTCGGGTTGGCGATGTTCGGCGTGTTCCTCCTCGGGGAGAACGCGTTCGCGCTGTACATCTACCTGCTCGACCCGACTCTGTCGGTCTGGTTCGCGTCCGAGGCGGTGCCGCCGATCGCGTGGCGCGGGATGATGGCGCTCCACGTGCTCCAGACTGCCGGGCTCCTCTTCCTCGTGTGGGTCACGTGGGACTGAGCCGACCGGGAGCGCTTTTACCGTACTGTCGAGCGAGTATCCGTGAGTGTTGAGGTACAGCTTGATCGATGACGGGAGTGAGTCTCGTACGTTGGTAGCGTGGTTGTTTATAAGTCTGATTGCGGTGGTGCTGGCGGGTGTTTATAAGTGATCGACGATGTTGCGGTGAAGACCTTCAAAGCCCCAGCCTCGTCGGCCGGCCTCCGCTTCGCTCCGGCCGCCCGACTCCCTCGCGCGTGCTCCTCGGCCGCGGAGCGGCCTCGCAGGCACGCAGGGCGAGAGCACAGCTCTCGCTTGCAGCCGGCGGCTTCGCCGCCGGCGACGCCACCACATCGTTCTTTATAAGCGATCGTCGCAATCGCTCATTCCTGTTTAAATATCCAATTACCACCGCCGAGCTGCGAGATCCACTCGCGCTATCGATCACCGCTGTTCCGAGAAACGGAACATCAGCGCTTGCAAACGTATTTTGGGAGCCTTTCCGAACGAATTTGGGTGAGAACGCGGCGGGAGTTCGGAAAATCTCTTTTTATATATCCGCGGTCGACTCTCTCATGCGCAAGAGCGCATTGACATTGGCGATGACGGTCGTGGTGGTCGTGTCGGCGGTCGCCGGCGCGACTGGCGCGGTCGCGGCACAGAGCGGTACCAACGAGGCGAGCGTGAGCTTCGCCGACGGCGCGTCCGGCGGCAGCACGGTCGTCGTCGACGAGGTGCACCTCCCGGACGGCGGCTTCGTGACGATCCACGACGACTCGCTGACCGACGGGAACACCCTCGGGAGCGTCGTCGGCACGAGCGCGTACCTCGACGCGGGCACGCACGAGAACGTGACGGTCGAGCTCACTGACGCGGTCGAGTCGGGGACGTTCCACGCGATGGCGCACCGGGACACCGACGACGACCGCGCGTACACGTTCGTCTCCTCGAACGGCGAGGCCGACGGCCCGTACACGGTCGACGGCGACATCGCGATGGACGACGCGAACGTGACGGTCTCCGCGAGCGTGAGCGGGACCGACCAGCCCGGCGAGGGCGAGTACGTGATCGTCGACCGCGTCGAGCTGAGCGAGGGCGGGTTCGTGACGGTCCACGACTCGTCGCTCGCCGACGGCGCCGTGTTCGACTCCATCCGCGGCACCACCGAGTACCTGGAAGCGGGCGTCCACGAGGACGTTCGCGTCCGGCTCGACGACCCGCTACAGAACGACGACACGGTCTTCGCGATGGCGCATCAGGACACGAACGACAATCAGGCGTACGACTTTCCCAGCAGTGAGGGAAGCGAGGACGGCCCGTACCTCGACGCCGACGACGAGATCGTGATGACCGGCATCGACGTCGAACTCGACGACGACGCGCGGGCGAGCTTCGACGCGCAGTCCTCCGGCGGCAACGCGGTCGTCGTCGACGAGGTGTACCTGCCGGAGGGCGGGTTCGTGACGATGCACGACTCCTCGCTCGCGGACGGCGCGACGTTCGACTCGATCCGCGGAACGAGCGCGTACCTCGAACCGGGGATCCACCGCGACGTCGTCGTCGAGCTCGACGACCCGCTGACCGAGGACGACGCGCTGTTCGCGATGGCGCACCGGGACACGAACGACAACGAGGCGTACGACTTCCCGAGCAGTGACGGCAGCGAGGACGGCCCGTACACGACCGACTCGTCGGACATCGTGATGGACGACGGGAACGTCACCGTCTCCGCGGGCGTCGCGTTCGAGACGGCCGATTCGGACGGCGCGACGGTCACGGTCGAGCGCGTCGACCTGAGCCAGGGCGGGTTCGTGACGATCCACGACGCCTCGCTCGGCGGCGGCGCCGTGTTCGACTCCGTCCGCGGCACCAGCGCGTACCTGGAGGCCGGCGTCCACGAGGACGTGACGATCGAGCTCGACGAGCCGCTGACGGACACGGAGCAGCTCGTCGCGATGCCGCACCGCGACACCAACGGCAACGAGGCGTACGACTTCGTCGACAGCGAGGGAGACGCCGACGGCCCCTTCCTGACCGGCGAGGACGCCCCGGTGACGGCCGGCACGAGCGCCCAGGTGACCGCGTTCGTCGCGGCGACCGCGCAGGAGACCGACGGCGACACCGTCGTCGTCGACGAAGTGACGCTCCACGACGGCGGGTTCGTGACGGTTCACGACTCGTCGCTCGCCGACGGCGCCGTGTTCGACTCCATCCGCGGCACCAGCGCGTACCTCGGACCGGGGACGCACACCGACGTCGAGATCGCGCTGGACGACCCGCTGACCGAGGACGACTCGGTCTTCGCGATGGCGCACCGCGACACCAACGGCAACGAGGCCTACGACTTCCCCGGCAGCGACGGCGCCGATGACGGCCCGTACGCGGCCGCGAGCGGACCCGTGATGTCCGCCGCCGACCTGACGGTCGCGAGCGGAGAGATGGGAGACGAGACGGACGGCGGGGACGGCGATGACGCCGACGACGACATGTCGGACGACGACGGCATGTCAGATGATGACGGCATGTCGGACGACGAGATGAGCGATGACGAGGCGAGCGACGACGGTAGCGGCGACGAAGCGCCCGGCTTCGGCGCGGTCGTCGCCCTGGTCGCGCTGATCGCGGTCGCGCTCGTCGCGCGCCGTCGCCCCTGAGGTCGGTTCCTCAAAAAGGGTCGGCGGCGCCAGCTCGGCAGCACCAGTTCGGCGGCGCTTTCTCGTTGACGCCGGGTCGGCGACGCCGACTCAAACGCCGTGTTTTATATACTTCTGATCGCTTCGGCCCGCGATCCGACGCTGCAGCGAAACGGCGCCGATCCCGTTATACCCTCACATACGACCGGTAGGAGGTTTTTCAGATATCATTGCTTGTGAAAGAGGGCAAAGATTTATATACTCTCGGTGCTTACTATGAGTTAGCGAATCGGCGAACCCGGCTCCAGTATTTCTGTCGAGGTTCGATCGGTAAGACACCATGAACACCATGACTGAGACACACATACGCGGCTACGACAGCGAGATCGAGCGAGACCGAACCACGGAGTCGGCCGAATCGACGACGGACGAGACGGAGTCCGCGAGCGAGCGGACCACGACCTGTCCGGAGTGCGACGGGAACCTCGTGACCGACACGGAACACGGCGAGACGGTCTGTACCGACTGCGGGCTCGTCGTCGAACAGGACTCGGTGGACCGCGGGCCGGAGTGGCGCGCGTTCGACTCCAGCGAGCGCGACAGCAAGTCGCGCGTGGGCGCCCCGACGACGAACATGATGCACGACAAGGGGCTCTCGACCAACATCGGCTGGCAGGACAAGGACGCCTACGGCAAGTCCCTCTCCAGCAGCCAGCGCCAGCGGATGCAGCGGCTCCGCACCTGGAACGAGCGGTTCCGCACCCGCGACTCGAAGGACCGGAACCTCAAGCAGGCGCTCGGCGAGATCGACCGCATGGCCTCGGCGCTCGGCCTCCCGGAC
This sequence comes from Halorubrum salipaludis, assembly GCF_002286985.1. Classification (GTDB taxonomy): domain Archaea; phylum Halobacteriota; class Halobacteria; order Halobacteriales; family Haloferacaceae; genus Halorubrum; species Halorubrum salipaludis. The sequence goes on along the minus strand of NZ_NSKC01000002.1, from coordinate 7,888 downwards.
AACGTCCGCGAGACCGCATCCGTCATCTACCGCCGCGCGCTGAGCGAGAACCTCCTGCCGGGACGCTCCATCGAGGGCGTCGCGACCGCGGCGCTGTACGCCGCCGCCCGGCAGGCCGGGAACCCCCGGAGCCTCGACGAGTTCACCGCCGTCTCGCGGGTCGACAAGATGGAGCTCACCCGGACGTACCGGTACGTCATCCGCGAGCTGAAACTGGAGATCCAGCCCGCCGACCCCGAGAGCTACGTCCCGCGGTTCGTCTCGCGGCTCGATCTCTCGGAGGAGACGCAGCGAGCCGCCCGCGAGCTGCTCGACAGCGCCAAGCGGTCCGGGATCACGAGCGGAAAGTCGCCGGTCGGCCTCGCCGCCTCGGCGGTGTACGCGGCCGCGCTCCTCTCGAACGAGAAGGTGACCCAGAGCGAGGTGTCGGCGGTGGCCGACATCTCGGAGGTCACCATCCGGAACCGGTACAAGGAGCTCCTCGACGCCAGCGAGGGGCTGACCGCCTGAGTCGTCTCCGTCCCCGTGTTCGTCTGGGTCGTCTCGGTCGCGACCCCTCTCGATCGACGCCGGCTTCGGCCACGTCGTCGCGCGGCGCAGCCGCCACGTACGTTTTTAACCCGGCCCCGTGTACGTCACTCACATGGTAGACGCGTTCGTCAGACTCGTCTGTCCGGAGTGTAACAAGGAGTGGCAGGACAACCCCGCTGACCTTCAGCGGCTTCGTTCGAACTTCAGCTGTCCCGACTGTCACGCGACGCGCCGACTGACGGAGTTCATGCGGACCGAACGCGATCTCGAAGCGGTCAAGCAGTTCCAGTGACGCACGGCGGCTCAGACGATCCACGTCGGTCCGTCGAGCGCGCGCGACCGCAGCGCGGTCCGGGACACATCGACAGACGAGCATATCGCGCATCGACCGACGGAAACCACGACGTCCGGCGGTCGATCAGCAGCGGCCGGGCCGCAGAATCTTCCCGATCGATAACGCGAAAAGCCGCCTCTCTACCCCCGAAACGCGGAAATCGGAGCTACCCATGGTAACGTGACTCAGGATAATAATATAAACCTCCGGTAGCAAAGGACTGGTACTCATGAAGAAGCAGGAACTCATCCACCTTCACGGCCTCCTCGCGGAAGTACGAAAGCAGTGCGAGTTCTGGGACGAAGATATCGACCTCGACGCCTACGAGGAACTCGGCGTCAAACCGACATCGATTCACAAGTCGAAGACCGACCACAAAGCCGCCGTTTTTAAGCTGACCGAGGGAATCACCGAGCCGATGGAAGAGTCTGAATCGGAGCCGCTGGCCCCGACCGCGGACTGAATCTTCGTCGCTACCTGCGACCGATCGTTACGTTCTCAGTGACAACGCCGGCCAAAACGGACTGCTGAGTCCCCATCGCGGTGCGTTTCGTCCCGAGCGAGAACCGTCAGTCCGAGCGTTAGTCCCGGACTCCGGTCGCGTCGTCGTCTCCCCCGTCGGCGGAGTCGATCGCGTCTCCGGAGGCCTGATCCCCGTCCGCCGACCCGTCGGGCGACGGCTCCGCCTCGGAGTCGTCCTCGATCTCCTCGACGCTGAGCACCTTCAGCGGAATGTTTCGGAGCCGCTGACCGATCTCCTTGCGGGCGACGCGGCTCGCGTGTTTCTCGCGGTCGACGTTGAACACGTCCATCCGGAGCCGGAGCGCGACGAGGGCCTCGTCGGCGGCGACGAAGGCAGGCGGGAGCTCCTCGCCGCCGGGCGACGTGCGGCGTCCCGTCTCGATCTCGACGTAGTTGAGGTCCGGGTTCAGCATCTCGCCCGTCTTGGAGATGGCGATCCGGACCGCTTCGTCGGCGGTCTCCACGTCGTACACCGGAACGGCGGCCTCGACGACGACTCGGCAGTCCATCACGGGGGGCAGTACCACGCGAACCGGCATGAAAGTTCGGCCGACAGGTCTCCGAGGCGAAACGACGCCGGAGCGGTCCGCGTCGCGCCGGGTTGGGTCGCGTCGAGCCACGTGGAGCCGCGTCGAATCGAATCGGGCTACTCGCCGCCCGCGCGGAGGTGATAGAAGACGTACGTCTGCGCGTAGCCCGCGAACTCCCCGCCGAACCGCTCCCGGATCGCGCGCGACGTGTCGGCGTAGTTCCCGCGCTCGCAGTCCGGGTAGTACTCCTCGATCGTCGTCCGGATCCAGGTGTCGAGCGGGACCGCCTCGAGGAAGCCGAGCGAGAACAGCAGGACGCAGTCAGCGACCTTGTCGCCGACGCCGACGAAGCGCGTCATCGACTCACGCGCCTCCTCGTAGGGAAGGTCTGACGCCTCCCGGGGGTGCGCCTCGCCGGTCGCGACCATCTCCGCGGTCCGCTGGACGTAGGGGGCGCGGTAGCCCAGAGAGAGGTCGCGGAGCTCCTGCTCGGTCCGCGCCGCGAGCTGGTCCGGCGTCGGGAACGCGTGATACGCCTCCCCGTCGAGTTCGACGATATCGCCGTACGTCTCGCGGAGGCGACGCTGCATCCCGTGGATCCGCGCGACGCGCATCTGCGCCGAGCAGATGAAGGAGATCAGACACGGGAAGACGGGGTCGCGCGTGAGCCGCATCCCCTCGTAGGCGTCGTACGCGCGTTCGAGGAGCGGGAGATCGGGAGTCGCGTCGAGAATGGCGTCGAGGTCGTCGTCGAGCCGGAACAGGTGTTCCAAGAGCGGGACCGCGTCGGTCGACGACTCCCAGTGAAGGGTTCCGTCGCGGACCCCGCCCTCCTGTCGCACCCGAACGGGGACCCGCTCGTCGACGACGCCGGGTATCGGGTCGACGACCGTCTCGTACCACGCGTCGCCGCCGTGCGCGTGGAGGTCCTCGTAGGTCCCGCCGTCGGCGCGGTTCCAGAGGTAGCTCTGTCCGCTCTCGACCGTCGCTTGGAGATCGAACGGGCCGGCCAGATCGGCGACGTCGATCGCGCCTCGCTCCATTACCGATCGGATGGCGCCGCGGCCGTATGCGGGTTTCGGTCGGTCAGTTGCGAACGGACCGACCCCGCGAACCGCCGCCGAAGACGGGTTTTTGCCCGTTCGTCCCGTAACGGTCGTATGCCGACGTACCGACGGACGACCCGCGTGCCGGCTCCCATCGACGAGGTGTGGGCGTTTCACTCCACGATCGACGGGCTCCGCGAACTCACGCCCGAGTGGATGCATCTCCGAATCACCGGCGTCACCGGGCCGGACGGAGCGCCGGATCCGGACGTGCTCGTCGAGGGATCGGAGATAGGGATGTCGATACGGCCCTTCGGCGTCGGTCCGCGACAGCGGTGGACCTCGCGGATCACTGAGCGCGAGCCCGGCGACGGGGAGGATCCCGGCGACCGCGCCCACTTCGTCGACGAGATGTCCGGCGGTCCGTTCCGGAAATGGGAACACACGCACGCGTTCTACGCCGACGGAGACGAGACCCTGCTCGTGGACACCGTCTCGTACCGGCTGCCGTTCGGCCCCCTCGGGGACGCGGCGGGGCCGTTCGCGAAGGTCGGGTTCGAAGGGATGTTCCGCGACCGCCACCGGCGGACGGTCGCGCGGTTCGAGCCGTAGCTCCCGGCTTTCGATCCCGGCCGAGAGAGGTCCGAACGCTCAGGCCGGGGTCACCGGCGTTCCCGCGTCGAAGGAGAGCTCGAACACTGCGCCGTCGTCGTTGTGGACGTCGACATCCCACCCGTGAGCGTCGACGATCCGGTCGACGATGGCGAGCCCGATACCCGAGCTGTCCGCGGTCGAGAATCCGGAGTCGAAAAGGGAGTCGCTCACGTCGGCGGGGACGCCCGGCCCGTCGTCGGCGACGTACATCCCCGCGCCGCCGGCGCCGTCGGTTCGGGGACCGATCTCGATCGCGACGCTCGGACCGCCGTGGTCGACGGCGTTCCGGAAGAGGTTCTCGAACACCTGTCTGAGCCGGTTCGGATCCGCGCGCACCTGCCCGATCTCGTCGGCGATCGTCAGCGTCGCGTCGGGGGCACGGACCGTCTGCCAGGCCTCCTCGGCGATCCCCGTCACCGAGATCGACTCGGTCTCGCCGATCGTCTCCCCGCGCTTCGCCAACATCAGGAGGTTGTCGATGAGCGTCTCCATCCGGGTCACCGCCCGATCCATCGGTTCGTACGTCGACGGCGAGACCTCGCTTTCCACCAGTTCCAAGTACCCCGACAGGACGTTGAGGGGATTCCGGAGGTCGTGGGAGACGACCGAGCTGAACTGTTCGAGCTGCTCGGTCCGTCGGCGGAGCTCCAGCCGCCGATCGTTGCGCGCGATGGTGTGCGCGATCAGGTCGCCGAACGTCCGATAGAGGTCGACCTCCTCGTCGGTCCACGTGCGCCGCGCGTCGGTCTCGAACGCCAGCACGCCGACGAGTTCCCAGTCGGCCACGAGCGGAACGTGAACGGTCGCCGGCGAGTCGACCCCCGTTCCGGCCGTGTCGCGCTCGGCCGTCGACCGCTCCGCCGACTCCGGCGGAGCCGACGATCTGACCACGTTCTCGAAGGTCGAGAGGCGGTCGGACTCCGGGAACTGGTCGAGCGCGCGCGGCTCGGTGTCACAGCCGTCCGGACACCAGACGTACGCGGGATCGAGCGCCTCCCCGTCCCGGAGGTAACAGACGATCCGGTCGAGCTCGGCGTGTTCGCCGACGCTCTCTATGGTCCAGCTGATCTTCGTGTCGACCTCGTCGGACCGCGTGCTCATCAGCGTCGACCCGGAGTCCAGCAGGACCTCGCGGAGGCGATCCGCGTCGTCCGCCCCGAACCGAACCCGCCGCGGCTCCACCGCACCGCGCAGTCGCTCGACGAGGGGGTCGGCCGCCGGATCCGACTCGGATCGTGCGGGCGCCGGGCCGGAAACCACGTCGGCGGCGCCCGCCCGAAGCGCGAGCCGGAACTCCTCGGCGGTCTCGCCCTCGAGAACGACGATGACGGGAACGGTGTCCGGCGTCTGTGCGAGCCGCTCGGCGACCGACGGCTCTCCGACAGCCTCGGTCGTCGTGACGATCCCGCAGGCGTCCGCCAGCGGCTGCAGATCGGCGTCTTCCGCCGCCTCCAGCAGCGCGTCGGGAGCCGTCGCTCGGTACTCCGGAGCCCGCGCACCGCCCCACGCGGCCTCCACCGCGTCCGACACGCGCGTCCGCACGTCCGGATCGTCTCCTCCGACGTACATCACGACGGACCGCCGGTGCATACGGAGGGATCGGACCAACCGCATTTGAAGGTTAACCCGCAAATATCGGCTTCGAGAACGTCGTACCGCAGTTCGGGAAACGCCGGCCCGACGGTCACGTCCCGCTCTCGGTGGCGGTGAGCACGATTCCGGCGAGCACGACGGCACCGCCTGCGATCGTGAACGCCGTCGGCGCCTCCGAGAGGAACGCGAACGCGAGGACCGTCGCCCCGACCGGCTCCCCGAGCAGCGACACGGAGACGACGCTCGATTCGAGGTGCTCGAGCGCCCAGTTGATCACGGTGTGGCCCAGCAGTCCGGGCCCGATCGCGAGCCCGGCGAAGATCGCCCACTCCCTCGGCGGGTACCCGGTCAGCCCGTGCCCTTCGGCGAGGACGATCGCGAGGAGCGTGACCGAACAGACTCCGTACACGATCACCACGTAGGGGACGAGCGCGACCCGCTGGCGGAGCGACCGACCGGCGAGCACGTATCCGGCCGCCATGACGGCCCCGAACAGGGCCAGCCCGTTCCCGTAGATCGGCCGGGGTCCGACGAGCACGCCGCCGAGGAAGTCACCGAGCGACATCGCCGCCATTCCGGCGACGGCGACGACGATACCCGCGACCATCCGCGAGGTCACGCGCTCGCGCAGCAGAAGCCACGCCCCGAGGGCGACGAACACCGGTTGCGCCTGGACGAGCGTGACGCTCGCGGCGACGCTCGTCCACGCGAGGCTCTCGAACCACGCGGCGAAGTGCAACGCGAGCGCGATCCCAGAGAGTGTCGCGAACCCGAGATCGCTGCGGGTGACCTCGGCGAGCTGCGCCCGATATCGCCAGAGCGCGACCGGGACCAGCGGCACCGTCGTGAACAGCACCCGATAGAACGCGGCGACCGAACTCGGGGCGTCGCTGAGACGGACGAGGACCGCCCCACCGCTCACGGCGGCCACCGCGACCGCGAGCCCGAGCATCGGCGAGACGCGGGGATCCGTCGACATCCGTTCGACTCTCGGGTTCCCATCGCACCCGGTTACCGGTTTCGGGACGCCCCCGAGGGACGCCGAGCGCGACGCGTCCGACGGGGATTTAAAAAGCGGGGCCGAACGGCGACGCATGTGCGCAGACACGTTCGGGGTCGGGATCCACCTCACCGAAGCGGAGTTCCGAGTCGTCGTCGGGGTCCCCTCCGACGTCGACTCCGGGTGGACCGATCCGGAGGAGTTCCAGTCGCTCGTCGCCGACGCGGTCTGGGAGCAGCTCGATCGACAGTCCGTGCTTGAGTCCGTCGCCGATCGCTTCCGAACGGGTGAGACGGCGACGCTCGGTACGGTGACCCTCGAACCCGACGGTACCGTGGTCTCACACGACCTGGAAATTCCCGGAGGCGACCAGAGCGACGCCGAGAGGTGACGACTGACCGCGGCCTCAGTCGTCGAACGACCCGTCGGCGGCCGCGAGGGTCGCCCCGACCGCCCACATGCGCGTCGGCCTGTACGCGGTGAGATCGTACCGCGTCGGGCCGACGGTCTCGCTCCACGTGTCGACGACGCCGAGCGTGACCAGTCCCGACAGCGCCGTTCCGAGCGTCCGCGGCGTCGTCTCCGGCTCGGAAAGCGCCGCGTGAACCTGCTTCGCCTGCGGGTAGTTCCGATCGCACCGTTCGATACCGGCCCGCGCTTCCGCCCAGTGCCGCCGAACGTACCCGAACGTCGTCGGATCGTTCCGTCGGAGTTCGTCGAGAGCGGGTGCGAGGGCGTGGTCCATCCGTTCGACGTCGTCGGCCGGATCGAACAGGGACGCGGCCGACGGCGCCGTCCGCTCCGTGAACGAACAGCCGATCACGACGGTGCTCCGACAGTCGTCGAGTCGGAGCCGCAAGCCGTCGAGGAGTTCGCTCACCGTCTCCGGGCCGTGCTCGGCCAAGAGAGGTTCGATATCGTCGACGATCACCGTGACCTCGAGGCCGCGAGCATCCGCCAAGTGGCCCGTGACCGCCTCGAGGATCCGATCGACGTCGACCGGCGCACCGAGCACGGTGTACGCGAGCCCCCGGTCCGGGACGACCTGCGTCGCCGTCGCGGCACCGCGGGTGTGATCGCTCGCGGAAACGATCGCCTCCCGGTCCGGCACCGTTCCGACGGTTCGGCGCCACCCGCGTCGCCACTCCTCGATTCCCGTTCCGAACAGTAGTGAGATCACCCGCTCTCCGACGTCCCGATCACGAACCGGCGGCCGTCCGCGGTCGGACACGCGCACCGCAAACTCGCGAGCGGAGTCTGTCGGAGCGGCCATGATTACCTTCGCTTCACGGAGAACGTGCATAAACTTATGGGAACAAGTCTCAATATTGAGAGCCGCGGCGATCGAAATGCGGTCGCGTGCGGTAGACGGCACTGCCGCTCGCCGAATAGCAAATCAGCCCACGGACACGGTGTCCGTGGGCTGTGAGTGGGAGTATTCTCCCGTATGAATGGGCAGGCGGCGAACCGCGGTTCCCAGAGGATCGCTCACTCCAGTACTTCCCGGTACGCTGGTGGGCTTAACTTCCGTGTTCGGAATGGGTACGGGTGTTCCCCCACCGCTCTGGCCGCCTTTACGCCGACTCTCGGACTCGAACCGAGACTCTCTCCACAATCTGTGGAAGAGACGCCTGTGTCGGTGGTTCCGACCTCTCGATCGGCCGACCGTGTATGCGTG
>NZ_NSKC01000019.1 GCF_002286985.1 Halorubrum salipaludis | reverse complement strand
GGCTTTATGTACCCAGTTGTGAATAGCGACGTGACTCCGATCGATCCCAAACCTCTCGAGATGTTTACTTACCTCGCGGAGCGACATACCGGCTAAGTGACAGCGGATCCCTATTTCAATCGCCCATCGCGGAGTCCGATCTCGCTCCACAAACGACAAGTCAATCCACGCAATACGTTCGCTGAGGCGGTCGATTTCTGCCATAGACACTCAGACATCGTCCGCCTCATTCTCTAACTTAACGCGACCGCCGAGACGACTCGGAGTTTTATACCCGTCCGTCGAAAACCGGCCACGTAGCCGCAAGCCCTCACCATGTCTCCCGACTCCGACCGGCCCGACCCCTTCAAGAGTCTGCTTCAGCTGACGACGACCGACCTCGACGCCGACCAGCGGATCCGCCGCGCGATCGATGTCGGCCGGGAGTTCCTCGGCGTCGACAACGGCGTCCTCTCGTACACCGGGGACGGGCGCTACGAGGTGATCCAGACGAACATCGAGTCGGGGCCGTACGCCGAGGGCGGGGTGGTCGACCTCGACGGGACCTGGTGTCGCCACGTGGTCGAGACGGGAGAGACGCTCGGGTTCGCGGACGCGACGGCGACCGAGTACCGCGACGACGTGGCGCTGGAGACGACCGGCCTCAACTGTTACGTCGGGGCCGCGGTCGACATCGACGGCGAGACGTACGGGACCCTATGTTTCTCCGACGAGGAGCCGCGATCGGACCCGATCACCGACCACGAGCGGGACTTCGTCTCGCTGCTCGCCGAGTGGGTCGGCTCCGAGCTCGAACGCGAGAAGCACTACGCCGAGCTGCGGGCCCAGAACGAGCGGCTCGACGAGTTCACGGGGATCATCGCGCACGACCTCCGGAACCCCCTCGCGGGCGCGATCGGCTTCACCGAGCTCGCACGGGAGGAGGTGACGGGCCAGCCCGCCGAGTTCCTCGACCGGGTCCAGGGCTCGCTCGGCCGCATGGAGTCGATGATCGCCGAGTGTCTCATGCTGGCGAAGGAGGGCGCAGACGTGGGAGAACGGGAGCGTATCGACCTCGAAGCGGTCGTCCGCGACGCGTGGGACACCGTGCGCACGCGCAACGCCACGCTGAACGTCGATATCGCGCCCGAGACCACCGTCCTCGCCGACGAGATGCGCCTCCAGCGGCTCTTCGAGAACCTGTTTCGCAACAGCGTCGAACACGGCGGGTCCGACGTTTCGGTGACGGTCACCGGCGACACACACGGGTTCACGGTCGCCGACGACGGGCCGGGGCTCCCCCCGGCGGTCGTGGAGGCGCTCACCGCCGCCGACGTGGAGAACGTCAAGTCGTTCGGTCTCGGGCTGTTGGTCGTCCAGCGCGTCGTCTCCGGCCACGGCTGGGACCTCACCGTCGACAGCTCGGCCGACGGCACCCGCTTCGAAGTGGACGACGTCAACGCCGCCGAGCCGATCCACGAGGACCTCGACGACTGAGCCGCGTCCGCGTCGGAGCCGGCAGCGGTCGCTCTACGACAACTCGCCGTCGGCCGCGGTCTCGACCACCCAGACGAAGCCGCCGCTGCCGACGCCGTCGGCGAAGTCACGAGTCCAGACGACCCCGCCGTCACCGGTACCGAGCGCCGGATCCGTGGTCCAGACGAAGCCGCCGTCGCCAATGCCCTCCGTGAAATCTGTCGTCGCGCGGAGCCGCGCCGTCCCGTCGTCGACGGTGAGGACGGATTCGTCGTCGACCGCGAGGACGAACCCGCCGTCACCCGCGCCGAGCGTCGGATCCGTGGTCCAGACGAACCCGCCGTCGCCGACGCCATCCGTGAAGTCGGTGGTCCACACGAAGCCGCCGTCGCCGGCGCCGAGCGTCGGCTCCTCGGCCGCGGTGAACCGGCCGAACGCTCCCTCGGCGGCGATCCGGTCGAGCCACCGGAGCCCGTCGGTGTCGGGAGCGTCGACGAGCCAGTCGATCCAGACGAAGCCGCTCCCGTCGTGCGGTTCGTCCTCGACCGGTTCGTCGTCGTCCGCTGGCTCGGTGTTCGGCGCCTCGTTGGACGCGGCTCCAGCCGTCGCCGCCGCACCGGCCGCTCCCCTTGCAGTAGCTGCGCCCGCGGCGGCTCCGCCCCCCGTCTCGTCGCCGCCGAAGCCCTGCCGCTCCATGACGCCCCACGACTTCTCGCCGCGGAGGTACTCGATCAGCCCGTGCCACGCGACGATCGTCTTCCACTGGCGGTAGCCGAAGTTCTCCAAGACGCCGTACCAGAGGAGCCGCGCCACGTCCCGCGGCGACTCGTACCGGTTGTAGCTCCACACCTCGCTGAACACGCCGAACCACGAGAGGAAGATCCCGACGCCGACGGTGAGCAGCAAGAACACTAGGAAGAACTCGATGTTCAAGATCCCGAGGTACCAGCCGATCGGGAGTAGGACGTAGCCGAATCCCTCGATGAGCGGGCCGAACGCCTCCGCGGCGGTGAAGAACGGGAGGATGACGGTGCCGACGCGACCGTACGCCCGCCGGAAGAACAGCCCGCGGCTGGCGACGATCGTCTCTATCATCCCGCGGTACCAGCGGCGGCGCTGTCGACCCAGCGTGCGGAGGTTGTCGGGGACCTCCGTCCACGCGACGGGTTCGGGAACGAACTCCACCGTGTAGTCGATGTCGTTGTCGGAGAGGTACTCGTGGAGCCTGACGACCACGTCGAAGTCCTCGGTGATCGTGTCGTGACGGTAGCCGCCGATCTCGCGGACGCGGTCCGTGCGGAACACGCCGAACGCCCCCGAGATCAGGATGAGCCCCTTGAGGCGAGTCAAGCCGAGGCGCCCCGAGTAGAACGCGCGCAGGTACTCCATCACCTGGATCCCCGGGAGGCCGGTCTTCGGGAGGTTGACCTCCTGGACCTCCCCGTCCTCGACGACGCAGTTGTTGGCGACGCGGATGGTCCCGCCGCTGGCGACCGCGCGGTCCGGCTCTTCGAGGAACGGCTTGACCACCTCCAACAGCGCGTTGCGGTCGAGCACCGTGTCGGAGTCGACCGCACAGAACAGCTCCTGGTCGGTGAGCCAGACGCCGGCGTTCAGGGCGTCGCTTTTCCCGCCGTTCTCCTTGTCGACGACGAGCAGGTCCTCGTGGGTCGCCGAGCGGTACACGCCGCGAATCGGCTCGCTCGGCACGTCGTACGGGACCGGCGCGTCGACGGGGCGGAGGTCGTACGCCTCGCGCAGCCGGTCGAGCGTCGCGTCCGTGGAGCCGTCGTTGACGACGACGATCTCCTGGTCGGGGTAGTTGAGCAACAGCATCGACCGCACGCTCTCGACGATCGACGCCGATTCGTTGTACGCCGGGACGACCATCGCGACGCCCGGGTAAAACGGGCTGTCGAACGCGCGGAACGGCGGCCGCCACTCCGACTCGCGGACGGTGTCCCGGAGCTCGAACAGCGCGAGCACGTGGATCAGCAGGTAGCCCGAGTTGATGAGCAGGTAGTACGTGACGATCACCGCGCCCGACCCGACGACGAGCGTCGTGCCGATCGATTCGAGCGTCGTCATCGGGTCCGCCCCCCTTCAGTCAGCTCCCGCGCGGTCCGGTCCCGACCGGTGATGTCCCGGGCGAGTCGGTCGAACCGGGCGTGCTCGCTCGCCCACGCCCACGCGACGTCGAAGGGGTCGGCGTCAGACTCCTCCGGCTCGTCCGGCTCCCCGGCTCCCGTCGAAGGTGGCAGAGACGACAGAGACGGCGGAGGCGTCTCGCCGGCGCCGAGCGCGTCGGCCTCCCGGTGGCGAATCAGCTGTTCGGCCGCGACGACGCGCGCGCGGTCGTCGGTCTCCACGGCCGCGGCCGCGTCGAGGGCGGCGACCGCCTCGCCGTCGCCCCACGCTCCGAGCATACGGTAGGCGGATGCGCGGACCGCCGGGTCGGGGTCGTCCGCGACCGTCGCGAGGTCGACCGCGGCTCGGATCGACCGGTTCCAGCCGTACGCGTCGAGCGCGCGCCACGCCGCCGTCCGGACGCGGGCGTCCGGGCTCGACAGCGCGCCGACGACCCACGAGAGGTCGGCGCTTCCCACCACCGTGTGGAGGTGTCGGGCCGCGAGCAACACCTGCTGTTGGAGCGCCGGCTCCCAGTCGTCGAAGTCGGCGGCGGCCCGCTCGAACAGCGGCTGCGGGTCCGTTTCGGCGACCCGGTAGAGCGTGTCGATGCCGAACACGGAGAACGACGACGGACGGTCGCGTAACAGCAGGTCGATACCCGTGGTCGCGGCGTCGCCGACGCCGGCCGCGTACAGCACCCGCGCGGCCGCGGCGCGTTCCCGCGGCGTGTCCGTGCAGTGCGTCTCCAGGAGCGACCGGTCCGGGGCGTCCCGGAGCAGGGCGAGCCACACTAAGGCGTGGATCCGGGCCCAGTAGTCGCCGTCGGCGATCTCGCGGCGCGCGCGCTCGTTGATGCCCAGCGCCTCGCCGAGCCCGGCCAGCCGGTCGGCGTCGCTCCCGTCGAGCGCGCGGAGGTACACGTCCAACAGCGATTCGAGCTCCTCGCGTTCGGCCCCCGAGAGCGCGGCCGCCCACTCGTCCCATCCCGGCTCGTCGCGGCCGTAGAGCCGGTCGAGAAGCTCGCCGCGCAGGTCGGCGCGCATCGGCGTTCGGCGCCGGCGACGCCGGGCCGCCCGCAGCGAGTAGCCGACGGTGACGATCACGACCGCGCCCAGAAGCGAGGCCAACGCGATCACGGCGACGGTCAGCGCGAGCGAGAGCGACGGGTCCAACTGGAGGGCGGGAGTGTTCGGCGGGGTGAGAGTCGGGACGGGAGTCGCCGGCGCGAGCACGGTTACCCCCCGACCAGCTTCTCGACGCGGACGAGCAGCTCGCTCGGACTGAACGGTTTCGTGAGATACTCGTCGGCGCCGGCTTCCAGCCCTTCGAGCACGTCGGCCTCCTGGCCCCGGGAGGTGAGCATCACGACCGGCACGTCGGCGTCGACGGCGAGCTCCCCGCGTCGGATCGTCCGGAGCAGCTGCGTGCCCTTCAGTCGGGGCATCATCACGTCGAGGACGACGATGTCGGGATCGGCGCCCGGATCGTTCAACACGGTTCGACACTCCTCGCCGTCGTGACACACCGTGAGGTCAAAGCCGGCGTTCGACAGCTTGTACTGGAGGATCGACCGGATCGTCTCGTCGTCGTCCGCAATGACCGCCGATTTCACCACGTCAATCGATCTACAGCAGACCCACTTTACTCTGCCGAGGTCGCCGGGTTCTCCGCGCAGATCGCCCGCCCGATCGGTCGATCGCCACGAGTGATTTAACACCCGGGGCGGCGACCAGTGAGTCATGAGCACTGACGAAGTGACGGCGGTGATCCTCGCCGCGGGCGAAGGCCGGCGGCTGGAGCCGCTGACGAACCGGCGACCGAAGCCGATGGTCCCCGTGGCGAACCGCCCCCTCTTGGAGTACGTCGTCGAGGCCGTGGCCGCGGCGGGGATCGACCGAGTCGTCCTCGTCGTCGGGTACAAACAGGAGCGGATCCGGAACCACTTCGGCGACGGCGACGACTGGGACGTGACGATCGAGTACGTCGAGCAGGCGACGCAGCTCGGCACCGGCCACGCCGTTCTGCAGGCCGAACCCGTCGTCGACGGGCCCTTCGTCGTCCTGAACGGCGACCGGATCGTCGACGCCGCGGCCGTCTCGACCGTGTGTGACCGCCTCCGCGACGGCGACGCGCCGCTGGTGACCGTCACCGCCGTCGAGACCCCGCGCGACTACGGCGTCGTCCAGCTCGACGGCGACCGCGTCACGGAGGTGAACGAAAAGCCTGAGGGACCGGTCGACACCAACCGCATCAACGCCGGCGTCTACGGCTTCACGCCCGAGATATTCGACGCGATCCGCGCGACGAACGCGACCGGCGAGCTCGCGATCACGACGACGCTCAACGACCTGGCCGAGCGGGACAGCGTGACCGGCGTGGGCTACGACGGCCGGTGGCTGGACGTGTCGAACCTCTGGGACGTGCTCTCGGTCAACGCGGCGCTGGTTCACGACAGCGACCACGCCCGCGACGCGCCTGCGACGGGCCAGCGCGTCGGCGACGCCGTCACCGTCGCCGACGACGTGGTCCTCGCCGGGAACGTCCGCATCGGGCCCAACGCCACGCTGAGCGGGGCGTCGGCGATCGGCAGCAACGTCACGGTCGCGGCCAACGCGGTCGTCGAGAACAGCGTGGTGCTTCCCGACGCCGTCATCGGGCCGGGCGCCGTCGTCCGCGACGCCGTTATTGCGGGAAACGCGCGGATCGGGCCGAACGCGACGGTCGTCGGCGGAGAGGCGACGGTCGTCGTCGGCGACAGCGTCCACCGCGGGGTGACGCTCGGCGGCGTCGTCGGCGACAACACGTCGATCGGCGGCGGCGCGACGCTCACGAACGGCGCCGTCGTCGGCGACGACGTACAGGCCGACGCGGGCGTCGTGCTCGACGGGCGCGTTGAATCGGGCGCCGTCGTCCGGAGGGGGTAATCATGTGTGGGATCATCGGCTTCATCGGCGATCTGCACGCGACGGGTGCGAGCGACGGCGGTGAGGGCGACGGCGAGACGCCGGCGAGCGTCGGTGACATCGTCCACGAGGGGCTCCGCAACCTGGAGTACCGCGGCTACGACTCCGCGGGCGTCGCGCTCGTGGGGCCGCGGAGCGGGCTCACGGTGGCCAAGCGGTCGGGCGAAGTGGACGGGCTCACCGTCCCCGACGTACCGGACGCGACTCACGGCGTCGGCCACACGCGCTGGAGCACGCACGGCCCGCCGACCGACGCCAACGCCCACCCCCACACCGACTGTACGGGCGACGTGGCGGTCGTCCACAACGGAATCATCGAGAACTACGAGGCGCTGAAAGCGGAGCTGGCCGACCACGAGTTCACGAGCGCCACCGACACCGAGGTCATCCCGCACCTCATCGAGGAGGCGCTGGCCGCGGACCCGGACGCGGACCTGCTCGACGCGGTCCGGCGTGTCGAAAGTCGGCTCGAGGGAAGCTACGCGATCTGCGCGGTCCGGAAGGGCGACGACCGGATCGTCGTCGCGCGTCGCGGGAGTCCCATCGTACTGGGCCGCGGCGAGAGCGCGTGGTTCGTCGCGAGCGACGTGACCGCGTTCTTGGAACACACTCGCGATGTGACCTATCTGGAAGACGGCGACGTGGCCGAGCTGTCGCCCGACGGCGTCCAGATCTTCGCTGACGGCGAGCCGGTCGACCGCGAGATCGAGACGGTCGAGTGGGAGGCGGGCGCCGCCGAGAAGGGCGGCTACGACCACTACATGCGCAAGGAGATCCACGAACAGCCCGCGGCGCTCCGGCAGACGATCGCCGGGCGCCTCGACGTCGACGCCGGTGACGTGGACCTGGACGTCTCGTTTCCGCCGGGCTTCCTCGCGGATCTGGAGGAGATCCAGATCGTCGCCTGCGGCACCTCTAACTACGCAGGGCGGTACGCCGCGCAGCTGTTCGAGGAACTGTCCGGAGTGCGCGCGACCGTGGAGATCGCCAGCGAGTACGAGTTCGGCGCTGGCCGGAGCCCCGACCGCACGCTGGTGGTCGCCGTGACCCAGAGCGGGGAGACCGCGGACACCCTCGGGGCGATCCGGCGCGCGAACGCCGCGGGCGCGCGGACGTTCGCCGTGACGAACACCTTGGGGAGTACGATCACGCGAGAGGTGGACGGGACCGCGTTCATCCGCGCCGGCCCCGAGATCGGCGTGGCCGCGACGAAGACGTTCGCCTCGCAGGTGGCGACGCTCGCGATGCTCGGCGTGGCGATCGGCCGCGAGCGCGGGGCGCTCGCGCCGGCGGACGCGCGGTCGGTGTTGGAGGACTTACGCGGGCTCCCCGGCGCGGTCCAGCAGGTGCTCGACAACGAGGAGCGCGTGCGTGAGGCCGCCCGCGAGTACGGCGACAGCGAGGCGTTCTTCTTCGTCGGCCGCAAGCTGGGCGTGCCCGTGGCCTTGGAGGGCGCGTTGAAGCTCAAGGAGATCTCCTACGACCACGCCGAGGGCTTTGCCGCCGGCGAGCTTAAACACGGGCCGCTCGCGCTGGTAACGCCCGACACCCCCGTCCTGGCCCTGTTGACCGACGGGTCGCGCGCCGCCGAGACGAAAAACAACGTCACCGAGGCGCAGACGCGCGGCGCGCCCGCCATCGGCTGTGTGTCCGCGGGCAAAGAGTACGATACGCTCGACGTGTCGCTGCCCGTCCCCGACGTGGGGATCGCCGAGCCGCTCGTCGCGAACGTCTACCTGCAGTTGTTCGCGTACCACGTCGCCAACGACAAGGGACGCTCCATCGACAAGCCGCGGAACCTGGCGAAGAGCGTGACCGTGGAGTAGCGTCGCCCCGGATCGAACGCGCAAGGTGAGTGCAAGCCCCGGTATCGCGTATGTGGACCCGAGGGTCCCGGCGGTGTTTCGTTCAGTGTCTGGTTGAGGGCGGCGGACGCCAGTAGATGACCCGGGCGTTGATGAACCCACAACAGTTGATAGTTTCACACCCGCAAGCTCAACGCACGTGA
Organism: Halorubrum salipaludis; assembly: GCF_002286985.1. GTDB lineage: Archaea > Halobacteriota > Halobacteria > Halobacteriales > Haloferacaceae > Halorubrum > Halorubrum salipaludis. The sequence continues at coordinate 13,097 of NZ_NSKC01000019.1, read as the reverse complement.
CCCATCGATGGTTCAGAAGCCTGTGTTGACGGCCTACTCTGTTTAGACTACTCGGCCATCGGTGGAAGTGAGACGATGAGCACGTTCCCCTCATCGTATTCGAAGTCGATTTCACCGTTGAGTTTCCGAATACACCAGTAGGCGATCCACAACCCAACCCCCTGTCCGTGTTGGAGTGGTGTTTCCTCGCCGGCACGAAGCGTCTCAATCTCATAGTCCGGAATCGGATCGTTACTGTCACGGATCACGACTTGAATACCCTTGCGTGGGGCGTCTCCTTCCGAAACCGCCACAGGGACTGTTGGTTCGGATGACTCCGAATGGACGATCGCGTTTTCGACGAGATTTTTGAGCAGCATGGAGAGCAACTCCGGATCCGTACGAAACCGGAGATCCGGTGGTGAGGCCGTCCAAGTGATGGTCGCGTCAGGATACGTCGTCGAATACGTCTGTTCAATATCCGCGACAACGTCTCTAATGGAGAGCGATTCCGGTTGTCTGACTCGCTGTTGAACGTTTTCGAAGGTCCGTACCTTTTCGGCAATCGACTTCAGCCGATTACTTGCAGCCGCGATCGTTCCGGCCTGTGTCACATGGTGTGGGTCGGTACTGTCCGCTTCTAATAGCTCTGCGTATCCGCTGATGACCGTTGTTTCGTTGCGGAGATTGTGTCTGAGGATACGATTGAGTACGGCGAGCTGTTGTTCGCGTTGTCGTTGGTCTGTCACGTCATACAGCACGACCATACTCCCGACCGATTCGCCGCTTGGGTCAGTTAACGGAGTGTATGAGACCGCAAAGATACCGCCGCCCTCTGTCTCGACAGTAATCTCTCCCGTTTCACGGAGCGTTTCTAACGTCACTCCAAGTGTAGCCTCCAACGGGACAGGTAGCGAGATCGACGTCGTGTTGAAAAACACGTCTTCGGCTCGATCGTTCGCTCCGACGATCTGCTGTTCGGTATCAAGGATGAGTACGGGATCAGACAACGAGTCCAAGCCAGTGCGTTCTGCCATCCGCTGGGTCGCGGGGTTCGTTTCGAACATGTGCGTTCCGACGAACGCGTATGCATCAAGCGTGACGTGAATCAGCATCAGTGGCGCTGTCAGGTGTAGCTGAGGGACCGGCCCGATTTCGAACAGCCAGAATGACACGCCGACCGAAGGCGGGAGCGTACTCAGGATAACCGCCGTCGCTTCACGCCGATACAAGGACCCGTAACTGAGAATGGCGCCGATCAGCAAGAGCGATCCAACTGCGGCAGTTCCGATTGAAAACAGGAGTGCAAAGACACCCCACGGTTGTACCGTGTACGTAACTGTTGCGAGGCCGAAGACCGGGTCAAACTGGAAGTCGGCCCAGATGAGTCCATGAATCGAATTTGTCGCTGCGAGCCCGATTGACAAGAGCGGGACAATTGCGACGATTCCGAACAGTGGCGTGCGAATGAGATCACCTCGTCCGGTATAATCGAGACCAAATGCGAGGAAGAATGGCCCCATGAAACACACACAAATGAACGCGACAGCTCCGAGGACGATGCGCAACGTCGGATTCGTGATAACTAATGAGATTCCATACGAGAGACAAAATAGGGCAACGGAAGCCATATTCCCCATGAACCAGTCAGCACCAGCCTTCCCCTTCTGTGAATAGAGATACTGTAACAGATACAGCGCGCCAACGCCGGCCGCTATGGATGCCACGATGATTCCTAACCCGAGAGGTCCAGGAGTCATCATCTCTTTTACAAACTCCGGTGGATGTTGCCAATAATGTTGTGGGACCAGTTCACTGAACAATATTGGGAGCAGACGTACTGTTCAGTACCACGGAGAAATCACATTCTGAGCGATTTCATTTTACCATGCTTATTTACAGTATCAAGTGAATTGGCTGGTCCATGCCCTCCAGAATCGAAGACGTTGTGTTCAGTGAACCCTCCGGCAGACCGACCGCATTCGTCATGTTCGCTGGCTCACTCGCTATGCTGTCTATCTACGTCTATTTCGATATTTTACACGATGGCTCTTCTATCAGTTCGCTCATTATGGCAATCGGATTTGCTCTGTCCGGATTCGCCGAGTCCCTTTCGACAGAACGACAACGGATGGCGGGCGGATTGCGTCTCACCGCGATTCTCGTGTTACTCGGTTTAATCAGCCTCATTATCTTCGCTCCCGAGGTAATCCTTGGCCCACGGTAGGGGAGCTATGATCAATACGCAGGCCTCCTCAACCGGCTGTTTCAGGCAAAGTTCGTCCGCTGGTCAAGCACCGTGAGTTCACACCACTTCACAAGGCATAGACTGTGTGGTCAGTACTCGACGACGTGTTCGGGTCCTTCGGCTACGGACGCTAGCGGAACGAACTGAAATCGCCGACGGAGGGTCAGTTCTGTCTGCTGGTCAGGTACAATTCGTATCCGTATCCCACGGTAGCCGCTATCGGGACGATGAACGGGAGGGTGTAGAGCAGTCCGAATCCAACGATTACGGCGATCCACGAGATAGCCGCCCCGGTTAGGACGGCTGTGATGCCTATCAGAATCGTGAATATGAGTACGGAGATACCCCCCGAGAAGGCGCCGGCTATGGCACCGTAGCGGGGGTTCGGTTCGTCCGGCATCGTCACCCGCCAGACGACAGTCGCCACGGTCAGCGCGAGGATCGGCATAACGATTATTCCGACGGTGGCGACGGGGTTTCCCCGAGACCCGGAATTCGAAAGGAGGTCAAAGAGGGCAAGTAGAGCGGCAGCGACGTACGCCGACCCAGCGGTGGCGAGGCCCGCCCCAACATCTCGTCGGGACAGACCTAGGTAGTCATCCATCTTCTAACCGCAGAATGTTCGTGGTCACTCGAGAATAACCCTTCGACAACGACCATCTCGACCGACACCGCTCTCGTGAGTGACTCGCGCTCTGTATTCAGTACGCGGTTCCTGTCAGGGTCAAAAGATTGCAACAGAGCCCAAGGAACCATTTTCGGTAGGTACTTTGTTCAATTCTCTTGAGTTGCGACATGGTCTCCCGCGAGAAGCAGAAACTAGTCGCCTCTGCTGTGATCGTCCTCGCCGTTCTTGTCGCCCTACGGGCATTGACGGATCTTGGGGTGTTATCGAGGTTTACGATCGTCGTCGTCGCCATCATCGTCATACAATCTGTCTTCGAACGGGTGTCTCATTGACATCCTCCTCCGCGTAAACGCGGAGGAATCCCGAGCGGTGGGAGGTTCAGGTCTGCAACCATGGATGCCGCCACTTTGCGGGAACTCGTCTAACCCAGTCGTCGTGATCGGTGGCTGTCTAGCCGTGCCAAGCGGCTGTTACTCCTATCCTCAGCATCGTTGACTCCCATCTGTTGTTTTTGCCAGCAGGGAGTCGCTAATGCGTCGGCGGACTCGGAGGTATCTTTGAGCTTGCTCTAGCCAACAGGCACGAGACGAACCCTTCGGAGATTCGCGTTCACCGCGTCGGCGTTTCGGATACTGTCTCATTAGGTTAGCGGCGAGGCCGCCTCCGAAGGCCGTTCGGAATCCGCTCCGTTCCAACCTGACCTTGCCGTTGTGTAGTGGTTTTTTGTCACTTGAACGTATGGGTTGGAAACTCAGAACGAGCTACCGAAGCGTTGTTTAATCCCCAGTTGTCGGATTCATCCTGCGGCTGAAGCCGCAGGTATTCTCCTCGCTCTTTATAAACTGTTGGCAGTGGATGTTCGCGCTGGACGCCAGCGTTCGACAGCACGCTCGGTGCCCTCGATCGCATCCCGTGTTGCCGTCGTCTCCGACTTGGGTGTGATTCATCCGTTGCGGTCTCGGATCGACGCCGAGTCGCTCGTCACAGCGTGACTGCCACTGCGGTCGTCACCAGAGAACAGCGGAAGTGGTGGGGTGGTGGTGCCGTCGATCACACCCCACCAATTTTCGAACACGGGTTTCCCGTACTCCCGATACCCGACACTGGGTAAGTATGACAGCAGTTTGTGTCACCGGTGCTACTTTAAATACTCCAATTGTGTCCTCACGCATGGTGCGACCCTCCCGTCGGGGCTTCCTCGGAGGAAGCGCCCTGACGCTCGCAGCCCTGACAGGCGTTCTCGACCCCGCAACCGACGCGCAGATTCCCGGCCAACCTGCCGGAGCACCGACCGATCTCGACGTCGACATCTCGGCACCGTTGGCCGACGCGTTTCTCCCGGTTCCGGCGGGCAACGCACTGTCGACGACGTACACGACGGTCATCGCGGATCGCGTCGACGCCGACGCGACCGATGATCTGAGCTATCGCGCCCGCTCTGCGATCGAGCACCTCGGCGTCGACGCCGACAAGCTGTCGGCGACCGTCGCAGTCACGCCGGACGATCGCGGGTTCCAACTGGTGACGGCCGCCGGCGACTTTGATCGGCTTGAGCAAGGCGAGACGCTCGCAGTCGGCGCGGGAGACGACACGACAGATGAGTCGAGTGCCAACACCGCCAGCGAGGTAGAGACGACAGCCGAACTGCCCGCTGGCTGGCGGCTCGCCGAAGCTGATGAAACCGCACTCGTCGCCGGCGACGGCGTGGCGGCGGCCGTGAACGGCAGTAGCCCCTCGCCTACCCCGCGACGTGGGTCGAGCACGTCGAGAGAGGAGAGAGGAGATCGACGACTCGAGACCGCCCGCGCCGCGGGCCGTGCGGCCGCGGACGAGGCCGACCGCTTCGCGGAGGCGTCGCTCGGTGCGGCCGCACTCCCCCGGCTCGGCGGCTTCGAAACGGTGCTTTTGGTTCCGGACGCCGCCGGTGGTCCGTTCCCCTCGAGGGTCCCTGACGAGGTCGACGCGTTCGCCGCCGGATTCGAGGTCGCTCCTGAAGACCTCAGAGACGTGGACGGAACGGCGGAAAACGCGTACGTGATCCGACCGACTGCCGACGCAGGCGATCTCGACGATGAGACCGTCGAGCAGCTCGTGCGGAGCGTCGACCCCGCAGTTCCCATCGAACTCGACAGCACTCGAGCCGACGGGCTCGTACTCGTCGATGCCGTTGTTGAGGCGCCGCCGACGCTGGACCGCGAGGCGTCGCCGGACGCCGGAGTGCGATCGCAGTTCGACCGCGCCGCCGGGACGGTGACCTTCGAACACATCGAGGGCGAAGCAGTGCCGGCCGCCGAGCTGGAGGTGTGGCACGACGGCGAGGAGGTGAGCGACACGCTCCTCGACGGCGACGAGTTCGCGACCGGTGACGAGATCACCGTCGAGACCGGACAGATCGCGACCGTTACACTGCGGTGGTTCGACCCGGACGCAAACGCCTACGACACCTACGCCCGCGAGCGGGTCGACCGCGAGGCGTTCGTCGTCGACTACGATATGGCGGCCGAGACGCTGGACCTCGCGTACGAGGCCGACCGTTCCGCCGACGCCAGTAGCCTTCGGTTGGTTCACCGGAGCGAGGGTAGTGTCCAGTCAGTCGGGGACGAATTCACCGACGGGACGCTCGATCCCGGCGATACCGTCACCGTCGAGGACGTGTCGATCGGCGACAGCGTGCAGTTGGAGTTCGATGTCGAGCAGCCACGGGGCGTCGGTGGCGGGTCGCTCGTCCACTATCGCGCCCGTCCCCCGCGCGTCTGGATCCGCTCGCGCGCTGAGGAGGGGACCACCGTTAGGTACGACGGCGAGCAGTCTCGCCCCGCCGATGTGTTCGTGACGCTGGTCGACGGCGAGCCGGCCGACGCCCAGTTCGCTGACGAGTATGACACGCTCTCGGGCGACGAAGAGCTGGTGCTCGGCGAACTCCCACTGGGAAGTACGGTCGCCGTCGAGTGGCGCGAGCCGGACGAGCCGGTCGTCGTCGCCGAGGAGGAGGTCGTGCCGAACACACGCGCGTCCATAGAATACGATCCGGATGCCGGTGAGGTGACCGTGCAGCACCGGAGTGGGCGGACGCTGCCTGCCTCGGAGTTAGAGTTGCAGGCCGGCCGAACGCCGACCGATGTCCAACCCGCCGACAAGCTCGACGAGTTCGGTCCCGATGACTCCTTTACCGCCCCGATCCCGCCGCTCTCACGGGTGCGGCTCATCTGGACGGGCGGCGAGCGCGAGCACCATCTCGGCGGAACGACCACGGCTCGCGAAACAGTTGCGGCGACCTACGACGCGGCCGCCGAGACGATGCAGATCGAGTACGTCGGCGAACAGCCCGTCGATCCCGAGCGCCTGCGTGTGTCGATGAGTGGTGCCGGCGCGCCTCGGGATCGGGAACGCGATCAGGAGTCGGCGTTCGCGGCCGAACACGACGAGCTGACGACGGGGGACGCGATCACGGTCGATGAGGTCGGGCTTGATCAGACCGTCGTCGTTAGCGTCCACACCGAGTTCGAGAACGGTTCGGCGACGAGCTCCATCGGTCACTTCTCGGCGGCACCCCGCCGCGGGTTCGTCGTCACCGAGGGCGACAGAGGCGACGATGGGGCGTCGGGGATGACGCTCCGCTACGTCGACGAGGTCCACCGCGACGCCGACGCGTTCCGGGTCCTCGTCGACGGCGAGCACGCAGCGGTCCAGCCCGCAGACGAGACGGATCGGCTGACCGGAGACGAGACGCTATCGCTCGGCGATCTGTCCGCGGGCACGACGGTTACCGTCGAGTGGAGCGGCGGCGGTGAGACGCGAACCGTGACGGAGCACGTGATCCCGCCGCAGGTGACGTTCGAGGTCGCGTACGAGCCGGCCGACGAGGAGGCGGGTGGCGTCGTGACGTTCACCCACGCCGGCGGCGACGCACTTGACGCCGACCACGTTGCCGTCGTCGTCGAGCCGGCGACCGACGGGCTACGTTCCTGGGACTCCGACGCCGACGAGGTGACCGCCGGCGACGAGACAACGGTTACAGTCGACACCGAACCACAGATGGCTGCCGTCGTCTTCGACGAGCGCGAGGTGCTCTATCGGGAGCCGCTCGATCAAGACCGATAGCAACCGCGGAGACGGTCTGTTGCTCGTCGGTCAATTTGCGGTGTGTTTTGTGAGCGAGTAGGCTGATTCAGTTTGACCAGTTGGGTCTAGCTTGGTACTACCCATCAGAGGGAGATCGTGCCAGCGAGTGTCCGGCCGTTGTGAGCGTGTGGAGGGCACTCGCGAACGCCGGGCCGGGAACGAGGACATCCGTTTGATCGTCGTCCCAGGCGATCACGCCTGCCTGGATGAGCGGTGGGAGATGCGACCGCTTGAGGTTCGTTCTAACCGTCCGCACTTGCGCAGTCGAGAGCGTCTGGTGTTCGGCGTCCGCTTCTAAGAGTGTGAGTGCCTCTGCGAGTTGTCGGAGATGGACGCGACTCCACGGCGCCGCAGCGAGCGTGAGCACGACGGCGCGCTTGCGGTGATGGCTCAGCAGGTAGAACAGATCCGTCTTGCGATACAGCGGAAGGGCGTCGGCCTCGCCCGGCCCGTCATATGGGTCGTTATCGCTCACGGCATTCTCCCTGGCCGGCTGGTGTAACTCGGAGATCGACGTACTCGACGACTTCACGGCCGACTGGGCGCCAGCGACAGCCCGTCCACTCATCTTCGAAGCGCCACCAGCCGGGGCCGCGCTCTCGCGGTTCGAACCGGAAGCGCCGCCGTGGTCCACGCTGGATCGTGAATCGAACCTCGAATCCGAAGACATCTTCGGCGTCTGGGCCCGATGGAGTTGGAGACGTACGGTACAGCTCGGCGAGATCCACACTCGGTGTGGATGTGTCTCTGTTCGTCATAGTTCACAGGAGCTTGAATCACCAACTCCTGCACTCCACTCGGGAGATACAAACCGAACTGGAGCACCCGATCCGACAGCTCTGCAGGAGGTGCAACAAAGTGGTACGTTCCCGTGGGATACGCCGTGCTACGTCGACAATTTTCTAGCGCAATGTTCGAGAGGACCGTGGGAGCGACTGCGTAGGCTTATGAAATGAACCAATGAGCCTCGTCGATCGATTGTCGTTCGAAGAGAGTACCTCGATAGCGGTCGAGGTCTTGTACTACGGCGGAGATGTCGTCAAGGTCTCATAGTCCCACCCCACGGCTTCCGCTGTTAGCATACCAGCTCTCAGAGAGGTATACTCGTCCGTACCCCACCGGTTCCGCTGTTAATGGATGATGATCAGCCCATCAACGGAACCAGTGGGGTGTGTCGAGAAGCAGGGGGTACGAGACATGATGTTCTAACAGCGGAACCAATGGGGTTGGAAATATATAAAGAATTGATAACAACAGAAGCAGAGGAACTATTGGTTTTATATATAAATAGTTGAACGTAGTCAGTATGAGCGACTTCTCGTTCACTCCAAATAACTCCATCTTCGAGAATCGAGAGGCACTCCTCGAAGAGTGGACGCCGAACAATCTCGTCGGGCGCGATGAAGAGCTTGGTCGATATCACGCAGCGCTCCAGCCGGTCATCAACAACGAGACTCCCTCGAACGTCTTTCTCTATGGAAAGAGTGGTGTGGGAAAGACTGCGGCCACACGCTACCTCCTCCGTACGCTCGAAGAGGATGCAACAAACGTAGCAGAACTGGAGCTGACCACAATCGAAGTGAACTGTGACGGCCTGAACACGTCATATCAGGTGGCTGTGAAGCTGGTCAACGAACTCCGCGAGCCGGGACGGCAGATCTCCAACACGGGGTATCCACAGGCAAGTGTCTACGAGTTCCTCTTCGATGAGCTCGATGCATGTGGGGGAACGGTACTTATCGTCCTCGACGAAGTCGACCACATCGGAGACGATTCCTTGCTGTATAAACTGCCGCGTGCTCGCTCGAACGGCGACATCAGCGACGTGAAGCTCGGTGTTATCGGCATTTCGAACGACCTGGATTTCCGGACGCAACTGTCCTCGAAGGTTCGATCGTCGCTCTGTGAGAAGGAGGTGTCCTTCAGCGCGTATGACGCCGACGAACTCCGGCTCGTACTCGAACAGCGCGAACGGGTCGCGTTCCAAGACGACGTTCTCGAAGATGGGGTTCTTGCAATGTGTGCAGCCTACGGCGCGAAAGACTCCGGTGACGCCCGGAAAGCTCTAGATCTTCTCTTGGAAGCTGGCGATGTGGCTCGTGAGAGGGGCTCAGATGTCGTAACCGAGGAACACGTACAGGAAGCTCGCGAGCGCGTCCAGGCAGATCAAGTTGTAGAGGGGATACGGAAATACTCCCAACATGGGAAACTCGTTTTGTACGCGCTGACACTGCTTCACGAGCGAGGTGAGACGCCAGTACGGACGCGCGAAGTCGTGGATACGTACCATCATGTAGCGCATTCAGAAGGAGTGAGTCCGGTCTCGGAGCGTTCAGTGCGTGACTACTTGGGCGAGTTAGCGCAGTTGGGGATCACGAGCTCGACAGAGCACAACCGAGGGAAAGGCGGCGGAAAGTACAACGAACATCAGTTGGAGCAGTCCGTGTCAGCAGTCCGGAGTGGGTTATCGACCTTGTTAGAGTCGGCGTGAATTGGGAGGCCGCCGTTTTACTCTGTCTCAGTGGTGGCCATTCCCTAACAACGGAAGTGGTGGGGTGGGGGATATTGTATTCACCAACTGGAGCCTCCACCCGATTCGTTGCGCGAGATCTCGACGAGCTGGCTGTCAGTGGCTTTCGCATCGAGGTTGACATAGTTGCTATTAACGGTCCGAACAACAGGATCGATGTCACTCCTTGAGCCGGTTGAGACCGTCTCCGTCGACGATCGCTTCGCGTATCCGAGTCATGATTGCTCGCGTGATCACGAGTGGACGCGTGGCTGACTGGAGAAACGACGGCTCCGCCGGCCCTGCGTCCGGTGGTGGATGAAAGTGTACGTCAGGGACAGAGGACTTCGGATGATTGTCGTACCGAAAATCGAGACCATCTGGCTCCGTGTAGTGAAACCGGTAGGCTCCGGTTTGCCACCACGTCACTTCTAGTCTGCCGCTTGAGCGATCCGCCAGTGTGAACTCCACGATCAGTTCTGTAGGGTTAACCGGGTCATCGAACCGTGTCGATTCGGCGAGCGGTTCCTCTTCCATGAAGAAGGTACGAATCTGCTGTAAGACGGGGAGATCGACCGGGCCGACCGGACCTGAGAAATCGTCCGTCACGGGCCGTCACTGGGTGACCGCGCCGAGATCTCGGGCGCGTCCAAAATTGATCGCCGCCTGTGCGATGTGGAGGTTTCGTTCGGTCGTCCGCCACTCGGCGACCGCTTCCCACGCGCTGTCGGATGCGTCCGCCGCAAGCGAGGTGGCGAGATCTTCTGGTGAAACCGCGTCGTACTCCTCCCGGTAGGTTGCGATCTGGCGTTTCATCCGTTCGATCCCGTCAAGCAACTCGTCGCGGGACTGCTCGGTCGAGAGTTCTCGAATCCGACGGTAGAGTACGGTCTCCTCGTTTCGGGCGTACGTCGTTGCGGACGACCCGTCGAACGACGACGCGACGCCCGTCTTGACAAGTGCGCGGAGATGCTTTCTCGCCGTGGGCTCGCTTACGAGCGCCTCCTCAGCTATCTCTGCGGCCGTTCGTGGGGTGGAGATTCCTTCTATCACTTGGTTCACCCGTTCGAGCGCCGTCGTCGACTCCTGCCACTCATCTCGGGCGTCGCGGAGAGTCTCGCTGGGTCGATCGTCGCGGCTCATATCCGTTCTTCGATACTGTAGACAATATATCTTTCTCAAGAAAACATACCTTTGTTCGTTTTGTTTCAACCCCACCGCCTCTTGAGCGGGTTGTGATGAGAGATGTCTTTCGTGTTCTATGGTCGAATCACATCGTCGACAGCGTCTGCGATAATTATCCCGAATAGCCTATTTTGGAATAGGCTATTCTAGGATAGGTAATAGCTCTCTTCAGTGTTGGTTCCTTTGAGCCGGTAGAATTCGTCGCTGGTGTGTGGGTCATACTCGAGGCGGCTTTTGTGGATGATGTGGGTGCTCTCTCTGTCCAGATACGGGGGTTTGTGATAGGCTTCTCGTGGTGGGTACGAGTCGGGGACGACCGAAAACTCGGAGAGGTCCTCAACGTGGAGCGCGACGACGCCAAACGCATCGATGGCGTTGACAGTCTCCCAGTTGGCGAGATCGGTGGTGTGACAGAGGATCGGTCGAGCGCCTCGTTCATCGAGTGCGGTTGCGGTTACCGCGGCGAGCCGATCGATGACTGATCGCCCGATGAGCGCCCCTGATCCCTCGTAGTCCTTACACTCGACGACGATGTGTTTGGGGCCATTAACCCCCGGTGACGACCGTTTGCCTATCACGTCGATCTCTTCGACGGTGTCTCTGACGCGCGTCCACGTCCGGTAGCCCCACCGTCGCAGCGCACACGTTGCCCGGTCTTCGAGCCACTCGCCGTTGCCCTGCCCACGCTGGTCTGGATCCGGATCGACTGGGTCGCGGGGACCGATATCGAACTCTTGGAACCTCTCCATAGGGACCGATGAGAGTGGATCAGTCTTTTGTGCACCTCCTGCACAGGTGGCGATCGGATCGGCGTACGCGGGTGAGGTTTGGCTCTTACAGCGTCAACAGCAGCGGGGAATTCTCGACAACGTCTGATTTGGCGTAACCGTTATTGCTACACAATTTCAACACAAACGCATGTCCGAAGCCAGTTCGCCGCCCGAGAAAACGACGGTCAACATCCGCATAACGGAGACGTTTCTCTCCGACGTCGACGCAACGTGGGAAGAGTTAGGATACAATAGCCGTAGCGAGTTCGTTCGCGACGTACTTCGTGACGCGGTGAAACATCCCGAGTTCAACCGTGCTGATCTCAAGGCGATCGCTGCGAGCGAGGTCGACATTCAGGAAGGTCGAACACACTCCAGCGAGGAGATCAAAGCGGAGTACGGACGTGAAGATACGAGTGAGCGATGAACGAGGAGTGGGACTGGAAACTCACTGATCGATCGAAGCGACAACTGGACGCACTCGACGAATACGCTCGCGACCGGATCATTTCGAAGCTTGAGGAAGTCGTCACCGATCAATGGCGAGAGCCGACAGACCATCTCGAACCGCTCGCAGGCGCGCCCCATCAGAAGCTTCGGATTGGACAGTTCCGTCTCGGATGCCGCGCCGATCGTGAACAACACCCTCTCTACGTGGTCACGATCAGAAAACGGGGTGGAAACGCGTACAGAGGCGATGATTGAGAGTTTTGTCGCTTCTTTAGCTCTGTTGGGATTCCCAGTGTGAGATATATTTAACATGGTGACAGCCAATACACAGGTCTCATCGATCAACCGTTTCAGTGAGGAATTTACCTGACGAAGAGAGTTCCAACAGAGCCAGATCACTTTTTTAAATCTGACTTGGGAGATCTCTCCGAAATAAGCCGTTTGTCTGGATGTTATTATATAAGCAATTGCTCAAATATTTATAAATTACTTAAAAAATAACGCGTCTCGTGGCTCATGAGCCATGTGATGGTAATGCGTTTAGCCGACAAGCGGTACTCGAGCGAATCGGGGAACAAAAAGCGGGTCTGTGAGCTGGTGTCTGGTACTCTCGTCGTTCCCGTGCTCAGATGATCGAGCCTCCGTCGACGGTGAGCGAGACCGAGCGGACGCACTCTCGATCGTGGCATTCCCAGCTCGTCCCGGTCCATTCGTCGACAGAGCGCCACCACCCTGGACGCTCCTGTCGCGGTTCGAATCGGTAGCGACGTCGCGTGGCGTCCTCGCACTCGATTTCGATCGTGAAACACGGGTCCGACTGGATCTCTTCGGCTGCGGTGCCGCCGTCTGCGATCGCGACTGTCGTCATCGATACTGGCTCAACTGGAGTTGTTGTCTCGGTCATGGGTTCTTCGGCCGGGGTTTCTCCGACCTTCACCCCCATCGGGGGGTATAAACGGCTGTGTTGAATCGCTGTAAGGCGGAGAGATTCACTGTGTGACGAAGCGTTTGATGTTATAGACGACACACATCAGCGCGATTTCGCGGAACTCACGAAACCACGACCGCGCTCGCACGGCGAAGCCGAGCGAGCGCTTGACAGCCGAGTTCACGGTTTCAGTCATTGAGCGCTGATTGTAGCGGGTATCGTCGATTCTGGCGTTGTGCGCGTGGTCGTACGGTGCGAAGATGCGGTGCTTGATCAGC
>NZ_NSKC01000018.1 GCF_002286985.1 Halorubrum salipaludis | reverse complement strand
AGCGGTCTCCCCGACGAATAATGCGGCTGAGAACGCACTTCGTGAACCTGTTGTTCTCCGGAAAATCATCGGAACGCTCCGTAACGACCGAGGAATGTTCGTTCACGAGACGGTCTTGTCCCTGCTGGCGACGTGGCGCCAGCAGGGACGCAATCCCTACGAAGAACTTCGCCGAGTCGTCAGCAGCAATGAGATGATCTCACGAGCTCACGCTGTGCCGGCTGTCGAGACCTCGGGGTAAACACATACTAATATTCAAAATGCGCTACTAACTGTCTCGGCGAATAGAGGTCCCGCCATTCCTCCATTCCGTAGCGCTTAGGTTCCTTGGTTTTTCTTCCATCGGGAATCGGTTCTGATAGGAAATCAGAAATCTCGAAATCAGAATTAATACGTTGTTCTGCTTTTTCAATCGCCTCGTGATCTTCCGCCGTTGGCGAACGATAGCCGTAACTCCCGTCTGAGTTTCTATATTTCACACAATAAATAGTATATTCAAACTCTCCTTGCTTGAGCTTCGGTTGAACACTCTCACTTTCAGTTACAACACCACAGCTGAGACATTCGACATCGCCCCCTCGAGAAACTGGTCCCTCTGATGGGTCAAATCCGGCCATTTCTTCGTCGCTGGGATCAACAAGGCATTGAAACTCGACCTTATCCCCCGTTATCTTAGGCCGCACAACAACATCTTGTGCAGACTTTCGATTCCGAATCCACCACTTTGGTACCAGCGGAATCTCACATCCACAAGTAGGACATTCTATAGAGTAAGTACAAACGTAACTGTCTGGGACCTGTCCTGGATTCGTACTTGGGTAGAATTCTTCTAAGTTCTCTTTCGCGTGTTTTTTGATTTTTTCTCCCCACTCCTCGATCTCGGCAGATAGAGTTCCTACTGCTGGTGCATATTCCAGTAATACCTTGAGAATTATCGATGGAACTGGGTTTAACTCATTAGCTTTTGTCGGAAGGCCGTAACGCAACGATTCAAACGGAATGACGCCTCCTCCTGCTGTCGGATCCAGAACTGTTGGTAGACTCCCGTCCCAATGTTGTTCTAGAGATTGGTGGAGTTGACTTAGCTCTGTTTGGCTCGGGGACTGTGTGAATGGGCGTGGGTATCCATAGTGTTCCCCGAGTGTTCCACTTCTTTCAGATTCTGTCGCCTTTTTTTGCTCAACGTAGGTTTCCAAACTCTCATTTAGGTCTTTTTTAGGCCCAATCTGTAGTAGACTCAACAATTCATCTGAGGATGTATCTGAAGGGAGTACAGAAGCGAGGACTGCTAGCCGTGATGCCGGCGTCGGCCGCCTAGCGAACCATGGATGTAGGTACCGATGGGGCGGCATATGCTTCGGGTTCGCTTCTTTCAAGTTTTCAATTCCTACTGCTTTGAGCGGAAGATTCCCCTCAATAGCTAGCGGTTCCAAATTGTCGTATGGGTTTTCACTCATAAGTGGTCAGTCAGCAAGGTTCGAAGTGCTTTTTCGCCGTTCGGACTGGACGGGGACCGACACTTCGCGTGCCAGTAGTAACACTCCTCGTCGCCCATGTGAGCGACGCCGCGACAGAGGGCACGCATCCTGTCGACGCGCTGGAGCGGCTTGATGCCGCGGAACGCGAGTGCCAGCCGGACGCCGACAGTCTCTGGGAGGAAGAGGTCACCCGCACCGCTGGTGGTCACGGCTGACGAGTCGAGTTCCGCGCCGTCGACGGTCTCCTCGATGAGCGGAGAGAGCGCTCGGAAGCGCCCGCCGTCGATACGCGCGACCTTCACCGCAGTCCACCCGTCCCAGTCCCAGCGGGTCGCCTCCTCGGTCGTAGAGTCCTCGAAGAGCTGGTCGAAGGGTTCTACACTGAGTGAGCGTCCGCGGCGTTCGAGCCGGACGCGGCGTGCGGCCGCCTGATCCTCGGGGAGGAGTTCGTACAGCGTCACCTCGCCGCCGTTCGAGCCTTCGCGGCGCACCATCGCGAACGTCGGCCGTCCGCCGTAGACGCTGCTCCCGAACGAGGACACGGGAGCGTCCTCGGTCGGCGTCCCGGCGCGTGGCGAATCGAATTCGGTAGTCATTGAGTGGCCTCGGGGGGTACTTCGACCGGTCCTCTGGCTTGAACCTTCACGTCGATGTTGGTCTGGCCGAGCCCCGCCTGTAACTCTGCGAGCACGTCGTCCTCGTCGTCGGTTATGGCTTCGGGTTCGTCGAGATCGACGCGGAACTTCAGCGTAACGTTGATCGACTCGCCGAACGGGTCGGGCTGGTTTGTCACGCGGGAGAAGTCGTCGAGTCCGCCTTGGTAGCTCGCGTTGTAGCTCGTCCCGGTCGACGTCTTCACGTCGTAACTCATCCGAACCGAGACTGCGTCCGCACGGTCGGTGAACGCGTCGCGCTGAGCGATGAACGACCCCTTCGAGAGTCGGTCCTCGCCCACCACCTCGACGGTGACCTGCGAGACCCCCGGCGTTCCGTCCGAAGACGCCTTCGAGAGCGCGTGGGTCCGAACCTCGTTGAACGCGCGAGAGGCGGCCATCTGACTGGTCGCCGTGTCCCAGCCCGTCGGTCGCGCGCAGTCGGGACAGATACCCTGCGCGTTGAGTTCGCTCTCGTCGTACTCCTTGCCACAGCTCTGACAGCGATCTTTCTCGGGAGTCTTTGTGTGGTCTTCGCAGTATGCCGGCCCGTCGCCGGAGGGCTCGACCATCGTCGTACAACCGTCTTCGGCGCACTGGACTTCTTCCGCTTCGGGCGGGCGAATCGAGTCGTGGTGAACGTCGAGGAGGGACTCGATACCCGTGTAGACCACGTACTCGTTCCCGATCTTCACGTCGGTGTCCCTGATCGACGTCCGAACGTCCGGCGACTCCGCGAGGGGGCTTCGCTTCCGCCAGTTCTCGGGATGATCGTCGGCGTCTGCGTCCCAGTACACGGTTTCGGACTCCGCGTCCCAGTAAGTGTATCCCCCGTCGTCGACCATCTTCGCGACGGTCTTCCGAAGGGGCTTCGTGCTCAGGAGGTAGGGAAGCCCCGGCTTCTTCGCGAACTGCTCGACGAGCTGCTGGGTCGTCATCGAGTCCTGGGTCTGCTGCCAGAGCTTCTGCTTGAAGAACGCGATACCCTTGGGTCCGGCGTCAGCCCGAATCAGCCGGTCGTCAAGCGTCTCTTCGACAGCGTTGACGAGCGACGTCCCGCCGTTGGCCTCGGTCGCGTTGATAGTGATGTGCGTGAGGCCGTCGCGGTCGACGTAGTAGAGGTGACGGTACACCCCGCGGACGAGCTCACCGAGCAGACCGTATTTCGTCTTCTGACGCTCTTTCAACTCTTCAATCTGATCCGCAGAGAGGTCGGCAGTCTGTTGACTGTCGTCGAGCAACGCCTCGATGGCCTCCAAGTGACGGGCCTCGTCGACCGCACTCTTCACACGTTCGTCATCGGGTGCGAGGAATAGGACGTAGTTTTTGTAAACGCGACTTTGGACGTCTCCGCCCTGTTTCGACGCCGACTTCTGGTAAAGCGACTGGACCTTCTCTGGGACCGCCTGCGGGTTTGAATCGTCGTTGAGCAGCTCTTCGGTGACCGGGGCCGTGTCCATGTGCATAACCGCGAGCTGAGGCGTCGATGCTTTGTCCGGGAGGTCGGCCGGCGACTCCGGATGCGACACCGGATCGAACGCTCCGGTCCCCGTCTCACTGTCGAGCCGAGCTTCGAACCGAGAGCGCGCCTGCGCGTCGGGGGTGTTGTCGACCCGCTGGTCAATGATGCGAATGAGGTTCGGATCGGACTTGAACCGGACGCGCTCCTCGTCGTAGAGGTAGTAACACGCGACGCTCATGTCGCCTCCGGCCAGCGCGTCCAGTGCCGAGTCGTAGTTGTCGAAGCGGATGTCGGGATGGCCGAGCGCCGCGTTCATTTCCGCTCGTGTGAGTCCGGTTGCCTGCTCGCCGTACGCCAGACTATGCCACAAAACAGTTGTTGTCAGGTGGCTTCCGAGCGGTGGAATCCCTTTCTCCGTCCACTTGCGGTCCTCAAGTTGTGCGTGGGCGTTCTCGTCCTCACTGTAGATGTCAGCAGTGACGGCAGAGCTGAGATCGACGAACTCGAACAGCGTCTCTCGGAGGGTCCCATCGATGCTGCCGCCCGGAGCATCGTCCGCCGGCGTCAGATCGTACAGCCGGATCCAGTGTCGGTCGTAGTTGGCCGGCTGGTGGTTCCAAAGGTAGAATACGGCCCGAGCGAGGAGCTTCAGTGCGCCACGGGTGCGCTGAAACTTCGGGATCGTGTCGATCTTCTCGGTGAGGGTATCGATGATCGTCGGATGGAACGGGTACTCTCGTTCAAGTCGGTCGACGAAGCTCGCGTCAGTAGCTTCCTGTGGGAACTGGCGGTCTCCGCCGGTGTAGAACTGGAAGTATGACTCTGCGACAGACTGAGCTTGGCCGTGGTCAATCTCTTCGAAGAGCCTGTGCTGAAGGACTTGTCCCACCTCCGTTTCGGAAGTGGGCGTAACCGTCTTGTGTTGCCGACGGCCGATCTGGTTGAGTTCGTCGACGAGCGTCCGGATCTCGTCGGCCTCCTCTTCGAAGGCCGTGTCGGCGATACTGTAGACCACGGTAACGTCATCAGTCTCGGACGCGGTCTCAAGGAGTGACAGAACGAAGCTCAGTGTCTGGCTCGCCAGCGTCGCGTCTCCGACCTCGACCGCGGATGCTGCCTCGAGATACGCCGCAATCTCGTCGATGAGGATGAGGGATGCCCCGTCGCCGATCTCGAACAACCCTTTCAGCGTATTTCCGCCCGGAGCGTTCCGGTCTTGGTCGTACTCCTTGATGTACTCGTAGCCCTCCAGCCCGTAGAGCTGATAGGCGATCTCTCCCCACATGGTCCGGGTGTTCGGAGCATCCGGATCTGTGCGGTCACTACGAGCGTTGCGTCCGTCAACGTGCCCTCCAACGAAGACCGCAGTGTCGACATCAAGATCACCAGAAACGGTGGCATCGTGATAGGACGACGCGAGGTCCTTATCGCCGTCGTTGAGATGATCTTCGAGATTATCTATATCACCGGGATGGGTCGCAAGGTGATACGAAGCGATCAAGTCGTGCGTCTTACCGCCCCCAAACCGCGTGTCCAGGCAGAGGATGCTGTTCGAATACCCTCCACTGTCGTGTCCACTACTAGCAAGAAATCTTCCAGTGAGATTGCTGAGAAGCGTTTGTAACCCGTCTGTCGGGTAGGTCATATCGAAAAAGAGACCCGCATCACGGTAGACCGGAGGAGCCTCCTCTGGGGAATGTGCGACCGTGGCTAGACTAGCCGCAAATTGGTCTTCCTGAAGCGTTCCGTCGAGGACATCATTCCGCGGTGTACAATTGTCGAATAGCGTTGGAAATTCTGCGTTACTCATTCTGACCTCGCTGTTTTCGATTCTGCTGGTCTCGATGCGGTAACGAATCCGTTTTGTTTCTTTTCAACATTCGGGTAGGCGATATTCGGCGTCTCCACAGCATCAAGTTAGTCCCGTCCTCGGCTTCCGTATCTCGTTTGTTAATCACAGGACTGGATAAACTTGCCCGTCTGAAGCTTCCTGTGTGGTTCGTGATTCGCTTCCGAATCATTCAGATGATTCTATCACTTTCACAAGATGTTATAACTGTTGCCGAGTCTAGTAGTGGTCTGAAACTTAACATCTGATCGACGAGAAGGATCGTCTACGAGCTGTACAAGCTCACTGACGGGGAGATCGTGGAAGAAGCAATTACCGATCAAGTAGCCTCTTGTGGTCGTGATTATTGCGCTAATTCCTCCCACTCGGTAGCACGACAGACCCACAACGGGCGTTTTTCGGTTTCGTTCACACGAGGTCCGATATCAAATCCTTATGTAACATATAGATAACACCGGGAAACAAGAGTTACATAAGGAATTACGACGGTGTTGAGCAGCTACTATAGCCACCGATTTCGGCGGGTGATCAGCTGTCTTGCTCTTTATCAATACCTCTAGAACACTCGTCACAGCCAACATCAACCGTGGCAGCTCTGTTGAAATCCTCAGATGCTGATAGTTTGGAGAGGCTATGCTGAATACAGAGCGCATATCTTACATAACAATCTATCCGAGGATCGATTTTTGAATCGGTACAAACTAAGTGTCCTCAAAATGGATAATGCTTCTATGACTGAACACGTATTGTATGAGGATGCGCCGGCCCGAATTGAAATTACGTATAAATATATTGACTCAGATGACAAGGTTGAGCCGGTTAATCAGGAAATCCTAAACCGGGAAGACGTGAGAGCCCCAGTCCTATACTGTGAATGTGGTGAAGAGTTTATGGAGTGGGAACCAGCAATGGAGCATCTCCGAGAGTTTCGTTAGCGAATCCCGTAAACTTATTTCAGTGCTGTATACCTTCTCTGTATCTTGGACGGGTTTCTGACATAATGCATACCGGTCAGCGTTCTACATCGATCTGTGGGTCATTCGTATTGGCCGTAACCGGGAGATAATGTGTCTCGTAGTGAAGATCTCAGTAAAGCGCCTTACGTGTGTTACTTCTCAACTCCTGCGATGTATACTTTTATCGCTCTGACTTATGAAATACGGATATGGAACTGCCGACGGGTGACGACATTCGAACAGCGAGAAAGGAGAAAGGACTGACGCAGTCGGAACTCGCCGAGCATGCTGGAGTCTCGCAACCGCTTATCGCTCGCATTGAGTCGGATGACGTGGACCCAACTATTGACACCCTCTACGCTGTTGTCTCTGCACTCAATGATTCGGCTTCAGGATTAGAGCAAGAGGAGGTTACGATGTCGATGCCCTCTGTTCTGAAGGATGCTCGAACTAGAACGGGGTATACACAAAGGGAACTAGCTGAGGTTGCAGGTGTGTCTCAGCCACTTATCTCTCGTATTGAACGAAAAGATGTGAATCCTAGAACGTCCACTCTACGGGAATTATTCAATCATCTAGATCCACTATCAGAATCGGACGACGATGAGATATCTACGCAGCCTACAACCAACTCTTTGGCTGAGAAAATTGAGTGGGAGTTTGAGAATGTCGAGGGAGTATCGTCTCAATCCGAACCAGAGACAAAGGGAACCAGCACGAGCGAAACTAACCGATGTTCCGAATGTGACTTAGATCTCAGTCCGTATCCGGATCCGAGCTTCTGTCCCAACTGTGGGAACACCCTTTGAGTGTCAGTGAAGTGGTCGGTGGAGCCATTGGAGTTACGCCGACTATTTCACTTGACGGAGAGATACTCGTGAGGGATGGGTGATGAATGATGATCGTTACCGCAGAGCTGAGTAGAGGGTCAAATATAGTTTCGGTATCATCTACTCACCATGCTATCTATCCGTCTTATAGTGATTCACCAGGACCAGATACTGCTATTGGTCTGTTCAGTATTTGGATTCGCCCCGCCATTGCCGCTCTCGCGGAGTTCGTCTGAATGTTGGTCGGCAGATGCGTGACACTGCTCGGAATCTCTCCAGTGATTCCTGAACGCTTCTTCACTGTTGAAGACCATCTCATCGCAGTAGGGACAGGGGACTTTCCAGCCCTTGTCGGGGAAGTGAAGCCATGGGAACGACCCGTCAGAACTCTCAATGTCGAGATTGACATCAGGTTGCCGCATCTGTCGATCTCGCTCATCACCAGTTAATTCAGGGTCACCGTCGGTTTGATCATTTTGTTCATCAGCAGTTCGTGACTCGATTGTTGCGGTGATCTCGTCCCACTCTGCTTGGGTGATTTGACGGACCTCTGCTGGTGGTGTTGGACCCAGGCCGGAACACCGATCAGCGTTTTCCCAGTGCGCCACAAATGCTTCTTGTGTGTTATTGACCCTCGAATTACAATAGGGGCAAGGGACTTTCCACTGCGACCGCTCATAATCAAGGAACGGAAATGAATCAACTTCCCTTTGAGATTTGGGCACAGCGCCGTCTGACTTCGGGTTTGATTGACTGTCACTCGATACTGAAGTAGAGGCGGATGGGTAGATCCGAGAGAGCAGCACCATGTCTGGGCGGTTCGTTTGGCTCAGAGCGACTCTGTCACCCGTCGTAATGAGATCTTCTGATTTAAGCAGGCTAAGCGCTTCGCTGATGCGCGTTTTAATCCGGGTCCCACGACGCTGATACCCGAACAGCCGCGTCGTCTCAAGGGCGATATCATCCTCTTCGATCTCGCCGCCTTCTTGTAGAACAACAATAATCGCTTTTGCTATCTCTTCGAGAGGAATTTCGTCGATCGTTCTCGTGGCTGAGTCTGTGTTGATTCGCACATCGAACTCTAGTTCGTCGAGTGGGGGCCACAGGAACTGACCACGTTCGTACACCTTGTCGTCTTTTTTGAGTTCGTCGAGACCGTTTCGGAAAATCCGCTGAACCTTCTTTCCCGCCCGTGACTGCCCCCAGACGTCAAGGTACGTCTGCATAGCGGTGTCGTATTTGATTGGGCCATTCTGGGTGACTGTATCTTGAATTGAATTCCGACTTGCCTGATCCATCCCCTGTTTGTCGGAGTCATATTGCTCACTCCACTCAAGCGAGGGTTCTTCGTACTCGGAGATCTCGTCGTGCTCAACCTTCGAACCAGCTTCGAGGATCTCTGGCTCATGCGAGGGGACGTCAGACTCGTCTGTTGAGAACGTCTGTCCGTCACGAAGCTTTTCAACTTTTTCGATGATTTTTCTAATCTCTCGCTCCTGGTTGGAAGTCCAGTCAGGTGACCATATTCGGTGAATCGTCCAGCCCAAGTTTTCAAGCACCATCTGCCGGGTACGGTCCCGATCTCGCGCTGTCTTTGAGGAGTGGTACGCGGCCCCGTCGCACTCGATGCCGAGTATGAAATTGCCAGGCTGATCGGGATGTTTGATTGCTAAGTCGATACTGTAGCTGTTGCTTTGGACTTGTGAGACCACATCGTACCCTTCTGCTTCGAGTGCGTCGTATACTGCTTCCTCGAATTGGGAGTCGAAATCCAGCGTCCCCGTTACCTGGTCGTTCCGAACGAGCGCTTGTTCGCCTTTCTGCGCGTATTCGAGATAGTTCTTGAAGTGCTTGGCACCGGTGCTATTCGATCCGGAGAGATCGATGTCACCGGGGAGCATCGAGCAGACGACCGTAATGTGTTCTTTTGCCCGTGTGACTGCGACGTTGAGCCGGCGTTCACCGCCGCTTTTGTTGATCGGGCCGAAATTCGTTGAGAGCGTTCCGTCTTGGGCTGGACCGTAGCCGATGCTGAATATCATCCGGTCGCGTTCGTCGCCTTGGACCATCTCGAGGTTCTTGATGAAGAACTCGTCAAGCACGTCGTCTTGACTGACAAAGGCATCCAGCACGGGATTCTCTTCACGGCGCTCTGCGAGTGCGTCTCGGATAGCCTGTTCTTGAGCGCTGCTGAATGCGACGACGCCGAGGCTTTTGTCACTGTGTTCGTCGGCGTGCTCTTCGATCAGGTCGATAACGCGTTGGGCTTCAACTTCGTTCTGTCTCGATCCGCCGCGATCGTACACGCCGTCCTCAACATACTCGAAGGCGACACCGGTTTCGACGTCAGGGTTGTTCTCCGGGAACGTCCGGAGACTGTTGTTGTAGTAATGGTAGTTGGAGAACTGAATGAGCTCCTCTGTCCGGCTCCGGTAGTGCCAGCGAAGGTTCTTCTCAGGGAGCACCGACGCTGTCTCTTCTAAGATGCTGTCCAAGTCCTCTCTCACATCCTCCGTCGTTTCGACGTCAGACTGGAAGAATGACGTCGGCGGAAGCTGTTTCGTGTCACCGGCAATGATCGCTTGGTCTGCGCGAATAAGGCTACTCACAGCGTCTTGCGGCATGATCTGTGACGCCTCGTCGAACACGACCGTGTCAAATTGAATTGAGTCCGCCTTGAGGTACTGGGCGACGGACAGCGGACTCATCATGAAGCACGGCGTCAGTTGAGTGATGAACGACCCTGCTTCGTCGAACAGCTCACGAAGCGGCTTGTGTCGGCCTTGTTTTTCTGTTTCTCGCCGGACGAGTACCTGTTCTGAGCTGGATGCGTGTTCCAAGTTTAACGACGGCCGGCGTTTCGTCACTTCGTGTTGGACCTCGATCTTCGCAAGCTCCTGTTGTTCTTGGTCCAACTGACGGAACTCTTCGACATATCGTTCCATCTCGTCGGCGTTGAACGAGCCGAGATCCGTCTGCTCATACACGCTGTTGAGCCACTCCGTGTAGAATCGCTTCTCGAAGGCCGGCACAAGATGGTCGCTATTGTACTCGCCTTTCAGGAACCGTTCAGCGTATTCTCCACAGATCGTTTCACGAACGGTGTCGAGTTGGGAAGCAAATTGGACACGGGACTGTAAGGCTGAGACGTCACTACGAAGCTCCCGAAGTGCCTCTGTAAGTTCAGCAAACCGTGCTTGCCGGAACTGAGCGCCGTTAATTCTCAGTCCTGCCACGTTCATTGTATCCTCGAAGAACACAGCTGCATCATCGTACGCCGCAAGCGCAGTGTGCGTCTGCTCTACCAGAGAGTCAACCTTCGGAAGCGTGTTATCGAGGAGCGCGTTGATTATCGGCTCCGTATTCGTGGACTCGTATTCGTCTAGTTCAGAAACCCAGCTCTGAGCCTGCGTGAGCGTTTCCCAATCCGTATCGCCGCCTTCGTACAGCGGACCAAGGCGTTGGATAACGCCTCGGAAATCTTCTCTCCGGTCTTCAATACGCTGTACCTCTGCGAGTTTGCGTGTATCTTCGAGTAGCTGATCGTGACTCGGATCATAGCTGTCCCGGGCGTGGTTCGTAACTTTCCGTTTGAGCGACCGGTAACTCGGCTTGAGTACCTTCAACATGCCGTGCGCCGCGAGTTCGGTATTGAGCTCAGATCCGCTCGCAGAGAAGAAGCTCCGCTGATAGTGTTCAGAGAGATCGTTGATGAGGGAGTCACGCTCTTGCTCGAGCTCTGCGAGTTCCGCAAACCGTCCCCCCGCCTCAGCGAACGAGCCATCGAAGAACGCTTGCTGCCAAGCAATGTCCGGTCGTTCCCGGAGGTGCTGTAATAGTTGGTGTATTTCGCGCATCTCTGCGAGCGACGCTGGCCGGACACCCAACTCCGACTCAATGTCGTCAGCGACGCCTTGGAGATCGGTGATTGCGTCTACCTGGCGGTCCAGACTTTGCCGCATTGAATCACCCGTATCGACTCCCCACTGCCGGAGTGTCGTGTGCCGCCACGGGCCTGTCTCGTACGTGTCGATCTCTTCGCCAAAGCGTGCAAGCGTCGCTAACTCATCAACGGCACTTTCGAGGGCGTCTTGGCCGATGTTCAGTGGCTGGGAGATGCCGATTTCAACCCGTGGAGCGTCACCATGTTCGCTCACAATCCCGAACGCTTGGTACGCCGTCAAATCCCAGCCATGTGGGGAGTAAAACAACTGGTCCCCGTACTGGTTGATCGTGTCCCGCCGGTCTCTGAGTTTGCGAAGTTGTTTGACGCGGCCGTCTGCGGACTTGATCTGCGGAGCTTTCAGTTCAGTTTCGAGGCTTCCGAGAACGTCCGTGTTGTTCGCTTTCTCGCCGTGGACTTCAAGACAGAATCGGCCGAGGCCGACGTTGTCAAGCCGATTTTTGACCACATTGAGTGCCGCCTGCTTCTCGCTGACGAACAGGACGCGTTCACCGTCGGCTAACTTCTCCGTGATGATGTTCGAAATCGTCTGACTCTTCCCCGTCCCAGGCGGTCCTTGGAGCACGAAGCTCTTCCCGCGTTTTGCCGCCTCGATTGCCTCCTGTTGACTGGAATCAGCGTCAAGGACTTGGTAGGTGTCGATGGGATCGACGACATCGTCGAGTTCCGACGCGGATGGCGTGGTGATATCTCCCTCAGCAGTTTGAATCGGCTCCATTTCGCCGTTAAGCGCTTGAATGATCGGATTGTTTTTGATCGCAGACCGGTTGCGCTCTAAGTCGGAGTAGAGACTGAATTTGGTGAAATCAAAGATCCCGAGAACCACATCTGGTTGAATTGTCCAGCGATCAAACCCGCTGAGTGTCTCGGATACCGATTTGAACGCTGCGTCGATCTCTTCAAGCGAGAGTGCGTCGTCTGTGGGCAGCGAAATCCCTCGTTCAGCTGCGAGTTTCTTGCGGAGTGCAGGATTCAGCCGGATACCCTCTGCCTTCGGCGTCAGGACGTAATCGTGTTTCTCCCCATCTTGGATCGTTCTCTCTTCTAGTTCGACGGGTGCGAGAAATAGTGGAGACCGGTTTGCTTCGTCGCTGTAGTCGACACTAAACCATCGCAGCATTCCAAGCGACAGGTATAGCGAATCAACCCCGCGCTCTCGAAGATACTGTTTGTTCTTGATACCGATTTGGTACAGTGAATTCTCCGCTTCGTCTGGGGAGCGTATTGGGAGTAGCTCATTCGACGCGAGCTCAGGGTCGTCACTGTCGTCGTCAGTCGGTTGTTTTCGGATGTAGAGCTCGCCGTCTCCATCGAGTTCATCAGCGATGGTTATCGGGTTCGTCTCTTCGAATGGGAGCGACTTCGTTTTCGTCGGCTTGAAAGAGACGAGCTTGTTCCGGCGAGTTAGATCGAGCAACTGGGACTTCCATTCATCGATCTTTCTGTCCAGAGAGTCACCGTTTGATGACGAATCTTCAACGACTGCCTCTTCCTCCTCATACTCGGAAATCGGATCAACATCGTCGTCCCAGAAGATGGTCTGTTCGAACGTGGGCTCGTCCTTCTCGGGGTCTGGTTCCGGTTCAGAGTCGGTTTCGTCTTCTGTTGATTCAGCTTCCTCGGAGTCGGGAGATTGCGCCGTTTCAGATGTGCTCTCTTCGTCACCCTCTAGCTCTGATTCCGGTTCCTGCGTTTGATTCGTGGTGGCTTCGGGTCTCGGGGGGAACTCTTGGAGAAGCGCTATTGCTGTTTCTAATTCTTCGTCGGATGCGACTGCGATTGGGAGCGGAACTTGAGACTGTGGGGCGACCGGAAGATAGATCTGCTCAGTCGATTCAATCACGCCCTGTTGAACCAGCACGTCGAAATCCTCGCCGTCCAGGCGCTCGGTCTGCGCGAGCTGATACTCGGTTACTGTTTCGCCGTCACCGAACGCCTCTCGATATTCCGCCATCGTATGCGAATTTCGGGACCCTTGTTGCTGGCCATAATTTGGACTGTCCTCGTCTAACCCGCTGCCGAAGACGACTTCGTCTAACTCGGACTGCCACTCATTCATTGGGTGATCGCCACCAACGCGATACGTCGTCTGTTCGGATTCGATGAGGCGCTCAACCACTCCCGCGAAGGTTCGAAACAGTTCGTAGTGTTCCGCAAGTAGATTCGCTTCTAGGTCCTCACCGTCTGTATGTTCTTCAGTCATATCTTCATCATCATCACCACTTGTAACGCCCGCAGCTTGTCGCGCCTCGTCGATCGAATCGAAATGGCTGTAGACGACGCTGTTACTGAACGGTGCGTGTACATCGATATCTTGTGGAGAGGGTGGATTTCCGACAGTATCAGCTACCGCTTGGAGCCCTGTGAGTATGTCTTCCCGAGTGTATTGGTGTGACCCCTTCGGCTCAAGCCCTGCTTTCTGAAGTGCCTTTGACCACGTGTCAAATACATCCTCAAAACGGTAAAGAGAGTACTCGCTATTGCGCTTCAAGTTGGTCTTAGTCGGTATGTCTCCGAGGGAGTCTTTCAACCGATGAATCTCCTCTATCAACTCCTCTTCGTCAGATTTCTCCGATTCGGTTCGTTCAGTATCTGACCCTCTCTTTGATTGGGTTTCTTTCTCGGGAGAAGATTCATCACCGGCGGTTTCTGCTTCTTCGGAGGGCTCACTGGTATCCTCTGTATCGAGGTCTTCCTTCTCTTTGCTATGTTCCCATGCGTATTCTTCCCACACTCCGAGGATAGTCTCCACGTCACCTGTGTTCGCTTGAACAGCAGCGTGGAGTGCTGTCAAGTCATTCCGGTTGATGCTCTCTTTGTCCCAGTCGAAGTCACCATCAGCATCGAGTGAGTCGATAAACCGAGCACCCTCTTGTAAGAGGGCCTCCACCACGTCGCCGTCCATCGACTTAGAAAGCGCAAATCCTGGTAACTTATCGAAGCGCCGTCCAAGTGAACAGAATCCTGCCGCCTGTTCGATGATTTGCTTTCCGTCTTCCCGGGGGATAGCTGCAGCTTCGGTTGGGGAGACGCCGACGACATTGTAGAACATCGCGTGCTTGGGAGTATCCGGAGGGTTCCGGAGGACGCGTCCGATCCGCTGTACGAGTTCCTGATTGACACCTCCGGTGGCCATGTTGATTGCCACCGATGCGTGCTGCATATCGACACCTTCACCAAGCAGGTCGCCGGTCCCGACGAGAATGCCAGCACTTTCGGGTTCATCGAAGTCATTGATGATTTCGCGCTGTTCCTCTCGACTCTGTGACCCGGACACAAGGTGAATAGAAGACGGGTTTGCAACCACGTCGCTGAGTCGAGACTCCAATTCTTCGACTTGGGCGTTGCTGTCCGCGAGGATGACGACGTTCTCTGTCGTGTGGTGTTCAACGACGAGATCGATGACCGCATCTAAGACTGGTGAGAGGTTCCACTGCTTAGTCCGACGCGAGAACAATCGCGTGACGAGTTCCCTGAACGCCTCGTCTTGTTGCTTGAGCGAATTCCCTTCCTTAGTGTGCGAGAATCGACGAACATCTTCGTACGTTTTGAGCCGACGCTCCGTTTCTAGGGATAACTCGTTGTTCGAGAGGCGCTTCTGAAACTCACGGAACGACCGTTCAGCACGTGTTGCGGTTTTTTCTAGATCGTCACCAACGACATCGTACGGCGCGTAGTGAACTTCCCAGTCGAACGACGGAATCACGCCATCGGCTCTCGCTTCCGTAATGTTGTACCGTTTGATCTCCGGGCCGATACTGTTCGACAGACGCTCTTTGATGCGTTCACTATCGCTCCCAGCGTCGTCGACGGACCCGGACATGGCCAGCACATTACCGTCGAATTCATCAAGAAGTGATCCCCACTCACTGCCTGTCGCGTAGTGGTGGGCCTCGTCGAGTAACACTAAATCGTACGTAACGCGGTCCTCGTTAACAAGAGACTGGGGCGTTCGGAAGTGGATTGTCCCCCATTCGAGCGTGATGTCATCGCTTCCTGTTGTTCGTTCTTGCGGGATATTCAGATGTCTCTCGAACTCTCGTCGCCACTGTTCCAAGATGAGATCGCTGTGGGCAACAATAAGAATATCATCACTCCCGTTAGTGGCTGGTTCTGTAACTAGCCCACCAATGCCCTGGTCGTCAGGATGTAACTCACCGTACTGTAGTGCTATCGCTGCGAGGCCAAGTACGGTTTTGCCAGTGGCGGTTGCCATATCGACGTACCCACGTTTGTCGTGTTCCCACCACTTTTCGAGTGCGTCACGCTGATGCGCCCACAGCGGAGTCATCATTTGCGGCCGATCCAACAGCGACAACAGTCCTTCCGAGGCACTCTTTTCAAACTCGGTTAACAGCAGATCAACGTTCGACGCGATTGTCTCGTTATTGAACAGTTGTGTTGTGATATCCGAAACGGTTGCCCCAGAGAGTTCGAATGAGACGTTCAAATCCCCGCCCACGTGCCGAGTGAGTAGCTTTTCGATTACTGCCTCTGTCGCCTTCTCAACGTCATCAATACCGAGGTCGGTCGTTGAAATATCGTAACTAAGCTCGTTGAGTTGATACGCAAGAAGACCCAACTTCTCGTCACTGACTTTTTCCTCCAGGACAGTCGGGAGATCAGCGTAGCGTCCGGCTGTTTTCTTTAATCCCCGGCGGTAATAGGTTCCTAACTCCTGGCCAAAGTCATCCTTCGTGAGGGCAAGGTCACCGATTTGGATGTTGGCCCGCAGATCCATCGCGGTTTCATCGAGATAGGGAGACCACTCGGTCTTTGGGCGTTTCATGAGGAATTCGTCGTGATAGGACTCTCCTACCGACTGAATTCCCCTTGCCCGCTCATCCACAAGATCGTCGATATTTCGTCCCATAGTGATATTCGAAAGACAGCCCTTCTGCTATGCTATCATGTGGCGCGTAATGTATATTTCGCTGATAGCAGTAAGAACATCCTAACACTCTCAATACCGATCTTCACTGACTGGGCACAACAGAGGGAGATGTACAAGGTGTGTTCTGAATACAGAGAGAACCTACAGACAGGTACTAAGCCAAGGAATATGTGGCCCTGTTGAAATCCTCTTCTTCACATATGTTCTTGCCTGAAAAAATTGGTCGGTGAAGGGTACGAATTGACCGCTAAGACTCCTGATAGTTTGAGATACTGTTTGAATCCTCGTGCGAGATACAGAGCGCGAGTCAGTCTCTAAATATCCTGTTAACAAGTAACAAATATAAGAAAACTTATGATAGCGTGTACCCTCTACTGTTTGATTATGTATTCAGAGAGACGCAACAACCTCCGAAATACTGTGCCACGTACGACCGTCAGCCGTCGGTCACTACTCGCAGCGAGCGGGGTTATTGTAGTTGGGGGACTCGCTGGCTGTCTGAATCAAGTTGCGTCGTCAGTGACGGACACGGGCTCGTCGCCTGCGGCAGTGTTCGCAGGGACAGACTGGAATGATGATGACACGGAAGTCACGTTCATGATGGCTCCGGAGAGTCCGCACGTGAGTCGGTTGGCTCCGACGGTGTCTGGCGGGCAGCTTGGGGATGTCGAGTTGGAGGGGTGGGTTACGTCTTCTGCGGTGATGGCTCAGGACTACAATTCGTCGCGGAGCAACAAGCGGAAGACGCGGGCGGGTGATACGGATTCAGATTCGGATGGGGATGGTGTCGGTGACGGTTCTGAGGAGGACGCTGACCTCGTCGCGTATCTGGGTGGTGAACCGATTGTTGCTGAGCGGTTCTCGGTGTGTTTGCCTGACGCGGAGGTTCCGGGTGGGAATGGGAGTCTCCGTGAGGAGGTGACGCCGGAGCGGCTCATCGCGTATCTGACGGGCGAGTCAGATGGTGAGGGTAAGGTGTACTCGTGGGGGAAGTCGGAGTATGCTGCTGGTTCGGATGGTGGTGGTGATTGTGATGATACTGACTCGTCCGCTCATCCGGGGGCGGTGTGCGGGACGACGCCTCACTTCGTTTCGGAGATGACGGGGCCTGTGGCGACGGGTGGGCGTCTTGAGGTCGTTCGAGGTGGTGACGGGACGGTGACGGTCGTCAATTCGCCACCGACGGCGGAAGACAAGTCTGCGAAGGTGTGTACTGCGGCGGATGATGACCCGTGTGGTCCGGGTGTCTGGGCTCGTACAACGGAGTCTGGGTCTGGGTTGGGTGTGTTGGTGTATCAGGTGCTGGTGCAACCGCCGCAGTGTCCGCGTCCGTTCCCGGCGTTGTTGTACGTCCAGCGGTGTGAGAGCAACGACCAACTCGTGTACACGGGTGGATGGGTCATCGACGACGCTGCGCTGTACGAGGATTCGGTGACAGTGTTGTCGATGGCCGGTCCGACGGAGGTGGTTGGTATCGAGTGCTGTTTCGATTACTCGGCTGACGCTGATGGTGACGGGTTCGGTGACTTGGTGAAACGGTCGGTGTCTGGTGAGCGTGCTCGGCGGGGGGCGCGGTTGGATTCCGGGACGGTAGCGGAGTTGGTCGAGACGGGTGTGCTTTCGGAGTCGGGGGGTGTCGACTACACTCTTCGGAAGCGACCGGGACGAGAGGCCGGGGATGAGGTCACGTTAGAGGTGACGGGCGACGAATACGGGTTCGTGACGCACGTGGCGGTGGATGCGCCAGCGTTGCACTTGGTGAACGCTGCGAGTGTGTCAGAGGAAGTGAAATTCAAGGCGGGGGCTGAACTGTCGAAGAGCGTGAACTGATTATCCGTGTGGCACCACGGTACTCCCGGTGACGTCCTGAGTTCTCGAACGGTATCTCTGTGCTCAATCCATCCTCTGTATTCAGCACGGCTCCAAGAATATGTCACTGGTTGAGGATTTCAACAGAGTCTTGTAACCAATTATTTGCTTCCCACCAATGATTTCCATTCAAGCATGACCGGAATCGTGATCCTCCCCGCTGGTCGCGACGACGCGTTTGAGGACTACAAACAGTTCATTCGAGATGGGCACCCAATTGAGGATATTGAGTCCTACCTCAATGACGAAGACCTCGAACTGTTTCGGACGACATCTGACAACGATCTCGTCCACGTCTGGGGTACCTCAGTAGACGGGACGTGGCGGAACGTCGAGCGAAACGACATCGCGCTCGTCTACCACGATGGCGCGTTCGTCGCGAGGGGACAAGTCCTCCAGCTCCGACATGACCCCGACCTTGCGGAGTATCTCTGGAGAGAGAACGTTGAACACGGTCGCTGGAACGAGGAAAGCCCCTGGGAGTACATGACCTTCCTCACCGATGTTGAGGAAGTCGACGTCGACATTGGGGAATTCAACGAGCTCGTTGGCTATGACGAGACCTACCGCCCGCAGGGATTCACACGAGTCGCAGACAAGCGCCTCAACCAACTCTCTGGTGAGGAATCAGTCGAAACTGCCATTGCCGACCTCACCGATGCCGGCGAGCGTGTTCACCCGGTCGACGACGAAGACGACGGACCCACTCCCGACCTCGCCGATCAACTCCGGGCGGCCAGCACAGATGGGAACGCTCACGAGGAGTTCGAGAAACTCGTTGCGAAGGCCTTCTCCCGGCTGGGCTGTGCCGCCGACTGGATCGAAGGAGGGGGTGACACCGACGTGGAGATCCGATCCCCCGAACACGTCGTTGTCGAAGTGAAGGCCCGAGGGAACGGGCGAGTCAACTCGCTAGAGGTCACAAACGTGGACAAGCATCGACGCCAGCGTGGAGCCGATCACGCCATCGTGGTCGCCCCAGGCTTCGCCCCAAAGGTGATCGATAATGCCGAGACGACCGAATTGACAACCATCGCCGTCGACGACCTCGTCGAGCTCCTCGATCGTCGGGACGAGTATGCCGTCCCACCCGAGGAGATATTGGCCCTCTTGACACGTTCGGGAGCCTTCCAAGACGACAGGCTCGACCTCCTCGATGAGTACATCCAGGACCGCATCGATGCTGGAGAGACCCTGCTTGCGGTCCTTCGAGCTCTCGAGCGTGCCGACGGAGCCGTAGAGACAGCAGAGGACGTCCGGTGGATCGTCGTGGGCATGGAGGACTCGAACGATATCCCAACCACCGAAGAGGTTCAATCCGCCCTCCAACTTCTTGCGCATCCCAGCGTGGGGGCCGTCGAGCAGGCCGAAGAAGGGTATCGGGTGACGACTGACTACGAGAACGGGATAGAGTTGGTTCGATCTCTCGGAGATATTGTTCAACCACCGGGAGGAAAAGAATAGATCAGGGGCATCCCGCCCCATCCTGATTACGTCGCCTCTTTCGTAGTCCCCTTGTTCTCTCGTGAATAGCTTCGGAAGTGGTGGTGTGCGGATTCCCACGATCACTCGTCAACAAAAGCTGCGGAAACGGTGGAGAGTCAGACGCGATCTATACCAGTTGTTGTGCCCACACACCACTGCTTCAAGTGAAACAACAGACTCCATTAGCGATGGGTCTTTTCGGCAGTTTTCCATGAGAGTGAGCGATCTTAACCAACATACTTCGGGCTTTGCTATCTTTGTTGGTTAATCACAGCATCCTGCTGTATAACTACCGAACGTCGGATACCACCTCGATTATACACTTGTCGGGAACACGTTTCTCTTGGGCGGCGATCTGGTTTCACACTACAGAGTTGTGCTGCCAGTCGCTGTGATTGGTAAGAGGAGTGCGGGTCGTAGTGGGTGTGCTGGGAGGGGTTAATCGCCTACGTCCCCACACACCGGCACTTCGAGTATTTCAAACTGTACACGGTAGATCGACGCTGAGATCCAGCCGCTCTCTCACACACTATCCGTTCGAGTGTAACCACCGACGCGGTCGCGAACAAAACTGCTCTCAGCGTTTGGTAAGAGTCTGAGCAACCGTTATCGGAGACACACCCACCACTGTTTCACGAATTTAGCGAGAGTGTCGGAGAATGAGATTCATAAACCTATCTGGAGGAAGTAGATTCACGAATTGGGTTCCGGGGCAAGAGAGACGCGAACTTAATAAATCCGCATGACACCCACCAGTGTTTCAGGAATTAATTCAACTGGACGAACACCATTCCCTAGAATTCGAGTGAATGCGTTACTCGAAGAAAGTAGTTAACACTCGGTTTGGGGAGCTGAGAAGCCCTACCTCCGAAGAATAGAGACCAGACACGTCTCTCAAGAACTCGTCAGGAGAAGTGAACATGACATTTCCGGATGAGCAGTCAAATCGAAGTAACGGATACCGTTGGGACCCCCACCACTGTTTCAGCAATTCACCCGAATTAGAGATCGGGTCGAATACGAAGACGAGTCCCGCCACAGGCGTATCTTTTATAAACTCTTCAGATGTAGGTTGCTATGATTGTTTAAACTGCTCTATCTATTCCCTTACTACTACACTTACTACTACTAAAGGAAAAGAATATATAATATAATAAGAGTCGCTGTGCCTTTAATCCGGCTAAAATAGAGGTATTAGTGGCTGAGAACCGTGTTTTCGTAGTATAACGTGTGTTTCCGTCAGGACTGATCGTTCCCACTCTTTCGCACGAGAATTGCTGAAACGGTGGTGGGGGTGTGGTCTGTCTATTTCGTTTGGAACTCCAGTTGACGACATTCTAGACATTGCTGTAACCGGGGTTTTATTATCTCTTGCCCAGAGGGTTCCGCATATGACCCAGTTCTCGAATACCTCGCCTATTTTCCAACGAGAAGAGGTCCTTCGTGAGGAATACCATCCCGACAATCTCCCCGAACGAACTGACGAGATGGAAGATCTTCATATGTCGCTGGCTCCCGCAGCTCGCGGAGTCGGTGCCAACAACGTGTTTCTCCACGGAAAGGCCGGTCAAGGGAAAACTGCCGCTGCGAAAGCCAAACTCTCCGAACTACAAGCCCATGCCGAGGAAGAATCCGATCATCTGGATCTCACGACAGCATATGTCTCCTGTGAATCGCATGATCTCTCAACGTCATACAAGGCTGCTTCCCGTATCTACCAAGAACTCACCGGCAACAGTCGGCCGACTGGTTACGCAACCGACGTCGTGATGGACATGATGTTCGAGGCGATGAACGAGATCGGTGGCACGATCATCATCGTCCTCGACGAAATCGATACGCTCGGAGACGACGACCGGATTCTCTACAGTCTCCCCCGAGCTCGAGCGCAGGATTACGTTGAGGACCACGTCTTCCCCAGCATCATCGGCATCAGTAACGACCTCCAGTGGCGGGATAATCTCAGTCCGAAAGTGAAGAGTTCGCTCTACGATGATTCCGTCCTATTCTCACCGTATGATGCGACGCAGCTCCAGCAGATCCTCCGCCGGCGCGCAGCGAAGGCGTTCCGCGATACTGAACTGATTCCGATCGACGAAGTCGACGCCGATGGAGTTCCGGAGGGAACTGTCGTCGAAATCGACCAATCAGGGCAGGAATATCTGTTTCGGAGTGATGTACTGACCGATGACGTGATCCCACTCGTCGCTGCACTCTCGGCACAAGATACGGGCGACGCTCGTCAAGCGATCAAATACCTCCGCAAAGCCGGCGAATTGGCGGATAAACACGGTGACGACCAAGTTGGTGCGGAGCACGCCCGTGAAGCCCAGGCACTCGTTGAGCGAGAAGCCGTCGTTGAGGCTATGCGTGAAATGACGACACAAGCCCATCTTGCCCTTGCTGCGCTCACTGCCCTGGAACTTTCCGGGGATGCTCCCGTCCGAGCCAAACCGATCTACGGCGTGTACAAGAGTGTCGCCTCACGAATCGATGCCGACAAACTCGGTCAGCGACGGTTCAAAGACCATCTCCGTGAACTCGACATGCAAGGTATCGCCGAAGGCGAAAAGGTGACGGCGGGTTCGATTGGTGGTCCTGCTTGGGAGTATCAGCTCCAAGTCGATACCGAGATCGCTGTCGAAGTTCTCAAGGATACGGCTCGGTTTGCAGATATCGATTTCGAGCATATCAGTGCTGATCGACCGAACGCGTAGTCTTGTTGTGGGGTGATTTTCGACTCCCTGTTCATCTATACAACACCCCCCACCGTTTCAGCAATTTCAGGATACATAGCGACCTCCTCTGCTCTTCTGAGGACACCCCACCATTTCGTGAATTCTTCCTGATAACACGTGTGGCGTGGGACTGTGTGCCTCGCGTGAAACCTCCGAAAGTGGTGAGCATATTACCATCTCAATCAGGCAGATGGAACTCGCGAAACGACCACTGTCACCCTACACCTAGGCGGTACTAGGGACCTTGGAAAGATCCTCTGAGGATAGGCTCAGAAATTAACCAACAAGCTGGCGCTTCCGTTGTTTCTGTTGGTTAATCACGGTGAGTTCCATCATGTACGCCCGTATGCTTTTGTCTTGCAGTACTGAATCGCCAGTATGTCGTTTCGAGTGACGTGGGACAATCTCCTCGACAACGTGGAGGAACTTCCAGCAGACGCTACACTCCTCACTCCGCTCTCTCAGAAGCCGTTTCAGATTACCGACGTCCAGCAACACCGAGTGCTGATCGAGTATCAGGCCGACAGTGAGACCGTCCCGCTCCAGCGAGAGCAGTTCGAGACGCTGTTTGAGCGCGTTGACGATGCGACTGGGTCGTTCGATCTCGACCGCCTCCCACCCGGAGCTGAACCGTATGCCACCGTGATGAGTCTACATCCGCGATTCACGATCGACGACCGGGACGGCACGCTCTCCGAAAGCGAGAGGCCAACACCGTCGCCGCTCGTCGATGCGCACACGGTTGAACACGACGATGGTCTACGAGAAGAGCCCGATATCCCTGTGTACGCAGACGCCCTCCTGTTGATCGACGCGCTCGAGCAGCACGATGTGACGTCACTCACCGAACTAGACGTGCCGACACTCGTGAACCTCTACACATTGCTTTCCGACGTCCAGCGCAACGCCAACGATCTTCGGCAAGAGGTCCGTGGCGTCTTGCTTGATCGTCTCCATCACGACCAACCTGTGAGTG
>NZ_NSKC01000017.1 GCF_002286985.1 Halorubrum salipaludis | reverse complement strand
AGCGGTCTCCCCGACGAATAATGCGGCTGAGAACGCACTTCGTGAACCTGTTGTTCTCCGGAAAATCATCGGAACGCTCCGTAACGACCGAGGAATGTTCGTTCACGAGACGGTCTTGTCCCTGCTGGCGACGTGGCGCCAGCAGGGACGCAATCCCTACGAAGAACTTCGCCGAGTCGTCAGCAGCAATGAGATGATCTCACGAGCTCACGCTGTGCCGGCTGTCGAGACCTCGGGGTAAACACATACAACTGTTCTAAAAACGAATTGTAAACAGTATCATTGGTCTTGATTATCGCAACCCCCACAAAGAATCCGAACTGGTCATTATGACGAATTAATTGAGTAGGCCCAATTGTCGCACGACGTGAAATAATCAAATCGCCCTTCTCTGGCCTACAGTTCTGATTGATTTCTTTATACGTTCCTTCCGAGATGTACTTCTCATATTTTGAATAATCGAAGTTCTCCCGAAATGGATTCACATTTTGAGACGATACGAAGGGGATACCCTCATCCACGTAATCTGGTGTGATATGCGGCCCGTCCTGGACTCTAAACGAGAAATCCTCGAATGATTTCAGTTCCCAATCTTCTGGCTTTGTCAGGTCAATTGGCCCCAAGCGATAATTTTCATAAGTAGAATGTTCGTGTGCTCCTACTGTTAATAGATATTGTACTAAGCCTTTCTTAACTCTCAAAGACTGTTCAATGATTTTCTCGGTCTTCTCAATCGCTTGGTCAATGGTGTAGAGGATGGTGGCGATTTTGCGCTGTTCGGGGAGTGGTGGAATTGGTATCAGTAGCGACCCGTACTCACCCGTATTAATATTTGATTGAGCAGTCGTCTTGGCACGGCGGTGAACCCAATCCCAGTACTGGTTGCTCAGCGTATACTGTGAGATATACTTGTGATTTAACCCTTCATTTTGGAGCCGGTGGCGAATAGAGTAGCCACCGAAGCAACAGTCCCCGTCATCAGTATCATAGAGATACGTTTTCCCAAGTGACGCGCCAATTGACCCGCTCCGAGCAAATAACAAATCTCCTCCCTCAAGCATACCGTCCCTTGCTTTCTCGCGAGAAAGACTTGCCTTACTGTTTTCTTTTAGACCTCCGAAATCGTCGAAATCCTGAGTTCGGATATACCGAGGTTTCTCAGGGTCATAATCCTCGGCTGTTTCAGTTAGACCATACTCTGTTTCCTCAGCAATATCACCGAGCCTCGTCGCTATCCAGCCGTCAGGAATCTGGCCTACTGAGGTTTCATCAAGGCTTGATTCAACTGTAGATACGGGGACAGCGTCGATTGTATCCTTGGTATGTGGTTCTTTTCCTCCGGTAGTGAACTCATCTAATGTCGAATTCTCACTCATAGTTCAACGCCTCCATATGCTCGCTCATCGTCGATTCAATCTCATCACGTTCGGCCTGTAACTCGCGTAACTTCACTAGTTCTTCCTCCACGTCAATATCCTCCTCTGGCTCCGTGGTATCGACGTACAGCGCGATATTGAGGTTGTAGTCGTTCTCTCGAATCTCATCGAGCGATACCGTTCGGCTCACACGCTCCTCGGTTGTCCACCCTCGGAAATTATCAACGACGTGGTCAACTCCCTCGTCCGTTAGTTCGCTCTGATTCGACAGTTCCTTGTAGAACGCTTCGTCAGCGGCGTGGATGAACTGTACTTCACCCTCGCGTTCGGCTGGCTTGTCTGTGTTCAACACGAGGACAGCAGAGGGAATCGAGACGTTCTGGAACAGGTTCTCGGGAAGCCCGACGATGGTCTCCACCATATCGTTCTCCAGCATCGGCTTCCGATACCGTGACTCGTGCTTGCGGAACAACACGCCGTGAGGGATGACGATAGCGGCCTTACCCCCGGCCTCATCGCGTTCGGGCCGCTTGAGCTGCTTCGCCATGGACATAATGAAGGCGTAGTCCCCGCGGTCGGCACGCGGGAGTTTTTTGTGCCAGTCAAAACGCCCGTATGGGTCATCTTGGAGGTCGTCCTTCGCCCAATCCGCTGAGAACGGGAAGTTCGCAAGAACCCGGTCAAAGCGAGTGAGTTCTTGATTGTCTTCGTCGGTGAACGCTGGATTCGAGAGCGAGTCCTCGCGTTCAATCTCTCCGTTCAGTCCGTGAATGGAGAGATTCATCTTGGCGATGGCCGCGATGTCGGGGTTGATTTCCTGCCCGGTAAACGTGAGTTTCGTTGGGTCGCCGCCCTGCTCCTCACGGTAGTAGCGGGCGGCCTCGATGAGCATCCCGCCGGAGCCGACTGTGGGGTCGTGGAACGTCATCCCGTCCTCAAACTCATCCACGAGGCGGACGCAGAGATTGACGATGTGCGGCGGCGTGAAGAACTGCCCGCCGGACTTGCCTTCTTCCTCCGCGAAGTGCCGGACAAGGTCCATGTACGCCTCACCGAGCATGTCCGGCGGAACACTGTCACGGTCAAGGTCGTGGGTCGAGAGGTGTTCGACGAGCTTGCCAAGTCGGTCGTCGTCAAGTGCGTCGGCGTCGATGTAGTCAGCGCGGAAGATACCCGTGAGCTGCGGGTTTTCCTCGGTGAGCGCATCGAACGCTTCGTTTAGGGCTTGGTCGATGTTGTCCGAGACAGCACGCACGTCTTCCCACAGATAGCCTTCGGGAACAACAGGAATACTATAGAGGTCGTTTCGGCGTGCGAAGTCCTCGCCGTACTCCTCGACGTTTTCGGCGTACTGTTTCTCGAATTCGTCAGAGATTGATTTGTAGTAGACGAGCGGGAGAATAAACTCCTTGTAGTCTGTGGGGTCGACGGCGTCGCGGATTATATCAGCGCATTTGAATAGGTGATTTTCCAGTTCGTTCAGCGAGAGAGTCATACAAGTAGTGTTCCGCGGCGGTGTGATATGTTCTGCGGTGGAACGTGATGGAGTTTCTCACCCTTGTCTGAACTTACAGAGCGGCAAACGCTAAGAATCCCATTGCGAGGGCATTCATTCCGGTCAACATTTTGAATCCATCCTCCTCATAATATCCAATTGCCATCATCAACATTCCAGTTAAATAGACAATACATAACCCGATTAATACAGCAAGAGAAGGTGTGTGCTTTTCCCCCTCTGAAATCAGATTTTCTTCTAACAAGGCCGATTCATACCATTCTGCCATCTTATCAAAATGTCTCGCAACTTCGTCAAACGTAGTAGAGTCTATAGTTGAATAGAACTCTGATAATTCGTCTCGTTGATTTTCTGTAAAAACCGCAGCTCTTGACTCCTCAAGTATCAGTTGGAGGTCTTGGTTATACTCAAAGTCCTGCTCAGAAAAAACCTCTTCAAAACTGATTTCTATATACTCATCGTAATCCTCTACGCTCAGGTCTTGTCGAATATCCTGATAGTACTCTTTCGTTTCCAGCATCGGCCCGATGACTTCCGGGACACGACTCGCCTTTGTCATCCTCATCTTGAATCCTCTCGGAGTCAATGATGTCCTTTGGAATAATCTCCGGTGAAGTTCATCAGGTTCAATTCCCAATTGATTATATTCCTGAACAAACTCGTAAACTGATAATAAATGTTCAATTTGATTATCTAATACTTTCGCCTGTTGCTTGGCTACTTGCTTTTCTCCTTCACTCGGCGGCCGACTGCGAATTGTATCTTGTATAGACACACATTCCGGTTATACGCTAAATAAATAATACCTGTGAATCCACCAACAATACTTAATTTCAGTTAGTAAAAATATAAATAATAGGATTTCTGTCAGACACATCCCCGCCTCACCACGTAAAGTCACAGAAACGGTGTTATTTACTTTCGTCCCCACGTAATTAATATGAATCTTGTAGACCGTTTCAGCGCTCGTGTTACCGAAGCCATCGGTGGGATGGTGCTGACATTGGTGGCGACTGTCGGTGGAATCATCATTCGCTCTGCTCGGGAAGTGGCACCCGCTACAGAACCCGCCACTTCACTCTCACTCAACTTAATGGCAGGCCTGATTACTTCACTTCCCGGCATCGTTACGCTTCTCGGAATTGCTGGTGCGACCGTCATCGCGGGGCCGTTCGGATTTATTGGGGCGTTATTCGAAGTAGCGGGGGCAAATCAAATTCTCTACTACCAGAGTGAAGCAGGCCTCTGGATGATTTTCTTCGGTGCCGCGTTAGTGACTATTGGTGCCCCAATTCGGTGGTTGAGAGTATTGGAGTGGTTTCTCGATTCAGGTGGGCGGTATTAGACTGTC
This sequence comes from Halorubrum salipaludis, assembly GCF_002286985.1. Taxonomy (GTDB): domain Archaea; phylum Halobacteriota; class Halobacteria; order Halobacteriales; family Haloferacaceae; genus Halorubrum; species Halorubrum salipaludis. Next base: position 19,551 of record NZ_NSKC01000017.1, on the reverse strand, counting down.
TTGTGTCGTCGTATATTGATTTCGTCGTGTTCAAACAGAGTAACTTCTATTGAAATGAGAGATTCCCGTCCGGTATGAAGATTGATGCCGGTCGAATATGATTTGCCGACATGTACTCTCTACGCAGGTTCATCAAGCGACTTTTAATAAACAGGTGGGCTGGCCTCCTTGCGGCTGTATTAGTCACAGGATTGGCGATACGGTTCTGTTCAGATTCTACAATTGGTGGTCTGGCTCAGCCGATTGGTGACAGACTGTTTAGTAAGGAAGCCGGTGTTTTCGCCGCCGTCGGGGCGCTATTTCTTTCCATCTATCGATTTGTCTATCTTAGACCGGAACTGTTCCTCGACGTTGATTTAGATAATAACGGGTATTCACAAAGAGAAGATGGCGAAGGATATGACGCCAACATCGGCCTGTATCTGGTTAATGCTGGAAATCGGTTCGCAGAAGACGTACAACTAACATTTGCGCTTGACGCTTTTCATTTTGATACCGACTTAGACACTCCCGACCACCCGGTCGAAGACTACGATGTGCCGACCACGATGGTGGACACTCGAAGCGGTCGGAAGATGGGATATGTCGGAGCGGGAAGCCGCCATGATGTGTTCTTTGAGGGTGTCGTTTACGAGCAGGACACGTTCAAACTGTATTATGGTGAGGCAGTGTTCAAAGAAGAGAAGACTCACGAAATTAGGTACACTGTGGCATGTCGAACCCACGGCCTTCGTCAAGGGAAGATTACGATAGAAATGGAAGATGGTGGCCTCGAAGTTACAAGGGCATATCCGACAGTTTGGAGACAATTGAAGGCATACTTGTGGTGGTCGCCGGAATTGAAACGCACTCGGCGGGTCGAGAACGTGGACTCATCCGATGTAAACATCGACGTGAAAGTTCGCTAACTGGCCGTCAAGGTACCTCCGGTTTTACGAATCTTGATGTCTACGAGGTAATTCTCCCGGCGTTCCATCTGCTTCTATTTTGCCGTGTGGTGTAGTGCTTGTCCAAGGTCTCGGTCGTCAAATCCATAGGTTGAACGGGGTTGGGAATCCTACCGCATAATCATACGAAATAAATCTGAGACAGCTCCATTAGGGCATAAAATATACGGAATTATCTGTTTCCCAAAGTATCTGGTTATTCCTCGTTCATATCAAACGCCTCTCGTCGTAACTCGCGCTTCTCGCTCTCTGTCCGAGCGTCGTAGTGCTTGTCCAGCGTTGACGGTCTGACGTTCATCCGACCGGACAGCAGCTCCTTAGCGAAACCGTCGTTCAGCCACGCGGTTATCGCGCTTCGCCGAATCGTGTGCGGCGGGACCGATGAGGGACACCGCTGGGCTTGATTGTACCCGCCAGCCGCTTCACACTCGTCTATCTCCCGGTCGTGTGGGCACTCGTTCGTGTAGTGGCAAGGTCGAGTGAGTGCGTTGATATTCTGTCGAAGATTCGTTCCAGCCGGTCGTCCGTGCTGGGTTGTAATGAGCGGTTTGCGACCGTAATCGTCCTCCACATCGGGGCGGTTTATTTCGATGTAGTCGTCGATAGCCTCACAGACCCAATCGTGGAGGTTCACTTCTCGTTCAGCCTCACCCTTGTTTTTGAGCGGCGTGTCCTCATCGGGTCGATGCTTCACCTCGACGTACTGCTCCTCGGAGTGGTAGTCTTCGAGGTCCAAGGCGCGGACCGTGCCGAGTCGGAAGCCTGTGTCCCACAGGAGCGCGAAGAGGACGTGCCGGAGCGATGCGTACTCGTACTTGGTGAGATATTCGAGGATGTTGTGAGCGGTCTCACGCTCGATTTTCTCGTCGCGCGCGTCCTCATCGGGATTGGGTATCTGGATTTTGTCCGCGATGTCTCCCTCGATGGCTTCCATCGATTCGAGCCAGCGTGTAAAGACGCGGATGACCGAGAGGTTGTTGCGGAGTGTGACCTCGTTAACGTCGGAGGTCTCCCGGCGGTACATTTTGAAGTCGTGGATATGGAAGCCGTTGAGCTTCGAGATGTCTTCCACTCCCGCCTCGTCGGTCCACTCTAAGAATCGCTTCAGAGCGTACCGATGGTTCCGAAGCGTGGAGCTGGAGACCTCGGGCTTTCGTTCGGCGAGGTACCTTTCGACTGCTTCCTCGGGTGGCATACTGTGTGGCATGGTTGCTCTTGAACCACCCACAGTACCGGGCGGATACTCGCGACACGGTGATTGCCGGTCGGTTACGCATTTGGGACCGTCCTTTGCTGTGCGCCGCCGAGGGCGATTGGCAAATCGCCCGACGGCGGCGAGGCCGGCGGTTCGAATCCGCCCCAACCCATACGTTTCCCTGCTGGTTTTGAAGGAGTACGAGTAGGTCAGCGGTTTCGCCGAGTGAACCGGGAACCAACGGACGACCGCAGAGTCGTCACCGCGTTCGGTCTCAGTTGACGTCGACGATTTCGACGTCGAACGTCAGCGTTTCGCCGGCGAGGCGTGGGTTGAAGTCCACCCGGACGACCTCATCGTCGACGTGGACGACTTCGCCTTGGCTGCCGTTCTGGGCCTCGAGGTAGGCGCCCTCCTCGGGCGTCTGGCCACCGAGCATCTCTTTGAGCTCCGCGGTTTCGAACTCCTGGATCTGGTCGTCGCTGGGCTCGCCGTAGGCCTTCTCGGGCGGGATCGTCAGGGTGTCCGTCTCGCCGGCCTCTAAGCCGATCAGTCCCTCTTCCATCCCCTCGATGACCTGTTCCTCGCCGATTTCGACCGTCAGCGGCGCGTACTCTCGCTCGGGCTGGGCCTCGGCGAGGCCCGTCTCCTCGGCGACGGATTTCCGGGAGGTGTCGAACACCGTATCGTCGTCGAGTCGGCCAGTGTACTCCAGGGTCACGGAATCGCCAGTAGCTATCGGCATACGAACGGGAGACGCGCCACACGGGAAAGGCCGTCGTACGAGAAAGCCGGGAGCCGACTCACGTAGAGAGTTCTCGAACCGCGGCGGGCACGTCCTCGCGGTCGATCTCGCGGACCGACGGGGTACCGGCGCCGGGCGTTCCGTACTTGTACCCCGACCCGGTCAAGATTACGGCGATGTCCTCGTCTCGACCGAGGTCGCCGGACTCGGTGAGGTCGCGAACGGCGGCCGTCGCCACGGCACAGGACGGTTCGACGGAGATCCCGGCGTCGGCCGCGAGTCGGTCCGTCTCGGCCAGCAGCGCGTCCTCCGAGACGGAGGCGACCGCGCCGTCCGTGGCCTCGACCGCCGCCAGCGCCCGGTTCCCGCTCGGCGGATCGGCGTTGTTGATCGAGACGGCGGCGGTGGGCTCTCCGGTGACGGGCTCGACGCGCGCCGCGCCGCGTCGGAACGCTCGCGCGATCGGGTCGCAGCGCGCGGCCTGCGCGAGGTAGATCCGCGGTACGGCCTCGATCAGGCCCGCCGCGCGCAGCTCTCGGAGGGCCTTCCAGACCCCGCTCGCCTGCCCGCCGCTGCTGACCGGCAGGACGATCGCGTCGGGCGCGTCCGGGCGGAACGCCTCGCAGATCTCGTACGCGACGGTCTTCTGTCCGGCGACCCGCAGGGGGCTGTCGGAGTTCAGGAACGCGACGCCGAGGTCGCGTTCGAGGGTGTCCTCGTACAGCCGCCCGTAGTCGCCGCGGACCCGGAACAGGTGCGGGTCGTGCTGAGCGATCATCGCCAGCCGGGAGTCAGGCGTGTCCTCGGCGACGAGGATCACCGCCTCCCGGCCGTCGGCCGCCGCGTGGGCGGCGACGCTCAGCGCCATGTTCCCGTGCGAGACGGTCCCGATCGGTCCGTCAAGGCGACCGATCCCGACCGCCGTCCCCCTGTCTTTGAAGCTCCCCGTCGGGTTGGTGCCCTCGAGCTTGAGGTGCAGTCGCGGGCCGTCCGCCGGTTCGATCGACGGCGCTCGCAGGAGGGGCGTGCCGCCGGCGGCCGCGGCGAGACCGACGGGCGTCGCCGCGGGGAGGACGGACTCGTAGCGCCAGAGGGAGTCGTGGCCGGCGGCCCCAGCTTCGGCGCCGCGTCCGCCGGTATCGGGCCAGGAGACGGCGTCGGGGTCGGTCTCGAACCAGAGCGGCTCGCCGCAGGAACACCGGGCGGCCTCCCCGAACGGGTACGTCTCGCCGCAGTCGTAACACGCCAGTCGATCCATGTCTCCCGATCGCAACCGTCACACAAAGCGTTGACCGATTCTCGACGCTCGCGGGGGGCACGTCGAGCGGTCGGGTTCCCCGGGCGCGAGCGCTACGCCGTCGAGACGCGCCAGGTCGTCGCGCCGGTGTACGACCACTTCTCGATCTCGAGGTCCTGTACGGAGTCCTGGAGCTGCACGATCAGGGCGCCGATCTCCTTCGGGGAGAGCCCCACGTCGTCGCTGATGAACTTCGCCTTGAAGTACGTCTCGCCGTCGGCCGCCTCCTCGCGCAGGAACGCGGCGAGTCGATCGGCCTTCGAGGCGGTCGATTCGGTGGGCTGGTCGGCCGTCTGCGCGGAGGTGTGCGTGGTACTCATGCGTGGGTGGAGGGGGTGTCGTGTTCGTGACCGAGCGCGATACACGCCGCGTGGACGGCGATGAGCGCGAGGGCGCTCCACGCGCCGTCGAAGCCCATCGCGCCGTACGCCGCGGGGACGTACGCGAGGGGGAGGACGATCGCCGCCCAGAACGCCGCGGCGCGAACGCCCGCGATCGCTTTGTTCCGGCAGGCGGTCGAGAGGCTGGACCCGATCTGGATCGGCGCCCGGATCGATGAGGAGGACGTTTGGCTTGACATGGGGAACACCGTCTTCGCTCGACGCATGGAGCGCCGGTAGCATATAAGGGCCAGAGCGTTGCCGCGTCTTTAGCCGGATTAACGGTCTCGGCGGTGAGTTTCGGACCGTTCACCGGGTTTCACCGATCGTTTAAAAACTGTTCAAGGGCTCTTAGAACGTTTATAGGGCACTCTGGAATCGTTATATCCGCCATCAGTAGAGCGGGCCAAAACGACGGATGGTCACGGCCACCCACGCCGACGGACCCCGTTCGTCGCGGGCGGCGAGTCGTACGCGAGTCGTACGCGACCCGGTGCGCGCGCGGTCGGAGGTCATTCGTTCCTCGAGCGAACTCGGTCCGCGATCGCCGCGGCGGTCCGGTACTCGTCCTCAGAGTACGCGGTGACGCGCACGTCCGCGAGGCTCGTCGGCTCGGACGACGCTGAACTCCACGGGTCGATCGCGGACGGCCGGGGAAATACCGTTCACTCCGCGCCGCGGTCGCTCGCGGACCGGCCGACTACGAGCCGCCGGACTCCTTCTCGTCGGCGGTCTTCTCCACCGTCTCTTCGACCTTTTTGTCTACCGTTTCCTCCACCGTCTCTTCGACCGTTTCACCGACCGTTTCCTCGACCTTCTCGCCCACCGTCTCCTCGACGGTCTTCTCGACGGTTTCTTCGACGGTCTCCTCGACCTTCTCGCCCACCGTCTCCTCGACGGTCTTCTCGACGGTTTCTTCGACGGTCTCCTCGACCTTCTCACCCACCGTTTCCTCGACGGTCTTCTCGACGGTTTCTTCGACGGTCTCCTCGACCTTCTCGCCCACCGTCTCCTCGACTTTTCCGGTGACCTCCTCGCTGACGCTGTCGGTGACCTCGTCGGCGACCTCGCTGACCTCCTTGTTGACGGTCTCGCCAACGGTTTTCTCGACCTCTTTACTGACCGTGTCGCCGACCGTCTTCTCGACTTCCTTGCTGACCGTGTCGCCCACGCTCTTCTCCACCTCTTTGCTGACGGTCTCGCCAACGCTCTTTTCGACCTCCTTGCTGACCGTGTCGCCCACCGTCTTTTCGACCTCCTTGTTGACGGTCTCGCCCACGCTCTTTTCGACCTCCTTGTTGACGGTTTCACCCACGCTCTTCTCCACTTCCTTGCCAACCTGATCGGCGACCTCGCGGGTCATCCAGTCCGGGTCGAACCGGGCCATCTTCCAGACGACGTGGACGACGTAAGAGGCGAACACCCCGATCCCGAACGCCACCCCGATGTCGTTCGCGTTGAGCGTCGCGATGAGTGCGATCGAGAGCACGATCAGCGCGCCGTAGGCGATGTCGGTGATCGCGTCGACGCGGGCGGGACTCACCATCGTCCGCCCTCCGCCGAGACCGCGACGCGTCCGCGAGTCGCTCCGCCGCCGATGTCCGCCCGTCGGCTCCACGTGGTAGTCATGTGTCCCCCTTTCCGGGCTGACGGGCTAAAACTCCCGCTTCGCGGTCGGGAACGGAGGGCGAATGCTCCGCCCGGCGCGCGGAGCGGGGTCCTTTTGTGGCGGATGGCCGAACGCGGGGTATGGACATCGAGGAGGGCGGTCTCACCGTCTCCGTTCCGGAGGCCCGCGACGGGGCCAGCGAGGGCACCGGCGGCGGAGTCTTCTTCAACCCCACGCAGGAGCTGAACCGCGACGTGACCGTCGCGGTGCTGCGCGCGTACCGCGACCGCGAGCCGCGCGCGGCGTCGTACCTCGACGCGATGGCGGCCTCCGGGGTCCGCGGCGTCCGCGCCGCCGCCGAGGGGTACGACGTCACCTGCGCCGACGTGGACCCCGACGCGGTCGAGCTGGCGGCCGAGAACCTCGCCGCCAACGGCCTGGACGGCGAGACCGCCCACCGTGACGTCAACGCGCTGCTGTACGACGAGGGCCCCTTCGATATCGTGGATCTGGACCCGTACGGGACCCCGATCCCCTTCGCGGACGCCGCGCTGGCGAACGGCCGCAACCTCGTCTGCGTCACCGCGACCGACACCGCGCCGCTGTGTGGCGCCCACCTCAACAGCGGGATCCGGAAGTACGGCGCGGTCCCGCGAAACACCGACTACCACCCCGAGATGGGCCTCCGGACGCTGATCTCCGCGCTGGTCCGGACCGCCGCGCGCTACGACAAGGCGGCGCGCCCGATCGTCTCGCACGTCTCGCGTCACTACGCCCGGACCTACCTCGAACTGGAGTCGGGCGCGCAGGCGGCCGACGGCTGCGTCGACGAGCTCGGGTACATCGATCACTGCGAGGACTGCCTCTGGCGGGAGCCGACCCGCGGGCTGATCGCGGACCCCGTCGACGCCTGTCCCGCCTGCGGGAGCGACCGCGTGCTCACCGCCGGCCCGCTCTGGCTCGGCGCGGTCGCGGACCCCGAGTTCACCCGCGCGGTCCGCCGCGAGGTGACCGACGACATGGGCGAGGCGAAGCGCGCTCGGAAGCTCCTCGGCACCGTCGCGCGCGAGCTCGACACCCCCACGCACTACGACCAGCACCGGCTGTACAAGGAGTGGGGCGAGCCCGCCATCGGGATGGACGAGTTCGTCGAGCGCCTCCGCGGGGCGGGCCACGAGGCGAGCCGCGCGCACTACCGCGGCACGGCGGTCAAGAGCACGGCGTCGATTCCCGAGATGCGCGAGGCGGTCCTCGGCGGCGACTGACGGCTCCGACCCGCCTCTGCCTCTCCTCCCTCCCTACCGCCTCGTCCACCGGAGGCGCCCGCATCCGCCCCGCTTTTGTCGCCGTCGCCCGAACCCGCGAGCGTGTCCCGTCACTCGACCGCCGCGCTCGGAACCGTCCGCCGCGTCGTCGACACCGCGCTCGACCGGCAGGTGACGTTCCTCGCCGCCGCCATCGCCTACTACGCGTTCGTCTCGCTGATCCCCGCGCTGCTCCTGCTCATCGTCGTCGCCAGCGCGGTCTTCGGCGAGGCGATCGCGGCCGAGCTCGTGGCGGCGGCCGGGGAGTTCCTCACGCCCGCCGGCGAGGAGGCCGTCGTCGGCGCCGTCTCCTCCGCCGGCGGGCGGACCGGCGCGAGCGTGCTCGGGCTGGCGGTGTTGCTCTGGTCGACGCTGAAGGTGTTCCGCGGGCTCGACACGGTCTTCGTCGAGCTGTACGGCGGCGACGAGTCGCCGGACTTCCTCAAGCAGCTGGCCGACGCCGCCTCGGTCGTGCTCGGCGTCGGCGTCGGGATCGGCGTGATGGTCGCCGTCGGCGCGTTCGTCGCGGCCGCCGACGGAGTCCCCCTCTTGGGGGCCGCGAGCGTCCTCGCGTTGCCCGCCTTCCTCGCCGTCGTCTTCCTCCCGATGTACTACCTCCTCCCGCAGCCCGCCATCGGGGTCCGGGAGGCGCTCCCGGGGGCCGTCTTCGCCGCCGTCTGCTGGACGCTGCTGCAGGCCGGCTTTCAGGTGTACGCCGCGAGCGCCGGCCAGTACCAGGTGTACGGCGTGATCGGCGGCATCCTCCTTCTCGTCACGTGGCTGTACCTCGCCGCCGTCGTCGTCGTGGTCGGCGGCGTCGTCAACGTCGTCCTCGCGGGGCGGAGCGGCGGGATCGCCGGCCCCGACGGCGACGGCGACGACGACGAGACGGACCGGCAGTTACAACACGACCGCGGCCGACCCACGGATATGAACGGTGAGTCGGACGGCGCGGGCGACGCCGGGGACGAGGAACGCCCGGCGGGAGCGCCGGACGTGGCGGCGCTACAGGAGGAGGTGAGCCGGCTGCGGGCGGAGTTCGACGCGTTCGAGGACGACGTCGAGCGACGCACCGTCGACAAGCCGGCCGTCGAGTCGGAGCTGAAGCGGTACGTCCGATCGCGGATGCGGCGCGGCCACGCCCGCGGCTGGGGACCGTACCTCGTGCTCCTGTACGGCACGGTGCTGATTCTCGGCGCGTTCTCGTTCCTGGACGGGGCGTACGCCATCGCCGCGATGCTCATCCTCGGGCTGTCGACGCTCGGGCTGTACACCCTCTTCATCATCGTTGGCATCGGCCTCAACCTGCTCGAAACGCCCGGCAAGGCGCTCGATTACGCCCGCGACCGGGGCGACGACTAGCCGGTGAGCGGAACGATGACCGGACTCGTCGGCGCGGAGCGCGGGATCGGCGAGACCTCTCTCGTCGACGCGCTCCCGGAGGCCGTCGTCGTCGTCTTCGCGGCCGTCACCCATCTCGCGGACCCGTGGTTCCTGTTCGGGCTGCTGGCGGTCGGCTACTGGTTCGCCGGCGACCGGCTCGCGGCTGCCCCCCGTCGAGCCGGCGCGACCGCGATCGCGGCCGTCACCTGCGCGTACGCTGCCACCGCGCTCGGCAAGGCGTGGTTCGCGGTCCCCCGCCCGCCCGGTGCGGTCGGTCCCGCGGACGTGCCGACGTGGCTCCCCGGCCTCCTGTCGGCGTGGTACGAGGCGCAGGTGCTCTCCGACGGTTTCGGCTTCCCGAGCGGTCACGCCACCGGCGGCGCGGCGGCGTACCTCGCGCTGGCGCTCGTGTACGACCGGGCGTGGACCGCGCGGAAGCGGCTCCTCGCCGGCGGCGCGGTCGCGGTCGCCGTCGCGGCGTCGCGGGTCGCCATCGAGGTCCACTACGTCGTCGACGTGCTCGCGGGGCTGGCCGTCGGGGGCGGCGTCGTGCTCGGCTCGCTGTGGCTCGCCGGCGACCCGCGGCTCCGGGGCGGCTCGGCCGCGTCGAGGGCCTCGTCCCCGACCGCCGCGCTCGATCCCACGCTCCCCTTCCTGCTGGCGGCGATCGTCTCGGTCGGCGCGCTGGCCGTCGCCGTCGCGAGCGGACACACCGGCGAGGTGGTCGAGGCGGGGATCGGGATCGCCACCGGGGCGGGCGGCGCGATCGGCTGGCGGGTCGTCGGCGGCGACGAGCCCGCGGTCCCGGTCCGGATCGCGGTCCCCGCGCTCGCCGTCACCGGCGGGCTCTGGGTGGGCGCGTACGCGCTCGCGGGGACGCTCGGCGTCACGCTGGCCGCGACGACCGCCGCCGTGGCCGCCGTCGTCGCGCTGCCGGCCCTCCCGGAGCGGATCGGGAGGCTGTCGGGAGCCCGGGACTGAGCGGGTTCCACGGGAAACGCCGCGATAGACGGCAGGAATGAGTGTTGCAGAGCCGTGGTCACGAGAGGATATTTAAGAGCAATGTGGGCGACGGCGGCGATCGTTTATAAACAACGGCGCGGTGGCGCGTGCCTCTGAGGCCGCTTCGCGGCCGAGGAGCACGCGCGAGGGAGTCGCTGGCGGCTTATAAGGCGCCAGCGACGAGGCTGGGGAGGCGTGAGGCTGCGGTCTGCGGTCGGGTGGGGACTCAAAGGGGCAGTCGCCGAGGGCGGCGCACGCTCGTTGCGCGCTTCAGTCGGTCGCTAGCGCTCCCTCCTTCCAGTGCTTCCGTCGCCTGCGCCGCCCTCGGCGACTGGGGCTTTGCAGGCCGTCACCACGAACACGTCACTCACTTATAAACAGCTGACAGCAACACCACAACCCGCTTATAAACAACCGTCCCACCGCGGTGATTCACGTACTCCCGTTATCGATCGTTCCTCGAGTCCACGCGATCGACACGGACCGACCCGCCGAGGGCCGAAAACCCCGCGCAACGCGAAACCGGACGGCTGAAAAAACCGCGAGAACAGCAAGAACCGTGAAAACCGCGACCGCGTCGCCGCCTCAGCCCCTCAGAACGTCTCGAGGTAGCGGTCCTCCTCCCACTGCGACACCTGGGTGAGGTACTCGCTGAACTCCTGGGACTTCGCCTCGGCGAACTTCTCGGAGGTGTGCGGACCGAGCGCCTCCTGGAGCACCTCGTCGGTCTCCAGCTCCTCGACGGCCGCGCCGAGGTTCGGCGGCAGCGTCTCGATGCCGTACTCCTGGCGCTTCGCGTCGTCGAACTCGTAGATGTCCTCGCGGACCGGGTCGCCGGGGTCGGCGCCCGTCTTGATCCCGTCGAGGCCGGCGGCGATGAGCGACGCCATGCCGAGGTAGGGGTTACAGGACGGGTCGGGGCTGCGGACCTCGAAGCGCGCGGAGACGCCCGCGGCGTCGGGAACGCGGACGAGCGCCGAGCGGTTCGTGTCGGACCAGGCGACGTAGATGGGCGCCTCGTAGCCGGGCACCAGCCGCTTGTAGGAGTTCACGGTCGGGTTGGTGACGGCCGTGAACGCGGGCGCGTGGTTCAGGATGCCGCCCATGAACTGGTAGGCGGTCTCGCTCAGGTTGAACTCGTCGCCGTTGTCGGCGAAGGCGTTGTTGCCGTCCTCGTCGAACAGCGAGATGTGGCTGTGCATGCCCGAGCCGTTGATGTCGGCGATCGGCTTGGGCATGAACGTCGCGTGCAGGTCGTGCTGCTCCGCGACCGCGCGGACGACGGCGCGGAACGTCGCGATGTTGTCCGCCGTCGAGAGCGCGTCGTCGTACTTGAAGTTGATCTCGTGTTGGCCCTCGGCGACCTCGTGGTGAGAGGCCTCGATCTCGAAGCCCATCTTCTCGAGGGTGAAGATGATCTCCTTGCGCACGTCGGACGCGAGGTCCTTCGGGGCCAGGTCGAAGTAGCCGCCGTTGTCGTGCGGGATCGTCGTCGCGTTGCCGTCCTCGTCCTTCTCGAACAGGAAGAACTCCGGCTCGGGACCGATCGAGACGGAGTAGCCCATCTCCTCGGCCTCCTCGAGGACGCTCTTGAGGACCTGACGCGGACCGCCGACGAAGGGCTCGCCCTCCGTGGTGACGATGTCACAGATGAGTCGCGCGGCGCCGCTGTCGCCGCTCCCGTCGCTGCGCCACGGGAGCACGGCGAACGTGTCAGGGTCGGGAACGAGCCGCATGTCCGACTCCTGGATGCGCACGAACCCCTCGATGGAGGAGCCGTCGAAGTAGATACCCTCGGTGAACGCCTTCTCCGCCTGGTGTGCGGGCACGGAGACGTTCTTGACGACGCCGAGGATGTCGGTGAACTGGAGCCGCAGGAAATCGACGTTCTCCTCTTCGATCTCGTCGAGTACCGCCTGTTCTTCGGCCGTGAGGCCGCCGTCCGGTTTCGCGTGTTCGTCCGTCATGTTCTGGACGGTTCATTCGTTATCTGCCAGTATAAAGGCCTTATCGCTTGGCGCATGAACCGCCAGTCGCGCAAGAATGCTGGACGTTCGTAAAATTATAAACCCCTGACGACGTGGATAGGTGTGATGACGTACGAAAACCTCGACGCGAAGCTGGTCAACTCCCTTCTGAGCAACGGGCGGGCGAGCCTCAGGAGCCTCGGCGACGAGCTCGACGTATCGGTGACGACGGTGTCGAACCACCTCCGCGACCTCGAAGACGAGGGCGTGATCCAGGGGTACACGCCCATCGTCGACTACGACAAGCTCGGCTACGACGTGACCGCGGTGCTCCAGCTCAAGGTCGAGGGGAGCGCGCTGCCCGACGTGACCGAGAAGCTCCGTCAGGAGAAACAGATGGTGAGCGTCTACGAGGTCACCGGCGACTACGACGTGATCGCGATCGGGAAGTTCACCGACACGGACGGGATGAACGAGCAGATCAAGTCGATCCTCACCGACGCCGACATCCGCGAGTCGAACACCAGCGTCGTCCTCAACCCCGTCACCGAAAACGAGCAGTTCGACCTGGACCTCAACGAGGAGTAGTCGCCGTCGAGCGCGCGACGACGACTTCGCCGTCTCCCGCCTTCCGATCCGTGGGTTACTGATCCGCCGCCTACTGCCCCGCGGCCGCCGCCTCCAGCACTTCCACCGCCGGCAGCGGTTCGCCGGTCAGCGCCCGGATGTACGCCCCGCCCGCGATCGAGACGTGCGAGAAGTCCCCTTCGTCTAACCCGTACATCTCGATCGCCCGCGAGGTGTCGCCGCCGCCGACGACCGAGAAGCAGTCGGTCTCGGCGATCGCTTCGAGGGCGCCCACGGTGCCGTCCGCGAACCGCTCGTCCTCGAAGACGCCGAGCGCGCCCTTCACGAACACCGCGTCTGACTCGCGGATCGGCTGCTCGTAGTCGGCGACGGTCTCCGAGCCCACGTCGAGATATCCGTCGGTCTTCTCGTCGATCTCGTCGACGGCGACCTCCGCGCGGCCGCCGTCGGGGCCCTCGTACGCGAGGTCGGTCGCGAGCCGGATCGCGTCGCCGCGCTCGTCGAGCACTGACTCGATCAGCTCGCGGTTCCGCTCCCACTGCTCGTCGAACAGGTCCATCCCGCCCACGTCGTGGCCGACCGGATGGCCCGCGGCGCGCAAGAAGAGCTCGCCCGCGACCCCGCCGAGCAGGAAGCGGTCCACCTTTTCGTCTAACGCGTCCATCACGCCGATCACGTCGGTCGCCTTCGTCCCGCCGACGACCATGGTGACGGGGCCGTCGAACTCGCGGGTCGCGATGGCGGTGTTGGCCTCGTACTCCGTCTCCATCACGCGGCCCGCGTACGCGGGGAGGACGAGCGGGAACCCGACCAGCGAGGCGTGCTTCCGGTGGGCCGCCGAGTAGGCGTCGTTGACGTACGCGTCGAAGTGCGGTGCCAAGGTCTGCACGAACGCCGTCTCGGCCTTCTCCGCGGGCGACGCCTCGGGGAGCTCGTCGTCGCACATCCGGGTGTTCTCCAGGAGGAGCACCTCGCCCGCACGGAGGGCGTCGATCGCCTCCAGCGCGTCGTCGCCGTAGGTGTCCGCGACGAACGCCACGTCGCGGCCGACGTGGTCGGCGAGGATGTCGGCGTGGCCCGCAAGCGACGTGAAGTCGTCGCGGCCGGGACGGCCCTGGTGGGCCATGAGCACGACGCGGTGGCCGGCGTCGGCGAGCTCGCGGACCGTCTCCGCGTGGCGCTCGAACCGGCGGTTGTCCTGCGGTTCGCCGTCCTCGATCGGGGAGTTCAGGTCGAGCCGAACGAGGACGCGGGAGTCTGCCGGGAGGTCGTCGATGGTATCGAACGTGGACATGTGTGTGGGGTCGTCGATTAGGTACTTAGAGGTAAGTTTCTGCACAGTGCGTCGCCGCAGTGAACCGGGTACACGAGACCCGAGCGCTTACGCTTCGTCGTGGACGTACGCGGCCATGTCGAGCATCCGGTTCGAGAAGCCGTACTCGTTGTCGTACCAGGTGAGGACCTTCAGGAGCTTCCCGCCGGCGATGACGTTCGTCGACCCCAGGTCGACGTAGCTGGAGAAGGGGAGCCCGGCGATGTCCGAGGAGACGACCTCGTCGTCGGTATAGCCGAGGACGCCCGCGAGCGGGCCGGAGTCGGCGGCGTCGCGGAAGGCGGCGTTGACCTCCTCCTCGGTGACGGTCTCGTCGAGGCTGACGACGAACTCGGTGATCGAGCCGGTCGGGACCGGGACCCGCATCGCCATCCCGTCGATCTTCCCTTCGAGCTGCGGGAGGACGTCCTGCGCGGCGCCCGCGGCGCCCGTCGAGGTCGGCACGATGTTCTCGGCGGCGGCCCGCCCGCGGCGGCGCTTGGCCATCGGGCCGTCGATGAGGCTCTGCGAGCCGGTGTACGCGTGGACCGTGGTGAGGGTGCCGGCGTCGATGCCGAACTCCGCGTCGAGCACCTTCGCGACCGGCGTGATGGAGTTGGTCGTACAGGAGGCGTTCGAGATCACGTCCTGGCCGTCGTACTCGTCGTGGTTGACGCCGTAGACGAGCTGTTCGACGGGCTTCTCGCCCTTCGGGGGCGCCGAGATGATCACGGTGTCGGCGCCGCCGTCGAGGTGCGCGCTCGCGTCCTCGCGGGTGCGGAACACGCCCGTACACTCCAGCGCGACGTCCACGTCGAGGTCGTCCCACGGGAGGTCCGCGGGGTCCTGGACGTTGTACAGCGAGACCGACGTGCCGCCGATCGTCAGCTCGTCGCCGTCGCGCTCGACGCCCTCCAGCCGGCCCATGACGGTGTCGTACTTCGCGAGGTAGCCCATGTCGTCGAAGTCCATCACGTCGTTGATGCCGACGAGCTCGATCCGCGGGCTCTCTAAGACCGCCCGGAACACGTTCCGCCCGATACGGCCGAAGCCGTTGAGGCCCACCCGGACGACCTCGTCGTCGCTTACGTCGTCGCCCGCGGCGAGATATGATTTACTCATGTTCGAAAAAGGAGAGCCCAGACACTTAAATCCGACCGAGTCGCCGTGAGACGGTCACTATCGTTCGATTTTGTTACGGACGGTCGGTTTTCGGTCGCGCCCGCCGCCTCGGGGTTCGAAGCGATCGGCGGGCGGGAAGCGGGGCCGAGATCTGAGCGCCGGAGACGCCGCGTACCGCCCGTACGACCCCGAACGGCGGCGAAGACGGTCGTGGACAGAAGGCTTATCGGGGTCACCCACCTCACGTGAGACATGGACAGAGACGACCGTGACGATCCGTTCGGCGACTTCTTCGAGGAGATCGAACGGATGATGAACGAGATGGCCAACGGGAACCCCGGAAGCGAGGACGCCGGCTTCGGCTCGGCGACCCACGTGGACGCGTACACGACCGAGGACGGCGTGCGACTCGTCGCCGACCTCCCGGCCGTCTCGAAAGACGAGCTCTCTTTACAGTGCGACGGGGAGGCGCTCACCATCTCCGCGGCGTCCGACCGGCGGGAGTACGACGAGACCGTCGACCTCCCCGTCCCGGTCGACGAGCACTCGGCCGACGCGACGTTCAACAACGGCGTGCTCGAGGTCGCGTTCGACCGCGACGACGACTCCGCGTCGATCGATCTGGAGTAGTCGCCGGGCGGTTCAGTTCTCCGCGGCGGTCCGCTCGATCAGCCCCGCGAGCCGGTCGTAGAAGTCGGATTCGTACTTCGTCGCCGCGTCGACCGTCGGCCGCGCGTTCGTCTCGTTGACGACGAGCCGCCCGTCCGTCTCCAGGAGGTCGACGCCGAGGTAGTCGATCCCGAGGACCGCCGCGGTCCGCTCGGCCAGCTCGCGGGCGCGGTCGGGCAGGTCGATCCCGGTCGCCTCGGCGCCCCGGTGGACGTTGTGCTTCCACCGGCCCTCCGCGAGGGCATCCGCGGGGAGCTTCCGCTCGACGGCGCCGACGTACGCGCCGTCGACGACCATCGCGCGGTAGTCGCGCGCGTCCGGGAGGAACTCCTGTAGCAGGTACGACTTGTCGCCGGTCGCGCGGTAGTCGTGGACGAGGTTCAGGTAGTCGACGACGCCCAAGAGGGAGTCGAGGTCGGTCGCCGTCGCGACCCCGACCCCGCGGGTCGCGGAGTTCGGCTTGACGACGACCGGGTAGGAGAAGTCGGCGGCGGCCTCGGTGACGACCGCCTCGTCGACGGGGTTCGAGACGAGGGTCGTCCGCGGCGTCGGGAGCCCGGCGTCGTCGAGCGCGGCGAGCACGCCCGCCTTGTTCCGTGAGGTGAGGACGGCCTCCCGGTCGTTCACCCACGGGACGGAGAGCCGCGCGTCGACCACGGCACCCTCCATGAGCCGCGAGGGGTAGACGAAGCCGGCGTCGAAGCCGGCGAACTCGCCGCGCTCGGCGGCGGACCCGCCGTCGGCGCCCGTCGGGGGGTCGGCGGGCTCGCGGTCCTCGCTCCCCGAGACGCGAAGCGACCGCTCTTTCGCCTGTACGTGCTCGACCGCGATCCCGCGGTCGGCGAGCGGCTCGCGCACGCGCTCGAACGTCTCGGCGTCCGTCGTCATCGCGAGCCGGAGCATACGTCCGATCGGGACCGTTCGGACTTAAAAATCGCGAGGGAGAGCTCCGCCCGCGCTACTGCAGGTGGCCTTCCTCGCGGAGCTGTTCGGCCTCGCTCTTCTCGTAGCGCCACGAGATGTCGCCCTTCTCGTCTTGCCAGTCCCACGGCTCGACGAGGACGATGTCGTCCTCCCGGATCCAGACGCGCTTCTGCATCCGCCCGGGGATCCGCGCGGTCCGCTCTTTCCCGTCCGCACAGCGCACCCTGACCCGGTTCGCGCCGAGCATCTCGACGACCTCCGCGAACACCTCGTCGTCGTCGGGCATCCGGAGGTCGTTCCGGCCACCGCCGTCTCCGTTGCTCATGCGTACGCGGTGATACGCGCTCCCGGAAATAAAAGGGCCGCTCTCGCGCGGAAGCGTCCTTTTTAAACCACGACGGCGGCGATCCGAGGACATGCGCGACACCCTCGGGTCGGAAGGCATCGCCGGCGTCGTGGTCGTCCTCGTCGGGATCGGGATACTGGCCGTCCACGACCCGATCGTCGGCGCCGGCGTCGCGATCCTGTTGGCCGGGCTCGGACTGATCGCGAAGGGGATCGCCGACTCGGTGATGCGGTCGTTCGGGCTCAAGTGAGCGTCGGCGGTCCCGAGTCCGGTCGACCCGCTCCCCCGCGGCGTTCCGTCGTCGCTTCCCTCAGCCGCGTTCCGTCGTCGCTTCCCTCGCCCGCGTTCCGCCGTTAGCGCCCGCATCTGCGTCCCACCGTCCCGAAAGAGTCATAATCGGCGACCGCCGTCCTCGGGTATGGTCGAAGTACCCGCTGTCGCGGTCGAGCTGATCGAACTCCTCGCGGTGACGGTCGGCGCCGGCGCAGCGGCCGTGGTCGGCGTCCTCCTCGAACAGTTCGGTCTCTCGGCGGCCACCGCCGGCGACCTCGTGCTCGGCGCGTGGGCCGTCGGGATGGGGCTGCTCGCGCTGTACGTCGGCGTCGTCGCGCTCGGTTACGAGCAGGCGCTCCCCCGGATCCGCCGGCTCGCCGCCGGCGAGTGACCGGCTCCGCCGGAAGCGTCGGCGGTCGATCGCTCCTATAGCTCCTATAGTTCTCCTTCAGCAGCCAGTTCCCTGACCGCGGTCGCTCGATCGCGGATCGCGGCCAGTTCCGAGTCCCCCTTGTCGTCGAGGTGCGAGTACATCAGCCCCATCCGACCGGTTCCGCGCAGCGTCTCCTCGTTCTCCTTCAGGAAGTCCCAGTAGAGCGCGTTGAGCGGGCACGCGCCCTCCCCGGTGGTCCGCGAGACCGCGTACCGACAGTCGGCGCAGTGGTCGCTCATGCGGTTCACGTAGCTCCCGGAGGCGGCGTACGGCTTCGAGGAGAGCACGTCCGTCCCGAACGACCCCATCGCGACGACGTTCGGCGTCGTCACCCAGTGGTAGGCGTCGACGAAGCCGAGGTGGAACCACTCGTTCACGTCGGCGGGGTCGGCTCCATAGAGCAGCGCGACGTTCGACAGCACCATCAGCCGCTCGATGTGGTGGGCGTAGCCGTACTCCCGGACGTGGCCGACCGCCTCGGCGAGACACTGCATGTCGGTGTCGCCGTCCCAGTAGGCGGGTGGGAGGTCGCGGTCCTGATCGAGGCGGTTCGCCGCCGCCAGCTCCGGCATCGCCTCGCGGTAGACGTGGCGGACGAACTCCCGCCACCCGATCACCTGCCGAACGAACCCCTCGGCCGCGTTGAGCGGGACCGGGGCAGGGTCGTCGGAGGCTGAGTCGTCGG
This sequence comes from Halorubrum salipaludis, assembly GCF_002286985.1. Classification (GTDB taxonomy): domain Archaea; phylum Halobacteriota; class Halobacteria; order Halobacteriales; family Haloferacaceae; genus Halorubrum; species Halorubrum salipaludis. The sequence continues at coordinate 1,370 of NZ_NSKC01000017.1, read as the reverse complement.
TGGCGGGCTCGTCGTCACCGGCGTCGTTGGCGCCGGGGTCATCGTCGCCGTCGCCGTCCCCGCCGAAGTCGTCGAGGGAGGTGGCGCCCGCGTCCGTCTCTCCGCGTTCCGCGGGCTCGTAGGCGCCCGGCTCGGCGCCGCGCTCCTCGTAGGCGGCCTCGACCGCGCGGACGACCTCGCGCGGGTCGAGCAGTCCGAGGTTGATCGCGGGCGAGAGCAGCGAGTGCGAGAGGAACGGCTCCCCGCCGACCATCGCGTCCTGGTACCGCCCGAACGCGGGGAGGCCGTCGCGGACGAACCGGTCGAGCGCCTCGCGGGCCTCCTCCCGAGTCACCGGCCACGCGAATCGGTCGAGCGAGTCGTCCCCCCACGTGTCGAACCGGTCCGTGACCCACGCGTGCGTCTCGCGGGTGAGCTCGTCCGGGTCGAACCGCGGCCGTTCCGGGGGCTCCCACCCGTCCGGCGGCGTCTCCCGGTTCAGGTCGTCGTAGTTCCACTCGCCGCCGACCGGCTCGTCCCCGTCCATCAGCACGCCCGTCTCGCGGCGGACGTGGCGGTACCAGTGCTCCTGTCGGACGGTCCGGGCCGCGGTCCCGTCGTCACCGATCGCCGTTCCCTCCTCGCCGGCCCACTCGCGCCAGTCGTCGGGCGTCGTCCAGAACAGCTCGTTGTCCGAGAGCTCCAGCGAGCCGCCGCGCGCGGCGACGAGCTCGCGCAGCCGGTCGCCGGCGCCGTGGCTCGCGGGGCGCATCAGCCGGAGGTCGGCGCCGGGGCGGTCGGCGAGGAACTCGTCGAGCCCCTCGCCGAACGAGTCGGCCCGCAGGTACGTCACGTCGTGGCCCCGCTCGCGGAGCTCCTCGCGGAAGTGGCGCATCGCCGAGAACACGAGGGTCAGCTTGTGGGCGTGGTACGGCTTCCGGTCGGCGAAGCCGTGCGCCTCGATCAACAGCACCTCGTCGGCGTCGCCGAGCGCGTCGAGGTCGGGGTTGAGCTGATCGCCCAACAGCCAGCGGACGGCGTCGTCGCTCATGGATCACCCACACGGTCGCGGTCGACGTAGGTGTGGGGGGCGAGCGCCCGTCGCAACCGCCCTCGGCCCGCGACATCCCCGCCTTTTTACTCTGTCTCTTACCCATAACTCAAGCTCACCGAGAAAAATTAACCAAATTAAGACTAGGATAATCGGATTAGTCAGGAAAACAGCACTTCTGAGGTAAGCTCACAGGATTCGAGTTGGGAGACAGGCTGGAAGACTTGAGGAAGGTCTGAATCCACGGTGAGTTTGGCTGAATGAGCGGCCCGGCGCTCATTCAGCACCGAGTTCGTAGCCTTCTGCCCACATGCGGAGCTTTTGAAGCCCTTTCCACATC
>NZ_NSKC01000016.1 GCF_002286985.1 Halorubrum salipaludis | reverse complement strand
CTCGCCGTACTTGTCGCGGGCGCTCTCGCCCGCGTAGACGCGCATCCACGCGATCGACCGGCCCGTGGCCTCGGCGGCCGCGTCCAGTACCTTCTGGGCGGCCGGTCCCACGTCCGACCCGATCCCGTCGCCGTAAATGATCGGGATAATCGGGTTCTCCGGCACCGTCAGCTCTCCCGTCTCCTCGTCCGCCAGCTCGATCGCCTCGCCGTCCGCAGGGACGTCGACCTTCTCGTAGCTCATGAACGTGCGTGCGTTGTCGGACCCGCGTAAAGTGCCTGCCGCTTTGCCGCTTGGCGCTCGAGCGCCGGAATCGGCGGGCTTTGCCGGCCTTACGCGGGGACCGGCCTCGAGGGCGACCCGCCGTCACACGGGGCACACCGCCACGTCGAACAGCGACCGCCATCGGTAGCGCCGGCCGCCCCAGACGAACGTCCGCCGCGCCAGCGCGTACGCGAGGAAGACCGGCGAGACGAGCGCCGAGGGTCCCGCGAGCAGGAACGTCGTCCGGCGGATCCCGAACCGGGCGTACACCGCGGCCGAGGTCGCGGTGACGAGCGTCACGCCGACCACCGGCGCGAACAGGCACAGCGCGGCGAACGCGACCGCCAGGGCGACGTTGAACGCCGCCGCGCGCGGGGCGTGGAACCGTACGATCCGGAAGAACCGGACGAACCGCTCCAGCGATCCGCGGAGCGACCCGCCGCAGGGGACGGTCCGCGTCCGGTCCGCGGCGGTCACGTCGACGTACTCGGAGAGGGTCCCGTCGTCGCTGACGGTCCGCCGGAGGTCCGCGAGGAGCGCCGCCGCCGCGCCGTCGGCGGTCGCGGCGGCGTCGGAGACCGACCCCGGGCGGTCGAGGTCGGCGCGCTCGAAGACGACCGCGCCGCCCCAGGCGATCCCCCCGGCCGACACCGCTGCGGTCCCGCCGATCGCGTACGCGGGCTCGAACAGGCGGGCGAGGGGGTCTTCCCCGACGAAGACCGGAACCTCCGTCGTCGGTCCCTGTCGCTCGTAGTCGGCGTCGAGCGTCGCGAGCCAGTCGTCTGGATGCGCGAAGTCGTCGTCAGTCCAGACGATCCGGTCGTGTTCGGCCGCCTCCATCCCCGCGGCGATGGCGTTCGCCTTCCCGGAGCAGCCCTCGGGCTCGCCGGCGGGGACGATCCGGACGCCCTCCGGCGTCGCTCCCCGGCGGTCGGCGACCGGGTCGTCGGCGGTGTCGCAGATCACGAGCAGCTCGTCGCGGGCGCCGAGCTGTCCGGCCACCTCGTCGCAGGCGTCGGCCCAGCGCACGGTCGGGAGGAGGACGGAGGTCGGCGTGCGGTCCTGATCCGTGCTGGTCACGTCGCTCGGTTCGCGCGCGGGACTGATAAGTGGTCACACGGCCGTCCGAGCGCTCCCGCTCGCCGACCGTCGGACGCCCCGATCTTCACCGGCACTCGCGCGTCCCGATCTCCCTGACCCGGACCTTCTCCCGGACCCGGACCTCGCCGCTCCCCGTGACATCGACCTCGACCGACGCGAGCGTCATCGACGCCGTCTCCTCGCCCGAGAGATCCGCCGCGCGGTCACAGAGATACGCGAGCGTCGCGTCGACGCGCTCGGCGTCGATGCGCTCGGGCTCGTCGGCCGACAGCAGCGAGAGGTGTTTCCGCCAGCGGGCGGTGGGGTATCCCCGAGCGTCCGACGTGGGGCGGTCGGCCGCGACCGGGTCGCCGTACAGCGCGTCGACTCGGTCGCCGTCCGCGGTCGTCGCGGTCGCGAGCACGAGCGAATCGGTCGAGGGCGGCGAGGGCGCGAACATGTCCCAGTCGCTGTCGCCCGGGTCGGACACCGCGGCGACGGGCTCCGGCGCGGCGACGACGCCGAGTCCCATCGCGTTCCACGCGAGCAGCGAGACGAGGAGGAGCGCGGCGACGGCGGCGAGGGCGCGGGCGCGGGTCGGTCGGTCCGGGAGGAGTCGGGACGGCGGGTCGATCGCGGCCGGTCCCTCGCTCAGCGACCCTGAGATCCCCGCGACCGCCGACCGGAACCGTCCGGCTGTCGGCGCGGCCAACGACTCGGTCCGGTCCCAGACGAACGGTGGGAAGAAGGGTAACAGACCGATCGCCGACACCGCGGAGAAGACGCCGATCTGGAGCGTGAACGCCATCGAGAGGTGGGCGGCGACGAGGGTTCCGGCCAGCGCCGCCCGGAGCCGCCCGGCGGCCGCGACGAGCAGCGGCGAGGCGACGAGCAGCCCGAGCCAGCCGTAGGTAGCGGCCGCCATCAGGGCCGGGCTCTCCGGCATGAGCCCCCCGAGTGGGCCGTGGAGGTACGTGAGTCGGAACACCCGCTCGACCGCCTCGCCCGCGGGCCACGCCTCGCCGCGGAGCTTCACGACCGCGTTCGAGACGTACACCCCGACGACGACGGACAGCAAGAGCGCCGAGGCGGGGCCGGCGAAGCGGGCGTTTCTGGGCGGGCTCCCGTCGTCTCGCGGCGCCCCGCGCCGCCTGACCGCGTCCGCCGACCAGCGCGCCCCGAGCGGGCACAGCAGGCCGGCGCCGAGCAGCTGCCAGAGCAGCGTGTCGCCGGCGTTGAGCACGAACGGGTTCCGCGCCTGCAGCGACGCGAGCAGGGCCAGCGAGACCGCGGCCGAGACCCGGGTCCGGTAGCCGACCGCGAGCGCGACCGCGGCGACCGCGGCGACGACGAACAGCACCCCGGCCGCCCACGCCTCGCCGGAGAGCGCGTACAGCGAGAACCGCGCGAGCGGGTACGACTCAGCGAGGAGGTCCCGCGGGAGTACGCCGGCGTCGGTGTAGAAGGCCGTCAGGTTCCGGGCGCGCAGCGCGAGGTCGACGAGGAGGACGGCGCCGAGCGCGAATCGGAACGCCGCGAGCGCGCGCGGGTCGACGCCGATCCGAGGCCGGAGCGCGGCGCGGAGGCGATCGGCGGCCGGGAGGCCGCCAACTGCCGGCCCGGAGTCGACGGCGGCGTCTCGGCGTTCGGCCACGATGGTGACGACTCCCCGAGCGGCGACGATAGGTCTTGCGGCGGCGCGGCGGGGTTGCGCGGCGGGGAGGAGGACGGAGGGAAGGCCCTCGCCACGGCTTTCCGGGCGCTTATTGGGGCGCCGCGAGACCCTCGCGTATGCGCGTTATCGCTCACGGCGGCGCCGGCGGGCGCCCGGACGAGCCGGCCCCCAGACAGGAAACGCTCGACGAGGCGACCCGGCGCGGCGTCGACGCCGAGACGCCCCTCGCCGCGGTCGAGGCGGCGCTCGGCGTCCTCGAATCGGACCCGCGGTTCAACGCCGGCGTCGGCGGCGCGGTGCAGTCCGACGGGGTCGTCCGCACCGACGCGGGCGTGATGACCTCGGATCGGGAGGTCGGCGCGGCCTGCTCGATGCCCGGCGTCGAACACGCGGCGAGCGTCGCCCGGGTCGTCCACGCCGAGACGCCGCACATCTTCGTCTCTGGCGAGCACGCGGTCGAACTCGCTCACGAGTTCGGGATCGAGACGGAGGTCGACCTCCTCACCGACGAGAAACGGGAGCGCTACGAGGCCGAGGACCCGCCGCAGGGCGGGCCCCGCGAGCACCTCGACTGGCTCGCGACGCGGTTCGGGTCCGGCGACGATCAGGCGGGGGAGCGCTCAGAAGGTGAAGCGCCCGACCACGACACCGTCGGCGCGGTCGCGACCGACGGCGAGACGTTCGCCGCGGCGACCTCCACGGGCGGGCGCTCGTTCGCGCTCGCGGGGCGCGTCGGCGACGTGCCGCAGGTCGGGTCGGGGTTCTTCTGTACCGAGGCCGGCGGCGCGAGCGCGACGGGCGCCGGCGAGGACATCGCCCGCGTGACGCTGTCGCGGCGGGCAGTGGGGTATCTCGAGGACGGGCTCGAGGCGCAGGCGGCGGCCGACCGAGCGATCGACGAGTTCGAGGCGATCACCGGCTCGGGGGCGGGCGTGATCGTGCTCGGGGCGGACGGCGCCGGGAGCGCGTTCAATACGGACGGAATGCAGACGAGCATCGCTTATAAGTGAACGGCGTGATCCCTTCCGGCAAATCGGGAGGTTAACCCTCCGATTTCGCTTATAAACCGCTGATCGGCACGAACGCCTCCGAAGCCCCAGCCGCGAGGGCGGCGCACGCTCGCTGCGGTCCTCATTCAGTCGCTAACGCTCCCTCGTTGCGGTTCTTGCGTCGTCATCAAAACGCTTCGCGTTCTGATTGGCTCACGAGAGCCCCGCTCTCGTGAACGCCTGCGCCGCCCTCGCGGCTGCCCCTTCGAATCCCGCCCCGCAACCGCACCTCACACCTCCCCAGCCTCGTCGGTCGGCGCTTAAAAAGCGCCGACCGACTCCCTCGCGCGTGCGGTTCGCGGGCCGCTGGCCCGCTCACCGGCACGCGCCGACGTGAAAGATCGGTCGAGCGTCGTCGTTCGATATAAAACGATCCGGTCGGTCACTCGTCGTCTCCCGTGTTTCGCCCTACCGCCCGCAGAGGCGAGGATACAAATCCGCCCGCCGTCTTCCTCGGGTATGGTCACGTTCCTCGCCGGCGGCACGGGGACGCCGAAGCTCCTCGAGGGGGCGACCCGCGTGTGGGACCCCGACGAGATCGCGGTCGTCGCCAACACGGGCGACGACGTCGAGCTCGGCGGCCACCTCGTCTGCCCCGACGTCGACACCGTGCTGTTCGCCGGCGGCGGCGTCCTCGACCGCGAGACGTGGTGGGGGATCGCGGACGACACGACGGCGACCCACGAGGAGCTCCGCCGGCTCGCCGAGGCGGTCGGACGCGGGACCGTGCCCCGGTACCTCGACGACGAGGCGCAGACGGCGGGCCGCGAGATCGCCCGCTGGCGGCGGTTCTCGGGCGTCGGCGAGTTCATGGAGATCGGCGACCGCGACCGCGCGGTCCACGTCACGCGCACGAGCCTGCTCGACGAGGGGCACACCCTCACCGAGGCCGTTCGGACGCTCGCGGACGCCTTTGACCTCGACGTCGACCTCCTCCCGATGTCCGACGACCCGGTCGCGACGCTGATCCACACCGAGTCGGGGGAGACGATTCACTTCCAGGAGTACTGGATCGCGCGCCGGGGCGAGCCCGCGGTCGCCGACGTGGAGTTCCGGGGCGCGGACGACTCGGAGCCGACGCCCGCCGTCGAGGACGCGCTCGCCGAGCCGGTCGTCGTCGGCCCCTCTAACCCCGTGACGAGCGTCGGCCCGATGCTCGCGCTCCCGGGCGTCGAGGCGGCGCTGGCGTCGACCCCCGTGGTCGCCGTCTCGCCGTTCGTCGGCGACGAGGTGTTCTCCGGGCCCGCCGCCGACCTGATGGACGGCGTGGGGAAGGAGCCCTCGACCGCGGGCGTCGCCGACGCCTACCCGTTCGCGGACGCGTTCGTCCTCGACGACGACGACCCGACCGAGCTGCCCGGCCGACACGTCGAGCGCACCGACACCCGCATCGACGACGCCGACGACGCCGAGCGCGTCGCTCGGGCGTGCGAGCGGGCGCTGGGGGCGGTGGAGGCAGTGGCGGACCCGGAGGAGATCCGATGAGCGAGCGCGATCCCTTCCTCGTCGCGGCCAGCCTCAGCGGCGCGGCCGACGCCGACTGGGCGCGGGCCGCAGCCCCGTACGTCGACGCCGCAGTCCTCGGCGGGATCGCGCTCGACCCGGCCAGTCGGGCCGCGGCGCGCGACCTCGTCGCCCGCGACCGCTCGGAGTTCCTCCCCGCGGACCCGCTCGCGTGGATCGACCGTCAGCTCGGTCGGCTCGCCGACACCCCTCTCCGCCCCGGCGTCAACGTCCGGAGCGCGACCGTCGGTCCCGTTCGCGAGGCGGCGCGGGTCTGCGCCGAGCGCGGCGCGGTCTGCGAGGTGAATGCGCACTGCCGACAGCCGGAGCTTCGCGCGGTCGGCTGCGGCGAGTCGCTCCTCCGGGACGCCGACCGGCTGGCCGAGTACGTGAGCGCCGCCGCCGAGACCGGCGCGACGACGAGCGTGAAGGTCCGCGCGGAGGTCCCGGGCGTCGACCTCGCCGCCGTCGCGGACGCGGTCGCGGACGCGGGCGCCGACTGGCTCCACGTCGACGCGATGGACTCCGAGGCGGTCGTCTCGGAGCTGACCGGCGGCAGGGAGCGTCGGGAGGCCGAACGCCCCCGCGACGGTCTCACCGTGATCGCCAACAACGGCGTGCGGGGGAGAGCGACCGTCGCTGAGTACGCCGCGTACGGCGCGGACGCCGTGAGCGTGGGGCGGCCGAGCGAGCGCCCGGCCGCCCTCTCTCGGGTCGCCGACGCGGTGGCGGCGTGGCGAGAGGGAGAGCTGCCCGGTTCTGGCGGCGCGGAGCCGCCGGAGGCGCCGCCGTGAAATCGAACCCCGTCGACGACGCGACGCTCGCGCTCCTGCTGGAGGTGGCCGGAACCCCGAAACCCGGGAACGTCGACCGGCACCGCGACCTCGACGACCTCCGGTTCGAAGCGTTCCTCGGCGGGGCGGTCGGCGCCCGCGAGGGGCTGGAGCTGGCCGCCGACGGGGTGACCGGAATCGGTCGCGCCTTCGAGCGCGGCGTCGCGGGGATGGCGGAACGGGCCGGGACGAACACCCAGTTCGGCTGTCTGCTCCTGCTCGTGCCCCTCCTCCGAGCGACGGTCGCGAGAGGAGTCGATGACGGGCTCTCTCGGGAAGCCGCCGACCGGGCGGCCCGAGCGACGACCGTCGACGACGCGGTCGCGTTCTACCGCGCCTTCGAGCACGTCGACGTCGCGGTGGCGGACCCGCCGGCGGACGCCGCCGACCTCGACGTGCGACGGGGGAGCGACGCGGCCCCCGCGCTTCGCGAGCGGGGCACGACCCTGCGGGACGTGATGGCGCTCTCCGCGGATCCCGCGGACGCCGGCGGTTCCGAGGACGCTGACAGAGTCCCCGACCGCAACGCGCGGGAGTGGGTCGAGGGGTTCCCGCGGACGTTCCGCGCGGCCGAGTGGATCCGGAGCGACGAGGGGCCGCTGACCGACCGCGCGGCCCGGGCGTACCTCGGCCTGCTCGCGGCCGAGCCCGACACCCTTGTCGCGGCGAATCACGGCCCGGAGACGGCCCGCGAGGCCAGCGAGCGGGCGGCCGCGGTGTTGGGCGGAGCTGACGGGAACCCCGACGCGCTCGTCGGGCTCGACGGAATCGACGCCGCGGCGGTCCACGGCGCCGACCTCGACGACGCCGAGGGGCTGGCGACCGCCTTCGTCGACGAGGGGATCAACCCCGGGACGACCGCCGACCTCACGTGCGCGGCGCTGTACGTGGCACTTCGCCAGGGAGCCGAATCGGAGGGGGCGCCGTGAGCGGGAGCGACCGCGAGGACGGTTCCGACGCCGTCCCCGAAGGGTGGCCCGTCGCCCTCCGCGGCGTCACCGAGTCGGTCGTGACGACGCTCGGGCCGAACGACCGCTGGAACGTCGCGGCGCTCGGACTCCACGCGCCGGACGACCCGGACGAGCCGGTCACCGCGCGGACGTACGGGCGCACTCGGACGTGGCGGAACTTCGCCGAGCGCGGCGGCGGCGTCGTCCAGTTCACGACCGACCCACGGACGTTCGTCGACGCCGCGCTGACGGTCCGCGAGGTCGACGAGCCGGTGCTCCCGACCGCCGACGCGTGGGTCGAGGTGACCGTCGAGGAGGTCGGGAGCGAGACCGACGACGACACGACGATCCGGACGTGGGCGCTCGACCCGGTCGAGGGCGCGGTCGTGAGGGAGTGCGTCCCGACGGTCAACCGCGGGTTCGGCGCGGTCGTCGACGCGACGGTGGCCGCCTCGCGGCTGGGCGTACCCGGATTCGACACGGACGAGCTCTTGGACCGGCTGCGGTACTTCGCGGACGTGGTCGAGCGGTGCGGCGGCCCCGCCGAGCGCGAGGCGTTCGCCGCGATCGACGAGGTGACCGGGTGGCGGGAGCGGGCGGACGAGCGGTGACGAAACCGAGCGCCCCCGACGCGAACGCGCCTGCGGCCCGCTCGCGGCGTAACGAACCCTTTTAGTTCGGGCCGGCGGTATCGCTCGGTATGGCCATCAAGCCCAAGTACATCAAGCAGCTCGGGAACGTCCTGCTTGAGCGGTACCCCGACTCGTTCAACACGGACTTCGAGACGAACAAGGAGAGCGTCACCGCGCTGACGACCGTCGAGTCGAAGGGCGTCCGCAACCGGATCGCCGGCTACGTCACGCAGAAGAAGTCGCAGGCGGCACAGAAGGCGTAAGCGGGTTCGAGTTCTCCGCCGATTCGCTCCGTCACCGTCGAGCCGCGGCGTCGGCGGTCGGCGTCGGCGGTCGTCGACCGTTCGTCTCCGGTCGGTCGTTCGCCTCCCCACGTTTATTCCCGAAGCCGCGGCCACCTCGTCGCGATGGACGCGCTGGTCCGACCGGTCGTCGACCCGGGGTTCGCGGCGGCGGCGCTGGCGTTTTTGTGCGGGGGCGTCGCGCTCGGGACCGCGAGCGGGCTCGTCCCGGGGCTCCACGCCAACAACTTCGCGCTGCTTCTGGCCGGGCTCGCCCCCTCGGTGTCGGCCGACCCGCTGCTCGTCGGCGTCGCGATGCTCGGCGCAGGCGTGGTCCACTCCTTCCTCGACATCGTGCCCGCGCTCGCGCTCGGCGTTCCCGACGCCGCCACGGCCGTCGCCGCGCTCCCGGGCCATCGACTCGTGATCGCGGGGCGCGGTCGCGAGGCGGTCCGGCTCTCCGCGGTCGGATCGGGGCTGGCGGTCGCGCTCGCGGTCCCCCTCGCGGTGCCGATCACGTGGGTCATGGTCCGCGGCTACCCCGTCGTCAGACAACACCTCCCGCTGCTTCTGGGCGGCGTCGTCGCCTTCCTCGTCCTCACCGAGTCGTCGAGGCGGGCCGCGCTCGGCGGGCTCGTCGCGTTCCTCGCGAGCGCCGCGCTCGGCCTCGCGACCTTCGATGTCGACCCGTCAGCCCCGCTAGACGCGGGCGGCGTCCTCGCGCCGCTGTTCGCCGGGCTGTTCGGCGCCCCGGTGCTCGTCGACGCGATGGGCGGCGGGGGCGTGCCGCCGCAGGCCGACGCCCGGATCGCGATGAGCCGCCGCGGACTCGGTCTCAGCGCGGGCGGCGGGTCGCTGGCGGGCGCGGTCGTCGGCTACGTGCCGGGCGTCTCCGCGGCCATCGCGGCGGTCGCGGCGCTGCCGGCGGTCCCGCGCGAGGAGGGCGACCGCGGGTTCGTCGTCGCCACGAGCGGGGCGAACACGGCGAACACGATCTTCGCGCTGTTCGCGCTCGTCGCGCTCGGGACGCCGCGGACGGGCGTGACCGTCGCGATCGACCGCGCCGAGGTCCCCTTCGCGCTCCCGATCCTGCTCGTCGCGGCCGCGACCGCCGCGGCGTGCGGGTTCGCGCTCGTCCTGCTGGTCGGCGACGCGTACCTCCGCATCGTCGGGAACGCGGACTACACGCGTCTCTCCGTGGGCGTGTTGGGGCTGCTCGCGGGGATCTCGTACGCGTTCGCGGGGGCGTTCGGCGTCGGCGTGTTCGTCGTTTCCGGGTCGCTGGGGCTCGTTCCGCCACGGGTCGGCGCGCGGCGGGTCCACCTGATGGGCGTGTTGATCGGCCCCCTCATCGTCGGGTGAGCCACGGTATCTCGTCGCAATCGGCCGTACGAAGGGCGAGGGCAAAGAACAACGGTTAAAAGTCGCGCGGTGGTGGTTTACTGTATGAGCGAGAGTGAAACGCAGGGCACCCGGCAGTGTGTCTCCTGTGGCATTCAGGTGGCCGGGATGAACGCCGCGCGGTTCTCCTGCCCCGACTGCGGGGAGACGATCCACCGGTGCGCCAAGTGCCGGAAGCAGAGCAACCTCTACGAGTGTCCCGACTGCGGCTTCCGAGGGCCCTAACCATGGGGGACGTCGCAGCCAAGATCAAGGTCATGCCGGACAGCCCCGAAGTGGACCTCGACGACCTGCAGGACCGACTGGAGGAGTCGCTCCCGCAGGGCGCGAAGATCCGCGGGTTCCAGCGCGACGACGTCGCGTTCGGCCTCGTCGCCCTCCTGCCCACCGTCATCGTTCCCGACGGCGCGGGCGGCACCGAGGCCGTCGAGGAGGCGTTCAACGAGGTCGACGGCGTCGAGTCCGTCGCGGTCGAGAACGTCGGTCGCCTCTAAGCGACTTCGTTCTCCCCGCGGACGACGCGAAAACGCATTTTCACGACCGACCCCGATCGGAGAGCCACGGCTCTCCGATCTGAGGACTGGTTCGCGACGCGAGCCTCACGCGAGGCGATCAGTGATCCACGCGGCGAGGTCGTCGCCCGGGATGAACCCCTCCGCGCGGCGCGCGACCGGCTCGCCGTCGACGAACAGCACGAACAGCGGGACGCTCCGCACGTCGAACCGCTCGACGAGCGGCGGGTCGTCGCGGGGGTTCACCGTGGCGGCGGCGAGGTCGAGTTCGCGGGCGACGTTGCCGAGGACGGGCTCCATGCTCGCGCAGATGCCGCAGCCGTCGGTGTAGAATTCGACGAGGGCGGCGTCACGATCGGCGACGAACGCGTCGAGCGCGTTCTCGTCAGCGAGAGACGCCGGCCGCCGGACGTCCGCGGAGGCGTCGTTCTCGGAGGCACCGCCGGCGGATCCGCGCGTCTCTGATCCAGTATTGGAGTTCATACACACTATTGCCGCCGAACGCTGATAAAGGCTCTCGTCGGAACCGCGTCGGAGGCGATCTCATCGGTCGAGGAGCCGTCGCAGTCGCCGGCGAACGATGTCGGCCGGCCACGAGCTCGTCGTCGTCTCGCGCGCGACGCCGAACGTCTCGACGGTCCGGCGGACCGTCGCGTCGGACGCGCCGCGCTGCTCCGCGAGGAACGCGTACGCCGCGATCTGGAGCTCGTACCGGCGTCGGGTCTCGCGGGTCGGCTCGGCCAGGGCGATCTTCACGTCGGTCACGAACCGGTCCCCGTCCGGGTACTCGACGACGAAGTCCGCCCGGCCGTGGATTTCGACCTCGAGGTCGCCGACCTCGGCCAGGCCGTCCAGCGGGCGTTCGACGGCGACCGCGGTCGCCGGGTCCGCGATCCGGTCCCACAGGTCGGAGTCGAGAAAGTCGCCGAGAACGGTCTCGAAGAACGCGAACATCCCCTCGCGTTCGGCCTCGCCGACGCGTTTCGGGAGCGCGGTCACGGCCTCGTCGAACGCCGCGCGTACCTGCGGTCCCGTCGTCCGGATCGCCCGCTCGTCGACGCCGCGAGCGACCAGCTCCGTGAGCGCGTCGTGGAGACACGTCCCCACCGACTCGGGGCCGAGCCGGTCGAATCGGAGCGGGAGGTCGTCGTCGACATCGTTCGCCGTCGTGTGCAGCGGCTCGTTCAGCAGGTGGGCGAGCGCGTACCGGTCCGCGTCCTCCGTCAGCGGGTACATCGTGCTGGGGCTCAGGAACCGGGGGATCCACGGGTCGAGCCGGTCGCGGCGCGGCGGGGAGACGGCGACGCGGTCGCGCCCGGTTTGAGGCGCTGGGTCGTCGCGGCCGGCAAACAGGTCCACGTCGTTGACGCCGATCTCGATCGCGTCTCGGTTCGGGTCTCGGTCCTGGCCCGCGTCGAGCCGCAGCTCGTAGGAGTCGCCGCCGTCGCGGGGGAACGCCAGCCCGTCGCGGAGCGCGTCGAGCCACCGGTCCCGCGGCCGGTCCTCGCCCCCGTCCGAGCGCGGAAGGGGCACGACGAGGTGGTCCCGGGCCCGCGTCAGCGCCACGTACAGCAGCCGCCACGCCTCGGCGCGCTCGTTCTCTGCCACGCGGCGGAGCCGCTCCGGGCCGACGAGGGCGTCGCGACCGGCGGACTCGGCGGACCCGGCAAGGGAATCGGCAACCGAGTCCCGCCAGCGGGCCGTCACCCAGCGGAGCCCGGCGTCGCGGCCCCAGCCGTCCCCGGCGCCGTACAGCCCGCCGTCGAACGGCGGGACGGCGATGTCCTCGGGCACGTCCGTGTCCGTCGGCGGGGCGAGCCCTGCGATCTCCCCCTGCGCGACGAATCGCCGAGTGTGGGGCCCGCGCGCCCAGACCTCGAAGGCGGGGTCGGCGACGACGACCACGTCGTCCTGGTCCCCCTTGGCCCGGTGAACCGTGCGGAACTCGACGTCGTAGTCGGCGCCGGCCGCGCTCGGCTGCGCCGGGCCGACGCTCGGGTCCTCGCGAAACGGCTCCGCGAGGTCGACCAGCTCGGCGGGTGAGAGACGGGCGTCACCCTCCCACTCGGCGACCGTCTCGACGAGCGCGTCCACGTTCGCGACCCGCTGGGCCGGCTCCGTCTCGTCGACGCACCCGTTGGGGTCGGCCCGCAGCGCGAGCGCCTCGATCACGTCCTCGACGTACGCGCTCGCCGGAAGCCGGTCGACGGCGTCGCGCCGGTCGCGGAGCCGGACGAGCCCGCGGACGACCCGTCGCTGCGCGTCCGAGAGGTCGGCCGAGTCGTCGTCGAGCGCCCGATCGAGGTCCCACGAGCCCGCCTCGAACGGGGCCGAGTCGAAGGTGCCGCTCAGCGGTGACTCGGTGAGTAGTTCCGCCGTGCGCTCCGGGGATCCGGGCGCGATCAGCCACTCGCAGACGGCGAGCACAGCCTCGACCGCGGGGGAGTCGAATAACGCGTCGGTCGCGGTGCGGACGCGGAGCTCCTCGGCGGCGAACGCCGCCTCGTACTCGGGCATCCGCGTCCCGCGGCGGAACAGCACCGTGACGCCGAGCGGGTCGCCGTCGGCGTCGCGGAAGGTCCCGTCGGCGAGTCCCCGCGAGACGTGGGTCGCGAGCACGTTCGCCTCCCCGGTCGCTCCGTCGGGATCCGCCCACGTCGCGGAGCCGGGACGGCCGACGCCGGCGAACGACGAGACGTGGACCGCGGGGGAATCGCCGTCGAAGTCAGCGTCGCCGTCGAGATCACGAGCCCCCTCGCGGGCCGCGTCCAACCGCGGGTACGAGGCGTCGAGGTCGCCGAGCCCCCCGCGGGCCGGGTCGGTGAACACCGGTTCCGCGATCGCGTTGATCCCCGCGGCGACATCGGGTGCGCACCGGTACGTGGCCGTCGCCGTCCGGTTCTCGTGAACGTCCCAGTCCACGCCGAGGTAGGTCCCCTCGGTCGTCGCGGCGGCGAACCACCGCGGGTCGGCGTGGCGCCACAGGTAGATGCCCTGACGCACGTCGCCGCAGGCGAACACGCGCGAGTCGTCGGTCACGACGTGGGAGAGTGCGGCGTGCTGGACGGCCGAGACGTCCTGCGCCTCGTCGATGACTAGGCTCCGGATCCGCGACCGGTACGTCCGGAGCACCCGGTCGCGGTGCGTGGCGTCGACCGCGCGGAGCGGATCCGGAACGTCCGGCCGCTCCTCCGGGTCGGCGAAGTACGCGTCCACGAGGTACGCCACGTCGGTGTGCGAGACGACGCCGCGCTCGCGGACCGCCTCGCGGTAACGAGCCCGATACGCCGAGAGGACGGCACAGAAGTCGTCGATGCGCGCGTCCCACGCGTCGTACAGCTCGCGGTCGGCGGCGAGCAGGCGCTCCCGGTCCGAGCCGGTCACCGCCTCGCGGACGCGGTCGGCGGCGCCCCCGTCTCTGGAGTCCTCGCCCTCGACGCTCTCGCTCTCGCCCTCGACGAACCGCGCGACCGACCGCGCGATGTCGTCGAACGAGTCGGGTTTCCCGTCGGGGTACACGGAGTCGCGCGTCCGCGTCAGCGCCGACCGGAACGCCTCGGTCGAGAGGCGTCGGTCGCGGCAGTACCGCAGCGCGTCCGCGAGCATCTCCTCGACGCCGGCGTCGTACTCGCCGTCGGGGTACGCGTCTTCCAGGCGGCGGAGCCGCCGGGCGTGGTCCGACTCGCCGCGGAGCGACTCGTAGCAGTCGCGGTGGACGCGCCGCAGGAGCGCGTCGTTCCCGACCGACGGCACCTCGTCGAAGCCGATGTCGGCGGCGAACTCCCGGAATATCCCGCGCAGGAACCCGTCTATCGTGCCCGCGTAGGGCGCCTGTCGCACGCGCTGCTGGAGGTATCGCAGCTCCGCCTCGCTGACCTCGGCCGCGGCGGGGACGAGGTCTCCCTCGACGATCGCCCGCAGCCGGTCGCAGATCGCCGGGACGATCTCGGCCGCCTCGTCGCGGTTGAACGAGACGACCGCGACGTGTTGCTCGGGGGTCCGATCCCCGGCCGCGTAGCGGCGGAGGAGGTCCTCGGCGGCGACGTGGTGGGCGACGACCGACTTGCCGGCGCCCGGAACGCAGTCGAGGGTGAACAGCCCGGCGTCGGACGCGACGTACGCGTCCCGGATCTCCCGCTGTGCGCCTCGTAGCCTGAGGGGGCCGTCGTCGCCGTCCTCGCCGTCATCAGCCATCGTCCCCCTCCGTGTCCCCGTCGACGATCGCCCGAAGTTCCGGCGGAAGCTCCGGATCCGTTCCGACCAGTCGCCGCCGGGACTCCTCGGAGACCCGCCGCGTCTCGACGTGGTCGAGCAGGGGGGACCGCGCTACGTCGTCGCCGCTCGGGGTCCGGGTGTGACGGGTGACGACGACGCAGTCCCCCGCCGTCCGGAGCGCGTCGACGAACTGGTCGCGGTCGCGGCCGCCGACCCACGCCGGCTGCGGCGCGAGCGCTCCCGTCGGGCCCTCGCCCCGGAGGACGGCCTCTCGGAACTCCGGGGGAAGCGCGGACTGCGACGGCCGCGGCCACTCCTCGGCCGTCAGCCCGACCGCGATCACGTACGGGACGTCGAGCGCCCAGAGATCGTTCGCCTCGAAGATGTCGAGCGCGCGGGCGTTCGAGTGCTCCCGCCGACCGGGCCGCTGCGTGGCGATGACGCGGGCGAGGTCGGCGGCGTCGGCCCACGAGCGCTCCAGCGTCCCCTCCGCGAGGCGGTCAGCGAACTTGTGGCGCAGCTGTCGGACGAGGGTGCGGACCCGCACGACAGCCCGCGCGTCGGTCTCGGTGTCGAGCAGCGCCGGCGAGTCGGCGGCCTTCGTCTCCGGGAGCCCGCGGTCGGCGTACCCCTCGATCGCCTCGCCGAGCACCGAGGCGACCGACGCCGGCTCCGGCTCCGGGGCGGCGTCGAGCCACCCGACGAACCGGCGGAACCGGTCGTCGACCCCGGCGCTCGAATCGATCGCCTCGGTCCACTCGGAAACCGGCCGCGCGCCCTCCGGGAGGGCCTCCCGAGCCCGGTGGACCGCCGCGGGTTCGATCGGCCACGCCGCGGACCCCGGATCGGCGGCGGAGGCGGCGGCCGGGGACCACCGGAGTTCGAGTGGGCGGAGGAGCGTCTCGCGGTCGACGGCGTCTCCGGCCAGCGCCTCGCACACCGACTCGACGAGGGCGTACGGCCGGGTTCGAGTCACGCGGAGCTGCGTCCAGAACACGGGCGCGATCTCGTGCTGGATCGCCGCCCGGAACAGCGGCTCCTCGTAGGAGTCGAGGTCCCGGACCGCGACCGCGACATCCCGGACCGGAACGCCTCGGTCCCGGAGCCCGGCCGCCGCCGCCATCGCACTGCGGGCCTCGTCGCGGCGGGTCGGGGAGGCGACCTCGATCACTGGTACGTCGGGCGCGTCGATCGTCGCCGAGAGCGCGAGCCGGTCGGCGCCCGTCATTCGGATGCCTCCGTGCCGGAGAGCGCCTCCGCTTCCGAGAGCGCCACCGTCCCGGGATCGTCGACGGCGAGGAGGTCCGGGACCCGGCGCCGGAGATACTCCCCGGTCCCCGCTCGGAAGTGGACGTGGACCTCGACGGGAGTGGCGGTCAACAGCGCGTTGACGAGGTCGGTGTGCGGGGCCGACAAACTGGAGAGCCCGAGGAGCGTGAGCCGCTCCGCGTTCGGGTGCGCCTCCGCCCACGCCGCCCCGTCCGTCGCGGCGATCGACCGCGTCGCGCGGCGCAGGAGCGCCGTCTCGGAGACGGCCTTCGCGGTCCGGTCCCGCAGCTCGCGCTCGACCGCGAGCGCGGCGTCGAGGAGCTCCCTCGCTTCGTCGTCGATCGGATCGTCGACCTCTCCCGCCGTCTTTCTCCACGCCGCGATCCGCTCCGGGTGGAAGTTGGTGATCGCCTCCGCCTCGGTCCGGATCTGCTCGACGCGCTGCGGATCGCGAGACGACGGCCCCGTCGGGAGGGAAAGGCCGGCCGGCGGGTCGTCCGGCGAGTCGGCCGGCTCGTCCCCGAGCATCGACCGGATCAGCGCGAGCCGATCGACGCGGTCCACGGCCGCGGTCGGGCGGCCCGCCGCCTCCAACACGCGGAGACAGATCTCGACTGGGTCCGCGAAGCGGAACGCGTCCGCCGGCAGCCGCGCCTCGCGGAGCCGGCGCTGGACGTTCCGCTGGTGGAGTTCGACCGGAGAGACGACGAGCTCGTTCGGGTGCGAGCGGGTTCGGGCCCGCTCGAACAGCCGTTCTTCGTCGCCGACGTGAAGCGTCAGCCGGTCCGGGAGTCCGTCGTCGCGTGTGCGCGTTCCTTCCATATCGAGGTCGACGATTCGTTGAGTCCGGGTACTGCGTCCACCTTCGAACCGTTGTCGGTCGCGTGATCGCCGATCCCTGACGCCGTCGACGACGGACCCTCTCACTCGGTGACAGCCGGCGTAGACAGTACGGGAGCGGAAGCGATCGATGACGGGAGTGAGCCGTGCAGAGCCGTGGGTACAACAGGATATTTAAGGAAATGTGAGTGACGGCAACGATCGCTTATAAACGAACAAGTGCAGTGGCGCGTGCCTGCGAGCGGCCGACAGGCCGCGAGTCAGCACGCGCGAGGGACGCGGCGAACGCGAGCGGCGAAGCCGCGAGCCGTGAGCCGCGAGGCTGGGGAGGCGTGAGGTGCGGTGCTATGCTGGCCGGGAGGGACTCAAAGGGGCAGTCGCGAGGCGGGCGCAGGTGACGTAAGGACCGCAAGGAGCGAACGTAGTGAGCGACTGCGGACCGCAGCGAGCGTGCGCCCGCCTCGCGACTGGGGCTTTGGAACCGTCCGTGTCGATCAGCTGTTTATAAACAACATCGTACAGCCGAGCGACTGAGGGGTTGGAAGTGCTCGCCGCAACGCTACTGACTGGTTATAAGGACCCGACAGCAACGCCACCCGGATACTTATAAACGCCCGAACCACCGCCTCGGTATCCCTACTCCCGCCGTTGATCAAGACCCGGCTTTCCGGTAGAACCCGATTTCACTGATCGGGACGGAACGACGGACCTCAGCGGACTACTCGTCGCTGTCGGCGGCGTCGAGATAGGTGATCGCGCCGCCGAGCAGCGCGAGGTTTTTCAGGAAGTTGATCTTGTTGTCGTGGCGCTCTTTCCCTTCCATCGTCCAGAAGTCGTGGATCGCGGGGGTGGTGCCGAGGAAGAACGTGACGAGCGCGCCGGCCGATACTCGGGGCAACTTCCAGAACACGACGCCGAGGTTGGCGACGAACAGCATCCCGGTAACGAACGGGACGAGCAGGTCCGGCATCGGCACGCCCTTCTCTTCGGCCACCTCGACCCGCTTGTCGTTGTTCTTGAACCCGTCCACCGCCATGTACGCGAGCACCCCGCCGTACAGCGCGCGGCCGATCGCCGACGGCGGATCGCCGCCCGCGGTCGCGTCGGCGGCCGACTCGGGCTCGTCGGCCGACTCCACGTCGCTCACGCCGACACCACCTCGATGCCGTCGGGATTCGCGGCGAGCCCGCCCCGGTACGATTCGCTATCCGTTCCGTCTAAGAGTATCATACACCCGTACGTGTGCCCGAGGTGGCTAAAGTTTTACCGGACCGTAAAACGCCTGTCGTCCGATTCGCCCGCGGATCGCGGCTCAGATCGGCGGGCCTACAGGTCGATCCCGGCCTCGTCGATCAGGCGCTCGCCGGAGGCGACGAACCGGTCGAACTCCTCGCGGACCTTCGGGTTCGTCAGTTCGCCGTCGCGCTTGACGACCTCGCCGTCGACGAGGACGGTGTCGATGTGCGAGGTGTCGGTCTGGAACACGACGGTCTCGACCGGCGAGTGCGAGGGGGCCGTCAGGAAGTCGTCCGCGTCGAAGCAGACGAGGTCGGCGCGCTTCCCGGGAGTGATCGTCCCGATCTCGTCTGCCAGTCCGAGCGCCTTCGCGCCCTCGATAGTGGCCATTTCGAGGGTGTCGCGCGCGGCGATGCTCACCTCGGTGACCTCCTCGTGGCCCTCTAAGACGGCCTGGTTGTCGAACATGCGCTGGAGCTGCATCCCGATCCGCATCTGGCTCCCCATGTCACCGCTGACGTTCGAGCAGACGTCGACGCCCCACGACGGGCGACCGCCCGCCTCGAGCACCTTCCCGGTGACGGGGATGCCGTGGCCCATCTGCATCTCGACCTCCGGCGTCGACGAGAAGGAGACCCCCTGCTCGACGGCGTGGTCGATGTCCTCCTGTGAGAAGTGGTTGCCGTGGGCGACGTTGACGTCGGGGCCGAGTTCGTATTCGAGACAGCCGAAGCCCTGGTAGTCGCCGCCGTACTCCGAGGACGGCCACAGCGCGGCGCCCATGTGGATCGTCGAGAGCGCCCCCAGATCGCGCGCCAGCTCCAGGTCGGCCAGGGCGGTCTCGTCGGTACAGAAGTCCGGGCCGCGGAGGCCGAGCGCGAGGCTGAGCAGGTCGTCGTCGCGGATCTTCCCCTCGTGGAGTGCGCGAATGTTCTCCTCGGGGAGCCCCACGTCGCTCTCGTACCACCACTTCGCCGAGTCGTCGCCCGGCGGCCCGTAGGTGTACACCGCACGCAGTCCGGCGTCTTTCAGCGCGTCGACGGCGCGTTCGCCGTGTTCGAGCGTGTTGGGGTACGACCAGTCCAGGGCCGTGGTGGTCCCCGTGTGGAGCTTCTCGAAGGCGCCGAAGAGGCCGCCGAGGTACATGTCCTCGGGCCGGTAGAGCCCGGTGATGTTGCCGAGCATGTGGTCGAAGTACTCGTTCATCAGCGACCAGTCGCCGGCGATGCCCCGGACCTGCGTCTGCGCGAGGTGAATGTGCGAGTCGACGAAGCCGGGGACGACGATCTGGCCGGACGCGTCGATGACCTCGGCGTTCTCGGTCGAGAGCCCGTGACCGACCTCGACGATCTCTCCGTCCTCGATCAGCACGTCCGCCTCCTCCAGATCGCCGATGTCGGGGTCGAGAGAGAGAACCGTCCCGTCCTGTATGATCTTTCGTGTCATGCGTGACTGTACTGTTTGACCATGAGGTTAAAAATTTACTGCATGGTAAAGTCGGGTCCGGAGGGATCGCTTATGTACCTCACCGCCGGAGGGGACCGTATGAGCGAATCCCGCGAGACGGTCTCCTCCAAGGACACCGAGGAGGTGATCATGGAGGCCACGTTCCGTGCGCTGAGCAAGCACGGGTACACGGACCTCCGGATGCGCGACATCGGCGAGGAGATGGACCTGACGCGGCAGGTGATCCACTACCACTTCGACGGCAAGTACGACCTGCTGTCCGCGTTCCTGGAGTACGTCATCGATCAGTACGAGGGGAGCGTGGAAGTGGACGAGACCGACGACCCCCGCGCCGAGCTCGACGCCCGGATCGACCAGTGTCTCTTCGGCCCCGAGTTCGAGGAGTTCGGCCACTGGGAGCGCATGAAGGTGTACCACGAGCTGTACACGCACGCGCAAAACGACGGTGACCACCGGGAGATCTTCGACGAGCACTACGACCGCGTCCGCGGGAGCATCGTCGACGTCGTCGAGGACGGGATCGAACAGGGGGTGTTCGAACCCGTCGACGCCGAGCGGATGGGACAGCTCATCACCGACGTCATCCACGCCGCCCGGGGCCGCCGGATGGCATTGGGGCACACGGACGCACCGGAGGAGGCCCGCGCGGCGATCGACGACTTCGTCCTCAGCTCGCTGTACGCCGACGACTGACGGCCTCCGATCGAAACGCCGGCCGCCGGGACCGTCCCCTACGAGAGCTGTTCGCCGACCAGCCGGTCCGCCTCGGCGAGGAACGCGTCGCGCTCGCCGACCGGGATCGTCGCGCCCGCGGCCACGTCGTGGCCGCCGCCGTCGCCGCCGACCGCCTGACTCGCCTCTCGCATCACCGCCGAGAGGTCGAGACCCCGCCGCACGAGGGCGTGGGATCCCCGCGAGGACACCTTCAGTTCCTCCGCGCTCTCCTCGGCGAACGCGATCACGGGCTTCGAGCGGTCGACCGCCGGCGAGCCGATCGCCATCCCGGCGACGATGCCGACGATCGTCTCGCGGATCCGCGAGCCGGCGTCGAACCACTGGAGGTGCTCCTCGTCGGTGACGCCCTCGGTTTTCACCCACTGGAGCCCCTCGGAGAGGTTCTTCCGGTGGTTGCGGAGGAGCCGGCGCGCCTCCGCGAGCGCGTCGCCGCGGTCGCCGAGACACACCGCCAGTCCCACGTCCGCCCGCTCGTACCGGGCGGTGGCGTTGAGGAGGGTGGAGAACTCGCTCACGTCCCGCAGCTCGGTGCCGGGCTCCTCGTCGACGAGGGTGTAGGAGGTGCCGACCAGCGCCTCGATCCGGTCGGCGGGAACGCCGGAGGCGACCGCGCGGCGCATCAGCGCGGACGCGAGGACCTGTCGCTCCTCGCCGTCGAGGTCGACCCAGCGCCGCCACTCCCCGTCGCGTTTCACGTCGATGTCGAGGTCGGACAGAAAGGAGATCGCGCCCGCCTCGTCGTTCGAGACGCCCGGGATCTTCACGTCGGAGGCATACTCCAACAGCTTCGGCAGAGGCCGGGTCTGTCTGCCGTACAGGTCGAGGTCCGTCCGCGTCTCGATGACGCCGGCGTCGACGCCGTCGGCGACGACCGCCTCGTTGGCGCCGACGAGCCCGCCGTCGGAGTCCTGCATGTCGCCGACGGCGCCGACGACCGCCAGCGCGGCGAGGTCGCGGTTGTCGCCGTCCGACCCCTCCAGCGCGCGGGCGAGGACGTAGCTCGCGCCCGCTCCGGACAGCTCGCTCGCCCCGTTTATCCCCTCCAGCAGTGGGTTGAGGTGGAACTCCGTCTCGCGGTCGGCCGGCTGGTGGTGGTCGGCGATCACGGGGACGAAGTCGCCCCGGTCCTCGTGCTCGCCGATCACGTCGAGCTGACCGGAGCCGAAGTCGGTGAACAGCACCACGTCGAACTCGCGGGCCGCGATCCCGGCGATCGACTCGGCGTCGAGCTGTTTCTCGAAGACGACCTCGTGGTCGATCCCGGCCCGTTCGAGCGCCGTCGACGCGATCGCGCCGCTGGTGAGTCCGTCGGCGTCGATGTGGGACGCGAGCAGCACGCGGTCCGCGGCGCGGAGCCGGTCGGCGCAGGCGCTCGCGCGCGCGGCGAGTTCCGGCACGGGGGGATCGGCGACAGCCATTACCGAGCGTTGGCTCGCGATCGGGGATAAACTCACGCTTCGGTCGGCCAGGGACGACGGCGTCCGGGTCGCCATCGCCGCTTCGACACAGGCAGGGGCATCACTTGCCGTAACTGACGGTTATAGATATTTGTAGATATATGCACTACACACATGACACGTGGGTTCAACACCCGGAGTCTCCACGCCGGCGCCGCGGCCGACCCGGCGACCGGGTCGCGCGCGACCCCGATCCACCAGACGACCTCCTTCGTCTTCGACGACGCGGACACGGCGGCGGAGATGTACGCGCTCCGGGCGGAGGGCCACATCTACTCCCGGCTCTCCAACCCGACCGTGAGCGTCTTAGAGGACCGCATCGCCGACCTGTCGGGCGGCTCCGACGCCGTCGCGACCGGCTCGGGGATGGCCGCCCTCGACGCGATCGCCACCGTGCTCGCGAGCGCGGGCGACAACGTCGTCGCCAGCTCCGAGATGTACGGCGGGACGGCCGCGTACCTCACGAGCATCGCGAGCCGCCGCGGGGTCGAGGCGCGGCTCGTCGACACGCTCGACTACGAGGCGTACGCGGACGTGATCGACGAGGACACCGCGTTCGTCCACGTCGAGACGGTCGCGAACCCCTCGCTCGTCACGCCCGACTTCGAGCGGCTCGCGGAGATCGCTCACGAGCACGCGGTCCCGCTCGTGGTCGACAACACGTTCGCGACCCCCTACCTCTGCCGGCCGTTCGAACACGGCGCGGACATCGTCTGGGAGTCGACGACGAAGTGGATCACGGGCAACGGCACCACCGTCGGTGGCGTCGTCGTCGACGGCGGGCGGTTCCCGTGGGACCACCCCGACGCCGACTACGACGAGCTCGACGGTCAGTCGCCGGCCTATCCGATCGACTTCGTCGAGCAGTTCGGCGACGCCGCCTTCGCCAACGTCGCCCGCCAGCGCGGGGTGCGACCGACCGGCGGCCAGCAGTCCCCCTTCGACGCGTGGCAGACGATCCAGGGGCTCAACACGCTCCCGCTCCGGATGGAGCGCCACTGCGAGAACGCCCGGGCCGTCGCCGAGTTCCTCCGGGACGACGACCGCGTCGACTGGGTGGCGTACCCCGGCTTCGAGGACCACCAGAGCCACGACAACGCCGCCGAGTACCTCGACGGCTACGGCGGCATGGTCACGTTCGGCGTCGACGGCGGCTTCGAGGCCGCCAAGACGTTCTGCGAGGCGGTCGACCTGACGAGCTTCCTCGCGAACATCGGCGACGCGAAGACGCTGGTCATCCACCCGGCCTCGACCACCCACGCGCAGATGGACGAGACCCAACAGCGCCTCGCCGGCGTCTACCCGGAGATGCTCCGGCTCTCCGTCGGTATCGAGGACGCCGCCGACGTGATAGCCGACCTCGATCGGGGGCTCGCGGCCGGCGAGCGCGCCGCGGACGAGTCCGGCGGGAGCGGCCCCGCCGCGAGCGCCTCCGACGCGACCGACCCGGGGGTGTGACGCCGTGAGCACCGTCCCGGCGGACCACGGCGTCGCCTCGCTCGGCGAGTTCGTCTTCGAGTGCGGCCAGTCGGTCCCGGACCTGGAGGTCGCCTACGAGACCCACGGCGAGTTCGACGGCGACAACGTGGTGTTGGTGTGTCACGCCCTCACCGGCAGCCAGAACGTCGCTCGGTCCCCCGAGCCCGAGCGCGAGGAAGGGACCCGCGGCGCCGGGCAGGCCGGGCAGGCCCGCGCGTGGTGGGACGACATCGTCGGGCCGGGGAAGGCGATCGACACCACCGAGTACTACGTCGTCTGCGCGAACGTCCCCGGCTCCTGTTACGGCACCACGGGCCCGGCGAGCGAGCGCCCCGCCGACCTCGATCACCCCGACGCCCCCGACCACGACCGGTGGGGGACCGCGTTCCCGCCGGTGCAGGTCGAGGACTGGGCGCGCGCGCAGCGCCGCCTGCTGGACCACCTCGGCGTGGGGCGGCTCCGCGCCGTCGTCGGCGGGAGCGTCGGCGGGATGAACGCCTTGGAGTGGGCGAAGCGCTACCCGGACGACGTCGACCGCGTGGTCGCCATCGCGACGGCCGGCCGCCTCGACGCGCAGTGTCTGGCGCTCGACGCGGTCGCCCGGCGGGCGATCCGCGCGGACCCGAACTGGAACGGGGGGAACTACTACGGCGAGGGGCGCCCCGGCCCCGACGAGGGGCTCGCCCTGGCCCGTCAGATCGGCCACATCATGTACCTCTCGAAGGCGTCGATGGAGCGCAAGTTCGGGCGGCGCTCGGCGGGCCGCGACTCGCTGACCCGCGAGGAGGGCGACCTCGGGCTTCCGCCGGAGCCGACGGCGGCCTTCTTCCCGTACCGGGAGGTGGAGTCGTACCTCGACTACCAGGCGGAGGGGTTCAGCGACCGGTTCGACGCGAACAGCTACCTCTACCTCACGCGCGCGATGGACGAGTACGACCTCTCCGCGGGCCACGGCACCGACGCCGACGCGCTCGCGGCCTTCGAGGGCGAGGCGCTCCTGTTGAGCTTCACCGCCGACTGGCACTTCACCGTCGAGCAGTCGTCGTCGCTCGCCGACGCGTTCCGCGCCGGCGACGCGCCGGTCGCGCACCACGTGATCGACTCCGACCACGGCCACGACGCGTTCCTCGTCGAACCCGAGCACGTCGGCCCGCCGCTCCGCGACTTCCTCGCGGAGGGCACCGCCGGCCGCGCGGTCTCCGACGGCGGGGGCGGGGGCGACGAGTCCGCCCGACCCGAACCCGACCACGCGCCGGTCCACGCGAGCCTGTTTCGGGGGTGACCCGTCGGCTGTTCGAGGATTGACCGTCGGCTTTCCGCCGAAGGCACTCCCACTCTCCGTCTCGGAAACGCCGCGATCGTTCTCCAAAATTTATCACGATCGACCATGAGAACGTTCATGGTACGCGCTCGCGTGGTGTGAGAGGTATGCCCGGCGGACACTCCCAGACGCTCCGACCGTTCCTGTGGCGCGCCGAACGACTGTATCCGGACACCGAGATCGTCTCCCGGACTCACGAGGGACGCACGCGACACACCTATTCAGAGTACGCCGACCGCACGGCCCGGCTCGCGAACGCCTTAGCGGAGCACGGGATCGAGCGCGGCGACCGGGTCGCGACGTTCTGCTGGAACCACACCCGGCACTTCGAGACGTACTTCGGCGTCCCGAACACCGGCGCGCAGCTCCACACGATCAACCCGCTCCTGCCGGACGAGCACATCCGGTACATCGTCGACGACGCCGACGACGAAATCGTCTTCGTCGACCCGTCGCTGGCGCCGAAACTCGCCGGCGCCGCCGAGGGGGCCGCGGAGTTCGAGGGCGTCGACTTCGTCGTCATGGGCTCCGAGGAGATCGACGCGCTCGACGCGACCCCCTACGAGGAGTTCGTCGCGGGACAGCCGACCGACTACGACTGGCCCGACCTCAACGGCGACCGGCCCGCCGGACTCTGTTACACCTCCGGCACGACGGGGAAGCCGAAGGGCGTCGAGTACACCCACTCGATGCTGTGGAGCCACACGATGGCCTCCCAGACGCCCCAGGGGATCCCGATGGAGGACTCCGACGTGATCATGCCCGTCGTCCCCATGTTCCACGTGAACGCGTGGGGGATGCCGTTCACCGCGACCGCGGCGGGCGCGAAACACGTCTACCCCGGGCCATCGCCGGAGCCGGCCGACCTCGCCGCCCTCATCGAGGAGGAGGGCGTGACGGTCTCCGCGGGCGTGCCGACGGTGTGGCTCGGCCTGCGCGAGTACATCGAGGAGGGGAACGACGTGGACCTCTCGACGCTCGACACCGTCATCGTCGGCGGCGCGGCCGCGCCGCAGGCGCTGATCGAGTGGTACGACGACCGCGGCGTCGAGGTGCTCCACGCGTGGGGGATGACCGAGCTGTCGCCGATCGGCACCGTCTCGCACCTCAAGAGCGACCTTCGGGACGCCGACTACGAGACGCAGGTGAACAAGCGGGCGAAACAGGGGCTCGTCGCCCCCGGACTGGAGTTCGAGGTGATCGACGAGAACGGCGAGGAAGTGCCGTGGAACGGCGAGGACTTCGGTGAGCTCCGCGTCCGCGGCCCGTGGGTCACGAAGGAGTACTTCAAGCGCCCGGAGGCCAACGAGGGGGAGTTCGTCGACGGCTGGCTGAAGACGGGCGACGTGGTCACCGTCGACGAGGACGGCTACATGCAGCTCGTCGACCGGACGAAAGACGTGATCAAATCGGGGGGCGAGTGGATATCCAGCGTCGAGTTGGAGAACGCGATCATGGCCTACGACGGCGTCAGCGAGGCGGCCGTGGTCGGCGTACCCCACGAGCGCTGGCAGGAACGCCCCGTGGCGTTCGTCGTCGTCGCCGAGGGGGTCGACCGCGAGGAACTCGTCGACCGGATCGAGACCGGGCTCCGCGAGGAGTACCCGAAGTGGTGGGTGCCTGACGCGGTGGAGTTCATCGACGAGGTGCCCAAGACCGCCACCGGGAAGTTCTCGAAGAAGGACCTCCGGGAGCGATACGCCGACCAGTCGCTGGTCGAGGGGTCGGTGCCGGAGTCGGACGCGCCAGACGGGGAGTAGGCGCCCGCCGCCGGACCGGCGGCTCAGTCGTCGCGGTCGCCGACGACCCACTTGTGCGAGTAGCTCTCGCCGCAGGTGCAGTGGGCGTACGCGTGGACCACGTCGCCCTCGGCGTAGAGGCCGCCGACCTCGTCGTTTTGCGCCTCCGCGAACGCGAAGACGAACCGGACCGCGTGCTCGTCGTCGGGGGCCTCCTCGGCGAAGGGACAGGCCCCGCCGTCGAGGGTGCGGGCGATCTCGCCCTCCGCGCCCATCGCCGTCTTCGCGAACTCCATGGCGCCCATGCCCGTGCCGGCCTCGAACGCGGACCGACCCGTCTCGCCGTCGAGGATCAGCCGGACGCCGCCGTCCGTCTCGGTGCCGACGTTGCGGAGCCGGGAGTCGTCGTCGAGGTACGCGTCGCTCAGGTAGAAGACCACGTCGTCGAGCCGCTCGCCCGCGAGGAACTCGTCGAGGTTGCTCATGCCGGCCCGAGGCGCGTGAGCGGTAAAAGGCGTGCGAGTCGGCTCCGGGGTGAGTCGACGGCCAACCGATGCCGACGCGGCTGGAATCGGGGTAAGTGTTAATACGTACCACTGAGATCCGTCGCGTGATGAGTGCGCAGACCCCATCCGGAGACCGGCTCGCCGAGTGGGCGGAGCTGGTCGACGAGGACGTGCCGGAGGAGCTCCGAGAGGAGTGTTCCGGCGAGCGATAACTTTCACCCCGCTTCGCGAAGGCTTTAGGCCGGTGCCGGCCAAGGGCCGCCGATGGCGACCGAGGCCGCCGGTATCGACAGACCCCTGCTCGTCGACGACTTCCTCCAGGAGCGTCGCTACCAGCTCCAGCTGGCGGACGCCGCCGCCGACGAACACACCCTCGTCTGTCTCCCGACCGGCCTCGGCAAGACGACGGTCAGCCTGCTCGTCACCGCCGAACGGCTCCACGAGGCGGGCGGGAAGGCCCTCTTTCTGGCCCCTACCAAGCCCCTCGTTCAGCAGCACGCGGATTTCTACCGCGAGGCGCTGGAGATTCCGGACGACGAGATCGTCGTGTTCACCGGCGACGTGAAGCCGGACGACCGCGCCGCGCTGTGGGACGACGCCCGGATCGTGATCGCGACCCCGCAGGTCGTCGAGAACGACCTCGTCGGCAACCGGATCTCGCTGCGCGACGTGACGCACTGCACCTTCGACGAGTGCCACCGCGCGACCGGCGACTACGCGTACGTGTACATCGCGGAGCGCTACCACGCCGACGCGGCCGACCCGCTCGTCACGGGGATGTCCGCCTCGCCGGGCGGCGACACCGAGGAGATCGAGACGGTCTGTGAGAACCTCGGGCTGGTCAACGTCGAGGTGATGACCGAGGAGGACGCCGACGTCGACGAGTACACCCACGACACCGACGTGCAGTGGGAGCAGGTCACCCTCCCCGACGAGGTGCTGGCGATCCGCGACGCGCTCAACGAGGTGATCACCGACCGGCTGGAGAAGCTGAAGTCGCTGGGCGTGACGAACACGACGAACCCCGACCTCTCGCAGAAGGACCTCAACAAGATGCGGGGGCAGCTGAAACAGATGATGGACAACGACCAGTCGGAGGGGTACAAGGGGATGAGCACCCACGCCGAGGTGATGAAGCTCCGGCGCGCGACCGAGCTGGTCGAGACCCAGTCGGTCGAGTCCGTCCGGCGCTACTTCGAGCGCCAGCGCGAGGCGGCCAGGTCGTCGGGCGCGTCGAAGGCGAGCCAGCGGATGGTCGCGGACCCCAAAGTCCGAGAGGCGATGCGGAAGGCGGAGTCGTTCGACGGGCTCCACCCGAAGTTCTCGAAGGCCCGGATCCTGCTGGCGGAGACCCTCGGAATCAACGAGGGCGAGCGCGCCATCCTGTTCACGGAGTCGCGCGACACCGCGGAGGCGCTCGTGGAGTTCCTCTCGGCCAGCTTCGACGTGCGCAAGTTCGTCGGGCAGGGCGACAAGGACGGCTCCGACGGGATGACGCAGAAACAGCAGCAGGAAACGCTCGACGAGTTCAAGGCCGGCGAGTTCGAGGTGCTCGTCTCCACGAGCGTCGCCGAGGAGGGGCTCGACGTGCCCGAGGTCGACCTCGTCTGTTTCTACGAGCCCGTCCCGACCGCGATCCGCTCGATCCAGCGTAAGGGGCGGACCGGCCGGCAGGCCGAGGGGAAGGTGGTCGTCCTGATGGCCGAGGACACCCGCGACGAGGCGTTCTTCTGGATCTCGCGGCGCCGCGAGAAGAAGATGGCCAGCCAGCTCGCCGAGCTGAAGGAGGCCACCGACGACATCGAGGAGACCGTCGGCAACGACGGGCAGGCGGGACTCGACGCGTTCTCGGGGGGATCTTCGGGGAAGGGTTCCGAGCCGGAAGCCGACGATGGCGCGGGCGAACGCGTCGACAGCGACGACGATGTCGATGACGGCGAGAACGCCGACGCCGGACTCACCGACTTCGCCGAGGAAGCGCGAGCCGGCGAGGAGGGCGCCGGCGAGAGCAAGGCGACCGACGGGGAGGAGGCGACCGAGGAGGGTGCGAGAGCCGACGACGACGCCGTCGTCGCCACCGCCGGCGTCGACAAGGGCGTCGAGGTCGTCGTCGACCAGCGCGAGCTCGACTCCTCGATCGCGAAGGACCTCTCGACGCGCGACGGGCTCGTCACCCGGCTGGAGACGCTCGCGGTCGGCGACTACGTCCTCTCCGACCGGGTCGCGGTCGAGCGCAAGTCGGCGGCGGACTTCGTCGACTCGATGCTCGACTCGGACCGGTCGATGTTCGAGCAGATCGGCGAGCTCTCGCGGGCGTACGCCCGTCCCGTGATGGTCGTCGAGGGGACGAACCTCTACGGCCAGCGCGACATCGACCCCAACGCGATCCGCGGCGCGCTCGCGTCGCTCGCGGTCGACTTCGACGTGAGCGTCCTCCGGACCGAGGGCGAAGACGACACCACCGAGCTGCTCGCGACGATCGCCAAGCGCGAGCAGGAGACGCGCGACCGCGAGGTGAGCGTCCACGGCGAGAAGACGACGAAGACCCGCGCGGAACAGCAGGAGTACGTCGTCTCCTCCATCGCCGACATCGGGCCGGTCACGGCGCGCACCCTTCTCGAACACTTCGGCACCGTGGAGGCGGTGATGACCGCGCCCGAGGACGACTTGCTGGAGGTCGACGGCGTGGGCCCGGTGACCGCCGAGCGCATCCGCGAGGTCGTCGGGAGCGAGTACGAGTGACGCGCCGCTGCGGCCGACTCGCCGCACGGCCCGACTACTCGACCCCGCTCACCAGCGTCACGACCCACTGCCCGAGGTCGTACTCCGATCTGACCTCCACGCGCGTCACCCACTTCACCCACTGGAAGCCGCGGCGGTCGGGGGCGACGAGCCGGGCGGGCGCGCCGTGGCCGTGCGAGAGCCGCTCGCCGCCGACGTGCGTCGCGAGCAGCGCGTCCCGGGCCTCGTCGATCGGCAGGCTCCATCGGTAGCCGGTGACCGAGGTGAACCGGACGTAGGCGGGGTCGCGGTCGGTCGGGCCGGCGTCGATGCCCGCTCCGGACTCGACGCCGCCGGCCGCGTCCAACAAGTCGCCGACCCGGATCCCGCCCCACTCTTGGACCGTGTACCAGCCGCTGGTGCAGTCGAGCAGGGCCTCCGTCTCGTGGCCCGCCGCGAGCTCGGCGGCGGTCAGCTCGACGGGGTCGCGCACGAGCCCTCCGACCCGCAGCCGGTAGTCGTCGCGGTCGATCGGGTCGGGGTCGTCGGCGACCCACGAGGTGATCGGGAAGGCGGCGTTCCCCTCGCCCCCTCGCGGCTGCGAGCCGGTGAACCGCCGGTCGGCGCCGGCGGTGTCGAGGGCGTCGTTGACCCCCTGTTGGAGCCGGTACGCCGCGCCGCCGGCGGCCAGCAGGACCGTGTACCGGAGCGCGGTCCGGCGGCGCTCGAAGTCGACGCGGCGCGGGAGCCGGAACCGGGTCGTCGCGTGCGCGGCCACGAGCGGGACCAGGGCGAGCCCGAAGCCGACGTGGACGGAGAGCAGGGTCCAGTAGGAGATGCGCACGTCGAGCCCGAACACCCACGCGATCCCGGTCGCGAGCGCACCCAGCGCGGCGAGGAGCGTGAGGACGGAGAGCGCGGTCGACCGCCGCCAGCGACCGGGATCGGTGAGCTGGCGGCGGACCCGCGCGAGCTTCCACGCGAGCAGCGTGACGATCCCGACGCCGAGCGCTCGATGGAGCCAGAAGAGGGGCCACCCCTCGGGAACCCCCACGGTGAAGGAGACGAGCCCCGTCGCGGCCTCCGCGACGACGAACGCGAACAGCGACCAGTCGACCGCTCGCGGCGGCGGCTCGAAGCGGTCGAGGGCGGCGCGGAGGCGGTCTCCGAGTGCTGGTCGCGTCCCCATCTCGACCGTGCTACGTGCTAGCGAGACAAAAGCGTCGTCACGGTTCGTCGCTCGGCGCTACAGCTCGTAGGTTTCCCCGTCGACCGCGAGCGGCTCCTCGAACGCCTCGTCGGGCGGGTAGTAGTGCGCGAGGTGGACGAGCCGGGTGCGGTCCGCGCCGAGCTCGTCGGCGAGCGCGAGCGCGCCCTCGCGGGTCATGTGCTTCGTGCCGAACGTGCGCGGAACGCCGTCGGGCCCCTCGTGGCGCCCGCCGATCGGGTGGTGATCGCAGAGCGACGCGGGGACGATGGCGTCGGCGAGCAGGAGGTCGGGATCGGACAGCGCCTCCCGGGAGCGCTCCGGCACGTCGTAGCTCGTGTCTCCCGTGAGCGACAGTTTGCCGCCCGTCTCCGGGTCCTCGATGACGACGCCGTAACACAGGAGCGGCGGGTGGTCGACGGGGACGAACCGGACCCGTAGCCCGCACGTCTCGAAGGGCTCGAACGGGTCGCGGGAGTGGACGCCGATCCGGTCTTCGAGGTAGTCGTACTTGTCGCGGATCGTCTCGGCGACGCTCTCGTCGGTCGCGGGGTCGGTCTCCGACGGGGCGTGGACCGGGAGCCCGTCGACCAGCCGGTAGACGTTGCCGAGTCCGTCGAGGTGATCGAAGTGGATGTGCGTCACGAGCCCGGCGTCCGGCAGCGACACGTCGTTGTCGAGGAACTGGCTCCGGAAGTCGGGGCTGAAGTCGACGAGCAGCGACTCGCCCGTGCGCTCGTTCGCGACGTGGACCGAGAACCGCGAGCGCGACACCCCGCGCTCGCGCGCCGCGGCGCAGGTGTCGCAGTCGCAGCCGACCGTCGGCGTCCCGGTGGTGTCGCCGGTGCCGAGGAGGGTGACCCGCATCTCGGTTCGAGGTCGACGGCCCACCGACTTAGCGTCCGCGGTCACCCCCGGACTCTGGCGGCGTCCTCCTCGCGCCCCGATTTATAAGCCCGTCAGGCGCGACGCCCCGGTATGCACGACGCTCGCGATCTCGTCCTCGCGCGGCTCCCGTCGGGGGTCCCGGTCCGCACGACCGTCCACGTCTACGGCGAGGGCCGTCTCGTCGACGGGCCGGACGGCCCCGAACTCGACGCGCCCGCCGACGGCGGCCCCGTCGTCTACGCGCAGGCGGCCCAACACGGCCGGGAGGTGAACGGGACCGCGGTGCTCCGCCGACTCCACGAGCGGCTCACGGGATCCGGCGGTGACGCAACCGATGTGGGGCCCGAAGGGGACCTCGGCGACGGCGGTCTCGCGGGCACCCTCGTGACGGTTCCCGTCGCCGACCCGCTCACCTTCGACCGCGTCTCGTACACCACGCCGGAGTCGCTCGACGCGATCCACTCGAACATGAACCGCTGCTGGCCCGGCGACGCCGACGGGACCCTCCACGAGCGGATGGCGGCCCGGCTGTGGCGGTTCGCGGGCGCGGCGGACGCGGTCGTCGACCTCCACACCGGGTCGCCCGCGATGCTCACCCACACGGTGTACATGCGCGACGACGCGGCCTGCCGGGGGCTCGCGGAGGCGTTCGGCACCGACCTCCTGCTCGCGGAGGCCGCGGGCGAGGAGGCGGACGCGGAGTGGGCGGAGCGCGGCTTCGCGGGAAAGCTCCGGGTCGCCGCCACCCGCGAGGGGATCCCGACGGTCACCCCCGAGCTCGCGCACAGCCGCGAGGTCGTCCCGGAGGCGGTCGACGCCGGCGTCGACGGAATGGTCGGCGTGCTCCGGCACGAGGGGCTCCTGCCGGGCGAGCCGGCGCCGTGGAGCGGGACGGTCGCGCGGAACCACCTCGGGCGCGTCGAGGCCGCGGACTCCGGACTGTTCACGCCGGAGCGCGGGCTGTCGGTCGGCGACGAGGTCGCGGCGGGCGACCGGCTCGGCGTCGTCCACGACCCGACCACCTTCGAGCCGCTCCAGACCGCCGCGGCCGACCGCGACGGGATCGTCTACTCGATCGCCCGCGAGGCGACCGTCACCGCGGGCGCGACGCTCGTGGGGGTGGCAGAGCGGCTGGAGGAGTGACACGCGGCTGGGGGAGTGACACGCGACTGAAGGAGACACCCGGCGGACCGCGGCGGCGCCCGCGCTACGGCTGTCGCACTCGGATCGTCCCCGTCGCGTCGACGGTGACGAACAGCCGGTCGCGCACCTCGCGGCCGTGGACCGCGTCGCCGGCGCGCTCGCCGATCGTCTTCATCAGGTCGGGCGCGGTCTGGTTCACCTTCACGCCGGCCTCGTCGCAGGCGTCGTACACGCGCTTCGGCGCGTCGTAGAGGTCGGTCCCGGCCTCGATCTCGACGCGGACCGGGGCGGCGAGCGCCTCCGCGAACGCGACCGTCTCGCGGGCGCTCGCCACGTTGTCGCGGGCGCTGGCCTCGACGCTGGAGACGTTCGCGCGCGACGTGCCCAGCCGGTCAGCGATGTCGGACTGCCGGAGCCCCCGCTCGCGGAGGGCGAGCACCTCGGCCTGCCGGCGGGTGAGGACGCTCTCGTCCGCGTCGAACCCCGCGCGCTCCAACAGCGCGTCGGCGTCGACGTCGTCGGGGTCGGGCTCGGAATCGGAATCGGAATTGGAATCGGATCCAGGGCCCCCGTCGTCTGCGACCATACGTGTCGTCAGGAGGTGCGCGCTCAAAAAACGGAGGTTTCGGCGACGGTCGGAGCCGAGCGGAGCGAAACGGAGCGGGCGAAGCGACGAGGCCGAAGCGAGGAAAGCGAAACGGGGAGAGCGGACGGCGTCGGCGGCGGATCGGTAGCGTCCGGACTGTCCGTGGGGTGGGGCCGCCCCCGGGACGCGACCTACTTGCCCCAGAAGTTCTCGCGGCTGCCGAGCCGCTCGCGGTCGGGGCGGTCGCGGCGCCGGTCGCCCTCGCCGTCCTCGTCGTCCTCGTCGTCTTCGCCGCCTTCCCCGTCGGAGCCGCCGGCGTCGTCGCCGTCGTCGTCCGCTTCTTCCTCCGGATCGTCGGGGAGGCGCTCGACGACGTCCTGCGCGGTCGCGTGGCTCGACTTCACCCGGTGGATCCGCACCTCCGCGCGCGCCGGCGGGAGTAGGCCGTCGACGAGGACGATGAACCCGTCGTCGGTGCGACCGACGCCGGCGCCGCTCTCGTGGATGTCGTCGACCTCGACGACGACCTCCTCGCCGGGCTGGACCGGCTGCTGTTTCAGCTCGTAGATGGGCATGTCGTAGTGGTTACACCACTCCGCGCCGCCCTTGTTGCCGTAGTGTTGACACCCCATCCCCTCGATTCGTTCGTCGAAACTGGGGCAGTCGTCGGCGAGTGGACAGTCCGCCATACCGTAGGGGAGACCGGCCGCCGTTGTAAACGTTTTCGACTGGCCGGGCGAAATTTTGGCGTATCGGCGTCTCATCCGGGTGAACGGCGGCTGGTTCGGCTCTCCGCGCTCCGATCAGCGCCGGATCACAGGAACTCCCGGACCTCCGAGTACCACATGTCGTGGTGGTCGACCGCGCCGACCGCGTCCGCGACATCGACCGCAATCGCGTGCCAGCAGCGCTCGGAGGGGTCCTCGGCGTCGAGGTTGTAGGTCGCGTCGGCGCAGTTGCACTCCCCGTCTTCGACCACGTACTCGTCGTCGTGGCCGACGACGACGGTGAAGTCCCGGTAGCGCTTCACGCGTCCCTCCCCGACCGCCTCGATGGCGCGCTTCCCGCGGTCGCCGTGCTCGTCGACGACGGCCGCGGCGATCGGGCCGGTGAGCTCCCCGGCCTCCGCGATCGCCGCCCGCCAGTCGTCGACCGGCTCCATGCGGGCACGTTCTCGGGCGGTCGGTTAAATCCCGTCGGTCACCCCGGACCGACCGCGGGGCGTCTCGTGGGCTTTCGGGAGGACTTCCGGGAGAGCTTTCGGGGCGTGGTTTCAAGCCGCCTCGCCCCGTCGACGAGCTATGGCCGAAACGTGTCCGCACCTGGCGTATCGGACCGAGGGCGACGGGAAGTCGTTCGACACCGCCCGCGCGTTCTGTACCGTAACGGAGTCGTTCGTCCAGCCCATGCGCGCCGACGTCTGTAACGCGCGGTACGGGCTCGATCCGGCGGCGGACTGCGAGTTCTACGTCGATCCGGGTGCGTCCGACGGGAGCGAGACCGCCGACCGATGACCTACGACGACTACCTCGACGGGAAGCCGGCGATCATCACCGCGGCGCTGACCGGGGGCGTCCACGGGAAGGAGGCCCATCCGGACCTCCCGGAGACCCCCGAGGAGATCGCCGCCGCCGCGGCCGCCTGCGAGGACGCGGGCGCGAGCGTTCTCCACCTGCACGCGCGCCGCGACAACGGCGAGCGCGCCTTCTCGGTCGAGCGCTTCCAGGCGGTCGCCGACGCGGTCCGCGAGGCGACCGACGAGGCGGTGCTCCAGCATTCGACCGGCGGAACCGCGGCGCCCGACGCCCTCCGGCACGAGCCCCTGCGGACCGACCCCGCCCCGGAGATGGCGTCGCTCGACATGGGGCCGCTCAACCGGTACGAACGGCTCACCTCGGAGAACACCCGCGGGCTGGTGGCGTCGCTGCACGCGGAGATGCGGGAGCGGTCGATCAAGCCCGAACTGGAGGTGTTCAACGACGGGCACCTCAACGAGTCGCTCGCGATCCTGGAGGACCTGGAGGATCCGCCGTACCTGAACTTCCTGTTCGGCGGCGGCACAACGTCGCCGCCGCACCCGCGGAACCTGCTCAACCGGGTCGAGGCGCTCCCCGAGGGCGTCGAGTTCAACGTGATCGGGTTCGGGCCCCACCAGCTCCCGATGACGACGCAGTCGCTACTTCTCGGCGGACACGTCCGGGTCGGACTGGAGGACAACAGGTACTACGAGAAGGGGGAGCTGGCGACCAACGAGCGGCTCGTCGCGCGGGCCGCGCGGCTCGCCGAGGAGCTGGGCCGACCGGTGGCGACGCCCGGGGAGACGCGGGAGCTGTTGGGGTTGCGGGGTCGGTAGTCGCGCCGTTCTCTCCCGGACGTTCGATCGGCGGGGAGCGCCCCGATCGGCGACGTGTTTTTATACGTCGGGTGAGGGTGATACGGCAACACGATGCCACGCGAACAGTACCAAACGAAACTGGAGGGGCTCCGCGACGACGTGCTCTACATGAGCGAGCTCGTCGCGGAACGGCTCCGGATGGGCCTCGACGCCTTAGAGCGGCAGGACGCCGAGCTGGGCGATGAGGTCATCACCGGCGACGCCGAGATCAACGACCTGTACCTCGAACTGGAGGGGAAGTGCACGGACCTCATCGCCCTTCAGCAGCCGGTCGCGGGCGACCTGCGGTTCATCGCGGCGTCGTTCAAGATCATCACCGACCTCGAGCGGATCGCCGACCTCGCGACGAACCTCGGCGGGTACGCCAAGCGGGCCGACCGGGAGGTGTTCCCCGACGTGGACGTCCAGCGCATCGGCGACGACACGCTGGCGATGCTCGACGACGCGATGGCGGCCTACGCCGAGTCGGATCCGGAGCGCTGTTTCGCGGTCGCGGAGGCGGACGACGAGGTCGACGCGGCCTGCGAGGCGGCGAGCGACCTCGTCGTGCGCGACCTGATCGAGCGCGACGAGCTGCGCGACGATGAGGACGTGGAGGGGACGATGCAGAACGTCTCGCGGCTCCTGCTCACGATCCGCGACCTCGAACGCGTCGGCGACCACGCCGTCAACATCGCGGCGCGCTCGCTGTACATGATCGAGAACGACGACGAGCTGTTGTACTGAGCCCCCCTCGTGACCACCTACACCACCGAGATCGACGTTCGGTTCCGCGACATCGACGCGATGGGCCACGTCAACAACGCCGTCTACGCCACCTACATCGAGCAGGCCCGCACGGCGTACTTCCGCGACGTGCTCGACGCCGACATCTCGCGGGCGTCGACCGTGCTGGCGTCGCTGTCGCTCGACTTCCGCCGACCGGTCGAGCTGGTCGACGGCAGCGTCACCGTCACGGTCGACGTGGCGGAGATCGGTCGGTCGAGCACGACGATGACCCACGAGGTCCGGACCGGGGACGACATCGTCGCGGAGGCCGAGGCGACGCTGGTGTCGCTCGATCCCGACTCCGGCGAACCGGCTCCGATCCCGGACGCGTACCGGTCCGAGATGGCGTCGTATCACGATCTCTGAGCGGCTTCGCGGAGCGGGGGCGGAGCGAGGCGGAGCGGACGGGGCGTCGACTGCCGGACGCACACCTTCTTGACGCCGGGGCCGGATCGATCGGTATGAGCGTTCGACTGTACGCCCTCGACGGGTGTCCGTGGTGCGAGAAGGCGGCAGAGGCGTTGGACGACGCCGGCGTGGAGTACGAGACCGAGTGGGTCGACGCGTTACACTC
Source organism: Halorubrum salipaludis (assembly GCF_002286985.1). Lineage (GTDB taxonomy): Archaea > Halobacteriota > Halobacteria > Halobacteriales > Haloferacaceae > Halorubrum > Halorubrum salipaludis. Next base: position 8,845 of record NZ_NSKC01000016.1, on the reverse strand, counting down.
CGACCGCAACGAGGTCAAGCGAGTCAGCGGCCAGCGCGGCGTGCCCGTCCTCGTGGACGAGGAACGCGGCGTGACGATGGCTGAGAGCGCGAACATCGTCGAGTACGTGGAGAAGAGCCTCGCATGACCATCTACACCGGCCGCGGCGACGAGGGCGACACCGACCTCCGGGACATGAGCCGGGTGTCGAAGGCGAGCCCCCGGATCGAGGCGTACGGGACGGTCGACGAGGCGAACGCGCTGATCGGGACGGTGCGCCCGACCGGCCACGACGATCTCGACGACCTCTTAGAGACGGTTCAGAATCACCTCCACGTCGTGCAGGCGGACCTCGCGAATCCGGACCCCGATCCGGAGGACCCCGCGGTCGAGACCGCACACGTCGAGACGCTCGAGGAACAGATCGACGCGCTCGACGACGAACTGGAGCCGTTGCGGTCGTTCATCCTCCCCGGCGGGGGCGAGTCGGGCGCCAGACTCCACCACGCCCGCACGGTGACCCGACGCGCGGAACGGCGGGTCGTCGAACTGGCTCGGTCGGAGCCGATCAACGAGACGGTCGTCACCTACCTCAACCGGCTCTCCGACCTCCTGTTCACGCTCGGTCGCGTCGCGAACGCGCGCGACGGCGAGCCCGAGGAGTCGCCCACGTACTGATCCCGGCGTTTCGATTTCGTCGAAATTCTCAGTACGTGACAGCGTTTGACCCGGTTGGGGTCACTATCGGCGCAGCTGTGAGCAATCTCGGGACTGAGTATTGCACGTTGATCGAGTGGTTGTTTATAAGCCGGATTGGGGTGTTGCTGGCGGCTGTTTATAAGTTCTAGACAGTGCGGTGAACGCCTCCAAAGCCCCAGCCGCGACGACTCGCGCGGCTTGCTGTGCTCCTCGCTCAGTCGCGTTGCTCCTTCGCTGCGGTGCTTATTGCGCCGTGCTTCGCCCTCGCGGCTGCCCCTTTGAGTCCCACCCAGCCCCGCACAGCACCGCACCTCACGCCTCCCCACCCTCGTCGGCGCGGCGCTTATAAGCGCCGCGCCGACTCCCTCGCGGGCTCCTCACGGTCGCCGGCGGCGACCGTTCGGAGGCGCGTCACCGCACCGGATTTATAAGCGATCGTCGCTGTCGCTCACGATCGGTTTAAATCCCGTTTCACTACCGACGATCTGCGAGATTCACTCCCGCCGTCGATCGATGGGCACTCTTCAGCGCCCGGCTGTTTCAGGGTGGTTTATATCTGAAGAAGAGAATTTCAACAGGGCCGACGTTCTCTCCTCTCTGCCGGCTCTCGCGGTGCGCAGCCGTGGCGTCGAACCGGTAACTGCGCGGCCAGGCCAATCTGTCCCCGCCTCACAGCCACAAAGGATATATCCGTCGCATACCAAAGGACAGATATGAGCAAACACTTCGAAGACGCACGGTACTACCTCGGTCGCGCGGCGGAACACGCGAAGGCGGGCGTGAAAGAGGAGCTGGAGCCGGTCGAAGCGCGAGTGAAAGACATCGTCGGCCGCGGCGAAGACGAGGAGCCCGAACCCTCGCGGCTGGACAAGCTCCAAGCGGACTTGAAGGAGCTCGAGGAGCGCGCGGAGGGCGAGGCCCGCGAGGCGGTGGCGTCGGCGCGAGAGCGCGTCGCCGAATACCGCGGCCGCGACGCCGCGAAGGCGGAGTAGCGAACCCGATCCGAGCGGGGCCACCGATTCGTACGGCCGACCCGCTACCCGCCTCTCGTAAAGTAACCCTTAAGTCCGGAGGTCGGATACGTCGACACGCGCGGGTTGGTGGTCTAGCCAGGTTATGACGGCTCCTTCACACGGAGCAGGTCGGCGGTTCGAATCCGCCCCAACCCATTACTGAAGGTTATTAATCTTCAGGAGGGACCCCTACGCCCTCATGCGATTTTGATTTTCAATCTCCTTCCGGCGTATGCTCCCCTGTCGTTTGTGTCCAAACTCCGGTACTGCGAGGGTTCACGTGAAAGGACAGGTGCCAGTCAGTAGAAACTTTCGGGTACTCACCCATAGCGTCGGCCTCACGTCTGCCGATATGAACCACAACCAACGGACTCGAATCGTTAGAAATAGCCGGTCGAGAAAGTCAGAGAAGGCCTACTCTACTTCACCGTTCTGGAGTAGATACCGACGTGCGCGCTGCGCCTCTTCCGACCGATTCTGAGAGAGGAGCTTCCCGATGTAGTGATAGACCCGCGCGACGGGTATCGTGACTTCCGAACCGGAGGGGCCAGCCACAGGCTCCTGCTCGATGACGGCCGTGATGTTCTCCTCCTCGTCCACGCGCACACGAGGGAAGTCCTCTGGCCTGTGATAGTCGGCGGCACCCTCGGGATGGTTCTTCCGACCTGCGACCTGTCCGAGGTGAATAAGAACACCCTGCTTGCCGACGAACGACGTGCCACAATAGGGACAGAGTCGCGCCACGCGTTCGGTGTCGCGCTCTTCGGGGTAGTTCATCTCGACGGGTTCCGACCCGACTGTTTCGAGGTCGTCGAACGAGATACCCGCCGGTACCTCTCCCTGCTCTCCGTGTCCGTTCCCGGCGGAGCGACGCACATGGAGATTAATACCGCGAGCCAATACCTCGTCTTCGCAGCCGTCCACCGGGCAGTTGACCGTCCGTTCGTCGTTTCGATGACCCTCGTCGTCGGTCATCGGTCGTCACCTCGGTAGCAACTGAAACACGGAAGTGCCTCCGCGTCTGGTCCCGGACACCACTCGGTACCACCTAAGCAGCGCGTGTTCTCGTTCTCGGTGAAGTCCTCGGCGACGACACCACCGTCCGTCTGAAGAACATCTGCGGCGGTCGTCCGTCCGGCGGTGCCATCACTCGATGAGGCCGGCGAAGTGGGCTCGTGCGACGTGGCGGCGTCGAGAACAGCTCGTCCACCGACTGTCGCCAGCGCAACCTTGTGTTTACAGTCCGGTTCTCGGTGGACATCCGCCGGACACTCACACTCCGCAGGGACGGGAAGACCGTCCCACTGCTCTATCCCAACTACGTACGAGTGCGCGGACTTCTCAACGCCGTAAGCGGCGTTGGTCACTCGAACTTGATACGGGCCTGCTACGCTGAACTCCCATGCTTCCCACGCGACACGCTTGGCAGTTTTTGAGGTGAAATCCAACTGTGTGACGACACGCTTTTCAGCGCCAGATTCGTTCGCTGTCATGGTCTTTGGCTCCACCGAAGACCACCCGTCCGGTGTGGCAGCACCGGGCGTTTTCACCGAACTACGCCCCGACGGGACGGGCCGTCTTCGTATTACTACCTTGAGCGGTATTAAAGATAAAAGTGACGATAGAAGTCTCAAAAGTTCGTACAGATTTAGTCACTACCTTAGAGGGTAATTGATTTTTATCTCCCTCTCGTAGCAGATGGTAATGAGCGATAACTCAACGCCCGGACGGAAGCCGCGTGTGACCGACGATGAACTTCTGGACGTGGTTCGTGGTTCGGATGACCCCGCCCTTTCGACCGCCGAAATCACCGAACAAATTCCAATTAAGCGCAGTGCTACCTACAAGCGACTGGACGCACTCCGCGAAGACGGCCGGCTCATCGGAAAGGAAATCGGCGGGCGAAATACAATCTGGTGGATTCCCGATGACCCCGTGGACAGTTAGTACATGAGCGAACCCCCGGTGGGGGTGAACTGTTGGTAACCCGGTGCGCGAAATTACTCTAAGTAAGTCAGAATTTTTAGCGAGTTGGCTGGCGCTCAAATTACAGCCTGAACTAATTTGAAAAGCGTGTGAGCATGGAGGGTAGGACCGTTGATACATTCTCAACTCCGCAATATTGAAGATAAATTATACTTAGCGATTTATATCACTTTTATAAAATACCTAGATGACCCAAGTCGACTATACAGTCGGTTCAGCTGAACTGATGAGTAGTTGGGACCGATGAGCCGGCGCAACCCCAGCACGCGGGCGGCTTGGGCGAAAGTGACCGAACAGTGGTCTCCCATTCAAGGGGATACCCAGTGGGCGGCCATTCAGTAAGGGGGGAAAATACAAAAGGGGGGCTACAACATAAGGGGTTGCCATTTGGAGGGGAAATCCAATTGAGTGGCTACTCAGTGGGTTTTTGCCTGATGATTCTCCGAATAGTGTAGTAACCCTCTATACTAAACCCGCTAAAACCCCGCTAAAACCCGCGGCGTCATCGAGTAATGGAACCGTTTAGGCTTAAGCGTTCAAGACTAATGCGTTGGGTTTAGAGGGGTATCCGTTCATGGGTATCTGTTGTGGACGGCGTTCGAGTGCGTCCACCCGAATTCCGGGTCCGCCCCACCCAGTGAGACGCTCTGAGAGGCAACAGCAAGCGCCAGAAGCCATTTGAAAGAGCTGGGAATGGTTTCCATTATCTTGCCTGAAAAAAGTCTGTAAGCGTACCTGCTATCGATTAGTGACTCTGCTGAGAGCATAATGTCATATACATTATTTTATTTGCTGTCCGCCATGTCTACTGGGTCCAATATATCAACATTTGTTCATTTTTATTCTGTCAACGTCTTTCCTCGGGGCCAAATCATCTACCCTTTACACACCCTCACAAAGGCAAATCAGTAGAAGGAGACCAATCCAGAATCGAATATATCCTGCCAACTGTCATATATCTTCGTGGCTAAATGTGAGTTTGGTACTGTTCTTCTCAAGCCACTGAATGTGTTCTTGATAGTCTGGACAATATTCTCGAACATGATTCCAGAACTCTTGTCCGTGATTCTGCTCAAGTAGATGAACCAGTTCATGAATGATAACGTAGTTTATGACTTCAGGCGGTGCCATCATCAGTCGCCAGTTCAGCCCAAGTGTACCAGTTGTCGAACAAGAACCCCACTTCGTACGCTGGTTTCGGACCTCAATTTTGTCGTACTCTACGCCCATTTCCTCAGCAAAGTAATTAGCCCGTTCCTCAAAGCGCTCTCGTGCTTTCCGTCTATACAGCGTTTCGAGTGCCCGCTTCACCGATGTCTTCTCTACATGATGACGGGCCAAGCGAAACATCCCTTCGTCGACACACGATGAGGGGCGGCGTTCAATAGTGACTTCATACTCTGAACCGAGATACGGGAATGTTTCACCCTCCTCGTAGTTTCGCTCGGGAATTTCCTCCCGGTATGCGTCGTACTTCTGCTTGCTCTCAACCACCCACACGGCGTTCTCTCTCAGCAGGTCTTCAGGCGAGGTTTGGTCGAACTTAGGGATGACGACTGTTACCCCATGAATATCCACATCGATACGCGGCTCTGCTGCGCCGTCACTCCGTCGAACGTCATACCGAACGGATTCACCTAATAGGTCAACTTGCCGTCGTTGGGTCTCAGCCATTGTTCTGGATGAGGTAGTTCCGAACTTCGTCTACGAAGTCGTCGTCATCCTGAATGAGATGACCGAGGTCGTGTTCGACTACCAGTACATCCAACAGTATTCGTTCGATTTCCGCGATGGTCTGCTGGTTCGTTTTCCAACCGTTGTAGCTCCGGTCGACACGCTCTCCGAACCGTGATACAATCGCCTCTGCGACAGCCTCGGCCTGCTCATCGGACTCAATGGCGTCGGGGACCTCCTCGGTTAGGTGAGTGTAGATAGCAAACTCGGCAGCACCCATCCCCTCCTCATCGGCTTCGCGCTCAACATTCAGTGCCTCCTTTTCAACAGATTTCAGGGCCTCAACTGCCTCGGGGTCACCAATCTCCTCTCCTTGCCAGCGCTCGACGATGTCTGTTACCCGCTCACTCAGACGTTTGTAGCGCGGGTTCTGATTCTCCCGCGGATGGAGGTGTTCACGAGTTGCGTGAGCAATCTGTGACGCTTTGACACCGGGGTTATCCAGCCCCTCAACGTCTTCGAGGTACTCTTCCCCGAGCTTGTACGTGGGGAAGTCGCGCTTGATGTCCCCGATTTCGACGTGGTCGTTGATTATCTCGCGTGTCTTCTCACGCATTTCCTCTTCGGGGTCGTCCTCGCCCGAGGTTGTCCGTTTGAACGCGACGTGAATCCGACTCAGCCACTTGTAGTCGCGCTCAATACCTTCACTCACGAGTCGTCCGTCGGGAGCGACAGCCTCGTAGAGGTTCTGGAGTCGCCGGAAGTTCTGTTTGAACTCGCGGCGTTCGGGGTGCGTACTGACACGCTCGACGGCTTGGTACGTCGCTTCCTGCGTGTCGTCCTTGTCGATGCCATCGAAGATGTCCATCACCCGCTCAACCTGCTCCACGAGTTCGTCGTAGAGTTCGTCCTTGTCGCGCGCAGCGTAGGCTTTCGTCTCGTCGTCGTAATCAAGCGCCTCGTCAATATTCTCGAAGACTCCTTGGAAGTCTACAATCTCGCCGTTCTCCTTACCGTCGGCGGGACGGTTGGTCCGAGCGATAGCTTGGAGGAGACTGTGATTCTTGAGATTTCGGTCAAGATATATCGTCTTGAGTATCGGTGCGTCGAAGCCCGTGAGAAGCATATTGTGGACGACGAGGAGCTTCGGATTCTCTTCTTCTTTGAACGCCCCGACGATGCTATCGCGCTCCTCTGAGTCTGTGTGAAACTGCTTGATGAGGTCGGAGTCATCCTTCGTAGATGTGTAGAGAACTTCCACGGCCTCCTCGCCCATCTGCTCCTGTAACCGCTCACCGTACATCGCCGCCGACCGTCGGCTCGGGGTGACAACCATCCCCTTCCAGCCGTTCGGCGAAAGGTGTTCGTTGTAGTGAGTATTGATTTCAGCGACCGCACAGGCTACTCGGGGTTCGAGTTCAGCCATAGTCCGGCTGGTGACGTTTTCCTTGATGAACTCTCGTTTCTCGTCGGTCGTCATCCCGCGGAACTCCTGCTCGAACTCCTCGTCAAGGCCGGCCTCATCGATGTCCCACTCCATCTCATGACGGAGGGTGAAGTACACAGGGAGAATTAGGCCATCGTCAATGCCCTGCTTGACCGAGTAGCGGTGGAGGTACTTTTCGCCCTCGGGAGAGAACTCGTCGAACGTATTCCGGTCCTCTGGCCGTTCCCCCTCACGGACGGGAGTACCGGTGAATCCGAAGTGGGAATAGTTCGTGAACGCAGCCTTGATTCGGCTCCCAAGGTCGGCCTCCATGAAGCGGTGCGCCTCGTCGCTCATCAGAATAACCTCGTCGTTCCCCTGTACGTCGGGGTCGACGTCTTCGAACTTCTGGATAGTCGTGAGGACGAGCTGACTGCTACCCTCTTCGATGAGGCGCTGGAGATGCTCGATACTCTCGGCCTCTATCCATCGCTCCAGTGAGAGGTTCGAGAGCTGGTTGCGCATTTGCGAGTTCAGCTTGTCCGTATCCACGATGACGAAGACCTGCGGGTTCCGGGCAACTGTTGGTCGTGAGAGAAGATTCTCGGCGGCATACAGCATCGTGAAGGACTTCCCCGACCCTTGTGTGTGCCAGATGAGGCCGCGTTTGTGGACGCCCTCGTGGACTCTATCGAGGATGCGATTGACTGCGTAATACTGCGAATAGCGCGGGATAATTTTCGCGTCTCCTCCGGCTCGACGCTCGTAGAAAACGAAGTGCTTGACGAGGTCGAGAAGGGTGTCGGGATTACACAGCGCCTTGACCGCCTGCTTCATCGCATTGTCGTCCTCAAACGCTTCCGGGGCGTCGTTCCACGGTTCGTAGAACTCCTTAGGCGCACCCACAGCTCCGTATCGTAGCTCCATCGTGTCGGCGGCGACGTTGAACAGACCGGGAATGAAGAGCCTCGGAGCGTCGTCCTCGTAGTCTTGGAGGTCGCTAACGGCGTCGTGCCAGTCGTTATCCTGCGCGAGACTTTTCAGCTCCATCGTCACGAGTGGAATCCCGTTGACGAATAGGTTCACGTCGGGCCGAATAGTCGTCTCGCGAGAGACAGAGAACTGATTGACCGCGTGGAAGCGGTTATTCTCTGGATTCTCGTGGTCGATGAGGTCTACAATGACGGTGTCTGTTGCGCCGTTCTCGCGTTGAACGCTGAACTTCTTTCCTTTAGTGAGTAACTGATGGAATGCGCGATTGCCGTCCATCAAGTGTTCCGTGTCGAGGTCGCGCTTCAACGAGGAGATGAATTTGTCTACGTTATCCTCGGTTACGTCCTCGTTCAACGCGACGACCTGCTCCGTAAGGAGGTTCCAGTAGGCGATTTCGTGACTGTCGCGTTTGTAGGCATCATCGAGAACGCCAGCACCTCGCCCGCCGTCTAACCCGTGTGTCTCCCATCCGACGCCGTCGAGCCACGACAGAAGCGACCGCTCGACGCCGCCCTCGGATGGGATACTAACCATATTTAGCGATTTCCTCAGGAACCTCTATGTTAGTGTTGGTCGTCCGGACTGTTCCCGACAGGAGGTCTTGTGTTAAACCGCGTTTGAGGCGTTGGAGCGATTCCTTGTAGCGCTCATTATTAGCGATTTCAGCATCCTGGCTTCGGAGTATTTTGGCAATTACTTTCTGCTCCTCAAGTGGTGGAAGTGGGATTTTTTGCTCTTTAATTGTTCCGAGATTCAGCGTCTTCATAGTTGAGCCTGGAGATTTTAGATGCCACACTTTCTCCATCACCGACCAGTTCATTAACTGTTCGTACGTGTTTAGCCCCAGCTGATTTCGTCACTGTCTCGTAGGAGGTGGCCTATGACAGACACATGGTCTGTCAGCAGAGAGTGAGTCTGTTTCCACAGGGATGGTCTCCGAGGACCGGAGACCATCCCGTTGGCTCTGCTGGTGTCAATTCGAGGTGGGAGTAGTGAACGAGGACGATCTCACCAAGGACGAACTCCTCTCACGCTTTCTCCAGATGGAGGAGCGAATCAACGAGCTGGAAGAGAA
>NZ_NSKC01000015.1 GCF_002286985.1 Halorubrum salipaludis | reverse complement strand
CAATCGTCTCTGTGTCGTCCACATCCGATGCTGCCGTCGAAATGAGCGCAACACGGTATGTCTCATCTTCAGCAAGTGTCCCGGTGGCTATCTCACGTTCTGGTACGGTGATCTGGTAGGTGCCATCGTCTTGTTCAACAGTCGCAGTATACAGTGTCTGGAGCGTCTCAGAAATGTCCATAAATCGCGTATTGTGTTGACTCGTGCCAGGTGACTTGTTTCTAGCGTTTCTAGTGCTCTCAACTGATTACCGTCGGTCTGATCAAGGTTCCCGAGAGACCACTTCAGGACTCATCGCTAGCATCAAACACGGCCGCAAAGTCTTCGAGAAGCTCCTGTGGCGATCGCTCATCACTACGAGACGGGAGTGGG
>NZ_NSKC01000014.1 GCF_002286985.1 Halorubrum salipaludis | reverse complement strand
GCCTTGGTCAGTCTGTCGTCACCCAACGAGTACGATAGAACAGTCCTCCCACAGTCACGGTTGTGACAGTATCCGCCCAGACGCCGGCTATCCACCAGTTGAACGAGTATGGAAAGATGTCCCGGAGTCAAAACTGGTGAGTTCAGTGATACGCTGCTCTAATTCTTCGATTTCAGCTTGGAGCTCGGTTGTGTCTTCGTCGGCTCCAGCCAACTGGTCTTTCAGCCCTTGGAGACGAGTTTCTTTCATGTCCTCGTCGACGTCTGCTTTCCGAACATACTCGCTTTCCTCGATATCGTACACATCGGATTCAGAGAGTGACGTTACCTCCAACGCGTCGTC
>NZ_NSKC01000013.1 GCF_002286985.1 Halorubrum salipaludis | reverse complement strand
CCGTATTGACCACTCACAGGTTGGTCGTGATGGAGACGATCAAGCAAGACGCCACGGACCTCTTGCCGAAGATCGTTGGCGTTGCGCTGGACGTCGGAAAGCAATGTGTAGAGGTTCACGAGTGTCGGCACGTCTAGTTCGGTGAGTGACGTCACATCGTGCTGCTCGAGCGCGTCGATCAACAGGAGGGCGTCTGCGTACACAGGGATATCGGGCTCTTCTCGTGGGCCATTGTCGTGTTCGATTGTGTGCGCATCGACGAGCAGCGACGGTGTTGGCGTCTCGCTTTCGGAGAGCGTGCCGTCCCGGTCGTCGATCGTGAATCGCGGATGTAGACTCATCACGGTGGCATACGGTTCAGCTCCGGGTGGGAGGCGGTCGAGATCGAACGACCCAGTCGCATCGTCAACGCGCTCAAACAGCGTCTCGAACTGCTCTCGCTGGAGCGGGACGGTCTCACTGTCGGCCTGATACTCGATCAGCACTCGGTGTTGCTGGACGTCGGTGATCTGAAACGGCTTCTGAGAGAGCGGAGTGAGGAGTGTAGCGTCTGCTGGAAGTTCCTCCACGTTGTCGAGGAGATTGTCCCACGTCACTCGAAACGACATACTGGCGATTCAGTACTGCGAGACAAAAGCATACGGGCGTACGTGATGGAGCTCACAGTAATTAACCAACAGACAGCAGCAGCAGCGCCAGTTTGTTGGTTAATTCATCGATTGAGTCAGGAGTCAAAACCTGGTCATGACAGCCTTGACTCGTCTCACCCGAAAAGCGTGCCACCGCGCTGTTCATCCAATTCGGTTATTGTATCATCCTCGGTGAGACCGTCAACGATCATTTCAGGGCGTGCTGCGAGCGAGTAGCGGTAGTGGCGACCACCGCGCTGGCCGCGGTTGATCTCTTCCATCTTCGCGACGCCGTTGATCACGAGGTCATTCAATAGATCGCGGACCGTCCGTGCGGTGACCGTATCAGTCTCTGCGAGCCGTGCAGCGTGCTCGTACCACGCGTAGAAGGCGTCCATCTTCGCTGGTAGTTCGCCTTCATTATCGAGTGCAAGCAGGGTGTACGCAACGAGTTTGCCTTGAGGCGATAATGATGCAATTTCGCTCACAATCGCGCCCTGCTGGATCTCCTCTTCGGCCTGCCGGACGTGCTGTTCAGTAACGATATCGTCGTCGCTGGTGCGCGCCAGGTCGCCGGCCGTATACAACAGATCGAGTGCTGTCCGGGCATATCCAGAGCGCTTCGCGGCGAACGCGGCCGTTATCGGAACCACATCGTCAGTCAGCACACCATCATGAAACGCGTCGGCGGCACGATCTTTGAGGATCGTTCGCAGTTCGTTCGCATCATACGGTGGGAAATGAATCTCGTGTTCACAGAGCGTCGATTTGACTCGTGGATCCAGCGAGTCGCGGAACGTCGAGTCGTTCGTGATTCCGATGAGTCCGACTTTCGTATCGTCGGGATCGACAAATTTCGCAGAATTACGATTGTTACACCGCCCGAGCTTGTACAGGACGTTATCACTCGTACCGATATTGTCAATTTCGTCTAGTGCGATCAGAACGTGCGTGGTATCGGCTTTGCGTAACTCGTCGAACAGCATGTCGTACACGTCCCCCTCGGGGTAGCCTGTCGTCGAGATACTCGATCGAGGCGTCGACTCCCGGAGGACGTTCACGAGATTCACAGCGACCTGATAGCTCGTATTGAGGTCACGACATTCCATTTGGACGGCCGTCACGTCGACATCGTCGACGCCATCGGCGTCCTCGCGAACACGATCGAGCACGAGATGGGTGCCAACAGTCTTGCCGACACCGGTCGGTCCGTAGACGAACACGTTACGCGGTCGCTTTCCACGAATCACTTCGGAGAACATCTGGAGGTAGCGATTCAACACCTCATCGCGTTCGAGGATGCGGGACGGATCGTAATCGTCCCGGAGCACGTCTTCATCGAGGAAGATTTCATCCTCGGGCGTGAGGTGACCGAGATTGTCCATATCGGTTCCATACACAGATACCATATAAAACCGGGGCTTCAACTGTTTCGACTGACCTACACAGACACTCCACCGTTTCGAGTGTTCCAGGTGGAACGAGTAGGGGGTCAGTTTCGGATGGATATTCGAGACCCTGTACGACGCTAACATTTATCACAAATGTCTGCGTACCATACCCGCAAACCATTTTTTGTGAGTGTAGTAGAATAAGAGAAGACGTAATAGAGACTCGATCAGCTGAAATCGTACGTAGCACTCGTCACTGTCTACTTGAACACTTGAAATAGTGGAGTGTGGGTGGTCCCGACTGGTGTCTCGTTTGTTCGACGCACTGTCCTGACGACGAACTGGCCTCGACAGGACCGACAGCAGATTGTACGCAATCGCGTCGGTGGTTATAGTTGAACACTTGAACGGGTGGTGTGTAAGGTCGACAATTAGAACGGCTGTTTGGTCATCGGAGACACTTGAAGACGTGGTGTGTGTGAGATCGGCTGGGATTTCAGCGTCGATCGCTGTCGGCGTACAGCTCGAAACACTCGAAGCGCCGGAGGGTGAGGACAGAGACAAGCGAGGTGCCGTCGCGGAGGCCGGTGATCTACTCCTCTCCTCCCGGTGGTTGAACAATATCTCCGAGGGATCGAACCAATTGGATCCCGTTCTCGTAGTCAGTCGTCACCCGATACCCTTCTTCATCCTGCTCGACGGCACCTACGCTGGGATGCGCAAGAAGTTGGAGGGCGGATCGAACCTCTTCGGTGGTTGGGATATCGTTCGAGTCCTCCATGCCCACGACGATCCACCGGACGTCCTCCGCTGTCTCTACGGCTCCGTCGGCACGCTCGAGAGCTCGGATGATCGCAAGCAGGGTCTCTCCAGCATCGATACGGTCCTGGATGTACTCATCGAGGAGGTCGAGCCTGTCGTCCTGGAAGGCTCCTGAGCGTGTCAAGAGGGCCAGTATCTCCTCGGGTGGGACGGCATACTCGTCCCGGCGATTGAGGAGTTCGACGAGGTCGTCAACGGCGATGGTCGTTAGCTCGGTCGTCTCGGCGTTATCGATCACTTTCGGGGCGAAGCCTGGGGCGACCACGATGGCGTGATCGGCTCCACGCTGGCGTCGGTGTTTGTCCACGTTGGTGACCTCTAGAGAGTTGACTCGCCCGTTCCCTCGGGCCTTCACTTCGACAACGACGTGTTCGGGGGATCGGATCTCCACGTCGGTGTCACCCCCTCCCTCGATCCAGTCCGCGGCACAGCCCAGCCGAGAGAAGGCCTTCGCAACGAGTTTCTCGAACTCCTCGTGGGCGTTCCCGTCCGTGCTGGCCGCCCGGAGTTGGTCGGCGAGGTCGGGAGCTGGTTCGTCGTCTTCGTCGTCGACCGGGTGAACACGTTCGCCGGCATTGGTCAGGTCGGCAATGGCGGTCTCGACTGATTCCTCGCCAGAGAGTTGGTTGAGGCGCTTGTCAGCGACCCGGGTGAATCCCTGCGGGCGATAGGTCTCGTCATAGCCAACAAGCTCGTTGAATTCCTCAATGTCGACGTCGACTTCCTCAACATCGGTGAGGAAAGTCATGTACTCCCAGGGGCTTTCTTTGTTCCAACGACCGTGTTCAACGTTCTCTTTCCAGAGATACTCCGCAAGGTCGGGGTCGTGTCGGAGTTGGAGGACTTGACCTCTCGCGACGAACGCGCCATCGTGGTAGACGAGTGCGATGTCGTTACGCTCGACATTCCGCCACGTCCCGTCTACTGAGGTCCCCCAGACGTGGACGAGATCGTCGTCAGATGTCTTCCGAAACAGTTCGAGGTCTTCGTCATTGAGGTAGGACTCAATATCCTCAATTGGGTGCCCATCTCGGATGAACTGTTTGTAGTCCTCAAACGCGTCGTCGCGACCAGCGGGGAGGATCACGATTCCGGTCATGGTTGAGTGGAAATCATTAGTGGGAAGCAAATAATTGGCTACAACTGGCTCTATTGAGATTCTTCAGATCTGATAGGGTCGGCGTACGAGATACAGATGCTCCTACTCCTTCGAGCGCTATTATTGTTAGAAAACCTTCACACCGTAGGTGGAATATGTGTGTCCCAATTAATCATCGTCAGTAAAAATCCCCTTTTCGAATTCATCATCGGACTCGCGGAGAAGTCGGTCAGTTCCCTCATGCTCGGCGAGTGTCCCCTGATCAAGGTCGTTAGCTTGCTCAATAACGTCAGTAGTGACCTTTTCGGTTACTTCGAAATTCTCGACTGGGCTAACGACACCCCAGAGTGCTCCGACTGAGTGGAGGACAACTGCCAACGGTGTGAGAATCAGGAATACTGGCCACAGAATCGGATGCTTCCGATAGGCAACCACGCCAAACAACATATACACGAACAGGATCCCCAAAAGAGCTGTAGAGAGCAGCGAATACAGACCGAGCCCAGGGGCTGTCCCGGGTAACAGGTACGATGCGATAGCCAACAACGGCACAAAGGGTGAGAACGCCCACGCAATGACCCGAGTGAAATATAGTGGCCGGTATAGTGGTGGAAGTAAGTAATCGTCACCGACTGTGCCGGACATCCACCGCCGCCGTTGTTTGATCATCGACTTAAGCGATGGCGGAGCCTGATTCCGAAATCGAGCATCGACTAATTGGTAGGTCAGATCGCGGTTTTTTGCTGCCCGCCAGATCAGATTCGTGTCTTCGGTGATCGTGGCTACATCCCAGCCGACGTCTTGTTCAATCTCACGGCGGATTGCGAAGCCTCCACCCCACGCGTATAGCGGATACGAGAGGCGATGAAATCCGAGCTGTTCAAATTGATACCCCGTACGAAACACTTCACAGAGATACGTGAGTCGTGAACCAGTGTAGATTGGCTTCTCTGTGAACTGAATGAAATCAGCATCCGGAAGACCAGTGAGCCCCGTAACGAGCGTATCTTCGTCTAGATAGAGGAGATATTCCTTATCAGCATCGACGTTCCTTCGTGCCCATTCGACGGCCCGACCTTTGTTAGTCGCGTTACAATCAAATTCATCGGGAACAACATGGACTTGAGCACCGTCGATATTGATGTCTGCTTCGGCGATAACACGTACATCTGCGATATCGTCGGGGAGTGCGTTGACGGTCTGTTGGACAACAGGCCCAGCATCAATCGTCAGTACGCGAACTTGGATGTCATCAAGTCCCCAAACGTTCTCACTATTTTGCTCCCATCCACGTGAAAGCACAGTCACCTCAACGACCCACCACAGCGACGAGAGACCGTAGACGAGCAGTGCTGCCCACAAGAATATGGCTAACAGCCCCTGTAGCGATACCAAGCTGGTCACATTACGTGATTACGACAGAATCTATTAAGCGCGTGGTAATTACTCCGTTACTATCCCACAATGGACTGCTACTACCGTGGGCTAGTTCACCTAACCAGTTTATGGCCGATTCGCGCTGTGTATTCAGCATAGCCTCTCCAAACTATCAGCATCTGAGGTTTTAACAGAGACTCTATGATCGATGGCGACTGTGACGAGTGCTCTAGAGGTATTGATAGAGAGCAAGACAGCGGATCACCCGCCGAGATCGGGTGGCTATAGTAGCCGCTCAACACCCTCGTAATTCCTTATGTAACTCCTGATTTCCGGTATTATCCGTATGTTACATAATGTATTGATAACCGACGTCGTGTGAACGAACCGAAAAATGGCCGTTGCGGGTCTGATATGATATCGAGTGGCGGGGATTAGCGCAATAATCAGGACCACAGATGCTACTCGATAGCTGCTTCTTCGGCTCTGTTGAAATCCTCAGAGAGTTACATGTTCGCCGTGTAATTCGATGAGATGAAGGCCCTCCCGAAGTCGCAGATTCTCCGGTTTACTGAGAAGGCGATCCATCTGGCACGGCGAGCTGTCTCCCAGTATTCCTCGAAATTCTCTAAACACCGCTATACACTTCCGCAACACGTTGTTTTGCTGTGTCTCAAAGTTCGGAAAAACACGACCTATCGTGGTCTACTTGATGAATTAATCGAGATGCCCCGCATTCGTCGAGTTCTTGGATTAGCCGAACTTCCCACGCCATCAACGCTCTGTAAAGCGTTCAATCGACTTGATATGGCTGTATGGCGTGCGATGTTGACTCTCTCAGCGACGCTACTTCCGACGAGCGGTGTCGTTGGTGTTGATGCGTCAGGGTTTGACCGCAGTCACGCTTCGAAACACTACACGAAACGCACCGAACTCACGATTCAGCAGCTCAAGGTGACGTTGCTGGTCGATGAGAAAATAAATGCGATTCTTGATTTACACGTGACGACGACTTGAAAACACGATAGTCAGATTGCTCCGTCGTTGATCAAGCGCAACCCCGAGAATATTGACATTCTACTCGGTGACAAAGGGTACGACGACCAGAAAATCAGACGACTTGCCCGTCAACATGAGGTTCGTCCATTGATCAAGCATCGTGAGTTCACGCCACTCCACAAGGCATGGAACGCGGGCTTAGACGCTGATTTCTACGGCCAGCGGAGTCAATCCGAGACTGTCAACTCAACCCTCAAGCGGAAGTACGGTGCGTTTGTTCGCTCACGACGCTGGTGGAAACAGTTCCGTGAACTCACGATCGCCTGCCTCATTCATAATGTAGACCGATCACTCTGAGCGGTCAATACACAGTTCTCACCGACGGGCTGTTTCTGGCGAAAATATGTCTGAATAATAGGGCTTCAACAGAGCCGATTTCGACAAATCTGCAGTGCCCTATTTTTCCGTAGATGCTACTGAAGATCGGCCCGGGACATACCGACGTAACACATACGCAATAGTAGATGTTGTAACCCCTATTGGTACACCATACAGTATTGCTGTCCCCACACCGGTTAACAGTCCATAGTCAGGTTGGGGGTGATTAAGCGAGATGACACCATACAGAGTAGAGCCGCTCATGATGATCACAGCGATGGCGATACTCAGCAGTATTCCATCGTTGCGATATGTGTGTATCCCTGCCAGAATAATCGCTGACACTGTAACTCCAAGTGGACTCATAAGCAAACCAGATGAGTTCCCCATCTCAGAATTTCCAACAAGATAGAGTTGACCGAAGAACAAGGCCATGAGAATGACGGAGTACCCGAGATACCGGAGCGATAGGTTCGACGACTTCCCCAGAAGGAGCGATTCTAACCGCGAGTCCATATATATTGACGGATCACTTTTCATTGGTTCAGAATGACTTGACTGAGAACAAGTGCTTTGGGGTGAAATAAAATCCCAAAACGAGCAGATACTCTATGACCGAGTTCAATAAGCAGGCACATTCTCTCGGTTGGTTCAGGATCTATGTGGAGAAAATAACGTAGTTCCCGTGCTGACTACAGCCTCTATATTCAGCACGCGGCTTGGGATATATCAGCGTCGAAGGATTTCAACAGAGCCGCTTCTTCCTTTATTTCGATCTCCTCGTCAGTGAGCCCGTACAACTCGTAGACGATCTCGCCGATCAGGTCGTCGATTTTCTCGATCTTCTCATCGAGCTCCTCAGCGCGCTCGACCGTCCGAAGGTAGTTCCCTAGGTCGTCGACCACGTCGTTGACATCGGGCAACTCGATCTCTTCATCCGGTCGACGAGCGAGTTCGTCTTCGTCGCTGTCTCGCAGAAGTTCGCAAAGCCGCCCGCCTCGCCGACGGCCAGAACTGATCCAGCGGCGCAGACTTAGTCGCCAGCTAGCGTTTGTCGATCAGGTCTGTTGGACTTTCCCTGACGTAATTGTGGTCGGATACGACTACGACTGAACGTTGATGTTACTGTAGTACCAGCCTGATCCTTCCTGCTCAATTCCGTGGAAGATGTCCCGCAACGGAATTTCGTCATTTCCGTCGCGAAATACAGGTTCATCCCAGTATTCGAGATCATCGACCACAAATTGGACTCGGGGGTTTTCCGTCAGTAAGAAATTGGCGTGGTCACGGAGCACGTTGTGGATGTACTCGCACGCATCACGTGGGCTATTGGCACCACAAATGAAGTCTTCAAGACCATAGACCGTAACGTCATACGGAAGACTGTTCATCCGGGTGACGCGCCGGAGGAACTCGATGACGCTCATCTCATCGTCGAACGTTCCATGTCGTTCGACTGCCTCCTCCGAGTGTACGTGGAAGCCGAGGTCCATGCTCATTCGCTTACGTCATACTGGTGACGCCTTCCTATATAAACATCAGCACACATAGGGATCCGCATCCGCATCGTTATGAGAAGTCCTCCAGATCCAGCTGGGTGTCTGTTCGATCCTCAACGTACTCCGCGATGTCGACATACTCGTCGTCGTTCTCGACCTCCGCGAGCCGGCGGAGAGCGGCAATAGCCCCTTCATCGGTCCACTTCCCGAACTTCTGAGCTAACTGATCTGTCTCATAGAGATATCGGAGGTAGTGTGCCTTGTCTACTGCGAGGTGATTCTTTTTGTGCTCAAGATCCTCGGCGCGATCAAGTGGGCCACGAACGTTCAGGCTGTCACCCTCCTGTTCCAGTAGCCGTTCGTTGACGAGTTCCGCGACATCGACACCCCGCTGACGGAGATCTTTGTTCAGTGCGTTGTAGGAGACCGTCCCGCCACGTCCGAGCACGTAAGTAAGGTAGATGGCGCTGAGGGTGTCCATCTCGTCACCCATGGTCTGGACCCGTTCCTCCATTAGCTGCTCATCGACGATGTCGCGGATCGTCCCCACGGCGTCGTTGACGGACATCTGTTCGTCTTCGTGGGTGACGTTCGGGAAGTGACGCGAGTACACTTCGAGACACTTGCCCATCGTGACTGCGAAGATGTCTCCCTGCGTGAGCCGGGAGCCGCTCTCTTCAAGCCGGTCGATCTCCTCCTGCGCTCGGAAGTAAATCTCGTCTTCAAGAGATCGCCAACTGACGGTCTCTGGATCTTCCTCACGACTGCGACAGACGACGATCATGTCGTACTCGATGTTGGCCTTGTCGTGGATGTGTGTGGACCCTCGCATCTCTCCCCGGATAGGGTACAGCGAAGTAACGTAGAACCCCGCTTCGAGAACAGACTTCAAGACCGTACTCCACCCTTCGGTCTCCTTGTGGTGGAAGGTGAAGGCCATGATGCCTTCGTCTTTGAGTTTCTGATTGGCTTGGTCGAAGACGTTCGTCAGCCCCGTAACGAAGTGATCCTCATCGCGGTAGGTATCGACACTATCCTCACCAGCAGGGTCACTTACGACTTCACTGGCCTTCGGAGTGAGTTCAGCACTAAAGTGGTCATACTCGTCTTCAAGCACTTGCTTCAGCCAGACGTAATAGAAGTCCGCCGTCTCCGAATACATCACGTTGTCAAAGTACGGCGGATCTGTGATGACAGCGTCAACGCTGTTGTCGTCTATCGGGATATACTCGGAAGTGCCGCAGCGGAGATGGACATTGTAGGTTGCATCTTCCTTCCCCTCAACGGGCTCCCCGATCTTATCGGGGTCGTCAGTGACGTATCCTTCTATTTTCCCGACGCCGTCCCGTTGTTTTGTCTCTCCATCTTCGACGTACTTTTCGTACGGGTTTATACAGAATTCCTTACCCGCCCGCATCTTATCAAACTCGCCTGAGAAGGTACCACGACCGTATTCCGTCCCCCAAATGTTGTTCTCAACGGGGGTATGCCGAGCAGTTATGGTATGTCGCTTATAGATCCCCTCAAGCTTGTTTGCAGACCTATTGTACTCACATAGGATGTTGTTGAACTCCAGTGAACTGGAAAAAGCAAGCAAGAGGAATTCTTTGACATTTTGATCTTCGATACTACGAATCTCATCCAATAGCTTCGAGAGACAGAGTAACTGACGTTCGTTGAACATCTGATCGTAGGTTTCAAATCCATGGTTTCGCACACGATCAGAGCTTCCTCTATATCGTTCTGTGGTAGGGAAAGGTAGCCGGTCACGGTTCTCCTCAAGCTCTGCTTCTGCCTCTCCAAACAGTTCACGATCAAAGTCAGTAGCCGATTTATAGCCCTTCTCACTTGTTTTGGGGCAATAGTACTCAACAGCATAGAGCGACTGTTCTGCTTTCCCGAATCGGTCTATACTTTCAATGATCGACATTTCAGGATGCTCGTCGCAATGGGGGCAAGTGTAGCTCCCCCGAGAGACATTCCCCGCTTCCTTTGGAACATACCCGTGAGAACACTCGGGACAGGTCGTATCTGTACGATAATCATCGGCTTCAAAGACATTCCAGCACTCGGGGCAGACAACATTATTGTGGTCGTCTTTTGAAGAACGAGCGCTGGACAGGCGATAGTCTTTGAACAGAGCGACACTTTCCCCGCAGTTTCGACACGGTAACTCATTTGCCCAGAACGAGTACATCACGTCAGCGTGGTGGTCCTCGCAATGCGGGCACTCCGTACGATAATACTCCTGTATTTCCTCTCCGACACTCTCTTTTATCTCCTCAAATGCGGCATCCAGTTCGTCCAAATCAACGGGCTCAACTTCCTTCTTGACGACGAACCATGCTACAGGATTCAGTTCACTCCCGATAGCGTTACAGCCCATACGGAGCGACTCGACAATGCTCGTTCCACCACCCATGAAGGGATCGAGCACGGTTTTATCTCCGAAGTCGATATCTTCGAGGTAGTAATCCCAGAGAGCGTCAGGGTTCTCCCAGTCGACTTCCGGGAGTCCATCGATGGTTGATTGTCTATCGGTATCGACCGACATTTCTCCGTCGGCGAGCGAGTAGAGTAACATCGTTCGGAAAACCGAACCCAGTCGTCGTGCCCACCACTTGTGCATGGTGTATACAGGGCGGTAGTATCGTTTGGCGTGAGCCTCTTTTTCCGCGATTTCATTCACTTGGTCGATGGGGAACGAGATCTCGATAGGTCGACGACGTGGTTTCTGATCCTGACTCATGGTTAGAGGGTTACCTCAATGCGGGGGGTGATACACTCCAGTAGACTGAGTCCCCCGTGTTGGAACGTACTGTACTTGCCTCGGGCGGGCCACGTGTATCTGCCGATAGGCATATAGTAGCCGTCCGCCTCGACGACGAGTCCCGCGTCGACAAGATGGCTCGCATCGACTTCTCCGACGCTCTCAAACCGTCCGCTGAACGTCTCTTGGAGAGCGGACTTCTCGCCGTCGCTGATCTGGAAAGTGTGCCCAGCGTCGAGACGCGCGTAGCCGTGGTCCGAGCCGATGACTATGCGGTCGGTATCGAGTTGATCGAGGATCGCTCGTAGTGCCGTCTCGGTCTTCTCGTACATCTCCTCGATGGAGGACAGCTTCGTCTTCCCTTCCTGAATGTTTTCGAGGAGTGCATCGGGGTAGCGGCACCAGATGATCTCCTCGTCACCGTCGAGAGTCGGGTCTTGACTCTTGACATCCGCAGTCTTGTGGTTCCTCTTGAGTTCCGAGTAGTTGACGCGGTCTCGGTAGAACTTCGTCTCTGACGGCACGGAGGAAAACGAAAATCCCGTCTCAGGTTCGTACCCTTCCTCTTGGAGCATGTCGACGAACATCGACGCCTCGCGGACGCTCATCGCGTCCATCACAACAAACGTCCCGTCTTCGGGAACGTTGAGGGACGCCTCGTTGACACACTTGTGAGGTAAGACATCGGTGAAGAACTCCTGATAGACATCCAGCAGGAGACGCTCGTAGCTCACGCTCTCAGTCTCCCGTCTGTAGTGCTCGCTGACATCGTCACCAGTGGGGTACCAGATGTCCCAGAGGGTATCCCATACTGCTGGCACGGGATCGTCATTCTCGACCAGTTGGGTGAGTAGTTCAGTTCTCATCTTCACGCTCAACAGTCAATGTTGCGTCAATGTGTTTCCCGCTCGGGAGCTGTTCAAGGAACTCGACCAACTCGTCCTTCGAGAGGTTGTCAACATCGTAGGACAGATCGATATGGGTCGTTTCGTCTTTCTCTCCATTTATCCGCGAGTCTGCCATGCTCCGCAGTACACGAGCATTGTTTCCTTCGAGTTTGATAACCTCCGTGGAGACCGTGACAGAGTCTGTACTGTCGGGCTTAGAAGAGACAGCTTTCGTTTCGGGTTTCTGTGTGAGAGCCGTCGTATCGTTGTTCTCACTACTGCTCTCACCCTCACCTTCGTTTTCGCTACTAGGTTCTGGCTCAGGCTCTTCCTCGAAGATCGAGTCATCGAGGTTGTCGGGATGATGGATCGTCAGATCGTCGGTGAGATCAGGCAGCGCGTCGCTCTTCTGAGGGACATAGAAGTTCGCTCGATCTCCTTCAAGTACGACCTTTTCGTCGCGGTATAGCTGGCTGACTGCCGAGTAGAACACCTCGTCGGAGAGGAGTATGGGCATCCGACGGAACTGCTTGAAGTCGTTGAGCATCGACGCAATTGCGATGCCGTTCTCAGCATCCGCGACTTCCTCGCGGATCTTCTCCCCGACGTAGGTCTTGTCTCGACCCACCTTGTCCTTCACGTCGTCGACATCTGCCGTGACGTCGATCCGACGCATCCGAATACCGTCACCGTTTGGTCCTTCGCTCCACTTCACCCACTTCCCAAATCGGTCTTCGAGTTCGTTCCGAAGTTCTCGCCGCTCGTCGCGGATGATCGACGCAAGTTCGCCACCGTCGTCGACGTTCCCGCGGAGGTTTTCGGCTCCAAGAACACGAGCAGCCTTGCCGATGATCTCACTATCGTCGCGGATCTCTTTCTTGGGAGTAACAAACAGTACTGTGTTCTGGTAGGTCCGTCCCCCGAAGAAGTCGTCAAGCTTCCCGCGGAGCGCCCCGTTAGAGAGATAATCGAGCATCACCACCGTGGTCAGTTCTTTCCTGTCGGGGACATCCTCGTCGGGGTAGACATACACATCGTCACTCCAGACATCGTTACGGACGACGTCAACGAGCGTCTCTTCGATACTGCCACGGTCGTCTTCAAGTACTCGCTCCTGCTCACGGGTCACCAGGGCCGTGAGTTTCGGATCTTCCGTGAGGTAGTAGTTCTCTTTCTGCGAGTCACGATCGAGATAGTGAGCAACCCCGTAAAGTCCCTCCAACGACATGTGGAGCTTGTCAACCGTCGTTTTTTGCGGTTTAAACGTTCCGAGGAGGCACTCGGTCACCGACGCCCGTTGTTCCCGTTCCTCGATAGTGTAGAGGAAGATCGTCCGAAGTAGGTCCTCGCCAAAGTCGATGTCGTCGACGGCGTCCTTGTCGGAGACGTAGCGGTTGAATAGCGTCTGGTTGATCCCTCGGAAGGCGCTCGGTTCAATGTCACACGTGATGAGGAGATCAGTTTCGTTGTACTTACGGCGGACTGTATCAGCAAGGACGTTCATGACACCGCGGACACTCTGTCGCTCCCGACCTGCGTCATAGACATCGTCGAGAAGATCGAGAAGTTCGGGATGGAACGGGTACGTTTCGACCATGCGGTTCTCGTATCGCTTGGGTTCGTCAATCTCGATAGGATAGTTGTAGTGATCGACGTACTCGCTAACGATGTCCCGAACTGCCTTCTCGTCGACGTCATCTTGGCGCGTCTCGAAGAGCCGATGAAGGATGATCTGTTCACGGTCGCCCGTGTCGTTCATGTCGACGGCGTAGGGATTGGTTCGGTTGACGATCCGCTTGATGTCTTGACTCTTGTCGAGGAGGGTAGCAAAAGCGAATAGATCCTCCTGTGGGTCGTTCGCTACCTCGAACAGATGCTGAAGGAAGAACTCGTTCCGTTCGAGGAGTTCCTCGTTTTCACTCTTGTCAAACGATTCCCACCATGTCTCGATCTCGTCGAAGAAGATTGCGACAGGTTCCTCCTCGGTCAATTGTTCGAGATGTTCCGTGGTCGGATATCGCTTGATGTCATCCAAGATATCCTCGCGACCCAAGTCCTCGAAGATTGGTTCCCAAATAAGATCCGCGTCAGTCTCACTGGTCGAGTGAATTGTCGCCTTCGAGCTCTCGGGGAGATTTAACGAGACATCCCATTCTTCGATCCATTTCTGAGCGACGGTCGGTCGATTGAACAGATGATAGAGTACAAGGAGCCCGTGAGACTTCCCAGCACCATACGGGCCAGAGAGCGTGAGGCCCCCTTGGTTATCCCGGCCCTGGAGTTTGTTGTCCACGTGATCGAAAGCCGTCTGGAGGGCATTCGAGGGATAAGTCATGGAGAGCAACCGATCAGCATCGTTCTCCAGTCGATCCTGATCGGAACCTACCTTGTGAGCCTGTAGGACTCCTTGGAACTGACCGTCAATAACTTCATCCCGAGGAGTGAGTAAATCCGCGATGGTCATCATCTAATCTAAATCTAAAACATAGCCTCTTTGGTGTTTCCCATCAGAGGAGTGTCAACAGCACTGCCTCATTATTTCTCCCTCATCACTTGCCATCGATTAGAATTGGTCCCGTGGTGCCGCCTCAGTCGCCAGCCAGTGTGCGCCGATCAACTCCGTCTCGATCTGCTCGTGCTTCATCACTTGTCGCGGAATACTGTCTTTCGGCGACCCGTTTTACCCAACGATAGATCGAATTCGGTTCGACATCGACGATCGATTCGGCGGGATCGTCTTGGTGTAACTTATATTCCGCAAGCCAGATGAATATCTACAATAATATATCATTACTACGAAATTATTTTGAGCATGTTACAGGCCCCGGATCAAGGGTTTAGGTCGATCTATACTCCTGTTTTCGGCGGTACTTATATGGGGGTAGAAACTGTATGTTGACACGTCTCCCACTACGAAAAACAAGACGGAGACGGAGAGCACACTTTGAGTTCCCACGTAGACACAAGAGAACTCGGCAGAGGGCAGCAAACACTACACGAGGCGGTTAACTCTCACCGGATATACAAGCCGGTTAGAGGAGTTCATCCCCGTGTCGAACTTCCTGACGAGGAGTTTGAGGAGTGGCTTGACGGCAACCGGGAAGTCGAGTACGTGATAATCAACTTCTCGGATGCTGAAGAGGTCGTCGATCGGGACGGCGATCTCAGCCAGGTTTTGGAGCCTTGGCATATCCCGGTAATCCTAGGGACGGAGCACGACGAGTACGTGAACAGGCGTACTTTTCAGGACGTAGTGGATTTGCTGGAGGTGGCGCAGCCAGCGATCTACGTTCCGGACGTGGTCTACAGCTACAACTGGATGGACGAGGAGATCCAGGAATATGCCATTGAGGCGTATATCGGCCACGTCAGGAATCTTCAGAAGGAGATTATCGAGCAGGACTTCTACGTCCGGTTGATCCCGACGAACAAGGGCTGGAAGTACGAACACTTCGCGGAGTACCAGAAACTGTTCGATGAGTTCGACTACGACGAGTTTGCGTTCTACGCTGTACAGTATACAGGCGGTGATGCCGGGAACGCAATCAACCTACTTCGGAGCCACGTCAGGAACTCGATAGCCGCCCTGGATATGGAGGATGTTTTCCTGATCGGACGGCTTGCGGAGGATGACCTGTTTGATTTTGCTCCGCGTGTCCGTGGAGCGACCGGGCTTCGGCAGTGGATGGATGCCTGTTCTACGGGTGACGGGCTTTCACAAAGTCTGTGGCCAGAGTTCCAGGAGGGTCGTGAGGCCAAGCTTTCGTTTAACGACGGGCAGGAGCAGAGGCCGATAAACGAGTTTGGCGGCAGGAAGGAGGACAACTGAACGATGGTTATTTTCATGGGTTCATACAGCGGCGGTGACTACTCGTCGGATGACGAAGATTCGCAGGATGAGGGATCGTCGGATGACCACTCGCAACCCGGTTTAGATGATTACGGTGGTGACGACGGAGATGATAATTCTGAGCAGGAATCTGGTGGTGGAGCAGGTTCTGCTGCCGCGGGCGCTGCCGGTGGTGCTGGTGTAGGAGCCGGCGCAGGGGCTGGTGCTGGTACGGGTACAGGTACTGAGCCAGCAGAAGACGGTGATTCCGGAGACACGGAGGAACCCGACGACGGTGAATCCGCTGAAAGGGAAGATGAGGAAGGAGAGCAGCCAGACTTCCCTGACATCGAGGAACCGGATATAGAACCGGAAGACGATGTCGACGACCCCGAGTCAGAGAAAGAACCGGAAGAGGAGGACGCCGAGGAAGACGAGGACGAGGAAGAGGAAGAAGATGAGACAGTGGTCGTGGTACAGGAGATCGATGCGTTGAGCGCGATGTCTTGGGGCGTCCAACCGGTGATGAAACGTGTCGAAGAGTGCTACGGTGAAGAGATCAATCTCTTCTACAAACCAGCTCCCGTCCGTGAAGTTGACCCGGAACAGGAGAAACAGAAGTGGATCAACGCCGGTCAGCAGCTCGGTATGCCGGTTAATCCCTCGTTCTGGGACGAGGATCCGCCGGAGTCCACGGAACTGGTCAACAAGGCCTTCGAGGCAGCCATCGAGCAGTACCGCGGAATGGATTACATCAGGGCGTTGTGGCGTCGCGGTGTTGCAGCTGGCCGGGATATCAACGACGAGGATGTCCTGATCGAGTTGGCGTCAGATATTGGCCTGGATCAGGAACAGTTCGTGGAGGATCTGGATAGAGTAGAGGTGGAGACCGGGGAGCGTGGAGAGCTCCCGTTCACCTTCATGGAGATCCAAGGGAATCCCGCTCCGAAGAACGGCCGTGTCCGGTACTCAGACTTCAAGACCCAGTTCACGTTCCAAGGTGTCGATGAACATGAGCCTCAGGAACTACAGAGATTCATCGAGGAGTACGGGCCCGTTGCTACTCCAGAAGTGATGGAGGTGTACGGAGCCCAACGTGAGGAGTCTGTTCAGCTCCTCCAGGATCTAAATAGTGTTTCGTCATTCGAGGTCGGCGGCGAACAGTTCTGGACGGTCTGAACGACCGCATTCCGGCAGTTGTTGGGAGGGCGCTTCGGAGGATATGTTTTGAGGGTGGGTTTGAAGTAATTCTGTTATGCGCTGAGAGATTTGCTGGAACATGTCTCCGGCTATTTTGAAAAGAGCTTCCGGTGATGACGACCCGTCCGAAATCGAAGAGTAGGGCAACGCAAAGAACTTCTGTAGGCCTGTAAGTTAGTCCAGAGAACGTTCTGGTTCGTATTCCAGTCTTCAAGACCTAATCCGATGGCTAACGCGTTTTGGTTAGTCTCAGACAATCAAACCACATGTGAGGATTAGGGCCGTAACCCCGAAATATGGCACCACAGCTGATCGAGTGCCGAAAGTTAGTGATGTTGTGACGAGAGAGATGCGACGTACATGTGTTACGAGGGGGGGTGTGGAGCAGGGCTATGTCTGCTCAAATTTCGGAATCAAGAGAACTGCGAGATAACTACTCAAAAACCCCAGCGCGTATCCCAAAAAGTGCGTGTACGTGTTCACGACACCGGCCTCCGACAGTGGGTCCGTCGGGAACGCTGCTATCAGCGCGGCCACGAGAATTGCAGTCGACCAAATGCCGAGTTCGAGAAACCCCGGTGGTGGCCCGCGGAGCGTCGAGCGGTCGATCCCGGAGCGTCGCAACCCTACGCCGTACACGACGACTGCGAGGAGCGCGACAACGGTCAGCGCGACCGCGAGGACCCGCTGGACGGCAGCCGCCACAAGCGGAATTACGATCACCAGCCCGAGGAAAAACACTCCCCCGGCGAGGATACGTCGAACGACGTTGACAACATTGAACCGACGGCGGACGTACTCAGCAAGCGCGACTGGGAGGTAGCCGACGAATGAGAGTGTTAGCCCAGACGCCCCGAGCGAGAGGGCGTTGCGGGGGACAGCAAGGTTGAGCCCCGATAATACGACCGGGAACACAGTGAAAACGACGACAAAAACAGTATAAAACAGCTGTCTACGGTCTGCGAGCACTGAAAGGAGATATACCGTCGGGATGACAAAGAGATACGCTGTGAGGTTCCGAAATAGGTGCGTACTATCGGCGTGCGCGAAGTTTGACGTTAGCGCCGTCAACAGTTCAGGGTCGGCGGTGGAAAACGCTAACTGCTCTCGCATCGCCGGCGGAAGGACTCCGACCCCGAGAAACAGTGCCGCAGGAAACAGGATCGCGATGACATCGCGAGGGCGGACGACACGTCGAATTGCGTCGGAAAATGATTCCTTAGCCCGCGTCTCGGAACCGTTTGCCGTGCTGACCTCGTTGTCGGTCGTCGCCGCCATCACTCAGGTCCCCCCGTGTTGTTCGTGAGTCCGCCAGCGACTATCCCAAGGCGGAAAGCGTAACTGAGCGAGAGGATTACCGCGAGTACGCTCATAACAACCAGTGAGACCGGAGTACCGAAGCCGGCAAGTTCGATCAGACTGCCTCCGGGATCAGTGTCAGTGTCGACACTCGGATCAGTAGCGTCGTCACCCGCTCCGGTGTCGTCGTCGTCCGACTCTTGCGCGACTTCATCGCCGTCCCCTGTCGGTTCGTCTGGTGTGTCCTCCTCCCCGTTATCAGGCCCGTCGTCATTGGTGTCTCCCCCGTCGCCGACACCTCCTCCACCGCCGGTTCCGCTGTCGCCACCACCAGTTCCGCTAGTGCCGCTGCCACCACCAGTTCCGCTAGTGCCGCTGCCACCACCAGTTCCGCCGCCACTACCAGTGCCACCAGTGCCGCCGCCAGTTCCGCCAGTACCACTGCCACCAGTATCACCGTCCGTGTCGGGGACATCGACATTGAGTTCAATGGTGGACGAGAAGCTCTGTGCATCTGTCGAGACGACCGCACCGAACAACACTGACTCACCCGGCTGGAGTTCGACCGTCCCGCTGCCGAACGATTCTCCTGTGTCCATTCGAGTTAGCGTAAGGCGGTCGTCGGTACTTTCGAGCTGAACCGTCGTCGCAGCGTCACTGTCCTCGTAGCCGCCGAACCCGATCACGAAGAGGTCGTCAACGCGTGTCTGACTGCCCGGCGGGAGCATATCGAACTGGAGGCGGACCTCGTCGTTTCCGTCTATCCGGACGTATTGCTCACCATTTTCGCTGTCGGCGGCGTCAAGATACACCTCGGAGCCGTCGACGACCTCGTCGCCATCCGTGAACGCCGCTGCGGTGGCGACCGCACCGCTACAGAGGACCGTAAGCGCGAGGATGACGACGAGAGTGCGGTTCATTCGTTTGGAAGTGGATCGGAGGTAGCGGACGGATCGTCGCTTCCAGACCGCTTACAAGACGATGCTCTCGGAACGCTCACGGAGCACGTGGGCGGTATTCAGCTTCCACTGATTGCCTCTACGACGAAGGTAACTTGTTCGATGCTCTCAAGAGTTGTCTCGTTGTTATTTTTATCTCGCAAATCAACGACGATGTCAACGGAGATCGTGTTGCCCGACCCGCTCGAATCTGTCTCCAGCTTCACCGAGTTGCTGCTGCTGACAATCGAATCACCGTCATGTTCACGAAAGTCGAGGGATTCTCCGTCACCGAGGTCATCATTTTCGTCGTCGTCAACGTACACATTGACATCGGGATCATCTGTACTGCCGTTGTTCGTGATATCGAGCGCTTCCTCAAACAGGGTCTTTGATTGCTCGTTGAGGTCATCCCGGCTAAACTTGATCACGGAGGCGGCATCGCCACTGCCGTCCGTTGTTTCGACAATTCTGGTATTCCCCGGCTCAAAGCTGATTCGAGCATTTTCGTCGCTCTTTACGTTGAGTTCGACATCCCGGTCAGCGCTGACCGACGTAAACGCACCTGATCCGAACGCGGCCCCGACACCGATACTAGAGAGACCGATCCCTGCGAGCAGTACACGACGTTTCATTGCTGGGTCTTTGCCACTTGTGGGGTTTATTATTGTACTCCGTTAGCGCGTTAACCCTGCACCCGGCGCGGCTCAGGGTGTCCCTGAAGATACTCATACGAAACTAAATACAGCATTTAGACCGCTAACGCGGGATGTTAATATGTGGTACCCACTCGTTAGTGAGATTACGATGAAACTCAACCGCAGAAGCGTACTGGGTGCGATCGGTCTGGTCGGCGTCGGAACAGGTGCTGCGTTCGGGTCGGGCGCGTTTACCTCCACGACCGCAGAGCGTGCGGTCGAGGTGAACGTGTTTGGTGGTGAAAATATTGGTTCGGATGGATTAGCTAATGGAGATGATGGGAATGGTCTAAATCAATCAGAGACCAATACTCTCGGCGACGAAATTAGGAGCAATTTTGTCGATGTGCTCGTGGATACCTCTGATTTCAATACCGTCTCTTTCAATCAGACAGCTGGTGATGGCGCCCAACTAGACGCCGCGAACTTATTCCCCTCATCGAACCCGACAAGCTACCGTTCCGATATCGACCAGAATTATGTTAGTCTCGTCGCCAATGACGTGCGGATTGTTTTCGGGGACACCGAAAGTGGAAGTGGCGACTCGCTTCCGCCGAACTCCACTGTTGACTACGATGGGCTATTCGCCTTCGAGACCGCGGGTGACTTCGACGTCACTTTCCAAGGAGATGGTGACTTCCTCACTCAGATTGGCGGGAAATCTATCTCTTCGGACGCTGAATTCACCAACGTCACCGACTCGGACGACGCTCAAAAAAATGCAGTAGTTGAAACCGGTAACGGAACGGAGAACGAAGGTCTAAATATCGTGATCGAAAACAACGCATAAGCATATAATCTCTCGGGCCACACACTGCCGGTACTTTGCTTCGGTGTTACCGGTTCACGCTTTTCGATAGGATGTCAGATATTGTTTATTAACTAATAGGTATAAATGGCTACATTTATACGGCGCATAGACTTTCATATGTATAAGAAAATATCCGAGTATCTCGGGTGCTCAGACGCTTTGAACGAAACTCATGAGTTCGACAAAACAGATAGAAAAAAACTCATCGCTCTCCACCGATGAGGTTCACGAGCTCTTGAGTAACCCGCGACGTCGACACGCGATCCACATCATGAAACACGACGACGGCACGACCGACCTCTCGACGCTCGCCGAGGAGGTCGCCGCGTGGGAAAACGACAAGCCGGTCACCGAGGTCACCTCCGACGAGCGCCACCTCGTGTATTCGTCGATCCAACAAAACCATATTCCCCAGATGGAACGAGCGGGCGTCATCACACACGACCGTGGTGAACTTGAGCTGACGGACGCGGCCAAAAGCCTCGATATCTACATGGACATCGTCCCCGAGAACTCAATTCCATGGGGCGAGTACTACCTGGGCCTGTCGGCATTCTCACTCGCGCTCGTCGCAGCCGTGTGGTTTGGCATCTTCCCAGAGTGGATCCCAGGGCTTGCGTGGGCGGCGCTGATCGGCGTGCTGTTCGCTGTATCGGCCACGTATCACGTCTACAAGAGTCGCGATATGCTTCTGGGGAGCGGTGAGGAGCCACCGGATCTCCGACCATGAGCGGTGATAAAAAGTGGACCCGACGGGCCGCTGTTGGATTCATCGGAGCAGGGGCCGGACTGTTCGCGCTCAATACGAACGCGGCGACACAGATATACTCTGATCGGGATGTCGTCCTTGGGACGGAAGATGACCCTGCGGCACTGCTACCGCTGATCGACGAGTCCGGGAATGCGGAGATCTCCGGTGCCGACGACGAAGCTGTAGTCTACAGAATTGGAGAGAATGATCTCGACTGGAGTTTCACAAATAATGTCGGCATCTTGAGCCTACAACACACGAGCGGAGATCATATTGATCAGTCAGACATCGATATTGCGGTATCGGGCAACGGAGAAGAAATCGCTCTCAGCTGCTCGGGAAGCGAATTCAGTGGAGAATATAAAATTCGCTTGAATTTGGAGGCGGAAGCAGAAGATGGAAGCGGATCACTGTCGGTTACAGTAGACCGGGAGACACAAGCTATTTCCATCGATTGTAGACCGTTCTTTGGCCAGCCTATGAATTATAGCGATACTGAAAATGGGATAGGAAAACAGCCCAGACAGGGACCAGGCGCCAACGGTACGATCACCAATCCAAATGGAATTACCACTAGAAAGGGAGAGCCCGCTAAGCTACAAGGAGCAGGGGGAAATCCCGGCCTACGGGTCGGGTTCCGTTTACCGCGTATCAAGAAAGCTGACTGCTACAAACTCACTATCAAGAGAGGAAAAGGCCCAGCAAAGCTGGATGCTTTTATTGTTGATAGTGATTATGAAGGTGAGGACGAACTGACTGAAAGGAGGAATATCGAAAAGAAAGAAGAGTCTCTACTGAGCTTTAGTGATAACGAAAACGCGAGGATACGCAACAATAGGGACGATTTATGGTTGATATTTGAAACGAAGTCTTCAAGCGATCATGAGATAGACCTCATTAAATTCAGCACCTGCTAGCAAGCGAATCTGTTGTGGATGTGAATTTGCGGATAATAATGTGAATTACCGAAGCAGCCGCCTGATCTCCGCCCGTAGCGACATTCCTCGCGCCCGACGCCGAACTCGTTTTCGCCCGAATCCGAAGGCCGCCCCGACCAGCGTGAGCACGCTCCCGAGCACCAACGCGTTGAACGCGCCCGCCGCCACGAGCGGATGGATCGAATGGAGCTGTACAATCACCGACGGCGGCACCACGAGGAAGTACCGGTGTTCTGAGACGGTCACCACTGCCTGCTCACCGGGTGGCGGCGCTGTCACTGCGAGCGTCGCAGTCGCCGATCCATCGCTTGGTACCGCGAGTTCGCCGCCGCGTAACTCTCCGTCCGGGCTGGTCGTCTCCAGTAGCACTAACATCGTGATAAGCCCATTATTTTCAGCAGTGAGGTCGGTCTCGACCGTCTCTCCGGGTGCCGTGCCCGCGGGGAGGTCGTTGCCGTCAACAACCACCTGCTGAGCGCCAGTCGGGGCGAACAACGCCGCGTTGGCGGGTATGAGGATCAGAAACGCCAATATGAGCGCGATCCACCGACCGTCGATACTTTCATCGTCGAAGCGCGATCGACTCCGGCTTCGGTCCCGCTCGTGTCTGCCACGGAGATCGTCGGCGAACACGACAAGCAGCAACACCAGTCCGACCGCGACGAACAGTCCGCTTAGCGTACGCGAGTCAACAGTTTCGACGCCGAAAGCCCCGGCAACGGCCGTCTGGGCGTTTTCAGCGACCCCTCTGACGGACTCAATCCCTGTTCCAAAGCCCGGGATCCGGACCACCTGCCCGTTCACCTGTAGGGCGGTCGCGACGACCCTGTCGTCCGTCACCACTGGTTCGTCACCTTCTTGATCCCGAAATGGATTGTTGTCTCCTTGAGTAATATACCCATTGTCGGTAATGTCAACAACCCGGTGAGTGGTGAGCCCCCCGCCTTGTAATTCAACTGCATCGAAGACAATCACGTCGCCGGATTCAATATCACCTGCTGCCGCGGCCGGGACGGCAATGAATCCATCGCCAGCTTCGAGCGTTGGCGACATACTTTCAGACGTAACGAAACCTAGTAGGACTGGCTGGCCGGTGAGTTGTCCGATAACGAGCGCGATAACCACAAGAACTGCGACAACCGCGAAGACATCTGCCGCGGCTCGTCGCAACATATTATCAGTACCAGCGGGGCCTGTTTGAAGCTAGTGATTGAGCGCTAGACTCACAGACAAATTGCTATTGTTACTATCACGAGCTACTGAAACCACGCTAGCTCGAAACGTGGTACCGCGACCGATCGTCCGGTGGGAGTGGATCGGTAGTATGTTCCCAGCAATCATACAGTCGGCGTGCTGAAACCAGCGGTTATACTCACATCCACACGTTGGATCATTAAGATCTGGCTCTGTCGAAATTCTCAGCAGGTGATGTATTCTGACCCAGTCGCAGCCAGTATAAGATACTCAGGAACCTCAGTACAGGTGAAGCGCTCATCGGTCGGTGCGGACCTACCAAAGAGTAAGTAACCAGCCGACAGAGAATACGGCATATGAGCGACGGCGACTCGAAACCGGATGATCTCTCCTCCGAGTTTTTCCAGCAGATGGTCGAGGCAGTCGGCGTCGGCGTCGGGATATACGGACAAGACGGTCGGTATATCTACGTGAACGACTCTTACGCTGAGCTGTTCTCAGTCACGCCGGCCGATCTGGTCGGAGTAGCGATTTGGGAGGTCGCACCCGAGGTCGACCCCGACACGTTCGACGCGTACTGGGACTCATTCGCTGACGGTGACACACGGCAGGCAGAGACTGTCCATGAGTACAGTGGGAACCGCGTGCCCGTGGCGACGGTCACGACGCAGCGAACGATTGACGGGGTGCCGTACCACTTTGGGACGATCAAAGACATTACTGAACGCAAAGCGCAGGAGCGTGAAATTCAACAGCAGAACGAACGTCTGGAGAATTTCGCCGGGCTCGTCTCACACGACCTTCGGAATCCACTCAACGTCGCGCAGGGCTATGTCGATATGCTACAGGCAGATATCGACCGCGATGAGCTAACTCTCGTTGATAACGCACTTGAACGGATGGATTCACTGGTGTCTGAGCTGTTACAGCTCGCACGGACGAACACACCGGTCGGGGAGACAGACCCAGTGTCGTTGTTCGACACCGTGACGAAAGCCTGGGACTCAGTCGCAACGATCGACGCCGACCTACGGTTGGCAGGTTCCGATACGCGGATACTTGCGGATGAGTCCCGATTACGGGAATTGTTCGAGAACTTATTCCGAAATGCTATCGAACACGCCGGGGCAGATGTAGAGGTAACCGTCGAAGCACAGTCAGACGGCTTCTCAGTCGCCGATGATGGACCTGGAATTCCACCCGAAGAGCGTGATCGAGTTTTTGAGACCGGGTTCACGACGAACCCGGACGGGACGGGATTTGGGTTGAATATCGTCCAGCAGATTGTTACCGGCCACGATTGGGAAATACAGGTTACGGAGAGTATTTCCGGGGGCGCACGATTTGGAATTACCGGCGTCAAGACGGTGGATTAGTACGTGGTAGTGCTACATGCGCGACTCGTTTCTTTCACGCTGTTCGGAACGGGATCCGAATCGCCAGAGTTCAGTCCGGTCAATTCGCACCCTCGTTCTACCAGCTGATTCAGGATCTATTTGGAGAAAATAACGCAGTTCCCTTGCTGACTACACTCTCCGTATCTTACACTGATCGACCTGCCAAGTCCTGAATATATACTGCTGTTTCACCATCCCTCTGTACTGGACAGCGGATCTCAGGATTTGTCGAGAAGGAAGTGGTATACGATGAACCGCAGTAACCCCCACTTGTTTAAGTTAGTGGCGCGTCCTCGAAAACATGAGCGAGAACGGACTCACGACCGCGGCGATCTACGCCCGGGTCTCGACGTCGGATCAAGACGTATCCCGGCAGCTCGACGAGGCACGCGAACACTTGGAACGTCTCGGTGTGGAAGACGTCGAGGAGTATCCGGAGGTCGTCTCCGGCGCCGCCGACACCGACACGCGCGAGGTCTACAACCAACTCCTCGACGACGTCGAGAGTGGAGCGTTCGACCTCGTGGTCGTTCACGAGATCAGCCGGCTCTCTCGCCTCGGCCCGACTGAGATTCACAAATTCATCCAGCACTGCTTGGAACACGACACCGGCGTCGAAGCCCTCGACGTCGGACTGAAGATTCATGTCGACGACGGCGAACTCCAGCAGACGATATACAGCATGGTCGCTCGGTTGATGGGCGACCTCGCCCAGATAGAACACCAGCAAAAGCTCCAGCGAATCCGGTCGGGCGTCCGCGCCGCACAGTCCGCCGGAAAGTGGACCGGGAGGCCGCCGGCAGGGTTCGTCGTCGAGGATGGGTACCTCCGCGTTGATCCGGCCGAGTTCCTACACGTCCGCGAAGCAGTCGCCCGCGTCGACCGCGGCGAGTCGTTCGCGGCTGTCTCCGACGACACCGGCATCGCCGAGTCGACGCTCAGGAGCCTCCACCAAGATCGGCGCGACCTCTACCTCGGCGGCGAAGCCGAGGACGAGCGCGTCGACGAAGCACTCACCGACGTCCGCCCGCTGGAGGACGCCCGGGCCGAAGGTCCCGATCTCGAAGAGCTGCGCGAACGCGTCGAACGATTAGAGCAGGCCGCCGACGTCGACGATCGCTAACGCACTTCCCCACCCCCGTTGCCTGAACTCCGACACGCACGCGAGCGTAGAACGGCGATCTCCCCCCAGGTTGCGGCCACTCCGATACGTGCGCATGCGCCAATCAGGCGGTCCCTCCTCTTTCGCCCGATTTGAAGGCCGGGATCAGCGACGATACCCTACCCCTCGGGCCGTCAGTCCTCGATGTATTTTTGCTTCAGCTTCCACGGTACGTCCCCGCCGTTCCTGTGGACGTATCGGGTAGCCCCCTCGATGTCGGCCAGTTGGACGTTCTCCCGAGCCCCTCCACCCACCTGCTGGATGGACCCCTCTGATTTCGGTAACATCTCGTCTTTTAACAGTCGCCGGGCCTGTCCCTGCTCGCTATCCCGCACCGCGTGGTTGAGAAGGGTATCGATAGATACTTTGTTAGAGCCAGTCACTCGGTCGTTGAGAAGGGTTTCAACAATTCGGTTCTTGATGTCCTGCTCGCTCATTCTATAGTATATACTTATATAGCCACGCACTAAAAACTGTCGGTTTCGTTGATAGTAGTGTTCAAATCATTCCACAGATTTATACCCACACGTGGGCTACCGTAGGATATGTCATCCGTGACGACGGAGCCCAACCATGGCTTGGCCGGGAGAGGAGCGCTACCAACCCTGTTCAAATCGCAGGAACGAGCGCGGATCATCGAGGCCTTCGTCACCAACAAGAGCCGAGAACTCAACGTTAGCGACATCGCGCGCCTCAGCGACACGTCGCGGAGCACGGTGTACGAGCAGCTCGAACGCCTCACCGAGTTGGGGATCGTGGAAGAAGTTGACCACGGGGCCAGCACCTTCTACACCCTGAACGAGGACGACGAGCTGGGAGAGATGCTCTACAAGCTCCAGGGGCTCACGCTCCACCGGCTCTACGAGATCGACGACGACGTCGACCTGTAACCAGCGACGTAGTCCTTTTTCACCCACTACCCCCTCTCCGTAGCGATGGGTATAGTGCCAACACACAGACACATTGTACTACCACCTGACTTTTTGCGGGTTATATCGCCAGAAGGCAGCGGGGACGGTAGCTATCGTTGGGATTGCCGTCTGAAAATACAGGGGGCCGTCGGCACGTCCGCCAGTTCCCGCCTCGCGATGGTCAGTGTGTTCCTCCTCTTCCAGAGCGGCGACGAACGCTGCGAGCGGTCCGTCCCATGCGGAGAGGCTCTGTTGAAATTCTCAACAGAAGACACATTCTGGCTTGCGTTGGTCAGTACAGGATAACGTAGACTCGGTGGCTGATTCGAGTACTTGACAGCAAAACTGATAACCTAACCGCGTTGTAACTTGTTAATCAATGAGCCAACACGGATATGATATAATGCAGGTATGTTTGGAAGGACACAAAATAACCGACTTATACAGCGAGCCTCAGTTCCGTCAATCTGCTTGTGAAGAATGTGGATCTGACACAATTCATCAGTGCCCCAAGTGCGAAACAAATATCAAAGGGCGATATAAGGGTGGTTTCAGCGGTTCTGGCCCAGATGTAAAAGATTTCTGTCATGGATGCGGAGAGCCGTATCCATGGGCAGATGAGGCTGGTGAATTCACAGAAGTCGATTCCTCTGTACTTGATGACGAACTGGTCGAGAGAAGTGTCTCCCAATATGAGAGTGGTCACTACCAAAGCGCAGTTCAGTCCGCATTCATTATTCTTGAAGAACGGGTGAGAGACAGAGGTGGCTTCGGGCGAGATATTCACGGTTCTGACTTGATGACTGAATCGTTCACGCCGGATGACGGACCCCTCTCCTTTGGCGAAACCGGTAGTGAACAACAAGGAGTAATGTTTCTCTATCGAGGAGCGATGCAGTCATTGCGCAACCCTGCAAGCCATCGATTTATCGAAGAGGTCGACGAGGATTATGCCCGGGACGTGATCCATACGGTGAATCTCTTACTCCGATTAATGGAAACGAACACATCCTCGAATGCATCTTCTAAACTTGAGCAACATCCAGAGTCCGGTGTTGTTGATTCGGATAGCTGATTACCAACAATTTTCCGCATCCAATAGGTGTGATAACATGAATCCCACAGGATCTGAGTCAGTGGGTACGCTTTAGCGACTAGCTGTTTCAGACGATAATATGTGTGAAGAATAGGATTTCAACAGAGCCTGCGGAGAGTGTTTCCTGTCGGTGGCCGGCGCCGATCTCGTCTCGATGATCGGCGATGCTCTCGCGGAACTCGACGCTGTCTACCTCGCCGCTGGTGGGGTCGAGCCCTCGAGACGATTCCCACAATGCGCTTGCCGGAGAGGACACTTCATCGACGTGGTGGCTGTAGGTTCTTCATTTTGAAATCCGACCGCGCGACAAACTGTTCGGCCAGTTCAGCCAACTTCCGAGTCCGCTGGATGTCGGCTAAGTTGTGCTGACAGAGTGAGAGCCATTCACCAGTCTCGAACGCGTCAACAGCCTCAGCGCTATCATCGAACGGGTCACACGTCTCCTCTCCAACGAGGACATCATACACACCAACGAGATCGCTGTGGTCATGTGTATTGAACCGGTCTACCAGCTGTATCATATCGGCGTATGCAATGTCGCCGAAGGGCCATCGTAGTCCATGTTGGAGAAATCGCGTTCGACAGAAGGGGAGATCGAACCCACCATTCCACGTCTCACCATTGAATGCGGTCAGGTAGTGAGTGTCACCATCGAGTTGGTTCGTGACAAACGACGCGACCTCCTCGAGGAGTTCGCCCTCGTCAGCAACGATGTCGAGTTGGGCTGTCCCAGTTGACTCCTCATCAAGCGCCCTCACCAGTGTGTTGCGATCAACCTCGCTGTGGCCGCCAGTATTGAGAATAAGCGATTCACCGAGACCGTGCGCGAACCCAGCGACGGTGATGACAGCGTCCGCATCGAATCCAGAGGTCTCGATGTCGAACGCAACTGGAGTGAGTTGTGAATCACTCATCTGTGAGGTCGATAAGGTCCTCGGATTTGAATCGATCTGCCGAGACACCTAATCGCTTCAGTAGGAGGTGCCACGAGATCTGACGGGTCTTCTGTTCGCCCATCGTCACGTGCTCTTCAAGAGACCAGTTATCAAGCACATCGTCAACTACCTCAGCAGGTGCGAGTAATTTCCCTACCTCTTCTTCGATTCCATATCTGACTGAATATACGACAAAAAAGTAAATCGGTGCGCGTGAATCGAACTGTGAGGTTTCAGCTATCAACTGGTCGTGATGATGCTTCCAGATTCGGA
Source organism: Halorubrum salipaludis (assembly GCF_002286985.1). Classification (GTDB taxonomy): domain Archaea; phylum Halobacteriota; class Halobacteria; order Halobacteriales; family Haloferacaceae; genus Halorubrum; species Halorubrum salipaludis. Next base: position 17,065 of record NZ_NSKC01000013.1, on the reverse strand, counting down.
ACTGTCCATATCGGCCAGGCTTGCTAGTACTACTCTGATAGCGAGCGACACAGGATTTGACCTCAACGTCGTAGGCTATCTCACCAGGGACATAACTATCAATATGTGAATCAATTGTCCCGCGGAAAGCGGTGCCAGACTCGTCAAATATGGCATTAAAGAGGCGTTCAGCGTTGTATCCTCGTCCAGATGCAGTTGACCGTCCATGTCCGTCACAGGTATTGGCATTTACCCTGTAGCGAATATCTTCTAATTTCATCTCGGGATTGATTACATCGGGATTTGGAGAGCAGTTCTCTGTCATCGCTCACACCTCGCTATCGACCTGGAGCTAGCCCCGATAAGGGGTTGTTCATCAGATAGTTCAACAGCTGCTGAACCCATCTGTTGAATGAGTCCATTCCAGGCTACTTCTCGGATCAGAGGCTCACTATGTGATGCCATGGCTCACGAGCTAGTATATGTAGAATAGGTATAAAAACCTCATCTATTAATGAGGTTATTTTCACCAAATAGTTATCACACTTGATATATCGGTTGAAAGAGTGATGTGAAATAGAGGAGAACTTACGTGAGAGAGCCAGCCCCGTGGATGCAAATGCCAATTGACGACCGCATTCTTGAGGCACTAGCAACATCTGGGCTGGTCCTGTCACCCTCAGTAATCGCGTTCAATATCGACAAATCGCGGAGTGAAGTCAACCGTCGGCTCTCAGAACTTGTGGATCATGGTTTTGTCAAGCGCGTCAAGCGAGGATACTACGCGATCACAGAGGTTGGTGAGCAGTATCTTGACGGAGATCTCGATCCTGACGACTTCTAATCCGCCGCCGATAGACCAAACGTAGAGCTAACACCCTCAACGCTGGGTTAGCCACTATCCGAAAAACAAACTGAGAGATTGTCATCCAGTAGGGTCTCCATCAGTAACATTCTGGAGCGCCGTCTGGTCGATAGGCGGTCCAGCGCGAAGAGGAGCAGTACTTATCGAAGGAGCGACGCCCAGATCGTCAACGTACTCGGAGCGAACGCGGACACTCCACAGCGCTGGAAGGACATCGTCAAGATATGGCCGGGGTGTCGAGAGTTCCCGAAGGTCTGGTGGATCACTGACGCCAGTATACGGCCACCCCACCGTCTCGACAGGGTCGCCCGGCCCGTGATGCTCGCGACCAATCCGGAGAGCCTTCGCCGCAACGTGGACTGAGGGCATTTTTGGGTCAGCGACAAGTGCTGGCCACACGTCGGTGTAGCGTTCGGGGTCATCCCCGTCGACATCAGAGAACGAGAGGCAGAGCCGGTAACCCCGGTCTGTCTCCTCGACGAGGCCGACCTCGTTGAGATCGGCAAGGTGGTCTCGTCGCGACCGGCTGGAGACATCGGCCCGCTCGTCGAGTTCGGCATCAGTGACTGGGCGCTCAGCCTCGAGGAGGGCTGAGACGATTTTTCGAGGCGTGGTCCGCCGGCTGTCAAACCCACGGAGGAGTCGCCCCGGCTCCAGTTGGGCAAGAGCGTAGCGCACCTCAGCAGCATCGACACGACGGCCCTCGTTGTCGTCAGCAAGGTACTGAAGCGCATCGGCGACATCGAATGGAGTTCGAGCGAGGCCGTGGAGCACGGACGTCGCCTCTGGAGTAAGCCGGAGGTCTTTGGTCGCGAGCATCCGCCGGGCGGTTTCAGCAACCTGTCGGCGCGTCGGTTCGGTCCGAACTTCACTGCGGATGGCGATCTCCGGGGCATCATCATGGGTGTCGAGGCCGCCGAAGTGCTCGCGAAGAGCGTCGGCAACAACCTCAGTCTGCCCGGCAAAGTCCCCGACCAGTGTCCAGGAACCGATCAGTCGAGCCCACGGGTCGGCAGCGTCGACGGTCGGGTCGAACGCCTGCCGTCGCTTGTCAGAGCGGTCCTCGAAGAGCTGTCGGTAGGCAACGTGGTGACCGTAGCGGCTCCCGATCGCTGAGCCGATAGCAAGTGACCTGAACAAAGCGTCGCGACGGTCATCCTCGAACCGCCGGGAGAACTCGGGAAGCTTCAGAACACGGGTGAGCTCCACGTCGACGAGGTCGAGCAGGTGGGTCAACGAACCGGCCAGTCCAAGGGCGTTCCGTGTTATTGGGCCACGGAGGTCGTCGTCTTCAGCCTCGGCGTATTTTTTCGTGAGTTCGCCCAGTTCGTTCGCAGCGCCGAGGAACGCTTCACGGAGGTCGTCATAGGAGTTGATCTTATCAGGAAGCCAGCCGATGTTTCGCATCCCGCGAAGAACCGTTTTCCCGTCCTTGAGCATATTAAGTACACCATACTCCTCAAGCCGCTGTTTGGTGAGGACCTGGTCGAAGGTCCGGTAATCGGACAGCGCTAACGCCAACGTCGTCCACACCTGAAGAGGGTTGTCGGCCTCAGCAGTAACGATAAGATGATCGTCTTTAGAGTGCCAGCGGCCTTCGGCTCGGTCATCTTGTGGGGTAATCGGGTAGTTGACCACCGAGATCCCCCTTTCAGTCGTGGTTCCAAGGGCTGTACTCGCTGCTCGGTGACTCATGTAGCGGGTTTCGTGGTGCGAGGGCAAGCGGTGGCGGTCAGCGGTGCTGGATGCTGCGGTCTGAGGGCTGTCTGTCCCCTCCCCGTGTGTACGCGGGGTTACACGGCTATCATTGCAGAGTTTTCTGGATTCGCTAACGCGTTCCCCAAGTCGCCGCTGTACTGCGATTTCTGTCTCGTAGAACTGGCGTCCAGCCGTTGTTAACTCGACACGCCGATTCCGTGATGAGCCGTACGTCGCGACCAAGTCGACGTCGGCGAGGTCACCGATAACCTGCCGGACACGCGAGCGCCCCACGCTGAACGCGCTGTACAGCCGGCTGTAAGCGAGCGTCTCCGTGTCCTCGTCGGCAAGCAGGGAAAGCGTCCCGGCGTGGCGACTGCCAACGTCGACGACGTCTAGCGCAGCCGTGAGCGTGTCTTCATTTAGACGTACATCCGACCGTTTGCTAACACCGGGGAGATCGTCGCGATGGTGATGGGCAAGCCACGCCCGATCAACGCCTGAGCAAACCAGTCGAACATCAGCTGCTTGGCCGAGCGCAGCAACGAGGCGACACCACGACCGGCGCGTCTCTGTGTCGACCTCACGGAATCCCTCGGGCAACCGGATCGAGATAGTCGGCGTGTGTGTGCTCTCGACGAGCGGCGCAATCGCTGCGTGGATGTCATCGAGGTCAGAGCGACAGCCCATCGGTCGGCCACTTCCCAGTTGGGGCAACACCACGAGAGCCTTCCAAAATCGACGACGAGACTGACTCGCCGTCAAAGAGCGCAGGACATTGGCCAGTGCTCCGTCGAGCACGTCGCCGACGAGGTCATCGAGCAGTGCGTGAACCTCAACAGGACTCTCATCTGTAACGAGTTCGCGCACAGCCGTAGTGATTGCCCCAGCGAGGCCGGCACCGTTCCACGGATCCGTGAGTTGCGTCCAAAGTCCGGTTGCAGTCGGCTCCGGCTCGCGAACAACGATTCCGTCAAGACTCGGTGTCTGCGAGTACGTGATCCCGGCGTCAACCCCAGGGGTCGTACTGGACGATCCGGTCTCCATCGGAGAGCTATCGGCGGGTTTACTCACAGTAGCCCCCCAACGATAGATTCGAAGCTACCAGGGTGATAAGCAGGTCTGACGTCGCCGTGGCAGTGCTATCAACACTCACGGGTTATCACCTTGGGTTATATTGGTGTCAGCCCGTGGAGTCAGGTCCAGTAACAGTAAGACCCTAATACCCGGGACGACAAGGAACAGGTGGACATATCCCGGCCAAGGAAGTCCACCCGGAGTAGGGCAGATCCAATTTCTCTGCCCTAATCCACTTGCCGCAACCAGCGTCAGCTCTAGGCGTCACCCCCGTCGTCTTCGTCTTCAATCTCCGCCCATTTGAGCTCCACTTCGACCCAGATCTCTTTTCCTTCCTCTGGCTGGATCTTGTGTTTCTCCCGGATGTTAGCTGGGATCGTCACCCGCCCTCGAGAGTCCATTTCGAGGGGCTGCTGGCGACCAATCTCGATTTTCTCAGCCATACTCATACCGAGTAAGTGGGAGACCATGGGTGAAAAGTCTACCCCTGCCCCACATCGCGGATTTCAGTAGTAGTTGACCAAGTTCATTGGATGTAAACCATTTCAAAGACTACTTTATGGATATATAAAATATATAAATGATAGCAATTTGAATCCAGCTAGCTAATAGTATTAGACAAAAGAAATATGCTTTCGGGGTAATATGGTCATAATATGGGTGTAAAAACACTTGGGACTATACCAGAAGAGATAGTAGATAAATATGGTACCGAGGCCGAGCAGCTTGGGCTAAATCGGACTCAGTATATTCGCCAGTGTATCGAGGCTGGCCGAACAGTTTTTCAGAGTTCTGGTCAAGTCGATATAGAGCGACTCCGAGAGATCACAGAGGACAGCCAAGTAACAAACACCAGTAATGACCTCGCAACCGCCGATAGTAACATCACTGAAACGATCTTAAAAAACCTTCCAACAGAAGAGGAGCGCGCCCTGTCTATAGAAGAAATTCAGGAAATTGTCTTCGGCACAGAAGACGAACAAAAGAAGCAGATCAAGAGTACACTTCAGGAACTTCGTCAGCAGGGAGCAATCGAAGCACTTGTGGAGGACGGATATATTAAGAGCAATGACTGACCCAGACGGTTCTGATCAGTCAGGAGATCGAGACCTCTCACGAGTCAATACGCGAGTTCGTGACCAGCGCCGAAATCAGGCTGATAAACTCTGGCGAGAACAGCCAATCGAACGATTTCTTGAGGCAAGGCGTGATGAAATCACGTCCAGCGATTTGCGCACAAAAGAGCACGATATCCGCCGATTTGAACATTACCTTCTTGAAGAGATTGCACCAGACGTCAATACAGATATTCACGGTGTCCGCGATGCGGTAATGGATGATATTGTGTCGTTTCGCGATGAGAACCTGAAACCAGATCCTAATCTTAATGACAGCACTATTGCCGACAAATTGAGTTCTCTAAGCCATTTCTACCGGGTTCTAAATAGGCACAACGCGTTTATAGGTAATCCAGTTACAGTCCCTCTAAAAAAATTTCGAGACAATCATGACCTCAGCTCTGAACGACCGCATATTCCGTTCAGCCGTATGCAGCGGTTTCTAAATTGGCTAACATATCCATTTTGCCGAGCGTTTTGGCTGTGTGGACTTAAACACGGTACGCGCATTTCTGAAGCGATAAATACTGATCTTCGCTGTCTACATCTTGATCATCCTGTCTTTTGGCATCTTGTCGAAGATCATGATGTCGCATTAGACCCACGTATCCGTGACAAACCAGATACTATGTTGATATACGAGGCTTTCAACGAAGGCGATGAGATCCCGAACGAGGACACACCAGGACCAGAAACACAGGGAGAAATCCGAGACTCGGCAAGCGGAAACAAACGAAAAGAAAAAGGGGGCAGTATTCTTCCAGTGGATTCTGAACTCAAAACAGCACTCATCGAATATCTACTGGTTCGACCACCGACCTATACCACCACCGTCAATCCGCTATTCGTATACAGCGGATCAGAGAAGACCCGTCGGCCAGGTATGAGTTCGGTTAATGAGTGGCTATGGTCGACAAAAAAATACGAAGACAGCATCCAGCAGTTCGCTGCCGAAGAGAAGCTAGAAGAATGTCCTACTTGTGGTAGCAATCTGGTTGAAGAAAACCTCACATCAGGGAATAAAACAGGACGTCGCTTCAGGTGCCAGCGGTGTAAAGTCGACTTCTGGCGGTCAATCTATTGGGATAATGGACTAAAGACTAGCCAAAAAGTGACATTCCACCAGGCGCGCCACTACTTCACGAACGCTCACGAACCGGGCAAGACGGGGTTACACGATGGAGCAATACCCGACAAAATCAGAAAAAAGCGTATTCGTGGAGACTCTGATCAAGATGGAGACACCGAGGATGTGACCTATAGTGACGCATCCTATGAGCAGTACAACGATGATATCCGCGAGCCGTATCTGAACGGCATCTATAAGTTCGATATCTACAACACGGTCATTCCCGCTGTGGGAGAGGGTTGGGACGCATGACACCAGATGGTGACTGGCCAACTCCCGGCCCGAACGAGCCGGTCCCAGCATGGCCCGAGTACAAGCAACTGCGTGATGCCGTCAAAGATTATCTCGATCACCAGCCAGACGACCCAGCGTGGAACGACATCTGGCGAGCGCTCGGCGCGATTATGGGCGAATACCAGCGTGATGCCTTCGCCCAAGCGTTCGATCTCGGTGAACCAGCCGAGCAGGCGTGTATACGCCGTCTCATCACTGGCGACGACGAGTGTCCGCACTCTCCCCTCGAAGCCGACAGCGACCCAACTGGGCCGCCTCACAGCCCGCCAGCAGATGACCATTCGACACTTTGGCTCGACGACGAGAGCGGCGAGCCAGCAGTTTACTCGATGCATCTCTATCCCGGCAACGTCGAGCGGTTAGATTCACAAGAGCCACCACACAACCTCTGGTTCGACATCTTCGAGTTCGCTGCCGAGTGGGGTCTTGAGGTTTCAATTCTCCCAAAGTCGTGGTATAACCTCGGTTCCACCGTGCAGGTCATCTTCTATCCGCCAGAGCGTTACCGCTGATTTTCTAGAGAAGAGTTCGGTGCGCCCTCGTGGTACGACAGCCGTTAGCCTCGAATTGAGTTGTTACCGAAAACAAGACCGTCAGTCAGTAGATCCAGGAGTAGCCTTTGCTCAGCGGCACTGAAGCCACGTCGAAGCAGAAAGACTACTCGTCGACGTCGACGACGGTCGCCTCTTCAGGCGGTGCGATATCGAGTTCGGCAGCGCCGCGCTCGATCTCTTCAGGCGTTGTCCCCTCAGCATCGGCGAGCAGCTCGGTAAGCTCCTCGTCCGAGATCATGTCGGCGTCGGCCGGAGCTTCACGGCTCATGTCTCCTTCTACCTGGCGCGAAGGGATAAACGTAGGTGTCGGTTCACCACCATCCGACCACGACGGCGGTCGACCCGGCGACCGACGCTCTTCAAAGACATCGACGAAGTACTCAGCCTCGCGTTTGAGGTAGTTGGCACAGCCGCGGATGACCGATCCTCGACTTCTCGGCAGCGGCGCATGCGTAAGTTGGAGGTGGACAGTCGGCTGCGAGCGGCGGGCGACGTCGACGTGGAGCCCCTCGTGGTACACGTCATGCCCGAGTGTCGACGTCTCGTTGTGGTCCATCCGGGCGATTGCCGTCCACTCGATCGGGTCGGGCGCGAGGCGATAGTGAAGCTGAACGAGGAAGCGCGGGATGTGTTGCTGGTGCTGGTCGAACCCGACCGTGAGCAGGCAGTCGCGGCGGCCAGCTGGGACGTGTTTGGAGACGTCGTAGCCGGTCGGGAGCGACGGGGCACTCATTCGTCCGGTCCATCGTTACCCGGTACGGTGTTGCTTTCGCTTTCGCCCTCGACGCCGATGCGACATCTGGACGGTACTCGCTGGAAGACAGTGGCTAGATACATGGCTCAGATATTGTGAGCCTGTTCGGGTCAAATACTGTATCAGTAGAGGATTCAGATGCGGAACCTCATTTCTGAGCGTACCTCGGCACGTGGGTGATTAAGTTTCAATTCGGCTGATTCAGAGTATGGTCATCTCGACTACAACTGGACTCGTCGCATCATCAGCGTTCATCGAGCTCGTCGGCTCGTCGCTGATCGAGGTTGTTCGATCAAACCCAGTAGCGGTCCTCACTTCGCTAATACTGGGCATCCTGCTTTTCGTCTCCCAAGTGATCGACTGATTAAGAGATCGCCAGAAGAAGAACAGACACGCTATCGATGTGAGTAGAGGCTCGTCGATCACCTGTCTGACGTAGATTTATGTGAGATAGGTTTCTCAGATAACGTGTATGATGTGTAGAACCCGTATTATGCGAGATATACAGGTGAGACAGTAATGCGAATCGACGTCGGGATGCAGAAGGGCGGCGTCGGCAAGACAACGACGAGTATCAACCTAGCTGGCGCGCTCGCTGACAGAGGCCATGATGTACTGGCTGTCGACGCGGACCCACAAGGTGGACTCACGCTCAAACTCGGATACCGAGAACAGTACCGCGAGGGAGAGTATGCACTCTATGACGTGCTGTCCGAAATGGGTCGCCTCTCACTTGACGATCTTGACGAGCTGATCGTCTCCGGTGACGAGTTCGATATAGTGCCATCCCATATACGGAATTTCCGACTGGAGAAGCATCTGTATTCAGAAGCACGTGGGGTAGAAGCATTGAAGATCGCCCTCGACCGGCTTACAGCGGAGTACGATTACGTGGTGATTGACTCTCCACCAAACCTTGGACCACTCGCTGATGGGGCTCTGCTAGCTGCTGAAAACGTACTCTTCCCCAGCAATGCAAACACGATCGCGAAGGATTCACTAGAGATCCTCTTTGACGAGATCGACACTCTCGAGGACAAGTTCGACGACGTACAGATTTCGACAGTAGCCGCTGTGCTGAATGAGGTGGGGCAGGACGGTGTCAGCAACGAGATGCGGACATGGTTCGTTGAGACGTTTGGCGAGGAGTACGTATTCGAGATCCCGGATTGGGCAGCTGTCGAGCACGCAATCGAATACCGGACGTCGGTCTTCGCGTATAACCCGGATGATGCGGGTTACCCGTGGGACGCAGACAAGACAGACCAGCTACGAACCAAGTACAACGCCATCGCGGCACAGGTTGAATCTCTCAACAATGACTGATCCAAAGGAGGAACTCGGCCAACGATTCGAGGACCGTCGAGCCGATTCAGGCGATGAGGAATCAGAGAAGAGCAGCGAAGACGAGGGGAGTGACAGTATGAGTCAGTCAGATACGACGGATAACCCGGATAGTACAGGTACTACAGATAACTCGTATAATACGAGTGATTCGGGTAATACAGATGGCACAGGTAAGCCGGGTCCAGATCCAAACCCAGATTCAACACGAAATCGCCGGCAAGTTCCGATGTACCTTCCAGAAGCGAAGGCAGACCAACTCAACAGCCTCTACGATCGGCTGGATGGGCAGTCCAAAGTAGCCGGTGATGGCGGCATCGAAAAGCATGCTGACTTTATGGAGGCTCTCGTGGAGTTTGCGATTGACCACGAAGATGAGCTCGCAGACAGGCTCGAACTCAAAGAGTAAAAGAATAGATTTGGATATTACGACTCAACTGAGCCAGGTATGAGTGAAGGATCAAAAGAAGTAGAGTACACAGGTGAAGAGTGGTGCCCAATTACCGCGACGTCGTCACTAATCTGTAAAAAGTGGCATCCAGTCATCGTACACCGTCTGCTTGAGAATGGTCCAGTTGGCTTCAACGAATTAAAACGGAGAGTTGACGGCATCTCTGCGAAAGTTTTGACTGACTCTCTTGGTGATCTTGAAGAGTGCGGTATCGTCGTTCGTGAGGAAATCAGCAAAAAGCCGGTGCGCGTGGATTACTCGTTAACTGAGTTCGGTCAATCACTTGATCCAGTCATAACGGAGATGTACGACTGGGGAAATGAGCATCTCGAACCATCCGAGGCGAATTAAAAGTAATCCTGCTCCTTTAGCTCCTGCTTCACGATTCGCTTAGCTGTTCCAATGTCCGAATAATCGATATTGAGGTCTTTCATTAGTTTCCTAAACTCTCGGCTCTCAGAGATGCGATCGGCCTCTGGGTTTTGTTGTCGATAGAATCGGTCGTAATTCACTACTACGACAATAACTCCAAGAGCAACCGTCTCAATGTCTCGCTGATTACCGAAGGCGGCGAGGTTAAGACTGGACATTATCGAGTAAACTTCGCTCGTATGGGCTTTGCTGAGGCTGAGGGACGATGCAAGAGCACCAGCAAACCGTGGTTTATCAGCTTCAGTTGGACTATACCCTTCTCGGCTATTCAACCGCTGTGTCCGGGCAGAGGAACTGTTTTGACTGGGAATCGGTCCGAACTCCGTTTTCTGGTAGTTAGAAGCATCAGCATAGCTGATATCACTTGCCTCCGGCCTATCATCTTCTTTTTTCGAAGAGTAAGGAATCCACTTCGGTCTCTCTTCACCAGCCATTAGTAGTTACTATACGTAATTCATTCAAGTATTTTACTCATCTTTTGAATGCTGGGGCCTGAGAAATCCCAAAAACAGGTTATTACGGGATTACGACTGTCTCAGGACCCGTACCCCACGCGCCCGAGATCAGCAACCAAAACAACAACTCAAAATGAACGTCCACAAGCCCCAAACGAAGCAAGAAGCACACGAAGAGGCCCTAACAGGAAACCTTGAGGAGCAGTACACGGTAGGTGAGCAGCTCGACCTGATCATACACGAAAGCCCCCAAGATAACAACGGCCGGGAAGCCTACGCTCGCCATAATGATGTTTCTGTCTTCGTTTATCCTAACGGCCTTGATCTCTACCCCGGTACCCACGTTCGTGCTAGAGTATCAGAACGTGGTGACAACCATCTAAAGGCAGTCAGTCTCGCAGTTCTAGAGTGAGAAACAGCGAACTCGTACAGAACCTGTACAGAGCAATTCACCGGTCGATCAACAAGAGATATATTGGTTCCATATTACTCTCATGAAGGTTAAAAATTTCCCGCTGGAAATACATCCACAATATAATGGCCGAGAATAGCACTCCTACTACCCACTCAATACGCCGACCTGAGTTGGAGGTGATAGCGAGATATATCGAAGATGGATCAGAACACATCCATATCGCTGGAGAGCCAGGGATCGGAAAGACAACCACACTCCAACAACTTACAACAGACCTCTGTGAGGGCTATGAGATAGACATCCGAAAAATACGACCAAACCACAGCCACGAGGATTTTGTCCGTGAGATCTGTCATACCTTGTTCAACCACCTTCCAGACGAGCAAAAAGAGGAAGGAAAGAGACTCTCCGGCATCAGTATTGGCCCAATAGGGGGTCTGTCTTGGGACGATGATACAGCAGAGGCAACTAAAGCCCATTTCGGCTACAGGGATGCCCTCGTTGAGTTGTCCAAACTGTTCCCCGAAGAACAACCACTCCTGATTTGTATCGACGATGTCCACGAACTGGATGACAACGACAGAGCGATCAGGGGTGTGATCAAAGAAGTAGCTAACAGCCTCCCATCAAACGTCACGCTCACCACCACGGGCCGGCTTGCGTTCCGTGATCTGGAAACCGCCGTTTCACTCAACACCTTCACGAAGGAACAAACAGCGACACTTCTCAATCAGGCATTTCCCGAGATCGATGACAGCCAGATACAACACATTCACAGGGACGTTGACGGCCATCCACTCTATCTCGGTTTACTCATCGAATCGAACGAGGATGCTACAACCCTCGAACTCCCAGATGACGAAGTCTATACGGCTATCGAAGAACGATATCTCAAGTTTCTTTCTCCCGACGAGCGCCGTGTCCTCCGAGCAACCGCCCCGCTGCCTGAACTCAATGAGGCTGTCTGTACATACGTCCTGCCCGATTCCTACGGGCTAGACCGGGTTGCTGTTGCAGAAATTCTTGAATCCCTCAGCACCCGCACTGTTGTTCAACCGATTGGACGAACCCATACAGGCCTCTCCACATTCAAGGTCCATGATGTCTTCCGAGAGTTCCTTGCGGGTCGGTGGGACCGGACCGAGGAAACCGAACAACGAGCGTTCCAATACTACGCAGAAACCACGATCAAGCTGACTGACGAAGACATGGATCTCGAAACGGAGGCCCAGTACATCTCCTCCTGCCTGGAGTTCCTTTCTGACGCCGTCATCCGGGAGCAGACCGAAGCTGTATCCGACCTTATTACACACGTTGTGGAGGACGATGGGTTTAGTTTCTATCCGACCTCGCTACTCGTCACCGAATTCAAAATCCGCGACACGGAACAACTCCCGGAACCAATCGTCGAAGCGATCTTCGCAGCCATCGACTCTAGAACCGATATTACAAACGACTTCTATGATACACAACTCCACCGCTCTTGGGGAGAACGACACCTCAAACAGGGCGCATTCGAAAATCCGTCAAACATTTTGCTCACCTATCTCGCACGGATAACGGATACCCGGCCATCCTTCGTACAACGGGCGATTGACGCAGCCCAGCCAGACGATGAACGGTCAAAACGATACCTCATCTCACTCGGCACCGATCTCCCAGCAACCGGCGCGAGAACAGTTGGCGAGAGAGCAATACCATGGATCCGGGAGACCGATATGTACCACGGCCTCGCCTACCATGGACTGGATCTACTTGAGCACCTTTGTAGCCACAACGAGTATGATACCGCCCTCGAGATCTTGGATGTGATTCTCACTCCACGACAGGTCAACGGTAACGACCAATTAGAGGGGAATCAGGGTATGACGAGATATCGTCTTATCCAAGCGCTTGAAGAGACATTTACCGACCTCCGTGAGGAACGGCCCGAGGGCCTCATCGAGGTGTTTTACACGAATCTCAAAGACGAACTCCGCATCGAATCGGAGAACAGTATCAAGTATGACGTAATAGTCAAGCAGATACCAGTTACAGAACTGGACTACATCGACGAGAACCGCGGAAAGCTGAAACACATCCTTCTACAGTACTTTATTCGTGCCGTCACAGCATGGGTTCGTGAGGATCCAGTTGCTTCTGACAGGCGCGAGTTCGTCAAGGAGTTGCTTGACGGTCCTGTAATGTTCCAGCGTGTCGGCTTCACACTGCTCGCAGCGCACCTCGAATACTACATCGATATCATTGAGACCGAGTTACTGGATAACCAGAACTACCGGAGTCGCCCCGCCACATTCGAATTTTACCGACTGTTGGCAACCGCATTTGAGTATCTGGAGGGAGATGTCGAGACACAGGTCTGCGGCATTATCACTAATGGCCCGTATACAGATATGGCGAACAGAGCTGAACAGCTCGCTGAATGGCGAGAAGAATCTGTAGGATACCTTGAACAACGACTACGGGAAACATGGCGTCGAGACCGGCTCTACCTCATTCAGGATTCGTTGCCTGATTCCTATACAACGCAGCTTGATGAACTGCTGGAGAAGCATGGTGAACCAGATCGGCTTCCGTCTGAATCATCCCAATCCGATATAACTGGCAGATGGGGAGCCGTGAATCAACGGGGGGCGAAGCAGACAGAGGAGTTACGAGACCAACCAGCCGAAGAAGTACTCACCACCGCCGTCGAATGGGAATCTCCGGAAACAGAACGACAGGACCCCGATGAAGACGGAAAAGTTGAGGAGTGGAGCGATATCGGGTTTTCGCGGCAGGTTCGGGATTTGATCGAAGAACAGCCAAAACGATATGCCCGCGAAATCTCAATTCTAGAGGATGCCAATCCTCGGTACACCGAGGCGGCATTTCGGGCATTCCGGGACCTGCTCGACGAGGGACAGACCTTTTCTTGGAGTTCGATCATCGCACTTGGAGAAGCCATTGCCGACGACCCAGATGCGTGGAGTGCCGGCAGTCGTACTTGCCTTGCTATGCTGCTCAATAAGGGCATGGCTATTGAGGAAACACCGTTTCCTGATGGCCACGCGAATAGTGTCCGTGATATCTTGTTGGTGTTAGTCAGTGACCCGGATCCAGATCAAGAACGAGACCAGCCTGCGGAGGGAATGGCCGGCTACGGTGACCCGGTCCAAGTCGCAATCAACTCAGTACGTCCAATGGCGGTCAACGCGCTCATCACCTACATGTGGTGGGTATCAGAAGAGGGAGATACCGAGCCAGATCGAGTACTCTGTGACGCGATTGAGGAGCGCATCACAGAGGATCAGTCGCTTGCCGTCCGCACAGTAATCGGGCGGCGATTCGGGACTCTCTGGAATCTTGACCAGGACATGGTAGAACGACACCTAGATACGATCTTTCCTCGTGGAGATACGACCACAGAACAGCGCCGATTCGTCGCCGCGTGGAACTCATTTACCAGCCATAACGTCATGTGGGGATACGACACCTTCCGACCCTACTATATCCATGCGATAGGCCTGCTGGACTGCAATAAAGACGATGCGTATCAAATCAATACCCGATCCACTGCCGTCCACGTCATGTCATCCTACTTATTCGGGACAGAATCAATTTCCGATGACGAGAGCCTTATCTCACAATATTACCGTTTTGCATCTTCCGAGGAAGCGGCAGAGGTTGCTAGAAGGCTTGCGAACGGGATTGGAAAGCCAGAGGTGGAGAAGCAGTGGGACTCTATTAGGACACTGTGGGACTGGCGGTTAGACCAGTTAGCAGACGAAAAGGAGGCCGTACACCAGGATAATGCAAACGAGGTACGCCAATTTCTGGACTGTGTTCGTGAATCCTCCGTAACCGATATAGCGCAGGAACAAGACCGTGTACGCCGATCTCTTTTTTATATTGCCACATGGAATCTGCACTGGCGTCAGATTGAACAGTGGATCGCGAACCAGTCAGACAGGTATCCGATGATCGCTGTAGAATTGTACGGAGTTCTGGTTGAAGCGGCAGTTCAGGGCGACTGGTCCTCCACGGTGCGAACAAGCCAGGTATCCCACCGAGAACAAATCTATGAAAATGCGATCGCAACCAACGAAGAGGCATTACAATATGCTCGTAGTATAGCGAATCATTTCGCGGCCGAACGGTGCGAGATGGACCGTGGATTCTTAGACGAGACGCTGTAGGTCTCATACCAATCCGGTAGTACCGTTGGGGTAGACTAGAGAAAATCTGAATTTGTGGACCATCGATGTACCGACCGGTTACCAGTCGGTGGTCTCGATAGCAGTCATCCGAGATCTCCTCCAGTTGTGCTAAACGAACCAATAGACCAGCAAGCAAATACGGGTACTCTATCTCACGTGCTTCTTGTTCTTCAGGGTCGACGACGTCAGTCAGTGGGACCCATTTCATTTCGATAGAGGGGTCTTCACTTCAAGGCCGGTAGACATCGATCTGTCTCTGCTTCGAGTTTCCGACTTTGTTAATGAGTCGGAAACTCAAAGAGAGCAACCCGAGTCTGGCTTACGCCCGAGCAGCTGATTTCACGCAGTCAAAGTAGCACTTCTGTGTCTTGGCACCGATCGGTACTGTGGAAGTCTCTCTGAGAAGGTTAGGTTTCAGGAGCGGTTAGGAGTCGCCGCTCCCTACCCAGTAATGAGATGGCCCGTAGCGTCGCTCGGCCCGCTGTGGTGAGCGTCCGGCAGGTCTGTGTTCGGTGTTGGACTTCTACCCAACGCTTATAGCGTTGGCCTGTATCCCAACAGATGAGAGATGGTCCGGGAACCGCTCTTCCAGTACACACACGTCGAGGCCGGTCTCGTCGAGAACGTCGTGCTTCGACCGACCGACGACACCGAGACGTACCCCTCGGGCTGGAAGTACACGCTCCACCTGGGCACTCTCGACGACCTCACGCTCGTTCGATACGACAACTCCCACGAGGACACGAAAGGCCACGAACACCACACCGCAGCCGGCGACCTCGACGACGTCGAGTTCCCCGGAATGGAGGACCGGCTTGTCGAGTTCTGGGCGAGTGGGGACGAGTACTGGGACGCTGTCGGCGGCGACCCGCCCCGGCCGCACTGATCGAATACCACCCGACATACAACATCCCGACTATGACCACACTCCACATCACCGTCGGTGACCGAGAACAGCTCCGTGAGGACGCGCTCCAGTTCGTCCAAGATGTTGAGGCCGACGATATCGACGAACAGGATGGAAAGGCAACGCTCCAGTTCGGCACCTACGACGACTTCGTCGACAGTCTCACGCCGCTGCGCCTTGAGCTCATCCGGGCGATCGCAGAGGAGGCGCCCAAGAGCATGCGCGAGGCAGCGCGTCTCGTCGAGCGTGACGTGTCCGACGTCCACTCGGACCTGAAGCAGCTAGAAGTACTGGGCATCCTCACGCTCGAAGAGGGCGGGCCCAGCGGTGCGATTCAACCCGTCGTTCCGTTCGACCGCATCGAGGTCCACATTGACTACCCGCTCATCGATAGCGGCGACGCCGATGGGACTCCCGTGAGCGCGTAGTCACCACGCACCGCTCTCGGAGTGTCCTCGTGTGATGGTTACTCACGATTCACAATCACGCTGCTGTCCCGGAACAGTACTTTCGCCCCGCTCGCCCGAACTATAAGTCACAGAGCCTCAAATTTTGAAGAGAGGGAGCACCGCTGGGCCGGTTTCAACAAGGATCAGCTCCAATACAGTGTCACACGCTCCCTCTCCCCCTCGAAGTAGCCTGTGAACTCGTGAGAATGACTCCTGATGACCCAGAGACAGTCCGTGGCAGCTGCTCGTTCTGTGGCGAGACAGTCACGGGTCGGCAGGCAATCATCCACTATGAGACCGCTGGCGGTGATCCTGGCGTGTGGGCCGAATGTCCAAGCTGTGGCGAGATCGTTGACCCCACCCATGCTCAGTAAACAATTCATCCAGCAGATTGTGAGGCTCGAGCTGCCATCGACACCGCACTACGAGTGCCGCCACTGTGGATACAGTGTGGAGAAGGACGTCGATGAATGTCCACAGTGTGGCTCTGACGAGATTGCGGCCTACGATCTCGAGTAATTGCTGAAGTGCTCACGGGTGGTAGAGAAACTTCAATACCTTATGTAGCACACGAACGCTGATATGGCTCCGATTGTTACATAAGGTATGAAGCAGCCGTCACCACCCACCTCGCTCCCGAAGTATCTCGCAGAAGGGCTCCCGAAACAGGATACGGAGACACTCCATGAGATACAGAACTACGTCGAGGTGCTCATTGAGTATCGCAACCAGTCGGTTGACACCGACGAGCTTCCGGAGACTGCCGAGCCCGTCGACGAGTCCGATAGCGCAGGAAGCGGGACCGTTGTCAAAGAGAAAGTCACCTGTGGCGACGACAGCTGTAAATGCGCAAGCGGGAATCCCACGGATATGCACGGCCCGTATCTCTACCGCTACTATCGTGAGAATGGGACAATGAAATCGGAGTACGTCGGCAAGCCGGGA
>NZ_NSKC01000012.1 GCF_002286985.1 Halorubrum salipaludis | reverse complement strand
GATGTGGAAAGGGCTTCAAAAGCTCCGCATGTGGGCAGAAGGCTACGAACTCGGTGCTGAATGAGCGCCGGGCCGCTCATTCAGCCAAACTCACCGTGGATTCAGACCTTCCTCAAGTCTTCCAGCCTGTCTCCCAACTCGAATCCTGTGAGCTTACCTCAGAAGTGCTGTTTTCCTGACTAATCCGATTATCCTAGTCTTAATTTGGTTAATTTTTCTCGGTGAGCTTGAGTTATGGGTAAGAGACAGGCCTAAAGACGGGGGTATGCGCTCGTGTCTGTATAACTATCGACCATGAGTGAGGCTGAGGTCGACATCGCCGAGACAATCGATCGACTTGAAGAGATTGCCGAGACACTCGAAGATGGAGAGGTTGATCTCACCACCGCGAAAGAGCTCCGCGAGGAGGCAGACGAACATCTCGAGAAGCTTCATGACGCGCTGGACGTCGGCGACGGTGATATCATCGAGATCGACGGTGAGGACGCCGAACTAGAGCGCGCCGAGTGAGTTTTCGGACGTTTCCGGAAACAGAGCGTTTCCACAATCAAAATCGGGAGACGTCGACACTATAGAAGAAGGATCCAACCGCAATAAGTAGCTTTCCGGAATTGCCCCGGTGAGGTTTTTATAACCAGACCGGAAATTACTCTGGCAGAAACAAATGATCCGTGATGCTCGCGTCCTCCGCGCCGGGTTCGTCCCTCGAGAAGTCGAGCATCGCGACGCCGAAGTCAACCACCTCTCGAGCGTTCTTGAACCGATCACGAACGGCGAGCCGGCTGACACGGCCATCGTCACCGGCCCGAGCGGCGTTGGTAAAACCTGTGTCTCGAAGTTCGTTACCGAACGGCTCCGCGAGGAAGTGCTCGACGTCGAGGCCACCTACGTGAATTGCTGGCGAAACTACAGCCGCTTCCGAACGCTGTACCAGATCCTCGACGACATCGGCGCGACGATAGACATCCACCGCCAGTCGACACCTCACGACGAGCTCATTGATCGCCTCCAACAGTACGACGGTCCTCGAACCGTCGTCATCCTCGACGAGGTCGACCAACTCGAAGACCCGAGCCTCATCTACGACCTCCACAGTATGGAGCAGTTCGCAGTGATCTGTATCGCGAACAAAGAAGAAGAGCTCTTCAGCCGCGTCGACGATCGCCTTGTGAGCCGGCTTCGCTCCAGCGAACACGTCCGGATGGACAAGTACCACAACGAGCAACTCTACGACATTCTGAGCGCTCGAACGAAATGGGGGCTTGAAAACGGCGTCATTACCGACGAGCAGCTTTATCAGATCGCTGATGCCGCCGCTGGTGATGCCCGTCTGGCTATCGGGATGCTTCGCAGCGCAGCCAGCACAGCTGACCGCGAAAATCACGAAGAGATCACCAACGACATCCTCCGAGACGCTGCTGAAGATGCTCGGGCCCAAATCAAGCAGAAGAGTCTCGACTCGCTCACACCACACCAGCGGGTCGTCTACGATATTGTTCGCGACCACGGCCCGCTCGGACCCAGCGAGATCCACGACCGCTATACTGAGGCGGTCGACGATCCGCGGACGAAGCGCACGGTCCGGACCTACCTTTCGAAGATGGCACAGTACAACCTCCTCGAAGCAGAAGGCACGAGTCGAGATCGTGAGTACTCACTCGTCGATTCAGCAGCTGCGTCGCCGATGTCGTGACTCAGAGGCTTGGAGTAGGTATCTCGTGGCTTTGTACAAGTCCCCTTCTTCAGATATATTCCCTTCGTTATGGATGCCGCCATTGGATTCGCTGTTCAGACACGCTCGACGGAGTGATGATCTTCTGACGGTACGAAACGTCGACAGAAGTATGTGTACTGATTGTTGGCTATATCCCTGAATTGAACGCAGTCGGGTCAGAATCTGCTACTTACGGAGGATATCAACAGAGGCTCCGGATTCTATTTTGTTTTGATCGAGAGCTACTAGGGGTGTCGATATACACCAGCTTGAACTTTTGTCAATTTGTTCTTCTCAACCAGTTGAGAAAGTGCCCGACTGATGCTTGATTTTGGTCGCTCAGTCATACTGGCAATTTCAGAGGTTGTGAGTGTGTTCTCATCGCTACGTCGGAAGGCTTCAAGAATATCAATTTCTACCCTACTTGCTACGCTTCGAAGCAGATCGTGTTCAAACGCCATCCTAGCAAGTGCCTCAATATCGATATACGCTTTATTTACACCTCCACTACTGCTGTACGATTTGACACTCAGTACCCCCACAGATTGCAGTGCGTTTTTTTCCTGAGCAGTAAATGATCCTTCACCAATTTCCAGTTCGGTCTTGTCTGATATTGTGTACTCCTTGGGCTGGCTCATCGTATCAAATCATAATACCTGCTTGAGAAAAAGATTAACGGGTGTGTTAATCTAGTTTCCGTACTTGTATGAGTAATTCCCGGTCATGTTAGCAACGCTTTTCATTTGGACCGAGTTATGTACACGTGAGGATGCGGGGGAGGCGGTTAGCGTAACGCGCCGCCTCTCCCGGTTAGGATAGTGAGGTAGTGGCTCACGATCCGACGACATCCGGTCTTCATCTCTACAGTCCCTCCAGTAGATAGGATCGCACAGTGGCATCGTCGATCTGGCTTACGTGATCGCGGTACGGGTCCCGGTTTGTTGGCGACGGATTCATCGGAATTCCTTTTCCCAAAATCCAAGCGAGTACTCGGGAGCGGACGCCCTCTTCGCGAATCGGACGAATCGAGTCAAGCTGGTAGGGAACCTCTGCCTGAGGTGCAGGATCTACCCATGATGGGTCAAAATCGAGAACCTGGGGTGGGAGCTCAGATCGACCATTCTCCAACAGACGGGTAATATGACCAGCAATGTAGTCTGCCGTATTCGTTGCGGGATATGTCCGATCAGCCCCCTCCATGAACGTTAACAAAACAGGACAGATGGACTGCTGAAAACTGGTGTCGAATGCTGAAGGCATCTGTCGCTTTAGCTGGTGAAAATAATTGCTGTGGGCATCTTCACGACCATCATGAAGGAACGCCGTTTTGCCACATCCATGGGCAAGGTCTCCCACCTGGAGTGGGTTAGTGATTGATTTTTTTGCAGCTGTAACTGCGCATGTCGCGAGTCCAGTAGCCTTGTCGGAGCCCTCCCAGAGGATGGCACTCCAAGAGACCGGTAGCGATCGAAGATCCTCGATAAGTCCTTGGACCCGCCTAGCACGCTCCTCTGTAGAGACATCTCCGTAACGGAGTAGTGACGATGATTTGTGCTTGAACGGCTGGAGGTCATTTTCAATAAGTGCGCGGAGAAGAGAGATATCGTCCTCTCGAGCAGTACGAACGGCGACTACAATGGTATATCGCGTTCCTTCTACCGTCGTGGTCGATTCATCAAGACCGATCAAATTCGGAGCGCGCTGCTTCTCACCGTCGCGGACCAGACTGATGTCACGCAGCGGCACACTCATCTGTATATTTCTTGGGAGGCGGTGTCTTGTACGTTCGGATGTTCGGTCCCGGTATGCTCTGTTGAATCGGCAGACGGTGTCGGGGTTGGGCCACTCGTCTCGGAGATTCACAAGAACGTCCAGATGCTCCGAAAGAAACGCAACAGGGCCACAAAGTCGGACGGCTCAAGTGACAAGAGAGTGGAGAACGTCGGTCAGTCGCGTACCAGTCCGAAGGCTTCAACGTGGATTACAGGCTCTGTTGAGATCCTCAGCAAGTGATATATTATGACCCAGTCGCGGTCAGTACATGGTACATCGAGTAGCACTGAATTAGTGAGCGTGAGATAAAATATTCTGAATAATCATATTCTGAATAATCATATCTAGAGATATCATCGACGAGGTGCGCCACAATGAGGATAACTGGATTAACCAACAAGTTGCCGGGACATACCGAAATGTTGGTTAATTCGGCGGTCAAAGATAGCAGCCACCTCGGAAAGAGTCTTGGAAACAGTCTACCACTCCCCAAGATCCGGTGACAGAGTTCGAATTGACGTCTGGTACATTCTTTTCTGGAAGTCCGGAAGCGCCGCGCCGTCGCTTATTGAGAGCGTGACTAGTTATCGAGTATGGGAGATCACCCACCATCGAACCGAATGACGGCCGACAAGCCGACACGGGGCGCAGACCGCAATCGAACCTTGGCTGATCAAGTCGACCCAGCCACAGAAGAGATGCTCCTACCGTCACTCGACGACGGCATCACGCTGCTCGACGTTGACCGCGGCCGTGGCGTCCCAATCCTCCAGTCGCTCGTGCTTGACCATCTCCTGGTACACGATGGGCCCGCCTTCTGGGTTGATGCGAACGGCCACGCGACGACGACGACGCTGGCTCAGATCACACCGAGCCAGCGGTTGCTCGACCGGATCCACGTCGCACGCGGATTCACCGCGTATCAGCACTACGGCGCTGTCGACAATCTCCCGACGGCAGTAAACCATGCCATCCAGAAATCGACCGCCGTCACCAGCACATCCGGTCGACAGTCATCGACTCATAGCGAAAACTCGTCTCCACACACCCCATCGCTCATCGTTGCGCCGGCCGTCGACGCCCAGTACCGCAGCGACGAGACGCTCAGCGAGCAACACGCAGAAACACTGCAAGCGAGAACCCTCGCTCGGCTAGCGACGTACGCCGACAGCTACGACGTCCCGGTACTCGTTACTCGGAGTACGATCGATGAGTTCACAGCATCGGTCGCGACGGCCACCAAGCACCATCTTGAGTGTGAGCAAACCCGGATGGGGCCGCGACTCGTCGGTGACGAGTTCGAGACACTCGTCTATCCCGTCGACGACGGTTCGTACTACCAGACCACGTTCGCCTACTGGCGACAGCTACTCGCTGCGCGGGCGACACAGGTCGGGCTCGAACCGGCGACACCCTCGTCGTCGACGTCGACTCCGGCAGGTGTCGGAACAGGCGTGACTGCTGACGGCGAGACGACGTCGCTCACCACGAGGCCGCTCCTCGATGCGTGGACAGCATCTGGGGGGCGCTAACAATGGGACGCACGAACCCGACATATCGGGATGCACTGCGGGCCATCGAAGAGCGCTGGGCGGAGTTCCGTCGGGCACTCCGTCGTCGCGACCAACCACGCTTCGACCGGCTGTTCGAGTACGCCCGCGAGCACGCCGACGCGAGCGGACTGTTGAACCATCAGAATCCACTGGTGCCGGCGCTGTTCAGTATCGATCTCGAACAGGAGGCCACATTGGAAGACCATGAGGAACGCCTCGAAGCGCTCGAACACCGGCTCGACGAACAGCGCACCGATGCACAAGTATCCGATGAAGAAACCAGCGAGGAACCCCAATGAGTACACTCGCGACGATCGCATTCGACATCGAGACGACGGGGTTTTCGACGACTGACAAGTTGACCGTCGTCGGCTTTGACGCCGAGATCGGCTCGCGAGTGTTCCTCAATACAGCCGGGAGTGCGTGTGCCTCAGATATCGAAGAACGCGTGAACGACCATCTCACTACGCCAGTGACGCTCTCTGTTCATGACGATGAGGGCGCGCTGTTGGACGCCGTCAAGACGTTCGTCGATACCACGATCGCACAGCGAGATGTCAAACTCGTAGCGTATAATGGGGAAACCTGGAAAGGAGGATTCGATCTGCCATTCCTTCGAACGCGGTTAAGTCATCACGAACGCGAGTGGCCGTTCGCCGAGCTACCGTACATCGACGTGATGGAGGTCTTCTCCTCACGGTTCAATACGAGCGAGAACAGCCTCACTGGAGTGTATGGCGAGCTCGTGGCTTCCGGCCACGGCACAGTCGATCCATTTGGGGAGAGCAGCGAAGCCGTCGACGCGTGGGAGACTGGTGATTTCGGAGCGGTCGTACTCCACAACGTCGCCGATATTCGGCGTACACGAGCGCTAATGGACGTTGCGGAACGGTACTGCTCGAAATCAGACTTTTCGATGAAATCGCTTGAACCGGTGAGGGGCAATCAGTAATTCGATCAACTTGACATCCTCCTCGGTAGTACGTATCTTAGACAAGATGCCTCACACCCTACTGGAGAACAGAATGCCAGTCAAGTAATCCTAGATATTACACTGGCTTCTGCGGGCTCAATAGACCTGCTCAATCTAAGAGGACTGGATCTATGTCCCTCGGAAGATGAGCTTTTCATTCACCGACATCACCAAACACCAGTAATCCACCCCAGTTTCCAGAACAATATGTGGCGGTCAGGCCAACTCTAGAGTTTGTTACGGGCCCAATCTTTCCCTTCTGTAATGAATTCTGAGGGAGCGATATATTCATCTTCGAAGTAATATGCTTCTGCTGAACGCCCGATCGCATACGTACCAGCACCAGCGATGACCGCGTTTAGCGCCTGGCCTGCGCCGGGGATCACTCCTGCAGCTGCTCCAGCAACTTTCCGTAGTCCGAAGCCAGCCCCACCGACTGCGCCAAGTTCGGTAAAGTAGTCCTTTGCTGTCTCCTTGCTAAATTCACGACAAGAGAACGAGGCGATTAACATGACAAGATACACTTGAAGAGGAGTCAGAAGCGCGATATCGGAGAACCCAGAGAGATCCGCAGCAGCAATGCTTGCCCCGGTGACAGAAATCTTACGCGTCTGTTTTCGAGAAATTTCTCGCATAAGCCTGTTTCGGCGTTGAGCTTGCGCAAACTGTAAGACTGCTTCTTGAGGGATACTATCTCCAATCAGCTCAGAAATCGTTTCGACATTCCAGTAGGGTTCCTCTTTGAGATAGCTTGGGAACACGCCGATATCTTGTAGTGACTCCGATACACTGGAATCTTCCTGCTGGAACTTTTCTCTAGAGTGGAAAAGATACCCGCGAACAGGATAGTTCCGGTCATATGGTTCTTTCTGCTCTGCATCCCGTAATCGGGAGACGAAATCGAGATTGTCCGTGATTGTCCCCGCCAAGGCTGGATTATTCTCTGGTGGCCAGTCTCCTCCTGGGGAGAGATGACTGTCTACCTTGTTCAAGCAGTAGATAATAGGCGGGAAGCCAGGAATATTCTCTCGCAGATCATTGTCAATTGTGTCGAAGTCTTGTTCTCCTGCTCGTGCCTGGTCTGGTGTCATTACATGAAGGACAATATCAGGCTTGTATTGACGAATGTCTTCTTTTACTTTCTCAACTGTCCCTTCTGAGAGCTCTTCACCGGCGGGCGTACTTTCGAATAGCCCACGTGAATCGACCACCTCCCAGTTGGCGTACCGATCTGGAAAGGAAATTTGATACTTTTGCGAGTCAACCGTTTCAGGTTCAACAGCACCGACGTCAGCGAATTCCTTGTTTGCGAGCGCATTGATAAGCGACGATTTTCCAGCACCCGAACGACCGAGGATGAACAGCCTTGGTGGGCGTGAATCATCAATGAGGGTATCAAAATCCCCTACTAGTTGGTCGAACAGCTCGTCTTCGATCTGCTGTTTCTTCTCTTCCCCAATCGGTGCGAAATCAATCGCAAGTTGTAGACGTTTTCGGAGGTCTGCATACGTTTCAGTATCAACAGCCATGAAGGATATACCAATTGGCTATTTTATAAAACTGTCTGACGAGTGAACAACTAGGATTGGTGGAAATACTGTTTCGCTTCAGGTCTAAA
Source organism: Halorubrum salipaludis (assembly GCF_002286985.1). Taxonomy (GTDB): domain Archaea; phylum Halobacteriota; class Halobacteria; order Halobacteriales; family Haloferacaceae; genus Halorubrum; species Halorubrum salipaludis. Next base: position 105,520 of record NZ_NSKC01000012.1, on the reverse strand, counting down.
TTCTTCGGGGTCAACCCTCTCATCATCAAAAAAGAATACCTCTGCTGACCGGCCAACACAGTAGAAGTTATTTCTGATATACTTGAGATCCTGTTTGAATAGCCCCGTAATAACATCAGTTGTGACTCCTGATGTTGTTGACATCACATCTCCTAGAGATAGATCCACAGATTGATGATACTCTTCAACTGTCTTTCTATGGAGTTTTCTCCCAGCAAATGCCCCAATGAGTGCGATCAGGAAAGATTCAAGACCGGTTACTATCGGGACCCGCGGATCAACAATCAACCTGCGTGGAGACTCATTGATTGTTTCTGCCATTTGGATTGTTTGCTTCCGTGCCAAGCGTCTCATCATCCGCTTTTGGCGTTGTACTTGTGTAAAATCTAAGATTGTTTGATTTTGTTTTCGATAATATAACATATCTTTGAGAGCGGTCAGATTCCAGTAGGGCTTTTCTTTCACATAGAGTGGAATTGCTCCCAAATTTTTGTTAGAACCGAACAGCCGACCTCGAACAGAGTCTTCCGCATCAATATTCTCGTGCTGATAGACGGGAAGAATTTCGGTTACAAGATTCAGAACCTCAATGATCCGCTGTCGAACCGTCTCGTTTTCCTCAGGTGGCCAGTCTTCCCCCAGCGAGAGGAACGTATCGACCTTGTTGATACAGGTCACCCTTGGTGGGAGGCCACCGACGAGAGCATCGTCTAACTTCTCTATGGTGTCAAAATCATCCTCACCAGCTCGTACTTGTTCTGGCGTCATTACATGGAGAAGAATGTCCGGATTATATGTCTCAAGATCTGCTTTCAGTTTCTCAACTGTATTTACCGACATACCGCCATCTGCTGGTACACTCTCGAAGAGTCCACGTGAATCGACGAGATGCCATTTTTCATTTATACGTGGTAATTCGGCCTCGTAGACCTCTGAGGATGCCGTGGTCGGCTCAAATGTACCCACCTCAGTCACTTCCTCGTTACTTACCGCGTTAATTAGTGAGGATTTCCCAGCCCCTGATCGGCCAAACAGATACAACCTCGGTGGCCGAGGTTCTGTGTTCTGATCAAGCACGTCATTTACGAGCGCCTTTTGACAATATTCAACGACAGTTCCTCGGGTTTCCTCTGGGAGATCACCAAGTTCTATAACGCTAGCAATTAGATCAGAGAGACTCTGGTATCTACCGGAATTTACACTCTTGGAACCGTCGAACATATTCATACTACAGAAGTTGTCGATAGGAACTATTCTATTCTATCGATTTTTCCACACTTTGACTGTCGCGCTACGTATAACTGGCTCTTGTTCGGAGCTACTCATTCCTCTTTGCTATCAAAAAAGAGTTTGTCGCCGTTCAACGTCTCGGAAAGCCCGATCCTCCCTTATCGACGCTCGCGGTGTCGTGAGACAGTAGGACGCTACTGTCCACGTTGACGAATTACTCGCACAGTCACGCATACCGTTCGACTGCGTGCTTATCAGTGATGAGCCTCAGTCACGTAGCGAGGATTCCGAGCTCGGGTGTTCATTCGAGACTGACGACGGGAAGAGTGTGCTATCCACAGGACCTGTACTGAGCGATGCGTGAGTCTCCTGTACTGCGCAATCGGCCTCTCCCGAAAATTAACCTCGGTTCGCATTACATTCACGCCCTGTAGTCAGGATAACCTCTCCAAACTATCAGTCGCTGAGGGTTTCAACAGAGCCTCCTCACTCTAAACAGTGAAGAGGATGTTACGGTGGATTTTCTGCGTCATTGAGTCCCTCGAATGTTCCATTCGTATAGGCGTATCGCCACCGCTGGAGAATCGCTCGCGTCACAAGGCTTGTCTCGGACACAGATATACAGGACGGGTCAACGGGGCGGCTTGGCGCATCGGGAGGTGAATGGAAGTGTCGGCGCGGCGCGTCGGGTTTCGGATGGCAGTCGAACCGAAAATTTCGGTCTCGGGCATCTGTGTAGTGTACGGCGTAGTTCCCGGTGAGACTCCACCGGACGTCTATCCGGGCGGTTGACGCCGCTCCGACGCCATCAGATAGTTCGACCGAGAGTGTCTGTGGATTCAGTGGGTCGTCCAATGACGCGGTCTGGACCAGCGGCTCAAGGTCCACGAACAGGTCTCGTATCTCCCGTAATGCCCCGGCGTCGATGGGACCAAACACCTCAGACTGCTCGTCTGGCTGAATATGGTGAGCGGGGTCTCCGTCGTCGGTCATACGACGATGGATGTATCGTCATTGCCATCGTCGTCTGTATCCGTGCCAGTGAGGTGACCAGTTTGACTCACTTCACCAATCGCGAGTGTTGCCTGTGCGAGCGCGAGGTTACGTCGCGTCGTTTGCCATTCTGTGAGGAGCGCACCGTGGTCGCTGTCGGCGTCGCCGATATCCAGTTCTCGGGCGAATTCCTCAGGTGAATCAACACCGTATTCCTCGCGCCACGCCTGTATTTGCGCCTTCATATCAGCGATGCCGGACGCGATCTCTTCGGGCGTCCGTTCCGCGAGGAGCGACTGGGCGTGTTCAGTGACGATAGCCGTTTCCGACCGTCGGTAGTGCGTCGTCTGACCATCCTGAGACGTCGTTACCTCACCAGCGCTCTCGAGCGTTCGCAGGTGCTTTCGCGCCGTGGTCGATGAGACGCGGGCACGCTCGGCGATCTGTGCTGCAGACAGCGGATCGTACACACGAGAGATGACTTCGTACACTCGTTCAAATGGCGTCGTCTCCTCGATCCATTCTGCTTCGACGACGTCGTTCACGTCACGGTGTTCAGTGCCGCCATCCGGGCTCACTCGGTGGGGTGGGGACGGCTCTTCGGACATTATGTGCTAACCAACGAGAGAGCGGTATAATAATCTGTGGGGTAGTATACTGATCACCAAATCCAAGATATGGAGGACTGTCCGCAGCAGTCTTAACCAACAGCGATCTGTAGACGGTCGTTCTGTTGGTTAACACGCTACCGGATGTTCAGCTAACAAACCCGGAAACGATTCTGGAAGCTGGGTTAGCAGAGAAAATTCGCGAGAGTACGCTGTTTCTGTCAAGACGATCTCCATTTCCTGAAATCCGGAACAGACACGCCGGCGATTATGCGAGACTCCGGTGTAGAGACGGGAAGGTGGGTGACTTACGAAAATGCCGTTCACAATCGATTTCCTTGACGATGGTCGCGTTCTCGAGTGGGAGGCGATCAACGACGGCGCGACCGCGACCGAACGCGACGACTACACGCCCCGTTTCTTCGTCGCAGCACGTGACCCTGACACCGACATCGATCTTACACAACTTCATTCACTATACGAACGGCATCCTGACGTCGTCGCGACCGAATCCGTGTCGCGGCGCTCCGGCTTCAGGCGTGACGACGAGCGCGCTCTGGCTGTCGATGTCAACCATGTCGACCGCGTCACACCGCTTGCGCGACAGGCACACCAACTGTCAGCGTACCCCGTTGGAGATCTCGCCTGCTTCAACGTCGATTTCTCACGGGAGTTTCGCTACTGTCTGGAGACGAATCGCGATCCAACGCCGGCGGCGGAACTGTCGACGCTCCGGCTCGGTATTCCAGTGACCGAGACAGGCCAAGACACGTACAGCGAGCTCACAGTTGCCGGGGAGACTGTTACCGGATCATCGGGAGACATCCTCACCACCGTTCAAGCGGCGATCGAGACACACGACCCAGACATCCTCGTCTGCTCGACGAGCGAGATCGTCCCGACGCTGTACGAGATGGCGACGGCTGCCGGCGTCGACGACTTCTCGCTGAGTCGGTGGCCGGACGTCGACTACCAGCAGCTCGCAAGCCGGTCAACCTACTCAAGCTACGGTCGCGTCGGTCACTCGCCGGCGCGGTACAACGTTCCCGGCCGCGCGATCATCGACGAGTCGAACACGTTCTTCTACGGGGAGACGAACCTCGATGGCGTCCTCGATCTCGTGTCGCGATCGAAAAAGCCCGTCCAAGAGCTCGCATGGGCGTCGATCGGGAACGTCCTCACCGCGATCCAGATCTGTGAGGCCCACGACCGCGGTGTCCTCGTGCCGTGGAACTCTTGGCGGCATGAGTTCTTCAAGCCGATGGGGACGCTCCACGACGCCGACCGTGGCGGCTTCATCTTCGCACCCGAGGTCGGCCTCCACGAGAACGTCCACGAACTCGACTTCTCCTCGTTGTATCCGAACATCATCTGTACCCGGAACGTCTCGCCGGACGTCATTCGGTGTAGCTGCCACAGCGATCGCGACGATGTCCCCGGCCTTGGATACTCAATTTGTGACGACCAAGGCTACCTCGTCGACGTCCTCCAGCCGATCATCGACGCTCGCGACGAGATCAAGGCGGCCATCCATCGCGAGAAGGAACGGAACGACCCCGACAACGACCGGCTGGCGGAACTCAAGGGGCGGTCGGGAGCGCTGAAGTGGATTCTCGTCGCCTGCTTCGGGTATCAAGGGTTCAGCAACGCGAAGTTCGGCCGTATCGAGTGCCACGAGGCAATCAACGCGTTCGCTCGCGAGATTCTGCTGACGGCGAAACAGCAGCTGGAAGACGGCGGCTGGCGCGTCGTCCACGGTATCGTCGACTCTATCTGGGTGACTCCGGATCCCGACGTCGACGACGAGAACCGCGAAAACCTCGAAGCGCTCGCGACGGCGATCACGGAACGCGTCGAGATTCGGCTCGAATACGAAGCCCACTATGACTGGGTGGCGTTCGTTCCCCAGCGCGAGAGCAACGCCGGCGCACTCACGAAGTATTTCGGCAAGGTGGCTGGCAACGATGAGTTCAAGATCAGAGGGATCGAAGCCCGCCGGCGCTCAACCCCGCCGTTCATCGAGGACGTCCAGCGGGACTGTCTCGATCGACTCGATGCGACTCGTTCTCCAGACGCCGTCCTCGACTGTCTCCAAGACGCCATCAAGCGCCTCCACGCTGGAACGGTGCCGATTGACCAACTTGTCGAACGGAATCGTGTCTCTAAGCCACTCGAAGGACATACGCAGAACACCCAGAACGTGGCGGCACTAAGACGGGCTCGCGATCAGGACCTCGCTGTTCATCCAGGACAGGACATCGAGTACATAGTCGTCGACGACGAGAAAACATCGCGAGAACGGGTCGCGTTGGCTCACGAGGAGACCGAGTCGTACGATGCGTCGTACTACGAGACGCAACTCATCAGAGCTGTCGAGAGTGTGCTGTCACCGCTTGGCTGGGATCGGGCGGAGATTCGTCGAGAACTCACGGAGACGAGGCTCCCGAAGTTGACGGCGTATGCGAACACAGAGAATAATTAACCAACACAGGAGCCATTCGGAGTGGATTTGTTGGTTAACTACGGTCCCTATGAGGTCGAACCCCCACACCCCGTGTGCGATATGAAATCGCGAAGATGGTGGGAGGGGTGGTCGAGGAGAGAGACCACGAAACATCGAAAATTCGCGATATTACGGGGAAGAGGTCTCAAGGACAGCGATATCAAGATAGGCTATATTTTGGAAACCTTTACATAGCCACTCTGTCAACCATAGCCGCAATGGGGCTAAGATCGGTTGAAACGAAACAGTATGTTTCGTGATATAACCGAACTTGTCCGCGGCTTTACTCCTTCGTGAGCTGGACGTCTCTGTCGGTTTAACGTCTTCTCGTGGGTTCTCTCACCGAATCCCGACATCTTCGGATGGTTCGTCCGTGCCCACCTTCTCGTCAAATTCATATCGCACACGGGGTGTGGGGGTGGCTTATCGACGAGATCAGACTCCACTCGGGATATTCAAGAAGTATTTCGGCAAATCTGGTCGAGAATACGTCCAGCGTTTCATCTTGCACACGGGGAGTACCTCCGCCGAGATCTTCTGTCTCGCCTCGACATCGACAGTTGTTCGATGGCCTGATCGACATTTCATATCGCACACGGGGGGTCACTACGATTAATTGATTTCGCCCGTGGTTACGGTATTACTTCGTCTACCCCTCTCGAAACCGTCTGTATCGGTAGAATTCAGCAAATTTAATCTCGCACACGGTACCCATATTTATTTATAGTTTCGACCTAACTGCGCAAATATGGCTGACGGCGACGATCAACAGTCCCTCTCACAATCTATCAAAGGTCGTCTCCAGGAGGGCGTTCAGAACTCGGTTTTTCGAGATAAGGGTCTTCTTGACCCGGATGCCGTCATCGACGAGGACCGAATCGTCGGTCGTGATGACCAGCTGGACGACATCATCACCTATCTCCGACCGGCATTACAAGGGAACCGCCCGCCCAATATGCTTCTCTACGGGCCATCGGGGACGGGGAAGTCACTCATCATCAATGCGGTCTGTCAGCAGGTTCTTGAACTCGCGAACGCCCAAGACGACCGTTTTGGGGTCATCAAGATCAACTGTCAGACGATTAAATCACACGATAGGGCCGTTTATCGTCTTGTAGAAAACGCCGCTAATGAAGCCGATGTCGAAGTCGGTGTTCCACAAAGTGGCGTCTCGACAGACCAGAAACTCAACCGATTCTATGAGATCCTGAGTAACAATTTCGACTCGGTCATTATCATCTTGGATGAGGTAGACCTCCTCGTGGGACGACAGCGGGACCCGAACGACGAACCAGCATACTCAAAGCTGCTTTATCAGCTCTCACGGGCATCACAACTCGGCCAAATCGAGGGACACGTGTCCGTTGCTGCGCTCACAAACGATCCCCGGTTCATGGAGAACCTTGACGGCCGGGCTGAGAGCTCGTTCAATCCGCAAGACGTCGTCTTCTCAGACTATGATGCGGACCAACTACAATCCATTCTAAGACGGCGTCGTGATGCGTATCGGGACGATGTTCTTGAAGACGGAATTATTCCACTTAGCTCAGCGTTTGCGGCACAGGACCACGGCGACGCTCGGAAAGCGATCGATCTATTCCGGAAAGCAGGCGAGATTGCGGACCGGGAGGGTGGAGATACGGTCCATGAAGGACACGTTCGCGATGCCCAGAAAGAAGCGGAACGCGATCGGACGTTGACTCAGATGCAGGGACTGTCGACCCAAAAGAAGCTCTCGCTTTACGCTACTGCGATTGTCCCCGTCTACTCACAACGCAACCTGAACGCTGTTCCCAGCACAGTTGCATACCGTGTGTATCAGTATCTTACTGATTTACTTGACGCCGATACAAAATCACGCGATTCCTATCTCCGCTATATGAGTGAGGCGGAGACATACAACTTTGTCACATCAGAAAAGCGAGGACGCGGCTACGGGAGTGGTGTTCACAAAGAGTACACGTTCGTTGACGACCCTGGCGTGGTTGCTGAAACCCTTCGAGCTGATATACGGATCGAGGAAGCAGATAATGAAGGTGATCTTATCAAGTCAGTTGTCAACGCCCAGATAGATGATTTCTTTGAAGGAAAGTAACTCGGAGCGACACAGTCGCTGCTATTTGATTCATTTCGCACACGGGGTGTGATTCTACCGGAAGAATTGTTATATGTTCTAAATATGTCTGACAACCGTACTCTCAATTTCATTTCGCACACGGGGTGTCCCCACTCGACTCGTCAACTGATTCATCTCTCACACGGGGTCTGCTTCGGTAGAGGGTAGAATCATTTCGCACACGGGGGGTGCCAACTAGATCTCTCTGGGGATTTCATTTCGCACACGGGGTGTGTTGAGCTCAAGATCGGGCTAGCCGTCCGTTCTACTCGTCAGGATTGACTGGAGACTTATACTTGGATTTGACTTGGTCTCCATCCCGCCACTGCCAGTAGTAGTAGCGATTCTCGTTGATATTCTTGATCGTGATCGTCGCTTTGGTGGGAATTTCGTCCGGGAGATCGTCTGGTCGATCTTCCACCTCTTCTTGATCTGCCGACTCCTCGAGACGGGCCTCTCGTTCCTTGTGCTGGGCGAGCGCTTCAGCGTACGTCGCGATGTCTCGGAGCTGCTCCGGGTCCGACTCGTTGAGCGTGTTGACAATCTCCGTCGGAAGGTTTGCCGGTGGGGTCGGTGGTTCGTAGGACATCGGCTACTCTCGTGTTAACCAACACGACCCACGAATCAATAGTTTTGTTGGTTAAGACGATGGAGACGATCCGTGCTTGCTGGACGTAACACTACTCGAAACTTTTTATATATAAGTTTCGTACTATGTTACAATATGCTCCGGCGTATCGAACTCGAGGTTCTCGCCACGGTCGACCGCGGCGACACGATCTCCGAGCTCGCGACGAAGCTCGACCACAGCGAGAGCTACCTCTCTCGTGCCGTCGGCGACCTCGTCGAGAAGAGGCTCGTCTACACGGAACGCGACGGCCGGCGAAAACGAGTCGTCCCGTCAGCTGCTCGCGCCGTCGAACTCTACCAGGACCTCGTCCGCCAGTACTCCCATATCGACTTCCCCGAGCTGTTGACCGGGAAGGCACTTGAGGTGCTCTACTATCTTGACCAACCGCGAACCGTCGCCGAGATCGCCGACCGGAGCGACAACTACCGTAATACGGTCAATCGTGTCCTGAAGCGGTTTCGTGACCGCGGCCTCGTCGGGACGGAAGACGGCCGCTATGACTTCAACGCCGACTTCGACCGCCTCCACAAGTTCGCCAGTGAACTCACCCATCATCTCCATCGCCAACGCCTCAAAGCCGTCGCCTCGAAGGGCACGATTCTCTGGGAAGACTACGACGAATTTCTCGCTCAAACCGAGACGGAGATCGACGCAGACGGATTCCACGAAACCGGCCTCGCTCGATTCGCCGCGTTCGACCTCCAGTTCCTGCTCACCAGCCATCGCTACTACTTCTACTCCGAGGAACCCGACGCCCTCTCTCCAGCGGAGCTCTGCTGTCACACGCTACTGATCGACGACGGCAGCCGTTACCGTTCGTACTGTCTCCTCCTGCTCAGACACCTCGACGTCGACGAGGACGACCTCCGAACACAAGCTGCGAAGTATGACCTCGAAGACCAAATCAACACCTTGCTGCGCTACCTCGAGACGCACGGCGATGTTACAGACGATCGTCTCCACAAGTGGGACGAGTTCCAGAAGCTGGCGGCCGAATACGAAATTGACCTGTAACAAATTTTTGATTTTATATGGACTCAGAGGCATTTCTTGTCCTGGACGCCACACCACTCACAATTAGTGAGAACTCATTTAGCAATTAGGTTCAAATAGTAACGCCTAGAATTAGTTTACAATGAAAACAGATACGAACGGTACTCTTGCTGACGGTATCCAGATATCCATCGATCTACCACTCCAAGACGACCGTTTACTCAGTGGCGATGCGACAGCAGATATTCTTCTCTTTTTAACTCGACATCACGATGAGTCGTTTTCGATGACAGACCTTGCTGACGCAATTGGCTACACGCGACCGACGATCACCAAGACGGTTAATACACTCTCCAAGAACGATCTCGTTATCGAAGAACACGACGGACCCCGCCGACTTGTCCAGATCAACCGTGACCGGCTCACTATCCCAGACGATCCATTCCTCGGAATTCCCCAGTCGGAGTTTCACGCGCCGGTACAGGATGCGACCGACCAACTCCATACTAAACTTGATGACGTGCTCGCTGTCGTTCTGTATGGAAGCGTTGCTCGCGGTGAGGCTGACCGTCGCAGCGATATTGATATCTGGGTGTTGGTTCGTGAAGACCGGGCGAGCAACCAACGACAGGCGAACCACATCAGGCAGTCACTTGAGGAAGACACGTTTGGCGGGGATCGATATGCGTTCGATATTGATGTTGAGGCTCTCCAAGGAATCCCGACGTACGCTGAGGAGCTCCAAGAAATTCTTCACGATGGCATCGCAGTCTATCAAACAGATGAATTTGACACCGTCCGTAGTATGATTCTTCACGGAGATAGGTGATCCGGAGGCTCTCTGGGCGAACTCGTTCACTAGAGCTAATTTAAAGTTCAAAGATTTCGTACTAACGAGTATGACTCCCCACCCCGTCACGGAGACACCCCCACATGATCTCGAAACGGGGATCAATCACCTCGCAACCGTCGGGCGGTTATTGGATCATCCAGAACTGGCGCGTGTCTATGTGTACACCTGCTATTACGGGCCGGTCACCCGCCCAGAGATCAAGGCGGCACTGGATATCCCAAAGACCACGGTCTACGATCACGTAGAAACGCTTGAGGCCCTCGGAATTGTCTCTCTGGCGGGAGATCGACCGGTGGAAGTGACCGCAGATCCGGTTCGAATCACAACTGACGGGATTGTTGTGACGCCGACGATCCTCCATGCTGTTGCACTCCAAGAAGTCGACGAAGATGTCTCATACTTCGTTGAGCGACACGGTGTTGGCAAACTCGCTGCTGCTGTCCGACAGGCTGGACTCCATTATGCTGGTCAGATCACCCAGCGAATGGCTGCTGATCCACTTGGTATCCCATCTGGGGAAGCGATCAGTATTGTCCTCGCGCTGAAGCCCGTGCTCGCAGTTGGGCACGAATATGATCCCTACTTCGACGTGATTTTCCCGGAAATTTCGGATGACATCGGATTCGAGAGCGACCATGACGCGGCAGTACCTCGTCAGAATACCGAGTCGTGACTGAGTCCATCACAGCAGTCGACGCAAACGAATTGGGGCATCGAAAAATAGTACCCGTATCTCTCGAATGGCTGTTCTAGACGAGCTCTCGGGATTCGAGTTCGAGGATGTCATAGAGGATGTCTTCCGCAACCTCGGCTACGAGAACGTCCGGCAGGCTGAGAAGACAGCCGACGAGGGGCGGGATGTCATCATGGAGGAGGTCGTCGACGGCACGCGGCGCGCGATCGTCGTCGAGTGTAAACACACGGGGACGGTTGGGCGACCGGTCGTCCAGAAGCTCCACTCGGGGATCGCGACGTTCGACTTCGATGGCCCGAAGCGGGGCATGGTCGTTACGACGGGTCGGTTCACGAGTCCCGCCCAGGAGTACGCCGACCGTCTCCAGCAGAACGACGATCCACACCCAATCGAGCTGCTTGATGGCGAGGACCTCCGGGAGATCGCCGACGAGATCGGCCTCGACCTCTACAACGGTCGCATCGAGATTCTCTGCGACGAGACCCTCCGTCCCTACGACCCGGCAGCTGACGTCGACGCCCCCGTCCAGGAAGCGTTCCGGGATATCGAGAACATCGAGGCCGCCGACCTTCCGACACCGCATTCGGCGGTGACGTTCCGACCGGTGGTCGCGGTTACCGCCGACACGAACGCTGTCTTCGAGACGTCCGTCGGCGCCATCCACCGGATCAACGATCGGACGCAGTTCGTGGTTCACGCTGAACGCGGCCACCCTCTGGTCGTCGACGAAGATGTTGCGGCACTGGTCACCGAGAACTTCCATACGAGGATCGAACTCGACTCCGAACAGTTTGGGGAGATGTTCGATGACGTCGAGGAGCGCCGCTTCGGACAGACCCAGACCGAGTACAAGGAGTGGGCCGTCGAGCGGCTCCAGCAGCACCACACGACGACGGTGACCTACACCGGCGACAACAACGTCACGTACAACAAGACGTGTGAGCCGAATCTCTCGGATATCTCAGTGCGATCGATTGAGTCGGTGTATCTACCTGAGATTCAGCAGACGACAGAAATTCTGGAGTATTCGTATCCGTACGAATACTATGCTGCTGGCCCTTCACGGGTCACTACAGAGGACGGGATTCGCCGGTGCGTCCACTGCGAGACGAGCGGCGTCGACGAGACGTACACCTACTGCCCGAACTGTGGGGCTATCGCCTGTGACAACCATATTAAGACTGAACGACTTGAGTGCGAGCCGGTCTGTATAGGCTGTGCGGTGACGGAACGGTTCGCGCTGAAGACGAAGTACTTCTACGACGAGGAGAATCTCGAGGCGTTCCGCGAGGAGTACGCCGAGATGCCGCTTCACCAAAAGGTGATCGAGAACAAGTGGCTGGCCGGGGGGAGCGTGGTCGCGACGTTGCTGCTCATTGTCGGTCTCCTCGTGGTTACTGGCATCATTTAATTCTCTGTTCTGTTTTGAGCTGTGACAGTGCTGTATCTGTGGTGGCCACACGGTTTCTGTAATGAGGCTAGAATCAGCGTCTTAACCCAGATGATTATAGTATATCTCAACACATGTGTGAACATGACTAAGGTCGATTCCAAGGGACGAATCGTTCTCCCACAGGAGATACGCGAATGTCTTAATATTACTCCGGGTACAGAGGTTGAGGTCCGCGAAGAAGACGGAAGAGCGATTGTTAGGCCTAAGGACAATCCTGCCGAAATTCTCGACCGGATGGAACACCTCGTTGAGAGCGCATCCTCGAACCAAGAAGAAACGAACCCACCTACTGAAGGATCTAACCCAATCGCTCAAAAGCATAGAGATGCCGTTCAACAAGGAGCAGACAATCCCAGTAATGGTTGAGGTACTGGCCCGTATCTGTTCTGTGTCGGGGTAGATAGGAGCGCACCGCGATAGTTACAGGATGCCGATCGACAGGGAAATTCCGTGTTTCTTGCTAGACGTCCTTATTGTATTTTCTGTTCTGTCTTACTCGTTGGCCTTACTAATCAAACTAACTAGTTGTACTTTCTAGTACAACTAACCATACTAACTGATTTGTCTGACGCAAATTTATGACGAATGGGTCTAACAGGTAAAACATGCTCACGTACACGACATACAGCGAAGCCGGCGGCGTCGGGAAGACGACGCTCGCGTCGAATCTCGCCGACGCGCACGGCCAGCACGATCGCGATGTTCTCGTAATCGATCTTGACCCACAGAACGGCTCGTTAACGTACTTACTCGGCGTTGACGCTCCACGAGATGACAGTAACGCAGACAACATTGCGCGCCACCTCATCGACCGACCAAAGGGCGCATTCGAGGACCTCATCCTTGAAACGCCATTTGGATTCGACCTTGTTCCAAGCCACAATATGCTAGAAAATCTCGCCGATCTCCTTACTCGCGCTGCCTCAATGGCGGAAGACCTCGGTGAAGAGTTCGAGCGCCACGATCAGCTGCGACAGGTACTCCTCAACGCGGATATCCCCGAGAAGTACGATACGATCGTCGTCGATCCGCCGGCAACCGCTGGCCCCCATCTCTACAACGCCATTGGCGCAACCCGTTCGCTGGTGATCCCGCTGGAACCGACAGGGAAAGGGATGCAATCGATAGAGGGGCTACAAGATGTCGTTCAGGGCTTCGAAGAGACGGTGGGTGTCACCGTTGGTGTCCTCGCGGTTGTGCCGAACGGCGTTGGACGGACGACGGACCAACAACACTACCTGACGCGTATCCGCGAGTTGGGGTACGACGCGCCAGTCGCAATTGGTGAGCGATCGTCGCTGTTCGAAGGCTGCTGGGACAAGCAGACGACAGCATTCGCGTACGTCAATGAGTATCGATCTCGGAAACGCGATCATGAAATGGAGACGCTCGAGCAGTTACACGAACTCGCCAGCCATCTTGAGGAGGTGAGTGCCTAATGCCGAACGGCATGAAATCTGGCAGCGGCGATGATCCGTTCGCCGAGGACGACGATGCCGACGATGATCCTGTCGACGACGTCGCGGATACGGACACAGATGCTGGTGATCCGTTCGATGAGCAATCAACAACGCCAGAACCTGATCCGACGTCGACGACGCTACCAGGCATCCCTGACCATCCTGCTGACGAATCTTCCCGGCTACCGTGGATCCACCGTCGCGATGGAGTGAAAGACGATCGGGACCACAAGACGATCCACTATACGGAACACACGGTGAAGAGGGAACGTCGGGAGCTCCGGCCTGCGCTTGAGGAACAACTCGGAGACGATGTCGAACTCACTGACGCCCGAGAGGCGGCGTATCTCGTCGGAATGGACCATCTAGACGAGGTCGCCGACGTACTTCGAGAGTGGGGCTACGATATCGAATAGTCCTCTGTTGAGTTGCGAACGCTACGAAACGTTCACGAGCTCTTCCTAAGTGGAGGGCGATAAGTTAATTTCCTGCCTTCTGTCGGGTCATCCCGAGTCGTTAGTCCTGCTCGGTGTCGTCAGTACTCTCGATCCAGTCCTCGGGGGCCGGCTCTTCGGTGGCACTACTGTCCTGCCTTGCTTCGGAGTGTGCGTCGCTCGTGGAGTTTTCACCTGTTTGCTGGATATCAGCGGGGTACGTCGTCGGGCTCGACTCGTCGTCACCGAGATTGAGAATCGAATAGAGGGCTTCGACGAGATCATACGCAGTTCCAGCCGAAAGGTCTGTGAGGCTCGCGATCTGCCGGATTGTGACATTCCCCTCACTGTGTGCTTTCACGAGATCGTATGCGAGTGCGAACGTGACGATGCCGTGGTCTTCGAGAACCCGCTCGATCGCTGGATACTCGTTTTTCTGTGCGATCACTTCGATAAGTTCGGGCGTAATCGAGACTTCCGTCTCGCGGACCGTCAATGTCAGTTCGAACTCTTCAGCGGTGTATACGGCGGTCCCGCCATCGTCGTTAACCTTGCTGATCAGGCCCGCCTGTTCCAGTTTATGGAGATAGTCGTACACCGTTTTCTTCGAGACGGTCGTTGTTTCAATGAGTTCAGGCCCCGTGGCAGCCGTAGACCGCCGAATCGATGTATAGAGACTCGCGAGGGACGGGTTCTGGAGTAATTCTGTGAACGTAGAGATCCCGGTGATCGTCCTCGGTGTGTCCCCCGCGTTTCGCACATGTTCTGTATCGTAGCTCATCTTGTATAGAGTTACGAAACTAGAAACTATGAACGTTTGCCATGGCAATGAGGTCGACTTAACGGCGAACGTGTGCTCGCCGGACAGCCCATCTGAAACGGCGTGATCACGCCAGCGTATAGCGTCGGTGCCGCCGGAGCGCATAGCGGTAGGAACCATACGAAACGCCGCTCGTCAACAGCAGATACGTACCGAAGAGCACGCCGAATACAGGCGTCAACACGACGTTTCCGGTGACTGCGAACCACGTCACGAACAGCCCGAGAACCGTTCCGCCACCCACGACAAACAGGTACACCATCATGACGAGCGTCGACGGGACGACCGTTTCCGTCCCCCAGAACTCGCGCTCCTCGTAGATCGGGTACGCCGAGCCGATTCCGACCGCGAACATCGCCGCAGCGAGACACATCACAACTCCGACGGCGGCGGTCGCCACCGCCTGAAGCACCGTTATCCCGAAAAGGATCGAGACGAACGAGCTGAGAACGGCGACCGGCACTCCAATCGCAACGCCGGCGAGGAGCCGTCCACGGACGAGAGCCGCGGATGATGTCTCAGTGAGAAGGAGGAACGGTAGTTGCGGCCGCTCGTCACCGAGCGGGTTCAACCCGAAGGTAGCGCCTGAGAGGTATGTCGCGAGAACGACGCCGCCCCCAGTGATGAGGGGTCCGATGGCGTCGCCCGAAAACTCGAGAAACATCGTCCCGAACGGTGCGATAAAAAAGACGGCAATCAGGAGATGACTCAACTCCGCCGGATCACGGCGACCGCGCACGAGAATTCCCCACGCGATACGACCGGGTTTAGTCCATGCGAACGGTCGTGGGGCAGAGAATCCGCCGCTCGATTGCCGCACCTGCGTCGACGCGTTGTTGCCGACCTGATCGGTAAACCAGAGCGTAGAAACCTGCCTGGTCGAGACGGCGAGACCTACCGGCGTGAGAGCGATTAACGCCCCGAGCACCGCCACCGCCCCTAGGGAGGTCGGTCTGGAGACCGGTGTTCCGACGAACGCGAGCGCAACGTATTCCACGAGGGGATCGAACGCTACTGTCGACAACAGCCGCTGCACTGAGAGGTCGGATTCGACGATGAACTGCCCAGCGAACTGCGATGCAACAACGAGTCCGACCATCGCGAGGATACCGACCGCCTTCAGGAGACGGCGAAGGCTGGGGAGTTGCCGCAGGAGTCGCAACACAGCAATTCCTCCGGCGTACCCCCAGACGGCGGCACAGCAGACGAGTGGCAGCGCGACCGCCCCGGCCGAAGCGACGAGCAGCGGCGAGCCCATTCCGAGTGCGAACGTGACAACCACTGCTCCGACCGGGATCCCGAACCACAGGGAGAGCCGTCCCATCTCCGCTGTGATGAGCCCGATAACGACTGCTCGCGGGTGAACCGCCAGCAGGACGAAATCCGCACCGTCGATGTGTCCGAGTCGTTCGAGGGTCCGAAACACCGATATCGACAGGAGACCGAGAGGAACGAGCGTCGCAGCGGGCGCGAAGAACGGGACCGCCGTCACGGAGCGCGCGGTTTGCCCAAGCACATACGCCGTCGGCAGCGCGAACAGGAGCGCGCCGCCGAAGAACAGCGCCGTGATCAGGAGTCCGAGGACTCGACGGGGGTTTCCGAGGTACCCACGGAGGCTTCGGACGAACTCCGCCCGCCCGATTCGGAGCCCGTGGCGAACGTCCTGTCGGAGGCTCATTCTCTCCGAGAGGCCGCGCCCGTTTCGGGTTCGCTGGTGACGGCGAGGAACGCGTCTTCCAGGGATCCACTCTCGCCAGTCTCCGCACGGGCCTGTACTTCGGTAGGCGTCCCCTCGGTGACGAGTCTCCCGTCAAACAACACCCCGACCTCGTCAGCGACGGCTTCGACCACCGGAAGAATGTGTGTTGAGAGGAACACCGTGGTTCCTGCGTCGGCGAACGCGGTAATCGATTCTCGGATGGTGCGCGCCGCTCGGGGGTCAAGCCCCGATGTCGGTTCGTCTAAATACAGGACGTCCGGTTCGTGCAGGACACTCTGTATGAACGCGGTCTTCTGTTTCATTCCCTTCGAATACCCGTCGATCCGCCTGTCCGCGTCACCGGCTAACCCGAATTGGTCGAGGTACTCGCCGATGCGCTCGCGGGCAACGGACCGCGAAATGTCGCGAAGATCGGCGACGTATTCGAGCTGTTCGCGGGCGCTGAACTCGTCGTACAGCGGCGGCGTCTCAGGGAGATAGCCGACCCGACCGGCGATCGCACGCCGGTCGCTCGGGCTGACGCCACAGACGCGTACCAATCCGCTGTCCGGATCGCTGAGACCGGTAAGGAGACGCATCGTCGTCGTCTTCCCCGCACCGTTCGGGCCGAGAAAGCCGTAGACGCTCCCGTGCTGGATGTCGAGCGTGAGACTGTCGAGAGCGACTTCTGAGCCGTAGCTCTTCCGGAGATCGGTCGCCAGAATGGCGGATTCGTCGTGGGTGGAGGGCATACGTAACGGATGTCATTTTCCGAACCAGTCGTCTATGCGTTTCGGAATCATCTTCCGGTCACACGTATCGGGGGTGATGCCGCATGGGTAGATAGCGACGCGAATAGGCGGCGTGATCGCTCCGCCGAACTCTGTTAAGTTGCGAACGACACGAAGCGTTCACGACTTCTTCAATATCGGTTTTCCCCCGAGCAACAAGTTGTAACAGTTATCTCTCTGCCTAGGCCGTTCGGCGTGAACAGCCCCTACAGCCAGTGAGATCGGATGATTCCCCCACCGTATTAGAGTTCGAAATATTATAGTTCAAACTATTATAGTCTAATTTCTAACTTCAGAGCATATATGTATCTCCCACAACGATAGGAAGTATGAACCAGTTTGTCAATCGCATCGATGAACTCGATCGGTTACAGACTCTCTATGAGAGTGGCGCTGCAGAACTCGCAATTGTCTATGGCCGTCGTCAGATCGGCAAGAGCGAACTCATCCGTCAATCGATTGCTGACCGCGACGATGCCGTGTACTATCAGGCAGTCCAAGGAACTGCGACGACACAGCTCAGGCGGTTCGTCGAGGCCGCAGCGACAACCTATCCGGACATTACGGCTGTCAAAGAGGAGTGGGAACCACTCTTAGCGTACCTCGTCGATAGAGACGCCATTATCGTCATCGACGAATTTCCGTACCTTATCGAATCGAACGAGGGGCTCCCGTCGATCATTCAGCACCTGTGGGACACCGCTGTCGACGAGAGCCAGGCAACACTCGTACTCACAGGCTCTGCGATCGGCATGATTCATACCCACGTCCTCGATGGCGGTGCGCCACTCTACGGTCGGGTATCCCAGACACCGAATGGCCGCCTCGAACTCACCCAGCTCCCGTTTCGCTCTATCCAAGAGTTTGTGCCGACGTACACTCCCGAAGAACGGGTGTTCGTCTATGGCGTCTTCGGCGGTACACCCCGATATCTCAGCCCGCTCGATCCAGCACAGAGCTTCGGGGAGAACATCACGCGGCTGCTGTGCGATCCCGATGGCCCACTCCACGACGAGCCCGAAACAGTCCTCCAGATGGAACTGACCGAGGTAAACACGTATTTTTCGCTTCTGGAGTCGATGGCCAGCGGGAACCACAGTCGAAACGAAATCGCCCAAGGAGCCGGCATCGAGAGCACCAACACGTCGTACTACTTCGACCGGCTGGAAACGCTCCAGATCATCGAAAAACACCATCCGGCGCTTGCTGACCCGGCGCGCAGCAAGCGGACTCGGTACCAAATTCGAGATCCCGTATTCCGGTTTTACTTCCGGTATCTCTACGGCCGCGGAGGTCAGTACGAACTCTACGGCGAGAACGCCTACGCGGATCTCATCGAGCCGGAACTGCCCGACTTTGTCAGCGAAACGTTCGAATCGCTCTGTCACCAGGCGGTGCCGGCGCTCTATACAGACTACCAGCTCACACAGGTGCCAAGCCAGTGGTGGTACAAGAGCCGGGAGATAGACGTTGTCGCCCCAACCGACGAGTCAACGCTGATCGCTGGCGAAGCGAAATTCACCAACACCCCCCTCGGCTATGACGTGCTCGCGGATCTCGAAGACGATGTCTCCCATATCGACTGGACACCCACCGGTGGTGGCGAGCCGACGTATGAATTCGCCTTGTTCAGCCGCTCTGGGTTCAACCGATCCGTCGAGGAAGCTGCAGACGAACGAGACGATCTCCGTCTCTTCGATCTGTCCGACATTGTTGCTGTTCTCGAGAGTAGAGTCGATCCTTGATATTCTCTTATAGATCCATTACTTGATAATATCTTGTACTCACAAACTTGGGTGACACTAACAACTGATATTAGCTCCGTTGAAATCCTAGGGAACAATTTTGATGGAAAGCTCATCGAGCTACGGTGTTTCGACGATCGCGAGAATCTCTGGCGCTCGGTACACCCTCCCACGTTCTTTCCCAGTAATTTCATCGATGATCCCGTCGCCGGAGAGCATGTCAATCGCGTTGTAGACGGCCTTCTTCGACCGACCAGTCGCTTCCTGCGCGCGGCTCGCCTGTAGATACGGTTCCTCAAAGAGGTGGGTGACGATGTCGCGAACAGCTGGGTAGTCCTCGTACTGCTCAAGATATCTGCCTCGAAGGTCTAAGAGCTCTTGGCCACACTCGTAGGCGTCGTGGGCTTGGTCGCGGATCGCCGTCAACGCGAATCGTACCCACTCGTCCCACGCCCCGTCTCTGCTGACGCGCAACAGTTTGTCGAAGTACTCGCTCCGGTTTCGGTTGAAATACGCAGACAAGTACAGGTACGGCTCATCAAGCAAGCCAGCGTCGTACAACTGAAGCATGATGAGGAGCCGTCCGAATCGGCCGTTCCCGTCGCGGAACGGGTGGATCGTCTCGAACTGGTAATGAGAGAGGACGATATCGATGAGCGGCGGGTAGTTATCCATCCGGTTGTACGCGATGAGCTGATCGAGTAGCATCGACACGTGGGCCGGGTGGGCCGGGATGAACTGTGCGTCCTCGGGGTTCTGGTTCGGACCGATGATGACAGGGGTATCTCGGATGGTGCCAGGACGCTTGTCTTCACCACGAACATCGAGTAGGAGCGATTCGTGGAGTTCACAGAGGAGGGTGCGGTCGATACTCTCGCCCTGTTCGAGCCGATTGAACCCCATCTGGATAGCTTCGACGTAGTTGTACGCCTCTCGGATGTCTCGTTCGGATGCTGCTTCCCGTTCAGGGTCGTCGTCTGGCTCGTGGAGGATGATGTCCGAGACGGTGACTGCGGTGCCTTCGATCTGCGAGCTCATCGCCGCTTCTCGGGCCACGAACGGGGCGAGCAGGAGGTTCTCGTTTTCGATGTGGTCGTGAAGGGTCGAAAGCTGGCCGAGCGCGTAGAGAGCGTCGCCGTAGGCATCGAGAATCTCCGAAGTGAGTTCAAGCTCTGGAGGGAGGCTTGCCGGATTGTAGCAGGGGAGTCCGTTGTGTGGCTCGATCCGACCAGGTCCATCTTCGAACTCAGCGGGGTTCATTACAATACAGATGATTCTCAACCCGGATAAGTGTACTAAACCCCGATCGAATACACTTACAGTAGATTCAAACCGGAGTAAGTGTACTGAATCCTGATCAAATACATCTACATCAGTCCGAGAGAGCTCTTAGTGCAACCACCAGGAGCGTGGTAGTTGAGACTGGCCGTCTCAATGTATACGATTCTCGAACTGCTTCGACGAGGCTACGGGCGGAGTATCCCCTTCAGCCATTTCGTCGCTTTCACACCTAACACTCATTACGATTGACACCGTATTTCTGCTCAACGATGTCCATCGACCGAGATACCTTCGAGAAGACGAGCGAGGACGAACTCGAGGAACTTTCCGTCCCGGATCAGGTGCTGGGATTTCTCGCCGCCAACGATGATCGCGCGTTCAAGGCCCGCGAAATCGCCTCTCAGATCGGTCTCGATGAGGGCGCGGTCAGCACCGCGCTCTCGAGACTGAAGGACCGCGATCTCGTCGAACACAAAGCGACGTACTGGGCGATAACCGACGACACAGAGCGACTCGACGGATACAGCGGGTACGAACGAGCGACCGCCCTGTTCAACCAGCGACTCGGTACAGAGGACAAGGAGTCCTGGCGCGAACACGCACCCGAGGAACCACATCCGAGCGTCGAGGACGAACAGTGACCGACGAAGAGAGACCGATTTTCGAGCGTGGCGACGTCGTCTACGGGGATGATCCGTTCAAAGGCGAGGAAGATGCTCGGCCCTGGCTCATTCTCTCGAATCATGAAGGACGTCCGTTCCACGGCGATCAGTATATCGCGCTCACGTTGACGTCGAAATCTTGGATGGACGGCCTAATCGACATCCCCGGTGAGAGTTGGCTTCGTGGTGGGATCCCGGATGAGAGTCGGATTGTTCTGTGGGGAGTCCAATCGATCGTCCGCGAGGATATCGATTTCTGGCAGGGCCGCCTTGACAGCGATCTATGGGAATCGCTGATAGTAGCGATTATCGTTGATCTCCTTGATCGTGATCTTCGACGGGACATCATCTGGGAAGTCGTCTAGTCACTCCTCACCTTCGTTTAAGCTTGTCCCCTCTTCAAGCCAATCGACCTGAGCCGTGAGTTCCTTTCGCCGTTGGCGTTTGATGATCGTTGAGTCAAGTACATCTCCGATGATCGCAACGTCAAGCGCGAACTCCGTCGTTGCGACCACTTCGCTCCCGTTAGGATCTGATGTGACGGTGTACGCTGTCCGCATCTCCTCGAAGATGCCCTTGCGCTGTTCGTAGGCGAGGTCGGCGTCAGGACGGTCAACGAGTTCAAGCGTGAGTTCGATAGTCGCGATCCCCATTTCGTTCGCGACGCGAACCGTTTCGCCGTCTACGTGAACCTCATCGAACCCCGACGCTCGCATGAACTGATCGAGTTCGTTCATCGATTCGCGGACAACAGTCGGAGGCGCGTCGATCGTTCGCGAAAGCGTTACCGAATTCATGGGTCGGACTTGTCTTTCGAAAGCGGCCGAAACTCTTGTACTGGATTGGTGAGCATCCGATAATTCAGATCTCAATTCCGTCTCGTTTCACGGATGTCCCGAACAAGTTCGGCTGAGGGACCATCTTCCTTCGCGACCGTACTCGATCCGAGAGATGGTTACCGAAATCGACCTGCGGGATTCCTCGCCTCGCGAGTTCCAAGACCGGATCGACGACGCGTTCGACGAGATTGAGACGGGTACCGAAGTCCTCGTTATCTCTGATCGAGACATCGACGCTCATCTGCTTCGGTACCAGATCGAACGGAACCGTGCCCTCGACTGGGCCCACGAGGATCCTGACGCCGAACCGCGCGAGGTCGGGGTGTCCAAACAGGAACCACTCGGTGACGGGGAGTTAGGGACGTTCGACGTGCGTGATCTGATACCGCAGCGGCGACACGAGGTGTTACTCGATACGTTCAATCGCCTCGGATCTGGTGAGGGGTTCGTGCTGGTCAATGACCACGACCCGAAGCCGCTCTACTACGAACTTCGATCGATGCACGGCGATGTCATCGACTGGGAGTATACAAGTCGTGAGTCGGGTGAGTGGCGCGTCAAAATCGTGAAGACCGACGCTTCGATAGCCGACAACGAGGGCGTAATCACGCGATACGATGTCCGGGAGATCCCGAAGCCGGATCGCCACGAGACGATCCACCACCGGTACGGCATGATACCCGATGGCGAGACGATGGAACTCATCGCTCCGCACGAGCCGCGACCGCTCCGTCGCGAGTTTCGGGAGCAATATGATGACACGTTCGACTGGGAGGTAGTCGAAAAAGAGCCCGGTCGCTGTCGGGTACGGATCACAAAGTCTGAACGAAGTGAATCCACAGCTGACGGTGAGGATCCCACATCCGCGATGTCTGACAATGACGAGGTGTCCACGGAAGCGTCCGTCGAGATCCCAGAGAGTACGGCTGAGCTCGACGTCCGCGACCTTCCACCCGCGCAACGACACGAGAAGATCTTTGAGACGTACGCAGATCTCGACGACGGAGAAGGATTTACCCTCGTGAACGACCACGACCCGAAGCCGCTGTACCACCAGTTCGACGCCGAGGCTGGCCCGGAGTTCTACTGGGAGTATCGCAAGCGTGACCCCGGCGAGTTTAGAGTATTGATTGGGAAGGCCGAAACGCATGACGACGACCCGACTGCCGCGGAGGATCCAAACGCACCGTTCTGACGAGGCTGTTTCGAAAACGGACTGATCCGGAGCGAGACCCGAATCGCGGTACCGATCACGCAGTGGCCGTTGCCCTGGGGGGACCAGATCCTTTCAGAACGGAGCGTCCGGCGATCCGCGGCTCGGTCCCTCGTTTTTCATCGAACGTTCCATCGGGTTCGACCCGATTTCGGTGTCGCCCTCCGGATCGGCGGTCACGTCTCCCGTCTCGAGATACGTCTGCTCGAGGTCGGCGAGCTGCTCGTTGATCGCCTCGCTCTGGTGGTGCATGGGTGCCGCGCGGACGCGGATGAGGTCGTACTCATGTCGTTCAGAGAGCCCATTCCACGCGCGGAACGACCCGATCGTCAGCGTGTGGGTCTGTGGACAGAATGGAGTCGTCGGCGTGAACTCGGCACGGAGTACGCGGTCGATGTCGTCCGCCTCGACGGCGTCATCAGCGTCGTCGCGTTCGACGGCGTAGCGGTAGCCGGCGCTCGTGTGCCGCGTGTCGAGATTCAGCCGGGCGAGATTGTAGTTGAACGTCATATCGTACACCTTTCGGTCCTCGAAGCAGTCGCGCGTGAGACGGTGAAACGCGACGTGGTCCGCCCCGGTGAGCAGATCATGAGGTTCGAGGAACTCGCCCGGCCTCGGGACGTGATCCGAAACGAACTCGTCGTACCCGTCGAACAGGTCGCTGTCGTCGGACCCGAACAGCGACGGAAAGCTGGGCATACCCAGTTG
Organism: Halorubrum salipaludis; assembly: GCF_002286985.1. GTDB lineage: Archaea > Halobacteriota > Halobacteria > Halobacteriales > Haloferacaceae > Halorubrum > Halorubrum salipaludis. The sequence continues at coordinate 81,794 of NZ_NSKC01000012.1, read as the reverse complement.
TTCGAGATCGTGAGGGGTACTCCTACTCCCGTACATGTTCGGATGGCGGTCTCCTCGTCCGAAAACGGTCGGGTATCAACCGTTCACAAACCGGCATCCGAGGAGGTAGCCACATCCGATCGCACCGATTACCGACCCGAGAATTCCGATCACGCGTACCGGTTCGTACTGAAGGGCAACTCCCACCGATTGTACGGCGACACCGGCTCCAAGCAATGCGATCGTCACACGTGCCGCGCGTGGGTTCGCCCCCGTGAACTGACCGCCGGTAATTGGGAAGAATAGGTACGCGTATCCGACGATTGTGAGCGGAAAGAATCCGGCGAGGATGAGCGTTCGATGGACGGCGAGCGATATCGGATCCCCGAACCCGAACGCCACCGGAACGACCGACACGACGGCGGTCCCTCCTGCGATCGCACCGAGTGCGATCCCGGATACACCGACCCGTCTGCGATTCGTTTTCAGAATAACGAATAGCACGAGGGCTGCATACCCGAGCATCGCGAGTGTCGCGAAAACGCCGCCGACCCGGAACCACGGATCGATCCAGAGGAACGTCCCCAGAAAGGCCGGCGCCAGGGCTCCGGCCACGAGCACGATCCAGACGACGGGGCGAGGTAACGAGACGTGGAAAAACGCCGTCAGCAACCGCATGCCGAGCGCGTAGATTAGCAGCGTTGCGAACCCGGTGAGGTAGTAGTGGGTGACCTGTGCTACTGTGACCGTCCCGATTCCCAAAGGGGCGACGGTCATGAGGAGAGCAACCGTTCCGACGAGGAGATAGCAGACAGCAACCGGAATCATCGCTGTGGCCAGTCGAGTCGAGCGTTGGGATCGTCCACTTCCTCCAAGTGTTCCAGCTACTGTGCCGACCGCAGCTGGACCGACAGTCGCCAGCAACGACCCGACGAAAATGAGGACACCGGTCGTCCAGAGCGTCACACCAAGGGGTCTCAGGAGAATCCTCGCCGTAACGAACTGATCCGCCACGAGAAGGCTGACACCGACATAGGCGAGCCCGAAGTGAATCCCCGCGAGTCGCTGATCGACGAGGGTCTTGCCGACGTACGAGGGAAGCAGAAGGTACGCCATTCCGAACACCATCGGACAGACGAAGCCGAACACGCCGATCAGGACGGCAACCTTGTTTGCCCCACCGAGCAATGCGAGAAGCGAGCCCACGAACGACCCGACGCTCGCCACCGTGAAGCGTTGTGTCCACGTCCACAGTCCAGTTGGTCCCGTGTTCATGAGTGTTGACCTACGCTCAGGACGATCCCCGGGCGTTCTGCTGGCAAATCTAGTCGTCGGCCGCCTCATCGAGATCGTGCGCTCTGCGCGGCGAGAATGACCCCAACACGATCCGATCAATCGAATGCGGGCTGTGACGGACCAACATGAGGACCAAGTTGGACACGAACGCCACGACGCCGACGCCCACTAGCAGTCCGCCGAGGTGCCCCGGCGTTCCGGCGACTTCCAGTAGGTTCGCGCCCACGATCAGTGCGCTTCCGCCCCCGAGGAGTACCCCGTCGATCGCGGCGATCCGATCGTCGTAGAGGTCGTCGATCATCGGGACGTCCTCTAACCCTAACAGATCGCTGTACCGGTTGACCCAGATGACAAAGGGAATGATGTGATACAGCGTCCCCACGACGACGAACCCGATTGCACCCAACAACAGCAGATGACCAGCGTTCGCCGCGCCGAGCAGGTGATCGCGCGTCAACGGGTCAGATATCCACGCGGGTACTGTGACGGCGATCCACAGCGCGAGCGCTCCCACTGCCACCATGTACCGCGTGTGCATCGGGGTCCGTTCGACCTGCATCTCGTACAGTTTGCGTGCCAAGATGAGAGAGAACGCCGACGCGGCGAACAGGATCAGCAGACCGCCGACCCGCGCGGCGGGGGCGTGACCCACGAGTCGACCGACCGCGAGCACGACCACGCCGATGGGATGCGCGATCTCTTCGATGGACCGGAGACGGTGGTCGATTCCGTGGAGTTCCGTCTGCGTGAACATCGTTCCGAGCTGGTACAGCGCGCCGTACACCGTCGTGAGAACGGCACCGAAGACCGCGAGGGTCGCGTGGGCGCCCACCACCCTGGACCGGCTGACGCCGATTCGCGAGAACGTCGGAACCGTGAAATCGATCGCGAGGAGGACGCCCAGAACGGTCAACAGGAGGAAGAAGCCGAGCGCGCCGAGGAAGTGCCGTTCGGTGACATCGTACTCCTCGACCGTGGCGAGCGTTCGGATGATGTTGTACGCGAACGCCCAGAAGCCGACGAGCATGAGCGTGGCGAACGGGATCAGCCACGCTGTCTCGACCAGGAGGAATGCGACGACGAACCCAGAGAGACCGGCGACGACCAGCCCCAACTGTACGTTTGCGAGTCGCTGCGAGTGGAGGGTCGCGCCCGACCAGACGGGCACGAACTGCGTCATCGCCCCCATGATCGTGATACAGATCCAGCCGGCTAACAGGAGATGGACGTGAGCGAGCCGGCCCAGTCCTGGGACAGCGTTCAGATGTAAGCCAATCCCCAATCCAATTCCCGCGACGAGAAATACGAGACCGACAACAAAATGCCGTAATGGGACCGTCATTGGGGGCTGTTGGTCCGCTTCGATATTCCCCGGGATGGCACCCATAAATCAGGGTACGTTCTCCATATACCTGACAGGACCACCGAACATGTTCTCCTGTCGCCGACCGTGGAACACGTTTTAATGGTGGAGAGCACCTCTGGATCTGGCTACGCGCTCCGGTTTCGAGCCGGAACGACAGGCGACGGTTTAGCCGTTGGTGATAACAAAAATGAATATCAACACGCACCTGTTCGTTCCAATTTCACGATAGTGCCGGCCCAGCGGTAGCTGAAGCCGCAGTACTCGAGTTATACTGCGAGTGTTTCGACGAGAATTGCCACGAGGACGGCCCCAAGAAATGCATTCGAGGCGTGGAAACTTCTGTAGGCGGCCGCCTGTTCGTCTTCGGAATTTCGCTCATTGACATCATACTGCTTGACCACGCTTCGAACAAACACTGCTCCGAGCACCGTGGTGGTGAGGGCATAGAGTACACCAAAACCTGTGATGACCCCCAATAACACCGCGACGATCAGAGTGAGTCCGAGCCAGGCGAAGATCCGCTGACGTGCGGTCCGCACACCGGCGACGACCGGTAACATGGGATACTCGGCCCGTGCGTAGTCCTCACGGTGGGCGATGGCAAGATTGTAGAAATGTGCCGGGGTCCAACAGCAGACCACGAGCGCGAGGAGAACCGCCGAGAGACCGACGGTCCCGGTCACGGCACCGTACCCGATCAGCGCGGGCAGCGCTCCGGAACCGCCCCCGATCACGGTGTTCCATCGGGTCGTCGGCTTCAACACGACTGTGTAGACGTACGCGTAATAGATGATTGCCGCCACCGTGAGCACGGCCGCGAGCGCGTTGACGAACGTCACCATCACCGCCATCGAGGCGACAACAAGCGCGACGGCGAAGCCGGTGGCGCGTCGAACTCCGACCCGATCGGTCGCGATCGGTCGATCAGCGGTCCGTCGCATCTTGCGGTCGCGGTCGCGCTCGTACACGTGGTTGAACGTCCCCGCCGCACCGATCCCGAGGACACCGCCGCCGAGGGTCGCCACGACCGTCACGCCGTCCAGTTCAGCGCCGGTCGCGACGGCCAGTCCCATTCCCGCCAGCGCGAGCAGGCACAACAACCACATCAATCGGGGCTTCGTCAACTCGAGATACGTCCGCATCCGATCGCGGACCCGAGTTGACCCAGGTTCGGACACCGGGGACGGAACGTCACCGTCAGACGCGATCGGCGTTACGCCGTGATTCGGCCCGTTCAGTGTTCCGCTATCAACCGGTCCCCCCGCGGTCGTCTCTACTCTGATTACGAGCGTCGCGAGGAGGAAGGAGAACACCGCGATCCCGCCCAACAGGTGGACGCCGTCGAACGGCACGACGTTGGTTCGGCCCGCCAGCCCAACACCGGCCTGTGCCACGTACGTGATCACCGCCACGATCGTTCCGACGCGAACACCACGCGAGGCCGCCGAGTACTGGGCGAGAAGCGCCGTGGTGGCGAGCAGGCCCCCGACGGCCACCGCGGAGGCCTGGTGGACCGCGGCGACCAGCGAGCCGCCGTCCGCGGCGGCGGTCGCTCCGAGCGCGACGAGCAGGTACGTCCCCACGACTGACCAGGTCAGCAGCGTCGTGAGGCGTGGTCGATCCATACCTCCGGTCCAGCTTCGGACCCTGCGTCGTTTCCGCCGAACATATTCGGAGGTACCCTCATGTCCGGTGCACGTCGGACGTACGATAATGGCTATCGACCACGCACAGGCGGACGTCTGCGGCTGCGTGCGGCCCACCGCCTGCGTCGATCGCAACGGCGGGCTGTACCTCGTCGCGATCAGGCGGATCGGAACAGGTCGCGACGCTCGAGTTCGGACCGGTGAGGTGAGCGATCGCCTCGACGTCTCGCCGTCGAGCGTGACGGAGATGTTCGATCGATTTGCCGCTTCCGGACTCCTCCGATACGAGAAGCAAGCCGGGGTCGAACTCACCGATCGGGGGAGGGAGGTCACGCTGGAACTCGAAGCGTGCCAGTGTGCCGTCCGGACGTTCTTCCGCCGTCGAACGGGGTTCGATATGTCCCTCGAAGCGGGCTACCGTATCGGATACGTCCTTCTGGACGAGGCGATCGAACGCCTGCGAGCGCTCGTCGATGGTACGGCAAACGCGTGTTCCGCGACCCCGCCGAACGGAGCCGACCGATGCCCGTTCGCGGGAACCGAGCATTAACCGCCGCGGACGGTCGCGTCCCCGAATACGTTCGGGGGAACACGCACCTCCCCGTCGATACTTGAACGGATATGGCCACTGAGCGAAACGAGATCGATCGTCGCCTGGATGTCCGAGAGATCGACGGCGAACCGTTCGGCGACATCATGGCCGAGCTCGAAGCGCTCTCCGACGACGAGACGCTACTGTTGATCAACAGCTTCGAGCCGGAGCCGTTGTATCAGGTCCTCGAAGAACGCGGGTTCCAGTATGAAACGATGTCTGACGGGTCCGACGTGTGGTATATCGAGATTCGACACGAGTGACCTGATTCCGAGGGATCTGTCGATTCCCAGTATGACCGCTTCAGGACCGGTACCCACGTGAATTCGATTCCCCTCGAACATGTTCGTGTAAAGCTTATCCTTTGGACAACAAGAAATATATCCTGATGGTTGAGCATTCAGATACTGCACCGCTGTTCACCGCGACGCACGGAACGAGCGATCACGAGACGTTCGAATTGGAAGACCACCTGGGTGACGGACCGATCGTGCTCGCGTTTTTCCCAGGCGCGTTCACGCCACCGTGTACGAACGAGATGGTCGCGCTTCAAGACAATCTCGAGTCATTCCAAGAGGTCGGAGCGACGGTCTTCGGCGTGAGCGCCGATTCACCGTTCTCTCAGGGTGCTTTCCGTGATGAACACGGAATCGAGTTCGATCTCGTTAGCGACATGAGCGGTGATGTGATCCAGCAGTACGGCCTTGAGATCGATATCGAAGAGCTCGGACTGTACGGAATCGCGAACCGAGCGGTGTTCGTAGTTGATGAGACGGGAACGGTGACGTATCGCTGGGTCGCAGACGATCCAACAAATGAGCCGGATTACGAGGAGCTGCTCGAGGCCGTGAAGACGGCAACCGAGTAGAGCGATTCCACTACGACAGACAGATCCTTGCTCATGATCGCGTAATTCTCCTTCCAAGGCTACTCTACATTCGACTATGACCTCTGAACGGCATAACACGGAACGACGGCGAAATCGTCGCGACAACGTATCTGATACTGGGATCGACGTCCGCTGCGTCCGGAGACGGTTACAACATCATACGGCACGGATCGAACGCCGTCAGGTCGGAGAGGCGCTCTCCAAACTCGAGACGCAGGGTGGCCTCACCGACGAACAACGGCAAACCGTCCGGCTGCTCGGGGGTACTCTCGCTTGGCGGCTAATTTCGAACTTCGAGTCACCACTGAACGGACGTACTCAAAACAAGCAAGCAACCGCCCGCGCTGTCGCACGATTGTTTAATCTCGTTCCAGAGAGTCATTTTGATGATAAGTGCGAGCAGCCGTGATACACTCATCTTCGTGTGGCCCGGGTGTGTTCATGGACCGCGGCTCGAAATTCACTTCCGTCCGATTCCGTACTCGACATACTTATTAAGTATTTAAAACCCCGTATATGGTGGTAGATGGCCGTTTCAACCCCGATATTGGGGAACAGTATATATTATATATGTCACTACGATGCCTCTGTTGAGATGGGAAGCATCATGTCACAAGACCTCAGCAGGCGGAAGATGGTTGCAGCGCTCGGGATCGGAGCGGTCGGCGCGGTGGCCGGCTGTATCGGCGCGCCGGTGAACGCGGAAACGCCCCCACCGGAGGACCCGAACGAAGAAGTCGTCCCCGAACTGGACCCTGTACGTGACGTCCACGTCGACCGGATCGCGGCCGATCCGACCGACGTCCCGGCGCCTGTGAACTGGGACGAGCCGCGCGAACACGACGTCACTCTTCGAACAAAGGAGCTTGTCGCGGAGGTTGAGCCCGGAGTCACGTTCAAGTACATGACCTTCGAGGGACAGGTTCCCGGGCCGATGATCCGCGTCCGGCGGGGCGACACCGTCAACCTCCGGTTCGAGGTCCCGGCCGACGACAACAGCGACATCCACAACGTCGACTTCCACGCCGTGTACGGCCCTGGTGGCGGGGCCGTCGACACGACGCTGGTGCCCGGTGACGACGCGGCGGAACTGAGCTTCCGCGCCGAGTTCCCCGGCCTGTTCACCTACCACTGCGCGGTGCCGGCGATGGACCACCACGTCAGCTCCGGGATGTTCGGCGCGATCCTCGTCGAGCCAGAGGCGGGACTGCCCGCGGTGGACCGCGAGCTCTACCTCGGTCAGCACGAGCTGTACACCAAAGGCGACCTCGGCGAGAAGGGCCACCACGCCTTCGATCACGGTGCGATGCTCGCCGAAGATCCGACGTACGTCGTGTTCAACGGCGAACACCACGGCTTCACCGAGGATCGGCTCGGACCGATCGGCGCCGAGGTGGGCGAGACCGTTCGCGTGTTCTTTGTGAACGGCGGCCCGAACCAGTCCAGCTCGTGGCACCCGATCGGCAACGTCTGGTCGCGGCTGTACCGCGACGGCGACCTCGTCTCCCCGCCAGCGCGATACGTCGAGACCACGCCGGTCGCGCCCGGCACGGCGACCGTCGGCGAGATGGAACTCGCGGTCCCGGGCCCGATCAAGATCGTCGACCACGCGCTCTCACGGGCCGGACGCCGCGGCGCACTCGCGGTCGTCGACGTCGAGGGGGAGCCGAATCCGGACGTGTACGATCCCGGATCCGACGAGTAGGTTCGGATAATTCGTTGGGTTTTGTTTCCAAGAAGCTTGTCCGATGTCTTGATTCAGGACGGTCGAATGAAGAGGATATTCGTGGGCTCAGTTGTCAACAGAGGAGTTTCGGCTCTGACATCCCGTCTTTGTCGGCGAACATGTTCGGACTAATTCCCATTAAACAGGGTTTGTCCGGTCCCCTATTTACATGAACTGGCTAGCGCGTACATGGTTGGTGACGAGACTGGACGATCCCAGAGTGATGTTGCACGGCGGCGATTTCTCGCGGCCGTGGGTATCACCGGTACCGCGGCGTTCGCGGGCTGTTCCGCGAAAAGTATCGGCGCTCCGGTAGCTGCGGGCGACTCAGAAGACGCCGAAGGAGTGTCCGACGGGACCCATTCCTCACCGGATCTCGAACGGTGGGTCGACGAAATACCTCGTCCGGGTGTTATCGAACCGAGCGGAACGAAAGATGGCCAGCCTCATTACGAGGTGGAGATGGCCGAGATCGAACAGAAGCTCCACCGCGACCTTCCGCCGACGACCCTGTGGGGCTACGGCGGGCAGTTTCCCGGCCCGACGATCGAAGCCGAACAGGGCGAACCGATTTACGTTCGGTGGCAGAATCACCTCCCGGACGAACACCTGCTCCCGGAGGATCCGACGATCCACGGCGATATCATCCCGTACGACGAGCCGGGTGCCCGCGTCGTCCCGCACCTCCACGGTGGCAATGTCGAACACGAGAGCGACGGGAAACCGCAGGCGTGGTTCACCCGCAACTTCGAGCGGACGGGCCCCGACTTCGAGAAGAAGGACTACTACTACGCGAACGACCAGCCGCCCGCAACACTGTGGTACCACGATCATTCGCTCGGCATCACGCGACTGAATGTCTACGCCGGCCTCGCGGGGTTCTATCTGATCCGGAACGACCACGAACGAGAGCTCGATCTTCCGACGGGCGACAACGAAATCCCACTCGTGTTGCAGGACCGGAGTTTCAACGAGGACGGCTCGTTATACTACCCGACGGACGTCCCAGCGACAGAAGAGGATGAAAACGATTTACATCTCGACCCAAGCATCGTTCCGCAGTTCTACGGTGACACGTCGACGGTCAACGGGAAGGCGTGGCCCCGACTGTCCGTCGATCCCGAACAGTATCGGTTCCGCCTGCTCAACGGGGCCAACAGCCGATACTACAACCTCAAGCTGCTCGAATACGACGATGAATCGGGCGACACGGGTGAGGCGGGGCCGCCGTTCGTCCAGATCGGGAACGACGGCGGGCTCCTCTCGAAACCGGTCGAGACCGCTGACCGTCTCGAACTCGGATCGAGTCAGCGCGCGGATGTCGTCGTCGACTTCAGCGAGTACGCGGGCGAGACCCTGCTCCTGCATAATAACGCCCCGGCGAAGTATCGCGGGACGAGCGGAATCGGGCCGGAGGACTCCGAACCCCTCCCGGAGGTCATGCTTATCGACGTGGCAGCCGCGGAGAGCGAGCAGGAGCCAACGCAACTCCCAGACGAACTGACGCAGGTCCCCGAGATTCCGATCGAATCCGTCGACACCGAACGCTTCCTCACGCTCGCCCGACAAACGGACGAGTACGATCGGCCCCTCTACGCACTCGGGACTCGCAACGAAAAGATCGGGTACGAACTCACGGACCCGGTCACCGAGACCCCGACGCTTGGGGACACCGAGATCTGGAGTCTCGCCAACTTCACGGGGATGTCCCACCCGATACACCTCCACCTCGTTCACTTCCAGGTGTTGGGACGGCAGTCGGCTGCTGATTACGATCCCGCCGAAGACGACATCGATCTGGACGCGCTCGATGCCCCCGAGTCGTACGAACTCGGGTGGAACGACGTGGTCACCGTCGACCCAGGTAATGTGGTACACGTGATCGCACACTTCGGGGAGTTCAAGGGGCTGTTCTCCGATCAGACAGGTGATTATATGTGGCATTGTCATATGATCGAACACGAGGACCACGACATGATGCGACCGTTCAAGGTCCGATCGCCCGATGACGAGGGTGGAAGCGAGTAGTCGTCGACGGGGCCGATCTGACGGGAACATGTTCGTCCCAACCCTGTTGTCGATCCGTGCCACACGTTGAGACGCATGAATTTAGGCAAACCTAAAAACTATCGAGCGGACAAGTCATCCATAGCCAGCGCCCAAGCGGCGGTCCAGACAAACGACCGCGGCGCCTGCCGAACGGGTGATTCGGTATGACGGCCGTTGACTTCGACGCGGAACGGACGTACGACGACGAGAAGTTCTCGACAGTCGAAGTATTTCGGAGCGAACAGATGAAAGTCGTCTGCGGCTATTTCGAACCGGGACAGTTTATCCCGGTTCACGCTCCATCAAGTGACGTGGTGATCGATGTCCGTTCCGGCACCGGGCTCATCCGCGACGGGGATGCGGAACACCGCGTCGAACCAGGAGATGTCGTGACCGTCGGAGCGGACACCGACCGCGGTGTCAAGGCCGACGACGACTCGCGGCTCGAAGCGCTGCTCGTCACCGCTCCACCGCCGACCGACGCCGAACACGAACCGGTCCGCCGAGGACTCCGAACCGACGAATTCGATCCGACCGATACATGACGACGATACACACCCTCAACGAACTGGACGGACAGCCCCACGCCAACGTCTTCCCCGACGCTGAACCGAAGACGATCAGACTCACTCTCGACGCGGGCGGCGAAGTCGCTCCTCACTCGCATCCCGACCGCAAAATCGTGTTCCATCTCATCGAGGGGGCGATCGAGTTGGAACTCGACGGCGAGACACATGAGCTGTCGGCAGGCGACGTGGCTTGCTTCGACGGGGACCAAGAGATCGCTCCCCATGCCGTCGAGGATAGCACTGCACTAATCGTCTTGGCGTCTCGGTCAGACGAGTAGCCAGAGGAGAGTGGTACTGCCTCTGTACACGGAAGACTACCTCTGGTGAAACCTCGGTCTTCAGACGCACTATGGTAAGGAACTACCGGTCGCTGAAGACTGCAACCTTGGTCTCAGAGGGAAAATGCGTCGCGTCTGCCTCTAGATCGCCAAGGCAGAACGCTTGCTCCAGTATCTCAACTACATCTGATCCGTGATGCTATGGAACTTTGCCCGAGCAGAGACACCTAACTTCCGCTGAAATCTCCACTTTTCGAACTTATACTAGAGGCGCGACGAAGAACACTTTATTCCGCTGTCTGCGACTACTCCGGTGCTACAACATCTTCACACACTGGACACTCGGCCCACACGCCCTTGGTGCCGTCGTCCTTCTCATATTCAACAAGAATCCACGCCTCCGAGATGTCCTCACCACATTCCGGGCAATGACCGAGAGATGATTCGTCAGCGGTCATGGAAAGGGATGGAAGAGGCGTGTGACAGTGTTCCTTCCAAACAATTGTCAATCGGCCTTGAACGTAAGCCTTTGGCGGCTACTCGGGTCGAACGCACCGAATTTCTAGGGAATACAGATCACCAGTAGGATTAACTCACAACCACCAGAACTCTGGATCCCATGAGTGTCCGCACAGTACTTACACGGCTACTACTCGGTGACAAGACTGAGGTAGTCGTGGAGAGCCGCCAGTGCGGTGAGAATCTTTCATCGGGGGCAGATGAGTGTCCCACATGTGGGTCGGATGAAATAGAGCGCCTCCAGATTTGAGTAGACTACCGCGGTTGGGATACATCGGTTAATGTCGTCAATCAGGAGAATTTGCGTGGCTGCGAGACTCTTCTCGAAACCGTTTCCACCAGTGACGTGAATGGACAAACGTGACGTACCTCCGTTTGATCCTAGTTTACCTGAATTGAGCCGCTAAGGCCCCTTCCTCAACGAGCGACCGGAGGGAGCGAGTAGGGAGGGGATACAGCGCCGCACGATTCTCAGACACGTTCGACGCTCGGACCACAGGGCCACCGCCACATTTATGTTGAAATTAAGTGTAAACACAGGCGATGGATAAACACGAAATCGAAGGCCACGAAGTCATCGACGGGACGGCCAAAGCCACCGGCAACGGCGCTCACGTCCTTGTCCCGAAACGATGGCGTGGCGCGGACGTGAAAGTCGTCAGAACTACCGACCCCGACGAGTAGCACCACCCGATGAACTACAACTACAGGTATCGACTTCGACCGTCCGACGCCCTCGAAGAACAGTTAGCGTGGACTGTCGATACCTGTAGACAGGTCTACAACCACTTCCTCCACCGCCTGAATCGGAACGACGACACCTCGTCGTACTCTGAACAGAAACTCCTGCCGAGTCTCAAGAAGTGGTGGAGCGACCTAAAAACCGTTCACTCGAAGGTGCTACAGAAGGTCGTTCAGCGGTTGTACGACAACCTCTCGACACTCCAGGGCCGGAAAGAGAACGGCTACCGCGTTGGGACGCTCAAGTGGAAAGCACCGGGTGAGTACCGCAGTTTCACCTACAGTCAATCCGGCTTCAAGCTCAAGAACACGAGCGGTCGGACCCGACTGTGGCTCTCGAAGCTCGGAGAAATCCCCATCACCTTCCACCGCGACCTCCCCGACGACGCCGAAATCAAGACCGTCACCGTCAAACGCGAACCGACCGGTAAGTGGTACGCCATCCTCGGTGTCGAAACCCCAAACAACCCACCGGAGAAGCCGGAGAATCCCGAGAAGTGCGTTGGCATCGACGTGGGGATTCTCAAGTACGCCCACGACACGGACGGAACCGCCGTCGAATCTCTCGACCTGTCCGCCGAGCGGGAGCGGTTGGAACGCGCCCAACGCAACCTCTCGCGGAAACAGCACCGGTCTGCGAATTGGGAGAAACAGCGCCGAGTTGTGGCCGAACGCTACGCCGAGTTGAAGAACAAGCGCCGCGACTTTCTTCACAAACTCTCGAACTACTATGCCCGCGAATACGACCTCGTGGCCGTAGAGGATTTGGACGCAAAGGGGTTGGTCGAGCTACCGGGCAACTCTCGGAACCGCGCAGGTGCAGCGTGGGGGACGTTCCTGCGGATGCTGGAGTACAAGTGTAAACGCGAAGGGACACACTTCGTCGCTGTGAACCCGAGAGGGACGACGAAAGAGTGCGCGTCCTGCGGCGTTTCAACCGAGAAGCCGTTGTGGATCCGGGAACACTCGTGCCCGGCGTGTGGGTTTGAAGCGGATAGGGACGCGAACGCGGCGTGGAACATTCTTTCTCGCGGTATCAGGAAGCGGTTAGGAGCGGGACGCTCCGAATCAACGCCTGTGGAGACTGCGCTCCCTGTGGATACCTCGGTATCTGCAAAGTGCGTCGTTGAAACAGGAAGCCCCACCCTCAAGGAGCGAACGGCGTCAGCCGTGAGCGAGTAGGGTGGGGTAGTTCACTAGAAGTACCCCGTTTAGATAAGACGATTTGATACGGCCGAGTTGACCGAGAAGATCATGTCGATCGTGCCCTGAACACACTCGCGATGAGGTACGCGTACCCGAACGCACCAAAGAGCGTGAGCCAACGGCCGAGAGTGATCGCTTGTGTCGAAAGAGACGCCGTCGAGGAATTGAAGACGGCGATCACAGCGGCACCGAGGATCTCAATCCCGAGTCCGCAAGCGAGCGCAGCGATCGCTACGCTCGCGGAACGGTTCGACGACCCGGGAAACGCGCCCAGCCGCGGCGGATAGAACTGAAACGATGTTCCGACGATCATCAGGCCGAGAAAGCCGAGCAGGTTGACTCGGAGGTGGGTCTCGATCAACGCCGGAGACGTTCCGCCGACTGCGAAGAGACCGCCGAAAAGGACGCCGATGACGCCGAACGTCGCGCTTGGGAGAAGGGCGTACAATCCGATTCGGCGTTTGTCGGACTGGAACCACATTCCGAAGACGACGAGCGCGAAGCCGACCATCGCGATCACCATCAGAGCGGCACCGAGTGGGAGCAATCGTTCGTCGACGAACCCGCCGGCGATGATCCCGGGGGCAGTCGCGGCAACGGGTAGGACAAGGGCGGCCGACGATCGGGTCGGATGTGCGCCGAGGAACCGCGGAAGCAGTCGAAAGCCGAGCGTGACCACGAGCAACGTCGCAGCCCCGGCGGCCAAGAGATGCGTTGCGGCAGCCTGGACGCCGATCAGCGGCGGGAGTTCGCTGGCCTGTCCGGCGACGTTCTCGTAGCTACCGGCGAGGAGATACAGGAGAACGATCGGGACGAAGCGATTCGCGAATCGGTCGAGCGGCCGTCGGTCGGCGTTGTGATCCCCGGTTCCAGTCGTCCCGCGTCGGAGTGGTCCGGCGATCGTCAGTACGATTGATCCGACGAACACGGCGACGCCGACCGCCCAGAGCACACCGCCGAGAACGCCGAGGTCGACACGGAAGCGACGAACGAGAAGCGGGTCGAGCGCGAAACACGCAGTCCCCATAACGATGAAGGGAAACTGGACCATCGGGGCGTGTTCGAAGACGAGATCAGCGTCGAAGTACGCCGGCACGAGGGCGTAGGATTTGCCGAAGATGACGTGGAACACGAACCCGAACACGCCCAACGCCACCGTCGTGCGTCGCGGGAGGCCAGCAACAGTGGCAACCTGCCAACAACAGAGTGCGATCACCCCGATGAGAACGTATCGACGCGACCAGCGTGAGATTTCAGCGGCCATGGTTCACTTCTGCTATTCTCGAGGTACTTGATCTGTTCTGTCAATTGCCCGTTACTCGTCGGCAACCGATTTTGTCCGAACGTAGTATGGCCCATCCCAATTTCGGACCCACTCCGGAGCAGCAGGGTGCGATTGTAACTGATTCGCCTCGTACGATTCGTCCGGGAACACAGTTCCCTCCTCGTCAGTTCCGTCCTCCCAGGGTATTTCGAACGTTACTGGTTCCCGATTTTCGGCGGGAGTCAGTTGTTTGTCTGCCCCATCGTCTAGGTGGTACGGTCCGTCGACCCATTCTTGTGGATTGAATGTGACTGCTATATCTGATTTTGTATTTGTCATGGTAATCGATATTCCGGTGTGTTCTCATATTCTCGCAGAAAGACCGAAAAGGGATAGGATGACTCTCACTCCGTGAGATATGAAGCGGTACTCGTCTCCAAATCCACATGAGAGTCTCCGATCCCTTCCTATTTGACGAATCCGTATTGACAGAGATTGGGGCACGAAGACGAATCCATTTTGCCCCGTGACAGCGAACAGACGATATGGCACAGGCTCGACTCAATGTTGACTTCCCAGACGGACCGTGGGTCGGTGAGGTCTCTCGGGACTTCCCGGAAGCACGGATTCAGGTACTCAGTGCGACCCCCGGAGACGGTGCGGGGTTCGCGCTCGTGAAGATCACCGCTGACGATATTGATGAAATTCTGGACGCGATAACGGTCCACGACACGATCGAGGAAGTCTCGGTAATGGCGTTGAGTGACGGGGTTGCCACCGTCCAAGTCGAGGCACATGCACCGCTGTTGATGGCGGCTGCACGGCAGGCCGGCATCCCGATCGAGATGCCCGTTGAGATCGAGAACGGAGTGGCCCGAATCGACGTCACCGGCGCCCACGAGCGCATCGCCGACTTCGGGAAGATGCTTCGAGGCGTCGGTGCGGAGTTCGATGTCGAGTACGTTCAACAGCGGCTGAACCCGGCTGAATCGCTCACCGAGCGGCAGCGAGAGCTGTTGTTCGAGGCGGTCGAACGCGGTTACTACGACGTGCCACGCACCTGTACGTTGACAGAGGTCGCCGAACACGTCGGGATCGCGAAATCCACGTGCAGCGAGACACTCCAACGCGTGGAACGAACGATCGTCCGGGAGTTCGTCGACGATCTCCCTCGAAATCCGCTCGAATTCGATCCCGGCACAGACACCGATACGTAGAGCGTCGGTCTCAACGATTCGTGACGAATGGGAGGTCGTCGGGATTGCACCCGTGACCCCCGACCTGGCTCTCCGCAAAGCGGAACGTAGCGAACATGTTCGCACAGACATGGAGGCGTGTCCGTCTCATACATATTCTCATGTCCACACGGAACCAGCAATCAGACCGCGAACGTACCACGGCTGCCTCCGAAACCAACGAGTTGGCACCCTCATTTCTCGATGAGGAGCATGATGCGTCGTGGTCCGCAAACCTCGAACAGGAACGGTACGCTGACGATCGAGAGACGCTAATCGAGCACGCCCTTGCGGCGATCAATCAGACGGAACCTGACTACCACGTCAACCTCGTCACGCATCCGAACCACGGCACTCCCGAGGAGTACCTTGAGGCGCCGATCCACGACCACTACCCGGACGCAGAGACCAGCGTCGTCGATCAGTGCGGTTGTGGCGGCTACGTGTATCGCGTCCAGCAGTGAGTTGTGAAAAAAGCTCCTCAGAAAGACCTCTCGACTTACATGCGTTTACTGGGCCACGACATCCGGCTTGAGCGCACCGACTTCATCGAGGATCGCGTCGACGTCGTCCTCGGTGACACCGTTCTCTCTGAGCGCTTCGGCGAGGTATGTCGCAACGCGACCGAAGGCTTCCCCGGTGATTCCCATTCCCTCGTGAGCAGCCTGCATATCGGCGCCGTCGTATGATACCGGGCCGCCTGCTACGGCACTTATGAATTGTACTTGGTGAGCGTACAGCGCATCACGGTCGATATCTTCGAAATACGGCTGAAGAAGTGAATCTGAGAAGACACGATCATAAAAATCGGCCACGACAGATTCGACAGCTTCATTTCCGCCGATCCTTGCGTAGATTGTTTGCGTTTTCGCCACTACTGTCACTTAATATCTCAAGAATAAGACTGCTCCGAAAGAACATGTTCGGTGAATGTCTTCCGGGATGTGGTTAGGTGTGATCTCGTAACGGTACCCATTTACCATCCGCCCGGCCAAAATCCGACAATACGGTGGGATCGACCCCCACTTTGAGCGACTGAAATGACCAATTCATCCGGAATCGACGACCGGTCTACCTCTGTTAACAGGGAGACACTCGCTGCCTCTCTCGGTAGCGCTCTCAAGATACTCGACCCGGCATACTTCGGATTCGTCATGTCGACTGGGATCGTCTCAATTTCCTTCTTCGAGCTGGGTATCACAATTATCGCGCGGCCGCTAGCGGTGTTCAACGTCGCCTGTTACGCGTTGTTGCTTGCGCTGTTCGCAGTTCGAGCTGCGGCCTTTCCCAAACGCACGCTCGCCGATCTACGGAACCGAGACCGACACTGGGGCACGCTGACCTTCATTGTTGCCACGAATACCATCGGGGTTCAGTTTCTGCTGTTCTTCGATATTGTCGCGGTGGCGGCCGCGATGTGGGGCGTGACCGTCGTCGCCACGCCACTGCTGCTGTACTACCTGTTTGTAACCGAGATCATCGGCACGGGAAAGGCGGGTGTGAGCGAGCGGATCGACGGCGCCTTCTTGCTCGTGATCGTCTGCATGCAGTCGCTCGCAGTCCTCGGCGGGTTGCTTGCTGAACCGCTGGCAGGGTACGGAAACGTAGTCGTCCTGTTGAGCATGAGCTACTTCGGCTCTGGGTATGTCCTCTACTTCGTCGTCGTTACTGTCGTCAGCTATCGACTCCTCGATGGCCCCATCCGCCCGGACGATTGGACCGGCCCGTATTGGATCACGATGGGCGCGGCGGCGATCACGACGCTCGCGGGGACGACGCTCGGCCCGGGGCTGGTGGCGTTTCAAGGCTGGGAACCGTATGCACCAGTGATAGTCGGCGTAACGTTCCTCGCGTGGGCGATCGCCTCTTGGTGGATCCCCCTGCTGCTCGCGATTGACGTCTGGAAGTTCCTCACCGATGGGGTCGACGGCCGACCGCCAATTTGGGTGATTGTGGCCCCGTGGTTGCGGCTCGGATTCGGTAGGGGGGTTCACACGTACTCGCCGACTGCGTGGGGGCGGGTGTTCCCGATGGGGATGTACACGGCGTGTACGCTGAATCTCGCCGGGATTGGAACCTTCGGACTGCTTTCCGTCGTGCCTGTGTACTGGAGTTGGTTTGCGCTGGTGGTGTGGGCGCTGACGCTTGTCGGAATGGCACGGGCACTCGGACGGGTGTTTTTCAGCATCGATCCGACGGAGGAACCGGCTCGGGAGTCCGTGTGACGGACGCTATCTCGGGTAGAAGAGAGCGGTCACCCGATGGTCTCGTAGCGTTTTCGCCGGCTGGAAATAGTAAGGCTAAGACCTCGTCATCAGGGCGGAGAGAAGATAACTCTACGTGAATGGCACCCTTCATGCCGACCACCTCATGCGGTGTACAGACGTACGTATAGGTGCCAGACCATTCGTCTTTAGTTAAGCTTGAGAGTGATACAATTCTCAAAAGTATGCTTGTCAGTATTAGAGGCGGGAGAAGATACAGATGAGACACCAGTACTGGCGAGATCGAGCGATAAGTAACCATCACAAACGCCCTTCTATTGCCGTAGCTGGTGTGGCTAGGCCGTATTTGGGCGAAAACCACGGCTACCGAGTATTACTGATAGTATTAACTAAAGACGGATGGGGTGTCAGTTTGCGTGATCGATGTACTGGTTTTCCCACTCTACTCGGGCCTCGATCTCTCGAGTTCCTCGACGAGTGGTGGTATACTCGTTAGTTCGTCGATCACGCTGACTTTTTTCGACCAGCCCCTTCTCGACAAGTGTGTCGAGATTTGGATACAGCCGCCCGTGATGGATCTCTTTTTCGTAGTAGTCTTCGAGTTCGTCTTTGATTGCGAGCCCGTGTGGGTCCTCAAGCCCGGCAATAACATACAGGAGATCGCGCTGAAAGCCAGTGAGATCGTACATCGTTCGCGTCTCGAGTTATATTCATGAAATACTATCGATTTCTGGTATATCGGAAGTAACGAACCATCTGGGGAAGATCTGTTGTGTTTGGTACAGGCGTGAACTAGCGATAAGAGAGAGAGAAGAGTCTGATAGACAACAGACGTACCAACTCGTCACGAGCGTGGTGGAATCCGAATTTCGTCACCAACCTCATACAGATACCCCTTCAGGAGTAGCTGTTTGATTATATCGCGTCCGTCGGCAGGCTTGATTCCGTGATCTTCGAGGTATGTGATAGCTATCTCACGCGTAAGCGGGTTGGTATCGCCCAGTTCTTCGAGATATGCCTCAAGATGATTGAGGACATTTTCTTCAGCTGGTGCGATGGGCCGCCGCGAATTCGCCATTGCCAGTACCTATGAAACGCAGATAGTAGGACATTGGGATCATCGCCAGACCCCCACCTCCACACCGGTTTTCCAGTGTTCTCACTAGATTTCACGACTCTGTAATTTCGGTACACGGTGGCGGATTTCACGGGTATCGGACGCTCCGGCGAAGGTTATAAACGGTGTCTTTCAGCAGCATTTCGCGGAACTTTAGTGACGGTGTCGCGTTGGTAGCGGGTGCGGGGTCGGGGATCGGCAGAGCGACTGCGGAGCGATTCGCCGACGAGGGAGCCGATGTCGTTGTCGTGGATATCGACGACGAGGCTGGCGGAGAGACAGTCAGCCGCATCGAAAACGACGGCGGGAACGCAACGTTCGTCCGCACTGATGTCAGCGACTCCACTGAGGTCAAGGCGATGATTGAGCGTGCGCTTGAAGAGTATGGCCGCCTCGATTTCGCAGTGAACAACGTCGCCACCGGAGCCGATCCCGCGCCAGTAACCGACATCTCCGAGCAGGATTGGGACCGCGTCACCAGCATCTCCCAGAAAGGCGTGTGGCTCGGGCTGAAACATGAGATACCGGCTCTTCTGGACTCCGGTGGCGGGGCTATCGTCAACACTGCCTCACACGCCGGGATACGGGGCAGTCCCGGTCGGACGCCCTACAGCGCGAGCAAACACGGCGTTGTCGGGCTCACGCGGTCGGTCACGCTCGAATTCGCCGCAGACGGTATCAGAGTTAATGCAGTCTGTCCGACAATCGTTAACACACGTGCCCTCCAGTCGATGTCTCCCGAGGAGCAGGATGAAGTCACCGCCGGCGTGCCGATGGGTCGACCGGCCGATCCCGCCGAAGTGGCGAGCGTGATCGTGTGGCTCTGCTCGGACGACGCTTCGTTCGTCACTGGGCACGCGCTTCCCGTCGATGGTGGCCAGACGCAGCGGTGAGTGACGGATCCAGCCGGTCACGAGAGTCGGTACTGTCCGTCGTGCAACTGTTTGAACTCGTCGAGGAGATCCGGCGGAGGGCTAACTGAGGGGTAGTTTTCGTCGGTTGTTGTTCTAAACCAGCAGGGTGGTCGTCGAACCACACCTACGAGCATGCCTCCGGGGAAACATCTACGAAATCACGCTGCAGCGCCGCAACGTACGTCTCCTCAAGGAGCTCAGTCATGGTGATAATTTCTTCCCGGACGTCCGATGCCCAGTGTAGTCACACTCCGTGGTGAATTGCTTGGATGTCAAACCACGTGGCTTTCACCTACACCGTTTGTAATAATCTGCGTCTTTGGGCTTGTGAACATAATTGGCTCACCGTGAACGTCCTCCGGTTCTGATTCAGGGCGACCACTCCCCCATAGCGGATGACTTACGGGGAGCGCTCACCGAGAGAGTAATAGAGCGAATGGAATGGATACGGAAACTCCGGAACTCGCCAGCAACAGCCGTGATTTTCGCGAGTACGCTCGTCGCTGTCATGGGTGTCTCACTCATCAGCCCTGTACTCCCAGCGGTCCAGGAGGCATGGAACATTTCGGAGGCACAGGCCAGCCTCTTGCTGTCGGCGTTCACGCTCCCCGGGATCTTTCTCACTCTCCCGATTGGACTGCTAACTGACCGCATCGGTCGAAAACCGATTCTAATCCCGGCGCTTGTTGTCTTCGGACTCAGTGGGGGCGGTATCATCTTCATTTCCGACTTCACCCTGATCTTGGTCCTGCGAGCCATCCAAGGGGCGGCGAGTAGTGCGATTGCGATGCTCACGGTCACGCTCCTCGGCGACCTCTATTCCGGTGAACAACGACGAGTGCTAATTGGGACCAACGCGGCGATTCTCGCGGTGGGTGCTGCTGGCTATCCGTTACTCGGCGGTGCGCTGGCGACAGTCGCTTGGTCGGCTCCCTTCGCGTGTTTTCTCCTCGCGCTGCTCGTCGCTGTACCCGGCATAACCTTGCTCGAGGAGCCACAGCGCGACGAGAACAATACGAATTCGAGTATCCGTGCATTCCTCACCGGACCCACATCGATGACCCCCTTCGTCGTGCTCTATCTCGCAATCTTCGGTATTTTCGTCATCCTCTACGGCGCGCAACTCACCGCCGTTCCATTCCTGCTCGCCAACGAATATCACCTCTCATCAGCGAGTATCGGCCTTCTCGTGGGATTACCCGCGGTTACGATGGGAGCGACAGCAATGCAAGGTGATCGCGTGCTTCGGTCGCTCACGAGCTTCCAATCGATCGCGCTCGGATTCGTGAGTTACGGGATCGGACTCGTCGGCGTCGCCGTCGCAGACTCTATATACGTAGTTGCTGGTGCACTCCTTCTATTCGGACTTGGTCAAGGACTTGCAGAGCCGATTACGGATACGGCACTCAACGAACGAGCACCGGACGAATTCCGCGGGAGCATTATGAGTATTCGGACAAGTGTTCTCAGACTCGGCACGACGGTCGGTCCGCCGCTTAGTGTCGGGGCTGCAGCACTGTTCGGCTATCGTCAAACCCTGTTAGTGTCTGGTGCCGCTGCCTTCTTGATCGGAGTAACGTGGTTTACGGTGAGACGTCAGTGAACACTCAAAGTCAGCTAACAGATTGGAGACGGAATGTGTTCATTGGTGGGTATCCAGAATTCGACGTACGGTGACCTCGGCAAGCTGTGTGAACCCCACTGTATCCGGCATAACATCAACAGCGATCCCATGCTTGTCGACAGCACGTTTTGTTGGTGCTCCTATCGCTCCAACAATCGTCTCCTCTAGCTCGCGTTGGAGTGCAGCGACAGCGTCACGTTCAGTCGCAATTTGAACGAAGTGCTCTATCGTCTTTGGCGAGGTGAACAGTATACCGTCCAGCTTACCGTCTACCGCAAGTGAAACCGACTGTCCCGCAGTCTCCGGTCGTTTCAGGCGATATAAGGCTGTTTCGCTGACAATTCCACCAGCTGCTTCCAGTCCTTCAACAAGTACTTCGCTGCCGTGTGCACTCCGAGCAAGTTCAACGGTTTGGCCCTCGACTTCAGTAGATAACTCGTCGACGAGTCCTGTGGATGTGAACGTCGATGGAACGATATCGACTGAATAGCCCCGATTGCATAATGCGGTTGCAGTCTGATCTCCGACAGCACAAACAGTGGTGCCTCGTTGTTTCCATCCCGCTGTCGCAGCTAGATCGACACCGGTCTCGCTTGTGAAGATACAGTAGTCCGCATGTTGGGGGAACCTGACCGGTCGGTGTGATTGCCAGCATTGGGTCTGGAATCGGGGATACATCGAGTGACTGGAGATACTCGACCGCCTCAACGATACGGCTGTCGTCGGGTCGGAGAACAGCCACCGTCGGCTGGGACATATTGAACAGTTAGCTGATGCTGGACTTGTGTGTATCGAGAATCGGCGACCCGTCTCGAACGATTCAAACCGGCATCCTGCTAATTGCCGGTATGGACGAGGAGTCTCACGACCACGTTGTTCCGGGAAGTGCTGAAGAGTTGACCACGCCAGACGTGCAGGGCTACGACTTCCGTGGCGAATTCGATTTTCAGGAGATGCTGGAAGCGTATGCAACGACGGGCTTTCAGGCGACGCAACTCGCAGAGGCCATCGACATCGCCGAGCAAATGCAAGACGCCGATGCCACGATCTATCTCACATGCACGTCGAATATCATTTCGTCGGGATTGCGTGAAGTCGTCGCCTACCTCGTTCGTGAAGGGTACGTCGACGTGCTTATCACGACCGCGGGATCGCTGGCGGAGGATGTTATCAAAACGGCGAAGCCGTTCAAAATGGGAGAGTGGGATGCGGATGAAGCAGTTCTCCGGGAACAGGGAATCAACCGTCTTGGGAATCTGTTCGTCCCTTCCAACCGTTACGTTTGGTTGGAGGAGTACCTATACGACTTCTTCGAGGAGTTCTTCGCTGAGGAAAAGGTTCGGACGCCGACATCGTTTGCCCGAGAGTTAGGGGAGACACTCGACGATCAGGATTCGGTTCTGAAACAAGCAGCGGACAATGATGTTCCCGTCTACTGTCCGGCACTGACGGATTCCGAGGTTGGGAATTTTCTCTACTATTACCGACAGGGGTACGATTCGGAGGTCGGAATCGAGATTCTCGACGATTACGACTCGCTCATTGAGGACGGAATGCTCGCCGATACGACGGGTCTGATCGCAGTTGGAGGTGGCGTGCCGAAACACCACGCAATTATGACGAACTTGTTCCGCGGTGGGGCCGATTACGTCGTCTATATCTCGACCGGTATGGAAGGGGATGGGTCACTCTCTGGCGCACCCCCGAACGAGGCAGTATCGTGGGGGAAGATCAAAGATGATGACCGGACAAATTATACGCAGGTCGAAGCAGAGGCGACGCTCGTCTTCCCACTGCTCGTGGCGGGTGCTTTCAGCGAGTAGAGATGATACACCCGAACATGAACCACGCAGCCGGCTTGTTGCGTGATCAGTCACGAGACGGATGGGACTTACCAGTATCCTGTACAGTGAACCGACCGGCCATCGGTAGCAAGCCCCTGTGTCTGGATCCACTTGAGCAGTTCTTGAGAACAATATAATAAGGTGGTGGTGCGCCTGTAGGCCGAGCGTCTAACGTGTTTGATACTTGTGCGGCGCTGAATCCTTCCCTACTCGCTCGCTCCACTTGCTCGTTGAGGAAGGGGCCTTAGCGCCTCAATTCAAGTAACCAATTTCTTCCGTATTTCAAACTATTTATTGTTTTTATAGAAGATTACTTACTATCTCAGTGAAATATGCTTGGACGGCTCCGAATGTGACTCGCATGGTAGCGGCCCCAAATCCAAGAGCGATGAAACTCACCACGACAACGAGATCAGCCTTCGAATCGTTGGGACTAAGCAAGAGCGTGAGCGCCACAAGCGTCCCCGACATCGTACTGATGAAGAGCCCTGTTAGAAATGACAAACTCGTGAAAAATGGATCAGTGAAACCCATAACGGAGTACGTTGGTTCATAGATTCCGACGTAAGATAAACTGAAGCCGATGACGACGTATCCGATAAAGCAGATAGTGATGAGGATAGTCCCGGGGCTAACGAGTTGATACAGTCCAAACAGTCCCCGTTCAAACGGGGTAGTTGGCTGTCGGATCCGTCTGAGTGGGCGATAGTCCATCTCCCTACGGCCAGAGCCCCCGTACCTCGTGGGATTCAGCGATCCGTGAGAGCGCAACAATATAGGCTGCATCACGCCACGTGACATCGCGGTGCTCGTATTCGTCTGTGACTGCCTGCCAAGCGGCTTGCATCTCCGTTTCGAGTTCGTCGTTCACCCGTTCGAGCGACCACGATCGGCGATTGATATCCTGGAGCCACTCGAAGTAGCTCACCGTGACTCCGCCAGCATTAGCGAGAATATCGGGGATAACTGCAATGTCTCGCTCTGCGAGAATCGCACTCGCCGTCGAAGTGGTGGGACCGTTTGCGCCTTCAACGACGAGGTCAGCGGCGATCGCACTCGCATTTGCTTCGGTGATCACGTTTCCGAGAGCGGCAGGGATGAGTACGTCAACATCGAGTGTGAGCAACTCATCGTTTGAGATCACGTCATCTGCGTATTTCGTGACGGCTTCAGGCTCCTCGTCGTGTGACGGGACGGTCGCCGTCTCGATCCCGTCTGGGTCGTACATTGCGCCGTTCACGTCACTGATTGCGACGACCATTGCTCCCCACTCATCAAGCAGCCGGGCGGCGTTCGCACCGACACTCCCGTAGCCCTGGATTGCGACCGTTGTTCCCTCGAGATCGCTCCCATAATATTCGCAGGCCTGCTTGGTGATGATCGCGACACTCCGTCCAGGCGCTTCCTCACGACCTTCACTCCCCCCGATGACTGGTGGCTTCCCGGTGACGACTCCCGGTATCGTTTCACCTTCCTGCATCGAGTACGCGTCCATCAGCCACGCCATCGTCTGTGGATCAGTACCCATATCCGGCGCGGGAATATCGCGATTCGGTCCGATAACATCGCGAATTTCCTGGGCAAACCGACGAGTGAGTCGCTCTTTTTCTCCCGAACTCAACTCTTTCGGGTTGACTGCGACGCCACCCTTGGCACCCCCGAACGGGAGATCCATAACAGCGCACTTCCAGGTCATCCACATGCCGAGTCCGACACACTCGTCTCTACTCACCTCGGGGTGATACCGGAGCCCTCCTTTAAACGGGCCTCTGACACTGTCGTGTTGAGCTCGGTAGCCGGTGAACACATCGACCGTACCGTCATCGCGTTCGACTGGGACTGTTACTTCGTGGACTTTCTTCGGATATCTGAGCCGTTCGACGATACTGGGGTCGATATCCAAGTGACTGGCAGCATGATCCAACTGACGGCGGGCGGTCTCGAGTGCCGACTCAGGCTCGATTGGTTCTGCCGCCTCGTCGTCCGATCCGTTGTGGGTGCTCTCAGATTTTGATGCCATAATTATTCAAGTGACATTCGCCGGTTTCGCATCGGGCCGCCACAGTCGGGACATTGGCCTGGGCTGTCTTCTGCGATGATGATGCTGCCACACTCGAAGCACTCGTACGGGGTTTTTTCGTCTGATTCAGGGTCGACATCTATCATAGTGGGTTCACGAGTGCCAGCCGGTAATATAGGGCACTCTATGTACGTGTAATAAGTGTATAAGGGAATATTCAGCTGTTAACCACCAAACACCCTCTGAAATTTGGAGTTAGTTATTGAGCTCTTCGATTCCCGAAATTGAGATATTGTGCTCCTCGAAGAGCGTTTCGAACAGTTTGCGCTGGACAGTCCGAGAGTGTTTATAAAATGCTGGAGGGGAGATTCCGAGTGTCTCCGCAACATCTTCGCCTGTGTTCTCGCGTGGTGACTCGAAGAACCCGCTGTAGTATGCCGTCTGGATCACCTCGAGTTGCCGTGAGGTCAGTTTCTCGAGGAACTTCGAGTACAAGTCGCGTTCCATGGACTGATCCAGCGTCTGCTTCGAACGGAGTTCGACGGTGGAGAACGTCTCTCGGACGAGTTGGGTGATGGTCCGGACATCGATACTGTCCGGAATATCGATGACGAGGCTTGTGGATGTCGGGTCGGCGGTTGCCTCGTGGAAGACAGCACCATGATCGGCCAGCTCGAGAGCGAGAAACGGTTGGGTAAGCCGCAACCGGAGCACACTCCCCTCACCATCCGTACTAATCTGTTGTACGTCGTCAATCCCGACCAACTGCGAGGCGGCGTCTACAACGTCAGTTACTGCTCCGTCGTCGACAGTCACAAACACGTAACTTCCCTCTGTGGATTGTTGGACTCCACCTCGATACGAGAGTGTACACGCTGCGTCTCGAGCGAGCCGTGAAAGGATAAACGCAGGATCATCGATGCCGAATTCGACCCGCGTCACCGATGTCGTGAGCAGTGCATTCTTTCGTTCAATAGCACTGAGCGCAGACGCGATAGTTTCGCCGAGTTCAGCGAGGACAGCCTTCGTCGTGTCGTCGAACGCGTCCTGGGTCGGTGCGTAGACAGTCAACACGCCGTGCGTAAGGTCGTTGTACACGAGAGGGATGCTCAATACAGAGAGGTAGTCACGAGCCAGTGCGGCCTTCCGCCACGGCTCGTCGCGGAGACCAGCGGCGACGTTCGTCACTATCGTCACGTCGCCAGTGGCCGCGGTTTGCCCGGCTGGCTCCCCAGCTGATGCGTCGATAGCGAATGCTTGGCTATCCAGATATCCCTGTTCGCTGCCTGCCCAAGCCCGTGGTTCGACGGAGTCAGTTATCCGGTCAATCGTCCCGATCCAGGCGAATTGGAATCGGTCCTCGCCGGTCAACAGCTCACAGACAGTATGGTCGATTTCCTCCCGTGTTTCCGCTTGCACGAGAGCTTGATCGATCTCTCGGATTGTCTCGTTGATCCGATTCAGCTCGGTCAGCTGTTCGTTTTGTTCCTGTAGTGTGCGATCTTGCTTTCGAAGTCGGGACTCGCGTGTGACGCGGTCAAGGGCTGCCTCGGCGGTTGCAGCGAGAAGATCAGCCAGTTCCCGGGTTACGTCGTCGAAGACGCCGACTCGGTCCGAGCCAGCGACGAACACGCCGTGGTTACCGAGTGGAATGTAGGCTGTACTGCGGAGGTCAGTCACCCGGTTTTCGAGCCGGTCTGCCTCATGAACATCGTCAAAAAACAGCGCTTCGTCCTCGACGAAACTGTAACCCGGAAGTGTTTCGCCGTCGGCGTGTACGGTGGGGAGCGGACCGTTGAGTTCTTTCATCGTCGCCGAGTGCGCTGTGGGTCGAAGCTCGTTGGCATCAGCATCAAAGAGATAGAACGCACTTGCATCCAGATCGAGGACGACAGGTGTGTCGTCGACGACATGCTGGGCGATTTCCTGATGCGTTTCGGCGTACAGAAAATCACGGGCGGTCTCTTGGAGGGTCGCAAGCGCCTCCTCGCGTTGCTTACGTTTCGTGATATCCCGACAGCTGAAGAGAAGCGTCCCGTCTTGAATCGAGACCTCGCGAACGTTGATCAGAAGCGTGTGCTCACGACCCGCTTTGTCCGTCGCGGTCGTCTCGATGTTCTTAAGCACGCCGTCTTCTGTGAGCTCCTCACAGTCGAAGAGGTCCGTACCGAGGAGGTTGTCGATCGTCCCTTGCTTGTGAATCTCGTCGGCCGTGTAGCCGAAGATGAAGTGGACGTTGGGACAAACATAGGTGTACTCGCCGGCCTCGTTCGTGATGAGGACGGTATCGGTCATGTTGTTGAGCGTGACGCGGTGGAGCTCCTCTGATTGTCGGAGGTCGCGTTCGAGATCGACGCGCTCGGTGATGTCTACGCCCTCAACGACGATTGAAACGAGATCTCCACGCTCGTTCTCGACTGGACGCACGGAGAGATCGATGACGCGTGGATCCTCGACGTGTGGCGGCTGTGTGACGACCGCGTTGCCGAATCTCCCATCGAACGCGTTCTCCACGATTTGTTGTACGTCCGTGCTCTTCGTACCGGTCTTTGCCCACCACGGAAGCGTCCAGAACGGTTCACCGACGATCGTTTCAACATCCACATCGCTCATTTCCCGTGCTGTCTTGTTCACACGCGCAAGTGAGCCAGCAGGATCGAGCACCCACGTCGCGGTCCGCGAATCGTTGAATATGGCGTCGAACTGTCTGGCCCGGTCCCATCGCGTGGCTGTCCGCCGTGCGGATCGGACGGCACGCTCGGTTCGTTCGATGAGTTCGTCGGTCATCTCTTCTACCGGCTCCGTGAGCACGATGTAATCCGTGACACCAGCCTTGATAGCGTCGCTGGCAATAGCTTCGCTCCCAGCGGCGGTACAAAGTACGACCGGGAGCGTCGTGGTTTCGGTGCGGATCTCCTTGAGGAGTTCCAGCCCTGTTGCCCCTTCGAGCGTGTCTCCGGTGATGAGACAGTCAATGGTCCGATTTCGGACTATATCACTCGCTTCCGCCTTGGTTCCAACTGTATGTACAGTCGCGTCAGTCCGTGTCTCAAGCGTAACAGCGAATTGCGTGAGCCAGTTATTTGTTCCGACGAGTAGTACCGTCGACGAATTGAGGACTAATTGAGAAGCGACCATTATTCGATCAGTTGAATACAGGGAACGCTTCCCTCGAGCCCGGTTCGAATTCGTCCCCAATTCTGCTGCTGGCCTAGGCCAGAATGAATGTACATTGGTGGTTAACCATCTAACAGTAAGAGAATAAAAGGATTTACCATCTAACCCTTAAAGGTATGCGGAGAGATACATAACATGGATACACTATCGTCAGAATTCGTTACAGGCACCTGTCGATACCCGATTTCCGTGGTTCACCGTCCGTCCACATTCTCGAGTAATGACTACCCAACCGACCCCCCAGCATCAAGAACCCACTAATAGCGATCCACACCAGAAACATCAGTCAACGTGGGGTATCGTCGCCGGCGCGAGCCTCATCTCGACAGGGTTGGCAGCCTACGAGATTGTGCCCGCGAGCGTCTCCCCGCTTATTCGTGACTCGCTGGGTATCGGGCCAACAATCGCAGGCTTCCTCGTTGGAGTCATGTTCGGTACTGCAGTGATTGCAAGCCTTCCAGTTGGTGCGGTGCTTGACCGGACAGACTCTAGAAACGTGATGGCACTCGCCGTTCTCACACTACTTGTCGCCGGAACGTGGGGATGGATCGCTGGACGGCAAGGGAACTACCGATCAGTGATTGCGTCGCGAGCGCTTGGGGGGGTCGCCTACGTCGTCGTGTGGAACGCTGGCATCGATATCGTGAGTCGAGCAGCGACTAGCGGGAATCGAGCAACCGCTGTCGGCATTTTCACCGCAAGTGGCCCGATCGGATTCGCGCTCGGTCAAGGAACCGGGCCACTCATTGCGCATCGATTCGGGTGGCCTACAATCTTTATTGCGTTCACGGGGCTCACAGTCATGGGTCTCATCGTATTCTGGCCAGCAAGTCGAGGGATCGGGACGAGTCAGGGAGATGCCCCCTCGGTTCAGGAGTTTGGTGCAGTTCTTCGGAACCGGGAGGTCTGGTCTGTCGGATTGCTCGGGTTTCTCGGCTATTCGCTGTACTTGTTCGTGAATAGCTGGGGCGCGTCGTATCTCACGACCGAGCTTGGCCTGTCACTCGCTGTGAGTGGACTCCTGGTGGCAGTGTTCCCCGCAATCGGGGTCGTCTCTAGAATCAGTAGTGGCCTCCTGTCTGACCGCGTCTTCGGTGGTCGCCGCCAACCCATCGTTTTCGGGTCCTTCGCAGCTGCTGCTCCGCTCGTATTGGTGTTCACTCAGTTTCGGTCACTTCCATTACTCGTTGCGCTCCTGCTGCTCACCGGGTTCGCGGTTCAGCTTACGCTGGGGCTGTCTTTCACGTATGTCCGGGAAGTCGTCGATTCAAGAGTCGCTGCGACAGCCGTCGCGTTCCAGACGAGTGTCGGGTTAGCGGGGGCGTTCCTTGCCCCGATTGTAGGCGGCGTTGTTGTCGACCGAGCGGGGTTCGATACGGCATTTCTACTCGCTGGAGTCGTCGCTATCTGTGGAATCGTGGTTGCATGGCGAGCTCCAGAGCCAGGTTACTCGTAGAAAGGGTTCAGCAACTGTCTTTCACGCTGTCAAGTCGTGGTACTCGGCGCTGAACAGCTGTTGGTGCTCTTCAACTGGAAAGGATTCTGCGACAGTTCGGCTCTCGGTGATGAACGTCGGTACGTCGGTGGCGCCGTTTTGACGTGTAGGTTGAAACCCTCTGAAGTTGATAGTTTTTCATCCTCAATCGCTCAGTACAGGGGACTCATGAATCGCTCAGTACAGATGAAGTATACAGCGAATCAGGACAACCGAGAAGACATTTCACTTCCCAGTCCAATCAGTCTAATATGAAGCGTGGGAACCTTCTCCAGATGAGCGGGTTGAGTCTTAGTCTTGCGATTGCCGGATGCTTTCGGGATGATTCCGATGAGAGTGAGCAGAGAGAAGTGTTCGAGGATCCAAACCCACAATTGTTCGACGGTGAAGGTCCTACGATAATTGAGGAGGTACGTAACGAAGGTGGCTTCTTTGCAGTCGAATACGAGCACGACGGCGACAGCGATTTCACTGTCGAACTGCGCTCTGAGGAGGCCTCACACTCACTCGTACTCGTAGATCGAGAGGGCGCTGTCGAAGGTCGGTGGGCAGAAGGGACATATGATGCTGAATACGTCATAGAGGTTACCGCAACCGGTGACTGGCACCTTCGTGTTGAGCAACCACGTCCCAGTCAGGAGGATGTGTTCTCTCTTCCGGCATCGCTATCCGGCGAGTGGCCAGATTACGCGTCCATATGAGTTCACTGGACAAACATCGATCAATGCAACGTATTCCGGGGAGGGCCGGTTTGTCGCTCGTATTCTCGGCCCTCACGGCAACCCTCGTAAACCCCTCTTCGAAACGGATAGCTCATTTGAAGGAGAAACGACCGAAACCTACGACGGCGCTGGGTGGGTGTATATCGAAGCGTATGATGAGTGGACACTCGAAATCAATCGATAACTTCACACTATTCAGTAACCGGCTATCTCAGACGAGAACATATCTGAAGAAAAGGATTTCAACAGAGCCACATATCCGGCTCTGTTGAACCCACATTCTTCAGAGATACGATAGGCTGAAACAGCCGGTTGGTGAGAGCTGCGTGTGTTTCGTCGCTATCCGATGACGAAGAACCCGCTCCACACGAGGATAGAGGCGAGGATCGCGGCGATGAACACTACCGCCGTAATCACCTGCGAACCCCGACGGTTGTATTGACGAGCGGCCACGATTGCCGGAATAGCAGTCACCACTACAGCAGGCACCACCGTATAAATCACTGTACTGGGAATGAATTGGTCGAGTCCGATGGTATCGAAGACGATCAGTGAGACGAATTGTACGGGCAGTATCGCGGCGACCGACACGATACACAGGAGGGAGAAACCGACATCACGCAATCCCACATTGAGGGTCTTGGAGGACATCGCCATATGAATAATCCATAGTGCTCCGACAAATACTTACACCCGAGAAAATCGGTCGGCTTTAGGTAGGTTAACTCCCTGTGTTGACCGCAACCGGGCCAGAATATATCATTTGTTGAGGATTTCAACAGAGCCACTTCTTGTGGATCAAATTCCTCCATGCGGTCAAGCACCTAGCAGATCGGTACGAGCTGCTGCTGCGCTGATGGGTGGTGTGTGCGTAAATGGAGCAACACCTATTCGACCTCCCATGATGGTGCTTCCTTGGCACGTAGGCCAATCAGAGCCACGCGTTCTGAAACGCTGTTGAATCATCGGCCTTTGACCACCCCAGTACCTATTTACGCACTCTGAGGACTTAGCAGGCTTTCATCCTATCAGAGCCAGGAGTTCTTATTGCTTGAAGAACACGTGCTACGTGACGCTGAACGGCATTACCAGCCAGTATGTCGGGCGGCGGGGAAAGCGTACTGTTAATTCCCTCAAATACCGAGATCGCGGAACGTCCAGTCATTCGAGAGATCGGCATCGAAGCCCATCTCTTCGACGAGGTCTCGGATACGCTGTTCGACTGTCTCGTCGAGTTCGAAGGCGTAATCCAACTCATCGTACCAGTCGTAGTACCGTGGCATCCCCGGCCAGTGGCTGTCTGTTTTCAGTCCGTAGACGCAGTCGAGCAGGTAGCGACGATATGGCATATCGTCACGGGTGACGCGAGGGAGCGTCCCATTGATCGATTCGTCTCGTACCAGCTGTTCGAGCAGGTCGACGGCAGCGTACTGGTCAGCGTAGAAGGCGTGTTCGACTGTTGGGCTGACGGAGAAGATGTCCTCCGTCGTACGGGCGTGGAGCTGGTCGACGACTGAGTGGTTTGGATGTCCGATTCCCCACCCATAAGCATGGACTTCCTCGCGTGCGACATCGTCGCTTTCGGGAGCGTTGACCGCGACAGTGTTCAGATATTCGAGTGCCTTGACCGGAATCGCCTCGACACCATCGGTTATCCGCGTTCGAATAAGATATCGCCCGACAGCGTTTGCTATTGTGGGCGTGACGAGCGGAAATTCGGCCTTCTCAGTGGGCTCATGCGCATCGATTACATCCGCAAGGAATGGCCAACCGTGTACTCTCGTTGCATCGTCGAGTTCGTTGCTGACGCGCTCGTAGTATGGCCAGAAGACGTCCCGAAACGTATCTCCACTGCTGTCTTCCTCGACTGCAGTCGAGAGTGCTGCTTCGAATTCGACGACTGCGTAGTGTAGGGCATCCACGTCACCGTCGGAGAAACGATCAAGCAGGTTATCGAGTTCGGCAACCTCTTTGTTCCGTTTTTGGCTTGGAGATGAGTCAGATTTAGACCTCCCCGAATCGGTCGAGGTCGAGAACGTGTCCGATTGGACATCGCCACAGTCGTGAAGTCGGAGATGAGTGAGTGTCTCGAACGACTCCCCGCAATCGTCGCACTCGTGAGCCATAGTCCGACTAGAGGCATGTGGAGGAAATGTGTTCCCCCTGGAACCGGATTGCGGAACTAATCTCTCTCCCCTAGCGAGTACCGACCTTCCCCAATCTCGATGTCTCTTATCGAGATGGACGAGGACTTCTGCGTGTCCGAGTCAGTATCTCGTAGTGGCTTCGACTCCCGAGTCTCGTCGAACGATCTTTCGACGTATCGCTCAGCGATCGTACGTTGAGTGGCCGGCGTATGATTCGACACCACTGTATGACCGAACGTCGCTCGCGGGACTGGAATCAGATGTTCGGACGATTTCGGAGACGTGGTTCTGCCACGAGTGCCACAACTCGGTCGAAAAGTTCGTCTGTTCGCTGCCGCTCGCTTACTTCAAATTCGAGACCCATGACCGCTATGCGGGATCGACGAGCTACGAGATGGACACCCTCTTTCGAGTGTTCATGTTGAAAGAACTCCACGGATGGGACCACGAGACAGCACTCGTCGAATTCCTCGAGTGCCACCCTGAATTGCGTGAGCAACTCGGACTCGAGAGCGTTCCGAATCAGTCGACGCTCTGGCGTAGCTGGCACGAGCGCTTCACGGGTGAGTTACGCGAGACGGTTGAGACGGCTGCCCGGACGGCCCTGATCAATGCCCAAAACGCGGGTGTGAGCGTTCCGCGTGACCCGGACAGGACGCTCCCTCAGCGAGGAGACAGTACCGGAGACTCCGATCCGGACGAGCAGACCGTGCTGGAACAGGCGGGAACGATCACGGATCACGTCAGTCGCGTTGTCTTCCCGGCGTTCTCGATGGATCGCGGAGAGGGCTGTGAGATCCACGAGAATGCCTACTGGGACTTACAGACCTATCTCGGCCTCCGCGAGAACTTAGCTGCCAATGAGGGGGCTCGGAGCTTCATCTACGAGTCGACGCGTAGTCGGACACCTCTGGGGCACGCCCATCGTGATCAGATTCGTGACCTCTCGATAGCGGAGATTCGTGAGATGTACCGTCAGGCCGTGAAACGGCTATTGGATGAAGTCGCGGAGACAGAGCAGTTCTTCCGAGCCGGAATCGTGGCCATCGACATCACTGAAGCTGAGCCCTTCACCGGTGATAGAACAGGTCACGAGGATGAGATCATCGGGACAAAAGAGAAGACCGACGAATACGCCTATCAGTGGGCGACCGTCCAGCTCGTCGGTAATGCGGTCCCGATTGTCTTAGACGCAAGGCCGGTGCGGCGTGGCGAGAGTCGGCTGGAAATTGTCGAGGATCTACTTGACTCGGCTGAGGACCTCGTCCACGTCGACAGCGTGCTGATGGACAGAGAATTCGACAGCCAACACGTCTTGGAGATGATTAGCCAACGCGGGCTCACGTACGTCGTCCCAAAGCGGATGCACACGAGCGAGAGAGCCCAGGCGAAACGACTCTTGAAGAGTGAGACAGATCGATACGTGAACGACCGTAAGCTCCACTTGGGCAAGAATGAGTGGCACCAGACGACGCTCGTGTACCGTCGAAACGAGAATTCTGAACACACTGACCACCGGCAGTATTCGGTGTTCATGTGCAACGGTAATGTGGGACTGCTGAGTGAGTACGGCTATCGCTGGGAGATCGAGAGCGGCTACCGGAGCATTAAGCGGTTCATGGCCGCGACAACCTCGAAGAACTTCGTACTGCGATTCTTCTACTTCGCGTTCGCCTGTCTGCTGTACTCAATCTGGCGGGCCGTCGACCTCCTCGTGCAAGTCGAGTTGACGGGTGAGTACGAGCATTCCCCGATTGTGACTGCGGACAATACGCTCACACTGTTGAAGAAGGAAACTGGAGTCGGGTAATCGCCGATATTGAGCCAGTGAGAACAGGAGTAACGAGCGGCAGCGCTGTTCTGATCTCTTCAAATACGCAGTTCTAGTTGGGATACTAACTGGAAGTGGTGTCCCGGCCCGAGTGTGAACCGTGTCAAGTTCGGTGGTTCGGCTGATATCGTGCATACCAGCGGTGCTATAGCCGCCGTAGTCTCAACTTCCCACCGAGAGAGATTCTGTATAGCGTCATACACTTTAAAAGATGTATTTGTTATCTCACGCGGGCTGAGAAGGGCGATTTCGCCGGAATTGGCGATTAGGTCGCTACTTATGATTACTTGGATAATCACGACCACTTTGAAGTACCCCGCCGCCGTCGGAGAAGCACGAATGGTACAATCGGCTCAGAAAGACGCTTCCCCCGGGGTAGAGACGCTACTAGCGGCTGTCCCCCAGCCTGTCTCGGATCTGTTGCGAACTCCAATCTGTCGCCGGAAGCCTTATCATGAATTATCCATAATTCATAACCAAGATGGCGCAATCACCTCCCCAATCGGGCCAGCCACCCATTCAGCAGCTCCAGACGGTGGCCGACCTTCTCGAAACTCCCGCACTCGCCCGCATCTACGCCTACATCTTGCAGCACGGCCCCACCACTGTTTCCGAGATCCTCGACCAGCTCGAGATCCCGCAGGGAACTGCCTACGACTACGTCCAGAACCTCGAAACAGCGGGATTAGTACAGAAAACTCGCGACCAGCGCCCGTACGAATACGATGCTGAGTCAATCGCCCTCACGCTTTCGGCCGACGGCGAGACCCAAACAATCACGCCAGCACTTATCGCCGCTGTTGCCCGCCGCGAGAAGGACACAGACATCGACGTCTACATTGAGCGCCATGGCCTCGACGGCCTTGCTGTCGCACTTGAATATGCCTACGAGTACGTCGACGGGACAGTCAACCATCGAATCACAGCCCGGGAACTTGACCTCTCTCCGCTTGAAGCTGAGATTATCCTCCAAGCGCTGGAACCAGTTGCCACCGAGTACGCCGACGCGGCTACATGACAACGGTCTATATCGCCGATACTGGCGTCTTCGTTCGGTGTGGTGGACCGGACAACAACAAATTTCAACGGCTTCGTCGAGCTCTCCGACAGGCCGATGTCTCGCTACGGATCCCACAGCGCGTTTACGAGGAACTCGGGGGCGATCC
The DNA here is from genome assembly GCF_002286985.1 of Halorubrum salipaludis. Classification (GTDB taxonomy): domain Archaea; phylum Halobacteriota; class Halobacteria; order Halobacteriales; family Haloferacaceae; genus Halorubrum; species Halorubrum salipaludis. Next base: position 46,157 of record NZ_NSKC01000012.1, on the reverse strand, counting down.
TGTTGCAGACGAATATCCCTCCGGAAACATACCCTATCCCGATGGATTCGAAGAAGGCTGGATCGTTGTTGCGGACGAGCTCGACTACGCCAACCCACTCGTCTCGACGGTAATGGACGAAACGCGTCGGTTCATCGCCAGCGAGACCGACCGCGACGAGGACAGCATCGAGAAAGCGGATACGGCACTCGTCGGACTTGTTGCCCAACTACTCGACACTGGACGGGCCGATCACGTTGTGCTCTTAACGACCGACAAACCCGCAGGAGGAGCCGCCGAGACGCTTCTTCCGCAACATGGCTTCAGCGACCGTATCGACTTTCGGTACGTCAGCGTCGAATATCTCGAAATGATCACAGCCGACGAATTCCGGTAACACACCAACGAGGTGAAGACCGATGATCGACGATCGGTCTTCCCAGTCTGAATACGCTCTTGACGACAGCTTCGAACGTTACCTCCAGGACAAGGGGAAGGGCCGCGGTGGCGACGGTGGGAACTACCGACGTAACGCTGCACGCGAACTCGAGCGGTTTTCCGAGTGGGCCGCTGGCGACCGCGGCGGCGACGACTGGACAGGAATCGTCTCGGACAATGTCGATCGTGATCCCACCTTCGACGATCTCGACGAACGTGTCTTCCGCGAGTACGCCCGGCATCTCGCTGGTGACCGTGGCCTCAAACAGAACACCGTCCAAACCTATTATCGCTATATCTCTGCGTGGTGTGGCTGGTGCGTCAATGAGGGGTATCTCGAAGCGCACTACGCGCAGCGGGCGAGCGCGATGGCGCCGCTGCCGGAGGACGACGGCCGCAAGCCCGGTGACCAGCAGGCCTGGACGTCCGAACAGCGCCACGCTCTCACCCGCCACGTCGACGAACGGGCTCGCGATGCCGTCGAAGCGTACACGACACTTTCGGAGGATACTGATCACCCCGACAAGCAGCGAGCGCGCTATGTGGCGCTGAAGGCGGCTCGTGACCGGGCTTTGGTGTTCGTCCTCGCGTACACGGCCGTCCGCGTGGGGGAACTCCTCCGGGATCCGAACGACCCGCGCCGGCGCGGCGTCCGCTGGGAGGACCTCTCGCTCGAGGACGGGAGCATGGACGTCTACCGGAAAAAACAGCAGTGGGACGCCGCCAGTCTCCCCGACCCGGTGATCTCGCCGTTGCGGAGCTATCGTCGACTTATGGACCCACCGACGGAGCGCTGGCCGGTGTTTCCGACGTTCGACCAACGGACGCTCGCAGGGCTCGTCCAGGATGAGCTAGCCGACCGAGGGGAACGCCTAGAAGCAATTACTGAGCGCCGTGAGGAGTACGCTCGCGACTTACTGCTAGCGCTTGATGAGGATTTTCGGCCGCCATCGATTACGACGGACGGCGCACGGTCGATTCTCCAACGGCTCTCGGATGACGCAGAGATCGACATCGACCATCCGAAACACGATTATCTTGCTCCGCACGGCGGCCGTCGTGGGATGGGTGAAGTACTTGTCCGCGCGTTTGGGTACACGGTGGCGGCCCGCTATCTCGATAACTCCGAAGAGATGGTCCGAGAGCGCTACTCACATATCGAGGCCGGGGAATTGGGCGATGTCGCTACGGAAGCTCTGGAAGAAATCGACCGATGAGGGGATTACTCCGAGACGAATTGCCCTTGTTCGATGTAAGCCCTACTTCCCCATGCTTGAGGTTCGGTGCATCGACAAGCTTTATACGACGCTTCTCGCCCAAGGTCTTCTAGATCTGGAGACGGAACGGAACCGAGTGGTCGACGATTGCTCCTCCGTAGGATTCTCCTGAGGAATCAGTTGCGTTCGTAACCACCACGGCAGCGTTCTTCATATCACTGAACCGCATCAAGTCATGGAGATGCGAGTGATCGACACTTACGGAAAGAGATTCGACTGAGTGTTACACGAACCATGATCTACAGATGAGCAGGTCGAGTGCCTCGGGGCTTGATCCCGGAATTGTTCATTCTGAGTAGTAGAGGGATATTGAGTTAGAATGTCAGTTCCCTGTTGGTTAAATTCTAGCCCGAATATTGCCTCAGCACCCCCCAAAAGACTCATTTAACCCGGTTGTGTCGAATTTTTTATGGTGAGTCAAAAAGACAATCACCGGAAAGGCGATCCTCCATCACCTGGAGGACCCGCCGGTCCACAGGAACCTTATGAAAACCAGCCGTATCCCTTGAATGAGAGTTCTGACAGCAGTGTCGACAGCAGAACCTCGGCGCCAAATGATCCATCTAACAGGCAGGAAGGAAGTCCCACACCGAAGAAATCTGAAGGCGAGTTCGATATCTTCGAGGACGCCTCAAACAATTCTCCTGACTCCAGACTCTCGGAACTTCCAGCAAATTATGAGTCATCTGCCGACCCCCAACTTAGTGGGGAACTCAACGGTGACGAAGCGGAAGACTTCATCGAACAGATCGAATCCGAACAAGAATACATTCAGATAACTCCGGTCCGTGAGGAGGTGAACTCAGAGACGGTCAAACGAGAACTGTACGGACTCCATCGATCTGGCAACGGACGGAAGCTCCCGCTTGATATGGATCTCCATATTCCCTTCATCGAATCCTCCCCCAACTTCGAATTCATCATCTACAAGCCCGAGGATGAAGTCCAGTTCAAGTTCTTCATCGGGCCGGGAGAGCGTGGCGAAGTCACCTGTGACCGACTCGAAAGCACTACGAGATCGCAGTATCCAGAGAACTTCGAATTCGGACGGGAAAACTTTGACATCACGAACGTCTTCGATGATGTCCCCGAGATGGTTCGCTGGGAGGGCGTTGAGGAGAAACGACGAGACTGGATGACGACGCTCTCATCGTTCGACAACGAAACGATCGAACGCTCGCCACTCTCCAATCTCCTCGAAACCATCATCCAAACGGAGGGCTCGGTCGTCTTTCAAGCGGTTTTCGAGCCACGCGCAGACTGGTCTCCGAAGGCCGAACGCCAGAAAGGAAACCTCAAACAGGGCGTCCACACGACCGGCGGCCTTGTCCTTCGGACGCTTCTCGACGGGGTCCTTGGCGTCTCTGACGAAGAGCGACAGGAGCGCCATCGTAGTGATACGCCCCACGAAATCGGCGGTTCAATCCACGACTCTCAGACAGCAGGCTACCGCTCAGGCACGGGACGGATGGGACAGATCGACCTGAAAGACCCATCTCACACGTACAACGTCACCCTCCGAGCGGCGACATCAGACACCGAGTGCGCCCGGAATCTCCAAGATTCGCTCAACCAGCTCAGTGGGAAGTTCTACTCGATCGAGGGGAACTACCTCGGCACGAACGAACCTGAGTACAAGCGGATGCTCCACCACGGCATCACCTATCCCAACGGGCTTGAGTCCTGGTCGCGGCGAAAACCCATCCTCGTCTGTAACATCGACGAGCTCTCAAACTTCATCACGGTCCCGTCAATCGACACGCTCCCGAAAGCGAGTCGGGGCGGAACCGGTGGGAGACCGACGGCTCAGTCCCCGCTCACCTCCCCGAACGAAGAAGTCTTCAAGGAGTTCTCGACCGGGATGACGATCGGTCACGCCGTCACAGCACTCCGAGATAACTCTGAGGGACCAGAGAAAATCAGCGCCATCGAGGAGAAAAACGAGTGGTGGGACCACCTCGCGAAGCGAGACGCACTGTCGCTATCGGCAGACCATCTCACCCAGCACTACATCCGCGCAGCAACGACTGGGAGCGGGAAAACGGTCGCGACGATTAACGACATGCTCACCACCCACCACAGTCTCGAGGGGCCGACAATCCTCATCGATCCCAAAGACGGCGAGATGTGTGAGAACTACCTGCGGTGTCACCGGACGCTGTTCGGCAACGTCTCCGAGGTCGAATACATCCAAATCCCGGAAGCAGATGGGATGGTTCCGGGGATGCCTTTCTTCGACCTCAGACCGCTCACAGAGGGCGCAGGACGGGCACGAGAGACAGCCAAACAGGACATCATCGACCACTACTTCCAGCTGCTCAGATTCGTCCTCGGGAAGAAAACAGTGGAGCAGGCGTTCGTCGCGAACGAAATCCTCACCAACCTGATCAAGGCGCTGTTCGACAGCGAACACGGGAAGGATTACTTCTCTATCGGCGAACTCATGGAGGCCGCACAGAAGTTCCAGAAGTTCGGCAAGCAGGTCGAGGATCTCGACAAGGATTACGAGACGGTTCTCAAGGCCATCCCGCGAACGGTCGACACGCAGGTGACGTCCATCCTCGAATCCCACCTTGAGAAGGACGCGCGCCAGTTCATGAACACGACCGACGCGGTCCTCAACCGGATCCGGAAGCTGAAAGAGCGCGACTTCATCTGGGATATGCTGTCGTACACAGTCGACGAGGAGTACTGGAACGAGGACACCAACTGGTACAACCAAGAGCAGATTCCGATGCTCGACATGAAGAGCATCCTCAACTCGAACAAGGTCGTCCTCATCGACACGGGGAGTCTGCGCGGGGCCAGCAGCGAAGTGTTCACGGTCCTGTTCCTCTCACACCTGTGGACTTCGGCCCAATCCATCTGGACGCCAGACGATGATGAATACATCACGAACGTCATCATCGAGGAGTCTGCGAACATCGCTCGCAACGAAATCGTCTACCGAGAACTCCTCCCGAAAGGGCGTGAGTTCAACCTCTCGCTCGGGCTCATCATGCAGTATCCCGAGCAGGTTCTCGGGGACAACCCGCAGGATAACCGACGTGCGTACAAGGAAATCCTGAACAACATCAACACGAAGATCATCGGCAACGTCGCGACGGACGACCTCTTAGCCGAGTCGCTGTTCCACGAAGATCTCGAAAACGACGAGATCAAAGACCGCATCGCAGGGCTCCGCCGAGGGGAGTGGATCGTCCAGCTGCCGTCGACGGGCTTCCACAAACAGAAGCCAGAGATACTCACGCTCCGACCACTTCCCATCCCGCCAGGGCACAGCGCGGGACCGTTCAACGTCAGCTCTCGCGCGGATATGGTTCGTGAGAGAAGCCGAGATCGCCACTGCGTCAACCGGCAGCACGAAGCGATCGACATGGACAGCGGCGTGAAATCTGGAGGAGATGACGACGAAGACTCGGACGATGGAGAGGAAGCTCCGGAAGATTCCGAGGAGTTCACAGACGACCACGCGGCGTTCCTCGGGATGGTCTTCGACGCTCTCACAGACGGGCTCAATGGCTACCACATCAAGGACTCGATGAAGGTCCTCCCGTACAGCGAGACGGCACCCGATCTCATCGAGTGGGGGTTCTTAGAGAAGTTCGAACTCGGAAACAGACAGGCGTACTACTGGCCGACAGACGAAGCCACCGTCGTCGCAGGAAAGAATCTCGCGCCGCGAGACGGCGGTGAGTACGGTCGGGAAAGCCCAGAACATCGAGTCGGCGTCAAGCTCATTGACGCATACTACGACGGGCTCGGCTACGAGACATACATGTACTACACCCCTGAGGGCAGCGAACTCAAATTCGATCTCTACGTCGAGGCGACAGAGGAATCTCCCGACGATCGGGACAAAGTCATCGAAGTTGAGCTGTCTCCGGAGAAGCGACGACACGTCGTAGACGACTTCTTCAAACTCCGAGACGCAGATGCCGACGCCATCTGGGTCGTTAAAGATGTCGACGGGATGCGGAAGCTGCTGTCGTCGCTCACTGGTCAGCTCGGCTATATTGAGGCACGAGAATCAGACAACTTCGAGAAAGTCAGTGGCGAACTCGACGCAGATGGCGCGCAGAAAATCTTCGGCATCAACAAACTCAGAAAGGATCTAGGAGACGACTAGCAACTACCTCAGCAATATCTCGCGGTCGTCTCGGCAATATCTCACGGTTGTCTCGGCAATATCTCGCGGCCAACTAGGGCCGTGTAGACCACAATCTGTGACCATCTAGAACAACAATCTGGGGCCATAGAATTGTTTTCACCCACACTCTGAGAAGCTTCATCCATCACTAATACAACGAACCCTCATCTGGCAGAGACCAAAACAAACTAACGAAGAAAGGCGACCCAGATCGTATCGTGTGCGGATACCGCCCACGCGACAGGACCACCGAGCGTCAATTCTCAGACCCAGATACACAAACGAAATCGTTCCATATATAATAAATAAGACAATAGCTGGGTAGAGAATCTAATTAATGACAAGACGGGACCGCGAAAGTACCCTCTCCTCATTAAACCCTTAATGACAAGACGGGGGGCGATATTAGGAAGATTATCATTAACCAATTTCTTGATGATCCAAGAGTCCGGCCCAATCTCATCAAAGATGTAATGACAAGACTGCACCGTAGAATCGGGAGCTGTTCATGAAATCAATAATGACACGACGAGAGCCAAATACAGGCATATTGTAATGAAACAGAAAATGCCACTCACAAACATATTGACACTTCCGACAACAAGAGTTAATGACTAGACGGGGGCGGGTTAGGCGTATTTTTTCATTAATTCCATAATGACCAGACGGTGGGCAGATGCGACCCTTCTGTAATGAACACTGTTGAATCCAAAAACACAGCTAATAATGACACGACAGGAAGCGAGTTGGGGTACTTTGTAATGAATACTATTTGTTTGTTGATATATGAAATAATGACAAGACGGGAAGCTCATAGAGGTGTTTCTTCATTAACTAACCCTATCCGATAATCCCGCTGGTTGGGTTCTGAGGGCCTGAGAGAGCTTTAGAGATGCTCTAATATACCTCTCCTCCCCTGTGGTTAGGTTCCGTGAATTCACAATGTTAGGGGCTTTGAGAGCAAATTAGCCAGAAGGTCGGTCGCGTGGCGAGGAGACGGGCCGGAGCCAAGAAGTAGGGAGAGACAGATGAGATCGGGCGAGATGTCGCAGAGAGTGTATCAGAAATCAGATACTGAATTAGCAAGGGAGAGACGAGTCGGTCAGAAGTTGAGACAGACGCCGATCGGGAGGTGGCCCGTCCGGACAGAGTGGCTATCGCAACCAAGCGAGTAGACATCCCGGCGGGCACACCCACGGAGGAACGACGACCGACGTCCGGTAGAGACAGTCGCGTCAACACAGCCACTCACTTTCAGTGTGGGGACAGGCAGAGACAACGAGCTGCGGGCAGGGCAGATACAACCAGGCGGGTAGCGATGACCGCCTCCACAGTCCGGTTGGGAATCGCGTGAGGACACTCGCTGCTAGGAGAGTCATGACTAGTCCCTAGTGTTATTGAGGATGTCTACTGATTATCAATCCTTGTTACTCACCAGACACATTGATTACCCACTACGCGAGAGACATCGCGATGCCGACGAAAATCTCCGGCTACGTAGCCGACGAATTAGCGGACCTCATCGATGAGATTGCAGACTACCACGACATCCCCAAAACACGGGCACATGAACTGCTCCTTCGAGAAGGGGTGAACAACCGCCACCAGCGGATCAAGATGGAGCAGATCGATATCAAGGTCGAGCGGATGCTTGTTGAGTTCGGAATCAACCTGGATGGGGAGTTCAGCGAAGAGATCGAAGCGCAGAGCGAGGAGATCGGGAACATGCCGCTGCCCGAAGGAACGACCGGCGTCGACCTCGTCACACCGCACCCGTACTTCGGCGGAGATGGCTGGTACCACGATTCAGAAGACCGCCCCTCCAACGAGTGAGCGAAACCGACGGCCGACGAGTCGCGACACACAGGTTCCAGTAGGGCTATTCACTCCATTTTGTCTTGTCTCTCATTGACCACACCATTTTGCGAGTGCTCTGGGTCGATTACATTATTCATGGACCCCCACACCGGTTTTCCAGTGTTCTTCCAAGTTTTATACGTCCAACCCGCGTAGTCACACGTGGTGTGTTCACATGAAACTCGCATTGATCGGGGTCGGGCAGGCGGGTGGGAAGGTGGTCGACGAGTTCCTGGCCTACGACGCACGGACAGGCGCTGATATCGTTCGGGGAGCGATCGCCGTCAACACGGCGAAAGCAGATCTCCAGGGAATCGACCACCTCCCGACAGACCGCCGGATCCTGATCGGGCAATCGCGAGTGAAGGGACACGGCGTGGGAGCAGATAACGAGTTGGGCGCAGAAGTGGCCGAGGAGGATATTGACGAGATCCAAGGAGCACTCGACTCGGTGCCAGTCCACGAGATCGATGCGTTCCTTGTCGTTGCGGGGCTTGGTGGCGGGACGGGGTCGGGTGGGGCACCCGTGATTGCCAAGAACCTCAAGCGAATCTACACCGAGCCAGTGTACGGGCTTGGTATCCTGCCCGGGAGCGATGAGGGTGGGATCTACACGCTGAACGCCGCTCGATCGCTCAAGACGTTCGTCGATGAGGTGGACAATCTCATGCTATTCGACAACGACGCCTGGCGCAGCTCGGGTGAATCCGTTGGCGAAGGGTTCGATGCGATCAACGAGGAGTTGGTCCAGCGGTTCGGCGTGCTCTTCAGTGCGGGCGAGATAACCGAGGGAAGCGATGTCGCTGAAAGCGTGGTTGACTCTTCGGAGATCATCAATACGCTCAAAGGGGGCGGAATCTCTTCGCTAGGCTACGCCGACGTCGAGGTGGACGAGCCAGAGCGAAAGGGATTGCTCTCGCGACTCCGTGGCAATACAGATAACGGGATCGACAGTACCGAGGCCACCAACCGAATCACGAGTCTCGTCCGGAAAGCAACACTCGGTCGGCTCACGCTGCCCTGTGAGGTGAGCGGGACAGAGCGGGCGCTGCTCATCGTTGCCGGTCCGCCAGAGTATCTCAACCGGAAGGGAATCGAGCACGGTCGCAAGTGGCTCGAAGAACAGACCGGATCGATGGAGGTCCGTGGTGGTGACTATCCACGACGTGGTGAGGGAACGGTCGCGGCACTCGTACTGCTCGGTGGCGTGACGAACGTCCCGCGAGTGAAAGAGCTCCAGCAAGTCGCAATCGAAGCACAACAGAATCTCGGGGAGATCACTGACGAGAGTGAGGGCCGTTTCTCGGAGCTGATGGATAGTGACGGGGAGTTGGAGTCGCTGTTTTGAGATCGTAGTGGTCTATTCGTCGTATCGATCTTCGAGGTCGTCGAGTGCTCGCCAGAACTGCCTGTTGTTAATCTCTGACTCTGTCGATGCCCGTGTTTCCAAAACACCCGCGTACGTTTCGAAGTCCTCCGGACTGGGATCGGTTGCCAAGACACAGTCGATGTATCCATCGAGAGCTGTCTGGATAATCTGTGCGTAGTGGTCGTAGGAACCGTCGATCCAATTAAAATTCTCATCGACTTCCTCGAACACTGCCCGATAGACGGTTGCAGCAGCGAGGTATCGATCGCGCTCACGATACTGTTCGGCAATGTTGAAGAATCGGGAGAAGTCGATCGCTTCGAACACCGTCGGATCGGCATGTTGCTCAAACAAGCGTCCGATCTCCTCGCGGTACTCACCGACCGATTTGTGTTCGTCACCGAACTGCGCGAGAAACTGTTCTCGGACTGTACTGTGAGTGGCAAGAATCCCGTGGACGAACGCACGCAGCTCTTCGACAGGGACGTCCGCAAGGAGAGCCTCGATACGCTCGCTCTCATCTTCTGGCGGGTCGTCTGCGATAGCGAGGAGCACCGCGATAACGTGTTTGCAGTCGCCATGGCCGTCGTATGGACAGGTACACTGAGTCTCAAGACTTCGGCCACCGAATTTGATAGTCACGTCGTACGGGTTCGATCCGCTGACAACGGCCGACACGAGATCGTCGAACCGGTCGAGCTGCTGGATCCGTCCCTCCCTGCGATAGGTTTGCCCCCGCTCAAACACGGGATCGGTACATCGGTCCTGGATGGTTTCTGTATCGACATTCATACGGAACTCGTCCGAAATCGCTCTACTGGGACCTCGGTACTCTCGTCACACTTGTAGCTGCCACCTTTCAAAACCGTCCCCCTCTAGACCTTCACCAGTTACAACATATTGGCCACTCCCACCCACTTGCCGGTGTTCGACCACCGTTGGTGAGCCCGCCTGCTGGACCCGCTGTGCCATTTGATAGATGACTGAGTCCGTTTCCACATTTGGGAAGTCAACTGTTTCTCACGGCGCTGTCAGCGGTCTTGTGGCCGCGGTCCTATTCATCACCCCATCCCAATCGCGTAGATAGAGAAGAGCCCCCGTAGTGAAGGATTATTTTTAACCACCAGTTGAGGTGGTGCGTGATTTAAGAGGTGATTAAGAACACAATCCAACATCTGCTTTAGAGGCGTTCAAGCGGCCAAATACTCGGCTCTCAGTTTGTGACACTCATATAAATGTCACAATCGACCCTCTTCAACTCACGCACGATTCCTGACGGAACCCTCCGGCGCTGAGACGCCGGAGGAGTCGTGCTGCCACTCAATGACAGCAATCAACCCAAACAGGGTCAGGAGTGATAACTCTGGTTTCCAGAGTACCTCACTTGACACTGACCTACTGACACATCGCGTCGCACAGTCCAGTTCTCAAATCCCGCCGAACCATCGCCAGCGAAACGCCGGTCGAACAATCATCGTGGGGTCGGTCTAAGTGACCGAACCCACCGACGATCCGACCTCGTTCGCCATCCCGATGGATCCAGACCGTGCGTTCAACGCGATCGCAAACAGTCGTCGCCGGCGCGTCTTGCTCTCACTCTCACAGTCGCATGGAGCAACTACCGCAGGTGATCTGGCCGTCGAAATCGCCGCCATAGAGAATGCGATTGACCCCAGTAAAATCAGGAGCAACGAACGCACCTCAGTCTACATCTCGCTGACCCAATCGCATCTCGAGACGCTCGATGAGTGCGGCGCAATCGCGTTTGATGACCGATCGAAGTCCGTCTCTCCGACAGACGCGACCGAACCCCTCGCCGAACACATCCGCCGACTCCAGACTGCGTGTTACAAGCCAGATTTGGAGGAGTCCCAATGACCGAGTATCAGCCAGAACTAGAGACGCTCAGAGACATCGACACGAGTTTCCACCGGCTGTTCGAGACAGTCAACGACTCTGAGGCCCCTACCATGCCGGGGGATGACCCACTCTCCACACTACGGCAGGCACGGGCACAGATCGACGCCGCACTGTTCGCGTATCGTCGTCGAACTGAGGACGCTACACTCGCTGATGACGGGACATGTCTCCTCCAGTGGGACCCACCGAGTGCTCCGCCTCGCCGCCTCCGGTTCGAGCCCGACAGCACTGGCGAGACGTGGACCCGTCGTGAACTGGAGTGGACCGGCGCTGAGTGGCGTCCCTGTGGGAGTGATCGCCTCGACAACGTCGCGATACGTGCTCCAGCAGCGGCGCGGTATCCAGAGCCAGTCGATCCCACACCGATCGAAACGATGCTCGAGTGGACCCGCGACAGTTGGGCTCGTCCGGATCCGCCTGCGCTCGTGTTCGCGAAGACGGCCACCACCGAGCAGGGTGTAGTCGTCTCCGTCGACGGGGACCTCCGCTACCGGGAGCGCGATAGCCCACAGTGGTATCCTGCGACGACAGACGAGTTCTACCACCACCTTCGCACTCACGGACAGCCAACGCTCCTACCGCTCTCAGAAACCGCACTGACTCGCCACGACTTCACTCCCAGCCCGCTCTCTCAATGACGGACGAAACACTCTCGCTTCCACCGGGATTCGATCGTGGACTCACCCAGCTTATCGACGCGATCGAGACGCTCCGGGACGGTCTCTCAGACGAGGAGACACTTACGACCGTCCAAGCTGTCACCACACGGCGGCGGTTGTTCCTCGCGCTTTACGCGCTCAAAGCGATCCGTCGACAGCTTGCGGATACAGAGCATCGCCCGTCCCAAGGCGATCATGAGGTGGTGACGTGGGACGACCCTGCTCAGGCACTGTATCACATCAAACTACGTCTCGATCGGCTGCTTGAGGATCTCTCCATTCAGGGGTACGACCACTCCTCACAAGAGTATTCGATCGAGCAAACACTCGAAACGATTCGAGACCACATCGTCATTCTTCAGGACGCACTTTCTGAGGGGTCGACGGACAACTCCACGCTGCTTGAGAAACTCTCCAGTCACCGATCTGTCTATGTAGACGTGGCTGGGCGTGGGGTTGGCGATGGGCGGTGGCTTGAGTATCAACTCCAGCGGGCGTTGATTCGGTGGGGATACCAAGCAGCGACTCGACAGAAACTGTTCAATCTCGAGGTTGACGTCGTCGCCACCCGAAAGACAAAACAGCACAAGCCGAGCGATTGGATCGTTGCCCAATGTAAAGACTGGACGAGCGACACGATCACCCCGGCGAAGATCTTCCGGCTGTGTACGATAGCGTTTGCCTGTCGGGCAATGCCGGTCCTCTGTCATACGACCGAGCTCACACCTCGGGCTGAGAAACTCGCCCGTCACTTCGAAGTTCGGGTCCTCGATCTGCGAGATCTTGAACGTGGAGCGCTTCCTGCCCCCCAAGTGTACAGCCTGTCGGCTGAACTCAACGAATGGCCTCCAGAGTATGGGGTACGTGACGATCGGGGGAGTCTCCCCTTGATGTTCTACAGAGAACCTGGCAAACGGTTCAGCTACGTTCCTGGCTTCACTCCCGTGGGGATGGACTACGACTACGAACCGATCGATGCCGACCGAGACGACGATACGCATCCCGCAGCCGGGCACTGAATAGTTAGTTCATGGCTTTTCGGTTCTCCGTCAACTACACCGATTTGGAGTTCTTCGAACGGGTGCCTACGCGGAACCATCGCGGAACCGTTCGATCGGGATATCGGAGACGTCGTCATAATCGTCGTCACCGCCAACGAAGAGCGTCGCGTCGACATGTTCAGCCGTTGCCAGCGCGAACGAGTCGCCAAGCGCAGGATTATACTTGAGCGTATACTCCGAGGCGTCCGTCCAAGTATCGCCGACATCTACCGTTTTGATACCAAGATCAGTCAGCCAGTCGAGATACTCGTCGGCTGTGTCTCGGTCGTACTTTCGGGCGATTGTGTACCGGATCTCAGCGAGATTCACGTAGCTGGCGTAGCCGACGGTGTCCTCGACTGCGACCGCGTCGAGATACTCTTCTACAATCTCGCTGCCTGGTTCATCGTCGGCGTGTGCTATCAGTGGCTCGGCGTCGAAGACAACGCGGTCAGGAACCGACATTACTCTTCAGTTGAGAACTGCGAGTCGCGTTCTTTTCGGTCCTGGTCGCGTTTCTCTTTGAGGATCTCGGACGCAGGCTTGTCCGTACTCGCTTCGCTACGGGCGGCAAAGCCGCGCATCTCGCTCGGTGAGCGGACCTGTTCAACGATCACCTCTCCATCTTCGGTTTCCCGGAACAATACCTTCCCAGGCGCTTCGATCCCGAGCTTCTCGCGGAACCGTTTTGGGATGGTCGCCTGGCCGTGCTTAGTGACGGCGACGATCTCTTTTTCAGAGTTATTTGACTGTTCTGTCTTACTCATAGTTCATAATTAGATCTCGATCATAATAAAATTTTCTTCTTATTGACAAACAGTTGTTGCTCCTCTGTCGGGTGTTTAGTCGAGTTCGAAGTTTGGTTCGGCTTTTGAGGGACGTGAAGTACTAGAGTCAAACAGTCCTCGAACGTAGCGGTTCGATCACGCGTCGTGGTCAATATACCCGGCTTCCCATTCAGCTCGCGCCTCGATCTCTCTGGTGCCCCGGCGAGTGGTGGTGTACTCGTTAGTTCGTCGATCGCGCTGACTTTTTTCGACAAGTCCCTTCTCAACGAGCGTGTCGAGATTCGGATAGAGCCGGCCGTGGTGGATCTCTTTTTCGTAGTAGTCCTCGAGTTCGTCTTTGATCGCGAGCCCGTGTGGGTCATCCAGACCGGCGATTACGTACAGCAAGTCGCGCTGAAAGCCCGTGAGATCATACATACTCCATATTACGTATTCAAGTTTTGAAATAATTACTGATCTTCGAAGTGCTGTTCTAATGATGATTTCTCAGGCATCATCGACCACGTTGGAACAGTGGTTTGGAGGGTATTGATCCCCGATTAACCAACACACGCTCCCAAACCACAACACTGTTGGTTAATATTATGCTCGATCGCCACCCGCTTCCGAAGTCTCGAACCCTCTACGACTGGACTACCTACCCTACTCGCTCATGGCTTGCGACGTTCGCTCCTTGGGGGTAGGGTAGCTCACAGGATTTGGAGCAGTCGGATGAATGCGGGAAGAGAGGTGGGATGGATCTATCGAATCCGAGCTAAAGGTATGGGTCACTGACGTCACTATTGGACCTCACTCAAGACGATACTCACTCACGCGATCTCGTGCGACGTACATTGAAACAGCCCCGGCGAGACCCGCGAGAACGGCCGAAGTAACCGTCCCAATGAGACCGATTACAAACTGGTCGACACCAACGAATGAGGCGAGTGCGTGGCCTGCAATGCCGGAGTGAGCGATAACGGTCGGCAGTGCAACGACAAGCACCACCACAGAATAGATCACGAAGGCGAAGACGCTCGGAACAATCGCCTTCGTGCTTCGAGAGACGCTAACCGCCTCGAAGCGTGGAAAGCCGACGCCAATTCCGGTCGCGATCGCCCCCGACACGGCCGACAACACGAGTGCGGATACGCCGAGACTCACCACGACTGCGATTGAGAGTGGACTCAAGATGCCCGCCACGACGGTTGTTGTAACGGTTATCGGCGCTATGAGGAGCGCACCAGAGACGACGTGTCCGACGACCAGTGAGCGTTCAGGCGCGTCAGAGAGCAGTGTGATGGGCAGTGCTGCGCCCTCTTGGCCCACCACGTTGAGCGCGAATAGCGATCCGGCAACCCAGGTTCCACTGATCAGTAGCCACAGTGGAAGGCTCGTGCCGATTTCACCGGTCTGGACCGCCGTGACAACTGGGCCGGCCAGCACGATCAGCGGATACAACGCGAACGAGAGCGAGAGCGGTGACCGACGGGCACGTTTCCAATCGGCTGTGATGACTCCGACGACTGGCTGTGAGAATATCCGCGTAAGCCCACCGAACCACGAGGACTGGTCAGTCGACCGCTCAGACTCATGGGTGATGTGAACGCCGTCAGCGTACCAGAGCCACTCTGCAAGTCTGAACAGCGAGACAACCGATGCGACGGCAGCCAGGGCCGTGAATCCCACGGCACCGACCGCTCGGAGCGGAGAGGCTCCGATACCAAGCCCGATTGCTGCGAGATCGCCGAACCAGTCGATCGGCGTCGGGGCAAGTACTCGATAGATCGGTTCCAACACCGACGCGAACGCATTCGTGAAAATCAACGCGAAGTACCCAATCCCAAATAGAAAGAGAAACAGTGTTCGGAGGCGGCTGAGCAGCCGCGATCGAACGCCGGCGTTTCGCACGCCTAGTGCGAGGAGAAAGCCGGTCGGAATCCCGGTTGCAAGGAGAAGACATAGTGTGAGCAACAGGGCAGGGATCGTAAGTAGTGAACCGGCACCGACGGCAAATGCAACTGTGGCGGCGCTTCCGACAGTGAGGAAGAACGCAGACCAGAGCACGAACTCGGTCAGCACAAGGCCAGCGATCACGTCTCGATGTGAGACCGTCGTCAACAACCCATCGAGATTGTCGGGACGAAGGGCGACAGCGTACGCGCGATACCCGCCGAATCCGACCACGAATATCCACCCGTAAACGAACACCATCCGTGTCCATTCGATGAGTGGTTCGGCCTCGTTTCCGGCCACGAACCCTCCGGCAAGGTACGCACCAAACACGCCGCCGAGCGAGAATGGGAGCAGCATTACGGCCGCGAACGCGAGTGCCAACAGCTGCATCGGATTGCCCTTCATCGTCCGCCAGCGACGTCGGAATTCCGTTCGGGCGATGAGCCGAGGACGCTTCGCCCGCGTCATTGGTCTGTAGCCTGTTCGTCCTGTGAGTCGGCGGCGTCTCCAGTACCCTCTGTAGCTGATCTGGGGGCGGCAGGTCCGCGTTCGGCGGTGACCGAGAGGAACACGTCCTCAAGAGTCGTTCCCTCCTCGGCCTCCATCCGCGCCGTCAGTTCAGCGGGCGATCCTTCGGCGACGAGGTCGCCTTCGTAGAGGACGCCGACGACGTCCGCGAGTTCTTCGACGACCGAGAGGATATGCGTCGAGAGGAACACCGTGTGACCGTCATCAGTGAGCTCCGCGATGACATCGAGGACCGTTCGAGCCGCTCGCGGGTCGAGGCCACTTGTCGGTTCGTCGAGGAACACGACATCGGGCTCGTGGAGGAGCGCCTGTATCAGGCCGATCTTCTGGCGCATCCCCTTGGAGTAGTCGTCGATCCGCTTGTCGGCGTCGTCGGTGAGATCGAACCGATCGAGCCAGTCTACGATTCGGGTCTCCATTTCGGTGGCGGGGATATCACGGAGCCGACCGAAGTATTCGAGCTGTTCGCGCCCGGTGAGTTCGTCGAAGACCGGGGGTTCCTCGGGGAGATAGCCGATCGATTCTCTGATCGCATCGCGATCCGAGACAGGATTCCCGTCGATCCATGCCTGACCGTCTGTCGGCTGGGTCAGTGATGTCAACATACGCATCGTCGTCGTCTTCCCGGCGCCGTTCGGCCCGAGAAAACCATACACCGTGCCGTGGTCAACGGAAAGTTCGAGTCCGTCGACGGCAGACTCACTCCCGAATCGTTTCGTCAGGCTGCGCGTTGCGATAGCGGTTGAGTTTCGTGTCATCGTAGAGGGTCAATCAGTTTCGTACAGCAGTCGATCATAGAGCGATGCCTCCGACGCCGACACTGACGAACACCAACGCAATCACTATCGGAAATATCGCTCTCCAGGCCCGGTGGAGTACAAGCTGTCTCGGAGAGCGATCGGTGATGATGAGATCACCCGCGATGACAACCTCGTTCTGTTGGCGGTCCGTGTGCCCCGCAATCAAATACTCCTCACCGGGATCGATCCGGCGTTCGACGTAACGCCGCGTGCCAAGTCCCGGAATAATTCGCACCCATCGTGCGACCGGTTCAAGCGTGTCTCGCACGTCGACGAACCGTTGGATACGTTCTGGTGGCGTTTCGTTGGCACCGACCGTGATGACCGTTGATTCTGTATCGAGTGCGAACCGCTTGGCTGATGGGACGACGGTGAGGGTCCCGCTCGCACTATCAAGGGTGAACGGACGTGTCGCCACGCCATCGTCGAGATGAGCCTGAAACCATGGAATTCCGATCCCGAACGGTTGTCGTTCGGTAACCTCGTACTCGAACCCAAGACATTGCGATCCCGTAAACGGTGCCGAAAGCGTCTCGCTCGCTTCGTTCACCACGCCGCGGGAAACGACAAAAGACCCGCTATCCGTCACCTCGCTCGGGTCCTTCACAGTGGCTCGGAGAATACTTGGGACAGTCGCGAGCGGCCGAAGTCCGTACCAGCCGATAGCTAGACCGAGGGCAATAAATCCAACTCCGCCGACAGTGTAGAGCATCAATCGGAGGGGTACTACCTGTCGAACGTGGAGCTGTACTCAGCCGTCGTCACATCCGACTGGGACAGTTTCTCATCTGCCCAAACGGGTGGCCGATTGAAAATGTGGAACAGCGTCACCGACACGAGCAGTATCAGTTGCTCACAGCGGAGTCGTGGAGCTTTGAGGAGGGCCATATCCAATATGATTGTGAGATGTATAAATAATGACTGGATGGCCGAAGCCAGCAAACCGGGAGAAAAGGTACAGCATTCGGGCTCTGTTGGACTCCTTAGGAAGTGATTGACTAGGACTACGCCACTTCTATGTTGAACAGCGACCTATACTACAATATCCGCTTGAATTTGCGTGCTATCGGACGAATGAGACGATTCATGCCACTCAACAATGACTAAAGAGTGTTCCTTGTGCGGCCGATCGATTCAGTCATCCACATTTGAGACCCCCGGTGAGCGCGCATTCTGTTCGAGCGGGTGTCACGACGTGTACACGACGCTTGGAGCTGCTGATTCTCTTGATGGTACCCAGTTCTCACCTGAGGACGAAAGAACACAGCCAAGAGACGCGGTTCTTCCTGATCGGGACGGTTCGCAGACGTTTCTGCGGATCGACGGTATGTACTCTGCGACGTGTGAAGCGTACCTGGAATCGCTCGCCGAAAAACAGCCGGGAGTGACCACCGCCGAGGCGAGTTATGTTACCGAGACGATCCGAGTTGACCACGATCCGGAAACCGTTTCGAATGATGCGCTGCGTGACGTGTTGAGTACGCTCGGGTACACGGCATACCTCCGTGACGACGCCTCCACGGGGGAGGGTGAGACCAGTGGAACGACACGTCGCTCACGGGAGATGGGTGGTATTCGAAAGCGGCGAGACGACCAACTCTTGGGCATGCGATACTCCGTCGGATTTCTTTTCGGCGCGTTTCTGTTGGTCCCGTACGTCGCGATTCTCTATCCCGCACACCTCGCGTCGATATTCGACTGGCAAGCGCTCGCGATATTCGAGGGCGCGTTCCGGCTAAACAGTGAGGGTGCGTTCGTGTTCCTCCGGCTGTACTTCGTGATGACCGGACTCATCCTGGTCTTCACCGGGCTTCCGGTGTTGCGGGGTGCGTACATCAGTCTGAAAATGCGTCGTCCGAACACCGACCTGTTAGTCGCGATCACCGCGGTGAGCGCGTATCTGTACAGTACGGCCGCCGTCATCCTTGGACAGAACGACATCTTCTACGACCTCGCGATCGTCGTGACGGCTGCGGTCACCGCGATGGTGTTCTACGAGTCGTCGATCAAACAGCGCGCACTTGATCGACTCACCGAGCTCACGATATCGCAGGTCGAGTGGGCGCGGACGTACGACTCAGACGGGAACACTCAGGAAGTTCGAGTCGAGGACCTTGATGCGGGCGACGTCGTCCTCGTTCGACAGGGAGAACGCGTGCCGGTGGACGGCGAACTGGTCGAAGACAGCTGTACCGTCGACGAAGCGATCGTGACTGGTGAGTCGCTTCCGGTATTGAAACGCGCCGGCGACGACGTGATCGGAGGGTCGATCGTGACGGACGGTGCCGCGTTGATCCGTGTCGGCCCAGACGTAACGAGTAGTGTCGACCGGATAACGACCGCCGTCTGGGACTTACAGAGCGCGACGCACGGGGTTCAGCGTCACGCCGACCAACTCGCGTCGTACGCCGTGTTTCTCGTCGTCGGAGCCGCCGCGGTTGGCGGCGTCGGTGCGCTCGCATTCGGGATGAGCCTGCCAGATGTCGTCCTCCTGGCGCTGTTGGTCCTCCTCGCCGGCTCGCCGTGGGCGCTCGGACTCGCGACGCCCTTGTCGGTCGCGAAGAGCCTCTCCAGTGCGCTCCGGCGCGGGATCATCATCTTCGACGAAACGGTCTTCGAACGGCTCCGTGATGTCGACACCGTCGTCTTCGATAAGACGGGGACGCTCACGACCGGAGAGATGGAGGTGATAGAAGCGGACGCGCCCGCGGAGTTGCTTGACGCCGTCGCCGCGCTCGAACAACGAGCGTCACACCCCGCCGCAAACGCAATCACGACGGCGTTCGCCGGCACAGATAGCGCTGACAACCGTGAGAGGCAGTCGAACCCAGCAGGCGACGCCACCAGAATGGAAGGTATCGATCAGATACAAGAGTTCACGAATCACCGGTCTGGTATTGAAGGCGTGATCGGTGGTACGTCGTATCTCGTCGGAAACCTCGATCTGTTCGCGGAACAGGGGTGGGCCGTCGACGACGATATCCGGTCGCGGGTCGCCGACGCCCGTGGCTTCGGTCAGCTGCCGGTCGTGGTCGGTCGTAACGGGATCGCAGAGGGACTGATCGTTGTGGGAGACGAGCCGCGGGACGGCTGGGACGACACCATCTCTCAGCTCGGAGCACGAGGCACGGATATCGTCGTCTTGACCGGCGACGACAAGGAGGCAACAGACTTCTTCAAACGGCACGACGCCGTGACGCACGTCTTTGCGACGGTTCCGCCGGAAGGAAAGACTGCGACGATCCGGCAGCTCAAATCTGATGGCCAGGTCGCGATGGTCGGAGACGGCACCAACGACGCGCCGGCGCTCGCCGCCTCCGACCTTGGCATTTCGCTGGGCGGCGGTACGGCGTTGGCCGCCGACGCCGCCGATATCGCGATCGTCGATAACGACATCCATTCCGTGGAAACCGCCTTCGACCTCGCGGGGGCGGCTCGTCGTCGCGTGAAACAGAACAATCTCCTCGCGTTCTCCTACAACGGCATCGCGCTCGCGGCGTTGGCTGTCGGGGTCTTCAATCCGCTGGCAGCAGCGGCTGCAGTCATCGCTGGCGGTGGATTGATCGCCGCAAACACTCACCGGAGGCTCCTTGCGTAATGAGGTACGGCCTCCGAATGAGCGCAGAGCCGAGTCATCCCTTGGGTTTCCACGTGATATCGGTCACCCCAATCTTCTGAGCGCGCATGAATATGGGTCCTGAAAGCCACCACCAGAAGGGCTATCTATTCAGTTTGCGTCCTCTACCCCATGGCCCTCCACGCAGTCGAAAACATCGAGGAAGCGTTCGGTGTCACCCGAGAGTTTCTGACACCCGTTGATCTGCGCCGCTGGCTCAAACTCGCGATTGTCGTGTTCTTCGTCGGAAGCGGGGTAAGCTTCCCGACGGCACAGTTCAACACGTCGACGCCGCCGGGAGACGTCTCAAACGGGGAGCTCCCGTTCAGCCTCCCGGTCGACGTGGTGACGCTCGTCATCGCGATCGTCGTTGTCGGACTCCTCCTCGTCGGATTATTCGCCCTGATCGGCGCGATCATGGAGTTCGTACTGATCGAGTCGCTCCGCACGGGCGCGGTATCGCTCCGACGCTACTGGCGCCAGCGCTGGCGGCAGGGGCTCCGCCTATTCGGGTTCCGGATCGCGATCGGGCTTCCGATGGTCGCACTGATTGCCGGCTGGATCGCGCTGCTTGTTATCCCGATTCTGACCGGACGTGACCCTACCGTCCCCTTCACCGTGTTCCTCGTTGGGATCCCGGTGGTCTTCCTCATCAGCGTCCTGTACGCGCTGGTGTCGGGACTCACGACCGTGTTCGTCGTGCCCCTCATGATTCAGGCAGACTCGGGCGTCCTCGCGGCTTGGCGTCGCCTCTGGGGATCGATCAAGACCGCGTGGAAACAGTATCTAGCGTACGTCGTGGTCGCGTTCTTGTTGACGGTCGCGACCGGAATCATCGCCTCGATCGTAGTCGGGATCCTCGCGATTGTGCTTCTCATCCCTATTCTCATCGTGGCCGCGATCATACACGTGACTGTCTCGTTATCGTCGACAATCGGGCTCGTCGTCCTCGTCGCACTCGCGCTTCTGTTCGGACTCTCAATGCTCGTCATCTGGACGCTTGTGCAGGTCCCTGTCGTGACGTATCTCCGGTGCTACGCACTGCTTGTGCTCGGTGACATTGAGGAGTCGTTTGACGTCCTGTCTGACCGTCAACTGTCGCGAAGAGAGCCATGAACGACAAGTCGCCGACGTGGGGTTCCGCCGCTCGTGGCGCAGTCGCACTGTACGTACGCCTCGCGCTTTTGGACCGTCGGCGTCGAAAGGGGGCATGACCGACGATCTCTCCGACCGCACGATCCTTCTCACCGGTGGAACGAGCGGATTCGGGCGGGTGGCAGCGGTTGACCTCGCACAACGAGGAGCGACTGTCGCAGTCGTCGGCCGCGACGAGTCGAAGGGAGCCACCCTCGCAGAACAATCCAACGACCTTGGCGGATCGATCGCGTTCCATCAGGCCGACCTCGCCTCCCAATCTACCGTCCGGTCCCTCGCAGCAACCGTGAAACACGAGTACGACCAGATCGACGTCCTCGCTCACAACGCCGGACTCTCGGCCGGATCACGGCGTGAGAGTCCAGACGGAATCGAACTCACCCTTGCGGTGAACCACTTGGCCCCCTATCTCTTGACATACGAATTACTCGACCATCTCCGTGACGCACCCGACCCGCGTGTTGTCATTACCGCCTCAGACATCCATCGGCGGGCGACACTCGATCTCGACGATCTACAGCTGACGGACGGGTACGACTCACTTGACGCGTACGCCCGCTCAAAGCTGGCGAACATCGCGTTCACGGTCGAACTTGATGACCGGCTCCCGGACGACGCCGCAGTCACGGTCAACTGCGTTCATCCGGGGTTCGTTCCGTCGACGGATCTGTTCCGCGAGGCGTCGCTCCGAACGCGGCTACTCGTTCGGATCGCTGGGCTGGTTCCGGGTGTCGCCACCTCAAAACAGGCGGCCGCTGAACGTCTCCAAACGCTTCTGGTGGAGCCGAGGTACGGCTCTGTGAGTGGGCGATATATCGGCAGCGATGGTCCCACAGATCCCGCACCCGAGGCAACGAACCAAGCGGTGCGACGGGAGCTCTGGCGAATGAGTGCCGAACTGGTCGGTATTACACCCGACTGGCCGACGCCTAGCATCAACTAAGATACGCTCGCCGTTAGCATTGGTGACGATCACAGTATCCCTGTTGTTGTTCAAATCGGAGGGACAGAAGCTCAGTACAACTCAGCAGTTGTACTCATCCCCTTCCTCTGTGAAGTGTCCTATTTCGTCGAGAGCGAGCTCGAACCGCACGGAACAACATAAGTGAATCTCCTGTATCGCTCACGCGGTCCCATCCGCCGATGAAGAGAGTGAACGCTTCAGATTACGGAGAATCGAGGAGAAAGCCTCATGCTTTTGCGCGGGGATGAATCCGACACTACCCTTCACTCGTAGTAGCTAACACGCTCGACAACCTCCGCAAAGGCGACATTCTCGCGGACATCTGTGATCTCGATAGTGACACGCTCACTCTGTTTGGTGTCGGGAACAATAACGACGAAACCGCGCTCAACACGGGTGATGCCGTCGCCCTGGTCACCAATGTCTTCGATTTCGACAGTGCGTTGTTCTCCTTCCTCGACAGGGGGCGTCTGTGACGTTTGCTGGGGCTGAGGATCGGCGTCAGATTTGTTGGTCTCGCTGGTCGTGGGTGACGGCAACACAGCGACACGGTACGTTTCGCCCGCCACTAGATCGCCCAGGCGAAGCTCTTGTTCTGGTACCTCAATCACATACGACCCGTTGCGCTCATCGACACTACCTGAGAACAGACAATGTAGTTGCTCTGGAATCTCCATTTGTAGACCTTACGCCGGATACGCGACGACGAACACTTTATTCTGCTGTCTGTGGACTACTCCGGCGCTACAACGTCTTCGCATACCGGACATTCGGCCCACACCCCCTCGGTGCCGTCTTCTTTCTCGTACTCAACAAGAATCCACGCTTCCGAGATGTCCTCACCACATTCCGGGCACCGACCGAGGGACGATTCGTCAGCGTTCATGCGAAGGGGTGGAAGGAGCGTGTGACAGTGTTCCTTCCAAATGGATATTACCCGGCTTGAACCTAAGCTTTTGGCGGCATTGCGGGCCGCACGCACCAGGTTTCCGGTGGATGTGGACCACCAGTCCGATTAAAAAGCGGGACTGCTTTACCTACTTCCCACGAATACACATCAAGATGGCTCGGCTCGTCTTCTATCACCACCCACAGGCCGAGAATTTCTCACTTAAATATAGCTCTACATCCTCAGCAGAGATCCGATCTCAGCAAGAGCAATCCAACGAGTCGACGAAGCTCATCC
This sequence comes from Halorubrum salipaludis, assembly GCF_002286985.1. Taxonomy (GTDB): domain Archaea; phylum Halobacteriota; class Halobacteria; order Halobacteriales; family Haloferacaceae; genus Halorubrum; species Halorubrum salipaludis. The sequence goes on along the minus strand of NZ_NSKC01000012.1, from coordinate 22,496 downwards.
GGTACCCCTTTGAAACACCGGTCTATGTGCTCTACGAAGGCGATTCAGAGATCGAATCTGCCCAAGACATCGACTTCGATCAGGAATGGCTGAGCGAACGTATTCGTGACCTCCCTCGTGCTGGGCAAGTTGTCGCATTCCGATTAGTGGAGCTGCTCGAAGCCGCTGTCGATGTTCGAGATGAAGATGAGTTCCGGCTCTACAAAGAGTTCGAACCGCAAAAGATCCAGCAGGCACTCGATCACGTGTCCTGGGGAGCACCACTTCCGAACGTCGCTGGGGAAGTGATGTCGAATTTGATTCTCCGGCACTCCCTCCCGAATGCGAATCATCGAACTGGCATCGCGATGCTACAATTCTGTATTGAGAGCGTAGAGCCGGGTTTTGAGATGCCACGAACACACGTCGACGACGATACCTGGCGAGAGTGGGTCGATCCCTACATCGTCGATTCCAAGCGGCTCATTACTGTTCGTCGGAACAACCTCCGTTTCAAGCAGCTCAAAGAGTTGGACGTCGACCTCGTCGAGCGGAAAGACGGGATCCAAATCCAATTATCCGAATTCGAGCTGGATATACACTGGCGAGAAGCCCTCTCAGAGTACGCTGGGCATCACGAGTCCCACTGTATGGACTTCGCTCAAGCAGTCCTCAAACGTGCAGAGCGGGATGATCTGCTCGCTCGTCAAGGACCAACGAAACAAGAGTTCATGACGTATCTGGAGGACGGACTCGTCGAACGAGACTTCAGAGAAATGTTCTGATCAGTCGCGAAGCTCGGCGACCGACTGGCCGACCTCACGGACGTGTTCACTCCGCTCAAGGTCAAGTTCTTCAGCGAGGTAGTCAACTGTCTCTTCAAGACTCATACTAGAAAGAAGTCCGTGAAGCGGGATAAATCTAGTGCTGATATTTGCTTCTCTACTGTCTCCGTTGAGATCCTCTTCTTCAAATATATCATCGTCTGAAACAACCGGTCGCTGAAAAGTGCGTATTGACTATCAAGAATGTTACTAGCTCAGAGGAAAGTTTCGATAGCCGTGCGAGATACAGAGCGCGAATGTGGCACAAACCGAGGACAGTCTACGGAGGGAGTGGTCGGTCAGGGATGACAAGGAAGTTTTCGTGGCGATTCCATGGTCACAGTCGTCGCTGGTGGGGTGTAAAGCTACGCGACTCTCTCGCTGAGGTTGTATTTTCACACTAACTCACAGATCTCAGACATAATTTTTGAAAGAATTGGACCGAGAAATGTTCTCGAAACAGATCAAAGATGGGTAAGGGTAGGGGGAGGGGGTCTATGAATAATGGAGCGGGCTGAGAAGGTACCCCTCTCTCGGCGGATGTGACTCAGAAAACGCGGGCGATTCCACGGGAGAGACGCCACAACCATAGAACTCGGAAGAAGACCGACTCAGATCTCACGGAGATGTGATTCTGTCACACACTAATCGTGTTGTTCACTACACAACCTGATTATAACCCATCGCGGATACTGTTCGCGTGTATTCTATAAAAAACCTATAGTTTTAAAGATAGATTTTTGAATATGAGTGTTTGAGAGCCTCTCGTGTCTAATATCGTGGTTTGTCGGAGTCTAACGGGACGATTCCGCGACTCCCCACCCCCACCTTTCGGCCGCTTCCATTATTCATAGACCCCCCCTCTCCCCCTCCTATACCAAAACTCTGTTCCGTAGACGAGTACTGTCTGGAAGGACCGAGAAATAGACAATTATATGAAATACAGTCAGACTGTCTTCAAGCTCGACAAGAAGGGCGGTCAAACTGTGCTGTCACTCTCGAAACTCGCGGGCATCCCGATTCGGATTCACCGCACATCCGGACAGGTTCGAGACCGATCTCACGGACAAGCCCCTCTCTCAACGAGTGAAGTCGGGAGACTGAGCGAAGTAGGGTGGGGTAGTTGACAACTAGGAATGGGACACTCCGAAGGAACGTCTGTGGAGGCTGCGCTCCCTACGGACACAGTTATGTCTACAGGCGGAGCAGACCGAGTGCCTCGGGGCTTGACCCCGAGACGGTCCACAAAGAGCGTCGTGAAAGCAGGAAGCCTATCCCTCAAGGAGCGAACAGCCTCAACCGTGAGCGAGTAGAAGAGGGTAGTTCACAGGGTGGATTTGGTCGGCGATTTTTGGTTGTAGGTCTGGGCGAAGTGCTCTTTTTGGTCCCAAAGCGACTGGAGTGTTTCGAGTTGGTCGATACCGTTCACGCAGTATGCATCGTCCTCGCGACTGCGCTTGAGAACGTCCTGACCGATTTGGAGTGAGTAGTCCTCGGGATTGTCGTACGGCGCGTTCACGATCTGGATGTCGGTGATGTCCGATTCATGGAAGAACGACAGCACACGGAAGGCAGACTCTCGCGTGTCGAAGAGCCAGCGAACGTATTCGTACTGGCCGCGAATCCGCATCAACTTCTCGGCGGTCTCGACGAGATCGTCGTGGCTGGTGATGATTTCCCAGCTGGTCCACTCGTTGGCGGTGCCGACATCCGGTCGAGCGTGTCTGCGATTGCCTGGGTACATCACAATATTCTCCCACGGGTGATCTTTGAAGTCTCCTATTGCGGAGATCGGGTGTCCACCAGCAAAGTGACAGAGCTCCACGCCCGTCCGGTGCGTCAGCGTCTCGTCCAAGTACCCGACGAGCCCGCCGCCAGAGCGGATGATTCCTTCGTACTTCTCGATAAACTCCTCGCGGAAGAAATCACCAATCGCCGCCCGACCTTGGCGCGTCGGAGCCCACTTCACGGGCTTGGACAGGATCCACTCGGGGTCCTCACTCCCGCGAACCCAGCCGAGAGATTCTAACTCATCGAACGCGTTCGCGTAGCGGTAGTCCCAAAAATTGTCGCCACATTCGATTAGTGTCTGAAGCTTCGGCGGCTGTGAGGTCGCGATCGAAAGCAACTGCCCATCCCGATGGAACTCAGCGCCGTTGTACCACTCGCCAATCGCGTACAGCAGATCCAGCGCTGACTGGGAAACAGTCCCGCTGTCAATTTGTCTCTGTCCCCTGTTCGGTCTGGTGAGCATAGAAAAGCCGACTCAGAGTTCTGATAAAAGCGTACCGGCGGGGTGATGATTTCAGTTATCACCATTCGAGTAAGACTTTCATCTGTTACCGGGTTGTTGGTAACTGCCAGATGTACGAGGTGCTCGACGACACGGCGGCGCAGATTATCCTCGCCATCGAGAGTGGTGACTCCATCCGCCGTGTCGCCCACCATCTCCACACGCCCTACGAGACAGTGAGACAGGCCGTCAATCGGTTGGAAGACGCAGGCTACGTCACCTATGATGACGGCCTCACTGTCGTCGACGAGCGCGTGCGCGACGCAGCGCTCGAGCTCGTCGCTGCCAGCGCCGGAGTCAGTCCACCCTCCATCGAAGAGGCCTACGTCATCCCACAGTTCGGTGACTGGCCGTTCGCGTTCACCCGGATCGACGCCGTCTACGTGTGGACCCAAGACGGCTACCAAGTTGGTCGCGACCCCGACGACTATCCACTGTTCCTCGCTGTTCATGAGCAAGACATCGACGCCTGGGAGGCGTTTTTCGAGTCATTCAACCTCCCCACTGCATTCGAGCGACAGTCCGGAGACGAGCTGGACGGACCGCTGCAGATTGTCCTCGAACCACGCCCCTCACTCGACATCGAACACGTCGAGGGGTACCCGGTGATCCCGAGAGACGAGACGATCGAGTATATGCGCGAGAACTACGCCCAGTTCCAGTCGGGGCTGGCGATGCTCGACCGGATGTACGAAGACCTCGACCTCGGCGTCACGTACCGGGAGACGGAACGGGCCCAAAGGTAGGCTTCAACGGTAGAAGTGACGCGCTCATCGAATCGCTCGAGTAATTCCTTAAGAGGGCCACGAGTCCGTTCTTGTCGGTAGTTATGCTTTCTCAGCGTTCAAGAGTGGAAGGAGTCACGCACGGTATGTTCGGACCATCTCTCTGAGATCGGATTTGCTGAGATGGGTGATCCTGCGTCGGTTACCATCATCGGTGTAGAAAATCGAAGCAGAGACCGACCGATCCGGATATTGGTCGGCAACGACGTGGTAATAAATACTGAGCTGTTTCTCGTATTCGTCTTCGGCGTGGGTGGTGAGGTCAGTTTTGTAGTCGATGATATCGACCTGGTCAGGCGTAATATGGAGCAAGTCGATGATCCCACCGATCGTCACCTCCTTGTCATCGACAGTCAACGGAAGGAACGCATCGATTTCGGCTTTCTTCTCGCCATCGAGTGAATCTAAGAACTTCTTCACATTCTCTTTATCAGTGTTGCCGTCGGTGTCGACAGCCTCCTCGAGCACATACCTCTCTGCGAACTCGTGAACTTCCGACCCAAATTCCATTCCTCGACCACCGGTGTCCCCTTCGAAAACGGCATCGTCGATGAACGTATGCGGGGAATAGCTTGCTGGCCCATCTGGATCCGGAATGTCAACCGTAAACGGTGAAGACTCGTCATCTACTGAACTGAAGGCCGACAGATCTGGGTCGACTGTTTCGATATTAACGGGGAGTTCGTCAAGGAACACATTTGGATTCTCACCGCCGGTTAGAATGACATGGCTCTCAGCACGCGTAATAGCCACGTAGAGCAGTCGGCGTTCCTCATCGTAGTTCTGGGAGAGACACTTATTGAGAACGTGTGTCTGCCAGTTGTCGTAGACGTGTGGGACATCGTGAGCCTCCTCAGAGTACACCTTTCTCTGTCGGAGTCCGATTGGGTCTGTGTACGCGATATCGCTCCCGCTGCCACCGGTTGATGGGAACTTGTTCGTGTTCATATTCGCGAGGATGACAATCGGATATTCGAGCCCTTTCGTTGCGTGGATGGTCTGAACAGTCACCGCATTCGTTCCCGCACCAGCGTCGACCTCATGGGTGCTGCCGTCTTCGATCGCGGCTTCGATAAACTGGATGAGCTCTCCACGAGTGAACGTTGTCGTCCCGTGGACCGACTGAATAGTGTCAAGGACAACGTCCGCGGTTGGGCCACTCCGGTCGTACCGATCGAACACGCGACGGGCGACACCCCCGAATGTCTCCATCTCCCGAAGGTTTTCACGGAAGGTAACCATCGCTTCAGGGTACGCCCCGCGATCGGTGATCGCTTTCACCTCGTCGATTGTGTATCCGGCCTCTTCTAAGACGAGTGCCCAACCACGGTCGGCGTCACGTTCGAGAATACGGAGCCACGCTAACAGCAATTTCGCAACATCGGTTCGGAAGACCTCGATCCCTCCCTCGTAGGCCATCGGCAGGTTGTATTCGCTTGCCGTGTCGAGTATGTCCCGTCCGAAATCGCGGGTTCGGGTCAATACGGCGATATCACCGTACATCGGCGCGCGGTACTCGCCATCGTCACCCTCAACGGCGTAGTCATCATTGTCAGCGATGTCGTCGATTTTCGCGAGAATCGCCTCATGTTCATCCTCACTCGTGAGCGCCTCGATACGGCTCTCGTCATGGTCTGTGTCCGCCTTCAACCGTGTGACCGCCTCGGAGATTGCCTCAACATCGAGTAACTCACTGTTCGTCGCACGAGCCGTCAGCGCCTGTGTCGAGAACCGTAGGATAGATTGGGTCGACCGGTAGTTCCGTGTCAGTTGTTTGCTGGCAGCCGTTGTCGTCGGGAATGTGACGCGATCTGCGTCCCGATTCAGTTCTTCGGCGAATCGGTCGAGTCGCTCGTCGAACTCTCGGATGTTGTCGACGTCGGCGTATTGGAAGCTGTAGATGCTTTGCTTCCAGTCACCGACCACACAGATATTCTCTGTGCCGGCCAGAAGAAGCATAAGTTTGAACTGGATCTCACTGGAGTCCTGGAACTCGTCGACCATCACATACTCGTAGCCCAGTCGCTCTCGAAGATCGTGGTCTTCACACAGAAGGACGAACGCAAACAGCTGAAGGAACCCGAAGTTCAGGTAGTTCCGTCGAAGCGCAAACTCAAGGTAGGCGTGATACACATCGTGGACGAACTGCTTGAGTGCTGTTCGATCGTCCTCGAAAACGCGTCCAGCGACATCCGCTGGAATCTGTTTGCCGTTCCCGCGAAGCTCCCATTTCTCAGGTGCCTCTGGGAGGTAGGTCTTCTCTTTCCCATATTTGCTGAGCTTCGACCGGAGCTTTGACTGCTTGCCGCCACCATTTCGAGGTTGATTTATATCGGTGAACAGCGTCTCAAACGCCGCAAAGTCACCGTCGAGGTGTGATTCACCGTCGCGGTACCAGCCGGTTTCGGTGGGAAAGACACCCTTCGCAGAAAGTTCTTTGATGAGATCGAGCAGTTCTTTCGTTTCTGAGATCGCTGTGAAGAACTCGTTGTACTCAGGGTGCGAGTCGATGAACTGGCCGATGAACTCTCGAAACAGCGCCTGTTCGATGATATCGTCTTCGATGATCCGCGTCGAGCCGGTGATCGTCTCCTCCACGCCGAGATATGTCGGAGCATCATGGCCGTGTTCGTCGAGAATATCGTGTGCCAACGAGTGGAACGTCTGGATCGGGGCGTTCGAGAGCTCCCGCATTCCGTACTCGCTGTTCCGCACGATCCGGTCGCGCATCTCCTCAGCTGCGTTGTTCGTGAACGTTACCAACAAGACATCAGACGGATCGATCCCGTCCTGATCGACGATGTTCGCATACCGCCGGGTGACAGTGAAGGTCTTCCCGGTGCCAGCACCAGCGTCGACGAGGTACAGGCCGTCGGTTGACTCAATGAGGTCGCGTTGCTCCGGGTTTGGCGTAACGTCGCTCATTGGTCACCCTCCAAGAGCAAATCACGATTATCCACCCGCCGGTAATTCGGCTCGCCGGCAAGTCCCTCAATGGGAAACGGCTCGTCACCTGTACGACGTCGGTTGAGCTCTGTCAGTCGCTCCTCAACAAACGACTCAAATGTATCCAGGTCAGATTTAAAGAACGCACCTTTCTGTTGGCGGGCGATTTCCCGCATGACCTGTTTGCTCCCCGTCGTTACGTACTTGTACTCTCCAATCTCTGCCTCGAGTCGTTCAATCATCGTCCGGCCGAACTCTGACTCGATGAGTTCGTCGCTGTCAGTTGTCTCAACGAGTGGTGCGGCATCGAAGAGAGCAGCGTACGTCTGATAGTCGATCTTCGAGAGGGTCTTCTGGCACTTGTTCGCCCCCTCCTCACGAAGGTACTCGAAGAACTCCTCTGTTCGGACGTGATCTGTGAGAGATCCGGGATAGTATGTCACTGTCGTCAGCGCGTCGTCGATATCGACGTCACCGGCGATGGCGTCGTCGACGAGTTCAGTGACGTAAAAGAACGTGAACGAGAGCTGTTGAGCGGGCGTTTGTGAGCGCCAGTAGGTGAGATATAGCAATGCTTGGAAATCCGGTTCGTCGGATGGTTCATCAATCGCGGCGTCTTGGACAATTGAATTGGCGTCGTTCTCACTCCCGCTTTTGTAATCCAGCAGCTCGGCTTGCGACTGGACAAGGTCGATCATTCCGTTGATACCAAGATCCTCATCAACAAACCGGCGTTCAGTTACCGGCGACTCGATATCGTACCCGAAGTAGTCGGCAATAGCGTTCTCAGTACTGCTGGAGGGTGTAAGGAACGCTCCGTCTGTCGGGGGGTTGTCGTCGAGGTACGAGACGATTGTTTCGAGGCTTACACGGTACTCAGTGCGGCGAGTCTGTTCATCAACGGAGCGGATCAGCGGATGGACTTCACCAAGAATGAGATCAACGACTTCTGTCAGCGCCGCGTCGTCGACGACCGCAGGATGGGTGACGTAGAACTCCGCAAAGTCATGGAACAGGTTGCCTTCAGTGAGATACTCTTTCTCTGGGCCGTCGACGATCCGGCTGAAGTAGTAGTCTCGGGGTGAGTTCACGTAGGTGTTGAGACTCGACTTACTGATCGTCTCGACTGGGTCAGGAGACACGTCAACTGACTCTGTGTTGAATACAGCCCCATCATGTGGTTCAGATCGGAGTTGATGGGTGGTAGACGGCAGTTCTGAGAAACGATCGTACTCTCGTTCAAGGAGCTCTTCGAAGTACAGACACGGGGTAACCGGCGATCCGCCGGTTGCATCCTGAACGAGATAGTGTTGCTGGCTCCCGCTCTGTAACAGTAACTGGAAGCTCTGGAGATTCCGCGTGAACTGAGCATCCTGATCAACCCACGGACGACGTGGTGCCGAGTGGGTCCATCGATCATCGAGACCTAGATAGAAGACAACCTCACGACCGACGTATGATGCCGACTTCGCGTCGGCGAGCAGAACGCCTTCGTTATCCCGGTCAACAGGGACCTCATACGTCTGTAGATAGAACGACAGCTCGTCAAGGCGCGCTTCCGTAACGGACTCGTCGGCGATCCCAAGCTCTTCTAGCTCCGTTCGAAAGGCATCGAGTGTGTCGTCGGCACGGTGTTCGAACGTCGAGAGCGCGTCCGAAAACGTGTACTCCTGGATCTCGTGACAGAAGTCGATCAGCCACGACAGATTTTCATCATCGAGTTCGTGGAGCCGCTTGTCTGCCTCACGGTCGGCCACATCACAGTCAAAAGCTGTCAGCAGCGATCGAATCTCGCTGATTCGAGTGTCAGTTCCACGGTGGGCAGTCCGGAGGAGATGAAGGAACAAGCGGTGTTCGCTGCGATCAGTAAAGCCTGGTCCACCGAAAAATGGGATGTCGGCTGCCTCGAGTGCGGACTCAATGAGCGGCGAGTACTCGCTTTCCTGATCGAGGACAATCCCGACGTTTTCGGCGTTTGTCTCGGTGACCGCATCCACCACCGTTTCGATGATCGCTGTCGGTGAATCATGGATGCGAAACGGCGGCAGCTCAAACTCTGTGTCGGCAAAGAGACTGACCGTATCGTACTCAGTAGGCAGATACGCTCGTTCGAGTTGGGTAAGCATCTTCGGCTCGACGACGACCACATCGAGATCTGAATCAATAGTGTCGTTTGTGAGCTTCATCGATGCCGTTTCAAGATCACCGATTCGCTCAACAGCTCGTTCGGTAGCCTCGTCGATGTAGCCCTCGTACTCGAAGATAGCCTCGTGGGATCCTTGGTGTTCCCAACACTGGAGGATATTCCCGACTGCGTAGGCGCACCGTTTCCACGAAATATCTTCATTTGCGATCATGCCGAGGAACGCGAGTCGGTCCTCAGATTCTTGCCGGCGACCGACCGCAAGGCGACGTGGTGGAATAGCAAAGGGACCGAGGTGTGACCGATCAAGCTGGCGGTTGAGGGCACTCGCGAGCGGTCCGTCTGGAGTAATCACTCGGTCGTACGTTTTGACTTCGTCGTAGAGTTGGCGTGATGATTTTGCGCGGGGAAATGGCACAACACGTGGAGTCGGCGGTATCGGTTAAATCTTTGTTAGGATGTTATCCACTCTGAGTATCTGCGATTCCATTAAGCTCTCACGTAGAGATCGCTCCTCGAAATGGTAGTCTAGGGGACTCACGAATTGCTCAGTACAAGGAACTCACGTACCGGTCAACCCGCAGACTTACTTGCCACCTGTCAGGAATGTCGTGCGAGATACAGAGGGTGAGTACAGCACTCGACGACGTGCTCGGGTCGTTCGGCTACGTACGCTACAAGGGATACGGACGAATCAGTATTCACCTGCTCTGGAATTACTAAGTAGAGCAGGACACATACAAATTGGGACCTGAAAGCACCGGATCCAGCGAAAGGATGAATTACTGTAGGGGGGAACCGTCGACCGTCACTGCCCCTTATCGATGAGAGTCTGCAGTTGCGGAGTCGGATCACTCCGGCCCTGGGTGAGTCGGACGACAGAGTCAAATCGGCCTTTTTTAAGGGCCCCGTATGAAGAACTACTCTGGATGCGATCTTTGCCAGCAACCGCTAATCGAGCCATTGCAGCCAGTTCTGCTGGCTCGTATCGCTCGAATATCTCTTCATTGTCGAAGAGCCCTTGATCAGATATCCTCGCGAGCTCCCGATACCAGAACCCGTAGAACAAGATCTCGAGACCGGGCATGAACTCACCTGGGAGCGCGAGTTCCCTCCCCATACGGTCGCCTAACGCTGAGAGTTGGTCCTCCAGGGTCGATTCGTGCTCTCTGAGACGGGTTTTGACTTGCTCGCCCTCGATCAGCAGTTCACCCAGCAGCGGATTGGCGATCGTCATCGCCTCGTGATATTGCCGAACGAATTCAAACCGCTCGACGAATGATTCGTTATGCCACTCCATCAGAGCCAACGTAACCGCAGGATAAATAACAAAGACGTCAGATAACTTGTCGTCCTCTAATACCTCTGCAGTCGACTCAGGGTGTAACGAGTGGATCTGGTTGACGTAGATACGGATTCGGCGGAAGTAACGAGATCTGAAAATCTTCGAGATCCGCTTCGCACACAGCGAGTGGAGGCGGCCCACGTTGAGATTGGTTTCGAACGTGATGTCATCGTCTTCCACTTGATCAAGCTGCGTAGCGAGCGACGACCTGATCAACCCTCTGGTCACGTAGTACCAGAGATTATCGAAGTGGTCGATGAGTTCCTCGACAGATACTACCGTCGGTGGGTTTTCTAGGATCGATTCGATCCGCTTTTCAGCATAGTCCATACCGTCCTTGACGCCGAGGTGGGGCTTGCGGCTCGTACTGGTGACGCTTGTGATCCCGGTCGAAAATGCTGACTCACTGTCCTTAATTTCCGTTTGTTGTTCTTGTTTGACTTCGTCTGTTTGCTGTTCGTGCTTTTCTGAGAGACGAGAGACGGCTTCGGTAAGAACGCCCGGAGCGATACCGACTCCAAGGAAGAGAGTCTCATCAACCAGTGATTGCATGGATTCGCGCCCGCCGTCCCGGAGGACATCCCCGACCTTTCGAGTTCCCTTTGTTGGCTCGGTTGTAATCTGTCGATAATTGGATCTACCTTCGTCAGGGACATCCAAGCAAACGATGGCCTGAGCCCACGATTCCGGGAGTCGAAGAGTTATCCCATCTTCTTTATCATCGGCGTCTCGAGTCCAGACGATGTCGGATCGCTTCTCGGAGAGGGATTCGATGGCCAACTCCGTTCCATCGTCGACCGCTGGTGCGACGAGCCGAACAATGATTTCGTCGTCCTCGACCTGTTCGACACGGGCATCCACTAACGAAATGGTCGGCGATGAATCGCCCGGGCCAGAGATAGCGTAGTCGGCAAAATCAAACTTGTCTGGATCCCGCTCTGCGCCGGGAACCGCTGGGAACGACGATTGGCTCCAGAGTTCAGGGCCCGAACTGTCGGTCTCTTCGTAGTGGAGGAGAGCAGCTTCGAGGTTGCCCGTCGCGCCTGTCTTGAGCAGTGCCTGACCGGTGATGTTCGGACTGCCGTAGAGCGTTGCCGTTCCCCAGGGACCCTCGAAGACGATCCCCTTGGCATGTATCCAGCGGGCTGTGTCGTGGTCGAGTGGTCGGAACGTTACCGAGTCACCGAAAGCATCGACAGTTGCGTCTGGATCGAGATGGGTATTCCCATCTGAAACCAAGATCTCGTAGTGGTCCGCATCGATGGTCGCGTCGATCTCCGACAGCGTCGTCTTACTACCAAAGAACGGGGCAAACAGCGTGGCAGTGGTGACGTCTCCAAGCCGGTCACGGACTTGCTCAAGGATCGGGGTCTCCAAGTTATGGAAAAAGCCACCCTGAACAGTCCGAGAGGGTGTTCTCTCTTCGAGCCATTCCGTCGTTTGGATTGCCCGCTGTATCTCAGTCCGTGGGTCACGACCCGAGACGTACTCCTGAGAGAGCTGATCGATGAACGATCGGACATCCTGTGTCACTGCGAGTTGTTCTGGTGTGACTTGCTCCGAGTCGGCAGCGACAGTCGCAGTCTGTCCCAACTGAGCGGCCGTCGTATACTCGCCAAGGGTGATATTCGCAGACGTAACACTCACATGGCAGGCCGCCTCTCCAGCGAGGAACGTGACCTTTGGGTGGAACGTATCTTCGACCGCGACAGGCTCCAAGTAATAATGCTGGCCGATAGCACGACTCGTGAGTTGCTGCTGGCGTGCGAGCTTTTCGTATTGATGATCATCCATGAGGACGACCGGTGTTGCGACTCCAGCGTCCTGCAGAGAGTCGATCGCATAGTTACTGAAAAAGAGCGGCTCGAATGGATAAGTCGTACACACGGCGTACTCAGCTTCGGACTCACCGAGTGCGTCGATCAGATTCACGAGTACTCCCCCCGAAACCGATTGATCACAGCTTCTCCATCGACTGTCGGGACCCAGAGTCCGGTGTCCGATTGATATCTTAATAATCCAGCATCCCGCATGAGGCGACGAAGATCCCTGTACCGAAGATTACCGGTACTTGGGCGGGCAACGCCGCCAGCAGCAAAGAGCATGTTGTCGCCACCGCCGCTGTATTCTCCGGCATCTGCACCAGTCCCAAACACGAGTGAGATAGAGCCACTCCCGAGGCGATCTTGAACGACATAGTCGTGAATCGTGATGACTCGCTCGTCGAAGAGCCGACGTGCAAGCGTTGCTAATGAAATATCTTGGTCGAGGCGCTCGATGTAGCGACTGGTCTGGACGAGTGATGACTGGCGATCACCGAACCGCTGTTCGACATACCGCTTGAGGAGCTCGTTCTTTTCGACCAGTTGTTGATACTGTTCGATGGCAGCGACCAGTTGGACTGTGCTGCGTCCGATCAACCGACCGAGGGCATCGATAGCTTCAGGACGAGTGGTGGCTGATTCGACCGCGCCACGGCTGTTCTCTGTCGCTTCGATAAGTGTGCGTCCGTTTAGCTCATCATCAGTCGTTGGTCGCCAAGTCCCGACCATATTCGAGTTGAGCCACCGACGAAGATCAGCTAACGTTTCGGACTTTACATCAGTTGATTCTGGAACGGTGACATCGTATTGTGATGGGGCCACCGTACCGGCGACAAGCAACTCCCGCGTGACGGCACCCTGACTGAGTCGGTCATCCTTGAGTGTCGTACTGGACTGAAGCGATGCCTCAATTTCAGCTGCGATCGGAGCTGATTCGATTTGGTTGAGTAATTTTTCACGAGGCACGCCTTCAGGCGCTTCGCGTTCGAGATGTTTCGATAGCCCCCATAGTTGCGCCCGGAGTACATGGGCCAACTGTCCCTGCAGATGGTAGACACGTCCCAGCGGTCGGAAAGGGCTAAACCGATCGATATCGTGCTTATCGTAAGCGAGGGTCGACCCGTCATCCGTTGTCGCAAGGATTTGATGGGCCCGAAGGATAGCGAGACACCATGCTCGACGCAGATACTGGATCTTGCTGCAAACTGAGTCTTGCAGATCGTTTGCGTACTGTTCGTCGGACCCGATGTATCGATAGTGCTCTCGAACGGGGATGTCTAAAGTTGATGGCCACTCGTCCAATTTGACCGTTTGAGCCCGTTCGTCCCAGCTGACCACACCGAAAAGAATTCGCTGGAGTGTGTCGTGTTCGTGTTCGTTGTCGGTGCTGGTGAAAATGCCTTGGTGGGTGAAGGCATCGGCAAGGTCGTCGAGTAACTCAATGGAGACCTCATCGTCTCTGACGGCGGATACTATCGGTTCGAAGTACTGCCCCGCGATTTCATCAAGGCCTTGTGCAAGCTCATCTCCAGCCGCCGTGAGTGCGAACTCGCCTTGCTTCAAAAAAAAGTTCCCCAGGGTGGATTGAAATCGCCTGATAGCGTATGGGCTGTTATCCAAGAGTGCGAAAGAATCTAGATCGATTGTCTCGCCATCGTACAATGAATCGTCTGAAATGTTCGAACTTCCGGTGACGCCCGATAAGCCGTCTTGCTGTTCCTCTTTGGTCAACTGCCGATAATAGCTAGCCAGTCCTAGGATCTCTTCGATTCCTTCGAGAAGATTCCGTTTGTCTGCCTTCGGCAGATCAGCGGTGATAGATGAATTAGAGACACGATACATCGCCCAACAGAAGCTGGAGAAATATCGGCCTCGTGCTCGGACGTCTGTGGTGATCCCTCGAGAGATGGTCTGTTCCATACGGATGCGGACTGTGTTCGCCCGAAGCGGCTGCTCGGGCCGACCTGTTTTTGAAAGGCGTTCATTCCACTGGGGTTCCAGAGACATTCAGTTCGAATTTTAATTGGTTGCGTTATAGAGGTATTCCCGGTCGATCTCCAGCTTGCGGTATACTGTCGTGAGTTCACACGAAGAAGAGCGTGAAATACTAGCGTCAAACAGTCCTCGAACGCAGCGGTTCGATTACCCGTCGTGGTCAATATACTCGGCTTCCCATTCAGCCCGAGCTTCGATCTCTCTAGTGCCCCGACGAGTAGTGCTGTACTCGTTGGTCCGTCGGTCGCGCTGACTCTTTTCGATGAGTCCCTTCTCAACGAGCGTGTCGAGGTTGGGATAGAGCCGCCCATGATGGATTTCCTTCTCGTAGTAGTCCTCGAGCTCGTCTTTGATCGCGAGTCCGTGGGGGTCATCAAGTCCGGCAACTACGTATAGCAGATCGCGCTGAAAGCCAGTGAGATCGTACATGTCGCAATTTTCGTATTCGAGTTTTGAAATACTATTGATTTGGCGACTGCGTGTTATAGAATACGTTTCACACCCTCTATACAGTGATTTTGACTGCTTCATCTCACGCTCGAGTTGGAGAAGCACCGTATTCCCGTCTCGATAGTCGGTGGCTGTCGTGGGGCGGATGCTACAGCGAAGACCGGATCTCGGTGGAGAGTGTTTTCAGGTTTGCTGTCGCGAGCTCGTCGGTTGCGATAAGCCGAAGTCGGGGGCGACCGATATCTACTGGGACCTTTTCAGTCTCGATGAGGCCAGCATCTTCGAGTGCTGATTTGGCCCGTGAGAAGGTCGCTTTCGAAGCGATACCCGTATCCTCTCCCCATTTCGAGACATCGTAGAGGAGGACCTCGTTGCGGGCTGCGAGGATGAGCATGATCTCGACGATACTGAGGTATTCGTTGCTGTTGGAAATCTCTTCAGCGTGTGCGAGTACTTCGTCGAGCTCGGCTGCGATATCGTCGCCGATTTCTTCTTGGAGCGTCTGTTTCACTACTGAGAGGGCAGGTGTCCGGAGGTGATACTGCTCGGCAGCCTCGAATCTGGAGTCAAACTCACCGTAGACTGATGAGACCAGCTCGGGGTCCGAGCTCGAAATACTGTGCTTGTCCATCACAGGAACTACAGCCTCAGACTCGGTTGTGATGATGGTATTCTGAACTGGCTCTGTGAGTGTTCGGAGGCTGAGTTGCTCCCGGTGGATGAGTTCGGCGATCTTTGAGGCCGTGAGAAAGCTGTAGAGGGCGTCTTTGATTTCATCTGAGTCTGCGAGCAGCCGGATCTTGGGCTGGTCCTCAACCGTTACTGCTTCCTCTGCGAAGGCTGCGATTTGTTCAGAGCGAGGATTGATATACAATGCTGGCTCGTCTCGTTCGGGAATCATCTGAGTGGAAATGTATTGTTTGGTCATATTTTGTAATTTTATCGATATGTACTTATAGATATGATATCTGAGGATTGGACTAGTTTGCCGGTTACGGGATAGAGCTGACTATCCGTTTCGAGTACGCTCATAGGAAGCAGATTGTTGGTCGCAGTAGTGACCCTCGATCTGGGGTAGTAGAATCCGGTATTCGACTACCGATACGCCCCGATCCGCACCCAATTCAACCCCTTGCCACCCCTATTCTACATGGTTTTTTGTAGGCCTAACCAGTAGAGGCTACTATGCGTCTCGACGACTACCCGGAGCGAGAAGATGCGAAGCGTGTCTGGCTCAACCAGACCGAAGCGAACGACGAGGTCGGAGCTCTAATCGATGAGGCGCAGTCTCCGCAGCAAGAGATTGCCTTTCGACTCGGCTCGCAGGCCGGTCTCCGGCGCGAGGAAATCGCGAGCGTCACGGCGAACGACTTCACGCACGCTCCTGACGGATTCCTTCGTGTCTGGAACGACTACGCGAAGCGCGGGAAGTATCGCGAGACACCGATCCCCGAGGAACTCGCCAGCTCGGTACGGACGATCTCCTACGACCACAATCCCGATGAACCGATCGTCGACGTCGAGCCAAACTCGATCTATCGTTGGGTGAAGCGTGCCGCCGAACGAAGGTATGCCGAGACCGGTGATGAGGGATGGACCTACCTCGACGTCCACGACCTCCGACGTACTTGGGGAGGACATTTACTCTGGGACTGCGGCGTTCTCCCGGCAGTCGTGATGAGTTGGGGCGGCTGGGAAGACTGGCCTACCTTCCGCGACAGCTACCTCGGCGAGATGAGCCCGGCAGCTGCCGAGAGAGAGCGCGAGAAGATCTCGTTCGTCTCTGGCGGCCGAGGAGAGGAGTCCGGCTCAGATCGCGTGTTCCGTCCGACTGTTGAGACGGCGTCGCCGTACTAGCGTACAGACCTTTCTACGGGTCAACTTCTAATCCTAATCTGGTTGTTCAGCTACCCCCATTCTGGGGTTGGTTTAATCTACAGTTTCGACTTTGCCGACTGAACGTTCTTCGAGATTGCCTGTCGTGTTTTGTTTCGATGACCCGCCCAGTTGGCTTGGGTCTCGTTCATTACCTCCACTATCCAGTAATCTAGAGCCTCGGCGGGAGACAGGCCCCCCTCAATTAGCCATTTGAAATCTTGTTCTGCGTCGCGACCGGGTGCACTGTCAACGACAATTCTCAGAGTCCCACCTTGAGGATAGGTCCACTCTAGAGGTTCGTTGAACCCTTGTTGGAATTCAACTTCCTTCCATAGTCCGTCATCACCATCCCAGACATCGATGGCTACGTATGCGCTCTGGTTGTTTCGAATACGATCGCTCGATGGACGTTCAATAGAGAGTCCGAAGAACTTGACGCGGAATTCGTTGTCAAAAGTTCGTATAGTAGCGGCGTCACCCTCACCGAGCTCTATCTCGGTAGTAAATACGGTAGAGTCAGCCGGAGAATCTCCGTCATAACCTGTGAGAAACATCTCTGCCGCACCGCCAATCGGATGTTCAGTATCTCTGGTACACCCACCACCACCATATTTGCTCTTATGCTGCTCCAGAATGCGTACAAATCCCTTATTCAGTTGGCCACGGTTCGAGAATCTGCGATCCCCATCATACACATTTGCTTGCTCGAATCTCAGTATCTCCGATTCAAATTGCTTGCCAGTCATGTAAACTCATAGTTGCTTAATCAACTTATAGTTGACTATTATGGGCATGACCATAGGACAATTTCTAGGTCTAATTCTGCTGTTCGGATATTCCCGGTTTCTATACGCTAATCCTGTCGGATTTTCAGGGAATGCTGTCTTGGACGCTATCAGAAACTACCTCTCCTAATTCGAGAACGCTCATCTGTAGGCGTGAGTACTTGACCCCGATTCGTTCTTCACTCGCTGGCGACAGACGCTCTCGCTGACGAACAGAGCCCGCCTTGATCCCGGATATCCGTTGCTACACATGAGCGATTCGAGAATAGAATCTTCAACTTCATTCGAATTAACTGTAGAGAATACCACATCCAAATTGTACTTATCCCGCGACGTTGGATCTTCGGGATCTCTCCAGTGCCGAGACATGGCTAGGGCATTAGTAATCCAAGGATTATTTATAAGATCCCGCAATCAGCATAGGATGTGTTACAAATATGCAGAAAGGGAAAATAAAAGCAGCACATCAGAGGCGAAGTTACGGATATATCTCACCAAAAGAAGAGGCTGAGCAAATATACTTCCACTTTGAAGATTTTGATGGCGATGACATACAAGTGGAGAAAAAAGTTATATATCAGATAGAAACGACCAGTTGGGGTAAAAGGGCCTTTAATGTGGAGCTAGTGTAGTATTCTAACGACCTTCGTAAAGTCTGTCACTCAGTGCCTTTGGTAGCTCTTGAGACGTATCCGTAGCAATCTTCTCGATATCATATTCTACACGATGGATTTGACAATTAAGCGAGTCGAGGTCGATAATTCCGTAAGATGCTCTTGGGTCCCGGTCTCTGGGTTGCCCCACACTACCCGGATTAACTACGAGCGTATCTCTAACAACCTTGGCAAAGGGATGATGTGTATGACCTAAGATGATGACTTCGGGGGGGACATCAAAATAGAAATCCAGAAAGAGCTCATCAACATCTTCTTTGAAGATATATTCAGAAAGTGGATTTTTCGGTGAACCATGGACTACTAACAGGTCTCGATCGTTAACAAATTCTCTAATTTTCAGCGGAAGTGCGTCCAAGAACTCAAGATTACGTTCTGTGAGCGATCTCCTGTTCCAGTCTGCTGCCCGTTTTGCATGTAGGGAAAATGATGATGGTGTGGATTCCACGACAGCACTATCGTGGTTTCCCATCACAGATGGAATACGCTCTTCACGAATTCTTTCCACTACTTCATTGGGTCGAGAATAGTATCCGACTAAGTCACCTACACAATAGATTGTATCTGCTGACTGAATGTCCGGTTGGCTCAGAACCGCATCAAGAGCAACAGAGTTTGAGTGTACATCCGAAATCACTCCGATTTTCATCAGGGCATCACGCGACTAATCACATTAACATCTCTGTCGGTCAGTGTTGAATCGAAGGCAGCCATCCAATCTTCATAAGTTTCGGATTGAATGTTTTCACGTGGACCAATCGCTTCCTCAATCTCCGAATATATCTCAGCTGCATTTCTGAGGTTCTCTTGCGTTCGATTGATCCGCTCTTCTAGTGTGAGACCCTTGTACTCTTTGGCGATCTGGTGGCAAGACCAGATGTAGTGGTCCCAAGAATCATTTTTATAGGTCCATTCAGGTTCCTCTGGTTCCCGGACAAACAACTCTCGTGCGAATGGAGAAGTCGGGTTCTTGAGGCGCAATTTTTCTAAAGAGAACGAATTTGAACTGTATAGGGCCTGCATGTCCTGCTCCACCTGCATTTCGTTCATCAGAGGTTCTGAGTAGTACCAGTAGATACCCGCAGAACCCCCACCACTATCTTGTGGTATCCAACGATCCGTGTCGAACGCCCGTGTGTTCTTGTAGTGGCCCGATCCGAAAGCGTTGATTCCTAAGCCGAACCCTAGATGTGCAATCTGATCAGAGTGGCCAAGAACCACGTCGTACCAATTGTATCTTAGATTTTTTAATAGGTCAAGATACGCTTTCACTTCTTCAAACCCGAATATTGGATTCTGACGGTATCGTGGATACTCCACCGACACGTAAAATCCAGTCACGTCGATTTTTGTAACGATATCCAGAAGTTTCGATCTCTGCTCGTCGTCGTTAATACTAGCACCAGCAACCGGTAGAGATGCGAAAATTTCCGCACCAGGATCCTTGTCTTCAACCACCTCGACAAAAGTCTTTGTCAGGAGCTCCCACTGTGTCAGCTTTGTATCAGAGAACGTATCCAGAAAGCGGGCAGGGGCGATGTAAGCGTCCACATCTATTTGATGTTGAACCTCCCATATTTGTTCGCAGAGTTCCCGCCGATTTTTATTATTAGTGACGACAACTGTTTCGAAGTTGTCTCCACCAGATTGCTTGAAATATGGATAAGAATTAGAAGCAGGACGTTCAGTCCTCGGGATATAGTACTGTGGATCAAACAACACAACACCGTCTTTCCGGTTGACATCCCTAGCCAATGATTTCGTATCACCGTATTCGTAGTCGGATGGACTTAAAATGACGCCGTCAGCATAATCGTCGTCCATGGCACGACGTACTAGTGTCTGCCCAGAGTACCCAAACTGAATCAGGTAAGTGGGTTTTTCAAACATCATAGGAAGTTCCCTCCGTAATTCGCCCAAGGTCTTTCTGTGCAATCTCTACAGTCCGGTGACGCCTATGAATATCTGAGCTAACCATCTGTTCGAAGAATAGCTCCAGACCCTCTAATTCCGAGGGGAGAGAAACTAAATCTGCCATTTTTCGATGAACGCTATTCTGAATCGCGTCTTCAATCGTAAACTCCTCAACATCAAAAGGATGGACTCCCGTGACAGCCTCAAAGAATACTATCCCGAGAGAAAAGAAATCAGTTCGAACGTTTTGAATATCCTTGTCATTAGCGAGCATCTCAGGCGATGAGTATTCAACTGTTCCCGGGGACCTAGCCCAATCTGTAGGAGTTAAGTCAGACCCTTCAAGTGCTCGTACAACGCCTACGTCTAATAGTCTGATACTCCCATCCGGTTGAACCATGATATTCTCCGGTTTGATATCTCTGTGAACGTACTCTTTCTCCTCGAATTCTTTGAGACTATTCAAGACAGTCTGGAGAACCCGAACTCCAAGTTCTAAGGAAGGCCCATTTTTGTTAATCTCTTCCCTCAAAGTATCCCCTGGAATAAACTCTTCTACTAACACCAGCACTTCCTGCCCCTCAATACGATCTGGGAAGTGCATACGCAGGTCAACGAGGACCTGGGACTCGATATCATTCATCACCTCAACCTCGAGCTCTGCACGCTTTACGTGCTGAAGCTCTTCCAATGCGATTGTCTTCACGACAACTTCTTCGCCTTCAAATTCCCCCAGAAAAACGTCTTTCTGACCTCCGTATGCTAACTTCTTCTCCAAATCGAATCGGGGAAGTTCACCTTGAACCTGTTGTAACGAAAGCCGATCACGCATTAGTCAGAAACATAAACTGTCACAACTTAAATTACATGGTGGCTGAGGGTAACAGTGTGGTCTCATTCAATTTCCACACGTTGAGTTCCGAGAAGGGAGTTTGCTTCTCCGGCTCATAGTACAATTCGTAATCACCACCCTCTGTTACAGAAATCAAACCTACCTCATGTTTCTTGAAAAGATCAATTTCATTCACAGCCCGATTAACATGGCTGTGATCTAAAACAACATATTGGTACTCGGAATATGCTCGGCCTTGGAGAGCTTGCTGAAAAGCTTTCTGCCACTTCTCTAGCTTCAGCTCAACTGCGATTGATGTTGTGATATGACGCCTCAGATAGGGCTTTGTCCTGATTTGATCCCCCTCTTGCACCACGAAATTGTTGTCTATCAGCCAGTCAATTGTTTTCTGCTCGTCTCGAGTGTTTCCGGTTAATTGTTGAACAAAGTTCTCTCTCCGAATATCTCCATCTTTCTTGTGGAGCTGTAGGAATACTTTGAGACGTCGCTTCTCTTCAATCGGAATACCTACGCCCAATTTCTCGACCCGTCTCTGCTTGTACTTGTCAGAAACATAGCTAAGGACTAAGTCCGTTCTGCCACCGCTATATGAAAATTCTTCTACGAGATGGGCATCTTTGTGGGTTAGTTTCTCTGTGAGTAAAGGGAGGGCAACCTCACGCAGATCTTCTTCAGACTCGAACATTCTTATGAGGGTGAAACAGGCCGGATACTAATTGCTTGTCGGCTCACCCATAGCATGTGAGTTAATATCTAACTCAGTCGACTAATTGTTTTCGGTTTACTGACTATCTGACCTACATCGCACTCAGCCCCCTCCTCGTCACGGTGTTGAATCGGCATCTGAACAGTTCCGTCAGGATGGGCCCACCCACTCGGATACCAGACACTATCGCTACCGCCCATCCAACGCTGCCCCCCTCTAACACGACATCAAAGCCTGCGGGAAAGTGAGCAAGTATTCCGCCCTCGGCGTTACTCGTTATCGTCCACCTCATCGGCGGTTGGGAGCGATTCGAAGGCCATCGGGTGGTTTCGGAGGCTCACTACAAGCTGTATCAGTGGCGGGCCGAGATCGTCTATCTCATTCTCGACCAAGCGCTCTGGCTGTCCCTCGTGCGTGGCTTCGAGGTATGCCTGCTCAATCCCTCCGACCTCCTCGTTGATCGCCGAGAGAACTTCGAGAGGATGTTGTACTCCCCACCCTCCATGTTCTCCTCGACCTTCTCAGCGTTCGACAGCGTCGATGAAACCATCTCAATCACCACTCCAGCTCCGTCACGATCTCATCGATCGTCTCTCGAGTCGCTATCGCTTGCTCGCGGTCGAGCAGCACCACCACGTAACCGTTCGCGTCAGACCACGAGGGAGTGAGTCTCGACGCGAACAGCACCGCGTACATCCGCTCGCCGCCGGCGTACTCCGCCGGCTTGTTGAGCTATAGCCCTGCGTCTTGGTCGGTTACCAACACCCGGTCGTATCGTGGCTCGCCTGGGCCCGTCCTCGGTCCTGTTTTCGTGTAGGTCTATTTTATTTATACTAGTACGGCTCTGTTGAAATGGCTGTGTTGAATCGCTGTAAGGCGGAGAGATTCACTGTGTGACGAAGCGTTTGATGTTATAGACGACACACATCAGCGCGATTTCGCGGAACTCACGAAACCACGACCGCGCTCGCACGGCGAAGCCGAGCGAGCGCTTGACAGCCGAGTTCACGGTTTCAGTCATTGAGCGCTGATTGTAGCGGGTATCGTCGATTCTGGCGTTGTGCGCGTGGTCGTACGGTGCGAAGATGCGGTGCTTGATCAGC
>NZ_NSKC01000011.1 GCF_002286985.1 Halorubrum salipaludis | reverse complement strand
CTGTCTCTTACCCATAACTCAAGCTCACCGAGAAAAATTAACCAAATTAAGACTAGGATAATCGGATTAGTCAGGAAAACAGCACTTCTGAGGTAAGCTCACAGGATTCGAGTTGGGAGACAGGCTGGAAGACTTGAGGAAGGTCTGAATCCACGGTGAGTTTGGCTGAATGAGCGGCCCGGCGCTCATTCAGCACCGAGTTCGTAGCCTTCTGCCCACATGCGGAGCTTTTGAAGCCCTTTCCACATCGTCTCCCAGCCTGGAGGAGGATCCGAACCGCGGTCTAGATACCCGCCTAGCTTTGCCACATGTACCGCGTAGGCTTTCCCGCTTTGGCCGCGCAGTTCTGGAAATTTCGTTTCCAGAACTGCGCGCTCGGCCTCGCTTAACAACACCTCTGGACCAACCGAATCTTCTCCGCGGGCTAGCTCTCGTAACTCCAAAACCTTCCACGCAATCACTGAGTACACGCTCAGCAATACCTCCATCCGCTCCCACGTCTGGAGTTGTCGATCTTCGATCTCACAGCCACTCTTCAGTACTTTGTGCCACTCTTCGATCCGCCATCGAAGGCTGTAATACTCGATTACGGTCAGGATATCTTCAAACGTGTCGACCGATTCAGTGGTGAGTAACACCCACTGAATCGGCTCGTCAGCCTCGCTCACTTCATCCACTCTCACCACATTCACTTCGGTGGATCCTTGCTGATTCGGATTATTTCGCGGTGCGCGCAACTCACAACTTCCTGCGGTGATTGAGACTTCGGCTGTTCTAGCTTCTCGTCCACCTCCCTGTTGAATCTCGATGGAGTGGCGACCTCGCTCGGCGAGGTCGCTACTCCAGTCGAAGAGTTTCCCAGCCTCGCCGCTCTCTGTCAAGATGCGTCGATTCTGGTTGGCTCGAACGACGAAACCAGCGGTGGCGCTCTCTTTGCTTAGCTCCTCGTACAACGAGAATGCATCCCCACCTCGGTCATGGACAAAGATCGGATGCACGTCTTCAGGAAGCCATTCGGCGGCTTCCCTATCACCACGCAGCCACTTCTCGTGCTCATTCTCAAGCGGAATCGGGTCGTCTCTGCCGTTTGTGCTGTAGGTGGCACCTGCCTGTTGGTCCTCGACCAGCACCTGCTGGTCGATGACCCCCGTCATCTGCTGAGTGTCCGGACGGATACCAACTGAAGTGTGTAATTTGACGCCTTCTACGTCAATATCTGCGGAACTAATATCGCCAAGACCGTCCTTGGCTGGGTGGCGGGGAAAGGTGAGATACGTCGTGTCGGAGACGACCAACAGCTCGTCTCCGCCACTCACCCGTGATCGCTGTGCCTGCTTGTGAGCCTCGCAGGCTGCAGGGATGGACTCGGCAGGTGAACTGCCGAGTTCATCCCCAAGTTGAACCAGTCGATCAGTCAGACGCTTATCTCCAAACTCTGCTGAACGGAACTCTGAACGAATCCATCCCGAGACATCCATGTCACACAGCTGTCCATCCCCATCGAGATCTGGTCTCCAACTCCGTGAACAACCCCCCATCTTCCAGTCTCAGTTCGTTAACTCCGCCGTTAGAACTTGTGGGTAAGAGACAGGTCTTTAGGCGGGGGTTAAGCGGACAATAGCCTACACCACCATCGACGACGCCACGGCCGGATTTCCAACAGTTTCATGGGCAGTATTAACTCCCTGTTTGACTACAGTGTGTAACACGGATGAAGACCACACGGCACGCGAGCTACAACCTCAACTACCACATAGTGTGGTTGCCGAAGTACCGTCAATCGGTACTCGTCAACGAGGTCGCCAGCCGTGTGAAAACCATCCTCCACGAAATAGCCGACAGCAAAGGCGTCGAAATTCTTGACCTCATTGTTCAGCCCGATCACGTTCACCTGTTCGTCAGTAGTCCACCCAAGAACGAACCGGCGCTCCTCGCCAACTGGTTCAAGGGCATCTCCTCGCGCAAGTACAACCACCAATACGCCGACCACGACGGCGAGAAAATCGGATGGGTGCGAGGCTACTACGCAGCGACCGCCGGGCACGTTTCGAGCGAGACTGTCGAGAACTACGTCCAGCAACACCAGGAGGGCGGTTCGTGACCAAACTCACGAAGACGCTCGAACTCAAGCTTGTGGATCCGAACGCCCACAAGCGGCGGAAACTCCGAGAAACGCGAGATGCCTACCAGCACGCCCTCCAAGACGCCTTCGACGCCCGATGTACCACGCAGACCGAGGCGAACGATGTGGTGGTCAACTACGACCTGAGCGGGTACGCGAAGAACGCGCTCAAAAAGTACGTCCCACAACTCACGACGACGTACAACGCGGGCGAACTTCACGACGACCACCCTGTCCGCTTCACGAACGAGGGGCTCCGGCTCGACCACAAGCCCGAGAACGCAATCGAGTGGTACGTCAAAATCCCGCACCACGAGGACTACCACCTCTGGATGCCAGCCCAGCCGAACCCCGAACAGCGGGACTGGCTCGAAGCGTTGAATGCTGGCGACGCAAAGATGGGCGAGAGTCGGCTGTTCGAGCGGGGCGGGACGTGGTATCTCCACGTCACCGCCACTCGCGACGTAGAGGAACCTTCCGAGGTATCCGCCGAAGAACGGACGCCCATCGGAGTAGACATCGGGGAAGCGTCACTCGTCACGGTGTGTCACCGCGACGATCACGATTCTCCGACCGCGCCCGAACTGTGGGCCGACGAGGGCAAAACGGTCCGCCGGCTCCGTAAGACCTACTTCACCGCCAAGCGCCGACTCCAGACGCGCGGAAGCGAACGTATCGCGGAGTCGTTCGGTGACGACCTGTGGAACCAGATCGACGACGTGTTCCACCGGGTCACCCGCGAAGTCGTGGAGTACGCTGAGTCCGTCGAGAATCCTGTTCTCGTTCTCGAAGACCTGACTTACATCCGGGAGTCGATGGACTACGGCGAGTACATGAATCGGCGTCTCCACGGATGGGGATTCGCCAAACTCCACGCACAGATACGCTACAAGGCCGTCGAGAAGAGCATCCCCATCGAGACGGTGAACCCGCGTAACACGTCGAAGGAGTGTCACGTTTGCGGTGAGGTAGGATACCGCCCGCGACAGGCGACGTTCAAGTGTACGAACGACGCTTGCTGGATGGGCGAGTACCAAGCGGACGTGAACGGCGCGATAAACATTACAGACCGCTACCTCAGCGGAGAGAGCCATTCAAGAGAACACACGAATGGCGATGACTCGGCTGAGGATGGGGGGCGTTTGACCGCCCCACAAGACAGCCACGCCGATGCTGAGACCCAGCAAGAGACGCGTGGAACGTATGCGTCTTGAAACCTTAAGGCCGTGCTCGGCCTGAAATCCCATGGTGGGATTCCCGCGACTTTAGGCGCGGGAGGAGGTCAAGTCGGGTGGTTTAGTTTATTCCTCTGGTCCTTCGAGCTCCATCGCTAGTGCTTCGAGTTCGTCTACTTCATCAATCACTGCTAACCACTGGTCCGGGAGCTGAGACGCGCCAAATCGGGCACCTGCGATGGCACCTGTGATTGCGCCGATCGTATCGGTGTCTCCACCTCGGTTGACGGCTGTCACAATTGCTTCCTCGGCGTCTGTGGTATGTAGCCCATCGTGGAGTGCTGTCTGGAGTGAGTGGATCACGTAACCCGATGTCTCCAGCAGATCGGGTTGATCGCCACGTGCCAGTGGCCTAAGCGCGGCAGTCAGTTCATCCGGGGCGCTTGCGTCGACGTAATCAAGAGCGTTCCGTAACGGGTTGTCGACATCGTTAAGAAGGCCAGCAAGTGTGAGATTCAAAACGGCGCAACCGTAGGTACACCGTGGATCTGCGTGCGTGATCTGTGAAGATTGTCGACTCACTGTGACAAGTCGCTCCCAGTCGGTTGCGTATGGTATCGCGAGCGGTGGACACCGCATCACACTCCCATTGCCTGCGTTTTGGCCTTCAGGACTAGTCTCCCAGACGTGCTGGCCAGCCTCGTTCCAGTCATCGCCGTGTTTGAGTCGACTCAACGACTTCATGGTCATCCGGCCGATATCGAATGGGTCACTGTCGTACCAATCGACAAATCGAGACGCGATATCTTCTGGATCGAACGCTTGCTGCTCAACAAGACTGCGGGCAATACAGAGCGCCTGCTCAGTGTCGTCGGTGATTGTTCCCGCCGGCTGGTTCCACGTCCCATGGCCAATCATCTCGTCGAGTTGACCGTGCTCGGTCGCAATTGAGGATGCCGACGAGAACTCAACCGGTCGGCCAAGCGCATCCCCACACGCCAACCCCAAGAGGATCCCACGGGTTCGATCTGAATCCATGCGTAACTCAACTCTGGCTCTTATGGAAAAGTGTGGGTTGGTAGATCCGTTTCATAGCAGCCATTTTTAGGCTGCTTGGGGCACCTTGTGTGTCGCCACGTCCACGGTCAGGCGTCGACGAATTCGCCGAGTGAGTGGTTCGGGCTATTACTGTTCCATTTGCCGATTTGGATGAGCTTGAACGCCTCTAGCGAGGCGTCGATCGTGTCGGCGATTTGCGTCTGGATCGCGGGTGGAAGACTTTCGACGGGAATCGCAGTGAGCGCATGCTGAGTGAGGTGGTAACTGGACGCGAGGTTCGTCGGAGCGATGATAATCACGCTTGCCCCGTCGACGTCGGCAAGTGCGAGCTGAGCATCCCGATACTGGTGGACGGTCGCATCCAGTTCTTCAACGGGAAAGAGGTCGTCAGCAGCACCGTATTCAATACTTGTCCCTGCTGAATTGTAATGTCCTTTGAGCATAATCAAGTCTTAATATATGTTCTACAAACATTAGTTTTGTGGTCGATGAGGCGCTGTTCTCCTTCACTACGCGCCATGCTCTTCGCATGATCCCGAACTCTAGATTCGAAGTCGTCTGTGTCCGAGCGATGAGACGCTGACTCGTGTGCTGGACACAGTATTAGTAGCGTGCTGTAATGAACGACGAAAGGACGTGGTTGAACTGCTCAGGCTCTTCAAGGAACGGACAGTGACCACTATTGGCGAAGCGTTCAAGCTGAGCGTCAGGTGTATTGTCGGCAACGTATTCGACACCACCATTTTCTAGCATCGTTTCGTCTTCACCAAGACACACGAGGGTAGGAACATCCACATCGGGGACCGCCTCCCGATAGTCGCGTACTGATTGGTCGAAGAGAATTGCGCTCGTGATTGAGGGAGGAACTCGTGTGATCTCATCGAAGAGCATCTGTTCAACAGAATCTGGTTCATCCACGAGCATCTCGTCAATAAGGGACCACGCCAACTCGTGTGGGTTGGTTTGTGCGAGCTCCATGAGTCCACGAAGTTCGTCAAAGCCGAATACACCGTGCTCGTAATCTTCCTGTTCAAGGTCGAGTGGCTGTTGTTCGACGCTCACGAAGCCCCGGAACCGGTCTGTCCCAAACTGGCGGACGTACTCCCACGCCACAAGCGATCCCATTGACCACCCGACAAGGACAACGTCAGAAAGATCCTGTGCGTCAAGGAACGCTTCCAGGTCACGGGCATACTGTGGGAGTGTATGGCCCGTTTCGGTCTTTTCCGAGCGACCGTGTCCTCGAAAATCGAGCGTGATCAGCTGATGGTCATCGCTGAGCGACTGCTGTTCGCTGAAGAATCGGCTACTCATTAACACGCCGTGGAGGAAGACAACTGGTACTCCGTCTCCATCTGATTCGTAGTACAACTTCGCCCCGTTGACCGATTCCGTTGGCATATTGGCAGATATGTCTAATAGCTGTTAGCTGTTATGGGGGTGACGTATTCAGATACGATCGTTGTACCACGCGAGCGTTTCACCGAACTGTAACCCATCCGTCGGCACCGAGAATTCAACACTCGTCTCGGAGAGTAGCGGTGTGAGTTCTTCATGGTAATCTCGTCCGGCATGGAAGACGAGCCGATTCCCGTCGCCAAGCAGGCCTTCTTCGCGTAACTGTTCAAACACAGTTTCTGCCCACTCCCGTTTTGTATCCACAGACGCACCGCTCAGCGTCTCATCGTACGGCTCGATTGGCTCCCCGTCGGGATCGAGTAAATGGTGTTTCGCAGAGAGGATATACCACGCATCGTGATTCGCTTCAACGTACTGGCGAGCCTTTCTGAAAAACGCCGACTCGAGATACAGATCCCTCGGTTTCGCTGCCTCCTCGCGCTTACTCTTTGTACAGCTGACGAGCCCGACTTCCATACAGGGCTGTTGTGTTGTCGATCCTATAATCGTATTCGATGAGCTGCCTGCCAACACGCTCTACGTACCGAGTGTCCCGATCCCCCCAACTATATCATCTGACCGTCAGTAAACAGGATAATGGCAGTCACGCTCGCTGAGCCAACGGTGCTTGCTGCCGCGAAAGACACACTGTATCCCGATATTGACACGAGCCCGGATCAGTACGCGGTCACGGAGACGCAGTTCACTCAATCCACGTGGGGCGGCTGGACCATTCCTGATTCGCTTCGTAACCGGCTTGCGCCGTATAACACGATCCGGCTCGCTGCCGGCGAACCCGACTTACTCGGCGTCGGGATGCCAGCCACTGATGTTCTGAACGGTGATGCGGCGACGAAACCAGTCACGGTGATCGAAGCGAAAGGTCACAATGCTGACCCGGCCGCCGCAGACGTCGCTCGCGGTATTACCCAGGCACACGCTCACCTTCCTGAAGTTAACCTCGGCTACGTCGCGGCACCGGCCACCAGCATCACCGACGCAGCACGCGCACAAGCGCGGAATCTTAACGTCGGTGTTATCGCTGTCGACGATACGGAATCGGCCCGTGTCGTCGAGCCCGCTCGGGTTACTGGGGCCGGTGAGTTCTCAACCACGATCGACGCGGTGCGACTACAAGCATCCACGCACCAGCTCACCGAGGGGAGCTTTCCGGTAAACCACCCGAAAAACTATCTGGGGTACGCGCTCGCGCTTGCTGCCGACGGCGACACTGACGCTGTCTACGCTGAAAATGTCATCAACGCCATTTCTGGTGGGCGACGCGGAGCGATTCTGTTGAACCTCGTCGACGATCAACCCAACGGGGACTCACTCACACACCTTGGCGCAGAAGTTGTGCGATTCGCCCGCAATCAACACGGTAGTGTCACGGCTGCGCTGGCCGAGTTCGACACGTGGACTGGTAGTCGAACACGGTTCACTGAGCTCGCTCCGCGATGGGCACAGCTCGCACGCTCTGTCGCTATCCAGTACG
Source organism: Halorubrum salipaludis (assembly GCF_002286985.1). Lineage (GTDB taxonomy): Archaea > Halobacteriota > Halobacteria > Halobacteriales > Haloferacaceae > Halorubrum > Halorubrum salipaludis. The sequence goes on along the minus strand of NZ_NSKC01000011.1, from coordinate 106,338 downwards.
AGCCGACGCGACTCATCATCACCGCACTCGAACGGCTTCACGAAAACGGGGTCTCTGAGCCGACGCTTGCCGATGTCGCTCTGGAAGCTACGCGTATTAATCAGCCACTCGCCGTTGAGGTGTTCTTCACACAACATCGTCGTGATGCTGTCCTCACCGCTGACGGAGAGATTGCTGAATCAGAGCTTGCTGACCCTACCGTGTATAAATCTGGCATCCACTTCCAATTCAAGTATCAGCTCTACCACCTTGGCATCCTCACTACTGGTGGCACAGACGACAAGCAAGCCGTATTGAACAATCCGTGGCGTTTGGAGCATGCTATCGGTCTCTCTCGGTAACTGCCACCCAGTAAGTGTCTTCAGGCGTTGATCTTGGCACCTTCGGCAACTGGACTCCAGCAACGCTGGGACGTTCTCACCCCGCTACGATAGCTATAAGATAGATTCGCGTCCTCTGGGATTCAGATGACATTCTGCGCCGATTGTGGTGTGTTACTCGCACCAGGTAATGCCGAGGAATGCTGTGATAACTGCGCTCCGGATGGTGCTCCAACCGTTTCTCGTGAGAAGGGAGATCTAGTATCGTCGCTTGAGGGGCTTCAGTCAACAAAAAGCGGTCATATACTCAAGAAAGATGCGGTGAAGTGGCTCAACTCTCTCGACAAGCCCAATCAAGTGGAACTGAAAAGATCAGTTCTTGCGAAGCCGGCGGGGTTCGAAGGCAGCACTCACGAGACCGATATCTCGAACATTCGAATCTCCGGCGATGCGAGATTCGTGGAAACGTTCGCGGGCCTATTGACGTGTCTCCTTGATTTTGAGGATGACGAGACGCGTGTCGAGCTTAACCTGAGCCGGACGAAAGTTCGAGATACCAAGCAGTATACCGGGAACTATGCTCTCTATCTGTCGGTTGCTGAGCGGGGGAGTTGACCAGTTAATACATTCGCCTCACGGCAGGCTGTTGTTGTAAAGAGAATCGTAGCTACGATTCGCCCCCTCGTCGTCGACGTGATAATTGGTGACTCTACTTAAGACAACAATATCACTTGTCAACGACAGTCGCTTCCTCGGGGGGAGCGATCCCAATCTCGGCGGCACCGCGCTCGATCTCCTCAGGGGTCCTCCCCTCGGCCTCGGCGAGCAGCGCGGTGAGCTCCTCGTCGGAAATGATGTCGGTGTCGGCAGGGGTTTCGCGGCTCATGTCTTCTTCTACTTATTGCGAAGGAATAAACCGGGGTGATGGTTCACCACCGTCCGACCGCGACGGCGGCCGTCTTGGTGACCCGAGCACGCTGATCGACGCATAATCGAAATCCCAGCCCCACACTACAACAATCATGACCCGAACACTCCACGTCGGGATCAAGTCCGCGGATCGTAGCGGCCTCGAGGAACGGCTCGAAGCAATTGATGCCGGCGACGATGTCGAACCCAGCGAGCCAACGCTGTCGATCGAAGACCTCGAGACGTTCGGCCGCGTCTTCCGGTCGACCAACCTCGAACTCCTCGAAGCAATTGTTGAGCACGATCCAGAGAGCATCCGAGAACTCGCTCGCCTTATCGACCGGAATCCACTGGAGGTCCTCGACAACGTGAATGAGTTGGCGGACTACGGGCTCCTGGAGTTCGAAGAGAACGGCAGCGCGAAGCGCCCCGTCGTGTGGTACGACGAGATCGACGCGGACCTCCCGCTCATATAGGCGTCGGGACGCGAGCGCAAGGCGAACGCCTGAGCGCTGAGATACCGATGACTGACGATGTCTATCCAGAGAATTCCCGACCTGACTGATACTACCATGTAGACCGAGATGCCGACTGGTTCTACGTCGACGCCGAACTGACGTCAACGATCTCCCTTGGGCCTGCCACCGACGGGGAGCCAAGTGATGTCTGGTGTGACTGGTTCGTGTGTAACAACTATGTGGACTATTATCGAGAGATATTAGTTGGGTTATACAGCGGATTAGTTCTGTGAAATGAAGAGAATATATAATGTGAAAACAAACGGCGTATCGACTATGAGCGGACAACGAGAGATAATATCGGTAGCTCTCACACCCCATATTCGATATGAAATCGAAGATTGACGTAGTAGTAAGATGACTCTCACACACCGTCTTCGATATGAAATTGGTTCTTCCACAGCGAAAATTGCTCTAAATCTAATTTGTACGGTCTAATACGGCAGTATTAGTGTTTTGTTCGAGCATTTCATCTCGAAGAACCTGCTACCATTCCTCACGATGAAATCTCGTGGACGGTTTCGGATACAGTGTTTTTGTATTTCATTTCGATGACGGGGTGTGTGGATGGGGCCGATTTCTGGGTTAGATGGCTTCATATCGGCGGAGGGGTGCTCACTTCGAAGAAGATCTACTGCGGACAGGGCTCTGAGGTGGGATTTCATTTCGAAGAAGGGGTGTCTGTCTTGCTGTCTGAGATTTCATATCGATGGCGGGGTCTTCACTTCGAAGTTGGTGTGTGATGATATGAAAGAGGCAGGAAATTCATTTCGACGGAGGGGTGTTCATATCGACAACACCTCCTTCATTTCGACTCTACCCCCTTCATTTCGACAAAGGTTATTAGCGGTTAGATCACAATGACCACTATGGAAGGCGACGAAACCGACTCGGGGCAGCCAGATACCGAGTCTGGTGGGTCACAAGAGTCCGGATCATCTGTCGTGGATAGCATCCTCGATGGCGACGTACAGACTGTTTTTGAAAACAAGGACCTCGTAGACTCGAGTACGATTGTCGATCAGGATCGGATCTACGGTCGGGACGAGCAACTCGCTGCCGAAGCTCGGGCGTTTCGGGACACTCTCGATGGTGAGCGACCGCCGGATCTGCTTTTGTATGGTCCCAGTGGAACAGGCAAGACCCTGACCGTGAAAGCCGTCGCGAACAAAGTCAAAGAACGAGCTCAGGAGAGCGGTATTGAGTTCGACTTTGTGGCAGTCAATTTCAAAACGATGGAGTCTCACACGCTCGACCGCGCTGTGTGGAAGCTAGGCCACCAGACGGCACGGAAAGCGGGCGTGGTTTGGGATGTCCCTCGGTCGGGTGTCTCGACCGATATGAAATACACTCGGCTCTACGAGATCGTCGACGATCACTTCGACTCACTCGTGTTCATCCTCGACGAGATCGACGCGCTGACCGGCAGTACGGGCGCAGACGAACCGGCGTACTCTCGACTACTCTATAGTTTGAGCCGAGTCATGTCTGAACAGCATGTTGATACGCAGCTGTCAACGGTGGTTGTCACTAACTACCCGAAGTTCCGCGAGAACCTGGACAGCCGGACTGACAGCTCCTACAATCCGAACGGGATTCACTTCTCGGATTACGACGCCAACGAACTCATCGAAATTCTCGAACGACGTCGAGATGCGTTTAAAGACGACGCCCTCGAAGACGGAGTAATCGAGATCGTGGCTGCGTACGGTGCTCAAAACGAAGGTGACGCGCGTCGCGCGATCGATCTGCTCCGGGATGCTGGAGAGATCGCGAACCGGGCGGGCGACCCGGTGGTGACGCAGGATCACGTCAGATCGGCAAACGACTCTGTGGTGAAGAACCGGGTCCTTGAGATCGTTGGTGGGATGTCTGTCCAAAAGAAACTATCTCTGTACGCTGCCGCACTTGTCGCGAAAGAGAATGAAGGAGCGGCTCCGAGCCCTGTGGTGTACGACATCTACAAAATTCTCTGTGAGGGAAGCGACATGGAAATCTACACACAAGAAACAGTCAACAGCCACATCAATAAAGCCGGAACGTACGGTGTTCTGGAAAGCGAACGGGTTAGTGGTGGATTCAAATCGGGTGTTCACTTGGTTTTCAAGTTCACCGAGCCCGTTGGGGCTGTTCTAGATACATTGAGCGCGGACGAGCGACTCCAAGAGATTCCTGCGAAAGAACTTGGGGAGGTTGTGAAGAGACGGTTGCGGGATTAGTAGTCCGGTCCGCACAGCCAGTTCGTACTCTTTATCAACCGGCTGTTTCAGATGTCGTCCGAAATAGTTCGAGGTCCTAGTTATTGAGATTGGACTCAATATCCTCAATTGGGTGCCCATCTCGGCTGAACTGTTTGTAGTCCTCAAACGCGTCGTCGCGACCAGCGGGGAGGATCACGATTCCGGTCATGCTTGAGTGGAAATCATTAGTGGGAAGCAATTAGCTGGCTACAACTTTCTCTATTGAAACCCTCAGGAAATGGTGTATTCTGCCCTGCTGAATCCGCAAAAGCAACGCTATCCCGCCGGTTTCTGCGGATTCAACAGAGCAGAGCGTTCCAACTCAGACGCGAACTCGACGCAAACCCGGACGAAAAGCGCTCAAACACGCCATCAAAGTGACTCTCTGAAATCAACAATGTGCTACACAAGAGCGACGGTACAATCTCTCTTGTGTATGTATGCTTATAACAGACACTATAAATTCATATTATAAATTTATATCATGTAGCATACATATATCGGTGAACCTTGTTTAGACGTTTTTAATGCCAGACTACGACGATTTTGAGGAGTTTGTAGAACGGCTTCAAGAAATTGAGTCGATGGGGTACATCAAAACCCATAGAGCAGGAAATACGGGAATCGGGAAGACACTTGAAGATCTTCTCAGGATTGAAGAGAACAATATCCCCGGTCCCGATGCAGCTGGTGTTGAGCTGAAATCAGCTCGTCGGAACTCGGGGAGTATGATGACGTTGTTCACTAAAGAGCCGCCCCGAGGCAGCCGAGAACTGTGGGCGTCATCACTGGTGGAGAAGTACGGCTATGAAGACGATGATGGACGACCGGCCCTGAAGATCACACTTCACGTGGATCAATTCAATAATCAAGGATTCCGTACCATCACTGATGAAGACGGCGTCCACATCGAACACGAAGACGACGGAATTGTCGCTACATATCCTCTCGACTACCTTCGAGATGCATACGAGGAGAAATTCCCGGAGATGGTTCTTGTGGAAGCAGACACACAAACCATCGATGGCGACGAGTATTTCTGGTATAACGAAGGGTACTATCTGGAAGGCTTCAACGGCGAGGAGTTCCTGAACCTAATTCGAGAGTCAATCATCAATATCGACCTGCGGATGCACCTACGGGACTCGGGTGGCGCACGCAATCACGGAACAGCATTCAGAATCAAGGACACAAGCAAACTCGATAGAGCATTTGAAACCCGTTCCCAGCTTATCGATGGGGTCAGTCGAGACCCAACTGTTACCGAGGATCCGCAAAAAGGACTCTCTGATTTCTAGGGCGCTCGAAGGATGACGATATTTTCGTTTGCCATCAGATTGCCCTTAGTCCCTTCCACATTCTCTGGCGCGTTTTCCCATGGAAGGGTCTTGGTCGGAATCTCTCTTGGGAGATTAACATCAAATTCGTATTCGAGAGATTCGCAGAGTTCTCTGGTAATGAGGTGCGTCGGAATGTTCACTCGACTCATCGTCCGATTAGCAACGACCCACGCCACAGGCTGGTCTGTCTTCGTGATCTTCGCTACTTGCTCCATCACCGCATAGTAATCTCGGAAGAAGTCTAAGGCGTCATCTGATCGCCCATCTTTCTCTCTGAGAGTATCAAGGGTTGTTTTGAGAGTAGGAGAGTATTCTTCTAAGTTCGAGACAGGTTCAAGAACATCATATCGTCCCCCAAGCCCCGTTTTGTCTACATCCTTCATCTCATCATAAGTGACCTTCCCCGTGAGAAGCGCAGGATCTTGAGAGAATTGACCGTAGGCGACTGTAGTTTGATGATCTCCGTACGGCGGCGACGTGATAACAATATCGGCCTGATTCTCTCCAACATCCTCCACGGCAGTTCGTGAATCAGAATAGTGGATAGTCGTATCGAGATCGTGATCTACTCGATTAGAGTAGTCCTGCATCTTCTTCATGTTCTGCTTCAGCTTTTTCGTGAAGATGGGTTCTACATCCGGGTTGTGTTCGACCCGATCTTCTTCAGACAGCCTGTACCGCTTATACTCTCCGTTCCTCTGGTAGGATACTTTACGGGTCGTATGCGAGAGAACGATGCGAAAGAAGCGTGCATACGCCTCTCCAAACGCATCTTCAACTGAATCGATACGGTCTCGGATCGCAGTCAGCTCGTGAATTTGTGGTTCAGGAAACCATCCATCTCGAACCTCAGGCATCTCTAGCCAATCAACTTCACCCAGCTGATCGTACTCCTCTCTAACATCCCGCAAGTCCTGAGATAGACCGTTAATCAAAGCATCTCTGGCTTCACTCAGACTCCCACGTTCTAGAGGAATCGCCTTCGCTTTAGAGAGCATCACTGCAAACGGATTGATATCGTTTCCTTCAGCGTTCAATCCGTGAAGTCGTCCCTCCACAGCAGTTGTTCCACTCCCACTAAATGGATCATATACGAGATCTCCCTCTTCGATCACACCCTGATTTTTGTAGTATCCAAGAAGTGTATCAGGGATTTCGGGAACCATCCGAGCAGGATAGTTGTGAAGCCCGTGGGTGAGATACTGGGTGTCAGTACCCTCGAACGTCCAGTTGATATCTTGTAGATCATCCACACCGTCAGATGTAGATAGGGTGGTCTGTCGGTGATCTCGCTTCATTACTTGTACCCTACTTCTGAACACGCATAGTTGATTCTGTTCATGTTTACTTTATAGTGTAAATCAATATCGTAAATGAAGAATATTAATACCCAGTGGAATCGCCTCAACTAATAGTGGTACGCTTCAACGAGTGTGACGAAGCGATTCTCTCTCATCTCCAAGAGGGTCGTGTAACATCAGCGTACCTCGAAACTGAAATCGAGTGGTCAAGATCCTATATCACTCAACGTCTTAAACGGCTTGAAGAACACAGGCTAGTTCAAAATCTGGGAGACACAGGGTTGTATGAATTAGATACTAATGAGTCTGACATAGGCTCATAGGAAGAGCCATCTCGTTTTACCTATTCCTGTAGTAGAACGTGTCATAGAATCAATCTCATGGCTTGAGCCTCTCGCGGGCAGGGTTGTTACCCCGCTCAAAGTTGGTGATGGCAACGACGAATCGGAGACACTTCACCGTTAATTAAACATGACCGAATTACAGGACGAACATATAATCCTCTGAGGATTTCGCTTATAGAGACGCTGCTACCCGGGTGAATCACGTCTAACGACAAAATTCTGCGCCTTGTGAGATATGGGACGATTCCACAGCTCGTTGATCCATATGGATCTCAGCTATCGACATTGCCAAAATTATCGCCTGACTGGACCGCGGCATCATATTGATCGGCAATCCGTCGATGGCGTGCCAGAATGGTCTGTATATTCGAGTTCGAGCCCCGGCAGTCAATGTTCACCTCCTCAGCCTGCCAATTATTATCCTGCTTGCCCTCCCACACACCATAGAGCGTTACTTTCGGCAGTTTGAGTACACCGAAGAGGATTGTAAGGTAGTATAGAGTTTCGACTAACTCAAACCAACTTACCGTGGTTCTGGGGGGAACCTCCTGCTTGAATGCCAGACGCTGCGCAAGAAGGGAGTGGTCGTGGGCTTCGTCAACGAAGCCGTGGTCGTTACTGAGGAGCAAGGGTTCCTTTCGACTCGACGCTGTATATTCAGCATACCCCTCAATGATGTTCGAGTCACCCGGTTCACTATCAATCAGGTCGACGTTTCGTGAACCAATTAGCTGTTGATAAACTTGAATTCCCAGCCGTCCCTCTCGCTTTGCGCCGGCAGGTTGATCAGCGAGTGTTTCGAACTCCGACCCAAAGGCGTCTACCAATTCGTCAGTGTCGAAGTGGGTGTACTGCCAATGAAGTTCGTCAACAACCCCATTCGACAGCACGTAGCCGTTAGTAGGCTGCCGGCCTGCACTATTTTTTGATCCAGTGACGTGGTCTAGTCCCATCTGGTGGGGAAACTCCCAGGGGAACAGATTGGTGTCAATCCCGACCATAATGGGGTCTTCACCGGCTTCGACAGCTGGGTAGCAATGTCGGTCGATGTACTGCTCAACTGTCTGCTGATTCGCAAACTCGAGGACTCCCGCGCTCGTGAGCGCGCGGATTACCGTTTGTGTGTCTGGAAGATCGTCCGCGGGGCGGTCCCCATACTGAATTTGTATTTCGGATTTTCGCTCGTTAAGCGCTTCGATGGTGTCAGTAAAGCTCACCGTCGCTACTGGGTTTTCCCGGTCGAGTTGAACACGAAACAGCGTGCCAACGTCGTCACCTGGGTGTTGAACAGCAAATGAATGCTCACCAAGATCATACAGCCCGTTGATTACCGTCATCAGATGCTGTCTTGAGATATTCATGAGTCCAGGAGCTCCGCAAAGTCGATGAGAGTCGTTGCAGTCCGAGGAATCACGGAGTATATCTTTCCGAAGTACTCGTCTGAATCGAGGTGATTATAGTAGACGTGATCAGCGCCATGGCTCATTCCGGTCTGGAACGCGATCGCAGACATAAACTTCCGACCAGGGGTAATATCGACGGCGACGGTGTCGTTCCTGCCGGCCTCCTCGATTGGATCGAGGAAGTGCGCCACAATTTCGGCAAATTCTAATTCACTGCTCAGTTGGCGAACAGCCACGTCGCCGTTGTGGTTGCCATAGGCAGTCATCACATCTTCCATTAGCGACGAAATCATGGATTCATACTCTGAAACACTCGGGTTGGACAACAACTCAACGGAATTTGGAACGAACCCGTCTTCACAGGCTCCGATTAACGGGTTGAGTACCGACTCAGGGTGGGTGCTCATTGACGTAATCCAGATATTGGTCATTGTCCAACTATTTTATCCACGGCGTAAATAGATAGCGTAAAGTTCATAATAATAACTCGACTGTAGAGGGTGAGCCGGCGCCCTGATTAGATATCAGATATCGTGAAATGATAAATGCTTATCAATGGTACGACTGTACGTAGCACGTTGATGCAGACATTGGCAGAGACTGCCACGCGATGCGAGGACCGGCCGGAACTCGCTCGCTGGTTCCAGGACGGTCTGCGAACAAAAGATGGTCCCCTCAACATGGGTGATGTCGAGCTAGCCGTTATTGAGGAAGCCCTTACTTCGATCAGCCGCGGCAAGAACGTCACGATTGTCAATCCACTACCGGGTAATGAGGTACTACTCGGTGTCTGCCTAGGATATCTTCGAGTACAAAATCCAAGCTTTCCAAGGAACGGGATCGTCGGGCAAGGGAAGTCTCTCTGTCTGCTACCATCCTTGTCGCGAGGGTATGTGACGTTATTTGACGAAGTCCGCCGCAATGGAATCGGCAAGACTCCACCACTCCTCGACCGCACGTCGATCGATAAAGTGAGCAGCGTTTCTGGCTCGGCAAGCCTGTTTACCGCGAAACACGGGATTGAATTGGATAACTGCCCGAGCGATCTTGGTGTCCTAGTCGTCGACCTTCGGAAAAAAGAGTGGCGTGACCCTCGTCGACGGCTTGAGGAACTCAAGTCGTATGTGAAGGGACTCTCTATTCCCGTGGTCTATTATGTGAATGAGACCCAACCAGCGTTTGAGTCGATACTCTCGAACACGTGGCACATCGAGTTAGACAACACTTTGCTCTCGACCGCACGTGTAAACGAGAATACGGACGCATCCGTCGCCTCGAAATACGCACAAATCCTCTCCTCGGGTGAGCGTCGTGTCGCTCTCCAGCGAGTCCACTACCCGAAAATGCGATCTGTCGTGACTGACTTAGCGAACATGAAACAAGATCTCCGTCACGTGCCCGGACTCGCAGTTGAGGTTGGCTGGCTGTTCAACCTCCTGACTGAGCTACCGGTACGCCCCCAACATTGGGAAGACGCGGTCAAAGACAACTACCACCACCAATCGGTGGGTGATCTCATTGCAAACCTCCGGGGGAAGGCTCAAAACCTGGATGGGATGACCGCTGATTTGCTTATCAACTACTGTCAAGCAGCTAGCTATCTTCAACAGCTACTCAATACGAAGCACCCGCTGCAAGAGGCATTGTTCGAACGAATTAGCGACGCAGAGGAGGCCGGCACTTTAGCGCGATTCGTTGTCCGGAACGAATATGAGACGAAAGCGATCATCAACGCCCTTGCGGCAGAGGGGGGAACGATGCCCGATACTACTGAGATTATGCCGATCGCAGATCTCGTCCCAGACCCTGACAAACCGACGGTGATAACACGCCCATTGGGGCAGTCATCTCACACCTATTCGTTCCCAGCTTCACGGTCGATGGAGTTTCTCCAGTTCGAGATGTGGGCTGATCATGTCGAACGTCGGCTTGAACGCGAACTCGCAGAGACCGATACAACGATTGAGGTAACAGATTATAACGAGCCCAAAGAACCGCCAGAGCAGAACACTGCGCGGGCAGGGGCAGGAAGCCCCACGCCCGGTAGCCCACAGGCAGCTCAGAGGAGTCCACAAGACGCCGACGAGGAACTACAGGAAGTCGTTGAGGAGGCTTCCCCAAGGGACGCATCAGCGGTTGCCAGTATCGGCGAAAAAAACTACGAAGCCCCCGATTACAAGAACGCAAACGAACTTCTGGATGAGGTACTTGAGGCGGAGTTCAGTGGGGAGAGTGCCAGCACTCAGTCGGGGACAACTGGGGAGGCATCAGGCGAAACTGGGCAAGTCCACACAGACAATACACTGAAGATAGTGTTTACCGATGGAACATCGAGGACCCAATCTTCGCTTAGCCGCGTCACGGTTACTTCTGAAGGGGGGATCGTTCGGGTTCCAGTCGCCGAGCTAGAGCCAGGTGACGAGGTGTTGCTGATGGACGACTCCAGTGGCGACCTCTATGACGTCTTTATTGAATCTGCCCATGATCGAGAGCGCGTCCGTGGGTGTGAATCAACCATTGACCGATGGCGGACTGTTCTCAAGGAGGGACTCGACGACGAGTACACCGTAGAAGGGCTCCTCCGCGAGATGCAGTCAAAAGGGTCGGATATCAGTACTCCAGACACGATTGCAAGCTGGCGATCCGGCCGGACACTTGGTCCCCGAGACCCTGAAAATGTTCGACTTGTACTGGAAATCTTGGATCCGAGCGCAACCTCGCTTGCTGACCCGACGATTTCAGCGCTTAGAGAAATCCGCACCCTCCATCGACAAATCGGGAAGGAAGCCAAGCGGTCTGTCGAAGCTGGAATTGCAACGGATAGTTCGTTACCAGATGAGGTTGCCGACAGTGATGCAGATATCGAAGCAGACACCATGGAAAAAATCGTAGAGGACGTAATCGATGTCGAGTAAAGCACAACAACTCGGACAATTCCTGCTGACGCAGACGCTCGACCGTGCGAGCGGACGAAATACTGCGTACTGTGTCGGCGAACGCCCTGAGGACAAGTTCTACGTCTCGAATATTGCCCCAGAATATGGACGAGACTCTGAGGAGGATTTCGAGGCAAAGACCAAGCCGGTCTCTCACGGATTAGATTGCAAACCAACACCCGGAACGACGGGGACACTCAGGATCACGTTCGACCTTTACTATCCAAGCTTCCCTACCTACGAGGAGTTCAAGTCGCTCCGTGAGCAGGGACTCAGAGCAGCAAAACTCGAAGTCGCTGAGCGCGAAGATGTCGAAATCGAGTCAGTAGACCGTGATGCTGTCTCGGCTGACTCGCTCTATTCAATCGCCGAGGAATTCTACCGGAAGTTCTCTGTATCATTCGAGTATACGGGTGAGTTGCTTTCCCTCCCCAGCGAGATTGAGGATGTTGAAGTACGCCTGCGTGATGCTGTTCGCGAGGCGTTCGCTGATCAGACACAATCCTACCTCGTAACTCCAACCCCGGAAGTTGGTGAGCAACTCGGTCTCTCCCCACCTGAACTTCTCGATATCGGGCCCGAGGAGTTCTCAGAGCTTACCGAGGATGTTCCGACCGTCGATACCGATCACTACCAATGGAACATTGGTCTCGTCTCGAGAGAATCCGATGGCCAGCTTACTGTCGAAATCATTAATCGGCCAATCGCAGGCAACGAAACGACCGACGATCCGTTCGTCTTTAATCCACAGATCGAGGTCGAAGGTGAACTCGAACCCTATACGTTCGATCTCGTTCCGGAAGACTACAGATACGATCAGCAGGTATGGGGCAAAGGACGGAACTGTTCGATCGAAACGGGTGTCGGATCACCACCGACAACAGTGTCGACAACGGCTGTGCCGACCGAGCCAGTCTACGAATTTGAATTCAACGACAGCTACGAGACGGACTTCGACGATCTAACGGGGAGTGCAGCGATCCCGACGCTCGAAGCAATTGCGGAGGGGATGGAGGCGTACTACGAGGACTGGACGACAACGAGACGGTCTGAGATTATTGATGATCTGGATCTGACACCTGAAGAAGCTGAGGAGCTTGATGCTGCGGCCGAGACATTCCATGCTGAAATTGATCGGTTTAAGCATGGGATCGAGATTCTCAGTCGGGATGAACGGTCTCTCAAGGCCTTCCAGGCGATGAATCAGGTGAATTCAAATCAGCATGAGTTCCCTGGTTGGCGGCTCTTCCAGCTCGTGTTCGTCACCTGCAATCTCTCAGGAGTCGTTCAACGTGAGCACGACTGGGCAGAGACAGAATATGACGAGATGGCAGATGTCTTGTGGTTCCCAACAGGTGGGGGAAAGACCGAAGCCTACCTCGGGCTCATCTTATTCAATCTGTTCTATGACCGGCTTCGTGGGAAAAACGAGGGTGTCACCGCCTGGATTCGATTCCCGCTCCGGCTGCTGAGCCGTCAACAGAAAGATCGCTTCATCGAAAGTCTGCTCTACGCTGAACAAATTCGCCGAGATCCGGCCTGGTTTGATGGGACCGGTGCTGAATTCTCGCTCGGATTCTATGTCGGTGGACAGGATACACCGAACGCCATCGGGACAGCCAGGGATACCCTCAGAGAAGCGTTCCAGCAGAGTCAGGAGAAACTCGAACGAGAATGCAAGGTACTCGATGAGTGCCCGCTCTGTGATAGCGAGATCACTGTCGAATATGATGTAGAGAAAAACAGTGTCTTCCACCACTGTTCCGGGGACGACTGTATCGGGCAAATCCCACTCTACGTCGTCGACCGAGACATCTACCGATACATTCCCTCGATACTGCTTGGGTCCCTAGACAAGATCTCCGTTATGGGAATGCAGCCCCGATTTGCAAATCTCCTCGGCAACACCACCACATATTGTCCCGTACACGGTTACGGCTATTCAGGAACCTGTTCGGAGAAGGATCTATTCGACTGTGAAGATCGGATTGAAGATACATCTACAGAGTTCTACGATCCAGTCCCGACACTACATCTGATCGACGAGGTACACTTGCTAAACGAGGAGCTGGGGACCTTCGCATCCCACTATGAAACGACGTATCTGTCTCTCTGTGAGCAGATCCATGGAAAGACACCGAAAATCGTGACATCGACAGCGACCATCTCCGAGTATGAACGCCAAATTCGCAATCTATTCCAACGGGATGCAGTTCGGTTTCCGAACGATGGGCCAGTGCAGGGAGAAACCTTCTATGGGCACCTGACAGAGACGGTCGAGCGGGAGTATCTCGGGCTCATGCCGTCGAACCGGTCGCATCTCTACGCCGTCCTCGATATCGTTGCAGACATGCATGAGGTGATTCGCGATCTTCGCGCTATGCCGCCAGCTGAGTTAACAGAGGCAATCGGCGTCACCACCCTCACTCCGACTGAGAAAGCAGACCTTCTGGATCTCTATGAAACATCGCTCGTCTACTTCAATAACAAAACCCGAAAAGACCGCTACCGGGAGAATATCGCGAAATACGTCAATCCAAAGCTCAAGCGAGACGGATATGAAGATCCCCTTATCGAGCGACAGTTGACTGCTGACACGGAAGATCCAGAATTCCTCGAACAGCTCGAGGACCCCGGTGACATTCCTTTCGAGGAGCGTATCGATACCGTGCCCTCGACGAGTTTTATCGGCCACGGTATTGACGTCGACCGATTCAACCTCATGCTATTCTTCGGGTATCCACGAAAGACGTTCCAGTACATCCAATCCAGTAGCCGTGTCGGCCGGCAAGCTGACACACCTGGATTCGTTTTGGACGTCTTCGACCCGATCAAGGAGCGAGACAAACACCGGTTCCGGTACTTCGAAAAGATGCACCAGTATCTGGATCGAACTGTCGAGCCAGTGCCGATCGATCGATGGGCGAAGTTCGGAATTGACCGGACATTTACTGGAATTTTCAGCAGCATTCTCTTACAGAGATACCGGCCAGAAATGTACCGCAAGTATGAGATCAGCGAGGATGGCGACACGGAGCGCGCCAACGTCCAGAAAGCATCACACCTCTACAAGCTTATGACAGAAGACCAGTATCCCGAGATCACCGAGGAAACATTCATCGCGGATCTCAAAGCAGCGTATGGGTTAGACCGCGGTGAGGACGTGAATCGGTATTTCGAGGACCAAGTTGAAGCTCGTGTTCGGGACGTCTGGCGATATTGGAAAAACAAACTCGGCGAAATGCACTACCCAGAATTCCCACAAGGGAACGAGCCAATGCAGAACCTCCGAGATATCGGTGAACAAGGCGAAATCACACCGCAGTACAACAATCAAGAGTTCATCCAGCGTCTCACGGAGGGTGAGCAATAATGACGATGGAGCGCAAGAAGTCGAAGTTCCTGTATGACTTTCTCCCAGGGGCGACGTTCAATCACTCTGAAACGAATCTCAGTGGGCTCATCGGATACGTCAATCAGGACTATGACGACCGCGGGCAGCCAATCACGCCCAATCTTCCCAGCCAGTATATCTTCCGCCGGGTCAAGCGCCACGCCAGCAAATGGGACAACTGGGAACAGATGGATTTCAACGAAACGGCGATTGACATCATTCAACCAGGGAGTGCGAACTTCGAGGTGTTCCCGAGAGTATTCGCCTGTGGAAACTGCGGAACTGCAAATCAGTTCCACTATAATGATGTTAAAGATTTTACTGGCACTGGAAATACGATCAACTGCGAGCGCTGTGGCGACGCCCTCCACGATCATCATCAAATGCGGTTCGCCGCCGTCTGTTCCTGTGGCCAGATTCAGGACATCCTTGTCCCGGATCACTGTGGTACAGGCATGGAATTCCGAGAGAGCGGCGTCAAGCTCTCGGATTCGTACTGGCGCTGCACGAATCCCGGGTGTGACTACACGAAGGATTTCCACGGCGGAAAATGCCTCAACGCTACCTGTGATCGGAACGATCTCCGGACACTCCCCCATTCAGCGTCGACGACCTTCTACCCTCAGACCCAAACGCTGGTGAACGTTCGGCAGGATCTCGACACACTCCATACTAACGACCGGTTTCAGGTTGAGATCGTGAGCGATTACCTGCTCGATGATTCTGAACTGGGTGAACCCGACCCCGACACAGTGATGGATCTTGCGATGGATCTGCTCCAACAAGGAGAAGCAGAATCAAACGAAGAAGCTCGTAAAATGGCAAAGGAGCGTCTTGAAGTCGATATCACCGAACATCGCGACGAGACAGCTGCCTTCTTACGGGACGTCTTCGACGAACAGGAACAGGTTAAACTGAGCGAGGAGCTCTTTGAGTACCTCTCGATCACGAATGATTCGTACGACGAAGCAGACTATATCTACTCCTACACGTTTGAGGAGCTCCAGTCAGGGGCTATCGACACGCACCTCGAAAGTGATCAGATTGATGAGTACATCACCGAACGTGATCGGCGCAATCTCTCGCAAGTCAGATTGGTGAAGAATTTCCCAATCACCACCGTGACGTATGGATATACGCGGTTATCGCCGGAGCCCACCGGCGGATTCGGCGGCGATGAAACGCCGGACGATGATGCGGTTCCGCCGGCCCTGAATCTGTTCCGTAGTGGTGAGTGGGCTGAGGGGCAGATCTTCGCTCGAACAAATGATGCCGAAGCCGTCGTGTTGTCACTCGATAAGACAGCAGTGCGTGAGTGGGTCAGCGAGAACTTCACCGGCGAGTTGGCGATTGATGATCTCGATAGATGGTTCCTCTCGCAAGTAACGGATCCTGGTCGGTTCGGCACCATCGATCCAGAAACTGATCCCGTATCACGTGCGGTGTACACGCTGTTGCATACCTACTCGCATGCAGTTATTGACGCGATTGGGGCACTCTCGGGATACGGACGTGAGAGTTTGGTCGAGCATCTGCTCCCAAGGACACTCTCGACAGTGATCTATAAACGAGCAGATACGGACTACAGTCTTGGATCTATTTTTACTCTGTTTGAAGAGCGATTTCTGGATGTCATGGCACAGATCGAAGAGGCGGAGTTCTGTACCTATGACACCATCTGCCGAACTGATCATAACTGTGCATGTGAGGACTGCCTCTTCCTCTCGAACATCACCTGTGCCAATTCAAACAACAATCTAAGCCGCTCCGTCTTGTTCGGCGGGCCGTTTGATAACGAAGAAATCAACGGATTCCTCTAACAGATGGTAGCGATACAATTTCGGTAGTCAAATAGCGATTTATGAGATTGTGTGTTGTGGGCTTCTACTGATTCGCTTCGGGCCGTCGGTCCCATCCTGGGTCGGCACACCCAAGCGAGTGATGCAGACACTCCGCACAAATGAGGCCACTGTCCGGGTCTCCATAGGAGCTGACATCTGCCGCACGAAGGTCAGCGTGGAGGTCATCACGGAACTCAAGCAGCTCCTCATAATCGTATAGGTCAACTTCCGGACCAGCCTCCCCGACGTACACATAGCCGGCCTGTGTGGCTTCCTCATCGGAAAGCCGCTCGTTGAGTGCCTCTAAGTAGAGCAACAACTGGTAGCTTTCTGTAACGTCTTTTCTTTCTTTGGTGTTCTTGTAATCTAGGACCACCAACTCACCAGCCGGATTCCGATAGATCCCGTCAATATACCCCTTCACAACACCGCCGATATCCTCGAGATACCCTTCAAGAACAAACGGCCACTCTGCTGCATGTTGTGTCCACCCGGGCACAGGAGTAGTGAAGAATCGGTTGACCCCGTCTTTGGCACGGGCCCGTTCGCGATCCGAGAGCCCCCGGCGGGTTCCGAGTCTGTCAACGGCGCTGATCCACTCATCTTTCGCGGTATAGTTGTGCCAATATGCCTCTTCAGCGACGTCGTGGAACAGTGTCCCAACCGCTGCATAATCGATCTGCGGATCCGATGACTCCGCGTCACCTGAAGTATCTACTAGCCCTGAATCATCGAACGCATACACAACATGGTCAAGATAATGGCGGCGAGGACAGGATTTGAACGTCTCGAGCGAGGAGTGGCTGTGCTCACGCGCGATTTTCTGCTCTATGTCGACACTGCCTGGGTTCGCTCGAAGGTCGAAGTCCGTCGGATCCACTGGATCAAGTTCGCCAGCACGGAGCTGCCCGGCAAAATCCAGCAGTTGGGATTCTGCTTCCCCGGGATCGACCACGTTCCCCCAGTACGTGATATTCTCTTTCGTCTCAATAGTGCGGTCGTTGACGACGTCTGTTAGGTCGATCGCGGACTGTGGGTGCTCATCTTTGAGTTGCTCGAAACTGCTCGTCAGCGCACTCCAGAGGTTCATTTTTGCGCCGCTAACGCTCCATTCAATCCCGTTTCCGAGGTACTGATCGATCTCACCAGCCGCCACTTGATTGTCATCGGGTTCACCACTGTTTCCGTAGAAGAACAGGTGTTCTTTCGCTCGGGTGATCGCAACGTGGAGCGTCCGCCATTCTTCATGGAGGTCCGCGAGATCTGTAGTCAGCCAGTCTTCATTATTGCCGTCCATCTTCTTTTGAAGGACATCGTAACAGAAGTTTATCTCAGCGTGATTCCCTGGAACGCTCGGCCACTCATCATCCGAGAGGTAAGGAATCAACACAACCTCGAAATCGAGCCCCTTGGCCCCGTGGACCGTCATCAGATTTACTTTGTCATCGACTTTTTCGGCTGATTCGATACGACCCTCAATCGTCTCACGAGAGATCGTCTCCTGTAGGTCGAGGTGGTCAACGAAGTCACTCGTCAGCATCGACTGAATCCCCTTGTCGTCGTAACCTTCGATTTTGTTCTCAAGTTGGGCTAGATCTTGCCGCTCATCTTCTGTGAGATACCACTGGATCTTGGTTCGGTCAAGGAACTTCTCATAAAACCCACTCAGCGAACTGGTTTTCCGAGCTTTCTGCAGATAGGTAATGTCTGAAATTGCCCGCTCTACCCGCTCTGATGCAGCAAAATCGCTCGGATCAGCATCAACCAGTGAGTCATAGAGCCCCTCGTCCTCCTGACTCAGCAGCCGGAGATCGGACTCTGGCAGGCCATAGAGATGTAGGAGCACTCGATAGAGATTCGTGTCGTCGTGGTGATCAACTAAGAGTCGGAAGTAGGAGAGGACAGTCTCCACACCAGGGGACTGCTCACCATCTGAATTTGTGGAGACCGAGAATGGGATACTCTCAGCGTCGAGCTGTTCGGCGACAGTCCGAGCATGGCTGTTCTTCCGGACAATGACTGCGATTTCATCTTTCTCGTACTGGTCGATCTCATCGAACCGGCCTTGTAATAGATGGGAGACGGTCGAGGCGACTTGTTCAGCTTGAGCCTCCCGATCAGGGTAGCCATCGACCTTCACAACTTCATTCTCACCTCGCCCACGATGGGCCGTCAGTTCATCAGTGTGACCGAGATTCGCTGTGAAGTCCAGAATACCCTGATACGAGCGGAAATTAAGATTCAGATCTATCGACGTGATGTCTGGGAAGATATCGGTTAGATCTTCCAGATTCCCCGGGCTCGTCCCTCGCCACTCATAGATCGCCTGATCAGTGTCTCCGATCACGAGCACATCCGAATCTTGCCCAAGGGCGTCAACAACGTCGAGCTCTGCATGGTGGGTGTCCTGAAACTCGTCACAGTAGACGTAGTCCCATTCGGCTCGGATCTCATCGCCGACGGTATCGTCGTTGAGGAGCTCTGCAGCGCTCTGGATCAGCCCATCATAATCGAGTGCGTTCCGCTCTTCGAGGGACTGTTCATAGATGCGGTAGGCTTCAGTGAAGTCGTGGGCCTTCCGGTACAGATCGACGTATTCCTGGAGTCGAATGAACGGGTTCTGATCGATTACCTGGAACCGATTCGAATTCGGATGACCAGTAAAAAGTGACGCAGCGAGCGTTGCGTTTGACCCAGACAGACCGTCTCGGCGGAGATGCTCCTGAACATACTCGACTGTCTCCTCGAACTCCCAGAGATAGTCTGCAATCTCAGTCAAAAATTCGGATTCTCCATCGAATTCATCTATAATCGCCCGTAGCTCTTTACGAAGATCGATCAACCATTGTTTCATCCGGGGGCCTGCACTACCACCATCGGCAAAGAGTGTATCCAGATCCCAGAGTGTCTCACTAGTGTGTTGGATCTCTTGGACAGCCCGGTGTGCTCGCATCACGTCAGACTGGGCTGGAAGCACCGATTCGACATCATCAGGAGAATGGCCCGAGCGTTTGATCTCGCCGATAAAATCGAGTGTATCTTCGAGGATGTTATCTCGAGTGCCGTCACTTCCTGGCGTCATCGGTTCGATAAGGTCGAAGTCGATCTTTTGTACTATCTCCTGTATGAGCGTCGCACTTGTGCTCTCAGTAATCAGCTCGAAATCCGGTGGGTGGTCTGTGTAGTATGCGTACTCGTTGAGAAGCTGATGACAAAACGAGTGATAGGTGTATGAAGAGATATTGTAGCCAAGCGTTGAGTCCAGCTCTTCAGCCACTCGTGTTTCGACGTTCGTTGCCGCCTTGTTCGCAAACGTCAGTGCGAGGATCCGTTCTGGGTTCGCCCCTTGCTCTTTGATCTGGCGTTCGATCTTCCAGACCATGGTGGAGGTTTTACCGGTCCCAGCCCCGGCATTTACGCGGATTTGGGATTCGTTCGACTCGATAACCGCTGGCTGATTCCCCTTTGGATCGATATCGTCTGTATCCGACTCTGGCTCCGACATTAGAACTCGACCCCCCAATTGAAGCGTGGTTTACACATGTCTTTGTATTCACAGTACCGACAGGTTGATTGGAGTAGGCCAGACCTCCATGACTCCGGGATCGTCGTATCCGCTTGGGTAATGTTACTCACAGTTGCTTCCAGTAATTCGTGATTCGACTCACTGTATTCAGAATGCCACTCTGTAAGATCTCGCAGTTCTGGCTCCACAGCGACGCCATCGATACCACTGCCGTCAGTCGTCGTCACTGACTCATGAAGCCCAACAACGACATAGCTCACATCATTAGTATCGACGTCTTGGTCCTCACTTACCCCCCTAATCGCCAACTCAGCCCGAAGTATCGATGAGATATATCCACCGCTATACTCCTCTTGCGTAAGGTATTGGTCTGCTTTGTTCTCTTGTGGGTGAGAGAACGTAATGCCACGAAGCGTTGGAACATAATCATAGACAACGAAGTGACCGTTATTCTGCCTACTAAGCAAGTCAACCCCCGTTTTTACTGTTCTCCCGGCCACCTGGATCCCAGTTGCTGTGCCATGTTCGACGGCCGATGACAGGTGATCGTCCCAATAGTTCTCAAGGTATGTCTGCAGAGCTCGCTTTGTGACTGACTTATCGAATTCTTCCTGCCGGTCAGACAGGTAGAGCCCGTCGTCGGTAAACCGATCCCACTGTCGGTCGACAAAGTTTATCGCCATCTGTGCTGCCGCCTCACTGCTTCCCTCAACCGAATTGAATGTGGTCAGTAACGCTATTCGCAGAAGCTTTCCACGCCGATTGAAACTTTGTGTATTCTCTTCGGGTCGGATTTCGAGCGCATGTGTATACTCCCACTTCTGTGGACACGCAAGGTATGTCTCAATCTGATCGAAATCCAGCATTTCAGCACTCATTGGTCACCAACCTCCCCACGAGCCATCTCTACCTGGCGATAAACCGCATCAGAAAACCGCGGGTCGATCTCAGCTGATTCGATAAGGCTCTGTATTGCGCCAAAGAGCTGCTCTGCATCTTCAAGCGCAACATCTTGATCACCAATTGATGCAGCAGCGCGGACAGCTTCGAGTTGCTCCCATGGCTGTTCGAGGATAATTCGCGACACGTTTCCAGTCGTGTAGACGTCACGTTCGTATTCACCCTCGCCAATCTGCGGGATCTGTAGGGTGTCAGTGATCTGCCGAAGATACCGAGACGGCTGGTATGTACGGTCAAGGGTATCGCTGTCCGCTTCATAGGTGCAGAAATAGAGGTGGTCCTGTGCAGATCGGGCCCCGATTGCAAGTTTCCGTCTGTCCAATTGCCGGTAGTATTCGTTGAGTGGCGACACTGCTTCCATCTCTGCTGGTCGGAACGTGTCTGTAACCGTCTCCGGAGAGACATCCGTCACATTCGGGAAGCCAGTCATCTTTCGCAGCCAGGCGGTCGGGAACAGTGGGGTCAGTGCGAGCCCTTCTGGGTATTCTCCTTCAACGACGTTGAGGAGGAAGACGGCCTTCCGCTGATCGTTTTTCAATACGTTGACTGTGTCCACCAACACGCCTCCCTCTTCGACATCAAGATCATCCGAGTGACTCGAGGTCTGGTAATCCGTCACCGTCCGTTCAAGAATCGAGTTGAACCGGGGCCAAGTCGCATCCAAATAATCAGCGTCATCGACGAACTCGGCCACCTCGAGTAACATCTCCACATGCGAAAACTGATTTTTCGCCTTCGCCTCTTCTTCGGTCTTCGCGATTCGGTCTTTGAGTTGGGTAAGCCGGATCCACGCTTCGAGTTGCCCGACTAAGCTCTGGTTTGAGCGGACGTCTTCGACAATAGCATCCAGTGTATCGGGTTCGATGTCGAGTCGAGTCGTCAGTAGCGTCTGTGCCGTGTCCGACTGCTCATGAATATATGTCGCAAGCCCGTGTAGCTCTCGAACGGAGGGGTCCTGATCAAGGCCAAGCACTGTCGCGGATGCAACAGGGATCCCAGAATGTTGTAGAGCATGGCGCGCTTCCGGTATCGGTCCATTTGCATCCTTTAGCAAGACGCCGATTTCGTCGTACCGGAGATCATGCTTATGCCGGAGATACTCGATTTCATTTGCGACCGTCTGGAGCTGTTCCTCGAACGTTAGCTCCTGAATCAAATACGTATCGTCGGCGAGAGACTCATCGTCGGTAGCTATCTCTTTTCCAGTGGCAAGGTGCTCAGCGATTTTTGAATGTGCCTGGTTTAGATCCCTCTCTGTTGTAAGGGGTTCTGTAGGACTCTCGAGACCGCTACTCTCAGCTGTGCTTTCACCGGGTTCGCTCCACACGCGCTCGATACTCGAATCCGATTCTGCGAGACACACGAGCTCTGCAGATTCAGCTAGGTAGCTCAAGTAGGTGCGTTCAATCGAATTGAATTCCTCGAATTCAGCTACAATGATGGCGTCATACTCGCGTTGCGCCTCTGCCAAGACATCTGGATCCTCAATCGTCTCCAACGCGTTCTGGAGCACTCTCGCCCGCTCGGTTTGCCCGCGCTCGTCGAGCCGATCATGGAAGCGTTCGTTGATAGACGCTAACTCGGTCAGGAAATCATCGTATTCCCCCGTTCCGTCAATGTCGAAACCACCTTGCCAGGTGGCATCCATTAGGATTTGCCCCACATCTCGACCGAAAGAATCCAACTCGGATGGTCCCTCGAAATACTCATGATCCCAGTCGTGCTGGTCAATGACCAGCGCGAGAAACTCGATACGCTCTTCATATGAAATAATGTCCAGCGATGTCTCGCGGGCGAGCAAGTTTCGAGCATGAAATGCGACCGACTGGACGTTTGGGACACCGATCAGATCCAACTCATCACCGAGTGACTGGGTGAGATCTGCGATACCAGTCGGAAGCCGTTTGAGGACGAGAATATCCTTCGTATCATAGTCCTCCTGCAATCGCTCATACAGGTCAACGAGATACGGCACAAGCGACCCGCCTTGAAACGGAATTTCATGAATCGTCCCAGACAGACTCCTCCTACTCATCGATGCCCCTTCTGCTACGGAGCCTGCTGTTAGTTTTCTCTCGCTTCTGACTTGTATATCCGGAATCATCTGAACTCATAAAACTATCTCTGTTGCGATCTACTCTTCCGAAGCGGAATAAGGGTATTCCAGTCAAGTGAACAAGCTATCTGTCTTGTTGAAGAGCGTGAGATGGAGACGTGCGAGGCTACGAAGAAATTGAACGCTTCCGACTGTCCCGACTCCGTGAAGCCTCACTCGTTCCGTCGCGGCGCTATTACCGCGTGGCTCAACAAGGGTCACTCGAAGGAACTGGTGTCCGACCGGATCGACGTATCTACCGATGTTATCGAAGAACACTACGACCAGCATACAGAGGGAGAGAAACGGCAATTGAGAAGAGGATTTTTTGAAATGGACGACTGAGTAGTGATCTATATCCGTAGAAAACTGATAGATATCGGACGCATAGGATAACAAGTAGATAGCACAAATCACTACAAGTGACTGTCGCAAGTAAGCCCGATCTGGTTATCAGCCCGATTTTATAATACGAATTAGTATAATTTGTTCCACTTACCGAGCCGGTGACGGACGATTCTACAGTGCCCATTTCCTCCTCTCATTCTCCATACAGAACCTGTATCATCTAGTTTACTTGGAAATCCAGTAAAAATTATTTTTAGATTTTTCTCATCAATTTCTCCTTCTTCGTGATGATGTCCAAGAAAAATAAACCATTCCTCATTAGTATCTTTTATTAGCTGATCAAATGTCGATAGCTCCATATCTATGCTCTTTGGGTGTGCGATGAGCACGTTCGGTCCTTTATACTTTTGTTCGAACTTTGTCCAATCAAAATCGGATATATTATTGAAGGAACTGGAATTCAGTCCTAGAATATTGAACCCACCCATAGACCCCCAGTTAGCAGTCTGATCAAGTCTGTTTATATTGGGAAGAGAAGAAATTGATGAAATTCTACTCTCTACTTTATTATCATGATTTCCAGTTACAAACAATACCTCAACATCCATATCACCAAGTTGATCAAATTTCTCTTTAACATTACTGTATCCGTATTTATCCACTCTGTGGTCGAACAAGTCTCCAGTGTGTAATATGCCATCAATATTCCACTTATCAGATAGTTCAACTAATAGATCTAAAACATTAAATTCATATCCATTTATATACCGAGAATCAACATTGGTTGTTCGATTTCTATATCCAAAATGGGTATCACCTACTACCAAGAAGTCAAAGGCATCGTTTGAGACTCTTCTAACCGATGTATTGTCAGTCTCAGCTAAAAAATGCCCTCCATCCGATCTAGACCGCAGCTCGACATCTTTTAATTCATATTCTTCACCGACTGCCCAACATATGTTCAGTGGTTCGTTATCTGATAACCGAAATTGATGAGTAGTACCATTTGACCGCCGCACTCTCAAACTTGCTACTTTCGGCTCATTTACGTCAATCCGGGTCAGGATGACGATTTCATTTTCAATATATTTTTCAAATTCACCAACCATGATAATTGGAAACTAATATTATTTAGATAAAAAGGCCGTGTGATTATAACAGCTGTGTTAAATGTAAGGTTTTATATATTATTCATGCGACATATATTTCCTCCTTCTGCTACTTCCTCCAACGACTGAACTCTTCATGGAAACCTCTTCTTGCTCTGCTATGTGAGAGTATTCCAATCATTCTGATTGTGATCGTGTTATTCAGACAAGTTGTTATGAGGTAACAACTCTACTGCCAATAGAGTCAAAAGGTAGTGGTATTCGTGGAACCGCAGAAACCCCCACTTGTTTAAATTAGTGGTGTGTCCTCGAAAACATGAGCGAGAACGGACCCACGACCGCGGCGATCTACGCCCGAGTCTCGACGTCGGACCAGGACGTGTCTCGACAGCTCGACGAGGCGCGCGAACACCTGGAGCGTCTCGGTGTGGAAGACGTCGAGGAGTACCCCGAGGTCGTCTCGGGCGCCGCCGACACCGACACCCGCGAGGTCTATAACCAGCTCCTCGACGACGTCGAAACCGAGCGGTTCGACCTCGTCGTCGTTCACGAGATCAGCCGACTCTCTCGCCTCGGACCGACTGAGATTCACGAATTCATTCAACACTGCTTGGAGCACGACACCGGCGTCGAGGCCCTCGACGTCGGCTTGAAGATTCACGTCGACGACGGCGATCTCCAGCAAACGATATACAGCATGGTCGCCCGGCTGATGGGAGACCTCGCACAGATAGAACACCAGCAAAAGCTCCAGCGAATCCGATCGGGCGTCCGTGCCGCACAGTCCGCCGGAAAGTGGACGGGGAGGCCGCCGGCAGGGTTCGTCGTCGAGGACGGCTACCTGCGCGTTGATCCCGCCGAGTTCCTACACGTCCGCGAGGCCGTCGCCCGTGTGGACCGCGGGGAAGCCTTCGCGAAGGTCGCCAACGACACCGGTCTCGCTGAGTCGACGCTCCGGAGCCTTCACCAAGACCGGCGCGACCTCTACCTCGGTGGCGAGGCGGACGACGAACGCGTCAACGAGGCACTCGGCGACGTCCGACCGCTGGAGGACGCACGGACCGAGGCCCCCGACCTCGAAGCGTTGCGAGAGCGAGTGGAGCGGCTGGAGGATGCTACCAACGTCGACGACCGCTAACCCCTCCCTCCCCCTTCGGCTCCGATCCGAATCGTTCGTGCGCGTAGAACAGCCATTCGGAAACTCAAGATTCTCACCGATCTCCCGACGGGGACGAGCCTCCACCAAGATCGGCGCGGCTTCTACCTTGGCGGCGAGGCCGAGACGAGCGCGTCGACGAAGCACTCACCGACGTCCGCCCCCTGGAAGACGCCCGAGCCGAGGATCCCGACCTCGAAAAGCTGCGTGAACGCGTCGAGAGATTAGAGGAGGCGGCCGGCGTCGACGAACGCTAACAAACCCTCCTCTTCATTCGATTTGGAGGCATGATCCGGCGACGATACCCCCACCCCTCGGCCCGTCAGTCTTCGATGTATTTCTGCTTCAACTTCCACGGTACGTCTCCGCTGTTCCTGTAGACGTATCGGGTAGCCTCCTCGATGTCGGCCAGTTGGACGTTCTCCCGAGCCCCGCCACCCACCTGCTGGATGGACCCCTCTGATTTCGGTAACATCTCGCCTTTTAACAGTCGGCGGGCCTGTCCCTGCTCACTATCCCGCACCGCGTAGTTGAGAAGGGTATCGATAGATACCTTGTTAGAGCCGGTCACTCGGTCGTTGAGAAGAGTCTCGACAATTCGGTTCTTGATATCCTGCTCGCTCATTCTATAGTATGTACTTATAGGCCTGCGCACTAAAAACTGTCGGTTATTATGATAGTAGTGTTCAACCTATTCCACAGATTTATACCCACAGATGGGATACAGTAGGATATGTCATCCGCGACGACGCGACTCGACCATGACCTAGCCGGGAGAGGATCGCTGCCGACCCTGTTCAAATCGCAGGAACGCGCACGCATCATCGAAGCCTTCGTCACCAACAAGAGCCGAGAACTCAACGTCAGCGACATCGCGCGCCTCAGCGACACGTCGCGAAGCACGGTGTACGAGCAGCTCGAACAGCTCACCGAATTGGGGATCGTCGAAGAGGTTGACCGCGGGGCCAGCAGCTTCTACACCCTGAACGAGGACGACGAGCTGGGAGAGATGCTCTACAAGCTCCAGGGGCTCACGCTCCACCGGCTCTACGAGATCGACGACGACGTCGAGCTGTAATCACCGACTCGGTTCCTTTTGACCCCGCAACCAGCTTCTCTTCATAGCGACGGGTATAGTGTCAACACTCAAATAAACTGTACTACCATCTGACTTTTCGGGGGATAAATCGCTAGACGACAGCGGGGACGCCGGCTATCGCTGGGATTACCGTCAGAAAATACAGGGGGCCGTCGGCACGTCGCCAGTTCCTACAGGCATCTGTGGCTCTGTTGAAATCCTCAGTAAGTGATATATTCTGCCCCGGTTGCGGTCCGTTCAAGGAACTCACAAATTACTCAGAACAATATTTGGAGAAAGCATATACCGTCTCATATTCACGGTTTTTTGTATGAACCGCAGACGGCTTCTGATATACTGCGGAGTTACCGCTGGTATCAGTGGATGTCTGGGACAAGAGACAGAGCCGGCCCGAAACGGTGACAATGATTCTACGGACGA
Organism: Halorubrum salipaludis; assembly: GCF_002286985.1. Taxonomy (GTDB): domain Archaea; phylum Halobacteriota; class Halobacteria; order Halobacteriales; family Haloferacaceae; genus Halorubrum; species Halorubrum salipaludis. Next base: position 79,079 of record NZ_NSKC01000011.1, on the reverse strand, counting down.
CAGTAGTGAAGCAGACGACTCGGTCGGAAACGATGAAAATGATACTACGGGAAACAATAGCGAAGCGGACGATGATTCCACGTCACACGTAATCTCCGTATCAGAACCGACAGACGATATCGACGAAAGCAGTGTTCGATGCCAGTTTGCGGATCTTCCCGCCGGAGCACAGGAGGAGGTAGAGAGTGCGATAGACGATCTGCGGTCCAACTCCGAAGAAATGGGACGGTACGCCACCTCTGAGCGACCGGAGCTGTTGGACACGGATTGCTATGCCGCGTATATCCACTACGAAAACCAGTATTACTACACCGGAATTGACGCACTCGGTGGGTAGTTAAAACGGTTGAGATTGGTGGTCTGGACTCTGTTGAAATACTCTGTAAGCACCTTTCAGCAACCGGCTGTTTCACGTGAGAAAATGTCTGAAGAATAGGATTTCAACAGAGCCGCATCTGTATAAGCTCTCCTAAAGGACTCTCTATAGGAAATCCTCTATAGAAATCTAGGGCTCCCTGTATTGGCCGTAATCGAAGTAGAATATATCACTTTCTAAGGATTTCAACAGAGCCGCTATGGATTAAACACTTCTACCTCACCAAACGCCGGTGGATCTTCAATCCATTCTATCCTATCATTGGTTGAGTAAACATGTATTCCAAATTTTACTTCGTGGGTTCCTTCTTCATGAATTTCTGCTGAAAAGTTGACCCTCTGCTTATCCCCCGGTACTATTTGTTCTTTCTTAGCTCTTCCCGAAGAAGTGTTTGGGCGAACATCATACACTTCTCCTCCAATAATCAAGACCACGTAGTATTCAACTTCTTCCAAGTTAGGCTCTTCCTCGGTGAAAGGTGGGGTGAGAAATTTCGGAGACTCATTGATTTTGAATTCCACTGTGTACTGTTTTTCTTCAGCACGCATCGCGGATCCTGGTATATTGAATTTGATGACCTCCACTAGACCCATGCCAGAATATGCTTCTGGAGGACCACCTCCCATCCACAGGTGATCTAGGTTTTCAATATATTCAATTGAATTGTATACTGGTGCCTTCTCGGGGTCAAACCCCCTGTTTTTGAACTCCTCATTATACTCCTCAAGACGCATACCCTCATTTTTGGCATATTGGTACTCGTCCACTAATTTCGCAGTCGGAAGATCTCCTATAGAGAGTCGAGGAGGTTCACGATAACACTCTGCTAGATATGACGTTATCTCTTCTAAATTCTGGGCGTATACTAATTTACAAAGACTAGAAATAGTATTCCAGACACGGTCTATTATGTCCGCTGGATGTCCTCTCTGTTCTATGTCGAATTGTGCTCGCATGTTGTGTACAAGATCATTCCGCAAACCACGAATTCGATTCAAATTATCTTCTAATTTTCCAGAATCAAGAACGCCCATTTGCTTCAGTCGTTTTTCCCTCTCATACTGGCCTAGATCGTCGATGATTTTCTCAAACACCTCCTTGTTCTCCTTAGCACCAATACTTTCCTGTATTAATTTGGCGGAGAGGTATTCTATGGTCGCGTGGGAAAATATGATATAATGAGTGAAATCCCGATAAGCATTCCTGAATTTACTCTTTCTATTGTGATATTTAAAGAACCAGCGACCTTCTGTCCAAGTAAGAACTGATTGCTTTGACCTTCTGTGTAAGAGTGAAAAGTCATAGATATATCTCACCTCATCAATTCCCCTGAAGTATTCTTCAAGACTAGATGATTTCTCTTCTATCGCTTTTCTTGCAGCAACGACTTCCTTGCTAGACATATAGGGTAATACACCGAACTCAAATGTAATCTATCATGTGGTTTTGGTCGTGAAAATATGAGTGGATAGAACGCACCTGGAAGATTGTATCGACATTAGTTACTATACTCGCAGTCTTCGGCGAACGATAACCGTTCATGAGAAATATTTGTCGCGGGACAAGAAAGTATAGAATCAAGAGTAGTGCCGTACACTAACACAGTGAATATGAGAACACCAAGTTGGCAAAAAACACCGACCAGCTCAATAGTATCACACGTCATTATTTTTAAATCTCTCTTTTAAATTAATATAATGAATATCAGTCAGTTCACGCTGTGGGATATTACAGTTAACGTCGTTCCGGGTGTTCTGTTGTTATTACTTGTATCAATCCTCACACCACAGAGATTAGTAGAGAGTCTGTTGGTATTCTATTCGGAAGGTGGGTTGCTTGCAGCATTAACCGTATTAGTACTGAGTTATACATTTGGTCGAGTTTTTCAAGAGGGTGTATCTCGCGAGTTGGACAATGTAATCGTTCAAATCTCATGGTCTGATAGACATCAATCAGCTAAGCAGCATTTTAGTGAAGAGATGAACAAGGCTCGGGAAGATAACAACCCAACAATAAGAAAAATGTTTTTAGAAGATTCTATCCCTCACTTTTTGAATGAAGACATCAATTCAATTGATAATGTAGACCAGAGGATAGATGATTCTGCATTGTTTAGACTCTGTCAAGAATATGTGATTGGGAATAAGATTGGTAGATTAAACCGATTTACTATTCTCTCTCGATTTCATCGGAGTCTGTATATATTGGGATTGTTAGCTATGCCGCTTCTTTTCACAGTCCAATTTGTATGGCCCGTTTTAGGATATACAGCAGTTCTTAATTGGGGTGATACGCTTATCATAATGATAATAATTGGGATTGTATCTGTATTCTCATTCAGAGAACGCTGGTACTTTGAACAGAAGATGACTGATGCATTAATAAATGGATATTATACCTCAAGAGCAGAATAGTGATCGTATGAATTTATTTTAGTGGATATTTATGACTGAGAAATACGGGACATCTGCTAAAGAAACAATCAGCTAATCATCTCGATCGCGCCACTCGCCCGTCATCGGGTGGTCATACTCGTCGGGGTGGAATCGCCCCGTCCGCATGACCCAGTAGTGCTCGTTCGCTTCGAGCGCGTCCTCGCGGGCGAGTGCGTTGTCGAGGCAGTCGTCGACGGAGGCAGCGTCGAGGCCATCGGCATCGTCGGCCAACTCGTGAAGCTCGTCTAGATCGGCGCCGGGGTGGGCGGCGATCAGGTCGAGGAGGCGGTCGTACTTATCCATCGGAACTACGACCTACCTCAGTATCGAGCGCCTGCGACCGCCGCGTCTCCAGTAGGTGCCGCGTCTCGACCGACGCATCGAGCGGTGCCATGACCAGGAGGCCGGGCGCAGCGTGACACGGGAGGCCCTCGCCGGCCTGAAAGCCCGTCCCGGTCGTCGGCACCTGCACGCGATACCCATTGCCCGAGTGCTGAATCCGGGTGTCGATCCCGCGGTGGATCGACTCGGTCTCCTTCGCTGCGAGCGCGACCAGCTCGGCGCGGTCGGCCATCGGGACGCGGTCATTGTCCCGGTCCAGCACGAGGATCAGGTCGTCGAACCCGTACGCGACGACCGCAGCGCGGTTCCGGGTGTCGCCGTCGGCATCCTCCTCGACGAGTCCGGCGCTCCGTGCCGGTTTGGTCACCTGGAGGGCGAGTCCGTCGCCAGTGGTCGTCAGTTGATTCGCCATCTACTCAGTCACCTCCAGAGTCGTTCGACTAAGTCGATACTTGTACTCTCGATCTGGACTTAGAACAGCGTCACTACTCGCCATTGTCCACCTCCTCGATCGTCGCGATTGTTCCGAGGGTTGGGTACTCTCATTGGACAAGTTCGCCGTCCTCGACGGACTGGACCCCAGCGCTAAGGATCGGCGTTCCCCAGCCGTCGGCCATCTCAACGATACTCGCCTCGGATTGCTCTGTAGCGAATCGATCCGGTCCAAGGTCAAACTCTGGAACGTCGGGAAACTCGACCGTGAATCGGAGGAACCCTTCACCATGCCCCTCCACGGGATCGTACTCGAAACCGTCACACGATACCTCGAACGTGCGCTCGTCATCAAGTGTGACACGAAACGTCGGGTACCCCGATCGATTCTTGAATAGCGTTTCGGCTACATCAGCCGTTGAATCATTCATTTGTGACCACCTGCGCGCCGCAAGCCACCCTGCTGCGCTTGCTTGTTACTATACTATAGTAATAATAAGCGCACCGGCGGTCCAAGCGTTGTCGACTAGGTTGCCCTGTCGAACTCATTAGATCGTGATACGCTCTCCTCTAACTCTGTCAGTACAGAATGTTTAGTAATCAAGCCGACCGTATGCGCGTCGCCATCCATCGGATGACGAAACCTACGACGTAGCCGGTCGTTCCGACAATGACCGCAAGCGCCAGCCCAAAATTAACACTTGTTTCGAGTCCTCCGAGTAATTCGGCGCGGGCAGACCCGTATGCGAACCCCAGCATTCTCGGCGAAGTGTACCGGCCTGCCCCCATCCACTCACCAGAGAGATAACCGACGAGTGGTGGAAAAGCGTACCCCCAGAGGCAAATCAGCCACAGTGTGCCGACGGTTGGGATTAAGCCCGCACCGAGAATCCCCGCAATGACGGCAGTTCCCGGAACAATCACGAGCCAACCCCAGAAGTCATAGAGGCGGACACCCATCCCGAGGAGAAACGCGACAGACGCGAAACCCAAGAGACCGACAACAGAACCGATAACGGCCCAACGAGAGAGACGGTCACCGAAGACACACCTCCAGACCCGACCACCGTCGAGATGTTCCATACCTGTTATTTTCTTACCGTATTGTTAGTTGTTCGGCCGAGTACGTAACTCTCATCGACCGGCTGTTTCTGGTTGGTATATGGTGAAGTTGAGACTACAGTGGGTATAGCGGGCCTGTGATGTATGGTTTTGGCCGAATCGGAGAGCGGAAATTGACTCAGATTGCTCTCCAAATGGCCCCATATTGTTGAAATCTCAACCATGTACGCGAATTTCGGCCACTTTCGACAGCGCAGCCACTCAGAGTCGGGCTACCACGGGGTGAGTACCGCTCTATCCGATTCCCGTTTCCTTCTTCACCAGCGTCAGCGTATTATCGGCTGTCACAATGGACGAGCGTTCGTATTCACCGGTTAATTCGACCTGCACAAGCAGGTCCACAGCCCGCCAGATCGAGTACAGAAGACACGCACATGCGAAGTAAAAAAACCGCAGGCCGAAGTTCTTCGAGGTCGTCGCGGCCATGAACCGCTTGATCGACTTGTACCCGCTCTCAATTTCCCATCGGTACCCGTACTCTGTGAGCAGGCCGTTGCCTCGGTTCGTCATGAAGACCGAGTACTGCCGATGATCGGTGTGTTCGGAGTTCTCTTTGCGTCGGTAGATCAGTGTCGTCGAGTGCCACTCATTATCGCCGAGATGTAACTTCCGATCGGTCTCGTAGCGGTCCTTTCCCTTCTTGAGGAGCCGATTCGCCTGCGCTCTTTCACTGGTCTGCATCCGCTTCGGGACGACGTAGGAGAGGCCGCGTTGGCTGATCATCTCCAGGATGTGCTGGCTGTCGAACTCTCGGTCCATCAGGACGTTATCAACATGAACAGCCGCCTCTGCCGAGTCCAAGAGGTCCTCGACGATCTCCTTCCGGGTGTCGCCTTTCCGAACTGGGCACGCATCGAGGACTATCGGAACAGCATTCCCGACCAGCTGGACCGTCGCCCACTGGTAGGCGTACTCGTCGTTCTTCTCCTTCGTGCCGATAATCTCGTCTTCGTGGTCCGTCCTATCGCCGGTGAACGGGTCGGACTCAGTAATGTCTATGGCGACGATGCCAGCCCGGAAGAACTCCTCTGTGTCTGCTACCCGGTCCAGCAGTCGACTCACCGCCTGGCGATACATCTTCCGTATCTGTTCGATTGAGAGATCGCGTACATGCTCGCGATGGGCGTGGCCAAGTGGTGTACGGTCTCGGTTCGACTCGTGAATAAAGCTCCGAGCGCCTTCGTTGACAGCCAAGTTCTCGCGAAGTCCGAGATAGGTCTGGAGGCCCCAGTAGGCGTTCTCGTGGATTTCACAGCACTCGCCACGGTCCAGTGAGAACGCTTGGAACGCAACATCACCGACCCGCTCAGTGACTGTCTCGGCTTGTTTCAATACGGTCTGGTCATCGGGGTCCGATTCCGGACCCTCGTCACAGTGTCTGCGACTCTGTCGGTTTGGCTCGCGCGGGACCGTGACGCCCGCGTTCTGTGCTTTGATGAGGATGGTTCGCGCTGCGGTCTCAACAGTATCTTGGAGTGTAGCTGTGAATCGGTGGTGCCAGCTGCGCCACAGCGTGGACTGATCGGGGACCGACTCCAAGCCAAGTTGATCACAGAGATCGGGGTGCTGAGTGAGGTATTCGATGAGGGCAGTTTCGTGGTCCCAGCCGTGGCATTCTTTCAGCAGGAACAGGCGAAATAGTGTCTCCATCTCGTAGCTCGTCGAGCCTGCGTATCGGTCATGGGCATCGAACTGAACGTATGCGAGCGGCACTGCGTGGATGAATGGATCAACGCCATCGTGATCGTCAAGCTGGAACCATGTTTCCGCAACGAGACGAACGTCCGACCCTAATCCGGAAAGCGACGTGCGATCGAACAGTGAACTCGACTTGTACGTGGGCCAGTCGATATAGGATAGCTGGGCGATCTGCCGGAAGACGGTACGGCGAGACTCACGGGTTGGAGCCACGACTAGAGGGTGACCACGACACGCTCAAGTATTCGTCTAACTGCTCGATATAAACGAGGATTGCTCAATCTGGGGGAAAGCTATTATTCTAGCTGTTTGCTTGTTCACATAATGGTCTCTCTTCGAGAGGCGTCTCCTGAAGACGCAGCAGCAATGGCGCGTATCCAATCGGAGTCGCTTCGAGAGAACGGAGAAGAGTACTACACGGACGAACAGCTTGCGCTTCTGGCACCCGCTGAGCCAGATGCTGAGGCAATTCCTGAAGATGAGTTTACCGACGATTCGTGTCGTCCAATTATTGCTGAATTAGATGGATTGATTGTTGGCTGGGGCAGCATCCACCTCGACGAGAACGTGCTGGCTGCAACATTTGTTGATCCCGACTACACAGGACAAGGAATCGGGCGCACAATTGTTGAGGAACTCGAAACAATCGCACGACAGGAAGGCGTAGAGGAGCTAATCGTTCCCGCGTCGCTAAACGCTGTTGGCTTCTACGAAACACTTGGCTTCGAAAAACAGCGCGAAATCGATGCAAGTGGACCCGGCACACCGGAGATTCCGAGTGTAGAACTGACGAAACAACTGTCCTAATCGCTCGAGTTGCAGACACACTGAGCAGGTGCTCCCCCGCAAAGCCAGCGAAAAGATATGTGCCTCCAAACCTGTCCCCAAAGATCCTGAGTAGTTGTAACAGCGCAATCAGCCAGACTGTTATTTTGATTTAGTACCAAAAATACCAATAGTGGTGGGAGTATTCGTAGGAATACCACTAATGGAGCGAGATGACTTCGACGAGGCAGCACCCGGTGAGATCGTTCCCACGACGACGTCGAAGGGGACGTATTCGGCGTTTCAACCTGACCCGCTTCCGCCCTCAATCAGTACTGAGGAACTCATTACACCGCTGGCGGAGGCGACACAGGCACTTGGCCGACTTCACGGCATCGGTCCACGTGTCGGCTCAAGGGAGATCCTGATCGAGCCGTTCATCCGAAAAGAAGCGCTGGAGTCCTCGCAAATCGAGGGCACACATGCTACTCTTTCAGACATCTACGCCTATGAGGCTGGACAGGAGGCTCTCATCGACGAAGACAGGCAGCAGGGCACCCAAGAAGTCGTGAACTATCTACACGCGCTGACGCACGGATTGGATGCGATCACAGCTGGCGATCCAATCACCGTCGAATTGCTATGCGAGATGCACGACCGGTTGCTTTCGGGTGTCCGTGGGGATGAGGCTGACCCAGGAGAACTCCGTACGACTCAGAACTTTATCGGCAGTACGCCATACATCCAAGACGCCAGGTACGTGCCGCCGCCCCCGAACGAGATCCCCGACCTTCTCGAAGACTTGCTCGAGTATGCGAACCAAGAGACAAATCTGCATCCACTTCTCCGAATCGGGCTGATCCACTACCAGTTCGAGACGATTCACCCGTTTCTCGATGGGAACGGACGACTCGGGCGGCTATTGATCAGTCTCCTTCTGCAACGTGATGGTCTCTTGCCCGAGCCGTATCTCTACCTGAGTTCGTATTTCAACGCACGACGGTCAGATTACGTTGATCATCTCTTGTCAGTCAGTCAGCACGGTGAATGGGAAGAGTGGCTCCTGTTTTTCCTGCGTGGCGTGCAGTCGCAAGCAGATGAGGCCCACCAGCGGGCCAACCTGCTAGTCGACCTCCGAGAAGACTATCAACAGCGCTATCAGAGCGAGCGGTCTGAGAATATCCTTGAACTGGTGATGCGGCTCTTCGAAGATCCGTACCTGGACGTGAACACAGCAGCCGACTGGTTGGATGTCGAATACAGCACGGCTAACCGACTGATCGGACAGCTCGAAGATGACGGAATACTCGAAGAACTCACCGGGAAAGATCGGAATCGGTTCTACCGGACGACCGAAGTCTTCCAGATCATCAACAAGCCGATCGATCAGCTCTGAACGACTGAGCAGAGAGGGCTTGAGGCATACGCATTGAGACAACCGGTCTCAACTTCTGGGTATATGTCCGAAGAATTGGGTTTTGACAGAGCCAGAATTCCAATGGAGCCAGATCAGTAGTATTTCAAAACACGGATACACAAACTTGTGATATGTATGACCTCACAGGGTTTCAGCGAGACCTATTATACGTAATTGCCGGTCTTGATGACCCTCACGGGCTTGCGATCAAAGACGAACTCGAGAACTACTACGAAAAGGAGATCCACCATGGTCGGCTCTATCCGAATCTCGACACGCTCGTTGAGAAGGGACTTGTCGAGAAAAGCCAGCGCGACCGGCGAACCAACGAGTACACCACCACTCGCCGAGGCACCAGAGAGATCGAGGCGCGGGCCGAATGGGAAGCCGAGTATATTGATCACGACGACTGACTGATCTGCCTCATACTGAGCCCCGCGGTATTCGGCTCAACAACCCGTGAACACTACAGCGCCCCATTTCAGTGGCAAACGTTCATAGCTTTTAGTTTTGTAACTATATACAAGATGAGCTACGATACAGAACACGTGCGAAACGCGGGGGACACACCGAGGACGATTACCGGAATCTCCACGTTCGCAGAATTACTCGAGAACCCGTCCCTGGCCAGGCTCTATACATCAATTCGGCGGTCTGCGACTTCCACGGGCCCTGAACTCGTTGAAACAACGACCGTCTCGAAGAAGACCGTGTACGACTATCTTCATAAGTTGGAACAGGCGGGCCTGATCAGCAAGGTCGACGACGATGGTGGGACCGCCGTATACACCGCTGAAGAGTTCGAACTGACACTGACGGTCCGCGAGACGGAAGTCTCGATCACGCCCGAACTTATCGAAGTGATCGCACAAAAGAACGAGTATCCAGCGATCGAGCGGGTTCTCGAAGACTACGGCATCGTCACGTACGCACTCACATACGATCTCGTGAAAGCACACAGTGAGAGAAATGTCACAATCCGGCAGATCGCGAGCCTCACAGGCCTTTCGCCTGGAGCCGCGTATGATCTCGTTGAAGCTCTCTATTCTATTCTTGAGCTCGGTGACGACGAGTCACCCCCGACGACGTACTCACCGGATGATTTCGATGAGGACGAAGGGGATCTCCTCAGAGAATTTGCCGATAAGTAGACCGAGTGAGAGCATGTACACTACGTACTTTGCGGAGACGGTGATGTTTCGGAACCTGAGGAAAGAACTCGTGAACGTTTCGTGTAGTTCGCAACTCAACGACCGGGCGGGGATTTTTGTTTCTGTGACAGAATCTAACACACATGGGATTTGAAATTGAAATGAGTGGTTTTGACGAACTCGAGGACTCGTTAGATTCTGTCAGTGGAGAAAACACCGTGACGTTCGATGAATTGTTCTCTGAGAGCTTTATGCGCCGGCATACTGACTTCAACGACATCGAGGAGTTCTTCGAGGAAAGCCCGTGGACAGTCGAGGACGAGGAAGACTTCGAAGAGATACTAGAAGATGAGTTCGACGCGTACGTCGACGACACGACGATGTTCGCTACTTGGGAGTCGATGCTTGGGAAGGCTGGAGAAAAATGGATGGCAGACCAGCTCGGTTTCTAGATTGTAACAGCTAGTCTTCGAGGCCGAGCTCTTCCTCAATCGACGTCCCGGAGAGCCCTGCCCGGATCACTGCTGGGTAGAACCGCTCGTTCTTCGGTAGCTGCTCGCCGTGTTCACGCTGCCACTCGACGTTGACCTCGGAGTAGCGGATGTCGAGCTCGTCGACGTCGTCGTCCGAGAGGTAGATCGTCCGCCCGTTCCAGTCCTCTCGCAGCACGAACCCCTCGTCGCCGGGGGCGAGCGTGTCAGGCGTGTCGCTCGTTTCAGACGTTTCGATCGTTTCACCCGTTTCAGTCATTGGCGTCGTGTCCGTCGTTTCAGTCATATCGGGAGACGCCGCGGAGTCGTCGTCGCTCACATCGATCGTTTCAGGCGTTTCAGGCGTTCCAGTCGTGTCGCCCGTTTCAGACGTTTCGGATGTTTCACTCGTGTCAGTCGTGTCGGTCGATGCGCCGAAACGATCGGCGATGCCGCCCATCTTCTCGCTGGTCTTCCCCAGCTCCTCGCTAGCGTCGTCCTCGTCGTCAGTCATTTGCTTGCCCCACGAGTTTGTCGTCGACGAGCGCCGCAATCTCGGCGATCACCTCGGCCATGTCACTGTCGAGCTCCTCGGCGGCGAAGATAGAGCGCTCCTGTGCGGCGATCGCTCGCTGGAGGTCGACCCGCTTGTACACGTCGAATACCGGGATGCCAAGCCCGTCCTCGAACTCGGCGTGGAGCTGCTCGAGCATCGCGTCGGCCTGCTTGTTGTGCTCGACGCGGTTTGCGACGATCCCGAGGATCCTGACTGCGCCAAAGTACTCCCGAACGCTGTCGATCTGCTTTTGGAGGCGGTCGAGCCCCTGTACAGAGAGCGCCTCGGCGTACGCCGGGATGAGGACGCCGTCGCTTGCCACCAGGGCGTTGTCCGTGAGGACGTTGATACTCGGCATGTTATCCACAAGGACGACGTCGTAGCCTGCGCCGAGCTCGTCGAGGGTCATCTTCAGTCGCTCTCGGGCTCGCGGTTCGCCATTCAATTCACCACCAGTTCGGTCGACCATGCGCTCGTTCGCTGGGAGCAGATCGAACTCCTCGCCCTTGAGCACGAGGTCCTCGACGTCGGCGGCGCGGCTCGGATCTAGGAGGAGCTCGTGGAGCGATACCTCACGGTCGAGGTCGCTGTAGGCTTCGTCGTAGCCAAGGATCGACGTGAGCGCCCCCTCCGGTGCGAGGTCGACCACGAGGACATCGAGTCCGCGATCGGCGAGCGCACCGGCGACGTGGATGGTGAGCGTTGTCTTCCCCACCCCACCCTTTTGATTGAGCATCGCCACAATCGCCGGCGACGTTTTGATCGTTTCTCCCGTTTCAGTCGTTTGTGTCATTCTGTGAAATGATCGAAACGCGGCCATATTAACTCTACGTCAGACACCAACATTCCAGGCAGGTCTGGAGGACAAGGATGATGAGATCCACATCACGAGAAACACGATGAAAAGCGATTCCCCGGATAGACGTAGCAGCACTGTACTGACGAACAAGCCTACTACTGACAGAATTACTTGAGCAGGTCAGCAATAATAGATCGTGATCAGACCCAAAGAGCGGCAGAACTACCAGATGATGAGGGTGGAGGCCACAAAAGCGACGACCGGTGCGCGATTATCGAAGTCGACTGTTACGCATCTTCCAACTCATCTGCGTCGATATCGCCTGTGAGGTACTCTCGACCGAGATCAGATAGCTGGTAGTATCCGTCACTGTCCTTCACTAAGAGCCCCTTCTCGGCTAATTCTGGCAACCGTCCCCGTACTGTAGAGTACCCAATGTCGTGGCCGTGTCGATTTAAATTCCGGTAGAGAGGCTTCGGGGCGAGTTCTAGGTTGTAGTCGTTGAGAAACTCCAAGATGACTAGGTCCGTCATTGTCATCCACCCCGGAGTAGGCCGCATTTTCGCTACATCCAATGGGAGCTTTGTTAGTTACACGGGTTGTGCCTCCTTTGTAGCCTATTTGAGCCAATACTTAGCCTATATGAGCTAATGTTTAATACTTCAGATACACATGCTATAATCACGGACCCCATCGGCCGTTGATGACGACGCGCTGTGCGCAAAAAGATGCTGGCCGATCTGTGCCAATAAATGGCCCATGCGGGGGGGTTCCGTGGACACGCACAAACCCATGTACACTGGTTCAACGCGGGGGATTGAGATTCTGGTCCAAGACACAGAATCAACTTTGACTGACGAGTACCCGCCAGCGCTCGCGAAGCTAGGATTGGCCCGCCATGTGAGTCACGACCTATCCTCCCACCAGAACGGCGCTCACCAACCAGACAAATCGCTCGCAATTAACACCCTAGAATCAACCATGACGACACCGCATCCACCGAAGGCCGCGTCGCCTCGCAACCTACCGAGTATGCTCCCGACAAACGGTACATCCCAATGAGCCGCCCAGCAATCGATCTTGAAACTGACGTCGTCCGTGACCGTCCGCTCACCCAAGAAGAGGCGAAGATTCAGGTGGCGCTCTGTGATGACGACCCATCACAACTCATGCTTAGTGTCGGCGGGAGCTGGGGCGTTACCTTTGCCGAACTCACCCCGACGGAAGCCCGTGCGATCGCAACAGCGCTTGAACATACGGCCGTCCGCGCTGCCGCTGCCACGGAGGCCTCAACCGATGAGTGATTTCTTCGATGACCTCAACGAGAAAATCGGCGCTCTCGGCGATCAGGAGGAACCAGTCGACGATCTTGAGCACGATCCGACAAATGGTCGGTGGCTCGAACGAGAGACAGCAGAAGCGTTCGAGCGGTGGGGGTACCAGACAACACGGAATGAGTTCCTGTTCGGGCTTGAGACGGACGTCGTCGCCCGGAGAGCGGACCTCCAGAACGACCCGGCCGATTACCTCGTCGCCGAGTGTAAAGACTGGCACACGACGCTCGTCGGCCGTGATGCGGTCGCCAACATCTCCCACCGGGCGCTGCTCGCGCGGGCGATGCCTGTGCTCGTCGTCGCGTGGGGCGTGACCAGCCAAGCGTGGTGGCTTGCTCAGGTGCTTGATGTGCGAATCCTCACCATTGATGACCTCTACAAGGACTCGCTGCCGCCGCTGACTGAACGTCGGCCGCCTCGGGAGACGTTTCGAACGAGGCGAGAACCGTACGTGAGCGAACTCAGGAGTAATATGCCGCAGTTACTGAAGCGACGGAGCAAACTTGATATCGAGACGCCGGTGTTCTTCGATGGCGGCTGTGGCCCTTGTTACGTGCCAGATCGACGTGGGAATGACAAGTATGTCAACGCCTCTAACACCGACTACAACTTTAGCTAAAGACAAACTCGCTCTTGTAGCGGTGATTGGTGGTAGTGAACTTCCGTAGCGGTCTGGGTCGGTCAAACCGTCGGTAGAAACGGCGGCATTCCTGTTTGACCTTGTCCATAAGGAGTGATAGCTATGTCGAAACCACCCGAATGCTCTCCATCAACAATCCTCTATCTAAGAGCGTCCACAGATGAGAGTAGAAAGAACTCTACTCTGGCGGGTTTTCGATGAGGCTGCGCACTACTTCTCTGCGATCAGGGAGTAAGTGGACAACCATGATCACGCCGAAGGTAAGAGCGATGGTCAGACTAATCCATTCAATTCGATCACCAGTCGCAAGCGCTTGAAGTGCACCGTTCTGACCCAACAGTACAGCACTGACCATCGCGATCAGTATTCCGGTACCAATGATTTTCATCGCAGTTGACCTACTTAGTGGGTATTCGATGTCTTGGTGTGCCCGGAGATAGACATCTTTTATTTGGCTCCATTCTGCCACCGTACGCGCGTAGAAGGCCCCAATGTCGATCGGTATGATACTGCTGCGAACTTCAGCCGTTGGCTCATCAACAATTTTCGCAATTTCAATATCGCCAATTTTGAGCATTGCTTTCCTACCGTTGATTCCCAAGACCTCTCGTACTTCCTCGTCGATCCTAACGATCCCGCGGTTGTTGATCCGAGAAATGGTTCGGCACGTTTCGTCTGGTAAATCCTCAACATTAACTTCATCGTCCTCAACTTTCACGACTTGAATTTCACATAACCTGACTAGTGCCTTTTTTTCTTTCAGACCTAGGACCTCTCGGATTTCGGAATCAATCGTAACACTTCCCCGTTCGTTCATATACCGAATCGTCTGTTCGCCCATACAACCAATCGACAGCAAAATAGTATAGTTCTATCGGCCACTTGACATAGTTCAATGGATTGGAAGGTTTAATATTGAGAATATTATCTTTCCGACTCACTCGGATACAAACTGACTTGTTCTAGATTTATCCGGTTCAACCAGTCGGATACACTCTATTCTTATTTTTGGCCACCGTTAAAACAAAAGAAGTTATGTAAACTCCAATCCTCTAACACGCTTCCTTCGTGCGATTTTGAAAATAGGACTGACAAATGAGAACTGGAGTATATCGATTTTCCCTGTTTACATCCTGTTCTCATTTGTTTATTCTTACCGGGAAAACAACTAAGTGTCTGGCTTCTACATAAAGGAATACAAGTTCAGTTGTAAAACTGGGCGTGAAAATCATGGCAAAGCCAGAATTCACGAAACGGTACGTATCGATGCCAACGGCGATGTGGAAACGTGCCTCCGACGCTGAGGGGTACAACAGCGCAGCAGAATACATTCGCATCATGATCTCTGCCGGTGAGAGTAACATCGTCGCGCTCGACCCGCGCACGTTGAACGATGAGATCAAGAGTACAGGTGAAGGTACTGATGACCCGGAGAAGCTCGTACTTGAGGCACTGGACGAGGACTACAAAGACCTCAACACCGTTCTCGAGGACGCTTTCAAAGAACTTGCTTCAGACTACCTCTTCCGATTAGCCAAAGACGATGACTCGCCCGTCGAAAAAGACGGGTTCGACTTCCGAATCAATGAGTAACCCAGACTACGGAACCGTACGGCACGGTAACGACCCCACCCGACCGCCGCTGGACTGGTTCGTCTATACGCGGCACAACCACTCGGCGGACTCCACCCAGCGGAATGTCAAATGGCATATAGGGTTGTTCAAGCGGTGGCTCAACGACGAGTTCGACTGGATCATCTACGAAGACGATGATAAACACACGATCGAAGAGAAGCATGACAAGTACGGCAGTGAGGTGCTGCGCCACGAGAGCGGGATTGACTGGAACACTGGTGGTGACAAACAGCCAGAAAACCTCTCGATCGACGACGCTCGGGATTATTTTCATTCGATGGCTGCGAATCCAAACTATGGGGGAGCCACTGAACGGGGGAACGTAAAGACAATCAAGCAGTTCTACGACTTCTGCCTGAAGCGCGGCCACTCCTTGTTCACCGAGTCAGGGAACCCGATTGAACTCGCTATCGACGAAGGTGCTGATAAGATCATCGGGAGCGGCTCATCACGGAACCCGAAGATAATCGCCGTCGACGAGATGGCCAACTACATCCAGGCTTTCCAGCACCCACTCTGGGAAGCGATCACGGCACTGATGGCGAAAACAACGATACGAAGAGGTGTCATCACTAATGCTGACCTCCAAGATATCTACTTGGATCACCCAGCCTGTAACTGGGAAGTTCACAAAGCCCTCCGGCACAAGGACCGTCCATTCCTCTACGTGCCAAGCACCCCCGAAGAGGGTGCACTCTGGGAGGAACGGGGGCGAGTCCCAACAGCGTCGAACAAAACAAGCGTCAACAGGACGATCCCGCTTGATGAGGAGATGGTCGACCTTCTCCTCCGATGGCTGGCAGTACACTCCGGCACACTCGAATCTGACACGCCACTGTTCACGACAGTCTCACACAATTGGGGACAGCGGATTCACCCACAGACGGTAGCCCAGAACATTCGCCGCCACTCGAAAGAGCTCGGATACTGGTATGAAGCCTATGACGACGACAACATCAATCCGCACTACTTCCGCCACTGGGCAACATCAACGATCGACGAACGCCTCGAGGCCGCCAGTACGGGAGAACACGCAACGACGACGAAACTGCTCCGCGGTGACGAGGAAAACACGATGGACAACTACACCCACTGGTCGGACGACCGCGTCGAACGGTTCCTTGACGTAAGCCCCCAGTTCTACGACTAAAAAGGGGTTTTCTCCTCGATCTCTTTTCACTCACCGAGAGTAGTAGAATGGGTTCTAATCTGTCAGCACAATCTGGCCGATACCCAGCGGACTCGAAAGTTAGCCGAACTCGCCGGGCAGTTTGTTGCCCGGTCGGATTTCAAGATGAAGAACCTACAGCCACCATCTCGATGAAGAATTCCCCTAGCAAGCGCATTGTGGGACTCATCTCCAGGGATTGACCCCGAGACACTGCTTGCTCATGTGGTAGGTGAGTGGGCGGATACTGATTCACGAGTCCCTCGTGAGTTCAGACAATGATACTCTTTACACGAAGTCATCAAGTGACGTTCCACGTGTCGTATCACGAGAGCTTGATTCCGTAGACTCACTCGCAGACTGCGGCATCTCGATCGTCCCGGACGAATTGCCGAAATTAAGGAAGTTACGACCAGATTCGGAAATCGGCGGTTGAGTCAGCTCTCCGGAGTCACCGGCTGTCCAGTCTTTCACCGCTTCGACAACAGTCGGTGCTGTCCCAGTCGAGATGTGGTCTGCGCTGAGAACGATATTTTCCTCGAAGCCTGACGGAGCCTGCTTCTGTTGGAAGGCCAGTTTTTCGATGGTTGTAGCGTGACCCGGTGGCATATCCTTGTCGAGGCCTGACCACGCGGTCTGTATCTGATCTTCGAGCGCCATCACCCGTCCCCGAGCGATTCCATCGTAGGACGTCAGATGGAGATCTTTCACCGTTACCCCATCCGCAAGCTGCTGAGTAAACGTCTCTACCCACACCGGTTCTTCATGTGGTGTTGCGTTGTACAGCTCACCGATCGCCCCAATCGCTTCAGAGAGATTGCTAGCAGTTGTAGAGAGATGCGCCACGTCGATATCTGCTCGATCTTCGATCAAGTCCGCATTGATACCCTGACACCAGAGCCACGTCATTACGGCTGCCGTCATCGACGAGTTGGACTGTTCGTAGCCGTGTCTCTCCAGTAACTCCCACAACGGATTATCCTCACTGTGAGACTCCCCAAGATCGCACGTGTATGAGACCGTCGCGAACTCTTTGATTAACCGTTCGGGCGAGATCGGGTGGTAGTTCTCGAGCATCCTGACAACACCCTTGAGCGCGTCAGGCGTTGGTTCAAGCCGGGTCGCATGGTCGTACTCGAAGACAGCCTCGCCAAGTTCAGTTGGTGTAATCTGATTGTCCGACTGGTAGTTGATGAAGCCCTTCTCGTCGAGTTCCTCTGTGAATCGAATGACCTTCTGGGCGACCTCATCATTACCGAGAGTCGGAGTCGCTGACATCGACGTGCCCTGATAGAACCCGTACAGCGTCATCGAAACGAACTCGATCAACTCGTCGAGTGTATTCCACCCACTGACGACAAGTTCAATCAGGAGCCAGCGGAGATTCGTGTCGGCGTTCTCTGCGTTCGAAATGTATTCATCACTCGGGAAGTCGTCGGGTACAGGGCCGAAGTGCGACCCAATTGATTCAAGCGATTTCTCTTCGACTGGCGTTCCGAACTCAAAGTACTCTTCGGCCTCTTCGTCTGTGTAGATGGGGTAAGCATACGCCTCCTCCATATCTCCACCCCGGCCAGCCCGACCGATCCATTGTATGTACTCATACTTTCCAATAAACTGCCCAAAGCGAGCGAGGTCAGCAACAATGACTGATTGAATGGGTGAGTCGAACCCGTACGCGAGCGTGGTCGTACAGGAGATACACTTGATGTCGCCGTTCTTGACCCCTTCCTCTACGAGCTCTTTGATAGAGTTCTCGAGCCCGGCATAGTGAAACGCAACTCCGTTCTCCAGACAGCTGATCAAATCATGGTGGGTACTTGTGAGAACAGTATCGACTGCGGCCTCAACCTTTGCCCGGTAGTCTGTATCGGGTCGCTCGAACCGACAGTTATCTTTGATCCGCAGCGCCCGAGTCTGAGCATTTGACGTCGAGAAATTGAATATCATGAACGGGCCCACCTCTCGGTTATCCATGATCAGATCGCCGATGAACTCGCCATAGGACTTCCGTGAATCACCTTTCTTCACCGGTCTTTCAACGATCGGAACGCCTCGCTTCGCAGGGCTGATGACAAGATCTGACTCTAACCAACGAGCAATTTCATCAGGATTCCCAACCGTCGCACTGTTCGCAAAGATCTCAGCCCCATTCTGCCGGGCGATAGTCAGGCATTTTTCGATGGTATCTCCGCGAAAGTCTGAGTATATCTCGTGGAAGTCATCGAAAATGAGCGTATCCACACCGAGGCCAACACCGCGAATCGCTGCTTCATAATACGAGTCGAAGGTCGCAACGATCACATCAGCATGCTGGTAGCCAGCTGTGTCACCCCACGTGGCATTGGCCAGCGTATATCCTCCGTCCAGCCATTCGCTGATGGACTCGTACTTCCCGTTCGTGAGAGAGACACTTGGGACGAGATACGCAACTGACTTCCCGTTTTCAAGCGCCCGTTGCACAACAGTTTCAGCACAGAATGTCTTCCCATTCCCAGTCTCTGCGCAGAGCAGGGTGTTTCCCTCATTCATTCCATCTGCCTTGAGGAAAGCCGCCTGGGTTTCATTCACCGAGTCAAACCCTTTCCGCTGAAGTAGTGATTCAACCCGCTCAACACTGGAGTGGGAGAGACCATCTGGAATATCAGCCATTAATGAATTGTGCTAAGAATGCGCGCCATCTGATAAAAATACTACCCCAATTGGCAAATCGAATTACCTTGTTCGTGCTTCGTCGATCGCCATTGGAGAGGAGTTACGGGCGGTAGAACCGGACAAGCATCATGTCGGCTCGGGACGTTCAGACTGAATTTGACTTTGACGACTTCGAGACCGAGGTCACCCGCGAGGACGAAGACGCGCTCATCGAGACGATCGCCGACTCGATTCGTCGGCTTCGCGATCAGATCGACGACGACATTCTCGACGGTGTGTTTATCTCTGACCCCGGCTCGTACATCCTCAAGTCGGAGTATTCTCAGGATCGCCTCGATCCCGAACCGATCACACGGGATCGAGTGATCGAGCCGTTGTTGAACAGGCTCGGGTACACCGATTACGGTTCTGAGGTCGGCGACTTTTCGACAACTCGGGGCGAGCAGGCGGACTACGCGGTTTCACTTCGCGATATCCCAAATATCGACTCCTCTCGGCTCTTGATCGAAGCCGAGTCGCTGAATAAGCCGCTCGAAAAACGCGGCCACGGTCTCGATCAGGTCAAATCGTGATTGAGTCAGCGCGAGTTTGAGTCTGACTACGGGTTCGCGACGGACAGCATCCGGTGGATCTTCATCCGGTACGACGCCAACTCGTACACCTATAACGTCATCTCCGAAGTCGACCTCCGACCGGTTTTTCTCACGATTTACGAAAACGCGACCACGGGCGGCGCCTCGCCGACGGACGCAGTCAGTGACGACGATCGCGATCAGGTTGCGTTCATCCTCGACGACTTTCACACTGTCCAGAACCCCCGCCGGATGACTGACGAGTACCTCGATATGGTCCTCGACAAGTACGACGACCTGGCCGACAGGTAGCGACCTGCAAGCTACTCGATATAGCCGTTTCCGTGCCGGTCCGATCGGGTGCCTTTTTAGGTGATACTGACATAGGGTTGTGCACGAGGAACGGGGCGTCTCCGCCTACAACCACCGTTCGTTCCTGTTCCTCGCATCAGCCCGCTTCATGAGTGGCAACGATGACAAGATCGAGTCGGCCGACGACGCCGACACCGACGACGAGTCAGATGGGGACGACAAGTCTCCGCACACCCTCGACGTGCTGCGGACGATCAAGATGACGGCCGAGATCGTCATGCTGGCCGCGCGGCTCATCGGGATGAGGTAGTGGAGCGCGCCAACTAGGGCGTCTCCACCTACAACCAATCCTGCCTATTCACGGAATGGTCTTAAAGAGTTAGGGTCCACGTCGACAACACGCTTAACACCGTACACGACGCCCTCTCCGTGTTGAAACACCCGGCCCGACCGCACGACTGCGACTGCCCGCCATGAACGATCCCATCCGCACAAGCGCCGGCAACAGCGTCGTCGGGGTTGCACCGCGACACTTTCTGCCGGGTACGAGGGGCTCGCTGTAGATCGTGGATCGCCACTCGCACCAGCGTTCCGGGCGCGTCGTCGGTGCCGTCGACGGCGAGTTTTCCCTCGACGTTGGTCCGGTCGCCTCGGTCGCGGGTCGGCGACGGTCGCGGTACCAAGCCGCGGCGTCTCGTCGCGACGACAAGATTTGCGAGACTACTGGGCGATTCGCTTTCGGTACTCCCCCGCGGTCGACGTAACCGCCGAGCGCACCGGACTACTGGCTGATTGTGGGTCGTGTTGGTCGTGCTGGCCTACTACAGGCGCGTTTATCCAGAGCCCATTCTCGTAGGTAAAAGGGGCTAGTGACAACTCTAGCCCATGTTCGCCGGAACGTCATCAATCCATGAACCTTGCCAACGTCTCGTCGCTCGTTCCACTGAGGTACTGCCGAATCTCTCCCTCGCGCCACCCGACCGCTGCGAGCACGCTCTCGATGGCGCGCACGGCGGCGTCCTCGTACCACCCAGTGTCGTACCGCCCGAGGTCCTCGTACTCCAATCGGACCCGTGACGCGCCGCGAGCGTCGGCGTCGACGACAACGTACCGGACGGTCTGTCCCGGCGCCAACCCGGCACCCTTGATCCGAGCGCGTTTCAGCGCGGCCACGGTGAGCGTCTCCATCGAGTACTCGTCCACGTCCTTCGAGACCCGGTTGTCGACGATCAGCCCGGTCGGATCGACTTCACCCTCCCGTAACGCTCGGAGCCGGCGCCGGAGCACGTCACACACCGCTTCCGGCGATCGCGTCTCGTCGAACACGCGGAGCGCCTCGCTCTGTACGTCCTCGACCCATGCCGATGTCGATCGCTGCCGTCCCTCGATGCCGCGGGTTTTGATCGCGTCGCCGAGTCCGGCCTCGGGATACTCCTCTCCACGTCGCTTCCCGAAGTAGCGAGTCAACGCCCCCGAGTCGGAGTTCCGCATCGGACAGAACGCCACCCAGTCGAACGCACACTCGTACTCAAGGTCGATTCCGACCTCAGCGCTCACCTCCTCCGCTACCTCCTCCAGCGGACGTTGCTCGCGACCCTCGGCGGGCGTCACCCAGATCGAGTCGACTATCCCGTGGACGACCCGCCACCCCGCGTCCTCCAGTGCGGCCTTCGCGTCGAGGAGGATCTTACGGGCGAACGCGTTGATTGCTTCGTGACACTCGATCCGCCCGAATTTGGCGTTCGAGAAGCCCTGATACCCGAAGCATGACACCAATATCCACTTGATTGCAGACGAAGCGGCCTCCAGCCGCTCGCGTTCCTCGCCGTCGGCATCGGGGATCTCCGTTTTGATCTCACTCCGGGCGTCGATAAGCGGGGCAAGCACCTCGGGGAGATACCCGTCGTGGTCGCAGATCGAGTAGCCGAGCCCCGGCACGTCGTCGGTGTCACAACAGCCGCACCGGACCGTCTCGGGTGAGATATTCCGCGTTCGGATGATATTCGGATACAGCGATGCGAAGTCGAGTTCGTACACGTCCTCGTGAAGGCCGACATCGGGGGCGAAGGTGGTCCCGCCGCGGTCGGCGGCATCGAGTGTCGACGCCGATTTGAACAGCTCCGGGCGCCACGCTCGCCACGGAACCAGGACATCACGCGACCGGGCTTCGCGAATCTGCATGGCCGTCAAAACCCGGCCGATAGAGGCCCAGCCGAGTTCTTGCAGCGGCAACCCGGAGCGTCCCACGAGGTCGAGACAGCCCTCCAGCCCGGACTCGTGATAGAAAAACGAGTTGGACTCATTGATGATGACGCGGCCGGGGACCGCATATCGGGCCGGGGAGTGGCCCACGTTCCGGTAGGAGGTGTACGTCGACTCGCCGGCGAGTTTGGTGTACCCCGACCGGCGGCCGAATTCGAGTTCGACTCCGTACGCGTCGGCGGCCTCGAACAACAACGGGATCAGGTCGGCGGTCGAGACGACGAGCACGTCGGGATCGCGCTCGTCGATTGCTGTCTGGACGCCATCGAGGACCTCGTGAGGCGACGAGCCGACCCGCTCGCCGTCGACGGTGAGCTGTGGAAGCGACTCGATCCCAGATTCATGGCTGGGAAACTTCAGTCGAAGCGTTCGGAGGTCACGAATCGATCGGTCGGGCGCGGCCGGCGTGTCTGTTTCGAGGCAGAACCGCAGTTGTCGCGTGAAGTCCACGTTGTAGCAGGTGAACGTGTCCGGCTGGTCGAACTGCCGAACCCGTTTCGCGACCGTCCGAACAGCCTCGATCGACGCGGCGTCAACACGGAGGAGTGGGCGGGCATCCGTCCGGAACGTCTGCCGGTGCGACTCGACGTCAAGGCCGGCGACCGCCTGTTGCCCGTTGAGAAACGACCGGAGCTCGTTCAGTACGTCCGAGAGACCATCCCGGCTCGGCGGTGTCGGCTCAGGCCCGCCCCTCCGCCCGTACAGGTCGTCCGGTGCGTCACCGACGAAGAGCGTCGGTCGGTAGTCGTCGTGGACCTCGCGAGCGACGCCATCGGATGTGAGCGTCCACTGAGCAAGGCGACCGTCCCCGAGATAGTCCAGCGTGAGGGTCACGGCTACCCGTCAGTGAGTTCGTCGACCTGCGCCTCCAGTTCGCTGATCCGCCGGTCCTGTTCGAGCGCGATCGCCATCCACACCGGCGCGAGTGGGTCCGAGTGATTGAGCGTGTCCGCGGCGTCCGAATGGTCGCGAGCGTACACGAACAGCCGATCGAAGGTCTCCTGATCGCGTCGACGGAGCGCTCGGCGATACGCACCCCACTCGTCTTCAATCGCCCCAAGCCGATCGCGGTAGGTCGGGTTCGTCCGGCCCATTTACTGCACCCCCACGACGCCGGCCGTGCGTTCGAGTGTCGGTGCTTTGTACATCCGAGCCCGGTGTTTGAGGACCTCCTGCCAGTACGCCAGCGTCGTCTGCATCCAGCCGTCATCCGTGTGGTAGACGAGCGTCTCCATGTCGCCCGCTGCGTCCTCGAACCGTGGTCCGAGCGGCGTCGCCCGGCACTGGAGGTGCGTCCCCGCAGCGCGCCGGAGCGGCCGCGAGAACTCGTCCTCACGACACCGGGTGACGACGACCGGCACGTCGTGGATGCGAGCAATTCTCGCGAGTGACGCAATCGCGTGAATGAACATCTGGGTCGCGAGCTCACCCTCGATATCGGCGCCACGGTACATTCCGTCGAGGCCGGTCGCGACGACGAGCGACGGCTGGTCGCGAGTATCGAGCCGACCGGCGAGTCGATTGAGCAGCGACGTGTGTTGGTGGGCCGTGAACCCCCGAGCTACGTCGATCCGATCGAGCACCCGATCGGCTGGCGCCAGTTCGCGCAGCCGGGTCGTATTCGCTCGGTTCGCGCCGTCTACCCAGTACACCCACCCATCTCCGCCCAGGACGTGATCGAGCAGCAACGCCTGTACGGGGGTGACGCCGAGGTCGTCGTCAACGTCGACGAGCGTGACGCCCGGTTCGAGCGCTGGCAGATCGGCGGTCGGTCGTCGAGACGTGTGCATATTCACGTAGATGGACAGGTTACTAAAAGGGGTGAGCCATGGACGGGCGGTGAAAGTGGAAGTAGTCCGAGTGGGCGGGTTACCGTCCTACATTCATGATCTGTTGCGACGGAACTGATCGAGATGGCCCGCTTCAAAGCTTCAAAAGTGGACTAAGGGGTGATACTCTCTATAGCGTCGCTGGGTGTCTACTCCTCAATGACCATGTCGGCGTAATCGAGTGCTCGCTCGAAGTGCTCTCTGTCGCTCGTCACGATACGCCCCCACTTCGCCTTTTCTGGAGTGATGACTGGGTCGTCACCGCTGATATCGGGGATGGGAAGATACGCCCGGTGGCCGTCGACGCCGACGAGAACACGCTGGGTGATCGGCGAATCATTTAGGTAGAGCCAGAAAGAGTAACTCGTCGCGTCTGGATTCGGAAATGCGTCGAGCCAATCCTCCTGAAAGTCTTTGACAGCGGTTCGGCCCTGCTCGATCCGAATCCGAACGTCGCTGTTGTTCACCCACACGGGATGATGGACCGGATCGTTCGGATCGCCGCCAGCGTAGGAGCTGTTCGCGTCATGTTTTCGCCATTCACTCCACGGGCGGGTATGGAAGTATTCGAGGACCTCGTCTCGGGAGGGTGTTTGGTCTAACACAGTACATACATCAAACCGATGGGATTTATAGATAGGGCTGCCTGTCGCACCTGAGCTCAGCAGATCGGCGACGCCAACGGGTGTCGCGGCATATACCCGTTAACGGGACGGCACGTCGTGACATAATTTTGCCTCAGTGATTAGACAGCCACTCTCCGGCATCCGATGCGTTGCTTGTCGCCCATGTCACCCCTGACTCACTCTTTTTTGTCACGATGATCGAATCATTGGAACCTGTGTTTTCGCTTAGTGTGTCTCGAATATCATCTGCTGACTCTGTAGTCTCCACGAACCAACAGTCGTCAAGAGGGTGGACGGAATCTCCGAGCGCCTCTATTGCGTCATACAACTGTTCATAATCTTGTCCAGGACTGTTCAGCGTATACGTGATCTGGTAAACAGTCACAACCCATTGAACGTATTGCTTTCAAATAATATTGACGTGACTGGAGTGAAAGTAATATTTCAATTAAAGAACCGCCCGAAGGAGAGACTTTCCTACGGGAAGAAAAGGGGGATTTAGTGGCCGAATCAGCCGCGGCAGGTTAAGTTGCGAACGACAGAAAGTGTTCATGACATCTCTCCAAATAAGGGGGCGCGGAATAAGGCCCACAAGAGTGACTGATGTTCGAGAATAGAATTCCAACTTAGAATCAAATAGAGCTACTGGCTTTGTTGAAATCCCATTATTCAGATATATTATCGGCTGAAACAGCCGGTCGCTGAAGAGTGCTTATTGACTTCCACCGGGACCATATATGTTATATATCGAGAATATCGACAGAATCATTTATTTAGTTCGACTTTTGAAAGTTACTACGTGCGCCGTCGAACCATTCTCGCTGTCCTCGGAAGCAATGTCCTCCTCGCAGGCTGTATAGAGAAACCATCTTCGGCCAATGAATCTGCCGAGGGATTCACCGAATCTCACCCGGATGAGTGTCCTGTTTCTCATGACTACAACGTCCCCCTTCCTGAGGATACCACTGTGAGCGAAGCAAGATCATTTGTGAAGGACTACGAACGAGAATACGTTACTAACCATCTTATCGAAACCGATGACGAGAAAAAATCACTCGGAACGGAGCCATCATCCACCGTTCGTGTAGTCGATACCACCGACGATAGTATCGTGGTTCACGTCGAAACGACTTGGTCAATAATCACTGAAATGGACAACGGAGAGGGAGTATCTGATAATATGGAATCCGCATGGTACTACATTGATGAGAGAGTCATCAGACGAACTGGTGATCCCAATCAAGGCCCTGCTAATGGCGATCTCATGGAATGTATTCCCGTTGAGTAGAACCTGTCTCTAAACACGTGACCGTTCAACTTTGATACGTAATTGGTCTGTATTGACCGTAGCTGTGTCAGATGTGGTCAGCCGCTAAAAGGTTCAACCAAGCTCTGAGATTCAGCCCTCTCGCTCCACGTAATTATGGCTCGTTTCTCCAAACGCGGTACGCTTGATTGGCGTATTGAAATCGGCGTGTCTCGGCGTCAAATTTACCGGCTGTTCGTTTGTTTGTGCGGAGAACCACCCGTTCAACGTCCGAACTCATATGCGCGAGCAGGTTGCGGTATCCGCGATTTTGCATCACCTGTTCAGCGATCATTCTGCGGTCGGCCGTCTGTGCTCGTTCAAGTGTGACTATGTCTCGATCTCCATCATCGGACTCTGTCTGCCACTCCTCGACGGTGACGGTCACTGTGTCTCCGTCTGACTCGCTTGTTACATCGTCTGTTGGTACGACCGAGATCGTCGGTGCGTCAAACTTGACGAGAGCGGCACTCTCCGATGTTGTGTGTCCGTACCCCACCACAGCGGCGTAGTGGCCTCCACCGAGGTACGGAAAGTGATCCTCATGGTTGCTATCCATCTCATCAGCCGCTACCTCTATTGTCCACGATTCACTTTCACCCGCCGGGAGGTTTTCACAGATGCCGTCGTGGGCGTACGGGCCGATGTGAAACCATTGATCTTCCTGTAATTTGTATAAATCCCAGCCGCCGCAGCTGGTGGATTCCTGTGACCGATTGAAAAACGTAAATTCAATTTGAGTGGGTAATTCCGCTCGTTCGGTGCTTGGGCGGACGAACGCCTGTGTTGTTTCATCAGCTTTGTGGTACCAAGTAACGCCACCCTCACCGGGAAGGTCAGGGATCGACATACCAGAGAATTCTGAGTCAGATTCTGGCCCAGTTGAGTTCGTTGAATTAGTAGACCCAGTTCCCGGCGTATTGCAACCAGCGAGCCCGCCGAAAGTGGCCGAGAGACCAGCAAGGAGAGTCCGTCGGTACATATTCACCCGTTCCGCCTTATTATAAAAGGTCTTGTGGGGAGTTCTATGCTTTCAAACGGATTTCAAACCGAGACAGTTGGTCGTTGAGGGTGTGTATTGAGCTACCTGTCCTTCACCTGTATTGAGCGATCAGTGAATCTCCTATACTGAACGAGAGCAGTGACCACTTCCACTCCGCTGAAGGATTCTTTATATAGTTGGCAAACAAATATGTCTCTACGTGTCAAGAACCGCGGCACAGGCCCCAACCGGGTCACGGTGGGAGCGCCTCGGTCCACGGAGGCATCTCGACAGCGCGGGCTATGAATCTACACCGAAAGATTACGACGTAGACGGACTTTACACCACGAATACTGGCGATCTTGTCGAAGCACGGTCCTTCGATATGACATTCCGCGAAATGGTTGACGGCGTTCTTACAACCTACCCACGCGAGCAACAGGTCCGACACGATCGGTCAGTCACGCTAGAAGATATTGTGGCCGAAGTCCCAGCCTGCTACCTCCGATTCTACGACACTTTCGACCACGAACAGGGCGACCCGAAACCTTGGGAAGCTGTCTTCCGAGCGCACGTACTCCGCTGCGTGAAAGGCTGGAAGGGTGAAACGACTCTCTGGAAATACCTCAAACAGAAGCCGTTTCTTACCACGCAGCTCGGCTTCGATGGAATCCCCGATCAGTCCACACTCTGGCGGGCGTGGGAAGACCGTCTCGAAGATGTCCGCGACGCCGTTCGGGATGCCGCTGAGGTCGTCGTGGATATCGCTCGATACCACGACATTCCTGCGCCCGAACCCTCGTTTCTACCCAACCAGCCGACGGATACAGTCACACGTTCGAAAAGCAAGGATACGCTCGCTCGTGAGAAGGCCCGCGAGGTTTGGAAGGGTGCGAAACCCATCGTCGAGGACTGTTTCCACCTTGACCGCAGCGGAAACGCAAGTATTCCCGAAGGCGCATTCTGGGAACAGCAGTCATATTTCGGGATGCGGAGTGATATGCACCCGAACGACGGCGCACAGTCCTTTGCCACCGACTCTACCCGGACGGAAACGCCGTCGGGTGATTCACACCGGTTACAGACGAAGACGCTTGGCGTCGAACGTATCCGGACGATGCTCCGGGACACTAGCCGGACGCTCGTTAAACAGGCGAAAGCGAAGGACAAGATGGGACGCAAGCAGATGGCGGCTATCGACTTCACGAAGGGCGACCCGTGGAGTGGACATGTTGAACGTGACAGCAGCGGACAGAATCAGGAACCGTAGATTCTCGGTTACAAAGGCGACGACGGGCCATTCTTCCAGTGGGCGGTTATCAAACTTGTCGGCCACGATGTCCCACTGATCCTTGATGCTGTTCCGGTCGTTCGAAGTCGAACGCGGGCGGATATTGTGGACGATCTCCTTGATGGAGCGACCGAGATCGTCCCCGGACTCGATTTGGTGATGATGGACCGTGAGTTCGCGCCTGACGGCGTGAAAGAGGTCTGCGAGGAGCACGATGTCTACTACCTCAATCCCGGCGTTGTGCGGTCCAGTAGTGACCATGAACACCAGATCGCCAAGCTTGCCAGCAAAGACAAAGACTTCGACGTCGTCGAGCAAGAGCGCCTCGACGACAGGCCGACACGGAAGGCAGTCTACCTTCCGAAACGCGAGTGGGAACGTGAAGAGGAAGACGACGGCGGGACGGACGTGACAATCCGACAGGAGCTCATCGAGGACTTCGAAGATATCGGTGACACCACACCGCTGTCGGAGGACCGTGACGGCGACTCGCCGCTAAGCAACCTCCTCGACGAGGTTGCCGAAGAAGAGGAGATCAAGGAGCCGGCGCGTGTCGAAGCGCCGACGGTACCTTTTGAGACAAATCTCCCGTGGGTAGATGTCGATCCCGATGATGAGCGGGAGATGAAGCACCAGATCGGGCGGCTGATGGTCCGGTACAAGCAGCGCTGGGGCATTGAAAACGGGTTTAAGAAGCTGAAGACGTTCCTCGCGGAGACACAGTCGCCCGACCACCGGTTCCGGTACTTCAACTTCGCGTTCGCCTGCGTGTTGTACAACTGCTGGCGACTCGTGGATATCCTCGTGCAGTTGGAACTCCACGGTGAGGTCGGCGACCAGCCGGCGGTCTCTTCGAACTCGTTCCTGACATTTGCCAAGAAGAACTACGGTCTCGATCCACCCGACTAATTTCTCGTCTCCTCTGAGCTTGCTCGATCGTGAGCGGCGGCACTGGCCTAACCGGCGATTTTCTATCGGATTTGTGAACGCTACGCGATAGGTCTCTCAGAAACGCATTTCGAGACCCGCTCGGCCACTTCTTTCAGATGACTTAGACTCGAAACCTGTGCATCATAGGCCCATCTTCGCAACATCCACAACCTCGGAGGATAGATTTGATGCGTGCCTTCGAATCAGTTCGAAATGAACTGGAAATAAATCATAGTTGACCTCTTGTACCCCGTCAATATCGACGGCACCGACAGGGCGCTCCGACGACTCATACAACGGCATAGATGTGTCCGTAGACGTTGCCGCAGATTATGACTGATGGGTCACGGTCGGTTCTCCAACGACTTCAGAGGCTGTGGAGATCGATATCGACCATTGGAAACACGATTACCTTGCTCCATATGGCAGTTGACGCGGGATGGGCGAGATTCTTGTTTGAGTATTTGGGTTGGCGGTTGTAGCTCGATACTTGGACAACTCTGAGGGGATGGTTTGCGTGGGGTACTCTCATATCGATGTCGGCGAGTTAGGTGATGGCGCTACCAAGGTACCCAAGGAGCCCAACAGTATATCGCGGTAACTCTCATTACGAGTGTGAGGGGTACACCGCCGCGTTCATACCCCTTCGACGGAGAATAGGGTGGCGTCTCTGAGAACAGCCTGCACGCGGCGGTGCCAAGCGTCAGCGAAGGCCTCCCGTTGCTGGTCGCTTGCCGATCCGTCGAGAATCCTCTGGAGGTTCCCGATTGCGGGTCCACCGCTAGGAACGTCGCTGACGTGGTAGGCCACTTCGACGGTCTCGTCCGTGTCGGTTCGCCGGAACCGGAACGTCGGGTCCGCCGTGTCCGGGTCGAACCCGTCGAAGCACAGGAGGTCGCGGCGGCCGCCATAGCCGCCGGCGAGCCCGCTGAATCCGTCATCGCCGGTCGCGCCAGTCACGTACGAGATGATACGGCTCATCACGCCGTACGCAGCATCCTCCTGCGGGCCGGCCGTCTGGACCTCGATTTCGCTCCGGACTGGATAGTCGTCGGGATACAGGGCGTCGAGCCCGAGCTGGACGATCCGGTAGGCGCCCGAGGCAGTCGGACAGGAGTGTCCTGCCTCTTTCACCGCGTCTCTATAAGCGATGACGAACGGCTCGCCCGGTTCGAGGACGTCGAGGGCCTCCGCGACGGGGTCGCGGATTTCGATCGGCTCGACGTCGTAGTCGACCTGCCAATTGGTTCTCGTCTGGGTCGTGTCAGTCGCAGTCGAATTCGATGTCATGAGTTGTGGTTGTGATCGTGTCTCGTGGTCAGTAGCGGAGCAGTCGCATCCCGTTGAGGATGACGAGGAGGACGCTGGCCTCGTGGACCAGCATTCCCGACGCGAGGGTGACGTAGCTGGTGAGCACGCCCGCGAGGAGGACGGTCACGGTCAGCACCGCGATCCCGACGTTCTCGAGGACGTTCCAGCGCGTCGCCTTGCTGAGTTTGACCGCGTACGGGATGCGTTCGAGGTCGTCGGCCATCAACGCCATGTCAGCCGTTTCGATAGCGGTGTCCGTTCCCGCAGCACCCATCGCGATGCCGACATCGGCAGTGGCCAGCGATGGCGCGTCGTTGATGCCGTCGCCGACCATCGCGACGACGTGGCCGTCGGCCTGGTAGCCCTCGATGACGGACTGCTTGTCCTCGGGGAGGAGTTCGGCACGGTACTCGTCGATACCGACCTCCTCGGCAACGGCAGCGGCCGTCCGATCGTTGTCGCCGGTGAGCATCACCGTCTCGATGCCAGCGTCTTGGAGCGCCGCGACGACCCCAGGAGCGGCCTCCCGGAGCTCGTCCCGCATCGCAATCGCGCCGATGATGTCCCCGTCCCGAACGACGTGGACGACTGTCTCGCCGCGCCCCTCACGCTCGCGGACGTAGTCGGCGACCCGATCGGGGACATCGACGTCGCGGTCGTCCAGCAGCGCGCGGTTGCCGACGACGACTTCCTGGCCATCGGCATGGGCGATGACGCCCTTGCCGGCGACCACGTCGAAGTCGTCGGGATCGGGGACCGACCTGCGCCCCACGTCCGTATCGTCCGCTTGGGCGACCGTCGCTCCACCGTCCGTCGCAGCCGTCTGGCGTTCGCGGGCCATGTCGACGATGGCGTCCGCGAGGTGGTGTTCGCTCTTCTTCTCGGCGGTCGCTGCGAGCGAGAGGACGTCGGCGGCGGCGACGCCGAACCCCTCGATGTCGGAGACGGTGGTCTCGCCCTTCGTGAGCGTCCCCGTCTTGTCGAAGGCGACGAGATCGATCTTGCCGGCGCGTTCGAGGTGTTCGCCGCCCTTCATCAGCACGCCCGACCGGGCGGCGTTACCGATGGCCGAGACGATGCTGACCGGTGGCCCGATGACCAGCGCGCCCGGACAGCCGATGACCAGCAGCGTCAGCGACAGGATCGCGTTCTGCGTGACCGCGTACGCGCCGATAGCCAGGGCAATGACGGCCGGCGTGTAGTACTTCGCGAACCGGTCGATGAGACTCTCCGTGGGCGACTGAGCCTCCTGGGCCTCCTCGACGCGACGGATGATCCGTTCGAGAGTCGTATCCGATCCCGCTCCCGTCGTCCGGATTTCTAGCGCGCCCTCCTGGTTGACCGTCCCGGCGTACACCTCGTCGCTGTCGGCCTTGTGGACGGGCGCGCTCTCGCCGGTGACCGGCGCCTGGTTGACTGCGCTCTCGCCGTCGACGACGGTTCCGTCGACCGGGATCTTCCCGCCCGGCTTTACGACGACGACTTCGCCCTCTTCGACATCGCGGGCGGAGACCTCTTGGAGTGTCCCGTCGCGACGGACGGTCGCCGTGTCGGGCGTCATCTCCAGTAGCTCCTGAAGTGCCGTCCGGGTCTTCCGCATCGTCCGGCCTTCGAGGTAGCTGCCAAGGCTGAACAGGAAGACGACGGCGGCGGCTTCCCAGTACTCCCCGATGACGATAGCACCGATGGCGGCCAGCGTCACCAGCGTCTTGATGCCGAGCGTCCGGTTGGTGACCTCGTGGTAAGCGGTCTTGGCGATGTCGTAGCCACCCACGACCGTCGCGAGGACGAGGATGGCGGCGCTTGCCATCTCGAAACTCGTGAGGTAGCCGAGACTCCAGCCACCGCCGTACAGCAGGCCGCTCGTCGCCGTGACGATGGCCTTCCGGTGGTTCCGGTAGTACTGCGTGATCGATTGTTTGTTCATAGTGTTAGGCGGGCTGGGGAGTGTACCCCTGGTTTTCGATGGTCTCTGCGAAGGCGTCGGGGTCAGTGACGCTGTCGTCGTACTCGATCTCGACGCGGCCGGTCGCGTAGTGGACTTCGACGTGCTGGACGCCGTCGACGTTCGACAGGGCGCGTTCGACGGTACTCGCGCAGGTCGGGCAGTCGAAGTCGAGGACGCGGAATTGGGTTGTGTCGCTCATTACAGTTTGAGATAGTGCCCGTACCTCAATAAGTATTTTTTAGATGATATGTTTGAATTCGGATACGGGTCGTTGGAACAGTCAAACGGGTCGTCTAGGGCTTTCGCTATCGCGGGTCCATCCTGTACTGGATACCTCGACAGACACCTACCCGACTCCTGCCCCGCTACCTTTTCCCGCGTGCTCGCGCTCAGTTCTCGTATGAGTGATTCCGATACCGACCACCGTCTCGACGACATCGCGGTGCGAGACACTCGGATTTCGGACGCCATCGACGAGCCGATGCGGGCGATGGTCCTCGACATTCTGTCCGAGGAAGCCCTAACTGCGACCGAGGTCCACGAACGCCTCGACGATCGCGGCATCGACCGGACGGAGAACACGGTCCGCCATCACATCAACGAGCTCCGGGATGCGGGCCTCGTCGACGTCGTTCGCTTCGAGGAGGGGCGTGGTGGGACGACGAAGTACTACCACGCGAACACGATCGTCCTCTCGTACTCACTACCAGATTCGGCCGACGCCGCCGTCGAGGAGATGATCGACGCTGCCCAGCCCCAGATCACGGACGCGCTCACTACGCTCACCGACGAGTACGACGACGCTATTGAGGAGATCGTCGAGGATATGCAGCCCTGCGAGCACTGCCAGACCCAGAAGTACGAGACGTACGTTCTTCTGACCGTCCTGCGACGTGCGTTCGTTCGCGCCCACAGAAATTCCTGAGGGGGAACCACCCCTACGCTGGCAGGGTCTTAGAAGGAGAACCGATCACGCGCGGATTGCATCGCGAGGCGAGTCAGGAGTCGCGCAGGGCCACGCTTTGGGAGGTCCCGTACAGTCTCGATGCTGGTCGGCGGTTCACTACCACCAATGTCTAACTCCCAGCCTGTCTCGTCCATGAAGCGTTCGACAGCCTGATTTACTCGCTGTCGCACGTCGTCCGAGTCCATTGTCTCGGGCACACCATTCCGGAGGACGACGTCGCCGTCAACGATCACTGTCTCGACGTCGGCCGGCACCGCGTTGTTCACGACCTGTGCAGGAATATTGGTCCGTGGCGTGAACTTCGGTTTGTCGACGTCGAGGAGGATAATATCCGCGCGCTTTCCCGCTTCAATACTGCCGATCTCGTCGCCCATCCCCAGCGCGCGTGCGCCTTCAATAGTGAGCATTCGTATCAGTTCCATCGAGTCGAACTGCCCGGCTGAACGCTTGAGATTTGCCGCCAGCCGAGCTTGCCGCGCTTCACCGAACATGCTGTACGAGTCGTGCCAGTAGTGGTCGTCAATCCCTACTCCGACGTCGACGCCGGCGGCTCGAAGCTCGGGAACGGGCGTCCACTGCGTCTCCCCGTCCGGATTCCAGTAACAGAAGACGGACGGGCAGTGCGCAACAGCCGCGTCCGCCTCGGCGGTTCGCTGGATGTCCTCTTCGTCGGCGAGGCGGAAGTGAGCAGCGACCAGTCGGTCGTCCAGGAGTCCAACGTCGTCGAGCAATCCCACCGAGTCCTCGCCACCGTTCGCTCGTGCCATCGTGTTACTCTCCTCGAGTTCGAGCAAGTGCGTGTGGACGAGCAGGTCCGGGTACTCTGCGGCGAGGGACGCGGTCCGTTCCCACAGCTGCCTGGTACACGACCAGTCGTCGTGCGGGCAGATCGTCGCCCTGATTCGGCCCTCGTACGTGTCGTGGTACGTTTCGACGAACTCGCGAGCACGGGAGAACTGCTGATCGACTGGTTGGTCCCAGAAGAGGTCCGAGATCGCCGGGCCGAAAAATCCGCGGAGCCCTGCTTCCCCGAACGCCTCTGCACCTGCGGCAGGCCGTGCGTCCATCGAGTTCACGGTCGTGACACCGCCCAAGAGGAAATTGAGCGCTGCGAGCTCGACGCCTGCCTCGACGAGGTACTCGAATTCGCCGTTCCCTAATCTGTTAAACAAGGCCGTCCCACTCCCAAGCATCTCCGTCAGCTCGAGTTCGCTAAACGCACCGATGAGCGGTGTCATCTCCAAGTGCGTGTGGGCGTTCACCAACCCCGGCATCACCAGTTTCCCGTTCCCGTCGATAACGGTGGACGCTTCTAATTCTCCGTCTCCTGCACGTGATGGTCGGACTTCTTCGATACAGCCATCGGTGATGCATACTGTGCCGCGCTCGTACAGGCGGTTCCGCTCGTCGGCTGTGAGAACGAGTGCATCATGGATTGCCAGATCGACAGCCATCGTAAATTAGGAAGTGGATGTGACAGTTACCGTACTGGACAACCGAGCAGGCCGGCGAAGGCTGTTCTTCCAGGTGGTGTTCCCCTCATTTGGGATATCATCGGTCTCTACTGGTCCCATTAGCCTCTAATACGTCGGCGTGATTTAATCAGATCCCCCTTTTGAATCTGAAGTCGGATTCCGTGGAGCTTGTGGAGGTTTGCAATGTTTTCCCCTCTTCACGATAGATCATCTATGGCCGACGGTTACGATGCCATAGTACTGATACCCTCATAGGCAGTATATTCTAATCAAAACCGCAATAGATGATCCCTACAATGATACACCTATGCAGGCGACGATAATCGACGGAGTTCTTGAATCCCTTCGTATCGGTGTCGGATTTCTCTGGACGGCGGCGTGGGCGATCATCATGGGCCTCACGATTACGAGTCTGGTCCAGGTCTACGTCTCGAAGGAGCGGATGGCACAGGTGCTGGGTGAGGGCGATCTAACTGGACTTACCAAGGCGACTGTGTTCGGAGCAGCAAGCAGTGGCTGTAGTTTCGGCGCCGTCGCCATCGGGAAGGGCCTGTTCAAGAAGGGGGCGCACGCGGTGAACTTCCTCGCGTTCATGTTCGCGTCGACGAACCTCATCGTCGAACTAGGGCTGATGATTCTCATCCTGCTTGGCTGGGAGTTCCTCGTCGCGGAACTGCTCGGCGGCCTGATTCTCATCGCCGTCATGGCCGCCATCGTCCACCTTACGCTTCCCGAAAACCTGTTTAACGAAGTCCGCGAGAAGCTCAACGAGCGCGACCGCCAGGCGGGCGTCACGGAAGATCCCACCTGCGGGATGGAGGGGAAAGACGAGTACACGCTCACGACCGACGGCGGTGAGACGCTCAAATTCTGCTCGGAGGGCTGTATGGAGACCTATCGCCAGGAGACGTCGAGTAGCGGCGGGTGGCGTGACGAGTTGCTGTCGTGGGGTGGCTGGTACAAGGTCGGGAATCAGTACCGCAAGGAGTGGTCGATGATCTGGAAAGACATCGTCGCCGGCTTCCTTATTTCTGGGTTCGTCATCGTCTTCGTCCCGCAGTGGGTGTGGAACACGCTGTTCATTCAGGGCGACGGCCTGCTCGTGACTGCCGAGAACGCCGTCATGGGCGTCATCATCGCCGTCCTCAGTTTCGTCGGCAGTATGGGCAACGTCCCGTTCGCCGTCGCGCTGTGGGGCGGTGGCGTCAGCTTCGCCGGGATCATCGCGTTCGTCTACGCCGACCTCATCACCGTGCCCGTGCTGAACGTCTACCGGAAGTACTACGGCTGGAAGATCATGCTGTACATCCTTGGCGTCTTCTTCGTGACGATGGCGTTCACTGGCTTCCTCATGGAGTTGCTGTTCGACGCCCTCGGCATCGTACCAGATCTGGCCGGTGGCGAGACGGCGACCGAACAGACGTACTTCGAGCTCAACTACACGTTCTACCTCAATATTATCGCCTTCGCGCTCTCCGGGTTCCTCCTGTATGTCTACCGACGTGGAATCGGCGCACCAGGTCAGTATCGTGATCCGGTGTGTGGCATGCGAACCGACGATGAGGGGCCGAGTGCGTCCAATGATGGGATGACGTACTATTTTTGCTCGAAGACCTGTAAGCGGGCATTCGAGGAAGAGCCCACGGAATTTGCTGATCAAAGCCCGCAGATAACAAACCACGATCACGATCACTGATAGATGTACTGTGGTTCATCCGCTGTGAAGCACTTCATCATCGCACCTTCAATCCGCAATTGTCACACCTGTCGCGCCAAAATTGATTGTATGAGCAGTCAGATATCGAAACAAGGGGATGTCATATGAACCAACGTCCAGCGGATACCGTCGTTGGTGTGCTCCTTGGGTTCGTCCTCTTGGCTGGCGGACTACTCAGTTGGCGGGCCTATCAACAGCGTCGCGCTATCGAGCAGTCGATGGGGCCGATG
This sequence comes from Halorubrum salipaludis, assembly GCF_002286985.1. GTDB lineage: Archaea > Halobacteriota > Halobacteria > Halobacteriales > Haloferacaceae > Halorubrum > Halorubrum salipaludis. The sequence continues at coordinate 42,326 of NZ_NSKC01000011.1, read as the reverse complement.
ATGGACTCGTCTATGGGGGCGATTCACGGTCCAGATCCTCTCTGGTACGTGGTTGGAACCCTTCTGGTCGCAGGCAGTATCGGTGGCATCTATTACGTGGTTCGAGGGAATCTCATCGATTCGACAACCGACTCAGCGGATCACATCGACCCCGATCAGGTATCGGAGGCAACGCCTACATCGATAGACGATGACGCCTCGCCGGCGACGCCTATCAATCCTGAATCGGATCCGCAAGCGCGCGTTCTCGATCTCTTACCGGATGATGAACGACGCGTCCTTGAACCCGTCCTGAACTCGCCTGGAATCACGCAGATCGAACTTCGGGATCGATCTGAGTTCTCAAAGAGTAAAGTGAGCCAGACCGTGAGTTCACTCGAGGAGCGCGGGCTGCTGTATCGGGAACGACAGGGTCGAACCTACCGCGTGTATCCGAGTGATGACCTGCAGAACTAACAGACGTAGAAATTCATACTAACACTACCCATCATGTCACAAGCAACACTCGAAACTGATCGCATTAGCCGGGTTCTCAAGTCAAGCACGTGGCTCAATCTCCTCCTCGCCGCACAGTTGATCGCCGGGTTGGTGTACGCATATTTCACAGGAGATATGGGGAGCCGGTGGACCCATTTCGTCCTTCCATTTATTTGGTTCACCGCCTCAGTCTGGGTGATCTGGCACACTCGACCTGTAACGAAACGTCGAGTGTATCGTATTGGTGCCGCACTTGTCGTTGCTCTATATCTCATCGTGATGTTTTATTTTTCAGGATTACTTGGACCGAGCACCTCTCATTTCGGGCAGCTCACTGGACCAAGCGGCTTCGGAATAACGTGGGGTCGATCTTTGGGATGGAGTCCGGTCTTCGTCTATACAGGTGACCTGATCACGGTCTCGCTCATTCCTTACCAAGCGGTTGGCCTGTTCGCGCTGGCGTATCTCGTCTATGATGCATTGCTTGATTTCTCGCAGTCGGCAGTCGGAGGAATAGTCGGGATTGTGGCGTGCCCTGCCTGCGTTAGCCCGTTGTTTGCCGTACTACTTGCAGGCGGACTGAGTGGTTCTTCAACGATGTTATTGCTTGGTGCGTATGGCTACGAAATTGCGACCGTTCTGTTCCTCATGACAATTGGAATCCTCTACCATCGTCAGGCACTCACGAGGCAGTATCACCAGTTCCGAGGGAACTGATCCATCTCGTTCGTGGTCAGCAATACCCGAGCCTCCCTCGCCGCCTGAACCGTGGTTATTGTCTGGATCGCCGCAATGAGGTGAACAGTCTCGACGGATCCCCTTTGCTCTCACCATTCCTCTGATCCTTTCGAATTCGGCAGGTATGAACGATCCCGTCAGTAGAAAACGTTTAGATGGCGTTATAGACGTTCTTGAACGCTCTCCTGTTTGAGTTCACTCCCACGAAGATAACTCCGAACCCACCGTATGACTACTTGAGGCGAAAAACAATGACCAACCGAAACCTCGGACGATGGCTGCTCGTGGTGCTCGCGATTGTCGGACTCGCGTTTGCCGCCCCGGTAGTTAGCGCACACGGTGACGAACCGATCCAGGGGAACGAGACGGCAGCTGAAGGGACGCCAGCCGATGGTAGTGCAGCAGACTGGGCGGCCTGGATGGAAGGTCACATGACCGACTACATGGGCCCGAATGCCGTTGACGAGATGGAAGCGCACATGGGCGTGACCGTCGACGAGATGGCCCAAGATATGGCGGACGACAATCACACCGCGACGGGGATGAACGGACAGGGGTACGGCTGCTAACGATCCCTGTTCGGATCCTCGTCTGACACGATAGATATTCGACTTACTGACTCAACGATCACAATGACACACTACACCAACACTCTCGGGCGGACGACTCGTCGAATCCAGCAGCTGCTGCAAGCCCGGCCATCCCTCCACCTATTACCGCAATTTTGGACGTTCGAGTCATCGGTTTTTGCCAATCTTTGAGGCCATCGTTAAGCTCCCAACAGCATCCGAAGTGACCCACGAACGCCCATCGGGAGTCCGATCGCTCCGATGAAGAACGTCATAAGCCACCACCACGTGTGATTCATCTCCTCTTTCGCATCGGCGAGATACCACACGATGCCGACAGTCACGACGAGTTTCAGCACGAACGTCGATCCGGAGAATCCAGTCGCCTGGTACACGAGATTCGTCACGACCAGCTTTGGGGAGTAGCCGAGGAACGTCACACCGATGAGATTCTGCGCAGCGTCCCACAACTGGCCGAAAACGGCCAGCAGAATTAGCGGGTGTCGAAGGTGGGTGATATTGGCGAAACTCGTGCCCCAGTAGTAGAGTGCGGTTACGCCGAGCGCTATCCCCGTCGTCGCGACAGGAACCCATAGGCGGAGTGGGGTCGATGTCGAGAGGCCGTGCCAAACAGCCCACCAGACGGCCCCGACAGCCCACACCGACCCGACGAGCCCGACTGTTAGCGGGATAGATCCGATATTTTGGTCACGCAAGAGTGCACCGACACCGAGCGCGAGGATGGTGACAGCGGTGACGACGATGTAAATCGATGGCGTGATGAACCACACCGCGTAGTCCCCGAGCAGCCCGAGATCCTCGAGGGCGCGCATCGCCCCACCTGCGATGATGATCGGAGCGAACCCGTAGGCCAGTCGTGCGTCGAACGTGACGTCGAGTTGGTCGAGATACGCACGTAGTCCGGGGAGGCTGTATACGACTGCCGCGAGGTAGATTACCGTGTTCACCGCGTTGTAGCCCTGGACAGCACGAATCCCCTCGTGCGTGACTGGCTGACCGGCCGCATCGGCGACGACTGGTCCCCAGAGATACTGCCAGATGAACCGGTCGTAGACCAACGTCGGAAACACGAGGATGCCCCCACCGAGAAGGACGAGCGGGGCCAGCAGGTACAGCGCCCACCACTCGCGTGAGCCGGTCTCCGGAAGGACAGTCTCGACGCGGCGGGTGACAGTACTCACGACCCGTTCACCTCCAATCGCCACGTCGTGCTTTTCGAGCGCCCCCACTGTTCGAGTGAAACGATTGTGAGTTCGTCCTGGAGCTGGCTGAGGTACTGCGCGACTGCCTTGGGAGATCCGTCGAGGTCGCTGGCAATCTCGCGAGCCCGGAGGTATGTCGGTTCGCTACTGGCTGTCTCGACGAGGTACCTTCGAACCGTGTGCCGGGAAATATTCGACATTGATCTAGAGGTGACGGTTAGCGAAGAAATCCGAAGAGCTTGTAGTCGTGATCGGGGGTGTACCGCCGGAACAGGAGACTGTTCGTCAGCACCGACACCGACGAGAACGCCATTGCTGCTGCAGCGAGCACGGGCTGGAGGAGGCCGAGCGACGCTAACGGAATCATCGCCGTGTTGTAACCGAGCGCCCACACGAGGTTCTGTTTGATCTTCTGGAGTGTCGCGTCTGAGATTCGGATCGCCTTTACCACGTCGAGCGGGTCGTCTCGCATCAGCGTGACGTCTGCAGCTTCGATGGCGACGTCGGTGCCGGAGCCGATTGCTGTCCCGACGTGTGCGACCGCGAGTGCCGGAGCGTCGTTGACGCCGTCACCGACCATCATCGCCTGCCGGCCCTCGTCTTGAATACTGTCGACCGCGTTGGACTTGTCCTCAGGAAGGACTCCTGCGCGGACGTTCTTCGGGTCGATACCCACCTGTTTAGCGACCGCACGGGCAGTTCGCTCGTTGTCGCCCGTAATCATCATCACGTCAACTCCCCGCTCCTGGAGTGCTGTGACAGCCTGCTTGGAGCTTTCCTTCACTGTGTCGGCGTCGGCGACCACACCCACGAGCTCCCCCTCGTAGGCGACCAGCATCGCCGTCTTCCCCTCGTTCTCGAGGCGTTCCATCGTCTCCTCAGCGGGAGAGGGGTCGATCCCGTTGTCCCGCAGCAGCTTGCGGTTGCCGACCAGCACCTCGCTGTCACCAATGACTGCTTTGATCCCGTGGCCCGGAACGTTCTCGAAGTCGTCAGGCTCAGTCACGTCCAGGCCGCGTTCTTCGGCCCCTTCGACGATTGCACGGGCGAGCGGGTGTTCGCTGCCGCTTTCAGCTATCGCCGCCAGTCGAAGCACATCATCCTCTGAGAGGCGCTCACGGGTGCTGAGCTGTCCACCATCTGGGGTCGGCTCGCCACCGTCAGTCACCACATTTCCATCGCTATCAAAGACGACCACGTCGGTGAGTTCCATTTCCCCTTCGGTGAGTGTGCCCGTCTTGTCGAAGACGACTGTATCGACGTCTTTCGCTCGTTCGAGGATGTCACCGCCCTTGAACAGGACGCCGTTCTGGGCACCAATCGTCGTCCCGACCATCGTCGCTGCGGGCGTCGCCAGCCCCAGCGCACAGGGACAGGCGATGAGGATCGAGGACGCGAAGACAATTATCGCGAACTCGAAGACTGAAACGGTCCCACCGACCGGGGCCGGGCCGCCAGCAACCTGACCCCACAGCGGGAGCCAGTCGACGAAGCCAGCGAGAGCCTCGGGGAACAGGAACCAGACGACACCCCAGAGAAGGGCGTTCGCGATGACCGCAGGCACGAAGTACGCGGAGATGCGGTCGGCGAGATTCTGGATGTCGGGCTGGCGCGACTGGGCCTCCTTGACTGTCTGGACGATCTGTTGGAGGGCCGTGTCTTCTCCAACCTTCGTCGCCTCCACGACAAGGACGCCGTTCTCGTTAATCGTCGAGCCGACGACCTCATCGCCCTCCTCTTTCTCGACAGGCACAGATTCGCCAGTGACCATTGACTCGTCGACGGCAGACTGACCGTCGACAACGACACCGTCTGTGGGAATCTTCTCACCTGGACGAATTTTCATCCGGTCACCAGTTGTGACCTCTTCAAGCGGAACTTCTTCTTCACTGCCGTCCTCGCGGACAATGGTCGCCGTTTCGGCTTCCATTTCGAGGAGCTTTCGGAGGGCCTCACCCGCTTGGCCCTTCGACCGAGCTTCGAGATAGTTACCCAACGTGATGAACACGAGGATGAGGGCTGCCGTGTCGAAATAAAGTCCACCTGCAATGAGTTCAGCAAGGACTGCCACAGAGTATAGATAGGCCGTTGTTGAACCGATCGCAATCAGCACGTCCATATTGGCGCGGCCGTTCTTCACGATCGCCTTGTACGAGTTCTTATAGAACGGCCAGCCGAGGATCGCCTGTACCGGCGTGGCGAGGAGGAACTCAACCCAGCCAAGTTCCACACCGAAGACGGCTTCAGGGACGATCGCGCCACCGAGCAGATAATTGTCGATGAGGAAGAAGAGCAACGGTGCCGATAACACTGCCCCAAAGAGGGTCAACCTGAGTTGCTTCCGAGTTTCGGCTTGACGGGCGGCATCTCGTGCGTCCTGGCCCGACTCTTCGTCGGCACCATCTTCGCGGACGGGCGAGTAGCCAGCCTCCTCGATAGCATCGTACAGCGCACCAATAGATACTTCCGCAGGATTGTAGGTGACCTGTGCTTCGTCGGTTGCGTAATTGACCTCCGCATTAACGACGCCCGGAATATTTTCAAGAGCGGTTTGGTTGGTCTCGGCGCAGTTGGCACAGGTCATATCGGAGATGGCAATCGTTACCGTCTCAGAGACTGCGCCGTACCCGGCCTCGTCGATCGCGTCGTAGATTTCTTTGAGCGATACCTCTTCAGGGTCGTAGGTGACGGAACCCTCGTCGGTGGCGAAGTTCGCATCCGCCTCCGATACCCCGTCGAGCGATTCGAGAGTGTCCTGGATCGTCGCCGAACAGTTGGCGCAGGACATTCCCGTGATATCAAGATGGATTGTTTGGCTTGTCATGCTTGTTCTACTATACGGGGTCTAGGTTTAGGCGATTTACTGCTTCGAGAGGCGGGGTTTCGACTGCAGGAAAATTTGGATTCCAAAGACAGCGTTACGCTCCCTCTTCGAGTCGCTGATACCGATCGTCGAACCGTGTGAGACAGGACGGACAACAGAAGTGATAGATCTCTCCGTCGATTCTCGTCGTTTCACCTTGATTATCAACGGTATTGTTACATTCAGCACAGGTGAGTGCAAATTCGACGCCATCAACGGACGGCGTCCATTCAAGCTCGTCAATTAGCGTGACGGTGTAATCTGCTACATCGATCTCGTTAAAGAGTCCATCTACCCACTGACGTACGTTCTGGGCTTCAACACGGGCATAGAACCAAAGATCTCCTTCGGAGGTCGTGAAGACGTGTTCAACGCCATCTGACTCTCGAGCCCGCTCGCGGGCGGCCTCCAACGACGCTGAGCCGATTTCGGCCTGAATAAATACCGGTACACCAGCTCGGAGATGAGCCCGGTTGACGTCAATCGTGAAGTTGTTAATGATGCCAGCTTCCTGTAATCGCTTTACCCGGTCAGACACGGCTGGCCCCGACAAGTCGACCTCCTCGCCAATATCGCTGAACGGGCGGCGGGCGTCATCAGCGAGTAACGAGAGGATTTCTAAGTCGGTTTCATCCAAATTGCGCATACGACCGCTTCGTCTCGCAGGATACATTATTGTTGCCCACAACACACCTTCGAAATCGGTGATCCAGGGCTGCGACAACATTGGATTCTAAGCAGAAAACCACATAGAATACTCGCCCCTATCTACGAATGGATATGACTCAGACAATCACCGTCGAAGGAATGACCTGTGAACATTGCGAGCAGACCGTCGAAGAGGCACTCGAAGAAGTTGAGGGGGTTACGTCTGCTACTGCGGATCGTGACTCAGAATCCGCGACGGTCGAGGGGTCCGCTGAACGGGATGAGCTTGTGACTGTGGTCGAAGACGCTGGATACGATGCCTCTGCGTAACAAATCCCGATTCTCGTCGAATCGGATTCGGAGAGGGATTGATACGACTGCCAATCCCAGGTGTAGATACTATGACTGATACACTTCCGTTCGATGCCGTCCGCGAGCTCGACGTCGACGGGACGACGTACAAGATGGCCGATCTTCGAGCACTCGAAGAGCAGGGGCTCTGTGACCTCGACACGCTCCCTGTGAGCATCCGTATTCTGCTTGAGTCGGTGCTCCGGAACGCCGACGGCGAAACTGTTACTGCAGCGGATGTCAAGAATGCTGCTGGCTGGAAGCCAGACGTACCGGACGCAGAGGTTCCGTTCTCTCCATCACGAGTCGTCCTACAGGATCTCACTGGCGTGCCCGCAGTTGTCGACCTGGCGGCCCTTCGATCCGAAGTCGACCGCAAAGATCGGGACCCGACCCTGGTCGAACCAGAGATCCCTATTGATCTCGTAATCGACCACAGCGTCCAAGTCGACTACTTCGACTCCGAGGACGCCTACGAGAAGAACGTCGAACTGGAGTACGAGCGCAACGCCGAACGGTATCGCGCGATCAAGTGGGCGCAGAACGCCTTCGAGAACTTCAACGTCGTCCCGCCGGGGACCGGCATCGTCCACCAGGTGAATCTCGAGCATCTGGGCCGGGTCGTCCACGCCCGCGAGCGAGACGGTGAGAAATGGCTCCTGCCGGACACACTCGTCGGCACGGACAGCCACACCCCAATGATCGGTGGCATCGGTGTGGTCGGCTGGGGCGTCGGCGGCATTGAAGCGGAAGCGGCAATGCTCGGTCAGCCGGTCACGATGAAACTTCCCGAGGTCGTCGGCGTCCGCCTCGAAGGCGAATTACCCGAGGGCGCGACGGCGACGGATCTCGTGCTCCACATCACCGAACGGCTCCGCGAGGTCGGCGTCGTCGACCGGTTCGTCGAATTCTTCGGTCCTGGTGTGGAGAATCTCACAGTCCCCGACCGGGCCACGATCGCCAATATGGCGCCCGAACAGGGCTCGACGATCAGTATGTTCCCGGTCGACGAGCAGACGCTCGAGTATCTCGAACTCACCGGGCGTGACCCCGCCCACATCGACCTTGTTCGCGAGTACCTCGAAGCGCAAGGGCTATTCGGAGAACAGGAACCGGAATACACCGAGGTGGTCGAGTTCGATCTTTCGACTGTTGAGCCGAGTCTCGCCGGACATAAGCGGCCACAGGACCGGATTCCGATGGGGGACGTGAAACAGAGCTTCCGGGGACTTCTCCACGGGGAGTTCGAAGACGACCTCGATGATGTCGACGAAGACGCCCTACAGCGGTGGCTCGGCGAAGGTGATGCAGCTGGTGCGGAGACCGACGGCGGTGTTCAGGTCGAACCCGAATCGGAACTGCACCCGTTAACCAAACGCGTTGAGGTCGACCTCGACGGTGAGACAGTGGAAATTGGACACGGAGACGTCCTCGTCAGCGCCATCACGAGCTGTACGAACACTTCGAACCCGTCGGTGATGATCGCTGCTGGTCTGCTTGCCCAGAACGCCGTCGAGAAAGGTTTAGATGTCCCGCCGTACGTCAAGACGAGTCTCGCACCCGGCAGTCGCGTCGTCACGCAGTACCTCGAGGAATCGGGCCTGCTTCCGTATCTCGAAGAGCTCGGGTACGCGGTCGTCGGCTACGGCTGTACCACTTGTATCGGGAACGCCGGACCACTTCCCGATCCCATCGAGCAAGCGATCGACGACCACGACCTCTGGACGACGAGCGTCCTCTCCGGAAATCGGAACTTCGAGGCGCGTATTCACCCGAAGATCCGCGCGAACTACCTCGCGAGCCCGCCGCTCGTCGTCGCCTACGGCCTCGCAGGGCGGATGGACGTCGACCTCGAGAACGAGCCGCTAGGCACCGACGAGGAGGGGGGATCGGTGTATCTGGCGGACATCTGGCCCGACGCAGCGGACGTGCAGGCAGCAATCCACGAGAACGTCTCTCCTGAGATGTTCGAGGAGAAGTATGCCTCTGTGTTCGAGGGTGACGAGCGGTGGGCTGCTCTCGACGCGCCCACAGGTGACGTCTACGAGTGGGACGACAACTCGACATACATCCGAGAGCCGCCGTTCTTCCAGGACTTCCCCCTCGAAAAACCCGGCGTCGCCGATATTGAGGATGCACGCTGCCTGCTGACACTCGGCGATACCGTTACGACCGACCACATCAGCCCTGCTGGCCCCTTCGGATCTGACCTCCCTGCCGGCCAGTGGCTGCTCGATAACGGCGTTGAGCCGCACGAGTTCAACACCTACGGCGCGCGCCGGGGCAACCACGAGGTGATGATGCGGGGAACGTTCGCCAATGTCCGCATCGAGAACGAGATGCTCGACGATGTCGAGGGTGGCTATACGATCCACCACCCAACCGACGAGCAGACGACCGTGTTCGAAGCCAGCCAGCGCTACCGCGAGGAGGGAGTCCCGCTCGTCGTGATGGCAGGCGAAGAGTTCGGTACCGGCTCCAGCCGGGACTGGGCGGCGAAAGGAACGGACCTACTCGGTGTTCGCGCAACCATCGCCGAGAGTTACGAGCGCATCTACCGCGACAACCTCGTCGGCATGGGTGTGCTCCCCCTGCAGTTCGATGATGGCGACTCGTGGGAATCTCTCGGTCTGGATGGGTCTGAGATCTTCACGATCCACGGCCTCGATGACGGGCTCGATGTGATGGACGAACTGACCGTTATCGCCGAGCGCGCGGACGGGTCGACTGTCGAGTTCCCGGTCACAGCACAGGTCGGCACGCCGGCCGCCGTGACCTATATCGAACACGGCGGCATCCTCCACTACGTCCTTAGACGGCTCCTCATGCGATAATCTCTCTCAACTGACTCTATTTCTGGAAGCACAAGCAACACGAAAAACTTTGAGTCCAAATTAGCGTTTCAATCGTGCGTAGACTCTGTTCGGATGATGCCCGCTACGTTATCCATCTGAGCTGAAACGTGTGCGCTCTCACCAGCAACATGCGTAATTAAATCGTCCAGAGTGATCATCCCGATAACGCTCCCGTCTTCAACAACCGGGACGTGTCGAGCACCCGCTTCGTTCATTTGTCTCAGGACTTTTGGAATCTCAGCATCTGCTGGCACAGTAAGTGGGTCACGCGTCATCACGTCAGCAGCTCGTACGTCGTCTCCACTCGTCTCGGCTGTGAGCACACTTAACTCGCTTTCCTCGGTGAGCAGGTTAGCAATCAGGTCTCGGTCGGTGATGATACCAGAGATCTGATCGGATTCTTCGACGACCACGTACCTGGCACACCGCGATTGGGAGATCATCGTGTGAGCGATCTCGGCAACCGTGGCGTCAGGCGTGACACGGGCGACCGACTCATCAGCAATACGACCAATGTCCATCCGGAGGTCAGTTGGTCTGGTACCCATGCTAATCAGTACGACTCATAACAGGAAATAGCTTAGCATCAGCTGGTCGTCATAGAAATCCTCCACTCTTCAACCCTGAGAGACGACAATCTCCAAACTTTGTGAAGTTACAAAAAGTGTTACCAGCTACGCCACTATCCAAGAGCGCTGGCTTTTATAATCTAGTCTCAATAAGTAAAGAGAAATGTACGATACGGTTTTGCTCTCGACTGACGGGACAGTTGCTTCTGAGGAAGCTGAATCCCATGCTATCGCGCTAGCAGAGGCCCATAATGCCGATCTTCATGTTCTGTATGTAGTCGATGAGGACGTCGTAACAGCATACAGCGGTGACGAGTACGTTGATGAAGCCGAGGGCCCAGAACATGGCCTCGAAGAACTTGGAACGGAAACAATCGCAGACATCCAATATAAAGCGAAGGAGGTCGGTGTCAATGTTGTCAAAGCAATTGAGCACGGCCGACCGGCTGAGACGATTGTACGGTATGCTGATGTCGAAGATATGGATCTACTTGTACTTGGAACGAAACACCGGCCGGAAGAATACCGGGCCTTGCTCGGAAGCGTGACCGACCGCGTCCTTCGATTGACGACCCGCCCAGCGACCGTCGTGAAGACGGAAGTCGACGAATAGGGGAAGAACAGTCAGTAACGGCCGCCGTCAGGCGTGAGTCGGGCGCGCCGGCGTTCGAACTCCTCGTCGTCGATTTCGCCGCGAGCGTACCGTTCCTGGAGGACAGCGAGTGCGCTATCCTCGGTGGGGCCGTCCGATGGCGACCGCGTTGTCAGCCAGTAGACGATGTAGACGGGAAGGGCGATCAGAAGTGCCATCCACAGCAAACCGATCAACATCATCCCCCAGCTCCATATTCCCCACCCGGCCATGTGACCATCATTCCACATCCCGTCATGCCAGTCCCACATCACTGTATCTGGAACAGCAGCGTGCGTCAGAGTCATTCCAATGATGACGGCTAGCGTCAGTGCTCCGATGACGATGAGTCCCAGAGAACGAATCCCGCGTGCTTGAATTGGATTTTGCATTATTGTACTCCTGAAGAGAGTTCGGCGTGGTTAGCCGAGGATGTATTCGAGGGCGGGGTAGCGCTCGACGAGCGCTTCGCCGCCGATCTCGTACTGTTCGATGTACTGGTCGAGACCCAGGATGCGGCCCGCAGCGAACGCGGCGACCGCGAGGAACACGAGCATGTACGCGAAGTCCCCGTTGATGAACCCGTGGCCCATGTCCCAGTTGCCGAAGTAGAACATGAGCATCATGAGCGCGCCGAAGAACGCCGCGAGGCGAACGAACGCGCCGACGAGCAGGCCGAGGCCGATGAACAGCTCGCCCCACGGGACGGCGATGTTCGCGAACTCGACGAACCACGGCGTACTACCCATCCACGCGAACAGGCCCGCGAGCGGATTCCCGTTCGTCGCCGCGACGTTCGACAGGTAGCCGCCAGCGCCGAACTCGCCGGTGATCTTCGTGAACCCAGAGTACGCGAACGCGTAGCCCATCATGAGACGGAGCGCGAGCACGAACCACGCACTGAGACTGTGAACTTTCCCGCCGACGGTCAGACCGCCGACTCTGCTCTCGAGCTGATTCATGCCGGAGTCGAGTGTGGACATAGTTATTGCACCTTCAACTATCAGTACGGAGGCAGAGACGATATAACGGCGAGCCGGCGTTCTGAGTCAGAAAATCGGCGGGCTATATTACGCTCCTGTCGCGAGTAGAGACGTGTGACCGAGGAGTCCGACCCGTCGGAAATCTTCGCTACACTCGACGACGAGTACGCTCGCGACATCCTCGTGGCGACGAAGACCGACCGACTGTCTGCGAAGGAACTCAGCGATGAATGTGACATGTCACGCCCGACCGTCTCGCGCCGTGTCACCCGCCTCGTCGAGCAGGGCCTCCTCGAAGAGTATACGCACGTCGACCCCGGAGGACGGCACTACAGCGAGTACGAGGCTCGTCTCGAACGTATTGAAGTCCTCCTCCAGGCAGAGGGCTTCGATGTCCAGATCGATGTCCGGGCGGACCCCGCCGACCGGATTACGACCATCTTCGAGGAGATGCGGGGAGACTGACTTATGGAACACACGCTATTCGTCATCGGCAAACTGTTCACGACCGCGTTAGCACTGGTCATCGCATATCAGGCCTATCGCGGGTACCAACGACATCACACGCAGTTACTCCTGTACGTCGCCGCCGGCTTCGCATTGGTCGGGCTTGGCGGCCTCCTTGAAGGCGTCCTCTTCGAACTCCTCCAGGTGTCGATCTTCGAAGCAGGATTCGTCGCAGCACTCGTCACCGCAGCCGGGATGCTGTCTATCCTCTACGCCCTGTATGCCCCGAATCCATAAGGATTCAGGACGCCCATTCGACAAGCGGCCTCTGCGCGTCGTGCCCGGTTCGAAGCCGCTACTGTTCGGACTCCCCTCGTTCTCGATAGTGTAGCGTCGCAGTGGGAGTTATATCCATATCGGTCGTACCATATCGTATGATTCGAACACTCGTCGGTGTCCTCGGCGCTATCTCAGCGCTGTTCCCGGACGAAATCGTCGAGCTCTTCGAGAAACTCGCGATTTCGAATCCAGACGAGGGAACAGTGAGAGGGTGGATACGTCCAGCAGTCCGGTCGGAGGGTGTTCTGATAGCTGCGCTTTCACTCTTTAACGGGCGAGCATACGCGTTGCTGATGAATCTTACCGGCGTGTTCGGCGCGATAGTCCTCTTATTTCCCGACCTGTATCAGAGATTTGCCACCGCGTTCCTGTACGAGCGTCCAGAGTCGATAGAATGGAACGAGCGATTCCGCTTGGGCATTCGGGCTATCGGCGCACTCTATGTCTTTTTAGCGGCGAAGACGTACAGGGAGCGTCACAACGATACTTGAGCCTTCTCGCTATTGACACCTGGCGCATCCGATGTCTAGTTCGTTACGGCCGCAGGTATCACTTTGAATCTAAAGTTTGAGCCCCACGATATCAGTATGATCGAAGGGGAAATCCGCTAAAGAGAGGAGGCCGTGTGTATCCCTGTATGACGACGACGATCATCGTGGAAGGCATGACGTGCGGTCACTGTGAGCAGACGGTCGAAGAGGCCCTCGAAGAGGTATCCGGCGTGACTGACGTGACCGTCAACAGGGAGAGCGAACAGGCGAGCGTCGATGGTGAGGCAAATGTCACAGCTCTCGTGGAGGCCGTCGAAGACGCCGGGTACACCGCTTACGCCTGAGAATCGCGCGGACCACTCCGAGACAACGGCCAACCGTTGTCTTTGAAGCTTCGCTACGCTGGTCCTGCTGTACAGTTTCAGTGGGGAAGATTCAGGGGGCCAGCGGATCCACCTCTACAGAGAATATGGGCTATGGACGACCACAAAGATACAAATGAGAATCCCCCTGGAGGGGAACACCAGCAGGACGACAGCAGTCACCAGCACGAACACGGCGAGCAGGATGAATCGGACGCCGAGTCGGACGAGCAGCGGGTAGAACAGGAGCTACTGGAAGAAGAGGCACACCCTGCTGCGGAGAGTGAGACGGTGCTCGACGAGCAGCACGAGCACGCTGGACACGAGGGCGAAGGACACGACCACGGTTCCCATGAGGGCCACGGTGAGGGGCATGGCGGGATGCACGAGGGCCACGAGCAGATGTTCCGCCGGCGCTTCTTCGTCTCGACGCTCCTGTCGATCCCAGTCCTGCTATACAGCGAAATGCTGCAGGAGTGGCTCGGGTTCTCCGTCCCCGCGTTCCCGGGCAGCGAGTGGATCAACCCCGTCTTCGCGGTCATCGTCTTCGCGTACGGTGGGATGCCGTTCCTCCAGATGGCGGTGCCGGAGCTGAAAGACCGGTCGCCGGGGATGATGACGTTGATCTCGATGGCGATCACCGTCGCGTTCGTCTACAGTCTCGCGAGCGTGGTCTTCCCGACGCAGTCTGCGTTTTTCTGGGAACTCGTCACGCTGATCGACATCATGCTGCTGGGCCACTGGATCGAGATGCGGTCGGTCCGGCGGGCCTCCAGCGCGGTCGACGAACTGGCGAAACTGATGCCAGACACCGCCGAGCGTATTACCGACGACGGAGAAACCGAGGAGGTTCCCGTCAGGGAGCTCTCGGAAGGCGATCTCGTGCTCGTCCGGCCGGGCGCAAGTGTCCCTGCTGACGGCACCGTCGAGGAAGGTGATTCGGACGTCAACGAGTCGATGATCACGGGCGAGTCCAAGCCCGTCTCGAAGGAGCCTGGCGACGAGGTCATCGGCGGCACCATCAACGGCGATGGTAGTCTCCGCGTCCGTGTTGGCGCGACGGGCGAGGAGACGACGCTGGCGGGCATCATGCGTCTCGTCGAGGAAGCCCAGCAGAGCAAGTCCAAGACGCAGGTACTGGCCGACCGGGCGGCAGGCTGGCTGTTCTACGTCGCGCTCGGGGCGGCAGTCGTGACGGCGATTGCGTGGACCGTCGCGGTCTCGTTCGACGCGACCGTCATCGAGCGAGTCGTGACGGTGCTCGTCATCGCCTGCCCGCACGCCCTCGGGCTCGCCATTCCGCTGGTCGTCGCGATCAACACGTCGCTCGCCGCTCGCAACGGGATGCTCGTTCGCGACCGCATCGCGATGGAAGACGCACGGAATCTGGACGCGATCATCTTCGACAAGACAGGGACGCTTACCGAGGGCGAACACGGCGTCGTGGATATGGCGACCGTCAACGGCGTCGACGAGGACGACGCGCTCGGGCTGGCGGCAGCCGTCGAGAGTGACTCCGAACACATGATCGCGCGAGCGATTCGCGAGGCCGCCGACGAGCGAGACCTAACTACTCCCGACGCGACCGCCTTCGAGGCGATCAAAGGGCGAGGGGTTCGCGCAAACGTCGATGGAAACGAGGTGTACGTCGGTGGGCCGAACCTGTTGACCCAGCTCGATAGCGAGATCCCCGCCCATCTCCAGCGCTTCGCTGACGAGGCGGGACAGAACGCTCAAACGGTGGTGTATCTCGTTCGTGACAGTGAGTTGATCGCCGCGTTCGCGATGGCCGACGTAATCCGTGAAGAGAGTTTCCGCGTCGTCGACGCCCTCCACGATCTGGGAATCGAAGTGGCGATGCTGACTGGCGACTCCCAGGACGTCGCCAACGCTGTCGCTGACGAACTGGGCATCGACACGGTGTTCGCCGAGGTCCTCCCCGAAGACAAAGACGAGAAAGTCCAGGAACTCCAAGACCAGGGGAAGCTCGTGGGGATGGTTGGTGACGGTGTAAACGATGCGCCGGCGCTGACGCGAGCCGATGTCGGCATCGCAATCGGGAGTGGTACCGATGTTGCGGTCCAGTCGGCCGACGTCATCCTCGTCCAGAACAACCCGATGGACGTCGTTCGGCTGGTGAAGCTCAGTAAGGCGAGCTACCGGAAGATGCAGGAGAACATCGTCTGGGCGGCCGGCTACAACGTCTTCGCAATTCCGCTTGCAGCAGGCGTGTTGGCACCGATCGGGATTCTGCTGTCGCCCGCCGTTGGTGCGCTCCTGATGTCGTTGAGTACAGTAATCGTCGCGATCAACGCCCAGCTCCTCCGCCGCGTGGATCTATCCATCCCCGAGCTTCCAGGAGTGACACCATCCACTAGCACCCAAACTGCAGACTGAAACTCTGCCTGATCGCTTTAGGAGGGGTTTTTCGATTGCATACGGTTGGTATTCGGAATCAGAAAATCGGTGCAGTTTGGATAGATGGCACTCTGTAAACCGATTTAACGGGCTATAGATGCCAGTTTTCCCACTCACGCCGCGCCTCTTCTTGAGAAGCTGGTTGTCCTCACACGAGTTATCTCAGCATAGTTGATTCCAGAATCTCCCGACCAGTTTCTCACCCTCAACGTCGAGCAGGATGATTGAGTCATCATCAATGAAGGTGTTAGCTATGAGTGAACGAAGCGTAGCTGCGAGACTTACAGAGTACTTGTTTGTGCTGACCGATTCAACAGCAGCGGTTCCTGCGCAAAGAGGATGGGATCGCGCCGCTTGTGTGACTGGCTGATGGGATAGCTCACATGACTTCTCAGGAGCACCGATTGACCGACGCCTACCTTGTCGGGTTGACACTCACAGAGGCACTCAAAGCCGATCAGTCCCTCTGCACGGCTCTTCGAACTCTGGAGGGGCCGTTCGATTCGCTCAATGACGGCTACCCAGAGTGGCATCCAGCACCGCACTCGTTCGAGGGGATGGTACGCTTGTTACTCTACCGCGAACTCACTGGCGAAAGCTACCGTTCGCTCGCCCAGTATCCCGAACTCGCAGTTGTCTTCGACTTGGAGAAAATCCCCGACGAATCGGTGCTCTCGCGGACCTGGCGTAACCGGTTCGACGAGGCGACCCGGGAGTTCGTCACCACAGCCGCCCACTACGTCATCAAGGAAGTCCACGATCGCGACATCTCAGCGCCGGAGGTGCGGCCTAAGGCAGAGATCGTCGACGATGAGCAAGAAGCCGCAGATCCAGTAGAAGACAAATCCTTCTCACAGGAGGAGATCATCCAGACAACGCGCCTCGCGCGTGATCACGCCTTCGGTCACTTCGACTCTGGTCGGGCGTCGAACGCCTCGTACGAGGACACACAATTCTTTGAGCTACAGACGTTCATGGGGATGGTCCACTGTGGAACTGCGCAGGGAGCGACTCGCTTCCAATATCGCCATGGCGAAGAGTACAGCCCCCATGGTGATACCCACCTCCGCGCCGTCAAGCAGTTCGATCCCGAAGAACTCGTGAACGGATTCAACGAGACAACGGATCGATTGCTCTCCGTGATCGCCTCGGAAGCATCCTTTCGAAGGCCGGTCACCGCTGCAATCGATATCACGACTATTCCCTATTACGGAGAGGTCGAAGGAATGCCGATGGTCAGCGGGACCAAGGACAGAGACGGTCGAGCATTCAAATTCGCAACCCTCTCGATCATCGGGCAGAACATCCCGCTCGTTCTGGCGGTTGAGCCGGTCCGTGAGAGTTCCGAGTGGGATGAGAACCCGTCGAATCAGATCCATCGTACTGTGCGACGGCTCGTTCGACGAGCGAAAGAACAAGTTCCGATCGAGACGGTGCTGTGTGATCGAGAGTTTGACTCGATACAAGTGTTCCAGACACTCTCAAACCTCGATGTGAACTACCTCATTCCGAAGCGAGTCTCAAGCTCCGAACGGGATGTGCTCGAACAAATGGAGGGAGACGACCAAGAGGTGGCTGTTGAGTCGGCTTCTATCCATGTAGAATCTGGATCGCATCCAATGCGGCTCCTGTACGTGCCGTCGACGAGTGGGGAGGGAACGGCCGTCTTCGCGACGAATCTACGAGTCGGTCCTGAGGAAGCCGAGACATTCTGTCAGCGCTACAGCCGCCGGTGGCAGATCGAGAGTGAGTACAAATCGATCAAAGGTGATTTTCTCGCGAAGACCTCCTCGAAAGACTACCGCATTCGTTTGTTCTACTTCGTTTTCGCGGTCCTCTTGTACAATATCTGGCGGCTCACCGACTTCCTGCTGAAAGCGAGTGTGGGAGGTGAGATGGACTACGCACCTGTGATTACTGCGGGTGAGTGTGTTGAGCTCGTTGCCTCGTCGTTGATTCCACACGACTAACCGGCTGATCCCCCTGAGTCCGCCGTTTGGGAGTGACAACCCTAATCAGGAGCGGCAGAATCTACGCAATTTCGCACGTCCGCCCAGTAGATGCGATCGGTAAGGATCCAAATCAGGACTGGTCGGTGAGAAGAACCACGAAGTGATGTTAATTCGATCTGAAACTGGGCTATCCTCCGAAACTGTGGAGACCCACAATCTCGGAGGATAGATTTGATGCGTGCCTTCGTTTCGTTATTAAAACATACTATTATTTATGCTTTTTGAGTCCTCCCATATAGTATAATATCGACAGGATGTACTGCATAGGCGTGGATATCATCGATCGACACGATATTTACTACAGAGTGTGTCTGAGTAGGAGAGAGCAACAACAACATAAACACGACCTGCGTACCGAGGTATAAGCGATTGATACTCTACCACTTGACCACTTTGGGAAACAAAGGGTGTACCATCATCTCTATTTATATCGATCTGATATCAGACAGACGGACTCACCGATACTGAGATATGACTGGCAACTGTGACTTGTGTGGTCGTGTGATTCAATCTTCCACATTCGAGACTGTTAGTGAGCGGTCATTCTGTTCAAGTGGGTGCCAAGATGTGTACACGACGCTTGGAGTTCCCGATTCCCTCGATACCACCCAGACAACTGAGAACGGGATCGACCAAGAGGAAGACGCGGTTCCTACTGATCAGCATCGTTCTCGGACGTTTCTTCGGATCGACGGCATGTACTCCGCGACGTGTGAGGCGTATCTTGAATCTCTCGCCGAGAAACAAGAGGGAGTGACCAGTGCCGAGGCGAGTTACGTCACGGAGACGATCCGAGTTGAACACGATCCAGACACTGCTTCGAAGGAATCGTTGCGCGAGGCGTTGAGCACTCTGGGGTACACGGCGTATCTCCGTGAGGATGCCTCATCAGACGTGGGAGAGGCCGGTGGCACGACACGTCGATCACGGGAGATGGGTGGGATTCGAAAGCGCCGAGACGACCAGCTCTTGGGGATGCGATACTCCGTTGGGTTCCTCTTCGGTGCGTTTCTGTTGGTCCCATACGTTGCGATCCTCTATCCAGCGCAGCTCGCGTCGATTTTCGACTGGCAAGTGCTCGAAATATTTGAGGGCGCATTTCGGTTAGACAGTCAAGGGGCATTCGTATTCCTCCGACTGTATTTCGTGATGACTGGTATCATTCTCGTCTTTACCGGTCTGCCAGTGTTGCGTGGCGCGTATATCAGTCTCAAAATGCGACGCCCGAACACCGATCTGTTGGTCGCACTCACCGCCATCAGCGCGTACGCGTACAGTACGGCTGCCGTTATCCTCGGGCAAAACGACATTTTCTATGATCTCGCGATCATCGTCACGGCCGCGGTTACCGCGATGGTATTCTACGAATCGTCAATCAAACAGCGGGCACTTGATCGTCTCACCGAGCTCACCATATCACAGGTCGAGAGTGCACGAACGTACGACTCGGACGGAGAGACTGAGGAAGTTCGCGTGGAGAATCTCAATACAGGGGATGTCGTGCTCGTTCGACAGGGCGAACGTGTTCCAATAGACGGTGAACTGGTTGAAGACAGCTGTACCGTCGACGAAGCGATCGTGACAGGTGAATCGCTTCCGGTGCTCAAACGCGCCGGAGACGACGTGATCGGGGGGTCGATCGTGACGGACGGTGCAGCGTTGGTCCGTGTCGGCCCAGACGTAACGAGTAGTATCGACCGGATAACGACCGCCGTCTGGGACCTACAGAGCGCGACTCACGGCGTCCAACGCCACGCCGACCAACTCGCGTCGTACGCCGTCTTCCTCGTCGTCGGAGCCGCTGTCGCGGTTGGCAGCGTCGGTGTACTCGCATTCGGGATTGGCCTGCCAGATGCCCTCCTCCTCGCGCTGTTGATCATCCTTGCCGGCTCGCCGTGGGCCCTCGGACTTGCGACGCCCTTGTCGGTCGCGAAGAGCCTCACCAGTGCGCTCCGGCGCGGGATCATTATCTTCGACGAAACAGTCTTCGAACGGCTCCGCGATGTCGACATCGTCGTCTTCGATAAGACGGGGACACTCACAACCGGAGAGATGGAGGTGATCGAAGCGGACGCGCCTCCCGAGTTACTCGACGCCGTCGCCGCACTCGAACAACGGGCGTCACACCCCGCCGCGAACGCTATCACGACGGCGTTCGCCGGGAGTGACGATGGCGACGCCGCAGCGGCTCAGCCGGACTCGGGAGATGACGCGGTCGGAACGGAAGGCGTCGGTCAGATACGCGAGTTCACGAACCATCGGTCGGGTATCGAAGGCGTGATCGGCGACACGTCGTACCTCGTCGGGAACCTCGATCTATTCGCAGAACAGGGGTGGACCGTTAACGACGACATCCGGTCTCGGGTCGCCGACGCTCAGGGATTCGGACAGCTTCCGGTCGTCGTCGGTCGCGACGGGACGGCAGAGGGACTGATCGTCGTCGGGGACGAGCCGCGAGAGGGCTGGGACGACACCGTCTCTCGGCTCGGGGAACGAGGCACGGAGATCGTCGTCCTGACCGGCGACGACGAGGAGGCGACAGACTTCTTCAAGCGACACGACGCCGTGACGCACGTCTTTGCGACGGTTCCGCCGGAGGGGAAGACGGCGACGATCCGGCGGCTCAAATCTGATGGGCAGGTCGCGATGGTCGGTGACGGTACCAACGACGCGCCGGCGCTCGCCGCCGCCGACCTCGGCATCTCGCTGGGCGGCGGGACGGCGTTGGCCGCCGACGCCGCCGATGTTGCGATCGTCGACGACGACATCCGCTCCGTCGAAACCGCCTTCGACCTCGCGGGAGCGGCTCGCCGTCGCGTGAAACAGAACAATCTCCTCGCGTTCTCCTACAACGGTATCGCGCTCGCGGCGTTGGCCGTCGGGTTTTTCAATCCGCTGACGGCAGCGGCCGCGGTCATTGCCGGTGGTGGGTTGATCGCGGTAAACACTCGACGGAAGCTAATCGGATAGGGGGTACGACCTCCAAACGAGCGCGGATCCGAGCCGTCTCACCGACATGGATTGAGGGTGGCTATCACGGTGCGCGCATCGTCGATCTGACTGTCGAGGTCGCAACCCGGCACCTCACCGGTTCTGTTTCTTAACGACTATCCTTGTCTAGACACTACTACGACCATGGAGCTCGACTTTACACGTTCGGTGGTTCCGCTTGCCGCGATCGTCACTCTCGCAACGGTCGCGCTAACCGCAGTGATGGCAACTTCGACCGTTTTTATGATGGTTCTTCCCTCGATGATCGCGTTCTCGGTGGTCGCGTACTTCCTCGGGATGAAACACGGCGAATTCCGCGCTAGTCCGTAGCGGTCCTGTCCGGTATCGTTCCAAGCTCACAGCGTCCGTCCGTCTGAAGCGTCCTGATTCGGGTTACTACGTCCGGTGGTCCGCACTTCGTTTCAACAAAACTTGATGAGCGACCAGCAACCGAGGATCGACGTGGCCGGGATGTTTACTCGGTGACTCCCGCACTGAGCTCAGACGCGTCCTGCCGGACGGGTGTCGGGGAGTCGATCGAATACACGAGCGTTCCGGTGAACAGTGCGATGCTCCCTAACAGGAATATCGAACTGAGCGGCGACGCTGAATCGACGAAGATCCAGTATATTGGTGCCGCGATCGTCGGGCCGGCCGCGATGACAGCGACTTGGGAGACGAGGGGGCCACAACACCCACACGTACACGCACCGACGACCGTCGCCGTCCCGGCCGTACTCTGTGTCGCTCCCGCCTGCTGATCGAGACGCCATGAGTGAGCGACGGCGGCCGCGTTCAACCCCACGAGGACGCCGAGGAGTCCGAGCACGATGACTACACCGGGAGAGATAGCGATGAAAAACGGAACGTCGGGGAGCAGGACCTCGAGGGTGGGCCATCGCACGATCTGATACAGTACGTTCAGGACCGCCACGGTCGTCTCTTGCGGAGCGCCCTCCTCACTAAAGAAGGATAGGTATCCCGTCGTCGCCATAAAGAAGAGGCTCACCATGGCTCCGACGCTGAATCCGAACCGACGCGCCACCGGATCCCGAAGGATCGTCGACAGTGCCGTGCCAACGTCGTTCCAGAGGATGTAGCCGACGAGTAGTGGTGTCGCGAGGACGATCCCGTACCCGATCGGGTTGGTGTAGCCGCTGAATCCGGGCAGCAGATACGGGTACAGTATCCAGCCACCGAGCAGCATGCCGAGAGCCATGTACCGGGGACGTGTCGTCCATCGCACGAGTCCGGTGACGAAACTCGCGACCACAACTAGCAGGCCGGTTCCGATCGCGAGCGGCTGATACCACGACCGCGGGAACGGCATCGAGTCCGCCTGATACGTCGGATCCGGGGCCAGGCCTTCGAAGATGATCGCGCCGGCGATAGCAACACCGATGCCGACCGCAATTCCGTATAGAGCGGTTCTCGGCGAGACCCGCCCCCTTCGCTTGAGGAGGATGAGCGTACCGACTACGAGAGCACCGATACCAGCGATCGCCAACCCGTGCGATTGTGAGAGTCCCGACGATTCAGCGCCACCGTGGGCCGAAACTGTCGGGATCAGAGAAAGGAGACTGATCCCGACAGCAACCAAGACGAGTAGGCGGAGCGACCTTCGTCGAGGTTTCGGTCTGTCAGCACCAGCGCCCCCTTTTCCGCCTTTCTGGGTCATTGCGAGGGGTTAGTGACTCACACACAATTATCTGTCTCTCTCGTTCCCCCCGAGACGGACCTCGTGACTGCCCTCAGAGTCTGTATATGCGTGGAACCGTCCTGTAGAGTTCTTCGGGACGGTTCAGAAGTCCGTGTCAGATCGCGTCAGTTCGGTTCGTAGCCGGCGTACTCCATGAGCTGACTGAAGATGTCCGAGTCCATGACGGAGCGGTACACCACGCCGGTAAGCATGCCGCCGGGGTAGAACGACCCGTTCATCACGTGGTTGACCTTGTGGCAGTGCATGAGGTAGATCCCGGGGTCCGCGTCTGCCGTGAACTCGATCGTGTGCCGTTCCGCGGGGGCGATGTTCGTGACGTCGATGTCGTGTCTGGCGGCTTCCGGAACGACCCCGCCGTCCTTTTCGACGCGCTGGAAGCGATGGTTGTGGATGTGCATCGGGTGCGACATGTACCCGCCGTTGACGAGGTGTACGCGGACCAAATCGCCTTGATCGACGATGATCGGCGACCCCTGTTCGGGGTGGAGCGTCCGGGGCGCGCTCTTCCCGTTGACGGTGAAGACGTCCGGCGTCCGCGAGGTCGTGTCGTACGTGAAGTTCCCCTCGCCGCCCCACTTCTTCGGGATCCGCGAGTCCCAGTCTTTGATCGTCATGAAGTACTCCCGGTCCGCCGGTTCGTAGCCCTCGGGATCGACCCGGAAGATCCCGTACATCCCCATATCGATGTGGCGGTGGGTCTGGAGGTGGCAGTGATACAGGTGCGTCCCCGGAACGTTCGCCGGAATCTCATAGGTGTGCTTCTCGCCCGCGGGGACTTTGATCCCGGTCGACGTCGGGACGCCGTCGTTCTTCCACGACTTGGTGACGCCGTGGAAGTGGATCGTGTGCGGCCGGCGCCCGTTCGTGTTGTCGAGCGTCACCTCCATGTCGTTCCCCTCGGTCGTCCGGAGGATCGGACCCGGGACGCTCGGGTCGTGGTCGTCGGCCTGCCACGCCCAGACGCGGGGGAACTCGACCGGCCCGCCCATCGAATCGAGCGGGTGGACGGCGTGTCGCGCCGGCTGCGTCCCCATCGTCACTGACCCGCCCTGCTCGTCGACGTTGACGACTGTCGGAGGGCTGGTGTAGGGGAGATCTGACGAAGATGTCTGTGCCTCGTTCGGAGTGTTCGTGGCCGCCGTCGGCGCGTTAATCGTCTTCGACGAACAACCCGCCAACGCCGATACGCCCGTCACGCCGGTCGCAGCAAGAAATTCTCGCCGGGACAGTCCGGTTCCGGGGGCACCGAAAGGTGTCGTCATGGTTCATTCGACACATTGGGCTGTCGCGACAAACGAGGACTGCAGAATCCCTGTTTTTGAGAAGGCAAGCGAATATGTTCGACAACAATCGGACGGGTTTCACAAGCAAACTAAGGGTTTGCTGTCGAAAGAACTGAGATCTGAGACCCACAGATAGCAAACAGTTACATTCCACCTGTTGCCGTCAGATACGCGCTCGTGAATTGAATCGCATTGTACGCACCGTGAATCAGAGTCGGAACAACGAGGTTATCGGTGTACTCGTAGGTTGCACCGAGTACCAGAGCTAGAACGAATGCGATACCGACGTACACGAGCTTCCCTTCTCCACTCAACGAGAAGAGATGGATCGATGCGAAGAGGGCGCTCGCAAGAACGATTGCACGGGTTGGATGTAGCGTTTCTCGGAGTGTCCCCTGAACCAGTCCTCGGTATAACAGCTCTTCGCCCGGACCGACTAGCAGAAACGATAGAGGAATGAGAATTAGAAAGGCTGTCGGATTTTGCTGACCAACTGTTACTACTTGGTTTTCTGCTGATTCCAGTCCGAGCGAGGAGATAACGCGTGATGAGACAATGAGTAATCCGAGGAGTGTTCCTACCCCCCCGATGGTTACAGCAACATCTCGCCTGTCCGGAATCGAAAGCGAAACGAATTCGAAGTCGAGATTTCGGAATCTGAGATAGAGGATTGAGAGCCCTCCGAATGTCACCCCCTGTAACAAGATCGTGCTCATTACGAGGCGCAACGATGGACGAGCGGTTACATCGACCCCGAATGCGCCCAGCAGTGCGGCAACGGTGGTGACAATTACCGACCCAATAACCGTTGAGCCGTACGTGAGCCCAACTGCACTCCCGACAGACTGAATCCGTGTCGTTATCTCTGTCATTTGATGGAATTGGTACTGGAGCGGTCTGGACAAGCTATACGGTGAGCGTCGATACTCAGCCGTGGCAATAGTTTATTATGGATTTTTGTCATTGATTGTGGTGTCTCGTCTGGTTCTGGCTCAGAGTCATCCTCAAACAGGTGAGTCCTACGGCTGTGACGAGCACGAATGCGAGAAGTGAGAGGTTCGGGATCGTCAGTCCAAGTATCGGTGCCTGCCACTGGACGGTGGCACACGGTCCACCGAACGAACAGGTGGTTGTCGTCGCCTGCAGGATCGAGTGATAAGCGGCGATCACTCCACCGGTGACTGAAAGCGGAATAACAGTCCGCCAGACTGCAAGGCGAGCTTCAAACGTTGCGACACCGAGGACGACAACGAGCGGGTACATCAATATTCGTTGGTACCAACAGAGGTCACACGGTATCAGTCCGAGGCCAAGGCTAAACCAGAGGCTTCCAGCTGTTGCGATCCCGGCAATGAGGGCTGCACTGCCCAATACGACCTGGATCCAATCACGATCCATTTGCGAGTTGTTCAATGAGGGTGCGGGTTCGTTGCTCGTCACTCAGCGGGTTAACCGTCTCACCATCGATTACGAGGGCCGGAGTTCCCGAAACGCCGGCGTCGGCTGCTGCCTGACTCGTCTCTCGAATCGGCGATTCGTAGGCTTGTTCCTGAATTTTTGTCTGGAGCTGTTCCGTCTCCGTTACTCCAGCCTCCTCAGCGAATGACATGAGTTTGTTAGTGGTTGCCCACTCCTCACCCTCCGGTGGTTGATTGGCGAAGACGTATTCGTGGTATCGCCAGTAGGTTTCAGGAGCTACATTCCAGACACCGAGGCCACCTTGAGCGGCACGAGGGGAATCAGAGCCGAGGAATGGCTCACCGTCGATGTAGGCCAACGCACGGAATTGTAGGCTGATGTCTCCGGGCTCGACGTAGTCTGTGACTATATTGCCGAGAAAATCTGTGTTGAAGTCCGCACAGTACGGACATTTCCAGTTCCCATAGTAGGTCACCGTTGGTCGGTCGGCAGCTCCCGCTCTTGCGTACGTGGATGATGTGGGGTCGTCTGGGTCCGGCGCGTTAGCTACCGCATCTACAGCAGTATTTGTTGATTCATTATTTTCGCCACCGAGACATCCACTGAGCGCCAATGCTCCACTTGTCGCGAGGAACTGGCGTCTTGTAAGCAGTCTATGTCCTCCACCAGATGATGTGAGCAGAGTCGAGATGCGTTCGCTATCGGTCATGCTTCTCCCCATATTTTGGATTTATCGACTCGTGTGTGACGAAGGTAGGTCGTAAGGACGGTCATGAGCAGGCTGAGAAGAATGAGAATAGCGACTCCGAGGTGAGTCGTGACTATTATTGGTTCGAGGTCCTCTGTGACAGTCAGTCCTCCGAGTACGACCTGAATTGGAAGCAAGATGAGTGCCGTCGTTGCGGACCACTTGACCAACGTATCGTCTGGGTAGAAAATCCACGCACCAACTGCTGTCCCCGCGATGAAGAAGCCAGCAGTCATCGCAAGTCCCCGGTGGGCCCATTCGGCAAATATCTGTAGGGCAGAGTACGGTGAATTTGCGATGATATCAGGTTGGAAGAAGGGTACCCAGGTACCGTAGCAACTCGGCCAGTCGGGGCAAGAAAGTCCGGCACCGATTGCACTCGTATAGGCGCCGAGAAGCATTACGATGTACGTCAGAATCAGCGTCAGGCCGGCGATGTGCTCGTACTTAACTGGACCCTCTGAGATCGTCTTTCGAAGGTAGTTTGAGTTCGCTGAATTTTGGGCCATATCTCGATTGATGGGATGCCTCCCAATTACGATAAGGCTGTTAAAGGCATGATGAAAAGGTATAGCTCGGATTCCTCCTAAGTGGGATTCCGCCACTTATTCATTGCGGAGCCACTCCTCCGAATTGTCAAGAAGACCCACGATTTGGGAGTACAAACCGGTCCATGAGATTATCATTATGTGTCAAAAACAAAGCAACGAACAGTCGTTAGATAGTCGAAAGCGGGTCTCGGAGTGTATCGAGAGCAATGTGTGTCCTGAGTGTCAAGGCCAAATCATTCAGAAGGGCAATGGAGGTGAATCGACTTGTGAAGGTTGTGGGTTGATTTTCAAGGAAAGTCGAGTCGATCACGGCCCGGAATGGCGTGCGTTCACGTCGGAAGAACGTGATGAAAAGAGTCGTGTTGGCGCCCCGACGACGCATCTGATGCATGATAAGGGACTGAGTACTACCATTGGTTGGCGGGACAAGGATGCCTACGGACAAGCAGTTCCTGATCGCAAACGCGCTCAACTACAGCGCCTTCGGATGTGGGATGAGCGGTTTCGGGCGAAAGATGCCCACGAGCGGAATCTCAAGCAAGCGCTGGGTGAGATCAACCGCATGGCGTCGGCTCTCGATCTTCCGAAATCAGTCCGAGAAACTGCCGGAATCCTGTATAAGCGTGCTGTAGAGAAGGACCTGCTACCTGGCCGATCGATTGAGGGGATGTCAACGGCTTCGTTGTATGCAGCTGCTCGACAGCATGGGACGCCACGTCCACTGACTGAATTCTCCGACGTAAGTCGTGTCAAAAAAATCCGAGTCCAGCGAGCATACCGATATCTTTCCCGTGAACTCGGGTTGGAGATCGAGCCGCAAAATCCGACTCAATATCTTCCACAATTCGCGTCATCACTTGATGTGAGCGACGAAGCAGAACGGCGTTCTAGAGAACTTCTTGGGGTGGCAACAGATAATGGTGCCCACAGTGGGAAAAACCCGGCAGGGTTGGCGGCCGCCGCGCTGTATGCTGCGACCCATCTTACGAACGAACAGCTCACACAGGAGACTGTAAGTGAAATCGCCCACGTCAGCCAAGTAACGATCCAAAATCGATATCAGGAACTTCTTGAGGTGTATGAGAAGCATGCCTGAATGGGTGGTCCGTTCGGACAGCAAACAGCTCTTCATTCACTCATAGTCCTAATTCTAATATGAGCAAATTTCAGATAGAGACCAAGATTGATCGAGATACAACAGTTAGTAGCCAGCCATCTTCTTACGTAATAGAGACTCTTAATGCCGTTGACGGATATCCGACTGCTGGCGAACAAACATGTACCCACTTTCATAATGACGAGTTCATCAGTTCGCTCGGGCGAGACCTCTACGAAATCATTGAAGAAACGGCACAACGATCCGAAACTCAGTATAGGTTATAACACCCCGCTATTAGTATCACTATGCCGACTCTCATCTCGCGATTCTTTCGACAACTTACCTGGTATGAGCTGGATATCGTAACCGGTCTTGGATCCGAACCATTAGGAGCATTCCCGAAAAACAATCGGACACCACATTCCGCCCAACACATTTAATAGAACAATGCGAGACAATTCTGCGTCATCTGAGGACACACCGGCGTTACAGGATGTCCTCGATGCGTTGGATGATCCTGAGTGTCGATCCATTCTCCGCGAAACCATTGAACCCATGACTGCAAACGAATTGAGCGATGTCTGTGACATCCCCAAGTCGACGTTGTATCGCAAGTTAGAACTTCTCAGCTCCGCTGCTCTCGTACGAAAGCGGGATACGATCAATCCCGGTGGCGGACGTGTCACTCACTACGAGCGGTCATTCAATGACGTACTGATTTCTATGGATGACACGGGTGAGTTTTCGGTGAATATCGAGCGGCTATCACAGTCTACCGACGAGCGACTTGCTGACATCTGGACAATGATGGGGGACGAAATATGAAGGGAGTTGTACCCGCAATTGCGATAGTTAAGTTTGTAATCCTGATTCTCGGGGGTGGAATTACTTATATCGCGTTCAAAGCTTATCGGCGAACTGGTGAGAATTCTCTCCGCGTTCTGGGTATCGGATTTGGTGTCCTCACGCTCGGAGCACTGTTGACAGGCGTAGCTAATCAGTTCTTCTCTGTCTCATTGGCATATGTTGTCCTCATAAATAGTATGTTCGTCGCTTTCGCACTCACGATTATTATGTATTCTTTGTATATTCAGAAATAGCTCTGATCTCGTCATATCGTATTTGCTATCTGAAACCACAGAAGTAGCTCTGTTGAAATTCTTTGAAGCTGATAGAAATTGGGTAGTCTCGAATAACGGGTGAGCGTGCTTGTCTGTGAGGGCGAACGTATCTCGGTCGATAGGGTGCTTGCCGAGAGCGAATGTGCGGTCGAGAAGGCAGTCACGGCGGGTGAATCACCTTCCAACCCTGATGCGAGTGGGCGACAATCTCGTCGGCGAAGCGGTCGTCACAAACGGGGCTGCTGTGTTCACGGTGAGTGACAGTGTATCCAGCAGCGTTGACGGCTCATCACGTGGGTCTGGAGTCACCAGAGTGGAGACCACGGCGTCCAGTGAGGGATCGATCGGTTCGGGTCGTCCGTTATTCCAGTCGTCGTGGACGGAGCGGTACTTGCTGGCGGCTGGTCGCTCGTGATGGGGTCTGACGTCTCGATCGCCATCCTGACGGCGTTGTCAGTGTCTTGAT
Source organism: Halorubrum salipaludis (assembly GCF_002286985.1). Taxonomy (GTDB): domain Archaea; phylum Halobacteriota; class Halobacteria; order Halobacteriales; family Haloferacaceae; genus Halorubrum; species Halorubrum salipaludis. The sequence continues at coordinate 12,952 of NZ_NSKC01000011.1, read as the reverse complement.
CGGGTGTCCATGGGTACTCGAGTTCACGACACCACTCTCCGTCGCAACGAGTATCGAGGAATAGTGATCCGCGGTATCATCGTGTTCGACGAAATCGTCTTCGAGTGTCTCCGAAACGACGACGTTGTCGTCGGCGAGTCACAATTGGGTAGAGACGACACGCTCACGCAGCTGAGCAACCGTGATACGAAGATCATCGTTCTGATCGGCGATGACGAGGATGCCACTGACTTTCTTGACAGCTACCTGCCGTCGACAACGTGTTTGCAGGAGTTCCGCCTACGGTAAATACGACCGTTGCGGTAGCAAAAGCAACCAGACATAGGCTGGTGGTTGCAACTAGTTCTACGAAGGTATACCTGCCCAACACGTGATTCTGTGAAGCTAGTCGTGTAGTGGGCAGATACGAGGGCGGCCTATAGAAAGTCGAAGCGGGTTGGATATGCTCCATCGAGGATTTGAACCTCGGTCCTCGGCGCGAGATGTCGAGATGATTGGCCGAGCTACACCAACGGAGCATATTGATCTCACTGGTGAATCCAGTTAAGCCTAATCACTTCACGAAACAGAATTCGACATCCGTAGACGACTCATGATGTCTACATAACGAATCCATGGTCACTCCGACTTTGCGAGTTCGGTACGTCAAATGAGGTCGGTGTCCTACGTATTGGGTATCCTCCTTTGCCTCTTATATTGGGGACTTTGGGCTCTGTTGAAATCCTCAGCAAGTGATATATTTGACCCAGCTGCGATCAATCCAGACGGTGGACTTACCGTCTCCTAACGTCCCCTGATAGTACATGAGCGGGGAAAGCGAGACAGGACCGAGCGGGAAAGACACGGGAATAGGGATGGCGATTGGACTTGCGATTGGGGTCGCTATCGGTTCTGCTACGGATAATATCGGACTCTGGCTCGCTATCGGAGTGGCACTTGGTGCTGCAATTGGTGCCGGACTGAGTAACCGGGAATAGAACTGTATAATTCTTGATTGCGGAGTAGGCAGATCTACTGACCGGCTGTTTCACACGAGAACCTATCTGAAGAATAGGATTTCAACAGAGCCTAATAATTCTATCCGTTGTGGCTCTCCGCTAACTCGATGTGACCTGCCGATTGTGGACTGTGTTGAGTGTTGATGAACCACCGAACGCTACGTCAATTATTACCCGATCTCATCCCATCGACGGACAAGTGCGATCCCGAAGATGAAGACAATCGCCCCCACACCGAGCTGTCGCCCGACCGTGTTGAACTCCCCGTTCTGGAGCGCGACAAATCCTCTGATAGCCATAATCGCCGTCACCAGACAGACGAGCACGAAAACGACACGCCGGGTATCCATACGGCGGCGTTATCGGTCGACATAATAAACGGTTCGCCGCTTCCCGGCGAGAAGGAGGTGAGGATATGTTTAACATGATCTGTTCTTTAAAATCGGCTGTTAGCCACTCCTTCAGTCATGGTCGATCCACTTATCGCTAGCCGGCTCCAGTTCGCCCTCACCACAACCGTCCATATTATCTTTCCGGTGATGAGCATGGGGTTAGCCCCGTTTCTTATCTATTTTACATGGAAGGATATTCGAACTGGCGAGCCGGTGTACGAACAGTTGCGTCGCTTCTGGACCAAGATCTTCGCCATCTCCTTTGTTGTCGGCACCGTTACTGGAATCGTCCTCGAATTCGAATTCGGGACGAACTTCGCGGCGTTTTCGATTGCCGCCGGCGAACTGTTTGGTGGCCCGCTAGCCGTTGAGGGGATGATGGCGTTCATGCTAGAGGCGACGTTCCTCGGGATCTTCGTCTTCGGCCGTGAGCGCGTCGGTGACACACTCTACTTCATTTCAAGCGTCGCTGTCGGTCTTGGCACATGGCTCTCGGCCGTGTGGATTCTCATCGCGAACTCATGGATGCAGACCCCGCGTGGCTATGAACTAGTCACCGAGGGCGGCCAGACGGTCGTCAAGCTCGTTGATCCGCTTGCAGCGTATTTTAATCCCCGGTTCGGATACATGTTTGTCCACATGCAGAACGCAGCCGTCGAATCGGTCGCGCTCTTCATGGCCGGCATCGCCGCCTACTACGTGTTCAAACACCACGTTCGTGAGGTCGATGTCGACAACGTGAATTTCTGGGAGACGACCCTGAAGATCGCCCTCGTCGCTCTGCTGATCACGGCCCCGTTTCAAGTCTATCAGGGCGACATGTACGCCCGCTCGGTAGCCGAAACCCAACCGCAGAAGTTTGCCGCAATGGAGGCCGTCTGGGAGACCGACTCCTACGTGCCTGAGTATCTTATCGCCGTCCCGACGAACCTCGATTCGATCACCGACCCACGGGCGAAGGAACTGTTCGGCATCGGGATACCCGGTGGCGCGTCGTGGCTCGCCAGCGGGGGGGATCCGACCGCCGAGATACGTGGATTGAACACCTTTGAGAGCCAGGCGCCGCCGGTCGCTATCGTCTTCTGGGCTTTCCGTGCGATGGTCGGTATGGGTTTTTGGTTCATCCTATTATCGTTCTGGGGTGGCTACCGATGGTACAAGGGCCAGCTACTGAATGATGGTCTGTTACACAAGGCACTGATGGGCTCGTCACTGCTGGGCATCCTCGCGGTCGAACTCGGCTGGATCGTCACCGAGGTCGGCAGACAGCCGTGGGTCATTCAGGATGTGATGAAGACCAGTGAAGCGGTCTCACCTGGGTTAACGGGAACTGAAGCGACGATCTCACTCGTTGGCTTCGCCGTGGTGTACCTTGCGTTGCTCGGGCTGTATACCTACGTTATCACTCGGGTCATCCGCAACGGCCCGCCCGGTCGCGAACAGCTTCGCGAGCGTCCTGATCGCACACCTATGTCAGACACGTCGGCCGCGGGAGGTGCCGACGATGACTGACGTGCCGACGGTCATAGGGAGGTCGACACAGACTGATACTGCCAGCGGACAGCCGGGAGGTAGCATCAATGATTAGCGTCGAGTCGCTCAGTGCTGGACCGCTGTTCGGCCTCCCTCTCCCTGAGATGTGGTTCGGTCTCATCTTCACGCTGCTAGCGACGTTCCTGTTTCTCGATGGGTTCGATTTCGGGGCAGGGGCGATTTACGGTCTGCTCAATACCGACCGGGAACATGAGGCTGTCCTCGCTGCCGTCGGTCCGTTCTGGGACGGCAACGAGGTCTGGCTGGTCGTCTTTGGCGGCACACTCTTTGCTGCCTTTCCCGCGGCCTACGCGAACCTGTTCAGCCGACACTACCTGCTGATGTTCGGGATTTTGGGTGCGCTCATCCTTCGTGGGCTGGCGCCTGAAATGTACGAACAGCGTCATGACGAGCGCTGGCAGCGGGCGTGGAGTGTCGCCTTCGTTGCCGGGAGCGTCCTCGCGCCCTTCCTGCTCGGTGTCTTCGCCGGCAACTGGCTCGTCGGCAACGAGGGATCCGTCTCGCTCATCGGGGTCGTCGTCGGCTTCACGCTGACGCTGCTGACGGTCGTCTCCGGGGCGGCGTTCCTCCGGCTGAAAGCGCCACTCGTTCTGCCCGAGCGGGTGTCGACGTACGGTCAGTTCGCGGTCGTCGGCTACTTGGTGGCGGTGGTGGGAACGCTAGCGATCCTCGCCGTGCGACTGCCCGGTGGGCTGTTAACACTGCTACATCCGACCATCGTCGTGTTAGTGGTGATTTCGATCGGCCTCACCGCGGGATACATCGTCGCCATGCGGCGCGGTGAGAGTCTACTGGCACTCGGGGCGGCAGCGGTCCTCACGTACGGGCTGATCACCGTCGTGGGGATTATTATGTATCCCGCCATCGACCCAGCAACTGGAGCAACGATCAGCGAAACCATCGTCTCGACGCTCCCGCTGAATCTGATGTCAATAGCCGCCGCACTGTTGTTGCCGCTGGTGGCAAGCTACTTTGTCGTGCTCTACTCGGCGTTCAGTGGTCCCATATCCCCCGAGGAGGCTTACTGACAGTGGTCGACGCCAACGTTCCTGACGACGGGGAAGGGCCCACCGTCGCGTCGGACGAGCAATCGATTGATGCCGACCGAACGTGGTTGTTGTCGCGCATCCTGCTGACGTGGGCTGAGCTCATCGTTGTTGGACTCGGTGGCGCGGCCCTCGGTGGAACGGTTTCCGGACCACCCGGATTGATCGTCTATCTGGGAACCGTCCTCGCCTCGGTCAGCGTGCTCCTGTACAACGTCGATCAGATGATACAGCAGCGGCTCACGCTTGTCGAAACGAACTAAGAGAAATGTGCCAGAAGGGCGTTACTCTGGGTTGGATCCCGATGGCGATAGATTGCCGATCAATCCTTGTTCTCGGAGCCCGATGCCGAGGAGGACAACCGCATTCGGCAGAAACAGGAGTGCACCGAGTGCCGCCACCGTGTCTTCGGTCTGGACGCCGTAGGTAACGGCGAGCCCAGCGATGACGAACCCCGAGACGCCGAGGAAGTACATCTGATACTTATAGGCCCTCGCAAGCGCCTGTTTGAGTAATGTCATGATTATATTCCCGCATATGAATTCAGACCATATATACAAACGGATCTCTGACGTCGATCTCATTTTCTCCCAGAAGCAGAGTCCGTAATTAGGAACGATGGGAACTACCGATAGTGGGCGAAAATGTATCAGATAGACTACTGTTAATGTAGGCACCAATGAGTAGGCTCGAATCAAATCTCCGAGCCGTCCCTTGGCTGGCTGTAAATCATCCACTTTATTATCTCACACCACAAAATTTAATAAATATTGTTAATATAGGGGGGATATATAGCAGTCAAGTTAATAAGTTTGAGAGCATTCATTTCACATAATGACGTCACCACCAGAAGAAGGTGGTCACGACCACGACCACGACCACGATGGACACGGAGCCGACGACGTAATCGCGACACCGTCGGAAGAGAGCGAAGTGGCCCAGTTCTCGGTGCCCGAGATGGACTGTCCATCCTGTGCGGGGAAAGTGGAAAATAGCGTCCGGAAACTCGACGGAATCACCGCCGTCGATCCACAAGTGACGACAGGAACTCTCTCTGTCTCCTACGAGGGAGATCAAACGTCGCCAGACGCGATTACCAAACGCGTCGAAAAAGCTGGCTACACGGTCGAAAATCAGGGCGAGACGACCGCGACGTTCACCGTCCCCGAGATGGACTGCCCCTCCTGTGCGGGAAAAATCGAGAATGCTCTCGATGACCTCGCGGGACTCTCGAGTTACGAGACACAGCCGACGACTGGCAAGGTGATTACGACCTATGATGGCGACTCCGTCTCACCATCGAAGATCGTTGCGGCAATCGAGAGCGCTGGCTACGAGGTGACTAACTCGACAGCGGACAGCACGGACACCGAAAGCGACCCTATCGATGAACGCGAGAGCGTCTGGACCAGCTCGCGGGCGATCAAAACCTGGATCAGCGGTGGATTCGTCGCGCTTGGACTCCTCTTCGAATTCTTCCTCACCGGCCAGAACGTTCTCGTAGCCGAGCTCGTCGGGCGCGAGTTACTTGTCGCCGATATCCTGTTCCTCGGCGCGGTTGGGATCGCTGGCCAGATCATTTTCCGCAACGGCTACTACTCTGCGTTGAACCGGAATCTCGACATCGACCTGTTGATGAGTATTGCCATCAGCGGCGCCATCATCGCCAGCCTCGTCTTCGGGGAAGCGCTCTACTTTGAGGCCGCTACGCTCACGTTCCTGTTCAGTATTGCAGAGCTGCTTGAACGCTATTCGATGGATCGTGCCCGGAACTCACTCCAAGAGTTGATGGATCTATCGCCGGACGAGGCGACCGTAAAACGCGATGGCGAAGAGGTAACCGTTCCTGTCGATAACGTGGCTGTCGGCGATGTCGTCGTCGTGCGTCCGGGTGAAAAAATCCCGATGGACGGCGAGGTTCTTGACGGAGAGAGTGCTGTCAACCAAGCCCCCATCACAGGCGAGAGCGTGCCAGTGGACAAGACACCGGGTGACGAGGTGTACGCTGGCACAATCAACGAACAGGGCTATCTCGAAATCGAGGTCACCTCCGAAGCGGGCGATAACACACTCTCGCGCATCGTCCAGATGGTCGAAGACGCACAGTCCAACAAAACCGAACGCGAGCAGTTCGTCGAGCGGTTCTCATCATACTACACCCCCGTCGTCGTCGGCTTTGCGGTCCTGGTTGCAGTTGTCCCGCCGCTCCTATTCGGGGCATCGTGGCCGACGTTCATCGTCTACGGCCTCACGCTGCTTGTGCTTGCATGTCCCTGTGCGTTCGTTATTTCCACACCCGTCTCGGTGGTGTCGGGGATCACCAGCGCCGCGAAGAATGGTGTCCTCATCAAGGGCGGCAACCATCTCGAGGCGATGGGCGCGGTGGACGCCATTGCAATGGACAAGACCGGCACGATCACCAAAGGCGAACTCACCGTCACCGACGTCGTCCCGTTGAACGACAACAGTGAGGACGATGTTCTCCGCTGTGCCCGCGGGCTGGAATCGCGGTCGGAACACCCCATCGGCGATGCAATCATCGAATTCGCCGAGGAGAGTGATATCGGAGCGCCGACAGTCGATGATTTCGATAGTATCACCGGGAAAGGCGTCGAAGCCTCTCTCGACGGCAAGAAACACTACGCAGGGAAACCGGGATTCTTCGAGGAACTCGGGTTCAATCTCGAACACGTCCACGCGACGACCGACGGCGGTGTCGTCACGACGAAGAGTCAGCAGATGTGTGAGCGCAACAACTGTCTCGACCTTCTTGAGGGGACGGTCCCCGAACTCCAATCACAAGGGAAGACTGTCGTCTTAGTCGGGACTGAGGACGAGATTGAGGGCGTGATCGCCGTGGCCGACGAGATTCGACCCGGAGCGAAGGCAGCGATCCAGCGGCTCCACGATCTCGGCGTTGAGCACATCGTTATGCTTACCGGTGACAACGAACGTACGGCCCGGGCGATTGCCGAGGAGGTCGGCGTTGACGAGTTCCGCGCAGAACTCCTGCCCGACGAGAAGGTCGAGGCGATCAAAGAACTCGACGAACAGTACGCCGGCGTCGCAATGATCGGCGACGGCGTTAACGACGCACCCGCGCTTGCGACGGCGACCGTGGGTATTGCGATGGGTGCCGCTGGAACGGATACTGCTCTCGAAACAGCAGACATCGCACTGATGAGCGACGACCTATCGAAGCTACCGTACCTCTACGAACTCTCGCACGATGCGAATAGCGTCATCCGGCAGAACATCTGGACAAGTCTGGGTGCAAAAGGGCTTCTCGCACTCGGTGTGCCCTTCGGACTCGTCCCGATCTGGGCAGCTGTCCTTATTGGCGATGCTGGTATGACTCTTGGTGTCACCGGCAACGCGATGCGGCTCTCCAGAATCAAGCCAGATTCGTTACTGAGCGAGTAATTAACTTGATCGGTTATTAACATTCACCAGTTGGGGATGAACACGAATGAAAAATGCTCGACTAATAAATCTACCAACAGAGACTGGTGGATTCGGTATACTGAAGAATCCTAACTGTGAAATCATCACTGATAAACACTTGATACCCGAATTTACACATGAACGGCTCTGTTGAAATCCTCAGCAGGTGATATGTTTTGCAGATGTGCTGAATATAGAGCGCGAATCGGCCACCGCCGGGAATCACTCACCACTCGGTACAGTGGGCTGGCTGTCGTCAGCCGGCGGAGCCGGAACTAGTACCGCCGGCACGACTCGCGTGAGTACCACCATCCCACTCAACTCGACCAGCGTCTGCGTCACGATGATAGCCGGCACCAACTCGTAACCCGCTGGCAGCGCAAGCCCCAGCGGCAAGACGACCAGAGAGTTCCGTGTCACGGACGTGAACACCAGTGCCCGCCGCTCGCCAACGTCCATCCCGAACAGGCCGCTCACCAATCGTCCGAGCAACGGCATGACGAAGAGAAACGCGACGTAGACCGGCACGACCACTACAATTTGATCGAAGGCGTCCTGTACACGCGGGAGTTGCGAGGCGATGACGACGAACAGTGTTACGCCCATCATCGGCACGGGAAACCACCCCAGCGTCTCCTGCCACCCCGCGACCCGCCCGGAGCGCTCCGCGCCGGCTTCGGTGAGCCACGCCAGCCCCAGCGGCAGCGCGATGATCAGCACGAACGCCTCGATGAACGGGCCGGCCTCGATGACCGCCGCGATCTCCGGGCCGACGAACAGCCACAGGTACAACGGGAGCAGGAGCAGTTGCACCAGCATCAGCGCCGGTGTCGTCGCGGTGAGCTGTTCGGCGTCGCCGTCCGCGAGGTCGGTGAAAGTGATGACGTAGTCGATGCACGGCGTCAGTAGTACCATCAGGACACCGACGAGGACGACTCGGTCGGACGGGAGGACTCGGGTGAGTCCCCACACCACGACCGGTACAACGAGGAAGTTCAGCCCGAGGGCCACTCCGATGAACCGCCCGTTCGTGAACGCCCGGCGGAGCCGCACAAACGGGATTTCGAGGAACGTGACGTACAGCAGGACGGCCAGCACGGGGTTGATGAGTCCCTCGATGGGCGTGGCCCACATCGGACGGCCCGCTCCGATGACCACCGCCAGCGCGACGGCAACTGCGTACACGAGGACTTGGTGCCGACGGAGCCACTCCTTAGCGTCCATTCGGACAAGGGTTCGTGGGGACGAGCCTAACACCCTTCGCTACCAGTTACACTATCGCTTCGTCGGGCTGTAACGGGGGAGCTGACGCGAATCAAGAGTCGTTGATAGATACACCCTCTGTATCTCGCACGCCGGTCCTACCAGTTCCTAAGGATTTCAACAGAGCCACATGAACTGGATTATTCGTAACGATGGCTGAGTGCGACCAATGCGGTGCGTATGAAAGTATGCCGTACCACTGTCGCCGGTGTGGGGACACATTCTGTGCCGATCATCGCCTCCCAGAGAATCATAATTGCCCCGGTCTGAATGACTGGAACGAGTCGAAAGGGGTTTTCAATTCTGGAGTTGACACCTCTGTTGAGAATCGTGATCGCTCTGAGGAAAGTACTATTGAGCGAGCGAAATCGATTGTTGACCGGCAAACGCCCACCAGTGGGGTGATCGGGATTCTCCGCCGAAATACAACTTATCTCTTCCTCGGGCTTATGTGGGCAACGTTCATAATACAGTTTGTCATTTTTCCTCTTTTTATTGACATTTCTCCCGGATCCTCACTGTGGCGGTCGGTGTTTGTCCTTTCGCCACAGCAGCCCATGTATGTCTGGACGTGGATAACATCCATTTTCGCCCATGGTGGCTTCACTCACATCTCTGTCAACAGCATTGCGCTGTACTTCTTCGGGCCGGTTGTTGAGCGTCGCCTCGGAAAGGCACGCTTTGTAGCGTTATTTCTCGTTGCGGGCGTGTTCGCTGGCCTCGCACAGGTTGGGGCGACACTACTTTTGAATCCAGGAATGCAGTCGGGAGTTGTCGGTTCGTCGGGCGCCATCATAGCTGTGATGGGAGTACTCACTGTTCTCCGACCCAAGCTCACAGTGTATCTGTACTTTCTCCTCCCGGTACCTCTCTGGATACTAACCATCGGATTCGCCATCTTCTCAGCTGTCGCTGGTCTCTCCGCTATCGGTCCTGGAAGTGTAGCGAATTGGGCCCACCTCACGGGGCTGGGTATCGGTCTCGCATATGGAGCGGTTGTTAAGAAAAGATATGACGTCCCTGAATCAATTCATGTCGGCCGTGGTTCAGGCGGCTCAGATCGGTGCCGCTTCTGAGTGAACGCACATATAGTCTCTATCCTCGCTATCAGCTGTTTCACCAATTGCTAGAAATTTGGTCAATTGTGACATCTTCTCCGTCGTAAACAGTAGTTGTCGAACCTCTCAACACAGCGCATATCGAGGTTACTGATCGTCAAACTCGGCGGATTCTCTCCTCGAAGAAAGATCGAACCCAGTGTGAAAATGTTCTATCGCCGCTAGTTGATATCCTGTAAAAAGTTTCTGAGACTCCGCTCTGCTACCGCGATCCGGAGACGAGGAACTTGACGATGTTACTCACGAGGACCTCGTTATCGTTGGTGTAGATGTAATCGGAACCGAGCAGGGAGCGGTCCCCGAGGGCGATGACGTTCCCTTCGCGAGCGACGACAGTATACTGTGCCTGCCGCCGAGTTGTTGAGAGCGCTGCCGTCTCGTTCGTCACAAGCGTGGCCGATCCGCCCACGACCGGGCGGGCAGTGTACATCGTGACCCGATCGACCCCCTTGGTGATCGACGAATCATTGGCCGGCTTGGCATAGACGGCGCGGTAGTTTGTGTTGTACCACGCTAGATTGTAGAGGCAGCCCGCATCGTATCCGAGTCCGAACTCGCTGGCAATGTTCGTCATTGGCGTCGAGCGTGCCGGCCCGTTAGCTCCCCGTTGGGTAGGTTCGTTGACGAGCAGGATCCGGCCGCCGTTGTCGGAGAAGCGGGCTATCCGGGTCTGCTCACTGGCGTTGTACTGCTCACCGGGTCCGATGACGACAAATGCATCGGCGCTTGCGAGCATCTCGTTGAAGCTCTGGTGCTCGGCTATCTCGTCGGTATAGAACTCCACATCGTGGCCGGCTTCAAGTAGGCGCGTAACCAAGGGACTGATTGCCTCAGGCGTGACGCTGTTGTTATGATTCTGGTCGATGACGATCGTCTTGTTGGAGGCGGCGCGCTCCGCACCGTCGAGGACTCGGGCGTCGCCGCGGTCCGTGCCGGCACGGAGCCGCTGATTCCCTTCCCCGCGAGCGCGGTGTTGATCAGCCCGTTCATCTACTTTACCGCGTTCGGGTTCACTCTCGCCTGCGTCCTCGCGACGTACGCGCTGGCGAACCGCGGTTTCGTAGCCATCGTGCCGCGCTAGTTGGGGTGGCGTCTCTACGGCGATTCTGACCGTATCGCCCGAGTTGAGTTCATCAAGGCTCATCCCATAGAAACTCCCGAGATCGGGATCAAGGGACGCTTGGAGTGGCCCTTGGGCGACTGTGTCCCCTCCTCGGTTGAGTGTTGCTGAGAGAGTCATCCTCGGGAGCATCACGCGATTGTAGGGCGTGCGCGGAGAAACGATCAAGAAGGGTCCTTCAGTATCACTAAACCGATGGTCACCGTCTACGAGAGCGACGAGTATCGCCGCGTCGCCGGATTGCCCTTCGTGGAGTAATCGACCGGGAAGCTCGGATTTTGTCGGTACGACCGGTTCAGGGATCATGTCCATATCCATTAGATCGACTGTCCCGTGGGTGCCCGATTTTTTGCCTAACCGGCGAATCTGGCTCTGTTGAACTCCTACTCTTCAGACATATTCTCGTCTGAAACAGCTAGTCGCTGAAGAGTGCCTATCTAGCATCGTCGTCTTCGTCAACCCATGCTCCGATGAGTGTCTCCTCACCCTCCTGCCGCCACAGGATTTCCACAACGTTCGTTTCCCGCAAGAGTTGGAGCCGTACTTTCATCGCCATCAATCGTGTCGCTTGGCTCCATCTCATCATCTAACTCAGACCATGCGATGGTGTCTGTCTCTCGGGACTCCCAATCAACAACAACCTCGCGGAAGTACACATCACCCGCTTGTAGGCTCTCCTGGCCACCCGTATGCTGAACATCTAATCTATTAGCCACATGGTCAGCACCCTGAAACTCAAAAGAAAAACAGGCGACCTCGTCGCACCTCGTTATCCCATAGTAACCAAGAGCCCCAAATCCGACCGTTGCCGCACCGCCCAAGAGAATGGCTCGCCGCTTCAAGGACATACCTGAAACCACATAGTAGTGATAATAGGCTTTTTGACTATTTGTCCTTGTTCCGGTAATTCATTTGAGTTGGGCGTCGTTGGTAATTGCACCACCTGTACTGACCGCAGCCGAGGTCAGAATGTATATGCCGCTGATGATTTCAACAGAATCGATCGTTTACAAATAGCAGCTAGTTTACGAGTTCGAAGTTTCGTTTCTGTCTTCTGGTCGGAATACCTCTATCCAGTAATTCGTCTCTTCGTACTCAACAATATACACACCAGACACAGTAGAATCCGCGGTATTATCCTCTGGAGTGACTGTTTCCTCACCAGAAAAGTACTCAACCAGCTCGTCAAAGCTATCCGGAATTGATTCATCTTGTGATACCCTATAACCATGTTCATCCGAGATCGCCTTGGACACGATGCGCTCCTGTGCTTCCGAGAGGTCCGAAAGTTGGAATTCGTGTTCTTGTCGAATCTCCTCCCCGTACCCCTCTGCAGATTCATGAACCACACGAGCACTATACGTGAACTCTCTCACCGTTTCTTCAGAGCGACTTTCAATGGTGATCTGGGCCTGAATCCCTGAATCCCAAACGATCACCGGCTGATCACGTCGTGTTAAGTTTAGCATTGGTTCCACCAGACGGCGAAGGTTTGCAACCACGACTCAGCCGAAATAAGCGACGCGTTGCCGAACGTATTTGAGAACGAGGAAGTTCGTCGTTTTACCTCTCGAAAGACACGTTCGACGCTGTTTCGATTTCCGTGTTTTTCGTAGCGGAAATCGAGGCCGAGCCGGTCGAGCGCACTCGCCAAGTGCGTTGCACCGTCGACGAGAAAGGTCGCTTGCTCGATCTGCTGTTGCTCGCGGAGATCACGCAGAAACAGCACGGTGAGCTGCGTCGTTCACGTCTGAAACAGCCGGACATGGAGGATTTCGTTCGTGGCGGGATCGACTGCCGCGTACAGCCAGTGGCGCTGGTCGTTGACCTGAATCACCGTCTCGTCCACCGCGATGTGATTCGGCTCGGCATCGCTTTCCGGCTGTAGGTCGGCTTTCTGCACCCAGTTGTGGATGGCCGTTCGACTGCGCTTGACACCCAATTTATCGAGTATCTGTTTGGTATTCGCAACTGATAATCCAGCAACGTGGAGGTGAATACCTACTTCAATGATCTC
>NZ_NSKC01000010.1 GCF_002286985.1 Halorubrum salipaludis | reverse complement strand
GAACGTGACGTAGTAGTCGAAGACGGCGCCGGCGTGTGGGTCCGCGCCGACCAGGCGGTCGAACACCGTCTTTCCGGTGGCCAGCGCGTCGTCGTGCGTCGATGCCTCTACCAGTGCGTAAATCACCATGTGCATCTCGAACACCTCGAAACGCCGACGCACCGGGAATCGTTGCTCGCTCCAGCTGCGCCGGCACCCATCGCCGGCGCTCGAAAAACTCTCCTCGTGACGGCGGATTCTTAGGATTCGTCCGCTCGTTCGACAGTGATGGTCAGGTCGCCCGACGCGTAATCTGCCTCGAAGTCGACCGCGAACGCATCCGCCTCATAGGCGGCGTGGTAGGCGCGGTGGCGTTCGAGCGAGCCAGTCGCCTTGAAGTGGAAGAATGCGGCCGCCGTGTAGGGCTTGCTCTGTGTTTCGACCTGCGACTCGACGGATGCGGGGAGCGCGATCTGGGGCGTCTCCGTGTCGATACTCGCAGCGAACTCCTTCGCTTCCTCGACGGTTGCTTGCGAATGTGCCGGTGTCTCGCCGGTGAGCACGTTCACCGGGGTTTCCGTCTCGTCGGTGAACAGGACGCCTTCGAAGGTGTGTGTCCCGAGGATTGCCTCGGGATCCAACTCGCAGTCGTGAAACGGGTCGTCGTCTGAGGTCATCGAATCACGAGCCTACGGCGGGGCTCACCCATTCCGACCCCTGAAAAACAGCAGCTGCCACGAAGCAGATCGAACTAGGAGTGGTTCAGACTCGCCTTCTCGAAGGGTGATTCTCCGGTTGGAATGAGCAGCTCCTGTCGGTCCCCGACCCGCTCAGCGAGCTTCCGTTTCAGGTACTGTCTCGCCGTCGACGGCGTGAAGACGCCCTTGTCGAGCATGTCGCCGACGACGTCTTTGAGGGCTGCGAACTGGCCCTGCAGGTGGCCGTCGCCGACCGGCTCGCCGTCGTACCAGCGCACCGTCGCGAGCGCGCCGTTCCCGACCGTCTCTCCCTGTTCGACTGTCTCCGAGTCGTACTGGAGCCCGAACCACAGCGTCCGATAGGCGGTCACCTCGAATGTCGTCGACACCACGAAGAACGCCTCGTGGTGGAGGTAGTCGAGATGGTCCGCGACGATCTCGTCGAGGGTGAGCCCGGTGGCGCGGGGTTTCGGCTCGACGACCGTCGACGGTCGATCCTCGCCAGCGAGGTAGCCGTCGACGGCATCTGCCTCGAGGCCATCGGCCAGTTCCGCCAGTAGCTGTTTCGCCCACTTGGAGTCGGTGTCGTCGCCACCGAACGGCGATTCAGCCGAGATTCGGTGCTTGAGCTTGAGGTTCGCTGCGCCCCAATGGCTGTAGTGGAGCGTGTACTGTCCGTCTGTGCGTTCGTACGCAACGAGTGCGCGGTGTCCCATCGAGCAATCACCTCACGGGGCGACTGCGACTGGATCGCCCCGCACCCCTCTCGGGGGACGAACAACGCTACTCGTCGATCGGGTCGGGGGAACTGAGGTCCGCGTGGAGGACTTCGCCATCGCGAACGACGTACCGCTTGGCCAGGACTGGGAAGCGGCACTTGGTGAACCCCGCCGCCTGGATATCGAGTTCTTCGTCAGCTTCGAGGTGGTCGGCGAGTTCTCGCAGGAATTCGTGGGTCACGATCCCGCCTTCGTAGTCCGGGAGGCCGTTCTCCCGCGTCTCGTACACCTCGAAGTCGTCGTACCCCCAGATGGTGAACTCTCCGTCTTCGGTCACCTCCCAGTCGAGCGTTCCGAAGCAGTAGCTCTCACAGAGCTCGCGGACTGCCTGTGGATCCGATACGATCGCGCCGGTCGACGTCGTCGCAGCTTGCAGTGTGGCCATATCTGGACTTCACGGGGTCGCCCCCGCACCCCTGTCGGGGGCGATAAACCGACGCGAGAGGTGCCTCCCGAGGCGTGGCCGGCGACGCCAGTTAGGAATCTGCGTGGGCGTCCGCTCCGGTTCCGTCGCCCGGCCGCGTGAGAAGGCTCACCTCCTTCAGGAGGTCTCTCGCGGTCTCGACTCGCTCTCGATCCGCGTCGTCCAATCGATCGATGTCGAGTCGGTTGAGATTGCTGAGAATACGATGCATCCGGTACCCTTGTTTGAACTCTTGCTCCATCGGAAGCGCCTCACCGATCGCCGGCGCGGATAGACTCCCCATCGAGACTGGCGTCGGGCTTGCAGGGGATCACGGTATTAACCAACGAAACCCGGAGCCATCTGTAGAGATGTTGGTTAATCGACGCTCAGTACTGGGGCTACTCGAGATTGGGTCCGTAGCGAGCCGAGCCACACACCCGACACTCCCAGATCGGTTGTCCCGTCCACGCCTCATCCGGGACCGACTCGTGGGTCTTGAACCGATGGTCGGTCGCCCGTCCACAGGTTTGACAGTCGAGTTCCTGAGTCGTCGGTACCGACGACTCTTGCCGATCAGCCCCAGCTTCGCCGGCGGATTCGGTCAGCGCCATCGCTGGAACCAGCCACACTGCGTCGTCGAGGACCGCGTCGAGACGCGACGCGCCGCGGATGCCGTCCCCACGCTGGTCGTATAGCCGCGTCGGGGCCTGTTCCTGACGCTCCGACGCTTCCTGCCCGTGCCACCCAGTCCGGTCACGGGCGGCACTGAGAAGCCGCTCTCCCTCCTCTGACGACACCTGTACCGCGTCGGGGAGTGAGGGCCATTGCTCGGCCAGCTGGCGCGCCGGCGCCTCGTCGAGATCGTAGATGAGCGTGTAGTCGTCGACGGCCGGCTCCGCCTGGTTGGCAGAGAGGAGGTTCGCCGCGGCGCCGCCCTTTGCGACGGCGCCGTAGAACGTGGTCGACTCGACGACCAGGTGGACGATGCCGAGGCACGTCGTCGACGCTGTCTCGTTCGTGCTAGTGGCGTCACTCCCGAGATGGTTAGTGAGACAGAACCGGCATTTCGTCTGGCTGTCTGGGACTGACGCCCCACAGGACCGGCACTCGCCATCGGCGGCCGTCGGCGCATCAGGGTAGCCACCAGCGCTCGTCGCGACGCGTTGCCGCCGGGGAGCACCCTCACAGCCGTCATCCAGCCTCGTGTCCGGAATGTGGGACGCCTCGCCGGTCGGCCGCAGTTCTGCAAAGTCAGAATATCGGTTGTGCATCGGTTGGCTCATAGCTTCTGTCGGTTTCGTATTTCAACGTCCGGACGCCTTCGCTCGCAACGGCTTCTCGATTATGCGAGAGAGTACAAACATATATGGGAGTATGGCGCGAACACTGTTGCAAGAGGTGCTAAGCATGTCCGAATCCTCGCGAGATGGGGCCCAATCGTGGACTGAGTCGATGAGTGCCCGCGACCGTATTCGGGCGGTCGCCGAGACGCTTCGCGAACCGCGGTCGGTCAACTGGATCAGCGAGCAGGCTGACGCCGCCTGGAGTACGACCAACGAGGAACTCCAGGATCTCGTCGACCAGGGCCAGCTGCGTCGCGTCGAGGCCGGCGAGACCACGCGCTATCAGCCGGACTACACGCGCCTGCTCTTCGAGGAAATCCGAACGCTCATCGAGGAAAACACCCGCGAGGAGCTTCGCAACGAATTGGCCGCGATCACCGAGGAGATCGAGGAGTGGCAGGCGACCTACGACGTCGAGACGTGGGAGGAGCTCGAACAGTCGCTCGCCGACGGCGACCTCGCAAGTGCCGAGCTCCGGGACCGCCGTGACGTCATCGCGTTCTGGCGTGAGAACGAGGAGGATCGCCGCCTCATCAAGCACGCACTAGAACTCTACTCCGACGTCGAAGCCGCCCGCAAACAGATGACCGACGTGGCTGACCGCGCCACGAGCTAATCCTTTCTCTCACAGAATGATCTTTCTTGCCGGTCGCGACCGCTATACACAGCGGACCCTCCTCCGCGACGTTCACGACCGATTGACGAACCAGCCAGGGTGTGAGGATGTACGCTATCGCCCGTCTCGACGCCGACCCCGGTACATCATCGCCGATGTCGATCCGACAACCTTCCTGAGTGACTCCTACGATGTGGCGACCGCACGACTGGAGATTCGCTTCTGGTACCCCGCCGGCGTCGACCACGAATACTACCGCATCAACTGGGTCGAACCGGACCGAAACCTGATGCTCGGCTTCCACCAAGACGCCGACCATCCGGATCTTGGGCCCTGTCACATCCAACTCAACCACGAAGATATGCCGGTCGATCGGCATAGCGCCACGTTTCTCGATGCGCATCCACTCGCGGTCCTCGATGACCGACTACAGCAGTTCCCGGCAGCAGTAGAAGCGATTAACTGGGAGAACGGGACGCCTTCGCTCCCCACTTGGCCGGTCTAGACAGCGAGTTCATCGAGCGTCTCGTGATGCGTCCGGACCGTCGTTGGCGTGACGTTCCCTGTCTCCGCGACGTCGCTTTGCGTCACCCACTGCCCATGTTCTTGACCCGCCTTGTAGAGGCAGGCTGCTGCGAACCCAGCCGGATGGACGCCCGTCGTGACGCCGTGCTCCTCGGCCTGTTCCGCGAGGGCTCGGGCCCGCTGTCGGATTTCGTCCGGACACTCGAGGTCCGACGCGAGGCGCGGCACGAACATGCTAGGGGAGACGGGCTCAGCGAGGAGGCCCAGCTCTTCGTTCAGCGTTTTGTACGCGTTCGTGACCCGTGACTCTGCCACGCGGGCCATCTCGCTGACGTCGTCCACTAACCGCGAGAGGCCGTTGCACCGGCAGGCCCCGTAGACGCTGGCCGCGGCGATGGCCTCGATGGATCTGCCACGAAGCAGATCCTCGTTCTGGGCGCTCCGGAAGAGCTGACACGCCTGGTCGCGGACCGAATCGGAGAGTTCGAGGGCACTCGCCAACCGACGCACTTCGCCCAACCCGTGGGCGAGATTCCGTTCCGCTTTCGACCGCCAGCGCCCACGGGTCTGCTCACGGCGCATCCGCGCGAGTCGCCGTCGCTTCTGCCCGGAGATCTCGTTCCCCTTCGCGTCGGTGCCGCGACCGATTTCCGTCGACAGGCCGCGATCGTGGCGAGCCGCAGTGAGTGGAGCACCCGTTCGTTCGCACTCCTCGTCGTCGTACACCCGCCACTCAGGCCCGTGATCGATACGCTGTTCTTCGATGACCAGGCCACAGTCCTCGCAGACCGTTTCGACCGTGTTCGTGGTGACCCGGCCGTTGCACTCGGGACACTGGTTCGCACTCGATTCCGTTCGGACGTCCTCGTCGAATCCGCTCTCGTAGATGTCTCTGGTTGCCATCGTTCTCACCGTATTCAGGGAACCCGCCAGTACAGCGAGCCCTTCACCCATTGAGGGGACAATAAACTCAACGCAGGGTTGAGGTGCTGACACCGGCAGTAGGAGAGATCCCTCAAATCAGATCGCTGTCTACAGTAAGAATTTGCTACTCAGGACATGTGCCACTTTATTGTTTCAAGGCATTCGAGTCACCGAAGCAAATCCCAAAATAATCGGCTCGTGAAGTGTGTACAGACAAGTGATACTAATCAGACGAGATCTCAAAGGCACTTTCAAGTGCTGCATCATTGGGTAGCCCGAAGTAGACAAATCGGTACTTGCCGGGTTTTAATTCTTTGCAGACATAATATGGGCCGATTGAAAACCCGATTGGAGACACAGTGAACTCCCAAGTGAATCCATCACTTGGGTCGTGATCGACTGCTTGGGCATCTAGAAGCACATTACCTTTGGTCGAAAAAATGTGATTCCACTCACCATTATCATTCTTTTGAATTGCGTAATGATCACGAGATCCAGTCCTCTGCGACTCGGAGGATATATTTTTCAAATGGATCGAGATATCCTGACCAAGATTAACTGATACAGGCTCTATTTCCAATGAGAACTTTTCGTTCGTTCCTTTCTTGATTGTATATTTTTGATCCAGATCGGTAGTAAGCAGCGCCAAGTCACTATCACATTCTGGGGGTGTCTGTTGGGTCATGGTCTTCGTTTTCTGATTTGCTAACTGTTCCGCTTGGCTGAGACAGCCACCGAGTGTTGTGGCCCCGAGTGCAGCGAGGACTGTTCTGCGGCGCATAGGTACCGATACGAGCGTCACATACTTATGACTCGCCCAGGTTCAAACAACCGCTTTAGCTTGGCCAACACTGATTTTAGTTCATATCGTGGATCTCAAATAAGGAGTGTTTGAGCACAATATGCCAGGTGTATTTCCTTATCGGCCTTCGACAGGGGGAGACGACCAAAATCCGAAACTAGTCGAAATTAATGACGATTCTGCCGAAAAGATATTCAAATCGTTATCTTCTGAATCGGCTCGTTCAATGTTTGATTTGCTCTATGAGGAACCGCAGACCGCGAGCGATATCGCAAAATCACTCGATATGTCGGTCCAAAACGCAAAGTATCACCTTGATAAGCTTGAGGAGGCTGGACTCATAGAAATTATTGATATCTGGTATTCAGATAGAGGGCGTGAAATGAATGTGTACGCACCTACTAGTAGTTCGATTATATTATTTGCCGGTGCCTCGAACGAGGAACGTTCTCTGCGCAAGATTCTCAAACAATCACTTGGAATCACTGGCATCCTTGGTATTGCGAGTTTCCTCTTTGGTTGGGTACTTAGTAACCTTAGGCCAGAAACAATCGTTGATACGGATACGGATCCCTCAAATCCTGTCTTGGTTATGAAAAGCCTTGTTCAGTTTCTCGCACTCCCCGAGATCGCATTCCTGCTTGGCGGGATCTTTGTCATATTACTCACTCTTGGAGGGTGGTACTTAACCACCCTTCCGGATTAACTACCGAGTCCTCCACTGAATCCCAAGGTTGTTTGCCATTGAATGGGCTGTTGAACCGACAGCCTCTGAGGCTCCCGTTGCTTGGGTGGCGAGAGAAACCATGAAGAGGTAGTAATTTCCTTCAAAGTAGTCACGGTCGTACACTGGCCCACCAGAATCTCCGGATTGTTGCTCGTTGGATACATGCAGAAGACTGCGTCTCGTGACGCTCGTGCTGCAGTAATTGTCCAAGTATTCTTCGATTACGCCCGTGGTTGGACCGGTAGTGATGCCGCGCTTACGGACTTCGAGATTATTCGCCATCATATCGTCAATACCGTTACTATCCACATATCCCTCGATATAGCCGTTTTCGTCGACAATCGTGTCAGTAAAACCATCGCGCTGCGGTTGTCCTTCCTGATCATCAGCCTCAATATTTGTGAGAGCGGCGTCGTAGTCCTGGAAGTGGTGTTTTACGTGTCCGTAGTAGTCGTCACTTTGATAGGCGTTTTCACCTGTTGGATCTTGGGTAGAGCAGCTATCCTGTACATTCGGATCATCAACCCACAGGTGACGCGCACCCATTAGATAGAGATTGCCACCGTAGTCCACTCTCGCAGTCGAGGTGGCAGTACCCGTCGAACTATTCTGTTCAACGCCTCCTGGAACCGGATCGTAGTTTCCGTTGTAGTAGGTGTCTTGGTATTCTTCCCGGCGTGTAATGGCAACTGGCACTCCATCGACCTCTTCTGGAATGTCCGCATTAGTTCCCTCAGAACGGTCGACATGAACTCTGACTTCGAAAAATCGATAATTGTCGACAGCTGCGTTGCTCGGACCGTAACCTACTCCCAGGATTCCGGATGACTCTTCTAGGCGGTTGAAGAGTAACTGCTGTCCTCGACGTGCTCGCTCTTTCTGTTCAAACCATTCTTTTGGAACCTGTTTAGTCCGAACAGGTTCTCCCTTCGACCGATGAGTGACGATTCGAACACTATCCCTGCTAGGAGCGGCTTGAGCTTTCCCGATGGCCGTGTTGAGCCCTGCTCCAGAGATGCCGATGGCTCCGAGTGATTTCATGAACTTTCGCCGGTCTATTCCCCTGTTTGCTCGGACTGATCCGAGCCGAGATTGGTCTTCTGTCATGGGTTAACACCCACCAAATAGAAAGTATGGGGATATTATTTCGCTATCTATTTAGCCAAACCAAAACGATGAGTGGAGGCGAATTTGTTCATAAGCGCTACAATATTGCTAATACTCATCCGGTAATTATAGCCAACCACTCTATTGGATAATACAAAATTCGATTCGAAGAGGGGAGAGATTTATCCAGTTTCAATATAAACTTCCGGTTATGTCCGGTCCCCGAGTAACGGAGCTGTTAAACCACCTTGCACACAGAGGAGATGTCCTGAAGAGTCTAGAAGAAGGACACTCTGACAGCCGTGAAATTGCAAATAAAGCCGACAAATCTCGGTCTTCGGTTGATCGAGATATTCGTCTTCTCAAAGATGATGGTTACGTCAAAGAGCATGTCGGTGATTATCAGCTAACGCAGTTTGGTAGATTTGCCCTCCAGGTATACCAATTGGCTGAACGCCTGGCCTATGCTGAACCTATTGGTCAGTATCTCCCGCCTGAGGCTCCGTTTGCTCTTCTGAAGGATGCTGAAGTCCGGGAAGCAAGCGGGACGCTTCCACAACGACCTATCGACCATGTTGCTGAACTCCTTAGAGAAGCACAGGTGGTCAAAATCGTTGCGCCTGTTGTCTATCCCTCTATCACTACCGAACTTGTCTCACGGCTCCAAGATGGAGGAATAACTGTAGAGATTCTTATGACCGAGGACGTGCAAAATGAACTTTGGACCACATTCCCTGATGAGATGAAAGCGTGCATGAAGAGTAGTTCCTGTACGCTTCAACGAACTAATTATGAATTGCCGTTTGGGATGGTAATCCTCGAGGACAACACCCTGTGTCTGGGAGTATATGATGATTCTATGCGATTGCTTGGGACAATTACGACCAGCTCAGAGGATGCTGTAGAATGGGGAATCAGCACCTATCGCAAGCACCGAAAAGAGAGTGAAGAGATATTCTATCGTGGAGGAAGCCACAATTCGAGTAAAATATCTACTAGATAATATTGCTCAATCACAATCATGTTGCTGAATCCGTTCCGGGAGCCCGATCCTTCCGCAGATGGGAAACTCCCGAAGGGGTGTAGGCGGCAGGTCGTTCCAGGCGTCCAGAGCAGCCGCTAACTGTGCCTCGACGATTGGCGAGTCGGTCGTTCGGCGGGCTTCGCGAATGTGAATGCGAAGCCGTTCACGGGCCGTGAGTGTCGTGTCATCAGTCATATTGGGACGGGATAGCTGGTGGCCCCGCCACCCATCGCCGGGGCAGAGCAACACCACAGGACACGGTTAGCGAATATCGGGCTGGAGCGGAGCGAACTCCTCCCATAGCATATGGTGGCGCTGACAGAGCGTAATCAGGTTTTCAAGCCGGTTCGACCGTTCGTAGTGGAGGACGCCGTCGGCATCGATGAATGCGCCAAGCGGCGTAATGTGGTGGACGTTCAGGTCACGATCCCAGCGCTCGCGATGGGTCTCGCGGTTGATCGGACAGCCCGGCATCTGACACTCGAAGCCGTCCCGTTCCAGCGC
Organism: Halorubrum salipaludis; assembly: GCF_002286985.1. Lineage (GTDB taxonomy): Archaea > Halobacteriota > Halobacteria > Halobacteriales > Haloferacaceae > Halorubrum > Halorubrum salipaludis. The sequence continues at coordinate 107,237 of NZ_NSKC01000010.1, read as the reverse complement.
GCGTTTACGCTGTCTGTACCAGTTCGGCCCGTACGAAATGTCTCCGTAGCCGCCCTTCCAGAGCGGATGCTCTGGACCGCTTGGCCGGCCGGGATACTCGAACCCGGCTGCTTCGATGGCGTCCTGCCAGGTCCCATACCGGCGGGCGTAGGATCCAACTGAGTAGCGACCAGAGTCACGCATCTCGATAGTTGATGGGACGTGGCCTAGCTCATCGGCCAAGCGCTCGATCTCCCGATGGAGCTGTTCTTCACTGATACTCCATTGTTTGTGGGGCTCGAATCCAGCACTGCGTAACGCGTGATTCCAGCCGCCGAAGCATCGCTGGGCGACTTTCACCGACCACGCTCCGTGCTGTTCCATCTCTTGGGCCTTCGGTGGCCGTCCGAGTTCTGCAGCGAGGTCCTGAATCGCCTCGATGACATCCTCCTTTGTGGCGGTCTGCTGTATGGTAGTCTCTAAGTTGGCTGCTCTGAGGCCCTCGTTCCACGACCCGAAATGAGTCTGGACTGCGTTGGCCGAGACACGCCCCAATTCTCGCCACTCATTTCGTGAGGGTGAATGGCCGATCTGGCTGGCGACCCGTTGTAGCTCCTCGATGATCTCTGCGTCGCTATATCCGTTTGTTCGAGGTTCAAGTCCGGCAGCTTCCAATCCCTCGTCCCAGCTCCCAAACGTTGAGCGCACTGCGCCTTTTGTGAATTCAGTCTCTTCTTCGATCTCCGGTTGTTTTGGAACTCGCCCCTTCTCTTCGGCTAGTCGCTGCAGTTCGTCGATGATCGTTTCAGCAGGTACCGATACCTGGTGGGAACGCATATGTCCGGCAATCTCGACATTCGTTTCGAACGATTCCCCGCAGATGTCGCACGTGTAGTCTCCTTCGACTTTCATGCGTAGCTCCGAGCATTGGGCACGCCCGCACCCCTCGTGGGGTGGGACAAACACGCCCGGTCGCGCACTGTTTCCCCCGGTTTCAGGGATAAATCTCAGACCGGGTCTCGAGGTCGTGGCTGCGCGCGCAGCGAAGCGAGCACGGAGCGGAGGGTGGGGCGGCGGGGCTTGGGTCGGTCCGGCACACAGCAAAAAAAGGCAGCTCCGACTGGCTATGCTTCCCACCAGCGGCCGCGCTCCGGGAAGTGGATGATGCTCCACCCCGTCACCGCCACCGAGATCCGGCCCTCGTACCAGTTCGTGGCCGCTTCGTGGATGCGCACCTTCTCGCCTTCTTCGATCCACGGCGCGTCCGATGCCTTCCAGATCGTCACCTTCGTTTGCCCGCTCTCGTCCGCGATCAGCCCGACTTGCTGGATGGCCGGTGAATCACTGTCCCAGAGGGTCTTCACACGGCCTTCGATCGTGACCGTGCCGCGATCGACGTCCTCAAGCGCGTCGATGGGCACGGTGCCCCCCCGGGCCGTCTGCAACTCCTCGAACACCCGCACGACCGCACTCGTCATGTCCGTGCCGTCGACGACTGCTTCGGCTAGGCGTCGACTGATCGCTGCGCGCGACCAGCCATCCAACCGCGTTGCGAGTCGGTCCGCTTCCGTGTTTACCGTCGCCAGTTCATCCTGGGAGAGCTCCGCCCGAGGATCATCCCGTTCGGGGTCGGCCATCGGGTCCACGCTCGCGGCACGCTTCTGGAACTCCCGGCGACGCTTCGTACTTCCTTGCGAGGCGACCTCCCGCGTGCGCTGCTCTCGACCGTCTTGTGTTCCCAGCTCGGCCTGGGCACTGATGCGCTCCAGTTCGGCTTCCCGCGCCCGAATGCGCTCTTCCTGTTCGAGGGTGACGCCGTGAATCCGATCATCGCTCGTGTCCGCGATCCCGTCCGGGTGGTTTGCATCCACCTTCGCCTGCGTCTCCTGCTCGACCGCCGCCTCGAACTCCGGCGTCTCGTCGACGACGGGGAACCCGTCCTCATCGACCGCCTGCTCGCCCGCTTTTTCGAATGCCTGTTCATCGACCGTAACGACCTTCTGACTCGAGTTGTTACTAGACATTGGTACTCACTTGTACCGTTGAAGGCGCTCAGCGCCCGACACCGCGATGCTGCTACATCGCGGTTTTCCGACGACAACGACCGACAGAACCATCTGCGCGCTCTCGCTCGCGCCTTCGCGAGCGCCCTACCGGGCGCGAGCGAGAGCGCGCCTGCATGAGGTAGCCCCAACCAGCACCGCGCGCCGACCCGCCCGGAGCGAGCGGCCAGCGCATTCCCCGTTCGCCGCGACGCAACAACGTCCGTCGCGGTCGGCTTCGCCGAGGTCCGGAGGACCCGAACGGGTGAAGCGCTGGCGCCGAGGGCACATTTACTTTAGCCCGGAACGGGCGCGGGCGGTGCGGAGAGCGCCCGCACGCCCGGAATGGTCGGTCGCGAGCGACGCGGAGGGCGGCAGCGGCGAGCGGGGCGAGCCGGTACGTACACCTGTTCAGCCGGCTACGTCGCTCGGTGGGCCTTCCACTGTCCTGGCGGACTCAGAAAGGGCGAGGCCGTCTCGGTCGTCCCCCGACCCCGCAAGCACCGCAGGCACGAGGCGCGCAGCGGCGGTTGCGGGACGTCGAGCGGCCGAGGGCTTTTAGGAGTCGTCTCTGTCGACGACGCCGAGCACGTTGGTGATTCGGTGGGCTGGCCGGGCCGTTACGTACGGGAACCCAATCTACGGAGGTGTTATGAAAATTGTGAGACAGTCCCGTGACAACTATTTTCAGACTCGCATCCGTCATACAAATATGGTTCAGGTAGGGGACACAGCGCCAGATTTCACACTGACAGGAACCCAAGGTGACGAAGTTCGGGAGTTTTCGCTATCTGCGTTCGCTGCTGGAAGACCTGCTATGCTGGTATTTTACGTCTATGATTTCAGTCCCGTATGTGCAGACCAGATGTGCGAGCTGAACGATATGGAGATGTTAACGTTCAACGACGAGATTGCGGTCCTAGGGATATCGCCGGACGGACCGTACAGTCACCAACAGTTCATCGACCGAAACAACCTCTCGTATCCACTCTTGACGGACGAGGAAAAGCAGGTGTATGACCAGTATGAGATGCTTGAGGAGACGACCGCGGGCAAACGCAACCAGAAACGAGGGATCGTCCTGCTTGATGCCGACCGCACCGTACGCTATCGATGGGTCGCCGACGACAACTGGGCGTCGTGGGACATGGAACCGCTCAATGAAGCCTACGAGATCAGCCAAGAGCTCGGCAGCCCTAACAAGTAGTATTAGAGCAATCGAGACACAACCTACTGACTGATTGTGTCGCCGTATTACCTCCAGAGCTCACTAGAATATTGGTATATGGACACGAGATGTCGGGCAGAGACGAGCGTTCAGATCTCCTCATCACACCCCGGATGCCGAACTGAATCAAACGTCTGAGATTTCGAAGCGGGCGCCCCCATCGCGACCGGCTGTGACGTCGATCTCCCACCTGTGGGCCTCGACGATTCGTTTGACGATTGCGAGCCCGAATCCGGTGCCGTCCTGGTTGGTCGTGTACCCGCTCTCGAAGATGTCGTCTCGTTCGTCCTCCGGAATACCGGGGCCAGTATCTTCGATGTAGAAGCCGTCGTCGAGGGAGCCAACCCGAATTGTGACCCCGTCGCCGCCATGTTCGATCGCGTTCCGGTACAGGTTCTCGAACACCTGGATGAGTCGACTGTGATCCGCGTCGATCTGGACGCTCGACTCGACCTCGAGCGAGGCAGATTCAGTTGCGACGTTGTTCCAGGCTTGGTTAGCGAGTGTGCGAAGCGCGACCGGCTGTGTCTCACCGACGGCATCGCCTTCGCGAGCGAGTGTCAACATATCCTCGATGAGCCGCTCCATCCGATCGAGCGCGCGGTCGATGGCCTCGACGTGGTCTATCTCGCCAGTCATCTGTATGAGCTCTAACCGACCTTGGGCGACGTTCAATGGATTCCGGAGGTCGTGCGAGAGGATGCTGGCGAACTCTTCGAGCCGGTCGCGTTCGCGTCGAATGGTCGCCTCGGCCTCGATGCGCTGGAGGGCGGTCGTCACGTGCGTCGCGAGCATCTCGGCGACCTCTTCATCCCGTTCGGAGAACGCTGCTGGCTCGTGCGCAAACGCTTGTACTACCCCGTACTCCCCGAGGGGTATGCTCAGCAGTGCTCGTGGCTCCACAGGATCCGCGTCCGGCAGTGATCCCCCATCCTGAAGCGGGGACTGTGCTGCCGAGCGCGTATCCGTCAGATCGTCGAGTCGGAGCACCTCACCCGACTGGTAGCTCTGCCCCGCGTATCCGATAGTTGCGGATATGGGCTGACACTCCTCGAGGGACTCGTGGTCCGAACTGGCGGCCAGCACGAGCTGGTCGCCGTCCGCTATCGCCACGCGGGCGACAGCCGCCGGGAAGACGTCAACGACCCCGTCTGCAGTGCGTTGATACACCTGTTCTGTGGATGCTGCGCTGGTGATCTCGGTTGCAACCTCGTGTAACTGTGTGACTTTCGACGTGTGGTCACGGAGCTGCTGCTCGGCTGCTTTTCGGTCGGAGATGTCCTGAATGACGCCCGTGAAGAGGTGATCGTCGGCCACGACGTATTCGCCGAAACTGATTTCGACGGGGAATTCCTCGCCGTCGGCACGTAGCCCGGCCAATTCGAGGCCGTCCCAGTCGACAGTTCGGGTCCCCTGGGAGCGGTATTGAGACAGCCCCTCGAGATGCGCTTCACGGAATCGGGCGGGCATCAGCTTCGTCAGCGGTTCGCCGACGAGGTCCGTGGTGGGATAGCCGAAAAGGACTTCAGTCGCATCGTTCGCGTACCGAATTGTACTATTCTTATCGATCGAGATGACCGCGAACGACGAGTTCTCTGTGAGCGCTCGGAAGCGGTTCTTCGACAGTTCGAGTTGGTTTTCCCGCGCTTGCAGTCCCGTCGCATAGTAGCCGAGAAGTACACCGGCGGCCATGAAGATGCCAGCGCCATTGAGATTCAACACGACCGGTTCACCGGCTGGGACCTGTTCCAGCGAGATGATGAAGACGAACCAGAGGTTGACGGCCACGCCGACGATGGCGCCGCCCAGCGTCCACTTCGAAAGTTGTCTGATACGGGCCACTGGTGACGTTCTGGTGAGCCATATCCCGCCGACGATGAGCCCGATACCGACGACGAACGGGGCCGCTACCTCAATGAAGTCGATAAGGGGATCGTCGGTGTCTGTCGCGGCTCGGGCGAGTGTGAGCAGGAGAAGCCCAAATCCAAGAATGGCGACCGACCATTGACTCACTGTCCGAGACCAATCCCTCATCTGGAATATGTAGCAGGTTCTAGATTCATAATTTGCCTGATTGAGGAACGGACGTGATTCCACGCCTCACACCAGATACAACCGGAATCGGACGGACCGGCAGCTGGCGGTTCACAGACGGCATGCTATTGGTCCTTTTCATACCCACCCTCGGGATCGATGATTTCGACACCATCCCCTGTAACTGTGAGCTGAATCCCCTCGACAGCCATGCAAACCTCGACAGCTCTACTGGATCCGCCTACCAGCTGCTCAAGTGCCCCGGCATCAATATAGTCGTACAACTGGTACTGGTCGCGGTCAACCCCATACGATTCCAAGGCCTCGATAATCTCTACGGTAAGGGTTTGTGGTGAGGACTGGTCCATCTCAATACTCGTGGAGTAGGGTGGATAGCCGTTAAAACATTGGGAGTCAACCACAGTTGCTGCTCGCTTCTTTGATTGACTTATCGCGTTCGGGATAGCATCGGCGCAACCAGAAGTGACCATGCGCTTTGACGCCGACTGGATGTCTCGCGCCGATGACCGTATTCTGGAGCATCTTTCTGAAGAAGGGCCCGACACCCCGAAGGAAATGGCTGACAGCGACCGTGTGCGTTTTTCTCGGCAACACATCAACGCCCGCTGCAAGACGCTGGTCAAATACGGTCTCGTTGTCCACCTCGGCAACGGTGTCTACGACATTACACGAGAGGGAGAACAGTACCTCGCTGGTGAACTCGACGTACGAGATTTAGAGGCGAAGTAACGTCTGCTGCCACCGGCGATCAGGTCCTCGATGAACCGGAACCCGTTCACGTACGTCACCGAGTCACCGTACCCCTCACTCGCGAGTACGGTTTCGGCCCCCTCGCCGGCCGCGATATCCGTCGTGTAGATGTACACCTCGGTCGCCGTCCCCGCGCTGAGGTGTTGGGCAGCCAGGGCCGCGAGGGCGGCGTCGGCACGCTCGACCTCGTCGGCAGGGCGGTCGTCGGCGTTCGCGATGTACCGCTGGACGCCATCCATCACCCGCGAGACGACCGACTCGGAGAACTCCAACGGTGACGCAACCGTCGCCCAGCCCTCGTCGATCGCGGTGTCGATGGGTGGAGCCTCGACGTCGGACTCGTCGACGGTCAGCTCCTCGTACACCCGTTCGGGCAGGACGAAGGTGACGTCGTTCCGGCGAGCGAATCGCCGAACAGCCTTGTACCGGCTGTTCGACGGCTGTCCCATCGCGACGAACAGGCCGGTGTCGGCGATGTGGAGCCGGCTCACGCGTCGTCAGCCGCGTCGCCGACGTCCAACTCGTCGAGTCCTGCCCCTCCCTCCTCGATGTCGTAGTGTTCGTGAACGACGGGCCGGAGCGCCTGCAAGATCATCTCCGCAGCCAGCGGCGAGATGTCCAGATCCTCAGCCATCAGCCGGTGGGTCACCTCGCCGCGTTCACGGGCGACGGCGTAGGTGAGCGCGGTCGCGAGGCCGGCGACGCCGTGGCGGTCGATGTAGGTGTCGATGTCGGCGTCCGTCTCGCGGCGGCCAACGGCGTCGATCAGCGCCGGCGTGATCGTGTACTCGCGGTCGCCGGCAGCCGTCGTCACGGTCAGGTCGATCTCCCGAGCAGCGTACCGGCGTGGCTGCTCGTCGTCGGTGACGTCGACGACGCCGGCGTCGACGAGCCGGTTGACGTAGCTGTAGGCGGTCCCCTGGGCGAGCTCGAGGTCGTCCATCACGTCCTGGACGGTTGCCTCGCCCTCCCGAGCAAGGTACGCGTACAGCTGGGCGAGCTGTGGCTCCTCGAGGAGGTCCGCGACCGAGAGGAAGTCCTGGACGATGTCGCCGTCGGCGCGGTTTGAGGTGCGTGACACGATTCCTTCTTGATTACAGTTTACAGCGAATCAGTAAAGAGTGTTGGGGTCACTCCGCCGGCGCCGCGACGAGATGCTCCTCGAGGTCTCGCGTCCAGTACGTCGCGAGCCCACCCGGACTACAGCGGGCGCACAACTGCAACGGGCCTTCCAGATGCCCGAGTTCCACCCGGAACCGCGTGAGTGCCGCGAGCGTGTCGACGACCAGCCCACAGCCGTCACAGGCGACGTGATCGCGCTCGTCGGGATCCGGCCGCGTCTGAATCGCACAGTCGACACAGATCGGATGGGTGACCCGTTCGTCCTGCCCCCAGGTATGGGCCTCGCCAGTCTCGGTGCCGGGCGGGGCGTCGCAGAAGGCACAACCAGTGAGCGTCTGCTGCATCACTCGCCCTCCCCGTCGGCGTCGCGGCCGGCCGTCCAGCCACGGTGGAAGACGGCCAGCTGTGTCATCGAGTCGAACGTGGTACCGCTCGGCTCGTGAACCAGAACTTGGTCTTCAGGAACCGGAGTGACGACGTCCGCGTCGACGAGGTCGCTGACCAGGCGCTGGGCCGTCGTGTCGTCGATGTCCGCCGTGTCGACGCTGGTGGCGTCGCGGTCCTGGGCGAGCTGTTCTTTCTCGAACCGTTCGTAGTCGCGACTCGTGTCGTCGTGCGGATCGGGACCAGGCATGGTGAGTCACGCAGCGCACACTGTCGCGCGCTGCACGCCTTCCGGCGCCGATAAACAGTCAAGACGGACAGCTTCAGTCCGGTCTGGGGTCGCGATAGCCGATGACGGCGACGTCGTCGATGAACAGGACGCCCTTCATGAAGTCGAGCTTTGTCAGGCTATGCTGGTAGAGGTTATGCCGGCCGAGATAGTTCACCGGCACCACCAGACAGCCGAACTCGATCTTCGGCCGGCCGTCCTTCTGGGTGCGGTACCCCTTTTGGAACTTCAGGAGGTCGTCGCTGACGTTCTTCCGCTCGCTCTTCTCGACCTCGATGGCGATGCGGGCGTCGGCGTCGTAGAGGTCGACGCTGTAGTTAAACCCCTGATGCGACCAGAGCTTGCAGTTCGGGTTGTAGCCGCCGGTGGCGTCCCCTTCGTACTCGTACTGCGAGAGCCCGTCGGCGATCGCGGCATCGAACCCACCGACCTCTGTGTGTTTCGTCGAGCCGTCGAAGACGCTTGCTGGGACGGCCTCGACAGCCGACCGAATCGACGCCAACGAATCATCCGGAAACGCCTCGGACGAGGTTTGGGTACGGCGCTCGCTCAGTTTGGTGAGCTCCTCGACGACGACCATACTCGCTCTCGACGAATAGTGGCCCGATAAAACCCGTCGCGACGGCCATTCGAGCCGACCGGTCGCCAGGATTCACTCACTCGAGGAGTCGGGCGGTGGGTGGGGGCGAGGGAGTGGATCCAGCCCCAGCGTTAACCAACACTGTGCCGGTATCGGTTCGGCGTGTTGGTTAAGGCTAGCTGCTACGGCGTTCGGAGCTCTCGAACTGGCTTCACGACGAAGGTGTCTGGCTCGCTGGCTGCTCTCTCACCTGCCCCCTCTGCCGGCGTTGAGACCGACCGCGTGAGCTGGGTGATGAGCTCGTCGCGAACGGTTCGTCGAGGGACAGTGGTCTCGTGCCAGCCAAGCCGGTCGTCGAAGTGCCGTTTCTGGAACTGCTCGCCGACGTCGTCGGCGGCGACGTACTGCGTCCGCGTCGACCGCCCGAACTGGCGGGAGACGAAGACGGCGCCCACAGCCTCGTGTGTGAGCTCGACGAGGGCACACTCCACGAGGGCGACGACCGACGCGTGATCCCGGTCGGTCGGAACCGCCATCTCGAGGTCCGCCCACGGCGCCTCATCGTCGGAGGTAGTTCCTGCATGATCCGCTGCTCGTTCCCTGCTGCGTTGTTCCGAAGCCATCGTCTATCGGGGGCACGTGATGCGCCCCGCCACCCCCTCGCGGGGGCAACAGACCCCACCGAAACGCACCCTGTCAACCAATGCGCTAAATCTGATAATTCCGTAATTCCGCTACCCCTGTGATGGGCCCCTCGGCCTGAGAGAGCCGGCGGCCTTCGCACACTGCATATCGCCTCTTTCTTTGGACGAAAACCGCGATATGCAAGACAATATGACGCCCTCAAATCGAAGAAGAACCCCGTCGGGCCGATTTGAGGCGGTAGAAGATACCTCGACGAGTTCCGGAGTAATGCCGTAATCTCAAAAATTGCTCGACGGCAGGGTAACGAAGGTGATTACGGCCGTATCTGGATAACTTGGAACCGTTGCTTCACCTGGACTGAACCTCTCAAGACCCTCCGACTCGGCACTTCGAATTGTGGAATATCCCCGATTCCCTCGATTTCGGCCGTGTTAGACGCTGACAATTGCTCGACGGGGTTATAGTGGATCTGTTTCTACTATCTAGGAAATTCTTATAATTCATCTGTTTTGATGGGTTTCAGCTGACGTGCTGAACACGGGGCGCGTATCTTGCTTGATGTTCCATCTGATTGTCGCTGGATAGACGGCTGTGCAAATACTTACAGTTAATAAACCTCGAGAACCACTCCCTGGAAAATGGCGGAATTATTTATATTCACACTTTTCGCCACCATTGTCGCCATCTACAGCGTTCTACCGCGTTATCGACAGCTCCGAGTTACCTATACACTCTGGAACAAACCTTTTGCAGCCCTTCTCACAGCTCTCGGACTGACCGTTCTAGCGAGCTACGCCAGAAGCATCTACTTACAGAACACCGACAATACCACACTTTGGAGCCTGACTACCTCTTACACACAATCCCCTATCGAAATCACTGCTCTCGAAATCGAATTCATCCAGTTAGCTGCGGCCATCACGATCATGGGCATATTCCTCGGAGTCTTCCTAAGCAAAAGCGTGCGTATTCGCAACGAACAAATGCTCTTATCCACACTTCGAGACCTCTACAACCGGGGCGAATACGCTACGCTCGTGGAAGTGCTTCGGGACAACTATACACCCCTTATCGACCACCCGAAGAAACCCACTCCACCGAGTGAACAACAATGGCGAGACATCGATATTACAGTCACACACACCCTTATCGAGACTGAAGAAGAAGCAGAAGAACTCGATGACTCTTCGCCTTTGATCAAATATGTAGAGGAAGATAACGCAGAGCAAACTGCTCGTGAGCGTGTACGAGACAGCTTTGAACTGAAGCGTCGGCAAGCAACATACTACCTCGCAGCGCTACGGTACCGGCTTGCAGACTCGGCAGAAGGCGCCTCCAGTTACACAGAAACTCTGCTGTTGGACCCTGAATTCGGCGCTAAACACCCAATTCTTGACCCTGGGCTCGGGATTGACATCATCTTAGACACCGACCTCGACGGGTTTCGGCGTCGAGACGTTACGCACCAGTACCTCACAACGCTCCTTCGAGAAGAAAACAGCTTGCTGTATCAAGAAATCTCGAATAATATGTCGATGGACGGGATCTACCGATATCGAGTTGATCCCGATAATCGGTTGTTGCATGCGTTGTTCTCGGATTGCTCTCGTGCTGAGGAATTAGATGCGTACAAGCCGGTCGGGGATACGGCCAAAGAGATGCTGCGCGATCAGGGAACGAAGGACTACGATAAGTACAACGCTCAGCGGTTGACATCCGTGAATCGCTCGAAGGACTACGTGTTTAACGACCCGCTCTTCATCGCCATCAGTTTCTTTGATATTATGGTGCGTGAGGCGTTCTACCAGCGAATTGACTGGCATATGTGGTTGTATTATTACGAATCGATGACGCGCCTAATGTGCGAGAACTACGAGAATACGGAGGAAACTGATCCAGATAGCGAATGGCCGAACGACTACTCCCGATTAATGTATGAGATGATCAGTAACATGGGAGATTTACTCCGGATTATGGAGCGGCTGGTTAAAAACGACGAGTATGATGTGAAGGATGAGGATGGTGACTTTGACGAATTCATAGCGCTAGAATCGTATCGGCGAGATCGAGGTGGAACCATTCCTAAGTCGGCAGTAGAGATTATGTTGTCGTGTCACCAAGAGATTCTGACGACTGAAGAGATTCCACACCAGTTCAAGAAGTATATCACGGAAATCCTATTCACGAGGTGTAGCGACTTGAGAGAGTATGAAGAGGGATCATTGCCGTGGAAGTATAGTGAGTTCATGTTACGGTGTCTGGAGGCGATGATTGAGGGGCGCTCTGGGCCGGAATATCACCGGGAGCTAGAGTTAGTGTACAACGATGGAGTTCGTCACGAAATTGTTGCAAAGGGGGCTACTGGTGGGTGGATTGTGGATGAATTGGACGAGCTGATCCAATCGTCATAAGTTGTTGCTGAGGGTAGTGTTTCTATCATCGACTGTATGATTATAGGACTATACCGGTGCGAAGCCAACGATAGACTGCTGCCATATCCCACTCTCTGAATCAGAATTGCTCAGTGGGGCCGGCGGACTCCTCCTCAACCTGCTCGTACATCTCATCCGGGAACGGGAGGCTGCCCCAGATCGAGTAGGGACACTGGTCCTGGCCGATACAGTAGCGCTGTAGATCGTCGTTATCGCAGTTCATCGGCAACGGCGTGTCGCCGTCGATCGTGTTCGAGAATTCGTAACGAACCTGGTACTCGGTCTCCTGCTCGTCGTACCACGGCCACCGGGAGAAGACGTCCTTGAGGTCCGCGACGATCTCGTCGAGGCTGCTGTCTTGGTAATGCGGCAGCCACATCACCATCCGCGCGAAGTTATAGAGGTCCTTCCGGACGGGCTTCTTCTCGTGTAGTCGCTCCTCCATATTCACCATACAGGGGAGTTCGAAGAGGTCCTCGATCTCTCGCACTTCGATCTGTTCGGCGCCGGTTCCGGCTCGCCCGATTCGGTACGTATTGACGCGCCCGTCGCGGTCGATGGTGACGGCCGAGTGGGACTCGTGGTCGGCCAGCGTCTTCGCGAGACTGCTCGGACTCGATATCCAGTCTGTTACTGAGGATTCCCAGTCATCCTCGGCATCGTACGCCGTAACCGCTCGATAGAGCTCTTTCGCCGTGTGGAACTCACCCTTTTGCGCCACGTCATTGGGCGCGTCACTCAGGGCCCGCCGGAGGACGCGAATCGTCCGTTCTCCACGGTCCCAGTTCCGCCAGATTCGCTCGTGATGGCCGGTCTCGAGGAAGCGGTCGATCCGCTCCGTAATCGCCGACTCGTTCGTGGTCAGCCACGATAGCTGGTCGTCGGAGAGTCCGTCTTCTTGCAGCCGCAGGAGCTTCTTGAATGCCCGCTCAGCGTAGTCCCGATACTTGCTGTCGAAATCACCGACCGGGACGTACAGGTTGTTGTCCTTCACTCGCGTCAGTATCTCCCCGCCATCGTCACTCCCCGTCGATGACTCGCCCTCCGCTCGAACGAGACATTTGCGTGACGCCGCCGCCATCGGGATTTCGAGGTAGAGGCAATCCCCGAATTCTGGCATCTCTGTGATGCCCGTACAGACCCGACCCGGATGCGGGCCATCTTCACCGGGCTCCTTGCTGTACAGCACATCGGCGATGTCCTGTTGGAGCGACCCATCCCCGTGGGCCCGGATGAGGGAGGCGAGATTGTTGACGTACAGCTCTCGGATGTCGTAGAGCACCTGGATGTTCCGGGGCGACGCGTGCTCGAACTTCGGGTGCTCTTTCACACAGATCGCACTTAGGGTCGCGAGCACAGCGAGCGTCCCCGGTTCGTCGACGAACGGCTCATCAGCGGCGTCGGCACGAACCTGCTCTTTGAACGCCGCCGTCCCGAACCGCTCGACGTCGTTCACGAGGTCCTCGGGTTGGTCCTCGCCGTCGACGACGTATCGATTGTACCCACGCGTAAACAGCTGGTTGATGCGGGTCTCACCGTACTCCAGTGGGAGTGCCGCAACTCGATACGCCATGTCCTCGTCGTCGGTGGGCGTACTCGGACTCATTCGTCGATCACCTCCGGTGTCGCCGACCGAACGTCGAACGCCGGGCTCTCGATGGGTTGAACGATGCTACAGACGTCGGCGTGAAGTGAATAGGGCAAGCGGGCGACCCGCCGGCGGTCAGCGGTCACGACGGGGTCGATCGGGATGTCGTACGTCTCGAGGAGAAGGTCGTTCAACACCTCGCGACTCTGCTCGTCGTATCGGTGCGCCGGATCGGTATCCAGTAGGTAGACGTGGACACCCTGCCCGCTGTAGACGACCATCGTTTCCTCGGCGTCGAAATCGTCCTCGAAGATATCCCTCAGCTCGAACCCGTACTCGATGGCGCGGTCGACATCTTCGAAGGCGTACGGATACCCCTCGGGAGCGGCGTCGAGGATGCCCGCAGCGTCGAGGAGCGCATCGTCGTCCCGATCGTCGACATCCGCTGAGACCATCTCGTCCGCTCGGGCCCGGGCGATCTCTTTCGCGTCGATGTCAACGAGGAGGACCCAGGGTCGTTCCCAGTGATCCAGCGCGTAGTAGACGGCGTCGGGCCGTGGGTCCGGTTGCTCCAGCACCTCCGGATCAGCGAGTGCGAACTCGCTCCGCCCCAGCGGGTCGTTACGAGCGGGGTGCCGAATGAACTCAACGACGTCCTCGAAGTCGTCGAACTCGGGCGTCGTTCGGTCCCCCGACGCATCTGTTTGCCACGTATCCCGGCGGATGAAGTCCTTGTCCGGCACCTCGTCTTTGCGTACCGGGTGGGACTCGCGGAAGGCGACGGCGTACTGTTTCGGGCCGTTCGCCGTGATGAATTCCGGCAGGTCATCCAGATAGCGGGGGAACTCCTCGGCGTAGTAGGCGTAAATCTCCTCGCGGGTCGCCTGTCGCCAAGTCATTGGTTGAAGTCTTGATCGAGATTTTTGAAGCCCCGAACGGTGGTCAGCCCCGCAGCATCGAACTCGTCGACGGCGTTTCTGATGGTCGCAAACGACCGTGCCGCCCGCCCGCTGACCCGCTCGTCGATTCGGTCCGCGTCGGCAAGGCTATCCAGTACGTCGAGCGCCGTCTCGCGATTGTTGAAGGCCCAGATCGCGTCAGCATCCACCGCGCTGAGTTTGTCGTAATCCTCGACTGGGGCGTGCCGGTTGTTACTCGCGAGTTCTGCTTCGCCGGCCCAGACGAGATCGCCGTCCTCGTCGAAGCCGGCCACGTCCAGTACGGTGCCGTCGTCGGTTTCGTAGTACGGGTCCACGCGAACGACGTTGCCCTGCTGGTGGAACCACAGTTCGAGGAGCCGGACGCCAACCTTGTGTGGCGTTTTCTCGCCGAGATCGCCCGCTCCTGGTCCCGCCTTCAATTCTCTCCCGAGGAGGTCTCGACCGTCGGGGAGGACGGTGTAGTACTTGCGCCCCGCCGCGGAGTCCGCTTCTAGGAGGTCCTGCTCCGTGAGCCGCTCTATATGGAGGTCGTCGTATTCGTCCCGGAGCTGGCTCATCCTGTCCAGTAGCGTGTACTCGTCGTCCTCCCGGTTCATCACGTCGAGGACCCGATTCAGGAACCGGACATCGTCACGGCTGAGCCCGCGTTGTCGGAGTTCGTCATCGGGGACGGGTACGCTGCTTTCCTGGACGGGCGTTGCCCCGTTCTCCGGCTGCGCTGCTTGGTCACCAGCTGGGTCCTCGTCCGTTTCGGTGGCCTGCCCGAACAGGGAGCTCATCCCTGACTCGTCTGCATCTGGGTCGCTGTCCGTCTCGGTCGGCGTGGTCGACGTCGATGCGTCCTCGGTCGTCGATTTGCTGATGAACGCGGATTGCGTCGGGTCCGTTCCTGAGTCGCCGTCGGTAGCCGAGCCCGTCGTCTCGGCCCCCGAACTCCCCCAGCCAGTCTCTTCCGGAGCAGTGCTCGACCCAGTCGGCTCTGTTAGCCCGTGCTGGGCCTGTGTCCGCTCGACCATCCGTGGCCGGGACACGGACTCGAAATGGTCTTCTTGGGGCTCTGTGAGCGGCTGGTCGCTTTCTGGATGCCCCGGCGCAATCGGGAGGGGCTTCAACGAAAACGGCGGCGGACCAGTCTCCCCGAAGGACGGGCTCGGGAGCTGCGCGATCCACTCGCCGCTCGGAAGCGTGTTGATCCGGTTGCGGAGTTCGGTCGGGCTGAGGTCCTCGTGGGCAAGCGACTCCGCGAGGTCGCGCTCGATCGAGATGTTGCCGATGAGCTTCGTCTTGATGTTGTTCAGCACCTCGTCGTAGGCCCGCTCGTTCCGGTTCCGCACCTGTTCGGGGAACTGCATCACGAGTCCCATACTCAGCCCGAACGATCGGCCCTGCGGCAGTAGCTGCTCGGAGACGAGCTTCGTCGACGCGACCGGCGCCGCCTCCTCGATGATGAGGTTCGTGAGCTTCTCGTAGTCGGTCTGACCGTCGCGACGGCGCACCTGCACGGCGTCCCAGAGGTTGCTCAACAGCAGGAGTGTGATCGCTCGCTGTGCCTCCGGCCGAAGGTCGCCGAGGTCGAAGATGATGGTCGCGTCTTCATCGAGGAACTCGCGGAAGTCGAAGCGGTTGTCGACGTACTCGCCGGCGTCGTTCTGCTCAGGGACGTGGCTGAAGATTCGCCGGAGATGCGCGTCCTCTTTGAGCTTGTCGAGGCGGTTCCCGACGGCGTCCATCGACACCTGGAACTGGTGGTTGTCCTTCGCGAAGTGGCGCGTCAGCGATTCCTCGATGTTCTGGTTGTCCGCTGAGACCGGGGGAATCGTCTGGTCGCGCTGCATCCGGAGGGCGGCGGCGAAGAGGTCGTCCAGCCCGAACACGTCGCTCCCGTACTCCTCGTCGAACAGCGCCTTGATTAGGTAACTCAGGATCTCGTTCGCGACGAACGCCTGCCCGTACTGCTCGCGGCCCATAATCATCCGGAGGATGTCGTGGAAATGGTCGACCTTGTCCTGAATCGCGTCCTCACGGTTGCGACCAGCCTCGAGCGCGGGCCGGATGTCGAAGAACGAGAACGCGGGAATCGTCTCCGGGACGCGGAAGTGGTAGACGTCGTCCAAACCACCGAATCGTTCGTAGTGGCAGCGCAGGTAGTTCTCACACATCCCGTCGCCCTTCGGGTCGACGAGGACGACGGGGCCACCAGTCGTCTCGCGGAGCGAGAGGGCGTCGTTGATGATGGCCTTCGACTTCCCGCCACCAGTCGACGCGAACCGCCCGTAATGCGTCGGCAACAGGTCCGGCGGGATCCGAATGGGGTCCGGCCGTGGCTCACCGTTCTCGTCGAGCGCGTAGCCGATGGCCATCCCGTCTTGGAACTGCTGGATCAGATCCGGATTGGGCCACGGGAGCGGGTTCCGACTCTGTTGTTCGGCTCTGGTTCCCCGCGTCCCTTCGACGGTCAACTGTTCGGAGGAGGGGACGAGGACGAAGTTCGCGAGCTCCGTCCCACAGAGGACCAGCTCGGGGCGGGTCTTCCCCCGGCCCGTCGTCAACTCGCGATTGAGGAGGCGCTGGAGAGCGGCCCGTGCCTTCTTCTCCTTGGTTTTCTCACGGAAGCCGCTGTCTCGGAGGCGTTGTCCCTCGACCTCGTAGAACGGCCCATCAAGCGGGTCGAACACGGGGAGGAGCGAGTCCATCCGGCCATCGAGGTCGTCGTGGGTATCGTCGGTGGGGACGCCGACGGCCCGGATGTTGACCGTGAACGACCGTTTGGCGTTCTTCGCGTCGATGTACTCGATGCGCTTCTCGACGGCCTCGCTGAGCTGCCGGTCGTCCTGGTCGCTCCGCTGCTCCTCGACCTCAAGTAACGACCCGACGACCTCCTGGAAGAATGTGTCGCGGCCGTCGACGAGGTCCTCTTTCCGCACCTCCGCATCGGACTGCCAGCTGGCACGCCGTTGGAAAACCACCTGGAAGGCGGTCGGCGCCCTCGCCTCCATCAGATGGTCGATCAGCGACGCCAGCGCCGCGCCGGGTTCGTCGACGGACGAGAGATCGCCGCTCGTTTCCTCTGTCGTGAACGGCGTCAGCGAGGTCATCCAGTCCTGCTTCCGCGACGCGGCGCCACACCACCGGACACCGAGCGGCGAGACAGCGTTTTGTGCCGGGCGAGCTAGAATCGTTCCCGCTGGTGTCATCGTCGGCTTCTCGATGGCCCGTTGCTCTTCCTCGTCGTCTGGAAGTGCATCGGGCGGTGCTAGTTCAAGGGCTGAGTCCCCGACAGTCACGTGATGATCGGGGACTCTCGTGGCTGCCGTACCGCCGTCGACAACGGGGTCTGCTTCGGCTGACTCGGAGTCCCTTGATTCCTCGTCGACGATGTCGTACTGTTCTGCCGGGCCAAACTCGTACTGCAGCCGCCCGGCCTCGTAGTGGTCGACGAATTCCTGCGGTGTGAACTCGACTGGCTGAATGAGCCGGGCAGCGACGTCGACGTCGACGCGCTCGATGTCGAACGTGGCTGGATAGATGGAACGGAGGCGCTTCTCGAGCGTATCGAGGTGCGCATCGGCCCCGTAGAAGAACTCTACCGGGTCGTCCGGGCCATCACTGATCGCGAGGAACTCGAATCGGGGTGGTGTCTCACTGTGGAGCGGGTTCAGCTTCGCCCCGAGGCCCGACGAGCCGGGCGTGGTCAGCTTGTGGAGACTGTCGAGGACGCGGGAGATGCTCTCCGGGTCAAGTCGCTCGGATGTCGGCGTGACGCGCAAGTACTCAGCCATCGTTGGTCTCCTCCGTTGACCCGCCGTCTGGCTCAGCTTCGACGGCGTCTGATTCCTCGTTCAGTTCGCTCGTTTCGTTCGTTCCGTTCGTTGCTCGATGCTCGAGCTCTTCCTGGAACTCCTCCATCTCGGTATCGACGGCTTCGTCGCCGGCGCCGGGCAGTGAGGATCGGACCTGTGAGGTCGGGTCGAAGTCGATGACCTGCTTCTCCTTGGGCATCGCTTTGACCTGGATGCCGCGCCACTCGCCGTCGACGCCCACGAGTGCCTCGGAGAAGCCGGCGTCCTCGTTGCCCGGCACGGCATCTTGGACGAACCGCATCTGTGCGTAGTTCAGGCCGAACTCGTCGGCCCACTCCTCGTCCATCCCGTCGAGGCGGTGGAACTGCTTGACCGCACACTGGTCCAGAATGGCCTCGCTCTCGGCGTGCTCGAAGAACTCGTCGACCGTCTGGGTGACCAGACGGATCGAGAGGTCGTGATGCCGGTGGTGGCGGAACACTGTCTCGAGGAACGCCAGACTCGCGGCGTCCTGCATAATGTAACGCGCCTCGTCGATGTAGAACACGACCTCCTTCTCCGAGACTTTCGCCCGCTCATACACCAGCGAGATCAGCAGCTGCATCGTCAGCGCCGTGCTGCTGTCGACGCTGCCTTCCTGCTGGGCGAGATCGAGGTAGATCACCTTCTCGTCGCGGATGTCGAAGTCCGATTCTTGGCCGAGGTTGGCGTGCCGACCGTCGTTCTCGAAGGGGCGGAGCTGGTCGAGGAGCCACGTTGCGTCCTCCTTGATCTTCCCCGCCTCCTCGTCGGACCGGACGACGAACTCCTCGGGGTCGTCAACCATGTCCTCGAAGACGTCCATCATATCCCGAATCGTCGGGCTCGGATTGTCGTGCGTGGAGATATCGTCGGTGATTCCGTTACGCTTGTACGCTCGCTTGAGCGCGAGTTCCAGCGTCGTCCGGCGGTCGCCCAGCGAGATGCCGCGGAGCGCGAAGAAGTTCGTCAGGAAGCTCATCGCGTCGTCGAGCTTCTCGTTGAACGGGCTGGCGTCCTCGCCCATCGCGCGCTGGACGTGCTCGGGCGTCTCTCGAATCTCCAGGGGATTGAGGCCGAGCGTCCCGCCGACCGTGATGCGTTTGGCGTCGAGGGCTTCGGCGACGCCGGCCCAGTTGTTCAACGGCTCGAGGATGATGCCGATGCGGTCCTTGCTCTGCTCGATGGAGCGAATGAAGTTCTGCTTCGAACTGAACGACTTCCCCGACCCCGTGTCACCGACGGTGAACATCGCGTACCCGTTGTCCCGCGCGAACGGGTCGATGACGACCGGGCTCTGGTTGTCCTTGTGGATCCCGAACTCGACGCCGCCCTCCTCGAGGATCGTCGCGTTGTGCGGCGAGGACAGCAACGCGCCGACGGCGCCGCCGAGCGCAATCGACGTCCGCCCGAACTCGTTGTCACCGATGGGTGCGGCGGACTGAAGGGCGAGATCCTGCCGGCAGATCGCCGTCTTCGGCGTGAGGTTCGCCGGGTCGTCGCGGAGCGCGCTCTTGACCTTCTGGACGGCGTCGCGGAGGTCCTCCTTCTCGTCGGCCCGGACCGTGATGAACATCCCCTGGTCGAAGACGTTCGCGCCATTCTCGACGGCCTTGTACGTCGCTGCGGCCTCGTTGGCGCGTTCCTGTAGGTAGGCACTCCGCACGCTCTGTTCAAGGTCAGCGTCCACCTGAAGGTCGTCAGCGATATCCTGCAGTTCGTTCCGCGCCCGCTCCTGGTTCTTCGGCGTGATGTGGGCCGTCAAATCGAACTGCACGTCCGTCATCTCGAAGAGCTCGGAGAGGTAGCCGTCGTTGGGGTAGTCCGGGTAGTCAGCGATGTACAGCGTCGTCGTCCACTGCTCGCCGACCCGTGCCGCGCGCGTCTCCCACTCAATCGCCGCCGGCGCGGTCACCGTTTTGTGTGACTCGGCGATGTCGTCGAGAAGTTGGCGTTCGGCCGCGCCCTGTTCGATGGTCTCCTCGTCGAGGAGATCCGAGAACTCGACCTCTTCCTCGTCGTCTTCGGTGTACCAGTCCCAGAGGAATTTCCCGCCGATCCCGACTAGTACCGCGAGCAGGATGTAGAGAGCCGCACCTTCAGCTGAGGTCGGATTCGTGAGCCACTTCGTGAGCTGGCCAACGGCTCTGCTGCCCGTCTGGAGGACGAGGTTACGCATCGTGGTCATCCTCCCGGCGCGAGTGGCCGATGATGGATTGTTCGCGAACGACGCTCTCTGCGTCGTCGTACCCGTGTTCGCGGCCGTTCCAGAAGTCCATATTCAACACGAAGAGTTCGACCGTGCTGAGCCGGCGTGCGGACCACCCGGACGCCTGCTGGATGAACTCCGACCGCACATCGTTGACCCGGCTATCCAGCTTCTCGAACATCTGTGCGCGGCGCTCGACGTCCGTGAGGTCCTCGCGGCGGGTCACGAACGGGTTGAACAGGAACCCGATCACGGGGAACTGCGTCAGCTTCTCGGCGGGCGTGCCCTCGTCGCGGAAGCGGTCGTACACTTCTATCGGGCTGACTTCAACGCCGATGTAGTACCGGACCTGCTGGATGCCCCGGTCACGCATCTCCTTCGGCCGTGTCTCCCGGTACTCTTCGAGGAGTTCCCGGAAAATCGGGTTCTCCGTGACGTCTTCGTCAGTGAGGCGCTCCTCGATGGTCTCGGTGATCTGCTCCACCGGAAATGAACGGGTTGTGGCGTGGAGTTTGAGCTTCGAGTCCAGTTCTTTGTTGGCGAACTCTTCGCCAGCGTCTTGGAGCTGCGCCCAGTCGTCGGACATCGCGAAATCCATGTTGGCCGGATCGATCTCGATGAACGCCTCCATCGCGCCGTCTTCACGCTGGATGGCACCAGCGCCCGGCCACGCCCGCTTGATGTTCGTGAGGTCCTGTGTCCGTTCGTCCGGCTTGAACGGCGTGTAGTTCGCGAGTCCGCCTTCATTACGCTCTGACTCGTTGGTACTCGTGTCGGCGTCGGCGGGTGCACTAAACGTGACCTGCGGCCGTTTGAGGTACCGATAGACGTCTTTGGTCCACGTCCAGGCGTTCAGGTGGGTTGGTGAGACGTAGATGACGGCAACGCCAAAGCCAAGCCCGCCAGCGACGAACGGGAGGGCCAGTGATTCGATCCCGGTGAGGCCAGCGATAAACAGCCCAATAATGGGGAAGGCGATGAGCATGCCGACGTCCCCTTCCTCGATATTGAGATACGGGATGCGACTCTCCTCGCCGAACTGATCCATGATGCGCCGTGCGGCCGCGTCTTGATCTGCTGACATTGTTAGTGGATTCCTCGATCAAACTCCATCCCACGGTCGTCACTCGCCGATTCCGCTGTCGCTCCACCAGGGTCATTCTCTGTTCGACGGTACGATGGCGTCCCGCCATCGTCTCCTCCATGTCCACCGCGGGCAGCCGCTTTTTGTGCGACGGCGTGGCCAGCGGCGGCTTTCGGCCCCCACCGAGCGGCGGTCGTCGCGACGCCGGCGCCACCGACGTAGGCTCCAGCGGCGACACCGCCAACGAGTGCTGCGCCTTTCGTTGCACCGCCGACGACTTTGGCCGTCAACGGGGTCGCGTATTTGAACGTCTTCCACGTGATGTAGAGGGCGACCAGCGGGAGGGACGCAGCGACGAGATATTTGAGGAACGCTGTTCCTGGTGTGAGCGTCCCACCGCCGTAGATCAAGTCGTACCCCTTGAGGACCATCGCTGCCGGGAGCGGGAGGACAGCCAACGGGACAAACCGTTTGCAGAACCCCATCGCGATATCGGATACGACCGGAATGTTTCCGTAGGCCAGTGCAAATGCAATCGGCATTCCGTACAGGTAGACATACAGCAGAATCATCCGGATGTAGAACAGCGCCTCCAGCGCCCACATCGAGATTCCACCAATCACGGCGAACAATAGCCCCAGCCCTGGGTTTGTGATGGCTGCGCCCAAGAACTGAAGCATTGCAGAGGCTACGGAGGAAAGCTCCGGCATTAGTGCAATGGTGAACCCGTCGACGAGGTAGAGTGCGAGAGTTCCAACCCAATACCACGTAATGATTAGAAAAGCACCGACCCAGGCCGTCTTCTTCGTTTTTCGGGCTTCGTAGGTACTTCCAATATTGAAGATCCGAACCGTGTGACGGCCCTGAACACTCATCACAAGGAGCAAAAGGGCAACCAGCATGATTTCGCCGCCGATGAGAGCATCGTGAATCGCTGGCCAGGGTGCGTTGGTTGGTTCACCGAAGACAAATGCTCCGTTCGTCTCTGGGGTCGGGGTTCCGAACATTCCCTCAGTCAGAGTCTCATACCCCGACCTGAGACCGTCCATGAAGAGCCCGATGAACCAATCAACGACGCCTTTGATACCCTCAAGAACGACGTCAATGAGATCAACCATCGTCAGGCCTCCGTGATCGTGACCTCACAGTCTGTCATCTCGTCAGACCCGGAATACTGGACATTGTAGGTACTCGTGACCCGATTTCCACCGACTCGAGTCTCGACGATAACCGTGAACTGCCCGCTGTTACCATCTGGGGAACACCCCATTCCGTCCTCACTCTCTGAACCGAACGGGAACGAATTACTGAACAGGTCGGCCGTCTCGCCAGGGGAGACCACTACCCGGTCGGTTTCGTGCATTCCACTACCTCTGGGGTTCTCAATTGGATTGGGAACGTCCCCAGAGAAGATTAGTTCAGTTATCGCTTCCGGACCACTTCCTGTGTTCTCTACCGTGACGAATGCCTCGCCATTCTTGATCCGGTCTGTCTCGCTCTCACCATAGACTTCGTCCCACGACTTATCTGGGTTATTCCGATAGAGTCCGACATCCTGTATCTGCATCTCTGGACGGAGTTCAGTCGTTGTCTCAACTACTGTCTCCTCCCCTTTCAACGCGAGTACGCGATATTCACCGGGCGCATATGCGGTGCCGATCTCAAACGAGACCTGTTGAGCACCCGCAGCTACGTCACGCTTCCCGAATAGCTCGTCGTTCGGTTGGATGAGATTGACCTGGTCAATGTCGGCCTCTCCGGAGAGTTCGACGACGAGTGTTGTCCCCTCGACAGCGATACGCGTGAGTGGGCCGTTGCCATCTGGAGAGGTCGTTCCGTCACCAGGCGTCCCAGAACCGCCATTGTCGTTCAGACAGCCAGCGACGCTCACGAGGGAGGCACCTGCGACTGTTCGGAGGGCGGTTCGCCGACTGATGTGTGGGTGGTTTCTAGTCATGACTATGGGTTCCGTTGGAAGATGTCTTCTGGACCGAGCATTCGAAGGAGCCGCTTGCCAGCGTAGAACATCACAATGAACGGGATGAGCTGCCAGCCAACCTCGAAAATGAACGCGAACCAACCGTCGATGGTGCCGAGCGGATGCCACCGAGCTGTTGCCGTCGCACTCACATACGCGGGGTCGTGCCCGAGCCACGAACCCGGATGGTACCGTGCCGTGTAGATACCCGGCTCGTCGATCGTCACGATCGCCACCCCGGAGGCGTTGGTCTCGACGCGTTGCTCCGCGACGGTGATGTACCCGTTGCGAGTGGCCCCACCGATTGGATATCGTCGGTCGGGATCGCTGAGCACGATTGGTGCGCCGGTCTCGTTGTCCCGGAGTTCGATGCGGAGTGTGGCCTGACTTTCGTTCTGCTGGAGCACCTCAACAGTCAAATTACTGCGCCGGAGCTGCCGCTCAGAGCCAGCGTCAGGTGCCACAATCGAGGCGTTCACGCCCCGTACGATCCCCGCTACCTGGAGCGCGTCACGGTCGACGTTCTCCGCGCGAACCGCAACACCGTACGTCGTCGTGTACGACTGGTTGACGATGTCGATGTTGATGTCCTCGCCGAGCGTGCCGACCGGAGACGGTCGGTCAGTGCCCCAGATGTCGATGATCTCTGGGCCATCGCGAACTGGTTCAGCACGCGGGCCGATTCGCGACGGGTACGCGTGAACATAGACCGGAATCGCGTCAGACTCGACGGTGGCGCTGTCGGTCCGGTTCGACCTGACGAGTGTATCCCAGTTGGTGTTCCGAGCGGTATAGAACCGCCAGACGCCACGGACCCGTGCCTCACCGTCTTCCGTGAGCGTATATCCCTGCCACGGCCGCGACTGGAAGATGGCCACGCCGGCGTCGCCGTTCGGGTACTCGGCGTAGTAGGGGTACGCCGAGAGATCGTAAATCTCGACGGCGATCGAATCAGAGACGTTGCGTGATTCCGTCCGGTAGGTGATGTCGACGTCCGTCTGGTCACCCAGGTCGGTCCTGACGGTCTTCTTCAGACGAACGCTGATCTCTGCTTCTAGCGTGAGATTCGCGCTCCAGTCGTCCTCGATCTGGTAGTCGAGGGCAGGCGTATGGGACCCGTCACGCTCGGCGATGGTCTCGCCGTTCTTCTTCAATCGGACCTCGTCGATCTCGTGCTCGGTGAGCGACCACGAGATAGTCGTGTTGCCGGAGGAACTCCCGTTGGGCACGCGAACCCGGTAATCAATGAACCCGCGCATCGTCCCATTCGGCGCGATGTAGAGTGGGGTTTCACCGGACTCGAGGTGGCCACGAGTAGAGGGCTGGACCGCGAAGATGGTGGCGTGGGCATCCTCGATGAAGACACCGTCCTCAAGGTCCGCGTGCTGCGGATGCATGGAAGTATCTGCTCCGCCAGCGTCGAGGTCCTCGAAGTCGTTCCGCGTCCACGTTGCCGCAGTCGCCGGCGGCTGTTTGAACGTGATATCCGTCCCGTTTGCTACTTGATGGACAGCGGAACGGTCCTCGCCGTATCGCTGCTGGTACTCCTCCTGGCTGATGTAGTTGTCCGCGTCGCGAGACCACAGCGTCGCTGATTCATTCGCAGTGAGTCCATTCCCCTCCGTGCCTGGCCGTGGCGGGCTTGCAGTAGCGAGACCCGTGACTAGGCTCGTCACGAACAGGGCGGCCATAAGCACGGAGAGCTCTCGTTGTTTCATAGGGGCTCGCGACGGGGGCGGTAGTCGCCTACCAGGGGGCGAGATCTACGCACTGCGCCAGCGGGAGGTTCATCATCGATCCGGCAACGGTGTAGAGTGGTCCAAGGGCGACGAGAACGACCGTAGACTTCATCGCCGATCGCTTGTGACGCTTGAGACCCTTCTTCTGCTCGGGCGTGATCGTGAACATCTCGATGAGGGAGTCGGCCTGCCACACGACTGCGAGGCCGACAATACCCAGCGCCGTGGTAAGCTGGAAGAAGCCCTCGATCATGCTGGGGAGGTTGTCTGCGCTACAGACGGCGTTCGTCTGTGCGGCGGCGGGTTCCACAGCGAACAGACTCAGGACGACGACGATGAACACAGCTTGCCTGGGAAGCCTACTCGATGCCGTCGGCTGACTTTCGGCGCGATTCGGGACCGTCTCGGAGGGCGTATTGTCCTGTGACATAGCGGGTTACTCCTCTGCGTCGTCGACGAGTGCTTTGAGATCGGCGTAGCGATTGGTCTCCTCGACGATTTCTTCTTTCGTGTAGCCCTGTTCGCGGGCCCGTTCGAAGAGATCTCGAAGCTCGTCAGGGTCGACGTCGCGAAGCTCCATCTCGTCTCGGAGGGCGCGGCGATAGAGGGCGGAACCGTTGATATGGCTGTTCCACGTCAGATACAGATCATCGATGTCTTCGATGGTGACTGCCCGTGTGATCATATGTGCGGGGTGGGTATGCACCGGTTGAGCCCCGGTCCATGGTGGTGCGATAGCTAGAAGATCGGTATATGCTTTCTGGCCACCAACTGGCGCAAAATTCTAAAGTAAATTATAATCAGATAGTCCGTTCACCTTGCAAAGGTTCCGTTAACCAACAATGGGGTTAGATGCCGTTGACTGTTGGTTAAGATTGGTATGGCACTCTACTCGAGTTCCACGACCTCTCCACGCCCGTTGTCGAGGATTTCTCGCACCTCGGCCAAGAGTTCCTGACCTTCCTCGTGGAGCCTTGTACCCTTATCGAGGTCACACTCGTCCGCATCGAGCTGCTCAATGATTTCTTCGACACGGGTCAGCCGGTCGTGGATCTCTTGGTCGTTTGCCACGCTTAGATCACCCCCAACCAAAGCCCAGTAATGGCCAACAACAGCAACAGCAGCACAGCGATTGCGGCCTTGTAGTAGACCGGCGGGAGACCCTCGGGTGCGGCCGCCTCGTCGACTGCTTCGGCAAGCTCCCGTTCATGTTCGTGCTCTTGCTGGAAGGTTTCGTACGCGGCGTCGAGTTGCTGTGCCAGCGGTTTGACCTCGCCCGCGAAGAACTCCTCGCGGGAATTCACGATATACTCGCCAGCGGCCGTCGGCGTGATCGTTGCCACATCCGCGACCTGATCTGCGATTAACCGGTCGTCAGTATGCCCGATCGCCGTGACGGTCGGGGTGTTTGCGGTGAAGATAGCTTCCGCGACTCGCTCGGTGTTGAAGGCTTGGAGGTTCGAATCGCTCCCACCGCCCCGACCGACAATGATGGCGTCGACATTCTCGGAGCGGTCGAGGTGGTGGATGCCGTTCGCGATGGACGTCGGCGCGTTCGACCCCTGGACGGTTGCGTCCTTCACTAGGATGTCGACGGTGGGGTCCTGTCCGTGGATGGCGTTCTGGATGTCGTACCGGGCGTCTCCTCGAAGGGACGTGACGACGCCGACCCGCTCCGGGAACGCCGGCGGTTGCTGTTTCTGCTCGTCGTCGAACCAGCCCCGCTCTTCGAGTTCGCTTCGCAGCCGCTCGACTGCAGCCGCCTGGTCGCCGTCGCCGACGACGATCACCTCCCACGGTTTGAGGTCGATTTTCCCACCTTCGACCCAGTAGTCGATATCACCCTCGAGGATGACTTCAGTCCCGTCCTCGAGGTCGGCGTCCATCTCCCGGTAACGGTTCGCCCAGATCATACATGGGAGCTCGGCCTCGCCGTCGGTGAGCGTGAAGTAGAGCGCCGTACTGTTCTTGTGGAGGTCAGTGACCTCCCCGATACAGCGGACGCCGTTGAGGGCAGGCGTGTCCTGGACGACCGACGCGATTCGGTCGTTCAGCTGGGACACGCTAAGGACCTCCCTCGCATCGGGTTCGACCGCCTGCCGTTCGGTATCCGGTGCGTCCGCCATCTCCGTTTCCTAACTTCTGAACAGGAACCTCAAAAAGCTACGTTCGAGTGCCTGGGTGGGCTGCGTTACGCAGGCCTACAGGTCGCGGGGCTGGACCGTCTTCCGGTCGTTGGCCTCGGCACGCTCTGCGGCGTCGTCGAGCAGTTCGGCGACCTCTTCGTTGAGGACGTCGTAGAAATCTGCCGAGACGTTATTGTCCGAGAGTGCGTCCTTCACGGCTGCTTTGACGATTAGGTCAGACATTCCATCGCGGACTTCTCTTGTCCACCATATAAAGGTTCGAAGTTCTCATGCGGGATTTCGACCATAGTACGACTGATGCGCACTCTGGACACCAGAGAGCACTTAATCAACCCCTCAAAAGTAGAATAACAGACGGATGCACGATCTAACCGGATTCCAGCGGGACATCTTGTACGTGATCGCCGGACTCGAGGAACCACACGGGCTCGCAGTCAAGGACGAACTCGACGACTACTATGAACAGGAGATCAATCACGGGCGGCTCTATCCGAACCTCGACGACCTCGTCGATAAAGGCCTCCTCAAGAAAGGTGAACTCGACAAGCGGACGAACGTGTATACACTCACACAGCGTGGACAACGCGAAATCAGGGCGCGTCGTGAGTGGGAAAACCAGTATCTGGAGAGCAAAGAATCGGTTCCTACGTAGCACCCACCGGACTGTCCGAAGCGACGGTCAACCCGACGGAATCCCTCTTGAAGTAGCCAGAAAGGACCTCAGTCGGCGGGCTGTGGCTCCGTAGATGGTGTCCCACCTGGAAGATTGGGGATGGACAGATCCACGCGGCGGAGCAGCTGTGCGTTGATTGCGACAATCACCGTACTCAGAGACATCAGGAGGGCGCCAACGGCGGGGGACAGCAGAATCCCGATCGGCGCAAGGACGCCAGCTGCAAGTGGGAGTGCGAAGACGTTGTAGCCGGCGGCCCAGACGATGTTCTCCTGCATCTTTCGGTAGCTGGCCTTGCTGAGTTTCACGAGCCGAACGACGTCCATCGGGTTGTTCTGGACGAGAATGACGTCCGCCGACTGGACGGCAACGTCAGTACCACTGCCGATTGCGATGCCGACGTCGGCTCGCGTCAGTGCGGGCGCGTCGTTCACGCCGTCGCCGACCATCCCCACGAGCTTCCCCTGATCCTGGAGTTCCTGCACTTTCTCGTCCTTGTCTTCGGGGAGGACCTCCGCAAACACCGTGTCAATACCCAACTCGTCGGCGACAGCGTCGGCGACGTCTTGGGAGTCTCCAGTCAGCATCGCCACCTCGATGCCCAGGTCGTGGAGGGCGTCGACGACGCGGTAACTCTCCTCGCGGATCACGTCGGCCATCGCGAACGCAGCGATCAGCTCTCCTTCACGAACGAGATACACCACCGTCTGTGCGTTCTCGCCGGCCTCGTCCGCGAAGCGCTGGAGATGGTCCGGCCTCTCGCTATCGAGTTGGGTCAACAGGTTCGGCCCGCCGACGTAGACCTCGTTTCCATCGACATTCGCGCGGACGCCTCGGCCTTTGATCGCCTCGAAGTCGGTCGCGTCAGGTGCGCGAAGATCATACTCGTCGGCTGCCTCGCGGATGGCTTGCGCGATCATGTGCTCGGAATCGCTCTCGACGGCCGCCGCCAGCGCGAGCGCGTCGTCCTCGTCGACGCCGTCGACGGTCGCCATGTCGACGACGCCGTGTTCGCCTTCGGTGAGCGTCCCCGTCTTGTCGAAGATGATCGCGTCCAGATTCCGTGCGTCCTCCATCGCGATCCGGTCGCGAACGAGCATCCCGTTCCGAGCAGCGAGCGACGTGTTGATCGCGACCACGAGGGGGATGGCGAGCCCAAGTGCGTGTGGGCAGGCGATGACGAGCACCGTTACGACGCGCTCGATGACGGTCGCGTCGAACGAGACCGCGACCGTCCACGCGATTGCGGTCACGACTGCCGCCCCGAGCGCGACGTAGAACAGCCAGCCAGCCGCGCGGTCGGCCAGCACCTGTGTCTTGGATTTGCTCTGTTGGGCTTCCTCGACGAGGCGCATGATGCCCGCGAGCGTCGTCTCCTCGCCCGTCGCACCGACGCGCACGCGGAGGCTGCCGTCGCCGTTGATGGTCCCGCCGATGACCTCGTCGCCGGGGTCCTTCGAGACCGGTTTCGACTCGCCGGTGATCATCGACTCGTTGACGTCCGAATCGCCCTCTTCGACGACGCCGTCGGCGGGCACGCTCGCGCCTGGCCGGACGAGCATGAGGTCGCCCTCTGAGAGTTCACTGACAGGGACTTCCTCGGTATCACCGGACTCGGTGATTCGCTCGGCGGTGTCTGGCATCAGTTTCGCCAGTTCGTCGAGCGCGCTGGAGGCCCGCCGGACCGACCGCATCTCGATCCAGTGCCCGAGCAGCATGATGTCGATCAGCGTAACGAGCTCCCAGAAGAACGCCGATTGCGTCGGAAAGACCACACTCGCGAGGCTGTAGATGAACGCGACCGAGATGGCCATCGAGATCAGCGTCATCATCCCCGGCGACCGGTCTTTCAGTTCCGGCATCGCCATCCGGAGGAACGGAATGCCACCGTATCCGAAGACGATCACTGCAAAGACGGGATTGATCCATTCGCTGCCCGGAAACGCTGGGACGGAGAATCCAAGCCACTCCTGTAACGTTTCGCTGTACAGGAGGACGGGGATCGAGAGGAGCGTCGAGACGAAGAAGCGCCGACGGAACAGTTGCTCGTGACCTTCGTGCATTCCGCTCTGTCCGTCGGGTCCCTCGTGTTGACTATGCGTTCCGTTGTCGTCCGCGTGATGAGAGGAGTTAGCTTCTGCTTTCTGGGGCAATTGCTCACTTGGCTCCGGCCTCTGTGAGCTGTGATGATGTGGATCGCCGTTCGCCGGTTGATTATGATCGTCCATTATTGGGTGAGTTGTTTCAGGTGTGATTCGACGTCGGTGGCAACGCGAGTCGAGCTTTCCACTATGTGCGTAACATATTCATAGAATTCGGCTATCCCAAAACGTAGCGTGCCCACGGGTAGCGTTCAGCGAGTGTCTCGCCGCCGACATCGTAACTCTCAATGTAGGCGTCAAGCCCGAGGATACGTCCCGCACCGAAGGCGGCGACGGAGAGGAACACGAGCATGTACGCGAAGTCGCCGTTGATGTAACCGTGGCTGACGTCCCAGTTGCCGAGGTAGAACAGGAGCATCATGAATGCACCCCAAAATGCGGCAAACCGAGTGATGAACCCCACGAGCAGGCCGAGACCGATGAGGAGTTCTCCCCACGGGACGGCGATATTCACGAAGTCGACGAACCACGGTGTCTCTCCCATTGCGACGAACAGATCTGCTACCGGACTCCCATTCGCAGAGGGGGCGTTCTGCAGATATCCCGCGGCGCTAAAACTCCCCGATAGAACCTTGTCGACGCCACTCTGGAGGAACGCAATCCCCATCATCAGGCGGAGGGCGAGTATGAACCAAACACTCAACGTGTGGAGCTGGCCAGTTGCTGTAAATCCGCCAACGGTGCTTTTCAGCTGGATCTCTTGTGAGGTCATATTGCACTGTACACATTCCTCGCGCAAGCTTAAAAATACGCCAGCAGAAACAGATAGATTCAGGCGAGAAGGACTACTGTGTGAGGAGTTGTCTAAGGACGTAGTGTAGTATCCCGCCGTGTTCAATATACGTCACAGCGGCCGGCGTACCGACCTGTGCCGTGACCGGGAACTCGACAGTCGAACCGCCCGCACGCTCGGCGATAACGGTCAGCTTATCCATCACGTCGAGGCCGTCATCAAGGCCGTGGATCGTGAAGACCTCCGACCCATCCAGACTGAGAGATTCCCACGAGTCGCTATCATCGAACTGCAGGGGGAGCACACCCATACCGACGAGGTTGTCCCGGTAGATACGCTCGTAACTCTCGGCGATGGTTGCACGGACACCGAGCAGGTCCGTTCCTTTCGCCGCCCAGTCCCGGCTGGATCCAGTACCGAACTCCTCGCCAGCCATCACGATGAGTGGGGTGCCCTCCTCCCGGTAGCGTTGGCTGCCCTCGAAGACGGTGGTCTGCTCATCAGACGGGTGATGAATTGTGTAGCCGCCCTCAGCGTCGTCAAGCATCTCGTTCTCGATACGAACGTTGGCGAACGTCCCTCGCATCATCACCTCGTGATTGCCACGACGTGCGCCGTACGTGTTGAATTCGTACGGTTCGACGCCGTGATCGAGCAACCACTGGCCGGCAGGGAGATCAGCCCCGAACGGGCCAGCAGGACTGATGTGGTCGGTGGTAACGGTATCGCCGAGCGTCAGCAGACAGCGTGCGTCCTCGATATCGGCGACGCCGGGTTTCTCTAGCGGGAAGTCCTGGAAGAACGGCGGCTCACGAATGTACGTCGAGTCGTCGTCCCACTCGTAGACGTCACCGCTGGGCGCATCGAGAGCAGCCCACCGCTCGTCACCCTCGAACACGGAGGCATACTTCTCCTCGAACATCTCCGGAGAGACGTTCTCATGGATTGCTGCCTGCACGTCCTCTGCATCGGGCCAGATGTCAGCCAGATAGACTGGGTCACCTTCAGTGTCAGTGCCCAGCGGCTCTTGTTCGAGGTCGATGTCCATCCGTCCTGCGAGCCCGTAAGCGACCACGAGCGGCGGGCTCGCGAGGTAGTTCGCGCGGATCTTCGGGTGGATACGCGCCTCGAAGTTACGGTTCCCCGAGAGGACACTCGTCGTCCAGAGGTCGTGGTCGTCGATGGCCTGTTCGATAGGGTCGGGAAGTGGTCCGGTGTTGCCGATACAAGTGGTACAGCCGTAGCCGACGACGGCGTACCCGAGCTCTTCGAGATACGGAAGCAGTCCCGATTTTTCGAGATATTGCGTGACGACGCGGCTGCCGGGTGCGAGGCTCGTCTTGACGTAGGGCGGGACATCCAAGCCTTTTTCGACGGCGTTCTGGGCGAGCAGTCCAGCAGCGATCATCACCGACGGGTTCGACGTGTTCGTACAGCTCGTGATGGCGCTGACTAAGACATCACCATGTTCAATTTCGACCGTTTCACCGTCAAGGTTGACTTCGACGCGTTTGGTTAACGGATGCAGTTCGGATTCAGTTTTGACCTGGACGCCGCCGTCGGCCTCCACACCGGCTGCACCACCTTCACCGAGCCACCGCTGTAGAGCATCCTCGTCGACGTCGTCGAGGTTGTCTTCGAACTCACCGTAGAGAAGTTCCCGGAAGCTCTGTTTCACGTCCCCCATCGGGATCCGGTCCTGTGGCCGCTTGTGACCGGCCAGACTCGGTTCGACAGTCGAAAGATCGAACTCGACGACCTCCGTGTACTCTGGTTCCTGTTCCCCGAACAGCCCTTGCGCTTCGAGGTATTCGCGGACGAGGTCGATGTGGTCGGGGTCGCGTCCGGTGAGTTCGAGATAGTCGAGCGTCTGCTCGTCGACCGGGAACATGCTGATCGTCGAGCCCTGTTCGGGCGCCATATTGGCGATCGTTGCCCGGTCGGGTACGGTGAGGGTCTCCACGCCGGGGCCGAAGAACTCGACGAACCGGTCGACGACGCCAACCTCGCGGAGCCGTTCAGTGATGTGAAGTACAAGATCCGTGGCCGTCGCGCCCTCGGGTAATTCACCCTCGAGGCAGACGCCGACAACCTCGGGGAGTTTCATCGTGATCGGCTGGCCGAGCATCGCCGCTTCAGCTTCGATGCCACCGACGCCCCAACCGACGACACCGATGCCGCCGATCATCGGGGTGTGGCTGTCCGTCCCGACGAGCGTGTCCGGCAAGAGCCAGTTCTCGGCGTCCTGTTCGCGGGCGTGGACGACGCGACCGAGGTGTTCGAGATTTACCTGGTGGACGATGCCGGTGCCCGGCGGGACGACGTTGAAATTCTCGAAAGCGTTCTGTGCCCACTTGATCGCGCGATACCGCTCGGCGTTGCGCTCGTACTCCAGTTCGACGTTCTTCTCGTAGGCGTCCTCGGAGTCGAAGTAGTCGACCTGGACGCTGTGGTCGATGACGAGGTCGATGGGAATTTCCGGTTCGACCAAGCTCGGATAGCGATCTTTGCGCTCGACTTCGGAGCGAAGGGCTGCTAAGTCAACGACTGCGGGCACGCCGGTAAGGTCCTGTAGTACTACCCGAGACGGCGAGAACGGTACCTCCGCGTCCGGTACGTCTGGCTCCCAGCCAGCAGCATTCCTGACGTCCGATGCAGTAATCGTGTCGCCGTCGGCGTTCCGGAGCACCGATTCCAGGAGGATCCGGATACTCACGGGGAGCGTATCGAGATCGCAGAGCCCCTGTTCTTCGAGTGCTCGAAGATCAGCCATCTTGTACGTCGTCCCGTCGACGTCGAGTTCACGGACGGCATCGAATGGGAGCGGATCAGTCACAGTAGTTAAATATGTGATAGGCAACGACATCAATCTCCCCCCGAATCCGATTCGATGAGAATCAGGGTTCAGTTTTCTGCGAAGAGGATTCCAGAACTCACCGAAATAACGAGGAGGGACAGTCGGTTCTCAGAGGTCCGTGTCGGTGGTCGCCTCGGAGTCAGCCTGGAGAGTCCAACGCAAGCGGAATGCCTGTGTTAGTTCATAGAGCCACAAGACGACGAGTGCGGTGTATCCGGAGCCGAAAAGGTATGCTGACCACGGCTGATCCTGATAGAAAAAGCCGACGCCCACCACCAAGATCGCGATGTTCCAAACCCAGACCATCCAGCTTGGGATCACCGACGGGACGATCCCGTCCGGGAGAAGATCCGTCGAATCGACGCGACCACTGAGGCCGAGTCGGTCCCCACGCAGGGCTGGGAGGTTCCGGAAGTAAAGCAAAAGTCCGGCCAGCGCGATCGGGAGTGCCCACCCCATGAAGAAGAAGTGGAGAGCGCCAGCCTCGATATACGCTGGGTCCACCCACTCGACACCGAACAGGACGAATGGTGCGAACCCCGCCGGCCCAAGCATCCAAAACTGGGCCGCCAGCACCGACAGAGTGATGCCCGACCGAGTGTCCGCCGATCGGTACGTCTGGACCAGGTTGTACAGGTACAGTCCGAAGCCTGTCGCGAAGAGAACCAGCCCAGTGGCCGTGACTGTCCGCCCCATCCCGATCCAGGGGCCGGTGATCAGCGGGAAGATGCCGGCGACGAAGAACCACGCCGAGTAGTTCCGTAACTGCTCGCTGTAGAGATCGGTATCGAGCAGGCGAGGAAAGAGGTCGTAGAGCGTGCCGATGGCCGCGAGCCCGAGAAAGCCCCAGGCGTTGGCGTGGACGTGAGCTTCGCGCAAGCCGAGCCAGCCCCCGGGAACCTGCCAGACGTGGGCGAACAGTCCGTACGCGTACGTGATCCCCCACAGGAACACGAAAACCGACGCCAGGTACAACCCGACCGTTGCATCCCACGCGCGAGCGCTTTGCATGACCATCCGCAACATCACGACCAGCAATCCGGCAACGAGCAGCCAGATCGCGACGAGTCCGCCATCAAACGCCCACGTATGACCCCACCCGCGTCCGTACCACAGGAAGAGAAACCCGCTGTTCAATCCAATAAAATTCAACCAGTCGTAGTACTTCGGTGGCAGTGGTCGACCGAGTTTTCGAGCCATGAGCTGCGGGAGCATCCCGAACAGGAGCTGCGTGAAACCGCCGATCGTCACGAAGTGGATGTGACTCCACGAAACCCAGCCGAGTCCTGAAACGAGATCGAACTGTGCAAGACCATGGTAAACAGCCAGTACGAGGCCAGCAAGCAGGAACAGTGCACCTGCAAGGTGGAAGGGGGTAAACCGGATCGGGTGGCGTGCCATAGTGTGTATACGGGCGTAGACCCCAAATGGATTCACACGAACAACATAGCGTATATCGAATATATTCGTGATAAGTTGGTGTTGCGTGGTCGACCACACTGATACGATTTGGAGACTGAACTCCATCCAACGACTCCCTTCTTCAATTCGCCTAACACCCATATCAATGGAAGATGATTTACACGCCACATGTCCGACTCAGCTATCGGGAAGGGGAACATCGGAATCAGCCTCGGAGTAATGGTCTTGTTCATGCTCTACGGATTCTTTTTGATCTACATGGGTGACCTCGCTCCAGGCCGTGAAGCATGAATCGCGGGGCGAACGTGAGCCCCCACTTTTCGTCTCGCACACGCCCACGGGAATCTGTTCGCTGCTCAGCATCGTTTTCGGGGCACTGCTCCTGTGGTTACCCGCTCGATAGCGTCGTGCTCGTTGGAATTCGCTCCTGGCGCTGGCCGGACTTCCCAATAGCGATCGGCACCCTCTCGGAGATCTACCTCGTGCTGCCCCCCGTACTGGTTTTGATCGGCGCAGTTTCGATTACCGTGACGACGGCGCTGTTCGCACTCGAGCTCGTACGGATGGTTGTCGGTGGCTCGATGTCCCTGAAATTTGATGGTATGGCGAAAGTGTTCGAAATGGAGTTTAACCGCTCGTAGCATCTATCTTAACTATGGGCAAGACGGTTAGCGACTACATCAGGACGGACTCACTCACCCCAACCCACTGGTTCGCGATTCTACTCGTCCTGATGACCGGACTCATCCACGTGTACGCCGGACTCATCGAAGGACGGATTCCCGTTTCACTTGCGGGAGTCGGGTTCCTCGGTGCCGCCGTATTGTTCCTTTTGGATTACCGTCGACCCCTTCTCTATCTGGTGGGGATCGCGTATACGGCGGTGCAATTTCCGCTCTGGTACGTGGCGAAAGCCGGCGAATACACGACGCTCGGGTACGTGGATAAAACACTCCAGGCGATACTCATCGTCGTTCTCGCATACCTCTACTGGAAGGCACGGAGACCCCCCGAACGGAGTCGTGAAGCGACTGCCGCTTGATCACTCGAACTGGTCACATTTTCGCTCGTCTCGTGTGGGGCGATATCATTGCGCTTTGCGCTCCCCTGACGAGGTGGCTCAGTCGTCCTGATACTCCTTTTCGAAGCCCCGGAATTCAGTTTGATGGGCCTCTTCGTCGGCGAGAACCGTCACTGCGAGATCTTCGGTGACAGGATCATCGGCGTCCTCGGCAGCGTCGATGAGCGACCGGTACGTGTCGATAGCGTCCCCTTCGGCGTCGAGAACGCCCCGGATAACCGAGAGCACGTCGGTCGAATCTTCGGGCGGTCGCAGCGAGTCCTGCCGAGCGGTGAATTCCGCCGAACTGGGCGGGCGGGCGTCTAACTGCTTGAGTCGATTTCCGAGTTGCTTGGCGTGGGTCAGTTCCTCCTGAATGTCTTGCTGGAGGCTCTGCTTGATCTCCTCGGCCCGGACGCCATCTAGGACAATCGCATTCGTCTGGTAGTTCATCACGGTCTCCATCTCATCACCATACGCCTTCTGCAGGAGGTCGATAACACGGTCTGAGGTCATACAGGTCATATTTCCACCCAAACACCGATATACCTGCCGTTGATTCCCGTTCTCCCGGAACGCACTAGAAGAGCAACCCAGCCTCGGATCGAGATACCGTCAGTCTCGTCGAACTCCTCAGCAGTTGAGATACAGAATGTAAAAATAGCAGCCTTCAGTCTTCTTCGAGCCAAGCTCGGCGAAGCCGGTCGAACTCCGCATCCGTGACACCCTCACGGCCGACAGCAGTCTCGATATCCGCATCAGTGACTTCACCTCGTTCCAAGACGCGCTGAAAGACATCACTTACGACGACAGCGGTCTCATCGCCGCCAATCACGTACTGGCCGTCCGCGCTTTCGGCCCTGCCGTCGAACGCCAATTCGAGCCCATCGCCGCTTTCCGAAGGCAGGTCGACAGTGTACGAAACGGTTGCATCCCTCGTTGGTTCTTCGATGTCCCAATACACAGCCACCGTTCCATCACGCCGGTTTGTGGCAACGGGTTCCGGTTCAATTTCGAGCGTGTCGAACTCGCTGGGAGCCGACTCTTGCAGCGATACGCGACCGTTCAATCCCTGGAGCAAGACGGTCACTGAGACGGACTCGTCGGGCAGCACGTAACTCGGATCTATGGTTCTCGTCACGGTCGATTCCGTGATGGTAGATGTGTCACGTGCATCCTCGTATTGGGAGTCGTCAGTGTCTGCATCTTCGCCGTGTCCCGTAAGACGCGCCCAGACGACCAGCAGGCTCGGGAGGACGAACACGCTGGCGAGGAACGCGAAGACGATTGTGAGTGCCGTGATAAGCCCGAACGACTGAAGGAACGGGAGGATAGCGACGAGCAACACGGCGAACCCACTGGCCGTCGTCGCTGCGCTCGACAGCAGCGCGCCGCCAGTGCCAGTGATGGTTTCGTGCAGCGCCACCGCGACTGTCTCCGCGTCTTCGAGTTCTTGGTTGAACCGCTCGCTGACGTGTAAACTGTAGTCCACTCCGAGCCCAATCGTTAGCCCGGTTATCATGCCAGTAACGATGTTGAACGGGATGTCAAGCAGCGCCATCGTCCCGAGCACCCACGTCAGCGTGAACGCCACCGGGACGATCGTGATGACTCCGAGCGACGCACTGCCCTCCGTGATGCGGTAAGCGATTGCAATAACGGCGAGCACCGACAGGAGCGCGACGATTAGACTCAGTATGGCTGTCTGCGCGAGCTGGTCGGCCGTGATCTGATTGACGATTACGTCACCCGTCGCTATCGCGGAGACGCCCTCTCCTTCGACGTCTTCGGCAACCCAATCCATCTGGTCGTGCACTGTGTCGTCTTCGACACTGCCACTGACGGTCACGACCATCCGGGCTGCTTCGTAGTCGCCATCCTTCCGGTTGAGCACGTTCCCGGCGTCGTCGGGCGCAACGCGATAGAGTTCGTCGTAGACGGCCGTTACGTTCTGGTCTGGAACGCCGTCGCCGTCCGTGTCGGCGGCCGCAAGCGTCGCGTTGAACGATTCGTTCCGCGCTGCGACGCGGTCCATCATCGTGACCGGGTCGGAGATCGCGGCTTCGCCGTTGGCGTACGTTTCCGTTGTACTCAGGTCACTAGCGTTTTCCCGCGCTGCATCGATCCGGTCCAGCGTCGCTGGATCGGTCACGTCGCCTTTGACGAGTATTGTCGCTGTCGTATCCCGTCTGACGAAGTCCGAATCGAGCGTGTTGATTGTCGTCTCTGCCGTGTACGTTCCCGGTGCGACCGGTTCGGGAAGGTCTTTCACCCAATCAGACGGGTCTTCGGCGAGGAAATCGGATTGTTCGAAACTTGCATCGATGTCTGTCGCGCCGTAGGCTCCCGCGCCACTGACGAGGAGCGCGACGATGATGACGACGTATGGGGCTTTTGTGGCGAGGGTCGCGCCGGTGTCAAGCAGGCGGTTGATCGGCCCGCGGCTGGTCCCGACCGCCGGTTTTACTCTGTTGACGCCGTGGGACTCGAGGACCCCATCGAGTTCAACCTTGAGTGCCGGGATGAGCGTTCCGAACACGAGGAGCGTGGAGACAATCCCGATCGCGCTGACGATGCCAAGTTCACGGAAGACAGCCAATGGGCTCGTGAGATTCGAAAGGAATCCGATAGCAGTCGTCGTTGTGACGTAGACGAGAGCTACGCCGACTGTCCCGAGTGCAACGGTCATGGCGCGACGTGGTGGTGTGTCGCTGGACTCGCGGGCTTCCCGATACCGCATCACGACGTGGAGACCGTAGTCGATAGAGAGACCGATGAGGAGGACGAGCACGACGATGAACGGCTGGCTGAATGCGATGTCGAACCAGCCCATCGTCCCGAACGTCCACACGAGAACGAGCGCGACGCCGAGCAGTCCGAGCAAGATATCAAGCGGGTCCCGGTAAACGACCACGAGCACGAGGAGGACAAACACGATAGCGAGCGGGCCGACCAGCAGGATGCTATCGACCATGGAGTCCGTGATCTCCGTAGAGACGATGCCGTCCCCGTAGATCAACACGGACATCGACTCACTCTCCGATGCGAGGTCTGTCATAGCCGCCTGGCTATCCTCGATTTCTGCTGGCGCGTCGCCCGGCGCAAACGACCCGCCAGGCGTCTCTTGTGTGACGACCATCAGCGTCGCGTTCGTCTCAGAGGATCCCGGCTCGTAGTAATCGGGCATAAACGCAAGCGCTTGCGACGATCCGTTCGTGTTTTCGGTAAATGCGTCCGATGCGAGGGTATTGACCTGTGAATCGTTCAGTGAGCGGAGTTCGTCGAGTTGGGCATCCAGCGTTGGCTCAAGCGTCTTGACCGCTTGCCGGTCCTCGGACAACTCCGTGTATTCCTCAGCAAGAATCCGTTGCCCGACGGTCCGATTGTCCATCCCGGTCGTGGTTTGGTTGCTGGAGTTCGTGGTGGTGTCCGTCGAGCGTCGCTGTTGGACGCTATCCTTGAAGATGGAGTACTCTTGGGCCGTGAGGGTGACGGATGTGTTCGCGTCGATTGCTTCGAACGTCTGGTTGGTACTGGCGTTGGGGTTTCGTCCGAGTGAGATGACAGCCTCGTCTAGCGCTCGTCTCGTTTGGTTGAGTTCTACCTGACGGGTTCGAAGGTCCTCGGTCCGTTCCTGGCGGATAGCGGTGGTTGCGATGAGATTCCCAATGCTTCGTATCGAATCGTTCTCGGCGAGCGTCTCGTTGATTGTCTCGTTGTTTCGAAGCGTCTGCTCGTACTCGAGCATAGAGACAAGTGTTTCCTTGTCGAGGACGTCATCGTCTTGGACGATAATCTGGGCACTTGTCGTCTCTGTGTCCCCTGTAGAGAAGTTCGCGTCGGCGTAATCAAGTGCGTCAGCCTCGTCGGCGTCAGTCTGGAACTGATCCAGTGAGGTCGAGCGGTCGACCATTGGGACGCCCGCGGCCGCGACCGCCGACGCCACGAGCATGACCGCGAGCACGACGCGGGTGTTGTCCGCGATCCACTTGCTCACGCCCGGCGTCATCGGCGAATCACCCGTCGAGCGACGAATTCATCCCTCGGCTGGCCGCCGGTCCAAGGTACAGTGACTGTCAGCATCGGGTGAGACTTCGAGCCTAGGCTGGTTAGTCGGTAGCGCGAATTTTCGAGGTAGGTGCGAATATATTCGCATTATCCGGTATGCATAAGTCGTCCTTGAAGAGACACACAAGCAATGCCTCACGCGAAGCTCACTATCGACATGCCAGAACACACCTGGATCGGCGACATCTCCGCGTCCCACCCCGAACTGCTGTTCCAGGTCGTGACGAGCATCCCCGGCGAAAACATGGGCATCGGCCTCGTCCGACTCACGGCGGCGACCCCGCTCCCCATCATCACCGATATCCAGGCCCGCGACGACGTCGAGAGCCTCGAACTGCTCTGGAAACACGACGACGAAGCCCTCCTCCAGATACAGACCGAAAATCCGCTCCCACTGCTGCCGGTCTGGCGGGCGGGTGTCCCGCTCAAGATGCCCTTCGACATCCAGGACGGCGTGGCGACGTGGGAGGTCACAACGTCGAACAGCCGACTGTCAAGCCTCCGCACGCACCTTGACGACGTGGGAATCGATTTCGACATCGAATTCGTCCGCGAAATCGACGCGAGCCAGGCAGACCGACTGCTGACTGAACGCCAGCAGGAAGTGCTGGTAGCAGCAGTCGAAGCGGGCTACTATCGCGCGCCGCGAGACTCGACGCTGAGCGATGTGGCCGATGTCCTTGACGTTGCGAACGCAACGTGTAGCGACGTGCTCCATCGCGCCGAGGGCCACATCATCCACTGGTTCGTCAAGGAACACATGGAAGTATAGCCCGTAGTACTGCGGTCGAACAACCATTCTGACGGTCGCCAGGCGGTCGTACGTGAAGCGTCTGGTTGTCAGGGTCGAAGGGCTGGACACCGAACTCAATCAGCCAGACTATTCGATGACTGTACGACGATTCGATAGCTGGACGCGAATGCACTTTACCACCGCATGTCTCTGCTCGATTGCAAACAATGCGTATTCCCGTTCCGAACAACCGACTCGTCGCGTTCACCCTCGCCGGTGCACTCCTAACGACGGTCGTCGCTGGGGGACTCGCGTTCCCTGGCATCGGCCTCGGACAGCCGGCCGATTCAGTCAGCGATGACACCAATGGGGCACAGCAGGTCGGAGCTGATGCTCCCACGCCCAATCAGGATTTCACGCCCGCTGTACAGACCCAGTCCGGCTACGACGAGGACCGCGAGGAAGAGTACGAGGAACATGAGGATGGAGAGTCCGAAGACAACGAAGAGGAACACGAAGACCACGAAGAATACGAGGAAGAGGACTAAGGGCAGCGAATGATGGCTCTCGAAACAGCGTACGAACGGGTAGGAGGCGCGTGCCGTGATTTTCCGTGTTGCGATACGTCGTTTCACGTCGAAGTGAAGGGGGTCCGAGCCGCCGCTGCGGCGGCCGCCGCCAGACAGACGGTCGAGGAGCTCGAAGACCAATTGAACGCGTTCGACGCCGACAGCGGTGTCAGTCGACTCAACAGCCGGGGAGCAGTCGAAAACAAACACGTCGCTCGCCTCGTACATCGTGGGCTCGAATACTACGAACGAACTGAGAGCATCTTCGACATCCACCAAGGAAGCGTCGAACACTCCCTCAAGGCGTATCTGCGCGGAGACGACGACTCCATCTCCGAACCGTTCGAGACTGGAACAGTCAGTATCAGCGGGCACCACGTCAATACCGACGTCACTCTCGATCTCAACGGCCTCGCCAAGGGATACATCGTCGATCAAGCCACGGAAACACTCGCCGGATTCGGCCGACGCGGATTCGTCAGCGGCGGTGGCGACATGTCGCCCCCGACCGGTCCGGTCAGCATCGAAAGTCCCTACGGCGACGCGAAGCCGCTGAAGGTCCTCGAGACAAATTGGGCCGTTGCCACCTCCGGAAGCTATCGCCGCGAGCGTGACGGCACCGACCACATCTACGACCCAGCGACCGAACGGCTCGGTTCGCGACACGAATCGGTAACTGTCCTCGCTGAACGGGATTGTGTGGAAGCCGACGCACTCGCGACGACGCTCGCCGCTCTGCCGCTCGATGAGGCCAAAGCACTTGCCGAAGATTGGGATGGACTCAAGGCGCTCATCGTTCACGAGGGCGTGTTTCATATGACCGACGGCTTCGACACCCATGTCTTGGACGCGTAAGCAACGCATCACGGTCGCCGCAATCTTCATGTTGCTCGTTGCGGCCCCGCTACTCTGGCAGATCGGAAACGTCCGGGCGACTCAAGCGGCCGAACAGAAACAGTCGGACCTAGTCGATCAGACGGTCCCGACGCGCCAAGCACCCGACGATTATGACGGTGACGGAGTCCCCGATTCAGGGGATCAGTGTCCGACGCGGCCGGAAACGGACAACGGGTTCCAGGACTCGGATGGCTGTCCGGACGTCGTCGAAACGACGGGGGCCTCGTGATGTCCGAACTCGTGTGGCTACTCGACCGGGGTGCCGCCCTGGTAGCGTATCCGTTGCTGTACCTCGCTGTCCTCACGGGCATCTTCTACAATACCGAGGCATTTGGTATCCTCCACAGGGGTGCGCAACGCGTTCACATCGAACTCTCGGTGTTCGCAATGATCGTGACCGCACTCCACGCAGGCCTAGGTATCCTCGATAGTTGGT
Organism: Halorubrum salipaludis; assembly: GCF_002286985.1. GTDB lineage: Archaea > Halobacteriota > Halobacteria > Halobacteriales > Haloferacaceae > Halorubrum > Halorubrum salipaludis. Next base: position 64,617 of record NZ_NSKC01000010.1, on the reverse strand, counting down.
TCGTGGTCACCGGGCAAGCACCGGCACCGGCGTATTCGCTGTCGTACTTCCTCGGCGGGATCGCCGTCGGTGTCGGAGCGCTACTGTTGCTCGTCGTCGCCGTTCTCGGGTTCACGGATGCGACGCGGTTCGATCAGCCGTGGGGGCCTCGGGTCGTCCATGCGTTCGCCTACGGCGGGTTTGTATTCGCGACGCTTCATGCGGCTGCCATCGGCACCGATTTGACGGGTCTCATCACCCCGCTTCTCGGGCCGACAGTCATGTTTCTCGTGTACGTGCTCCTGTTGCGTCTGCTCGTGCTCCGTGGTACAGTCACGGTCGGGACGTCCCCTCAATAACCCTCCCAGAGGTCCAGCAGCCGGTCAACGACGCGGTCTGTGAACGACTGACGGTGGATCGTGTAGAGATACGTGACGCGGTCCGCATCGGTGACCTCGTATATGACGCGCCGGCCATCCCGCTCTTTCGTGACGAGACCGGCATCAGTAAGGTTCGAGAGATGCCACGAGATGGTCGACTGGGCTTTGTCCAGGCGGTCGCTCAGTTCGCTCGTTGTGAGCGGCCCGTCCGCGAGGAGATGGGCGAGGATTCGACGGCTGTATTCCCGCCGGAGGGCGTTCATTACAGTCCGGTCGGTCTCATCGAACTCGGCGGCCGGGTAATAGCGGGTGTACTGGCCATCGTCGGACACCTCTATGAGGCCTTCATCGACGAGCCACCGGAGCTGGTACTGGAGCGTCCCCTGCGCGTACTCGAGTTCGTCAAGGAGCCGGCGGAAGTGGATGCCTGGGTTGTCGGCGACGGACTGGTAGATTGCCCGGCGGGACGCTAACTCCAGGTCTGGCTCCGACATTGCTCAGGTTCTGGCAAGGGCGACGAAGAACGTGAGCAGGCCGCCCAATATGAGTAGCGCACTGGCGTGTTCGAGCAGTTCGAGGGTTGCGTAGGGGAGGTACGGGATCAAGAAGTATTCGAGGAACACGATGAGTCCGTAGAGGCCGAACATACCGTACCCGACTGCAACGATTCGCATTCGCGGGTCACGCTCGCGGCGCCACGCGCGATAACTGAACGCGCCGAGCGCGGCTGCAACCAGGAAGACGCCGAGGCTGACGTACTGTTCGAGAAGCTGTGCGAGTTCGAGGAGTTGTGCTGATTGCATAGAGTTCCCACCGGGCGGTCGGACACGATGTAGTGGTCCCATTACCAGAGTCAGGACGGTGGGGGAAAACGGTTGGCGTCCAATCGTCGAATCTATTTCCAATCGACCGTTTCCCGTCGGAAATACCGCCAAAGAGCGGTAGCTGGTGGGTTCGAAGCTCAGTCCCGGTACGACCGGACGAACGCACGCCGCAGGACAGTCAGGAGGACGTACGTCTCGTACTTCTGGGTTCGACAGTGTTCACAGGGCTGCATGTCCGCGACGATTTCCTCAATCGTGTCGTCGTACGCGTCCGTGAGCGTGGCGAGTACGTCCGTAATCTGGGGCTGGACGGCATCGACCATCTCCTCGACGGCGGCGTCGGCCGAATCTGGTAGTGAGTACGAGAGGACGATCGTGTTTGCGTGGTAGTACTTCGTCGTCCCACCGCGCCCCTCCTCGAAGCGAACGACATCGACAAGGCCCGCGTCCCGGAGCTCGTTGATGTGGTGGCGAACCGTGTTCTCCGTCCGGTCGACGCCGCGGTCCTCAAGACGCCCGTGGACCTCGGTCGCAGTCAGGGCCTCCTCGGCCAGAATATCGAGGATCATTGCCCGCATCGGCTCGTCGATGGCGTCCGAAACCCGGGTGTCTCGCACCGCAATGTCGTCGAGACGGTGGTCGGCATCGGAATTACTCATACGAGAACTGAGCGCGAGCACGCGGGAAAAGGTAGCGGGACAGAAGTCAGGCAGGTATCTATCGTGGAGTCGAGTACAGAATGGATCCGGGATAGCAAAAGCCCTAGACGACCTGTTTGACTGTTCCAACGACCCGTCTCCGAATTCAAACATATCATCTAAAAAATACTTATTGGGGTATGGGCACTACCTCAAACTGTAATGAGCGACACAACCCAATTCCGCGTCCTCGACTTCGATTGCCCGACCTGCGCGAGCACCGTCGAACGCGCCCTGTCGAACGTCGACGGCGTCCAGCACGTCGAAGTCCACTACGCGACCGGCCGCGTCGAAATCGAGTACGACGACAACGTCGCGGACCCCTACGTCTTCGCAGAGACCATCGAAAACCAGGGGTACACGCCCCAGCCCGCCTAACACCATGAACAAACAATCGATCACGCAGTACTACCGGAAACACCGGAAGGCCATCGTCACGGCAACGAGCGGCCTGCTCTACGGCGGTGGCTGGAGTCTGGGCTACCTCACGAGTTTCGAGATGGCAAGCGCCGCCATCCTCGTCCTCGCGACGATCGTGGGTGGCTACGACATCGCCAAGACCGCCTACCACGAGGTCACCAACCGGACGCTCGGCATCAAGACGCTGGTGACGCTGGCCGCCATCGGGGCCATCATCATCGGGGAGTACTGGGAGGCCGCCGCCGTCGTCTTCCTGTTCAGCCTCGGCAGCTACCTCGAGGGACGGACGATGCGGAAGACCCGGACTGCCCTCCAGGAGCTGCTGGAGATGACGCCCGACACGGCGACTGTCCGTCGCGACGGGGAACTCCAAGAAGTCCCCGCCCGCGAGGTCGAAGAGAGCGAAGTCGTCGTCGTAAAGCCAGGCGGGAAGATTCCGGTTGACGGCACCGTCGTCGACGGCGAGAGCGCCGTCAACCAAGCACCAGTCACCGGCGAGAGCGCGCCCGTCCACAAGGCCGACGGCGACGAGGTCTACGCCGGGACGGTCAATCAAGAAGGCGCACTGGAGATCCGAACGACGGGTGCGGGCTCGGATACGACGCTCGAACGGATCATCCGCCGTGTCGAGGAGGCCCAAGAGGCTCAGTCGCCGACCGAGAGTCTCATTGACCGGTTCGCGAAGTATTACACGCCGGCCGTCATCGTGCTCGCTATCGGTGCGTACGCCGTCACGCAGAACGCGATCCTGTCGCTGACCCTGTTGGTCATCGGCTGTCCCGGCGCGCTGGTCATCGGGCCACCGGTCAGCATCGTCTCGGCCATCGGCAACGCCGCTCGGTCTGGCGTGCTGATGAAGGGCGGCGAACACCTCGAACGCGCCGGCAAGATCGACCTTGTCGCCTTCGACAAGACCGGCACCCTCACAAAGGGCGAGACCACCGTCGCCGATGTTGAGGGGTTCGGCGTTGCTGATGACGAGGTCCTCTCACTCGCGGCGACCGCCGAGAAGAAGAGCGAACACCACCTCGCTGACGCCATCGTCGACGCGGCCCGCGAGGATCCGACCGCCGCGACGGACGGCGGAACGACGGTCGCCCAAGCGGACGATACGGACGCGGGGCGCCAGTCGGTCCCCGATCCGGATGACTTCGACGTAGTCGCTGGCAAGGGCGTCATCGCCCACGCCGATGGCCAGGAAGTTGTTGTCGGCAACCGCGCACTGCTGGCCGACCGCGACATTGACGTCCCCAGCCGGGTCGCCGACTACGTCCGCGAGCGTGAGGGGCGCGGCGAGACAGTCGTCCACGTCGTTCGAGACGGGGACATCATCGGCGCGATTGCGATGCGGGACGAGCTCCGGGAGGCCGCTCCTGGGGTCGTCGCGGCGCTCCAAGACGCTGGCATCGAGACGGTGATGCTCACCGGCGACAACGAGCGGACGGCCGCTGCCGTTGCCGAGGAGGTCGGTATCGACGAGTACCGTGCCGAACTCCTCCCCGAGGACAAGCAGTCCGTCATCGAGGGCTACCAGGCCGACGGCCACGTCGTCGCGATGGTCGGCGACGGCATCAACGACGCGCCATCGCTGGCGACCGCCGACGTCGGCATCGCGATGGGTGCTGCGGGGACGGACACCGCCATCGAGACGGCTGACATGGCGTTGATGGCCGACGATCTCGAACGGATCCCGTACGCGGTCAAACTGAGCAAGGCGACGCGCTGGAACGTCCTCGAGAACGTCGGGCTGGCAGTGTTGACCGTGACCGTCCTCCTCGCGGGCGTGCTCACCAGCTACGTCACCCTCGCGTCGGGAATGCTGGTCCACGAGGCCAGCGTCCTCCTCGTCATCCTCAACGGGATGCGACTGCTCCGCTACTGACCACGAGACACGATCACAACCACAACTCATGACATCGAATTCGACTGCGACTGACACGACCCAGACGAGAACCAATTGGCAGGTCGACTACGACGTCGACCCGATCGAAATCCGCGACCCCGTCGCGGAGGCCCTCGGCGTCCTCGAACCGGGCGAACCGTTCGTCGTCACCTACCGGGACGCGGTGAAAGAAGCGGGCCACTCCTGTCCGACAGCCTCGGGCGCCTACCGGATCGTCCAGCTCGGGCTCGACGCCCTGTATCCCGACGACTATCCAGTCCGGAGCAAAATCGAGGTCCAGACGGCCGGCCCGCAGGACGATGCCGCGTACGGCGTGATGAGCCGCATCATCTCGTACGTGACTGGCGCGACCGGCGATGACGGATTCAGCGGGCTCGCCGGCGGCTATGGCGGCCGCCGCGACCTCCTCGTCTTCGACGCGTTCGACCCGGACACGGCGGACCCGACGTTCCGGTTCCGGCGAACCGACACGGACGAGACCGTCGAAGTGGCCTACCACGTCAGCGACGTTCCTGGCGGTGGACCCGCGATCGGGAACCTCCAGGGGATTCTCGACGGATCGGCAAGCGACCAGCAACGGGAGGCCTTTGCTGACGCCTGGCACCGCCGGGTACAGGTCGTCCTCAGCGACGACTCGCTGTTCACCGTCGACGCGGTGTGAACGCGACGGTCTACCCCTCACACTCGAAATATGTTACTACGGTATACTATCGATCTCCTCGAGCGCCTCAGTAGCGACATCACCGAGTTCTCCGGCCTCGATATGTGAATACCGCTCTCTCACCATCTCCTCTGAATTGTCGAGATACCGGGCGGCAACCGTGTATCCGAATGCTCGAACGAGAACTTCACCCATTCCACGCCGGCCGCCGTGTGGAGCAAGGTAATCGTGTTTCGGATGGTCGATGTCTATCTCTGCAGCTTCTGAGAGCCGTTGGAGAATCGATCGTGTGCCGTCCGTCGTAATCGAGGGCGGCCGAATATCCTCATCGAGCGCCAGGAGGAGGTCGCGAGCGTACTCCTCACGGCGTTCGGCGATTGCCTCCGTATGTTCCCCTCGGTCGGCGAGCTCATCCTGGACGAGCCCTGCGAGCGTCCGCTGGTCGAACGTGGGAAACACCGGCCAGCGCCCCGTCGGTGGGTCCATCAGCTGGCGGTAGCTCCGCAGCGGCGAGATCACCGGGTCGGGGAGACTCGCGGCGTCCCATTGCTGTTTCTTCCGGTAGACGTCCATACTGCCGTCGTCGAGGGAGAGGTCCTCCCAGCGGACGCCGCGCCGGCGCGGGTCGTTCGGATCGCGGAGGAGTTCGCCGACGCGGACGGCGGTGTACGCGAGGACGAACACCAGCGCCCGGTCACGAGCCGCCTTCAGCGCCGCGTAGCGTGCTCGCTGCTTGTCGAGGGGGTCAGTACCCTCCGGGAGTGTCGTGTACGCCTCGACGGCGTAGCGGGCCCGTTCGTCGACGTGACGGGTGAGGGCGTGGCGCTGCTCGGACGTCCAGGCCTGCTGGTCGCCGGGCTTGCGACCGTCGTCCTCCGGCAGCGGCGCCATCGCACTGGCCCGCTGCGCGTAATGCGCCTCGAGATATCCCTCGTTGACGCACCAGCCACACCAGGCAGAGATATAGCGGTAATAGGTTTGTACTGTGTTCTGCTTGAGTCCCCGATCTCCACCGAGATGTCGGGCGTACTCCCGGAACACGCGTTCGTCGAGATCGTCGAAGGTCGGCTCGCGGTCGACGTCGTCGGGGACGATCCCGGTCCAGTCGTCGGCGCCGCGGTCGCCGGCGGCCCACTCGGCGAACCGTTCGAGCTCGCGTGCAGCGTTACGTCGATAGTTCCCACCGTCGCCGCCGCGGCCTTTCCCCTTGTCTTGGAGGTAGCGCTCGAAGCTGTCGTCGAGCGGCGTCGAAAGCGCTCGGTCAGGCATTCACCGGCCCTCCACCGTCCTGCGGGCCCGGTCTCGGGTCCTCTACCCTGGGGGAAGCGTCGTCGTGAGGCGGTTGCAGCATTCGTGCTTCACCGACGGCGGCGGGGTACTTCAAACTGGTCGTGATTATTGGCATAATCAGGACCACTTTCTGTATTCGAACCTTCGGGAGAATTCGGGAGTCTAGAGTCTCTTACCGTCGGAATTCCGCACTACAGGAAATTGTATATCGTATATCGCTATACAAAATCTCGGGCCCCGCTCTGCGCGAGGTCATTAGTCGCCGAGTTCCGAGAGCCGAGTCTGGATTTCCTCGGCATCTGCCTCAGAGAGCGCCTCAACACCGAACTGAACGAGGAGCGGGTAGAAGTGGCGGTTCTTTTTAAACTCGTCCTGACCCGCCTTGCGGAGCTTCAGCTGGGACTCGAGGTAGGTGTCCTCCATCTCGTCGAGGACATCGTCGGGAATGTAGATCGTCCGCCCGTTCCACTCGTCCTTGATGTTCGTCTTCGTTTTGCTCGTTTCGTTCGTTTCACTCGTTGAAGTCGATTCGGTCGTTTCGGTCGATGAACTGGTTTCCACCGTTTCACTCACCTCACTCGTTTCGCTGGATTCGACCTCATCGTCCTCCTCTTCGTAGTTGCCCTCGATGCCGGAAGCATCGCCCCAGCCGTCGGTCATGCTTCCACCTCCTCAGGTGCGGTCTTCTCAAACGTCTCGTCGAACAGGTCGGCGATCTCGTTGAACAGGTCGCGTGCATCCTCGACGCGCTGGTTCTCCTTGCCGAAGCCGAAGACGGACACACCCTCGCCAATCGACTGGGAGAGGTCGGTCCGCTTCGGGATCTCGAACACTGGGAGGGAGTACGCCGACTTGATCTCCTCGATAGTGTCACGGTGCTCGGCGTTCTGCTCGACACGGTTACAGACGATGGCGAGCCGATTGATGTCTCCGTACGCCTGTTCGAGGGAACTCAGCTGCTTCGCGAAAATCTGGAGGCTGTTGGCGTTGAGCTTCTCGGGAATGACGGGGATGACGACGTTGCCGGTCGCGACCAGGGCGTTGTCGGTGAGGACGTTCAGGGATGGCGGCGTGTCGACAATGATGTAGTCGTAGTCCTTGTCGAGCTCGTCAAGAGTCATCTCCAACCGCTCGCGACTCTTCGGCGCCTCAAGCAGCGTCTGGATGTTCTTGTTGTTCGCGAGTTTCTCGCTGGCGGGAAGGATGTCGAATTCCTCGTGCTCGACGATGATGTCGTTCACCGACTCCATCTGGTCGAAGTCGAGGACGTCGAACAGCGTCGTACGGTCGGTATCGTAGTACAGATCGTTGTAGCCAAGCGAGCAGGTGAGCCCTCCGTGGTAGTCGATGTCGACCAGGAGGACGTCGTGACCTCGGGCGGCGAGTGCGCCGCCAGTATGAATGACGTCGGTTGTCTTCCCCGCGCCTCCCTTCTGATTCGCCACCGTGATTCGTGCGGTATTGGTGTCGGTCATTATCTTCGTTTCTCTCGTTGTGATCGTTTCGTTCGTTTTGGTCGTTTAGTTCGGTGCGTTCGGTGAGGGTGTTTCACTCGGTGAGAGGATTACTACGATGTTAAAACCAACTGTTCGTTTCGCTCGTTGAACTAATTGCGTTCATTTCTATCACTCAATTCGTTCCGTTCGTTTTGTTCGTTTCTGCTAAAGGCCAACCAAAGACAAACCAGTTCGTTTGGAGAATTCAATTCATCAACCTCGTTTACTTCACACCATTCATTCTATTCGTTTCGTTCGTTCCTTTCGTTTCGGCAAAGGAGGTCGGCACCTTCTGTGGGGATGGCGAAGCTGGATAGGATAGTCAGCTGAGAAGGCTTCGACAGGTACTCGCAAAACCGACTTCTCAGAGGGGGTTAAAGCGATCGGACGGACAGACGTTTCTCAAACTCTTGGTCCGTCTTCTCTCGAATTTCGTGGCGTACCTCATCTTGGTCGGATTCAATCCCGAACTCGTCCTCAAACGAATCGAACCCAAGCGTCGACAGAATATCCAAGAGGAGCTCGATTCGTCGATCCTGCAGAGTCTCGTAGGTCCAGAAGGAGTTGAAATACGCCACTACATCGGCGTCCACATTCGAAACGTCACCGCAATCGTGCTGCTCACGGAGTTTGTCAAGGGATTCGCGATCGACGTTGCCGTATTCGGCCGTGAAATACCGATTGGGGTAGATACTGGCGAAACCGTCGATCTCGGAGTAGTACTGCGTCATCTTCTCGGCGAGTGGCCGATTACTCGCCCCGATATTATCGGTGTCACGGAGCAGGAGGAAGTTCCCGATATCGTCGATGAAGCCCTGCGTGATGAACTCCGAGATATTGTCTTTCAGTCGCTCCTCCTCTTCGTCGAGATCAGAGCGCTGCACCAGCTCGGTATAGCGTTCGATCTCTGACGCGATCTCGATGTCCGGCTCCGAGTCGAGTTTGAAAAACTCCCGAAGCCACGTCGGGTCTTCCGGGTCGCTGACGGGAGTCTGCGGGAGGACGTGTTCGAGATGGATGTTCCCCATGTTCAGGTCTCGCTCGACGGCACGACTACTGTCGTCGAAGTGATCCTGGGCGATCTTCCCGAAGAGCAGTCGCGCCGTTCCGGTACTCCAGGACTGCGTCTGAACGACCGTATCGACGAACCGGTCGCCGAACAGCGTTGGCGTAGAGGAACGCATTTCGGTAATGAGATACTCTCGAGAAGCCTCGTACACACTATCTGGAGTGGCGTCGGCGGTTGGGGCGAGGTTGAACTCCTCGACGGCCTCGATGAAGACCTCGCGGAAAATACTCGGGCGTTCAGAAATGAGGAGGCGTCGCAGGTTGAGTTTCTCGATGGTCTCTAGTACGCGGTGGAACTGTGCTGCATCCCGTTCCGATTCAGGATTGGTGTGATAGTAGAGCGCCAGGACGAATGGCCGCCACTGGTCCATCTGTTGGTTATTGAGGCGAACAAGGATTTCCCGACACTGCTCTCGGTGACTGGCTAACTCAAGGTCCTCAGCGGCGAGTTCCGTGGTTGTGATATCTTGGTAGTAGTCAACGAGGTCGTGCGCGTAGTCGAGGAAGGCCTTCGCTTCATCGAGATTCCGAAGGCGCGGGACGACATCCGAGTCGATGTTCCTCGTGTCGAAGGCGTTGGTCAGTTCGGCGCTCGCGTCACCAATCCTGTCGATGCCATCGTCGACGATACTCAAATAGATCGAGAGGTAGTCGTCGATGGCGTCACCATCGGTTGCGAACGCCACCACGATGTCCTCCCACTTGTCGACGTACTCGTCTTTCACGTCGGTATCGAAGAAGGCGTTCACGACCGCCGCCCTGATACGGTCGATCTTCGTCAGATCGACGCCACGGTCGTTCAAAATCTCGAATATCTGCATCCGGAAGTCCGACTCCGCCTCTCGAATCAGGTACTCCCCGACGTGGTAGGAGTTATAGACGTAGTTGAGGATGTTCACGAGCGCTCGCACCGTCTCGTCCGGCGTGTCGGCGTCGGCGACGACGCCGCTGATCTTCTCGTCGTAGAACTCGTAGGCCTTCAACAACCGCCGGTGTGAGCGGTACAGTTTGAAGAACGCCCCCAAGGAGAGCGAGTCAGTATCCAAGTCCGCGAGGTCATCGTCCGTGGTGCCGAACCGGTCCAGACATTCCGAGACTTGTACTGCATCGCTGTTGTTCCCGTGGATGCTGAAGTCGGCCTCGTTCTTGAGGTAGTCCACCTGGGCGGAGGGCCCCATCATGAGGGCTTTGAAAAATTCAGCGTCGTGTTTGTTCAGCGTGAGCCGAGGCTCACGTTTGCCGAACGACTCCTCTACATAGAGGATATCGGTGATTCGCCCGATCCCGTAGTCCCGGAACTCCGCCAGGGTATCGTCCTCGATAGAAGCTGGGTCGACGTCCTCGAGGTGCTCCATAAGGACGCGCAACAGCAGGTGGGTCGTCGTCAGGCGCTGTTGGCCGTCGATGACCTCATACACCTGTTTGTCGTCGTTGACCGCGAAGTACATCGAGCTGAAGAACACGTCCGACACCTCGCGTCGGTCAGCGACCAGGTCGGCATTCACGAACTGCTCGATGTCCGACCAATACTGTTCGTGGTGGATGTTCTTCCACGAGTACAGTCGCTGGTACTCTGGTACGTTGAACTTCTGATCGGTGAGGACCTCCCCCAGAGTCCGTTTCTCCATCTCGAAATTCTCGGCCGTAATCGGCCGAACTACCTTCCCATCACCGACATTCCGGGTATCGAGATCTCTGCCATCGTAGTCGATGTACTTATCATACAAATCGTCAGCCTCGTCCGACATTATTGACGGCTGTTTGTAGTCCGTCCATTTACCGTTGTGGGCGGGTTTTCGGGCCGAGTCAGGTCACCCCAACAGGTTAGCCAGTTCGTGGAGGCTCTCTTTGAGATTACGCTCGAACTCAGTAGAGACGGTGATAAACTCGCCATCGTCGCTGTGTTCCTTGTACTTTCCCAGCGAAAGAGCGAGCTCCCCGCTCGGAGTTGCAACGAGCTTGAAGATAACCGAAGTGCTCTGCAATCCGGTTTCCAGCCACGCCTTTTCGATATCTGCCCATTCGCCAGCGGAGGTATCTGCTGAATCAACCTCGTAAGCCAAGCTGTGAACCTTCCCCCGATTCCGAGAGTGTTCAGTCTGAACTGGAGCGAGCACGTGTTCAGTACCGCGGACCTGCTTCCCGAGCTGAAGCATGGTCCGCCCGTCAGGCGTCTCGGTGAGTTTGAACCACTTCTGGTATGGGTCATACGAGGCACTCAACCACCAGAATCCGAGATCGTTCCAGTCCGATTGGCCTCCCTGATCGAACTTCCCGTACTCCCATGCTCGACGAAGCCCCTCGCTGTGTTCAGCTAGATATTCTCGCGGCAGGACGACGTCCATCGAGGGATTGGCTGGCTTTGATTGTCGGAGCCAGTGGATGACGCCGTGATACCCGTCGCTGAAGTCGTGTTGGACCGCGTGAGGCCAAGTCGGAAGAATGCCAGAGAGATCGACGTTGAATCCGGAGAAGTCCTCTTCTCCCAACCAGAGGACGCTGTACTCTGCAGCGAGATACTCAGCGGTTACTGCGTCGACATCCTTGTCCTCGTGTTTGTGCTGTACTTCGACGCCGATGCCCCGGCCCTCAGGGAATCGGGGCTGTGGAAACTCAACGAGAATATCGGCACGCCGGTCACCCAGCTGCTGTTCGAGTCCGATTGTGGCGTCGGGATACTCGGTCGTGAGCTTCGAATACGCGATTGATTTCATCCGCAAATGAGGTGGAGATTCACCGCCACAGTCAGTCTCCTCTTCAGCAGCGTGGTAGAAATGCCGCGCGACGAACGACCCCTTCCGGCGATGGGAGTCGCGAATTTTCAATTGATCGCCGCACTTCGGACACTCGAGGAAATCCCCTTTCTGTACCTGATTCGGGATGACCTCGGTACCGTCGTGGAGGGCCAAGAACGGCATACTAGTTGTCGCAGTTTAGCAGCCCACCTATAGAATAATACCCCTGTTGTGCCCCTCGCTTGAGAGGTACATCTATTTAATCCGAGAGTCAGTCAGCCATCAGTAAGAATGGTGTCAGTCTCACTTCTCGAATTTGCCAACGCCAATCGACCCATCTACTTCAAACCAGAAACCGACATAGAGGTATTTGACGATGACGAGGAAGAGTGGAATCCGCTGTTCAAATCCTCATACTCCCTTTCAGCACTCATTAAAGCGCTCAAAGCGAACAGAATAGAAGCTGGGAACGTCCGCTTCGAGGACTCGGTCGCCCAGGAGTATCTTCACCACCTCAAGGAAACAGGGATTGATGACCAGCTGCATCACGAGGACCTAATGAATCGTGACCGGCTCGTGGCGTTTGCTGACGCAGGATACACAACGGTCGACGACCTCCTGGGGACAGCGGATCCGATCGATATCTCCAAAGATACCGGTGTGGACCGCGATGTCGTCTCCAGTATCGCGACGAACCATCTCGACGGCTTCTCGTCAGGGAGTTCATTCGGTGATACAGGCCCGCTACAACAATTGAATCCAAAGGACTCGTTCACTGGATGGGACCTCGTAGAGGCGTCCTCAAACCGGGTTCGGTGGGTTTCGGCCGGGCGGTTCAACCTTACCATCAGTCCGGCGCCGGACGGGAGTACTACAATCGCATGCAACGCACCAGAAGCAGAGCGGAACGCCTGGTATCGGAAAGGCCGTTCAATCGAAGCGGGACCCGATGAGTCGTTAACCCCCGAGGAAGCCCTAGAACAGTCTCACGAATGGTTGAAAGCGCATCAGCTGGAATACGAGGACGATCTCGCCGAACTCCCTCGAATCGGGGCGGCGACCAAGGATTACCTCGCGCTCGAATACGGGATCACATCGCGAGAGGGACTCCGAACATTTGCAGAGGACCAACCTGATGAGTTCGACGACATCTTTGGCTCTCCTGGAAGTGACCTCAGAGAAGCACTGGAACGGTAACTCGGCCACCGCACACCCTTCCGACGTCTATCGGAAACCGATGTCACAAGAGAGACGCAGCAATCTGGAGCAAGAAGCCGAATAAGAGGAGAGAACTGCCAGCCCGAAGATACCACTCGCGGGCCCGCTGTTCAAGCTGGTGAACATGGCGTTCGATATATCGATCGACGAGTGTTCGAGAGATTCGTCCGTCGCGAGCGTGAATCGAATCCCCATCGGTGTGATATCGAACTTCGACAGCGTCGGGCTCATCCTCCAGGCTTACGACGACGATCTCCTTTATTGGGCCATGTACCTCGACTCGCCCGTCAAGTGCCTCACATACGGCCTCAAATCCAGAATCATCCGAGGTCAGTTTCCCTTCGCTCAGGAGAGTTACCCGGCCCTGTTCGATTTGTTGGATTTCATCCTCAGGTGTTTTGTATGCCCGAAATTGTTTGAACTCAGGAAGGACGACCATTAGGGCACCAGCAGCATCTAGGCCCAAGCCTACGGTAGCAAGCGTTTCTATCCCGACCATTTGTTGATTCCAAAAGATTTCATCAGTTTTCGAGGACTTCATTAACAGCTGGGATCAATTCAGACCGATAGCCAGCAGACACAAGGAACTCCTGGATGTGCTCAAACTCCTGCTCTCCCTCTGGAGAGTTTGTCAGGAGTAGTTCTTCGATCACCTGCTCACCGTCATCGCAAAGAGCTACAGATTGGGCGAGAGGAGTGTCCTCAAGTGGACCTCGTCGCTCATCAATCACGATCGTCTGCCACCCGCCCTGGTACTGGTATCGGTAGAGGGTGATAGTGCGGACGGTGTCATCGTCGACGAAGAAACTCGTTCGTTCGCGGCGTGGAGCAATAGCGAATTTCCCGCCATTAATCTCCTCTGCCAATAGGTCGAACTCGTGAAATTCTGCAGGAACGGGACCGTCAACGACGTGAGTAATGACTCCCGGCCAAGTGAATCCGTAGATTCGCTCGAAGAAGTTAACCGACTGGCTTTCACCGGATTCAAAGACCAGTAGGAGGTCTCCGAGCTGGATTTCTCTCTCATCAACTCGGATGTGGGAAGCGTAAGGATAAGCGTCACTGTCGTCCAGAACCTCGATGTCGGGTTTAGACATAATCCTAAGTTGAGTGTGTGGTGGTATGTCGTTTTATACTCCTTGGCACTCGGAGAAGATACAGATTATCTTTGTATCGACAGACAGCGACAGGTATGGAAGCAACACGAGAAAGGGCTCTTAGCGAACGCGAGTTCGAACTATTGTTAGAAGGAGCCGGGCGGATATCAGATACCCAAAGACGTCTAGAGACACGAGCGGCTATCCTCCTCGGGGGACGTTTGGGACTCCGGCCAGGAGAAACGACGCACCTGTCTACGTCGTGGATTGACCCAGAGCGTCAGATGATTCAAATTCCTAAACAAGAAGATTGTACAAAGGGACGTGACGGCGGTATCTGTGGCTACTGTCGGCAAGCAGTGAAACAACGAATGGACCACAATCCCGAGAAAGACTTCCAAAGCTTCGCAGATCGCTATTGGCTCCCGAAAACAGAGGCCGCGTCTCGAACAGTGCCGTACCATTTTTCGTATCGAGTCCGAATCGCGATTGAGTTATTACTTAAGGAACATGGCGGTTGGCCATATTCGTTCTCGACCTTACAACGACGGCTGGAGACTGCCCTTGAACTGTCTCCAGAACTGTCCAACGACGCAACCTCGTTACACGGACTACGTGCCACAGCAGCGTCGTACCATGCAGGAAGAGGCTTGGATCTCCCCGCACTCCGAGCAATGTTCGGTTGGGAAGACATCACGACTGCACGTCAATATCTGAATGTCGATGGAGCGATGACCCGGCGAGCGCTGGACAGTATTCATCAGTAAAGCTGGACCCACTGATGACCGGGAACCAAGTGTAGCGCTAATTCAGTAGTTATTCCATCGGCCCTACGTCCCCAAGATGAGCGTATTTTTCAGCAACCTTTTCGAAGTACTCTTCCGTCATAATTCGAGGATTCAACACCCGATGAAAGTCATCAAGAACGAACTGCATTTCCTCCTCATCCAGCCCATATGCGTGGAACACGGCCGCATCGACTTCGGCTTGTAGTTCACGCCGAGTCTCCATATCCGTCGCCGGCTCAATCCCGCCGAGTCGCTCACGCATCTCAGCAAACTCCTCACCATAACAGTTGAGCTTCGCCGCTCGATCAGCGATGTAGTGGAACCAGTCGTCGCCGTCAGTGAGACGAGGAGCCTGTGACTCCTCAAACTTGTACTTCGAGGCGTGGGAATCGACCTTTGTCCGCATCAAGAAATCGAACGGGATACTGTTGATCAGCCCAAGTGCGACGAAAAGCTCCTTATCAGAGAAAACACGGTCGTAAGCACTATGCATCGGGAATTCCGAAAGGTCGTCCTTGGTAGGGTTTGCTTCGAATGGCCGAACCGTGTACAGCGTATGGACGACGACTCCACCCGGTGGGATTACAGCCGCGATGAGCGTCCGTTCGTCGGTTGCACGAGCGACTTCACGGAGCACAAGCCGGTATTCAGAACTATGGAGACGGATGTCCTCCAAAGAAAGTTCGGGGCGGTCGAATTCTTCTGTTAGCAACCGATTGACGAACCGCTTCTGCGAACTTGCCGGGAGATGGCGGAACTCAGGGTCATCAGCGAACTTGTTGTAGATAGCCTTCTTCAGGCTGATCGCATCGTCCCGGGCACGGAAGTTCTTCTCTCGAACGCGACGCTTCGCGCTCAGCTCCTCGTTATCCTCATCGACACTCCACAAAGAGATGGGTTTGAGATCGTCGACGTAAGTCGACTCATAACAGAATTGGTGAATGTTCTTTCCCTGATAGACCGGATAATCCCCTTTGGATTCGTCTTCGATGAATCTATCCCGATCTCGTCCTCGATCCAGTTCCTTGTACAAGACCGTTCGCCAAGCACCTTCAATTTCAGTCGCCAATGGTGGTGTCTGGAGAATTTTATCCAGCACTGAAACCTCCTGCTGATCCTCGATGTTGGGGAAAATTCGAGCTCCAGGAGAATACTCTTTGAGGATTCGCGCTGGAATTTCTAGAGCTACATCGTCAATTGACCGAAGAACATCAACGGAAGTCTGATGAAAGATTCCGTGGACAGTATCAGTGCTTCCCTCTGTTCGGAGCGTAACGATACCGAAGTTATACCTAGTGTCTATATCGGAGAAGATACCGCGATTTTCAAATCCGATGATACTCTGAATCTCAGACTCTTCCAATGCATGTACTCGCAAATCCTTTCCAGCGGCGGCATTGAAGAACGGACCTGGAAGCAACTGTGAAACATAACCACCGTCTCTGACGATATCATAGACTCGCTCAAAGAACAGTAGGGACAGGTCGTTCGTCCGTGCAACCTGTTGTCCTTCTACGCTTGGTGTCTGGTACTCGTATTCTCCACTCTGGTTAATATAGGACGCTTGCCGTTCCTTGTCACGCTGGAACTTCTCCCATTCGGCAGCGATTTCAGGGTTCTTTAAGAGTTCCTCTACCTTCTTGTCCTTTTCACCTGGTGGGCGGCTACGAAACTCAGTATCGTACTTTGGGAAGAAGTCCGTCCGGTATGGCTTCAGCTCATCCCACGGTGGGTTCCCAATGATGACATCAAAGCCACCTTCCCGATAGACTGTCGCGAACTCGAGCACCCAATGAAACGGTGAGAACTCCTCTAATTCCTCAAGAGAAATATCCTCGTCGACAAGTTCGTTGAACTGATCGCGGATCTTCTCATTAAGCTCCTCGCTGTGGGTGTCGATTTTTCTTTCAGCCATTTTACGGGCATTCTGCGCTTCACGAGCAGAATCCGCAGCTCGATGGCGGTCCTGTTCCCGGATGACATCCTCATAGAGATCTTTGACTGCAGTTCCGACACCCCAATTCGAGAGTGACGCGTCGCCAGCATCTTCCCGTGCGACTTCTTGGAGCTCAGTGAACCCGATCAGCGAGTTACCCTGACGGATGTTAAAATCAATATTTGGGAGGGGTTCGACCTCGTTCGGTTCGTCCTCGATATCAGCGACCATCGACAGCCACAGGCGTAGTTTACAGATTTCGACTGCCCCGTCTTCGATATCGACTCCATAGAGATTGTGAAGGATGATAGAACGCTTTGCGAAAAGTGAGACCCCTCCATGTCCCTCTTCTATTCTCTCCAATTCTTCACGGCTACGACTCTCCAACTCCCAGCCTTGCCCTTCAGCTTCGAGCCGCTGGAAATACTCAATGCATTGCATGTATAGGTCCATCAGCACCTCCTGTGCGGCGAGCAGGAAGGCGCCACTTCCTACGGCGGGATCGAGAATGTGTGCTTCCTTCAGAATGTCGTGGTAGAGAGTCTCCACATGGCTGGTCTGGACATTTTCCGTTGGAACTTGCTGAGTTATGGTTCCGCCATCGGCAACAGCTTCTGCGCTACTATCTGCCTCGGGCACGGGGAATCCGAACACATTGTCAATCTCGTCGTAGTCTGCGTCCACAGCCTCGTTGAGTTGATCGAGCAGATACGGATGGATCGTTCGGCGGGCCATGAACCCCGTGATCTCTTCCGGTGTGTAGTACGCCCCCATCTCCTTCTGATTGACCGTTTGTTCGAAGATGTGGCCCAAGATCGCCGGGGAGAGGTTCTTGGGATCGACGATGTCGAGTCGTTCGTCGACGTTCCAATTCCAGTCGGAGAGGAAGTCGAGGATATCATCGAAGAGCCCGTTCGTTTCCTCGGCAGAGCCACCTAATTTCGCGTCCTCAAACTCCTCTTCGACAGGATTCCTTGCGAACAAGCCACCGTTCAGGTACGGAAGACTACCGAAGTCAGGGTTCTGTTTGTCTTCTGCGAGGTATTCGAAGAAGAGCGGTTCGTAGAACTCTTCGTAGTGGTCACCACCCTCGTCAACGACTTCATTCGGCTGTTCGTGAAGGTAATTCGGGTTCCGATCAAGAAGGCGTTTTTCCTGGATGAAGTATAGGAAGATCATCCGGTCAAGAATGACCTGCACATATCGTTGCTTCGCATCACCACGATCGTCAGGGATGCCTGTAACCTCTTGAATGAGATTTGTCCGGAGTTCCTCGAACTGTTCATAGAACTCCTTGACGACCTGTTGCGTATCGTAGAGCGTATCGTATATCGCAGCAGAGGAACCGTACTCGATCGAGTTCAGCTTCTGGAGAATAGTGTTCTTCTCTCCGCTGTCCCGCGTGAACTGCTCCTTCGAGAACGAAATCTTTTGATGCTTAATTCGACCGTGCTGCTGCCCCTCCCAGCTTCGGACTCGCGTAATGAAGGTGAAGGTCTCGAAATCGTTGGTGGCAACAAGGTTGGTATGCCGTGAGCGATTTTCCGGTTTGAAGTCCGTGGCAGTCTCACCGGGGCCAGCATTGACAATGACGATGAATTCGTCATCATCAAGCTGGACTACGAGTTCGTTATCGCCCCCAAGTTTCGGGCGTGGTTTGAGCCCGCGTTTTTCAAAGGAGTTCGCTATATCGTGTAAAGAGTCCCAGCCCGCGATATCGGATGCGGTGATCTGCTGGAGAGTCATACCACCTGAAAGTTGCTTTACTCATATGAAAATGATGGATATGAGGGTGGCTTTCGACTGAACTGGTCAATACACTTGTTGAATAGAGTGTAAGAAGCAGCTCGTATTTCACCGGCAATCGTAGATAAAGTCGAAAACAGCCAATAGCGAGACGATCAGTTGATGCAATGCATTGAGTATTTCCAGCGGCTCGAAGCTGAAGGGCAAGGCTGGGAGCTAGAATCCAGAACGCGAGAAGAGATAGAGGAAATCGAGTCAGGGAAAGGCTCCTCATCACTGTACGCAAAGCGAACGGTCATCCTCAACAATTTGTACGGAGTCGATATCGACGAAGGTGCTGTTGAGATTTGCAAGCTCAGACTCTGGTTGTCGATGGTCGCTGATATCGAGGATGAACCGAGTGAGGTTGAGCCGCTCCCCAATATCGATTTCAACGTACGGCAAGGGAACAGCCTAATCGGCCAACTCGATACCGACATCGAGAGTAACGAAGACGGAGACAGCGATCTCGATTCTTGGGAGGTGAAAACTCGCTTTGAGGACGTGAAAGAGGCCATCAAGAAGCACAAGAAAGCGGAGACCAGTGTTGAAGCTCAAGAATGGCGGAAAGAAGCAGAAGTTAGAATTGAGGAACACCGGGACAAATTTGACGAAATCCTACGGCGAGAATTCCAAGACGCTGGCTTTGACGACATAACGATCGAGGGAATTCGGGAGTGGTCCCCATTCCACTGGCCGTTGGAGTTCGCCGACGTCTTCGAGAAAGGTGGATTCGACGTGTTCATCGGGAATCCACCGTGGGACATGCTCTACGCGAATCGCGACGACTTCTTCATCCGCTACGATGAGCAGTTCCGTACCTATCCGTCGGAGGAAAAGGACGGTGTGATGGAAGACCTCCTCTCAAACCCAGAAGTTGCGTGGGAATGGGAGGACTACAAGGAGTCGATGGAAACTCAGGCAGACTTCTTCACGCAGGGAGATGTCTATAAGCTCCAATCTCCGGTGGTGGGGGGTCGAACGATGCCGACAAAGAACGAACTTTCAGCTCTTTTTCTTGAGCGGGTCTTCCGACTCTCCAGAGACGGCGTGAAGGTGAGTCTGCTCCTCCCCGGTACTATCTTCGGGGGAGTAATGGGGAAAGACCTCCGAATGCATCTGCTGGACCATACGGACGTGGAGAATCTCATCGGGTTCGAGAACAAGGGTATCTTTGAGGCCATCGACGATAGATACCGGTTCGCGATTCTGACGTTCGAATATGGGGGGAAGACATCAGCTCTTCGGGGGATATTCAACCAACGTGACATGGATATAGTCTACAGGATCGAAGATGAGGCAGTCAACATTCCGCGCGACGTACTCGTCAGTTATTCTCCAGAAGGGGGAATCTTCCCATCCATCACCTCGCAGATCGAAGTAAGCGTCTTGGAGAAGGTAGTTGAGCAGCCTTCCTTGGGTGAAGATTTAGAGGAGGCTTGGACAGTTGATATGCTTACTAAGGAGTTCGTTGAATCGACTGATAAGGATAGGCTCCTGACATCGCCGGAGGAGGCCGACTATCCCGTCTATGGCGGCAAAAATATTCATCAGTTTCAGTACGATAATACCCACACAGATGCGTTAGATGGACCGCAGTACTGGAGTCGGGGGATGTACGATCCACCGAATAGTGCTCAGTACCGTGTTCGAGAGAAGAAATTCAACAGGGGTAATCTCAAACGGGCAATCTACGACGCCTTTGGAGGTTCAGAGACGAGGAAGTCTCAAGTTCAATTCGTAGATGAACTACTCGAAGAACACCGTAGTCACGGACTTGAGGAAGAAGATGTCCTGCTCGATTGCACTGAATACCGAATCGGCATTCGAGACGTTTCTCGATCCCGGGACGAGCGGACGATAATAGCTACGGTACTTCCGAAGGACGTCATCTGTCTCCACACCATTAACACGTTCAAGCCGTTCGCTATTGAACCGGAAGAGGAACACCTCACAGAGTCCCCACTTCGGTCACCCTACGTCCGGCGATTTACGGATCAAGAACTCTTCGTGGCAACGGGACTCCTGAACAGCATTGCATTCGATTTCCTGATGCGAACTAAAGTCGAGACGCACATCGTCAAGCGCGAACTGCTGGAATCCCAGCTACCACGGCTCACCGACGGAGATGATTGGTTCCATTATATCGCTGAACGAGCTGCCCGATTGAATTGTTACGGGAAAGAATTCAAAGAAATGCGTGAGCGACTCGGCGGAATCGAGGCAGCGGTAGAAAACCAAGAACGCAGAGAATTACAGGCTGAAATCGACGCGGCCGCATTCCACGCGTATGGCCTGGAACGTCGTGACGTGAAGTTTGTCCTCGACGACTTCCATCGCGTTGAGAGTCCGAAGCTGATGGACGAGATGTACTTCGATCTGGTCTTGGAGAAATATGATTTAGTGGATCAGAAGGGGCCCCTACCGTAGCTCCCGAATCACTGTCCGACAACCCCCCAGCATACGAGCTTCGCTTGTACATCACTCTCTCCCATTAGTTTCGTCTGGTATTCAGTAGAGGCTTCGACGTTCTCTTCCAAGAACTCCTCAAGCTGACTGAGGAACTCCCCGGTCGGCCACTCTGGGAAAGAGTCGTACTGCTCGTTCTGGCGAAAGATTTCCCGTAGAATTCGGTCTTCATCCGTGTTCGCCAGCTTTACCTCCTGCAGCCGCGCTTCGATGTCGGTAGCCCATTCTCCTATCGTTTCGAACTCTTCAACAGGAGCCGGCTCATCGCCGTGATTCGGCTGAACGTAGTGACTGATGAAATCGAGGATCGTCTCTTGTTCCTTCGAGAAGGCCTCTCCCTGTTTGAAAGCACCCTCAACTTGGCCCTCTCGAATCACCTCAAGACGCTCGTTAAGCACTGCTTGAATTTCACCACGATTCGATAACACCGTATCTGGATGCCCGGTAATCGGTTCGCCGTCAACTGAAGGGTCAATATTGAGCGTGCTCACGGGCCGCTCTTTGACCTCGTCGGCGAAGGGCTTGTAGTAGAAAGCACGACGGACGCGACCAAGCGGGGACTCGTGGTCATCATCGTCAAACCAGAGGTGGGCAAGGGCGAACACGCCCGGACGAGGACCGGCATCGTGGTCAGTTACATTCGTGTAGAGGAATTCTCGTTCTTCGGGCGGGTCATTAAAGAAGTCCTCAGCGTACTCGAAGTCTTCCGCAGTCAGGTCATAATCCTCGTTCAGTTCTCGCTTCAGAAGGTACCGCTCGAACGCAGCGTGTTCATTACTCCCAGCATTGCGGAGGAGCGGATTCTTGCTCGTGTCGTCAAGTTCATTCACGTCGTCAATTTCACGGGACTTCTGGAGAGAGTCCTCGATCTCGTCCACCTGTAATTCCCCGATAGTCTTCTCCGTGTCTACACCTGTCTTTTCAAGAATCTGGTCTTCGTTCGGATCGAGGATGTTGTTCTCCTTTCCGACGATGAGCGCAATATCGTTGATCTTTGCCTGTAGGCGTTTCAGGAGCTTAATCGCCGCCTCGATGTCGCCGTCCGGGTAGAAGTTGTGGACGTGTTTCTCGGCGGTACTCCCGATCCGGTCGACTCGCCCGACACGCTGGACAATCCGCATCGGGTTCCACGGCAGGTCGTAATTGACCACAACATGAACGTCCTGAAGATTAACCCCTTCACTCAGCGTGTCAGTGGCCACTACGTACTGTAGCTCTGAGTCCCCCGATTCGGCGAGCGTTTGCTGGTAGCCTGACGCCTCGGGAGCAAAGCGTTGAATGATGTCCTGCTTATTCTCGTCACCACCCTTGACGACGGCACTGTTCGCCTCTGTGAGTGGGGAATCCTCGTTGTCACAGAGGGTTCGATAGACGTAGTCTGCAGTTGCTCGATACTGCGTGAAGATGAGCACCTTCTGATCGTGATTCGTGAGGACATCTGCAAGTCGGTCGATCTTCGGATCGCGGAACTCGCGGAGTGAAAAGACGGCCTCGTAAAAGTCGCGTGTGGCGGGGTCGACTTCGCTCAGGTCACTATTCGGGTAGAGAATCGGATTCATCTCCTCTTCGGGAATATCTGGGAGGACACCAGCGTCGTGGTCAGCGAGCCATTGCCGCGTGGAAACTGCATAATCGCTCACATCACCCGCATCACGGGCGACATCACCGATGAACTGCGAGAGGAAATACGAGAGAAGGGTAAGGTCCTCCCTGATGTACGTCTTCACCTCGCCGATGGTGGCGTCCGCCAGTTCATCTCCCTCAGTATCAGCTCCTTCTTCCGATTGAATAGCGGCGGTATCGAACCCGAATTCTTCGAGTGTTTGTTCGAGATCTTCAGCAGCGTCGGCTCCTTCGACAAAGTCACCGAGTTCAGAGTCATCCCCCTCCCGAACAGTTCGGAGCATATCGATGTCTTCGTCCTCGGGGAGTTCACCAAGAAGGCCGAGAAGCTGGCGTTCGCTCTGATGCAGCGTCTCGATCGACTGGACGAACGCGTACGTTGAGGACTCGAGCCGTTTGAGGAGGTTCAGCTTGTAGAGGGCTTTCAGCGTGCTCCCTGCTTTCGGGTTTTTGACTGTGATGTGAGGAAGGTGGAGGGCGTCCATCACGTCGGGAAGCATCCGATATATTGGCTGGTAGGCCGCCGGCAGGGAGTACTGTTGCTTGTTGAGTTTCGGCGGCTTGAAGCTCATCTCGAAGTCTTCGCTGTCCTGAATCTGATCTTTGACGTGCTTGCGCGTCCGGAGAACCATCACTTCGTTCAGGATATTCGAAATCTCAGAGGAGTGTCGCTGTAGCTGCTCGGTGATTTCTTGCTGTTCGTCGTCGCCGACCTCCTCTTTCCCGGATGCGATGCGTTTTCGCGTCTCCGAGAGTTCGATATATTCGTCGAACGCATCAAAGTCGAGTGACGCCTTGTTCCGAAGTTCCTCCGGGCTGGTGAACAAGCTGATGAGGTTCTTTAGGTCGGTAGCGCTGTTATTGATCGGGGTCGCGGTCAGCATAATCATCGTCTTTCCGCGAAGCTGCCTGAGATTCGCGTGTCGTCGCGTCCCCTTGTAGTCATCATCGTGGTCCGGATTCGGTCGCCACTTCCCGTAGTTCCGGAACCGATGAGCCTCGTCGATAAGCAGGACGTCGAACTCGTCTTTGAGGTCCTGCACCTCGTCGTAGGAGAGATTCTGGAACTTGCTGATACTCATCACGTCAAGGTGTGTGCCGTCTACCTCTAACCCGAAGTACGGATTGCCGTCTTCGTCAGTATCGTTCTGGAGTAGGTCTTCCCACTGATCAGTCAGGTTGGCCGGGACAATGAGGAGACAGTGGTCGCCACGTTGGCGGTAGTCGTGGAGGAGTTCACCGCCAATAAATGATTTCCCCAGGCCGACCGAGTCGGAGACGATGCACCCGTTGAACTGTGAGAGCTTTTCCTTTGCACTCTCGTACCCGAGCTTCTGGAAGTAGTACAGTGGGCTGTCACGGATGTTGACGTTCCCACTCAGTTCGTCGTAGGCAAGCAGCTTGTAGAGCTCGAACGGTTCGAGATACGTGCCCAGCTCCTCGGATGACGTCTCCTGGTCGGACTCGTCCTCCTGCTGTTCCTTCCAGTCCTGGTACTCCTCGCTGTTCTCGATGATTCGGATGATCTCCTCACTGAACTCCTCGGCGTTGGCCCACTGGTTGTCGTACCACTCCTCGAACGCTTCGGCCTTGTGTCGATCCTGACTCGTGAGGTTCAGCTCGATGTTGTTCTGGTGGCCGCTCTTGGTGAAGTTCGAGGAGCCGACAACTGTAGCGCATGGGCGGGTGTCTTCATCCTCGTCTTGTCCCCAATCTTCGTCATCTTCGAGTGGCGCTCGAAATGAGGCACCCTTTGCGTGGAAGTAACCGTTTTCGGGATTTCGCACACGGACGCTCACCTCGCCTTCGGCGATAAAGTCTCGTAGCCGGTCTAGTCGGCCAATTTGAGCGTTATTCAGCTCCGAGATGCTTTCTCTCACCTCTCTTTTGAGCTCCTCTTTGAGATTCTGCCCCTCACCGATTTCGTCAGCAGTTCCCCTATTCGTCTGACGACCCATCAAGATCCGAAGTGGAGCGTGGCCGAGTTCCTCGGGGTCAGCCAGATTCTCAAGGTCTTCCCTGTAGAGGTCGAATCCTGAGAGATAAAAGTACCCAGTTGCGATACGGCCCTCCTCAATCTGGGGAATAATCCGCTTGTAAGCGTCTTCTAATGTTCTGTTGGCGTTATCGACAAGCGGAGGAAGTGAGAGCATCGTAATGCCGAGATGTATTCAGTACGCTAACTTAGTGTTTAGTGACCACGGAATAGGGCTACCAAGTCAATTACGTCCGAACCGGTCATATTGGCCGTAGATCTCGCCAGCGAACGTCGACAGTTTCGCCATTATCCAGTTCCACTTTGAAAAGATAGCTCTCTCGTTCATCACCAGTTACTGTCCCTGCCTCATCAGGAATGATCTTAGTAACCATTCCTTGACGACTATGAAGCCGCTCATGGTCCGGATCCGTCTCATCTGGAATATCTATGCGAACACGATCTCCCGTATCAAATCGTTTCATAGCTAAGGTGATTGAGCTAGCTCCGATTGGAAACCATACAATCCCGGTCCTGAAGATAATCACGAAGGCGGGCGAAGGTATCCGCGCAGCTTTCTGAAGAATCACGGAAAACAGCGGGAGTCGAAAGCGTCTCCCAATCACCAATTAACACGAGACGTTTCTTTGCGCGGGTAATGGCTACGTTGAGCCGCTTTCGTGCGGTCTGAGGTGGAGACTCAAGGAATCCAGAATCGCTCTCGGGATTCGACCGAGTAAAAGAGACAATTATCACCTCTCGTTGGCCACCTTGGAACTTATCAATAGTCTCCACGTCGACACTATTGTACTCAAGGCCCTCGATACTGTTAACGAGTTCAGACCGAATGACCTCTCGCTGATCACTATACCCAGTGATCACGCCAATATCACTCGCATCAACATCATGATTCAGTGCCCTCTGAACCTGGGCCACTACATACTGTGCTTCGGTTGGATTGTGGTAGGAGTTCGAGCTGGAATTTTGAGCTTCGCCACTATTGTCATCGATTGCAAGGAGAGGCGAGAGGCCATCAATAGTTGCTGTCCGGTTGTCTTCGCCGTGTTCTAATCGCCCATCATAGAACTCCTGGCTCGCGAATTCGGCAATCGATTCATGCATTCGATACTGACGGTAAAGCGTCTGGGCGAGATCCTCTCCATAGACATCAAGGAGTCGCTCAAATAGAGACGCGTGTAGCCCCCGGTCGCGCATTTCTGGATCCGATACGAACGGGGGGAGCTGTCTGTGGTCGCCAGCCAGGATAGTCCGGTACCCAACTGAACGAAGACGGCCATGATCGGTTTCCTCAACACGGTTCCCCCATCCGAATGGAACAGCCGTTGCAGGTCCGGATGCCTGCGTCGCTTCGTCAATCACTACAAGGTCCAAGTTCACATCGTCTCGATCGTCAAGAACTGCCGCCGTATTTGTTGTTGATGCGATAATATTGGGACTCCCGATATTCGAATCCAGTCGGCTGGTGGAGGTATAGTAACGAGAGGCGACAAATGAATCGACATCTTGGCGGGAACTACCTATACGAACCATCGAAATTTCACGGAGTTCATCCTCGGCACTGAACCGTTGGACGATTCGATGAAGGGAGGCTTCATCAGGGACCTCGGTGGTGCTTTCACCTGCGACGATGTTGTCGACAGCTTGGTTCGAGTGAGCACAGACGAGAACAGTATCTCCGTTTTCGACCGCGTGCTCGATTATCGTGACCAACGTTCGCGTCTTTCCAGTACCTGGAGGTCCGTGAATACAGAACACGTCGTCTGCGCAAAGCGCATCGACCGCTGCTCGCTCTTGATAAGTATTCAACTCGAGGTCGGGGATGAAATCCAGATCGAGTGGAGAACTGAAATCGATATTCGAGTCCCCTCGAAGGAGCGATTCGGATCGCTCGCTCAATTGTTTGAATGCTTCGTACTCCCGACGTTCTGCCACTCCTTTTTCCACCACCCGGAGCGTGACCTGTCCAACTTCGCTAAGATCTACGCTCTCCCGGTTATAGGTTCCAAAGCCGTCATCGATGACAATAGATCTTCCATCGATTCGAGTGATAATCCCATCCAAAACTGCGGTACCACCATAATCATCTTCCCATAGAAGAGCGACCGTATTTCCTTCATAGATGTCGTATACATCCTCCACAGGTTCGTACATACGTCCGAGCGACTCTGACGACGGAAGATCAACGTTACAAGTTATCGTAGAAGGTCCCCTGTGGATATCGGTTGATCTGACCACTCCCCCTCCAGAACGGTCGACATCTACACCGTGACCAACGATAGTATCTAAGTCCCCTTGATGTTGGGACAAAAGCTCAGTTCGGACAAATTCGAGCGTCTCATCAACGAAAGTAGAGTACTCGTCATCACTCATCGGGGACTCAGCGCTAATTGGGTTTGGTCGATACGGAGGACGGTCGTCTAGAACATCAGATAGGAGGTCGTCCGGGTTTGAAAATCGTCGATCCCAGAAACGGAGCCGATACAGTAAGCCGGAACGTGAGGCGTTGTCATATTCAATAAAATCTGGAGCCTCATTATCTGTGTTATAATACTGAAGCGAATGACCGTATTCATCTTCAGTGTATAATACGTATTCGCCAGTTAGTGATGCGGACTCAGATTCATGAACTGGTAACAGGACAGCATCACCTCTGACCAAACCCCGTCGGCGAAATACAGCAATTAAGTGGTCTAAAGCTACTGCAGGATCATCTGGGTTCCACCTTTCCTCTTCCTGCACTTCTACGTCCGATAGACGTACCTGCCCACTAGGGTCCGATTCGAATTGGGACTTTTTCTGCTCCAGATACGTCGCCATTAGAAATCTGGTACAGACTCCTGGTTAAAAAAGCCCCCTTGATGATGGGGAGATACCGCTAGAAAGGAATTCGTCAATGTTTCCGGAACTACTGTTTCCGGAAAAGAGTATGGATAGAACGATAACCGCACGACAAAGAGAGCCAAGATATTATCAGCATTCGTTTCCGGAAACGACCCGGGCAGATTTTTAATACTAGCTGAAGAAGCCGTCTACCAGATATAGATGATCCGCGATGCTCGCGTTCTCCGTGCGGGGTTCGTTCCTCGGGAAGTTGAGCATCGCGACGCCGAGGTCAACCACCTCTCCAGCGTTCTCGAGCCCATCACGAACGGAGAACCCGCCGACACCGCTATCGTCACCGGACCCAGCGGAACCGGGAAGACGTGCATCTCGAAGTTCGTCACGGAACGACTTCGAGAAGAGGTCCTCGACGTCGAGGCCATCTACGTCAACTGCTGGCGTAACTACACCCGATTTCGGACGCTCTACCAGATCCTCGACGACCTCGGCGCGACCATCGACATCCACCGGCAGTCGACGCCCCACGACGAACTCGTCGATCGCCTCCAGCAGCATGACGGCCCGCGAACCGTCGTCATCCTCGACGAGGTCGACCAGCTCGAAGACCCCAGCGTCATCTACGACCTCCACAGCCTCCCGCAGTTCGCGATCATCTGCATCGCGAACAAGGAAGAGGAGCTGTTCAGCCGCGTCGACGACCGCCTCGTGAGCCGACTGCGCTCCAGCGAGCACGTCCGGATGGACAAGTACCACGACGAGCAGCTGTACGACATTCTGAGTGCGCGGGCGAAGTGGGGCCTCGATGAGGACGTCATCACCGACGACCAGCTCTACCGGATCGCCGACGCGGCCGCCGGCGACGCCCGCCTCGCAATCGGCATCCTCCGAACAGCCGCCGGCAAGGCAGATCGCGAGAACCACGAGCGCATCACCGACGACATTCTCCTGGACGCCGCCGAGGATGCTCGGGCCCAAATCAAGCAGAAGAGCCTCGACTCGCTCACGCCGCACCAGCGCGTCGTCTACGACGTCGTTCGCGAGCACGGCCCGGTCGGGCCGAGCGAAATTCACGAGCGCTATACCGAGGACGTCGATGATCCGCGGACGAAGCGGACTATCCGCACGTACCTCTCGAAAATGGAGCAGTACAACCTCCTCGAGGCGGAAGGGACGAGTCGAGACCGAGAGTACTCGCTCGTCGATTCGGCAGCGGCGTCGCCGATGCAGTGACTGTGACCCCATCAGCTATCAAGAACTGAACTCGCCGAGGTCCGATTGCTCGTGGTCCAGCGGCTCGATGACCTGGGGATCGTCGTTGCCAGGGTTGTTGACTCGCGTCGAGATCTCGTAAGCGTCCAGGTCGTCGTTCGGATATGGCTGGCACAGTTCCTTGCGGGTGTCCGGGTCTGCGGCAAGCCAGTCGGACTCAGCGTCCTTTGGGAGGACGACCGGCATCCGGTCGTGGATTGAGTTCATCAGGTCGTTCGGCTCCGTCGTGAGAATCGTGACGCACGAGATCCTCTCATCATCACCCTCCCAGACATCCCAGAGCCCGGCCATCGCGAACGCGGAGTCGTCCTCGCGAAAAATCCGGTAGGGCTGTTTCGACCCGCCGTTTGGCGATTTCCACTCGTAGAACCCTGACGAGGGGACGAGGCAGGGACGTGATTCCCACGCCCGCTCGAAGACGCGTTTCTCGTCGGCAGTCTCGGAGCGAGCGTTGATGATACCCTCCTCGGGCTCATCCGCCCAGAACGGAATCAGTCCCCAGTGGTAGGCGTCGATCTCGTCTGGAGCCTCGTTCGTGACGATGTGGAGGTCGTCGCCAGGCGCGATGTTGTATCGGGGTGTATAGCCTCCGTCCGCGACGACCTCGGCATCGAAGCGGGCCTCGAGGTCTGCTTGGTCGATGAAGAGCGAGTTCCGGCCACACATACCGATGAGTTCGGAGGGTAGCATCTTCAACGTGGTCGCACAGGAACTTCGTGGAACCAACGTACTTAACCAACATACGCCCCGTCATCCATAGAGTGTTGGTTAACGGAGGCAGTACTAGACAAGTCTGATTCTGGAAACTTCACGGAACCGGACGCACGATCCCAAAATTCGGCGACTAACTCACCCACACCGTAACTCAGCCTCTCAGCCAGGCCTTCGAGTTGATCCGGGGGAGAATACACCCGGAATTCGATGGGCGACGACAGAGTATAAATACTCATCTTCCGTTCTGGTGACCATGTCCAGACAGGTCTCGGATTATTTGTCTGAAATAAACGACCATATCTTTCTTCCCGGCCTCCAGCGGGAGTTTGTCTGGAATCCCAGGCAGATTGAGGAACTGTTCGATTCATTGATTCGAGACTATCCAATCGGAGCCATAACTGAATGGAGAGTTCGAGCGGCCAATATCAGCGACTACAACTCGTATAATTTCCTACGGATGTATGTTGCCGATGACTATCGGCCACCGGATCCAGTTTTGGCGGAATACGACCTCTACAATCAGGAGGTTGAAGACAAAGAACCGGAGATTCTGATTATAGACGGCCAGCAGCGCTTGAACTCGCTCTATATCGGTGTCGAGGGGGGAATAACAGTATATAATGGCGGACGGGGGAAGCCCAGTGATGAGCTCCAGTACTGGGAAGGCCAGCGGCTGTGTGTTGACCTATTCGGTCACCCAGAGTACGATCGCGACGATACAGCAGGCGACTACGGATTTGAGTTCAAATCGACAGGAAAGTTTGGAGGAACGGACGAGACCGGCTATACCATGACCGGCGACACGCGACACCTGTGGATGCCGGTCGGGGAGTTATGGAACGGAGGCAACGACGGGGGCTCCGGGAACTCCACGGTACTTGAGGGAAGAACACTTAGCGAAGTCGTCGATGAATACGTGGACACCGCCGAATTGAGGGCGGACAACGAAACCCGCTACCAGCTGCGCAGTATTTCGATGGCCGTCGCGAGAGACATTACGAGCAACGTTCTACAGGACGATCTCGAAACGGACAGTACGAACAAGGATAGATCCGAAATTCCCGAGATATTCACTAGGCTGAACATGGAGGGCTCTGATCCGAAGCCCTACCAGCTCCTCCTCTCAAAGCTCATGAGTTATTGGCCGTACGCCGAAGAGGAGGACGAGCGAATCAATCCTAGGGAGGTCATCCAAGATTGGATTGACGAATTTAAACAGAAATTCCCTGAGTATGAGCAAGAAATCGACCGGAAGCTGTTTCTCCGGTATACAGCATACTTAGTCGGAACAGACCTCCTCCGCAGCAATCTTAGCAGTATCGACGAAGAAAGAATGGACGAGATGCGCGAGCGGTGGCTGTATAATGAGCCCGTCGTCGCCGGACGGCGCTTCGAGTGGTTTCGGACATCGCTCGAGAAGGCGTTCCAGACAGTAATCGAGAGCGGGATTCGGAGCTCGGTTATGAACACGATGCCCATCTTCGCGCTACTTGGCGTGTTCTATTACCAGAATCCGGATGCTGAGGTCTCCGACGCGAATCGCGAGAGTGTTTTCCAGTTCGTCGCAAGAGCCCTCTTGCTGAACAAGTACTACCAAGTTCTGACCTACGGCAAGTGCCGCAACTGGATGCGATACCTTCGCGAGTGGGAACCAGAACCCGACGAACCCATCGTTTTCCCAGGCGAGGAGCTATTTGAATCGGAGAACATCAGCCCATCTGCTGAAGATATCCGTCGAGTCGTAGCCAACGCTCGTTACGAGAGCAGCCCAGGAGAGCCTGTATTTACCGACACAGATGTCACGGCAGTACTCGGCCTCATTGAGGAATCATATACACAATCGACGTCCACCAGTATTGGCGACTACTCGGTTGACCACATCTACCCGAAAAGCAGGGCAGAATCCGTATCTGAATCTATTGGCGAGACTGTTGATCTTAATCGAATCGGGAATCTACAGCTGTTGCCACACGAGATGAACGAAGAGATCAAAAGCGACCAGTGGCCCCACGACTGGTTGGACGACCTCGGCAACGCCGAGGCTGAGCGTATCCAACGTGTCAATCAGTATCCCGATATCGAGCCGACTCCGGAGAACGCACAGGCGTTTATTCGGGCTCGCGAAGAGCAGATTACCGACTACTTGATAGACAAATACGTGAAGTAAAGAGAGAACTGCAAGTCGCAGTTTCCTTAGAGTTCTACAGAAATCAAACTGAGATACCGGCCTACTGAGCTCCTTACGTATTAACCAACAGATAGAGGGCGCATGCATCCAATTGTTGGTTAACGGAGGAGGCGCCTCATATCGAAATTGTTCTCGGAAGTGTTCATCCTAACACGAAAACACGCAAACAACGACGCCACTCGTTGTATTCTGATCGATTCCCTGAAATGCGGAAGCGACACGCCGCGGCTTATCGGGAATGTGGCCCTTTAGTCGAGTATGGGAGAACACTCAACGTCGAACCGATTAACGGTGGACCAGCCGACACGGGGAGCCGACCGCAATCGGTCCCTCGCTGACCAGGCCGATCCGGCTACGGACGGGATGTTGTTGCCGTCACTCGGCGACGGCATCACGCTGCTCGACGTCGAGGGAGGCCGCGGCGTCCCAATCCTGCAGTCGCTCGTACTCGACCATCTCCTTCTGCACGACGGGCCCGCCTTCTGGGTCGACGCAAATGGTCACGCGACGACGACGACACTCGCTCAGATCGCGCCCAGTCAACGGTTGCTCAACCGAATCCACGTGGCACGCGGATTTACCGCCTACCAGCACTACGGCGCCGTCTGTAATCTCCCGACGGCAGTGAACAAGTCGATCCAGATGTCCACCACTGACGCCGGGACGGCCGGTCGAGGGGAACCGAGTCGTGACGAGGACACGTCGCCCCACACACCTGCCCTCATCGTCGCGCCGGCCGTCGACGTCCAGTACCGCGCCGACGATACCCTCGGCGAGACCCACGCGAGAACCCTTCAGGCTCGAACTCTCGCCCGGTTGGCGACCTACGCCGATGGGTACGACATCCCGGTGCTCGTTACGCGAAACGAACGAAACGAATTCACCGAGCCAGTCGCGACGGTCGCCGACCACCACCTGGAGTGCGAGCAGACGCGGATGGGGCCACGGGTCGTCGGCGAAGACTTCGAGACGCTCGTCTATCCCGTCGACGACGGCGCGTACTACCAGACGACGTTCGCGTACTGGCGGCAGCTGCTCGCGGCACGCGCCACGCAGGTCGGCGTGGAACCGACGACGCCGGCGCCGTCGACGCCGACCCCGGAGGGCGTCGGAACGGGCGTCATCGCTGACGGTGAGACGGTGGCGGCCACTGCGGACCCCTTGCTCGATGCGTGGACCGCGACCGGGACAGGAGGCCGATAGCGATGGGGCGCACAAACCCGACGTACCGGGATGCGCTCCGGGCCATCGAAGAGCGGTGGGCGGAGTTCCGCCAGGCACTGCGGCGTCGCGACCAGCCGCGCTTCGACCGGCTGTTCGAGTACGCCCGCGAGCACGCCGACGCGAGCGGGCTGTTGAACCACCAAAACCCGCTGCTGTCGGCGCTGCTCAGCATCGATCTTGAACAGGAGGGGCGCCTCGACGATCACGAAGAGCGCCTCGAGGAACTCGAAGCCGCGGTCGCAGCACGCGATGACCAGGAGAGTGCCCCACCGGACTCGAACCCGTGACGATGCCGTTCAGTATCGACTTTCTGGACGACGGCCGCGTCCTGGAGTGGGAGGCAACCGCCGACGGCGCCGTCGCGACCGAGCGCGATGACTACACCCCACGCTTCTACGTCGCCGCTCGCGACCCAGCGTCCGACATCGACCTCACGACGCTCCAATCGGTGTACGACCAGCACCCGGATGTTGTCGCGACCGAACTGGTTGCGCGACGCCCCGGCTTTCGACGCGACGAGGAGGCCGTTCTCGCAGTCGACGTTGCCCACATCGATCGCGTCACTCCACTCGCCCGGCAGGCGCGTCAACTGTCGGACTATCCAGTCGGGGATCTCGCCTGTTTCAACGTGGACTTTTCGAGAGAGTTTCGGTACTGTCTGGAGACCGGCGCCGATCCGACGCCGGCGAACGAGCTGTCGACGCTCCGACTCAGTGTTCCGGTGACCGAAACGAGCAACGACGTCTACGAGGAACTGTCCGTCGCCGGCGACACCGTCACCGGCTCGCCGACGGATATCCTGACCGCCGTCCAAGGGGCACTCGAAGCGCACGATCCGGACGTCCTGGTCTGCTCAACCAGCGAGATCGTCCCGACCCTGTACGAGATGGCGACGGACGCCGGCGTCGACGGCTTCTCGCTGAGTCGGTGGCCGGACGTCGACTACCAGCAGCTCGCGAGCCGGTCGACGTACTCGAGCTACGGCCGCGTCGGCCACTCGCCGGCGCGGTACAACGTGCCCGGCCGGGCGATTATCGACGAGTCGAACACGTTCTTCTACGGAGAGACGAACCTCGACGGCGTTCTCGACCTCGTGTCGCGCTCAAAGAAGCCCGTCCAGGAACTTGCGTGGGCGTCGATCGGGAACGTGCTCACGGCGATCCAGATCTGCGAGGCCC
Organism: Halorubrum salipaludis; assembly: GCF_002286985.1. Classification (GTDB taxonomy): domain Archaea; phylum Halobacteriota; class Halobacteria; order Halobacteriales; family Haloferacaceae; genus Halorubrum; species Halorubrum salipaludis. Next base: position 30,837 of record NZ_NSKC01000010.1, on the reverse strand, counting down.
ACGACCGCGACGTCCTCGTGCCATGGAACTCCTGGCGTCACGAGTTCTACAAGCCGATGGGGACGCTCCACGACGCCGACCGTGGCGGCTTCATCTTCGCACCCAAGGTCGGGCTTCACGAGAACGTCCATGAACTCGACTTCTCCTCGTTGTACCCGAACATCATCTGTACCCGGAACGTCTCGCCGGACGTCATCCGGTGTGAGTGCCACAGCGACCGCGACGACATCCCCGGCCTCGGGTACTCGATCTGCGACGACCGGGGCTACCTCGTCGACGTGCTGCAGCCGATCATCGACGCGCGCGACGAGATTAAGGCGGCCATCCGTCACGAGAAGGAACGGGACAACCCCGACGAGGACCGGCTGGCGGAACTCGAGGGACGGTCGGGTGCGCTGAAGTGGATCCTCGTCGCCTGCTTCGGCTATCAAGGGTTCAGCAACGCGAAGTTCGGCCGCATCGAGTGCCACGAAGCAATCAACGCGTTCGCTCGCGAGATTCTGCTGACGGCGAAACAGCGGCTGGAAGCTGGCGGCTGGCGGGTCGTCCACGGCATCGTCGACTCCATCTGGGTGACGCCGGACCCTGACGTCGACGACGAGGACCGCGAGGACCTCGGGACGCTTGCGACGGAGATTACGGAACGCGTCGAGATTCGGCTCGAACACGAGGCCCACTACGACTGGGTGGCGTTCGTCCCGCAGCGCGAGAGCGACGCCGGCGCGCTAACGAAGTACTTCGGAAAGGTCGCCGGCGACGACGACTTCAAGGTCAGAGGCATCGAAGCCCGGCAGCGCTCGACCCCGCCGTTCATCGAGGACGTCCAGCGGGACTGTCTCGACCAGCTCGATGCCACGCGGTCACCGGACGCGGTACTCCGACGGCTCGAACGAGCAATCGGCGAACTACAGGCGGGCAACGTAGAAGTAGAGCGGCTCGTTGAGCGGAACCGTGTCTCCAAGCCCCTGGAAGGCTACTCACAGAATACCCAGAACGTGGCCGCCTTGAAACGGGCCCGCGAGCAGGACCTGGCAGTCCACCCGGGCCAGGATATCGAGTACGTGGTCGTCGACGACGAGAAATCCTCGCGAGACCGGGTCGCCCTCGCCCACGAAGCGATCGGGACCTACGACGCCTCGTACTACGAGACGCAGCTGGTCAGAGCAGTCGAGAGCGTGCTTTCACCGCTCGGGTGGGACCGAACCGATATTCGCCGAGAGCTCTCCGGTGAGAGGGACGCCGTTTTGACCTCGTTCGGAGCCTCCAACGAACTGTCGTAGTGGACCCCACCCCTGGTTTCCGTCGTTTCGATCCAACCCCACGTTTCCGACGTAATTTTCGACCCCCCTCGTTTCCGTCGTTTCCTCACGCCCCACCCCGGATTTCCGTCGTCCGCACCCACTCAGTAGTAGGGGGTCACTACTCGCGAGTCCAATCCTGCATCCGGCTGTCCTCGAGGATCGTTTCGCGGACGACCTGGGGATCTTCGATGAGTCGGTTCTGGAGGTGGATGCCGCCCGCACTCCCCTTGTTGATCTTCTCGATTTCGACAACCCCGAGGAAGGCTTGCTCTTTCAGGATGTCGCGGAACCGGCGGACGGAGAGGATATCCATATCGAGATGGTTGCAGATGCGTTCGTACTGGTCGTACACCCGACTCGTGAGGAACGCATCGTCGTTGCTGTTGACACTCAGCTCCGTGAGCGCCAGCAACGCCGCCTTCGCCTGCGTGGGTGCGCCGTTCACGAGTTCTCTGAACCGGTCCTTTTCGGCGTGCTGCTGTGCCTGGCGGACGTGTTCCTCCGTCACCTGCTCTGCTCCGGCCTCGTAGGCGACCTCCCCGGCGTGGCGAAGAATGTCGATCGCCTTCCGAGCGTCACCGTGCTCCTGCGCGGCGAAGGCCGCCGAGAGCGGAATCACGTCCTCGGAAAGGACGCCGTCCTGGAAGGCGTCCTCACGGTTGAACATAATCTCCCGTAACTGGTTGGCGTCGTATGGCTTGAAGAACAGCTCCTTGTGCTGGAAGCTGCTTTTCACGCGCTCGTTCACGTTGTCGACGTACTGGATCTTGTTGCTGATCGCGATGACACCGACGCTACAGTCGATTTTTCCCGCCTCCTCAGCGCGCGAGAGCTTCATCAGCACGCTGTCGTCGTTCATCAGATCGATCTCGTCGAGGATGATGATCACAGAATCGAATTGAGCGTCGAGCGTCTTCCAGAGGAGTTTGTAGTATTTCGACGTACTGAGGCCGGTATGGGGGACGGAGATTCCAGTCGAAGATTCATCGTTCAGCTTCGCGGCCAGTGAGGAGATTGCTTGAGTCTCCGTGTTGTCTTCAGCACAGTCGATATACGCGGTTCCAATCTCGACGCCATCCTGAGCGGCATTCTGAGCTCGTTGGCAGACGTGTTTCGAAACGAGAGATTTACCAGTCCCCGTTTTCCCGTAGATCATCACGTTTTCTGGGGAGTACCCGTGGACAGCACCGTTGAGACGTTTCGCGAGCTTCGAGATTTCCTCGTCGCGACCGACGATCCGGTCAGCCTCCGGCACGTGGCCGATTTTCAGGAGATCCTTGTTCGCGAAGATGCGATGCCCGGATTCAAAGAGTGGATCGTCGACAGAACTGGGTGAAGAGTCGGGCGTCATTGAATATCACACGGTGTGAGCGGGGGGAGTATAAATCTAGTGGAGAACGCCACCCCACGTTTCCGACGTTCCTTGTCCGATATCAGCCGGAAAATGCCGTCATTCGGGGGAATTGGATTGCTGACAATATAACCGCGTTTCCGACGTGAGAGAGGAAACCCATAGACGGAAGCGGCGCGTTGTTGTCGAATCCCGAACCCACACACCCCACGTTTCCGTCGTAATCACCGAACAGGTGGGGAGGGGACTCGAAGAAGACATCCACGACGGGATACCAAAGACGAGAGCGGCCTAGCCGTCCAATACTGGCCGCCTACAGAAGCAGCTGGAAAGGATCGTTTCATCTGAGGGGGCGAAGTACTTCGCCCCCTCCTTGGTTGAAGTACACTTAATGAGCGTTTCTCAGCTATACTACTTTAATCTATGTGTTGGAGAAGTTAGTTCTTCTCTAGATTGGTTCTAGGTCAACAGAATTAGTGGCTGCATAGCGCTATCGTAGCCTCTCCCTATGCCGTCGTGGAGAAACGACGGAAACGCGGGGGGTGTGGTCCCTTCGAAATCAGCGCCACCCCCTCCACCAACATCCAGTTACGACGGAAACGTGGGGTGGGTGTCCTCCATCATCGAGTTTTACTCGTCCGGGTTGACCGGACCCTTGTACTGAGAACGAATCTTCTCTCCCTCCCGCCACTGCCAGTAGTAGTAGCGATTGTCGTTGATTTCCTTGATCGTGATCGTCGCTTTGGCAGGGACGTCGTCCGGGAGATCGTCCGGTCGCTCTTCGACCTCTTCTTGATCTGCCGACTCCTCGAGACGGGCCTCTCGTTCCTTGTGCTCGGCGAGCGCTTCAGCGTACGTCGCAACGTCTCGGAGCTGCTCCGGGTCCGACTCGTTGAGCGTGTTGACGATCTCCGTCGGGAGGTTCGCTGGTGGGGTCGGGGGTTCGTAGGACATCGGCTACTCTCGTGTTAACCAACACGGCCCACGAATCATAGTTTTGTTGGTTAAGACGATGGAGACGGCTCTCGTGCCTGCTGACTGTAACACTACTCGAAACTTCTTTATATACAAGTTTCGTACTATGTTACACCGTGCTCCGGCGCATCGAACTCGATGTCCTCGCCACGGTCGACCGTGGCGACACGATCTCCGAACTCGCGACGAAGCTCGACCACAGCGAGAGTTACCTCTCACGTGCCGTCGCCGACCTCGTCGAGAAGGGACTCGTCTACACGGAACGCGACGGCCGCCGAAAACGAGTCATCCCGTCAGACGCTCGTGCCGTCGAGCTCTACCAGGACCTCGTCCGCCAGCACTCCCACATCGACTTCCCCGAGCTGCTGACCGGGAAGACACTCGAGGTGCTGTACTACCTCGACCAGCCGCGAACCGTCTCCGAGATCGCCGACCGGAGCGACAACTACCGCAACACGGTCAACCGGGTCCTCAAGCGGTTTCGCGACCGTGGGCTCGTCGGGACGGCCGACGGCCACTACGAGTTCAACGCCGACTTCGACCGCCTCCACGAGTTCGCCCGTGAACTCGCACACCATCTGCATCGCCAACGCCTCGAAGCCGTCGCCCCGAAGGGCACGATTCTCTGGGAGGACTACGACGAATTCCTCGCCCAGGCTGAGACGGAGATCGACGCGGAGGGGTTCCACGAAACCGGCCTCGCTCGGTTCGCGGCCTTCGACCTCCAGTTCCTGCTCACCGGCCATCGCTACTACCTCTACTCCGAGGACCTCGATGCAATCTCGCCGGCGGAGCTTTGCTGTCACACGCTGCTCATCGACGACGGCAGCCGCCACCGCTCGTACTGTCTCCTCCTGCTCAGCCACGTCGACGTCGACGAGGCGGACCTCCGAGAGCAGGCGGCGAAGTATGGCCTCGAAGACGAAATCGACGCCTTGCTGCGCTATCTCGAGACGCACGGCGAGGTCGACGACGACCGGCTCCCGGAGTGGGACGAGTTCCAGGAGCTAGCGGCTGACTACGAGGTGGATCTACCACAATGAGACCAACATTCGGACGTGAGTACATCGAGAACGAATTCCAGCGAATCGGGGACGGGTTATCTGAACCGCTCACGGTCTACCTGATCGGTGGTGGCGCGATGTCGCTGCGCGACCTCAAGGGGGCGACGAAAGACATCGACCTGGTCGTCCCGGATGGCGACGCATACGGTCAGCTGTGGGCCGTCCTGATGGACCTCGGGTATGCGGAGGTCCAGTCGCTGGATCCAGATTACCGGGCGCTTGGCGCGACGAGCTGCGTCGAGAACGACGATGGGTGTCGCCTCGACATCTTCAACCAGCAGGTCGCGAACAAGCTCGTGCTCACCGACGGGATGCAAGAGCGCAGCGAGCCGTTCCTCGACACAGATCGACTGACGGTTCGGCTGGTCAGCAACGAGGATATCTTCCTGTTCAAGGCAATCGCCGGCCGCGACGACGACATCGAGGACATGAATATGCTCGTGCAGGCCGGCCTCGATTACGACGTCGTCCGAAAAGAACTCGAAGCCCAAATCGAACGCCTGGGGGACGATCAGTTTGCTACGTTCGCGAATGAGGCCCTGGTCGAACTCGAGGAGCGGTACGGGGTGACCACGCCGATCGAGGGCCGCGTCCAGGAGCTCACGAATAGGTACTACCGGGGGCTCGAAGTCCTCCAGGCACTCGATGAACCGATGACCGTCGACGAACTGGCCGCCGAACTGGAGCTGGATGCCGACGAGGTTCACGACCGGATCGCGTATCTCTCAACCTTCGACCGTGTCCGTCAGGATGGCGACACAGTCCGTCCCGTGGAGTAGTCTGGTCACGACTACGGGGAGGGAAGGCGGCCGTCCGGTCGGGGAACGCGGCCCCGTTTGATCTCGTGATCGACGCGACGCAGATGCTTGCAGCCGCCTTCGGGTGAACGTCGCTGCCAGTCGGGACAGGTACACGATTCGTCGACGACGTCGACTTCGTACCTGTTGCCGGACGCGGACTGCACCTCGTAGCGGCCACCCTTCGAGAGGAGCGAGACGTCCATCGCTTCGGCGACGGCACGCTTCGTGCGGGGCTCAAGATCGTCCTTCGACTGTGCGTTCTCGTCGACGACCAGTCGGTCGCGAACGTCGCCCGTTCGGCCACCGTCGGGAGCGACGGCTTCCGCAGGGCCACTGAGCCGCTCGTGGAGCACTTCCTCCACCGGATGGCCTTCCGGCCACAGGTAGTGGACTTCGCGGCGCTCGCGATGGTCGTAGGAGCCGCACGCGGCTGCGCACCCAGTCCAGACGCGCCAGGCACCCAACGCGGCCATCACGTCGACGATGTCACGGGGAACCGTCTGGTGGTCGTCCGGGAAGAACACCCGGAAGCGGGTACACGCCTCCTGCGGCGGGACGGTCTCCCACCAGTCTTCGCTGGAGCCCCAGCTGTCGTACATCGCGTCGTCGCTCCCGTAGCCGACGGTCACGCCGTCGATCGGCGTCCAGTCTGCTGGGAGGTGGTCCGACTCGCCTTCGAGCACCCGAAGAACGGCGTATCGGAGGTACTCGTGGGCTTGGTTGTCTGTGGTTCGAGCGACTTGGTCGTGTTGCTTGGCAACGTGCTCGGCTTCCTCGAGGACCGTCGTGAGATTGGGTTCAGTCATCATTCGACGGAGGTCTGAATGCGCCTCCGTCCCTCCGAGGGCGCAGAAAAACTCCCAGTAGCTGATGGACTGGCTTTCACTCAGAATGACTGTTGATAGACACGGTGAATGCAGTGTTCGCGTAGGCGGTGCTATTTACAGATATGGGGACGCTACACTAGGTATGGTTGCCACGTACTCGATACTGTCACTACTGATCATCTTCGCGCTGTCGTTGTTGATTGTGCGTACCGGCTCGATTGCACTGGAGATGACGGGCCTTTCACCAGATGTGGCCTCCTTCCAAGCCACGTCTGCGTTCTCTGGAGCCGGATATACGACCGAAGAGGCAGAACAGGCTATCACCACCGTCGGCCGCCGTAAAACCGTGAAGGCGCTCATTCGGCTCGGCAGTATTGGACTGCTCGGTGCGATTTCGTCACTTATCCTTTCGTTCACGCGAACTGGTGGCGACGACCTGTTGAACTTGCTGTATATACTCGGTGGCGCCGGTGTGATCATTCTGTTCGCACGAAGTCGGTGGTTCAACCGCCTCGTGACGCCGCTAATTGAGTGGGCGCTGAGTGAGACGACAGAGTTGGAGATCTCGGATTACGCCCAGTTACTCGGACTGCAACGCGAATATCGTGTGGTGGAGGTGGAAATCAGCGCGGGTGATTGGCTGGCAGGGGAGTCGATTTCGGAGCTGGATTTACCACGCGAAGGGGTGTTGATACTCGGCATCCGTCGTGATGATTCATATATTGGTGCGCCACAACCAGATACGGAGACGAAACCGGACGACACGCTCGTCCTCTATGGGAAACAAGACCGTCTCAAAGAATTGTCAGACCGGCTCAGTGGTGATGCTGAGGCTCGGGAAGATGCTGTTGAAGACCACGAGGAAACGCTTGAAGAGCAAAAACAACTCATTGAACAATAATAGGAACCACACCCCGATTTTGACCTCCTGATCAGGACGTACAATTGACTGAAAGAACGGCGACATCACATTTGGATTAACCAACAATACAAAACCACGCATCCTTCTGTTGGTTAACCGAATGGACGAGGGAGTCATTCCTCGAGGAGGTCGATGAGCTCTTCTGCTGTGGAACTGATCCGTCCAAGCCGCTCGCGAACGACCTCGGGGTCGTCCAACTCCCAGGCTGCGAGGTAGAACGCTGACCCACTGGTGTCGAGCCCGCAGTAGCGCCCGACGACGTACGCGACGGCTTCGGCCTCGACTTCGCGTTTCGACCGCTCGGTGTCGTCGTCGACGTCGAAGTGGAGCAGAGCGTGAGCGTACTCGTGAATCAGCGTTCGCGCGAGGTCGGCCTCGTTCTCCCGATTACGCACCTCGACGAGCGGCTGAACGTCGACGAGGCTCAGCTGCTCGCAGATGCCCTTCGCCTCGCCGTGGGTCCACTCCTCGGCTGGAACGATCCGCACCGTCACGCCGAGCTCATCAGCGGCGGCAGTTAGCTGTTCGACGAGGTCACCGGCGTCGCCGGTCGCTTCCGTGTCGAGGTCGGGAAGCGGCTCGCCCTCGGTCTGGGAGACATCGAACACCGGCGCGGGCTTGAACCCGACCAGGCCCTCGGACCACTCCTCGGGCGACGTCTCATCGTAGTCACAGTCGCTATCCTCGTGATAGCTCGGCGAATTCTCGCACTCCGGGCACTGCTTGGTGATGATCGGCGCCCAGATCCAGATGGCCGACTCACCCTCCTTGACGTGGCGGTCGAACTCCTCCTGCCACGTCCGGTAGCCCGCCACCCGGCTCGCCTCGGGACACTGCCGCTTGATGAGGAGCGTGTTCCGGTAGGAGTAGTCGTGGAAGCGACTCTGGACGTCCAGCCACTCCTGGAACTCGTCGCTGGCCTGCGCGTCGTCGACGCCGGCGACGAGGTCGTCGATCCACTGTTCGATCGTACTGTTCATCTCGTCGGATCGCGTGTCGGTCTGGTCGAAGGAGACCGACGAATCACTGGTCGTAGACATCGTGATCACCGAATCGAATTAACGGCAACTGCGTCTGCTCAGACCGCGCCGCACCCCTCAGGGGCGTTCAAAAAACCGCTCTGTCGGTCAGCGGAGCTCGTGGCGTTCGTCTGCAAAGCCGACCGTGACGAGGTACTCGAGGAACTCGTCGAACCGCTCGACGTCACTGGGCGTGTCGGTCGCAAGATGACGCGCCCACTCGATGGCCCACTGGAAGGCGGGATCCGTGCCGCCCTTGCCGTGGATGTACCACCACCGGGCCGCCTTGAGAACCACTATAGGATTCGTCGGCGGCTGCTCACCGGCGAGCCCACGGGTGATGGATTCGATTTCGTCGGGCACGTCGGCGGAATCGACCTCTGCTGATTGCGTGTTGTCGATATCGACGGGAATATCGTCGACCGAGACGTTGTCGGGACTCTGTTGTTGACTCACTGGAAGTCACCTCTGAGAGCTTTCGAAGGAGCCCTCGCCCTCTCTGAGGGCACGAAAAACAGGTCGCGAAGTCACGTCGGCGGGAGGTAGACGCTCTGTTCGCCGGCAGATACCTTTGTGCTGAACGTGGGACTTCGCTTGTTAGTCAACTACTGGTTGGACTGGCAGCCGTTCGAGTCGGCGATGGCACGGGATACAGAGAGTCAGCAGGTTACTCGGTACATCTGCATCGTCGACCGACTGGTCTGGGTCGTTGTAGAACCGGCGTCGAGGAATCCGGTGGTGAACCGGGAGATCACGACCGAATTTCTCGCGGTGAGCTTCACGGCCCATACCGCAGCGCAGGCAGGACTCGTTGTCACGGGTGATGATCTCCTCACGAATCTGTGGCCAGTTCGAGCCAAACGGAACTATCTCAGTATCTGACTGACGGTAGTTTTCTAGATAGTCCGGGTCGGCCGCTTGAAGGGCCGTTCGCCACGTTCCGAATTCACGCTGATACGGATCGATGGTAAACTTCCCGTGTTCGTTCATTTCCGTCGTTGTCGGTGGGTGGCCGAGCTCATTCGCAACAGCCCGCAGTTCGGCTAATAACTCCTCCCGTGGGATTCCCCACCGCTCATTCGGCTCGAAGCCGGCAGCTCGGAGAGCTTCATTCCACGAACCGAATCGCTCCTGATAGACTGCTGCACTCCATTTCCCTTGGTTTCGCATTTCATCCTTCCGAGGGACATGGCCTAGCTCTTCGGCGAGACGGTTGAGTTCGGATATCAGATCCTCCTCGCTCACATCCCATACGGAGTGGACTTCCAACTCAGCCTGTCGAAGAGCACGATTCCAGGTTCCAAACGCTCGCTTGTACGAATCCGAGGTGTAGGGGCCACTCCGGTCCATTTCATCTGTTGTGGGCGGTCGACCCAGTTTCTCAGCGAACCCCTGTAAGGCAGTAATGAGTCTCTCTTCGGAGAGGTTCATTTCAACGTTCGGCTCAAAATCGGCCGCCCGTAGTGCTGCATTCCACCCTCCAAATCGCTTGCAGTATGTCTTCACCGAATACTTTCCGTGAGCACTGTATTCACGCTCTGACGGGGTTCCTCCCACGATGTCGGCAACCGATTTGAGATCAGTAAGGAGGTCCTTTTCGGACGTCGATGGTCGTCCGTCTGGATCATTCGTTCCGGTTTGAAGTCCGGCAGCCACGAGTGCGTTATTCCAGGACTCGAACCGATTCCCGTACGTCTTCGAAGCATGAGGTCCTGAATCGTCCATCTCACTCTGCGATGGGGGACGACCGAGTTCCTCAGCGAACTTCTGGAGCCGATTGAGGAGTTCATCGTCTGAGTACAGCTTCTTGCCCATGATTTCTGAGGGGATTGAGTCACTCAGTTTGGTCCCGACTCGGTATTTGAATGTCCGCACTCACTCATTCCGGATATTGATCGGAACGGCGACTCAAGGGGCGATCCTCGCGAGTCGTATGGCAGCCACCCCCACTTTTTGGAAGCGACGTCTCGCCGACTAGGATATCCTGAAATTCAGTACTAAGACGTCTTATTCGACGGTTTATGGATAGGCAGTTCGACGACGAAGACTGAACCAGTTGGGTCGTTGTCCTCGATCCACACGTCACCACCGAATTGGTCCGTCAGGAGATGGACGAGATATAGACCAATCCCCGATCCTGGACTGTCCAATCCTTTCTCCCCTTTCCCGAAGATTTGTTCTTTCTGTTGGTCAGGAATGCCAGGTCCATTATCTGCAATCCGGTACCGGACAGTCTCTGAGTTCTCTTCACAGGAGACGGTGATCTCAGGGGTCTCTTTGTCGTTGTGTCGGACCGCATTCTCGAGGATATTCCGGAAAACCGAAGAAAGCATCTCGTTTGCCTGTACCGACACGTCGCAGAGTTCACCCGATACGTGAAACTGCGCGTTCGGGAACGAATCACGTACTGCAGCGAGCTCAGCGTCAAGAAGTGGCTGAAGCTGGATTTCTTCTAATTCAGCTGTTCCTTCTTCTGAGAGTGATTCAACGAACTCACGTGCGACCTCTGTGAACTGAATTACGTGCCGGGACTTCTGTAACACTCGGTCCAGAGCGTCTTCCCCATCTTCATCGATATGGTCTTTGAGGATCTCGGCCCATCCGAGAATCACGGTCATATCGTTCCGGATGTCGTGTCGAACCACGCGATTTAAGGCCTCGAGTTGTTCGGTTTTCTCTTCGAGTCGCTGTCGATATGACTCGCGTTCAGTTACGTCGGTAACCGTCACTAATTGGCCGGTCGTTACCTCACCTGCTAAGAATGGCGTGCTCGACACGTCATAATACCGTGTTTCACCTTCCTGCGTAATTGTCAGGATATCTTGTTTGGTGAGATGATCTGCGAGTGCGGTATTCACAGCCTCAAGCGGCTCGCCAAAGGAATCCTCAAGGGTTGGAAACAGTTTGCGAGCCGCTTGATTGTAATCCTGAATCCGGGTTTCTTGGTCGAGGAAGATTGCGGGTTTCTCTGACTCCCCGGTTAATCGGATTGCCTCAAACCGTTGTCTGTAGAAGAAGAGCGTTCCAACGGCGAAGAGGGCGACGCCAGGCGGCTCATACATTAATGGGAGCAGCCAGTCGACCTGGCCGCCAATAATCGTTGCAACAGCTGGGAGGCCTGAGAGTCCAACGAGCACGACGAGCGGACGGCTGTCACTCCCAGTATGATGGAACCGCTCCATCAGTACGAAGAATCCGACAGCGATGGCGGCATATGATAACCCCAAGACGATCCAGTAGAGCAGTTCGTGATGGATCATGAGGTGCGGGAATGGTTCTGTGACCCATTCCGTCGTAAAGTAGAGATTGTGGAGTGGATTCGTGACTTTGAGAGCGGTGAAAAAGAGAAACGTCCCGAGAATGAGGTTTCGGAATGGGGCGTGTCGAGGTGGCCGACTGGTATATGCAGCACAAAAGTAGAGCCAGGCCCCAACGGCGACGAACGCAAAGATGAAGCCAAATATATAGAAAGCAAGTTTCCCGGCACGTGTCGGTGCGAGAAGATAGCCAATGTACCCTCCAGACCACAGAGCAACGGAACCGAGGAAGACGATCAGTCCTTCACGTGTCTCCGGATGCTGTATCTTCCGTGCTTGTGGAATAGTCGCCACACAGGCAATCGCAGATAGTGCGAAAATTACGACGTGACCTAGAAGGAGGGGATTCATTATCCAGGTAAAGGGTTGTTCTCGGGATATTAAATAACGGTTTGGAACAGCCCTCATTCAGGGGGATATCGGGCTTCTTCCGGCCACTAGGCATTCCTTCTCTCGGTCGATTCCCAGAGTTGGCGTCCAACTCATAAGGCTCCAACAGTACTGGTACAGCGGATTAACCAACAATAGGGAAACCCACGCGGAATGTGTTGGTTAAGAACAGAACTTACTCTTCGTCCTCACGTAGCTCTTCGGCCTTCCACTTGAGCCGGCGCAGAATTTGCGTTCGATTCTGGTGGGCGTTCTCGTAGGCAACGCACTCCTGGAGGGTTTCCATATCCGGAATCGTCGCGATCCCTGCCTTGATCAGGCGCGTGTTCGGTGCTTCAAGCCGCTTTTCAGGCGGAAATTCGTCTGACGCCTCTGAGTCGTCTGTAGAAGTACCCATAACGGATGCCTCCGCCTATCGAGGGCACGAGCAACAGCAGAGAATTGAAGCAGTAGATCTTGGGAAGGTGCAGCCTCTGCGAATGGGACCATCAAAATAGAGGCCCGCCACGACAGGATTCGTGCTGTCTCGAAGCCCAGTCAGGCTTCCGAGGATTCGAGCAAAACGAGGTTCTGAACAGGGTATGGGTTATTCTCGCCGGCGAACTCGTCCTCAGGGACGTAATGCCAGAGGTGGCCGTCTACCTGGTAGAGAAACGACTCGCCGCCTTCTGCTTCAACTCGTACTCGCTTCCCGACATTATCGCCTTCTTCCCAGCCGATCACCGTCAACGGCTCGACGGGCCATTCAAAGAATTTGACCGAGTCACCAGGCTCCAACTCTTCAAAGGTCTCTATATCCCCTTGCTGTGGCTCTCGCGCGTCGAGAGTCGGATGATGATCAATAGACATGGTCTCTGGGTACGCCCCTACCCACTTAATACTGCCAGCAGTGGATTCCAGCCGCTAGAGCGGAAGCACGCCTGGCGAATCTTCTCTCCGACTGCTCTTAGCCCATCGCCTCTTGGAACCGCTCGCGCAGCGCGTCCTCGCGTTCTTCGAACTGCTCGACTTTCTCCTGCAGGTCGTCGCTGACCCGTTCGATGCTCGCCAGCGCTCGTTCGCCGGCCAGTGAGGCCTGTGACCCGTCGTCCCCGTCCGCCTCTAGCTGCTGCTCGTAGGCCTGCTCGACGCGCTCGATCGTGCCTTCCGGGTTGAACAGAATGTCGTTGGCGATGCGGACGTACTGATCGAGGGATGCCCCCTCTTTCCCTTGGAAGAAGTGGGTGAGGGCGTACGTCGCGCCGGAATGCAGCGTCCACATATCGATCTCGAAGGGGGACGCCGTATTGGCTTCTGCATCGCCGGCGGCACGCTTGGCCAGGTAGTCCGGGAAGCCCAGCAGGGTGTAGAACTCCGTGACGGTGAACGGGAGCTCCGAGAAGTCGAGGTCGATGTCCTGAGCATCTCGGATGAACCCGAAGAGGTCGTCGGCGACGAGTTCGACCTGTGCGAGGAGTTCCTCCCACCAGGTCCGGAAGTTCCGCACGTCGCCGACGTGTTTGATGACCTCCTTGTCGGTGAGCGAGCGCATCGTGTTCGAGCAGTAGCCGTCCTGGGCGAACCCCTCCACGTAGACGGCGTGCTCGCCGAAGAAGTCGTAGCCCGACGTGACGCCCATCGTGATCGGGTCCGACCGACCGGGAAGACGCACCTCGAGGCCATCGAACATGATGTCCATATGGACCTCGCCGCCGCCCCGGTAGCGCCGGATCTCGCCGAACATCACCTCGCCCAGCGGCGTCCCGTCGATGGTTTCCTCGCGGAGGACCTCCTCCAGCGGCCCGTAGACGTCGACCGGGTTGATGATCGAGTACGAGTCAGTCGGGATGTGAAATAGCGACTCCACCTCGGTGTCCCCATCCGCTTCTGCTTGTAACCGCGAGGGCTCGACGATTGCGTTGAACCGCTCCGTTTCGACCCACTCATCGCTGTACGGGTTGCGATATGCGACCGCTGTATCGACAGCCTGTGGGAGGTTTCGAATCGCCTTACTGAAACTGATTGGTTCGGAACCTCCGTGTTGCTCGGCGTACCACTCGGGTAGTTCAGTCTCGGTTCGCCCATCGAGGCCTGTGAAGACCGTAGCTTCCTCTGGGTCTTTCATAGCATCCTCCGAAGGCGCGAACGTTCTGATCTGCGCCTCCACCCATTGAGGCGCAAAAAACGACGCTACGACTGTCGACACTCGTGAGCTTGGATTCGCTCTGGAAGCCCGACTTTTCCACAGAGCGGACACTCGACGAGTGGTGACGGCGGAAGATTCCGATACGTAGCAAGGGCTCCTCGGAGGTGGGTTTTCGTTTCCGGCGACTCGGCGCTTGCGAGGGCACTAGTGAGGTGCCACCGGAGCCGTTCTCTGTTCGTGAGACCGTCTGTATTGGGCGTCGGGATAGACTCGTCCGTCTCTCGCATTTGAATCACGAGGGGGTTACCCCTCATCCCCTCGTAGGGCGAGAGCAACACCGTCCGGCCCACCTCGCTCTGGTGGTTGTGTGGCATCGACAATTGTATCCAATCGCTGCGGGGCGACGGCTTCCCAGATGAGATGATGCTTCGAACAAACCGTCACGAGATTCGAGACTCGATTCGCCTGTTCGTGGTCAAACTGCCCGTCGGGGCCGACAAAGAACTTCCGCGGAACCAAGTGGTGGACAGAGATGTCCTTCCCAACCTGCTCTTGATGATCCGCTTGAGTCATCTCACACCACGGCGTCTGGCACTGGAAGTCATCACGTTCCAATGCTTGCCGCCGTTGCTCCGGCCAATTTGGCCCGTACGGGATCTTTGAACGTTCTTGATAGGACCGTGGTTGTGAGAAGCCGGCTTCGGTGAGTGCCTCTTCCCACCCGCCAAACCGGTGGTCATACGTCCATCTGTGATACTCCCCAATCCGATCCATCTCCCCGCTCGATGGCGGGCGACCGAGTTGCTCCGCAAGGCGGTCAATCTCATCCAACAGGTCCGTATCGGTGAGTCGGAATTTCCGATTTGGAGCGTAGCCAGCCTCACGAAGCGCCTCGTTCCAACTCCCGAATTTGTTCTGGCAGACGCGCTGGGAGTATTCTCCGTGCTCGCTCATCTCCTTTGCTGTCGGCGGTTTTCCTAATTTGCCTGCGACACGCCGAATATCGTCGAGAATTACGTCTGCGTCCGTTACGATCTGGTCGCGACGATGGACAGCGGTTACGTGGCCACCCAACTCGTTGGAGGTCGCAAATGCCTCGCCACAGTAGTCACAGATATGGTCGGTCAAAGCTCCGTCACCTCCCTCCGCGGTTCCCCCGTAATGGGTTATAAACTCTCGACCCGCTGAGCGACTGCGGAAGATCACGAACCGCCTCAGCGAAGGTCACGGGGTCTGCATTCCCGTGACGCTCTCGGTACCACTCGGGTAGTTCGGTGTCGGTACGTCCATCGACGCCAGCGAAGATGGTTCTGGACTCTGGATCTTTCATCTCAGTCACCTCACTTCAGGAATCCTCGTCGACGTGCGACTGCATCGTCTCGCGCCCTGCGCCCCTCTCCCGGGCGCAAAAACAACACCACGTTAACCAACGCCCGTCTCTGAATGGCGGGGAGTGTTGGTTAATCCAGATCCAGTCCACGGCTCGGATCAGATGTCGGAACTACTCAGATTCGTCTCTCCGTACCCGGACCTGCTCAGGATTTGGAACCCAGGGGTGTGCTTCCCAGCAATGCCGAGCGTGACTATGCGGTGAGTCGAACTCTCTACTACAGGATCCACACTCGTAGGTGGCATCGGGCCACGGCTCGCTGACGAACATCGCTGTCACCGTCGTCGCCACCGGCTCGGGGGCCTCGCTCCGCGTAACGTACCTGTAGCCGAGAACCGTCCGTTGCCCCATCGCTGTTCGGGCGATCTCGGTTGGCTTGTCCTCGGGGAGATACACCCAGCGAACGAAGTCGTCGACCGATTTCTTGGCTGAGGGCTGGAGGATGAACCATCGCTCGTGGTCATCTCGGAACAGGTAGCGTTCGGTCCCCCTGTTTTGGAGGTATATTGGGTCACCCCTGCCCGGGACGAGCCGTAGTCCGAGCGACGGCGATACCGGTTTCAACAGCTGGTCGACGACCGATGGGTCGTCATCTGTCCGGCTGTCCGAATCAGCCTCCGCTACGAATTCATCGAGACTGGCATTCACGGGGACCACCTCCCGAGTGAGGCCTGTTCTCGGTCGGACTCAGCTGGAACTTCGCAGAGAAACCGCCACTTTGGCTGCTCTCGGATCTGCTTATCGGGGCGATTTCCCGCTTGGCCGGGGTCCGTTTTACCGGCACAGTGCCAGCCCTTGTCTCTGAGCGCTTTGATCATCGAGCCGTCGAAGTCGGCTCGCACGAACGTCAGCAGGAGCCGAACGCCTCGTCGCCGACCGTGCCGACGCACGAATCGTTCCATCGACCGGGCGAGGGCGGCAGAGGCGAGATTGGGGAAATCGACGCCGATGCAAATCCGTGCTGCCTCAACGATTTCGTCGCCCTCGAATCGCGTCCCGTCGTACTCCAGCGAGCGAATCAGCGGATAGCGCCACGTAATCGCACCTAGTAGCTGGTCCTGGTAACAGAGTCCGTGATGGACGAGATTCGTCCGGGGGACATCGTCCATATAGGAGTGATGTGCTTCGTAGATCGCGCCGGCGACATGGCGCGGGATCGATTCGATATGGACGCGCTCTGCGAACCGCAAACCGAGCGGCGCCGTGACCGGCTGCCCCTCCCGATGGATGGGACACGAGCACCCCTCGGGGGTAGGCGTATACTGGAAGCCGGTACTCCGTATTTGGTCTAGAGAGTGAGTTTCGGTCACGAGTCGGTGTCGTCGGTGCGCTCCTGTCGGTCGTTGTATCGCTCCAGTTCACGCCCGATTTTCTCGAGCGCCTCGACACCACGTTCGAGGAGCTGATGGGTGGCTCGCGCCAGTCGAAGCGTCTCCATCAGTGCTCCCCCTCCGGGGGTTCGATGAGGTCGTTGCTCTCTTCGGCGAGTTCTTGGATTACCCGTTCCACGTCGGCCTCCTCAACAACCGTCCGATGCGCGAGCGGAGCAGGATATGCACGGTCGCCCTGGCTGCAGAGCACGACCAGCCACTCGTCGCTTCCATCCCCGAGTACGATGTAGTGGTCGCGATCAGCGCGCTGGAAGACCCGCCGGTCCGGGCGAGAGACGGCTCGCCAGTTCTCGGGGAGCGTCGGTGACGGCCGTCCGCCGTCCGCGAGCGCGACGACGTCGTCGGTAAGGGTCGCCATCGCGGTGTCGATCTCCTCGCCGGTGAGGTGCCAGCACGCCGCGGCACCGTCGCACTCCAGTTGTGAGACCACCTGATTCCGGAACGCGATGTAGTGCTCACGGGCGACCTGTTCATCGTCGTAGTAGTCGAGGAGGAGCGCGCACGCGAGCTGGGCGGGCCCGCTACCTCGATACCCGACCTCGAAGCCCCTCGGACTGTGGTTGACGAGCTTGAGACTGCGGTCGGGGGTGAGTTCTGTGTCCTCGGGACGGCGAGTGACAACGAGCTCTCCTCGTCGATGTCGGCCGACATACGCCGTCGTCATTTGAATCGCCCCCGTTCGTCCCGCTCGCGATCGGACACGTCCCACTCGTGGTCTGTTGGTTTAATCTCGGACCCGAAGCCGTGTCGTTCGGCGTGTTCGGTCCGACTGAGGAGTTCGAGATTCTCCGGCCTGTTGTCCCACCGGACGCCATTCTTGTGATGAACGTGCTTGTCTGCGACATCGTCGAACCCGCGCTCTGCGACCATTACGAGCCGGTGAATCCCGACGGAATCTGTGGTTCCACGATAGTTCGAGGCGCAGATGATGTAGCCACGGTCGGTGAACACGGCGGGATGCCGTCGCCGGTTCGGGGCCGCCTCGCGTGCGTCTCGACGAGGAATGTCGAACTTCTGCATCCACTTCGAGACCGTCTGTTGTGTACAGCCCAGTTTGTCCGCGATCTCTACAGTGCTAAACTTCTGTTCCCAGTAGAGTTCATAGAGGTGCGATTCGTCTCGCCAGGGGTACTGTGAGTCGGTCATGGCTCGGTTATGGGGAGTGAATTCCCCCGCACCCCTCTCGGGGGCAACAAACACTACCGACCGGAATCGCATTTGAATTCCAGACCGATAAATAGCCTACAGGAAGCGGGAAACAGCTCGATGACCTACCAACGTACTACGGGATTTCTATCAGTTCGTAGAATAGTTCTGCGAGTCGTGCTGAATTCAGAGGTTGTATGCAGCAGTTGGTCGCCATTTGTTTCTACCTATCATCGACGAAACAGCCGTTGGGTAGGTATGCGGACTAACTGAGTATAGTAGTTTTCCTTCAGTTAGGAAAGCGATGATTACTGCCGGTTTAATCCGTTGTCAACACGTACCATTACGTGATGTTCCTAACAACCTGGTTCCAAAGCAGTCCACCGTCAGCGACCGAGAAGGTTGCAAAACTCCGCCTTCACCTCCGTCACCGTTCCCTCCAAGAATTGGAACAGCGCAACATCGTTGAATACGACGGTGACGACGATCTGGTTAAGGAGGGCCTTCGATTCAGGGAAAAGTGGGAGGATTTCCAAGAATAATCCCGCCGAACGCGGTAGCGGGCCTCACCGTGCCGGGTCAACGGGCGTCGGTTGGAGCAGTCTGCCGTCAGTACCCGACTTCGATAGACTGGTGTTCTGTATTTAGCGATTCCTTCCAGCAGTTTCAGCGGTAATGACGTGACCGATTCACGCTATATATCAGCCGCCCCCTTCTGACAGATATTGGGCAAATCAGGTCTTGGACTGTCGCAGCGCACTTCTATACTTACCGATCACCCGGTCCAGCGGGGAACTATTTTAGAATCCCGTCTCACGTCAGTCGTTTTGATCGGCCTCTCTGGCTGTGGTTGACGAGGTCCAGACTGCGCTCGAGGGAGAGTCGCCGATGCTCCGAGAGGTTCAGCACGACGGCTTGGCCGTCGACGCGGAAGCCGACGTACTCGACTGCGTCTCGGTGAGACTGACCGGGCGATGCGACTGGAACCGATTCCGAACTTGCTACAGGTACATTCCCGTTCATCGTTGCTCGCGGGCGGTTCGGTGACCCCCGCACCCCTCTCTGGGGTTCAACAAACAGGACGGCGTAGCGTTCGGCAACGTATTTGGCAGTTGCAACGTACTGTCCACATAATTGAGGATGGCTGTACTGGACGATCTCTCGGGGTTCGAGTTCGAAGACGTGATGGAGGACGTGTTCCGGAACCTCGGCTACGAGAACGTCCGCCAGGCCGACCGCACGGCTGACGAGGGTCGCGACGTCATCATGGAGGAGGTCGTCGACGGCACCCGGCGTGCGATCATCGTCGAGTGCAAGCACACGGGTACGGTCGGCCGGCCGGTCGTTCAGAAGCTCCACTCAGCGATCGCGACGTTCGACTTCGACGGCCCCAAACGCGGGATGGTCGTCACGACCGGCCGGTTCACGAATCCCGCCCAGGAGTACGCCGACCGCCTCCAGCAGAACGACGATCCCCATCCAATCGAGCTGCTCGACGGTGAGGACCTCCGGGAGATCGCCGACGAGATCGGCCTCGACCTCTACAACGGTCGCATCGAGATTCTCTGCGACGAAACGCTCCGCCCGTACGACCCGGCTGCTGACGTCGACACACCCGTCGAAGAGGCGTTCCGCGATATCGAGAACATCGAGGCTGCCGACCTCCCAGACCCACACTCATCGGTGACGTTCCGCCCAGTGGTCGCGGTCACCGCGGACACGAACGCCGTCTTCGAGACGTCGGTGGGCGTCATCCACCGGATCAACGACCGATCGCGATTCGTCGCCCACGCCGAACGCGGGCAGCCGCAGGTCGTCGACGAAGACGTCGCGACGCTGGTCACTGAGAACCTTCACGCGACGGTCGACCTCGACGCCGAGCAGTTCGGAGAGGTGTTCGACGACGTCGAGGAGCGTAGGTTCGGCCAGACGCAAACGGAGTACAAGGACTGGGCCGTCGAGCGACTCCAGCAGCACCACACGACGACGGTGACCTACACGGGCGACAACAACGTCACGTACAACAAGACCTGTGAGCCGAACCGCTCGGACATCTCTGTCCAGTCGATCGAACCAGTGTACCTCCCGGAAGTTCGGCACACTACCGACGTCCAGGAGTACACCTACCCCTACGAGTACTACGCGGCAGGCCCGTCGAGAGTGACCGCCGAGGACGGCATCCATCAGTGCGTCCACTGTGACACGAGTGGCGTCACCGAGACGTACACCTACTGTCCGAACTGCGGGGCCATCGCCTGCTCCAGCCACACCAAAACGGAGCGGCTGGAAGGTGAGCCGATCTGTACGGGCTGTGCGGTGACGGAACGGTTCGCGCTGAAGACGAAGTACTTCTACGACGAGGAGAACCTCGAGGCGTTCCGCGAGGAGTACGCCGCGATGCCGATCCACGAGAAGGTGATGGAGAATAAGCTCCTCACTGCTGGTGGGGTAGTAGTTACGGCAGTTCTACTACTGCTTGGCATCCTCGCACTTGTTGGTGTAATCTGAGTATCGAGGTGTCGAATTGGTTACCGCTCGGCCCAGGTCCGACGGTATTCAATAAAGTCTCGAGGATGTTGATGATCTCTCGCCCACTCTTTTGCTTCGCCGGGTGAGCCACACCGCTCAGCGGTTTCGCAGAGGGTACATTTCGCTGTTATACGAATCACCATCACAGGATTCTCCGTTTCCGGCGGCTCATCCACGTAATCCATATTGGACCAATCGGACTTATCGATTAAAACGGGTATCGTTCTCTGATGTCCTGGCCTTGGTCTGTTCTGAGCGTAAACACCTCGTTCTGATACGACCCTTCGTTCCCCCTGTCCATTTTATCGAACAACGACTATTCTATAGGTATGCCTTCCAAGCCGGTCGGAGATGAGTGGACCGTCGAGTGGATGACGCCCAAGCCGAACAGCGATGGATTCCTCGATAACTTGGTGCTGAGACCGGAACAAGCAGCTGAATACGGGGACGACCTCGTAATGGCTCTACGTGTGGACGGTGAAATACTTCGAGAGCGGGGATTAGACCCTAAAGAACCGTTTGGCTGGAAAATCGAAAACGGCGAGCTACTGATGAAACAAATTCCCCGTCAAGCGTTTGAATGGGCCGCGGAAAGTGACCGAGAGGATTCACTCTATGCACAGCAGGTATTGGATTCTCGAGCTCGACGGCGGATTCGCAACTCTCAGTAGCAATCTGCAAATCATTCGTTCCGAAGAATCCTATATTGGGCGCGCCTTCTCTTCAGAACTCGAACCTTGTGAGTGTCGAATTAGCGACTAACTTGGTTGAGCTAGTAGTTCGTCGACGGCGGCCGAGAGCAGTCCTTCAAACTGCCAGCTGGCCCGATCGAAGGCTTCCTCGGTCGGACCATCCCAGCGCGGGAAGGCGGAGTGACCACTCACCTTGACAGTCCACTCGGACGGTTCCTCGAACGGATTCCGTGTCGGGAGTTCGACGACGTAGAGGTGCTCTTCGTCGCCGTGAATGCCGTCGGCCGGATTTTCGACACCATGTCCGAGCAGGAACATCGGCTGGTCGAGGTGCTCCATATTGTCCGGGTCGAGGAGATCCGAGGGTTGGTCAGCGTGGATGCTCCGGTCACGCCCTTCATCCACGTAGAGGGTCATCGTCGAGAGCGTGTCGAGGAACAGGAACTGGGCAGCGGCGTACGCAGGCCCGCGCTCTGTTCGTGTCTCGTCGAGCAGCTGCTTCAGCTGGTCCAGGTCATGGAGGACGCTATCGGGATAGCCGTCCGAGTGGCGGTAGATTTGTGCGATGCGGTCGGGTGCGGACTGTTCGCCTGCGGTCTCGCTCCGTTGGATGAATCGGAGTTGACTTCGTGTCGACATCGATCACCGCCAACGCGGGTGCGCCGGCACCCATCGCCGGCGCCAGAAAAACAGTCACTGACGCGAACCATCGAGCCCGTTCGCGAACCCTCAGCTCCTGTCTTAGTCGCCAGTGAAGGCTTCGAGTGTCTCTTCAGTTACTCCTGAGCGTGAATGGATCGTGACGAAATCGTCCTCCTTGATCAACGTCTCTCCCGTTGGGGTGATGGTCCCCTCGTCACGGTTGATTCGGACGACAAGCACATCAGAGGGGATGAGCTCCTCTTCGTTCGCTTCCTGGAGCGTTTTCCCGGCGATTGGAGCCTCCTCTCTCACGATGATTTCGACGACATCGGCGTCGCCCGCAAGCCCCGCGACGCCGGTCACTGGTGAGGCTCCTTCTTCGTCGCGGGGCCCGAATGGGGCGTACGGGCGGAAGTATTCTCTGTGAACTAGGTCCTCGTCGTCGATCTCGATTCCGAGTGACGTGATTCCTTGCGCAATACGCGTGAGGTCATCGGTATCCGTCCCGACGACCGTAATCCGGAGGTCACCTTTTCCGGACATGATCTCTCGAACGTTGATCACGCCTGGGATATCGAGAACGCGTTGGGCCATCTCCTCGCGATCCCGATTTCCTGTACTACAGACGTAGTGATTGGTTAGCCGCCCACCGACCTTTTGATAATCGATGTCGGCGTGGTAGCCTCGAATCACCCCTTCTTTCTCGAGGCGTCGGATCCGGTTTCGCACCGTCGGTGCCGAGACGTCGACTTTCTCTGCGATATCCGGGGCAGAGGTGTGACGGGCCTCCTGGGACAGATAATACAGGATTTGCTCGTCGACTGAATCGATTTGAACGGGCATATTTATACAGCGCGATTGACTCCACAGGCTCTTTTATATTACCGTTACGTGACTGTTTGAGTTCTCGGTGGACGTTCTTATTGCGCCCCTCTTTATCTTCCCTCAAAACACGAAAATTCTGTGGGAGAGGCCCTAAGGACGCTATCGAACGAATAAAAAACAAACTACGTAGATACTACGCTATCGTTTGCTAATACCGAGATTATTTATTGGTTCGCAATATGGCTTCGTATATGACTTCAGAGACCACCTTCACCGCGCCAGCAACCAGTGTGAATTCGCTGAGTGATTCGGGGAAGCGAACGGTCCGTCGGAATCCCTGTCGGAGATTCGGATTCAAACGGTCTCCGTCGGGTCCCTCGACTGAATGGGCACGCAAATCGGATGACTTCGCAGCTCCCTCCAGACGGAGGTAAGACGATGGGGAACTCGAATGGAGAGCCCACGCCACCGGACGATCTCTCCGAGGCGTTGATTCAGCGGATCGACGCGCTGGAGCTCCCGGAATTGAAATCCCTTCTGTCGTACGTCGAGCAGCGCATCGACGCGCTACGAACGCCGATCGAAGACGAAATCGAGGCGAACGCGGCAGGGGAGGTCCTCGACATCGAGAATCACGGTGCATACGCCATCGTCCGAAAGCACCCACCTGATCCGGATGATGACGGCGTGAATACGGAGATCACCTCTCTCTATCACGTCCGACGGGAGCCACAGTTCGACGGCACGGAATCGCTACACTGGGCGTATCTCGGGGACGTCCACAATAACGCGCAGACCCGGTGTGAAACCTGCGGACGAACGCTCGACGACGATGTCGATACTTGCCCGCATTGTGGCAGCGACGATGTCGACCATTCTGACACGGAGGAATAAGATATGCCAGAGTCACTCACAGCGCATCTCGTCGTTCCGGTTGCGAACGAAGCGGATGCACGAGAAACCGCACGGGCACTTGACGCGTTCGAATATGACCGCGTAACTGTCGTTCACGTCATCGAGAAAGGCGAGGGAGTTCCCGACAAGATTCCCGTCGAACAGGCCGAGCAACGGGCAGCGGACGCGTTCGCGGCGTTTCGAGAGCTCATCCCCGAGGCCGAGTCGGAAACCGCCTACCGTCGGGACGTGGTCGGCGCCATCATCGACGTCGCGGCTGATGTCGACGCCAGCGCAATCGCCTTCCGCCCCCGAGGCGGGAGCCGGATCGTTAAATTCCTGTCCGGAGACACAGCGTTGAAGCTGGTCACCGACGCTGACCGCCCAGTCATCGCACTCCCAGACGAGGACGATACGGAATGATGGTCGATACAGCACGCGTTCTCACGCCCGGAGCGACGGCCACGACGGAGGTGACTGTCGATGAGTGAAACCGATCAGGAGCTTGCCCGCGACCTCGGTTTCCTCGAGGCGTACACGATCGGCCTGGGAACGATGATCGGAGCGGGGATTTTCGTCCTCCCGAGCATCGCTGCCCAGCAAGCAGGTCCGGCCAGTATGATTTCGTTTTTCGCCGGTGGGATCGTGTCGTTATTAGCGGCGCTCTCCCTTTCGGAGCTGGCGACGGGGATGCCGAAGGCCGGCGGCAGCTACTACTACGTCAACCGCGCCCTCGGGCCGTTCTTCGGGAGTATCGTCGGCTGGGGTATGTGGGCCGGACTCACCTTCGCGTCGGCGTTCTACATGATTGGCTTCGGTCAGTATCTTCTGCCCGGCCTCGGCCAGTATATTGGCTTCCTCGCTGGCTGGGGGCAGCTCGGAATTTCTGTTGCTGCCCTCGTAATGGCGGCGCTCCTGACCGCGGTCAACTACTACGGCGTCAAGGAGACTGGTTCACTGCAGAACGTCATCGTCCTCACGCTCGTCGGCCTCATCGTCGCGTTCCTCGCGCTGGGCTTCATCAGTGGCCCGACCATCGGGGAGTTCAA
Organism: Halorubrum salipaludis; assembly: GCF_002286985.1. Lineage (GTDB taxonomy): Archaea > Halobacteriota > Halobacteria > Halobacteriales > Haloferacaceae > Halorubrum > Halorubrum salipaludis. The sequence continues at coordinate 6,188 of NZ_NSKC01000010.1, read as the reverse complement.
CCCTAACGGGTGGCCGGCGGTCGCGGCGACCATCGGGACGGTGTACGTGACGTTCATCGGGTTTGAGGTAATCGCGACCAGCGCCGAGGAGATCAAGAACCCGAGTCGAAACCTTCCGCTGGCGATGATCGCGTCGGTGGTGACGCCGACGCTGATGTACGTCGGTGTGATGTTCGTCTCGACGGGCACCCTGTCGATAGACGCACTCGCGACCTCCGAGGTCCCGGTTGCCGACGTTGCAACCGAATTCATGGGGTCGATAGGCGCGCTCGCGATGATTGTCGGTGCGGTCCTCGCGACAGTCTCGAGTGCGAACGCGAGCATCCTGTCGGCCGCCCGGGTCAACTTCGCGATGGGCCGAGACCGGATTCTCGTCAACTGGCTCAATGAAGTCCACGAACGCTTCCGAACGCCCTACCGGGCGATCTCGGCGACGGGGATTATCACGCTCGTCCTGATTGCCATCGGCGTCGGGATCGGGACGCTCGCCGAGGTGGCGAGTTTCATGTACCTCGTCACGTACGCCCTCGTGCACGTCACTGTGGTCGTGTTGCGCCGGGCGAATCCGGATGCGTACGACCCGGCGTTCCAGATACCGTCGGTCCTGTATCCAGTCGTCCCGGTTCTCGGAATGCTGTCGTGTTTGGCCGTCCTCTTTCAGATGACGGTCGAGTTTGCCCCGACTGTCGTCACGTTCGGGCCGGTCGAACTCGCCCTGCCCGTTACGCCGACACCGGTCGGTGCGATCGGGACGATACTCGTCGCCTTCGGCATCGCCTGGTACTACCTCTACGCGCGGGACCGAGCCCTGAGCGAGAGTCTGGTCGGCGAGGCGATTGCGCCCGAACCGACGGCGGTCGCCAACGGTGACGACCGCTACCGTGTGGTGGTTCCGGTTGCGAATCCGGAGACGGAGCAAGACTTGCTCCGGATGGCCGCGGCCAGCGCGCATGCCCACGAAGACGAGAACGCCGAGGTCATCGCCGTGAACGTCATCGAAGTTCCCCGCCAGACGTCGCTCTCGCAGGACCTCGAATTCGAAGAGGAGCGGGTCGAACGGCAGCAGGAACTGCTGGACTCCGCCCGCGATATCGCCGCCGATCTCGATATCGGCCTGCAGACGCGGGCGATCGCCGGTCGCAATGCCGGCTCGGTCATCTTGGACGTCATCGAGGAGGAAAACGCGGATCACGTCCTCCTCGGCTGGCAAGGAACTCGAAGTCGACGAGAGCACGTCCTCGGATCCACAATCGATCCCGTCATCGGACGCGCACCCTGTGATGCGACGCTCGTGAAACTCGGCTCCGAAGGTGAGCGTGGTGAGGGTGACATCATGGTTCTCGCAGGAGAGGGGCCACACGCGCCGATTGCGGCCCGGCGAGCGGCGGAGTTCGTCGCAGCGGCCGATGACGCCTCGCTGACGCTGCTCAACGTACAGTCGCCGGAAACCGATACTGACGATGAGGGCTCCCCCACCGAGCGCGGTGAAGCGGTAATCGAGGAGCTAGCTGAACGCGCAGGAATCCAATACATGTCGTACGAGACCGAGATCAGAGTTGCTGAGGATACTGAACAGACGATTCTCGACGCTGCAGAGGAATACGATACGATCTGCGTTGGGGCGACTCGCTCCGGCGCGATTTCACAGGCAGTGTTCGGGTCGCTCCCGGAGACGATCGGCGAAGAAGTAGACAAGACGGTCGTGATGGCCCGCGGCCCGGAGGAGTCGGCGATGTCGGTCCGTGAAGCGCTCTTGCGGCGACTGGAGGTGTAACCTACATGTACCTCATCATCATTGGCGCCGGCGACATCGGCACGCCACTCATCGATATTGCGACCAAGTCCGGGAACGATGTCGTCGTCATCGAGCGCGACGAGACCAGAGCGAATCGAGCGGCCGACGAGTTCGACTGTCTGGTGCTGAACGCCGATGCGACGTCGAAGGACACCCTGGATGATGCCGGCGCTGGCCAGGCCGATGCGCTCATTTCGACGACTGACCAGGACGCGACGAACGTGATGACCTGCCTACTGGCGAGGGAATTCGAGGTACCCGCGATTCTCTCCGTTGTTCATAATCCCGAGCACATGGGGCTGTTCGATCAGATCGGCGTGAACACGATGCAGAACCCCCAGCAACTCATCGCCGAGTACCTGTACCGTGCCGTGGCACGGCCGGCGATTGTCGACTATATGCGGATCGGGGATGATGCTGAAGTGTTCGAGATCACGGTCACTGACGAGGCACCGATCGCGGGAAAGACGCTCAAGGAAGCTGCCCAATCGGGGCTGCTCACCGACGAGATGCTCGTCGTGGCTATCGAACGGGACGAAAATGACCATCCGATTACCCCGCGCGGTGAGACCACGATTCAGGCGGGCGATCTGCTAACCGTCTACTCCGGCGTCGGTGCTGATCCGGAGATTACGGACATCTTTGGCCACTATGAGGACAAGGAGGAGTGAGGTGTCTATGATTTCGTCTTGGCACCGCGCGCGTCAGCTACCAGTCACCACAGGGAACGCATGAACGGGGCTGTTGCGACAGTCGGGCGGGACCTCGGACGCATCCTGGAAGCGCTCGGTGGGTTGATGCTCATCTCGCTCGTCGTGCCGATCGTCTGGGGCGAGTACTTCGCGCTCCCGGCGCTACTGGTCTCCGCCCTCGTTCCGCTCGGCATCGGGTGGGTGCTCTACCGACGATTCGAGGGGGCGGAAGCTCCCGGTCGGTTCCACGGGATGATCGTTGCCGCGTCGGGGTGGTTCTCGGTGGGCATCTTCGGCTCGCTGCCGTTCCTCCTGATTGCGTGGAGCGTCCAACTCGGCGTGCCGGGATTCTCGACGCCGGCGCAGACGGCGACGCTCGCGGCGTTCACCGAGCCGTTGAACGCCATCTTCGAGAGTATGAGCGGCTTCACCGGGACAGGCCTCACGATGACCGACAACGAGGAGGTGCTGCCGAGGACGCTGCAGTGGTGGCGGACGTTCTCCGAATGGGTTGGGGGCGTCGGCGTGATCGTCCTGACGACGGCGATTCTCTCGCGCCCCGGAAGCGGCTCGTTGACGCTCTACGAGAGTGAGGCTCGCTCGAAGAAGATCCACCCGAGCATCGTCTCAACGGTGCGGACGATCTGGTGGATCTTCATCCTGTTCACGTTCGGGTCGATCCTCGCCCTGTGGCTGGCAGGGATGCCAATCTGGGGGGCGATCAACCACGGGATGACCGGACTTGCGACAGGCGGGTTCTCGATTACGGACAACTCGATTGCGACCTACGACAGCGTCGCAATTGACTTCGTATTGATTCCGATCATGCTACTCGGGAGCATCGCGTTCCCGGTCCATTACCTCATCCTCCAGGGTGACCTCCGGAACTTCTACTCGGATCTCCAGACGCGCTGGGTGTTCGGCTATATGGGCATCGGATCGGCGTTGTTGTGGGGGTTCCTCTACTTCGTCGGCCCCTACGAGACGCCGTTTGCGGCCCTGCGGTACGGCCTGTTCCAGTTCGTCTCGGCGGCGACCTGTACGGGCTTCCAGACGGCCGTCGACGCGACGAACATCGCGCTCGGCCGGTGGCCGTCGTACGCCCAACTCACGGTCACCTTCGGAATGTTCGTCGGCGGGGCAGCGGGATCGACGGCGGGCGGTATCAAGCTTATTCGGGGCCTGACGCTCGTGAAGGGGATTCGCCACCAGATCGCGGACGTGTTCTACCCCGAGAGTGCAGTGCGTCGGCTGGAAATCAACAATCGGCGACTCAACGAGGAAGAGGCGAGTCGCGAATTTATGGAGGCCGCAATCATCGTCGTCCTCTGGAGTACGTTCCTCGTTTTGGGGACGTTCCTCCTGTTACTCACACTGCCGTCGGGGGAGTATTCGCTCGCAAACGTCCTCTTCGAGGTCGCGAGCGCCCAGGGGAACGTGGGCCTTTCGTCGGGGATTACCGGTCCTGACTCGCTGCCCACCATCGGGAAAATCGCGTTCCTCTTCCACATGTGGATCGGCCGGCTGGAGATCATCCCGGTCCTCGTGATGCTCCGAACGATCTTCAAGCGCGGAGGGGTCTACCGATGAAATCGCGTGACATCCCTGTTGTGTCTGCCGTGTTGGAGGCAGGGGCCGACGACCGGGTTTTCGACTCGCTACTGCTCACCGGGCCGCTCGTCATCGGGCTGATCGTCGTTCTCGGGCGGTCGCTCGTCACCGAGGCAGTCGCGATAGCCTATATCGCCGCATTCGTCGGGTACACGCTGTATCGAGGCGTTCGAACATAATCTCCAGTATGGGATGTCAACCGAGATTCCACCGAAATCGAGGCGCGCTCGATTAGCGGGGTTCCTCGAGCGATGGTTCCGCTGGGGCGCCATCTGGGGAACTCGGGGGATGCTCATTAGCGCGGTCCCTTTCTTAGGGTACATCGTAATTGGCGGTGTTCTGACCCTCGTCGAGAGCCGATGGGCACCAGAGAATTTCCTCTCGATGACGGCCGATCCCGGATTCGTGCTGACTGGGACGCTCGTCTGCCTGTTCATCGTCGAGGCTACGGCGTCGTTCATCCTGTACTATTTGCTCACAGGATTTGAAAACGAACGGTCGCAGTTTGTCCTCTTGATGAGCTACATCGGGCTCGGGTTCGGTGGGGCCGCCCTACGAGTGTTTATCCCGTCCTGTATTGCGTTTCTGACGAGCTGGCTCTGACCCAGTGCTTCGGGGATTTCTACCTTTTCGATCCCTGAGGAGATCAGGCCAGATGAGAGATTTCCTCGGGTTCCTTGACGTCGTCGAACTCTCCACGCTCCACAGGTTCCCAGTCCTCACCTGGCTCCGGACTCCACCAGTCGACGTCGTAGGCGCCCGGTGCGCCGAGGATCTTCACGCGGGCCGACCCATCAGGCAGGTCGCGGCGTAGTTTCTCGTCGACGTGGAGGTTCCAGGTCGTGGTAGAATCGAAGCAGGCGAGCACGGCCTCCTCGTAGCCGCGTGTCTCTCGGGATTCCTGGAGTTCGACCTGGGTGTTGCAGTTCTTGCAGAACACCCCCTCGAACGGGATGTGAGTGAAGACCTCCTGCCCGCAGACGGGACACCAGAGGAACTCGAACAGTGCCTCGCTGTGTCGGTCAAGTACTTCGAGACTCATTGGTTGACTCACCCGGTCGTACCGGGCCACCACCTCGTGCCCGGCCGAAAAACAGCGCCCACCGCTCACTCACTCACCGCTCGGCGCCGTAGACGATGCGTGAGGGGGCTTCGTACCCACAGTCGGGGCAGTCGTACCATCGCTGGATTTTCGCCCCGTCTGCTGCCTTCTCGCCGACGCGAACGTCGTTGTTCGGACACTCCGGGCAGCTGAGGTCCGGGGCCGGCCGCTCCCGGAGTTCGTCACGGAACGACGTCGCGTCCTTCGTCTCGTACCCCCGCGCCCAGACCGGGTAGCCGTCGACGATAATCACCCCGCGCCACGTGTACCGGTAGGAATCCGGCGCTCGATGCAGGACGGCTCGCGCACCGGTCTCGGTGTTCCGATACACGAGTGTCGGCGAGCGGCTCTCGCGTCGCCAGTTGGTGATGGGAGGCATTATTCAGAAGTGGACGTCAGCGGGTACGATCCAGAGCTCTTCACTCTCCTCGAGGAGTCGGTCCAGTTGTCCACGGTGGCGAATGCCGGTTCCGTGTTCGGTGTACAGGAAGATCGTCGGGCCGTCGTACGCACCTACCTTGTGGAAGGCGTGCCGGGCGAGGTCCTCGTCGCGCATGATCTCCTCGTCGGAGAGCTCCTCGATGGCCTCTTTCACCCGGTCGAGATTACGCTCGAATTCCTCCTTCGTCGCCTCCCAGCCACGCTCGAGCAGGTCTTCGCCGTCATCGGAGTCGACGGGGGCTGCCGTCGGCAACTCCCCCCATCGTGCCTTCCCCGCAACGGACGTGTCCTCCTCATCGAACGTGACGTAGTAGTCGAAGACGGCGCCGGCGTGTGGGTCCGCGCCGACCAGGCGGTCGAACACCGTCTTTCCGGTGGCCAGCGCGTCGTCGTGCGTCGATGCCTCTACCAGTGCGTAAATCACCATGTGCATCTCGAACACCTCGAAACGCCGACGCACCGGGAATCGTTGCTCGCTCCAGCTGCGCCGGCACCCATCGCCGGCGCTCGAAAAACTCTCCTCGTGACGGCGGATTCTTAGGATTCC
>NZ_NSKC01000001.1 GCF_002286985.1 Halorubrum salipaludis | reverse complement strand
CACGCATACACGGTCGGCCGATCGAGAGGTCGGAACCACCGACACAGGCGTCTCTTCCACAGATTGTGGAGAGAGTCTCGGTTCGAGTCCGAGAGTCGGCGTAAAGGCGGCCAGAGCGGTGGGGGAACACCCGTACCCATTCCGAACACGGAAGTTAAGCCCACCAGCGTACCGGGAAGTACTGGAGTGAGCGATCCTCTGGGAACCGCGGTTCGCCGCCTGCCCATTCATACGGGAGAATACTCCCACACACAGCCCACGGACACCGTGTCCGTGGGCTAATTTGCTGTACGGCGAGCGGCAGTGCTGTCTACCGCACGCGACCGCTAGGCTTAAACGCTCGACTGCGGTACCTTCGATAGCGCCAAGGTGGCAGAGTCTGGTCAGACGCAGCGGCCTGCAGAGCCGCCCAACGCCGGTTCAAATCCGGCCCTTGGCTTTCTTCGAACGTCGTTCCGACAGCGGTTCGCTCGCCGAATCGGGTGATCGCTGTCCCCTCTCTCAGAAGTCGTTCCCGTCGAACACTTCGCGGGAGCTGACCTCGTCGCGGAAGCGCGCGGTGTGGTGCGGCAGTTGGTCGGCCGTGACCACGACGGCACGTCCGGTCTCGAACCGCGGCCTCGGCGACGGCGTCGGCCGTTCCGAGCCGGATGCCCGGGCGTGTCTTCCTTCGCGTCGTGAGCGCGTGGGCTTCCGAACCGCCTCACTTGCTCTCTCTCCCGAGTTCGTCGCCTGGCATCGAGAGGAATTCATCGAGGCCTACGGATCGGCGTGCCGTGGCGATCCGCGCTCCGCGTCGCTCCGTTTCGCGTTTCGAGAGCACGGCTTAGTAACCGTTATACACCGGGTGACCCATGCTGGAACTATGCAACGACGCGCTGTGGCCGTGTACGCCGCGCTCTTCCTTCTCGTCGCGGGCGTGGCCGGTGTGCTCACCGTAACGGCCGAGAGTCCGGAGGTCGCGTTCGAGAATCCCGACTACGAACTGTCCGCCGGTGACTCGTTCGAAGTGGACGGCGCGGAGTACGTCGTGGCCGACATCTCCGAGGTGGAAGAAGGCGGTGGCGGCCACGGCGGGAGCGCCGAGACCTCGATCGTGGCGACGATCGAACAAGAGGGGTCGGAGGGCGGCGAGATAGAGGTCGAAGACGAGTCCATGGTGACGCTCGGTGAGACGGACTTCGTCGCGAACTTCCCCGACGGCACCGCGACGCTGACGCTGTCGTCGGACATCGACGGGTACGAGGCGCAAGTCGCGGAGATCGACCAGTTCGAACAGTACAACTCCGGGCTGACCCGCGTGCTGATCCTCGGGCTGTTCTCGGTCGTACTGCTGCTCTCGGCGGCGTTCATCCCCTCGCGGTACTGATCTCCTCTGCGGGCGGGCCCTCCGCGGGTGCCGTTCGCTTTCTGTTTCCGTTTTCGACTCCGTCCGCGCGACCGACAACCTATATCCGTCCGTCCCGTTCCGAGGCGTATGACCGATACCGCGGAGAAAGTCCGTCAGCTCGCCCCGCACTGGGGCGTGATGTTCGTCGTGATGTTCGTCGTGTTGGCGGCGGTCGAGCGTCTCGTCGGCTCGCTCTCGTTTCTCCCGTCGATGCTTCTCGTGTTCGTCGTCGCGTTCGGCTACCCGCCCGTCGTTCGGGCGCTCGGCGTTGCCCCGCCGGTCTGGCAGGGCTCGTAGTCGGCCGGTTCGACGGTCGGAGTCCCGGCTCGACCGCTCTCGGTCACTCCTCCGCGGACTCTCGGAAGGGGGCCGTGAGCCGCCGGCCGTACGTGGCCGAGACGACGCCGAGAACGAACGAGACGACCGCGGCGATCGCGATCCACAGGGTGTTCGGGTGTTCGAGTCCGGAGTGTAGCAGTATCTCCATGCCTCTCGGTTCGCCCTGTTCGGATTAAGCGGTTCGCTTCGGCGTCGCCGCCGCCCCGGGCGAGCCGTCTGCACCGCTTTCCGAGCCGGGTCCGCGCCCGGATAACACCGGTGTCAGCGGGTGGCGCGGCGGTCCCTCTCGCTTTTATCCGTGTCGACCTCCTATCGGTGGTATGAGCGACGACAGCCCGGCTCCGGTCACGACGGAGCTTCCGGACGCACCGTTCCACACCACCGGAACCGACCACATCACCGTCTGGGGGAGCAACGAGGCCGACACGATCGCCTTCTACCGCGACCTGCTCGGCATGCCGCTCGTCCTCCGCCAGCCGAACCTCGATGACCCCTCGCAGACCCACCTGTTCTTCGACACCGGCGACGGACGAATCTTGACGTTCTTCGTGAGCGACGACCGCCCCTCCGCGCGCGGTCAGCGCGCCGGCACCGGCGCTGTCCATCACCTCTGTTTCAGCGTCGAGCCCGACGAGTACGAGGAGATCATGGCGGCGTTAGAGGAGGCCGGCAAGGGGTACAACGTGTTCGACCGCGGGATCTTCCACTCGATCTACACGCAGGACAACAACGGCCTCGTCATCGAGCTCTCCGCCGACAAGTACGAGATTCCGGACGACCGCAAGGGCGAGGTGCTTGCGACCGCCCAGCGGCTCCGCGAGGAGGACGGCGCGGACTTCGCGCAGGACCGGCACATGAAGGGGGCCCTAGAGGAGCTCGGCCTCCCGGTGATAAAACACGACCTCCCCGACGCAGACGCGGGCGTCGGCGTATGAGCGGGCGTACTCCACACGCGGGCGACGACCCGCACGCCGACGAACCGCTGGTGACGGCCGGCGCCGCGGTCGAGGCGGCGGACGCCGCCGTCGTCCTCGTCCACGGGCGCGGCGCGACGGCGCGCAGCATCGTCGAGTTCGGAGAGCAGATCGCGGGCGACGGCGACGTCGCGATCTTCGCGCCGCAGGCGGCGGCGAACACCTGGTACCCGAACTCTTTCCTCGCCCCAGTCGCGGACAACGAGCCCGGTCGGAGCTCCGGGCTGCGGGCGGTCGGGCGAGCGGTCGAGGCCGCGACGGACGCTGGGATCCCGACCGAGCGGGTCCTCGTCGGCGGGTTCTCGCAGGGCGCCTGCCTGGCGAGCGAGTTCGTCGCGCGGAACCCGACCCGGTACGGCGGGCTCGCGGTCCTCAGCGGGGGGCTCATCGGCGAGTCGATCGACCGCGACGACTACGTCTCTCACGCGGCGGCCGCAGTCGACGGGGAGGCGGCCGACGCGCTCGCGGGGACGCCGGCGTTCCTCGGCTGCAGCGACGTGGATCCGCACATTCCCGAGGAGCGGGTCCACGAGACGACCGAGGTCTTGGAGGCGCTCGGCGGCGATGTCGACGAACGGATCTACGAGGGGATGGGTCACGGGATCAACGAGGAGGAGACGGACGCCGTCTCCGCGATGGTCGCCGACCTGGTGTAAGGCGGCGGTCGTTCGCGGCCGGTTGCGCTCGGTCGCGGCCGGTTGCGCTCGGTCGCGGCCGGTTGCGATCGAACGTCCGTGTCTCGGCGGTCGCGGCCGGTTACGACCGATCGTCCGTGTCCCTGCGCTCCCGCTTTTTTCCCGCGCTCGTCACGCTAGCCAGTCGTCCGGCTTCGTGTCGTAGTCGACCTCGTCGGCTTCGATCCGCTCTCTGATCGCCGGGTCGAGGTCGTGTTCGGTCACCTCGCCGCCGTCGTACTGGAGGCGTACGCCGACCTCCTCGCCCTCCGGCTCGGTGCCCCGTCGCTTGGCGCGCCGGATCGCCTCGTCGGAGTACTCGACCCGGATCGTCGCGAGGTTCACCGGCCGACCCCACAGCTCGAAGACGCGCTCTAAGGTCGCCTTCGCCGACTCCTCGTCGAGGGAGATGCCGTTGTACCGGTGGCCCAAGAGGAGCTCTCCCCGGTTCCGGAAGTTCCCGTCCAAGACGACGATCGTCGGCTTCCCGAAGTTCGTGAACCGGAGCAGGAGCTTCTTCCGCACGTCGTCGGCGTCGACGCTGGCGACGCGGTGCCGTTCGGTCGCCCGGCTGTACTCGTAGGTGAAGTAGTTCCGCTCGCGCACGAACTCGTCGGTGAGGAACGCGTCGATGAACGTCACGTCGTTGTGGCTCTCACGGATCTCCAGCATGCGGTCCCAGCCGGCCGCGCGGTCCGCGTCGGCGAGCGCCTCGTCGACGGTCGCGTACCGGTCGACGTCGAACATGTACCGGGCCCGCTCGGCGAGCGTCTCCCGCGAGACGTTCCGGAGGGCGCCACGGTGTTCGGGCCGCGACAGGACGTAGTGGCGCTCCGCGAGCCCCTCGCGCGTGAGCAGCTTCCAGGGGTAGCGCTCGACGTCCGGCCCGGCGTCGGGAGCGGTCTCGCCGTCGTCGCCCGCCGACTCCTCCTCGCTCCGGGCCGACAGCGCTCGGTCGACCGCCTCGCCGTCGACGCGCGGGTCGCCCTCGGCGGCGAGGTCGGCGAGTTCGTCGAGCGTCGCCGGTCCCGCCCCGGCGATCGCGGGGTGGGGTTCGAGCGCGTCGGCGACCCGATCGAGGTCGATCCGCGAGTGGAAGTTCTCGGGCGTCACCCCCTCGACGCGGAGCAGCTTGTCGATCACGTCGCGGCGGGCGGCCCGCAGCTCCACGTGCGTCCACAGCTCGAACCCGAGCTTGTACGGGTTGAGCCCCGGCGAGCCGAGCACCCGCGACATGTGGTCGGCGTACGTGAGGAACTCGTCGGGGCCGGCGAATCCCTCGCCGCCCATCATGACGGATTCCCAATATGTTGCCCACCCCTCGTTCATCACCTTCGTCTGCTTCTGACCTGCGAAGTAGTACGCCTCCTCGCGGAGCGCGTCGATGATGGTCGTCTCCCACGGCTCGCGATCGACCGCCTTCCCGCTGTCGGGGTCGTACCGCTTCCCGTAGTCGCGCAGGAACGCGAGCACGTCCGGGCGCGGCTCCTCCGGCTCGATCCCCTCGCCTCTGGCTTCCAGCCACTCGTCGTCGAACACGTCGCGGCGCACCTCCTCGGAGAGGTCGAGCTCGTCGATCCGGTCTTGGATCGCCGCGAGCGCGTCGCCGTCGGGGTCGCTCACGTCGTCGGCGACGCCCGGCTTCTCGACCGAGCGCGCGGCGTCGACGGGGCTGTGCTGGTCGATCGTGTCCTCCAGCGCCGAGACGGCGTCGATCAGGCGCTCGACCTCGTCGCGGTCGACGTCGGGGCGGTCAGCGATCGCCGCGATCCGGTCGGCGTTGCGCTCCAGCCGCGCCGCGGCGTTCGGCCCGTCCTCGCCGCGGTCGGCGTACAGCCCGAACCACCGGTTGTTCGCGAAGAAGTCGGCGTGCGCCTCGACGTGGGTGATCACGGCCTTCTGGTCGGCGGGCGAGTTCGACTCCTGGAGGAACGCGTGGCTCGGGTCGTCGTTGTTGACGATCTCGAACGCCTTTCCGAGCCCGTGACGGTCCTTCTTCCGCTGTTGCTCGTAGTTCATCCCCCACCGCCAGTGGGGGTAGCGCCGCTGGAAGCCGCCGTACGCGATCAGCTCGTTCATCTCGTCGTGGTCGACGACCCAGTACCGCACCGGGTACGGCTCCAGTCCGAGCCGCTCGGCCAGCTCGCGGGCCTCCGCGGCGGGCTCGTCGAGCGCGTCGGCCTCGCGTTTCGCCTCCACGCGCTCGTCCCTCATCGGCCCCCACCCCCGTCGGTCCGCCCCCTCGCCGCCTCACCGGCGGTCGAATCACCGCTGCCCTCTCCTTCCGTGCTGAGGATCTCGTAGATGGCGTCGGTCACGTCGTCGGGCTCCGACACGCGCGCGACGGCGACGTCGTCGGCGTCGCCCAGCGCGTCCTCGACCTCGTCGGCGTGGCGCGCGTTCGGCGCGGCGCCGCCCGGCTGCGTCTCCACGTACGCGTGGAGGTTGGCGTCGATCGACTCCATCAGCGGGATCACGGAGTCGGTCGTGTCGCTGCCGGCGTTCTCGGAGTCGCCGGCCGCGAACACGTAGCGGTTCCACTCGCTGTAGGGGTACTCCTCGAGGAGTTCTTCGACCAGCTCGTAGGCGCTCGAGATCTTCGTCCCGCCGCCCGACTGGATCCCGAAGAACTCCTCGCGGTCGACCTCCCACGCCTCCGCGTCGTGGACGACGTACCGGAACTCCGCGGCGTCGTACTTCCCGGTCAGGTACCAGTCCATCGGGGTGAACACCCGCTCGACGAGCTCGCGTTTCGTCTCCCGCATCGACCCGGAGGCGTCCCGGACGTTCACCACGACCACGTTGCGCTCGCGCTTCTCGATCACCTCCGGGTGGCGGAAGCGCTCGTCCTCCCGGCGGAAGGGGACGCTGTCGAGCCCCTCCCGCCGGATCCGGTGCGTGGCGGGTTCGCGGTCGACCTCGTCGTCGAGCGCGTCGAAGCTCTCCCACCGGTCGAGCGCTTCGACCGGCTCTCCGTGCGCTTCGGCCGCGGTCGCCGCGGCGTCGGCGATCCACGCCCGCGAGACGGGCACGCCCTCTCCCCGTGCCCACGCGAAGACGTCGTCCACGTCGGCGCCGGCGACGAACAGCCCCTCCCGGACGTACTCCTCGTCGAAGTCGGTCGCGAGGTGGCGCTTCAGCCCGCGCTTGAAGAACTCGTCGACGTCGAGGGTCCCGCGCGGGCCGGCGCGGGCGGTGTCGGTGAAGTCGCCCTCAACCTCCTCGACCACCCGCTTCCCCTTCGGTTCGAGGTCGAGCCCGAGCGCCTCGTCGAGCTCGCGCGCGAACTCCTCGGGGTCCATCTCGTAATACTCGTGTTCGCCGCCCTCCTCGCCGGGGTCGCCCTCCTCGTCGCCGCCGGGCTCGGGCTCGACCGGCTGGCCGGGCTGCGGCTGGCCGTCCCCGCCCTGCCCGACGCCACCGGCCTCTCGCCGATCGTACTCGAACTCCGGGAGGTCGACGATCTTGACGGGGATCCTCACTCGATCGGGACCGGAGCCGCCGAGGTCGCCGTGGCTGATGAACTCCGCGAGGTCCTCGCGGCGCTCCTCGCCGACCTCGCGGAAGCGCTCGCGGTCCTCGGTCAGTCCCACGACCGACCACCCCCGTTCCGGCCGGCGCGGTCGTCCTCCCGCCCGTCCGGGGGAGTCCCGCCGCCGGCGCCGCCGTCGGCGGTCAGCTCCGCCCACTCGTCGCGGACGCTTCGCATCACGGCGCGGCTCGTCAGCTCGGCCGACGCGGGGCTGTACCCCCGGTCCACGAGCCGGTCTATCGTCGCCGCCTTCGCCCGCTCCGTCTCGGTGTCGGCCGGCGGGTCGGCCCACTCGGCGGGGTCGAGGTCCGGGAACCGCCGCTTCACGTCAGCGAGGTCGTTCGACTCCAGCACCGCCTTCAGCTCCGGGATCTCGCCGAGCGCCACGTCGTCGACGCTGAACGCGTCGCCGCGGTTCCGCCACGCGTACCGGGTCAGCGCGCGGATCACCCGCTCGCGCCGGAACGTCGCGACCGGCTCCGTGGGGTCGGTCCCGCGGTAGTCGCCCTCGTCGAACCGGCCGAGCGTCTCCGTCTCGAACACCTTCATCGCGAGCGCGTCCGGCTCCTCCGGGCCGCGCTCGGTCTCGACCGGCTCGTCGGCGTCCCACGCGTACACGTGTTCGACGTACTCCGCCACGGTCGCCTCCGGAACGGTCTCCGCCGCGAGCACCGCGTCGACCACGTCCGCCCGCTGGCGCTCGCGCACGCGCTCGGCGACGGGCGCCCGCCGGCTCTCGAACTCCGCGACCTCCGACCGCGAGAACACCGGCGCGTCGGCGAGCCCCTCGGCCATCGCGTCGAGCACGTCCGTCGGCGTGACCACCCGCTCGACCGGCAGCTCCGGGTGGCTCCGGTCGGCGTCGGACCCGAGCAGCTCCGCGATGGCGTCCCGGACGTAGGTGACCGGGACCCCGTTCCGACCGTCGCCGTCGCCGAACTCGACGTCGTCGACGGCGATCCGCTCCTCCTCGCCGTCCCGCTCGCGCCGGATCTCGCCGGCCTCGTACAGCTCCGCCTTCTCGACGAGGTCGATCTCCGCGGGGAGGTCGTCGGTGTCGAGCCGCGTGACGACCGCGTACAGCGCGGCGGCCCCGACCGCGTGGGGCGCGAGCTCGCGTTCCGTCACGCCGCCGTCGCCGTCGCGGACGCCGACCGTGAGCGCCGCCGCGCCGGGTTCGTTCGCGGGGTCGCGCTCCGTCTCGCGCCCGTCCCCCCCGGCCTCGTCCTCCTCGACCCCGTCGACGGTCGGCACGCCGCGCGGCCCGCCGACCTCGCGGCGCAGCAGCTCCGCCTCCAGCCGCCTGTTCGTGAGGTAGCGGAACTCGTGGCGGGTGAGCCGGCGCTTCAGCGCCTTCAGCGGGTCCGCGCCCTCGCGCTCCGCGTGGCGGTCGAGCTCGGCGTCGAGGTCGGGGTTCGAGATAACGATGAGCTGGGTGTCCAGATCCATCCCGATCCCCTTGTCGAGCTTCACGCGCCGCTCGTCGGGGACGTTGAGGAGCCGGCGGAGGAGGTCGGCGTGCTGGCTGGCGTCCTCGACGACGGTCGCGACCCCGTTGCCCTGCGAGAGCACGCCGTCGTAGCTGAACGCCTGCGGGTTCTTCCGGCCCCGCGAGTCGAGCTCGCGGAGCATCCCGCCCATCCACGAGCCGACGAGCCGCTCCTTCGGGCTCCCGTCGTCCTCGGCGTGGAGCACGCCGATCCCCTCGCCCACGTCGACGACGTAGCTCGTCACGCGGAGGTGGTCGCGGTCGGTGATCGCCGAGAACAGGTCCCGGCGCCCCTCGTCGCGGTAGGCCGACTCGAGGTGGTCGTACGCCTCGCGGCTGAACGGGTCGAGATCCACGTCGGCCGCGATCGGGTAGGCGTCGTCGTCGACGGCGTCGGCGATCGACTCCCGGACCGCCTCCGGGAACACCGAGAGGGGGTGCGTCTGGACGGGGCTCCGGTACCACGCCCCGGCGTCGCCGCCGTCGCCGTACGAGAGCGAGGCGGCGCCCGTCCCGCTCCCGCCGCCCCCGGCCCCGGTGACGTTCCACTCGACGGTGTAGCGCCGCCCGGCCTCGGTCTTCGAGAACTCCCGGAGCCCGTTCACCAGACACCGCTTGAACTCCGACTTCCCGGTGGCCGTGGGGCCGTCGATCCAGACGATCGTCTCGTCGTTGCCGCGCCCCGCGGCGGCGGCTCTGAGGTCGTCGACGAACGCGTTGAGCGCGGCGGTGTTGCCCAACACGGCGTGTTCGCCGTCGTTGAACGGATCGTCGAAGAACCGGTACCGCTCCAGCCGCTCGCCGCGCTCGCGGACCTCGCGGGTCCCCTGCGACTCGACGGCGGCGAGGAGGTACCGCGCGCCGGAGGCGGCCGCGGTCGGATTTTCCAACACCCGGTCGACGTACTCCTCGAGGCTCATCGGCGGGTCGTACGCCCCCCGGAGTGCCTCGTCGGCGTCGCGGACGAACGCGTCGCCGTCCGGCGGATCGCGTCCGGTCATCTCAGTCCCCGCCGTCCTCGATCTCGGAGCGGGCGACGGCCGCGCCCGCGTACTCCAGCACCTCGGCGGCGCCGTCCTCGGAGTAGCCGCGGTCGACTAAGGCGTCGACCCACGCGCTCCGCTCCTCGTCGTCGAGGTCGGTCGCGGAGACCAGCGCCGAGAAGTTGATGTTGTGCTTCTTGTCCTCCCAGAGCTTGCGCTCTAAGGCGCGCCGGAGCCGGTCGTTCTCCCGCGGGTCGAAGCCGCGCCCCTCGCGGGCACGCCGGGAGACCCAGTTCGACACCTCCTGCCGGAAGTCGTCCTTCCGGTCCGAGGGCACGTCGAGCTGCTCCTCGACCGCGCGCAGGAACGTCTCGTCCGGCTCGGTCTCCCTCCCCGTCAGCTCGTCGTCGACGGTGGCGTCGTCGATGTACGCCATCACGTGGTCCATGTACTTCTCGCCCTGCCGGCGGAGCTCGTCCACGTCGTACGCCAACGCGTGGCGCACGTCCTCGATGGCGCGCTCGCGGTACTCCTCGCGGACGGTCTCTAAGAGGCGCTCGTACCGGTCGAGGTCGGACTCCGCGATCGAGCCGTGGCCGCCGAGGTTCGCCTCGAAGTGGTCGAAGACGGACAGCGGCGAGAGATAGGTGCGGTCGCGGTGGGTGGCATCCATGATCGCCTCGGCGATCTCGTCGCCGACGAACCGCGCGGAGATGCCGTCCATCCCCTCGCCCACGTCCGCGGACTCGGCGGCGTCTTCGCGGAGCTTCCGGCGGTCGATCTCCTCGTCTTCGAGCTCGCCGTTGTACGCCTTCGCCTTGTCGAGGAGGCTCACCGTCTCGTCGGTCGGCTCCTCCAGGCGGGTGAGCACGCCGAAGAGCCCGGCCATCTCCAGGGCGTGCGGCTCGACGTGGACATTGGGCACGTCGGCGTTGTCGAGCATCTTGCGGTAGATCTCCGCCTCGCTGTCGTACTCCAGCACGTAGGGGTAGTCGATCCGCTTGGTCCGGTCGTTGAACGCCTCCATCTTCTCGTCGCCGGTCTTCTCGCGGTACTCCGGCATGTTCGTCCGGCCGACGATCACCTGATCGATGTCGATCCGGGGGTTGTTCTTCGGCTTGATCGTCGACTCCTGGGAGGCGTGCAGGAAGTCGTAGAGGAACTCCCGCTGGAGTTTGAGCAGCTCCTCGCCGGAGAACAGCCCGCGGTTGGCGTTACAGAACGCGCCGGCGTAGTCGAACGCGCGCGGGTCGGACTCGCCGTACACCGCGAGCTTCGCGTAGTTGACGTCGCCGGTGAGCTCCGTCTCGTCCTGGTTCTTCTTGTCCTTCGGCTCGAACGTCTCGATGCACTCCCGGCGGTTCTCGTCGGCGACGAGCCGGACGACCTCGACGTGCTCGTCGAGGACGCGCTCCAGGTCGTCGTCGTAGTGGGCGAGCAGCTCGTTCAGGTAGAACTCCGAGGCCGGGTCCGGGTGCTGGTCGTTCCGGAGGGTGTAGGGGGCGTCGAGCCGCTCGTTGATCTCCGCTATCACGCGCTCGCGCTGCTCGCGCGGGATGAGCACGAGCGGGTCTTGGTTCATCGGCGACCGGACCACGTCGTCGCCGGGGTCCTGGTCGTCGATCACGGAACAGAGGTCGACCCACCGGAAGGTGTACATCCGGCCGGCCTCCTCGCGGGTGTACGCCTCGAAGTAGCGGCGGACCAGCCAGTCGAAGTGCGACTTCCCGGAGCCGACGGGGCCCAGGAGGAGCTTGATCCGCTTTTCCGGCCCGAGGCCGCGGGCACCGGACTTCACCTTGTTGACGAACTCGTGGATCGCCTCGTGGACCTCGCGGCCGTAGAAGACGTTCTCGCCGTCGTGGAGCGGGTCGTCCGCGGCGAGCCCGTACTCGACGACGCCGCGCTCCTCGTCGTAGCGGGTGCCGTAGTGGTCGAACATGTCCGCGACGCGCTGGTGAGCGTTCCGCGCGATCCGCGGCTCCTCGTACAGCGCGTCGAGGTACCAGTCGAACGAGCGGGGTTCCCGGAGGTCGTCCGGGACGTTCGTCCGGTACTCCTCGCTGAGCCGTTCGAGCGTGTGTCGGTCTGGCATTGTATCACGTCGCTCGGACGGGCGGGGACTCGACGACCGGGACGCGGTCGATCGCGGTCCGGCCGTCGCCGGACTCGCCCTGGACCCGTGTGGGGCCCGCGCCGGGGAGCAGCGCGGCTCTCCGTGCCGGAACGACGGCTCATGAAGCCGCGAACGCCGCTGTCGTCGAGGGGACCCGCCGCGGGTCGCCGGTTCGCCCGTAACCGAGGCTATATGTATGGGAGGGATTCTCACTCATAAGTGTGTCGGCAGTTACCGTGGCACGTACTCACTCGATCGTCCTCGCGGCGGGCGGTTTCCCGTCTCGACGGTTCATCGGCTATCGGCCGTCTCACGCCCCGTGATTGCGCTTTCCGACCGGCGAGGCGCGCCGAAAGCGGTAACGCCGCCCCCGGAGCGCAGCCTTTTGCCGGTCGCCGCCCCACGACGGGTGTGACGTTCAGCATCTGCGTTCGCGAGCGGTACACGGACGACGACGGCGGCGACCAGGTCCGGTACGGCGTGGCGGTGACCACGCGCCTGCCGGGCGTCGGGACGCTGTGTCCGTTCGCGTCGCCGGACGGCGCGGTGGCGACACAGTCGCTCGTCAACGTCGAGCTCGGGCGGAAGGGGATCGAGTACCTCGGGGACGGGCTCGCGGTCGACGACGCCCTGGAGGCCCTCTTAAACGCCGACGAGGGGAAGCCCCAGCGCCAGCTCCACGGCGTCGACGCCGACGGGACGTTCGCGTTCTCCGGCGAGGAGTGCAACGACTGGTACGGCCACGTCGTCGGCGAGAACTACACGGTCGCGGGCAACCTGCTGACGGGCGAAGACGTGATCGACGACACCGCGGCCGCCTACGAGTCGGACGCCCACGGCGACGCCCCGCTGGCCGAGCGGCTGATCGACGCGCTCGCGGCCGGCCACGAGGCCGGCGGCGACAAGCGGGAAGACCTCGAGGTCCAGTCCGCGGCGCTGCAGGTGACGAACACGGAAGCGGAGGCCGACGACCCCTACTACAACGACCTCCGCGTCGACGCGAGCGAGACGCCGGTCGCCGACCTCCGAGAGACGTACGAGACGGCGAAGCGCGGCTACGAGGCGGTGTTGGCAAAGTACGCGGACGAAGAGTAGGAGGAGCCGGTCCGCGCGGGGTCCGGCCTCCGGGAGCGTCTCACAGCTCCAACCGCGCGAGGATCGGCAGGTGATCGGAGGGGTACCGCCCCCGGTCGTCGCGGTCCGCGAGGGTCGCGAACGCCTCGACGCCCACCTCGGGCGAGACGAGCGCGTGGTCGATCCGGCGCCCGTCGATCAGCCGCGCGAAGTCGGTCAGGCTCGTCTCCGGGCCGTGCCGGAGGTCGGCGGCCGCGGCCGCGTCGCGGAGCGCGAGTCGGTCGCCGTCGGCCGGCTCTGCGGCCGGTTCCGTCCCCGCCTCCGGCTCGTCGCCGACGAGGATCCGGTGCGGATCCGATCCCGCCGTGCAGTTGAGGTCGCCGACGAGGACGACGGGAGACTGCACGTTAGCCCCGTCTCCGGTGTTGCCGCCGGCGTCTCCTCCCGCTAGCCCGGGGAGCCGCTCGCGGAGCAGCCGGGCGGACTCGCGGCGCGCCCGCGCGCTGACGTGGTCGAAGTGCGTGTTGACGAGGAAGAGCGCGGCGTCGCCGTCGGTCGCGCGGACCCGCGCCCACGTCGCGATCCGCGGGTAGTCCGCGTCCCAGCCGGTCGACGGCTCGCTCGGCGTCTCGGAGAGCCAGAACGTGCCGCCGTCGAGGACCTCGAAGCGGTCGGCCCGCACCGCGATGGGACACCCCTCGCCCTCGCCGTCGGCCTTGCGCCCCCGGCCGACGAACTCGTAGTCCGGCAGCCGTTCGCGCAGGTCCTCGCGCTGCTCGGGCAGCGGCTCCTGAAAGGCGGCGACGTCCGGGCGGTGGAAGCGGACGAGCCGCCCGACGGCGTCCCGCCGGTCGTGCCACGCGTCGTGGTGGTCGCCGCGGTTGGCGTAGCGGACGTTGTAGCTCAGCACCCGAATCGCGGTCATTACCGTGGGGGTCGGTGGGGAGGCGATTAAAAGGCGCGGAGCGATCGCCCGGTCCCGATGCCGCGGGGCCGGTCGCTCAGTCATCTCCGTCCCACCGTACCTGGTATCCAGCGCGTTTTTATGCTCTCTCGGATATCGGGTGTTATGTCGAACGTCGGGGGGAACAGTCGACCGCGTACGGCGGATCTCTTCGCCGTCGTCGCGAGCGTTCTGCTCGCGATCGGCGTCGCGTTCACGCCACTCGGGGAGTGGCGCCCGATTGCAGTGGCGTTCGGCCTCCCTTTCGTGTTGCTCGTACCGGGCTACGCCCTCGTGTCTGCGGTCTTCCCGCGAGCCGGAGAGACCGCGCCGCGCTCCGAGGGACAGACGTCGTGGACGGCCCGGCTCGGCCTGAGCGTCGCCGCGAGCACCGTCACCGTTGCCCTCGTCGGCGTGGCGCTCGATTTCACCGTCTGGGGGTTCGGACGAACGGCCGTCGTCGTCGGGCTGTCGGTCGTCACGCTCGGGGCCACGTCCCTCGCGTGGTACCGACGGCGCCGTCTCCCGGTGACCGCTCAGGCCGGTGCGAGCGTCGACGCGGTTCGGGCCCGCGTCCGCTCCGTCGCGCTCGGCGACGGGCTCGCCGGCGTCGCGCTGACGCTCGTCGTCCTCGTCGCCGCGGTCGGGGCGGTCGGCGTCGTCGCCGACGAGTCGACAGGTACCGCCTCAGTCACCGAGTTCTACGTGCTCGGAGAGGACGGTTCCGGGGACCTCGTCGCCGGGAGCTACCCCTCGAACGCGACCGCGGGCGAACCGACGACGCTCGGTGTCGGCGTCGGAACGCTTCGGTCAGACTTCGACGGTCGCGTCGTCGTCAGCCTCGAACGCGTCACCGTCGAGGGGGACGCGGTCAGCGTCGACGAGTCGCGGGAGCTCGACCGGTTCGACGTCCGCGTCTCGGCGGGCGAAACGAACGTGACCCGGCGGACGGTCCGACCGCGGACGGTCGGCGAACGGCTGCGACTGACCGCGCGCCTCTATCGGGACGGATCCGACTCGCCGGTCCGACAGGTCCACGTCTGGCTCACCGTCCGGCCGGCGTGAGACGGAACGCCCGCTCGGACGGGCCGGAGGGGTGTGCTTATTTAACCTTGCCCGCGCCGTATGGGAGTAACGAGCACGCGAGTCGTGGGCGCGGAGAGAGACGAGATGGGAGACACTGATGCAAGACAGGGGGACGAGGACGTCGCGGTGACGAAATCGACCCACAGGATCGGGGCGGACAGCCAGCTGGTGACGGTCTCGGTACGGGCGGACGGGGCCGAGCCGACCGACGTGACGATCGCCGACGCCGTTCCGGAGACGCACGCGCTGCGCGTCGCGGGCGCCGCAGTCGGGACTGGAGGATCCGACGGACCGGAGGCGACTTACTCCGACGGGGAAGTCGTCGTCGATCAGCTGATCGACTCGGACGGCGTCCGAGAGCTGGTTTATCAGCTCGACGGCCCGGCGGATCGGTCGCTGCCGCGCCCGACCGTCGAACGCGTCTCGTCGGGCCCCGCCGACCGCGACGCTTCGACGCGCGTCACGTGGGAGGACGCCGACGGGGAGGCGCGGCGGTTGACCGCGCGGACCGACGGTGGGTCGGAGTCCGTGATCGCCGCGTCCGAGGTCTCGGACCCCCACCCGATGCTCCGAGACGTGGCGATCGGCGTCGTGCTCACGGCGGGGAACGAGGACGCCGCGATCGGGACGGTCCTGCGTGCGCGGCGACGCGGCCACGCGGTGCTCGTGACCGCCTCCGGGAGCGGTCCGGACGCGGAGACGGTCGAACTGCTCGAGGGGATCGGCGCGGTGGTGATCGACCCTCCCTCGAAGCGGGCCGCCCAGGGAGACCTCCATCGGGCGCTCTCGACGGCCGCGCGGGAGCGGGGCCTCGCCGGCATCGTCTTCCAGACGCGCGACTGTCCCCCCATCGACTACGAGCGGACGGCGGCGGCGTTCGAGCGCGCGGACTACGAGGTCGTCGCGATCCCCCAAAGCTGGACGGAGTCGGCGTCGGCGCCCTCCGTCGTCGTCGGCGTCCCGGCGTACAACGCCGCCGCGAGCATCGCCGAGGTGGTCAGGCGGACCGCCGCCTACGCCGACGAGGTCGTCGTCGTCGACGACGGCAGCGCCGACGAGACGGCGGAACGCGCCCGGGAGGCCGGCGCGACGGTCGTGGTTCACGAGCGGAACCGCGGGTACGGCGGGGCGCTCAAGACGCTCTTCCGCGAGGCCGCGAAGCGGGGGGCGGCCCACCTCGTCGTCATTGACGCCGACGGGCAACACGACCCGGCGGAGATCCCGAGGCTCGTCGAAACGCAGCGGCGAGAGGGCACCGACATCGTCATCGGGAGCCGCTACGTCGGCGAGCGGACGACGAGGATCCCGCTCGTCCGGTCGGTCGGGCTGGCGGTGATAAATCACCTCACGAACGCCAGCCTCGGAAACCTCCGCCCCAGCGGGTTCATCCGCGACACCCAGAGCGGGTACCGGGCGTACAGCGGGTACGCGATCAAGTCGCTCGCGAACGACCGGTCGATAGGAGACAACATGGGGGCGAGCACTGACATCCTCTATCACGCGCACCGGAAGCGCCTCAGCGTCTCGGAAGTGGAGACGACCATCTCCTACGACGTCGAGAACGCCAGCTCGCAGGGATCGGTCTCTCACGGCCTCGACCTGGTTCGAAACATCCTCTGGACGGTGGAGTACGGTCGGCCGCTCCTCGTCCTCGGGCTCCCCGGTGCGATCGTCACGCTGTTCGGAACGGTCGCTGCGGTGCTGCTGTTCGCTCAGTTCTCGCAGACGGGAGTGTTGATTCCCGCTCGGATGATCGTCTCGATCCTGTACGTGATCGGGGGGCTGCTGCTGTGTATCACCGCGGTGATGATGCACGTGCTGAACAGGCACCCGACGATGAAGCGACTGAGGGACGACGAGGACGGAAACGGATAAGCCGTCGGCTCGACTGTCTCGCGGTATGACGACGCTCTGCTCGGCGGTGACCGATCGTGGCGACTGACATCGCGGCGGGCGGACGCCTTCGGGACCGCGTCGGCGCCCGCGCTCCGGCCTCGGTGTTCGCCGCGCTCGGCGTCGCGCTCGTCGCCGGCGGGGCGGTCGCGCCCGCGTTCGAGACGCTGCTTTTCGTCTGGGGCGGGACCGCGCTGTTCGTCGCCCTGTTGCTCCGGTTCGTCGCGACCGGCGACACGGTGTCGGCGGCCGTCGCGACGGACATCTACACCGCGGCGGCCGGCAACGCTCGCCGGGGGTCCCCGGCGGGTGACCATCGGTACGTCTCGGGCGCCGACGGCGTCGAGCTCGTCGTCGGGGACAGCGCGTTCGACGCCGTCGGCGAGCGGCTGCTGGCGACGAGCGGCGTCCTCGAAGCGGACGCGGCGGTCGTCGACGGGGGGACGGCCGACGGCGAAGCGGCGATCGACGAGCGGCTCGCGGTCCTCGCCGACGTGCTCGTCAACGACCTCGAACTGGCGAGGCGAGCGCGCGCGTCGACCGACGGTGGGGTCGCGACGGTGACCGTCACCGGGAGCCGCGTCGGAACGACCGAACTGTTCGATCACCCCGTCGCCTCGGTCGTCGGGGTCGGGCTCGCTCGGGGGCGCGACGCGCCGGTCGCCGTCGAGGCGACCGTCGAAGACGGGGAGCTGGTGGTCACCGCGACGCCTACAGCGTCCCGATGAACTTCTCGACCGTCCGCAGTCCGACGAGGGCGACGAACACGACCGCGCCGGCGAGCAGCGGCCACCGGAGCCGGCGCCGCCAGGCGACGGTGGCGTGAACCGGCGAGGTCAGCGCGGTCGTCACCACGAGCCCGACGAAGGAGACGACGAACGCGTGTTCGAGCGTGAGCGCCCCGACGCTCGCCAGGAGGGCGGTCCCGCCGAGCATCCACGCGGTCTGGGCGAACAGGAACTGCCGCTGACGTGGGGTCGTCACGGCGGGCGCTACGCGACCGCGGGTCATAATGTCACTGTCGGCCGGTCAGCGCGGCGCGGTCGCCCGCGGGACGGCTCCGGGAGTCGGCGTCGCAGGCGCCCGCGGCTCCCCGGCGTAATTCCCAGAGAGCGCCGCGCTCGGTCGGTCACCGGATTCAAGGCCACGCTCCGCGTCCGGTAGCGTGGATGTTACCGTGGACCCACGCGGCGTTCGGCTACCTGTTGCTGCTCCTCGCAGCCGTGGCCTTCAGGCGACGGCTCTCGCGGGCCGAGCTGGCCGCCGTGATCGTCGGGACGCAGCTCCCGGACCTCGTCGACAAACCCCTCGCGTGGTGGTTCGGCGTGCTCCCCTCGGGCCGGTCGCTCGCCCACTCGCTGCTCGTGGCCGTGCCCCTCTCGGCGGTCGTCCTCGCGTACGCCTGGCACCGCGCCCACCCCGAGGTGGGGCTCGCCTTCGCCCTCGGCTACGCCAGCCACCTGGTCGGCGACGTGTACGTCGCCGTCTTCTACTGGCGGCCCGAGGAGTTCACCTTCCTCCTGTGGCCGATCCTCCCCCCGTACCCGTACGACGACCTCGTCGGATTCACCGACTTCCTGCTCCGACAGACGGTCACGCGAGAGCTCCTCGTCTTCTTCTTTGCCGCCGCCGCGGTCGGGGTCGCGTTCCTCGTCCACTTCGCTCGCGCCCCGTGGTTCGCTCCCCGGCCGGAGTGACCGCCGCCGACCAGCGACTATTTACCGCCGTCCCGCGAGGGTGTTCACCATGTCACCGCCTCCCGCCGACGACGCGGCTTCGCCTTCGGTCGACAGCGCGACCCGGCCCCTCGTCGACAGCACGGTCCTCGTGACTGGTGGCGCGGGGTTCATCGGGAGCCACATCGCCGAGGCGCTGTGCCCGGACAACGAGGTCCGGATCCTCGACAGCTTCGCCGGCGGCGACCGGGCGAACTGCCCCGCGGGGGCGACGGTCGTCGAGGGCGACATCCGCGACGAGCGGACGCTGGCGACAGCCATGAACGGCGTCGACGTCGTCTTCCACGAGGGCGCCGTCGTCAGCGTCGCCAAGTCGGTCGACGACCCCGTGGCGAGCCACGCGGTCAACGTCGACGGGACGCTCGCCGTGCTCGAGGCCGCCCGCCGGGAGGACGCCCGGGTGGTGTTCGCGTCGAGCGCGGCCATCTACGGGGTCCCCGAGTCTCTCCCGGTGAGCGAGTCGGCGCCGAAACAGCCCACCTCCCCGTACGGCTTAGAGAAGCTCTCCGGCGACCACTACTGTCGGCTCTACGCCGACCTCTACGGCCTCGAAACGGTCGCGCTGCGGTACTTCAACGTTTACGGCCCCCGCCAGTCCGGCGGCGACTACGCCGGCGCGATCACCGCGTTCGCCGAGCAGGCCCGCGCGGGCGGCCCGCTTCGCGTACAGGGCGACGGGGCGCAGACCCGCGACTTCGTCAACGTCGCCGACGTGGTCCGGGCGAACCTGCTCGCGGCCACGACCGAGGCGACCGGCGAGGCGTTCAACGTCGGCACGGGGTCGGGAACGACCATCATCGAGGTCGCGGAGACCGTTCGAGACGCGCTCGCCCCGTCGGCGGAGATCCGTCACGTGGAGCCGCGGGCCGGCGACATCCGAGACAGCGTCGCGGACGTCTCGAAGGCCCGCGAGCGGCTGGGATACGAACCGACCGTCCCGCTGTCGGAGGGGCTGGACCGCTACCTGCGTTAGTCCTCGACGACGACGGTGCCCCGCATCCCGGACTCGTGGGGGATACAGAAGTAGGGGTACTCCCCCGCCGTCTCGAACGTGTGGCTGTAGGTCTCATCCGTTCCGACGCTCCCCTCCTCGGGATACCCCTCCCGCGCGGCGGTCTCGGTGTCGAACCCCCCTGAGGCGAAGTACCCCGCCCCGTCGGGCAGGTCCGCCTCATAGGCGGTCGCGCTGTGGGCGACCGCGCCGGTCGTCTCCCAGACGACGGTGTCGCCGACGGCGACGGTCACCTCCCGCGGATCGAACACGAGGTCGTCCGTCATCTCGACGAGGACCTCCTCGGGGTCGTCGCCTCCGTCGTCTCCGCCGTCTCCGCCCTCCCCGCCGTCTCCGTCGTCTCCGTCCCCTCCGTCGTCCCCGTCGCCCGTCGAGCCGCCACAGCCGGCGATACTGCCGGCCAACACGACGCCGCCTCCCCGGAGTACCGCCCGTCGATCGTACATACATCTCGATGGAGGGGAACCGGATTAAACGTGTCCTCCGGTGAAACACTTTTGAGCACACCGATGGAAGAACGCCTCACCGGACACTCCTGATGGTCTCTCTCACCCGCGTTCGTCGCTCGCCGGCGGTCCCCGTCGCCGTCTGCCTCCTGTCGGCCGCCGGACTGCTGGCGCTGGACGCGCTCGCCGTCCTCCCCCGGCCGACGGTGTTGCGAGCGGGGTTCTCGTTGGTCGGGGCCGTCGTCGCGCTCGCGCTGTTCGTCGCCTCCCGCGAGACGGCCTCTGACGGCGAACGGGCTCTCGACCCCGGCCGCCGCCTCTCGCCGGCGCTCGTGACGAAGGCCGTCGTCGCCCTCTCGTGCGGCGCGGTCGTGGCCGCCGCCCGCCTGAACTCGCGTCTGGTCCCCCTCGCCGTCCTCCTTCCGATCGGGCTGTTCGCGGTCGCGCTCCAGATCCGCGGCGATCCGTCCGTGCCGGCGGTGCTGACGCAGTTGGGAGCGCTGTTCGCGGCCGCGCGGCTCGGTAAGTACGTCACGACCGGCTTCTACTTCGGCGGGACCGACACCTTCGCCCACGTCGCGGCCGTCGACGCGCTGATCGAGACGGGCCGCACGACGGCCATCCCGCACGGGTACGACCTCTATCCCGTCTTCCACTTCGTCGTCGGCACGGTCGAACACGTCACGAGGCTGCCGTCGTACGACGCGCTCGTGCTGGCCGGGGTCGCGTCGATGACGCTCGTCGTCCCGATCGCGTATCTCCTCGGGTGGTCCGTGTTCGGCTCGACGCGGCTCGGCCTGTTGGCCGCGCTGTCGGTCACGCTCCTGGAGTTCTTCTCGTACCACGCGCTGTACTTCTACCCGCAGGCGCTGGCGAGCGTCCTCATTCTGGTCGCGGTCTACGTCAACAGCCAGCTCCGGCAGGCCGCGGACGAGCGGACGTTCCGCCGCCTCTCGGTGTTCGTCCTCGCGCTGGTGGCGACGATGGTCGTCACCCACCACCTCACGTACATCCTCTTCGCCGGCGTCGCCGCCGTGGCCGTCCCATTCGCGCTCGTCCGGCCGTCCCTGTTCGGTCGGGCGAAGCCGGCCGCCGCCGTCGGGGCGTTCCGCTACCGGTGGCTGTTCCCCGGTCTGGTCGGCGCGGTGCTCCTGCTCACGTACTGGGCGTACTCGCCCAGCCTCATCACGGTCGGCATCGTCGAGCTGACCGCCGGCGTGCTGTTGGACGTGGCGACGATTCCGGGCGGCCAGCTGTACACCTACGGGGCGCCGCTCCCGACGGACACCGTCGGCCGCGCCGTCGAGTGGCTGCTGACGCCGACCGGGGTGTACGCGTCAGGGCTGACGGCGCTGGCGCTGCTCGCGGGATACGAACTGCTGGCCGAGTTCAGGGCCTACCGGCGCGGGTTCACGCTCGCCGCGACCGGGCTGGTGCTGTCCCCGCTCCTGCTCCCGCTGCCGATCCCGGTCCCGCAGCTGGAGCGGCTCAAGTTCGTCGTGACGCTCGTTGTGCTGTTCCCGCTGAGCGTCGGCCTGAAGCGGGCGCTGTCGGTCGACCGCCGGTACGTCGTCGTCGCGCTGGTCCTCGTCGCCGCGCTCGGCGGAGCGACGGCGTTCACCGTGCTGGCGGCCGACGACATGTCCGAGACGTACATCGACGAGCCCAGGGAGCAGGTGACGATGACGGACGGCGAGTACGGCTCGGTCGGGACGACGGCGGCGTTCCTCCGGGAGTACGGCGACGGGCCGACCGCCACCGACCGGGTGACGAACCGCGCGTTCGAGACGGCGTCGTTCAACGCCACGCGCCAGCTTCGGGCCCGGCAGCCCGGATTGCGGGCCGACGCGACGTACCTCGTCGTCCGGGAGCGCTGGACCGACCACGTGGTCGCGCTCGGCGACGGCCTCCGGAGCGGCGAGCTGAACACCTTCACCGTCTCGCAGGCGCGGTTCGACCGGGCCGACAGCACGCGGGACAAGGTGTACACCACCGCCCGCGTCAGGGTGTACCGGAGCGACGACGGCTTCGAGGGCGTCTACGGCAACGGCACCGACCGGTAGGCGAGGCTCCGGAGCAGGGCGACGAGCGTCCACGGGTGCGGCGAGATGCGGAGCGCCCGCGAGAGGAACTCCACCGCGCGGTCGTACTCGCCGGCGGCGTGACAGGCCCGCCCGAGGTCGGTGTACAGCTGCGTGTAGTAGATCGGGAGGTACGGCTGGGCCGCCGGGACGCGCTGGCTGACGAGGTAGCCGAAGCGCTTCGCGTGCTCGCGGTACGTGTCGACGTCCATCCCTGTCGCCGTCATGCTGGCCTCGTGGCGGCGGCGCGAGAAGAGGTCGGGACAGCAGCAGATGCCGGCCGCGGTGGCGGCCTCGAGGACGTACAGCAGGTCCTCGCCCCGGTCCAGCCCGGTCTCGAAGCGGACGTCGACCCGATCGGTGTCGACGAGGACCGCCGAGGTCACCTCCGAGAGGTCGCCGACGAACACGTCGTAGACGAAGTCGTCGAGCGTCGTCGGCGACCCCTGGACGCAGAGGCCCGCCCCGGTCTCCGCCATCCGGTCGAGCTGGCGCTCCAGCTTGTCGGGCACCCAGAGGTCGTCGGCGTCGAGGAAGGCGACGTACCGGGTCGACGCGCGGTCGAGCCCGGCGTTCCGGGCGTCCGCCGGGCCGGTGTCCACGTCGTCGACGACGACGAGCTCCGTCGGGACGGTCTGCTCCGCGACGGTGCGTTTCGCCTCCTCCAGCATCGACTCGGGCGTGTACCTCGGGCTGTAGGGGATCACGACCGACACGGGCTCGGTCACCATTCGGCCATCACCTCGCGGTGGACCTCGTTGAGCCGCTCGGCGTGGCGCTCCCACGTCCACCCCTGATCGAGCAGCCGGCGGTGGCCGGCCTCGCCCATCTCGCGCAGGCGCGCGGGCTCGTCCAGGAGGGCGTCGAGCGCCTCGGTCAGCCGCTCGGGGTCGCGCGGCGGGACGAGGACGCCGGTCTCGCCGTCGACGACCATCTCCGGGATACCCCCCACGTTCGAGGCCAACACCGGCGTCTCCGCCGCCATCGCCTCGTAGATCACCGTCGGGCGCCCCTCCTGCCGGCTCGGGTGGACCAGCACGTCGGCGGCGACGTGCCAGCGGCGCAGCGCCACCGGGTCGAGCCGCCAGAACGAGCGAGCAGGGTGCGAGAGCTCGCCCAGCCGGTCAAGCAGCCACCAGCGGAGGTCCCCCTCGTGGCCGACCGTCACCAGCAGCACGTCCTCGCGGTCGAGCGCGTCGACGGCCTCGACCAGCTCCCGGAGCCCCTTCTCCTCGGTGTAGGCCCCGACCGAGAGCACCACCTTCGTCTCGGGGTCGATCCCGAGCTCGTCGCGTATCCGGTCCCGGCGGTCGGTCGGGAACTTCGACGGGTCCTCGCCGATGGGCACGGTCAGCACCTTCTCGTCGGGCGCGAACCGCTTGGCGACCCCGGCGAGTTCGTCGCTGACCGTGAGGATCCGCGAGGCGTAGTCGATCGTCTCGCGGATCCGCTCTTTCGCTCCCCGGTTGAACGAGTCGTAGTTGTGGAGGTCGACCGCGTGGCTGTTGACGACCAGCGGAACGTCGTGTCGCCGGCAGTACCGGAGCATGCCGTAGCCGTCGAGGTAGATGTCCGAGACGTGGACGAGGTCGTGGGGCGTCTCGAAGGCTTCCTCGACGTAGGGGGTGACGCGCTTCTGGATCGAGTCGCCCGAGCGGTGGTAGAAGTACCGCTTGGGAACCAGGTAGAAGAACCGCGGGTAGTGGGCCACGTAGGTCCCCCACCGCTCCGTCTTCGGGACGTGTCGGTACTCCGAGTGCGGGCCGACGGGCGGGGCGTACGGCGTCGGCACGACGAGGTCGAGCTCCGCGGCGGTCCGGTTCAGCGCGTCGAACGATCGGTGGTTGAACGGAGAGCGCACCGCGAGCGGGTGGCTCTGGTGGTGGACGCAACAGCCCAGCACGCGGTAGGGATCCCCCACGTCGGTCGCTCTCGCGGGCCCCGTCGACTCCGATCGGTCAGTCATCGCTCCCCCCGGCGACGAGCGCCCGCACCCCCAACACCGACCAGAACGCGAGCCGAGCGAGGTCCTTGGGTCGGACGAGCGCCCCGGCGTCCACGTACTCGCCCGCCTCGCCGAACCGGCCCTCGGCGAGGAAGTGGCCGACCAGCCCCATCCGGTGGACGCGCCGGACCGGGACGCCGCGGGCCTCGAGGTCCGCGACCAGGTCCGCGTTCCGCTCGAGGTACCGCCGGTCGTTCTCGACGTACGCCTCCGCCGGCGCGTCGCCGGTGAAGTGGGTCACCGCCAGCGGCTCGTCGACGTACGCGAGCTTTCCGGCGGACAGCACCCGGAGCACGAGGTCCCAGTCCTCGTAGATGGAGAGTCCCTCGTCGAACCCGCCGACGGCGGTCACCGCGTCACGCTCGACGAGCAGCGTCGATCCGGGACCCATGAACGCCCGCATCGACAGCAGCGCGTCCGCCAGCTCGCGGCCGCCCTCCCGGGGGGCCGACGACCGGAAGAGCGTCTCCGAGACGGCGGCGGCGAGCTGACCCATCCCCGAGAGGCCGGCGGTGGCGACGTCGCAGTACGCGCCGATCCACCCGTCTCCGCGGTCGGCGAGCGTCGAGAGCTGGCGTTCCAACTTCCGGGGGAGCCACTCGTCGTCGGAGTCGAGGAAGGCGACGTAGTCGCCGCGGGCGGCCTCGACGCCGGTGTTGCGGGCGGCGCTCACGCCGCGGTTGGTCTCGTGCGCGAGGTACCGGACCCGCGGGTCGTCGATCCCCTCCACCGCCTCTCGCGTCCCGTCGGTGCTGCCGTCGTCGACGACCGCCACCTCGATGTCCTCGACCGTCTGCGCGAGCGCGCTGTCGACCGCGCGGCCGACGAGGTCGGCCCGCTCGTACGCGGGGACGACGACGCTGACGCGCGGGCTCTCGGTCGTCTCACTCATGCATGACCTCGCGGTGGATCTCGCCCAGCCGCTCCGCGTGGCGCCGCCACGTCCACCCCTGATCGAGCAGCCGCCGATGCCCGGCCTCGCCCATCTCGCGCAGCCGTTCGGTGTCGTCGAGGAGGTAGTCGATCGCCTTCCTCAATTCCTCCGAGTCGTGCGGAGCGATCAGCGTCCCGGTCTCGCCGTCGACGACCATCTCGGGGATCCCCCCCACGTTCGAGGCCAGCACCGGCGTCTTCGCCGCCATCGCCTCGTAGATCACCGTCGGACGCGCCTCGAAGTGGCTCGGGAGGACGAGTAGGTCGGCGGCCACGTGGAGCCGGCGGACCGCGATCGGATCCAGCTCCCAGTAGGCGTGAGAGGGATGAGACAGCTCACCGAGTCGATCGAGGAACCACCATCGCAACGTCCCGCCGTGCCCGACGGCAGCGACGGCCACGTCGTCGCGATCCAGCGCGTCGAGAGCGGCCGCCAGCTCGCGAACGCCCTTCTCCTTCTCGAACCGGCCGACGAACAGCAGTAGCTTCGTGTCCGGGCCGATCCCGAGCTCCCGACGGATGGCCTCGCGGCGGTCGGTCGGATATTTTTCCGGGTCCTCGCCGATGGGGAGGGTCGTGACCTTGCTTGCGGGCGCGAAGCGCTCCGCGATCTCGGCGAGCTCGTCGCTGACCGTCAACACCGCCGAGCAGTAGTCGATCGTCTCGCGGATCTGCGACTGGACGGTCTCGTTGAACCGGTCGAAGTTCTTCAGGTCGCCGGCGTGCGAGAGCGCGACGAGCGGCACGTCGTGCTCCCGGCAGTACGAGAGCGCGGCGTAGCCGTCGAGATAGAACCCGCAGGCCTGGACGACGTCGTGGGGCGTCTCGAAGGTCTCTTCCACGTACGCTTCGACCCGCTTTTGCGCGGAGTTTCCAGAGACGTGATAGAAGTATCTCTTGGGCAACATATAGAGGAACCGCGGGTAGTGGACTCGGTAAGACCCCCACTGTTCGGTCTTCGGGACGCGCCGGTACTCCGAGTATGGCCCAATGGGCGGGGCGTACGGCGTCGGCGACACCACGTCCAGATCGACCCCGGTGGCGTTGAGCGCGTCAAACGACCGGTGGTTAAACGGGGTTCGCACCTGGAACACGTGGTTCGGGTGTTCGGTCGCACAGCCGAGGACGCGGTAGCTCGGGTCCTCGGCTGGCCCCGAGGTCGGATCGGTCGTGGGTGCCTGGTCGTCTGCCATGGTGTGGCGCCGACACGGCCGGCCGTGTCGGCTCGTTCGTACGACATACCTCGGGGGGGCATCATATCCTTTCCGGAGCCGACACCGGGCGGCGATCGCCGAGCAACGCTTTTTATCCCTCGGACGGGTATCGGGGCGCGTGTGTTCCCTAACGCCCGCCGTCGTCGGTGGTTCCCGTGACCGCACCGCTCGACCGCCGGTCGTACCTCGCCGCCCTCCTCGCTTCGACGGCGGGCTGTTCGGGATGGGGCGGTGACGGCGACATGACGACCGATCCGCCCGCGGAGCCGATCGACTCGCTGGTCGCCGGTCACGTCGTGGCCGTCGGGCTTGACCTCGAGGAGACGGTGATCAGGACGGCGGACACGGAGACGCCGGTCCAGGACGCGCTCGACGCTGTCGCCGACTCGGGCGGCCGCGTCTACCTGCCGCCGGGGCTGGTGCGGGAGCGCGGGCCGGTGCGGCCGCACCGCAACACCGGGATCTACGGGTTCGGGATGAACGTCTCGGTGCTCCAGATCGCCGAGGCGAACACCGACGGGATCCTGTTCGACCGCGACCCGCGGGCCAGCCGCGTCGCGTTGGACGGGTTCGAGCTCCGCGGTCCGGGCCGGAACACGTCCTCGGGTGTAGCGATACACTTCCGAGACAACGACGCCGACCCGGTGAGCGATCCCGCGGACTTCTACGTCGGCCGCCTCTACTGCTGGGCCTGGAACGACTCGGTGTACCGGGTGGACGAGGGGGTGGGCCCGTTCCAGTGCCGCCACGACTTCCTGCGGATGGACGACTGCGACGCCGGCGACCGGGACGCCCTCATCGAGTGGCGGTCCTCGTACGGACCGGCCAACTGGTTCGGCACGGTCGTCGCCTACCCGTCGGCGGAGCGGAGCGGCGCCGACAGCGGCCTGCTGTACCAACGCGGCGGCGAGATCACCGTCGAGAACATCACGACGGGGACGACGACCGGCCGCCTCGTGGACAAGGCGTACGGTCGCCTCCACGTCGGCCGCCTCCACTACGAGCCGGTCGAACAGCGGGCCGTCCCCGACTCGCTCGTCCGGATCGGACCGGGCGGCGCGACCCGGATCAACGACGTGATCGTCGACTCCGGCGCGGCGGAGTACGCGTACGAACTCCGTCGAAGGGCCGGTAACGCGGTCCTGTTCGCTCCCGCCGACGGACGGGGAACGATCCGCGAGAACGCGGTCAACGTCGCCGGACAGCTCTCCGCCGACCGGCCCTCGTGGTACTTCGGGTCCGCGGCCGACGTGGACGTGACCGGCCGCTCGCGGACCGGGAACCTCCGCGTACTGGGGACCGCGGGACGGGGGATGGGCTGAGCGGGGTCGCCGCCGACGAACGGACTCGCGGCGGGGGCGGGATCACCGACAGCGTTATTCGAAACGGCAACGAGTCCGAACCGTGTCGAGCCAGCCACCCGACGGCGACGACGCCCCTCCCCTGGTGTCCGTCGTCGTCGTCACCTACAACTCGGCGGCGACCGTTGGCGAGACGCTCTCCTCGCTCTCCGAGCAGACGTACCCCGGCGACCGGTACGAGGTCCTCGTCGTCGACGGCGGAAGCAGCGACGAGACCGAGGCCGTGGTCTCGGAGTACGACGCGGCGTTCCACGTCGTCGAGGGCGGCAGTATCGGCGCGTGTCGGAACCGGGGCGTCGCCCTCGCGACCGGCGAGTACGTCGCCTTCACCGACTCCGACTGCGCGGTCCCCGCGACGTGGATCGCCGCCCACGTCGATCGGCTTGAGGACCGGGAGGACGAGACCGTCGTCGGCGTCGGCGGGCCGAACCGACCGTTCCCCGACGACCCGCCGTTCGCCAAGCTGGTCGGGAGTCTTCAGGGGACCGTCTTCGGGTCGGGCGGGTCGCCGCAGTCGCACGCCATCGACGAGGTGCGGACGGTTCGGTCAGTCGCGGCCTGTAACGTCGTGTACGACGCCGCGGTGTTCGAGTCGCACCGCTACGACGACGCGGTCAACGTCGGCGAGGACGCCGAGTTCCACCACCGGCTCGCGGAGGAGGGGTACCGATTCCTCTTCGACCCGGCCACCGCCGTCTCCCACCACCTCTCGGCCGACCTCGGCTCCTTCTCCCGGAAGAACCGCTCGTACGGCCGCGCGATGGCTCGCATCCAGCGCCGCCACGGGGCGCTGATCCGGTGGTACTCCCCGCTGCCGTCGCTGGCGCTCGGCGGCGGGACGCTCGCCGCGCTCGCGGACGTCCGGCGTCGGAAGCCCCGGTACGTCCCGCTGTTGGCGCTCGCCTTCTTGGCCGTCAGCGCGTACGCGACGCGTCAGGTGTACCGCGACCGCCGGAGCCCGCTGGCGCTGCTCGTCCCACTCCTGCTCGCGGTCCAGTACGTCTGCTACGGCGTCGGCTTCTTGGAGGGGCTGATCGCGTCGGACCCGGAGCCGACGGATCGCTCCTAGCCGAACTCCGAGGCGGACGCGGCCTCGCCGCTGTGACGTGACCGCACGCGCTCACGACTGCTGTTGGTGTCTCCTCACACGACGCATGACGCGTCTGTCTCCGTTCGAAAAGGACTATCAAGTGACGGTCGAGAGCGACCGGGAGTACCTCTCGCGGGCGGACGCGCTGGACGGGTTCCTCTTCGCGGTCGCTGAGGGAGACGACCTGAACGCGACGATCGGCGGGAACGACGGGTCGGAACACGCCCTCTGGCTGGACGACCTGCTCGGAGTGTTGATCCTGGAGATCGCGAGAACGCACGACGTCGATCCGGCCCATATCGGACACATGGCCGTCCGGTTCGCGCTGGAACACATGGGCGACTAGGTCGTCCCGAACTCCCCGAGCGCACGTCTCGTCGTTTCGACCCCCGCTCTCCGACGCTCGGTTTTCGACACCCGCTTCTCTGACACTCTTTCGGCATTCGATTCCATTGACCCCGCTTTCAGACCCTCCGGCGCCCGCTACGCCCGGTAGATCCCGATCGCCCAGTGGTGTTCGCCCAGCACCTGATACCCCAGCCCTAGGTTGCCGTCGACCGCGCAGTGCCACCCATCGCCGTCGAACCACGGGTCGACCTGGTGCATCGCCCCGGAGTTCCACCCGATTCCGCCCGGCGGGTTCACCACCGGCGAGTCGTCCCGCCGCCGGTCCTCGTACGTCGAGGGCGTCAGATCCGAGATCTCGTAGGCGTGGACCCGCTCGCCGTAGCGGTTCGCACAGTCCTGATAGAACGCGAGCACGCGGTCGTCGAAGACGAGCGGGCGGCCCCCCGGTCGGGCGGCGCGCGGGCGGTCCTCGACGACTGGGTTCCGCTCGTGAGGGGTCCACTCGGCGGCCTCCAGGTCGTCGCTGTGGTAGGCGTAGAGGTCGGTCCCGTCGCCGAGGAGCCCCCACCAGCGGCCCTCCCACCGGAAGGCGCTGAAGTCGTGGAGCGGCGCCGCGGGCTCGACGAGGTCGGCGACGGGCGTCCACTCGCGGGGGAACGACTCGGCCCGGAACAGCGTGACCGGCGCCGGGCCGCGCTCCTTGCCCCAGCGGTCGGGGATCATGTAGTGGTCGCCCTCCCACCGGAAGACGTAGGGGTACGAGAGGTGCTCGTCGGTCTCGAGGACGACCCGGTCGTACGTCCAGTCGTACCCGTCGTCGCTCTCGGCGTGGGCGATGGCGGCCGTCGGCTCGCGGTTGTGCGTGTACACCTCGAAAAAGAGGTGCCAGCGACCGTCGCCGGCGACGAACAGGAAGGGGTCCGCGACGCAGTCGGTCCGCCCGAAGTCGGTCACGTCGGCCGCCGTCAACACCGGATTGATCCCCGGAACCGGTTCGAACGCCGCGGGCGGACGGGGGGCCTCGACGGGGTACGACGGCACCGTCTCGCGGTCGTACCGGCCGCGCAGGTCGGCCGCGGCGGGCGGATCGCGGCCGGACGGCGTTCGCATGTGGAGCCGCTCGCCGGCGTGCCACGCGGCCCGCTCGACGACCGGGACGCTCGCGAGGGTCCGTCGGAGTTGACCCAGCGCCGGCCCTGCTCGGTGGCGCGCGTGGGCGAGCAGCCGCCGGGGTTGCTGTGTGCTGTCGTCGGGCATTCTGAATAGTGTCCCCGTCGAATGGGGCGTACTTAACCCTCCCTCCTGGACGGCGGCGGCGATCACGATCGGTGTCCGAGCCCGGATCGGTGTCCGGGGTCGGGGATCGGAACCCGGTGCCGGCAGATTAGAACCCGGTGCCGGCCGTGCCGAGCGCGCGAAGGCCGCCGGTCGATCCCTGGTTGTGGGTGACGGACACGTCGTCGGGAGAGCCCTGGTACAGCGACGGTTCGGCCGGGTCGACGGGGTACGAGAGGTTGACGACGTTCTCCGCGATGTCGGCCGCCGCCCCGAGTTCGATGTAGGGGCCGAGCAGCTTCCGCCCCGGGCCCCGGCCGTTGTAGTCGTCGTACCCCAGTTCGTACACGTAGTCCGCGACGCCGGTGACGTGTTTGACCGAGTCGATCACGGCGGTCCCGTGGCCGCGCAGGCGGACGATCGCGGGCGGGTTCGTCGGGTTCGTGGTGGGCTCCCAGTGGACGTTCCCGAACTCGACGACGCTGTCCCACGTCTGGTCGATCGCGATCCCCGCGGACCCGCCCATGGTGAGGTAGTCGACCGTCTGGGTCCCGCCGCGCGAGAAGAACACGGTGGTGTTGTTCCCGGTGACGGTCGCGCTCGGGTACGCCGCGATCGTCCCGAACCAGTTGGCCGGCCCGTACCACGAGCGGAACTCGAAGAGCCCATCCTGGTCGCCGGCGTCGCACTCGTAGATCGTGATCTGCTCGTGGCGACACTGGAACGGTCCTACCCCCTCGTCGACCCGGTACACCGAGTTGTTCCACCCCCAGAACAGGAGGCGGCCGACGAAGAGGTCCTGGGTGTCCCGGTTCGTGTGATGGATCGCGACCCCGGTCGGCCCCGTTCCCGCGGGTCCGTTCAGCGCGAACCCGTCGAGTCGGACGCGGCTCACGCCGGAGTCGCGGTCGAACAGGATCCCGTCCGCGTCGCGGTCGGTGATCGCGACCTTCGAGATCTCGACGCCCAGCCCGAGGATCTGCGTCTCCTCGTAGGGGCGGATCGGGCCGGTCTCCTCGACGACCCCTGTCGGGAGGCGGACCTCCCCGCCGCCGGCCGCGGCGACGATGTCGAGCGCGTCCTGGATCGGCGTGTCCGTCCCCGCGGGGTCGACCGCGCGGGGGCTCGTGTTGTTCTTCCCGATCGCGACGACGTTGCCTGCCAGCAGCAGCGAGAAGACGCCGTCGCCGGACCCGTCTCCCGAGGATCCGCCCGATCCGATCGTTCCGAGCTGGCTCCACGAGCCGCCGTCGCCGAGATACACGTTCCCGGTGTCGGTGGCGAGGAACTTTGCGCCGGCCTTGGCGGCGTAGTTCGACCGACTCGCGTCGGTGTCGCGGATCTCCACGTCCGTGTCGATGCGTTCGAAGTTGCGGTTCAGCGGTTCGTCCCAGTCGAGGGTTCCCTCGGCCGGAGTCTCGTATTGATGGTTATCGGTCATTGTCGTTCGTTGGTTCCGTTATGCTTGCTCCTCGGGGACGCCGCCGTATCCGTGGCTCCCGTATCCCGACTCGCCGAACTCGTCGTTCGGCACCGTCGGCTCGTCGTCCGGTTCGTCGCCGTTCGAGTCCTCCGGCTCCTCGGTCGTTCCGCCCTCGACGAGGGCGGTTATCTGTGATCCCGTGAGCGCGGCGTCGTACACGCGGACGTCGTCGACGCTCCCGTTCATCGGGTAGTGGCTGGCGTAGCCGTTGTCGCCGCGGCCGACGTACAGCGACCGGGCGCTGTGGACAACGTCTCCGGACTGCGAGTCGTCGCGCGCGACCTCCTCGCCGTCGAGGTACATCACGAGCGAGCTCCCGTCCCACGTGCACGCGAGGTGGTGCCACTCGCCGTCGTGGGTGGTCGTGCGCGGATTCACCGCGGCTCGGCCGCTCTCGACGGCGACGTGCGCGCGTAGGCTGTTCGGGGTCTGGACCTCGGCGGCGTACCCCTCGTCGCCGAAGCGGGCGTCCGCCTTCTGGACGAGCGTCTGCTCGTTCGCGCCGCTGTCCGTGCGGAACCACCCGCCGAAGGTGAGCTTCGCCGGCCGGAGCGCCGCCGCGTCCGCGACCTCGACGTAGTCGTCCGGACCGTCGCCGAACGCGATGCCGGAGTCCCCGAAGACCCCCTCCGCGTCGAGCGCGGGGGAGCCCCGGACGAAGCCGTCGGCCGCGCCGGCACCGTCCTCGACCGTCACGCCGGACGTCTCGGCGAACCCCCAGCGAGCCGCCGGGGACGGCTGGGAAGCGGGATCGGTCGGCGCCGGCTCCGGCTCGGGTTCGGGTTCCGTTTCCGTCTCTTGGCCGTCGTCCGGCTCGGGTTCTGGTTCCGGTTCGGGCTCCGGCTCCGCCTCTTGATCGTCGTCCGGCTCGGATTCGGGCTCCGGTGCCGGCTCCGGAGACGTTTCGATACCCTCGAACAGCGAACCTACCTCCTCGGCGCTCAGCGCGCGGCTGTACACGCGGACGTCGTCGACGCTCCCGTTCATCGGGTAGTGGCTGGCGTAGCCGTTGTCGCCGCGCGCGAGGTACAGCGACCGGTCGCTGTGGACCGCGTCTCCGGACTGCGAGTCGTCGCGCGCGACCTCCTCGCCGTCGAGGTACATCACGAGGGCGCTGCCGTCCCACGTGCATACGAGGTGATGCCACTCGCCGTCGTGAGTGGCGACCCCCCAGGGGTTCACGCTGGCGCGGCCGCTCTCGACGGCGACGTGCGCGCGTAGGCTGTTCGGGGTCTGGACCTCGGCGGCGTACCCCTCGTCGCCGAAGCGGGCGTCCGCCTTCTGGACGAGCGTCTGCTCGTTCGCGCCGCTGTCCGTGCGGAACCACCCGCCGAAGGTGAGCTTCGCCGGCCGGAGCGCGGCCGCGTCCGCGACCTCGACGTAGTCGTCCGGACCGCCGAACTCGTAGGCCGTCGAGTCGTAGACGCCGGGAACGCTCCGCGTCGGCGCGCCGCGAACGCTCCCGTCGTTGCCGCCGGCGGCGTCCGTCGCCGTCCCGTCTGACTCGTCGAGCGACCAGTGGGCGACGAGCCCGTCCGCGGGCCCGATGACGGCGCGCGAGAGGACGGCCCCGCCCGAGAGCGCCGCCGGAACGCCCCCGTAACCGAAGCGCGTGGTCGACGGGACCTCTCCGTTCAGCGGGTCGGCGACGCCCAGGCAGCCGGCGACCGAGCTCGCGCCGAGGGTCGTGACCCCCGTTATCTTGAGCATCGTCCGTCGTGTTACTCCCCTCGCGTTCCCCTCCGGAGGCGGATCTGTGACCATATGTACCGTCCAGAGGTCACTGACAGAGATAACGCTGTCTCCGACACGTATCTGTAATATTACTAGAAGAAGTCAAAAAACACTCCCGAAGAAAACGCGTTCGTACAGTCTCTGGAACACCGATTGGGTATTCGACGGTTGCGATCGCAGCCGGATTTCCCCGGCTCGTCGACGGGTCGCCCCTCGCTGTCGGCGACGTGAGGCGCGGACGGCCGGAGCGTCGCGGCGCCCACGGCATCACCGCGTGAGAACAGTTAAGAAATCCCGTCCAGTGGTGTACCTATGCAGCGTCAGCGCTCGGACCGGCCGCGGTCGACCAACCGTCGGGAACTACTGCGCGCGCTCGGCAGTGTCGGTCTGGCCGGCGCTCTCGCGGGGTGTTCCTCGGACGAATCGCCGCCCGAGGAGGAGCCGAACGGGACCGAGGAGCCGCCGAACGGGACCGACGAACCGCCCGAGGCCGAGGAACCGCCGGAGGAAACGGACGGGCCGAACTACTTCGAGCAGGGGGAGGCGATCGGTCTGGAGGAGGTCGCGACCGGGCTCACCTCGCCGAACGCGCTCGTGACGGCCGACGACGGCACCGAGCGGCGATTCGTG
This sequence comes from Halorubrum salipaludis, assembly GCF_002286985.1. Taxonomy (GTDB): domain Archaea; phylum Halobacteriota; class Halobacteria; order Halobacteriales; family Haloferacaceae; genus Halorubrum; species Halorubrum salipaludis. The sequence continues at coordinate 564,848 of NZ_NSKC01000001.1, read as the reverse complement.
CTCGACCAGGTCGGGACGATCCACGTTCTCGGCGACGACGGGCTCCGGCCGACGCCGTTTCTCGACATCTCCGACCGTCTCGTCGCGATCGGGGAAGACCTCCCGTCTTGGGTCGCATTCGACGAGCGGGGGCTGCTGGGACTGGCGTTCCACCCGGACTTCGAGAGCAACCGGCGGTTCTACGTCCGATACAGCGCCCCCACCGACGACGGGACCATCGACCACCTGGAGCGGCTCTCGGAGTTCTCGGCGACCGACGACGGCGAGACGGGCGTTCCCGACAGCGAGCGCGTCCTCTTGGAACTGCCGTGGGAGCGTCCGCTCCACCAGGCCGGGTCGATCGAGTTCGGTTCCGACGGCTACCTGTACGGGGCGCTCGGCGACGGACTGAACCCCTCCAACGGGCAGAACCTCACGAACCTCAACGGGAGCGTCATCCGGATCGACGTGGACGGTCGCACCCGAGATCTCCCGTACGGGATTCCGGAAGACAATCCGCTCGTCGGACGAACTGGACGCGACGAACTGTACGCGTGGGGGCTTCGAAACCCCTGGAAGATGGCCTTCAGCGGCGATCGGCTCATCGTCGGCGATGTGGGACAGGCCACCTGGGAGGAGATCAACGTGATCGAGGCGGGGAGCAACTACGGCTGGCCGCTCAAGGAGGGCACCCGCTGTCACAACCCGCAGTTCGGCACGAGCACCGAGGAGCGGTGTGACGTCGAGTCCGAACAGGGGGAGCCGCTCGTCGATCCCGTGGTCGAGTTCCCGCACTTCGACGAGGAGGGGTACGCGGTCGGTTTCGCGGTCATCGGGGGCCACGTTCACGCCGGCCCGATCGACGCCGTCGACGGCTCGTACCTCTTCGGCGTCTACACCAACTCCTTCACGTCGGCGGCCGGCCGCCTCCTCACGGCCGAGCCGCGGGAGTCGGGCGAGTGGCCGGTGCGGGAGCTACAGGTGGAGGGCGGCCTCGACATTCAGGTGCTCTCGCTGGGGCAAGCAGGGTCCGACAGCTACGTCTTGGGGACCCGCGCGGCCCTCTCGGAGGACCCCCTCTCACGGCAAGAGGGCGTCGTCTACCGGCTCACGGAGTGAGCTTCACTCCCTGACGTTCCGAACGTTCTCGACGATCTTCGCCCGGAGCGACGGGGAGGCGAGGACGCCGGCGCCGTAGACGACCGCGGAGAACGCCACCGCGGCCGCGAGCGTGACCGGCGTGTCGACCGCTATCGTCCGCACGAGCGCGACAAGCGCGGCGCCCATCGCGAGCGCGGCGGCGACCAGCCAGCCCACGTCGCGAGCGGGGAAGCGGACGGTGGTGAGCCGACGGAGGTAGTAGCCGAGTATCGCGGTGTTGACGACCACCGACAGCAACGTCGCGGCGGCCGCACCGACGAGCCCGTACCGCGGGACGAGGAGGACGTTCAGTCCGATGTTCATCGACAGCGAGACGACCGTGGCGATGGCGCCGTACTTGGGCCGGTCGAACGCCTGTATCGCCTTGTCGAAGACGAGGTTCACCGCCTGCGGGAGCTTCTCGATCATGAGCACGAGGAAGGCGGCGGCCGCGATCGCGTACTCGGCGCCGAAGATGACCCCGAGGATCTCCCGGCCGATGACGGCGACCCCAACCACCGAGGGGACGATCAGCAGCAGCGACACCGTCATCGCGTCCGAGACGAGGTCCCGGACCCGCTCGACCGCTCCGTCCGCCTGCCACGCCGAGAGCTGCGGGAAGAGGACGCGCGCGAAGACGGTGCTGAACATGATCGCCGTCGTCGTCAGCCGCCACGCCAGCTCGTAGGCGCCCACGGCGGCCTGCGAGAGGAAGAAGCCGATGACGATGACGTCCATCCAGTTGTAGACGTGCCCGCCGAGCCCCCAGATCCCGTTGAACTTCGCGTAGTCGTAGAGCGACCGGAGGTGGCGGCGGCCGGGCCGGGCGATCGGCGTCGACACGCGGAGGCTCGCGCCGACGAGCAGGACGGTGTAGCTGACCAGCAGCGCGTAGACGAGCGCCCTGACGCCGTACCCGTACTGGAGGAGCGCGACCGCGACCGTCACGAACGTGAGGCTGCGCAGGAAGTGGAGGACCGCGGTCTGGGCCACCCGCAGCTCCCCCTGCAGGACGTGAATGACGAGCATCGACAGCTCGAACGCGATCACGACGCCGATCAGCTCCCACGTGAGGTCGGTCCCGATGTACGCCGTCAGCGGGTCCCGGATCGCGAGGACAATGACCGACACGACGGCGATCAGCAGGAGCTTCAAGGCGAGCGCCGCGCCGAACATCCGGCTCGGGTCGTCCCCGGCGCTGATCCGCTTCTCGACGGCCCCGCGCAGCCCGAAGTCGACGACCGTGGCCATCGTGTACAGCGTCGCCTCGAAGAGGAAGAAGATCCCGAGCAGCGTCGCGCCGAGCTCGCGGGCGAAGTACACCGTCCCGAAGAACCCGATCGCCGTGTTCACCAGTTCGACGCCGAACAGGAGCGAGCTCGCCCGCGCGAGGTTCATCGTGCGCCGCAGCGGCGGCGGCGCCAGCGTCCCCCGTGGACCCCGGCCGCGCATCTACAGGATACCCACCCGTTCGTACCACTCGATCGTCTCGCCGATCGCGTCCTCCCACGACCGCTGGTCGACCGGGGCCCGCTCCGCGAGGTCGGGATCGACGGTCCCGAAGTCCCCCCGTTCGAGGAACCCGTCGCCCGGGACCGGGGAAACCCCGACCCGGTGCAGGAGGTCCATCGCGGGCTTGACCCCCCACCGGATCACGCCGTAGGGGACGGACACCACGCGACAGTTCCCCGGCGCGTGGCGCGCGATACACCGGAGCACCTGCCTGTTCGTGAGGTTCGGCCCGGTCACGAGCTGTCGCCCGCTCGCGTCCCCGTCGAGACACGCGACGACGGTCCCGGTGACGTCGTCGACGTGGACCACGTTGTACTTCGCGTCGGTGTACAGCGGCGGGACGAGCACGCGGTTGGCCGCGACGGGCCGGACGTGTTCGTACCGCGTCAGCCGGTAGTCGCGCGGCCCGAAGATGTAGGTCGGGTAGACGGCGGACACCTCGAAGGGGTGGTCCCGGCCGAACAGCAGCCCCTCGGAGGCGACCTTCGACTGCTGGTACGTCGAGTCGGCGTCCGCCGGAACCTCCGGGTGCGCCCCGATCGTGCTGAGGAAGACGAACCGGTCGATTCCGGCCTCGCCGGCCGCTTCGACGAGCCGTTCGGTGCCCGCGGCGTTAGTGTGCGCCATCGCGGCGGCGTCGTAGACGGCGGCGGCGAGGTGGACGACGGCGTCGACGCCGTCGGTCCCGCCGCCCCCGTCTCCCCGGTCGGCGTCGTCGGCCTTGTCCCCCCCGTCGGCCTCGTCGCCACCCCCCTCGCCCCCCGCCATGGCGGCGGCCAGCGAGTCGGGATCAGAGAGGTCTCCCTCGACTGTGTCGACGCCGTCGGGAAGCCGAGCGGTCGACGCGGCCGGGCGGACCATCGCGACCGGATCGTGGTCGGTGCCGTCCAGCGCCGCGAGCAGGTTCAGGCCGATGAACCCCGTCGCGCCGGTCACGAGGACTCTCATCGCTTCACCTCCCGGTCGACCCCGCTCCGGTCGTACACCGCGTCGATGACCTTCGCGACCGCGACGCCGCGGTTCGCCGGCGCCGACGTGTCGCGGTCGCCCGCCGCCGCGTGGTCGGCGAAGTCGTGGATCCGCGCGGTGTGCGCGTCCTCGTCGCTGGCGGGATAGAGGGTCGCGACGCCGAGGTCGACGAGCGGGAGCTCCCCCCGCTGGAACTCGAACGGGCGGCCGTGAACGTCGCCGCTGAGGCTCTCGGCGTCGAGCTCCAGCCACCCCTCGGTGCCGACCACGAGCACGCGGCTCACGCCCTCGGTCTGCGTCCACGACGCCGAGAGATCGACCGGGACGTCGCCGAACGCGAGCGAAGCGCGGGCGGCGTCCTCGACGGCGCGGTCCCGGAGGTGGCGGACGCTCGCGTCGGTCACCGCGGGCGGCTCGTCGAACAGCTCGAGGAGGAAATCGAGGGTGTGCGGGAACAGGTCGCGGGCGACGCCGCCGCCGGAGAGCGCGGGGTCGTAGTACCAGCCCTGCGAGGGGGACGCGGAGTGATGGGCGACGGTGACCTCGACGACGTCGCCGAGGAGATCGTTCGACAGAATCTCCAGGGCCCGTTCGTAGTTCCGGTAGTAGCGGTGGAGGTACCCCACCTGCGTGACGACGCCGGCCTCGTCGGCCGCCGCGACCATCCGCCGCGCGCTCTCGGCGCTCAGGGCAAGCGGCTTCTCACAGAGGACGTGGCAGCCGGCCTCGACGGCGGCGACGAATATCTCTTCGTGGGTGCTGGGCGGCGTACAGATGGTCACGACGTCGAGATCGTGTGCTTCGAGCATCGCGGTGACGCCGTCGTACCCCGGTATCGAGAGCTCTCCTTCGACGGTCGATCGGCGGTCGTCGTCCCGCTCGGCGAAGGCGACGACCCGCGTCCGCGGGTGAGAAGCGAACGCCGGCACGTGGTAGTCGGTGGCCATCCAGCCGGCTCCGACCACCCCGACGGCAAGTCTGCTCATACGGTCTCACTCGTCCGTCTCGGGATAAATCCACCTAGCGCGTCCCGCGACGCGACCCATAGAGTTAGGGTCCCGCTCGCGGACAAGACGGTCGATGACCGAGCTCGCGACGTCGGTCCACCGGTCGATAGCCGAGGTGAAACGGGGCGAGTGGAACGCCGTCGTCGCCCAGCAGTCCCGGACGGGGAGCGGCTTCGAGCGCTACGAGTGGCTCGGGTCGCTCGCCGGCCGGGTCCTCTGCGCGCTCGGGAGCGACCGCATCGTGTCGCGGCTGTTCGCCCGGCGGGCGCGATAGCGGTCGGCCTCGGCCGCCTCGCCGCCCGCGCCCACCTGCCTCGGCTGACCCGTCGTCGCCTGCGCTCACTTGCCGGGCGCCATCCCGTACGGCTCGCCGCGCCGGAGGCTCTCGGCGAGCAGCACGTAGGCCGCTTGGCTCCAGAGCAGGTTGGCGTTCCAGCGCGACCGACCCGCCCCGTCGACGCGCTCGGGGAGCAGGTTCGCGCTCGTCGCCCACTCGGGGGCGTGGTGGTGGAGGTAGTCGGCGACGGCGTCCGGGTCGTGACCGCCCTGCCAGCGGACCACGTCGGCGTACGCCTCGCAGATGGGCCAGCCGCCGTCCTCGTCGACGCCGGTCGGCGTGTAGTCGTCGCCGGGGTACCGCCCCAGACACGGGGTCCGTTTGGCCCGCCAGGGCGGGCCGTCGGCGTGCTCGAGCGTCGAGCGCATCGTCTCGTCGTCGGCCGCAACGACGTTCCACGGCCAGTACGCCATGAAAACGGCCCCGTCCGGGCGGCGGTCCGCCGCCGGGGAGTCCGCGTACTCGGGGTCGCTCGCCGTGACGTAGTGGGCGCCCAACAGCCCGTCTTCCTCGAAGCAGTACGCTCGGAAGTTGCTCGCCCACGCGTCGGCGCGCTCGCGACAGCGCTCGGCGTACGCGTCGTCGCCGGCCGCCTCGGCGAGCTCGGCCATCGATCGGAGGCCGGCGATCGCCGCCGCCGAGCCCTCGGTGGTGTGGCCCCAGATCTCCTCCCACGGGTCCTGGTGACGCTTCGGGAAGCCGCCGTCGTCCCACGAGAGGAGGAAGTCGGCCGCCCGGCGGCTCATGGGGTAGTGCGCCTCCAAGAGCGCGTCGTCTCCGGTCTCCTCGTAGAGGAGCCAGTGGGCGTAGATCGGCCCCCCGACCTGGTCGAGCTGGAGCTCCCGCCAGTGGTCGCTCCCGTCCGCGTAGTAGTTCTGCCACCACGTGCCGTAGCGGTCGGTCCCCCGCTCGTCGGTCGCGTGGTCGTCGATCTGGACGTGGTCGAGCCAGTCGAGCGCGCGGCGGGCCTCGGGCGTCGCTCCGACCGCGGCGAGCGCCTGTATCATGATCACGAGGTCCCGCGGCCAGATGTAGCGGTACGAGAAGTGCTCCGGCTTGAACGCCCCGGCGATGATGCCGCCGCGGCGGTCCTGTGCGCACTTCAGGCTCGTCACGGAGAGCTCGTACAGCTCCCGGGCGGTCGCGTCCGCGGGGGGCGAACTCGAGAGGGTCTCGTGCCACGACTCCCAGAACGCCTCGAACGTGGTCCGTTCACGCTCGTACCCGGCGTCCAACGGCCAGCGGACGTTGTCGATCGCCTCCCGCTCGCTCCCGCCGAAGCCGATGCCGGTCGTCCACCGGACGTCGGTGTCGGCCCCCGCGTGGAGCCCGATCGCGGCGTCGACCTTCCCCTCGCGGCGGGTCGTCTCGGTGAGGCTCCCGTCGCCGTCGACGTAGAGGTCCTGCCACGCGCTGCGGTCGGGGCCGGAGTCGACGCCTTGGAGGCCGATCCGCTGGCCGTCGAAGGTGGTCTGCCCGGTCTCGGGGTTGCGCTGAGCGATCGCCAGGTACCGGGCCCCGTCGTGCGCGACGACGAAGTCGTAGCCGTCCTCGTGTCGGCGGACCGCTTCCTCGACGTCGTCGCCGGTCCGGGGGTCGTCCATGCCGAGGCTGGCGAGCGTGAAGAGGGAGTGGCCCCGTTCGTCCGCGAAGCGGGCACGGTTGTCGATCAAAAGCGCCGGGGCGGTCGGGCTGACGAGCACCCGCTGGTCGAGGATCGCCGCCTCGCCGTCGGGGAATCGGAACTCGTTGCGGATCTCGATCTCCGGAACGCGGCTCGAGCCGTAACCGGCGGTGCTCGCGACGGCGTCGTTCCGTACGTCGAGGACGGTCCCCGAATCGGTCCGGCTCAACAGCACGTGGATGTCGTACAGCTGCTCGACGTCGAGTCGAAACGCCGACACCTCCTCGATCAGCGTCCCGTTCCACCCCCGGTAGCCGGCCCCGGGATACTTGTTGACCGCCGCGAGCACGTTTCGACCGCCGCCGAACGGCGCACTCACGATGGCGTCTTTGTCGCTCGGACGGAGAGAGAACGACCCGTTCGGCCCCGTCATCGCCGTCTCTCCGGACGGGAGGCCCCCCGTCCACGCCGAAGTGTCATCACCGGCCTCAACGCGCAACCGCTCAAAAAGCGTTCCGCTAAGGGCGTTCCGCTAGGGGTAGGGTTATGTCCACCCCCGTCGCAACGTGAGAGAACGGGAGCACAGCCGTGCCGACGATCCTCTGTCACCACACTCACACGGCGGACTCGAACCGGGCCGAACGCGAGGTCAGGGGACACACCAACGGGATCCATCACGCGGACTACGTCTCGACGGTCGGCGCCGCCCCGCCGAACCTCGACGTGATCTTCACTCGGACCGAACACTGGCAGGCGGACCCGGCCCGGTTCGATCGCCTGGCCGAGCGCGTCGCCGCCCGCGACGGCGCGGTCGATCGGTTCGACTCCCACGTCGTCTTCGAGGTGGGCGGCAGCCGCGGGGCGGTCATCAACGGGGTCGAGACCTCCGTGGAGACCGACGACAGCCACGTGACGGTCTGCGGACTCCCAATCGAGGACCGCCCGCCGGCGCGGGCCTGCTCGCTCGACGAGCTCTGTGCCCTCGCTCGGGAGGCCGCGTGGGTCGCGCCCGCTCACCCGCTGTTCCCGGGGCTCGGGTTTCCCGACGAGCGGCTCCGTCGCTTCCTCGAACGCGTCGAGGGGGAGCCGTTCGGCGTCGCGCTCGGGTACACGACCGGCTATCCGGCCGCGTTGAACGCCCTGGCTCGCGGGCGACACACCGCCCGTCCGATCCGGGCGTACGCCCGGGAGTACGACGTGCCGCTGCTGCCGGAACTCGACTGGCACGCGCCCCTCCCGCGGACGCCGTCCGGGTTCGGCGTCGTCGACGACGAGGCGTTCGCCGCCCTCGTCGAGGGGGAGATACCGACAGCCGACCTGCTCAATTCGAGGGTGCTCAAGGCCGGACGCTGGCCGGGCGGCGTGGCGTGGACGGACTTCGTTCAGACGTTTCCCGGGGCCGTGCCGGCGCCGTTCCGCTCGTTCGCCGGCACCGCCACGCCGACCCCCGACCGGCTCCGGGCCGTTCGCGACCGGACGACCGCCGAGCTGTTCGCGCACTCGTTCTGGCGGCGGTTCTGCCGCTCTGCGTAACCGACCCCGAGACGAAAGAGCGGATCGGCACCGTGAGTGCCTTTTCGGCCCCAAATCCAGGTTTCTTTCCCACGAAATCGCGAGACATATTCCGTCGTATTTATTCTATTCATATCGAAACCGGAGAAATAACGATGATCCGACGCTGGATCAGGTCCCTCTCCCGGGCGGGTGCCCTCGTCGGAGCCCTGCTGATCGGCGTCGCCGTCGCCTCGACGCTCTTCATGGTGTTGTCGGCCGCGGACGTGGTGGACGAGGTGGTGTTGTTGGTCGTCCTCGGAGTCGGGTCCGCGACCGTCGCCACCGGCGCGGCCGTGTACGGGTACATGCAGACCGACGGAGAGTGAGACGAGTCGCGCGACCGAGCCCGCCGCGGACGGGCTCCGGGCGACCGCCGCTTGGAGGCGTCGCCTCTCGGACGCATCGGTGGTGACCATTTATACGAGGCGCTTCCGCATTGGCGGACGATGACCGAGCGAGAGTACTTCGGAACCAGCGGTATCAGGGGGCGCGTCGGCGAGGAGGTCGACGCCGACCTCGCCCTGACGGTCGGGCGCGCGCTGGCGGGCGAGACCGATCGGGTCGTCGTCGGACGGGACGCGCGCACCAGCGGCCCGACGCTCGTGGACGCGCTGGCGGCGGGGTTGACCGAGTGCGGGACGGACGTGATCGACGTCGGCGTCGCCTCGACCCCGACCGTCGCCCGCGCGATCGCGACGTGGGACGCCGACGCCGGCGTGGCGGTGACCGCCTCGCACAACCCCCCGCAGGACAACGGCCTCAAGCTGTGGCAGCCCTCCGGACAGGCGTACGACCAGTCCGGACAGGACCGCCTCGTCGAGCGGATCCGGGCCGCCGACTTCGACCGGCAGCCCTGGGACGCCCTCGGCACGCGGTCGACGCGGACGGAGGCGCGGGCGGCCCACGCCGAGGCGATCGCCGACGCGGTCGAGGTCGCGGACCCGCCGTCGGTCGTCGTCGACCTCGGCAACGGGGCGGGGGGCGTCAGCGTCGACGCGCTCGGGGCGATCGGCTGTTCGGTCGAGACGCTCAACGCCCAGCCGGACGGGCGGTTCCCGGGGCGACCCAGCGAGCCGACCGCGGAGAACTGCTCGACGCTCGCCGCGACCGTCGGCTCGACCGACGCCGACCTCGGGATCGCCCACGACGGCGACGCCGACCGCATGATGGCCGTCACCGGCGAGGGGGAGTTCGTTCCGGGGGACGTCCTGTTGGCGCTGTTCGCCCGGGACGCCGCCGGTCCGGGGGACCGTGTCGCCGTCCCCGTCGACACGAGCCTCCTCGTGGCCGACGCGCTCGCCGAAGTCGGCGCGGAGGTCGTTCGGACGCGCGTCGGCGACGTGTACGTCGCCGAGCGAACCACGGAGGAGGGCGTCGTCTTCGGCGGCGAGCCCAGCGGAGCGTGGATCTTCCCCGAGGACACGCTCTGTCCGGACGGCCCGCTGGCGGCGGCGAAGCTGGTCGAACTCGTTTCCGACGCGGGGCCCCTCGCGGAGCAGGTCGCCGACATCGAGCGGTACCCAATCCGCAGAACCACCTTCGAGGTTCGCGAGAAAGCGGCGGTCATGGAGCGGATCGGCGACGCCGTCGAGGCCGACTACGAGGACGTCGACACCCTCGACGGCGTCCGGGTCGATCTCGGAGACGCGTGGTTCCTCGTGCGCGCGAGCGGAACGGAGCCTCGCATCCGGGTCACCGCCGAGGCACGCGACCCCGAGCGGGCGGACGCCGTCTTCGAGTCCGCCTGTGAACTGGTCGAGACGTACAGCGAGGGGGAGTAAAACCGTCCCTCCAGTTCGGCCGCCTTCGGTGTCCCGGCCGGATCGATGCCCCCACCCGTTTATAAGCGAATCTCCCGTTCGGCCGCGTTCACGCCGAGAACTCGTACAGCTCGTCGCCGACGTGGTGGATCGACTCGACGACCTTCCCGCTGTCGCCGACCATCTCGTCGCCGTCGACCATCGCGCGGCCGACCGCGAGCACCTTCCCGTGGGTCTCCTCCGCGATCACGACGAGGTCGCCCTCGCGGATCGCCGCGTCGGCCTCGACGATGCCGGGACGCATCACGTCGGCACCGTCGGAGACGAACGAGATGGCGCCGGAGTCGACGGTGACGATGCCGGTCTCCGGCTCGTAGTCGTTCGCGCCCCGCACGGTGAGGAACGGCTCGTCGTCGTCGACGTAGAAGACCGCCGGCTCGCCGTCGACTAACACGAGCTCGACGTCCGCGTCCACGAACTCGACGAGCTCGAAGGCGTCCCCGTCGATGTCGACGCCGAGGTGGTCGGCGACCGCCTCGCGGATCGCCGCGATGTCGTCGCTCCGGAGGTGGTGCCGCGATTTCACTTCCATGCGGGTCAAGTCGACCGCTCGGCCGATAAATGGACCGCTCCGTCGGCGGTCGCCCGGGATCGACGTCCAGACGCCCGGGATAGACGTCCGGACGCCACGGCGACGGCCCGGTGACGCCACGGCGACGGCCCGGTGACGCCCCGTCGACGCCCCGGTGACCCCCCGGCGACATCCCGGTGCCGAGCCCGCTCGCGCGGTTGGACCGATCAAAACGGCCTTAAACCACCTCTTCTAATCCGTTCGTATGCTCAACCCGCTCATTGCGAACGTCGCGAACACGCCCGCGATCGTTCTCGGGGCGATCGCGACGCTGCTGGTCGTTTTCGTCAGCAGCCTGAAGGGGACAGGGTGGGAGCCCGCGACCGACATCTCGGACGAGGTGCTCGAACGCCGGGCGTCCGCGGTCCCCGAGACCGAGTTCCCCGAGCCCGGGAACCGCGCCATCGGCGGCGGCGGTGGCGGCGGGGCGATCCCCGCCGGGGGCGCCGAGGGCGAAGGGGGCGAACTGGAGGACGGCGAGGCCGGCGGCTCCGGTCCCGGCGACATCCCCGAAGACGAGGTCGAGTACTTCGAGGTCGAGTTCGTCAAGCAGGGCGAGACCGTCGAGCTCTCCAACGACCAGCCGATCTTAGAGCAGGGCGAAGACGAGGGGTGGGACCTCCCGTACGCCTGCCGTCAGGGCCAGTGCGTCTCCTGTGCCGGCCACATCACGGACGGCCCCTCGGAGGACTACGTCGAGCACGACAACCAGCAGATGCTCGAGGAGGCCGAGATCGACGACGGCTACACCCTGACCTGCGTCGCGTACCCCCGCGATTCGTTCTCCATCGAGACGGGCGAGGCGCCGTAGTCGTCGCGCTCTCCGCCGCGGTCCGCGGGGCTTTTCTCTTTCCTCTTCTCCCTCTCCCCTCTCTCCCTTTCTTCCTCTCTCTTCCATCCCTCCGATTCGCTTTCCGTCTCACGCACTCTCCCGTCCGCTCGCGACACCCTTTTTCGCCTCTCGACCGAACGATCGGTATGTCCCTCACCACGGTCCTCGGCGCCGGGATCGCCGCGGCCCTCGCCGCGGTCGCGGCCGCGCTCGTCTACCGCGACGCCGAGGCGGTCGGCGTCGACCTCGGATCGCCGGGCCTGTGGGCCGCCTTCGTCCTCGTCACGTCCGGCGTCGCCGCGACCACCGTCCTCCTCGTCCCCGACGCGCCGATTCCCGGCGTGCTCGTGATCGCGGCCTTGGGGCCCCTCCTCTATCTCCTCGAACGCGACGACTCGATGCACGGCGACGACCCCGCGGACCCCACTCGGCTCCCGAACGACGGAGACCGACGGGATCCGCCCGAGGAGTGACCGGTCTCTCCCGCAGGATCGACGGTGACACAGTTCCTTTCTCGCTTTCGCCGTGCTCGCAAACCGCAAGCTTCCATAGGTTCGGCCGCGAAGGCGTGGTAATGAGCGACGAGAGCGACGAAAGCCTCGCGGACCGGGTCGAGGAGTGGATGGTCGGACAGATGCCGATCATCCAGATGCACGGCGGCACGAGCGTCGTGCGCGAGGCGGACGCCGAGACCGGCGAGGTCGTCGTCGAGCTCGGCGGCACCTGCTCCGGCTGCGGAATCTCGAACATCACCGCCGACAACATCCGCCGCGACCTGATCATGGACTTCGACGAGGTGGAGAACGTGACGGTGCGGACCGCCTCCTCCGGCGACCAGGGCGCCTCCACCGTCGAGGGCGGCCGCGGCGGGGAGCTGAAACACGAGACCGAGTCCGCGAACCACTTCTGAGCGCGGCGGGCCGACCCCGCCCTCCTCCCCCTACAGCGACGTGAACGGGAGCGTCGCGAGGGTATCGGCGCCGTAATCGAGCGCGTCCGCCTGCGAGACACCGTCGGGTGTGATCAGGTCGATCACCCGCGGGGCGTTGTCGGCCGCGCCCTCGCGGGCGCCGCCGAAGACGTAGTTCTTCGCGTCGACCGCGACCGGCCGGAGGCTGCCGCGGTCCTCCGAGCCCACGACCGGGAGGACCTCCCAGTCGGAGAGGTCCGCGCCGCCGAGCGCGGACTTCGGAACGGAGAGGACCGCGACGTTCGACTCGAAGCTGACGAACACCTCCGGCGTGCCGAGGCTCGCCCCGTCGGCGTCGGCGATCCCCCTCCCGAACCCACTCGCGTCGATCCGGTACTGCCACGGGTCGGCGAACTCGGCGGTGAGTCCGATGTCGTCGAGCGCGTCCGTCCGTCCCCCGTCCGCCTCGGGATCGCGCAGGTACACGAGGAAGTAGTGCGGCGAGAAGTCGCCGCCGAACGTGTCGTACAGGTTCTCGACCTCGAACGCGAATCGGTACTCCTCGTCCGTCTCCAGCACCCGGAACGAGCGCAGGTCGAACGCGCCCTCTTGGAAATCTCCACTCGTGGGGTAGACGTACTCGCCGGGGCCGTGGTCGTCGCCGGCGGGATCGGTGAGCTCCGAGACGAGGTCGCCGGGGGCGATCGTCACGCTCTCGGACGCCAGTTCGGTGCCGCCGTCAGCCTCGCGGACCGCCACGTCGAAGGTCCCGATCCGCGAGATGTTGAAGCCGAGGTCCACCGTCTCGTCGGTCGCGTTCGGCGGGAGCCGGACGTTGTCGAGCGCGGCGACCTCGCCGTCGACGACGACCTCGACCGTGGTCCCGCCGACGAAGGGCGCGTCGTTGGAGCCGGTCCCGGTGATAAACGACTCCCCGAGGTCGGCCTCGTCGGCGATCGACACGGAGATCGTCTGTTCCGGTCGCTCGTACTCCGGGAGCCGGTTGATCTCGCGGCCCCGCGCCGGGCGCAGTTTCACCGCGGTCCCGCCGCTCGGCGCCAGCGACGCCAACAGGGTCGAACTCGGCGTGACGACCGCCTCGTCGATGCGGACCCCGGTCGGGTCAGCGTCGACGCCGGCGCCGAGCGCGTCGGAGTGGATCTCGGCGACGTACTTCGGACCGTTTCGGCCCCTCCCGTTGCCGGCGTTTCCGTCGCCGCGTCCCCGCCCATTGCCGTTTCCGCGTCCCTGCCCGTCGCCGTTGCCGCGTCCCTTCCCACCCCCGTTGCCGTTTCCGCCGTCTCGGTTCCCCTTCCCGCCCGAGTTCCCGGGCGCGAGGAAATCAAGCGGCACGTCGACCGCCCGGCCGTCGCCGTCGGTCATGACCCCGAGGTACCACTCGTCGCCGTATCGGCGCGCGATCGCGAGGTACTCGCCGATCGCGGAGCCGACGACGCGGGTCTCGTCCCAGCCGGCCGCCGGGACCGACTCGATGAACCCGAACTCCGGCTCGGCGTCGAAGTTCTCGCTGTCGGGCTCGTACCCCTCGTACTCTGCCGGGACCGGGGAGGGCTCGCCCGACTCCGTGACCGCGACCGCGTTGAGGTTGAAGCCGCCGACGTCACCGGTGAACCCGTTCTCGTCCTCCGCGTAGTCGAGTTCGATCGCAATCTCGTTGTCGCCCGCGGTCAACTCGACCTCGGTCGTGAACACGTCCCAGTCGTCCCAGTAGTCGGTGAACTCGGGCTCGATCGTCCGGCTGCCGTCGTTGACACGCAGCGTCGCGCGGGGGCCGCCCGCGCCGATCACCCGTCCCGCGTTCTCCTCCGGGGCGCTCGCGTACCGGAGGTGGAGGTCGTAGGTCCCCGCCGCCGGCACGTCGCGGACCGTGAAGGAGACCGACGACCCGCTCGGCGCGCGGTTGGGGTCGACCGCGACGAAGTTGGTCCCGAACGCGTTCCGCCACGAGTCGTCGGTGACGAGTCCGTCGAGCTCGCCGGCAGCGGCCTGGAGCGCTTCGCCGACCTCGAACGTCTCGTCGACGTACGCCTCGATGCGGTCGGCGGCCATCTGGAGCCCGCTGAGGTAGGTCGGGTACATCGCGAGCTGCTTCGCGCGGGTCGTCTGGACCTGGTCGCCGCGGTCGTCGCCGAAGGTGATGTCGAAGATGCCCGGCTGGAAGCTCACCGGCCCCGCGAGGTTTCGCGTGAACGGAAGCGTGACGTGGTGGTCGCGGCCGACGTTCGACCCGAGCTGGCCGAACCCGTCGTACTCCTGGGCCTTCACCACCTCGCGGTTGGCCACGTTCGGGTAGGTGCGGATCTCGCCGGTCGGCTTGATCCCCTCGTGGATCTCCAGCAGCTGGCGGTTCGCGGCGGCCTCGCGGATCACCAGCCGGTGGTGGTTCACCGCGAGCTGGTTGTGCTGGTTGTGGGTCGGCTCGGCGCCGTCGCCGTCGATCCCGAGCCCGGGGTCGGAGACGTAGCCGTTCTTGATCGAGCCGATCCCCTGGCTCTCGTACCCCGCGAACACGTCCTCGTCGACGACCGCGGACTCGTACTGCGGGAGGTTCCCGGCGGTCTCGTTGTGGATCGTCATCTCGACCGGGTCGGACAGGGCGGCGCCGAAGCCGGTCACCTCGGGTACGTCGAAGTCCGGGTACGAGTCGCCGACGCCGAACCCGAACCCGCTCCCGTCGCCGGGGTAGGTGTCCCACCCCTCGTTCCACCCCTCGACGAGCACGCTGTCGATGCCGTTCTCGCTCGCGAACCGCATGTACCGCTTCATCCGCTCGGTCCGGGCGCCGTGGGTGTAGGCCGCCGGATTGCCCCCCTCGCCCGCGATCGCGTCGTCCGACCTGTACTCCCAGTTGGCCGACCCGGCGATCATCGTCCACCAGATGCCGACGTACTTCCGGGGCTCGATCCAGCTCGTGTCCGCCTCGCCCCCCACCGCCGGCAGCGCCGACTCGTCGAGGGGGTCGGAGAGCAGGGGGACGAGCTGCGACTCGATCAGCTCGCCCGGCCGGTCGACGAGCTGGATCGTCCGCCACGGCGTGGTCGCCGGCAGTTCCAGCGACGCCTTCGTCCCGTCGGGAAGGGGAGTGAGCTCGGTACCGAAGGCGGTCCCGCCGTCGCCGCCGCGGGGGGCGAGCGTCGCCGCGGCGTAGTCGTCGAGGTTCGCCTCGTGGACGCTCAGGTACGCGCCGTCGCCGTCGCCGCTGGCGTCGACGGTGAGGGGCGTGTGCGCGCCCGTCCGGATCGGCGTCCCGGTCGGCCGCGTCTCTCGGGTCCCGCCCGGTATCTCCGAGAGGGGCGTCTCCGCGTACTCCTGTTCGAACCGCGGGTTGGTCACCTCGTTCGCGATCCACCACGCGTCGTAGTCGTCCGCGAACGCCACGCCCGTGTTCTCCGCCTCGATCACCGCCCGATCCTGGTTGCTCGCGAACCCCTCACCGAGGACGACCCGCAGCCCGATCCCGTCGTCGAAGACGCGGATCTGGAGGGTGGCGCTACGCCCGTCGGTCTCCGTCTCGCTCTCGCCGCCGGACTCACCCTCACCGCCCGCTTCCGCGAGCCCGACGCTGAGCTGTTCGTACGCCGCGGACACCTCGTCGAACGCGCCCCAGACGGGCTCCCACGCCTCGGTCGCCGTCTCGCGCTCGGTGCCGGTGACGGTCAGGGGAACGTCTCCCTCCCCCTCCCCGCCGCCGGCCGCCGACGCCCCGAACGCCGGCTGGTTCCGGAAGTCGAACCCGAGCGCCGACGGCTCGACGTAGGTCGTCCCGCCGCGGGCGACCTCGTAGGTCGGGATCCCGTCGGCGACGTCGACCGTCACCGCGATCGACCCGTCCGGCGACGAGACGGTCTGAACCGGGTCGTCGTCCCCGTTTGCGACCCGCGCCGCGTCGTCGGCCGACACGTCCCGCGAGTAGGCGGCCGCGGCCACGAGCGCCCCCACGCCCCCGAGGAACCCTCGCCGCGTCGATTCGCCAAACGTTTGCTGTGATTCTTTCTCACGCATCCTACCGACACGTGAATACGGTGAACAATAATGTTATTGTAAGGATCTGATGTGATTGGATTTCGAAACGATCGAGTCGAAATCGCGTACCGGGGCCGCTCGCGACGCGGTCTCCGTCTTCGACGTAGCGGCCCTACCGTGCGTCTGGCTTCGACGCGTCCGTCTCCGCCGTGTCCGCCGCCGACGCGTCGGCCGCCTACAGCGCGTTCTCCAGCGCCGACGCCACGCTCCGCGCCTTCTCCGCGAGCGGTTCCGGCACCTCGCCGGCCGCCTCCGCCTCTCGCAGCTCGTCGTCGTCGACGCGCTCGACGCTCCCGTCCGGGCGCTTCACCACGTCGACGTGGAGGTCCACGTAGCGGGCGGCGTTCGGGAACACCTCGACCGGAGTGCAGACGTTGACGTAGGTCCCGCGCACCGCCCCGTCGCGCCCGCGGTACGTGGTCGGGTACCACCACCGGCCCTCCTTCAGGCTCGTCTCGGCGACGTCGCCGGCCTCACGGGGCACGTCCAGCCCGTCGTAGGTGCCGCCGCCGGTCATCTCCCGTTCGACCGTCACCGACCCGTCGGCGTCGACCGCGGTCACCGTCGCCTCGCCGAGCGTGATCAGCCGCCCGTCTGGCTTGCCGTGTTCGAGGCGGAGCGCGTCGCCCTCGGCCGGCCCGAACGCGTCCGTCACGACCCCGAACGGGAACGCGGCGTCCGGGTCGGGCTCGCAGAGCGCCTCAGCGAGGTCGACGCCCGCGGACGCGTCCGCCGACCCCGCCTTCACGCGGTGGTGGCCCGGCATCGTCGCGGCCACCTCGCGGCGCCGGTCGTCGAGCGCGAACCGGCTCTCGCGCCCGAACCACACCCAGACGCCGGCGTTCGGGGTCGCCAGCGGCGCCTCGCGGACGAGGTCCGAGCCGTCGAGGACGCCGGCGCCGCCCGCCGCGTCGACGGCGTCGTCGAGCCCCTCCGCGGCCGCGACCGCCCGGTCGAGCCCGGCCTCGAGCGCCTCGGTGTCCGCGTCGACCGCGGGCGGCTTCCAGACGGCGCGCCACCCGTCCGGCGGCTCCAACCCGAGCAGGTCGAGCATCCCCGACAGCTCCCGGGCGGCCTCGTCGTTCCGCACGTCGACGCGGGTGCCCGAGCCGGGTTCGAGCGCGACGAGCCCGCCGCCCGCCCGGAGCGACCCGTCCAGCTCCGGGCGGCGGTCCGTCCACGGCGCCGCGGACTCGCGGACCTGCACCCGGACCGAATCGCCCGTCTCGACCCGGTCGTCGACGCTCCCGTACGGGAGGTATCCCTCGGCGGTCTCTCCGGCGCCGTCGCCGCTTTCGCTCCCGCCGACGCGAAGCCGCACGGCCGCCCCGCCGCCGAGCGTCTCGGTCACCTCGCCGTCGAGGACGGTTCCGGGCGGGGTCGGATCGGCCCACGCCAGCGCGTCGAGCCCCGCACCGGTCAGGAGGTCGCGGAGGGCCGCCACCGCCTCGGGGTCGCCGTGCGCGCCGACACCCTGCCGGTCCTCTGTCGTCGCGATCCGCGCGTCCGGCGGGTCGCTTCCGAACTCGGCGTCGAAGCGCCGTCGGATCGGCGGCGAGGCGTCGACGACCTCGTGGCCCGCGTCGAGCAGGACTTCGGTGAGCGCCGTCGCGTAGATGCCGCGTACGCGGGCCTTCATAGCTCGTCGCGATCGCGCGCGAACCGGACGCGGTCGTGGACGGTCGCGCCGAGCGAGAGTTCGATGAGGACGGGCATCTCGTCGCCGCCGTCCTCCTTGCTGTCTCCCCCTACCGCGTCGTCGCCTCCCGCCTCCGCCGTCCGCAACACCCGCCCGCCCTCGACCGGGACGCCCCACCCGTCGAGCGAGAGGTAGCCGCGGAGGTCGCTCCCGTGGGTGAACAGGTCGACGTCGGCGGTCGCGTGCTCCTGCGTCTCGGCGGTGCTGTGGGCCATCTCCATGTCGGAGTAGTAGGGTCCGTCCGGCGCGAAGAACGCCCGGAGCCGGTCGGCGTCCTCGTCGACGAGCTCGGTGACCCGGTCGGACGCGGACGCGATCGCGTCCGCGTCGAGGCCCGCCTCGCGGAGGGCCCGCTGGGTCCGTGAATCGAAGTGCATACCGCCCCTTCGGTCGCCGCGGTTTCAATCCTGTCGGGTCGTCGCGTCGGGGCAACGCGACCGTGCGATCGCGACCGGGCGCTCGCGACCGCCCTGGCCCCGACTCCCGCCACGGCTTAAGTCCCCCCGGTCCGAACCTCGGGGCATGCCATCTCGGTCGGACCCGGTCGAGTCGCGCGCCGACGACGACCGCGACCTCTACGACATCGCCACGTGGGAGGAGCGAACCTCCCTCGACGGGCTCTCCGTCGCGCTCCACTGGCTCATCACCCGGTCGGCGAAGGCGCTCGTCGTGTTCGTCGCACTCTTAGGGCTCCTCGCGATCCTCGGCTCGTTCGGGCTCGGGCTCGTCTTCGACCCGGCGGTCGCGATGCTCGTCGGGCTCTCCGCGGTCCCGGCGCTCGGGCTCGCCGCGTACGTGTACGTGTCCGACGTGACGACCGGGGAGCCGCTCTCGCTCCTGGTGGCGACGTTCCTGCTGTCGATCCTGACCGCGACGTTCGCGGCGGTCCTCAACAGCGAGCTCCAACCCTTCTTCAACCCGCTCGGCTTCCCCGGCCTCGTGCTCTTCTTCTTCCTGATCGTCGGCCCCGTCGAGGAGTCGGTGAAGCTGCTCGCGGTGCGGCTGTACGCGTACACCGACGCCCGGTTCGACGCCGTCATCGACGGGGCCGTGTACGGCGCCATCGCCGGGCTCGGCTTCGTCGTCATCGAGAACCTGGTGTACATCGCACAGAACGTCGAGCTCGGAGAGCTGACGCTCGGCGTCGCCGTGCTGGGGGCGGGAGACGGGATCGCCGCGCTCCGGGCGCTCGCCGGGCCGGGCCACGTCATCTACTCCGCGTTCGCGGGGTACTACCTCGGGCTCGCCAAGTTCAACCCGGAGCACCGCGGGCCGATCGTCGTGAAGGGGCTCGTCATCGCCGCCGCGATCCACGCGCTGTACAACTCGCTCGTCGGCCCGGTCACCACGGTGCTCTCGCTGGCGACCGGGCTGCCGCAGGTCGTCTCCCTGTTCGTCTTCGTGCTCCTCTTCCAGGGGGCGTTCGGGTACGTCCTCGTGCGGAAGCTCCGCCGGTACCGGGACGCGTACGTCGAGACGCGCGACGCGATCGATCCGGAGTTCGAGCCCGAAATGACCGAGTTCGAGGACTGATCGGGGTCGCTGCTGATCCGTCGCTTCCGACTCCCCCGCTCACCCCGGGGGCGACTCCACCCGCGACCGGTCGCCCGTGCCGCCGGTGAGCGCGCTCGCGAGCGCCCCCTTCACCACCACCTCGTCGCCGAGCTCGGTGAGGCGCACCTCGGGGACGTTGATGAACACCATGTCCGCGAGCTTCTCGCGGATCGGGTCGAGCACCCGATCGGGGTTGTTGAGCGCGACCGCGCCGCCGATCGTCACGACCAGCGGGGCGTACGCGTGGATGACGTTGGCGACGCCCATCGCGTTCCAGTGGGCGACCTGCTCGATCACGTGGTCGGCGAAGGTGTCCTCGCCGGCCGCCTCGAACACGTCGACCGCGGAGAAGTCGGGGTCCTCGATCGGCAGCGAGGTCTCGATCGGGTCCTCCTCGTGGAGCTCGCGCGCGTACTTCGGGATGTTGTTCCCCGAGCAGTACCCCTCCCAGTGGCCGTCGAGCCCGCAGCCGCAGGTCATGAACCCGTGCGGGTCGACGGTCATGTGTCCGACCTCCCCGGCGTTGCCGTCCCAGCCCGAGAGCACGTTGCCGTCGACGGCGACGCCCGCGCCGATCCCCGAGGAGATGGTGAGATACACCATGTCGTCGGGGTTGCGCTCGGAGTGGAACCGCTCGCCGATGACGCCCGCGATGGTGTCGTTGTGGAGGTGGACCTCGTCGGTCTCCAACAGCTGCGACACCGGCCCGACGAGGGGGATCCGCTCGACGGTGTCCGGGAGGTTCGCCGGCCCCTGCACGACGCCGGCCGCGAGGTCGAGCGGACCGATCGACCCGATCCCGGCCGCGACGGCTGCGGTCGGGTCGATCCCGGCGGCATCGCACGCGCCCCGGACCACGCCGAGGACGGCCTCGGTGACCGCGATCCCGTTCGGGCCGCGCGGGGTCCCTCGCGAGTCGGACCCGAGAATGGTCGCGGTCTCGTCGCCGACGACCGCTCGGACGTTCGTCGCTCCGAGGTCGACGCCCACGTAGTACATCGGATAAACGCGCGGACCGGTGTCACTTAAGCGGGACGCTTCGGAGGACACGCGCCGCGGGGGACCGCTTCCCATATCGCTGACGTGCGCTTCACGCCTCGAAAAGACGATTCCCCGACTACGACGCCGAACGCACGAACGTCACCGGACACGGCGACGAGAGGATGACCTCCTGGGCGACGCTCCCGAAGACGGCCTTCCCGGTCGGCGACCGGCGGCGTCCGCCGACGACGACCCGATCCGCGTCGACCGCCGACGCCGCCTCGACGACCTCGTCGGCGTGGTCGCCGACCGCGCCGCGGATCGTGTGCGACACGCCGGCCTCGTCGAGCGCCATCGAGAGCTCCCGCGTGGTCGTGTGCCGCTCGGCGACGGCGTCGGGAGTCGACTTCTCGCTCGTCTCCTCGATACCCAACCGGGACTTGACCCCCTCGAACTCCTCGTCGCTGAACACGTGGGTCAACACGATCTCCGCGCCCGCGGGCTCGGCCACCGCGATGGCCTCCTCCGCGAGCCGCTCGGCCCGCTCTTCGTCTTCTGTTCCGACCGCCAACACGACTGTCTCGATGCTCATACCTCTCCTTGTCCCCTCGACGGCTTAAAACCTCCGAACAATTTACTCGATTCCGAATAAACTTTCTCACCGATCGATCCTGACACTCGCCCGATCGGCGGAGCCGCGGCTCGCGAGGCGTCGAAAATCGCCGAAAACCGGGCGTCTCCCCTCAGTAGTCGGGCGCGTCGTCCTCGACTTCGCGCTTCAGCGAGTCGCGGCGGGACTTCGCGTCGCGGCCGGTCGCCTCCAAGAGGAACTCGTTTTTCGCGTCGACCGCGTCGGCGGCGGCGTCAGCGTTCCCCTCCGCGATCACGTCCTCGGCGGGGCGCTCCTCGAAGTGGACCGCGAGCTTGTCCTTCTTGCTGCCGTACTCGGCCGCGCCGGCGACGATGCGGTCGAACACGGGGTTGTCCGGGTCCTCGACGACGTACAGTTCGTGGCCCTCCCACTCTTCGGTGCCGGTGACCTCGCCGAAGTACTCCTCGATGGAGCCTTTCAGGTCCGGCATGCGGTCGTCCAGATGCTCGCCGCGGCGCATCTTGTACTCCTTCATGCCGCGTTCGTTCGACAGGGGGCCGTAAACCAGTTTCGTCACGGGGTCTTCGCCCGGTTCGCCGGGGGATCGAGCGAACCGGTCGACGGGCGCTCGGGGAGGGGCGCTCGGGGACGGGAGAACTCGCGGGGTCCGCGCTCAGAGCGGTCGCTCGTCGACGTAGCCGCGCTTGCACTCGGGACAGATGTCGCCGGCGCGCATGGAGTTACCGTCGGCGGCGCGGGTCATCTCGCACTCGGGACAGTAGTACTCCGTCGTCACCTCCGAGCTCGACGTCTCGAGATCGGGGCTCTCGCCGCGGGTGATTCCGGTCCCCTCGTCGACCGCCCCGCCGGTCTCCTCCGGGTCGTCGATCCCGCCGGACCCGCCCGCCGTCCGCGCCGGCGCCTCGACGTACTCCGCGTCCTCGTCGTCTGCCGGCGCGTCGGCCGCCTCCGGCGTGAGCCCGCCGCCGAACTCCACGTCGCCCGCGCCGCCCTCGCCGACCTCGGCGCTGAACCCCTCGTCCTCGCCGCCGTGTTCGGGCCACGGGGTCGCCTCGCCGTCGCCCTCGTCCGACTCGTCCACGTCGGGCCACGCGCCGCGCTCGCGGTCGTCCGCGTCGTCTCCCTCCTCGTCGAGGATCACGCCGTCGTCGGTCTCCGCGCGCTCCTCGTCGGCGGGCGCGTCCGCGGTCTCGGCCTCCGGGTAGGCCGCGTACTCGCCCTCGTCGCGTTCGAGGCCGTCGCCGTCGCCACGGTCGCCCTCTCGGTCCCCGGCGTCGTCGGCCGACGGACCGCCGCCGATCAGCTCCGCGTCGTCGCCCTCGGCGGACGCGCCCGCGTCGAGGTCCGCTTCCGTCGCCGCGGGCTCGGCGTCGGCCGACCCGGGCGCGGAACCGCCGGGCGCCTCGTCGGCGCCCCCGACGTCGTCGTCGATGATCACGGCGTCGTCGATATCGTCCCCGTCGTCGCCGATTCCGTCTCCGTCGTCGAGCCCGACCGCGGCCGCGGTCCCCGCGTCGGGTCCGACTTCGACGCCGTCGGAGCCGCCCTCACCGACGCCGGGTCCGGGCGTCTCGCGCTCGGGGCCGGTGTCGGGCGCCGTCGGCTCGTCGCCGGCGGCGGCGGCCTCGTCGGTCAGCTGCTCCATCGTCGTGACCTCGGTGTTCTCGCTGACCACCTGCGTCTCGCCGCAGCGAGCGCAGGTCTTCACCTCGGTGACGGTGGTGACGACCTCGTTCCCGTCCTCCTCGCGCTCGCGCCGTAGTTCGGGCTCGTCGAAATCGTGCCCGAGCAGACACCTGAGTCCCATTACGCTTCACCTGCGGTTCCGAGGGTAAAAAACGCCCCGTCCGGCGTCCGACGCCCGGCAGACGGGAGCCGAGGCGGGTCGCTACCCTCCCGTCGCCGCTCCCGACGATTCTTTGTGGTTCGCTCGCGTACCACTCGATCGTCCATGCCGACCGTATCCTACCAAGGCGAGGAGATCGAGTGCGAGGAAGGGGCGATCCTCCGCGACGTGCTCAAAGAGGCCGGCCTCTCCGTGTACAACGGCAAGATGAAGCAGCTCAACTGCCGGGGGGCGGGGTCGTGTGGGTCCTGCGCCGTCCAGGTCGACGGCGAGGTCAGCGAACCCGGCAAAAAGGAGAAGCTCCGTCTCTGGGCCCCGCCGCACCACCCGAGCCACGACGTGCGCCTCGCCTGCCAAGTCCGCGTCGAGGGAGACGTCGAGGTGACGAAGGGACGCGGGCTGTTCGGACAGCACGTCTGAGTCGGCCGTTACGCCGCTCATTGTCCAATCCGAAGCGGGCCGGCGCTACCGCTTGTCGCCGCGCGCCACCGATCCTTCCGTTCCGTCGGGATCGGCGGCAGCGACGCTCAGTGTCGTAATAAGAACCCGCGTCGGACGTGAATCCGGGGGCGGGCAGAAGTCTCGTTGTCGCGTGTCAGAGTCGCGTTCGGCGTCAGCCGGACCGACCCACCGTATCGGATCGGCTTACTGCCGAACGACGTTGGACGCGCGCGGCCCCTTGGGCGAGGACTCGATGTCGAACTCGAGCTCCTGGCCCTCTTCGAGGTCCGGCCCTTCGACGTCTTCCATGTGGAAGAACACGTCGTCGTCAGCGTCGTCAGTCTCAATAAATCCGTAGCCGCCAGTGTCGTTGAAGAAATCAACCTTTCCGGTCGCCATTGCATCCTAACGGACGCCCCCTCGGAAGATAAGGATTGCGAGTGTACAGTTACCACGAGTGTATCCGGACAATCGTTCCTGTTTCTAGCGACTATCGAGACGATCGGTGACCGTACACGCGGGCTCGCGCGGAGAGCCCGACCGATCCGGCGGTTCCGCGCCGAAAACGCGCCGACACCGAGATTCGGTCGCCCCGACGCTTATCCCCCGTCGCGCCGAACCGCTCGGTCGTGCTCCGACCCCTCCGCGAGAACGGGCCGGCCCTGCTCGTGCCGGCGGCGTGGCTCGTCGCCGCCGCGACCGCGCTCGGCGCCGTCTCGACGCACGCGCTGTTTGTCGCGCACGTCGTCATGAGCGTCCTGCTGGTCGCGTTCGTCGCCGCCTCGCGGCGCGAGATGGCGAGCGGCGTGCTCCGGACGTGGAAGCTCGTCATCGCCGCGGGCACGCCCGTGACGCTCGCGGGCGTCGCGGGGTTCCTCGCGCTCGGCGGATCGCTGGACGTCCCGCCGACGGCCCTGCTCGCGGTCTCGCTGTACGGCTGGGCGCTCCTCCCGGCCGCCGGATTCGTCGCCACTCGGGGCCGCGTCGAGTCGGGGACGCGGATCTACGACCTCGGCGCCGGCTGCTGCGTCGCCGGCGCGGTCGGCGTCGCGCTGGCGCCCTCGGCGGCGTGGACCGCGGTCGCGCTCGCGGTCGTCGGCGCCGGGCAGACGGCGGGCATCCTCGACGCCACGCTGCGGTACTGAGCGCTTCTACCGCTTTTCACCGCTTTCACCACTGATCTTGTGGCGTGCGATCACCCCACAATATCTCCCGCTGCGGTCCGTACGGGTCGTATGGTCGATCTCGGGATCCTCTACGTCGCGATCACGGGCACGCTCCTGCTCGTCGCCCTCGGCGTCGGGATCCGCGTGCTCCGCGACGTCGTCGGCGAGGCGCGCGAGCGCCACCGCAAGCGCCGATCCGGCGAGCTGGAGCGGTACACGAAAGACGAGGAGTACGATCGGGTCCACCGGGATCCGACCGAGGGCGGCGACGGCGACGGAGACGGAGCGACCTCGACGCCGTGCCCGCACTGCGGGGCCGACAACGACGCCGCGTTCGACTACTGCCGCCGCTGCGCGTCGCCGCTCCCGCCCGGCGGGTGACCCTCGTCGTCGACCGCGTCGGGCCGGGTGTACCACCACGCCCACAGCAGCAGCACGCCCTGTAGCGGGAGCCGCGCCCACGCCGCCGCGCGGGCGACGCCCGAGAGGCGGTCCGGGGCGAACTCGGCCGCCACGTCGTCGGTCGCCATGTACACGTTCGCGGGGAAGACCGCGCCGAGCAGGGCCATGATCCCCCACGCCGACCCGCGCCGCGTCCGATCGCAGGCGACGCCGAGCCCCAGCCCGATCTCCGCGATCCCGGAGAGGTAGACGAGGGCGCGCGGTCTCGGAAGCCCGGGCGGGACAACCCGTGCGAACGCCTTCGGGGCCAGGAAATGTGCGATCCCCGCGGTCACGTACGCCGCGCTCATCGCGTAGCGAAGCGGGCGCTTCCGCCGGGCGAGCGGTCCGTCGTCGGGGTCGTCGAGGTCGTCTCCGTCGTCGCTCACCCGCGTGGATAGCGACGGCCGGCTAATGAGCGTTCCTCCCGCTCTCGGCGCGGATCGCGACGGTCGACTCGATCACCGGTCGTCGCCATCGAAAGCGGATCGCCGTCGAACGCGGGTCGCCGTCGAACGCGACTCGACTTCGAACGGGGGGCGGCGTCGAAGGCCCGTCTCCCCGATTCGAACGAGGCACCTCGGGCACCGGCGACCCGAAGTCGCAACGAATCACGGACGAAATTTGAACGGACTTTCGGCGAACCACGATCGGATGTTGAAAAATTGCCTTTAGACGGTCTCACGTGTCCGTTAGTGATGTCGAAACAATTGACCGACGAAACGCGACGACGCGTCCTGACTGCCGGCGGCAGTGCGGCCCTGATGGGGTTGGCCGGCTGTCTCGGTGGCGACTCCGGCGACGAATCCGACGGCGGGATGGAGGAGGAGTCGGACGGCGGGATGGAAGGCGAGTCGGACGGCGGGATGGAGAACGAATCCGACGGCGGAATGGAGGAGGAGTCGGACGGCGGGATGGAAGGCGAGGGGATGGAAGCGGAGCCGACCGACCCCGACGAGGCTCCCCGCACGACCATCGACCGATTCAGCGAGGCCGCCGGCACCCTCCACGTCCGGGGTTCGGACAACGACCTGCCGGCTGCCGGCGACCCCGTCGACTTCGACGAGCGCTTCCTCGTCGACGGGTTCGGCCCCGACGGGCAGCGCGTCCGGTACTACGACTTCGACGTTCAGCCGACCGCCCCGGCACCGATCTACGCGTTCGTCCGCGAGAACGGCGACCCCGTCGAGGGACAGCGGAACGTCGTCGGCGTCGTTCCCGGCGACGACGGCTACAACGACTTCTGGCACGTCCACAGGGTGACCGTCTCGGACGAGTACGTTGCCAACACGGTGACCGGCGTCGAGGGCGTCCTCGGCGGCGACTTCGAGGTCGAGGCCACCGACACGATCAAGAACTGTCCCGTCGTCCCCGACGGGTCGACGGCTGAACGACGCCACGGCGCCGACGAGAGCGCCGCCGACCTCGTCGAGGGGTGGTACGACGGCGAGATCGTCTACTACTTCCTCTTCGAGGAGCGGGCGCTGGAACCCTCCGACGGCGAGGTCCCGCTCTCCCCGATCTACGTCTCGTTCAACACGAACCCCGGCCAAGAGGGCGGCGGTCCGCAGTCCGGGTTCGCGACCGAGGCGGGCAACGACCAGACCCACAACGTCACCTCGACGGTGCCGAGCGACGCGGCGTACTCGCCGCTGTGGGACGTGAACATCTACGACAACGCCGACTTCGACTCCGTCTCCGACCTCGACTCGGCGCTCGACGCGGCGATCCTCGCGTCCGGCGCGGCACGCGTCAACTGTCCCGTGGTGTCCGAAAACTAGGTCGGGCTGTCCGCGTCTACCGATGCTGCCTCCCCGATTTGAACGCCGGAAGACGGTCGCGCTCACTTCGTTCGCGCGCTGCGACTTCCGTGCTCAAATCGGCTCGGCGTCGTTTCTTTACCCGCTCGCTGCGCTCGCGGGTTCAGAATATGCCGCCTCCCCGATTTGAACGCCGGAAGACTTCGCTGCGCTCGTCTTCCGAGCCCCCGCTCGCCGCGCTCGCGGGGACGGGGGACAGCTCGATCTTCAGTCGAAACTCCCGAATCTAAACCGTGTCAAAAAGCCATGCCGCCTCCCCGATTTGAACGGGGGACAGCTCGATCTTCAGTCGAGTGCTCTCCCAGTCTGAGCTAAGGCGGCTCGCAATCTGACCAACGCCGATTCGAGACAAAAGGATTTCGAAAGGCGGCGACCGGGTCGGCGCGTCGCGTCGCCCCGCCGTCGTCCGCGCGCGCGGCCTCGCTCGGCGCCGCCTCGAACGCGATCGAGACCGGCACCGCGGCTCGATTCGATTCTTCACTTCAAAGCATCGGCCGTTTCGATCGCTTACTTGAAAGCACCGTTCGTTGACCCGATCAACTCCGTTCAAGTCGCCCGAAATCGGTTCAATTCACCGCCACGGTTTCCGGTTTTTACCACCCTTCCGGCACACCGACCAGATGCGATGACCCGACACACTCGACGTTCGGTCGTGAAGCTCGCAGGTGCATCGGTCGCGGCCGCCGCGGTCCCCGGCGTCGTGTCGGCGGCGGATGAGTCGGCCTCCGACTGGACCGCCGCGAAGACCCCGGTCGACGGGACCCTCCACGACGTTCGGTACACCGCCGCGAACCCGCACGCGGTCGGGGCGGGCGGCGTGCTGATCGAGCGGACGGCGGCCGGCTGGGAGACGGTGTTCCGCGGCGGCGTCTCCGGCAACGGCAACGGGCTCCGCGGCGCCGCGGTCACCGACGACGGCGAGCGCCTCTGGATGGTCGGCAACAGCGGCGCCGTCGGTGAGTACGACGTGACCACCGGCAACCTGGTCGACCGGTCGCAGCCGAACGACGCCTCCAACCAGTTCAACTCCGTCGCGGTCACGGGCCCCGCGGGCGACGCGGACGTGTACGTGGTCGACGACTCCGGGCTGGTGTACTACAGCTTCGAGAACGGCGAGGAGGGCACTTGGAACTACCTCACGCCCGGCTCCGGCGCCGGCATCCCCGCCGTCGACTTCTACGGCGCCCGCGCGGGGACCCTCATCGACACGAACGGGAAGGTGTTCGCCACCGACGACGGCACCACGTGGGAGCCGTTCGGCATCGAGGACGCGGACACCACCTTCGCCGGGCTCGACGCCGACGCCCCCGACGACGTGACCGTCGTCGGCGGGAGCGGCTCGCTCTACGTCTACGACGGCGTCGAGTGGCGGTCGGACCGGATCGCCGAGGCCGGCCTCAAGGACGTGATCACCGGTGGCGCCGGCGGGGTCGCCGTCGGCGGGAGCGGCACCGTCGTCGAGCGCGAGGACGGCGACTGGACCGTCGTCGACACGCCTTCCGGACAGAACCTCCGCGCCGTCGCGGCGTTCGACGGCGACCGCGACTACGTCGTCGGCGCCAGCGGGACGGTGCTGGAGCGGTGAGGACCGTCCTCGGTGATTTGACACTCGGAATAACTTTCGGCAAATAGTCAGCTCACACTGGCCACATTCTTTCTAGTAGATAATCTTTTGCAAAATTAATCCGATAATCTTCTTTTTCCGGTGGATCTACTCGAAGTGAGATCGAACTACCAAACGAATCGTCCGATACGAGATACCATTCCTCTTTCTCAGGATTCTCAAATGAATAGTAATCGACGTTGTTTCCGTTCGCATTGAATCGGATCAGTCCGTTCTCGATCCATGCCGATTCGACACGGATTCGAAAATAAGATCCTCCACAATACACTTCTACCTCCCTTTTACCGTCGTATTCTACACGGTTATACGCCATCTGTTTGTCTTCCAGTCTACTGATGAACCGGGTCAGTTCCGGCGTTGGATCTGTCGGTGAAGTCCCGACAATGGATGGCGGCCAGTTATTCTCGAACGTATACTTGTCTACTGGATTTGTGCCCTCTCGAGTATTCTCGCTGTCTACTCGGAAGGAGATGGACTCGTTAAATTCATCAGAATGTACAGACAGCAAATCGTCTAACTCATCACAGTATACGAGATGATACTCTGCGGCTTCACTCGGGGTGAACCGGACTCGGCCATTCACAATCCATCCGGTCTTGGCTCCAATTCGATGTGTTTCGTCGTCTGCGTCGACAAACAATAAGACCTGATCGCCTTCTCTGGTCGGATCAATATATACAGTGCCTTCTACGCTTTCGAGCGCGTCGATAACCGCAGTAACTGTCGAGTCTCTTTTGCTGTGGTCGGTGGGCGGCCATTGTTGCTCGAGGTGGTACTCTTCGGCCCAATTGATCTGACTGGTTTTCTGAGCAGGCGGATCGATACGCAAGTGCATCGAGGTCCCAACCTCTTCAGAATCGACGAAATAGGTTTCCTCTGTTTCGTTGGAGTGTACGAGAAAACAGTCGACATCGTCGCCGTACTGCTTGTACACGTGCCCAGACGAGTTCGTGTGCTGGCTTACCCCCTTGAATCGGACGACTCCGTCTTTCACCCGCCCTGTTTTGATCTGTGCACGCAACAGATCGCCATCCGGCTTTTCCAAGACGAGATCGTATCGTTCGTTGTCGCCTACTGGCGTTGACACGCTAATATTACGCTTTTTCAGCTCTGTGATGACAATTTGCTCGGTGAGACCCCCTTACCTGTGTGACTCCATATCTGTCGTGATTCGTTATCCGGTTTGTAGATCCTCCCACTCACATTTGTATATTTGCAAACTGATCGGACAGCGTCGAACCGTTACCAGACAGATGCAGTGTACACTTACCAGACAGATGTGTACACAAACCATGGCACGAACACGTGCTCTCCTTACTGAAACCGAGCGTGAACATCTCCGATCGAAGAACACCGGTCCGAATCAGTATCAAGCCGTATCACGAATCCGAAATCGAATTCACGAAGAACTCCAAACTGACGTAGAGGTTCTCAGGAAACACCATCCCGATCTTCATGCAGAACTCGAACAGGTTGTCTGTAACGGCCAAGAATAACGGATGGGGCCGCTGAGAGTCGAACTCAGGTCCACTGCACCCAAGGCAGCGAGGATACCACTACCCCACGGCCCCGCACCCATACGTACCCGCATCGGCCGGTAAAGCGTTTCGTTGCGCGGGCGGGGTACGCCCCGGTTTCCCCTCTGGTCCTCACTCCTCGTCGTCGCGCAGTTCGAGGTCGGCGACGATCTGGTAGGGGTCGGTCCCCTTCCGGATCGCGTCGAGCATGAAGAAGGCCTCGTCAGGTGCGAGGAAGTGCCTCGTGATCCCCCGACCGAGCGGCGTCGGCTCAAAGCCGTCGATGAACTCCCACTCCAACAGTTTGCCGACCGCGTGTTTCGTCGGCACCTCGCCGATCATTCGGTCGTTGAGCCGCTTGGCCTTCTTGCCCGCGACGACGACGTTCGCGAGGGTCTCCTCGACCGCGGCGGTCTCGTCGTAGTGGGTCGCCACGTCCTCCATCTCGCCTTTCAGGAGCGTGAAGGCGACCTCGTCCTCCGTGCGGTCCATGGAGTTGTGGTAGACGCCGTCGGGCTCGACGAGGAGGTAGACGCGGCCGCGGTCGTGGTAGTCCGGTCGCCCGGCCCGGCCGAGCATCTGGGAGAACTCCTGGACGGAGAGCCACTCGATCCCCATCGCCAGCGAGTCGAAGATCACCTGCGAGGCGGGGAAGTCGACGCCGGCGGCCAGCGCCGCGGTGGTGACGACCGCGGAGAGGTCCTGGTTCCCGAACTGCCGTTCCACCTTCTTCCGGCGCTTGTAGTCGAGGCCGGCGTGGTACGGCGCGGAGTCGTACCGGAGCTTCCGGCTGATCTCGTGGCACCGCCGCCGGGAGTTCGTGAAGATGATCGTCTGCCCGCGGTACCCCTTCGACGACTTCGTGTCGAACTCGCGTTTCACGAGCTTGTCGGCGATCTGCGCCTTCTCCCGGCTGTCCGCGAAGGTGACGTGGCGCTCGATGGGGACGGGGCGCTCCTCGAACTCGATCAGCGTCGCCCGGAGCTTCTCGGCGAGCCACTCGGGGTTGCCGACGGTCGCGGAGAGGTAGACGAACTGGGTGCCGTCGTACCCCGAATGCGTCTCCATCCGCTTCTCGCTGTAGTGCTTCAGCCGCGAGATGAGCCCGTCGAGCCGGTGGCCGCGCTCGCCTTCCTTCAGGGTGTGGACCTCGTCGATGACGACGGTCCCCACGTCGCCTAAGTCCTTGCCCGTCCGGAGCGCGTGGTCGATCCCCTCGTAGGTGCCGACGATCACGTCGGCGTTCGGGTCGAACCGGTTGCCGTCGTCGTTCACGCGCGAGGAGCCGACGCGGATCGAGACGTTCAGCAGGTCGCCGTAGCGGTCCTCGAAGTCCTCGTGCTTCTGGTTGGCGAGCGCGACGAGCGGGACCAGAAAGAGGAGCTTCCCGTCCCCCTTCAGCGCCCGGTCGATCCCCGTCAGCTCGCCGACCAGCGTCTTCCCGGTCGCGGTCGCGCTCACGACGAGCTGGTCGTTTCCCTCCAAGAGGCCGTTCCGCACGGAGAGGCTCTGGACCGGCAGCAGCTCCTCGAAGCGTCCCTGGAGGTGCGCGGAGAGATCGGGATGCAGATCGAGGTCCTCGGTCCGGACCGGCGAGATGTCGTCGACGTTCGCGGAGACCTCGTCGTACTTCGTGAGGTCGGGGTCGAGCCCGCCCTGCAGGAGGTTGACGATCCGGTCTAAGTCGCCGGACTCGTAGAGGAGCTCTTCGAGCCGCTCCTCGGCGGCGCCCGTGAATTCGCCTTTGTACGACAGCTCGCGCTCTAACTCCCGGCGCGCGCAGTCGCGGCAGATCAGCTCGCCGTTGTGCTCGATCGCGCTCTCGCTCGTGATGGGGCCGTACCGCCCGTCACTCGCGCAGCGCCGGCAGGTCCGGACCGCCGTCGCCTCCAGCTGGTAGCCGTCGAGCATCTCCTTCAGTCGCTGCCGGTTCTCGGGGGCGGTCTGCTCGGAGATCCGGATCCGACCGGCCGCGCGGGCGAGGTCGACGAACTCGTCGGGCTGGCGGGGGTGGTCCTCGCCGTCGCGGATCACCCGGAACTTGCCCGGTCGCGGCCCCGCGGAGGTCTCCTTGAGTTCGAGCCGCCCGCGGAGCACCCGGTTGCCGTCGCGGTTCGCGACGACGGTGTAGTCGCTCCGCGCCTCGTGGAGGAACAGCGTCTCGACCTCGGCCAACTGCTGTGACACTGCCGTTCGGTACGCGATCGAGGTATTTCAGGTGTTCGGCTCGGCGCGTGACGCCGGAGCCGTGCGCGCGGCGCCGCGGCTCAGTGACGCGATCGCGCGGAGAAGGACCCGCCTCGAACGGACGGGGGTCGGTTGGCTCTACGAGACGAGCAGCTTCTCGCCGCGCTCGACCGTGATCCGGCACGGCGGCGAGAGCTTGTTGTACGCCCGGCGGAACGCCTCCTTCACGACGGGGGCCTGGTCGACGTCGCAGTAGGCCGTGAAGACGACGTCGTCCTTGTTGAGTCGTGCGGCCGTCCCGACCGGCTTCCCGAACGCCTGCCGCATCCCGTCGGAGACGCGGTCCGCGCCGGCGCCGGTCGCCTGCTTGTTCTCCCGGATGACCTGGTGGGGGAACTTGCGGAGCGTCATCTTGTAGTTGCCCTCGCCGAGCTCCTTGATGAGGTGGCGGTTCGCCGAGAGGCGCGCGCTCTCGAGCGAGCCGTGTCGGATCTGGAGCTCCTCCTCGACGCGGAGGCTGATCTGGACGGGGTAGTCGTCCGGCTCCGCGGAGAGGTCGCCCATGTTGTGCTGGGCGATCTTCGAGCCGGGAATGCCCGTGATGTATTCGCGGCGGGTGTACGACGGCTTGTCGATCGTCCGATACATAGAGGCGGGTTTGTCAGACATGGCTACTTGTCCGATGTAGCCCGCGCTGCGGCGATAAAGCCTTCGATAGCGAGGCGTCGTCGTCGGCCTCTCGGGGGTCAACGCCGGCTCTCGACCCGATCGAGTCGCGTGTTGGCACGCCACTCGCTCGGGCGCCACCTCACGTCACCGGCCGCTTCGCGCCGCCCGATCACTCCTCCGGCGTCGGGTCGAGCGCGACGTGGTCGAACCCGCGGTCCGCGAGCCGCTCCGCGGCCCGGTCGGTGACCGAGGGCGCGACGAGGACGCCCCGGACGGTCGGGGCGCCGCCGCCGTCGGCGTCGGAATCGCTATCCCTGGAATCGCTCTCCTCCGAATCGCCGGCGTCGGAACCGCCGCCCCCGCCCTCCGCGCCCAGCTCCTCCCGGAGCGCCCGCACGTACCGCGCGAGCTGGCCGACCGCATCCGGACCGACCCGCCGCCGTTTCAGTTCGACGATCACGGGGGTCCCGTCGGCGTCGACGCCGAACACGTCCATCGGGCCGGCGCTGGACGGGCGCTCGGTCTCGCGCGGTTCGAACCCCGGCTCGACGAGCTCCGGCCGTTCCAAGATTCTGGTCCGGAGGTCCTCCTCGCTCCCGTGGAGCGTGAGGTCGCGCCCGCCCGTGACGGCCATCGCGGAGAGCTGGTGCACGTCGGAAAAGCGGACCGTCAGCGTCTCGGCGGGGCTGGTCCGCGTCGAGACGACGCGAAGCCGCCCCTCGCGGACCGCGGCGCGGTGTTCCGACCCCGGCGGCTGCCAGTTGACGGGCTGGCGCCCCTCGTCGGTGTGGACGAGGGCGGCGCCGTCCGGCTTCAACACGAGCAGGCGGTCGCCGGCGCCCAGATCGGAGGCGGCGCGGCCCTCGTAGCTGACGGTGCAGCGACCGAACACGCTTATCAGGTCGCCGCGCTCGAACGCGTCCTCAAGCTCCCAGAGGGCCTCGCGGTGGCTCGGGTCGTGGACGCTCGTGACTGTCACTGCGATCCGTACGTGATTGTCGCTCAAAAAGGGTGTGAGAACGACGGAGACGATCGGGGGGCGCTCGGGACCGTCTGACCGATCGCGACCGAGACAGCCGAAGCCCCAACCGCTCGGCTGGACGATGATACTGTTTATAAATCGCTGGGCGACACGACCACCACCGAAGCCCCAGTCGCGAGGCGGGCGCACGCTCGCTTCGCTCCTCGCTCAGTCGCTGTCGCTCCTTCGCTGTGGTGCTTACGTCGCCTGCGCCCGCCTCGCGACTGCCCCTTCGAGTCCCGCCCCGCACAGCACCGCACCTCACACCTCCCCAGCCTCGCGGCTCCCTACGGTCGCCGCGTCCCTCGCGCGACGCTCCTCGGCCGCGATGCGGCCTCGGAGGCGCGCGCCGACCGTTCGTGTAGTGGAGCGTCGTCGGCTAGTCGTCGCTTACGTCCCGTGCTCCCAGCTGTCCATGTACTCGCGCTGTTCATCGCTGAGGTCGTCGTACTCGACGCCCTCGGCGGCGAGCTTGATATCCGCGACCTCGCGGTCGAGCTCGTCGGGCACGTCGTGGACGCCGGCCTCGTACTCCTCGCCGTTTGCCGCCAGTTCGCGGACGACGACCGCCTGCACCCCGAAGCTCTGATCCATCACCTCGACCGGATGACCGAGCGCGATGGGGGCGGCGAGGTTGACGAGCCGCCCCTCGGCGATGACGTTGAGGACGCGACCGTCTTTCATCTCGTAGCCCTCGACGCCGTCGCGGACCTCGTAGCGGTCCACGGCCAGGTCGTCGAGGTCGTCGAGGTTCACCTCGACGTCGAAGTGGCCGGCGTTCGCGAGGAGCACGCCGTCCTGCATCTCCGCGAAGTGCTCGCGGGTGATCACGTCGCGGTTGCCCGTCGTCGTGATGAACACGTCGCCCTTCTTCGCGGCCTCCCGCATCGGGAGCACCTCGTACCCCTCCATGTGGGCCTCCAGCGCCTTCCGGGGGTCGACCTCGCAGACGATGACGTTCGCGTTCTGGCCCGAGGCCTTCTTCGCGACGCCCTTCCCGCACTGGCCGTACCCGCCGACGACGACGTTCTTACCGGCCCACGAGAGGTTCGTCGTCATCGCGATGGTCGCGAGCGACGACTCGCCCGTGCCGTGGACGTTGTCGAACAGCTGTTTCATCGGCGTGTCGTTCACGGCGAAGACGGGGTAGTGGAGCTCGCCGTCGGCGTCCATCGCGCGCAGGCGGTCGACGCCGGTGGTCGTCTCCTCGGCGCCGCCGACGATGGAGTCGATCAGGTCGGGGTACTCCTCGTGGACGAGCTTCACCATGTCCATCCCGTCGTCGACGGTGATGGTGGGCTCGTGGGCGATGCAGGCGTGCATCGCGTCGTAGTACTCCTCGTCGTCGACGCCCCGGACCGCGTAGGAGGTGATCGACTCGTGGGTGTCGAGCGCGGCCGACACGTCGTCGTGGGTCGACAGCGGGTTACAGCCGGTGATCGCGACCTCGGCGCCGCCCTCAGCGAGCAGCTCGACGAGGTTCGCCGTCTTCGCCTCGACGTGCATCGCCATCGCGATCGTCTCGCCGGCGAGCGGCTGCTCGTCGGCGAACTCCTCGCGGAGGGCGTTCAGGATCGGCATGTGCTGGAGCGCCCAGTCCATCTTCCGGCGCCCCTCCTCGCGGGCCGTCTCGACGTCCGAGAGGTGCTGTGACACCGGCGGATACGAAGTCTCGCTCATACGCCTCGCTTCGCTCACGGCGCACTAAACCCTGCCGACACCGAGTGCGTCCCGAAAAAGAGCGTCAGCGATCGCGAACCGGATCGGCGCGCGCTGCGCCGTCAGTTGTTGGGCCCGTTGCCCTGTCCGTTGCCGTTGCCCGGGCCGCTCCCGGCGTCGTCGTCATCGTCCTCGTCGCCATCATCGTCCTCGTCGTCTTCTTCGGTGTCGTCTTCTTCGGCGTCGTCCTCGTCGGCGTCGTCGTCACCGTCCGGACCGGCGTCGCTCGGCGGTCCACGGTCGTCGTCGCTCTCGTTCGCGTCGTCGTCACCGCCCGGCCCGGCGTGGTCCGGCGGTCCCTGCTCGCCGCCGTTCCCGTTGCCCTGACCGGCGTGGTCGGGCGCGTTACCGGGGCCGTCGCTCGCGTTGCCCGCGTCGCTCCCGTTACCCGCGTCGTCCGGGCCGCCCGGACTCCCCGCGTGGTCCGGGGCGTTCCCCGGGTTGTTCTCCGTCACGAAGTCCGAGACGGCGGCGCCGATGCCGCCCTCACGGTCCTCCAGGCGGTCGATGAAGTCCTGCACGAGCTGGCCGAAGGGCTGGTCCGCGGCCTCCTCGCCGTCCGCGGTCAGGTCGACGGTCGCGGAGACGGACTCGCCCTCGTACTCGACCGTCACGTCGACCGTGACGTTCTCCTCGGCGTCGGGGAGGGTGACGGTGCCGTTCTCGTCGGTCGTGTACTCGCCCTCGCCGACGTAGCTGACGTTCTGTCCGTCGGCGGTGGTGACGTTCACCGAGGCGTTCTCCGCGCCCTCGCCGTCGTCGGTCACCGTGACGACCGGCTCGCCGCCGGTGTTCGACACGTCGAGCGCGAGCCCCTCGGGGGCCACGAGGTCGACGGTCGTCGAGACGGAGTCGTTCTCGTACTCGGCGGTCACGTCGACCGTCACGTCCTCTTCCGCGGCGGCGAGGGTGACGGTGCCGTTCGCGTCGGTCTCGTAGTCGCCCGCGCCGACGTACGACTCGTTCTCGGCGTCGGCGGCGGTGACGTTCACCGAGGCGTTCTCGACCGCGGTGTCGTTGTCGGTCACCGTGACGACCGGCTCGCCGTCGGTGTTCTCCACGGTGAGCTCGAGCCCGTCGGGGGCTTCGAGATCGGCCGTGGTCGAGGCGGTCTCGTTCCCGTCGCTCGCGGTCACGTCAACGGTCACGTCCTCCTCGGGGGCGGGGAGGTCGACGGTGCCGTTCGCGTCGGTCTCGTACTCGCCGGCGCCCGCGTACGACTCGTTCTCGGGGTCGGCGACCTCGACGAGCACCGTGGCGTTCTCCACCGCGCTGTCGTTCTCGGTCACCGTGACCGTCGACGTTCCGTCCGCGTCCTGTTCGACGGCCACTTCGAGGTGTCCGTCGGCGGCCGCGACGCCGGTCATCGCGCCGAGCGCGACGACCGCGATCAACAGCAGGCCAATCGTGCGTTTGCTCATGTGCGTCCGGGCCGTGGCGCCGTTACCGTATAAAAAGGTATCTCCGTTAAGCCGGTTTAATCCGGATTTTATCCGGGTTAACGGCGCCCTCTCCACGATTCGGCAAGCGGGCGGGATCCGGCGGCCGATCGGCCGGGATCGCCGGCGAGCCACGCCCGGCGGCGATCGATCTGCGGCTCGGGCGCAGCGGAGAGCGGCTCGGGCGTGACGGGAAACGGCCCGGACGCGACGGGGTACGTTCGGAGAACGACTTGCCGCGGCGGCGCGTCCGAAGGACCGTTTCAGACGATCTCG
This sequence comes from Halorubrum salipaludis, assembly GCF_002286985.1. Lineage (GTDB taxonomy): Archaea > Halobacteriota > Halobacteria > Halobacteriales > Haloferacaceae > Halorubrum > Halorubrum salipaludis. The sequence continues at coordinate 527,536 of NZ_NSKC01000001.1, read as the reverse complement.
TCGACCGTTTCAGACGAACTCGTCGACCGTCTCAGACGAACTCGTCGACCGTCTCAGACAATCTCGTCGATCAGTTCGCGCGCGCTCCGGCGGACAGCCTCGTCGCTCTCGATCGACGGCTCCCAGCCGAGGTCGGCGAGCCGCTCGATCGACAGTCGCATCCGCGGCACGTCGCCGGTCCAGCCGCGGTCGCCGCCGGTGTAGCTGTACTCGGGGTCGACGCCGAGCTCCTCGCTGACGATGTCGGCGATCCGCGTCACGGAGGTCGTCGTCCGCGTCCCGAGGTTGTAGACGTTCAGGTCCTCGTCCGCGTGCTCGACCACGTGCTGGATGGCGTCGACGCACTCGGTGACGTGCATGTACGACTTCTCCTGGCGGCCGTCGCCGAGGATCTCCAGCTCGGTCGGGTCGGCGTCGAGCTTCTGGACGAAGTCGGGGATCACGTTGCCGCGCTGGCGCGGGCCGACGATGTTCGCGAACCGGAACACCCACGCGGTGAGGTCATAGGAGTGCGCGTGCGTCGAGATCAGCGCCTCGTCGGCGAGCTTCGAGGAGCCGTAGATGGAGATGGGCTCCAAGGGACCGTAATCCTCCGGCGTCGGCCGCGGGGCCTCGCCGTACACCGTCGAGGAGGAGGTGAATGCGAGCCGGTCGACGCCGACCTCGCGCATGCGCTCGATAACGTTGTACGTCATCGCCGTGTTGGCCTCGAACAGCTCCCGGTCGTCGTCGTAGTTCGTGTCGGTGTACGCGGCGAAGTGGAAGACGACGTCGAGGTCGCCGGTGACCGCCTCGGCGACGTCCTCCGGATCGGTGAGGTCGGCCTCGACGAAGTCGACGCCGTCCGGGACGCGGTCGCGGGTCCCCTTCGAGAGGTCGTCCGCGACGCGGACCGCGGCGCCGCGGTCGCGGAGCGCCCGCGCGAGGTGGCTCCCGACGAGCCCCGCGCCGCCGGTGACGAGCGCGGTCGAATCGGTGAGGTCCATACCCGACCCCTGGGGCGGTGTCGGGTAAGTAGGTGTGGAAACGCGTCGCGGCTCGCGGGGAGCGGGAGCCGCGCCGTCAGAGCCCCTCCTCGCCGCCCTCCTGCGCGAGCATGACGACCATCGAGAGCCCGGAGATGCACAACAGAAGGAGGGTGGGGACGACGGCGTACTGGTAGAGGCCGGACTCCTGTGCGCGCCAGATCTGCGTGACGATCGTCTCGAAGCCAGAGGGGCGGAGGATGAGCGTGACCGGGAGCTCCTTCATCGTCGTGAGGAACACGAGGGCGGCGCCGGCGACGATCCCGGACCGAACGAGGGGGAAGGTCACGCGCCGGAACGACCCCACCGACGACTCGCCGAGCGCCCGGCTCGCCTCGACCAGCCGCGGGTCGACCCCCAGGATCGAGGTCCGCGTCGACCCGACGACCTGCGGCAGGAACCGGACGACGTACGCGAACACCAGCAGCGGGAGCGTCTGGTAGAGCCACGGGAGGTAGCTGGACCCGAAGTAGACCAAGGCGAGCGCCAACACGATCCCGGGGACCGCGAACCCGACGTAGGTCGTCCGCTCGAACAGCGTCGACAGCGGAGAGTCGTGGTTCGCGGCGAAGTACGCGACCGGGAGCGCCGCCAGCGCGGCGACGACCGCGGCCGCCCCGGCCACGGACACCGAGTTGAGCGCCTGGACCCACTCGAACGCCATCGACGGGCGGCGGCCCGCGTCGGTGCGGACGAGCCACAGGAAGAGGATCCAGAGGGGGACGAGGAGCGCGACCGCGGACACCGACGCGGGCAGCAGCGTCGCCGGCCAGCGCCACCGCCCCAGCCCGACGAGCCGGTCGGTGTTGCCCGCGTCGTCGCCGTGGGCGGTGCGGTCGGAGCGGACGAGCCACTCCAGCGCGAGCACCACGAGTACCACGGCAAGCAGCTGCAGCGAGAGGAGGGCGGCGTAGTCCCGGCCGAAGGAGTTGTACTCGACGTAGATCTGGCGGGTGAAGACGGGGAGCCGCATGATCGTCGGCGTCCCGAAGTCGGACACCGCGTACAGCGCCGCGAGCAGCGAGCCGGCGGCGATCGCCGGCCGGATCACGGGGAGCGTCACGCGCCGGAACGCCGCGATCCGCCCGTGGTTCAGCGTCCGCGCCGCCTCGATGAGCGTCGTGTCGAGCGAGAGGAGCGCGGCGCGGGTGGTCAGGTAGACGTACGGGTACGTGTAGAGGGTGATGACGAGGATCGTTCCCGGGAGCCCGTAGATCTCGGGAATCCGCTCGATCCCCAGCGGCGCGAGCAGGTCGTGGAACTCGCCGCGGGGGCCGAACGCCGAGACGAAGGAGAACGCGCCGACGTAGCTCGGCACGACGAGCGGGAGCGCGACCGCGATCGACCAGAACCGGCGGAACGGAAGGTCGGTCCGGGCCGTCAGGTACGCCAGCGGAACCCCGATCAGGACCGAGAGCGCGGTGACGCCGCCCATCAGCAGCAGGCTGTTCGCCAGGATCTCGGCGGTTCCCGGACTGAACAGCAGCTCCGTCGCCCGCGCCCGGTCGACGGTGACCGCCTCGATCACCAGCCACGCCAGCGGGAACACCAGCGTCCCGGCGATGGCGGCCGAGAGCAGCGTCAGCCCGAGGGGTAGTCGGCCGTCGCCGTCCGTCAGGAGGTCGCGGATCCGCTGTGTCAGGCTCATGATCCGGTGCGGGAGGGTCTTGGCGGGGGAAGGCGGCACCGACCGTTAGCAGTTGCGATTCGGTCGGCGATCCGGGTCCGACGGATATAATAGTTTAGGGAAGCCTAAACCGGGCATGGAACTGACGCGGCGCGACGCGGCGGCCGCGCTGGCGGCCCTCGGCGCGACCGGCGGCGTCGCCCTCGCCGCCCGCCGATCGGGTCGCGGGAACGACTCCGACGCCGCCGGGGGCGCGGACGGCGAGGAGGACGGTAGCGGAGACGGCGGCGGAGACGGCGGCGGGACCGAGCGCCCCCTAGACGACGCGGCCGTCCGCGCGTCGATGGCCGCGGTCGCGACCGTCCTCTACCCGGAGGCGGTCGACGGCGTCGAGGCGTTCGTCGACGAGTTCCTCGACGGCCGGCTGGACGGGTCGCCCCACGCCGACGGGGTCCGCGCGACGGCGGGCGAGGTCGACGAGGCGGCCCGCGACTGGTACGGGGCGCCGGTCGCCGAGCTGTCCGAGGGCGACCGGGACCGGCTCCTCCGCGAGCTCGGCGCCGACACCGCCGACGAGGACCCTGACGGAACCCTCGCCGAGCGGGTGCGGTACTACGTGGTCAACGAGCTCCTCTTAGCGCTGTACGCCTCGCCGACCGGCGGCGAGCTGGTCGGGCTGGAGAACCCGCAGGGCCACCCCGGCGGGACCGAGAGCTACCGGCGGGGGCCGCGATGAGCGGCGCGGAGAGCGCCGGCCCGACCCGCGGCGACGACGGGGTCGACCGCGCTCCCGTCCCGGACGCGGACGTCTGCGTGGTGGGCGCGGGACCGGCGGGCGCCCTCGTCGCCGACCGGCTGGCCGACGACCGCGAGGTGGTCGTCCTCGACGCGGGCCCCCGGTTCGACCCCGCGGACCGACTCGCGCGACAGGAGCGGTCGATCCGCCCGAGCTACGACCGCCCCGACGTGTGGGACGGGGGCGGCGAGCGCGACGCGCACGCCAACTCCGGCGAGCGGTTCTACCCACTGAACCACGCCCGCGTGAAGGGGGTCGGCGGGTCGACGCTCCACTGGCAGGGGATGGTGATGCGGCTCCACGAGGACGACTTCAACTCGGGGAGCGCGCGGGGGGTCGGCCCGGACTGGCCGATCGACTACGCCGACCTCCGGCCGTACTACGCCGAGGCGGAGCGCGAGCTGGGCGTCGCGGGCGCCTCCGATAACCCCTACGCGCCGCCGCGCGAGGAGCCGCACCCGATGCCCGCGTTCGAGCCCTCCCACAGCGACTCGCTGTTCGCCGAGGCGTGCGAGGAGCTCGGGATCGACATGCACTCGGTGCCGAACGCGCGCAACTCCGAGGCGTACGACGGTCGGTCCGCCTGCGTCGGCTACGGCACCTGCCAGCCCGTCTGTCCGGCCGGGGCGAAGTACGACGCGACGGTCCACGTCGAGCGCGCGGAGGAGCGGGGCGCGACCGTCATCGATCGGGCCCCGGTCCAGCGGCTCGAACACGACGCGGACCGCGTCACCGCGGCGGTGTACGCGACCCCGGACGGCGAGGAGCACCGACAGACCGCCGACGCCTTCGTCGTCGCCTGCGGCGGGGTGGAGACGCCGCGGCTCCTCCTCATGTCAGACTCGGAGGAGTACCCCGACGGCCTCGCCAACTCCAGCGGGACGGTCGGGAAGTTCTTCATGGACCACCTGTTCGCGGGCGTCGGCGGCACCCTCGACGAGCCCACCCGCCAGAACCACGTCGGGTTCTACACGAGCGCGTGCGACCAGTTCTACGACGAGGCGGACGAGGCGGTCGGCCCGTTCAAGCTGGAGTTCCTCAACTACGCCGGCCCCTCGCCGGTCGAGATGGCCCTCACCGGCGACGACTGGGGCGACGACCTGTTAGGGCGGCTCCGCGACGGCTACGGCACTCACGTCGCCATGGGCGGGCTGGTCGAACAGCTCCCCCGGTCGGACAGCTACGTGACCCTCCATCCCGACCGCACCGACGACCGCGGGAACCCGGTCCCCGAGATCCACTGGAACGTCGACGAGCGAGCCCTCCGGACGATCGAGCGCGCCAACGAGATCCAGCGGTCGGTCCTCGAGGAGCTGGGCGCGGAGATCGAATGGGTCGCCGGCCCCGACGCGACCGGGCCTGCCTACCACCACATGGGCACGACCCGGATGAGCGCCGACCCCGACGCCGGCGTCGTCGACGCCGACTGCCGGACCCACGACCTGGACAACTGCTGGATCGCCTCGAGCAGCGTCTTCCCCACGGGCGGCGCGATGAACCCCACGCTGACGATCGCCGCGCTCGCGCTTCGCGTGGCCGACGACGTTCGAGAGGGGCTCTAACAAACGCTTTAGGCAAACCTAAAAACTCAAGTGGGTGGGGCGGCACCTCGGAGGTAATGAGTTCGATCACGGCGCCCGACGACGAGGCGACCGACGGAGCCGACTCCGTCGACGTCGACGCGACCGCGCGGGGCGACGACGGGAGTACCGACACGGACGACGAGTACACCTTCGACGACCTCAGCGTCGTCATGGGGACGTACAACGAGGAGGAGGCGATCGCGACCGTCCTCGACGACGTCGAGCGCGTCACCGACGGGAAGGCGGAGGTCGTCTGCGTCGACGGCTCCTCGGACCGGACGCCGGAGATCGCCCGCGAGCGCGGCGCGACCGTGATCGAACAGGAGCCGCAGGGGTACGGCGTCGCCGTCCGAGAGGCCGTCCTGACGCCCGACCGCCCGGTCGTCGTCACGACCGACTGCGACGACACCTATCCGATGGAGGCGCTGCCCGAGTTCCTCGCCGAGATCAACGACGGGGCCGACGTGGTCAGCGGCGACCGGCTCTACCACGGCGCGGACGCGATGCCGGCGTTCAACCGGTTCGGAAACCACGCGTTCGCGGCGCTCGCGTCCGTCCTCATGGGCGAGCGCGTCCACGACACCACGACTGGGATGCGCGCGTATCGTCGGGAGGTCGTGCAGGACATCGGGTGGACCGAGAACACGGGCCTCTCCGCCGAGCTGCTGATCCGCCCGCTGATGCGCGGCTACGACGTGCGCGAGGAGCCGATCGAGTACGCCGAGCGGCTGGGGGAGACGAAGCTCGACCCGATCGAGGGCGGCGCCGCCATCGCGAAGTCGATCGCGACCGTCTGTCTCGAAGAGCGGCTGCGACGGTTCTGAGGGCGGTCCGGCCCGAACGTCGAACGGCCTCTCGCCGCCGGCACTATTTATAGGGGGACACGAGAGGTGTCCGCCACTATTTATAAACAGATCTTGCGAACCGTGCGGAACCATTTAAACCGACCAGGCCGGCGATTCGCGTCGCGCTCTCCCGCCGTCGCCCGCGGTCGTCCCGCCCCCCGGCGCTCTACTCGCCGACCCGGTCGACGAGGTCGTTCGCGGCCGCCGCCGCCCGTTCTCGGACCGCGTCGGCGTCGAGCGTCAGGACCTCGCGGTCGCGCATGAGGACCTCGCCGTCGCAGACGGTGTGACGCACGTCGCTCCCGCGCGCCGCGTACGCGAGGTGCGAGACGGGGTCGTGGACCGGCGTGAGGTGCGGGGCGTCGAGGTCGACGACCGCGAGGTCGGCGGCCGCGCCGGGCTCGATCCGCCCGCCGGGGAGCCCGAGGGCGTCCGCGCCGCCGGCGGTCGCCATCTCCACGACCGCCGCGGCGGGCACCGCGCTCGCGTCGTCCGCGGCGAGCTTCCCGAGCATTGCGGCGTCGCGCATCTCGTCGAACACGTCTAGGTCGTTGTTCGAGGCCGCCCCGTCCGTGCCGAGCGCGACCGTGACGCCCGCGTCGCGGAGGCGCTGGACCGGGGCCATCCCGCTCGCGAGCTTCATGTTCGAGGCCGGGCAGTGGACGACGGCGGTCCCGGCGTCGGCGAGCCGGTCGATCTCCGAGCCGTCGAGGTGAACGCCGTGCGCGAAGAAGTCGTCCGCGCCGAGCGCGCCCAACTCCTCGGCGTACGCGATCGGTCGCTCCCCGCGCTCGTCGACGATCGGGTCGACCTCGTCGGTCGTCTCGTTGGCGTGGAGGTGGATCGGAATGTCCGCCTCGCGGGCCTCGGCGACGCCCTCGCGGAGGAACGCCTCGCCGACCGTCGTCAGCGAGTGGGGCATGAAGGCGGTCCGGATCCGCCCGTCCGCGGCGCCGTCGAGCTCTTTCGCGACCGCCAGGCTCTCCTCGACGTCGGCGCGGGCGTCCGCGTCGTCTTTGCCCACGGTGACGACGCCGTGGCCGAGCCGGGCCCGCACGCCCGCGCGATCGACCACGTCCGCGACGCGGTCCATCGCGAAGTACATGTCCGCGAACGCGGTCGTCCCCGACCGGATCATCTCTAGGACGCCGAGCTCGGCGCCGGCCTCGATGTCGTTCGGCGTGAGCTCGGCCTCGGCCGGCCAGATGTCCTCGCGCAGCCACGGGTCGAGCGGCTTGTCGTCGGCGTACCCGCGGAGGAGCGTCATCGCGACGTGCGTGTGGGCGTTGACGAGCCCCGGGATCACGAGCCCGCCGTCGGCGTCGAGGGTCTCGTCGGCGGTCGACGGGAGGTCCGCGTCGGCGTCGTCCGCCCTCTCGCCGCTCACCGTCTCGTCACCCACCGCGGCAATCGTCCCGGCGTCGCGGTCGATCGTCACGTCCGACTCGGTCACGCGGCCGTCGGGTCGGAGCACCCGGCCGCCCGTCACGCGAAGCGCGTTCATACCACCCGGTTCCGGCGGGCGGACCTAACGCCTTCCGTTCGGGAGCGACGCGGACCGTTCGGTCGGGGGAGCCGCTCTCGGCCCCTCCGCCTCCGAACGTTCTTTCCCCGCCGCCGCCGGAGGTCCGCCCATGGCAACCGACGCCCAGCAGGCGTGTTTCGAGGCCGGGATCAAGTTCGGGTCGCTGTACCACCAGTTCGCGGGGACCCCGGTCAGCCCGGCGAGCACGCGTAGTCTGGAGGCGGCGATGGCGGAGGCGATCGAGAACCAGCCGTACTGCGAGTCGGTGACCGTCGAGATCCGCGACGACCGCGTCGCCGACGCGATCGACCACGAGAACGGCTACACGGAGCTCACCGGCTCGCTGATGGACGTCGAGATGCGGATCGACTACGAGGGCGTGACGGTCCGCACCCGGATGGCGATGCGGGACGGGTACCCGCTGATGGAGCTGGTCGCAGTCGAGGGTGAGTCGGAGGCTACCGACGGGAGCGGCACAACTAATTAACTGTTTACTCAAGTTGCGATTCTCCCTGAGTCTGTAAGGAACTTTGAGGAAGACTTTAGTGTACCCTACCAAAATCGGTACACTATGCCCGATCCAGCAAATGGTGAGGCAGTTGAGAGCACGAAGCGACGGCGCCTCCTCGGCCTCCTCGGCGGCGGGGCGGCGGTAAGCCTCGCCGGCTGTTCCGATCAGGAGCCCTCCGACGGCAGTGACGGCGAAGACGGCGAAGACGGAATGGACGGCGAAGACGGCGAAGACCAGGGGCCCACCAACGCCGACAAGGCGCAGGCCGCTTGGGAACGCGCCGTCGACAACCCCCTCCCGGAGGACGAGGAGCTCCGTCAGGAGGCGTACATCGAGATGGAAGAGGCGGCCCGCGACGACGCCGTGCTCATCCCGCTGTATCACGGCCTCACCGAGCTGTTCTGGTACGACTACGTCGACGTGCCGCTGACCGGTGCGCTCGGCAAGCACTGGCAGCAGCTCAACACGACGACCGTCGAAGGGAAGAGCGACCTCAACCTGATCAACAGCACCTTCGACGAGCTGGACCCGATCATGTCGACCGACACGGCGTCGTCGATCGTCATCACCCAGATCTACGAGAACCTGACGGCGTTCCCCAACGGCGTCCCGGAGATCGAAAACCAGCTCTTAGAGGAGTTCGAGGTCTCTGAGGACGGCACCACGTGGACGTTCACGCTCCGCGACGACGTCCAGTTCCACGACGGCACCGAGATGACGGCCCAGGACGTGAAGTACTCCTGGCGCCGCACCGTCGAGTCGGAGAACTCCGAGCGCGCGGGCTTCACCCTCAATCAGCCCGTCGGGCTCGGCATCGACGCCGAGACGGACGACGATGGGAACGTCGTCCCCGACTCGCTGGCGGTCGAAGTCATCGACGACTACACCATCGAGATCCAGCTCACCGGTCCGAACCCGGACGTGCTCGACGTCATCGCGTACTCCAGCTTCTCGGTCATTCCCGAGGGGTACGTCGGCGACATCGAGGGGTACGACGGCGAGGTCACCCACCAGGAGTTCTCGACCGAAGTCGCGAACGGGACCGGTCCCTTCGAGCTCGACGTGTTCAACGTCGACGAGGACGTCACGGTCGTCCGCAACGACGACTACTACGGCGAGGTCGCGAGCGTCGACGCCGTCAACTGGGAGATCATCGAGGACTCCCAGGCGGCGTGGACCTACGCCCTCGAGCAGAACGCCGACCGGTTCGAGATGCCGACGTTCGCCTACGAGGCGGACGCCATCGACGCCGAGGCCGACGACCGCGGCCGCGACGTCGGGACGTACGGTCCGGCGGGAGAACTGGAGGAAGAAGTCAACTATCTCGGCCTCTCCGAGATCAGCACGTTCTACTTCGCGTTCAACGCCGCGAACACGGACCGCGCGGTCCGTCAGGCGATCGCGTACGTGATGAACAAAGAGCAGATCGTCGAAGAGGTGTTCGCCGGCCGCGGCACCCCGGCATACAGCTTCCTCCCGCCGGCCATCTGGCCCACCGGGAACGACGGCTACAACGACTTCCTCGACGACTACCCGTACAGCCGCGGGGAGAGCGACCCGCAGGGCGCGCAGTCCGTCCTCGAAGAGGCGGGCATCTCGTCCGACAACCCGGTCGACATCACGCTCACCACCTACGAGAGCGAGGTGTTCCAGACGGCCGGCGAGCTCATCCGCGACCTGATCTCCGGGACCGGGATCAACATGTCGCTCGAGACGTCGCAGTTCTCCGTCCTGCAGGGCCGCGGGGAGGACGGTGACCTCGAGATGTACAGTCTCGGGTGGATCTGGAGCTGGCCCGCCGTTCCGTACGGGATGTTCCAGCTCGAACCGCTCAACACGCGGACGTCGACGATGCCCAACGAGACCAACGGGTTCTACCTCGACTGGCAGACCGCGCTCAACGAAGAAGCCGAGTAGACCCGCTCGGCCTCCCGTTATCGAAGCATTTAGTTACCGAACGAGAAACCCTCTCATATCGAGTCGATCCATGCCCACCACGACCCCAAGAGACCGTAAGATACCATGAGCCGCTGGCAATATTTCGTCAAGCGGTTACTGCTCACCGTCCCGGTGTTGTTCGCCGTACTGACCTTCCTGTTCGTCATGCTCCGGGCGGGACCGATCGATCCGGTCGCCGCGCGGCTCGGCCCCCAAGCGGGCGCCGCGGACCGGGCGCAGCTCCGGGAGCGGCTGGGCCTCAACGATCCGCTGTGGGAACAGTACGTGGACTTCATCACCGACTTCATCACGTTCAACTTCGGTCAGTCGTGGGTGGTCCAGGCCGAGCGGGACATCCTCGACATCGCCATCAACGCCGCGCCGGCGACGCTCTGGCTGGGCTTCTGGGCGATCCTCCTGCCGCTTTTCATCGGGATCCCGCTCGGCTTCTACGCCGGGCTCAACCCCAACACCCTCGGCGACTACACGGCCTCCCTCGGCGGCATCATCTGGCAGGCGCTGCCGAACTTCTGGCTGTGCGTGATCGCGCTGGCGGTGCTCCGCCGGACCCGCAACGGCGGCGGACCGTTCGGCTTCGACTGGTACGCGTTCGGTCCGGACTTCGCGTCTCGGAACCTCAGCATCACCGGCACCCCGAGCCTCGAGTGGTTCTCGACCACCGACATCCTGTTCCTTCCGGTACCGTACGTCAGCGACTGGACCGCGCTCGCGATCGACATCAAGCTCATCCTCCCGGCGGCGATCATCCTCGGCTCGGCCTCGATGGCGGCGGAGCTTCGGATCGGGCGGACCGCAATGTTAGAGACGGTCAACTCGAACTTCGTCGAGACCGCGAAGGCGAAGGGACTCCCCGACCGCGTGATCGTCTGGAAGCACATCTTCCGGAACGCCCTCATTCCCCTGCTGCCGGTGATCACGAGCGAGGCGTTCCTGCTCATCGGCGGCTCCGTGATCGTCGAGCAGATCTTCAACATCAACGGGCTCGGGCGGATCTTCTTCCAGGCGCTCACGCAGGGTGACCTGCCGATGGCCGGGGCCCTGCTGTTCCTCTTCACGCTGATCATTCTGGGACTCAACATCCTCCAAGACTTCCTGTACACCGTCATCGATCCCCGCGTGGGGTACGACCAATGAGCACGAGACAGCGCGATTCCACGGACGGACTCGAGGAACCGGACGACGACAAGCTGCTCCGCGACCGCGTCCGGGAGAACCCGCGGCCGGCGATGGTGTGGCTCGCCGGGCTCGCGTTCCTGCTCCTGCTCGAGATCGGACGCGTGTTCGCCGGCGTCGGCCAGGCGTTCGGGATCGTCGGGTTCACCGTCGAGCTCCTCGCGGGCATCCCGACCTCCGTCGGCGATAACGTGGCGGGGACGCTCGGCTCCGCGGCCGGGTTCGTCGCGACTGCGATCACGGCGGTCCTGATGGCGTTCGCGGTCACGGTCCCCGTCTCCGCGAGCGTGCCGGACGCCGCGGTCGACATCCTCGGCCTCGACCTCTCCCGGCGGGGTCACCGGTGGGCGAAACGCGCCGAACTGACGTTCGTCGTCGTCGCCGCCGCGGGGCTCGTCGCGTACACCCCGGTCGGCGGCGCGTTCTCCGCGCTGATCGGCGCGATCACCGGCGGCGTCGACGCGCTCGCCTCCTCGCTCCCGTCGATCACGAGCCGGGAACTGATCCCGAACGCGGGGCACCGGCTGCCCGAGGGCGGCTGGGAGGGGACGTTCCTCGGCCTCTCGCCGGCCGCCGCGTGGGCGATCCGGACCGGGCTCGTCTTCGCGTACGCGACGACGGTCCTCGTCTGGCTGTGGCGCGGCTTCGACGTCTACCGGACCCACTACCGGCTCGCCGACTGGACGCCGCGAGACGACACGGTCCGCCGGTTCCGGAACAACTACTGGGGGCTGTTCGGCTTCGCGATCGTCTTCCTGTTCGTCGTGATGGCGCTGTGGGCCCCGGCCGTGAGCCCGGTCGAGGCGCAACACAACATCTACGAGCCCAACTCTCACGAGTTCCAGTACCTCGACGAGAACGGCGAGGTGACCTCGACCACGCACGTGTTCGCTAACCTCGACAGCCGCTCCGACGGGCAGAACACGATCGGACCGATGAGCTACGACGACTACAACCGGTGGGCGCCGTTGGGGACGACGAACAGGGGGCAAGACATGATGACGCACCTCTCGTACGGCGCTCGGACCTCGCTGGTCATCGGGATCACGGCGATCGGGCTCGGGGCGCTCATCGCGGTCGTCCTCTCGCTCCTCTCGTCGTACTACAAGGGGATCACCGACATCGTGACGGTGATGGCGAGCGACACCATCCAGGCCGTCCCGGCGCTGCTGCTCATCATGCTCGTCTCCGTCGTCTTCCAGGAGGCGAACCACCCGATCGCACAGCCGCTCGACGGCGGCCTCCTGTTGGCGCTCATCTTCGCGTTCGCCTACTGGCCGGGGATGTGGCGCTCGATACGCGGCCCCTCGCTGCAGGTGTCCGAACAGGAGTGGGTCGACGCCGCGAAGAGCTACGGCCAGACGCCCTTACAGACGATGCGCAAACACATGGCACCCTACATCGCCGGCTACATCCTGATCTACGGATCGCTGCTGATCGGCGGCGTCATCATCTCGACCGCCGCGCTGACCTTCCTCGGACTGGGGATCAACCCGCCGACCCCCGAGTGGGGACGGCTCATCGACGGCGGGCAGTCGTACGTCTCCACCTCCTCGTGGCACGTCGCGACGATCCCGGGCATCGCGATCGTCCTGGTCGTCGTCGCGTTCAACGCGCTCGGTGACGCGATCCGCGACGCGATCGATCCGGAGGCCGACGTCGACGAGAGCGAGGCCGCCGCCACCGGAGGTGGTGCGTGATGGCCGCCGACGAGCGGTCCGCGTCCGCGGCCGCGGCGACCGACGGGGCTCGCGACGACGATCCCCTCATCGACGTTCGGAACCTCCAGACCGCCTTCTTCACCGACAAGGAGACGATCCGCGCCGTCGACGGGATCGACTTCTCGATCGACTCCGGCCAGACGGTCGGCATCGTCGGCGAGAGCGGGAGCGGGAAAAGCGTCACCGCCCGCTCGCTGATGGGGCTGATCGAGTCGCCCGGGCGCGTGCTCCGCGGGAGTAGCGTCCGCTACCGCGACCTCGACGCGGTCCGCGAGTTCGCCCGGACGTTCGCGAAGCGAACGGTCGCCGTCGCGGACCTCGCCGAGCGGTACGACCCCGCGGAGGTGTTCGGCCGGACCGACGCGACCCCCGAGGAGTTCGGCTACGCCGACCCCGCCGACGTGCCCGTGGTCGACGTGGCCGCGGCCGGCTACACCGACGAGGTCGGGCTCACGGACGGCGACGAGTGCGTCTTCGTCCTCGACGGCGACGCCGGCTCGCCCGAGTCGATCCGCGACGGGTTCGTCGAGATCACTCGGCTCTCAGGTGAGGCCCAGCGCAAGATTCGGGGCGGCCGGATCGCGATGGTGTTCCAGGACCCCCTGACCAGCCTCAATCCGGTGTACACCGTCGGCAACCAGATCGAGGAGGCGCTGGAGCTCCACCAGGGGCTCTCCGGGAAGGCGGCGACGCAGGAGGCCGCGGAGCTGCTCGAAGCGGTCGGGATCCCGGACGCCCGGCGGCGGGTCAACGAGTACCCGCACCAGTTCTCCGGGGGGATGCGTCAGCGCGCCGTCATCGCGATGGCGCTGGCCTGCGAGCCAGACATGCTGATCTGCGACGAGCCGACCACCGCGCTCGACGTGACGATCCAGGCGCAGATCCTGGACCTGATCGCGGAGATCCAGGAGTCGCGGGACGTGGCGGTGATGTTCATCACCCACGACATGGGCGTGATCGCCGACGTCTCCGACCGAGTCAACGTGATGTACGCCGGCGAGATCGTCGAGTCCGCGGACGTGGAGCCGCTGTTCGCGGACCCGAAACACCCGTACACGAACGGGCTCCTCGACTCGATCCCGGGCGGACAGGTCGGCGACAAGCTGTCGACGATCGACGGCAACGTTCCGACGCCGAACGAGCCGGCGACGTACTGCCGGTTCGCGCCCCGGTGCCCCAAGGCGTTCGACGAGTGCGAGTCGGTCCACCCGGTCCCGACGCCGGTCGACGAGGAGACGGACGACCACACGGCGGCGTGCCTGTTGTACCCCGACGACGTCTCGACCGAGGAAGCCGTCGCGCGTCATCGGGGACGCGACCGACGAGGTGATCGAGAATGAGCCAGAACGCAGCTTCGACGACGACCGGCGATGAGGCGACGACCGCGTCCGACACGATGGTGAAGGTGCGGGACCTGAAGACGTACTACGACACCGGCGGCCTGCTCAGCGACCGTCCCGTCAAGGCCGTCGACGGCGTCAGCTTCGACATCAAGCGGGGCGAGACGCTGGGGCTCGTCGGCGAGTCCGGCTGCGGGAAGACCACCCTCGGTCGGACCCTCATCCAACTGGAGGAGGCGACGGACGGCGAGGTCCTGTTCGACGGCACCGACATCACGGAGCTTCGCGGCGACCAGCTCTACGAGTGGCGTCGGAACGCCCAGATGGTGTTCCAAGACCCGGACTCCAGCCTCAACGACCGGATGACGATCGGCGAGATCATCCGGGAGCCCCTCGACGTCCACGACTGGAAGACGCCCGCCGACCGCCGGAAGCGCGTCAAGTCCCTGTTGGACGAGGTCGGGCTCTCGCCCGAGCACTACTACCGGTACCCGCACCAGTTCTCGGGCGGACAGCGCCAGCGGATCGGTATCGCCCGGACGCTCGCGTTGAACCCCGAGTTCATCGTGCTCGACGAGCCGGTGAGCGCGCTCGACGTCTCGGTGCAGGCCGAGATCATCAACCTCCTCGAGGAGCTCCAAGACGAGTTCGACCTGACGTACCTGTTCATCGCGCACGACCTCTCGGTCGTCCGGCACATCTGCGACCGGGTCGCGGTGATGTACCTCGGCAACATCATGGAGATCGGTCCGACCGAGGAGCTGTTCACCGACCCCGCGAACCCGTACACGCACGCGCTCCTCTCGGCGATCCCGAAGCCCGATCCGACCGCGAGCCGCGACCGGATCACGCTCCACGGGACGCCGCCGAACCCGCGGTACCCGCCGACGGGCTGTCCGTTCAGCACGCGGTGTCCGGTCCGCATCCGGCCCGACGAGTACGAGGGCCTCGACGACGAGATCTGGACGGGGATCAACGGGCTCCGCGAGATCATCCGCGAGCGCATGCGCGCCGACCGCTCGATCCGGGAGCGGGTCCGCGAGCGGTTCGGGCTGGAGACCCGTTTCGCCACGATCGACGAGACGTACGACGAGCTGTTCGGCGGCCTCGCGGTGCCTGACGACGTCGAGCGCGTCCTCTCCGAGGTCACCGACGCCGCGGGCGCCCACGAGGAACGCGAGGCGCTCGACCGGCTCAACGCCGAGTTCGGGAGCGTCTGTGACGGCGTCGGTCCGGACGGCGACGGCGACCCCGTCGAGCCCGAGTACTACGAAGTGAGCGACAGCGGCCGTCTGAGCTACTGTCACCGCCACGCCGACGAGCACCGAGAGACGGCGGCCGTGCTCGACGACCGCAGCTAGCGATGGGTGTTCCCCGGTCGCTCTCGCTTCGCGCCCGCGCGTGGCTCGACGCGCTCGCGTACGCGCTGGCGCTGGCGGGCGCCGCGACGCTCGGGGCGGTGGCGCTCGGGCTCGCGACCGGCGGCGGGTTCGTCCGCGGGAAGTTCCTGGCGTTCGTCGCCGGATGGCTCCTCGTCGGCTACGCCACGGTGCGGCTGTGGCCGACCTCCGTCGACGACCTCGACGGACCGGCGGTGAGCGCGCGGGGCACGCGGCTCGAGGGGCTCGTGCGTGCGGTTCCGCCGGTCCGATGGATCCGGCTCCCGGCGCCGCCGGAGCGGGTCCGCGTCGCCGGAAAGGTGTTCCTCGCGGGCGTCGTCACGCTCGTGGGCTCGCTTCTGATGGAAACGGTCTTCGGCGTCGCCTGAGCGGGTCGAAAAGAGTTATCTTCCTCCCCCGACCAGTCGCACACAGCAATGGACCCCGAGGAGGACGCCTTCGTCCGTCAGCGACAGCGGTTCGGCGAGGAGCACATCACCGCGTGGGAGCAGACGCTCGAAGAGACCGACCTACTCGCGGAGGAACGCCGCGAGGACGGGTGGGAGACGACCGTCGTCATGGTCCCCCACACCGACACGGTCAGCCGGGACATGAAAGAGCACGACCGGTTCGGGCTGATGCACGTGGTCCCGAACAACTACGCCGACGCGTTCGTCGAGGCGTACGACGAGGAGGCGTTCTCCGAGTACCTCGTGTACGGGGACGCCATCGACGGGGTGATGTACGTCGCCATCGAGCTGATCGACCCGGAGGAAGAGCGGTCGATCCTCGTCCCGTGTAAGTACGACATGACGATGGCGGAGGGGATGACGCAGTCCGCCCTCGACGAGGGCGCGCTGTACAGCCACTTCAAGACCATCTCTGGAGAGACTCTCGGGCGGTTCCGCTACGAGGAGTTCGAGCCCCTCGTCGCGCCGCCGAACAAGGACGCCGCTACGAGCGTCGCCACCGTCGCTGACGCCCCGGACGACGGCGGCGCCTGACCGACCGGGTCACTCCTCGGAGCCGATTCCGTCGCGGACGCCGCCCTCGTTCCCGCCGTCTCGGTTCCCGGTGTCCTGATTCTCGTCGCCCTCGTTCCCGCCGTCCCCCCCGATCGACCGGACGGTCCCGACCCCCTTGCTCGACCCCTCGCGGAAGACGAACCGCTGGCCCTCCTCGATCAGGTACGGGCGGAACTTGAACCGGACCGCGGTCCGTCCCGTGTCGCCGGGGAGGAGCCGCCCCCCCTCGGGGGCGAAGACGGCCGCCTCGGAGACGGTCTCGACGTGGACGACGGGCTCGTACCCCTCTTGGATCCGCGTGGGGTGGTTCAGCACCATCACCTCGGCCTCGAACTCGCGGACCGGCCGGGGGTCGCTCCCGCGGGGCACCAGGGCCATCCCCCGCTCGATCTCCGCCTCGTCGACGCCCTTCAATGCGATCCCGACGATCCGGCCGGCCGTCGCCTTGTCGACCCGGTGGTAGTGCATCTCGATCGATCTGACCTCGACCTCGCGGAAGGAGCCGTCGGCCATCGGCCCGAGGAGGAGCTCGTCGCCGGCCTCCACCGTGCCGGAGTTGACCGTGCCGGACGCCACCGCGCCGACGCCGGTCACTTTGTAGCTGCGGTCGACGTACATCCGGAACGCCTCTCGGTCGGGCGTCGCCCGCTTCGGGAGCGCCTCGAACAGCCGGTCGAGCGTCTCGATCCCCGCCTTCGTCACCGCGCTGGTCCGGAGCAGGGGAACGACGCCGTCGCCGACCTCCGCGACCGCCGTGTCGATCCCGTGACGGTCGACCAAAAGCGGCGTCTGGCCGGCGTCTCGCAGCATCGACTCGGCCTCGCGCTCGACCTCGGCGAGCCGCTCGTCGGTCACGGCGTCCGCCTTCGTGATCGCGACGATCGTCGGCAGCTCCGTCGCCAGCAGGATCCCGAGGTGCTCGCGAGTGGTCTTCGTCGGGCCGTCGTCCGCGGCGACGACGAGGAGCCCGTAGTCGAGCTTCTGCCCGACGAGCCCGCGGATCGTCGTCCGCAGCCACGGCTCGTGGCCGACCGTGTCGACGAACGAGACCAGCCGGTCGGCCTCCTCGACGATCCGCGCGCGGTCGGACTTGCGGTGCGGGTTGTCCATCCGGACCGGCTCGGCGCCGCCGTCTTCGAACCCGTAGACGGCGTACGAGAGGTCGGCCGAGAGCCCCCGCTCGACCTCGTGCGGCTGGACGTCGAGGAAGCCGCGCGTGCCGCCCTGCCCGTCGTCGGCCCGACCGGTGACGAGCGTGCCGACGAGCGTCGACTTCCCGTGGTCGACGTGGCCGGCCGTGCCGATCACGAGGTGGTCGTCGTCCGTCTCGAACATCCCGCCGTCGCGGAGGGTGGCGAGTCCGACGAGCCCCGCGGCGCTCCCGTTCCCGTCGGAGCCGGCGCTCCACGTCTCCACGTCGGCGATGTGGGCGTCCGCCTCGTCTGCCAGAAGCGAGAGCACGTCCATCGTCTCGGAGAAGGCGTCGGGGGAGATCCCGGCCAGGCCGCCGTCGTCGGTGACGCCGAGGACGTAGGTCGCCTCCCCGTCGCCGGAGAGCACGCGGTGGCGGAGCTGGGCCACGAGCGACTCCATCCGGCCCTCAGCCAGGTGGACCTCGCGTGTCAGCCGCTCCTTGAACTCGATCTCGCCGCCGTCCCGTTCGCCGCGCTCGATGGCCCGCCGGAGGGCGGACCGGTCAGCGCTCATACCCGCTCGTAGGCGACAGCCGTGCTTAACGGTTTTCGTGCTATGGGTCCCCACGTCACGTGATCGGTACCGAGGAATGGGGAGCGGTCCGGACGGCTCCTCCCGTCCGGACCGCTCCCCGCTTCCCGCATGAACGCGCCCGCGACGCACCCTTTAAGCGATCGCCGGAGGGAACGGCTGTATGGACACATCGGTCCCCAGCGTCGCCGAACGGCGCGTTCACGTCGCGCCGCTCGGCCACGAGCGCGACCGGATCGTCGAGCCCCTCCGCCGCCACGGCGCGGACGTGGTCTACCTGCTCGCGGACGCCCCCGGTCGCGAGGCCGCCCGGGGGGCCGTGGACTTCGAGGCGGCTAACGCCGCGGACCCGGCCGACACCCGCGTCGACCTCGACCGGCTCACCGACTACCAGCGCGACGCCTGGACCGCGGCCGCCGAGTTCGCGTCGGTCCGCGCGCTCCCCGTCGAGCTCGCCGACGTGTACGACGTGCTCGGCGTGACGACGACGGTCGCCGCCCGCCACGGCGCCGGCGAGGACGACGGCGACCGGCTGTTCGCCAACGTCTCGACGGGACCTCGGATCGCCGCCGTCGGCGTCGCGATGGCGTGTATGATCGTCGGCGCCCGCCCCTACAGCGTCGAGCCCGAGCGCCACCGCCACGACGTGCGCGAGGAGCCGCTCACCGAGGGCGTCGAGCGCACCGTCGACCTCCCCTTATACCCGATGGACGCGCCGACGACCGACCAGGTCGCGGTGCTCGGCCGGCTCCTCGACCGCGACGACGACAACGTGACGACCGACAAGTGGAACCTGATCGAGTGGGCGCGCGAGCGCGACCTCGCGTTCCTCCGCGAGGCGGGCGCGAGCCGGACGGCGAAGTACCGCGCGCTGGAGACGCACGTGCTCTCGCCCCTCCGCGACCGCGGCTACGTCGAGCTGGAGGACGTGGGCCGATCGGACACCGTCCGGCTCACGGAGACCGGCCGCCGCGTCTTCTTCGCGTTCCAGCACAAGCTCGGCGGGGAGTGAGCGCAGCACGCGCGTTGCGGTTCCTCAGACCGGAACGAATTGTACGCTTTATCCGGACTATACACGGCTAACGTAGAAACGGGAATCGCCCCTCGATCCAGACGCGTGACGCCCGCCGGGCGGTCGCGGCACTCCCTCTGCCCTCCGCGCCCTCCCTCTCGCCCGCCGTCGGTCACCGGCCGTCGTCGCCCCCTCGGCGACGGTCGATCGCCGTCGGCGTCGCCGCCGTCGGGTTCCCCACCGGCGGCCCCCGCTGACGCCGCCGCGCTCGCCCGCGGACCGTCACGAAACGGCGGCTTCGCCGTCGTTCTCGCGTTGCGTTCCCGTTTTCTACTCGCCGCCCCGCCGACGCGAACCCACAGGCTTAGCACGCCGCCGACGCAGGACGGAAACGATGGACGCCGTCGAGAAGTACCAGTCGGCCCTCGTCCTCGCCGCCGTCGCGGTCGGGGTCGCGGCCGGACAGATCGACGGCGTCGCGCCCGTCGCGGACCGGCTCATCGTCCCGTTCCTGATGGTCATGCTGTTCGCCGCGTTCGTGGGGATCCCGCTGTCCCGGCTCCGGGAGGCGTTCGGGAACCGCCGGGTCGCGGGGTCGAGCTTACTCGTCAACTTCGTGTGGAGTCCCCTGCTCGCGGTCGGGCTCGGCGCGGTTTTCCTCCGCGATCAGCCCGCGCTCTGGGTCGGGCTCATCATGCTCCTCGTGACGCCGTGTACCGACTGGTACCTCGTGTTCACCGACCTCGCCGACGGCGACGTGCCGCTCGCGACCTCCCTGCTGCCGTACAACCTCGTCCTCCAACTGGTGTTGCTCCCGGTGTACCTCTACGCCTTCGCGGGGGCGCTCGTCGACCTGCCGCTCGCCCTCCTCGCGGAGAGCGTCCTGCTCGTCCTCGTCGTCCCGCTCCTTCTCGGCGGCGTCGCCCGCCGGGGCCTCACCCGGGCGAAGGGGGAGACGTGGTTCAGGGAGCGATTCCTGCCGCGGCTGAGCCCGGTCCAGATGGTCTTTCTGGCGCTCGCTATCGGGGCGATGTTCGCGTCGCAGGGCGGGGTGATCGTCGAGAACCCCCGCCTGTTGGCGCTGATGGCGGTCCCGGTCGCGCTGTTCTACGCGATCAACCTCGGGGTCGGGTTCGCCGCCGGCCGCCTGCTCGACTTCTCGTACGGCGAGTTGGTCTGTTTCAACAACACAATCCTCTCGCGGAACTCGCCCACCGCGCTCGCCATCGCCGTCGTCGCGTTCCCGAACGAGCCGTTGATCGCGCTGGCGCTCGTGATCGGGCCGCTGCTCGAACTGCCGCTCTTGGGCGTCATCTCGCAGGTCCACCTCGCGGTCAGAGGCCGGTGGACGGCCGGTTTCGACGCCTCACGGTCCGATCGGTAGACCGATAGCTCGCGCTCGTCGGTTTCGACTCGCGGTACAGAAGCTGACGATCGCTCCGATCACTCCACGGTCGGGTCGATCTCCGGTCTCACTCGTCGGTCAGGTCCACGTACGTCCGGCGGACGGTCACGGGCGTCACGTCGGCGGCGTCGGCGGCCTCCTGCTGGGTGCACTCCGCGCCAAGCTCGCGGGCCGCGGTGTACAGGCAGGCGGCGGCGACCCCGACCGGGTTGCGGCCGTTCGCGATCCCCTCCTCGACGGCGCGCTCGGCCAGCTCGCCGGCGCGGCGCTCCACGTCGGCGCCGCAGTCGAGGTCGCTGGCGAACCGCGGGAGGTATTCGGCCGGGCCGGTCGGCGCGATCGGTAGCCCGAGCTCCCGGTTCATCGCGTCGAAGGCGGCCTGATGCTCGTCCTCCGTCGCCTTCGCCTCGGCGCAGATCTCGCCGACGGTCCGGGCCACGTCGGCGGTGCGGCAGGCGACGTACAGGCAGGCGGCCGCGAAGCCCTCCAGCGACCGGCCGCGGAGCAGGCTCTCCTCCTGCGCGGAGTCGAACAGCGTGCAGGCCGTGTCCCGGACGCTGTCGGGAAGCCCCAAGGCGCCGGTGAGCCGCCGGATCTCAGTGTACGCGTACACCTTGTTGCGGTCGCGCTTCGTCGAGATCTGCGCGCGGTTGTGCTGGGTCCGCATCCGGGCGAGCCGCCGGCGCTTGCGCCCCTTCACCTTCGTCGACCGACCGATCTCCGTCGAGAGCCCGCGGTCGTGGCGCGAGCGCGTCAGCGGCGCGCCGGTGCGCTTGGGGTTCGTGTCGTCGTCGGCGAACGACCGCCACTCGGGACCGTGGTCGATCCGGTCGGCCTCGACGACGAGCCCGCAGTCGGTGCAGACGCGCTCCGCGCTGTCGGCGCGGGTCCGACCGCCGCACTCGGGACAGGTCTCGCGGGCGGCGGTCTCGTCGACGGCCGCGGTCTCGTCCGCGTCGGTCGCTGCGGCGCGGTCGGCGGTTTCGGTTCGGTCGGCCGTTTCGGCGCGGTCCGCGGTCGCGGCGCGGTCCGCGGTCGCGGCGTCGTCGGTCTCGGCGCGGGGCGAACGGGTCTGGGTCGAGCGTGCCTCACTCATCACACGTCGAACTCGGGCCCGATGCCTTACTTAAACCCGGGAGAATTCGGGGTCGATTGGCCGGATCGGCGCGCTCGAACCGACCGGTAACCGATCGGTGGTTTTTGAGATTACCCTGCTGCAGTACGGTGGTTTTAACCACTCGGACAAGCGAGGTGTTCGCATGACGCTGTCGGAGATCGCGGACGGCCTCGAAGTGACCGCGAGCCAGCGCGACCGCGGGGTCGCCGTCGCGGACGACACGGAGACGCCGCTCGCCGACCGGCTCGCGGAGCACGCGGACGACCTCCCGTGCACGCCCGAGGCGACGGCCACGCTCGTCGACGCTTACACCGCCGGCCGGAGCGTCGGCGACGCCGCCCGCGAGGCCGGCGTGACGCCGATGACGGGCGCGAAGGCGCTCCACCGCTGCGGCGTCGAGGGCGTCTGTCCCCTCGCGCCGAGCCGCCGGGGCGCGGTCCGCGATTGGCTGGACGGTCGGCTCGCACGCAGCGAGGCGGTCGCGCTCGCGGGCGGCGATGAGGCGGAGTTCGCGCTGGCGACGTACGTCGAGACGCACGACCCGCCCGCCGCCGTCGCCGAGGCAGTCGACGCCCACGTCGCCGGCTCCGCCCCGCTCGGCGGCTCCGGCGGCTCCACCGGCTCGGCCGGATCCGCCCGCGGCGACGATGACGCGCTCGGCGGCGCGCTCGGATCGCCCGACGGGCTCCGCTGAGTGGCGCGCTCTTCCGCCGTTTCTCCTCGCTTCCTCTCCGTTTCTCTCCGCCCCGCTCAGGGGGTCAGGCGATCAACCAGCCCGGGCTCCTCGAACTCGATCCCGACCGTCGCGTCGAAGGCGTCCTCGAACGCCGCCGCGACGGCGCGCGCGTACTCTCCCTCCCCCGTCGCCGCCGTCGGCGCGCTCGCGACCTCCGGATCGGTCGGCGGGAGGCGGACGTCGGCGTCGCTCTCCGTTCCCGCCTCACCGTCCTCGCCGTCGACGCCCCGTGCCACCGCGATCGACCGGTCCACCCCGGCGCCCACGTCGGCGACGCGGCCGCGGAGCCGCTGGAGGGCGTCGCGCCCGTGCGTCGTCGCCGGGAACACCGCCGCCGTCCGGTCCGCGGCGGTGACTCCCGCGACAGCCTCGTTCGAGCCGACCGGCGCGGCGTCGACGATCACGGCGTCGTAGTTCGTCGCGGCCTCGTCGATCCGCCGTTCGAGCTTCCGGGCCGCCTCCGCGGTCTTCGCCCGCGCGACCCGCTCGAAGGGCGCGCGGGCCGGGGTCGCGTCGACGCGACCCGGGAGGGCCGGGGTGTCGTCGGCATCGGTGGCGCCCCCGCGGTCCGCGGCGATCGGATAGGTCGCCGCCGACAGCGACGCGCCGGCCTCGTCGGTGACGAGCGCCGTGAGGTCGGTCCCGATCCGGCCGGAGACGTACTCGGAGAGGCCCTGCGTCGTGAACGCGGCGTCGACGACCGCCACGTCGCGGCCGTCCCGCGCGCCGAGTGCCGCCAGTTCGACCGCGGTTCGCGTCGTCCCCGCGCCGCCGGTCGCCCCGACGAGCGCGAGCGTCGTCGCCTGCATGCTCCCGCCTCCCGCCGTCCGATTCTTAAGGGCCGCGAAGGCCGGCGAGAGCGGGGGCCTCCGGGGGCCGTGCCCGTCAGCCGTCGAGCGCGGCCGACACGTCCGCCGCGATCGCGTCCAGCTCGTCGTCGGAGAGGTCGGGCCGGTCGCCGCCGACCGCGTGGAGGGGCGCGCCGCCGTCGCCCTCGAACCGCGGGATGATGTGAACGTGGACGTGCGGGACCTCCTGTCCGGCCGCCTCGCCGTCGTTGATCCCGACGTTGGCGCCGTCGGCGTCGACGGCGGCCTGCACGCGCGGCGTGAGCTCCGTCACGGCCGCGAAGAGGTCGCTCGCGAGGCCGTCGTCGAGGTCGCCGACGTGTTGCGCGTGCGACTTCGGGATCACGAGGGTGTGCCCGCGCGCGAGCGGATTGGCGTCGAGGAACGCCAGCACGTCGTCGGTCTCGTGGACGGTCCGGGCCGGGATGTCGCCGTCGACGATCGAACAGAAGATGCAGTCTGCGGACATACGCGGTGGGTCGTCGCCGCGACCCATCAAGGTTTCCCGGCGCGCGGCGAGCGCGGTCCGGCGCCCGACCCGCGGCGGCCCGCGGTCCGGCGACCGGCTCGCCCCGCGGGCTACCTCTCCTCCTTCTCTTTCTCCTGCTTCCGTTCCTCCTCCTGTTTCCCCTCTTTCTCCTTTTGCTGCCCTTCCTGCTCACCTTCCTCCTCGTCCCCGCGGACGGTCCCGCCGACGACCAGCGCCGCCCCGATGATCACGAGGTTCTTGACGATGTACTGCCCCTCCACGGTCAGTTCGTGGGGGAACGTGGCGAACACGACGTCCGGGAGCAACACCACCGGGAGGAAGGTCCCCGGCATCTGGAGGAACAGGAGCAGGATGCCGACCCGGATCAGCGGGCGGTACAGCAGGCACAGTCCGATGAGCACCTCCCAGACGCCCAAGATCGGGACGAACACCTCCGCCGGAACCACGTACACGGTCGCGGCGACGAGGTCCGCGGCCGGGCTCCCGCCGATCACCTTCAGCCCGCCGAACCAGACGAAGACGACACCGAGCGCGACGCGCAGCGCCGGGATCCCGAGCCGGTTCATCCGCCGCGTTATCTCGCGGTCGACCCGGTCGAACCGCTCCCGGACCGCACGGAGCCTCTCCCCGTCTGTCGAGTCGCCGTCGGCGGTCTCCGGTGACGCCATGATCCCTCTCGTGTCTCGGGACCAGAAACAAAAAACCTCGGCAGGAGCGTTGACGCCGGGGAGACCGTCGTTCCCTCGGGATCGGCCTCCGGGTGATGCCGTTCGGGACGAGCCTCGCTCGTCGACCCGCCGGAGGGGACCCTCACCCCTCGACGTCGGGGAACGGCACCTCGATCAGGTCGCCGTCGTCGGGGAGGAGACACTCGCCGTCGAACGCCTCCCGCGCCTCGCGGCGGATCGGCGAGGCGTCCGCGGCGTACCGCGAGGAGATGTGCACTAACGCGAGCCGCTTCGCGCCGGCGCGCTCGGCGACCGATCCGGCCTCCCGGCCCGTTGAGTGGGCAGTGTCGCGGGCGCGGTCCGCCATGTCGTCGGCGAAGGTGGCGTCGTGGACGAGCAGGTCGGCGTCCGCCGCGGCCTCGACGGTCCCCTCCCGCGGGCGGGTATCGGCGGTGTAGACGAGCTTCCGGCCGGGCCGCGGCGGCCCGACCACCTGGTCGGGCTCGACGACTGACCCGTCCTCTGCTTCCACCGGCTCGCCCGCGTGAAGCCGCCCGAACTTCGGCCCGACGGGGACGCCGAGTTCCTCGGCCTTCGGCCGGTCGAACCGGCCGGGGCGGTCGTCCTCCTCCAGGACGTATCCCTGCGAGACGGTCCGGTGGACCGTCTCGAACGCGCGGACCTCGTAGCCGTCGGCGTCGAGCGCGACCTCGCCGGGCGAGACCTCCTCGATCCGGATCCGGAACGCGGGGTCGTGCCCGACCGCGTGCACCAGGTCGCGGAGGTCGTCTCCGGTCCCCGGCGGGCAGTGGATCGTCAGGGGCTCCGTCCGGTCGTTGAACCCGAGCGTCTGGACCAGCCCCGGAATCCCGAGGACGTGGTCGCCGTGGAGGTGCGAGACGAACAGGTGGTCGATCCCGAACCCGGTCCCGTGCCGCATCATGCCGCGCTGCGTGCCCTCTCCGCAGTCGAACAGGAGGCGGTCGCCCTCGCGGTTGACGAACAGTGCGCTCGGTGCGCGCTCGGTGGTGGGGACGGCGCCGCCCGTCCCGAGGAACGTGACGCGAAGGGACATACACGGGTGTGGGAGCGGGGTTTGTAAACCGGTATCGATGAGAGGGCGCCCGGGAGGCCGGCGAGTAGCGACGCTCCCGATCGCCGCGAGCCGCCGGCGACACCGACATGTGTCCGCCGACCCGAACCCGACCGTGCACGACTCGATCGCCGCGCTGGTCGGACAGGAAGGGTGGCGCGCCGAGGGCGACGCGGCCCGCGTCCACTACGACGGCGGGGGCGACCGGTTCGCCGTGGAGTTCTACGCCGACGCGGAGCGCGTCCTCTACTGGACGGTGCCGACCGCAGGGCCGGACGCGGACCTCGACTCGGACGCGACTGACTCGGACGCGGGCACGTCCACGGCCGCCCCCGTTCCCCGCGAGCGGGTTCCCGACCCCCTCCGGCGGCGCATCCGCGAGGATCTGGACGCCGCCGGCGTCGACCCGGACGTGGAGCGCCGCGCGGTGTGACCCGCGTCCGAAACCGCGTCCCGCCCCCCGGAGTTGCTCCGTTTCGATCCTCCGATCTCCCGTTCTGGCGCCCGTTACCGGAGATTTCCGCCGATGCATTTCGGTTCGAAGGAAACCTATTTGCCGCGCGATACGATAAGAAAGGCTAATGAGTAGCGTCGAATGGGAGGAAGACGACCCCTTCGAGGAACAGCGGGACAAGATCGAGAACCCGATGAAACGGCTGTTCCTCGCGTACGGTCGCGACTACCTCCCGCAGGTCACCGTCGGCATCCTCGCCAGCGTCTTCGCGCGGCTCCTGGACCTCCTCCCGCCGCTCATGCTCGGGATCGCCATCGACGCCGTGTTCTACGAGGACGCGCCCTTCAGCGAGCAGATCCCGCTCGTCCTCTTACCCGACGCGTGGCTCCCGACGGGACAGACCGAGCAGTTCTGGTTCACCATCGCCGTCATCGGCGGCGCGTTCGGCATCGGGGCCGCCTTCCACTGGATCCGCAACTGGGGGTTCAACGCCTTCGCGCAGAACATCCAGCACGACGTGCGGACCGACACCTACGACAAGATGCAGCGGCTCAACATGGAGTTCTTCTCCGACAAGCAGACGGGGGAGATGATGTCCATCCTCTCGAACGACGTGAACCGCCTCGAACGGTTCCTGAACGACGGGATGAACTCCCTGTTCCGGCTGTCCGTGATGGTCGTCGGCATCGGCGTGCTGCTCTTCTGGATCAACTGGCAGCTCGCCTTGGTCGCGCTCCTCCCGGTGCCGATCATCGGCGGGTTCACCTACATCTTCATCAAGACGATCCAGCCGAAGTACGCGGAGGTCAGGTCGTCGGTCGGGAAGATGAACTCCCGGCTGGAGAACAACCTCGGGGGCATTCAGGTGATCAAGTCGTCGAACACGGAGCCGTACGAGTCCGACCGCGTCGACGACGTGTCGATGGACTACTTCGACGCCAACTGGGACGCGATCAAGACCCGGATCAAGTTCTTCCCCGGGCTCCGCGTGCTCGCCGGTATCGGCTTCGTGGTCACGTTCATCGTCGGCGGGCTGTGGGTGTTCCAGGACGCGCCGCCGGGCCCGTTCACCGGCGACCTCTCGGTCGGGATGTTCGTCGTCTTCATCCTCTACACGCAGCGGTTCATCTGGCCGATGGCGCAGTTCGGGCAGATCATCAACATGTACCAGCGCGCCCGCGCCTCCTCGGCGCGGATCTTCGGGCTGATGGACGAGCCCTCGCGGCTCGCCGAGGACCCCGACGCCGAGGACCTCGTCGTCGGCGACGGCGACGTGGTCTACGACGACGTGAGCTTCGGGTACGACGAGGAGACCATCGTCTCCGACATCGACTTCGAGGTCGAGGGCGGCGAGACCCTCGCCTTAGTCGGCCCGACCGGCGCCGGGAAGTCCACGGTGCTCAAGCTGCTGCTCCGGATGTACGACGTCGACGAGGGGTCCATCCGGATTGACGGACAGGACGTGCGCGACGTGACGCTGAAGTCGCTCCGCCGGTCGATCGGCTACGTCGGCCAGTCGTCGTACCTGTTCTACGGCACCATCCGCGAGAACATCACCTACGGCACCTTCGAGGCGACCGACGAGGAGGTCCGCGAGGCCGCGCGGGCCGCGGAGGCCCACGAGTTCATCGAGAACCTCCCCGACGGCTACGACACGATGGTCGGCGAGCGCGGCGTGAAGCTCTCGGGGGGCCAGCGCCAGCGCGTCACCATCGCGCGGGCGGTGCTGAAGGACCCCGACCTCCTCATCCTCGACGAGGCGACCTCGGACGTGGACACCGAGACGGAGATGCTGATCCAGCGCTCGCTGGACCGGCTCACCGCCGACCGCACCACGTTCGCGATCGCGCACCGCCTCTCGACGATCAAGGACGCGGACACCATCCTCGTGTTGGAGGGCGGCGAGGTCGTCGAGCGCGGCACCCACGAGGAGCTGTTGGACAACGGCGGGCTGTACGCGCACCTCTGGGGCGTGCAGGCCGGCGAGATCGACGAGCTCCCGCAGGAGTTCATCGACCGCGCGCAGGAGCGCACCGCGCGCCTGATCGAGAACGCCGAGAGCGACGACGACTGAGGCGCCGAGAGCGGCGGGCTACTCCGACAGCCGGCTCCAGTTGCCCGCGCGGTCGATCTCCGGTGCCTCGCGGTCGTCGCCCTCCCCGTCCGCCGGCTCGCCGCGATACCCGACCACCGCGTCGTCGCCGAGCCTGTCGAGGATCGCGTCCCGGACCTCCCACGGCTCGGAGAACGTCGTCGCCTCGCACCCCTGAAGCGCCGCCTCCAGCCGTCGGTCCTCCGCCGCGGTCTCCAGCTCGAACCCCCCGTACTGCTCGATCAGCTCGCCGACCGTCACCGGGTACCGGTGCTCGCGGAGCGCCCGCTTCAACGGTCCGAACGTCACCCCGTACGCCCGGGCTTGATCCTCGTTGTCGTTGCTCATGGATGGTTTCTCATCGCCCGTCGGATTAATACCCCCGCCCGTGCGGAGCACACGTTCCGCCGGGCTCGCGTAGAACGCGGTCGATTACGCTCTGCGCTCGCGGTCGATTACGCCTCGCAGTCGCGATTGCGGACCGTCGCCTATACGGCGCGTCCCGCCGACCGGCCCGTATGCGACTCGCGGACGCAACCTGGACCGACGTGCGCGACGCCGACGTCGACGTCGCGTTCGTCCCCGTCGGCAGCACCGAACAGCACGGCCCGCACGCGCCCCTCGGGACCGACACGCTCGACGCGGTCGCGGTCGCGGAGGCCGGCGCGGCGGCCTACGAGGCGGTGGAGCGGGGAGGCGACGAGCGAGAGCCCGCCGCGGTCGCCGTCGCCCCGCCGATCCCCGTCGGCGTCGCGGAGGAGCACCGCGCGTTCGACGGGACGATGTGGGTCTCCCCGGAGACGTTCCGGGCGTACGTCCGCGAGGCGGCCGAATCGCTGCCGGACCACGGGATCGACCGCGTCGTGTTCGTCAACGGGCACGGCGGCAACGTCGAGGCGCTCGCCGAGGTCGCCCGCCGGTTCTCCCGCGACGACGCTCACGACGGCTACGCGGTCGCGTTCACCTGGTTCGAGGCGGTCGGCGAGCACGCGGGCGACATGGGCCACGCCGGCCCGCTGGAGACGGCGCTGCTGCGCGCGACGAACCCGGCGCTCGTTCGGGAAGACCGGATCGAGGCCGCCCGCGAGGGCGCCGCGGACCGCTGGGGCGAGTGGGTCTCGGGCGTGAACCTCGCGCACGACGCCGACGAGTTCACCGACAACGGCGTCGTCGGCGACCCGAGCGCGGGCGGCGCGGAGCGGGGCGAGATCCTGCTCGACCTCGCGAGCGACGCGCTCGCGGAGCTCGCGGCGGCGGTCGTCGAACGGGAGTCGGTTTAAAAGAACGGAGGTAACGAGGCGGCGCTACTCCTCGTCTTCCTCGCTCTCGTCCTCGCTCGCCTCCGCCGCGTCCTGCAGCGCGCCGCGGATCGCGGGGACGGTCCCGGTGAGCGAGGCGACCTCCTCCGCGGCGGCCTCGATGTCGCCGACGAGCGACTCCAGCTCCTCGATCTCCGCTTTCAAATCCTCGGCGTCCTCGAAGGCGTCGGCGCGCTCGCCGAGCACGTACGCCTTCTTCGCCGAGCGGACGCTGTCGACCGCGTCGCCGACGTCAAGCGCCGACTTCAGCCCGTTGAGGGCGCCGAGCACGTTGTCCGCGTCCGTCTCCCACACGGCGTCCGCGTCGGGAAGCTCCGCGCGCGCGGCCTGCAGGTGCTCTCGGACCTCGGCACGGGTCTCCTCGGCGGCCTCGCCGAACAGGTCGTCGTCGTCGAACGTGGACTGGCTCATACCCGACTCGTCGTGCCGACGCCTTTTAAAAACGCGCCCGAAAGCGGAAGTGAAACCCGAGTCGACGCGGCGTCTGCGGTCCGGTTCGGTGCGTCCGCGCGTTCAGTTCCGCCCGGGCGGCGCCCGAACCCGCGCTCGATCACAGCCGGACGACGAGCTCCAGCGTGAACAGCCCGACCAGCAGGCCGAGCGCGCCGGCCAAGAGCGCCAGCGTCCGGAGCCACCGCTCCACCCGCTCCGCGCTCGGCGTCGCGGCCAGCAGGACGGGCCGTCCGGGGGAGTCGGTCTCGGTGTCGGTCACGGGTACGGGATCGACGGCTCGGCACGTAAAATCGACTATGAGGGCCGTATAGCGACCCGTACGGGTCCGTACGGCTATATACGGACTCTCGGGATCGCCCGGAATACGCGCCCCCTCGGGATCGCCCGGAATACACGGCCTCCCGAGACCGTCCGGACCGCCGGATCACCGCCGGTTCCGCGGCGCGCTCACGCCTGGTTCCACGACGCCTCCTCGAAGTCGACGACCCGCTCGCCGCGGTCGAGCGCGTCGATCCGCGCGATCTCCTCGTCGGTCAGGTCGATCTCGCGGGCCGCCCAGTTGGCTTCGACGTGATCGACGTCGGCCGCCTTCGGGATCGGAGCGACGCGCTCCTTCGAGAGCAGCCACGCGAGGCTCACCTGCGCCGGGCTCGCGTCGTGGTTCGCGGCGATCTCTTTTAACACGTCCACGTCGGCGACGCGGTTGCGCGCGATCGGCGAGTAGGCCACGAGCCAGTGGTCGTGCTCGACCGCGTACTCGCGCAGCTCCTCCTGTTGGAGCAGCGGGTGGCACTCCACCTGATGCGCGAACACGTCGTGATCCAGCCGGTCGATGGCCTCGTCGAGCTGGTCGGGTCGGAAGTTCGAGAGCCCGATCCGGTCGACGACGCCGTCGTCGACGAGGTCGTCGAGCGCGGGGAGGGTCTCCTCGGGATCGTAGGTATTGATCGGCCAGTGGACGTACAGGAGGTCGATCGAGTCGACGCCGAGCCGGTCGCGGCTCACCCGCGCGGTCGCGGTCGCGTCGTCGTACGAGAGGTTGTCCGTCGAGAGCTTCGTCGCGACGAACAGCTCGTCGCGGTCGACGTCGGTGCTGTCGATCCCCGCAGACACCGACGCCTCGTTGTCGTACCCCTGCGCCGTATCGACGTGTCGGTACCCCGTCTCGATCGCGTGGGCGACGCCGGAGACGCACTCCTCGCCGTCGGCCAGCTTGTACGTCCCGTACCCGAGCCTGTCGAAGGCGTTCGCCATGTTCTCCCACGCGGGCGGCGACGCCCTCAACGTACCGGTTCCGAGCGGATCGCACCGCCTGAGAAGGCTGGTCCATTTTTAATCCTCCTCCGAGAGTCAGGGACGTATGTCATCCAAAGAAGTCGCGCTGCGAAGCACGATCGGTGGCGTATCGGTGGAGGGACGGCTCCACACCCTCAGCGTCTGGTTCATTCTGGCGCTGCGGCTGATGATCGGACTCGCCTTCTTCCAGAGCGGCCTCGAAAAGGTCCTCAGCGGCGAGTTCAACGCCGCGGGATACCTTCAGAACGCGCCCGCCGCGAACGGGAGCCCGGCGGCCGGCCTGTTCGCCGCGATGGGCGAGAACGCGCTGTTCGTCGACTTCGTGAACGTCGCGGTGCCGTGGGGAGAGGTCCTCATCGGACTTGGCGTGATAGTCGGCCTGCTTACCCGGCTCGCCGCGTTCTGGGGCGCGTTCATGATGCTCCTGTTCTACCTCGGGAACTGGGACATCGCGCACGGCTACATCAACGGCGACTTCGCGTACATGCTCGTGTTCCTCTCGGTCGCCGCCTTCGGCGCCGGGCGGATCCTCGGGCTCGACGCGATCGTCGAGGAGTACGAGGTCGGCGGTCGGCCCCTCGTCGAGCGGTACCCGTGGGCGCGGTACCTCCTCGGCTGAGGTTGCCCTCGCTCCTCGGCTGAGGCCGCTTTTGCTCCCGACTGCGGCCGTCCTCGCTTCGACGACCGATATCGGTACCACAGCGTTATCACACGCAATATTCGGGAGACAGTTATTATGTCGATACGATCCCAGTTTTCCCTTACACTATGCAAGAGGGATCGTCCTCCGGCATCCGGTCCAGTTACGGCGCGAAGCTCGCGCTGTCGCTGATCGGTGTCATGGGGGTCTCAGTTTCATACGGGGTCATCGTCTACCTCCGCGCGGACGAGGTCGGGGCCGCGGGCGCAGAGGTGCGCTCCGGACTCATCGGGATGACGCTGTTGACGGTGATCGGGCTCGCGCTCATCGGCGTCACCGTCGGATCGAACACGGTTATCTCCCTGCGACAGCTCACGGCCAAGGCCGAGCGAATGGCCGAGGGGGACCTCGACGTGCGGTTAGAGACGGGACGCACCGACGAGATCGGGCGGCTGTTCCGGGCGTTCGACGCCATGCGAACGTCGCTCCGGTCCGAGATCGACGACGCCGAGGACGCCCGCGAGGAGGCGGAGCGGGCCCGCCGAGAGGCGACCGAACGCGCCGAGACGGTCGAGCGCAAGGCGACCGAGTACGAGTCGGCGATGCGCGCGCTGGCCGACGGCGACCTGACCCAGCGCGTCGACCCCGACAGCGACAACGAGGCGATGGCGCGGGTCGGCGCCGCGTTCAACGAGATGGCCGACGAGCTCGAGGGGACGGTCGCCTCCGTCGCGACCGTCGCCGAGGACACCGCCGACGTGGCCGGCACCGTCGACGACCGCACGGAGAACCTGCGGACGACGACCGGGACCGTGAGCGACGCGGTCGAGGAGATCGCGGAGGGGGCGCGCACCCAGCGCGACGACCTGCAGGCGGCGACCGACGAGGCCGAGAACCTCGCGTCGTCGGCCGAGGAGGTCGCCTCCACCGTCACCGACGTGGCGGAGACCGCGGAGCACGCCGCCGCGGTCGGCGAGGAGGGCCGCGAGGCCGCCGAGGAGGCGCTCGCGGAGATGGACGCGGTCGAGGAGACGACCGCGGAGACGACCGCGGAGGTCGAGGCGCTCGCCGAGGAGGTCGAGGAGATCGGCGAGGTCGTCGACACTATCTCGGAGATCGCCGAGCAGACGAACCTGCTCGCGCTGAACGCCTCCATCGAGGCGGCCCGGTCCGGCGCCGACGGCGCCGGCTTCGCGGTCGTCGCCGAGGAGGTCAAGGCGCTGGCCGAGGAGACGCAGGAGTCGGCGAGCGAAATCGAAGCGCGGATCCACGCCGTCCAGGAGCGCGCGGAGACGGGCGCCGCGGCGATGGAACGCACCGAACAGCGGATCTCCGCCGGCGTCGACACCGTCGAGACGTCGATCGACGCGCTCGAACGCCTCGCGGAGGCCTCCGAGCGGACCGACACGAGCATGACCGAGATCACCCGAGCGACCGAGACGCAGGCCGACTCCGTGGACGCGGTGGTCGGGCACGTGGAGGACGTCTCCGCGATCAGCGCACAGACCGCGAGCGCGGCCGGCGACGTGACCGGCGCGGTCGACGAACAGGAGCGGACCCTCGGCGCGGTCGAAACCGCCGCCGAGTCGCTCTCCGACCGCGCGCTCGCGCTGCGCGACGCGGTCGAGGACTTCGAGTTCGCGGCCGACGACGGCCTCGGCGCCGCGTCCGGCGGACCGTCCGACGGCGCGGGCCCCGACGCGTCCGCCACCGCGGTCTCCGACGGGGGGACCGAGGGCGGGACCGACGCGGGGGACGCGGACGGCTCCTTCGACTTCCCGGACGGGGAGGGGGTGAACTGAGATGCTCGCCGACACCACCGTCTGGGCGTGGATCGGGCTGCTCGCGATGGGCGCCGGCACGGTCCCCCCGCTGTGGGCGTGGTACTCCCGGTCCTCGGAGACCGGCGAGTCGCACGCGGTCTACTACGGGACGCTCGCCGGCGTCACCGGCGTCGCGGCGCTCGCGTACCTCGCGATGGCGCTCGGCTTCGGCACCGTGCCGACGCCGGGCGGCGACCTCCCGGTCGCCCGCTACGTCGACTGGCTGATAACGACGCCGCTGCTCCTGTTGTACCTCGGGCTGCTCGCCCGCCCGTCGCGCCGGCTGCTCGGCGGCCTGATCGCGGTCGACGTGGTCATCATCGCGGGCGGAATCGCCGCCGTCGCTACCGTCGGAACCGTCTCGTGGGTCCTGTTCGGCGTCGCCGCGGCCGCGTACGCCGCGCTCGTCTACGGGCTGCTCGTCTCGCTCCCGCGGTCGGCCTCCGCCGAGGCCGACCGGGTCCGCGCCGTCTTCGGGACGCTTCGGAACATCACCGTCGTCCTCTGGACGCTGTACCCGGTCGTGTGGCTGCTCGCGCCAACCGGATTCGGCCTGCTGACGCCGGCGACGGAGATGCTCGTGTTCGTCTACCTCGACATCGTCTCGAAGGTCGGGTTCGTCGTCGTCGCGGTCGCGGGCGCGGACGCGCTCGACCGCCTCGGCGCCGAGCGCGGGCTCGGTGCGGGCTCCGAGGCCGCGAGTCTCGACGGCGGTACCGCCGCCGACTCCGCCGACGGGGAGCACACGACCGTCCTCGGCGACGACTGAACCGGTTCGTTTCTCCTTTTTCTCTCTCTACTCCCCGTCCGCGACCAGATCCTCGTACCGCGCGCCGGTCTGTTTGAGCGTCTCGGTCGAGTAGAGCCGCTCGTGTGGGACGGGGAGGTGGTCGGCCGCCAGCTCGTCGATCTTCGCGTCGACCGCCTCGGCCTCGCGCCCGTGGATCATGGTGAACAGGTTGTACTCCCAGTCTTGGTCGCTCCGGCGCGGGCGGTGGTAACACAGCGTGACGTACGGGAGGCTCCCGACGGCCTCGCCGCGCTCGTCGAGCTCGTCGTCGGGCACGTCCCATACCACCATGCAGTTGTTCGTGAACCCGGTGACGACGTGGTTGACGACGCAGCCGATGCGCTTGATGCAGCCGTCCGCGAGGAGGCGCTCGACCGCCGCGAGCACGTCGTCGAGGGGGGCGTCGATCTCCTCCGCCACGTCGGCGTAGGGGGTCGGAGACAGCGGGAAGCCGTCCTGGATCGCCAGGAGGAGGTCTCCCTCGAGGGGCGTGAGATCGCCGCGGGCGCTCTCGGAGATGCGGGTGGCGGAGACCGCCGTCCGCTCCAGCGATTCCCGCGCGAACCGGTCGCCGTTGACGACGGGGAACTCCAGATCGATGTAGTAGTCCGTGAGCATCGGGAGGTTCAGCACCTCGCAGCCGGTCCGCTCCTCGATCTCCGCGAGGATCGCGTCTCGCGTCTCCCGCGAGCCCGCCGTGACGACGAACCACTGGTTCCACTCGTGGTCGCGGCGGTAGTTGTGGTTCACCTGCCGGTAGCCGTTGATGACCTCGGCGACCTCGTCGAAGCGGTCCTCGGGCGCGCGCACCGCCGCCAGCGTCGACGACCCGATGACGGGCGGGTTGAGGACGGCCCCGAACCGCCGGAACACGCCGCGCTCTCGGAGGTCGCGCACGCGGTCGAGGACCTCGTCGGCGTCGACCTCGACGCCCGTCTCGGCCGCGATCTCGCGGGCCACCCGCTCGAAGGGGCGCGGCTCGACGGGGAAGCCGCTCTGGTACTCGTCGATGAGGGCCGCGTCGACAGCGTCGAGGTCGGCCCGCCAGTCGGCGTCCAGACTCATTGCCAGAGGTAAGGCGTCGAGGTATCTACGGGTTTCGGAGGCGGTTCGACGGGGACGGGGGTTCGGGGCCGATCAGTCGTCAGCGGGGGCCTCGCCCGGGGCCGGGGCGAACGCCCGGGCGCTCTCCTCGAGCTGCGTCGTCGAGCAGCCGCCGACGGTCGCGGCCTGTTCGAGCGTCAGCGTGCGGGCGCGATACAGCGTGAGCGCGGTGGCGACGGATTTGGACGTCATCGGGAACAACTGTTCTCTAGATGGACGATCATATAGCTCTAACGGCTTTCAAGGTGTATCACAGAATCTAGTAGCGATAGAGTTGGTTGTTCTGGACTTTTATTGAGTTAGAAATAGACATCTGTCTGTTTATACTATGCGACCAAGTACCACGGAACGGGTGCGATCGCCCCCGAATCACCGGGCTCGTCGCTCGCGCGCACTGCGATCGAGGCGGCGACGGGTCCCTCGTCCGAGGCGGCGACGGGTCACGCGTCCCCGCCGACGCGGGGGCTCTTCGGTTCCCAGCGTTCGGGAGGCGAGCGGGGGACTTTTCGTCGGGAAGGCCGAACGGAGCGTATGGCTCAGGCGACTCAGGAGTTCGGCGACTGGCCCCTTAAGCGGCTGATGACCGAGGTCTGCGGCTCCGGCCACAAGTCGGCCGACGACCTCACGCGCGCACAGGCGACCGAGGCGTTCGAGCGGGTTCTCGCGGACGAGCCCGACCCGACGACGCTCGGGGCGTTCTGGCTCGCCAACCGCTGGAAGCGGAACACGCCCGAGGAGCTGGGCGCGTACGTCGACGTGATGTGCGACCGCGTCGAGTACGCCGAGCCCAACGCCGACCCCGTCGACTGCGGCGCGAACTACGACGGGAAGGGGCGGTCCGCGATCCTCGGCGTCGCGGCGGGCGCCGTCGCGGCGGCCGCGGGTACTCCCGTCGTCGTCCACTCCGGCGACCGCGTGCCCACGCAGAAGCAGGACGCCTACAAGCACGTCTTAGACGAGCTGGGCGTCCACACCGAGCTGACGCCCGCCGACTCCGCCGACATGGTCGACGAGACCGGCTTCGGCTTCTACTACCAGCCCGCCTTTAACCCCGCGGTCGACGACCTCTGGGAGCGTCGGGACATGATGGGCGTCCGCACGTTCGTCAACACGATCGAGACGCTGGCGAACCCCGCCGGCGCCTCCACGCACCTCGGCTCGTTCTACCACCTCGCGTTCGCGAAGAAGGTGGTCGACACGTTCGTCGAGAGCGAGTTCCACGACCTCGACCGCGTGCTCATGTTCCAGGGGATGGAGGGGTACGACGACGTGCGCCCCGGCTACACCAAGGTCGCCGAGTGGGACGCGGGCGACGACGCGGACGACGCGGCGGGCTCCGAGGGCGCCTCCTTCACCGACTTCGAGATCGAGACCGCGGAGTACGGGATGGACCTCGAGGAGGACGACCTCGCGGTCGACGACGTCGCGGCCGAGTCGGCCGCGATCACCGAGGCGGTGCTGGCCGGCGAGCGCGACGGCCCCTTCGCCGACGCGGTCGCGGTCAACGCCGCGCTGCGGATCTACGCCGGCGAGGACGCCGACTCGATCGAGGAGGGCCTGGAACTGGCCCGCGAGGCCATCGACGACGGCTCCGCGCACGAGGTCCTCGAAGCGCTCCGCGCGTTCTGACCGCGGCGTCGGTCTCGTCTCTCCCGTTTTTCGCTCGCCGCTTTCCGCCCGCCGTTTTTTCGACTCGCCGTTCGGTCGCGTTCCGTGACCGCTACCGGCGCTTTCGGTTCGCTTTCAGCCCGCTTTCATCCCGATTTCACCCTGCTTTCTCTTCACGCTCATCTCTCTTTCGTCCCGCTTTCACCGCCCGAACCGCCGGATCTGGGTCGAATTTGGGAGAGAATTCGGAAAGGGGTCTTGAGGCCGTAGCGCCAAGTGAAGGTGTACCGAACATGATCCACGATACCGCTCCCCACTATGCCCACGTGTGAACACTGCGAGGCGCACGTCTCCGAACGGTTCGCCCGCGTGTTCGCGGACCCCCGCGGTCGGATACACGCGTGTCCGAACTGCTCGGCGAACGCCGGGATCGCGGAGGTCGCGAAAGAACGGGCGCAGAACGCGTAACTCCCGCTGACCGGTTCGTTCGGCCCTACCGTCCGCTTCCGCCCGCCGCCTACCGCTCGGGCGCGGGCGGCATCGAGCGCTTGTGAGCGCTGCGCTCGTACAGCTCGACCACGCGGTCGACGGCCTCCTCGGGCACGTTAAGTTCGCGAATCGTCGCCGCCCGCGAGAGCCCGCCGTCGACGTGGACCGCCAGGATCGCGTCGACGGTGTCGTAGTCGAGCCCCATCTCCGCGGCGTCGGTCTGTCCCTCCCACATGCC
This sequence comes from Halorubrum salipaludis, assembly GCF_002286985.1. Classification (GTDB taxonomy): domain Archaea; phylum Halobacteriota; class Halobacteria; order Halobacteriales; family Haloferacaceae; genus Halorubrum; species Halorubrum salipaludis. The sequence continues at coordinate 489,627 of NZ_NSKC01000001.1, read as the reverse complement.
CGCGGTCGGCTCCTGCATCACGAGGTCGCGCGGAACGCCGACGTGGGCGGCCAGCTGGCGCACCTGCTGTTTGTACAGGTTCCCGATGGGGTTGCAGTCGACCGCCTGGTCGCCGTACTTCGTGAAGTAGCCCGTCATCGCTTCGGCCCGGTTCCCGGTCCCCAACACGACCCTGTCCTCGGCGTTGGCGACGAAGTAGTTCAGCACCGCGCGGGTCCGGACGTAGACGTTGCCCGCCGCCGTGCGGTCGCCTTCGGCCTCGGGGAACGCCGAGAAGAACGCCTCCGCGATCGGCTGGATCTCGACCACGTCGTACTCGATCTCGAGGTCGTGGGCGACGCGCTCGGCGTCGCTCATCACGTCCGGGTCGTTCACCTCCGCGGGCATCGTGATCCCGTGGAGCCCGTCCTCGCCGAGCGCCTCCACGGCGAGGTACGCGGTCAGCGTCGAGTCGATCCCGCCGGAGAGCCCCAAGACGGCGCCCTCGGCGCCCGCGTCGTCGACGAGGTCGGCGATGAAGGAGACGATGCGCTCGCGGGTCACCTCCAGCTCCCCATCCGAGAGGCGGAGGTCGAGCGGGGGGTCGTCCGACAGCAACACCGACTGGTCCGAGGTCCGGCTCATGAGGAGAGTCTGGGACCGAGGCGACTAATACCTCCCCGTCGGCGCGGGGAACTGGACGCGCGTCGGGTTCCGCCGGAGTCGCTCGTGTTCGGCCTACAGCAGCCCCTCGTGTTCGGCCAACAGCAGTCCCTCCAGCGTCGCGTCGTTCGTCGGCGCCTCCCGGGCGATCGCCAGCGCCTCATCGATCGGGACCGACCGCGGGACGAGGAACTCGTTGCTGTCGTGGTCGACGTCGACCGGCTCTAACCCCTCCGCGAACACGTAGCCGCGCTTGTGGCGCAACACGCCCGTCGAGCACCACACCTCCTGGAGCAGCGCGGTCGACGACGGCTCGAAGCCGGTCTCCTCGGCGAGCTCGCGGGCCCCCGCCTCGGTGTACGACTCGCCGGCCTCGACGATCCCAGCGGGGAGCTCCAGCTGGGTGTTCCGCACGGTCGGGCGGTACTGCTCGACGAACAGCACCCGGTCGTCGGCGACCGCGACCACGACCGTCGCGGGCGACAGCTCCGCCCAGTAGTACTTCTTCTCCGTCCCGTCGGGCTGCTCGACGCGGTCGTAGCCGCCGACGAACCACCCCTCGTCGTACTCGACGACGACCTCCCGGACCGGCCACTCCGGCTCGCCGGGCAGCGAGTGGTTGCGGCCGTCGTCGAAGGCCGGCAGGTCGCGAAGGTCGTCGCTCACGGCCGAACCACCTCCACGTGGTAGACCCGCCCGTCCCGGCGGACGCGGACCCCGTCGTCGGTCGCGGCCTCCGGCACCTGCCGAGTGAGGGCGTCCACCTCGTCGAACGGGGTGTGGGTGAACCACTCCTTGATCCCGTACGAGTCAGCCAGGTACGGGTCGGACCGCCCGTCGTCGCTCGCGAGGGCGCTCGTGAGGAACGGGTACCGCCGGTCGGAGACGTTGTTCACGTCGGCCGCGGTCTCGTTCGTCTCGATCGGCTCGGCGGTGAGGTAGTACGGGTCGCCGCTCCCGAGGTAGCTCGGGAGCGCCCCCAACGCGAGCAGGGCGACGGCGACCAGGGCGATGGCGACGAGGAGGTTCCGGGTGACCCGGCGCATGGTCCGCGTTGGCGCCGCCGGGGAATACCGGTTTCGACCGCGGCGGTCACCGCCTCTCCCGCCACGTCCCGTCCTCGACCTCGCCACGTCCCGCCCGCGACCCCGCTGCGGCCGACGCGCTTTACTCGCCCGCGGCCCACGCTCGCCCATGGAGTTCCGGTTCGAGCTGGCGCTGTGTGCCGCGCTCGAATCCCCGGACCGCGTCGTCGCCCGCCAGCTCGGGGCGGGGATCGAGAACCCGGGCGGCCGGATCGTCGACGTCTGCGTGCTGACCCCCGGGCCGGCGTTCGACCGGCGCGCAGCGATCTCGCCCGCCCGGATCCCGGACCCCGCGATCGAGGCCGCCGTCGGCCCGGGCGAGGCGGTCCCCCTCGCGGAGGCGTTCGACCTCCCCCCGGACCGCGCCGAGGCGGTCGCCGAGCGCGCGGCCGAGGTCGGCTACCTCGAACGCGAGCGCCGCGACGGGCGCCCGGTCGTGCGCGCGACCGCACGGTACCCCGACGACTGGGTCGGCTCGCTGACAGCGATCGAGAACAAGCCGGACCTCGGCACGCCCGGCGACCTGTCGGCCCAGCTGCGGTACGACGCCGCGCTGGGACTGTTCGACGAGGTCGTGCTCGCGACCGCCTCGTACGTCACCCGCGCGCACCTCAACCGGATCCCGGAGTCGATCGGCGTCTGGCGGTTCGACCCCGAGTCTGGCGACCGCGAGGTCGTCCGGGAGCCGACGCCCCTCGATCCCGGCGCGCCCGGCGTCGAGATCCGCGAGGAGCGCGGGCTCCGGACCGACGTGGCGCTCGTCGACCCCGCGGCGAAGGCGCGGAAGCGCCGCCGGATCGCCGAGCGCGCCTACGGGAAGGGGTGGCGCCCGGACCCGCCGGCCTGCGCGCACGCGACGACGACCGCCGACGGGCGCCCGTACTGCGACCGGTTCGACCGGGTCGTCGACCCCGGGCGCGACTGCGGCGCGGCCTGCGACGCGTACGAGCCCGCGGATCCGCCCGCGACCGACCGAGACCGCCTCCGCGACGAGCGGACCGCGTGGGTGGCCGACCCCGCGGGAGCCGGCCCGCGGCGTCAATCCGGGCTCTCGCGGTTCCTGTAAGCGATCGCCCCGTCTCCCCACCCCTTCCCCCACCACCGTCCCTACCCCTGCCCTCCTCGCCCCTACCCCTGGCCCCACCCTCGCCACTCCCCCCACTTCCACCCCTTCCCCTACCACCGTCCCTACCCCTGGCCCCACCCTCGCCCCTACCTCCACCCTCGTCTCTACCTCCGACTTCCCCGACCTCCCCGACCCCGCCGACCACCGGATCCGCGTGGCAACGCTTTATACGTCGACGGCGGAACGTATGGGTATGGACGAGATCGAAGATGTGTTCGTCGCGCGGCTGATGACGAGCGACCTGTACACGGTGACGCCGGACACGCTGGTCGAGGACGCGGCGGCCGTGCTGCTCGACAACGACATCAGCTCGGCGCTGGTCGTCGACGACGACGGCGCCTTGGTCGGCATCCTCACCACGACCGACTTCGTTGACATCGTCGCGAAGAGCCAGCCGAAGGCTGAGACCACGGTCGAGCGCTACATGAGCCGTGACCCGATCACGGCGAGCGCGCAGGACTCCGTCTCGGCGGTGGCCGCGACGATGGTCGAACACGGGATCCACCACGTCCCCGTCGTCGACGGCGACGAGCCGATCGGGATCATCACCACCTCCGACTTCGCCGCCTACGTCTCCTCGCCGGAGGCGAAGTCGGCGTAGGTCGGTCGCCCCTTCCGCTCGGTCCGTCTCGGACCGCGGCGTCACCGACTATCGCTTCCTCGAGCGCCGCGTCCCCGACGCCGACAAGTGCCGCCCCTTTCTGTGGGGTATTACCCGCGGATCGCGTACCGCACGCTATGTCCGATCACCTGCACCTCAACCTCTTCACCATGGCCTCGGTCGAGCACGTCTCGCCCGGGTCGTGGACTTACCCCGGCGACCGGTCGCCGGAGTACACCGATCGCGAGTACTGGACCGAGGTCGCGCGCACCGCCGAGCGCGGCGGCTTCGACGCGGTGTTCTTCGCCGACGTGCGCGGGATCTACGACGTGTACGGCGACGACCGCGAGACGGCCGTCGAGAAGGCGGTCCAGACGCCCGCGAGCGACCCGCAGCTCGTCGTCCCCGCGATGGCGGAGGTCACCGACGACCTCGGCTTCGCCGTGACGCGCTCGACGACCTACACGCACCCCTACCAGCTCGCGCGGGAGTTCTCCACGCTCGACCACCTCACCGACGGGCGGGTCGCGCTCAACGTCGTCACCTCCTACTTGGAGTCGGCCGCCGAGAACCTCGGGCTCTCGGAGCGGATGGACAAACAGACCCGCTACGATCGGGCCGACGAGTTCCTCGACGTCTGTTACAAGCTCTGGGAGGAGTCGTGGGAGGAGGACGCCGTCGAGGTCGACCGCGAGGCGGGCCGGTACACCGACCCCGAAAAGGTCTCGGCGATCGACCACGAGGGCGAGCACTTCTCGGTTCCCGGTCCCCACGGCTGTGAACCCTCTCCGCAGCGCACGCCCGTAATCTATCAGGCGGGCTCGTCGGACCGCGGGCGCGAGTTCGCGGCCGCGAACGCCGAGGGCGTCTTCGCCAGTCAGCCCACCGAGGAGGGCGTCCGCGAGTACATGACGGACGTGAAGTCGCGGGCGGCGGACCACGGGCGAGACCCCGAGAGCCTCCGCTTCTTCATCGGCGTCGTGCCGATCGTCGCCGAGACGGAGGCGGCCGCCGAACGGAAACACGAGGCGTATAAGAGCCACGTCGACGTCGAGGCGACGCTCGCGCTCCTCTCCGGCTTCCTCGACATGGACCTCTCGGAGCTGGACCCCGACCAGAAGGTCGAACACATCGAGACCGACGCGATTCAGGGGACGATGAACGCGTTCACGAAGGCCCAGCCGGACCGCGAGTGGACCGTCCGCGAGGTCGCGGAGTTCTGCGGGCTCGGCACCACCTCCCCGAAGATCGTCGGCACGCCGGAGCAGGTCGCCGACGAGCTGGCGTACTGGCACGAGGAGGTCGGCGTCCACGGCTTCAACGTGAAGGAGGTCGTCCGCCCCGACTCGCTGACCGACTTCGTCGACCTCGTCGTTCCCGAGCTGCGCGAGCGCGGGCTCGTCCCCGATCCGGACGACGCGGGGGGCGCGCCGCGCGGCGACGGCACCCTCCGCGAGCGGCTCCTCGGGACGGGGCAGTCCCGGCTCCGCGATGACCACCCGGCGAAGCAGTGACCGAGGGCGGTTCCCCCCGTCGCGACGATCTCACCGGGCCCCTACGGCGACAACGCTGCCGCCCCCGGCACGCTTAAGTGCATTCCCCCGCTTGTCTCAGGTGACGCTTCGCTTGGAGGGCCGAAGCGTCAGCGGGGACCTACTGAACGACACGCTCGTGCCACCTTTTCCCGGCACGGGCGTGCCGTTCGTTCCTTTGATTACTCGAGAGCGGCCGGTCTCTTTCGGTGGTGAGATTCGCGACCGTGTGGCTCGACGATCAACCGTAGCGACGCGCCCGTCTCGCCGACACGTCAAAGAGCCTCGGCGTCGACTCCCGCGTATGCCGCTCTTACAGTTCTCGACGAGCCTGTCGCTCTCGCCGGCGGAGCGCGAGTCGTTCGCCGCGTTTGTCACCGACCGGTACGTCGAGGAGATGGAGACGACCGCTGGGCACGTCGCGGTGACGGTCTCGGAGCTGGACCGCTCGGCGATGGGCCTCGGCCGCGCCGTCGACGGACCCCTGCTGTTCCTCGACGCCGAGATCAGGGAGGGGCGCCCGTTCGAGTACAAGCGCGCGTTCGCGCTCGCCGTGATGGAGCACGCGGTCGCCGAGTTCGGCGTCCCGGAGCCGAACGCGAAGGTCGTGTTCACCGAGCACGCGGGCGCGGACATGATGGGGATCGACCGGGTCGGCGGCGACTGGGCGGGCGAGTGACGGGAGCGACGGCTCCTCGGAGTCGCAGCTTCCGGCAGCCTTCGCCGCGATCGCGGCCGCCGCTCGGCTCAGAGCCGCTCGCCCTGGTACGTCCCGTCGTAGGTCCCGTCGTGGTCCGCCCGCGCGAGGACCAGCTGGGCAATCCGCGCGCCCGGCTCGATCTCGATCGGGTGGCCCACGTCGAGCCGCCCCTCGCCGACCCCCTCGTAGCCCGCGTCCCAGACCGCGGTGTCGAGGGTACAGGAGTTCCGCAGCAGCGTCGACCGCGGGAGCACGAACCCGATCCGCTCGTCCGGGATCCGCACGGGCTCGCCGTACCGGACCACGTACGTCCCCGCGTCCAGCCGGTACGCGCCGTCCTCCGGCTCGATCTCCTCGCGCTCCCCCACTCGCTTCCCGTCGCGGCGGACCGCGCCCGGCTCCGTCTGCTCGAAGACGGCGCCGACCGTGAGGTCGACCCCGTTCGGCTGTCGCTGCTCGTCGTCGAGGTCGGCGTCGCCTCCTTCGAGCGCCGCCGCGACCCTCGCTCCCGAGTCGAACATGCTCGACCGGACCCGCGGGCGAGACTAAACGGTGTCGCCCGCGATCGCGACCCCGATCGCTCAGATCGCGGTGTTCGCTGAAACCCTCGATTTCGGACGATATAGGCCTTTATCGGCCTTATACACTCGTTACGTCTATCCCTGTCATGGTGGGTGGTACCAGTCTCGCCTGTCCGCAAAATCCGCCGGTTCGACCGATCTAACACGGTCGATCTTGCAGAAAACTCGCGGGTTTTATATCCTCGGGAGAGCCAACTTCGGATGATATGGGACAGACGATTACGGAGAAAATCCTCGATGACCATCTCGTCGAGGGCGAGCTGACGCCCGGCGAGGAGATCGGCATCGAGATCGACCAGGTGCTGACGCAGGACACGACGGGGACGATGGTGTGGCTCCAGTTCGAGGCGCTGGAGATGGACGAGGTCCAAACGGAGCTCGCCGCGCAGTACTGCGACCACCAGACGTACCAGTTCGACTTCAAGAACACCGACGACCACCGGTTCCTCCGCTCCGCGGCCGGCACGTACGGCGCGTACTTCTCCCGGCCCGGCAACGGGATCTGCCACCAGGTCCACAAGGAGAACTTCGCGGCGCCCGGCAAGACGCTGCTCGGCTCCGACTCGCACACGCCGACCCCCGGCGGGCTCGGCCAGCTCGCGATCGGCGCCGGCGGGCTCGACATCGCCGTCGCGATGGGCGGCGGCCCCTACTACGTCGAGATGCCCGAGGTCGTCAACGTCCACCTCGAAGGCGAGCTCCCCGAGTGGGCCACCGCCAAGGACATCGCGCTCCACCTGCTCGGCGAGCTGACCGTCAAGGGCGGCGTCGGCAAGATCTTCGAGTACACCGGCCCCGGCGCCGAGAACCTCTCGATCCCCGAGCGGACCACGATCACGAACCTCGGTACCGAGCTCGGCGCCACGTCGTCGATCTTCGCGACCGACGAGAAGACCAAAGACTGGCTCGCGCGTCAGGACCGCGAAGACGAGTACGTCGACCTCCAGCCCGACGACGACGCGGAGTACGCGGAGACGATCGAGGTCGACCTCGACGAGCTCGAGCCGCTCGTGGCCGCGCCGTCCATGCCCGACAACGTCGCCCCCGTCAGCGAGTACGAGGGCACCGACGTCGAGCAGGTCATCATCGGCTCCTGTACCAACGGCGCCTACGAGGACATCCTCCCCAGCGCGAAGATGCTTGAGGGACGCGAGGTCTCGAAGAGCACCGAGATGATCGTCGCGCCCGGCTCCAAGCAGGCCTCCGAGATGCTGGCCCGCGAGGGCTGGACCGCCGAGATGATGGCGGCCGGCGTCAACTTCTCCGAGGCGACCTGCGGCGCGTGTATCGGTATCGGTCACGTGCCCGCCTCCGACTCCGTCTCGCTGCGCACCTTCAACCGCAACTTCGAGGGTCGCTCTGGCATCGAGGACGACTCCGTCTTCCTCTGCTCGCCCGAGGTCGCCACCGCGGCGGCCATCACCGGCGAGATCGTCGACCCGCGCGACCTCGCCGACGACCTCGGCGACCTCGAGGCGCCCGGCCTCGAGATGGGGACGAAGTACGGTCCCGGCATGGGTCAGGACGACTCCGACATCATCTCGCCCGACGAGGCGATCGACGACGGCCTCGTCAAGGGCCCGAACATCGGCGACGTGCCGATCAAAGACGGGATCGACGTGGACGGCGGCGAAGCCCTCCTCAAGATGGAGGACAACATCACCACCGACCACATCATCCCGGCGACGGCGGACATCCTGAAGTTCCGCTCGAACATCGAGAAGCTCTCCGAGTTCACGCTCTCGCGCGTCGACGACACGTTCGCGCAGCGCGCCCTCGACGCCGACGGCGGCGTCCTCGTGGCCGGCGAGAACTACGGTCAGGGCTCCTCGCGCGAGCACGCCGCCCTCTGTCCGATGTACCTCGGCATCGAGGCGGTCTTCGCCCAGAGCTTCGCCCGCATCCACAAGGCGAACCTCTTCAACTTCGGTATCGTCCCGCTCGCGATCGACGCGGAGACGTACGAGAAGATCGACCAGGGCGACGACCTCGAGATCGTCGACGACGTGCCCGCGGGCGTCCGCTCCGGGCAGGAAGAGTTCACCGTGAGCGTCAACGGCGAGTGGGAGTTCACCGCCGACCTCGACGCCTCCGAGCGCGAGCGCGACATCCTCGCGGCCGGCGGCAAGCTCTCGTGGGTCAAACAGCAGCACGCCGACGGCGGCTCCGGCGCGGCGCCGGCCGACGACTGAGCGCGCTGTCTAGCGAGACTCACCGGTCCGTTTTCCACATTTTTCGACGCGTCCGTCCTTCGAGCGGCGGTTGTGCGGATCGCCGGAGTGACGCGGCTCTCGATGTTTAAATACCGTCTTTCCCTCGCCACCCTGCGAGACTCACTCCCGACATCGATCACCGCGGTCCGATCAGAACAGGTCGTCGACGTCGCGCCGCTTCCGCTCCGCCAGTTCCACGTGGTCCGCGAGCCGCGCGGCCACCTGCGGACGGGCCTCCGGCGTGCGGAGGAACGCGAACAAAAGCTCCGCGAACGTCGTCCGGCCGGTGCCGCGCTCCGCGTGCGCGAGCGCCGCCGCGGCCTCGAACGTCTCCTCGTCGCCGGGGGCGACCGCGCCGGCCAGCGCCGGCGCCGCGAGGCGCGCGGCCGCCAGGTCGAGGTCGCCGAACCGCGGCACCGCGCCCCCGATCCGGAGCGTCGGCGGGGCCGCGCGCTCGATTGTCTCGGGATCGGTCGCGAGCCGGCGACACCAGTCGCGGACGGGGGCGACGTCGACCCCGCGCGGCGCCGGCCCGACCCCGTCGAGGTACTCGACCGCGTTCTCGGCGCAACTGACCGCCCCGGACCAGTTGCGGGCGCCGGCGTGATGAGTCGCCGCGGCGGTCGCGATCAGCCCGTGGAGGAGGCGCTCGTCGGGGTCCTCGGCGAGCGGGAGCCACGCCGCCTCCCACGGGTCGTGCGCCGCGAGGACGTGTCCCTCGTTGAACAGCGCGGCGCCGGCGCGGAGCGCGGCGGAGACCGGCGGATCGGCGTCGCCGGGGGTGGCTCCGTCGGCGGCCGCCCCGACGCCGGGCCCGCGGTCGCGGTCGGTCATATCCGTCCGTCGGGGACTCCGACGGATAAGCGATGAGGATGCCCGCGGTGAGCGCCGGGATCGGAAGGGCGGGCGGAACGGGAAGGGAAGCGTCAGCGGGAGGCGAAGGTTGGAGGGCGAGCGTCAGCGGGATCGGTGGTTCGTCGCGATCAGCCGTCGGCGGCGCCGGCCGGACCGTCGCCGGGCGCCGACCGCGCGCGGTCGACGACGCGGTCGAGCGCGTCCGGGTACCGACGCTGGAGGGCGACACCGGCGACCGCGCCGGCGACGGCGGCCGCGGCGAACGCGGCCGCGGTCGGGAACGCGGCGACCGCCAGCGTCAGGACCGGCACGGCGGCGAGCGCGGCCGTCGCGCGCCACGAGGGCGCGCGGTCGGCGGGCGCCGGACCGGTGTAGAGGTCGGGGTGTCTCGTGCGTCTGGAGGGTGAATCTCGTGTCATCGTGTGTCCTGTGTTGGTGGCGCGAGTCCTCGCGCCGCGGTCGGAGTCGGTGCGTCGGTCGGGGACCGCGGAGACCGAGAGCGGCCGGCGTCCGCTACCGGGGACGCGCCTCGTGGACCCCGACGATCTCGGTGAGGTCGTCGACCTCGGCGTCCGGCGCGAGCCGGAGCGAGGCGTCGACCTCAACCGTGAGGTCGTTGAGGCGCGGCCGGAGGGCGACGATGTCGACGCGTTCGACGTCGACGCCGTCGCGGCCGGCGAGCTTGTCGCGAACCCCGGCGTGGAGGTCGCCCGCGGCGTCGCGGGGAACCGCCAGCCGGAGCGCGATGTCGGTCGCGCGGTGGCAGGGTTGGACTGCCATACGGACCCGGGAGGGAGTCGATTCCTCACCCCGAGGCTCTGCCGCTTGAGCTACCGGGTCCAACTGTCGGAAGGGGGGGAGAGAAGACGGCGCTCGCTCCGACGGGCGAAGCCGACCGCCCCCGCGTCGGGGTTTACGCGGCGACGGCGTCGAAGCGAGCGACGACCGTTCCGCGACCCCGCTTCCCGACGCTCCAGAGGGGGGCGAGCGCCGGGATGGTGTCGCGGACGGTCATGGGTGGGGCACCCGGCGGAGGGATCCGCGCGGGTGTAGATTGACCAACAGGTGGAACCGAGTTAATAGTTGCTCGTGTGTGCGAATCAATGGCGTGATTCGTCGGCGCGAGAATATTCTCTTCAGTTATCGCGTGCGAACAACGCGGGACGGCTCCGGCCACCAGTACACTAAGAAGGGCGGCGGTCGTACGTTCGGTAGACGTGTCCAGCCTGTTGCCGGTCATCGCGGCGATCCTCGTGTCGGGACTCGTCGTCCAACTGATCGCTCACCGTCTGAAGGTGCCGAGCGTCATCTTCTACCTCCTCATCGGCGTCGTGTTGGGGCCGGAGGTGCTGGGGCTCGTGACCCTCGAGACGTTCGGGGGCGGGCTCGAGATCATCGTCGGGCTCAGCGTCGCGATCATCGTCTTCGAGGGGGCGTTCGCCCTGCGGATCGATCGGATCCGGGGCGCGTCGACCGTCTCCCTCCGGCTGGTGACGGTCAGCGCCCTCGTGATGTTCCTCGGGACGGCGGCCGCGGTGCGGTTCCTCGAAGGGGCCAGCTGGGAGATCGCGCTGCTCATCGGGGCGCTGCTCGTGGCGACGGGGCCGACCGTGATCACGCCGATTCTCAACGTCGTCCGCGTCAGGGACCACGTCGCCACCGCGCTGGAGACCGAGGGGATCATCAACGACGTGACCGCCGCGATCGTCGCCGTGGTGATCTTCGAGACGCTGCTGCTCGACGACCTCGGCGTCCCCGCGACCCTGCTCTCGTTCCTCCAGCGGCTCGGCGTCGGCGTGGGCGCCGGGGTGCTCGCGACGGTGGTTATCTACTACCTGTTGAACAGCGAGTTCGTCCCCGAGCGCGACGTGCAGGCGTCGCAGTTCCTCGTGCTGGCGGCGGCGGTGGGGGCGTTCGCGGCCGCCGAGGCGGTCGCCGCCGAGGCGGGGATCGCGGCGGCTGCGACGAGCGGGATCATCCTCGGCAACCTCGACATCGACAACAGAGAGGAGATCGAACGGTTCGCGGAGAACACGACGCTCGTCGTCCTCTCGTTCGTGTTCATCTCGCTGGCCGCGCTGATCGACATCGAGGCGATCGCGGCGCTCGGCGTCGGCGCCGTCGGGCTCGTCTTGGTGATCATGCTCGTGCTCCGGCCGCTCGGAGCGATCATCGCCACCGCCGGCGTCGAGCGGTTCACGTGGCCGGAGCGGCTGTTCATCGCAGGCGTCGGCCCGCGCGGGATCATCCCCGCGAGCGTGGCCACGCTGTTCGCGATCGAGCTGGAGCTGGCGGGCAGCGTCGAGGCGGGCGAGCTGCTGGTCGGGACGGTGTTCGCCGTCATCTTCGCGACGGTCGCGATCGAGGCCGGGCTGGCGCGGCAGATCGGCGACGTTCTCGGAGTGTCACCAATGCGCACGATAATCATCGGCGGCGGTCGGGTCGGCCGGGCGCTCGCCACACGGCTGGAGCGGCGGGGCGAGTACGTCGTCATCGTCGAGATCGACGACGAAGAGATCGAACGCGCGCGCTCGGACGGGTTCACCGTGTACGAGGGCGACGGCAGCGACACGGAGGCGCTGCGGGGCGCCGGTATCGAGGACGCCAAGCGGGTGATCACGGTGACCGGCGACGACGACATCAACCTCCTCGCGTGCCAGCTCGCGATCACGAAGTTCGATGTCGAATCGGTGTACTCCCGGGTGAACGAGCCGGACAACGTCGACGCGTTCGAGAGTCTCGGCGTCAAGGGCATCGACTCGCCGACGGCCACCGCCGTCGCCATCGACGACGAGATCGAGCGTCCGGCGATCACCCACTGGATGAACGAACTCGGCGACAGCCACGACGTACAGGAGGTCGAGGTGACCGCGGAGGACCTCGCCGGGAAGACGATCCGCGACCTCAACGCGGAGATCCCCGACGGCACCTTCGTCGCCGTCGTCAGCCGCGACGGCGAGAATCACGTGCCGTCGGCGGACAGCGTGCTGGAGTACGGCGACCACGTCACCTTCATCGGCGACACGGACGCCGTCAAGCGCGCGATGGAGCGGTTCCATCCGCACGACTGACGGCGGGCCCCGCGGTCGTCGATGTGGACGCGGCTCACAGGATTCGCCGTTCGACGTGTCCAAAATCGTCCTGACGGAGTCCTGCGGAGCGAAGCGAGCGCAGGGCACGTCAGGGCGCGAACGCAGCGGCTGACGAACGAAGTGAGTCAGCCGCAAAGTGAGCGTCCTGACGGAGATTTGAACTCCGGTCCCTGGCTCCGCAAGCCAAGAGGATAGTCCACTACCCTATCAGGACTCAAATACACGTATCGCGCTAGTACTTAAGACGGTTACGGTCCGCGGGACGCGTGGCGAACGGTCGCATGCGGCGCGGTCGGGGGCCGGCAATGGGTACCCGTTTATCTCCGTTGCGCCCCTCCGGCCCGGTATGAACAGGCGTTCCCTCCTCGCGGCGGCCGCGGCGCTCTCCGTCGCGGGTTGTGTCGGTGCCGGCGGATCGCCGGGCGGGGCGGGCGGGACGGACGCCGAGTCAGGGGCCGACGCCGCCGACGCCGACGGTGGCAACACCACCGCGGGCGAGGGGACGGACGAGAGCGTGCCGGAAACCGCCGCCGACCCCGACCTCCTGTCGACCGACCTCGTTGAGGTCGAGTCCGACCCGTCGGAAGACACTGGATCGGCCGGCGGCGAGGCCGCGATCGGATTCGCGCCCGACGAGGTCGCGGTGGCGGGGACGGTCGTCGGGGAGACGGGATGTCACGGGGCGGAGATCGCGGACGCGGCCGTCGACGACGACGGCGCGTTCCGCGTGGTCGTCGCCGCGGTTGACCGGTCCGCGCCGGACCGGCTGTGCACCCAGTCGCTGACGGCGGTCGGCTACGAGCTGGAGGCGCGGTTCGACGGCGGGGTCCCCGAGACCGTGGCGGTGGTCCACGACGACGCGGGGGGCCGCGAGACGGTCGCGACCGATCGGCCGGACGACGCGTAGGAGGGAGACGGGGCGGCCCGGATTGCACACCTTTTGTACCGACGGGACCGATGGACGGGTATGACGATGCATCGACCCGCGCCGGCGACGCCGCGGGGCCCGCGGAGCGAGCGCCCCGATTCGACCGCGAGACCCCCGCAAGGACAACGCTTATCCGCGGACTCGACAACCGAGGTGGTACGCGTATGGGAGTGATAGAGGACGTCTACGAGGATCTCGACACCGACGTCGAGTTCGAGGAGTTCGAGGCGGCCGTCGAGGACAAGGTCGAGCAGATGGGCGGGCTCGCCGACGAGGAGACGGCCGCGATGCTGATCGCCCACGAGCTGCGCGACGAGGAGGCCGACACGATCGCCGACATCGAACCGGGGATGAACGAGGTGAAGTTCCTCGGGAAGGTGACCGCCATCGGCGACGTCCGCACGTTCGAGCGCGACGACGAGGACGCCGAGGAGGGCCGCGTCTGCAACGTCGACGTGGCAGACGCCTCCGGCTCCGTGCGGGTCGCGCTGTGGGACGACATGGCCGCGGCGGCCGAAGAGGAGCTCGAGGTCGGCCAGGTGCTCCGCGTCATGGGCCGCCCGAAGGAGGGGTACAGCGGCCTCGAGGTGAGCGCGGACAAGGTCGAGCCGGACGAGGACGCCGAGGTCGACGTGCAGGTGCTCGACACCTACCGGGTGGAGGACCTCTCGCTCGGCGCCTCCGACGTGGACCTCGTCGGACAGGTGCTCGACACGGACGCGATCCGGACGTTCGACCGCGACGACGGCTCCGAGGGGCGGGTCGCCAACCTCACCGTCGGCGACGAGACGGGTCGCGTGCGCGTGACGCTGTGGGACGGCAAGGCCGACCTCGCCGAGGAGTTCGAGGCCGGCGAGGTCGTCGAGGTCGGCGACGGCTACGTCCGCGAGCGCGACGGCGACTTGGAGCTCCACGTCGGCGACCGCGGCACCGTCGAGCGCGTCGACGAGGACGTGGAGTACGTCCCGGAGACCGCCGACATCGCGGACCTGGAGATCGGCGAGACCGTCGACATCGGCGGGGGCGTCATCGAGACCGACCCGAAGCGCACGTTCGACCGCGACGACGGCTCCGAGGGGCAGGTCCGGAACGTCCGGATCAAAGACGACACCGGCGAGATCCGCGTCGCGCTGTGGGGCGACAAGGCCGACCGCGAGATCGACTTAGCCGATCGCGTCGTCTTCACCGACGTGGAGATCCAGGACGGCTGGCAGGACGACCTCGAGGCCTCCGCGAACTGGCGCTCGACGGTCACCGTCCTTGAGGAGGGGAGCGACGCGGCCGGCGGGGGCGCGGACGACGCCCGCGGAGCCGGCGCTTCCGACTCCGGGAGCGACGACCGCGGCGGGAACGAGACCGGACTCGGCGCCTTCGCCGAGGACGGGCAGAAGGCGGCCGCCGAGGCCGTCGCGGGCGAGACCGCCGACGGCGACGGAACCGGCGGGACCGGCGGCGAGAGCGGGGGCGCCGGCGGCGCCGCGGCCGCGACGGCGGAGCGGTCGACCGAGGACGTCGAGTTCACCGGGACGGTCGTCCAGACCGGCGATCCCGTCGTGTTGGACGACGGCCAGCGCACGAAGAGCGTCGAGACCGACGCGAGCCTCCGCCTCGGCGAGGAGGTCACGGTGCGCGGACCCGAGCGAGACGGGACGATCGACGCCGACGACGTGTTCTGATCGGGCGGGCGCGCGGCGCGCGGAACAGCCGGCGACGGAGCGACGGTCAAGCGGGGACGGCGGCCGCCGACGGGAGCGACGGAGTAGCGCCGACGCAGTCGCTCGGCGGCGGAGAGCGGGTAACGGAAACGTTTTACGGCGACCGGACGCGACTGTGTGTATGAGTGTCGAGTTGCCGTTCGCGCCGGTCGACGGGATCATCCGGCGGAACGCCGGGGACCTCCGCGTGAGCGCGGACGCCGCCGAGGAGTTGGCTCGCCGGATCCAAGCGCACGGCGCGGAGCTGGCGATCGACGCGGCCGAACGGGCAACCGAGGACGGACGGAAGACGCTGATGGCGTCCGATTTCGGCGTCGAACAGGTGATCAGCCGCGAGGATCTCACCCTGCCCGTCGCCCCCATCGACCGGATCGCGCGGCTCCGGATCGACGACCGGTACCGCGTGGGCGTCGACGCGCGGATCGCGCTGGCCGACATCTTGGAGGACTACGCCGACAACGTCGCGAGCGCGGCTGCGACGCTCGCGCGCCACGCCGACAGACGGACCGTACAGGCCGAGGACATCGAGACGTACTTCGCGCTGTTCGAGTAGATGCGCTTCGGCTACAGCGAGCGGTGTCTCGAACACGACACCGGCGAACGGCACCCGGAGAACCCGGACCGGCTGCGCGCGATCCGCCGCGGGCTGGCGAAGCGGCACGGCGTCGAGTACGCCGAGGCGGACCCAGCGACGCGCGAGGAGGTCGTCGCGGTCCACGACGCGGAGTACGTCGACGAGCTGGAGGCGTTCGTCGACGACGGCGGCGGGAACTGGGACCCAGACACCGTCGCGAGCGAGGGGACGTGGGACGCCGCGCTCACCTCGGCGGGGCTCGCCCAGTGGGCGGCTCGCTCCGCGCTCGACGGCGACGACGGCCGCGACACCCCCTTCGCGCTCGGCCGGCCGCCGGGCCACCACGCGGTGCCCGACGACGCCATGGGGTTCTGCTTCTTCAACAACGCCGCCGTCGCGACCCAGACCGTCCTCGACGAGGGCGCCGCGGACCGGGTCGCGATCTTCGACTGGGACGTGCACCACGGGAACGGCACCCAGGACGTGTTCTACGAGCGCGGCGACGTGCTCTACGCGTCGATCCACGAGGAGGGGCTCTACCCCGACACGGGCGCGCTCGACGAGACCGGCCGCGACGAGGGCGAGGGGACGACGGTGAACCTCCCGCTCGCGGCCGGCGCGGGCGACGCCGACTACCTCTACGCCATCGACGAGGCGGTCGCGCCCGCGATCGAACGGTTCGACCCCGACCTCGTGATCGTCTCGGCCGGGTTCGACGCCCACCGCCACGACCCCATCTCGCGGATGCGCGTCTCCTCGGAGGGGTACGCGCTGATGACCGACCGGATCCGGTCGGTCACCGACGAGGTCGGTGCCGCGAACGCCTACGTGCTCGAGGGCGGCTACGGGCTCGACACGCTGGCCGAAGGCGTCTCGATGGTCCACGAGACGTTCGACGGGCGCACTCCCGTCGGCGACGACGATGACCCCGACGACGAGACGGAGTCGCTGGTCGCGGAGCTGCGGGAGCTCCTCGATCTGTAGAACGGAACCGCGATCGTCGCCCGGGAGTCGGTTTTTGAAGGTTTCGTCGACGCCGGACCCGCGGTTCGCGATGCTCACCGCTCGTTGATCGGTAAGAACGAAAACGCCCGGAGCGGGATTTGAACCTCAGTCGTTCCGCTCGTTTCACTCGCTCCACTCTCTGGTTCAAATCCCTTGTCTGGGTTCGTCGACGCCGGACTCGCTCGTCGCTGACGCTCCTCGCTCGTAGTCGGCGTCGACAGGAACGCCCGGAGCGGGATTTGAACCCGCGTCACGACCGTGACAGGGTCGTATGATGGGCCACTACACCATCCGGGCAAACAGCGACAGACCCCGAAGCGTCGGGACGCCCGGAGCGGGATTTGAACCCGCGTCACGACCGTGACAGGGTCGTATGATGGGCCACTACACCATCCGGGCTTGTCGCAGTCATTCGTACCCCTGTCTGGCAAATAAGGCTTGTCATCCCCGCCGACGATGGTGACCGGTGACAGGGACCGACGGCGGCGCGGTTGGTCGTGGCGAGGCCGATCGCAGCCGGATCGGTCGCGTCCAAGTCGATCGCGGCGGTACCCTTTTGTGTGATACCCGCGTGAGTTAGGGTATCGCACGCCCCCGTCGCCGTGAGCCGTGCGCGGCGGAGCCGCTTGGCAAGCCTTATGCCGTTGGCGCATATAGCGATCTGTAGTATCTCGTGATAGCTTCTCTCAATAACCACCACCCATGGTAGACGTAAGCCAACACGAACTCGTCCCGGATCACGTCCTCCTCGAACCCGAAGAGGTCGACGAGGTTCTGGCGGAGTACGACGTGAAACGGACGAACCTACCGAAGATCAAACGCACAGATCCCGCGCTCCCCGACGAGGCCGAGGTCGGTGACGTGGTGAAGATCACTCGAAACTCTCGCACGACCGAGGAAGCGGTCGTGTACCGATTAGTCGTCTCATGAACAGGCAAGACCGACGCGTGGTGTCACGCGAGTATTTCTCGGACGAACGGCTCGCCGAACACCACTTCCGATCGTTCAACAACTTCCTGGACCGCGGGATGCAGGAGGTCGTCGACGAGAAGGAGACGATCGAGACCGACATCGGCGACAAGGAGGGCCAGGAACCCGTCTACGTCGAGCTCGGTGACGTGCGGATGGTCACCCCGCGCGTCCGCGAGGCCGACGGCTCCGAGGAACTGCTGTACCCCCAGGAGGCCCGCCTCCGGAACATCACCTACTCGGCGCCCGTGTTCATGGAGATGTCCATCGTGCGCGGCGGCGAGGAGGAGCCCGAGCAGGTCGTCGACACGACCGAGACCAAGGTCGGCCGGATGCCGATCATGGTCGGCTCGGACAAGTGTAACATGGCCGGCTTCTCCGACGAGGAGCTCATCGACATCGGCGAGGACCCCGTCGACCCCGGCGGCTACTTCATCGTCAACGGCTCCGAGCGCGTGCTGATGACCTCGGAGGACCTCGCGCCGAACAAGATCCTCGCCGAGTACGACTCGAAGTACGGCGACGAGATCCAGGTCGCGAAGACGTTCTCTCAGCGCCGCGGCTACCGCGCGCTGGTGCTCTGCGAGCGCAACCGCGAGGGGCTGCTCGAAGTGTCGTTCCCGTCCGTCTCGGGCTCGATCGACTTCGTGACCCTCGTCCGCGCGCTCGGACTGGAGTCCGACGAGGAGATCGTCCACCGCGTCTCGGACGACCCCGAGATCGTGAAGTTCATGCTGGAGAATCTGGAGGAGGCCGACGTGCAGACCACCGAGGAGGCCATCGAGACCCTCGGTGAGCGCGTCGCCTCCGGCCAGGGGAAGAACTACCAGCTCAAGCGGGCGAACTACGTCATCGACCGCTACCTCCTCCCGCACCTCCACGAGGAGGGCGTTGACGAGGAGGACGTGCGGATCAACAAGGCGTACTACCTCTGCCGGATGGCCGAGGCGTGCTTCGAGCTCGCCTTAGACCGCCGCGAGGCCGACGACAAGGACCACTACGCGAACAAGCGCCTGAAGGTCTCCGGCGACCTGATGCGCGACCTGTTCCGGACCGCGCTGAACAAGCTGGCGCGCGACGTGAAGTACCAGCTCGAGCGCGCGAACATGCGGAACCGCGAGCTCACCGTCAACACGGTTGTCCGATCCGACGTGCTGACCGAGCGGCTCGAACACCCGATCGCGACGGGGAACTGGGTGGGCGGCCGCTCGGGCGTCTCCCAGCTCGTCGACCGGACCGACTACATGGGCGTGCTCTCGCACCTCCGGCGCCTGCGCTCGCCGCTGTCGCGCTCGCAGCCGCACTTCAAGGCGCGGGACCTCCACGCGACCCAGTGGGGTCGCATCTGTCCCTCCGAGACCCCGGAGGGACCGAACTGCGGGCTCGTGAAGAACTTCGCGCAGGCGATGGAGCTGTCACAGACCGTAGACGACGAACAGGGGCTGAAACGAGAACTGGCGTCGATGGGTGTCGAGGGGATCCCCGGCATCGAGGGCGTCGAACGACAGACGGCGGACGACTAATATGGCTCAGGCAGAACGCGAAGCGAAGGTGTACGTCAACGGGAGCCTCGTCGGGACCCATCCGGACCCCGAGGCCCTCGCCGAACAGATCCGCGAGGCCCGCCGGCGCGGCGACGTCTCGGAGATGGTGAACGTCTCGGTCAAAGACCGGACCCAGGAAGTGATCGTCAACGCGGACGCGGGGCGCGCCCGCCGCCCGCTGATCGTCGTCGAGAACGGCGAGCCCCTGCTGGGCGACGAGGAGGTCGAGGCCCTCGAACGCGGCGAGGTCGAGTTCGAGGACCTCGTCGAGCGCGGCTACGTCGAGTTCATCGACGCCGAGGAGGAGGAGGACATCCTCGTCGCGGTCGACGAGGGGGACGTGACCGAGGACCACACGCACCTCGAGATCGACCCGCAGCTCGTGTTCGGTATCGGCGCGGGGATGATCCCGTACCCCGAGCACAACGCGAGCCCGCGAATTACCATGGGCGCGGGGATGATGAAGCAGTCGCTCGGGCTCCCCTCGGCCAACTACCGGATCCGGCCGGACACGCGTCAGCACCTGCTGCACTACCCGCAGCTGGCGATGGTGAAGACGCAGACGTCCGACCAGATCAGCTTCGACAAGCGGCCGGCGGCGCAGAACTTCGTCGTCGCCGTGATGTCCTACGAGGGGTTCAACATCGAGGACGCGCTGGTGATGAACCAGGGGTCCGTCGACCGCGCGCTCACCCGCTCGCACTTCTTCCGGACCTACGAGGGCGAGGAGCGGCGGTACCCCGGCGGGCAGGAGGACCGCTTCGAGATCCCCGAACAGGACGTGCGCGGCGCGCGCGGCGAGGACGCGTACACCCACCTCGACGAGGACGGCCTCGTCAACCCCGAGACGAAGGTGGACGAGTCCTCGGTGCTGCTCGGCAAGACCAGTCCGCCGCGCTTCTTGGAGGAACCCGACGACATGGGCGGGCTCTCCCCGCAGAAGCGCCGTGAGACCTCGGTGACGATGCGCTCGGGCGAGTCGGGCGTCGTCGACACGGTGACGCTGATGGAGGGCGAGGACGGCTCCAAGCTCTCGAAGGTGAAGGTGCGCGACCAGCGCGTCCCCGAGCTGGGCGACAAGTTCGCGTCCCGACACGGCCAGAAGGGCGTCGTGGGCCACCTCGCGCCCCAGGAGGACATGCCGTTCACCGAGGAGGGGGTCGTCCCCGACCTCGTGATGAACCCGCACGCGCTCCCGTCGCGGATGACGGTGGGTCACGTGCTGGAGATGCTCGGCGGCAAGGTCGGCTCGCTGCGCGGCTCGCGGGTCGACGGCACGCCGTTCCAGGGCGAAGACGAGGAGGAGCTCCGCGGCGGCTTAGAGGAGCACGGCTTCAAGTCCTCCGGCAAGGAGGTCATGTACTCCGGCGTCACCGGCGAGAAGATCGAGGCGGAGATCTTCGTCGGGACGATCTTCTACCACAAGCTGTACCACATGGTGTCGAACAAGCTCCACGCCCGCTCGCGCGGTCCGGTGCAGGTGCTCACGCGCCAGCCGACCGAGGGGCGCGCCCGCGAGGGCGGCCTGCGCGTCGGGGAGATGGAGCGCGACACGATCATCGGCCACGGCGCGTCGATGGTGCTCAACGAGCGGCTCTTGGAGTCCTCCGACGCGGAGACGGTCCACGTCTCCGCGGAGACCGGGCTCGTCGCCGTCGAGGACCGCGAGCAGCGCCGGGTGTACGACCCCGTCACGGGCGACGAGGACGACATCCACGAGCTGGAGGTCAGCTACGCGTTCAAGCTGCTGCTCGACGAGATGATCGCCCTCGGCATCCGACCGAAACTCGAACTGGAGGACGCGATTTAAATGTCAATGCAAACACCGAAAGTGCTCGGCGGCATCGACTTCGGCCTCATGGACCCGGAGACGTACCGGGACATGTCCGCGACGAAGGTGATCACGGCCGACACGTACGACGACGACGGCTACCCGATCGACATGGGGCTGATGGACCCGCGGCTCGGCGTCATCGACCCCGGCCTGGAGTGTCGGACCTGCGGCTCCCACTCCGGCTCCTGTAACGGCCACTTCGGTCACATCGAGCTGGCCGCGCCCGTCATCCACGTGGGCTTCACGAAGCTCATCCGGCGGCTGCTCCGGTCGACCTGCCGCGAGTGCGGGAAGCTCGCCTTAGACGAGGCGCAGCGCGACGAGTTCCGCGACCGCTACGAGCGGGCGCAGGAGCTCGGCGACGACGAACACGACGTGCTCAAGGCCGCCGTCCGGCAGGCCCGGAAGGCGTCGACCTGCCCGTTCTGCGGCGAGCCGCAGGCGGACATCAAACACGAGAAGCCGACCACGTACTACGAGGTTCAGGACGTGCTCTCGGGCGACTACTCCGAGCGCATCGCGGCCGCGATGCAGCCCGACGAGGAGGAGGACGACCCGGGCACCTCGCCGCAGGAGCTCGCCGAGAAGACCGACATCGCCTTAGACCGGATCAACGAGATCATGGCCGGCGAGTTCCGCCCGCGCAAGGAGGACCGCCGCGCCATCGAGAAGGCCCTCGACGTGGACCTCACCGAGGAGGACATGAACAAGCTGATGCCCTCGGACATCCGCGACTGGTTCGAGGACATCCCGGATGAGGACCTGGAGGTGCTCGGCATCGACTCCGAGCACTCCCGACCGGAGTGGATGATCCTGACGGTCCTCCCGGTCCCGCCGGTCACCACGCGCCCCTCCATCACGCTGGACAACGGCCAGCGCTCCGAGGACGACCTCACGCACAAGCTGGTCGACATCATCCGGATCAACCAGCGGTTCATGGAGAACCGCGAGGCGGGCGCCCCGCAGCTGATCATCGAGGACCTCTGGGAGCTGCTCCAGTACCACGTCACCACCTTCGTCGACAACGAGATCAGCGGGACGCCGCCGGCGCGCCACCGCTCCGGCCGCCCCCTCAAGACCCTCAGCCAGCGGCTGAAGGGGAAGGAGGGTCGCTTCCGCGGCTCCCTGTCGGGCAAACGCGTGAACTTCTCCGCCCGGACCGTCATCTCGCCGGACCCGACCCTCTCGCTGAACGAGGTCGGCGTCCCGGACCGGGTCGCCAAGGAGATGACCCAGACGCTCAACGTCACCGAGCGCAACGTCGAGGAGGCGCGGCAGTACGTCCGGAACGGGCCCGAGGCCCACCCCGGCGCGAACTACGTGCGCCGCCCCGACGGTCGCCGCCTGAAGGTGACTGAGAAGAACTGCGAGGAGCTCGCCGAGAAGGTCGAGGCCGACTGGGAGGTCAACCGCCACCTCGTCGACGGCGACATCGTGATCTTCAACCGGCAGCCCTCGCTGCACCGGATGTCCATCATGGCCCACGAGGTCGTGGTGATGCCGTACAAGACGTTCCGGCTCAACACCGTTGTCTGTCCGCCGTACAACGCCGACTTCGACGGCGACGAGATGAACATGCACGCCCTCCAGAACGAGGAGGCCCGCGCCGAGGCGCGCGTCCTCATGCGCGTCCAAGAGCAGATCCTCTCGCCGCGGTTCGGCGGGAACATCATCGGCGCCATCCAGGACCACATCTCCGGGACGTACCTGCTCACGCACTCGAACCCCGAGTTCACGGAGACGCAGGCGCTGGACCTGCTGCGCGCGACCCGCGTCGACGAGCTGCCCGAGGCGGACGGCGTCGACGACGACGGCCGCGAGTACTGGACCGGCCGCACGCTGTTCTCGGAGCTGCTCCCCGACGACCTCTCGCTGGACTTCACCTCGTCGACGGGCGACAGCGTCCTCATCGAGAACGGCCAGCTGGTCGAGGGGACGATCGACGAGGACGCCGTCGGCGCGTTCGGCGGCGAGGTTGTCGACACCCTCACGAAGGAGTACGGCGAGACGCGCTCGCGCGTGTTCATCAACGAGATCGCGTCGCTGGCGATGCGCGCGATCATGCACTTCGGGTTCTCGATCGGGATCGACGACGAGTCGATCCCGCCGGAGGCCGAAGAGCAGGTCGACGACGCGATCCAGAGCGCGTACGACCGCGTCCAGGAGCTCATCTCGACCTACGAGGCCGGCGAGCTGGAGTCGCTCCCCGGCCGCGGCGTCGACGAGACGCTGGAGATGAAGATCATGCAGACGCTCGGGAAGGCCCGCGACTCGGCCGGCGAGATCGCCGACCAGCACTTCGGCGACGACAACCCGGCGGTCGTGATGGCCCGCTCCGGCGCGCGTGGGTCGATGCTGAACCTCACGCAGATGGCCGGCTCCGTCGGCCAGCAGGCGGTCCGCGGCGAGCGGATCAACCGGGGCTACGAGGACCGGACGCTCTCTCACTACCGGGAGAACGACCTGTCCGCGGAGGCGCACGGCTTCGTGGAGAACTCCTACCGTGGCGGGCTCACGCCCGAGGAGTTCTTCTTCCACGCGATGGGCGGCCGCGAGGGGCTGGTCGACACGGCGGTCCGGACCTCCAAGTCCGGCTACCTCCAGCGCCGGCTCATCAACGCGCTCTCCGAGCTGGAGGCGCAGTACGACGGCACGGTCCGGGACACCTCGGGCCGGATCGTCCAGTTCGAGTTCGGTGAGGACGGCACCTCGCCGGTCAAGGTCTCCTCCGGCGAGGGCGACGGCATCGACGTCGACGACATCGTCGACCGCGTCGTCGACGCCGAGTTCGAGTCCGACGACGAGAAGGACCGCTTCCTCGGCGAGCGCGCGCCGCCGACGAACCTCTCGGAGCACTCAGGGCCGGGCCTGAACAAGGCCTCGGGGGTGGAGTCGGATGACTGAGTACGACCACGTCACCGACGACATCGAGGCGGTCGTGGAGGCCACGGAGCTTCCCGCCCGCCTCAAAGACGAGGTGTACGAGGCGATCGACCGGAAGGCCGAGGAGGCGGGCGAGGTCACCGTCGAGCAGGCCACCGACATCGCGACCGGCGTCGAGAACCGGTACATCGAGACGCGCGTGGACCCGCTAGACCCGGTCGGCACCGTCTCCGCGCAGTCGATCGGCGAGCCCGGGACGCAGATGACGATGAACACGTTCCACTACGCCGGCGTCGCGGAGATCGACGTGACGCAGGGGCTCCCCCGGCTCATCGAGCTGGTGGACGCCCGGAAGACGCCGGACACGCCGATGATGACCGTCCACCTCGAGGGCGAGTACGCCACGGACCGCCAGAAGGCCCACGAGGTCGTCTGGTCGATCGAGGCGACGCGCATCCTCGCGCTCGGCGACGTGTCGACGAACGTCGCGGACATGCTGGTGCGGATCGACCTGAACGACGACACCCTCCTCGAACGGTGGCCGACCCACTCGGACCCGTCGGAGGTCGCCGCGATCATCGCCGAGACGATCGAGGACTCGCTCGGCGTCAACACCCGGCAGTCGGGGACCGTCGTGGAGTTCGGGCCGAACGAGCCGAGCTACCGCGAGCTGCTCCAGCTCGTCGAGCGGCTCCGCGAGATCGTGTTCAAGGGGATCGAGGAGATCGAACGCGTCGTCATCCGCAAAGAGGAGATCGACGGCGAGGAGGAGTTCGTCCTCTACACCGAGGGGTCGGCGTTCGGCGACACCCTCGACATCGAGGGCGTCGACGCCTCGCGCACGACGTGTAACAACATCCACGAGATCTACCGCAACCTCGGGGTCGAGGCGGCCCGCGAGACGATCATCGACGAGACGAAGAACACGCTCGAAGAGCAGGGGCTCGACGACGTGAACGTCCGCCACCTCATGCTGGTGGCCGATATCATGACGAACAACGGCGAGATCGAGTCGATCGGTCGCCACGGCATCTCGGGCTCGAAGGACTCCGTGCTCGCGCGCGCGGCGTTCGAGGTGACGGTCAACCACCTGCTCGACGCCGCGATCCACGGCGAGTACGACGAGCTCGACGGCGTCATCGAGAACGTCATCGCCGGCAAGCCGATCTCGCTCGGTACCGGCGACGTCGACCTCCGGATGGGGTCGCGCGTCGTGGGCGACGACTAATGTACGTCGAGCTCTCCGACGAGGCCCGGCGCTATATCGGTCGCTTCGACGAGCTGACCGGGGTCGCGCCGAAGGACTGCCTCGTGGAGAGCGACCGGCTCGTGTTCCTCGTGCCGGCCGGCGAGATGGCCGCCGCGATCGGACAGGCCGGCGAGACCGTCGAGGAGGCGGAGCGCCGGCTCGGCAAGTCCGTCGACTTGGTCGAGGACGCGGACACGGCGGAGGCGTTCGTCGCGAGCGCGCTCTCGCCGGCGGCGGTCAACGCCGTCACCATCTCGGAGCAGAACGACCGGGTGGCGTACGTCGAGGTGCCGGAGGCGGACCGCGGCGTCGCCATCGGCGCGGAGGGCGCCAACATCGAGACGGCGCGGACCCTGGCGGAGCGCCACTTCGACATCGACGACATCCAGCTGACCTGAGGTCGGAACCCACGCCCTTTTGCCGACGCGCTCGCTTGTCGCGACATGGACCGGAGACGCTTCCTCGTCGGCGCCGGAACCGGAGCCGCTATCGGACTCGCCGGCTGTCTCGGCGGCGGCGGCCCCGATCGCCCGTTTCCCGAGGCCGACTGGCGCGACGAGGACGGCCTCGACGTGGCGGTCCTCTCGGAGCGCCACGTCGAGGCGATCGTCGAGGCGGGCGGCGCCACGCTGTTCTCGACCGCGGAGACGAGCCACGACGGCGACGCGGAGCCGAGCCCGTGGCTCCCCTCACAGGAGTACGAGTCGGCGTACGACCTCGAAAACGGGCGGCAGTACGTGCGACAGGAGCTGACCGAGACCGAGGAGACCGACGTGTCGGAGCTGTACGTCGCCGACGGCGACGCGCTGGTCCGCCAGCGGGTCGGCGACGAGACGCAGTACGGGAGACAGGCGGTCGACCGATCCGCCGACGACCTCGAATCGGCGATGCGCTCGGAGGTGGTGACGGGGATCCGCGTCGAGGGACAGACGGAAGGCGGCGAGACGGAGTACGAGGGGCTGAACCTGTGGAACCCGACGAGCGACGGCGAGGGCGAGGTGGGCGGCGAGCGGACGGCGCGGTTCACCGCGGACGCCTTCGAGGGCGACCGGAACGTCCCCGAGACGGTCGAGACGGCGTCGGCGACCGTCCACGTGTACGAGTCCGGCGTGGTGCCGCGGCTCGAACAGTCGTGGGCGGGCCCCCACGACGGGCAGGAGGCGACCGTCGACGTCGACATCGACTACCGCGACCTCGGCGCGACGGTGGCGGAGCCGGAGTGGGTCGAAGCGGCGCGCGAGGAGACGAGCGCCTGACTCGGGGACGCGCTCTCGGCCGCGAGCGCGACTCGCTTCCAGTCGAAACGACGGGCGCTCGCTTCCGTTGAGCCGGTAAGCCGACGAGAGCGCCCGTCGTTTTCGATCGCTCGGTCCCGCAAAACACTCTCAGAACGGACGAGAGGTACCGTTCGAGCGATCTGAGGGCGTTTCTCCGCGTCGAAAGACGACGCTTAAGTAGCTCCGTTCGGAAGTAGACGTACGATGGCGAACGGCAAATACGCGGCCCGTAAGCTCAAACAGGACCGGCAGAAGCGCCGCTGGTCCGACTCCGAGTACGCTCGGCGAGAGCGCGGGCTCAAGAAGAAGTCCGACCCCCTCGAGGGCGCCCCGCAGGCCCGCGGGATCGTGCTGGAGAAGGTCGGGATCGAGGCAAAGCAGCCGAACTCGGCGATCCGAAAGTGCGTCCGCGTTCAGCTCATCAAGAACGGGAAGCAGGTCACCGCGTTCTGTCCCGGTGACGGCGCCATCTCGTTCATCGACGAGCACGACGAGGTCACGATCGCCGGGATCGGTGGGGCGAAGGGTCGCGCGATGGGCGACCTCTCCGGCGTCAACTACAAGGTCGAGAAGGTCAACGGCGTCTCCATGATCGAACTGGTTCGCGGAAACGCGGAGAAGCCCGTCAGATGAGCGGTGAGGAGACCGAGGCGCCGTCCGACGCGGACGTCGCCGCCGACGAGCCGGACCCGGACGCGCCCGCGTCCAGCGAGGCCGCCAACGAGAACGCCAAGCTGTTCGGCGTCTGGGACGTCACCGAGATCGCCTACGAGGATCCCTCGACGAAGCGCTACATGACCGTGACGCCCATCGCCCACACGATGGGTCGCCACGCGTCCAAGCAGTTCAAGAAGTCCGAGATCTCTCTGGTCGAGCGGCTGATCAACCGCCTGATGCAGACCGAGGAGAACACGGGCAAGAAACAGCAGGCGACGCGGATCGTCCGCGACGCCTTCGACATCATCCACGAGCGGACCGAGGAGAACCCGGTCCAGATCCTCGTGACGGCCGTCGAGAACGCTGCGCCCCGCGAGGAGACCGTCCGCCTGAAGTACGGCGGGATCTCCGTCCCGAAGGCGGTCGACGTCGCGCCCCAGCGCCGCGTCGATCAGGCGCTTTTGTTCATCTCCGACGGCGTCGCCAACGCGACGTACAAGTCGACGACCTCCGCCGCCGAGGCGCTCGCCAACGAGCTCGTCACGGCCGCGGACTACGACGCCGAGCGCTCCTACTCCATCTCGCAGAAGGAGGAGCGCGAGCGCGTCGCCGCCGCGGCCCGCTAACGCCGGTTCCGACTCGGACCGACGGGACGCGTTTTCGCGGTTTTTCGTTTCGACCCGCCGCGCGGAGCGGCGGCGCCGGTCGGCGTTGAGGCGTGCGGGTCGACCCGAGACGGCGATCGATAGCGGGAGTGAGTATTGCAGATCGGTAGGGGCGAGACGGTATTTAAACAGCCGTGAGCGGCGTCGACGACTACTTATAAAAACGGTGCGGTGGCGCGTGCCTCCGAGGCCGCTTCGCGGCCGAGGAGCACGCGCGAGGGAGTCGCTGGCGCCTTATAAGGCGCCAGCGACGAGGCTGGGGAGGCGTGAGGCTGCGGTCTGCGGTCGGGTGGGACTCAAAGGGGTAGTCGCGAGGGCCGCTTAGGCGACGCTAAGCACCGCAGTGAAGGAGCGACAGCGACTGAGCGAGGCGCGCAGCGAGCGTGCGCCCCCCGCAGCGACTGGGGCTTTGCAGGTCTTCACCGCAACACCGTCGATCACTTATAAACAGCCGACAGCAACATCACAAACTCACTTATAAACAACCGATCAGCCAATTTGCTATACCCACTCCCGCAATCGATCACGAAGCGCCGTCAGCAACCGCCCGCTTCACGCGCCGTCGGTGGGCGTGTCGGGGTCAGTCGGGAAGTTGGGTTCGGCCGGACCGTCGCGGTCGCCCTCGGCGGTTTCGCCGTCCTCGTCGTCGCCTCCGGCCTCGCCTTTCGGCTCCCCCTCGAAGGTGTAGTCGGCGGAGTTGTCGGCCGGGTCGTAGCCGAGCGCCTCGCGGGCGCGCTCGATCGAGTAGTAGCGCCGGTCGTTGTTCGAGATGCCGTAGACGATCTCGTAGCCGTAGTCGGCCTGCAGACACCGGTCGAACAGGTGCGCGCAGTCGCGGTGCGAGAGCCACATCGCCTGCCCGCGCTCGTACTCCCGCGGCGGGTGGTCCTTCGTGAGGTTCCCGATGCGGACGCAGACGACGCTCATCCCGTGTTCGTCGTGGTGGAAGCGCCCAAGCGACTCCCCGGCCGCCTTCGAGACGCCGTAGAGGTTCCCGGGGCGGGGGAGCTCGCTGCCGTCGAGCCGGTAGTCGTCGTCGGTCCGGTACAGCTCCGGCGTGCGGTCCTCGGTCTCGTAGCCGCCGACAGCGTGGTTCGACGAGGCGAACGCGAACTTCTCGACGCCGGCGTCGACGGCGGCCCGCATCACGACCTGGGTCCCGTCGATGTTGTTCCGAATCACCGAGTCCCACGGCGCCGTCTTCCGGGGGTCGCCCGCGAGGTGGATCACGGCGCCGACCCCGTCCATCGCCTCACGGACCGCCCGATCGTCGGTGATGTCGGCGACGAACCGGTCGGCGTCGGTGACCCCGTCGGGCACCTTCGCCGCCGGGAGCGGCTCCCTGTCGAGGAGTCGCCACTCGTAGTCGTCGCCGATGCCGCGGAGGATGGCCTGCCCCACCCGTCCGCCGGCGCCCGTCAGGAGGACCGGCTCGTCCATTCGGTCGTGCATGGGCGCGAGACGGGCATATAATGCACGGTTCGGCCGCGATGCGCTGCATCTCCGGTGTCGACCCCCGGATCGCTGGTCGTCAGCGCCCTACAGCTTCTCGCGGGAGATCGAGACGCCCGTGGGCGTGACGACGATCTGGTCGTCGCCCTTCTGGACGATGTCGCCGTCGACCTCCTGGGCGACCTGCCGCAGCTCGTCGATGATGTGTTCGATCGTCCGGTCCGACGTGGAGTGGCGGGTGATGTCCGCGATGACGAAGTCGCCGTCGTAGACGGCGTCTTTGATCGGGATCACGTCGCCCTGGTCGCCGATCTCCGCGATGTGTACCTGCATGCCCGTGTCCGCATGTGCCTCGGCGAAGTCGTCGAGGTCGAGCTCGACGTAGTCGTCGACGGAGCGGTTCCCGCCGCCGCCGAGGATCTTGCTCATAATGCCCATACACACCACACGACGAGGTTAGACATTAGTTCTTACGTCAGACGCATCCGCGAGCCGGTCGTCAGCGGGTCTCGTCGAGCCGCTCCTGCCACTCCTGGACCCGCGACAACAGCTCCACCGGGGCGGTCGCCGCGACGTCGACGTCGGCCAGCTCCTCGATCACGGCCCGGGTCTCGGGGTCGAGTCGGTCGGCCGCCGCGGCCTCGGTGGTCTCTGCGCGCCCGGGAGACTCGGCGGTCCCCTCGACGTCTGCGGACGCCCGACCCGTCCCGTTCCGGCCTCGCTCGGGATCGGAGGCGTCCGCCTCGGCCGCTCCGGCCGCTCCGGCGTCGCCGCCTTCCGAGAACGACCCGGACGAGAGGTCGAAGACGACCTGTTTCGTGTCGCCGGCGGCGTCTCCGCCCTCGCTTCCCGCCTCTCCACCCTGCGCGTCGCCCCGCGATCCGCCCCTCGCCTCGATCGCCTTCTCCTCGCGGAGCCGGTCGAGCACCGCGTCGGCGCGGGAGACCACCGGCGCCGGCACGCCCGCGAGGTCGGCGACGTGGACCCCGTACGACCGGTTCGTCGGGCCGTCGCGCACGGTCCGGAGGAACGTCACCTCCCCGTCGCGCTCGTCGACGGCGACGTGGACGTTCTCGACGCGCGGGAGGTGGTCCGCCAGCGTCGTCAGCTCGTGGTAGTGGGTGGCAAAGAGGGTACGCGCGCGCACCTCGTTGTGAAGGTACTCGGTCGCGGCCCACGCGATCGAGATCCCGTCGTAGGTGGCGGTGCCGCGGCCGACCTCGTCGAGGATGACGAGCGAGTCGGCGGTCGCCGAGTGGAGGATGTTCGACAGCTCCTGCATCTCCACCATGAACGTCGAGCGTCCCTGCGCCAGCTCGTCGAGGGCGCCGACGCGCGTGTAGATCCCGTCGACGAGCCCGACCGTCGCCGCCCGCGCGGGGACGAACGACCCCGCCTGCGCGAGCAGCTGGATCAGCGCCGCCTGCCGCATGTACGTCGACTTCCCGCTCATGTTCGGGCCGGTGACGATCAGGAAGCCGCGCTCTCCGTCGAGCCGGAGGTCGTTCGGCACGAAGTCGGTCGTCCGCTCGACGACTGGGTGGCGCCCGGCCTCCACGTCGAGCCGACGCTCGTCGGTCAGGTCGGGCCGCGTCCAGTCGTTGCCGGCGGCGTGGGTCGCCAGCGACGCGAGCGCGTCGATCTCGGCGACCGCCCGCCCCGCGTCCTGCAGGAGTTCGGCGTCGTCGGCGACGCGCTCGCGGAGCTCCTCGAACAGCTCGTACTCCAGCTCGCCGCGGGCCTCCTCCAGCCGGAGCACCTCGCGTTCCCGCTCTTCTAACTCGTCGGTGACGAACCGCTTCGAGTTCTTCAGCGTCTTGATCTCGCGGTAGTGCTCGGGGACCCCGTCGGCCGCGGACTTGCCGACCTGGATGTAGTAGCCGTCCGTCTTGTTGCGGTCGACGGTGACGTGGCTCAGTCCGTACTGCCGCTTCTCCCGTTCCGCGAGCGTGTCGAGCCACTCCTCGGCCTCCTCGTGGCGTTCGATCAGGTCGTCGAGCTCGCCGTCGTACCCCTTCCGGAGGAGCCCGCCCTGCGTCTTCGTCTTCGGCGGGTCCTCCGCCAGCGCGTCCGCGAGCTCGTCGTGGAGGGCGGCGGCGCGCCCGCGGTCGATCCGCTCGAGCACCGCGGCGACCGGGGAGTCGGCGAGCGCGGTCCCGGAGACGGCGTCGGCGAGCGCCGGCACCAGCGCGAGCGAGTCCCGCACCGAGAGCAGCTCCCGCGCGCCCGCGCTCCCGCTCGTCGCTCGCGCGGCCAGCCGTTCGAGGTCGTACGCGTCGCCGAGCGTCTCGCGCAGGCGGTCGCGGGCGAGCGCCGCCGACGCCAGCGCCCCCACCGCGTCGAGCCGCCGGCGGAGCTCCTCGCGGTCCCGCCGCGGGCGCGTGATCCACTCGCGGAGGAGCCGGCCGCCGGCGGCCGTGACGGTGTGGTCGACCGTCTCGAACAGCGAGCCGTCGGTCTCGCCCCGCATCGTCTCGGTGAGCTCGAGGTTGCGCTGGGTCGTCGCGTCGACGGCGACGTGGTCGTCGTCGCCGTAGGCGGTGAGCCGGGTGATCGACGCGAGCACGCCCGCGCCGGTCTCCTCGACGTAGCTGAGGACCGCGCCGCCAGCGCGCAGCGCCAGCTCGGAGTCGATGCCGACGCTGTCGGCCGTCTCCCGACCGAACTGCTCGCGGACCGCGTGCGTCGCGCGCCCCGGCGCGAACGCCTCCGCGTCGAACAGGGAGACGGAGCCCGACAGGTCCTCGCGGACCGCCCCGAGCAGTCGGTCGTCGTTCCGGACTGCCGGCCCCGGGAGCACCTCCGCGGGGTCGAACCGGTACAGCTCCGCGCGCAGGTCGCCGAGGGTCTCGACCTCGGTGACGAGGAACCGCCCGGTGGTCACGTCGGCGAGCGCGAGCCCGTAGGGGCCGTCGGCGTCGCCCTCGGCTCCCGCCCCGCTCGCGGCGGGAGCGCCCCCCGACGCGCCTCCGGCCCGTCCGCCGCCCTCTCCCCCGCGGACGACCGCCGCGAGGTACCGCGCGTCGTCGTCCGCGGTCTCCAGCAGGGTCCCGGGCGTGACGACGCGGGTGATCTCGCGGGCGTGGCCGTCGTCCGTCTCGTACTGGTCCGCGACGGCGACGCGGTAGCCCCGCTCGACGAGCGCCTTCACGTAGGGGGTCAGCTCGGAGAGCGGCACGCCCGCCATCGGGTACGACGACCCGTGCGAGGACTTCTGTGAGACGGTGAGGTCCAGCTCGTCGGCGACGAGCTCGGCGTCGTCCGCGAAGAACTCGTAGAAGTCGCCGCACTGCATCGCGAGGACGTCCGCGTCGGTCTCCGCCTTGAGATCGAGGAACTCCCCGACGATCCCCGTTGCCATATACCCGTACTCCCGCCGTGGGCGGCTAAAACCCTGCGGGTGCGGCCGGCCGCAACGGCGACGCGCTACCCCACCCGGTTCCGGCGCGTCGACGCCCGGTGAACGAGTCCCGAGACGCCGAAAAGCCCCGCGAACAGGACCGCGTACGCGTATCCGGAGACCGACGCGAACGGGGCCGTCCCGATCCACGCCGCGCCGCCGAGCAGCCCGCAGACGACCGCGAGCCCGACGTAGTACTCTCCCCACAGGATCTCGTTTCCGGAGACCACTTCGAGGTACACCTCGAGCTGACGGCTCTCCTCGGTCAACGACACGATCCCGCGGTCCGGTTCGTAGTCGATGAACCCGCCGTCGGCCAGCTTCGGCAGGTGCGACTGGTGGAGCGCGGTGTACACCCGCTTGCGCTGTTTGTACGTCACCTCCGGGATCTCGAGATCGTTCTCCCACGCCGCCAGCTGCTCGGCGATGTCCCTGACCCGCGCGTCGTCGCCGTGCTGTTTCAGGTACGTGATCACGTTCCGCCGCCGCCGGTTGCTGAGCGCGGTAAACACCTCGTCCCGCGAGGCTCCGTCGGCCTCGCCGGTCGTCGATTCCGCCCCTCCTATGAGTTGTGGTGTCATGGCTCAGTCACGTGCTGAATCACATTCCCCATCGAAACCAACCCACATATCTCTATCTATTATCACATTCTTGATTGAAGGGTTGGTTCCTCGGTGCTCTCGGGAAACGATATGTATGGCCCTGAAAACGCGAATATGGGCTGCCTGATCGTGTCTATACTCGCTCTTTGGGGCGTTATTATAATGTTCTTGAATCTACGATCGCAGTTCGCCCGTCCGCGATCGGCGCGATCTCAGTCTCGCCTTCGCTCTCGCTCCCGGCCCCTGAACGGGGCGGTAGGCCGCGCATACATAGGCCCTCTCACCGCCAACGGCGGGCATGACGGCATCACACGACACCCGTCTCGATCGGCTTCGGCGACCGGAGTACACCGGCGAGAACCGCTGTCTCCCCTGTACGGTCGTCAACGTCGCGATCGCCGCGGTCGGCTCGGCCGCGGTCGGCGCGCTGGTCGCGGTCGAACTCGGAGGGGTGGTCCTCGTCGCCGCGCTCGCGGCGATCTGGCTGCGCGGCTACCTCGTGCCCGGCACGCCCGAACTCACGAAGCGGCACCTCCCGGAGCGCGTCCTGCGGCTGTTCGGGAAGGCCGACGATCCCGGGCCGCCGCCGGTGATCGACGCGGAGTCGTACCTCCTGTCGGCCGACGTGGTGGTCGAGACGGCGGACGGGAGCGACCTCGCGTTCGCGCCGGCGTTCGAGTCGGCGTGGCGGACGCACCTCGCCGCGCTGCGCGACGCGGCCGACGCGGGGTTCGGCGACGCGGGATTCGGCGACGCGGGGGGAACCGCGGACGCGGATCGCGACGACGCTTCGCCCGCAGGGCTCGCCCCCGACGGCACGCGTCCCGCCGCCCCCGCGGACGTGGCCGCCCTCGCGCGGCTCACCGGGCTCGACGAGGAGGGGGACGACCTCTCGCTCCGCTGGCGCGGCGACGCGGCGTTCGCGCACGCCGCCGACGAGCGCATCGGCCACTGGGAGTCCCGGTCGGCGTTCCTCGCCGACGTCGCCGCCGACCGCGCGTTGACGGCGACCCTCGACGACTGGGCGTCGCTCCCGCTCGCCTCGCGGAGCGGCGTGCTCGGCGCGCTCCGACTGTTCGTCGAGCGTTGCCCCACCTGTGACGGACCGGTGCAGCTGGAAGAGCGGGTCGTCGAGTCGTGCTGTTCGAGCTACGAGGTCGTCGCCGGCCGGTGTACCGCGTGCGACGCGCGGC
The DNA here is from genome assembly GCF_002286985.1 of Halorubrum salipaludis. Taxonomy (GTDB): domain Archaea; phylum Halobacteriota; class Halobacteria; order Halobacteriales; family Haloferacaceae; genus Halorubrum; species Halorubrum salipaludis. The sequence continues at coordinate 455,253 of NZ_NSKC01000001.1, read as the reverse complement.
TGTTCGAGATCGACCTCCCGCCGTCGCTGGCGAGCGAGCGGTAGGGCGCGTCCGGTTTTCGAACAGTTCGCCGGACGGTGACCGATGCCGCGAACGCACGTTTATAAGCGGTCTGCTGCGGCGTCGAGTGTTTATAAATCGGCGCTCGTGACTCGTCGGTGAACGCTGCCGAAGCCCCAGTCGCTCGTTTTTAAGCGGTTGTTGGCGGATCGACGCTGAACACGTCAAAGCCCCAGCCGCGAGGCGGGCGCACGTTCGCTGTCGTTCGAAAGGCGCGAAGCGCCTTTCGTGATGTCGTCAGAACGCGAAGCGTTCTGACTGCTAGCCAGAAATCTCCGATTTCTGGCGATGACGAGACGCCGGAGGCGTCTCGAACCACGCTCCTCACTCGGTCGCTACCGCTCCCTCGTTGCGGTCCTTGCGTCACCTGTGCCCGCCTCGCGGCTGCCCCTTTGAGTCCCGCCCCATCCCGCCCCGCCCAACGCCTCGCGCCTCCCCAGCCTCGGTCGGCGGCGGCCGCGGAACCGCACCGCATCGCGGCCGCCGCCGACCTCCCTCGCGCGTGCGGCTCGCGGCCTGTCGGCCGCTCGCCGGCGCACGCCGCGGCACGGCCGTTCATTTATAAGCGTCAGTCGTCGCCGCTGTGTCGCGACAATCGGCGTCCGATTCAGCCGCGTCGTCGCAGACGGAAGGCGCGGTTCCGTCCGGCCCGGAGCTGCCGGAGCACGGAGAAGCGGTTGATCCACAGCTGGTAGGCGCTCGCGGCGGCGAACAGCGCGAGCGCGAGGCTCGTCAGCAGGACCGGATCGGCCGCGGAGACGAAGGGGACGCCGAGCAGCGCCGCGAGGACGACCGTCAGCGAGGCGACGCCGAGCGCGCGGTACAGCTCCGACCACGTGACGCCGGCGCTCGCGACCACCTCGGTGTACAGCGCCACGTCCCGCGCGTGGCGGGACACCTCGATCGTCTGGGTCTCCCGGTCGTACTCGATCACGCCGAGCTCCTCCAGCTTCGGAAGGTGCGTCTGCACGAGCGACGTGTACACGCTCTCGCGACAGCGCTTCGGCGGCGGGCTCTCGCCGGTCTCGCGGCCCGCGACCAGCGCCGACAGCTCGTGGACCGTCACGGCGCCGCCGACGCTCCCGAGCTGTTCGAGGGCGCGCCGGCGGCGCTCGTTGGCGAGGATCGTGTACACCTGTTCGGCCGGAAGGAGGTCTGTTCGGAGTTTCATGGGTGTGAGCCGCCGACGCGCCGCGTCACGCGGAGATCGGTCGTTGGCCCTACATCTTCCGTCCGGGGTATATGTATGCGCTCGCTACGCTCGCGCAGGCCCCCGTCCGGCGTCGTCCCGGACCGGAGAACCGCGTCGCCAAATCGGTACCCTGCGACGCGATCGACGACGCGATTCCGTCCCGATCGACGTCGGTCCGTCCGGCGGTGCGGCACGGCCCCCGTACCGGCGATCTCGTGTGAAGTACGGGATCCCTGCCGCCGGTTTCGCCCCGAGTAGGGACGACGGACCGTTCGTCGAACGCGGCGTTTGACCGTGTGAACCGTCCGTTCTACCGGATCGAACCCCTGGTTCGACGGTGACGTGGCTGCGCGTAACTACGTGGGTGTCTCTCGGAGGGGGGAGTAACCGATTCGGCTGCCCGATCGTGGGCGGGGGCGAGTCGGGGGAGCAACCATGAATCCGGACACAACCGACACCATCGGACTCTCGCGGCGCAAGCTGCTCGCCGGCCTCGGGGCGGTCGGCGTGGCCTCCGCGGGCGCGGGACTCGGTACCACGGCGTACTTCAACGACACGGAGACGTTCGAGGGCAACACGCTCACCGCGGGCGAGCTCGACTTGAAGCTCGACTACCGCGCCACGTACGCGGGCGGGACCGGGCGCATCGACGAGATCAACGGCTGGTACAGCGACGAGGGCCCCGGCGAGCCCTTCGACGTCGTCGAGGAGGACGATGGCGTCTACCTCGTCGGCGAGGTCCCGAACATCGACGAGGGCGAGTGGCCCGACGTGGTCCAGGAGCGCGACTTCTGTGCGCCCGACGTGGACCTGGTCAACGGCGACGAGATCCCGGTGTTCGTCCTCGACGACGTGAAGCCGGGCGACTGCGGCGAGGTGACGATCAGCCTCCACATCTGTGACAACCCGTCGTGGGTGTGGATGAACGGCGAGCTGACGGCGGACGACGAAAACACCGTCTCGGAGCCGGAGGCGGGAGCCGACGGCGAGAGCAACGCGCTCGGCGACGACGGCGACGGCCCGATCAGCGGTCAGGGAGAACTCGCCGACGCCATCGACGTGACGATGTGGTACGACGAGGACTGCGACAACGTCTACGAGCCCGGAGGGGAAAGCGGCGGTCCGCTCTGCGTGCAGATCGTCCTCGACGCGTCCGGCTCGATGTCCGGCGCGCGCAACACGCAGGCGATCGAGGGCGCGAAGACGCTCGCGGAGAGCATCCTGCAGGACGGCCCCACCGGCAGCAGGGTCGGCGTGACGTTCTTCAGCGCGGCCGGCTACAGCAGCGGCGCGCAGGTCGTCCAGCCCCTGACCGACGACTTACAGACCGTGCTCGACACGATCGACGATCTCCCCGCCGACGGGAGCAACACCGCCATCGGCGAGGGGATCGAGACCGCTCAGGGCGACCTCGAGAACTGCGACGAGGGCGAGTCGCCGACGATGGTCGTGTTGACCGACGGGTCCAACAACGCGGGGACGTCCCCGTCGGGAGCCGCGGCCGCGGCGAAGGGAGACGGGACCACGATCTACGCGCTCGGCGTCGGCGGCGCGGAGGTCTCGACGCTCAACGCCATCGCCAGCGACCCCGACGAGGACTACGTCTTCTTCGCGAGCGACGAGGGCGCGCTCGAGCAGGCGTTCGGCCTGATCGGCGAGTCGCTGCTCGGGGAGTCGATCATCTTCGAGGGCTCGCTCGCGGACGCGATGGCGGAGCTGGAAGCCGGAATCGCGCTCGACGGCAACCGCGCCACCGAGGCACGGGACCCCTTCGACGGCGGCCTCACCCAGTGTATCGGCTTCGAGTGGTGCCTGCCGACCGACGTGGGCAACGAGGTCCAGACCGACTCCGTCGCCTTCGACCTCGGCTTCTACGCCGAGCAGTCGCGGCACAACGACGAGCCGGACGTGACGTTCAACGGGACGGTCCCGACCAGCAACAGCACCGGCAACGCGTCGCAGTAGGCGCGCGACTCCGAGCGGGACGCCCGCTCACCCCCGGACGCGACCTCGTCCGGTTCCCGGTTCGGCGCCTTCGGGCGGCCGACGCGGCGGTTCGCGACCGCCGACGGGAGTTCCCCTCAGGGGATGATACACAATGAACGACGACACAATCGGACTCTCGCGGCGCAAGATGCTGGTCGGACTCGGGGCGGTCGGCGTCGCCTCCGCGGGCGCGGGACTCGGCACCACGGCGTACTTCAACGACACGGAGACCTTCGAGGACAACGCGCTCACCGCCGGCGAGCTGGACCTGTTCGTCCACGTCGACTACTCCGAGGACCAGGGGAGCTACGGGAGCTGGTCTACCGACCCCGGAACCTACGTCGACGGCAACGTCGTGGGCGGCGAGGAGGACGGTGAGCCCCTCAGCATCGAGGTCTCCGACCTCAAGCCCGGCGACTCCGGGGAGGGCGAGTTCTGCTTCTCGATCGTCGACAATCCCGCGTACATGTGGATGTGCGGCGAAGTGACGGCGAACGACGAGAACGGCCAGACCGAGCCCGAGACGGACGCCGACGCGACGGGCGGCGACCCCGGCGAGGGCGCGGGCGAACTCGCCGACGCGATGGAGGTGACGGTCTCGTACTGCACCGACGGGGAGGTCGGTGACGAGATCATCTCCGGGTCGCTGGCGGAGGTCATGGCCGCGCTCGACAACGGCGTCCCCCTGGCCGGTGACGGCGACGCGGACGCTCCGCTCGTCGACCGCGAGCCCTTCGAGGGCGTCGAGTCGGCGTTCGACGACGAAGACAATCCGGTCACCGCCGAGCAGTGCGTCTGCTTCGAGTGGGTCGTTCCCACCGATGTCGGCAACGAGATCCAGACGGACTCCGTGGCGTTCGACTTCGAGTTCTACGCGGTCCAGTCGCGCCACAACGACGGCTCGGCGAACCCCTGCATCACCTCCCGGGAGGTCGAGGGCTTCGGGAAGTTCGCGTACGAGGAGGACGCCGACGTGCTGTGGATCTCCAAGGCCCGCAACGGCGGCTCGAACACTTTCGAGCTGATCGTGGGTGACGACAACGCCAACAGCGACACCGCCGACTACGACTTCGGCGGCAGCAGCTTCACCGGAGGCCTCACCGTCGCGTACGACGCGGACACCGGCGAGGCGACCTTGGAAGTCGCCAACGGCACCACGACTGACGTCAGTTACGCCGTCGGAAACCCCGACGGCGACGTGATCTCCATCGTCGCGCGCGGCAGCGACGCGAGCCACCTCGCGAGCGTCTCGAACGTCCGGGTCAACGGGAGCGCCCCGACCGGCCCCGACGCGGTCGAGGCGGACGGCAGCGAGACCGTCTCCCTGCTGATCGAGGACGTCGACGCCAGCACCGACTGGGAACTGACCGCGGACGTGGCGTTCGAAGGCCTTGACAACGCTCCGGGCGCCTCGGACGAGAACCCCGCAGTGTACGTCGAGGTGTTCGACGCGTAGAACAGTCGGCACGGACACGTGGGGATCCGTTCCCCCACTTCCCACTTCGGACCCGCGCGGGCGGCCGAGACGACGGTTCGATCCCGTCGGTGGGACCTCCCCTCGGGGAATCACACTCATGACCGAAAAAGACGCAATCGACACGATCGGACTCTCGCGGCGGACGCTCCTGGCCGGCCTCGGGGCGGTCGGCGTGGCCTCCGCGGGAGCGGGGCTCGGCACCACGGCGTACTTCAACGACACCGAGTCGTTCGAGGGCAACACGCTCACTGCGGGGCAGCTCGACCTCCTAGTCGACTGGCAACAGACGTACGACTTCGGCGAGGGCCAGACCTTCGTCAGCGCGCACCCGGACCACGACGGCGACGGCGAGCAGTCGATCCTCGACCCGGAGACCGAGGAAGTGCTCCGGTACAGCGACTTCCCGGACGAGGAGGACGAGGACAGCAACGGGGCGAACATCCCGGTGCTGGACTGCGAGACGATTCCGCCGACCGAGGAGGCGGACTTCGGAATCGACCCGGTCACCGGCGAGGAGATGGAGACGCTGGTGCAGTTCACGGACGTGAAACCCGGCGATTCCGGCGAGATAACCTTCTCGCTGCACCTCTGTGACAACCCCGGCTACATCTGGATGCAGGCCGGCAACCTCACTGAGGACGGCGGCGCACACACCGAGCCCGAGTCGCTGGTGGACGCGGACAACCTCCCGGACCTCGCGGACGCGATCGACGCGAAGCTCTGGTACGACGAGGACTGCGACAACGTCCACGACGGCGCGGAGCCGGTCGACATCATGCTCACGCTCGACTTCTCGGGATCGATGCTGTACGACCAGTACGGCGGCGTGATCAGCGACGACGACATCACCGTCGACGGAACTACCTACGGCGAGACGACGAAGATCGACCTTGTCGAACTCGGCACCCGACAGTTCGTCGATTACCTCCAGACGCAGGGCGCCGACGTTCAGGTCGGCGTCGCCTACTTCGACGGCGAGGGGAGCGACGACTCGGTGCCGCGCACGGGTATCCTCGAACCGTTGACGACCAACCTCTCAGCAGTCGACACCGCGCTGTCGGACCTCCGGCAGAAGCTCGCGAACGTCGTGAGCGGCGGGGCGGGCTCGACGCCCTTCGACGGCGACGGGGACCCCGACCCGTACTCGAACGCAAACGGGATCGCGACGGGGACCTACATCAGCGAGGGCCTCGACGATGCCCAGACCGAGCTCGCGAACAACGGCCGCTCCAACGCCGAGAAGCGGAACATCGTCCTCTCGGACGGGGAGTCGTTCAACGGCGACGGCAGCACGCAGTACGCGCCGCCCGCGAGCGCGGCGGCCGACGCCCGCGCGGCGTCGCCGGCGCCCGCCACCGACGTGTACACGATCAACGTGAACGGGAGTGCCAGCGTGCTCCAGGCGATGGCCGGCCCGGCGGGCGGATCCGGCGGCGATCCGGTGTTCTTCAACGACGTCGACGACCCGCTCAACATCCCGACGGTGTTCGGAAACCTCGCCGCGCAGACGGTCGCGGAGAAGGTCATCATGGAGGACAGCCTCGGCAACGTCCTCGACGCGCTCGCCGACGGCAACGGTATCCCGCTCGACGGCAACCGCTCGACGATCTACGACGAGTTCGCGGACCCGGCGGACGACGCCGACCGCGAGGCGTTCCGCGGCGACGGCGTGATGCACTGCATCGCGCTCTCGTGGGAGCTCCCGTTCGACGTGGGCAACGAGATCCAGGGCGACACGCTCGGCTTCGATCTCGGGTTCTACACCGAACAGGAGCGGCACAACGACGGCTCCGGCCCGGATATCGCGGCCTGATCGCACGCTCGGGCGACCGCGATTCCCCCGGCGATCCCTCCCGGGAACGCTCGAGTAGGGACACCGAACCGCGGGGTACGCTCGGCGAACCGGCCGGGTAGGGCGCCCATACATACGGGCCGAGACGACGTGGGAAGCACATCGACGACACGGCCGTTCGGAGCCGCGAAGACGCACATGACACGCAAAGGACCGACAGAATCGACACTCACGCGGCGGGAGGCGCTCGCGGGCGCCGGAGCCCTCGGCTTCGCGACCCTCGGGGCCGCCTCCGGACGACCGACGGGAACCGACAGCTGGGGCGAATACTCCGACTACACGCTCGCGCAGTCGGACACCCCGTGGAACCTGCTCGTCGGGTGGCGGCGCACCGAAAACGGGGTCGTCGTCGGATCGAGCCCGACCGATTCGGAGGACGACGTCGAGGCGGCCGGGATCCGCATCGTCGACGTCGCCAACACGCTCCCGGGGGACAGCGGGACCGCGAGCGTCGGGCTCCGGCTCGACGACCCCGCGAACACGGCCCCGGACGGCGTCCGGGTGTGGCTCCGTCTCGTCCCGGACTTCGACGACGGAGACGCCGCGAGCGCCGCGCTCGCGGAGCGCATCACCCTCGACGTTCGGTACGACACCGGGCTGCTCGGAATCGGGGGCTGCGCCGGCGCCGAGGGCGACTTCGCCGGCTACGGCGAGTCGATCGCGTCCGGGACGCTCGCCTCGTTCGACGGCTCCGCGCTCGCGTCCGGCGTCGAGCTCAACCCCGGCCTCTTCGACAACGGCTGTCTCACGGCCGCCGAGCGCCGGTGTCTGGTGTTCTCGTGGGCCTTCAACGCCGCGGGCGGCAACGCCGGACAGGGGGGATCGGTCGACTTCGACGTGGCGTTCGCCGCGGACGACTGCGGGTCCGAGGGGAACCCCTTCGAGTTCGAGGCCGTCGACGGGGACGGGACCGGCGCCGACGGAACCGGTACCGACGGGACCGGCGCCGACGACACCCACACCGGAGGCGGCCGATGACCCGCGACCCGAGCGAGACGGGCCGGCCGAGCGGACTGAGCCGACGCCGCCTGCTCGCCGGTATCGGCGGCGTCGGCGCCGTGGGAACGGCGAGCGGCCTCGGAACGGGGGCGTACCTCACGGACCGCGAGACGTTCGCGAGCAACGGTTTCGGCGCCGGCGAGGTGGAACTGACGGTCGACGGAGCGCCGGCCGGCGGGACCGTCTCCCTCGGCGTCTCCGGGATCGACCGCGGGGAGTCGGGCCGCGAGGCGTTCGACGTGGGCGTGCGCGCGAACCCCGTCCGGGTCTGGCTCGCGACGGACTGTCCGGCCGTCGACGACGCCCTCGCGAACGCCCTCGAAGTCGAGTTCGTCGTCGACGGGGAGTCGGTGACGGGCGGCTACCGTCCCCTCGCCGACGCCGCTCGCGACCACGTCGCCGGCGGTCGTCTCGCGGAGGGGTGTCTCGATCCCACCGGCGCGGTGACGGTCGAGGTGTTCTGGCGCCTCCCGGTCGACGCGCCGGACGGGGTCGCCGGGGCGGCGACCGATCTGACGTTCCGGCTGCACGCCGAGCAGTGTCGCCACGTCTCCGAGGCCGACGCGGCGGGGTCGAACCCCTTCGCCGGACGGGTCTGTGAGGGCCCAGAGTGTGTCCCCTGCGAGGACGAGAACGGCGTCACGATCGGTTCGCTCACGCTGCGGTACCTCGGCGACGAGGAGGCATCCGTGGCCGCGGCGGCCGTCGGGGGCGGCGCCGGCGGGAAGGGAACCGGCGGGACCGTGATCTTCGCCGGCGAGGTCGGGCCGAACGAGACGTTCGTCCTCGAGGGGAGCGACTCGCCGACGAACGGCGACCCGAACTGGCTCGGCCCGAACGTCTACGTCGACGCCGCGATCGACGGGGATCCGGGCGACGCCACCGACGGCGTCAGGATCCACACCAGCTGTTCGGTCGCGCTCGCCCCCGGCGACGTCTACGGCGCCTTCGAGGTCGTCGCGGTGACGACCACGGACGGCGAGCCGGTCTGCGGCTCGGAGGAGAACTGATGACAAACCCACTCACATCACGGCGGACGAAACGCGCGGCGAACGTACTGGGCATCGTCCTGCTGATCGCGCTCGTCGCGCCGTTCGCGGCGTTCGCGGCCCCGGAGCTCGTCGGCGCGGACGAGAGCTTCGTCGTGCTCACGCCGAGCATGACCCCCGCGATCGCGCCGGGCGACGTGGTGATCGTGGCCGAGCGCGACCCGGCGTCGATCGCCGAGGGCGACGTGATCACGTTCGCTCGCGGCACGAGCGACGTGCCGGTGACCCACCGGGTGATCGGCGTCGTCGACGAGGGCGATTCCCTCGCCTTCGAGACGCAGGGCGACGCCAACGAGGGGCCGGATCCCGGGCTCGTGCCCGCGGCGAACCTCGTCGGCGCGGTGACGCTCACGATCCCGTACATCGGATACGTGGTTCAGTTCGCCGGCACGCGGGCCGGCTTCGCGGCGCTGGTGCTGCTTCCGTTCGGCCTGCTCGCGGTCACGGAGGTCTGGTCGATCGTCCGCGGCCACGACGGCTCGGAGTCCCCGGCCTCGCCGCCCTCGGCGACCGATGCTCCGCCCGCCGCGGAGCCCCCAGCGACCGATGCTCCGCCCGCCGCGGAGCCCCCAGCGACCGATGCTCCGCCCGCCGACCGCGTTCCCGCCGACGGAGCCGTCGCGTCCGGCGGGGCCGACTCCGGCGGCGTCTCCGTCGACGCGGTCGGCGGGGCGGCCGCGGTGCTCGCGGCGTTCGCCCCCTACGCCGTCGTCGTCGCGTTCCAGCTCCGCACCGCCGTCGCGGTCGCGGTCGCGGTGGGGGCATCGACGCTTCTGCTCGGCGCCCTCGCGGCGTGGGTCCCGGCCAGCGGCGTCCTCGACCGCGGCGTCCTCGACCGCGGCGGATCGCCCCCGGAATCGGACGACTGCGACGGTACAGACGAGACGGGTCGGGAGCCCTCGGCTCCGGTCGAGGAGCCCGAGTCGCCCCCCGACCATCCGCCGGCCGTGGTCGCCGAGGCACCCGGGACGCCGCCGGCGCAGCCGGACGGCGGCGGGGAGGTGGACTGATGGCCGTGAACCGCGGGGTCGTCGGCGCCGTCGCCCTCGCCGTGTTGGTGTGGGGCGTCGCGTTCGGCGGGGGGCTCACCGTCGCCGTGCTCACGTCGAGCGGCAACGTGACGGTGGCGTTCGAGGCCGCCGAGGAACTCACTCCGACCGACGACCTCGTCGCACCCGAGCCCCCGCCGAGCGACGGCCCGGCCGCCGCGACCGCGCCGATCGCGAACGGGACAAGCGACGCCGAACCGCCCGGGAACGGCTCGTCGCCACCGGGGAACGTCTCGTCGCCGGCGCCGCAAAACGAGTCGGTCCCGCCCGAGAGCGGTTCGCCCCCGAGCGAGAACGCGTCGGAACCGTCCGGGAACGCGTCGGAACCGTCCGGGAACGCGTCGGAACCATCCGGGAACGCGTCGGAACCGTCCGGGAACGCCTCGGAACCGTCCGGAAACGCGTCTGCCGCGGGCGCTCCGGGACCGAACGAGCCGGTCCACGCGGGAAACGCGACCGCCGGAGGCGCGCCGTCGCTCGGTGATAGCGACTCCGAGGCGCCGGGTGCCGACGTCCGTCGGTCCGTCGCCGCCGCCGCGATCCGCGGGTGAGAGGCGACGTGACCTCCTCGATCAGGCCGCGAGGGCCGGCGGAGAAGCGCGTCACGGAGCCGTCCGATCGCCCCTGTCGGCTCGGAGCCAAGCTCGCGGTGTTGCTGTCGCTGGCCGTGCTGCTCCTGTTCGCCCTGCTCGTCGGAACCGCCCGCGGGATCGCGTAGCGCGTCCGCGATTGTTTAGTGCCGGCCGGCCGAACCGCAGACCGTATGGTCGCGCTCGACGCGTTCGCGTTCGTCTTCGTCGCGGGGCTGATCACGGCGCTGGCGACGGGTGTCGGCGCGCTCCCCTTCTTCTTCTTCGACTCGATCAGCGACCGCGGCAACGTGGCGCTGTGGGGGTTCGCCTCCGGAATCATGCTGGCGGCGTCGCTGTTCGGGCTCGTCGACGAGGGGCTCGCCGAGGGGACGCCCGCGGAGATCGCGATCGGCATGGCCGCCGGCGTGGTTCTCGTCGTCCTCGCGCACGACGTGCTGATGGACGCCGAGATCGACCCGAAGGAGTACGAGGAGGCCGACTTCAAGAAGCTCGTCCTGATCCTCGGCGTGCTGACGGTCCACAGCTTCCCGGAGGGGATCGCAGTCGGCGTCTCCTTCGCGGACCTCGGACTGGAGGGCGGGACCCAGCTGCTCGGGTTCACGGTGCCGCTCCTAGCGGTGTTCATGACGGTCGCGATCTCAATCCACAACATCCCCGAGGGGACCGCGATCTCCATCCCCCTGCGGGCGATGGGCGTCTCGAAGTGGAAGATGGTGTGGTGGGCGGTGTTCTCCAGCCTCCCGCAGCCGATCGGCGCGGTCGCCGCGTTCGCGTTCGTCCGCTACGCCCGCGAGTTCCTCCCGTACGGCTTCGGCTTCGCGGCGGGCGCGATGATCTACCTCGTGCTCTCCGAGTTCGTCCCCGAGGCGCTCGACACCGGACGGGACCTCCCTCGCGGCGGGAAACCCGTGCTCGCCGGCGGGATCGCGCTCGGCGCGCTGCTGATGGTGCCGCTCAACTTCGTGTAGATCGGAACCGGAGTCGTTACGCGCCCCCGTCGAACGCGGTCGGGTTCACCGCGCCGGGCCCCTCGCCCACGTCGTAGCCGCGCCGGATCGCGGGCCCCATCCCGTCGACCGCGGCGGCGACCGCCTCGCGGAGGGGCTCGCCGCGCGCCAGCCGCGCGGCGATCGCGCTCGACAGCGCGCAGCCGGAGCCGTGGGTCGCGTCGGTCGCGACGCGGGGGTTCTCGAAACGGAGGGCGGTCGCCGAACCGGAGCCGTCCGATCCGCCGTCGCCTCCCCCCTCGCTCTCGACCACCAGCGTGTCGGTCACTGTCTCGCCGTCGCCGATGTGCCCCCCTTTCACGAGCGCGGCGTCGGCGCCTGCGGCGACCAGCTCCCGGCCCGCGCGCTCGGCGTCGGCCGGCGTCTCGACGGGGCCGTCGACCAGCACCGCTGCCTCGTCGGCGTTGGGCGTGACGAGCGTCGCCGCCTCGATCAGGCCGTCGTACGCCGCCTCCGCCTCGGGCGACAGCAGGCGGTCGCCACTGGCCGCGACCATCACCGGGTCGACGACGACCGGGGCGTCGACCGCCGCGAGCAGCCCCGTCACCGTCTCGACCGTCTCGGCCGTGGCGAGCATGCCGGTCTTGACCGCCCCCACGTCGAAGTCGTCGAAGACGGCGTCGCACTGGCTCGCGATGTGCGCCGGGGGCACCGCGTGCACGTCGCGGACGCCCCGGGTGTTCTGGGCGGTCGTCGCCGTTGCGACCGAGGTGCCGAAGACGCCGTGCGCGGTCATCGCCTTCAGGTCGGCCTGTATCCCCGCCCCGCCGCCGGCGTCGCTGCCGGCGATCGCGAGCGCGACGGGCGGTGACACGGGGTCTCGCGCGGATGCCATATCCAAATGGTACCACTCGGTTATCTTAAACCGTGGCGATCGCCGCCGCCGAACGGCCTTTGCCCCTCGCGGCCGAATCGGCGGTATGTCGAACACCGACGCCGCGGACGAACCGGACGCCGACCAGTCCGAGTCGATCACGATCTACTCCGACTACGTCTGTCCGTTCTGCTACCTCGGCCGGCAGTCGCTCGCGCGGTATCAGGAGACGCGCGATGAGCCGCTCGAGATCGACTGGCACCCCTTCGACCTCCGGGCGGGCAAGCGCGGCCCGGACGGCGAGATCGACCACGACGCGGACGACGGGAAAGACGAGGCGTACTACGAGCAGGCGCGCGAGAACGTCCGGCGGCTCCAGGAGGAGTACGACGCCGACATGGCACAGGAGCTCCGGACCGACGTGGACTCGCTCCCGGCGCAGATCGTCTCGGTGCACGTGCGAGAGACCGCGCCCGACGCGTGGCTCGCGTTCGACGAGGCCGTCTTCGCGGCGCTGTGGCAGGACGGCCGCGACATCGGCAACCGCGACGTGCTCGCCGACATCGCGGAGGACGTGGACGGGATCGACCCCGCGGTCGTCGACGAGGCGCTTGACGACGACGACCTCCGCGACCGCGTCACCGACCTGTTCACCGCGGCGAGCGAGCGCGGGGTCACCGGCGTCCCGACGTTCGCGTACGACGGCCACGCCGCGCGCGGCGCGGTGCCGCCGGAACAGATCCAGCGGCTCGTCGAAGCGTAATACCGCCGGTTTCGACCGCGGCGCGCCTCATTTCTCGGCGTCTCGGTCGCCGTCCCCCCCGTCGCCGACGACACCGGACCCGTCGCCTTCCCCCTCCTCGTCGACGAGCCGATACGACAGGTACACCGCGCCGAGCGCGAGCGCGGTCCCGCCGATCACGTCCGTGAGCCAGTGGATCCCGAGGTACATCGTCGCGATCACCACGCTGATCGCGAGCCACGCGGCGATCGGCGTCCACAGCGGGTACTCGCGGCGGGTCAGGACCGCGAACGTCCCGACGGTCACCGACAGCGACGTGTGCAGCGAGGGGAAGACGTTCGCGGGCTCGTTCACCTCCCCGGTCAGCGCCATGAACGCCGGGTTGTGGGTGAAAAGCAGCGACGTGACCATCTCGGGCATGACGTTGCGCGGGCCGTGCGCGAACACGATCGTGTAGATCACGAGGCCGATCGCGTAGTTGAGCGCGTACGCGACGATCAGCCGTTTCACCGTCGTCGTCCGCGGCAGGGCGAGGTACGCGAAGAACGGGAACGAGAGGAGGAATACGTACCCGTACACGTATATCGCGGAGAAGTACATCGTCAGCCGCGGCGAGGCGAACGTCGCCTGCACCCACGCGACGAAGTTCCCCTCCAGCGCGTAGATGGCCCACGTCAGCTGGAGCCCGAACAGCTCGGAGACCGTCTGGAGCGAGCTCCGACCGATCGCGCTCGCCAGCAGCACCACCACCAGCGCCGCGAGGGGCCGCCGGATCTCCCACAGTCGCTCGCGCAGGTCGTTCCAGAGCGCGTACAGCCGCCGCGGGCCGATGATGGCGACGCCCGCGACGAGGAGGGCGGAACCCACCCACAGCGCGAGCGACCCCGCGACCGACAGGAGCTGGCTCATGTGCTCGGCGCGAGCAGCCGCCCCTCGTCGTCGAATCGGTACCCGGCCTCGCGGAGCCGCTCGCGGGCCGTCTCGGCGTCCAGCGATCCGGACTCGCCGACGAACGGGTGGGTGGGGTCCGCTTCCCGGTCCCCCCACCGGAGGTCCGACGGCACCCACTCCGGGGTGGCGGCGAGCGGCGAGGCGGCGGGCTCGGCGTACCCGTCGAACGCGACGTCGACGAGGGTCCGCTTGTCGATCAGCGACGCGAGGACCCCGCGGAACCGCGGGTTCGACAGCGGCGCCCGCCGGGCGTTGTACCCGACGTGGTAGAACCCGCCGGACTCCCCCGTCACGAGCCGCGCGTCGGCCTCCCGCCCGATCCGCGGGACTGAGTCGGGGCCGAGGTTCGAGACGGTCGCGTCCGCGAGCCCGTCGCCGACCGCCTGCACCGCGGCGATGTCCGAGCCCATCACCTCGATCTCCAGCCGGCCGAACGCCGGCTTCCCGCGGAACCGCTCGGGGATCCCCGCCAGCGGGTCCGTCTCGTCGGCGTCCGCGCCGTCGGTCGACCCGCCGCCCGCGTCGCGCACGAGGAAGTGGTCCGGGTTGCGCTCGAAGGCGACCGACTCCTCCGGGGTCGCCTCGGCGAAGCGCACCGGGCCGCTCCCGACCGGGTCCTCGTTGTTCGTCACCACGGCCTCGGTCGTCTCCGCGTCGAACTCGATGCCGGCGATCGTCGCCACGTCGGTCCGCTCCTCCCAGACGTGCTTCGGCAGGATCGGGACCTGGAGCGCGCGCACGCCGACCGCGTCGTTGACGCCGTCGAGCGTCAGCCGGACCGTCCGGTCGTCGACGGCGGTCGCCGCCTCGACGGCGGAGACCCGACCGCGGAACGTCGGCGTCGGTACCGGCGACTCGGTGCCCCCCATCGCGGTGTCCCGGAGGAACTCGTAGGTGAACGCGACGTCTTCGGCGGTCACGGGCTCCCCGTCGTGCCAGTCGGCGTCCCGCAGCGAGACCTCGATCCCCGCGTCGCCGGTCCGCTCCCAGTCGGCGGCGAGCCAGGGGATCGCCTCCCCGCCGTCGACCAGCGCGAGCCGGTCGTACAGCAGGGAGGTGAACGTGCCGTAGCGCCGGTACTCGGCGGCGATCGGGTTCCAGTTCTGCGTGATGCGCTCGTCGGTCGTCACGAGCCGGAGGGTGTCGCCGTCGTCCGTCTCATCGTCCGTGAGCGGGTTGTCGTCGATCAGGTCCTCGTCGGTCTCGTTGCCGTCGATCGTCTCGTTGGCGTCGCCGTCGGCGGTTTCGTTCCCGGTCTCGCTCCCGTCCGCGTCGCCGCCCGCCGCGCCGACGCGCTCCAAGCCCAGCAGCCCGCCGACCGACAGCGGCTGGCGGTTCGTCCAGTTCTCGAAGCGGTCCTCGCGGACCGCCGTGAGCGGGTCGGGGAACGCCACGACGGTGAACGGCTGCAGCTCGGCGAGGGCCCGCTGGAGGTCCGCGGCCGCCTCGCGTCGCTCGTCGCCCTCGGTGCGGCGCTGGCTCGCGAGCAGGTCGTCGACGCCGTTGATGTCGGTGAACCCGAACGGGTTCTGCCACCCCGCCTCGGCGACGAACCGCGAGTGGGTGAACGCGTACATCGCGTCCGGGTCGAACGGCTCCGCCTCCCGGAACTGCCCGACGTACACGTCGAAGTTGTGGTTGATGAGCACCTTCCGCCGGAGGTCGGTGTGCCCGAGGGTGTTGATCCGGGCGTCGATCCCGACCGCGTTCAGGTTCTCAGCGAGGTGTCTCGCGATCCGGATCGCGTTGGGGTCCCTGTCGGCGGGCGGGGCGTTGATCTCCAGGGTCAGCTGCGAGGACCGGTCGCGGCCCGCGATGTTCCGCGTGCGGCCGAGACAGCCGGCGCTCAGGGCCGCGACTCCGACCCCCGCGAGCGTCTCCCGCCGGCTGATCTGCCGCGTCATGCGTTCGTCGACTCTTTCGCCCCTCGCGTATATCTCTTCTGTGGTGTCGCCGTCGGATCGAACCCCCGTATCTCCGTTAATTCGGTCGACTCACCCCCGCGAGCCGCTCAGATCACGTCTGCGAGCGGGAGCGCCAGCCCGACCGCCCACGCGGCCAGCCCCGCCGCGAGCACCGGGCGGTCGCCGGCGGCCCGTCCCAGCGCGACGACGCCGATCGCGGCGAGGAGGGCGACCCGGTGGACGAGGAGGTCGGGCGGCACCGCCACGCCGAGCGCCGCGAAGTCGATCACGAACCCCGCGCCCAGCCCGATAACGACCCCGAGCAGCGCCGCGCTCGGCTCCGAATCGGGGGCCCGCGCGACGACCAGCCCCGGGATCCCGACCGCGATGGCGAGGTACAGCGGGGCGGCGATGAGCTTCGGACCGACCCCCGGATACGCTGTCTCCAGCGCGACCCCCGCGACCCGGACCCCGACGATGACGGCCGCGAGCGCGGCGCCGAGCAGCGCGGCGTCCGCGTGTCGCCCCGCCTCCCGCCGGGCCCGACCCGCGAGCTCGACCGCCGCGGCCCGGGTCCGGCGCCGGAGCAGCGCGCCGGACAGCGTCGCCAGCGCCGCGAGCTCGATCACCGAGACCCAGCCGTCGCTCCACCCGCCCTCGATGCCGCGGTACTCGCGGCTGACCTCGGCGTCGACCCCGCCGCGGATGAACTCGTCTTCCAGCCTGACGGCGGGGGCGTCGATGCCCGGCACCGTGTGGCGGAGCCGGAACCAGTCGTAGTACTCCTCGTGGGCCTGCACCGCGGTGTAGGCGCCGTCCGGCGACTCGTACGCGCGGAGGTGGTCGCGCACGCCGAGGTACGCGCCGTCGTGGAGCTCGAACGTCTCCTCCAGCCAGACGCCGCCGTCCGGCCCCTCCACGTAGCTGTAGCGGTCGGAGCTGTGCGCGTCCGCCCAGTCGCGCTCGACGATCGCCCCCACCTGCTCGGCGTCGCTGGCGGTCGTCGCCGCCGCCTCCGCCTCCTCGGTCTCCTCCCAGTCCGCCCCGGACCGCCCCTCGATCGCCGCGCGCGTCGTCTCCGCGTCGGCGTGGAAGAGGACGTTGATCGCGAGCGTCCGGCCCGCCGGATCGGTGCTCCGGCTCGTGTACGGCCAGAGCCGGTACTCGCCCGCGACCTCGACGAGCGACGCCTCCTCGACCCCCGAGGGCGCCGGCTCCTCGACGGTCGGCGGCGGCGCCTCGTCGCCCGCCCCGGCGAAGAAGCCGGAGGCCGCGAGCCCGACGCCGACCGCGACGAGGAGCGCGACGACGATCGCCGTCCGTTTCATGGGTGGGCTGAAGACGCCGGGAGAGAAACGCCTTTGGGTGGATCCCGGGGTCCGTCGCGTCTTCTGGATCCGTCCGGTCCCCGGCTCCCCGCTCACCAGGTCTCGACGAACCCCTCCCGCACGTCCTCCGCGCACCCCTCGCAGTCGGGGTGCCCGGACTCGAAACACGACGGTCGTCCCTCGCCGTCGACGGCGACGGCCCGGCGCTCGGCGTGCCGGCGACAGACGATCCGGGCGCGCCCCTCGTCGTCGGTCGGGAGGTCGTACCGCGCCGCCCCCGCGCCGTCGCCCGCGGGATCGTCCTTCGCCTCGGCGTACGCCCGCTTGGCCTCCTCGAACTGCTTGCCCGCCTTGCGGAGCTGCTGGCGGATGACGCGTTCGAGTCGGTCGTCCATGGAGGCCGTACCGGCGCGTCGGATATAGGTCCGTTGGCGATGGGGAGATGATCGGGCCCGGAATGGCGGACCCGGCGTGAGACGTTTATAAGTGGTTGCCAGCGCGGTGAACGCCGCCAAAGCCCCAGCCGCTCGGCTGTACGTTGGTCTCGTTGTTCATAAACGGCCGATCGACGCGATCTCCTCCAAAGCCCCAGTCGCTCGGCTGTACGTTGGTCTCGTTGTTCATAAACGGCCGATCGACGCGATCTCCTCCAAAGCCCCAGCCGCTCGGCTGTACGTTGGTCTCGTTGTTCATAAACGGCCGATCGACACGAACTCCTCCAAAGCCCCAGTTGCTCGGCTGTACGTTGGTCTCGTTGTTCATAAACGGCCGATCGACGCGATCTCCTCCAAAGCCCCAGCCGCGAGGCGGGCGCACGTTCGCTGCGGTCCTCGGTCACTCGCTTCGCTCGTTCCCTGCGGTCCTTGCGTCACCTGCGCCCGCCTCGCGGCTGCCCCTTTGAGTCCCACCCGACCGCACGGCAACCGCACCTCGTACCTCCCCAGCCTCGTCGCTGGCGGCGACAGCCGCCAGCGACTCCCTCGTGCGGGCTGCTCGCGCCCTTATAAGGGCGCTCGCAGGCGCACGCCACCGCGCGTCTGTTTATAAGCGACCGTTGCGCCAAAACCCACGCCGTTTCGTGAGAGCACTTCACGTGGTATCGTTCCACTTGAAACAGCGCCCGCGCGTGGCTGACGCGCGTCAGACGCCGGGGCGATCGGTCAGCGTCCGGCGATCGGCGCGAATCGGAGATCCCGCGGTACGAGGGGTCATACGCGCCGTTTCGTTCACTTTCACCGCGGTTGCGGGATTTTTAATACCGTGAGGAACCAACCGTCGTACGCCTCCCATTGAAACACGACCGGAGGCGGAGACACCCCATGAGCGAACTGCGACAGGAAGCGGAAGCGATAGCGGAACAGTTCTCGGACCACCTAGACGTCGGCGCCGACGAGGTCGAGGAGCGACTGGAGAACCTCGTCAACGAGTACCGCGTCCCCCTCGACGAGGCGCGCCGGAGCGTCACCAACAGCTACCTCGAAGACGCCGGGATGGAGCGCGACGAGCTCGGCCGCGGCGGCAGCGAGTCCGTCCTGGTCAACGAGATCGACGAGGACGAACAGTGGGTCGACCTGCGCGTGGAACTGGTCGACCTCTGGGAGCCCCGCAGCGACTCGATCTCGCAGGTCGGGCTCTTAGGCGACGAGTCGGGCACGATCAAGTTCGTCGCCTTCGAGACCTCCGACCTCCCCGAACTGACGGAGGGGCAGGCGTACGAGCTCTCGAACGTCGTCACCGACGAGTACGAGGGGAGCTACTCGGTGAAGCTCAACCGGACGACGCAGATCACCGAGATCGACGAGGAGATCGAGGTCGGCGACAACGCCGACACCGTCGAGGGAGCCCTCGTGGATATCCAGTCCGGCTCCGGGCTCATCAAGCGCTGCCCCGAGGACGACTGCACGCGCGTCCTCCAGAACGGGCGCTGTTCGGAGCACGGGCAGGTCGAGGGCGAGTTCGACCTCCGGATCAAGGGCGTCCTCGACGACGGCGAGACCGTCACCGAGGTCATCTTCGACCGCGAGGCCACCGAGGAGCTCACCGGGATGGGCCTAGAGGAGGCCAAGGACATGGCGATGGACGCGCTCGACACCACCGTCGTCGCCGAGGAGATGGGCGACGACGTGCTCGGGCGGTACTACCGCGTCACCGGTCCCACCTTCGGCCGGTACGTCCTGGTCGACGAGATGGAGCGTCCCGGCGACGTCGACGTTGAAAGCGCGCTGATCGAAGCGAGGTCGATCTGAGATGAGTCAGAACCAGTCTACCCCCAGCCGAGAGGTCGCCCGGCGCGTGTTCGCGAGCGAGTTCAACGACGCCGGCTACACGTTCACCGAGTCCGACGACGAGCGCGCCCCCGTCTACGCGCTGTTACCGACGGGCGAGTCCTCGAACCGCGTGTTCTTCGTCGGCACCCTCACGGAGAAGGAGGACGTCGGCGAGGACGCCGAGTACTGGCGCGGCCGCATCGTCGACCCGACGGGCACGTTCTTCGTGTACGCCGGCCAGTACCAGCCCGAGGCCGCCTCCAAGCTCCGCGACCTGGAGCCGCCCGCTTACGTCGCAGTCGTGGGGAAGCCCCGGACGTACGAGACCGACGACGGCACCGTCCGGGTCTCCGTCCGCCCCGAGTCGATCACCGAGGTCGACGCCGTCACCCGCGACCGCTGGGTCGCCGAGACGGCCACGCGAACGATCGAACGCGTCGCCGCGTTCGACGACGAGGGCAACGAGTACGCGCGGATGGCCCGCGAGGAGTACGACCTCGACCCCGAGACGTACAAGGACGCCGCGCTGTCGGCCCTCGAGGACCTCGACGAGGGCGACGGCGACGAGCTCGCCGCCGACCCGGCGGACTCGCCGACCGACTCCCCCGCCGGAATCTGAGCGAATCCGTCCCGGTCAGCGACGGTCTCCCGCGGCCGATTTTTCCGAGCCGTCCGAGCCGGTTTCGTCCCCAGCGTCGGCTCCGCCGCCGACGGCCTCGACGCCAGTTATCTCGGCGCGCGCGCCGCCGTCGGGGCCGTTCGTCATCCGGAACGCCCAGCCGTGGGCCTCGACGACCGTGCGGACGATCGTCAGTCCGATTCCGGTGCCGTCGCGCCCCGATTCGTCACCGTCGGACCCGTCGCCGTCGCCGTCGAGCGCTTCCGCCTCGCTCACGTCTACCCCCACGCCGTCGTCGCTGACGGCGAACCCGCCGTCGATCGGGCTCACCGCGACCGCGCTCACCTCGTCGCCGCCGTGCTCGATCGCGTTGCGGAACAGGTTCTCGAAGACGTGCTGGAGCGTCCCCGGATCGGCCCGGATCGCTCCCTCGACGGTCACCGTCAGCGTCGCGTCGCCCGTCTCCACGTGCGACCACGCCGTCCGGGCCAGCGCGCCCAGGTCGACAGACTGCAGGTCGCCGATCGGTCGCCCCTCTCGCGCGAGCAACAGCAGCTGCGTGATGATCGTCTCCATCCGGTCGTGAGCCGCTCGAACCTTCTCGAGCGCGTCCGGCGGCCCGTCCCCCGTCTCGGCCAGCTCGAGG
Source organism: Halorubrum salipaludis (assembly GCF_002286985.1). Taxonomy (GTDB): domain Archaea; phylum Halobacteriota; class Halobacteria; order Halobacteriales; family Haloferacaceae; genus Halorubrum; species Halorubrum salipaludis. The sequence continues at coordinate 434,718 of NZ_NSKC01000001.1, read as the reverse complement.
TAGCCCTGCGCGACGCCGAGGGGGTTCCGGAGGTCGTGCGAGACGGTCGCGGAAAACGCCTCCATCCGCTCGTTCTGCCGTTCGAGCTCGCGACGGCGCCGCTCTTGGACGGTCTCGTCCCGGAGGACGACCACCCAGCCGGCGCGGCGGCCGCCCCTGACGAGCGGCTCGACGAACGGGCGGTAGTACGCCGGCTCTCCCGCGGGCCCGGGCACCGCGAGGGGGTCACAGCTCCCTCCCGTGCCGTTCCGGCCGCCGCTTTCCCCCGCGTCGGTCGAGTCGTCGCCGGACTGCGTCTCGATCCGCGCGGCGTCGTCGAGCGAGAACCCGTCGAGCAGCGCCGACAGCCGCACGTCGCTCCCGGGCGACGCGCCGAGGCGGTCGAGGAACGCCCCGCCGCGCTCGTTCGCGTGGACGATCGCCCCGTCGTCGTCGAGGACGAGGAGAGGGTCCGGCGAGTACTTCATCGCGGTCACGTACGCCAGCGGCGGCAGGTCGAAGAGCCGGTACCGGCCGAGCAGCGCGGCGATCGCGACGGTCGAGACCGCGCCCGCGGTCGGGACGAGGTTCATCCGGTCGTCCACGAACGGCGGGACCTCGGCGGCCGTCCCCGCCGCCGCGACGAGCGGGGCCAGGAGCGCCACGCTGATGAGCGCCACCTGCGGGTAGTACGGCCGGCCGACCCGGCGCACCTCCCACACCGCGGTCCCGAGCCCCGCGAGCACGAACCCGAGGCTGTACAGCATGAAGAGGGCGAACCCCGGCCCGTCCTCGACCCGCAACACGACCGGATCGCCTTCGATCACCCGTACGCCCGCGACGACCGCGCCGCCCGGATCGGTGACGACGAGGGCGACGAAGACGGCCGGGACGAACAGGACACCGGCGACGGCCCGGAGGGACAGCCACCGCGTTCGGTCGGTGTACGCCGCGATGAACAGGAACATCAGCGCCGGCAACACCGCCGCCGGAACGTGGAGCGCGCGGTAGAACAGCAGCTTCGTCGCCGGGTCGACGTGTAACAGCTTCAACGCCGACAGCCCCGTCCACCCCGCGGCGGCGAACGCGATCCAGAACAGGAGCGCCACCGTCGGGTCGCGTCGACCGCCGCGGAACGTCGCCGCCGCGTACCCGGCGAGCGCGAAGGCGACGACCGCGGCGAACAGCATCGGTGTCGCGAGGACGGTGGCCTGCCAGCTCACTTCAGAACACTTGCCTCTACCAGCGCTCCGCTCGTACATAAAGGGGCCGTACGCGGGCGCAACGAGGCGCGAACGCGGCGATCAGTACGGTACGACCCCTGACGGTACGGCACCGTCTGACAAACGCTTAAGTGGTCCGGGAAACGAACGGTCCGATAATGGGCAACAAGAACAAGACGATCTCGTTCCGCGTCAACGAGGACGCGTTCGAGACGCTCCGCGACATCGCCGAGGAGCGAGACATCTCGCTGTCGGCGGTCTTCCGGGACTACGTGGATACGCTCGTTGCCCACGACGGTCAGGTCCGGGTCGTTCCGGAGGCGGAGCTCGACAGCATGGGTGAGAGCGGCGAGTCGTTCCCCCCGAAGATCGAGGTCCCGAAAAGCTTCGTCCGCGAACACGAGCGGCTGGAGCTCGAAGCCGATCACCTCCGCGAGCAGCTCGAAGAGCACAAACGCTACGTCAACTATCTCCGCGAGCAGTTGGAGGACGGCGACGAAGAGGTGATCCAGCTCGAGGACCTCGACGGCGAGCCCGACGAACCCTCCTTCCGACTCGGATAGTCGACGGCGCGTCGCTCCGCTCCTTTCTCTCCCTCTCCTCCCGCAGTCCCTTTTCCCCGCCAGCCGCGCCGCCGATCGCCGAGAAACCTACTCGATCGTTCGGTACTGTTCCGCGAAACGCCGATATTGGCGAAAATATTGCCGGTCGTGGGCTTGTTTGTTCAAAAACGTCCGATTCTATCCGGTTCTGATGGACGGTTTCTCACGCCTCCCATCGATTTCTGACTATAATAAACTATTTACGAAAACCATAATACCCGGGCGGCGAACCGTTCGTGTATGAAGAGGTGGGCTCGACCGTGAGCGTGTTTGACAGGGCGTACGACGATCCGGTCCGTGTACTCGACGAGGACGGCGAGGTCGTCGGCGATGTGCCCGACCTCGCCGACGAGGAGCTCGTCGGGATCTACCGGCACATGCGGCTGGCGCGGCACTTCGACGGGCGCGCCGTGAGCCTCCAGCGGCAGGGGCGAATGGGGACCTACCCGCCGCTGTCCGGGCAGGAGGGCGCACAGATCGGCTCCGCGACCGCGCTCGACGAGGGCGACTGGATGGTCCCCTCGTACCGCGAGCACGGCGCCGCCCTGGTCCGCGGGCTCCCCCTGAAACAGACCCTGCTCTACTGGATGGGCCACGAGGCGGGCAACGCGACGCCGGAGGACGTCAACGTGTTCCCGGTCGCGGTCCCCATCGCCTCGCAGGTCCCGCACGCGACCGGCGCGGCGTGGGCGTCGAAGCTCCGCGGCGAGAACGACGCGTTCCTCTGTTACTTCGGCGACGGCGCGACCAGCGAGGGCGACTTCCACGAGGGGGTCAACTTCGCGGGCGTGTTCGACACCCCGACGGTGTTCTTCTGTAACAACAACCAGTGGGCCATCTCCGTGCCGCGCGAGCGGCAGACCCGGAGCGCGACGCTGGCCCAGAAGGCGGAGGCGTACGGGATCGACGGCGTCCAGGTAGACGGGATGGACCCGCTGGCGGTGTACAGCGTCACGCGGGCGGCCGTCGAGAAGGCGCGCGACCCCGACGCGGACCGCCCGCGGCCGACGCTGATTGAGGCGGTCCAGTATCGGTTCGGCGCACACACGACCGCCGACGACCCGACCGTCTACCGCGACGACGACGAGGTCGAGCGGTGGAAGCGGAAGGACCCGATCCCCCGACTGGAGGCGTATCTCCGATCGGAGGGTATCCTCGACGACGAGCGCGTCGCCGAGATCGAGACGCTCGTCGAGACCCGGGTGGCGGAGGCCATCGAAGCGGCCGAGTCGGAGGCGCGCCCGAAGCCGGAAGAGATGTTCAAGCACGCGTACGCGGAGCTCCCGCCGGAGCTGGAGCGGCAGTACGAGGAGTTCGCGGCGTTCCGCGAAGCGCACGGCGACGAGGCGTTCCTGGAGGAGTAAATGAGCGAGACACAGAACCTCACCGTGGTACAGGCGGTCCGAGACGGATTGTACACCGAGATGCGCGAGGACGACGACGTCCTCGTGATGGGACAGGACGTGGGGAAGAACGGCGGCGTCTTCCGCGCGACCGAAGGGCTGTTCGACGAGTTCGGCGGCGACCGCGTCGTCGACACCCCGCTCGCGGAGTCGGGGATCGTCGGCTGTGCGGTCGGCATGGCCGCGATGGGCCTCAAGCCCGTCCCCGAGATCCAGTTCTCCGGGTTCATGTACCCCGGCTTCGACCAGATCGTCTCCCACATGGCCCGGTTCCGGACCCGAAGCCGGGGGCGGTTCAACCTCCCGATGACCCTCCGTGCCCCCTACGGCGGCGGGATCCGGGCGCCGGAGCACCACTCCGAGTCGAAGGAGGCGTTTTACGCCCACGAGGCCGGGCTGAAGGTCGTCATTCCCTCTACCCCGTACGACGCGAAGGGGCTGTTGGCGGCGTCGATCCGCGACCCCGACCCGGTGATCTTCCTCGAACCGAAGCTCATCTACCGGGCGTTCCGCGACGAGGTGCCCGAGGAGCCGTACACCGTCCCCATCGGCGAGGCGGCCACCCGCCGCGAGGGTGGCGACGTGGCGGTGTTCACCTACGGCGCCATGACGCGCCCGACGCTGGAGGCGGCCGAGACGCTCGCCGAGGAGGGGATCGAGTGCGAGGTCGTCGACCTCCGCACCGTCTCGCCGCTCGACCGCGAGGCGATCGTCGAGGCGTTCGAGGCCACCGGGCGCGCCGTCGTCGTCCACGAGGCCCCGAAGACCGGCGGGCTCGCCGGGGAGATCACGGCGATCATCCAGGAGGAGGCGCTGTTGTACCAGGAGGCGCCGGTGAAGCGCGTCACCGGCTTCGACGCGCCCTACCCGCTGTACGCCTTAGAGGACTATTACCTCCCGTCCGCGACCCGGATCGAGGAGGGTATCAGGGAGGCGGTGGAGTTCTGACCATGCCGGTCAAAGAGTTCAAACTGCCCGACGTGGGCGAAGGCGTCGCCGAGGGCGAGCTCGTCTCGTGGCTCGTCGCGCCCGGCGACCGCGTCGAGGAGGACCAGCCGGTCGCCGAGGTCGAGACCGACAAGGCGCTCGTCGAGGTCCCGTCGAGCTACGACGGGACCGTCGAGGAGCTGTTCGTCGAGGAGGGGGACGTCGTCCCCGTCGGCGACGTGATCATCTCGTTCCGCGTCGGGGAGGACGACGGAGACGCCGGAGGGGAGGCTGACGGCGCCGACGCGGCTCCGGGCGACGAGCCGAGGGGCGAGGCGGAAGGGTCGGAACCGGGCGCGGCTGACGCCGACCCCGACGCCGCCGACGGTGACTCCGAACCGGCCACCTCGTCCGGCCGAACCTTCGCGCCGCCCTCCGCCCGCCGGCTCGCACGCGAACTCGGCGTCGACATCGCGGCGGTCGACGGGAGCGGCCCCGGCGGCCGGATCAGCGAGGCCGACGTGCGGGCGCACGCCGAGGGCGGCGGAGGCGACGACGCGGGCGATTCCGGCTCCGACGAGGCGCCGGCGCCGACCCCGACCGACGTGGGATCCGGCGGCCGGAAATCCGCCGTGAAAAAGCGCGGCGAGGACGGCTCCGCGGGCTCCGCGTCGACTGCAGCGCCGTCTGCCGGAGCACCCGAACCAGCCGGCCGCGAGACGACGCTCGCGACGCCCGCGACTCGGAAGGTCGTCCGCGAGCTCGGCGTCGACATCGACGACGTGCCGACCGACGAGACCCGGGACGGCGAGGCGTTCGTCACCGGCGAGGACGTTCGCGCGTACGCCGAGGCGCTGGAGTCGGGGACGGCGGCCGACTCGGCCACCGAACCCGAACCGGTCGACGTCGACGCCGGCGGTGCCGCCGCGGGCTCCGCGACGGCAGGCGCCGGTGCGACGACCGGCACCGGTGTGACCGACGCCGATGCGACGACCGGTTCGGCTGACGAGACCGTCCCCTACCGCGGGGTGCGGCGCACCATCGGGAAGCAGATGGAGCGCTCAAAGTTCACCGCCCCGCACGTCACCCACCACGACACAGCCGAGGTCGATGCTCTCGTGGAAGCTCGCGAGGAGCTGAAGCCCCGGGCGGAGGAGGCGGGCGTGCGGCTCACCTACATGCCGTTCGTGATGAAGGCGATCGTCGCGGGGCTGAAGGAGTACCCGTACCTCAACAGCGAGCTCCGCGAGGACGACGAGGAGATCGTGTTGAAAAAGGAGTACAACCTCGGGATCGCCGTCGCGACCGACGCCGGGCTGATGGTGCCGGTCGTCGAGGACGTCGACGAGAAGGGGCTCTTCGAGCTGGCCGCGGAGGTCAGCGACCTCGCCGCCCGCGCCCGCGAGCGCAAGCTCAAGCCGGCGGAGATGAAGGGCGGCACGTTCTCGATCACCAACTTCGGCGCCATCGGCGGGGAGTACGCCACGCCGATCATCAACTACCCAGAGACCGCGATCTTGGGGCTGGGCGCCATCGAGGAGCGCCCCGTCGCCCGCGACGGCGCGGTCGTCGCGGCGCCGACCCTGCCGCTGTCGCTGTCGATCGACCACCGCGTGATCGACGGCGCGGTCGCGGCCGAGTTCGCGAACACCGTGATGGAACACCTTGAACACCCGCTGCTACTGTTGACTCAATAATGGTCGTCGGAGACGTCACAACCGGAACGGAGGTACTGGTGATCGGCGCGGGACCGGGCGGCTACGTCGCCGCCATCCGCGCCGCACAGGAGGGGCTCGACACGACCCTCGTCGAGAAGGACGCCTACGGAGGGGTCTGTCTCAACCGCGGCTGTATCCCCTCGAAGGCGCTGATCACGGGGTCTGGGCTCGCCCACGAGGCCGGCAACGCCGAGTCGATGGGGATCCACGCGGACCCCGCCGTCGACATGGGGAAGATGGTCGAGTGGAAGGACGGGGTCGTCGACCGGCTCACCGGCGGCGTCGAGAAGCTCTGTAAGGCCAACGGCGTCAACCTGATCGAGGGCGAGGCGTCGTTCGTCGACGAGCACACCGCCCGCGTCGCGCACGGCGGCGAGGGGCAAGGGTCCGAGTCGATCGAGTTCGAGCACGCGATCGTCGCGACCGGGTCGCGCCCGATCCAGATCCCCGGCTTCGAGTTCGCCGCGGACCACGTCTGGAGCTCCGCCGAGGCGCTCGACGCCGACACGGTCCCGGACCGGCTCGGGATCGTCGGCGGCGGGTACATCGGCATGGAGCTGGCGACCACGTACGCGAAGCTCGGCGCCGACGTGACGGTCGTCGAGATGCTCGACGACATCCTCGACCCCTACGAGGACGACGTGAAGCGGATCGTCCGCAAGCGCGCCGAGGAGCTGGGCGTCGAGTTCCACTTCGGCGAGGGCGCGAGCGAGTGGTCCGAGGGCGCCGACGGCGGCTATCTCCTCCACACGGAGACGGAGGAGGGAGAGGAGTCGACATACGGCGTCGACAAGATCCTCGTCGCGGTCGGGCGTCAGCCGGTCACGGACGGGCTCGACTTAGGGAACGCCGGGATCGAGACGGACGACCGCGGGTTCGTCGAGACGGACGACCGCACCCGCACCGCGGTCGACCATATTCACGCCGTCGGCGACGTGGCCGGCGACCCGATGCTCGCGCACGCGGCCTCGACGGAGGGGATCGTCGCCGCCGAGGTGATCGCGGGCGAGCCGGCCGCGATGGACCAGCAGGCGATCCCCGCGGCCGTCTTCACCGACCCCGAGATCGGGACGGTGGGGCTGACCGAGGAAGCGGCGGAAGCGGAGGGGTTCGAGCCCGCGGTCGGCGAGATGCCCTTCAACGCCTCCGGCCGCGCGATGACGACCGGCCACACCGAGGGGTTCGTCCGGATCGTCGCCGACGACGAGACCGGCTTCGTGCTCGGCGCGCAGATCGTCGGCCCGGAGGCTTCGGAGCTGATCGCCGAGGTCGCGCTCGCGATCGAGATGGGCGCGACGCTGGAGGACGTGGCGGCGACGGTCCACACCCACCCGACGCTCGCGGAGGCGGTGATGGAGGCCGCGGAGAACGCCCGCGGACAGGCGATTCACACGCTGAACCGGTAAGGCGGGGACCGGTCTCTGTCCGAGGGTCCGTCGGTTCAGTCTCCGCCCGCCGGAACTTTGTGACGCCGGTACGGACACGCTGTCACTGATCGTGTTCGACGAGGTTTTCGACCTGATCGCCGACGCCGTCCTCGGGTTCGTCCCGAACGTCGTCTTGGGCGCCCTGACGCTGCTCGTGGGTCTCGCGATGACCGCGATCGGGATCGCCACGGTGGGAGAGCCCGGACTGTGGGGGGAAGTGCTGACCGTCGTTGGTCTGTCGGCGGTCGTCGGCGTCCTGGCTCTCCGGTACCGATAGCGAGTCGCGTCGGTCGCGCTCGATTCGGACCCGACACTCGAAGGAGAATCCGGTGGTCACCCCAGAAACAGACGCGCCGGACCCTTTAGCCGACGCGCTGGCCGTCTAGGTCGACGCGCCGGACCGTTTACGCCGACGCGTCGTAGCCCGCCTCGCTCACCGCGCTCACCAAGGCGTCCGGGTCGGCGTCGCCCTCGACGGTCGCCGAGTCGCTCTCGCGGTCCGCGGTCGCGCTCTCGACGCCGTCGACGCCCTCCAGCGCCTCCGTGACGCTCTGTTCGCAGTGTCCACACGACATTCCCTCGACCGTGATCGTCCGGCTCATGACACGTACCGATACGGCGGGTAGATGTTTGTCGTTTTCTGCTTCGGGACTGCGGCTCGACGACCGCCTTGACTTTGGAATCCGAAGCGTCACGCCCAACCGTCTTATATATCCGGTGCGTACCGCGAGCCATGCGCGACCTCGACGAGACGGACTTGCAGATCCTGTCGCTGCTGGCCGACGACGCCCGCCGGGCGTTCAGCGAGATCGGCGAACGGGTGGGGCTCTCCGGGCCCGCGGTCTCGGACCGCGTCACGCGGCTACAGGAGGCCGGCATCATCGAGGGGTTCACGGTCGATGTCGACCGGACGAAGCTGCGCGCCGGGGTGCCGGTGCTGATCGACGTGGCGCTGCCGCCGAACCGCCCCGAGGCGCTCGACGCGGCGCGGGATCGGGTCCGGGACGCCGACGCGGTCGAGCACGTGTTCGTCACGGCCGAGGGCGACCTCCGGGTGTACGCCCGCGTGGAGGGTCGGAACGCGAGGGAGTGGGTGCAGGGATTGTTCGAGGGGGTCGCCGTCGACGACTACGCGGTCACCCTGGTCGACGAGTTCGAGTGGACGCCCTCGATCGAGGGCGTGGAGTTCGCGTTGACCTGCGCGGAGTGTTCCAACACCGTCGACAGCGAGGGCGAGACGGCGCGGATCGACGGCGAGGTGTACCACTTCTGCTGTTCCTCCTGCCTGTCGCGGTTTCGAGAGCGGTACCAGCGGTTGGAGGAAGGGGTATAATCTGACGGGCCAGTTGTTTATAAGCGGATTTTGTCGGTGACTACTGGCAAACCTCAGCCGCTCGCTTATAAATAGTCGATCGCGGATCGTCGACGAACGCCTCCAAAGCCCCAGTCGCGAAGCGGGCGCACACTCGGTGCGGTCCTCAGTCGCTCGCGGTGCTCGCTCCTTGCGGTCTTGCCGGCGGCGAAGCCGCCGGCTGTCAGAGGGACCTTCGGTCCCTCGCTACTTCCGTCGTCTGCGCCCGCTTCGCGACTGCCCCTTTGAGTCCCACCCCGCAACCACCCAGCCTCACGCCTCCCCAGCCTCGCGGTTCGCGCTCTGCGAGCGCTCACCGCGTCCAGCGAGGGACCGAAGGTCCCTCTGGCAGCCGGCGCGTAGCGCCGGCGACCTCGCGCGTGCTCCTCGCGCCCTTATCAGGGCGCTCGGAGGCACGCGCCACCGCATGACCCTTTTAAGTAATGTCGTCGATAATCCCGATTTCGCCTCACTCTCTTCCGACCGTGTCCATTACTTTCGAATCCAAGATTTCGACCCGATCGAACCCCCGATCGCGAAGCAGAAAACCGCCTAAGGGGGGAACCCGTAGTAGTACACATGCCAACGAGAACAGCCCATCTGAACGTCACGGGGATGTCCTGCGCCAACTGCTCGGCGACGATCGAGGACGCCCTCGACGGCCTCGACGGGGTGGTCTCGGCGAACGCCAACTACGCCACCGACGAGGGCTCCGTCGAGTACGACCCCGCGGAGGTGTCGCTCGGCGAGATCTACGCGGCGATCGAGTCGGCGGGCTACGGCGCCGTGAGCGAGAGCGTCACGGTCGCGATCACGGACATGTCCTGTGCGAACTGCGCGGAGACCAACGCGGAGGCCCTGGAGTCGACGCCCGGCGTGATCGAGGCGACGGTGAACTACGCGACCGACGAGGCGCAGGTCCAGTATAACCCCGCGGACGCCTCGCTCGGCGACCTCTACGACGCGATCGAGTCGGCGGGCTACTCGCCGGTTCGGGAGGGGAGCGGGAGCGGCGGTGAGGGGGACGGAGAGGGATCCGGGGACGGCGCCGGAGCGAGCGGGACGGGCGACGCCGGGCAGGACGCCCGCGACGCCGCCCGCGAGGAGGAGATCCGCAGACAGCTCCGACTGACCCTGTTCGGCGCGGTCCTCTCGCTGCCGCTGCTGGCGTTTATGACGGATCACCTGCTGTTCGGCGGCGAGGTGTTCCCCGAGACCGTCTTCGGCGTCCGGATCGGGTTGGTCCAGTTCCTGCTCGCGACGCCCGTGCAGGTCGTCCTCGGGCGCCCGTTCTACAGGAACTCCTACAAGGCGCTCGTGACGAACGGGCGCGCCAACATGGACGTGCTGATCGCGCTCGGCTCCACGACCGCGTACGTCTACTCGGTCGCGGCGCTGTCGGGCGCGATCGCCGGGAGCCTCTACTTCGACACGGCCGCGTTCATCCTCGTGTTCATCACGCTCGGCAACTACCTGGAGGCCCGCTCGAAGGGCCGGGCCGGCGAGGCGCTCCGGAAGCTGCTGGAGATGGAGGCGGACCGGGCCACCCTCGTCGAGGAGGACGGGACGGAGCGCGAGGTGCCCGTCGACGAGGTCGAAGTCGGCGACCGGATGAAGGTCCGCCCGGGCGAGAAGGTCCCGACCGACGGGGTCGTCGTCGACGGCCAGAGCGCGGTCGACGAGTCGATGGTGACCGGCGAGTCGGTCCCCGTCGAGAAGGGCGAGGGCGACGAGGTCGTCGGGGCGACGGTGAACGAGAACGGGGTGCTCGTGGTCGAGGCGACGAAGGTCGGCGCCGACACCGCGCTCCAGCAGATCGTCCGCACCGTGAAGGAGGCGCAGTCGCGCCAGCCCGACATCCAGAACCTCGCCGACCGCATCTCGGCGTACTTCGTCCCGGCGGTCATCGCCAACGCCCTGCTGTGGGGGACCGTCTGGTTCCTCTTCCCGGAGGCGCTCGCCGGGTTCGTGAACGCGCTCCCGCTGTGGGACCTCGTCGCCGGCGGTCCCGCGGTCGCCGGCGGGGCGGTCTCGGTCTCCGAGTTCGCGGTCGTCGTGTTCGCCTCCGCGGTGCTCATCGCCTGTCCCTGCGCGCTCGGGCTGGCGACGCCCGCCGCGACGATGGTCGGGACGACGATCGGCGCCGGACACGGGATCCTGTTCAAGGGCGGCGACGTGCTCGAACGCGCCAAGGACGTCGACACCGTCGTCTTCGACAAGACCGGGACCCTCACCGAGGGCGAGATGGAGCTGACCGACGTGGTCGCCTTCGACCGCGACGGCAACGTGATCCCGGACGACGACCCGGCCCCGGACGGGGGCACGGCGCAGCGGCGGGAGGGCGACGACGGCCTCATCGCCCCCGAAGCCGGCTCGGGTCCCGACCGCGACCCGGAGACGGAGGTGCTCCGGCTCGCCGCGGCCGCCGAGCGCGGGAGCGAACACCCCCTCGCCCGCGCCATCGTCGACGGGGCGCGCGAGCGCGGACTGGAGATCCCCGAGCCGGACGGCTTCGAGAACGTCCCCGGCCACGGGGTCCGCGCGACCGTCGGGTCGGACGGGCCCGACGGCGGCAGCGAGGTGCTGGTCGGCAACCGGAAGCTGCTGCGCGACAACGGGATCGATCCGTCTCCCGCCGCCGAAGAGATGGAACGCTTGGAGAGCGAGGGGAAGACGGCGATGCTCGTCGCCCGCGTGCCCGCCGGCGCGAACGAGGGCCGGCTCGTCGGGATCGTCGCCGACGCGGACACCGTGAAGCCGAGCGCGGCGGACGCCGTGGCGGCCCTCAAGGACCGCGGCATCGACGTGATGCTGATCACGGGCGACAACGAGCGCACCGCCCGCGCGGTCGCCGAGCGGGTCGGTATCGACCCCGCGAACGTCAGGGCCGAGGTCCTCCCCGAGGACAAGTCGGCGGCCGTCGAGTCGATCCAGGCCGACGGCCGGCAGGCGATGATGGTCGGCGACGGGGTCAATGACGCGCCCGCGCTCGCGGTCGCGTACGTCGGCACCGCCATCGGGAGCGGCACGGACGTGGCCATCGAGGCCGCGGACGTGACGCTGATGCGCGACGACCCGCTCGACGTGGCGAAGGCGATCCGGGTCTCGGACGCGACGCTCCAGAAGATCAAACAGAACCTCGTGTGGGCGCTCGGCTACAACACGCTGATGATCCCGCTCGCGTCGCTCGGGCTGCTCCAGCCCGCGCTGGCCGCGGGGGCGATGGCGCTGTCCAGCGTGAGCGTGCTCACCAACAGCCTGCTGTTCCGCCGGTACGACCCCGACCGCGACTACCGGCTGCTCGGTCGGCTGCGGTGAGCGAGGCGGCGGGCTCCGGTCGCAGTTCGTGTTCTCTCACGGCTCGCTTTCTCTCATGGTTTGCCCTTCGTCACGCGATACGCCTGACCGTCGTACCGGATCCGGGCCGTCTCGCCGTCGTCGACGATCCAGTCGGCCGTTCGCTCGTCCGTCCGGAGAACTACCCTATCGACGCCTTCCTCTACGAACGCGAGCAGATTTCGGTAGCCACGGTTCCGATATCGCATCACCTGTTCGGTGATGATCGGCCTCTCGGCCGTCTGTGCTCGCTCCAGTGTGAGGGTGGCTCGCTCTCCGTCGTCGTCGGCGGTCCGCCACCCGTCCGCGGTGACGGTCACCGAGATCCCGTCCGTCTCGCTCGTCGCGTCGTCGGTCGGCTCGACGGCGACCGGTGGCGCGTCGAACTCCACGAGGGCGGCGCTGTCCGAGGTCGCGTATCCGTATCCCGCGACGGCCGCGTAGCGGCCGCCACCGAGGTACGGGTAGCGATCCACGTCTCCGTCTTCGTCTCCGTCGTCCACCTCGCTGGTCGCGGCTGCCATCGTCCACGTCTCGCTCTCGCCCGCCGAGAGGTTGTAACAGATGCCGTCGTGGGCGCCCGGCCCGACGTGGAACCATCGATCGTCGTGTAGCTTGTAGAGGTTCCAGTGGCCGCAGCTGGTCGATTCCTCCGAGCGGTTGTGGTACGTGAACTCGACGCGAGCGGGTAGCTCCGCCGTCTCGGCGCTCGGACGGACGAATCCCCGAGCCGATTCGTCGGCCTCGTGGTACCACGTGACCCCGCCCTCGCCCGGCAGTTCCGGAACCGAGACGCCGTCGAACGCCGAGTCGATCGTCGGTTTCGGCTCTCCCTCCGGGTCTTCCTCCGGCTCGGACGACCCGGGGCCGGTCGATCCGTCCGTGGTGTTGCAGCCGCCGAGCACCCCGAGACCGGCCGACAGGCCAACGAGGAGGGAGCGTCGGCGCATGTCTCGTCCAGTCCGCCAGCGCGTGAAGGGTCTTGTGGGCCGATGGCTCGTAGGCGGCTCTGGGAGAGCGCGCTCGCCTGCCGGGAACACATTTAATATAGCGATATTTAGTTTATACTCATGGCTCGGCTGCACCTACGGGTCGACGGCGACGACCGCTTCGCCCGTCGGTTTCGGTCTCCTGAGCCGCGATCGACCGGCTTTTTCCCCGCCGCGCCGTCGGATCGGGTATGGCCGACGAGTTCGACCCCGAGAAGTTCGAGGACAAGTACGCGAACTACTTCAACGAGCTCCAGCGGGCGTACAAGAACGCGTTCAACCAGATGAACGACCGGTACGACTCGGAGCTGATCCACGGGATCGACCAGGCGGTGCTCAACGAGTCCGAGCCGTTCTACGAGGACGGCGAGTTCCGCGTCGAGCTCCCCGAGAACCCCCGAGAGCGCATCCGCGGCGTCGTCCCCGTCGACGACGAGACGTTCGAGGAGACGCTCGACGAGTACGTCGACCGGATCGAGACGGAACTGTACCGGACGCTCGGCGTCGACCGGCCGGAGTGAATAACCGGCGTTCGGTCCGCTTGCCCCGCTGACACGCCCGTTCTCCCGGCACGCGTCCCGCCGAACCAAAGGCATAAGCCGCCCGGACGCCAATTCGCGTGCATGAGCACGGAAACGACTGACGCGGACAACGACCTCCGCGAGCGGATCACGAACTTCCTGCGGCGCAACTTCCCGCAGATCCAGATGCACGGCGGGAGCGCCGCCATCAGCCACCTCGACCGCGAGAACGGCGAGGTCACGATCCAGCTCGGCGGCGCCTGCTCCGGCTGCGGTATCTCTCCGATGACGATCCAGGCGATCAAGTCCCGGATGGTCAAGGAGATCCCCGAGATCGAGACGGTCCACGCCGACACGGGCATGGACGCCGGCGCCGACGGCGACCTCGGCGGCACCAGCAGCGGCGGCATGTCCCCCTCCTTCCCCGGCGAGACGACCGACGACGGCGGCGACGACGAAGGCCCGCAGGCCCCGTTCTGAGCGGTTCGCTCGGTTCTCCCGAGATCGCGGTTCCGTTCTTTCGTTCTTTCCGTTCCGATAGCGATTCGCTCGGAATCTCTGAGTACAGTACGTCTCTCGCTGATTCTCTGATTGTGTGTCTGATCGGCTCGATCTGCGATTAAATCAAATAACGCTATATCAATTCGACTTCGCGGCGCGACTGAAGCCTTTTTGCCCCCGGCGGCCGTGGACGGTTCCTATGCACCATCGGGAAGTCGAGCCCACGGCGGAGTACGTCGCGCGGTTCGAGACGGGCGCCGACTGGCGCGAGGAGATCGAGGACCTCGCCCGCGCGGAGGACGTCGAGGCGGGCTGGTTCACGGCGCTCGGGGCCGTACAGGACGCGGAGGTGTGGTTCTACGACCAGGACGACACCGAGTACCGCTCGGTGACCTTCGACGAGCCGCTGGAGGTCGCGGCCTGCGTCGGCAACGTCTCGCTGCTCGACGGCAACGTGTTCGCGCACACGCACGTCGTGCTGTCGCGGCCGAGCGGGCAGGCGCTCGCGGGACACCTCGACTCCGCGACCGTCTGGGCCGGCGAGTGCCACCTGCGGGCGTTCGCGGAGCCGCTCGAACGCTCCCACGACGAGGCCACCGACCTCGACCTATGGCTCTGAGTCGGAGCGGGCGATGAGGCCCGACGACGAGCGCTACTTCGCGCGGATCGAGGACCGGCTGGACGAGGCGTGGGACGTGGCCGAGGCCGCCAAGCAGCAGGGCCACGACCCGAAACCCGAGATCGAGATCCCGATCGCCCGCGACATGGCCGACCGCGTCGAGAACATCCTCGGGATCGACGGGGTCGCGGAGCGCGTCCGCGAGCTGGAAGGCGAGATGTCCCGCGAGGAGGCGGCCTTAGAGCTCGTCACCGACTTCGTCGAGGGGACCGTCGGCGACTACGACTCCCGCGCCGGCAAGGTCGAGGGCGCGGTCCGGACCGCGGTCGCGCTCCTCACCGAGGGGGTCGTCGCCGCGCCGATCGAGGGGATCGACCGCGTGGAGCTGTTGGAGAACGACGACGGTACCGAGTTCGTCAACGTCTACTACGCCGGCCCGATCCGGTCGGCGGGCGGGACCGCGCAGGCGCTGTCCGTGCTCGTCGCCGACTACGCCCGGTCGCTGCTCGACATCGACGAGTACAAGCCGCGAGACGTGGAGGTCGAGCGCTACGCCGAGGAGATCGCCCTCTACGACAAGGAGACGGGGCTCCAGTACACGCCGAAGGACAAGGAGTCGAAGTTCATCGCCCAGCACATGCCCGTCATGCTCGACGGGGAGGCGACGGGCGACGAGGAGGTCTCCGGGTTCCGCGACCTGGAACGCGTCGACACCAACTCCGCGCGCGGCGGGATGTGTCTCGTCGCCGCCGAGGGGATCGCACTGAAGGCCCCGAAGATCCAGCGGTACACCCGCGACCTCGACGAGGTCGACTGGCCGTGGCTCCAGGACCTGATCGACGGGACGATCGGGAAGGACGGGGGCGGCGCGAGCGACGAGGACGCCGAGGGTGATGACGCGGAGGACGGCGGCGACGGCGACTCGGAGGGCGAGAGCACCGAGGGCGACGAAGACGGAGAGGACGACGCGGACGACGGGGCCGCCCCGGACTCGGACGCCACCGAACCCGACGGCCCCCTCCGCGCGAAGCCCTCCCAGAAGTTCCTCCGCGACCTGATCGCGGGCCGGCCCGTCTTCACCCACCCGAGCGAGGCGGGCGGGTTCCGGCTCCGGTACGGGCGCGCGCGCAACCACGGGTTCGCGACCGGCGGCGTCCACCCGGCGACGATGCACCTCGTCGACGACTTCCTCGCGGCGGGGACCCAGATCAAGACGGAGCGGCCCGGGAAGGCCCACGGCGTCGTCCCCGTCGACTCCATCGAGGGGCCGACGGTCCGGCTCGCGAACGGCGAGGTCCGGCGGATCGACGACCCGGAGGAGGCCAAAGAGATCCGGAACGGCGTCGAGAAGGTGCTCGATCTGGGCGAGTACCTCGTCAACTACGGCGAGTTCGTCGAGAACAACCACCCGCTCGCGCCCGCCTCGTACGTCTACGAGTGGTGGGTCCAGGAGTTCGAGGCGGCTGGCGCCGACGTGCAGGCCATGCGGGACGACCCGCACGTCGACTTGGAACACCCCGAAGTCGACGAGGCGCTCGCGTGGGCGCGCGAGTACGACTGCCCGCTCCACCCGGAGTACACCTACCTCTGGCACGACGTGTCCGTCGACGCCTTCGAGGCGCTCGCCGACGCGGTCGCCGCCGGCGACGTGGTCGAGGGCGTCCTCGCGATCGAACGCACCGAGGCGACGCAAGACGCGCTGGAGTCGCTGTTGGTCGAGCACGTCGCGACGCCCGACGCCCTCCGGATCCCCACGTGGCGCCCGCTCGCGCGGTCGCTCGGGGTCGACGACGGGCTCCGGAAGACGTGGGACGCGGGCGACCTCTCGCCGGCGGCCCGCGAGTGGGACGACGGCGGGAACGCGCTGAAGGCGGTCAACGAGGTCGCCCCTTTCGAGATACGGGAGCGCGCCCCCACGCGGATCGGCAACCGGATGGGCCGCCCGGAGAAGTCGGAGAGCCGCGACCTCTCGCCCGCGGTCCACACCCTCTTCCCGATCAACGAGGCCGGCGGCCCCCAGCGCGACGTGGCGGAGGCCGCCAGCGTCATGGACGACTCGGGCCACCGGGGGCGGCTGGAGCTGGAGGTCTCCGACCGCGTCTGTCCCGAGTGCGGCGAGCACACGTACCGGGCGCAGTGCCCGGACTGCGAGGTCCACACGGACCTCCACTACGAGTGCGGCGACTGCGGCACCGTCTGCGAGCCCGACGAGGCCGGCCGCGTCGAGTGCCCGCGCTGCGAGTGGGAGGTGACCGCGGCGACCTACCAAGAGGTCGACCTCAACGACGCGTACCGCTCCGCGCTGGAGAACGTCGGCGAGCGGGAGTCCGCCTTCGAGATCCTGAAGGGGGTCCAGGGGCTCACCTCGCGGAACAAGACCCCCGAGCCGATCGAGAAGGGCATCTTGCGCGCGAAGAACGGCGTCACGTCGTTCAAGGACGGCACCGTCAGGTACGACATGACCGACCTCCCCGTCACGTCGGTCCGCCCCGAGGAGCTCGACGTCACCGCCGACCACCTCCGGGAGATCGGCTACGAGACGGACATCGACGGCGAGCCGCTACGCCACGACGACCAGCTCGTGGAGCTCCGCGTGCAGGACATCGTCCTCTCCGACGGCGCCGCCGAGCACATGCTCAAGACCGCGGACTTCGTCGACGACCTCTTAGAGCAGTACTACGACCTCCCCCGCTTCTACGAGGTCAACGAGCGCGACGACCTCGTCGGGGAGCTCGTCTTCGGGATGGCCCCCCACACGAGCGCCGCAACTGTCGGGAGAGTGGTAGGATTCACCTCGGCGGCCGTCGGATACGCTCATCCGTACTTTCACGCCGCGAAACGGCGGAACTGCTTCCACCCGGAGACGAACGTGTGGTTCGAAGACGAAGCCGGGAAGTGGCACTACGACCCCATCGAGACGCTCGTCGAGGACCGCCTTAACGCCGAAACGGCTGACGAGGACGACTTCGGGACGCTCGTCCAGAGACTCGACGGTGACGTGTACGTGCCGTCCGTAACTGAAAGTGGCGAGGAAACGCTCCAACGAGTCGAAGCGGTCTCGAAGCATCCGTCGCCCGATCACCTCGTCCGCATCAAAACGAAGAGTGGGCAGGAGCTAACGGTGACACCTGACCACTCGATGCGTCGGTGGACCGGCGATGGAGTCGACCGCGTCTCGGCCCGAGAACTAACTACGGAAGACGCGCTCCCGGCGCCGAAACAGATACCGGTTGACGGGGAAACAGCGACGTTCGACCTGCTCGCGGAATTCCTCGACGCGGACGCCGTTCCGAACGACGACCTGATGATCCGAGGACTCGGTGAATCCGAGCTCAAGCGACTCCTCGACGACGCGACAGACGCCGAGAGCTATCTAAAGCCCGTTGCGGAACGCCTCGACGCCAGTCAGTCGACGGTGTACAACTGGGTGTCCCGCGACAGCATCCCGGCCGGAGTCCTCCTCGAACTGTACGACTACGACACCGTCGTCGAACGCGTTCCCACAGACGTGACCCTCGGAATCCGTCGCGACGGGGCCTCGGTTTCGCGCCAGTTCGAGGTCGACGAGGCCGTCGGCACGATGCTCGGATATTACGCTGCGGAAGGATTCACGCGGCGGGAAGCGGGCTCGTTCTATCAGACGACAATCTGTACCCCGGACGACGTGCCGCGCGACGAAATCATCGATGTCTTCGACGACGTGCTCGATGTCGAGGCGTTCGAGGAGAACGAGTGGAAGGTCACGGTCTCCAGTCGCCTCGTCGCGACGTTGTTCTCGGACGTTCTCGATGCCGGGAGTCGTGCGGAGACGAAACGCATCCCGGACTGTGTGCTTTCCGCACCGGATCCGGTTCTCCGAACGTTCCTCGCGGCGTACTTCTCCGGCGACGGAAGCACGTCCAGCGAACGCGTCGAGATCCGGGCAACCACCGTAAGCGACGACCTACAGTCTGACCTCGTCGCAGCGCTCAAGCGGTTCGGCATCGCTACGAAAGTATATCGCGAGGAACGTACCCCGCAGACGGGTGCAGTGGCCGAGTTCTACGACGATGAGCGCTCGTTCGATTCCTGGGTTCTCAAGGTCACGTCACAGAACGCCGTACGGTTCGCCGACCGAATTGGCTTCCATCTCGGCCGCAAGGACGAGACACTTACTGACGTGCTGGACCGTATCGACACTCGAACACAGCGACTCCTCGGTGACGGTGGTGACGTCTGGGTCGACGAAGTCGTCTCCGTTGAGACGGTCCAGTCCGACGTCGATCACACGTACTGCCTGACTGTCGATGAAACGAACACGCTCGTCGCGAACGACGTGTATTCCGGTCAGTGCGACGGTGACGAGGACTGTGTCATGCTTCTCATGGACGGTCTTCTCAACTTCTCGAAAACTTTCTTGCCGGACCAACGGGGCGGCCGCATGGACGCGCCCCTCGTGATGTCCTCGCGGATCGATCCGTCGGAGATCGACGACGAGGCGCACAACGTCGACATCGCGCGGGAGTACCCCCGCGAGTTCTACGACGCGACGCTGGAGATGGCCGATCCGGAGTCGGTCGAGGACCTGATCCAGATCGGCGAGGACACGCTCGGGACGGACGAGGAGTACCACGGGTTCGGCCACACCCACGACACGACGGACATCGCGATGGGGCCGGATCTCTCGGCGTACAAGACGCTCGGCGACATGATGGAGAAGATGGACGCCCAGCTGGAGCTGGCCCGGAAACTGCGCGCCGTCGACGAGACGGACGTGGCCGAGCGCGTGATCGAGTACCACTTCCTGCCGGACATCATCGGGAACCTCCGGGCGTTCTCGCGGCAGGAGACGCGCTGTCTCGACTGCGGCGAGAAGTACCGGCGGATGCCCCTCTCGGGCGACTGCCGCGAGTGCGGCGGGCGGGTGAACCTCACCGTCCACGAGGGCTCCGTCAACAAGTACGTCGACACGGCGATCGAGGTCGCCGACCGGTTCGGCTGCCGACCCTACACGAAACAGCGCCTGAAGGTGTTAGACCAGTCGCTGGAGTCGATCTTCGAGGACGACACCAACAAGCAGTCCGGCATCGCGGACTTCATGTGAGATCGGCGACGGCGTCCATTCCGCGCCTCTCTCCGGACGAATTTCTCTCTGTCCGACTCAGTCGTCCGCGCGCGCCGCCTCGACGACCCGCGTGAACTCGCGGGCCGTCTCGGTGATGGCCTCGTAGTCGCCGCGCTCGGCCGCGTCGTAGTCGACGAGGGCGCCGCCCGCGCCGACCGCGAACGCGCCGGCGTCGATGTAGTCCGCGGCGTTGTCGGGGCCGACGCCGCCGGTCGGCATCATCGGGATCTGCCCGAGCGGCCCCTTCATGGCGCCGAGGTGGTCCGGACCGACGGTCTTCGCGGGGAACACCTTCACGAAGTCGGCGCCGGCCTCGTAGCCGCGGACCGCCTCGGTCGGCGTCATCACGCCGGGCGCGCTGACGGCGCCGTAGCGGTTGCACGTCTCGATCACGTCCTCGTGGAGGCTCGGCGAGACGACGAACTCCGCGCCGGCCATCAGCGTCGTCCGGGCGGTCTCGCTGTCGAGGACCGTCCCCGTGCCGACGACGACCTCGTCGTCGAAGGCGCCGGCAACCTCGCCGATCTTCTCGGCCACGTCGGGCGTGTCGGCCGTGATCTCGACGGCGGTGACGCCGCCCTCGCGGAGTGCGTCCGCGATCTCGATGAGCTGGTCGGCCGGTACTCCGCGCAACACCGCGACGACGCCGCTGTCGACGATCCGCGAGAGCGTCTCGTTCATACGCACCCGTTTCCGAGCGACCACCTAAATACGCGCGGATGCCGACGAGCGTCGTCGGGTACGACCGGTTACGCTCCGCCGTTCGGCCTCCGATCGTGCGACCGATCGACACGAAAACGGCGGCGATCGCGGGTCGATCCGGTCGAAACGGCCGAGACGAAACACTACCCTTTTGACCCTGCTTTCGGTAACAAGCGGTATAATGGGCCGACGCAAGAAGATCGTTCAAGAGTGCGAGCGGCTGATGGACAGCCCGGAGAACATCCGGAACATCGCCATCGCCGCCCACGTCGACCACGGCAAGACGACGCTCTCCGACAACCTGCTGGCCGGTGCCGGCATGATCTCCCAGGACACCGCGGGCGAGCAGCTCGCGATGGACACGAAGGAGGACGAGCAGGAGCGGGGGATCACCATCGATGCGGCAAACGTCTCGATGACCCACGAGTACGAGGACACCAACCACCTCATCAACCTCATCGACACCCCGGGCCACGTGGACTTCGGGGGCGACGTCACCCGCGCGATGCGCGCGGTCGACGGCGCGCTGGTGGTCGTCGACGCCGTCGAGGGCGCGATGCCGCAGACGGAGACGGTGCTCCGGCAGGCGCTCCGCGAGGGCGTGAAGCCGGCGCTGTTCATCAACAAGGTCGACCGCCTCATCTCCGAGCTCCAGGAGGGGCCCCAGGAGATGCAGGAGCGACTGATGTCGGTCATCGCCGACGTCAACGAGCTCATCCGCGGGATGGCCGAGAACATGGACGACATCCCCGAGGACTGGACGGTCTCCGTCGAGGACGGCACCGTCGGGTTCGGGTCCGCGCTGTACAAGTGGGGCGTCTCGATGCCCTCGATGCAGCGGACCGGGATGGACTTCGGCGACATCATGGAGCTCGAACAGAACGACAAGCGCGAGGAGCTCCACGAGCGGACGCCGCTCTCGGACGTCGTGCTCGACATGGTCTGCGAGCACTTCCCGAACCCGGTCGACGCCCAGCCCCGCCGTGTCCCGCGCATCTGGCGCGGCGACGCGGACTCCGAGCTGGCCGAGGGGATGCAGCTCGTCGACGAGGACGGCGAGGTCGTCTTCATGGTCACCGACATCTCCATGGACCCGCACGCGGGCGAGATCGCGACGGGTCGCGTCTTCTCCGGCACGCTGGAGAAGGGCCAGGAGCTGTACGTCTCCGGCACCGCGGGCAAGAACCGCATCCAGAGCGTCGGGCTCTTCATGGGGTCCGAGCGCGAGGAAGTGGATCGCGTCCCGGCGGGGAACATCGCGTCGGTCACCGGCCTGCGTGACGCCATCGCCGGCTCCACCGTCTCCTCCGTGGAGATGACGCCGTTCGAGTCGATCGAGCACATCTCCGAGCCGGTCATCACGAAGTCCGTCGAGGCGCAGAACATGGACGACCTGCCGAAGCTCATCGAGACGCTCCAGCAGGTCGCCAAGGAGGACCCGACGATCCAGATCGAGATCAACGAGGACACGGGCGAGCACCTCATCAGCGGGCAGGGCGAGCTCCACCTCGAAGTGATCACCCAGCGGATCCGCGACAACCAGGGCATCCCGGTCATCACCGGCGAGCCGATCGTGGTCTTCCGCGAGCAGCCCCAGGAGTCCTCCCGCGAGGTCGAGGGGCAGTCGCCGAACCGCCACAACAAGTTCTACATCACCGTCGAGCCGATGGACCAAGAGATCGTCGACGCCATCCAGCTCGGCGAGGTCTCGATGGACATGCCCGAGCTCGAGCGCCGCGAGGCGCTCCAGGAGGCCGGCATGGACAAGGACACCTCCCAGAACGTCGAGCACATCCACCGGACCAACATCCTCATCGACGACACGAAGGGGATCCAGCACCTCAACGAGACGATGGAACTCGTCTTGGAGGGGCTCCAAGAGGCGCTCGACGACGGGCCGCTCGCCGCCGAGCCGGTCCAGGGGTCGCTGTTCCGGCTCCACGACGCGAAGCTCCACGAGGACACCATCCACCGCGGTCCCGCGCAGGTCATCCCCGCGGTCCGCGACGCGGTCCACCGCTCGCTGATCGACGGCGAGGTCCGCCTGCTTGAGCCGATCCAGGACGTCCGGATCGACGTGCCCTCGGAGCACATGGGCGCCGCCTCCGGCGAGATCCAGGGTCGCCGCGGTCGCGTCGACGACATGTACCAGGAGGGCGACCTCATGGTCGTCGAGGGCATCGCGCCCGTCGAGGAGATGATCGGGTTCTCCTCCGACATCCGCTCGGCCACCGAGGGCCGCGCCTCGTGGAACACCGAGAACGCGGGCTTCCGCGTGCTCGTCGACAACCTCCAGCGCGAGAAGATCATGGAGATCCGCGAGCGCAAGGGCATGAAGCTGGAACTGCCGCAGTCGATCGACTACTTCTAAGTCGACGACGCGGTCCGCGATCCGCTGCGGATTGACGCCCTCCGTTTTTCTCTCCGTTCGTCGCCGAGGTCTTCGCCGAGTTCCGTCTCCGGCGTCCGTGATCTGCCCTTCCGTGCACCGAGTTCACACGGTCGGAAGCGAGGCAACGCCTGCCATCGCCGAAGGCTTATACCGGATCCCCCGACACCTTTCGGGTATGCAGACGGGCACGACTCCCGCTCGGCGCACCGCGACGGAGCCAGCAAGCGACCGCTCCGCGCCGCCGACAGGACCGTGCCGGACCGCGTCGCCGACGGGATCCGGCAAACCGTCGCTCGCCGCGACGGCGACCGTATCCGAGGAGCCGGAACTCTTCGACGCGGGGGTGGCGGCGTGAGCGACGGCCGCGACGGCGTCCCCGAGGAGACGGCGGACGGCGAGGACGCGACCGCCGACGGCGGGCACGCCGCGACCACGCCCTCGACGCACACGGTGCGGCTCGAACTCGTCGACGAGCCCGGGCAGCTGCTCGCCGCGCTCCATCCGATCGCCGAGAACGGGGGGAACCTCCTCTCGATCTACCACGAGCGCGGGAACAAGACGCCCCGCGGTCGGATCCCGGTCGAGGTCGACTTCGAGGCGACACAGGAGCGATTCGAGGGGATCGTCGAGGCGCTCCGGAGCGAGGGCGTGAACGTGATGCAGGCGGGCACGGAGCGGTACGCCGAGGAGGTGACCATCCTCCTCTTCGGTCACCTCATCGACACCGACCTCTCCGACACGCTCTCGCAGATCGAGGCGTGCGAGTCCGCCTCGGTCGCCGACGTGTCCCTGGCGGCGCCGCAGGGGACCGAGGAGGTGTCGAGCGCGCGGCTTCGCCTGGAGGCGCGCGCCGGCGAGACGGAGGCGGCGCTGACCGCGGTCCGCGAGCTGGCGGCCGAGAAGGACCTGCGTCTGGTCGAGCCGCTCACGGGGGTGGAGGCGTGAGACTCGCCGTCGTCGGCGCTGGCGCGGTCGGGCGCTCGGTCGTCGACCTCGCGGGCGAGTACGGCCACGAGGTCGTCGCGGTCGCGGACTCGTCGAGCGCGGTCGTCGCGGACGGGACCGACGGCCGGGACGCCGGCGTCGACCCGGACGCGGTGGTGGCCCGCAAGGCCGAGCGGGGGATCGTCGGCGACGGCGACCCCGCGGACGCGCTGGCGGCCGACTACGACGCGCTGGTGGAGGCGACGCCCACGACGCTTGGCGACGCCGAGCCCGGGTTCTCGCACGTCCGGACCGCGCTGGAGCGCGACCGCCACGCCGTCCTGGCGAACAAGGGGCCGGTCGCGGAGCGGTTCGGCGACCTGCGGGCGCTCGTGAACGACAGCGACGGCGAGATCAGGTTCGAGGCCACGGTCGGCGGCGCGATCCCCGCGGTGTCGACGGTGGAGGACATCGAGCCGGGACACGTCACCGCGGTCCGGGGCGTGCTCAACGGGACGGCGAACTTCATCCTCACGCGGATGGCCGCCGAGGGGCTCGACTACGAGCACGTGCTCGCGGAGGCGCAGGACCTCGGCGTCGCCGAGGCCGACCCCTCCTTCGACGTGGACGGCACCGACGCGGCGCTCAAGTGCGTCATCCTCGCGAACGTGCTCTCCTTCGGCGCGGCCGACGACCCGGCCGACGCCCGGGAGTTCACCCTCGACGATGCCGACGTCTCCGGGATCCGCGACGTACCCGGCTCGGCGCTCCGGCTCGCCGCGGAGGACGGCCGGACGGTCCGGCTCATCGGCGAGGCGACGGGCGAGACGGTCCGGGTCGCGCCGCGGCTCGTCCCCGAGAACGGGACGCTCGCGGTCTCCGGGACCCAGAACATCGTCCAGATCGAGACCACCCACGCCGGTCGGCTCAACATCTCGGGGCGGGGCGCCGGCGGCCCCGAGACCGCGAGCGCGGTGCTCGGGGACGTGGGCCGGCTGGAGTAGGTCAGTCGTCTCGAACCGCACCACCGGAGCACGGGACGCGACCCGGGTCGTGCGACGCGCTGGCGTGCCCCGCGTTGTCGAGAATCGCCCGACCGCGTCGCGATCGTCTGTGGGCCGTATCGAAACCGTTTTAGTGGAATCTACCGAAACTTACTCACAGAGCGCCTTAGCGCGTGATTACCCCATGAGTGACAAACCGCACCAGAACCTGGCCATTATCGGCCACGTCGACCACGGCAAGAGTACGCTCGTGGGTCGCCTCCTCTTCGAGACGGGGAGCGTCCCCGAGCACGTAATCGAGCAGCACCGCGAGGAAGCCGAAGAGAAGGGCAAGGGCGGCTTCGAGTTCGCCTACGTGATGGACAACCTCGCCGAGGAGCGCGAGCGCGGCGTCACGATCGACATCGCCCACCAGGAGTTCGACACCGACGAGTACTACTTCACCATCGTCGACTGTCCGGGCCACCGTGACTTCGTGAAGAACATGATCACGGGCGCCTCGCAGGCCGACAACGCGGTGCTCGTCGTCGCGGCCGACGACGGCGTCGCGCCCCAGACCCGAGAGCACGTCTTCTTGGCCCGCACGCTGGGTATCGACGAGCTCATCATCGCGGTCAACAAGATGGACGTCGTCGACCACGACGAGTCCAAGTTCAACCAGGTCGTCGACGAGGTCAAGGACCTCCTCAAGCAGGTCCGCTTCCAGACGGACAACGCGAAGTTCATCCCGATCTCCGCGTTCGACGGCGACAACGTCGCTGACGAGTCCGAGAACACGCCTTGGTACGACGGGCCGACCCTGCTGGAGGCCCTCAACGACCTGCCCGAGACGGAGCCGCCGACGGACGCGCCGCTGCGCCTCCCGATCCAGGACGTTTACACCATCTCCGGCATCGGGACCGTCCCCGTGGGACGCGTCGAGACCGGGATCCTCAACACCGGCGACAACGTCTCCTTCCAGCCGTCCGACGTGGGCGGCGAAGTGAAGACGGTCGAGATGCACCACGAGGAAGTGCCCAAGGCCGAGCCCGGTGACAACGTCGGGTTCAACGTCCGCGGCATCGGCAAGGACGACATCCGCCGCGGCGACGTCTGTGGCCCCGCGGACGACCCGCCGAGCGTCGCCGAGACGTTCCAGGCGCAGATCGTCGTCATGCAGCACCCGTCGGTCATCACGGCCGGGTACACGCCCGTCTTCCACGCCCACACGGCGCAGGTCGCCTGTACGATCGAGTCCATCGATCAGAAGATCGACCCCTCGTCCGGTGAGGTCGCCGAGGAGAACCCGGACTTCATCAAGTCCGGCGACGCCGCGGTCGTCACCGTGCGCCCGCAGAAACCGCTCAGCATCGAGCCGTCCGGCGAGATCCCGGAACTCGGCAGCTTCGCCATCCGCGACATGGGTCAGACCATCGCGGCCGGCAAGGTGCTCGACGTCAACGAGCGATAATCGATGCAGCAGGCACGCGTCCGCCTCGCCGGCACGAGCCCCGAGGACCTCGACGACATCTGCGACGACGTCCGCGAGATCGCGGACTCGACGGGGGTCGCCCTGTCGGGCCCGATCCCGCTGCCGACGAAGACGCTCGAGATCCCGTCGCGCAAGTCCCCGGACGGTGAGGGGACGGCGACGTGGGAGCACTGGGAGATGCGCGTCCACAAGCGTCTGATCGACATCGACGCCGACGAACGCGCGCTCCGCCAGCTCATGCGCGTCCAAGTGCCGAACGACGTCAGCATCGAGATCGTTCTCGAAGACTGAGCGCTAGGGCGTTTCTCTTTCACCCCTTTCGTTTTTCGACGCGCCCAGCGGCGACGCCGTCCGTTCGCCGCCCGTCCGCGTGCCGTCACCGCACGTCGAGCAGCCGCGCCCGTCGTCACCGCACGTCGAGCAGCCGCGTCCGCCCGGCGACGAGCCCGCAGAACGCGCCGATCGCGTGGGCGATCAGCGCGACGCCGGGCGCCGCCGTCGTCGCGGTGAGGACGACGGCGACGACCCCGAACAGGAGGATTTGCGTCCGCGAGGAGAGCCGCAGGCGATCGAACAGCGTCGCGCTCGCGACGTTGCCCGCCAGCAGGTAGCTGCCGAGCGCGAAGACGGCGCCGCTCAGTCCCAACACGGCGGCCGAGGGGCCGAGCAGTCCGCCGAGCGTCACCTGTGCGACGCCGGCGAGCGCGCCCGTCCCGACCACGAACGCGTGGAACCGGAGCCGGGTAGTCCGGCGCTCGACGAGTGGGCCGACGAGGAGCAGCGCGAGCGCGTTCGCCAGCAGGTGGCCGATCGACCCGTGCGCGTACACGCTGGTGACGACGGTCCACGGCGCGACGGACAGCGGCGTCGACAGCGCGAAGATCCCCGCGAGGCCGACGACGCTCAACCCGAGCTGCGCGAGGCCGATGAGGAGGGCGACCGCGAGAGTTTCGAGCGTGGCGCGCATCGCGGTGGCGTTCGGGCCGAAGCGGGTTAAACCCGACCGCGGCGGTCGGCCACGCCGGCGGGGCGGTCAGATCACGTCGTCGGGGCGGTCAGATCACGTCGTCGGGGTCGTGGGCCCGGGCCATCCGCTCGGCCTCGGCCGCGTATCGCTCCCGGTCGGCCGGGTCGTCGACCGCGCCGACGTTCTCGGGGTCGGCGTCGACGGCGGCGGTCGTGTCGCGCACGTCGGTGAAGGAGGTGAGCGCCCGCTCCTTGCGGAAGTACCGTTCGCCGTCCGGCGTCGCGTACGTGAGGATCACCATGTTCTGCTCGTCGTCGGAGTAGGTGCGCTCGACGAGCCACATCCGGACGCGCTCGCCGTCGGCGTCGATATCGGCGTCGGTCACGTGCCGCTTCCGGCCGCCACGCACAAACGAGTTCCGGCGGTGCCGGGGGGCGCCCGAGGCGGGCAGGACCGTCAGCGTTAAGTAATTTAGGCTAACCTAAATCAACGTATGCGCGCCGAACGACCCCTCGAACGCCGCCGAACCGATGACTGACGGCCGCGTTCGAGACCGGCTCCGGGGGCACCTCTCGCGGGAGCGACTCACGGTCCTCGGGACGGTGCTCGTCCTCGCAGTCGGCGTCGCCGTCACGGTCCGCACCCTCGACGCCGACGCGGTCGTCGGCGCGGTGACGGCGGCGGACCCGGCGCTCCTCGGCGCCGCCCTCGCCGTCTACGCCCTCTCGTGGCCGGTCCGCGGGCGCCGGTACGCCGACGTGCTCGCGGCGATGGGGCGGCGCTGTCGGGTCGGCTTCCTCACGGCGGCGGTGTTCGCGAGCCAGACCGCGAACCTGATCGTTCCGGCGCGGGCCGGCGACGGGGTCCGCGCGTACCTGCTCAAGGAGCGCCGGGACGTTCCGTACCCGACCGGGGTCGCGTCGCTCGCGGTCGAGCGCGCGTTCGACCTCGTGGCCATCGGCGTCCTCGGCGGCGCCGCGCTCGGCGTTCTACTCTTGACCGGTCGATCGCCCGGATCCGGCGAGTCGGTCGGCGCCGTCGCGCCGTCGACCGCCCTCGCGGCCGCGGCCGGCCTCGCCGCCGTCGCCGTGGCCCTCTCGATCGCGGCCGTTGCGGTCGCCCGGAGCGACCGCCGATTTGGGCCCGCGCTCCGCGCTCGGGTCGCGCGGCCGCGCCTCTCCCGGCTCGTCGACGCGGTCGTTCGGTTCGGCGCCTCGGTTCGGGTCGTCGCCGCCGATCCCCGGCGTCTCGGCGGGGTGTTCCTCTGGAGCCTCGTCGTCTGGGCGCTGGACGTTCTCACGGCCGTCCTCGTGCTCGAAGCGCTCACGGGCGGCGTCGGCGGGCTCGTCCCGACGCCGACGCTGCTCGTCGTCGGGACGCTCGCGGTCAGCGTCGGCAACCTCGCGAAGGTGCTCCCGCTCTCGCAGGGGGGAATCGGGCTGTACGAGGCGGCGTTCACCGGGCTCGTCGTGAGCGCGACGGGGATGCCGGTCGAGACGGCGCTCGCGGCCGCGATCCTCGACCACGCCCTGAAGAACGCCGTCACCCTCGCCGGGGGCGGCGTCGCGGCGCTCGCGCTCGGCCTCTCGCCGACGGAGGGTCCCGCGGCAGACGGGGAGCCGGCCCCGTCGGTGCAGACGGACGGGGGGAGCGTCGTCGACGATTCGTCGGCGGCCTCGTCGGAGGGCGCCGACGGCGAGCGGGAGCCGTCGAATTCCGGACCGTCAAACTTTTAGGCAAGCCTAAAAACTTCTGGGTATGGAAGAACGCCGCTCAGCCGCCGCGAGCGGGGACATATGCGTTATCGTCCCTACGATCCGCGAGTACGAGTGTCTCCGCGAGTACGTCGCGAACGCCCGGGAACACGGGTTCGACGTCTCCCGGCTCCACTTCGTCCTGGTCACCGAGGACTTCTGTGACGTCGACGAGATGCGCGCCATGCTCGACGACCTCGACGTGTCGGGCGAGGTGTTCGACGGCAGCCGCCGTGAGGAGTGGTACGAGGCCAACGGGGTCGCGGAGTACGGACACGTCGTCCCGGCCGCGAGCCACGCCGAGACGAGCTTCGGGCTCCTCTACATGTGGGCCGACGACGCCTTCGAGTACGGGATCTTCATCGACGACGACACGCTCCCGCACGACGACGCGGACTACTTCGGCCGTCACATGGAGAACCTCGCGTTCGGCGGCGAGATCGAGCGCGTCAGCTCCGACGAGGACTGGGTCAACGTCCTCTACCAGAACGCCGACGAGCACGGGCTCTACCCGCGGGGCTACCCGTACTCGGCGATGGACGAGACCGTCGAGACCGACGCGGTCGACGTCGCGTCCGGCGAGGTCGTCGCCTCGCAGGGCCTGTGGACGAACGTGCCCGACCTCGACGCGGTCCGGATCCTGATGGACGGCGACTTAGAGGGGCAGGCGCAGACGCGGACGACCGCCGACGACTTCGGCGAGGACTTCGTCGCCGCGCGCGGCAACTACCTCACCGTCTGCTCGATGAACCTCGCGTTCCGCCGCGAGGTGATCCCGGCGTTCTACCAGCTCCCGATGGACGACAACGAGTGGGACGTGGGCCGGTTCGACGACATCTGGTCGGGGCTGTTCTTAAAACGCGCCGCCGACGTGCTGGGAAAGCGGATCTACAACGGCGGCCCGCTGTGCGAGCACAACAAGGCGCCGCGCTCGACGTTCGACGACCTCGCGAACGAGGTGGCGGGGCTGGAGCTGAACGAACACGTCTGGGAGGTCGTCGACGGTGCGGGCGAGGACGCGGACTCCTTCGAGGCGGTGTTCGCGGCGATGGCCGACGCGCTCGCCGAGGGCGACTTCGACGAGTGGAACAACGGCGCGTTCCTCAACCACTGCGGCGAGTACATGCGCGACTGGCTCGACTGCCTCGACGCGCTCGCCCGGACGCCGGCGGTCGCGGACGACTGAACCGACACGACTAAAAGCATTTAGGTTAGCCTAAAACACATGACGAGACACGCACGAGACGGCGTCGACCGACGACGGTTCCTCGCCGCGGCCGGCGGCGTCGGCGTCGTCGGCCTCGCCGGGTGTATGGGCGACGACGAGGAGGACGGCGGCGACGGGGAAGACGGCGAAGACGGCGACGGGGAAGACGGCGAGTCGGTTGGACAGATCGGCTCCGGACGCGAGGGGCGCGACGCCCCCGGCGGCACCCCGATGGCCGAGATGCCCGACCTGGAGGGCGAACTCACCGTCTACTCCGGTCGCGGCGAGTTCCTCGTCGGCGAGCTCGTCGGGTACATCGAGGACCAGTACGACGACTTCGACCTCACGGTCCGGTACGGCGGCGCCACCGACCTCGTGAACCAGATCGCCAACGAGGGCGAGGGGTCGCCCGCCGATGTGTTCTACTCCGTCAACGCCGGCGCGCTGGGCGCGCTCGCCGACGAGGGACGCACGCAGGCGGTCCCCGACGACGTCGCCGAGCTGGTCCGCGAGGAGTTCCGGACGGACCAGTGGATCGGCACCTCGGGGCGCGCACGCACCGTTCCGTACAACACGGAGGCGTTCGGCGACGACGAGCTCCCCGACGACATCATGGCGTACCCCGAGGAGTTCGACGGCGACCTCGGCTGGGCGCCCTCCTACGGATCCTGTCAGGCGTTCGTCACCGCGATGCGGCTCATCGAGGGCGAGGAGGCCACCCGCGAGTGGCTCGAGGCCGTCGTCGAGTCGGGCATCACCCCGTACAACAACGAGTTCGCCGCCTGTCAGGGGATCGCCGACGGCGAGATCGACGCGGCGTTCACGAACCACTACTACATCCAGCGCGTCCTCGACGGCAACCCCGACGCGTCGATCGGCACCGCGTTCACCAGCGGCGACGCCGGCGCGGTGTTCAACGTCGCCGGCGCCGCGGTCGTCGACACCGCGAGCGACGCGACGCTCGCCGGGAACTTCGTCCGCCACCTCCTGTCGGCCGAGGCGCAGGACTACTTCGCTCGGTCGACGTTCGAGTACCCGCTCATCCCCGGCGTCGAGCCGGTCGGCGACCTGCCGACGATCGACGAGCTCGACGTCCCCGACATCGACCTGGCGGAGCTGTCCGACCTCGAAACGACGATCGACCTCATGCGCGACGCCGGCGTCGAGGTCTGAGGCCACCTCTCACCGACTCCCGTGTCGCCCCGTCCGGACCCCTCTTCTCCGCGCTCGCTCGCGCGCCGACTCGCGAGCCGCGGCCGCGCTCGGGTCGCCCGCGCGGACCGTCTCACGCTCGTGGCCGGCGTCGTCGCCGCGGCGTCCGGCGTCCTCGTCTTCGCCGTCGCCGCGACCGTCTTCGCGTACCACTCGACCAACCACGACGAGGGGGTGTACCTCATGCAGGCCGCGATGCTGCGCTCCGGGCAGCTGGAGCTGCACGCCGGCGCGCTCGCGGACGCCTTCCACCCGTGGTTCTTCGTCGAGGACGGCGGCCGGCTCTACCCGAAGTACAGCCCCGTTCCCGCGGCGATGTACGCGGTCTCGATGGCGCTGTTCGGCGAGCCGCGGGTGACGCTCGCGGCGGTCGCCGCCGGCAACGCGGCGCTCGTGTACCTGCTCGGCGCGACGGTTTTCGACCGCCGCGTCGGCCTCGCGGCCGCCGTCCTGTTCGCGGCCTCGCCGATGGCGGTGGCCTCCTCCGCGGTCTTCCTCCCGTACGCGCCCACGACGTTCTTCAACCTCTGTTTCGCGGTCGCGTACCTCCGGAGCGTGCGGGACGAGTCGATCGCGGCGGCCGGCGTCGCCGGGACCGCGATCGGAGTGGCGTTCTTTGCGCGGCCGTTCACGGCGGTGCTGTTTGCCGCGCCGTTCATCTGCCACGCGCTGGTCCGGGTCGGTGTCGCGGTCCGAGACGCCGGCGTTCTGCCACTTCCGCTCCCCGGCGCCGTGCGCCGTCACGGGCTCACGGCGCTGCTCGGAACCCTGTTCGTCGGGGTCACGCTCGCGTACAACCTCCGGATGACCGGGTCGCCCCTCACGTTCCCGTACGAGGCGTTCGCGCCGATGGACGGCCCCGGCTTCGGCGAGCGTCGGCTCCTCGGCCATTCGGCCGACTACACCCCCGAGCTCGCGGCGCGCTCGAACGGCTACGCGCTGTGGTTCCTCCTGACGCGGTGGGTGGCGGGCGGTCCGATCGGGTCCGCGCTCGCGCTCGCGGGGGGCGCGCTAGCCGCGCGGCGCTGGCTGTCGGGACGGCGCGCGGTCGGCGGCGTCCGGGGCGCCGGTGGGAGCGACGCGGTCGACTCGGCGGCGCCCGGTGATCCCCGGTTCGAGCGCACCGCCGGGCTCCTCGTCGGCGGCGTCGCGGTCTCCGTCGCCGTCGGGAACCTGTTCTTCTGGGGGACGCACAACGCGCTCGCGACGCTCTCCGACCCGACCGACGGGTTCGTCTCGCAGTTCGGCCCGTTCTACCACTTCGACCTGCTCGTCCCGCTGTCGGTGTTCGGCGGCGTCGCGGTCGCGGCCGCGTGGCGGGCGCTCCCCGCGGTCCGCCGGCGGCTCGCCGACGCGCTCTCGCCGCGGTCCGCTCGCGCGGTCGTCGCGGTCGCGGTCGCCCTCGCACTGGTCACTGCCGGCGTCGCGGGCGCCGCGGCCGTCTCGACGCCGATCGAGCGGAACGCGCCGCTCGCCGACAAGTACGAGACGGCCTACGAGCCGATCGAGGCGACCGAGTTCGACGAGGACCTCGTCTTCATTCCGACGCCGTACGGCGAGTGGCAGAACCACCCGTTCCAGTCGCTCCGGAACGATCCCGGCCTCGACGGCGAGGTGGTGTACGCGCTCGACCGCGACCCGGCCGAGGACTTCGCGGTGATCGACGCGTATCCCGACCGCGACCTCTACCGGTACGCGTATCAGGGAGAATGGACGCCGGATCCGACCCGCCACGTCGCCCCGAAGCTCGAACCGCTCGACGTTCGCGAGGGGGCGCGTATCGAGGCGACGACCACCGTCGGCGTCCCCGACCGGGTCGAGACCGCACACGTCCGGGTTGAGACCGTGCGCGGCGCTGACGGGGAGAGTACGGGGACCGGCGGGTCGACTACGGGAGACGACTTCGCGCGCTACGTCGTCGACGATCCGGCGGGCTCGCTCTCGGTTGACTGGTCGATCGGTCCCGACGGCGTCCGGCTGGCGGGCGCGCCGAACGCGACCGTCCCGTTCGACCCCGCGGGCGACGAGGCGATCGTGACGGTGACGCTCGTCGACCCGACCGGCTCGACGTTCACCTATCGGCAGGAGGCGACGATCCGAGCCGCGGGAGCCGGCGGCGACGGCGACGCGGAGATCGGAGACGGCGCGGGCGTCGAGGTCGTCTGGCCGCCGGAGCGCTCCGTCTGCCGACTGGTCACCGAGTGTGGCACCGAGGGGACGTACCTCCCCGACGACCCCGACGCTCACGCCGAGTGGGTCGCCTTCGAGACGGACGCCGAGGCGAGCGCGGACCGGTGACCCGCTGTCTCGGAGAAACCGTTTCGCCCCGGCGCCGCTTCGGAAGGGCCTTTTAGGCCGACCCACGAACGGACGGTATGTTCCGGCAGTTCCGGTCGGAGGTCGAGGCCGCGCTCGGCGACGCGCTCGACGCCCTGGACCTCCCGACCGACGACCTCGGCATCGAACGCCCGCCCGACGACATGGACGCGACGCTCGCCTCCAGCGTCGCCTTCCGGCTCGCGGGCGAGGTCGGCGACGCGCCCCCGAACGTCGCGGCGGATGTCGCCGAGGCGGTCGACGTGACGGACACGGCCTACGTCGCCGATGTCGACACCGCGGGCCCGTACGTCAACTTCCACGCGAACGACCGATACCTCGCCGACACGCTCGACGCGGCCGCCCCCGACGCTGACTACGGGGCGCTCCCCGACCGGGACACCTCCGTCGTCGTCGAGCACACGAGCGCGAACCCGACCGGTCCGGTCCACGTCGGCCGCGCGCGCAACCCGATCGTCGGCGACGCGGTCGCGAACCTCATGGAATACGCCGGCTACGACGTCGACCGCCACTACTACGTCAACGACGCCGGCCGCCAGATGGCGGTGTTCACGTGGGCGTACGAGCGGTTCGACGAGTCTGACCTCGACGCCGAGCCTGCCCGCGACCGCGCCGAGTACGACCTCGTGCGCTACTACCGCAAGGGGAACGCCTTCTTGGAGGAGGCCGACCCCGACGCGGTCGAGGCCGCGGAAGACGAAATCGCCGCGATCCTCCAGGGCCTCGAAGCGGGCGACGAGGAGACGTACGAGCGCGTCGGCGAGGTCGTCGATACGGTGCTCGGCGGGATGAAAGACTGTCTCGCCCGCCTGCCCGCGGAGTTCGACGAGTTCGTCAAGGAGACGCGGTTCATGCGCGACGGCTCGACCGACGAGATCGCGGCCCGCCTGAAGGAGACCGACCACGCCGTCTACGAGGAGGACGCCTGGCAGCTGGAGCTCGACGACTGGGGGATCGACAAGAACCTCGTCTTCCTCCGCTCCGACGACACGAGCCTCTACACCACCCGCGACCTGGCACACCACGAGTGGAAGTTCGACAACTACGACCGCGCCGTCACCGTGCTCGGCGAGGACCACAAGCTGCAGGCCGACCAGCTCGACGCGACCCTCGAACTCCTCGGCAACGACACCGACCGGCTCGGTCACGTCATCTACTCGTACGTGAATCTCCCCGAGGGGAAGATGTCCACGCGGCGGGGGACCGGCGTGATGCTCGACGACTTGCTCGACGAGGCGATCGACCGCGCCCGCGAGGCCGTCGAAAGCCGGATGGACGACCGGATCCGCGACGACGACCTCACCGAGGACGACGTCGAGCGCATCGCCCATCAGGTCGGGATCGGCGCGGTCCGGTACGACATCGTCTCGAAACAGCCCGCGAAAGCGATCACCTTCGAGTGGGAGGACGCGCTCGACTTCGAGGGGCAGTCCGCCCCGTTCGTCCAGTACGTCCACGCGCGCTGTTGCGGGATCTTAGACGAGGCGGCCGACGCCGGGATCGCGGTTCCCGAACCGGGCGACCCGCTCGACGTCGACGCCTCGGCGCTGGAGACCGCGGAGGCCCGCGACCTCCTCCGCGAGGTCGCCCGGTTCCCGGCCGCGATCGAGTCGGCAGCCGACGACCTGGAGCCGCACACAATCGCCACGTTCACCCGCGAGTTCGCCGACGCCTACAACGCCTTCTACCGGGAGTGTCCGGTGGTGTCCGCCGAGAACGCGGAGCTGCGGGCCGCCCGCGTCGCGGTCGTCGCGGCCGCGAAGCACACGATGGCGAACGCCCTCGACGTGCTCGGGGTCGAGGCGCCGGAGTCGATGTAGGATCGAGGCGGCAACTCGTTTCTTTCCGGTTGAGGGGTCGTCGACTCACTTATAAGCATTTCTGACAGATCAGCGGTGACCACTTCCAAAGCCCCAGCCGGCGAGGCGGGCACACGCTCGCTGTCGTTCGAAAGGCGCTCCGCCCCTTTCGTGATGACGAGAGAGCTTCGCTCTCTCGAACCACGCGCTTCAGTCGCTCGCGGTGCGCTCCTTCCAGTGCTTGCGTCGCCTGTGCCCGCCTCGCCGGCTGCCCCTTTGGGTCCCACCCACCCGCACGGCACCGCACCACACCTCACGCCTCCCCAGCCTCGTCGGTCGCCCTCCGCGTTGCTCCGGACGACCGACTCCCTCGCGCGTCGCCGCTCGCGGGCCGAAGGCCCGCTCACGGGCGCGCGCCACCGCAGATCATTTATAAAAGATCCCGCGATCGACGGTCCATGCGACGCGGTACCGCCGCGCCGGCGGGAAGGTCAAAGCTTACTTACACGCACGCCGCCGTAGTTTGGGTAATGAGTAGCGACGCCCAAGAGACGAGCAAGGACCGGCGGAAGTACGAGTTCCGCAAGGTCATCGAGGAGCTCCGCGACTTCGAGGGCTCCGGCACGCAGCTCGTCACCATCTACATCCCCGAGGATCGGCAGATCTCCGACGTGGTCGCCCACGTCACGCAGGAACACAGCGAGGCGTCCAACATCAAGTCCAAGCAGACGCGGACAGCCGTTCAGGACGCGCTCACCTCGATCAAGGACCGCCTCCGCTACTACGACACCTTCCCGCCGGAGAACGGGATGGTGATCTTCTCGGGGGCGATCGACGCCGGCGGCGGCCAGACCGACATGGTCACCCGGACGCTGGAGTCGCCGCCCCAGCCCGTCGAGTCGTTCCGGTACCACTGCGACTCCGAGTTCCTCACCGAGCCGCTCGAACACATGCTGGAGGATTCCGGACTGTTCGGGCTCATCGTCCTCGACCGCCGCGAGGCGAACGTCGGCTGGCTGAAGGGCAAGCGGGTCGAGGCCGTCAAGTCCGCCTCCTCGCTCGTCCCCGGCAAACAGCGGAAGGGGGGTCAGTCCGCACAGCGGTTCGCCCGCCTGCGGCTGGAAGCGATCGACAACTTCTACCAGGAGGTCGCGGGGATGGCCAACGACCTGTTCGTCGACAAGCGCCACGAGCTCGACGGCATCCTCGTCGGCGGCCCCTCCCCGACCAAAGACGAGTTCCTCGACGGCGACTACCTGCACCACGAGCTGCAGGATAAGGTGCTCGGGAAGTTCGACGTGGCGTACACCGACGAGTCCGGACTGAAGGATCTGGTCGACAACGCCAGCGAGGCGCTCGCCGACCAGGAGATCGTCGAGGACAAACGCCACATGGAGACGTTCTTCGAGAACCTCAACACCGGCGACGAGGCCACCTACGGCTTCGATCAGACCCGCCGGAACCTCATCATGGGCTCGGTCGACCGCCTGCTCATCTCCGAGGACCTCCGCTCCGACGTGGTCGTCTACGAGTGTCCGAACGGCCACGAGGAGTACGAGGTGATCGACTCGCGACACTCGACCCCGGACCACGAGTGCTCGGAGTGCGGCGAGGAGGCGGAAGTCGACGAGCGCGAGGACGTGATCGAACACCTGATGGCGATCGCCGAGCAGCGCGGCACCGACACCAAGTTCATCTCCACCGACTTCGAGAAGGGCGAGCAGCTGCTCGACGCGTTCGGCGGTATCGCCGGCATTCTACGGTACTCGACGGGCGTCTAGAAACGGCTTCTACGGGCGTATTTCCGCTACTGCTCCGGTTCTACTGCTCCGGTTCGACCGGTGCCGCCGCGATCTCCAGACACGAACAGGCGTCGGTCTCTGGGTCGAAACAGTCCGGACACTCCGGCTCCCGGTCGATGATCGTGTCGAGCCGCTCGGCGACGGTGTCGTCGATGACCGCCTCCAGCTCGCGGGCCTCCGCTTGGAAGTCCTCGACGGCGAGCACGTTCGCGAGGAAGCGCTCGATGATACAGTAGGTCTGGAGCGCGTCTCGCGCACGCACGATCCCGTCGTCCGTGAGCGTGACGCCCTTGTACTTCTCGTGTTCCGCGAGCCCGCGCTCCTCGAGCTTCCCGATCATTTCGTTCGCGCTCGCCGGGCTGACGCCGAGGGCGTCGGCTATCGATCCGGTCGAGGCGGGGCCGTCCTCCTGGTCCTGTACGACGTATATCGTCTTGAGGTACTGGTCTGCGGTGTTCACGGCTCCCCTCCGTCGGGACTCGTCGGCTGCTCCTCAGTTCGGTTCATCGTCGTTCCATGACCTCGGTCACTTCGCGCACCCCCTCGGCCTCCTCGTCGCGGATCGCCGTCAAGGTCGCGACCAGTTCCTCGCGGTCGATCGAGAACTCGACGTCCGAGTCCTCGATCGCCCCGATGAGGTCGTCGTAGAACTTGTAGGCCGTCTCCTCGTTACACAGCTGGTCGTACAGCACGTCGTCGAAGTCCTCCGGCCGGGTCCGACCGTACCGGGCGTCGACGAGCGACTCGATCTCGCCGAACGGGACGCTGTCGACGCCGAGGTCCTCGATCAGCGTCTCTAACCGTTCGCGGTGGGCCGCCGATTCCTCGGCGGCGTCCGCGAGCAGCTGTTCGACCTCCTCGTCGAGCTCGGCGTCCAGCTGCTGGTAGTGCCGGTGGGTCCGCGCCTCGACGACCTCTTCGAGCACGATTCCGATCTGGAGCAGCCGCGCGAGCTGGTCGTCCGAGGCGACCCGCTGGCTCACGCTCACGACGACCACCCGAGACGGACCGATACGCGTCGCATACGTCAACAGTTCCGAGCCTCTCCGACTTAAGGTGTTCCCTCTCACGGTTCGGTCCGTCTCCGCGCGCTGGCGGGGGCAGTGGGCGGTCGGCGCACCGAACCCGCCGTCCGGATCGGTTCGCGGCCGAGAGACCCGTTATCCCGAATTATCCCGCGTTAAATCGGAATAAACGCGGAACGACGCCGACGAATTCGGATAAAATCGGGTTGAGCGCTTCCACCCCTTATTTCCCGGCGGTCGATACGGGAAGACGCGATGAACGCGAAAACACTCGCGACGGTCGCGCTCGCCGTGACCGTCCTGATCGGTGGCGTGGCGGCGGTCGGCGCCGCCGCCCCCGCAGACGCACAGGCGAACGACAACGCGACGGCGGCCGACGAGAACGCTCCGTCCGACGCGCCCGTGGACGACGCGGCCGACGGCGACGAGGACGACGACGCCGAGGACGACGACGGCGCAGCCAGCGAGGCGTCCGGCGACCGCGGCCCGCCGTCCGCCCTGCCGGATCAGGCGCCCGATCACGTCAGTCAGATCCACGAGCAGATCAGCGCCTACCTCGACGGCGAGCTCGACGACCTCGGTGACGCCGTGAGCGACGTCGCGTCCGATGCGGACGCAGACGACGAGGACGAGGGGGCTGACGATGACGACGAAGAGGAAGACGCTGACGACGAAGACGCCGACGCGTAACCCTTCCCCGTAGCCGCCGGACGGGCCCTTTTCTTCGAACCCTCACTGATCGACGAGCCGTCGGAGACTCGTCTGTAGCCGCAGCCGGCGCTCCCGGTTGCGCTGCGTCAAAAAACGGGAACCGAACGCGGCCGTTACTGCAGGCGCTCGAAGACGAGCTCCTCGACGTCGTCGCGGAACTCGTCGACGGCGATCTCTTCGAGGACGGGCACGAAGAAGCCCTCGACGAGCATGTTCCGCGCCGTGCGGGAGTCGATCGAGCGGCTTTCGAGGTAGAACAGGTCCTCGGCGTCGACCTGCCCGACCGTCGCGGAGTGCGACGCCTCGGTGTCGTGGTTGTGGATGATCAGCTTCGGCGACGCGTCCGCCTCGGCGTCGTCCGACAGCATCAGCGTGTTCTCGCGCTGGTAGCTGGAGGTGTTCCACGCGTCGTTGCCGACGTCCTGAACCCCCTCGTAGACGGAGCGGGCCACGTCGTCGAGCACGCCGCGCGTGACCAGGTCGGCGGTCGTGTGCTCGGCCTGGTGCCAGACGCGGGCGTTGATGTCGAAGTGCTGGTCGTCGGTTCCGAAGAACGTCCCGACGATCTGGCTCTCGGCGCCGTCGCCGTTCAGCTCCGACTCGACGTCAGAGCGCGTCAGCTTCGACCCGAAGTTGCTCTCGATCCAGTCGACGGTGCCGTAGGTGCCCACGTCGGCGCGCTTCAGCGAGTAGGTGTACGTGTCGTCGTCGAGGTTCTGGAGCGAGCCGAACTGGACGCTCGCGTTCTCGCCCGCCGCGATCTCGACGAGGTTCGAGAAGTACCGGTCGTCGCCGGCCTCGCTGCCACCCGACTCGATCGACTCGAGGATCGTCACCGACGACGACTCCTCGGCGACGACGAGCGTCTGGCTGAACAGCGAACGGGAGTTCATCTCCGCGCGCACCGTCACGTCCTCGACGTCGACGCCCTCGGGGACGTAGACGAACGTGCCGGTCGTGAACAGCGCGACCGACAGCGCGGTGAGGTAGTTCTCTTCGGGGTCGAGTACCGAGCCGAAGTTCGTCTCGATGACGTCGCCGTACTCCTCGAACGCCTCGGTGAAGGGGAGGACGACGACCTCGTCGTCGCCGACCGACCGTTCCGTGGCGTCCGACTGGTTCAGCGGATCGACCAGCGACTCGAAGTCGAGCGCTTCCAGGTCGGTCCAGCGACGCCCGGGCGTCTGGATCACGTCGGGGAGGTCGGCCGTCTCCAGCGCCGACAGCGCGTTCAGACGGGTCTCGAGGAGCCACTCGGGCTCGTCGCGTTCGTCGGCGATGCGTCGTACCGTGTCCTCAGAGAGGCTCTCGATTGCTTGCGTGCTCATGTTATCCGAGCGAGCCCTCCATCTCGAGCTCGACGAGCCGGTTGAGCTCGACGGCGTACTCGATGGGCAGCTCCTCCGTGATGGGCTCGATGAAGCCCGAAACGATCATCTGCTTGGCGTCGTCGTCGTCGAGGCCGCGCGACTGCAGGTAGAAGATGTCCTCGTCGCCGATCTTCCCGACGGTCGCCTCGTGGGCGACGTCGACCTTCGACTCGTTGATTTCCATGTACGGCATGGTGTCGGAGGTCGACTCGTTGTCGAACATCAGCGCGTCGCACTCGACGGCGGTCGAGGAGTTCTCGGCGCCGTCGGCGATGTGGACGAGCCCGCGGTAGTTCGTGCGGCCGCCGTCCTTCGAGATCGACTTCGACTCGATGGTCGACTTGGTCTCGGGCGCGTTGTGGTACACCTTCGCGCCGGTGTCGATGTCCTGCCCCTCGCCCGCGAAGGCGATGGTGATGTGGTTGTCGGAGGCGCCGCGCCCCTTCAGGATCGTCGAGGGGTACAGCATCGTCGCCTTCGACCCCATCGACCCGGAGATCCACTCCATGCGCCCGCCCTTCTCGGCGATGGCGCGCTTCGTGTTCAGGTTGTAGGTGTTCTTCGACCAGTTCTGCACCGTGGAGTACTGGACGTGGGCGTCCTCGCCGACGAACACTTCGACGCCGCCGGAGTGGAGGTTAAACGCCGAGTACTTCGGGGCGGAACACCCCTCGATATAGTGGACCTCGGAGCCCTCCTCGGCGATGATGAGCGTGTGCTCGAACTGGCCCATCCCCTCGCTGTTCATCCGGAAGTACGCCTGCACCGGCATGTCGACGGTGGTGTTCTCCGGCACGTAGACGAACGAGCCGCCGGACCAGATGGCGCCGTGGAGCGCCGCGAACTTGTTGTCGCTCGGGGGGACGCACTTCGTCATGAAGTGCTCGCGGACGAGTTCCTCGTGCTCCTGGACGGCCTCGTCCATGTTACAGAAGATGACGCCCTTCTCCTCCCAGCGCTCCTGCATGTTCTGGTAGACGACCTCCGACTCGTACTGCGCGCCGACACCGGAGAGCGCGTTCTTCTCGGCCTCCGGGATGCCCAGCTTGTCGAAGGTGTCTTTGATCTCGTCCGGGAGTTCGGTCCAGTCGTCCACGCCGGCGCGGACGTCCACGTCCGGCCGGATGTACGGGATGATCTCGTCGACGTCGACCTCGCTCAGGTCCGGCTGTCCGGGCCAGTCGGTCGGCATCGGCATCTCCTGGAACTGCTCGAGCGCGCGCAGGCGCCGCTCCAGCATCCACTCCGGTTCGTCCTTGTCCTCCGAGATGACGCGGACCGTCTCCTCGGTGAGGCCCTTGTCGGTCTGGAAGGCGGACTTCTCCTCCTTCTTGAACTCGAAGCGGGCCTCGGTGTCTGTCTCCTTCAGTTCGTCCTGTTGTGAGCTCATAGTATCTTGTTACGGATTCTCGTGTTTACGTGTATCGCGTGCCCGGATTCGGTTACGCGGTCTCGAATGCGTCCTCGCGGACCCAGTCGTACCCCTTGTCCTCGAGCTTCTCGGCGAGCTCCGCGCCGCCGCTTTTGACGACCTCGCCGTCTAGCATGACGTGGACGTGGTCGGGCTCGACGTAGTCGAGAATCCGCTGGTAGTGGGTGATCTGGAGGACGCCCGTGCCCTGCTCGTCGCGGAGCGCGTTGATCCCCTTCGAGACGTCCTGGAGCCGGTCGATGTCCAGCCCGGAGTCGATCTCGTCGAGCACCGCGATCCCGGGCTCGAGCATCGCCGCCTGCAGGACCTCGTTCTGCTTCTTTTCGCCGCCGGAGAAGCCGGCGTTGAGGTATCGCTGCATGAACTTCTCGTCCATGTCGAGCAGCTCCATCTTCTCCGAGAGGATCTCCTGGAACTCGGCGACGCCGATCTCGCCGTCGTCCGCGGGACCCTCCATCGGGGAGGTCTCGTAGCCTTCGTCGTCCGCGTCGGCCTCAGCCTCCTCGTCTTCGTCCTCCTCCTCGAACAGCTCCTCGCGCTCGTCCGCCTTGGCGTTGAGCGCCTGTCGGAGGAAGTTCGTCATGGTGACACCCTCGATCTCCGCCGGGTACTGGAACCCGAGGAAGATCCCGAGCGCGGCGCGCTCGTTGGGTTCGAGCTCCAACAGCTCCCAGTGGTAGTCCTCGTCGTCGAGCTCGGCGTCGATGTCGGCGACGTCCTCTTCGTCCAGGTGCAGGAGGACCTCGCCGCCGGTGACCTCGTAGGCGGGGTGGCCGGCGATGACCTTCGCGAGCGTCGACTTCCCGGAGCCGTTCGGACCCATCAGCGCGTGGATCTCTCCGGACTCGACGGTCAGGTCGACCCCGCGAAGAATGCGTTCGCCGTCCTCTTCAGCTACCCGCGCGTGGAGATCGTTGATTTCGAGAGTTGCCATATGTATTCTCGTGCCTCGTGTCCGTACACTGGTCTCTCGGCGGGTTAATGGTTACGCATCTCCCGTAGAATATCCCGAAATCGAAAAGAAATTTTCTCAACGATCGAAAAGCGGTTTCAAGAACTCGGGCCCGCCGCCGTTCCGGCTCACATGAACGATCCGAGCCCGGTCTGCTCTTGGCCCGTCTTCACTTCCTCCCACGACATCCCGAGCGCCTCGATGACGCGCTCGATCGGTCCCTGAAGCGTCTTGTCCAACATCTTCTCCCAGTCGACCTCGAACTCGTCGGGGACCTGATCGGCGTACTCGAAGCAGATCACGTCCGGATCGCGTTTGAACTCCCCGTACAGGTGGTCGCGCTGCGGGTCGAGCCCCTCCTCCGCTTCCATCCGCGCCCAGAAGTCGGGGTGGACCTTCTCGATGTAGAGCCGCTTCGGCTTCGACCCGCTGCCGAAGTTGGTCCCGAGCATGAGGTTGGCGTACTTCGCGCCGCGCACCTGTGCGGTCGGCGTCTCGTAGGCGTCGAGCTTCTTGCCGATCCCGCCGGGAATGCCGATCTCCTCGACGTCCACGTCGCCGTCGAGCACCCGCGCGATCACGTCCACCAGGTACGACTTCACCTCCTCGAGGTCCTCGTCGATGTCGTCGCCCGTGACGATCGTCTCGATG
Source organism: Halorubrum salipaludis (assembly GCF_002286985.1). GTDB lineage: Archaea > Halobacteriota > Halobacteria > Halobacteriales > Haloferacaceae > Halorubrum > Halorubrum salipaludis. The sequence continues at coordinate 391,306 of NZ_NSKC01000001.1, read as the reverse complement.
ACGTTCTGCTGGACCTCCTTGGTGATCCCGGCGATGTCCGACCGCTTGTACTCGAACCCGGTGATGTCGATGTCGTCGACGTCTTTCCCCTCTTTCCAGACGATGTGGCCCGCGTACCGCTTCTTCTTGCCCGCCTGGAAGAAGCGCCGGTAGAGCTTCTCGAACTCGATCTGGAAGCGGTGATCCTCGGCGTTCAGCTCCTCGCGCGCGAAGTCGTCGTAGCGGTCGTTGATGTGGTCCTCTATCTCGAAGGAGGTGTCGATGGCCTCTTCTTTCGACAAATCACCGAGAGAGAGCATGACGCTGTCAGTATCTCCATATGTAACTTCCCTGTCAAGTTCGTCGGTCACGTCCGCGGTGAACGCGATCACCTCGCGGTTGGTGGAGGTGACGCCCGCGCTCATTTCGCGGTCGTACAGGCGGAATCGATCCCACCCGAACACGCCGTACAAACTGTTCATCAGAACCTTGACAGCTCCCTGCTGCCGGTCGTACTGTTCGTACGCTTCCGTCCCCGGATCGTGCTCGTTTCGGAGCGCCTTCTTCTCCTCGCGCTCGTCGAGCAGCTCGTTCACCATCTCCCGGATGATCCCGTCGGGCTCCTTCCGGAAGTGGACGCCCGTCGGGGTCCGGTACGTCTCGCCGTCGTACTCCTCGGGGTCGACCTTCGTCTCCGGCGAGGCGTTGATCGTCACCATCGACATGGGGTAGAGGCTCTTCAGGTCGAGCACGCTCACCATCTCGCGGACGCCGGAGATCGGGTCGAACACCGCGCCGCCCTCGAACTCCTCGGCCTCTTGCTGGCCCTTCGAGGGGAGCGCGAAGTTGCCGTACGCCATGTGGAGCACGTACATGTCGACCGCGTCGCCGGGCGTCGTCGCGTCCTCCAGCTTGCAGCCGACGATCTTCCGGGCGTCGTCCCAGAAGGCGATCACGTCCTGCGCGCGGTCGATCTCGACGCACAGCTCCACGTCGCGGATGCTGTACTCCAGCAGCCGCTCGGGGTCTTGCTCCCAGAGGTCGCCGATGTCGCCCGTGTAACGCTCCTTGCCCACGCCCAGCTCGCGCTCGCCGACGGCGTCGAGCCGGTACGACTCCAGCTCCGTGAACATCGTGCGCTTGTAGGCGTACAGCAGGTCGAAGACGACCCGGCCCTTGATGTCCGGGCCGCCCCAGCCGGAGCGCCACACCTCGCCGATCCGGGAGAGCCGGTCGACGGAGAGGTCGTACTGGCTCCCGTCGTCGAGCACCTCCAGCCGGTCGAGGACGTACGGCGCGTCGAAGTCCTCGAAGTTCCACCCGGTCAGCAGGTCCGGGTCGGTCTCGTCGAGGTACGCGACGAACGCGTCGAGCATCGCGGCCTCCTCGTCGAAGGTCCGGACCTCGAAGTCGAGATTGGCGCCCTCGTCGACGATCCCCTCGTAGTCCGGGAGGTCCTCGGGCGGCGGAATCTCGGCCTCCGGCGCGTCGTACAGCCAGACGACGTACTCGTCGTCGTAGGAGTCGTGGCTGGTGAGACAGATGATCGGCTCCTCGCCGTCCTCGGGGAAGCCGCGTCGGTCGTCGACCTCGATGTCGAAGGTGTTCACCCGCATCTCGGCGTCGACCGCGGCGGGTTCGAGCATCCCCTCGTGGACCTGGATCGTCCCGTCCCCGTCGTCGAGCCGGCGCTCCTCCACGCGGATGCCCCCGTTGAGCCCGTTGTCGATCAGAAAGCGGTTCGGGAACAGGATGTCCGCCTCGAACGTCGTCGCGAAGTCGTCGCGGATGCTCCCCACGTCGCGGGGGGTTCGGGTGACGATCCGGGTGAGCGGCTCGCCGCGGATGCTCTCGTACGGCTCGCCCTCGGCGTTCTCCTCGCGGGTGCCGATCACCACGTCGTACTCCTCGACCGGGTCGCGGTCGAGGTCGGCCGTGGGGACGTAGAAGTACGGCTCGACGCCGAGCACGCGGAGGTGTTCGACGGTGTCGTGGTCGGCCCCCTCGGCGTTCTCCGCCGGCCGCCGGCCGAACACGTGCACGACCGGGTACTCGTCGTTCCCGTACCCCTCGACGGCGTAGTCGATCTGGGTGATCATCAGCTCGACGGTCCCGGTCGACTCCGGGAACTTCGCCTCGTCGACGTCGACCACGTCGCTGACGTGGCCGCGCCCGCCGCCGGCGACGACGGCCGCCTCCTGTGCGGCCAGCTCCTCCCGTTCGGCTTCCGTGCCGTCCTCCGCCCCGTCGCCCGACTCTCCGGACGACGAGAAGTCAGACAGCCCCGACTGAGTCATACCAGTGCTTCGGCGCACCCGGCTAAAAAACTCGGCTTTCGGGTGCGGCGAGGTCTCCCGCCACGGAAAGGCATATAATGTGTGATGACTTACCACGGTCCATGCCTTCGGACCCACGTTCCGAACCCCAGGTGGCTCGCCCGGCCGATCGCGACGAGGTCGACGCCGAGGTGGAGGTGTACGAAGACGACGGGAACGTGGTGCTTTTCGACGCCGCGAACCCCCTCGCGTGGGTCGAGGCGAGCCGAACGGTGCGGCTCGCCGACGCGCTCTGAGGCGGCGGTTCCTTCCGTTCCGTTTCCCGCAGCTCCGTAGCCGCCGCTCGCGGATCGGGCGGGACGGAACCCCTTTGCCCCGCCCCCTCGTACGTGCGGGCGTGTTCAGCCTCGACGAGGACGACGAGGGCGAGATCTCCGTCGGCGAGAGCTCCGACGCCGAGCGGGAGATGACGCCCGACATCCCGAAGGCGCCCTCGGTGAAGCGGTTCGACGACGACGGCGACTTCGAGGGCGCGAGCGACGTCGACTCGGGGACGCTCCGCGCGTTCGTCGTCGCGGTCATCTACGCCAACGCCGCCGTGCTCCTCGTCGCGCTCGGCCCGATGCTGTGGTTCTTCGAAGGCCGGTCGCGACTCGGTCCGGCCCTGTTCGTCGCCGGCCTCCTCGCGGGTGTCCGGACCTACCAGACGTATCGGTCGTGGGAGCGATCGCGGGACGACGAGGAGTCGGATTCCGACGACGACGGGGACGAATCGTCCTCCGCCGCCGAAGCCGGACCCGACGACCCTGAGTCCGACGCCGACCCCGAGTCCGACGCCGAGCCCCCGGAAGCGTAATGGCCCCGCGACCGCTCTCTCCGATCCATGCAGACGGTTCGTGACGCGGCCGGCGAGACGTACCTCCTCGTGAAACGCTCCGCGGAGTCGAGTCGGGTGCGCGATCCGGCCACCGGCGAGGAGCGGTACGTCGACAACGAGGAGCTCTCGGTCGTCGACGGCGAGTCGCCGCTCGCGACCGCGGCCTCGGGGGTTCCGGCGCCGGTCCGCCGGACCCTCGGCGCGGTCCGCGACGACCGGTCGCTCGGCCTCCTCGCCGTGGTCGTCGACGAGGGGCCGATCGCCGCGATCGACCTCCTCGACGCGACCGACATGTGCGAGTCCGACATCCACGGCGCGATCACCGAGTTCCGGGCCGCCGGCCTGATCGACGAGGTCGATGTCGCGGGGCGGCGCGGCTACGAGGCGACTCCGGTCGCGGTCGACGCGATGGAGCTGTTGCGTGCCGGGACTACAGACGGCGAGTAATTGGGCAGTAAGCGCGCTCCGCAGTCTTCGCGGCCCTTCGCATCTCACACCCCCAATCTACCGAGCGTGTGCCTCGCGCCTCCCCATCCTCGTCGGTCGCCTTCCGCGTTGCTCCAGGCGACCGACTCCAGCGAGAATCGGAGATTCTCTGGCAGCCGGCGGCAGAGCCGCCGGCGACCTCGCGGGCGCGCCGACGCGGACTGTCGGGTCCACAAATGGCGCCGGTGAAGCGGTCGCCCGATCAGTCGTCGGCGAGTTCAGCGACGTCGAGCGCGGCGGCGTCCTCCCGACGCACCGTCGACCGGTTCGAGCGCGGGTCCTTCTCGACGGTCACCAGCTCGTCGGCCGCGCCCACCAGCTCGTCGTCGTGGCTGACGATGAGGATCTGGCGCACGCCGAACCCGCGCATCTCCTCGACGAGCCGGACGAGCCGGGAGACGTGGCCCGAGTCGAGGAAGACGGTCGGCTCGTCGAGGATGAGCGGCGGGGTCGGCGCCGCGCCCTCGATCCCCTCGGAGAGCAGCCGGTAGATCGCACACCGCAGCGAGAGGTTGAACAGGGCGCGCTCGCCGCCGGAGAGCTGCTCGGGGTCGAGCGGCTCGCCGTCCTTCTGGTAGACGGTGAGGACGTACTCGCCGTCGAGCTCGATGTGCGAGTAGGCATCGTTGCCGTAGACGAGCTCGAACGTCTCGTTGAGGGTGCGCTCCAGCTCGGCGACGTTGCGCTGGCGGAGCTCCGCCCGGAGATCGCCGTACATCGCCTCCAGCTCGCTCGTCTCCTCGTGGAGGTCTTCGAGCGCCGCGACCGTATCGGCCAGCTCGTCTCGCTCTTCGCGGAGGTTCTCTAACTCCCGGATCTCGCCGTTGACTCCCCCGATCGCGTTCTGGAGCTCCGTCTGCCGCTCCGCGAGCCGGTCGAGCTCGTCCTCGACTTTCTCGAGATACTCCTCGGCCCGCTCCTTCTTCGCTCTCGCCTCCTCGACCGCGTCCTCGTCGACGGCGTCGGCGAGATCGTCGCGCCGCTCGCGCTTGTCGGCCAGCCGGTCGCGCCGCTCGTCGTTCACCTCCGCCAGATTCTCCCGCTTCTCGCGGCGCCGTTCGATATCGTCTTCCGCGTCCGCGATCGCCGATAGTCGCTCCTCGATCGCGGTCACCGCCTCCCGCGCGTCCTCGACCCCCGCGAGCGCGTCTTCCAGCTCCTCCACGCGCGCTGCGGCCGCCTCGGCCTCCTCGCGCTTCTGGGCGGCGACCTCGCGCGTCTCCTCGGCCTCCTCGCGGAGATCGGCGGCCCGCTCGCGCTTCTCCGCCGCCGCCTCCCGCTTCCGCTCCGCCTCCGTGCGCTGCTCTTCGGCCCGCTCTTCGAGGGCCTCGATCCGCTCGTCGATCTCGTCGAGCCGGTCCGCCGCGCTCGCGAGCTCGTCCAGCTCCGCGATCCGGTCGTCGAGGTCGCTCTCGCGCTCCCGGGCGTCCGAGAGCTCCGTCTCCAGCTCGGCGACGCGCTCGCGGTCCTCCTCGATCCCGCTCGCGTGCGGGGAGTCCTCGACCGGCTGGCCGCACTCGGGACACTTCCCCGCCGCGAGCAGCTCCTCGGCCTCCTCGACGCGCTCGCGGGCGTTCTTCAGCTCCGCGGACAGCTCCGCGATCCGCTCGCGGACCTCGCCGCGCCGCTCGCGGAGCGCCTCTCGCTCGTCCGCCGCGCCGTCGCGGTCGACATCGGCGTCCGCGGCCGCGAACCGCTCGCGCAGGCCCTCGGCCTCCTCGCGGAGCTCCTCGATCGAGGACTCGCGCTCTTCGGCCCCGTCTTCGGCCGCCTCGGCCTCGTCGGCGAGATCGTCGGCCTCCGCCTCGACCTCCGCGGCGCGCTCGATCCGGTCGTCGGCCTTCCCGGCGAGGTTCGTCGCCTGGTTGCGGAACGCCTCGGCGCTCACCCGCTCGTCGTCGAGCTCCTCGCGGATCTCGCTCTCCCGGTCGTCAAGCTCGGCGCGCCGGGTCGCGATGGCCTCGTCGCTCGCCGCGTCGAGTCCGGCGTCGTCGAGCCGCTCGTCGATTCGGGACTCTATCTCCGCGATCCGCTCGCGGGCCTCCCGGATCGCGTCGCGGTGGTCGTCGCGCTCGCGCTCGGTCCCGCGGATCGCTTCCTCGATCTCGTCGATCTCCGACTCGACCGACTCCAGCCGCTCGCGTTTCTCCGCGTGGGTCGTCAGCGTCTCCGCGGCGGCCTGGCGGGTCTCCTTCGCCTGCTCCCGCTGCGCCTCGTAGCGGTCGATCTCGTCTTCGACCTCCGAGAGGTCGCTTTCCAGCGCGTTGAGCCGGTCGTGGAGGTCCTTTTCCTCCTTCTCCGCGATCTGGTCATCGAGCTGGTCGAACCGCCCGCGGCGGTTCTCCAGCACGTCCTCGACGCCGAGCCGCGCGTCGCCGGCGCGCTCGCGGTACTCCTCGAGCTTCCCGAGCTGGAGCAGGTCGTCGATCGTGTCCTGTCGCTCGCGCGGCGTGGCGTTGATCAGCTTGTTCACCTCCCCCTGCCGGACGTACGCGCAGTTGACGAACGCCTCGGCGTCCATCCGGAGGAGCTCGGTGACGAACTCCCGCACCGCCCGGGCGCCGTCGCGGGTCACGTCGCTGCCGTCCGTCGCCTCGAGCGTGCACTGGTGGTCGATCCGCCCGTCGTACTCCTTGAGGCGTCGCTCGACGTGGTAGGAGACGCCGTCGTGGGTGAACCACAGGTCGACTTCGGTCTCCTCCTCGCCGTTCGTGATCACGTCTCCGAGGGTGCCGTCGAGCGCCTTCGACCCGTAGAGCGCGAAGAAGCAGGCCTCCAACAGCGAGGACTTCCCGCTGCCGTTGAGCCCGTGGATGACCGTGACGCCCTCGGTCAGTCGGAGGTCGGCGTCGCCGTACGGCTTGAAGTTCGTGAGCCGGATGCGGTCGAAGTTCACAGGTAGTCCTCCATGGAGACCTGTCCGTCGGTCTCGTCGTCGGTCGTTTCGTCGCCGGTCCCGTCACCAGTCGCTTCGCCGTCTGCCACCTCGTCGTCTGCGCCTCCGGATTCGCTGTCGTCGTCGGCTTCGGACTCGGTCTCCTCGGCTTCCCGGTCACCCGCGTCGTCGCCGCCGGCCGCGCCTCCGGCCTCGCCCGGGTCAAACGCGCCGAGGTCGTCGAGGTCGTCCACCCGCTCCTCGATCCGGCGCTTCACGGTCTCCCTGACGTTCGTGTCGGGGATCGTGTCGGCGCGGACCGCCTCCTCGACGTCGAGCGCGGCCTCCGAGAGCCCCATCTCCTCGACGCGCTCCCGGACCGCGTCCTCGGGGTCCGCGAAGCTCACGTCGACCTCGGCGTCCGTCTCCACCTCGCGGCGGTCGGTCACGCGGGCGATCAGGGCCCCCTGGTCGGTCGCGAACTCCTCGATCGCGGCCGGCGTGACGGGATCGCCCTCGCCGGTCACGTCGACGAGGACGACGGCGTCGTCGAGGTCGTGCTGGCGGACCGCCTCGCGCACCCGCGCCGCGCCCTCGCCCTCGCGGAGGTCGGCCTCAACGAAGACGAACGGGCGGGTGTCGAGCGCGCGTCGCCGGATCTCCACGCGGTCGTCGCCGCCGGCGGCGTCGGCGTCGAAGGTGACGAGGTTGTACCCGCGCCCCTCGCGCTCGCTCGCGCTCGCGCGCTCGGTCGAGCCCGGGTACGTGACCCACGTGCCCGCGACCTCGGCGGAGTCCGGGGTGTGGTTGTCGCCGAGGAGCATCGCGTCGAACGCCACGTCGCTCTCCGCGAGCACCTCCTCCGTGTCCCAGTCCGCGTAGCCGAACGGCTCGAAGAGGCCGTGCGCGACGAGCGCGGCGTACTCCGCGTCGTGCTCGGCGAACGCGTAGTCGAGGTCGTCGCGGCGCGAGACGGGCACGTGATCGAGCCCGTAGAAGGAGGTGTCGCCGACGACGGTCGGCTCGTCGTCGAGCCGCGTCGCGAGCCCGAGCCGCTCGAACAGGTCGAGCCACTGGCCGCCCCGGGTCGACTCGTGGTTCCCGACCACGGCGAGGAAGGGGATCCCGGCGTCGTCGAGCCGGCGGAGGACCGAGATCGTTCCCATCAGGTCGTCGAGTTCCGGCCGCCGGTCGTGGAAGAGGTCGCCGGCGTGGACCACCGCGTCGACCTCCCCGTCGATCGCGTCGTCGATCACGGCCGCGAACGCGTCGAGGAAGTCCTGCCGTCGGACCGGCGAGTGGTACTGCGCGTACCCCACGTGGGTGTCGCCGGTGTGGATCACCCGTGTCATCTGGCCGGGTCTTGGCCGGTATCGGGTTTAGGGGTTCCGGGGGCGGGGCGGAAGTGGTCCGGCGGGTTACTCGGTGGTGTCGCCAGCGACGCCGGCGGCTCGCCCGTCGCCACCCTCGCCCGAGCCGCCGTCGGCGGCCGCCTCGCGGAACCGTCGGAACGCCGCGCGCGCCTCCCGCCCGCGCTCAGCGACGGCCTCGTCGCCGTCGCGCTCGGCGGCGGCGATCGCGTCGTCCAGTCGGTCGAGGCCGTCGGCGTCGACGAACGCCGCGGCCCGCCGGAGGTCGGCGCGCGCGGCGTCCGCCTCGTCGATCACGGCGACGGACGGTCGGGTCGCGGTGTCGGTGCGGCTCGCCAGCGCGGAGAGCGCCCGCTTGACGGCGACGGTCGAGACCATGGGCGGGCTGGGGTCGCTATCGCTGATAAGCGGTGGCTCCGCGGAGGGAGAGAAAACGAGGGGGACGTGACGGCTTCGGCCCGGAGTCTACACCGAGAGGGTGTACAGCCGCTTCCGAGCGTCGGCGAAGGAGAACCGGGAGTCGACGACGTCCTCTTCCTCCAGCCGCGAGAGCGCGTACCGGACGGTCCGGGGCGGGAGCAGGGTCTCCTCGGCCAGCTCGCTCTGCGTGAGCGTGTCGTTGTAGTCGAGGACCTTCGCGACGAGCTTCGCGCTCGGCGGCAGGTCTCGGACGGCGCTCCAGCGATCCGTGATGTCCTCGTCGGCGGTGACGGCGTCGGTGGCACTCATGCGTGGTTCCTCCTTATTCATGCCGTTAGATAATATTTACTATCCTGTTTTATTACTACTAGGTATCAAGTAGACGCATGCACCCCGGTATCTCTCCCCCACCCGAAACCTCTTACCCGCGAGACGCTTTATTACGCACAATGACAGACACCGTCGACGACGTCGAGCTGCCCTACGACGAGGGGTCGGCGTCGAGACAGGAGAAGATCGAGTCTCTCCAGGAAGAGCTCGACGAGCTCGAGTCCCAAAACGAGGAGATGCGCGACAAGCTCCTCGACGCGAACGCCGAGAACAACAAGTACCAGCAGAAGCTCGAACGGCTCACCCACGAGAACAAGAAGCTGAAGCAGTCCCCGCTGTTCGTGGCGACGGTCCAGGAGATCACGCCCGACGGCGCCGTCATCAAACAGCACGGGAACAACCAGGAGGCGCTCACGGAGATCACCGCCGAGATGCGCGAGAAGCTCGACCCGGACGACCGGGTCGCGGTGAACAACTCGCTGTCCGTCGTCAAGAAGCTGGAGAAGGAGACGGACGTGCGCGCCCGCGTGATGCAGGTCGAGCACTCCCCCGACGTCACGTACGCCGACATCGGCGGGCTCGAAGACCAGATGCAGGAGGTTCGCGAGACCGTCGAGATGCCGCTCGAACACCCCGACATGTTCGAGGACGTGGGCATCCAGCCGCCGAGCGGCGTCCTGCTGTACGGGCCGCCGGGCACCGGGAAGACGATGCTCGCGAAGGCGGTCGCCAACGAGACGGACGCCACCTTCATCAAGATGGCCGGCTCCGAGCTCGTCCACAAGTTCATCGGCGAGGGCGCGAAGCTGGTCCGGGACCTGTTCGAGGTCGCGCGCGAGAACCAGCCCGCGGTCCTCTTCATCGACGAGATCGACGCGATCGCCTCGAAGCGGACGGACTCGAAGACCTCGGGCGACGCCGAGGTCCAGCGGACGATGATGCAGCTGCTCTCCGAGATGGACGGCTTCGACGAGCGCGGCGAGGTCCGGATCATCGCCGCGACCAACCGCTTCGACATGCTCGATCCCGCCATCCTCCGCCCGGGCCGCTTCGACCGCCTCATCGAGGTGCCCAAGCCGAACACCGAGGGCCGCGAGATCATCTTCCAGATCCACACCCGGAAGATGAACCTCGCGAGCGACATCGACTTCACCGAGCTCGCCGAGATGACCCCGGACGCCTCCGGCGCCGACATCAAGGCCATCTGCACGGAGGCCGGGATGTTCGCGATCCGCGACGACCGCACCGAGGTCACCCTCGACGACTTCCTCGGCGCCCACGAGAAGCTCCAGACGGACGACGAGTCCGGCGCCGACGACTCGCTGGCGTTCGCCTGACGCGGCCCGTCGTCCCCGACCTCCGAGTTACCGGGTTTTGATTTTCTGCGCGTTCGCCGGTCGTTCGAACTCGTCGCTAATCGCCAGTCACTACAGCGCTCGCAGCACCAGGTACGGCGCGACGAAGAGCAGCGCGAAGATCAGTCCGGTCGCGATCGCGTAGCCGACGCCGACGCCGGCGAGCGCGCGCCAGCCGTCGTCGGTGGGTAGGTTCCGGAGCGGGATGTCGGGGCTCATACCCGTGGCTTCGCCGCCGTCGACTTAACTTTCGGTGGCCGATCCGTCGGATCGCTCCTGTCCGATCGGCTGCCCGCCGGTTACACGTCGCCCGCCGGTCACACGTCGCCCGCCATCGCGCTGAACAGGTCGTCGGCGAGCGCGTCGCGGTCCACGCTCTCCGGTCCCTCCTCGCCGGTCGGGTCGATCGTCGGACCGATCGTCCCGCCCCCCATGCGCGAGTGGCCGCCGCCGTTGCCGTTGTCGCGGTCGGAGAGGACGGCGTCGATGGCGTTGCCCATGTGGACGCGGTCGTCCCGCGACCGACCGGAGAGGTGGATCGTCCCGTCGCGCTCCCCGATCACCACAACGGCGCTGACCCCCTCCAGCTGGATCAGCTCGTCGGCCGCTTGGGGGATCGCGTCGACGTTGTTCACGCCGCCCACGTCGGCCACCGCGAACGACCCCTCGACCCGACGGCCGGCGATGGCCCGCGCCTTCACCTCCAACACCTCCGCGTCGACCGCGGGGTTGGCGATCCGGTCGAGCCGGTCCTGGTCGACGCCGGGGTAGACGTACGCCGCGGCCGCGAAGTCGGGCTCGCTCGCGCCGACGGTGAGGTGTTTGGTGTCGGTGAGGATCCCGTACAAGAGCCCGGTCGCCGTGTCGGTCGGAAGCGTGAGGTCGCTGTCCGTCTCGCTCGCGTGCTTGTCCGGTGGGACCGGCGTGGCGTCGTTCTGCTGGAAGTACTCCGCGACCACCGAGGCGGTCGCGCCGTAGTCGGTCCGCACGTCGGTGAACGCCTCCCCGGCGCCGTCGCCGGGGTGGTGGTCGATGACCGCAAGCGGGAGCACGCCGTCGGCGCCGGCGAACCCCCGCGGCTCGTTGTGGTCGACGAGCACGACCGACTCGGCGGCCAGATCCGTCACGTGTTCGATCGGGTCCAGCTCCAGGTCGAGCACCGTGCGGAACGCCCGGTTCTCCTGGTGGCGGATCTGCCCCGGGTACTGGACCGTCGCCTCGACGTCGAGCTGCTCCGCGAGCGAGGCGACGCCGAGCGCCGCCGACATCGCGTCCGGGTCCGGGTTCGGGTGCATCAACACCGCGATCTCGTCGCGGTCGGCCAGCAGCCGTCGGAACCTGACGCCGGGCGTCCTGCGCGCGCGGAACAGCACGTACGCGCCGACGGCCGCGACCAGCGCGACGATCGCGGCCACGACGGCGAGCTCCGGATTCTCCCGGGCCAGCGCCTCGGCCTGCGAGAGCCGGTCGTCGGCCACGCTCAGGGACCACATACGTGCCGGTCGACTCGCTCCCGGTACATCAAGGTTCGTTACCGTTCCGTCCCGGCGACAACGACGCGTCGGACATCTCCCGACCGATCCGGATCGGCGGCGACCTCACTCGCTCGTCGCCCGAAACGCCCGCACTGCGTCGCGATACCCCTCGCGAAAGGTCGGGTAGGCGAACGCGTAGCCGAGCGCCCGCAGGCGGTCGTTCGAGCAGCGCTTGCTGGTCCGGATCCGGCGTTCGGCCGCCGCGGAGAGGTCGCCGGCCGCGATCCGGTCGGCCTTCGACCGCTTCTCCGGACGCGGCACGCCGCATGCGTCGGCCAGCCAGTCGGCGAACGCGTGCTTATCGACCGGCTCGTCGTCAACGACGAGAACGGCCTCGCTGCGGGCGCGGTCGGCTTCGAGGAGGTACCGCACCGCCCCGGCGGCGTCGTCGCGGTGGACCATGTTGAGATAGCCGGCCGTGACCGGGCCCGCCAGGTAGCGGTCGAGTCGGTAGCGATCCGGGCCGTACAGCCCTGCGAAGCGCGCGACCGTCCCGTCGATCCCGAACTCCGCCGCCGTCTCCAGCGCGGTCCGCTCCGCCTCGGCGAGGACGCGGGTCTTCTCGGTCGTGGGCTCGATCGGCGTCTCCTCGTCGACCCACGCGCCGTCGTGGTCGCCGTACACGCCCGTCGACGAGGTGTAGACGAGCCTGTCCGGCGTCGCCGTCCGCGAGCCGTACGCCTCGATCACGTTCCGGAGCCCGTCGACGTACACCTCGCGGGCGGCCGCGGCGCCGCGGCCGCCGGAGCTGGCCGCGAACACGACCGCGTCCGCGTCGGGGAGCGCGTCGAGCGACGCCGGCTCCGTCGCGTCCGCGCGGACCGCGTCCACCTTGCCGTCAGAGATCCCTTCCCCGACCGACTCGATCGCGTCCAGTCCCGCGTCGGACCGCCGCACTCCCGTCACGTCGTGGCCGCGCTCGGCGAGCTGGCGGGCGAGTTCGAGGCCGACGTAACCGCAGCCGACGACGACGACCCTCATGGTTTCCGCCGCTCGATGACCGCCATGATCTCCGCGAGCTGGCCGAGCGTCATCGGCGCGCGCCCCTCCAGGGCCTGCTGGACCTCCTGTCCCGTGAGGTCCGCGTCGATCGCGGCGGCGATCGCGTCGACGTCGAGCACCGCGGTCGCCATCCCCATCAGCAGGTGGTCGCGGACCTCGGCGACGACGGCGTCGCCGCCGCGGTCGGTCGGGACGGCGACGATCGCGGCCCCGTCCTCGAGCCGGATCCCCGCTGCGTTGCCGTCGGCGACGGCGTCGAGGACGGCGCCGTCGACCCCGGTCTCCTCGGTGATCCGATCTCGTCCGACCTCGGCGAGCGCCTCGCTCACCAGCGCGTCGAACGACGCCAGCAGCGCCGCCGCGGTCACCTCGTCCGCGTCGCGTTCGGCTCCCGTCGCGCCGTCGGCGACGACCTCGTGAAACATGGTCGCCCTCGGTCGCGGCGTCTCAAAACGGCTGCGGTCGGGTCACGATTCTCGACACTCGCCCTCGCCGCCCGCGGTCGCTTCCCCCATCGCACCGGGGCACGGCCAGCCGCCGGACCGCTCGTCGCGGGTCCCGTCCACGTCGCCGACGCCGGGCGGTCCGGCCGGGACCGCGACGGCGACCACCGTCTCGGTCTCGAACGCCACCGGTTCGGTCTCGCCCAGCCGCACTGTCTCCCCGCCGACGCCGACGGTCACGTCGCCCTCGCTCCGGACGTACGCGAAGCGCTCTCCGGGCGCGCCGATGTCGGCCCGTAGCGCGAACCGCGGATACTCCCCCCGGACCTGCACGCGCCAGGCGTTCACCGTCGTCACCCAGTACCCCGGCACGGGCGCGACCGGGAGCCCCGCGCCGACCGTTCGGGCGGGCTTCAGCGACCACTTCTCGCCCAGCTCCTCGACCGCCTTCTCGCTCGCTCTCCCGGCGGCCTTCTCGCCCGCCCGCGCCGCCTCCCTCTCGATCGCCTTCTCCATCCGGTCTCTGAGCAGCACTCGCGCGCCGCTCGTCGTCTCGTCGACGAACCGGGTCGGAACCCGTACCGCGTCCCGCCCGGCCGCCGACCGGGTCGCGACGCGCAGGTTCGCGGCGAGCGCCTCCTCGGTCGCCCGCGACAGCGACCCGACGGCCGCGGCCTCGGCGGCGACTCGATCGGGATAGGACCCGTTCCCGACGGCGACCGCGCGTTCGCCGGTCGAGCCGTAGCTCGCGGCGGCCTCGTCGAGCGCCCTGCGTCGCTCGTCGCGCGACAGCGAAGTCCGGACGCGGAGCGTCGATCGGAGCTCCCGGTCGACCTCGTCCAGCGATCCACTCACCTGTCGGGCGAGCGCGTCTCGGTCCGCCCGCAGGTCCGGATCGTCGCCGGCCCCCAGCGCGTCGTTCGCCACCAGGAGCGACCGACCGGCGGTGCCGACCCGCACCGTGTCTTCGGTGCCGAGGATCCGATCGACGACGCCGCTGGACACCTCGCCGTACGGCACGGTGACGTAGTTCACGTTCCGGACCGCGAGCGGGCGGGTCGTCGTTCCGTCCACCCCGTCGACGGTCTCGCCGTCGACGGTCGTCCGCGGGAGGTACCCCGGGGAGCCGTTCGGCGCGAACGTCACTTCGCCGCCGGGGCCGTCCTCGCCGACCGCGTACGTCCCGGAGTCGCGAGCGGCCTCGCGACTGGCGAGCGCGTCGCCCACGTCTGGCCCATCGAACGCGCCGTTCACGCGGTCGAGGAATCCGTCGGTCGCGCGCTCACGGTCGTCTGCGGCCCCTTCGAGTTCGTCGATCACGGCGTCGAGGTACGCGGCACGGGCGGCGGTGCCGGCCCGATCGACGGCACCGTCGTACGTCCGCGGTGCGTCGACGAGTTCCGCGCGCCGATCGCGGATCGCGTCCGCGAGGTCGACGTACGGTTCCGCCTCGCCGACTGCGGCATCCTCCATCGACGCCTCGGTCTCGATGTCGCGCACGTCGCTCGCGAGCGCGGCCACGTCGGCCGCGACGGCGTCTCGATCGCCGGACGAGCGGGACCCCACGACGGTCGTCGACTCGCGAACGTCGCCGCCGCCGACCGCGTCCGCGGCGATCCGGTCGACGCCGCCCTCGGTGTCGACGCCCAGATCGCTCCGAGCGGCCGGCGGCGCGTCGCGCAGGTCGGGGCCGTCGGCCGCGTCGCCCGCGCCGAACGTCGCGGCGGCTCGGTCGGGCGCCTCGTCGGTCGGCGCGTGCTCCCCCGACACCGACAGCCGCACCCGGTAGCGGTCGGTCACCGCGTCGCGCGTGGTCGTCCGGAGGACCCGTTCGTCGACGACGCTCCCGTTCGGCCCCCGCTCGACGAACACCCGCTCCCACTCCGCGACCGCGACGCGCTCGACGGTCGCCTCGCGTGTCGCGCCGCCGAACGAGACGCGCTCACCGGGATCGACCGTCCCGGACGGAACGCCCTCAGGCACGCCGGACCCGCTGACGACCGGTGACCGCTCCGTCCGCGTCAGGTCGACGCGCTCCCAGTCGCCGGTGGTGGTGAACTCCGAAGGAGCGGGCGTCGGGGGCGTCGGGCGCCCGCCGTCGTGGATCCGCGTCGTCGAGGTCTCGACGCTCGCCTCGACTCGGTACGCGTCCTCGAGGATCGCGTCCAGATCGTCGTAGACGCGCGTCGCTCCCTCGTCGGCCGCACGGCCGATCGGGACCGGCGTTTGCTCCTCCGTCGGGCCCTCGTCTCGGAACGCGGCGTCCTCGCTCGCTCGGCCGCCCGGACCGTTTCCTTCGTCCGGACTATCTCTTTCGTCCGGACCATCCCTTTCGTCCGGGCCGTCCGCCTCCCCCGGCGTCGGCGCGTCGAGCACGGCCTTCGTCCACGACCCCTCGTCGACACCGGTCGGTTCGAGCAGGTCCGTGGCTCCGGTCTGCGCCGTCGCGCGTGCCACTCCGCCGCGCGCGTTCGGGTCGCTCGCGCCGAACACGTCCCGCTGCGTCCGGACGATCCCCGCGTTGGTCGACAGCTCCACGTGGCGGTTCGCGAGGACGTTCTCGACCGGTGCGCCGGCGTACTGGGCGTACCCCCGTGCCCACGTCATCGGGTAGAGGCTCGCGGTGAGCTGGCGGCCCAGCCCCGGTCCCTCGGTCGGTCCCCGACCGAGCCGGTCCTCGAACCGCTCCGTCCGCTCGTGCGCCGCGAGCGTCGGCACGGCCACCACCACCGTCCGGTCCTCCGTTCGCTCCACGACCGTGCGTCCGTTCCGCGTCGCGGTCGTGTCCACCCCCTCGAACGTCACGCGCGTCGCCGTTCCGTTCGCGGCGGGCTCGACGCGGACCCGGTCGCGCGCCGCCGCCAGCTCGCTCGGGTCGTCCACCGCCGGGAGCGACGCCGTCGCCGTCACGCCGCCGACATCGGCGTCGACGGCCGACAGCGCTTCGGCGCCGGCGATGGCGAGTCGGATCCGGAACGCGTCTTCGAAGGCGGACTCGTCTCTGACCGCGGTCGCGGCGTGTCCGCCTCCCGGATCGCTGGCCGTCTCGGTCGGTGCCCGCGTCACCGGCTCCGCGGCGGCGTCGTGCGCCGCCCGACGCGCCGCGGCCCTGAGCGCGGCGGTCGAATCGGCGTCAACCCGCTCGACGGCGCGCTCCACGCTCCGGTCTTCGCCGACGAGCCCCTGATCGGCGATCCCCGCGGCGTACGTCGAACTCGTCACCAGCAGGAGCACGCCGATCAGCGCGAACGGGACCCGAGCGCGCTCGTCGACGGTGAAGGATCGACACCGCGATCCGCAGTCTGGCGCGGCTCCGGTCGGCGACCGGTCTCGCACGCTCACCACCTCCTGACCACGATCCTGACCGTTCCGGTCGAATCCGAGCCGTTCGGCCCCGGATGCGTGATCACGGCGACGGTGACGTCGGCGCCCCGCGGCGGCTCGCTCCCGACGGCGATCGGCTCCGGGGGCTCGGCCCCGGTCCCCCGCCCCTCCGCTTCGGAGCTCTCGTCGCCGTCGTCCTCCCGATCGAGCCGCCACGGAACGCCAGTGCCGGCCGCTCCGGCCGGATCTCGACCGATTCCGTCCGAACCGACCTCCCACGCTCCGGGTCCGGCCGGCAGCGCGGATTCGTTCGGATTCCGGCGCGGCGCTCCGGCCGCGGCGTCCGACGGGAGTTCCTCCGCTCCGCCGCCGCTCTCATTCGCGTCCCGATTCGGCTCCCGGACCTCCGCGTCGATCCGCGTCCGCGGTCCGATACCGCGTTCGACGGCCGCCAGCGTTTCGGACTCGAACGCTGCTCTCGCGGCGTGTCCCTCACCGTCCCGTCCGCCTCCGGCCGCTACCAGTCCCAACAGCTCGGCGCGGGTCGCGTGGACCGTCCGGATCCCGTTCGGCGCCTCGGTCGACGCGTACGTCACCGTCACCGTCTCCGTCGCGACCAGATCGGCGACCTCGGCGGCCTCGGTTCCCGCCGCCGCGCGGTCGTCACCGGCCGCACCGAGCGCGACGACGCTCGCTGAGACGCAGAGGAGCAGCACCGTCACGTCGAGCACGGTGCTAGTCACCGGGCCACCACCGCCCGAAGCGTTCCGCGGACGTTCCGTCCCGGCCCGACCTCGACCGTCACCGGGCGCTCGGCGACCGCGACCGCGTCTCGGGCGCTCGCCGCCTCCGGCGCGCCGTCGCCGGACCGGACCGCCCACCGCTCGCCGTCGGCCTCGATCGCGACGGTCGCGCCGGACCG
This sequence comes from Halorubrum salipaludis, assembly GCF_002286985.1. Classification (GTDB taxonomy): domain Archaea; phylum Halobacteriota; class Halobacteria; order Halobacteriales; family Haloferacaceae; genus Halorubrum; species Halorubrum salipaludis. The sequence goes on along the minus strand of NZ_NSKC01000001.1, from coordinate 374,112 downwards.
GGGCGCGTCGAGGCTTCCCAGCCGCTCCGGATCGACGACGCCGCCCGTCGTCACCGCCGGCTCGACCCGATCGAGCGTCGCTTCGGCGATCGGGCGCTCCCGGTCCGGCGCCGCGTCGTCGAGCGCGGCCGCGTACAGCCCGAGCGCCGCGCCGACGGCGAGCACGGCGACGAGGGCGGCGATCGGCTCGACCGCCGCGCGGCTCTCGCTCCCCTCGCCGCGGAGGAACTCCTCACCCGACGAGCGTGACATGGACCCCTCCGTAGTGAACGCGTCTCACCGTCAGCCGATCCGGAGCCGGGCGCCACTCGCGGTCTCCCGACCGGGCGCGCTCGGCGGCGGCTTCGAACGTCTCGGGATCGTCGAACGCCGCGTCCGCCGGAACCCCGCCGAGCACTCGGCGGAGCCCGCCGGCGTCGGCGGTCCCGCCCCGAGGGGTCGGCACGGGAGTTATCCGCGGCGCTCGGAGCGCCGCCCGCGCGGTTCCGCCGCCGCCGTCGAGCGCGACCGATCGGCTCGTGAGGCGAATGCGGTCCGCGGCCAGTCCGTGCTCCGCCGTCGCGGGATGCTCGCCGTCGGCGACCGAGTCGATCGTGTGGGCGACGCCGCTCGCGTCCGGCGGTGGAGAGGCCGGGAGCGCGGCGGCGACGCCGACGGTCGCGACGCTCACCAGCGCCAGGCCGAGCCACGCGTACGTGGCGTCGAGGTGGGTCTCGAACACGGGGCGGCTGGCCGCGGCTTCGCACTTAAAGGATCGCCCCGAGAGACGGTCGGAGATCCCCCTCGCCTCGCTACAGCAGCGCTCCCGCACCGAGGAACGCGACGAGGTAGGTCGCGGTCGCAGTGGGGAGCGCGATCCCGACCCGATAGGCGACGAGCGTCCGGTCGAACCCGCGTTCGAGGCCGGTCGCCAACGCGGTGAGCAGCGCCGCGAGGATCAGCACGTACGCGCCGACGATCCGGCCGAGCACCGGTATCGAGAGCGCTCCGCCGGCCGATCCCGATGACGATTCCGTGGCTGTTCCGGCGGTCCCGGCGCTGGAAGCGCCGGTGTCGCCGACACCGCCGACGCCGAGCGCGTCCGCACCGGCGGTCGCTCCGGCGCCGAGCCCCCCGGCGTCGACCGCGTCGATGCCGGTGGCGAGCGCGACCGTCGCCCCGCCGACGAGCGGCGCGAACACCGCCGCGGTGTTCGTCAGCGTCCCCGTCACGGTCGCGAGCTGTCGCCGCGCGTCGCCCTCGAGCTCGCGGAGGTCCTCCAGCTGGTCGGCGAGCTCGAGCAGCACGTCGCCCGCCGGCCGCCCCTCTCGCGCGGCGACGGAGAGCAGCGCGACGGCGCCTCGCACCCGCGGCGACGGCACCGGAACCGCCGGCCCGCCACGCCCGAGGAACGCCTCGCGGACGCCGACGCGGAGCGTGTCGCTCCGGCGCCCGGCGAGTTCGAACAGCTCCCCGGTGGCGCCGTCGAGCCGCTCGCCGGCGTTCGCGATCGCCGTCTCGACGGCGACGCCCTCGGCCACGTCGCCGCCGATCACCGTCATCGCATCGGGAAGGGTGCGCTCGACGTCGCGGACGTTCGACAGCACGGCTCTGCGGTGTCGGACGGCGACGAGCAGCGCGACGCCGGCGCCGACTCCGATTCCCGCGACCGGCGCGGCCCACCCGGCGACGAACCGCGCCGCGACGGCGGCGGCGACGGCCCCGGTCCCCAGTCCGGCGCCTGCGGCGTGAACTCTCCGCTCCGGAACATTCGGGTGGTCTCCGTCGATGTTCGGCGGCGCGAACGCGACCGGACGGCGGGAGAGCAGCCACGCCGACGCCGCGAGCAACCCCGCCGGGAGCACCCCGAGGTACAGCGCCGCGACGACGCCGGGACCGATCGGGACACCGGCCGCGGCGGCCGCCGGCAGGAGGGCGATGAGCGCGAGCGGAAGCAGTACCCCGAAGGCGTACAGCGCCGAGACGGGACCGCGGACCTCGCCGACGAAGGCGGCGAGCCGGTCGGTCGTTCCGGCGATCGTCGCATCGAGCGCGCGGTCCAGACACCGTCCCCGGCGTTCCGGCGGCGCCGACGCCGCCGTTCGGACGAGCGCCGCCGCCCGGTCGATCGCCGGGAACCACGGCCGCCACTCGCGGGCGAACTCCCGGAGGCCGCTGGTCGGCCCGTCGGCGTTCGCCCGCTCGCGCCGCGCGAGGCCGTCGGCGAGGGGCCCGTCGCCGGTCCGCGCGGCGAACCGGACGGCCCGTTCCGTCGAGGGGTCCAACCGCATCCGCAACACCAGCCGGCCGACGAGTCCGGGCGCGGCCCCGAGGGCCCGAGTCCGCCGGAGCGAGGCGAGCCACACCGGTCCCCGATGGGCGGCGTGCGTGGCGCCCAGCCCGCCGGCCAGTCCGAACAGCACCCCTGGAACGGGTCCGGCGACGAACGCGGCGACGACGGCGCAGGCGAGGCCGACGCCCACGCCGACCCGGTATCCCGCTTCGATAACACGAGAGGCCGTCGCGTCCCAGCCGAGGAACGCGATCGCGCGCCGGAGCTCGTCCGACCCTTCATCGTCCGCGGTGCCGCCTCGCGGCGCCCCGCCGACATCCCCGTCCGGACCCGTCATCGGTCGGCACCGCCGAAGCCGTCGTTCCCCAGTCGACCGTCGCTCGTCTGCGAATCGCCGCCGTCGCAGTCGACGTAGCGCTCCGGCGAGATTCGACCGGATCTCGCGGCCGCAGCAATTCGCCTCCCGCGCCGATCGATGGCTTCGCGGACGGACGCGTACGCCTCACCGGTCTCCGCGAGCGACTCGACGAGCCGACTCTCGCCGCGGTCGATCCGCCCCGTGGGGACCAACCCGGACCCGGTCCGCTCGAACAGCGGCTCGAACGAGGACCCGCCGTCGTGCCCGACGACCTCGGCGATCGTCTCGACGCGGTGCTCGTCGAGCACGGCGATCAGGTCCGTCGCGGCGAACGAGGACGGAGAGACGCCGAGATCGCTGACGACACGCTCCCGGACCGCGTCGGGGTCCTCGCCGTGGATCGTCCCGAGGACTGCCTCGCCCGCCGCGCCGACGCGCATCGCCTCGTACAGCGCCGCCGCCTCCTCGCCGCGGACCTCCCCGACGACGATCGCGCCGCCGCCGAGCCGGAGCGCGGTCCGGACCGCCTCGCTCGGCGACGGCTCCGCGCCGTCGCCCACGCGGAGCCGCTGGACGTCTCGCCCGGCTTCGGTCACCGCCTCGGCCGGCAGCTCCGGCGTGTCCTCGATCAGGATCGAGCGCGTCTCGGCCGGTAGCTCCCAGAGGAGCGAGCCGAGCGCCGTCGTCTTCCCCGCGCCGCGGCCGCCGGCGACGAGCCCGGTCACGCCCCGCTCGACGGCCACCGAGAGGAGCCCGGCGGCCGCCGGCGTGACCGTCCCGACGTCCACGAGCCGTGCGAGGGTCCACGCGTCCGGATCGCCGCGGCGGAACGTAAAGGAGAGGCCGTCGCTGGCGGGGGCGGTCGTCGCGGCGACCCGAACGCGACCGGCTTCGGCCTCGATCGTCGCGTCGAGCGTCGGGCTCGCGCGGGAGAACCCCCGTCCGCTCGTCCGTCGGAGCCGCGACGCGAGCGTGGCCGCGCCTTCGGGCGGCAGCCTGACGTTCGTGCGACAGCGCTCCCCGTCGACGACGACCCGGAGCGGGTTCTCCGCCACGGGCGCCGACAGCGTCGCGTCGCTCACGCGGTCGTCCGCGAACACGTGTTCGAGCGCGCCGTACCCGCGGGTGTGTCGTCGGAGCACGTCGACCAGCGTCGAGACGGGGTCGCCCGCCGCGGCCACCGATCGCACCGCCCGCCCCGGCGCCCTGTCCCCGCCGGTCGGATCGTCGAGCAGCCGGTCTTTGGCCGCGGCGAGCCGCTCGACGGCCTCGTCGTCGAGCCGCGTCGACGGAGGCGTGAGGTGGTACGTCCGCAGCGGTCCCGCCCCCTCGTACAGCCGCACCGTCGCGCCGGTGTCGACCTCCCACCGGTCGACGAGGGCCGCGCCCGGCGGCGGTGACGACGCGACGCGCGTGGCCGCGATCGTCGGCCCGGCGTGCGCTCGGAGCACCTCGCCGGTCTCTCCCGCGTTCGCGACGGCCTCGGACAGCCCGGTCTCCACGGCGATCCGCTTCGGCGGTCCCTCGCGGCCGCCGGCCTCTCGCGCCGCCGCGATCGGCTCTCGGGTCACGCGGTCCGCGAGTCGCGTCTCGTGGAACTCAACCTGTTCGCGGAACCGCCCGGCGGCTATCAGACACGCGGCGGCCCGCCCGGCGTAGGTCCGCTCTCGGCCCGCGTGGCGGGTCCGGACCACGTCGGCGTCGCGCTCCGTCAGCGCCTCCACGACCGTCGCGAGACAGGGGGGACTCGCAGCGAGGTCCCCGCGCCCGGGGCAGTCGCCGGCGTCGACCGCGAGGACCACGCGGTCGTCGACGCCGGTGCCGACCGGCTCTCTGAACGACGGGTCACACCGGCAGTCGCCGGCGTCGCCGTCGACCCACGGGAGCGAGCGCAGCGCCGTGTCGTCGGCCCCGAGCGACGACAGCGAGGGGAGATCGAAGCTCATGGCGGGCGTGGCCGCGGTATCGCATATAAACCCTCACCCGACCCGCGAGACCTCGACGGTCGGGCCGCCGTCGTCGACGAGACGGAGCTCCAGACGGCTCTCGCCGCGCGTCCGGAGCTCGATCGGCCCGTCGACGACCTCGACGGTCGCGGCCGTCGCCCCGGGAGCGATCGGGACGGTTCGGTCGTGGCCGCCGGCGATCCGGTACCGGAGCGCGGCGCCGGACGCGTTTTCGGAGCGTTCCGGCTCGACGAGCGCGAGCCGGTCGATCCGCGCGGCCGTGACCCCGCTCGGCGCGTGGATCGTCACGGTCGTTCGCGCGGCGAGCGAGGGGTCCGACACGCTCATCGACCCGGCTGCGAGCCCGCCGATCGCCCGCTCGACGCGCTCGGACTCGGTCCCGAGCCGCTCGTCGGTCGTCGCGGCGCGGGCGTCCTCCAGCGCCGGCATCGAGGCCGCGAGGAGCGCGACGGCGACGAGGACCGTGAGGACGACGCGGATCACGCCTCGTCCCCCGTGACACGGCGTCGGTTACAGCGAGTCACGGAGCCGATCCAGCGCGCCGGCGCGCCACGAGCCGTCGGCGTTCTCGCCGTCCGCTCTCGAACCGTCCCTCTCAGAATGGTCGACCGCCGATCCGGACGGCGGCTCCGCGCCGTTCCCTCGGCGCCGATCCGCCGGAACCGCGGCGTCGAGGTCGGCCTCGCTCGGCACGCCGGCGTCGGGCGAACCGCCGGCGGTCGCGCCGCCAACCGGATCTTCGCCCGCGGACCCGCCGTCTCTCGCTGTCGACCCGTCGTCCGCGGCCGAGCCGGCGTTCTCGGTCGCCTTCGCGAGCGCGAGGTCGGCGCGGCGCTCGACCGCCTCGTTCACCGACCGGATCGATCCGACGTACCCCCTGATCGCCTGGGTCGCCGCCTCCAGCTCCTCGACCCGCGCTTCGAGGTCGTCGAGCCGCGTCGACAGCGCCTCGCGCTCCGCGCTCGCGCTCGCTTCGTCGCCGAGGTCGGCGACGGCGTCGTCGGTTCCGGTCAGCGCCCGCTCGACCGCGCGGAGTCGCGCTTCGACTCGGTCGTCGCTCTGGCCGACGTTCGGAGCGGGCCCCCGTTCGCCGCTTCGTTCGGTGTTCGAGGAGGTCCTCCGTTCGGCGTCCGGCTCGGCGTTCGCGTCTTCGGTCGACGTTCCGTTCCGATCGGTTACGGTCGAACGCCCCGTCCCCGACCCCGTCGGTTCGGTCGTTCCGGCGGTTCCGGCTGGCGAGCGGCCGGCCCGCCCGAACGGGGATGCCTCTCCCGGGCTGCCGTCGCTCGTCCTCTCGATCGGCTCCCCGCCGCCGGCGAACGGTCGGTCGCGGTCGCGAGTGTCGTCGGTCACGCGGCCGAGTGGCCCCGGTTCCGCACTTAAACCTCGGGGGAAAAGGTATTACCACCGGATCGGTTATCTAACGATCATGAAAGCGGTCCTCCTCGGCGTCGGACAGGCGGGCGGGAAGCTCACGACCGCGCTCGCCGAGTTCGACGCCGACGCCGGCTACGGTGCGGTGCTCGACGCGCTCGCGGTGAACACCGCGTCGGCGGACTTAGAGCCCCTCCCGCTCGACACGGTCCTCGTCGGACAGTCTCGGGTGAACGGCCACGGCGTCGGCGGCGACAACGAGCTCGGCGCCGAGGTGATGGAAGAGGACGCCGTCGAGGTGTTGGACGCGCTCGCGTCGAAGATAACCGCCGACGCGGAGGCGATCTTCGTGGTCGCGGGGCTCGGCGGCGGCACCGGCTCCGGCGGCGCGCCGATCCTCGTCCGCGAGCTGAGCCGCGTGTACGACGTGCCCGTGTACGCGCTCGGGGTCCTCCCCGGCCGCGACGAGGGGGCGATGTATCAGGTAAACGCCGGCCGCTCGCTGAAGACGCTCGTCCGCGAGGCCGACGCGACGGTCCTGCTCGATAACGACGCGTGGCGCTCCTCCGGCGAGTCGGTCGAGGGCGGCTTCGCGGCGATCAACGCCTCGATGGCCAAGCGGGTCGGCCTCCTGCTCGCGGCCGGCGAGTCGGTCGAGGGGGTCGCGGAGTCGGTCGTCGACACGAGCGAGGTGATCAACACGCTGCGTGCCGGCGGAATGGCCGCGGTCGGGTTCGCGTCCGCGCCCGCCGCCGAAGACCCCGAGGAGAACGTCACGACCGTGATGAGCACGGTTCGGAGCGCGGTGATGACCGGGATGTCGCTCCCGAACGCGACCGAGGCGGACGCGGCCCTCGTCGCCATTGCGGGCGACCCCGACCGGATCTCCCGGAAGGGCGCGGAGAAGGCGCGCAAGTGGCTGCAGGAGGAGACCGGCTCGATGCAGGTGCGCGGCGGGGACTTCCCGCTGGACTCCGAGCGGGTCGCGGCGCTCGTCCTCCTCGGCGGCGTCGAGCGCTCGCGCCGCGTCGAGGAGTTCCTCGAACGCGCGCGGCAGGCGGTCCGGGACGAACCGGAGGAGCAGCCCGACCCCGCCGACGCGTTCCAGAACGACGAGATCGACGACCTGCTGTAGGCGCCGAGACCGACGACCTGCTGTAGGCGCCGTCTCCGCGGCCCGGGCGCCGGCGAGACAGGTTCCGCACCTTTTTGGTTCCCGCCGGTGGAGTCGCTTCCGATGAACAACCCGTGGGACGACTGGGACCACGTCCTGAAGGTCGACCCCGACAAGGAGCTGTACGGGGACGACACCTTCGAGGACGTCTGCCGGACCGGAACCGACGCGATCGAGATCGGCGGGACCCTCGACGTCACCGCGGAGAAGATGACCCGCGTCGTCGACGCCGCCGCCGAGTACGACGTGCCGCTCTACCAGGAGCCGTCGAACCCGGGCGTCGTCATCGACTCGCCCGCCCTCGACGGCTACCTGATCCCGACCGTGTTCAACGCCGGCGGCCCGTTCTGGATCACCGGCGCGCACAAGGAGTGGGTCCGCATCGACGACCTCGACTGGGGCCGGACGCACACCGAGGCGTACATCGTGATGAACCCCGATGCGTCGGTCGCCCAGCTGACCGAGGCCGACTGCGACCTCAGCGCCGACGACGTGGGGGCCTACGCGAAGGTGGCGGAGCGCATGTTCGGTCAGGAGATCGTCTACGTCGAGTACTCCGGCACCTTCGGCGACACGGAGAAGGTCGCCGCCGCCCACGACGCGCTCGACGAGGCCACCCTCTTCTACGGCGGCGGGATCCACGGCTACGAGTCGGCCAACGAGATGGCCGCGCACAGCGACGTGATCGTCGTCGGCGACCTGCTCCACGACGAGGGCGTCGACGCGGTCCGCGAGACGGTGAAGGGCGCGAAGGACGCCTGATTCGCGGAACGCGGCCGACCGACCGCTTGCGGCCGCTTCTCTCTGTCTCGTAATTTCTCCGCTCTCGCCTACTCGGTGAGCGGGAGGAAGACCCCGAAGACGAACGGCGTGACGAGCGCGATCGCGGTGCCGAGGAACTCCAGATCGAGGAGGAGCTGCTCCTCCCAGCCGGGCACCTGCGCGCCCGTCATGTGGATGTACGCCTCGCCGACGGCCCCGATCAGGAACAGCCCGAGTCCGAGCAGGACGCCGCGTTTCGTGATCGTCGGGTAGTCTAGGTTGCCGTACCGACCAGCCATGGACGACGGTTTCGCCGAGAATCTGATAAGGATTGCTGTTCGGGGGTTCCGGACCGGCGTTGAAGGCTCCCCCTACGCCAGCCCGCCGACGGTGAACACCGCGTAGCAGATCGCCACGAGCAGCCCGGAGTGGAACAGCGCGGCGTAGCGCCCCCGGGAGGCGGTGCCGGCGAACCACCCCGACGCGAGCATCGTCGCCTGCGTGACGGCGTACAGCCGGAACCGTTCGAGGTCGGGGAGCACGGTCTCCGGCTCGGTCACGAGGTCGGTGGCGCCCGCGAGGGAGGCGAGCCGCGCGGCGTCGATCACCTGCGTGTTGACGACGGCGACGACCGCCGCGACCAGCGCGGCCGCCGCCCAGCCGACCGCGACGTACGGGTGCATCGACGAGCGGAGCGCGCGCTGCTCGCTGTAGAGCCGCCCCACCTCGATCCGGAGCGTCTCGAAGACGGCGTCGGCGTCGTTCCCGGCGTTGAGCGCGTCGGTGACGAGCCCGAGCGTCCCTTCTGCCAGCGGGGTCCCGACCCGGTCGACGAACCGGTCGATCGCGGCGGCGCGAACGTCCGCCGCGCCCTCGGTCTCTCCGCCGGACCGCTCCGCCGCCGTCGTCGACCGGAGCGCGAACGCGAGGTCGGCCACGTCGTCGTCGAGGACGCCGAGGTCCGCGTCGCGCGCGACCGCCTCGACCGCCGCGGGGAAGGGCCGCCCCTGCGCGACGTGGCCCGAGACGGCGTGGACGAAGTCGGCCAGCTCGCGGTCCTTCGCGTCGTCGATCCGCGTGCGCCTCCCCGCGACGGCGCCGACGGGCACCGCGAACGCCGCGTACGAGAGGAGCCCCACGTTGACGAGGGTGTACCCCGCGACCGCGAGCCCGGCGGCGAGCGCCGCCGCTGGGGGCGCGCAGACGACCGCGGCGCTCGCCGGGTTGCGCCCGGCGGAGGCGACGATTCCGCGGGGCGTCGCCGGCAGGTCGTAGCTCGCGCGCTGGCTCGGCGGCCGGAGCGTGCCGACCGCGACGGCGCCGGCGAGGCCGATGGCGACGAGGAAGGCGACGGCGCCGTAGAGCACGACCGCCCGCGTCGGCACCACGCCGACCGGGGTGTCGACCGGCGGGAGGAGCTCGGGGACGACGACCGTGAGCGCGGTCGCCGCGATGACGAGCAGCGCCGGCAACACCAGCACGGCGACGAACAGCTCCGTGAGAAGTTTGAAAATAGATTATCTGATCATAATCTTGATGTAAAACGGTGGTAATATGTATGAATATATTAACACTAAAATAATGTCTTCGTTACGAGATATCGCCCGTTTGATCGGTGTATATATACTGCCAGCCTCGGGGATTTTGATCCTTATTTTATCATTATCTGATATTGTATTTTATGGTGGCGATATCTTTGTTACGGCTGTGCTGGCCACAGCAGACGAAAACCAATCGTCATTGTCTGTGATCATATCTGGTCTATTATTATTTGCTTACATCTTACAGTTTCAGTCACAAAATCTACAAAGAAAAATAATGTCTAGGCAAGAAAATCTCATGAATGCCGGGTTTACTCCGATCTTGGGTGTTTCAGATCTGAAATATGGTCATGAGCTAGAAGATAATACCCCCCAGCCAAAGGATAAAAATCGACTATATCTAGATATAGTGAACAACGGAAACGCAGCAGCACGGGATTTGCGAATTTTGTTCGGCATCTCCTACGACACAGATCTGAGAACAGGCTCTATAATCCAGTCATGTGAAGTCCCGTTAACACGTGAAGATGAAGGATCTTGGTGGCCCGTTGGTACGGGAGGCGCACTGACACCCTCTTCAGGAGAAACCACACGGTTTGTCTGTGACCCAAAACTGAATTACCGAACTACCTGCCTTCCTGAATTTCTCACTTCTAACAAATATGATGAAAGGTTGATGCATACGGCACTAAATAATCTGGAAGATAACGGAATCACTGACATTAAAATATCAATAATATTGAAATATAAAACTTCTGTCGGTAATGAGGAAGAGATTCCGCTTACTGGATTGAAAGGTGACCTGGATAAGCTCGATCGGCCACCAATGCTTCACACCATCCCTGACCATGGGAGTGAGGTTATAGAATACATGAAAAGCATGAGATAGTCTCTTGTGATAACTAGGGAAAGATTATTGAATCTTGACTGTATTATATTTAATAACTAGCCGTAATTGTAATCATGAAATTCGATCATCTAGAAGACCCAGACAACGATGATCTGTATGAGCAATTTATTGCTCATGTTTCAAAGACAGATCAAGACCTCGCAAAAGAAGCGAAGACCGGAAAAAAATCAACTACGGAGCTTAAGCTCTTCGTTGCAAAAAATAATGGATTTTCCTCATCAGATCTGCCGGATATAATCGATGATATACTTACGAGTGATGATACAAATCAAAGGCCTCGTGACTTCTTTGAGGAACACCACTTTGACATCTCTATTCTGAACGAGGATTGTGCACATCTGATAATAAAAACCCCGAAATATGAGAGAAAAGACGACTTTCTAATCGTAGATTCTGGTGGATATACAAAATTCTTAACGGCAATTAGGCGTAAATGGAGCAAAAAAACAGTTGAAAAGTTGATTCAATATTTTGATACACTAGAGAGACTCTTCATAACCTCTGACGACTTAGAAGGAATCGTTGACAATACCTCAAATAGGAACTTAACCGGATTCACTGCTAAATATAAACCATTTTACAAAGAGGAAAGAGTAAGTGTACAAGTTCACGGTGGAACAGAGAAGCACCTCGAAAATGTTGAATCGGAATTTAGTGCTCGGCCAAAGAGGATTGAATTTGGTCAAGAAGCCGATCTGGATGATTCAAGTCAGAATCCTATCAGACAAGACGGTGGCGCGACCAATTCTACAAGCAACGTAGTCGATGCTGCGATACGCCAAGATGGGTATGCTTCTGTTCCACAAGTTAGGTCTGGTTCCGAGGATGTGGGTGTATCTACTATTAAGGACGTAATGTCTAGTTATGAACAGGTTGACCAAGAGAAGTTCAATGTAGACCATCGTCCAGAACGAATTAAACCGGGAGAGAGGTATTTCATTTCTCAACTTGATTTAGACGAGTTTGAGGTTGATGATAGTGAAAAACAACCAGATGGTGGGCTACCTGACGAATTAAGAACCCTTGATCAGGGCAGCGTAATGGAAGGGGTAACTATATGGCATTTTGAGGAGCAAATGCCCGGAAAAAACTATCCGGGCGAGCAAGCAGTTGCAGAAGATCTCGAAAGAGAGATCTTCGACTACAAGGATAGATATTCTTATTCCAAACTACAAAAATGCAATTTCCTTGTGTATGACCGAGAACATGGTGAATCATTTGAAATAATCATATCGGGACAGAACATCCGAGTTTATGCAAAATCTAATACTACCAGTTCTAGTTTCAGGGAATTTTATAATATACTAGACACAGACTTCAATTCCACGTACGGATTTGAAAAAGAAAGTGCACAACTGAGGGCATAATAATGGAGTGGGAACAACAGGAGGCGTATTTAAAAATACACAACTTATTCTACTCAGCCGTCCACGGAGAAGTTGATCAGGGACTAGTGGATTACGGATATCGTGTCCCTGGTGAATTTACTATCGCTGAGAATAGAAAGAAAGGTGTCCGATGTCAACCACCATTCACTCTGTATGATAATAACAATCTCATATTTGTGGATATAGTAAAACCCGGAAGAATTACTGCAGATACGGTAACACGGCTTAGTAAATACAACAATTTAGATCGAGAATCTGTCGAGAATTACCTTGATCGATGTGATCTGTCAAGTTCTGGCTACAGTAAAAATGAATTGGATAACTTCGACTCCTGTTACGTAATGTCAAAAAGACAATACGAATCTCATCTATCTGGAGGCCCCGAATTACAAGAAAGGCTAGACGATCTAAAAACAGAAGGCTCAATTATTACGGCATCTCCGGGAGGAAAGTTAATTAAGGAGAATGGTGGTATACATGACAGTAAAATTGATCAAATACTAAGTCAAGGCATCTCTATTCCTAATAGAACTGGAAAATTCGTACATCTACCACGTACAGTATATCCAGAGTCACTTACAGTTGCAATTTGTGAGGAAATCGTTGCGGGTAGTGACCTGAGTGAGACTGGTATCAAGTTACGCGGATCAACTGTGGGGGACCATTTTGGAAGGGAAATTGAGACAGATCTAGGACATCGTGTACTGGAATACCTACGCAAAATCAATGCTTGTCGAGTCAAACAAGGTGAGTCGGAATATACATTTACGAAATACAATTTAGATGTTGTTCTCTCAATAAGGAAACGACTAGCTACGGATCCCATCGAGGAAACTCTATCAGACGACGTAGGTGGTTCGTCAAGTCAGGATATGTCGCTTTCTGACTTTACTAGTTCCAATTGAAACTCTACTGTAGCTATAGAGATTACTCAGAAACTCTTAATCAGACGTTAATCACCCTCAAGACCGCGATCTGACTCCTCAATTATCACATCACAGCTCAGTCAGCGCCGTATTTTAACTATTCATCTTCGGACCTGTTACCGTCCTTTTAGTACGTAAAACGACGGCGACGGCGGCAGCGTCCGACGGTTCCCGGCGCTAGTGACTCCATACGCCGTCGTCGAAGTCCACGGCGTCGTTCCACTTGCCGACCACGGTCGCGACCGCCAGGTCGCCGGTGACGTTGTTCATCGTCGCGATGCGCCCGAGGATGGGGTCGACGCCGGCGACGAAGCCGACGACCGCGAGCGGCAGGCCGACCTGACTCAACACGACGGTCAGCATGACGAGCCCGGCGCCCGGGACGCCGGCGGTCCCGATGCTGATCAGCACGGCCACGACCAGCACGAGGAGCTGCTCGGTGATCGCGAGGGGCTGGCCCACGGCGTTGGCCGCGAACATCACGGTGATCGCCTGTCGGATCGCGGCGCCGTCCATGTTGGCGGTGGCGCCGACGGGGAGCGCGAACGAGTACACCCGCTCTTCGATCCGGAGGTCCTCCTCGGCGTTCGTCATCGTCACGGGGAGCGTCCCGCTGGAGGAGCGCGTCGCGAACGCGGTGAGCATCGCGTCCTTCGCGCCCTTGAGGAACGCGATCGGGGAGACGCCGACCACGACGCGCATGAGCACGAACAGGTACGTGAACGCGATGTGGACGACCACCGCGACGGCGACCGCCAACACGAGCTCGCCGAGCGAGGAGAACACGCCGACGCCCTCGGTGCCGATGCCGACCGCCATGAGCGCGAACACGCCGACGACCCCGTACTCCAACACGCCGCGGACGACGACGAACATCGCCTCGGCGCCCGTCTCGAACGCCGCGAAGATGCCGTCGACCCGCTCTCCGAGCTCCGGCTGCTGCGCCCGGACGTAGGTGAGCGCGATGCCGAACACGATCACGAAGAAGACGGTCGCGAGCAGGTTCCCGTCGGCCATCGCGGCCACCGGGTTGCTCGGAACGATCCCGAGGACGACCTCGGTCAGCGACGGCGGCGCCTGCGACTGCGCCTCGCCGCCCGTGAACTCCACGCCGCGCCCGGGCTGGAGCAGGTTCGCGACCGCGAGCCCGATCACGCCGGCGATCGTCGTCGTCGCGGCGTAGAGCCCGACGGTCGCGCCGCCGATCTTCCCGAGCTTCGCCGGCGAGAGCTGTCTGATCCCGGTCAAAAGCGTGAAGACGATGATCGGGACGACGAGCATGTTGAGCAGCCGCAAGAAGAGGTCGCCGAACGGCTCGACGACCGCCATCCGTTCCCCGAAGACCGCACCGGCGAGTGATCCGAGGAGGAACGCGACCGCGATGCGGTAGATGAGCGGTACCGACCGATACCGACGCCACAGTGATCCGATGAGGCTGGCCATATCGACGGGTGTGAATCCGCGGGGGAAACGCCTCCGTTACGGACCACAGTTGAAGCGATCTGTGACGCGGCGGTCTCCCCAAACCCGTCTTCCGCCCGTCGACGCGAATCGGACTGTCGGCGGCCAGCGCTCCGACAGCGGCGCGAGCGACCGCGGTAGCGGCGGAGCGAGCGAGCCGTCGGCCGCGCTTCGAGGGCGGATCGGCGAAGCGACGGCGTGTCGCCGATACCGGCAAGGGCGACTCCGGCCGCGTCCCGCTTCGTCGAGGCGCGGCTCCGATCAGCCGCCCGTCGCCACGGAGTTCTCCGAGTTGATACCGAGCCGCGAACCGTTAAATCCCGCCGACGGCGACCGACCAACAGATGCGGACGACACGGATCCGGACCGCCGCCGAGCTGGGGCTGCTCGCGGCCGTCGGCCTCGTTCCCCTCGGACACCACCTGACCTCGCTGTCGGCGATGAGCGACCCGGTCGCGATCGTGAGCGGGGCGCTCGTCCCGATCGCGTGTAGCGCGCTCGTCGTCGCCGCGACGGTGCCGGTCGCCCGGTCTCCCCTCTCGCCGACGTACACTCTCCGTATCACCGGTTGGAGCGCGCTCGGCGCGCTGACGCTCGCCGCGGTCGCGCTGCTTTTCGTCGCCTACGAGACGAGTCAGGGGCCGCCGCCGGAGGGGCTGCTCGTCGCCATCGCCGGCGCGGCGTCGGTCGGGTCGGTGTTCGGGCTCGCGTTCGGGCTGACCGACGCGCGACAGCAGCGCACGCAGGACCAGCTCGAACGCTCGAACGCCCAGCTCACCGTGTTGAACCGCGTGCTCCGACACAACATCCGGAACGCGATGACGGTCGTCAGCGGACGGGTCGAGATGCTCCGCGAGCGCGCCGACGGCGGCGACGAGAACGCCGCCGTCGTCGAAGAGAACGTCGACCGGCTGCTGTCCGTGAGCGACCACGCCCGTCACATCGGCGCAGTGATCGGCGACGACGGCGCCGACGAGGGGGTCGAGGCGGTCGTGGACCTGGTCGAGGTCGTCGACGGCGTGATCGAGCGACTGCGTGCCGAACACCCGGACGCGGCGTTCGACGCGCCCGCCGCGGAGGTCTGTCGGGTCCGGGCGCATCCCCTCACCGAGGTCGTCGTCTCGGAGGTGATCGAGAACGCCGTGGTGCACAACGAGGGCGACGCGCGGCGGGTCTCGGTCTCGGTCCGCCGCGTCGGCGGCGGCGCCGCGCTCCGCGTCGCCGACGACGGCCCGGGGATCCCCGATGAGACGGTCGAGACGATCCGCCGCGGCTACGAGACGTCGATGCGCCACACGGACGGGCTGGGCCTGTGGCTCGTGCAGTGGGTCGTCGACCGCTCCGACGCCGACCTCGCGTTCGAGTCGACCGGAGCGGGGCAGGTGGTCCGGCTCCGGTTCGAGCGCGTCGAGGGGACGGAAGGCGTGCCCGAGGGCGACGCGCTTGCGGAAGCCGACGGCGACACCGAAGGCGACGATCCCCGCTGAGAGACAGACGGAGAACGTTGCCCGAACTACAGGCCCTTTCAACGGCTCGGGCGAACGCGGACGAGATGAGCACGCTGGACCGGCTCGAACGGGTTGGACAGGTCACGAGCAAGTACTTCGTCCTCTGGGTCCTCGTCGCCTCCGCGGCCGCGCTGTACGCGCCGACGGCGTTCACACCGATCGCCGAGTTCATCACGCCCCTCCTGGGGATCATCATGCTCGGGATGGGACTGACGCTCACGCCCGACGACTTCAAGCGCATCGTCGAGCGCCCGCGCGACGTCGCCATCGGCGCGGCGGCGCAGTGGCTCGTGATGCCGACGCTCGCGTACGCGCTCGTCGTCGCGCTCGGGCTCCCGTGGGAGGTCGGGATCGGGCTGATCCTCGTCGGTGCGGCGCCGGGCGGCACCGCCTCGAACGTGATGACGTACCTCGGCCGCGGCGACGTGGCGCTGTCGGTGACGATCACGACCGTCACCACGATCGCCGCCCCGCTCGTGATGCCGGCGTGGATCGTCGCCCTGGCGGGCGAGCAGATCTCCGTCACCTTCGCGCAGCTCTCCGAGACGATCGTCTGGGTCGTCTTAGTGCCAGTCGTGGCGGGGCTCGCGCTCCGGCTCCTGCTCGACCGCTACGCGCCGACCGTGGCGAAGGTCGGGCTCTCGGTGTTCCCCGCGGTCAGCGTCGTCGCCATCGTCGCCATCGTGGCCGCGGTCGTCGGCCTCAACGTCGAGAACATCCTCACCGCCGGCGCGCTGGTCGTCGTCGCCGTCGTGCTGCACAACGGGCTCGGCCTCGGCGCCGGCTACGGGGTCGGGAAGCTGACCGGGATGGCCGAGGACCGGGCGCGGGCGTGCGCCTTCGAGGTCGGCCTCCAGAACAGCGGGCTCGCCGTCGCGCTCGCCACGGCCTTCTTCGACCCCATCGCGGCGCTGATCCCCGCGCTGTTCAGCGTCTGGCACAACGTCTCGGGGCCGGCGCTGGCGACCCTCTTCACCCGGATCGACGGCGAGCCGGTCTCCGAGTACGAGCCGGCGGTCGGCGCCGACTGAGTCGCGTCTCCCGCCGCGCGAGCCCAGACCGGGACCCACGTCGAGAGGCTCAGCCGTCCGATTCGGGACTCGCGGCGAGACGCTCACCCGTCTGATCCGACGCCCACGTCGAGGGGGCCTCCCTCGTCGCCCTCGAACCGAACGGCCCTGGTCGGCAGCCCCATCTCGACGCCCGCCTCGTCGAGCGCCGCCTGGAGGTCGCGGTTGACGGCGTCCCGTACCTCCTTCCAGCGCTCGCGGTCCGCGATGTGGTATTCGACCCGAACGCGCAGCGCGGCGTCCTCGTACCCCCAGAACCAGGCGCCGGTCTGCTCGGTGTCGACGCCGTCGACGGCGTTTATCGTCTCGGTGATCAGATCGAGGGCCGCGTCCATCTCCTCGGGGGTCGTCTCGTAGGTCAGGCGGAGATACGTCACGGTCCGCCGGGTCGGCTCCGAGGAGATGTTCGTCACCTCGGCGTCGGCGATGGTGGCGTTCGGGACCGTGACGATCCGCCCGTCGAAGTCGCGTATCTGGGTCGACCGGAGGCCGATCTCCTCGACGGTCCCCTCGACGTCGCCGACGGCGACGGTGTCGTCGACGAGGAACGGCTTGGTGGTGAGGATGTGCGCCCCGCCGAAGATGTCCGCGGCGGTCTTTCGGGAGGCGAACGCGAGCGCCACGCCGCCGACGCCGATGGAGGCGATGACGGTCGTCACGTCGTAGCCGATCGTGTCCAGCATGACCACGAGGGCGATGGAGACGATGGCGATGTTGGTGACCCGGCTGACGATGGGCACGAGCTCGTCGTCGAGCTTGGACTCGGTCCGCTCGGCGTACTCCACCATGTACGTCTCGATGAGGCCGTCGGTGAGCCGGACGGCGACCCAGGCCATGGCCGCGATGGCGGGAATCTCGACCGACGCGTTCACCACCGACCGGAGCGGTTCGACCGGCGTCAACACCTCTCGGCCGACCGCGGCGGCCAGCACCACTCCCAGGAGGACGACTGGCCGCCCGAGCGCGTGGGCGATGATGTCGTCGATCTCGGTCTCGGTCGCCTCGGTCTTCGCCTTCAGCCGGCGGCGGTAGACGAACCCCAGCGACCGACCCAGCAGCGCCCCCACCCCGAGGATCGCGAAAAACAGGAGATATTGGGGGATCGTACTCCCCAGGTACGGTTCCGACAACACCGATCCTCCCAGCATACACTCCACCTATTGGTCAGACGACATAACTCTGGTGTCGGACCGCGCCGTCGGAGCGCGGCTCCGAGCCCGGTATCAGGTCCCGTCGCGGGGTGAACGCACCGGACGCGTCCGACTGTCGTAGCTGCGTGGGGACGCGGGCCCGGGCGTGACGCGCCCTCGATCCGATCGCGGGAACCCGAACCGATCGGACCGCGTTCCCGCACGGCCCTACCGCGTTCCCGCACGACCCCGCCGCGACCCCCGTCCTTTTGTCCCGCCCGTCGGTAGCGATCGTATGCGCGCAGCCATTTTCAACGGCCCCGGCGACATCGGCGTCGAAGAGCGACCACGCCCCGAGATCGAGGCCCCGACCGACGCGATTGTCCGCGTGACCCACACCGCGATCTGCGGCTCCGACCTGTGGTTCTACCGCGGCGACAGCGACCGCGAGGAGGGATCCCCGGTCGGTCACGAACCCATGGGGATCGTCGAGGAGGTCGGTGACGATGTGACCTCCGTCGACCCCGGCGACCGCGTGCTCGCCCCCTTCGCCATCTCCTGTGGCGAGTGCGAGTTCTGTCGGAAGGGGCTCCACACCTCCTGCGAGAACGGCGACTCGTGGGGCGGCGACAACGGCGGCGGCCAGGGCGAGTACGTCCGGTCGACCCACGCCGACGGGACCCTCGTCCGGGTCCCCGACCGGTTCGCCGACGACGAGGACGCGCTCCGGTCGCTGCTCCCGTTGACCGACGTGATGGGCACCGGCCACCACGCGGCCGTGAGCGCGGGCGTCGAGGCCGGCTCGACGGTCGCGGTGATCGGCGACGGCGCGGTCGGCCTCTGCGGCGTCCTCGCGGCCCGCCGGCTCGGCGCCGAGCGGATCGTCGCGGTGGGCCACCACGAGGACCGGCTCGACCTCGCCGCGGAGTTCGGCGCCACCGAGACCGTCTCGGAGCGCGGCGAGGCCGCGGTCGATCGGATCCGCGAGCTCACCAACGGCGGGCCGAACCACGTGATGGAGTGCGTCGGCGCCGCGAGCGCGATGAACACCGCGATCGACGCCGTCCGTCCCGGCGGCACAGTCGGCTACGTCGGCGTCCCCTACGGCGTCGACGACGAGGGGCTCGACGTGTTCGGCATGTTCGGCGACAACGTCACCCTCGCCGGCGGCGTCGCCCCCGTCCGCGCCTACGCCGAGGAGCTGATGGCCGACGTACTGCAGGGCACGCTCGATCCCGCGCCGATCTTCACCGAGACGATCGGACTCGACGAGGTCGCCGAGGGGTACCGCATGATGGACGAACGCGAAGCGATCAAGGTTCTGGTGAAGCCGTAACCCCGCTCTGCGGCCGTCCTCCCTCCGATATCGGCGCAATGCTTATCAGTCGACACTCCGTGCTAACTGTTGTCATGTGCCACCACTACACAGAGGCGCGTTCGATCGAGGCGATCCGACGGCGCCACCGGTCCGAGGAGGCGGACGAACGGCTCGACGAGACGCCCGACGCCGAGGCCGTCGACGACCGGGGGAACGGACCCGAGGAGCGCGAACCTCCCGCCGAACCGCGGACCCCGGCCGACGACTGACGCGCCCGGAGACGGCTCCGCCTCGAACCCCGACAGTTTTTCAAAATGTGGGTTCAGAACCTCCGTAGGCTCGCGTAGCGGAGTCTCTATGATTGTTTCAGGAACTACCTGAATAGTTCTGTGAGGGGTCGATCCGTTTTCAGTGGACACAATACTACAACGGTCCCGGAGCTTGTGATCATATTCCGACGTAGAAACAAAAACGATTTCACAGACACAGCGACCTCATGAACATCAAACACGTGCTTGGAATGGCCACGCTGATCGTGTTAGTGGCAACGGCCGTCGCCGCCGGCGGAGTTGTCGACGGCGCGGCGGCACAGGATGAGCTGGCCTCCACGCCTTCGGCGTCCTCCGGGCAAGCAATCCTGACCGACGGCCAATTGGTCGACGGTGTCATGATCACGTCGATCGGCGCAGTGGTCGGGGCCCTCCTGCTCGCGCTGCTCGTCGTGGCCGCGGTCCGGCGCGTGGACCGCTGAACGCGGGGGCGAAACGCGCCCGCTCTCGGTTCGCGTTTACTCGATTCCGACTCAGAGAAAATACCCCCGCGTAAGGTATCTTTATCTTCAGGGATAAGCATGATAGACTCGTACATGTCAGACGTTACACTGCGGCGGACGCAGTTGGCGACGCCGGCGAGCGACGAGAAGATGATGCACTCGGCGGCCGACAGCGACGCCGACGAGGTGTTCCTCGACTTGGAGGACTCGGTGGCGCCGAACGCGAAGCCGGACGCGCGCGAACCCCTGATCAAGGCCGCCCGCGAGGAGGACTGGAGCGACAAGGTCCTCAGCTTCCGGATGAACGGGATCGACACGAAGTGGTGGTACGACGACCTGATCACGGTCGTCGGCGAGGCCGGCGAGTTCATCGACGACATCATCGTTCCGAAGGTCAAGTCCGCCAGCGACGTGCACACGGTCGAGAACCTGCTCGCGCAGGTCGAGGAGAACAACGGGTTGGAGGTCGGCGCCATCGGCCTCGAACCCCAGATCGAGGACGGCGAGGGGATCCACAACGTCCACGACATCGCGCACGCCTCCGACCGGCTCTCGTCGATCATCTTCGGTCCGGGCGACTACTCCGCGGCGATGGGCACGCCCGGCCTCGACATCGGCCAGTTCCCCGAGTATCCGGGCCACTACTGGCACCACGCCCTCTCAGAGTGTAACTCCGCGGCGAAGTCGGCCGGGCTCCCGTGTCTCGACGGCCCCTACGCCGACATCGAGGACCCCGAAGGGTTCCGCGAGTCCGCCGAGAACGCCAACATGATCGGCTGCGACGGCAAGTGGGCGATCCACCCCTCGCAGATCGAGATCGGTAACGAGGTCTTCGCCCCCGACCCGGAGACCGCCGAGCGCGCCAAGCGCATCGTCGACGCCTACGCCGAAGCGATGGAGGAGGGCAAAGGCGCCGTGAGCGTCGACGGCCAGATGGTCGACGAGGCCACCAACAAGATGGCCCAGGACATCGTCGAGACCGCCGAGGCCGCCGGCATCCTGTAGTCGGCCAGTCGAGCGCTCGACTCGAATCCCTTCGACACACCGACTTTTTACCGTCGACCGCGCCTTGGAACGGGAGTGCTCTGAACGAGAGGGGGTGTGGGTGTTGCAGATCGGCGGTGGTGATAGAGTATTTAAACAGGCGTGACCGACGGCGACAACCGTTTATAAACCGGTGCGGTGGCGCGTGCCTCCGAGGCCGCTTCGCGGCCGAGGAGCACGCGCGAGGGACGCCGCGACGCGACGGGGCGACCGAAGGGAGCCCCGAGCGAGCGGCGAGGCTGGGGAGGCGTGAGGCTGTGGTCTGCGGTTGGGTGGGACTCAAAGGGGCAGTCGCTGTGGGCGGCGCAGGCGACGGAAGCACTGGAAGGAGGGGACGCTAGCGACCGACTGAAGCGCGTGGTTCGAGAGAGCAAATCTCTCTCGTCATCGCCAGAAATCACCGATTTCTGGCTAGCAGTCAGAACGCAAAGCGTTCTGACGACATCACGAAAGGCGCTTCGCGCCTTTCGAACGACAGCGAGCGTGCGCCGCCCACAGCGACTGGGGCTTTGAAGCTCTTCACCGCAACATCGTCGATCACTTATAAATAGCCACCAGCAACACCACAATTCTACTTATAAACGACCGACCCATCGTAATGATTCACGTACTCCCGAAATCCCTCGCAGCTCGTTTGTTCCATTTATAACGGCTCGATCAGCTCGACGGCGTGCCCGTCGGGGTCCTTCACGAACGCGGTTCGCGCCCCGGCCTCGGGCTGATCGCCCGGCTCTTTGACGACGCCGTGGTGGTCGATCGCCTCGAACGTCGCGTCCACGTCGTCGACGCCGACGGCGATGTGGTCGTAGCGGTCGCCGTCAGCGCTCGGCGCCTCGCCGTCCGTGTCGGACAGCTGGAACTCGACGCCGGCGTCGTCGGCGACGTACACGTTGCGCGTGTCGCCGTCGGCGGTCGTGAACTCCCACGAGCGCTCGAATCCCAGCTGCTCGACGTACCAGTCTGCGGTGCGGTCGGCGTCCTCGACGTTGAGACACGTGTGGAGTATCTCCATGCGCCGAAGTCTCACCCGGACCCAATAAATCCCGGCGAGCGGCGACGACCGGCCCGAGAACTGTCATTAACAAAGGTTTTATTCGCTTTTCGACCCGGAGTAAAGTCATGGCAACAGAGCCCACGCAGGGGAGTGACACGCCCGACCCGGACACGTCGGCGGCCGCGCTGGGCCACGACCGGCCGGACGTGCCCGCGTACCGGGCGCTGGCGGAGGACCTCCGTGATCGCGTCGCCGGCGACGTGCAGTTCGACGAGTACGCGCAGGTGCTGTACGCCACCGACGGGAGCATCTATCAGGCGCGGCCGGCCGGGGTCGTGATCCCGCGGTCGGTCGAAGACGTGCAGGCCACGATGGAGGTCGCGGCCGAGCACGAAGTACCCGTCATCCCCCGCGGAACCGGCTCCTCACTGGCCGGGCAGAGCGTCGGCCCGGGCTGTGTCGTCCTCGACTTCTCGACGTACATGGACGAGATCGTCGAGGTCCGGCCCGACGATCGCCGGGCGGTGGTCCAGCCCGGCGTCGTCCAGGACCACCTCGACGACCGGTTGGCCGAGGACGGGCTCAAGTTCGCGCCCGACCCGGCCTCCTCCGCGCGGGCCACCGTCGTCGGCGGCATCGGCAACAACTCCACGGGCGCGCACTCGGTGCGGTACGGGATCACCGACGCCTACACCGAGGAACTCAAAGTCGTCCTCGCAGACGGCTCGCTGATCCACACTCGGGAGGTCGTCCTCGACTCGCCGGAGTACGAGGAGATCGTCTCCAGAGACGACCGGGAGGCCGCGCTCTACGAGACCGCCCGGAAGCTGGTCGAGGAGAACCAGGCCGAGATCGACGAGAAGTACCCGAACCTCAAGCGCTCCGTGTCGGGCTATAACCTCCACAAGGTGATCTACGAGAACGACGACGGCGAGGAGGTGATCAACCTCTCGAAGCTGTTCGTCGGCGCCGAGGGCACGCTCGGCACGATCGTCGAGGCGGAGGTGTCGCTCGTCACCCGCCCCGAGGAGACGGCGCTCGCGCTGTACACGTTCGACTCGCTGGTCGACGCGATGAAGGCCGTCCCGGAGGCCCTGGAGTTCCCGGTGAGCGCGGTCGAGCTGATGGACGACGAGGTGTTCGCGCTCGCCGCGAACTCCCAGGAGTTCGCCCAGTACGCCGAGCCGATCCCGGACCGGGCCACGGCGGCGCTCATGCTGGAGTGGGACTCGGAGCTCGTCGACGACTTCGAGGCCGCGATCGCGGACACGAACGCCCACTTCGTCGACGAGGGCGACGCCTTCGACGTGTTGGAGGCGTACACCCCGGAGGCCCAGGCCGACCTCTGGAACCTCCGGAAGGCGGCCATTCCCCTCCTGATGAGCATGCGGGGCGACCCGAAACCGTATCCGTTCATCGAGGACGCCACCGTCCCGCCCGAGGAGCTCGCCGAGTACGTCGGCCAGTTCGAGGACGTGTTGGACGCCCACGACACCTCCGCGGCGTACTTCGCGCACGCCGGCTCGGGAACGCTCCACATCCGTCCCATTCTGTCGCTCAAAGAGGAGGAGGGCGTCGAGAAGATGCACTCGATCGCCGACGACGTCACCGACCTCGTGATCGAGCACCACGGCGCGTTCTCGGGCGAGCACGGCGACGGCCTCGCGCGCACCGAGTTCAACCCCAAGATGTACGGCGAGGCGCTCTGGGGCGCGTTCCAAGAGCTGAAGTCGACGTTCGACCCCGAGTGGCGGATGAACCCCGGGAAGGTGGTGTACGTCGACGGCGACACCGCGGCCGAGCGGGGGTACCCGGACACCGCCGCCGACACGGACATGCGCGAAAACCTCCGCTACGGACCGCAGTACCAGTCGATCGAACCCCAGACCGAACTCGACTTCGAAGATGAGGGCGGGTTCTCACACCTCGTCGAACTCTGTAACGGCTGTGGCACCTGCCGAGAGACCGACTCGGGCGTGATGTGTCCGACCTACCGCGCCTCGGAGGAGGAGATCCAGGCGACGCGCGGCCGGGCGAACATGCTCCGCGCCGCGATCAGCGGCGAGCTCGACGACGACGAGATCCACTCCGACCGCTTCCAGGAGGAGGTGCTCGGGCTCTGTGTGGGCTGTAAGGGGTGTCAGAGCGACTGTCCGACCGGCGTCGACCTCGCGAAGCTGAAGGCCGAGGTGAAACACGAGCACCACGAGAAAGAGGGCGCGGGGCTCCGCGAGCGGATCTTCCGCGACATCGACCGGTTCTCGGCGCTCGGGAGCGCGTTCGCGCCGGTGTCGAACGCGGCGACGAAGATCCCGGGCGCCCGGAAGGTGATGGACGCGGTCGCGGGGATCGCGCCCGACCGGGAGCTGCCGACGTTCCGCTCGGAGAGCTTCGAGGAGTGGTTCGAGGCCCGCGGCGGGTCGACGGTCGCCCCCGGGGAGGCGGTCGACACGGTCGCGCTGTTCCCCGACACCTACACCAACTACAGCTACCCGGAGGCCGGCAAAGCGGCGGTCGAGGTGTTGGAGGCCGCGAACGTCCGCGTGGAGGTTCCCGGTGACCTCGCACCGTCGGGCCGCGCGGCGTTCTCGACGGGCTTTCTGGACGACGCTCGTGAGCGCGCGGCGACCAACGTCGAGCGGCTCGCCCCGCGCGTCCGCGAGGGCCAGTCCGTGGTCTTCGTCGAGCCGTCGGACGCGGTGATGTTCCAGGACGAGTACCTCGACCTGCTGGACGGCGAGGAGGTCGAGGCGGTGTCGGCGGCGGCGTACGGCGTGTTGGAGTACCTCGACGCCGGCCGCGTCGACGAGCGGCTGGCGTTCGACGCGCCTGCGGAGTCGCTCACCTACCACGGCCACTGCAACCAGAAGGCGACGAAGAAGGACCACCACGCGGTCGGCGTGCTCCGGCGCGCCGGCTACGACGTGGACCCGCTGGACTCGTCGTGTTGCGGGATGGCGGGCTCGTTCGGCTACGAGTCGGAGCACTACGACCTCTCGAAGGCGATCGGCCGGATCCTCTTCGATCAGGTCGACGAGAGCGACGGGGAGACCGTCACCGCGCCCGGCGCGTCCTGCCGCTCCCAGCTCGGCGACCGCGACGCCGACGCGGAGAACCCCCCGCACCCGATCGAGAAGGTCGCCCGCGCCGTGACCGGCCCCGACCCCGACGACGTCGCCGACGCGGGCGCCGCCGAGGCGACCGGACCGGCGGCCGCCGACGACTGAACCGACCCCCGGGCGCTCGCAACGCGAACGACGCCGTCACCCACGCGGGGGTTCCGGGTCGATCGCGCCGGTCGCTCGAAGGAGGCGGAGCCGCGCCTGAACCTTCACGAAAGTCGCGGACAGATAATTGATGCATAATGAACTATTCTCCACGATACGGTACGATTCCGAGCTGCTTATCCGCGTATGGCCACGATCAGTCATTGTTATGGCAGAGAGCAAAACGATCCTCGAAAACGACGCCGCGCGACTGAAAGACACCCCGCGCCCCGAAGACCTCGAGGCGACGACCAGCCCGGCCGCGCGCCTGCTGGCGTGGCTGCGCGCCTGAGCGACGCTCACTTTTGAACCGGTAGCCGATTCGATTCGCTCGCCCACCGCCGACCGCACCGTTCCCCGACCACCGGCCGCACCGCTCGCCGGTCGCCGTCGACGCTTATAAAGAGACCGCGCAGCGGTGCGGCTCCCGCGCTCAGAACACGCCGGGGAACAGCACGTAGCTGAACAGCAGGCAGAGCAGTCCCACGCCGGTCGCGTAGTACAGCAGCGGGATGAGGTTGAGCCGCATCACCCGCCCCTCCTGTCCGAGGAGGCCCACCGTCGCCAGCGCGGCGACGAGGTTGTGGATCGCGACCAGGTTCCCGATCGCGCCGCCGACGGCCTGCGCGCCGACGATGATCGTCCGCGGGAGCCCGAGCTGCGTCGCCGCCTCGAACTGGAACGCGCCGAAGGTGATGTTCGAGACGGTGTTCGAACCGGCCATCGCGGCGCCCAGCGCGCCGATCAGCGAGGCGAACGCGGGGTAGGCGACGCCGAGGATGTCGGCGGTCGTCTGCGCGAGCAGGACGATCATGCTGCCGACCTCGGGCGCGCCCGGATGCGCGCCGGACTGGAGCATCACCTGCACCATGGCGATGACGAAGACGAGGGCGATGAACGGCGAGACGATCTTCCGGCCGGC
Organism: Halorubrum salipaludis; assembly: GCF_002286985.1. GTDB lineage: Archaea > Halobacteriota > Halobacteria > Halobacteriales > Haloferacaceae > Halorubrum > Halorubrum salipaludis. Next base: position 347,955 of record NZ_NSKC01000001.1, on the reverse strand, counting down.
CTCCTTCCAGGCGTCACCGACCTCTTTTCCGGACATCCCGAAGATCGGGATCGCGAGCACGGCGCTCACGAGCAGCCAGAAGCCCGGCACGTTCATCCACGCGACGCTCCCGCCGAGCGTGGTCCCGAGGATGTCGCTCCAGCTGACGATGAAGATGTCGCGGTTGATGAAATCGGAGATCGGTCCGACCGCGCGGGTCACGACCAGCAGGACCACGAGCAGGACGTACGGCGACCACGCCTTCAGGAGCGACATCTCCTCGCCGCCGCTGAGGTCGGTCGACTCGGTCTCCGGCGAGACGCCGCCGCGGCTCTCCGCGCCGCCGGCGTTCGACCCGTTCGACTGCCCGGGCTCGATCGAGCCGACCCAGTGGTCCTCCCAGCGGTCGCGCTCGGGGAAGTCCCACTCCTCGTCGGGCAGGAGGTACCCCGCACGCAGGATGCTCAGGATGATCGCGCCGCCGACCATCGAGCCGATGAGCGCCGGGAACTCGGCCGTGAGGTACCACGCCGAGACCCAGTACGGGACCGCGAACGCGATCCCCGAGGCGATACACAGCGGCGCGACCTCCCAGGCCGGCGCCAGCGAGCGCTCGTCGGGGTCGCCGAAGAAGTACACGACCATGCCGACCGCGAACAGCGGCATCACGAACCCGACCAACGCGTGATACGTCGCGGCCCACGCCGCCACCTCGACCGAGAAGTCCTGGACGGTCATGCCGCCGGCCTCGATCGCGTCGCGGGTGAACGCGACGTCCTCCAACGGGCTCTGGATCCCGACCACGATCGGCGTCCCCACCGCGCCGTACGTGACCGCGATAATGTGTCCGATGATCGCCGCGACGACCGCCGCGAGCGCCGGGAAGCCGAGCCCCAAGAGCAGCGGCGCCACGACGGCGGCGGGCGTCCCGAAGCCGGCGGCCCCCTCGATGAACGTCGCCATGAAGAAGGCGATCAACACGATCTGTACGCGCCGGTCGTCGCTGACCGTCGCGAACCCGCGGTTGATCCGGTCGAACGCGCCGGCCTCCATCAGGGTGTACAGGAGGACGAGCGCACCGAAGACGATCCAGAGGATCTCGATCGCCGTCATCACGCCGACCGCGGACGCCGCGGCCAGCCAGTTCACCGGCATGCTCCACGCGGTGTACCCGATCACCAGCGCGGCGACCCACGCCAGCGGCATCGCTCGCGTCGCCGGCCAGAGGAACCCGACCAGCAGCACGCCGGCGAGAAGCAGCGGGACCGCGGCCACCGCCACGTCGATCCCGGTCGTCATCGTTCCTCCCCCTCGTTATGATTGACTACTCGATTCCGTCCCCGACTCATGTGACAGGTTACCACCCACATGCGACGCGAGGTACATCACGGTCATTGGTTATAAAATGTAAGTTTCATATCGTCTCCGTCTGCGATCGATTCTCCGGACCCGTCCGGGCGTCTGAGACCGTCCCGCCCCGGGACCTTCCCGAGCGCGGATATATCCGCGCTCGGCACGTACCGTCCCGTGATGGCACGCAGCGCGGCGAGCGAACGCGGTGGTCCCCGCGGGCGCGACGAGTCCCGGTTCGACGAGTCCCGGTCCAACGACGAGCAGGCGGACGCCTCCCCGCCGGCGCTGGCGATCGAGGGCGTCTCGAAGCGGTTCGGCGACGGCGACGACTCGGTCCTCGCCGTCGACGACGTCAGCCTGACCGTCGAGCGCGGCTCGATCGTCGGCCTGCTCGGCCCGAACGGGGCCGGCAAGACGACCCTGATCAAGTGCGCGCTCGGGATCGTCCTCCCCGACGCCGGCTCGGTCCGGGTGTTCGGCGCCGACGTCGGCGACGGGCGCCGGGCCGCCTACGCGAACGTCGACGCGATGTTGGAGGGCGCCCGTAATGACTACTGGCGGCTCACCGTCCGCGAGAACCTGCGGTACTTCGCGACGATCGCCGGCGTCGACCCGGACTCGGTCCGGGCCCGGCACGACCGGCTGCTCGACCGGCTCGAGCTGACCGAGAAGGCCGACACGCCGGTCCGAGAGCTCTCGCGGGGGATGAAACAGAAGGTGTCGCTGGCGAGCGTGCTCGCGGGCGGCGCGGAGCTCGTCTTCCTCGACGAGCCGACGCTCGGGCTCGACGTCGAGAGCTCGCGGACGCTCCGACGGGAGCTCCGGCGACTCGCCCGCGAGGAAGGACTCACCATCGTCCTCAGCAGCCACGACATGGGCGTCATCGAGGACGTCTGCGACCGGGTGGTGATGATGGCGAACGGACGGATCGTCGCCGACGACACCGTCGCGGCGCTCCTCACGGGGACCGACCGCGACGTCGTCCGCGTCGTCAGCGCCGACATCGACGACGCCCTCGCGGCGAGCCTCCGCGAGCGGTTCGACGTGCGGGGCGTCGAGACCGGTCTCGGTGAGGGCGGACGAGACCGACCCGGCTCGACGGCCGTCGAGGTCGCCGCCGCGGGCGACGCCCTGTACGAGCTGATGGACGCGCTCCGCGAGGCGGGGGTCACGGTGGAGGCGATCGAGACCGTTCGTCCCGAACTGGAGGACGTGTTCGTCGATCTCACCGGGACGGAGCCGGGCGCGGAGCCGCGGGGGCGGTCGCCGTGAGCCGCGACGGCTCAGCCGCGTCCGGGTCCGAGCGCGCCCGGTCTTCGGCTCCCGCCGACCCCGCCGACCCCGTCGACGACCCGCGGCCGGCCACGTACTCCCACCTCGCGCGGGCCGTCCTCTACCGTGAGTACCTGATCTTCGTCCGGTACCCGGCGAACGCGATCGGCGGGATCGTCGTCGCGCTGTTCTTCTTCGGCGTCCTCTTCTACGGCGGGCGGCTGCTGGCCGGGCAGGCGCTGACGGACTCGCTGTCCGGGATCATCGTCGGCTACTTCCTGTGGACGCTCTCCGTCGGCGCGTACTCGTCGGTGTCGAACGACATCGGCAGTGAGGTGCAGTGGGGGACCTTGGAGCGACACATCACCACGCCGTTCGGGTTCGCGCCGGTCGCCCTGCTGAAGGGGGTCGCGAAGGTGGTCCGGACGTTCCTCACCTCGGCGGTCGTGCTCGCCGTCATGCTTTTACTCACCGGGACCCGGCTCAGCCTCGACCCGATCACGGTCGTCCCCGTTGCCGGGCTCGCGATCACGTCGGTGCTGGGGCTGGGGTTCGCCGCCGGCGGCGTGACGGTGCTGTACAAGCGGATCGGCAACTGGCTGAACCTGCTGCAGTTCGGGTTCATCGCGCTGATATCGGCACCGGTCCTCGACGCGCCGTGGACGCGGTTCCTCCCGCTGGCGCACGGGAGCGCCATGCTCCAGCGCGCGATGGTCGACGGCGTGCGGCTGTGGGAGTTCGGGCTCGCCGACCTCGCGCTCCTCGTCGCCGTCGCCGTCGGCTACCTCCTCGGCGGCTACGTGGTCTTCCACTACGCCACGCGGCGGGCGCGGCGGCTGGGCGTCTTGGGGGACTACTGACCGCGGCGGTGCTCCGCCGGGAGGGCTGTCCTCAGCGGTCCCCGTCCGGCTCGGCCGCGAGCGCGGCGTCGCGCAGCTCCCGGCAGCGCTCGCCCTCCACCGTCAGCTCCGGAACCGGCGTCGGGTCCCCGTCGGCGTCGACCGCGACGAACACGAAGTACGACTCCGTCGTCAGCTCGCGGTCGCCGGTCCGGGGGGACTCGCGGAACGCGCGGATCCGCGTCCGGAGGCTCGTCCGCCCGACCGCGTACACGTACGACTCGACGATGCAGGTGTCGCCCTGGGGGACCGGCCGCTTGAAGTCGAGCCCGTTGATCTTGGCCGTGACGCAGGTCTCCCCGGCGGCGCGCATCGCAGACATCGCGCCGATCTCGTCCATCCACTTGACGACGTTGCCCCCGTGGGCCGACTCGTAGTTGTTGGTGTGGGTCGGCTGGACCCGCTGGCGGTTCTCCATGTAGGTGTCGCTGACGGTCGGCATGCCGGCCCCCACACGCCCGGACGTGAAAGGGGCGTCGCAGAAGGACGTCGCCGCCGCGGAGACGGGGCCGCCGCCGCAGGTGGGTGTCGGTTCGCGGGATAGCTTTTGCACAGTTCTGTCGTCGATCGTCGATCGTTCGTTGCCGTTTTCGCAGATTGATAGAGCCACAACAAGATATTTATACTCGCGTGGCATTCACTAGCATGCATGTCTAGTAGTGCACCCAGCGCGGACGACGACGTGTTCGACGAGTTCCTGTCCGATCGCGGCCACGAGACGGAGATCGTACGCTGGGAGCGATCCTATAACAAGCTTCAGTGTCCGGAATGCGGTGCGCTACACCCCGAGGGAACCGCGCAGTGCGACGTGTGCGACTGGCGTCCGACCTGACGCCGACGGCGTCGCACGACCGGTTAGCGGTTTTCTTTCGACGATAGTCGGCGGCAGTATTATGTGGTATCAATCGATAGTGGCGAGTATGCCGACCTGCCAGAACTGCGGTTCGTTCGTCACGACCGACTACGTTCGGGTGTTCACGCCGAACGAGGTCGATCGGCCCAGAGTCTGCCCCGCCTGCGAGGACCTCGTCCGCGACGGCGCCGACGTGCGAGAGGCGCGGGCGACGCGGAGCAACTGAGCGCGCCGGCGACCGACTGAGCCCATGTCGACCCCCCGACGGAAGACGGCGAGACGGCCCGACGCGGCGTTCCCTCCGGAACGGGCCGAGCCACGGCGTTTAAGGAGAGTCGGACTCTGGAGTAGACAATGACCGATCCCACGGTGACGCGACTGTTCGGCGGTCCGGGCAGCGGGAAGACCACGGCGCTTCTGGACCGCGTCGAGGGGATCCTCGAGGACGAGGACGCCGACGTCCGCGACGTGCTCGTCGTCTCGTACACGCGCGCGGCCGCCGCCGAGATCCGCGAGCGCCTCGCCGAGCGCCTCGACATCTCCCCCCGCACCCTCCAGGGGAACGTCTGTACCATGCACGCGAAGGCGTACGAGCTGCTCGACCTCTCACGCGGCGACGTGGTCGGCGAGGACGACAAGGAGGCGTTCTGCGAGGAGTACGGCATCGAGTTCGAGGACCAGCATGGCGGCGCCGGCCGCCGGACCGCGCGGTCGACGACCATCGGCAACAAGATCATCGCCACCTCGCAGTGGCTCCAGCGCACCGAGCGCGACGTGGCCGACTGGTACGACGTGCCCTTCCAGTGGAACGTCGAGGAGGTCCGGCTCCCGCCCGAGGAGGACCCCAACGCCCAGCAGGGGAACAAGTACACGCCAACCTGGCCTTCCGACGACGACCGGATCGACATCCCCGAGACGATCCGCGCGTGGCGCGGCTACAAGGGCGACCACGACCTGGTCGGCTTCGCGGACATGCTCGAACGCGTCGCCCAGCGCTCGCTCGTCCCGAACGTCGAGTACCTGATCATCGACGAGTTCCAGGACATCACGACGCTGCAGTACAACGTCTTCGAGGAGTGGGAACCCCACATGCGGAAGGTGCTCATCGCCGGCGACGACGACCAGGTCGTCTACGCGTGGCAGGGCGCCGACCCCGACCTCCTCTTGGACACCGACGTCGACGAGGACGTGGTGCTCCCGAACTCCTACCGGCTCCCCTCCGAGATCCTCAACGTCGTCAACGCCGAGATCCGCCACATCGACAAGCGGCAGGAGAAGGACCTCCACCCCCGCAAGGAGGGCGGCACCGTCGAGGCGATCGAGTCGCCGTCGATGCTCGAGCTCGTCCGGAACGTCCGGTACACCGTCGAGGACGACGAAGGCAGCGTGATGTGCCTGTTCCGGGCGCGCTACCAGATGTTCGACTTCATCGACGAGTTCATCGACCACGGGATCCCCTTCACCATGCTGACCGACGGTCGGATGTGGACCGACCGCGTGCAAGACTACGTCAGCGCCATCGAGAAGGCCGACGCCGGCGACCCCGTGAACGGGCTCGAGGCCCGGCGCCTCGCCGACATGCTGCAGGACTCGGCGTTCGGCACCCACGAGCGCGACGAGTTCTACGACTTCCTCGACGACCGCGAGGAGGCGGCCGACGCCGACGACGTCGCCCAGATCGAGGTGACCGTCGACGAGCTCGACGAGTTCATCCCCTTCATGCCGGACGCGTCGAGCGCCGACGACATGGTCCGGAAGGTGACGAGCTTCCAGCGGAAGTCGATGGGCGCGTACTTCGGCGGCGACTACGAGGGGATGGACCCGACCCGCGTCCGCGTCGGCACCATCCACTCCGCGAAGGGCCGCGAGGCCGACCACGTGTTCGTCGCGACCGACCTCACCGAGAAGGTGGTCGAGCAGATGGCGGCCTCCATCGACGACCCGACCGACGTGGACGGCGTCGAGGAGTTCACGAAGACGACGAGCCCGGTCCCCGTCCTCACGGACAACGAGCGCCGCGTGTTCTACGTCGGGATGTCCCGCGCCCGCGAGCGGCTCGTGATCATGGAGAGCCTGATCAGCGGCGCCCCGACGCTCCCGATCAGCGTCCTCCTGTTCAACGAGCTCCGCGACGAGCCCCCGCAGGAGCTCGTCGAGGAGGTGCAGGCGGAGCTGGCCGTCCCCGAGCCCGAGCCGTGAGCGACGGGAGCGACGACGCGGGCGGGGGCTCGTCCGACTCCGACCGACTCTCCCCGCTCCGCACCGACCTCGCCCCGATCGCCGAGGCGGTCGCGGCCGCGGACGCCGCCGCCTTCGTCGCGGTCGGCGACCGGTTCGACGACGACCTTCGGTACCTCACGCGTTTTTCTGGACCGGACCGGGCGTACGCGCTGGTGATCGTTCCGGATGACGACCGCGACGCCGAGAGTGACGACCCTGATTCCGAGAGCGGCGACCGCGACGCCCACGCCGCCGGCCGCGCCGCCCTCTGTGCCCCCGCCCTGTTCCGCGAGCAGGCCCACCGGGAGTTCGTCGCCGGCGCGCGCACTCGAAACGGCGGTGAGGGCGCCGACGGCGCCGCGTTCCACGACGGCGTCGTCCGCGAGGTACGGACGGAGCGCGTCGGCGACCACGCGGGCGAGCGCGCTGCGGCCGCCGTGCGCGACCTGCTCGGGGACGGAGAAGGCGACGAGAACGACCGAGACGCCGCCACCGAACGAGACGACGACCCCACCCTCCTCGTTCCTCCGTCGATCCCCCACGACGCGGCGGTGTACCTCGAACGAGCCGGCAACGCGCTCGCGTCGACCGACGCGGTCGAGACTGCCAGAGCGCGGAAGACCGACCGCGAGATCGAGCGACTCCGGCGCGTCCAGCGCGCGGCGGTCGCCGGGATGGCCCGCGCCGAGACCGTGCTGGCCGAGAGCGCGGTCGTCGAGGGGGACGCCGATCCCGACGCGGACCAGGACGCGGACGCCGATCCCGACGCGGACCGCAGACCGCCCCTCCGCTGGGAGGGCGCGCCCCTGACGACCGAGCGCCTGCGCCGGGCCGTGAACGCGGCGCTCGCCGCCCGCGGCGTCCGGGACGCCGGCGACACCGCGATCGGTGCCGGGCCGTCGGCGGCCGACCTCCACTACGTCGGCGACGACCCGATCCGGCCGGGCGAGACCGTGCTGATCGACGTCTCGCCGCGCGGGCCCGACGGCTACCGCGGCGACCTCACCCGGACGTTCGTCGTCGACGGCGACGGCGGCTGGGAGCGGCGGGCTCACCTCGCGGTCGAGTCGGCCCGCGAGGTCGCGCTCGACGAGATCGAGCCGGGCGTGCCGGCCAAGACGGTCCACGGCGAGGCCGCCGCCGAGTTGGGCGCGTACGGGTTCGACCCGAACGCGGGGGAGGGCGAGGTCGGCTTCACCCACGGCACCGGCCACGGCGTGGGCGTGAGCCTCCACGAGTCGCCGTCGCTGTCGGGGGCCGGCGAACTGCGGCCGGGCCACGTCGTGACGGTCGAGCCGGGCGTGTACGACCCCGAGATCGGCGGCGTCCGGCTGGAGGACCTCGTCGCCGTCACCGAGGACGGGTACGAGGTGCTGGCCGAGTATCCGTTCGGGATCGCGCCGGCCGCGCGCGAGTGAAAGACGGCGCTCGCGCCTCCGGCGGAACCCTCACTTCTCGACCGCGGTCGCGTCCTCGGGCGTCGCCTCGGTCTGCTCTCCGTCGATCGAGTCCGCGTCGGACGGGCTCTTGTCCGCAGGGTCGAGGCCGGCGAGCCCGCGGAGCTGTCGGGGGAGGAGCCCCGCGAGCAGCCCCCGGACGATCCGCCCCGGGTCGAGGAAGTACTGCGGGAGCACGACCATCGCGGCGGCGACGACGAGCAGGCCGACGCCGAGCGCCACCTCGCCGGCGAACAGCCGGATGACCGCGTAGTTCGCGAGCGGGATGGCGAAGATCAGCGACGCCGCCAGCCCGATCATGTCGGTCAGTCCGAGCCTCATTGCGACCGGATTGGCTCCCGGGGGTCAAAAGGGGCGCGGCGTCGGCGGAGCGCGTCCGCGTCGCGGTCGGCGGCGATCGCTCCGACCGAACACCGAACCGATAATGTGTCGCGCGCGCCCAGATCCGGTATGTTCACCGGCATCGTCGAGGACACCGGAACCGTCCGCGAGCGGACCGCGACCGACGACGGCCTCCGGCTCCGGATCGCCGTCGACGGGGTCGAGGGGTTCGACGACCTCCACCACGGCCAGTCGATCAGCGTCAGCGGCGTCTGTCTCACGGTCGAGGAGTACGGCCACGGCGGCGAGGGTGACGGCGAGGAGGGTGACGGCGCCTCGAACGACGCCGACTGGTTCGAGGTGTTCCTCGCGAGCGAGACCGTCGCGAAGACCTACCTCGGCGACGTCCGCGAGGGCGACGCGGTCAACGTCGAGCGCGCGATGCCCGCCGACGGCCGGTTCGACGGCCACGTCGTGCAGGGTCACGTCGACACGGTCGCAGAGGTGACCGCGATCGAGCGCGTCGGCGAGGACTGGCGGTTCAGCTTCTCTATCCCCGAGGGCCACGCCGACTACCTCGTCGACAAGGGGTCCGTGACGCTCGACGGCATCTCGCTGACGGTCGCCGAGAAGCGGGACGGAGCGTTCGACGTGGCCGTCATCCCGACGACCTACCGGCTGACGACGCTCTCGCAGAAGTCGGTCGGCGACCCCGTGCACCTCGAAGTGGACGTGATCGCGAAGTACGTCGAGAACATGGTCGACGGGTACGTCTAGGCGCCGTCTCGGTCGGAGAGGACGACGAGATGCGCCGCGCCGAAGATCGTGAGCCACCTCGCCGCGAGTCCGGCATCCCGATCAGTTAAAGTCCGGTTGTGCTAATCAACCGCTAGTGGTTGTTATCGATAGGGCGGACGACGGACGCGATCGGTCGGACGGGACCGCCGACCGACTGAGGCGACGGGGCGGTGGTGTCGCGTGACGGACGCGATCCTCGCGGTCGTCGCGGGAACGACCGCAACCGCCGCGATCGACGGAATTAGCGCCGCGGGCGCCGACCCCGAACTGCGGAGACACACGCCCAGCGCGGACCTCGAGATCGTCGCTGACGGGCGACCGGCCCCGAGTTCGGTCGTCCCGGTGAGTCCCTCGGGTTGCCCGACGCCGGCGGTCGTCACCCGCGCCGTGCGGGAGGTCGTCGGGTTCGACTTCGTCGGGGTCGACGCCGGGCTCGCGGTCCCGACGGCGCCGACCGAGGCACCCGTGCTCGACGCGGGCGCCGCGCCCGGCGGCGACGTGCGGAACGCGGAGCCGGTTCCGGACGCCGCGGCCGTCTTCGAGGCGGCGCGCGGGCTGGTGCCGGAGGTGGTGGGGGGACAGACGGACGCGGGCGACGGTGACAACGACACCACCGACCCCGAGCTCCTCGTCGCCGAGACGATCCCCGGCGGCACGACGACCGCGCTCGGCGTGCTCACCGCGCTCGGGGAGCGCCCGGCGGTCTCCTCATCGCTGGCGGCGAACCCCCTCGAGACCAAGCGCGCGGTCGTCGAGGAGGGGCTGGCCGAAAGCGGGATCGCCGCGGGCGACGCCGCGGGCGACCCCCTCGACGCGCTCCGGCTGATGGGCGACCCCGTGCTCGCCGCGGCCGCCGGCCTCGCGGTCGGGGCGGTCGAGCGCGGCGTGCCGGTCACGCTCGCGGGCGGGACCCAGCTGGCGGCGGTCGCCGCGCTCGCGCGACACGCGGGCGTCGAGCGCCGCCTCCCGCTCGCGACCACCTCGTTCGTCGCCGACGACCCCTCCGCGGACGTGGCGGCGCTCGCGGACGACCTCGACCTGCGGCTGGCCGCGACCGACCCGGCGTTCGGCGAGGGCGACCACCCGGCGACGGCGGCGTACGCCCGCGGCGAGGCGAAGGAGGGCGTCGGGATGGGGGGCGCGCTGGCGCTCTCAGAGCGCGCCGGCGTCCCCGCGAGCGACGTGCGGGACCGCGTGGTCGCGCTCACCGACCGCCTGCTGGCCGAGAAGGGGGCCCAGCCGTGAGGGGCCTCGTCCTCGGCGGCACCGCCTCCGGCGTCGGCAAGACGGTCGCGACGCTCGCGACGATCCGGGCGCTGGAAGCCGCCGGGCACGCGGTGCAGCCGGCGAAGGCCGGCCCCGACTTCATCGACCCGAGCCACCACGAGCGCGTGGCGGGGCGCCCGTCGCGCACGCTCGACCTGTGGCTCCAGGGCGAGGGCGGCCTCCGCCGGAACTACGCCCGCGGCGAGGGCGACGTCTGCGTCGTCGAGGGCGTGATGGGGCTGTACGACGGCGACGGGTCGAGCACCGCCGCGGTCGCCGAGGCGCTCGACCTCCCGGTCGTCCTCGTGGTCGACGCGAGCGCCGGCATGGAGAGCGTCGCGGCGACCGCGCTCGGTTTCCGGACCTACGCCGACCGGATCGGCCGGGACATCGACGTGGCCGGGGTGATCGCCCAGCGCGCGCACGGCGGGCGACACGCCGAGGGGATCCGCGACGCGCTCCCGGACGACCTCGCGTACTTCGGTCGGATCCCGCCGAACGACGACCTGACGGTCCCCGACCGCCACCTCGGGCTCCAGATGGGCGACGAGTCGCCCCTGCCCGACGACGCGCTCGACGCGGCCGCGGAGGGGCTCCGGACCGACCGGCTCGTCGATCTCGCCCGGGAGCCGGCGGGCGGGGCGGAGCCGAACGGCGCGCGGAGCACGGCCAAGGCGCCCGACGCCCGCCCCCGCGTCGCGGTCGCCCGCGACGACGCGTTCCGGTTCGCGTACCCGGCGACGATCGAACGCCTGCGCGAGCGGGCGACCGTCGAGACGTTCGCCCCGGTCGCGGGCGACCCCCTCCCGCCCTGCGACGGCGTCTACCTCCCCGGCGGCTATCCGGAACTGCACGCCGCGGAGCTGGCCGAAAGCCCGGCGCTCGACGAGATCGCGAGCGCGGCCGCCGAGGGGACCCCCGTGCTCGGCGAGTGCGGCGGGCTGATGGCGCTCGCCGAGTCGGTGACGACCGTCGCGGGCGAGACGCACGCGATGGCGGGCGTCCTCCCGGCGGACGTGGCCATGCGCGACCGGTATCAGGCGCTCGACCACGTCGAGCTGCGGGCGCGGCGGGACGCGCCGACGGCCTCCGCGGGCGCGACCCTGCGGGGCCACGAGTTCCACTACTCGGAGGCCGACGCCGCGAGCGACGCCCGGTTTGCCTTCGACGTGGAGCGCGGGACCGGGATCGACGGGGAACACGACGGACTGACCGAACACCGAACGCTCGGAACGTACTGTCACGTCCACCCGGAGAGCGGGGCGTTCGACGCGTTCCTCGACGGGCTGTGACCGCGATGGCGACCGCGCTCCCGCTCCTCGGCTCCGCAACTCCTCTCGGCCCCGCGCTCCCGTCCCTCGCCGCGCTGGCGATCGCGGTCGCCCTCGACCTCGCGCTCGCGGAGCCGCCGACGCAGCTCCACCCCGTCGCGCTGTTCGGGTCGGTCGTGGGTCGCTTCGACCGGACGTGGTCGCATCCTCGGCTCGTCGGACTCGCAGTCGCAGTCGGGCTCCCCCTCGCCGCCGCGGCGGTCGCGGGCGTGACCGTCGCGGCCGCGGGCGGTCTCCCCGCCGCGGGGGGGTTCCCCGTCTCCCCCGTCCTCGTCGCCGGTGCGCTCCTCTTCGCGAGCGTCAGCCTCCGGATGCTGCTTGAGACGACCGCGGAGGTCGTCGAGCTGACCGAGACCGATCCCGACGCGGCCCGGGAGTCGCTCCGGGCGCTCGCGGGCCGGGACGCGACCGACCTCTCGCCGGCCGACCTCCGGAGCGCGGCCGTCGAGAGCGCCGCCGAGAACCTCGCCGACGGCTTCGTCGCGCCCTTGGGCGGATTCGCGCTCGGAGCGGCGGTCGGACTCGCGGCGGGGGCGATGGCGGGGTCCGCCGCCCCCGTGGCGCCCTCTGGATCCGCCCTCCCGCTCGCCGCGGGGACCGCCGGCGCGGTATGGGTGAAGGCCGTCAACACCCTCGACTCGATGCTCGGCTACCGCTCGAAGCCGGTCGGCTGGGCGAGCGCGCGCCTCGACGACGCGATCATGTTCCTCCCGGCCCGCGCGACCGCCGGGTGTCTGGCGCTCGCGGCCGGCTCTCTCGACGCGCTCCGCCGAGGGACCTCGTGGGCGGAGGAGCCGTCGTCGCCGAACTCCGGGTGGCCGATGGCGACCGCGGCGGCCGCGCTCGACGCCCGGCTGGAGAAGCCCGGCCACTACGTCCTCAACCCGGACGCGAGCCCGCCGAGCGTCGCCGACGCGGAGCGGGCGGTCCGGCTCGTCGGCGTCGCCGGCGCGGTCGCGGTCGCGCTCGCGGCGGGGTGGTTGGCGGCGGTTGGATGGATCCTGTCCCCATCAGGGGTGGTCGGATGGCCCTGACCGCGCTCCGGGGGGCTGTCGGCTTCCTCACCCGGATCCCGGTCGGCCGCGACGAGGCGGCGTGGGACGCGTTCGCGCGCTCGCCGTGGGCGTTCCCGGTCGTCGGGTATCTCGTCGGCGGGCTCGTCGCCCTGCCGCTGCTGCTCGCCTCGCCGCCCGCGTCCGTCCCCGCTCCCACGGTCGCGCTCGCGTTCGTGCTCGCCGTCTACGCCGTCACCGGGATCGGTCACCTCGACGGCGTGGCCGACCTCGGCGACGCGGCCGTCGTCCACGGGGACCGCGAGGAGCGCCGGCGCGTGTTGAAGGACTCCCAGCTCGGCGTCGGCGGGACGGTCGCGCTCGCGCTGGTCGTCCTCGGGCTGGCGACCGCCGCGCTCGGACTGGTCGAGGTCGGGGCGACCGCGCGCGGCGGCGTCCCCCTCGCCGCGCTCGGCCTCGTCGTCGCCGCGGAGGTCGGCGCGAAGGCCGCGACCGCGACGCTGGTCTGCGTCGGCGACGCGCCCCACGAGGGGCTCGGCTCCGCCCTGACCGGCGAGTCGTCGGCTCGGGCCGCGCTCCCGGTCCTCGCGCTGGCGGCGCCCGCCGCGCTGTTCGCGTGGCCGCGGCTCCTGCCGGCTCTCGCAGCCGTGCTCGCCGCGCTGGCGACGGCGCCGGTGATCCGGCTGTGGTCCCGCCGGCGGCTCGGCGGCGTCTCGGGCGACGTGCTCGGGGCGACGACCGAGGTCGCGCGGGTCGCCGCGCTGCACGCGGGGGTGATCGCGTGGACGCGCTTCTGATGTGCGGCGGCCGGGGGACCCGCCTCGGCGGCGAGGCGGAGAAGCCGCTCCGCGAGGTCGCGGGGCGCCCGATGGTCGACCGCGTGCTCGACGCGCTCGCCGCGAGCCGGATCGAGGCGACTCACGCGGTCGTCTCCCCGCACGCGACGCGGACGCGCGAGCGCCTCGCCGAACGCGCGAGCGGCTCCCCGTCCCTGTCGGTCGTCGACGCGCCCGGGAACGGGTACGTCGCCGACCTGCGGCACGCGATGGAGGCGGTCGACGCGGGCGGAGACCCCCTGTTGACCGTCGCCGCCGACCTCCCGCTGCTCGACGCCGCGGCGGTGAACGCGGTCCTCGACGCGGCCCGCGCCGCCGACGGCGACTCGCTCACCGTCTGCGTGCCGGCGGCCCGGAAGCGCGACCTGGGCGTCAGCGCGGACGCGACGACCGAGATCGACGGGCGCGAGGTCGTTCCGGCCGGGATCAACGTCGTCGGCGGGGCGGGCGACGAGAGTGACGCGGAGGGCGACGACGAAGGCGAAGCGTCGGCGGACCGCGACGCGGGCGCGGTCCACCTCACCGACGACGCCCGGCTCGCCGTCAACGTCAACTACCCGTCGGACGTGCGGACGGCAGAACGGCTGCTGACGGACGACGGACCGGACCGACACCCCACCGACCCATGAACCTCGACAGCGCGCTCGGCCTCGACCGCGAACCGCACGGAAGCAGCGACGACCCCGACCTGCTGGACTTCTCGGCGAACACCAACCCCGAGGTCCCGCCGGGGGTCGAGGAGGCGTACCGCGAGGCGTTCGCGGCCGCGCGGTCGTACCCCGCGGAGCCCCCGGAGTCGTTCCGCGAGGCCGCCGCCGCGTACGTCGACTGCGACCCGGACGCGGTCGTTCCCTCGCCCGGCGGGCTCGCCGCGATCCGGGCCGCGATCGGGCTCGCGGTCGATCCGGGCGACACCGCCCTGCTCCCGGCGCCGAGCTTCGGCGAGTACGCCCGCGAGGTCCGCCTCGAAGGCGGCGACCCCGCCTTCGCCTCGGCCGACGATATCCTCGACGCCGACCCGGAAGACCACGCGCTCGCGGTCGTCTGCGCCCCGAACAACCCGACGGGAACCGACTACGAGCGCGGGGAGCTGGAGCGGTTCGCGGCGCGGTGCCGCGCGGCCGACACCGTCCTCCTCATTGACGAGGCGTTCCGCGGGTTCACCGACCGCCCCTCGCTCGCGGGGACCGCGGGCGTCGTCGTCGCCCGGTCGCTGACGAAGCTGTTCGGGCTCCCCGGGATCCGGACGGGGTTCGCGGTCGCGACGGGGGAGCTGGGCGCGGCGTTAGCGCGCGCCCGGCGGCCGTGGAACGTGAGCGTCCCGGCGCTCTCGACCGGCGCGCACTGCATGCGACGGGACGCGTTCGTCCGGGAGACCCGCGACCGCGTCCGGGCGGAGCGCTCGCGGATGGCGGCGGCGCTCGCGGAGCGCTACGACGTGACGCCCTCCGAGGCGCCGTTCCTGCTCCTCGACGTGGCGGAGAGCGGCCGGTCCGTCGACCGGGTCGTCGCCGACGCCCGCGACCGCGGCGTGGCGGTCCGGGACGCGACCACCTTCCGCGGGCTCGACTCGCACGTCCGGGTGGCCGTGCGCCGGCCCGCCGAGAACGATCGGCTGC
Source organism: Halorubrum salipaludis (assembly GCF_002286985.1). Lineage (GTDB taxonomy): Archaea > Halobacteriota > Halobacteria > Halobacteriales > Haloferacaceae > Halorubrum > Halorubrum salipaludis. The sequence goes on along the minus strand of NZ_NSKC01000001.1, from coordinate 332,738 downwards.
TGGCGGCGCTGGGCGTGAACGGGGAACCGGAGGCGGATTCGCGTGTTTGACGCGACCGTCCGCGAGGGCGTGCTCCGCCTGCGCCGGCCCGGGACGCGCTGGCTCTCGACCGGCTGGAACGGGGGTCGATCGCGGTCGGCGGCCGCTTACAACGTCTCGGTGCCGGAGGGGTTCGACCGGACCGACCTCGGCGCGTACCGCGACGAGCGGCTGTCTCGGGCGGGGTTCGGAACTGAAGGCGAGCCGCCGACCCTCTTTACCGGCGTCTCGATGGACCACGCCCGCGGCGCGCGTCGCGGGCCGGTCGTCGCGTACGCGACCGCCGGCCTGTCGAACCCGGCGATGCTCCCGATGGACCCGGCGGGAGCGACGGCGGCCGCCCCCGACGACGCCGAGCGCGACGCGGACGGGTCCGGCGAGGTGCCCCCCGCGGAACCGACGGCGCGCCCCGACCGCCCCGGCACGGTCAACCTGATCGTCGGCACGACGCGCCGGCTCGCGGACGGCGCGGCCGAGAATCTCGTCGCGGTCGCGGCGGAGGCGAAGGCGGCGACGCTGCTCGCGACGGCAGGCGTGCCGGGGACCACCAGCGACGCGGTGGTCGTCGGCGACGACCCGACCGGAGATCCGGCGGCGTTCTCGGGCAGCGCCACCCCGGTCGGCGCGGCGGCTCGCGTCTGCGTCCGGGACGCGGTCCGCGCGAGCCTGCGGTCGCGGTACCCGGACGGCGACTACCCCGGTCCGCCGGCCGACGCCGAGCACGGCGTCGTCGCCGACGACCGGGCGGAGGTCTTCGAACCATGACGACTGACGACACAGACACCAACGACGGCGACGCGGCGGCATCGAGCGACGAGACCACGGCGACATCGGCCGAGGGCGACGAGTCGGCGGCGAACCGGGCGCGCACTCCCGGCGGCGGCGCCGCCCCCGAACCGGAGCCCATCGAGCCCGCCGCGCCCGAGGAGTTCGGGCTCGTGCAGGCGTGGTGGGGCGACGGTAAGGGGAAGACCACGGCGGCGATGGGGATGGGATTCCGGGCCGCGGGCCACGGCTACCGCGTCCACATGCTCCAGTTCATGAAGGGCGGCGCCGACAGCGTCGAGGGCGTCAGGGGGGAGTACAACGCGATCGCCGCCATGCCGGGGTTCTCCTACGAGAACGCCGGCCACTACGGCTGGCACGGCCTCCTCGACGGCTCCGGCGACGACGAGCACGCGGCGAAGGCGAGCGCGGCGTTCGAGCGCGCGGAGGAACTCGTCGCCGGCGCCGGCGACGCGGACCTGACCGAGCCCCTCCCGCTCAACGGCAACCCCGACGAGGGCGTCCACATGCTGGTACTCGACGAGGTGCTGTACGCCGCCGACCGCGGGCTCGTCGACCCGGACGACGTCGTCGCGCTCGCGGAGTCGAAGCCCGAGAACCTCGAACTCGTCCTCACCGGGAGCCACGCCGAGCCGGCGTACCTGGAGGGCGTCGCCGACCTGATCACCAACGTCCGGAAGGTGGCGCACCCGTTCGACGCGGGCCACCGCGCCCGGCGGGGGACGGAGTACTGAGGCCGTGAGCGAGACGACGGACACCGGCGAGACGGCGGAGACCGTCCTGATCGCCGGCACCGCGAGCCACGCCGGCAAGAGCACGCTCGCGGCCGGGCTCTGTCGGCTCCTCGCGCGCCGGGGCGTCTCGGTGGCGCCGTATAAGGCCCAGAACATGAGCAACAACGCCCGGGTCGCCTTGGCGCCCGACGGCGAGTGGGGCGAGATCGGCGTCTCCCAGCACGTGCAGGCGCGGGCGGCCCGCGTCCCGGCGACGACCGACATGAACCCCGTCCTCCTCAAGCCGCGCGGCGACGGCGAGAGCCAACTGGTGATCGACGGCGAGGCGGTTGGCCACTTTGCTGCCGGCGAGTACTACGAGTCGCACTGGGAGACCGCCCGGGACGCGGCGGTCGCGGCCCACCGCCGCCTCGCGGCCGACCACGACGTGATCGTCGCCGAGGGCGCGGGGAGCATCGCCGAGATCAACCTCCACGACCGCGACCTCGCCAACGTGGAGTGCGCCCGCTTCGCCGACGCCCGGATCCTGATCGCGGTGGACATCGAGCGCGGCGGCGCCTTCGCGAGCCTCTACGGGACCCTCGAACTCCTCCCCGACGACGTGCGCGAGCGCGTCGCCGGCGCGGTCATCACGAAGTTCCGCGGCGACCCGTCCCTCCTCGAACCGGGCATCGCGGAGATCGAGGACCGGACTGCCGTCCCGATCGTCGGCGTCGTCCCCCACGACGACCCCGGTCTGCCGGCGGAGGACAGCCTCTCGCTGCCGGACGCGGGAGACGCCGGCGGCGGGGGCGGCGAGGGGAGCAGAGCCGCCCTGGGCGCGGACGACGGGGTCCCCGACGCGGAGGCGGTCCGGATCGCGGTCCCGCGGCTCCCGCGGATCTCGAACTTCACCGATCTGGAACCGCTCGCGCGCGAGCCGGGCGTCCGGGTGGCGTACGTCCCGCTCGACGCCTCCGCCCGCGACCCCCTCGCCGACGCCGACGCGGTCGTGCTTCCCGGCTCGAAGAACACTGTCGACGACCTGCTCGCGCTGCGCGAGGCCGGCCTCGACGAGGCGATCCGGCGCTTCGAGGGGCCGATAGTCGGGATCTGCGGCGGCTATCAGCTCCTCGGCGAGCGGATCACGGGCGCCGACGTGGAGGGCACCGGCTCGCGCTCGACCGTCGTGGGCGTCGGCGTGCTCCCCGTCGAGACACACTTTTCGCCCGACAAGCGCGTCGAGCGCGTGACACGATCGGTCGACGGAATCGGTCCCTTGGCGGGAGCGACCGGGACCGCGACCGGCTACGAGATCCACATGGGCCGGTCGTCGCCGGCGGAGTCGGTCGCCCGACCGGTGGGCCCGGAGAGCGCGGCGACCGACCGAGCCTTGGGGACTTACCTCCACGGGATCTTCGAGAACGAGACGGTCCGGGAGGCGTTCGTCGAACGGGCGTTCGCGGCCGCGGGGAAATCGCGCCCCGCGGCCGGCTCGCGCGCTCGGGACGGAGACGCGACCGCGGAGGCGGACGACCGCTCCCCGTACGACCGGGCCGCGGACCTCGTCGCCGACAACGTCGAGCTCGACGCGCTCGGCATCGACGCCCTCGCGCTCGGCGACCGCGGCTGATCACGGCCGATCGGGCGGAACCGATTTGGTCGACGCGACCGACGGACCGCGCATGGTCTCCCGCGAGAACGCCGTCATCGGGACGTGTATCGCCCTCACGCTCGCCGCCGCCCTCCTCCTCGAGTCGCTGAACGCGTCGTCTCCCGAGTGGGCGCCCCTCGCGCTGCTTCTCGGCGGCGGGGTCGTCGTGCCGCTGGCGATCAACGGCGCGCTCGATCGGCGCGAGGAGGCGGCAGAGTGATCGCGGTACGGGGGTTCGGCCACTGAGACGGGAGATCGGTCACTGAGACGGGAGCGCAGGACGCTCGGTCCGGTCAGCGTCCGGAGCCCGCGTCGCCCGACTCGTCGATCCGAGACCGGTACTTCGCCAGCGACTCGTCGAGCGCGTCGCCGGCGTCGACGCCCGTCGCGTCCGCGAGCGCGAGCAGCGCGAAGAGGGCGTCGCCGATCTCGTCGGGCGCGATCGAGACCTCCGCGGGCGCGGCGCCGTAGTCGGTGGACGCCGTCACCTCCTTGGCGATCTCCCCGACCTCGCTCTCCAGATCGAGGACGCGGTACGGGAGGTCGGCGTCGAGGTCGTGCTCGTCGACGAACGCGGCCACGCGGTCCTGCTCGTCCATGGGCGTCGCCTCTGCGCGCTCCCGCAAGAGCGTACCGCTCAGGCGGTGGCGAGGACGGCCGGTCACGCAACCCTGAAGTCGCGAGCGACCCGACTGACCGTATGCAAATCGCGATACTCGGCGGCACGGGCGACATCGGGCAGGGGCTCGCGCTCCGGCTCGCGGCCGACACCCCCCACGCGGTCGCGATCGGGTCGCGCGACGCGGAGAAGGCGGAGACCAAGGCCGAGGAGTACACCACCGAGCTCGACAGCCGCGGCCTCGACGCCGCGGTCGAGGGCGCCGAGAACGAGGTCGTCGCCGCCGAGGCCGACGTGGTCGTGCTCGCGGTCCCGCCGTACCATATCGGCGACACCGTCGAGGCGATCGCGGACGAGCTCGTCCCCGGCGACGTGCTCGTCTCGCCGGCCACCGGGATGAAACGCGACGACGAGGGGTTCCACTACCACAGGCCCGGCGCCGGCTCGGTGACGCGGATCGCGGCGGACGCCGCGCCCGAGGGGGTCGCCGTCGTCGGCGCGTTCCACAACCTCGCGGCCGCCCGCCTCGCGAACCTCGACGCCGACCTCGGGATCGACACGCTCGTGATCGGCGACGACGAGGACGCGAAGGCGACCGTGGCCGACATCGCCGAGGGGATCGAGGGGCTGCGCGCGCTCGACGCCGGCGGCGTCGCCAACGCCCCCGAGATCGAGGCGCTCACGCCGCTTCTGATCAACGTCGCGGAGCACAACGACGGGCTTCACGACCTCGGGATCGAGTTTCAGTGATCCGAGGCCGGTCGACGTTCCGTTAGGCCTTTGCGCGGCGGGTCCCTCCGGGTAATAGATGGAGTACCTGGAGCGCCGGGTCGCGCTGGTCGAGGACCGGCTGGAGGCCGTCATCGACGAGGTCGAACCCGACGAGCTGTCCGCGGAGGTCGGCCACGTCGTCCTCGCCGGCGGCAAGCGAGTCCGCCCCGCCGTGACGATCCTCGCCTGCGAGGCGTTCGACGGCGACCCCGACGCCGCCGTCGACTTCGCGGCCGGGGTCGAGTTCGTCCACAACGCGTCGCTCGTGATCGACGACATCATCGACCGCTCCGAGGTCCGCCGCGGCACGCCCTCGGCGTGGGCCGAGTACGGCTACGGGCCGGCGATCATCGCCAGCGACGGGCTCCTCGGCGAGGCGTTCGCGCTTTTCTCCGCCGAGCCGCGCGCGATGCGGACCGTCGCCGAGGCGCTGGTCGAGCTCGGAGAGGGCGAGGCCACCGAGCTGGCCGCCCGTCCCACCACCGAGGCCGAGTACATGGAACTCGCCCGCCGGAAGACCGGCGCGCTGTTCCGGGCGGCCGCCGAGCTGGGGGCGATCGCCGGCGGCGCCGACCCCGACGCGGTCGAGTCGTTCGGCGAGTACGCCGAGCGCGTCGGCGTCGCCTTCCAGATGCGCGACGACGTGCTCGACGCGACCGCCGACGCCGACGACCTGGGCAAGCCGACCGGGCAGGACGCGGAGATGGACCGGCCCTCGGTCCTGCAGGTCACGTCGCTGTCGCCCGAGGAGATCGACGAGCGCGCCCGCGAGCAGTCCGAGCTCGCCTTGGCCGCGCTCGACGACGCCGACCCGCCGGAGACGGAGGCGATCGAGTACCTCCGCGACCTGGCGGAGTTCGTGGTCGTCCGCGAGCGGTAGGAGAGCGACGGCCAGCTAGGCGTCCCCGGTGTCCTGCGGCGGGAACAGCGGGGTGGGATCCTCGTGGTCGAACTCGAGCCGCTCGTCGCCGGAGAGGGGGTGGACGTACGTGGTCATCGCGTCGCCGGCCCGGACGCGATCGAGCATGCGGTCCGCCTCGACGACCCGGTAGTACAGCGGGAGACAGAGCGCGGTCTGGCTCGCCGTCGCCCGGAACACCAGCGTCAGATAGACGATTCCGTTCTCGTGGGCCCGGAACGCCTCGAACTCGTCGAACTCGTCGGTCTCTACCAGCTCCGCGAGGCGGTCGAACTCCTCGCCCGACAGCAACACGTCGAGGCCCACCTTCTCGTCGGCGGAGTCGCCCGGCGCGGGGAGCGGAACCACGTCGCCGGGGATCGGAGCGAACGCCGTCCACCCCCGTTCCCGGTACTCCTCGGCGGTCGCGCGGCACTCCTCGATGACCGTCGTCCACGCGTCGTCGTCGTCCGCGAGCGGATGCTCTTCGACGTCCATGCACGGCGTAGGCGGTCGACGGCGGGTAAAGGTTCCCTCCTGACGGCCGGCGATCGGTCGACGACCGAAGGCAAAAGTATATCCATAGACGGTCAGAAAATCGCCACATGCCTCCGTTACTCTCACTCTCTGACCTCCACACCCAGTTCTCGACTGAGCGCGGGCAGGTGAAGGCGGTCGACGGGATCGACCTCGAGATCCGCGAGGGAGAGACCGTCGGACTCGTCGGCGAGTCCGGGTCCGGAAAAAGCGTCACGGCGCTGTCGACCATGGGACTCGTCGACGATCCCGGCGAGATCGCCGGTGGAACGGTCGAGCTGACCGACGCCCGTCTCGCCGACGAGCTCCGCGATCGGTTCGACGCCGCGGAGTTCGTCGACGGCGACACGATCGACCTCACCGACGCCCCGGAAGAGGCGCTCCGGCTCATCCGGGGCCGGGAGATAAGCATGATCTTCCAGGACCCGATGACGTCGCTGAACCCCTCGGTGACCGTCGGCGAGCAGGTCGCAGAGAGCCTCAGACTCCACCAGTACGGCGGGCGTCGAAAGGACTCGTGGTTCAGCGCCGTCCGCGAGATCCTCCCGAAGATCAGCCGCGACGTGGACGAAGAAGTGCGCGAAGAGACAATCGAGGTGCTCGAAGACGTCGGCATCCCGGAGCCGGGAGCGCGGGTCGACGAGTACCCGCACGAGTTCTCCGGGGGCATGCGCCAGCGGGTCCTCATCGCGATCGCGCTGGCCTGTCAGCCGGGACTGCTCGTCGCGGACGAGCCGACGACCGCGCTCGACGTGACCATCCAGGCGCAGATCCTCGACCTGATAGACGACCTGCAGGCCGACCTGGGGATGTCGGTGCTGATGATCACCCACGACCTTGGCGTCGTGGCCGAGACGTGCGACCGCGTCGCCGTGATGTACGCGGGCGAGATCGTCGAGGAGGGTCCCGTCGAGGAGATCTTCGGGAACCCCTCGCACCCGTACACCTACACCCTCTTGGAGTCGCTCCCGACCGAGGAGAAGGAGCGGCTCACCCCGATCGAGGGGAACGTCCCCGACCTCATCGACATGCCGACGGGGTGTCACTTCGCGCCGCGGTGCCCGTGGGCGACCGAGGAGTGTACGAGCGGCGAGATCCCGTTCCTCCAGCACGGCGGCGAGGGTGTGGATCACCGGTCGAAGTGCATCATGGAGTCGTTCGACACCGACGAGTACGGCGACGACGCGGTCGCTCCGGGGCGCGACCGGTCGATCGGCGAACCGCTGGTCGAGGTTGACGGGCTCCGGAAGTACTACGACCAGGCCGACGGCGTGCTCGACAGGGTGCTCGGCGCCGACGACCGCAGCGTGAAGGCGGTCGACGGGATCGACTTCACGATCAACCGCGGCGAGACTCTGGGGCTTGTCGGCGAGTCCGGCTGCGGGAAGTCGACGGCCGGCCGGGCGCTGTTACACCTCACCGAACCGACCGACGGCCGAGTGGTGTTTGCCGGGACCGACCTCACCGACCTTGACGGGTCGGGGCTACGAGAGACCCGGAAGGACCTCCAGATGATCTTCCAGGACCCGCTCTCGTCGCTCGACCCGCGACAGACGGTCGGGCAGACGATCCGCGAGCCCCTGTCGATCCACGACCTGCCGGAGAGCGATCCGGCGGTGGCGACCGAGGCCGAGGTGACCGTTTCGGGAATCGCTCGCGATCGCGTCGACGTGACGGTCGACGACGAGATCGACGCGGTCGTCGGCTCCGGCGACGGCGTGGCGACCGCGCACGTCGACGTGACGGTCGCCGACGGCGAGGTCGACGTCGACGTGCGCGAACACCTCGGCGTCGAGGGAACGGTCGAGCGCACCGACGCCGGCGACGTGGAGCGGGTCTCCGTCACCGTCTCCCCCGGTGACACCGATCGGCTCCGACGGCGTCGCCGCGTTCACCAGCTGCTGGAGGCCGTCGGGCTCGAAGTGGGACAGCACGACCGGTATCCCCACGAACTCTCGGGCGGTCAGCGCCAGCGGGTCGGCATCGCTCGCGCGCTCGCGGTCGATCCGGAGTTCATCGTCGCCGACGAGCCGGTCTCCGCGCTCGACGTGAGCGTGCAGGCGCAGATCCTCAACCTGATGGAGGACCTCCAGGACCGGTTCGACCTGACGTACCTGTTCATCGCGCACGACCTGTCGGTGGTGCGGCACATCAGCGACCGGGTCGCCGTGATGTACCTCGGCGAAATCGTCGAGGTCGCGACCACCGACGAGCTGTTCGCGGACCCGCAACACCCGTACACGAAGGCGTTGCTCTCCGCGATCCCCGAGCCGGATCCGACGGCGGATACCGACGACCGCGTCATCCTCGAAGGGGACGTCCCGTCGCCGATCGACCCGCCCTCGGGGTGTCACTTCCGGACCCGGTGTCCGTCGGTGATCCCCCCCGACGACCTCGACATCGAACAGGAGACGTACCGCGAGGTGATGGACTACCGACAGCGCGTCGAACGACGGGCGATCGATGTCGAGACGATCCTCGACGGAGCCGGCGAGTCGGCCGAGCGAGTCGCGGCCGACGGCGGCACCGCGTCGGCCCCCTCGTCCGGAGACGACTCGGTTCCGCCGGGCGCGGTCGACGCGGTCCGCGACGCGCAGTTCGACCGGTTCCCGGACGGACGCGCCGCGGAAGTGGTCGACCGATCCATCGGGCTGGTGATCGCCGGCGAGTGGGAGGCGGCGGCGGACGTCCTCGAAGAGACGTTCGCGAGCGTCTGCGAGCGAAGGGACCCCGAGCTCCCCGACGGCGATCACCCGGCCGCGTGCCACCTGATCGAGTAAATTTTACCGCCGGACAGATCTGTCACGCTCTCGATCGATCCGTTCCAGCGCTGCTCGGCGGCGCGACGTGGCGAGATGGCGAATGAGGCGACGACGAGACTGACGAGCCGAACGGCTCGCGGGTAACCCGGATCGAAACCGTAAGGTCAGATATAGTTCGAATCGGAATATTCCTGCCGGTTCGTTCGGTAGGTTTATACTGGCAAGTGTTCAGATTCGATCTATGTCATCCCGCGACACGAACGTTTCACGGCGTAAGTTCCTCGGTGCCGCCGGTGGCGCCGCGGTTACGGTCGGTCTCGCCGGGTGTTCCGGAAACGGCGATTCTGACGGTTCGGACGGGTCGGACGGCTCCGACGGGTCCGATGGATCGGACGGCTCCGACGGGTCGGACGGCTCCGACGGCGGCGACGAAACGAGCCTGCTTCGGTACGGCCGGGGGAGCCACTCGCCGACGCTGGACTTCCAGAACAGCACGAGCGGCGAGGTCGCCAAGGTCACCGAGCAGATCTACGACACGCTCATCAACTTCGAGCCGGGCGAATCGACGCTCACCGACGGGCTCGCGTCCGACTACTCGCTCGACGGCCAGACGGCGTCGCTTACGCTGAAGGAGGGGGTCACCTTCCACAACGGCGAGGAGTTCACCGCACAGGACTTCGTGGCGACGTACCGCCGCTTCGTCGACTCTGAGTACGAGTACTACGCCGGCGACGACTACGTCTCCGCGTACGGCCCCTTCACGCTCGGCAGCTGGATCGACGAGATCCAGGTCGACGGCGACTACGAGCTGACGATCCAGCTCACCCAGACGTACGCGCCGTTCCTGCGGAACCTGGCGATGTTCGCGGCCGCGGTCCACTCCGAGGCCGCCATCGAGGAGTACGGCACCGACCTCTCCGAGAACGCGGTCGGGACGGGGCCGTTCGAGCTCGACACGCTCGACGACTCCAACGAGCAGGTCCGGCTCGCCGCGTACGACGACTACTGGGGCGAGGGCCCGAACGTCGACGAGGTCGTGTTCGTCACGGTCGGCGAGAACTCCACCCGGGCGCAGTCGCTCGGAAGCGGGGAGCTCGACATCATCGACGGGCTCGGCGCGCAGTCCTCTCAGCAGGTCGACGGCTACGACAACGCCGAACTGGTCCGCACCGAGGGGATCAACATCGGCTACATGGCGTTCAACATCGCGGCGGTCGAGGAGTTCCAGGACCGCCGCGTCCGGCAGGCGATCAGCCACGCGATCAACACCGAGGCGATCGTCAACGAGATCTACTCCGGATTCGCGACGGAGGCCAGCCAGCCGCTGCCGCCGAACGTGCTGGGGCACAACGACGACCTCGACCCGTACGAGTACGACCCCGAGCAGGCCCAGAGCCTGCTCGAGGAGGCCGGCTACGGCGACGGGTTCTCCTTCGAGCTGGCGACGTTCCAGAACCCCCGCGGATACAACCCCTCGCCGATCCAGACCGCCGAGACCGTCGCGTCCAACCTCGGTGAGATCGGTATTGACGTGGAGATCAACCAGCAGTCGTTCTCGCCGTACCTCGAGTACACCGCGCAGGGCCGTCACGACGCGTGTTTCCTCGGGTGGTACACCGACAACGCGGACCCGGACAACTTCGCGTACGTCCTCCTCCACCCGCAGGTCGAGGAGAGCGAGCTCACCGAGGGAGAGGACTGGGTGAGCTTCGACGCCGAGGGGTACAACACGAGCAACCGCTCGGCGTGGGCGAACCGAGAGTACATGGACCTGGTCGAGGAGGCCCAGCAGACGACCGACGAGAGCGACCGCGTCGACCTGTACAACGACGCGATGGAAGTCGCCCACGACGAGGCGCCGTGGGTGTACATGGACTACGCTGAGGAGCTCCGCGGCGTCGCGAACAGGGTCAGCGGGTTCCAGATCGCCGCGATCAGCGGTCCGTACCTGAACCTGGTCTCGCTGGAGTAGCCGACCGGCCACTTCACCCCCTCGATGTTTCCAAAGCGATTCGTACTCAAGCGGCTGCTGTTGCTCGTCCCGGTGCTCATCGGAGTGGCGACGCTGGTCTTCTCGATCCTCCACCTCTCGCCGGGCGACCCGGCGCTCACGATCGCCGGGGAGCGCGCGAGCCAGGAGTTCGTCGAGCGCATCCGCGCCGACCTCGGGCTCAACGACCCGATCTGGGTCCAGTACATCGACTTCCTCGGCAACGTCGCGCAGTTCGACTTCGGGGAGTCGTACGTCATCAACCGGAACACCTCCGTCCGGGAGGTGCTCGCGGACACCCTGCCCGTCACGCTCGAACTGGCCCTGTACGGCCAGCTGTTCGGGATCCTGTTCGGCATCCCGCTAGGCGTGTTGAGCGCGGTGAAACAGGACACGATCACCGACCACGCCACCCGCGTCGGCGCGCTCACCGGAATCAGCGTCCCGATCTTCTGGAGCGGTCCGCTGCTGATCCTGCTTTTTGCGCAGGTGCTCGGGATCCTCCCGACCAGCGGCCGGATCTCGTCGACCTACAACGTCGCTGCGATCCGGGTCACCGGGATGGTGACGATCGACACGCTGATCGCCGGCGACTGGGAGATGTTCCGCTCGGCGGTCAGGCACATGCTTCTGCCGTCGCTCGTGATCGGCGTGTACTCGATGGCGCTCATCTCGCGGATGATGCGCTCGTCGATGCTGGAGGTCGTCAGGCAGGACTACATGCGCACCGCCCGCGCGAAGGGGCAGGGCGCGAAGATCACCGTGCTGAAACACGGGTTCCGTAACGCGCTGATCCCGGTCGTCACGATCATCGGGATCCAGTTCGGCGGGCTCCTCGGCGGGGCGGTGCTGACCGAGACCGTGTTCGCGATCGGTGGCATCGGTACCCTCCTCGTCGAGGCGATCGAGGTCGGCGACTACCCGATCGTTCAGGGAACCGTCCTGACGTTCGCGTTCCTGTTCACCTTGGTGAACCTCGTCGTCGACGTGACCTACTCGTACCTCGATCCGAGGATCCAACAATGAGCACCGAAACACTCACCGACGGAGAGGCGGAGACGGCGAGCCGGGGGCTCGTCGACCGCGTCCGCGCCTCGCCGTTCCTCTCACAGCTGCTGTCGAACCGCCTCGCGCTGGCCGGGCTCGCGATCATCCTGGCGATGATCGTGATCGCCGTGTACGCTCGGCTCACGCTCGATCTGGAGGTCATCTCCCGCTCGCAGCTCGGCACGAACCCGAACCGCGCCGCGCCGAGCCTGGAGTACCCGTTCGGGACCGACGGGCAGGCGCGGGCCCTGCTCCCGCGGGTCGCGTACGGCGCGTGGTACGCGATGCTGTTCGGGACGGTGACCGTTGGCGCGTCAACAGTGCTCGGGGTCGGCCTCGGCATCGTCGCCGCCTACTACGGCGACATCACCGACAACGTGATCATGCGGACGATGGACGTGCTGTTGGCGTTCCCCTCGCTGCTGTTGGCGCTCGCGCTCGTCTCCATCTTCCCGGACGAGCTCGGGCTGTGGCGGGCGGTCGCGGCCCTCACGCTCGTGTACACGCCGCGGTTCGCCCGCGTCGTCCGGGGGGCCGCGCTCACCGTGCTGGAGAACGAGTACATCGACGCGACCGTCGCGCTCGGCGCCACGGACCCGCGGGTGCTCGTCAGGCACGTGCTCCCGAACTGCCTCGCGCCGATCACCGTCCAGTCGACGCTGAACTTCGGGCTGGCGATCATCGACCTCGCCGCCCTGTCGTTCCTCGGCTTCGGCGCCTCGGCCGGTACGCCCTCGTGGGGGCTCATGCTCTCGAACGGCGTGAGTCAGGGACTGCTCACCGGCGTCTGGTGGTGGTCGTTCTTCCCCGGCCTGTTCCTCGCGTTGACCGTCCTCGGGTTCAACCTGCTCGGCGACGGGATGCGGGACGCGCTTGACCCCCGCATGCGGGAAGCGGTCGACTGACCGATGTCGCCGGTGCCGTCGGCCGTCCGCGATCGCGGGCGGCTCGTCGCCGGCGGCGCCGCCGTCGGCGCCGTCGCGACGCCGGTCCTCGTGATCGGGCTGGTCGCAGTCGGGGGATTCGCTCCGCTCTCCGCCGCCGAGACGGCGTTCGCGTTCGGCGGTCTCTGGTTCGGGCTCGCGCTCCTCGGCTGGGCCGGCTCCGTCGCCTCCGGTCGAGCGATCGAAGCGGCTCAGGAGCATCTCGACGCGGACTCGGGCTGGACCGAGCGCCGGTCGCGACGCGCGATGGCGCGGATCGGCGGGTTCGGCGCCGGGATGATGCTCGTCGCGCCGATCGTCGGAACCGCGGTCGGCTGATCGGTCCCGTTACCGCGACGACGCGCCGACCCCCGGAGCGTCGCGGTCGGCCTCCCACTCCTCGCGGGCCGCCTCCACGTCGTCCGGCTGCTCGTTCAACAGGCACGCGGAGGGGTGTTCCCCAGCCGGTAACGCGGGATCGACCGCCTCGCAGGGCGACCGATAGCGCTCTCGCAGCGTCGCCGCGGCGGCCTCGCGGTCACCGTCGGCGAGCGCGCGGATCGCCTCGCGGACCGTCCCCTCGTCGTCGTCGGGGAGGTCCTCGTCGAACGCCTCGGCGTACAGGGAGTCGACGAACGCCGCCCGGTCCTCGCGGTCGGGGTCGCCCACCTGCTCCCACCGCGTGTCCACGTCGATGTCGCCGTTCTCGATCCGGGTCCTGAACTCGCTGATCTCGCGGAACGCCGCCTGCGGCGCGTCCAGCCACGGCGGCTGGATAAGCTCCGGACACCGCGTCCGGAACGAGCAGCCCGAGGGGGGGTCCCGCGGCGAGGGCACGTCGCCGCGGATCGTCTCGACGACGCGGTCCCGCTCGTCGGTGTCCGCCCGCGGGACGGACTCCAGAAGCGCCTTCGTGTACGGGTGTTGCGGGTCCTCGAAGATCTCTTCGGTGGGGCCGATCTCGACGATTTCGCCGAGGTACATCACGGCGACCCGATCGGAGATGTGACGGACTACCGACAGGTCGTGCGCGATGAACAGGTACGTCAGGTCGCGTTCCGCCTGCATGTCGGCGAGCAGGTTCAGCACCTGCGCCTGCACGCTCACGTCGAGCGCGCTCACCGGTTCGTCGAGGACGACGAACTCCGGATCGATGGCGAGCGCGCGGGCGAACCCGATGCGCTGGCGCTGGCCGCCGGAGAACTCGTGGGGGTACCGGTCGATCTGGTCGGCGGAGAGCCCCACCTCCTCTAGGAGGGTCTCGGCGCGCTCGCGCCGCTCCGCGCCGGTTCCCACGCCGTGGATCGCGAGCGGTTCCGTGATGATCTCGCCGGCGGTCATCCGCGGGTCCAGACTGGAGAACGGGTCCTGGAACATCACCTGCGCCCGCCGCCTGAACGCGTCCATGTCGTCGCCGGAGAGCTCGTAGACGGGGTCGCCGTCGAACGTCACGGAGCCGCCGGTGGGCTCGCGGAGGCGCATCAGCGTCTCCGCGAGCGTCGACTTCCCGCAGCCGGACTCGCCGACGACGCCGAGCGTCTCGCCCTCGCGGACCTCGAAGGAGACGCCGTCGACCGCGCGCACCGCCTCCCGCTCCGCGCCGGTCAGCCGGTCGAGCAGGGTGTCGTTCTCGTAGTAGTACTTCTCGAGGCCGTCGACGGTCACGAGCGGGTCAGTCATCGCTCACCTCCGCGTCGGTCTCGCTGGACCGGTCGGAGGCACCCGACTCGCCGGGGCCGACCGACCCGCCCCCGGGCGTCCCCGCGTCGTCCGTCGGGCCCGAGAGTCTCCCCTCCGGGACCGCGTCGGCCTCGCTGTACTCGCGTTCGGCGAGGACGCAGCGGGCGCGGTGCCCCTCGCTCACGTCGTACTCCGGCGGTCGGGTGAGACAGTCGGTCATGGCTTTCGGACAGCGGTCGGCGAAGTAACAGCGGTCGGGCATGTTCGCGTCGACGAGGTCCGGCACGTTGCCCGCGATGGGTTCGAGCCGCTCGCCCGGGCGGTCGATGTCCGGCACCGAGCCCAACAGCCCCTTCGTGTACGGGTGGACCGGGTCGTCGAACACGTCTTCGAGGGTGCCGCGCTCGACCACCTCGCCGGCGTACATGACGCTCACCCGGTCGGCGACGCGGGCGATGACACCGAGGTTGTGGGTGATGAGCACGACGCTCATCTCCATGGTCTCCTGGAGGTCGGCGAGGAGGTCGAGGATCTGCGCCTGGATGGTCACGTCCAGCGCGGTCGTCGGCTCGTCCGCGACGAGCAGGTCCGGGTCGCCGGCGAGCGCCTGCGCGATCATCGCGCGCTGGAGCATCCCGCCGGAGAACTGGTGCGGGTACTCCTCGGCGCGCTCGGCGGGGTCGGGGATGCCGACGCGCTCGAGCAGCTCGACCGCGCGGTCCCAGCTCTCCGCGGAGGTGTACGAGCGGTCGGGGAGGACGCCGTCGAGGAGCAGTTTCCCCAGCCCGTACCCCTGCGTCCGCGATCGGGTCGAGCGGGGGTTCGCGCTCGCGCGGCGCTGCACCTCGGCCGCCTCGGCGATCTGCTCGCCGACGGTGATCGAGGGGTTGAAGCTGCTCATCGGGTCTTGGAAGATCATGCTGAACGCGGAGCCGCGGAGCGACCGGCGCTCCGCCTCGGAGAGCCGGCGGAGGTCGACGAAGTCGCCGTCGACCGCCTCGGGCCGGTCGCCGTCGACCCGCTCCGCGAGGTCGGCGTTGTTGTACCAGATCTCGCCGCTCGTAATCCGCCCCGGCGACTCGACGAGGTCGATGAGCGAGAGCCCGGTGACGGACTTCCCGCTGCCGGACTCGCCGACGACGCCGAGGACGGAGCCGGCCTCCACCGTGAAGGAGACGTTCTCGACCGCGTTGATCTGGCCCTCCTCGGTGAAGAAGCGCGTCGAGAGGTCCCGGACGCGCAGCAGGTCGGTCACGGCGCACCCCCCTGCCCCTCGATGCCCGGATCGAGGGCGTCGCGGAGCCAGTCGCCGATCAGGTTGATCCCGATGACGGCGGCGACGATGGCCAGTCCGGGGACGGTCGCGATCCACCACGACGACGAGAGGTACTGCCGGCCCTGCGCGATGTCGAAGCCCCACGAGAGCTGCGCCCCCGAGAAGCCGAGGAACGACAGCGAGGACTCTAACAGGATGATCGCGGCGATCTGGATCGTCGCGAGCACTAAGATCGGCGTCAGGCTGTTCGGGAGCACGTGTTTGAGTATCACGTGGAGATCGCTTCCGCCCATCGATCGCGCCGCCTTCACGTACTCCTGATCGCGGACGGAGAGCGCCTCCCCCCGCGCGACGCGGGCGAACCACACCCAGTTCACGAGCGCGACGACGACGATCACGGTCCCCGGTAACACGACGTGTTCCGGCATTTCCGAGGAGGCGATCCCGAGGGCGACCAGCGGATCGGGGATGCGCCACGACGCCTGCCCCCACAGCCCGATCAGCGCGATCGCCAGCACGAGCGACGGGAACGCGAGCATGACGTCGGCGAAGCGCATCAGCGCGTCGTCGATCCGGCCGCCGTAGTAGCCGGCGGTGATCCCGACGGTGACGCCGAGCACGACGGCGATCGAGGTCCCGAGCAGGCCGACCAGAAGCGACGTGCGCGCGCCGAACATCGTGCGGGAGAGCACGTCGCGGCCGAGCGAGTCCGTGCCCAGCGGGTGTTCGGCCGTGGTGTTGACGACGACCTCCTCCTCGACGATCTGCACCTCGCCGTCGACCATCTGCGAGGTCGTCTGGTTCTCGGTCGCCGTGAACCCGAGCGGCGGGACGTTCGCGTTGTCGAGGTTCTGGTCCGTCGGGTCGTGCGGCGCCAGAAGCGGGGCGAACAGCGCGGTAAAGAGGATCACCGCGAGGATCGCGATCCCGAGCTTCGCGAGGAGGCTCCGCGAGAGCTCGCTCCGGAGGTTCCGGAGCGTCCGCGGAGAGATCACCCGAGGATCACCCCCGGAATCGTAACGGGAGGGACCCCGCGCGACGCCTCGGTCGTTCGGGAGTCGCCCGTGCGACGCTCGACACCGCCCGAGAGAACGGGGAGACATCGGTTCGTCATCAGTGGACCACCCGCGGATTGAGGTACGCGTAGAGCGCGTCGACGAAGATGTTGATCAGCACGAAGCCGGTCCCGATCACGATCAGCGACCCCTGGATCAGCGGCCAGTCGCGGACGTTGATCGAGTCGATCACGAGCGTGCCGAGCCCGGGCCACGAGAACACGGCCTCGGTGATCACCGCGCCGCCGATCAGGGTCCCGAGCTGGAGCCCCAGCACGGTGACGATCGGGATGAGGGTGTTCTGAAGCGCATGTTTGTACTGGATCAGCGACTCTGGGAGTCCCTTCGCGCGCGCCGCCCGGACGTACGGCTGTCCGAGCTCCTCGATCATCCCGCTGCGGGTGAGCCGAGTGATGAGCGCGGTGAAGTACGTACCGAGCGTCACCGCCGGCAGCGCGATGTGCCACAGCCACGTCCCCAGCCCGTCGAGGAAGGCGCCGACGTCCATCGGCGCGGCGAGCCCGTTCTCGACCGTGACGAGGAACGCGAACGCCTCGAAGAAGCCGATCGGCCGCCGGCTGGTCGGGAACAGCCCGAACTCCACGGACAACACCAGGATGAGCATGATCCCGAGCCAGAAGTTCGGCGTCGAGATGCCGACCAGCGAGAACAGGGTGGCCCCGTAGTCCGCCGGCTCGCGCCGGCGCGTCGCGCTGATGACGCCGAGCGGGATCGCGATGACGACGGCGACGACCGTCGCCGCGACCGCGAGCTCGACGGTGGCGGGCACGCGGGCGAACACGATGGTGCTCGCCTCCGTCCCGCGGAGGTACGAGTACCCCATGTCACCCTGCAGGAGTCCGCCGACGTAGTCGACGTACTGGACGTACAGCGGCTGATCGAGCCCCAGCTCCGCGGCTATCCGCGCGCGAAGCTCCGGGCTCGCGTCCAGCGGGGCGACGAACGTCACCGGGTCGCCGGGGGTGATGAACCGCAGCAGGAACACCGCGGTCACGACCCCCCACACGACCAGCACGCCCTGGATCCCGCGTTTCAGGAGGAACCGTCCCAGCGCCATCGGGCCTCAGTTTCCGCCCGGCAGGCTCTGGGAGTCCGCCATGAGCTCGTCGACTTCCTCGTCTTCCCGGTAGCTGGAGAGCGCCCCGTCGGAGGTGAGAAGCGGGATGATCGTCTGGCTGGCGTCGAACGTGGTGTTCCCCCAGCCGAGCAGGTAGAAGTGCGGCATGTCCTCGATGTTGCCGCTCGTCACCTCGCCCGCGAGCGAGCCGAAGTCGCGCTGCTCGACCTCGCAGGAGACGTTCGAGAGCTCGTCGATCTGGCTGGCGACCGCCTGCGCGATCTCCACGTCGCGGAGGTACCGTCCCACGGGCGTTTCGAGGGTGATCTCGGCGCCGGCGTGGCCGGAGTCCTCGACGAGCTGTTCGGCCTGCTCGACGTCCTGCGGGTACGGGTCGACCTCCTCGTTGTAGCCGACGAATCCCTCGAGGGTGGGCTGGCCGGTCGGGTCGGCGAACCCCTGTAAGATGTTCTCGATGATGCTGTCCAGGTCGATCGCGTAGTTCAGCGCCCGCCGGAACTCCGGGCTGGAGAACGGCTCCACGTCGTAGCGCATGGCGTTGAAGATGACGCGGGTGCTCGGCACCGCCGCGACCTCCGTGCTGTCCTCGTCGCGGACGCGGCTCACTTCCTGCGGCGGCACGTTGACGACCAGGTCCGTCTCGCCGGCGAGCAGCTCCGAGACCCGCGTGCTCGACTCGCTGGCGGCGCGGATCGTCAGCTCATCGATCTCCGGCGCGTCGCCCCAGTAGTCCTCGTAGGGCTCGTAGACGATCTCCACGTCCTGCTCGTACTCGACGACCTGGAACGGACCGGTCCCGTTCATGTCGGAGTTGATCTCCGAGGACTCGCGCGACTCGATCCAGTCCTGCTGGACGACCTTACAGTACGAGGCGAAAAGCGAGAACACGATCGGGTTGATCCCGTCGGAGGTCACCTCGACCCCGCCGTCGACGACCTCGGCGCCCGTGACGCCGGCGAGCTGGTCGCTCTGCGGGCTCTCGATCCCGACCTCGGGGTCGACGACGCGGTTGACGCTGTAGGCGACGTCCGCGGGCTGGAGCTCGTCGCCGTTGTGGAAGGTGACGCCGTCGCGGATCTCGAACCGGACCCGCCCGTCTTCGAGCCGCTCGTAGTCGGTCGCGAGCGCATCGATGATGTCGCCGTCGGCGTTGCGGCCGAGCACGCCGTCGTGGGCCTGCACCACGATGTTGTCGGTCGGCGTCTCGCGGTGGTCGTGGGGGTCGAGCCCCGAGTCCATCGACGACTGGGTGATCGTGACAGACGGCTCGCCCTCCGTCACCGAGATGGCCTGCGCCTCGATCCGCTCGTCCCGGCGGGCGTCCCAGTCGAGCCGGCTCGCGATGCCGTACACGCTGTACTGCCGGTTGAGGAAGATCCACGGGGCGCGCTCGTTGAGCCGCAGGTTCGCGCGCTGGAGGTGTTCCTCGCGGGTCTCCGGCTCCGGGAGCTGCTCTTCGTCGTCTCCGTCCTCCCCGTCGGAGCCGTCCATCCCGTCCGACCCGTCGTCGCCGTCGCTCCCGTCGCTTCCGTCCCCTCCGTCGCCGCCGTCGTCCGAACAGCCGGCCAGCCCGACGGCGGCCGCAGTGCCTCCGACGTACTTGAGGTACGTCCGGCGGTTCACGTCCGAGTCATCGCGTGGCATAGGCGGTTCAATACTACCGGAGGTTATAAGATCTGTGGTCACATAGCACAGTGTCGACGGCGTCAAACCGGCGCTCGCGGCCGATTTTCGCCTCGGGCGATCCGCGACGGAGAGGCGAGAAGGTTTACCTTCCCGCGGCGTCGCTCCCCCCTATGAGCAGAGCCGACCTCGGCGAGCGGTGGCAGCGCGTGTTCGACGACACCGAGGCGACCGCGGCGGAGTACCGCGACCGCGGGTGGGAGGCGCTCGCGCTCCACCCCGGCGACGTGAACCCGATCGTCGACGAGGCGCGGCTCCACGTCCTGTTGCCCGGATCGGAGTTCGACGAGGCCAACGACCTGCTCTCCGGGGCGACGATCGAGTCCGTCCGCGTGTACGCGGCGCCGGGCGAGACGGCGATCTACCGGCTGGTGGTCGCGGAGAACGCGACGGACGAGATCGCCGTCTGCGTCCCGACGTTCGTTCTCGACTCGGACGGGGAGGCGCTCGAAGCGGCCGCGGCCGACGCGGGCCGCGTGACGATCCGACTCCGCCCGCTCGACGACCGCGACCGCGTCGAGTTCGCCGTCGACGACCCGGAGATTTTCTTCCGGGATCCGCCGGAGTAACGCCGGCCGCGCCGCCCGTCCTCCCGTGGGACCCACGTTCGTGGCGATCGGCTCCCCCGACGACTTCGACGTATTCATACTTGTGCGATCACGATCATCTGCATGAACCGAGCAGAGAAGGCCGCCCTCCAGCTGCAGGCGGTCGCCGTGTTGCGGATGTTGAAGGAGACGCGCACCTACGAGGAGCTGTCCGACGTGACGGGGCTGCCCGCGGGCGACCTGAACCGGTACGTCAACGGCCACGTGCTCCCCGGCACCGACCGCGCGAGCGAGGTCGTCGAGGCGGTCGGCCGCGAGGCGCTCGCGGACGAGCTGCTCGCCCGCGTCGAGTTCGACGACGAGGGGTACGTCGACAACTCCGGCGTCGTCTTCGACCAGCCGTTCCTCGACCTGGTCGCGCCCGTCGCCGCGGAGACGTTCGAGTTCGAGTCGCCCGACGTGGTGCTCACCGCCGCCACCGACGGGATCACCCTCGGCGCGGCGATGGCCTCCTTCTTCGACGCCCGCTTAGCGTACGCCAAGAAGTCGAAGGAGACCGCCGTCGAGGAGTTCATCGAGTCGCGCCAGCGGCTCGCCTCCGGCATCGAGCTCACCTACTACCTCCCGGCGAGCGCGATCGACGCGGGCGACACGGTCCTCGTCGTCGACGACCTGATCCGGTCGGGGGAGACCCAGGAGCTCCTCTTGGACATCGCCCTGCAGGCCGACGCCGACGTCACCGGCGTGTTCACGCTCATCGCCGTCGGCGACGAGGGGATGGACCGCGCGCGGGCGATCACCGACGCCCCAGTTGGCGCGCTGACGACGTTCGAGTAATCACGTTCGCGCATTTCCCTCGGAGATCCAACGGTTAGAGGCGGATTTTTATGCAGCATCTTGTACACTAGACGCTGGCGTTCAGCAAAGCTTATCACCCGATCCCGGGGTACACTCACCCGTTCAATGGGGCTTACAGACACGCTCGCTGCGCGGTTCGACCTGGAGGGGCACGACTCCGACGCTCGGACGGAGCTGGTCGCGGGGCTCACGACGTTCCTCGCGATGTCGTACATCATCGTGGTGAACCCCGCGATCCTCTCCGAAGCGATCCAGATCGAGGGGTACGGACCGAACGAGGTCTTCCAGATGATCGCCATCGCCACGATCCTCTCGGCGGCGATCGCGACGGCGGTGATGGCGCTGTACGCCAACCGGCCGTTCGGGCTCGCGCCGGGGCTCGGCCTCAACGCCTTCTTCGCGTACACGGTCGTGCTGGGGCTCGGAATCCCGTGGCAGACGGCGCTGGCCGCGGTGTTCGTCGAAGGGGTCCTGTTCATGATCCTCACCGCGGTCGGCGCGCGCGAGTACGTCATCCGGCTGTTCCCCGAGCCGGTGAAGCGCTCGGTCGGAGCGGGTATCGGGCTGTTCCTGCTGTTCATCGGCTTCCAGGAGCTCCAGATCGTCGTCCCCGACGAGGCGACGCTCGTCACGCTCGGCGGGGTCTTCGGGAACCCGTGGGCGATCTTAGGCCTGCTCGGGCTCGCGTTCACCTTCGGCCTCTGGGCCCGCGGGATCACGGGCTCGATCGTGATCGGCATCGTGACCACGTCGCTGGCCGGCTGGGGGCTCACCCTCGCCGGGGTCTTCGAGCGCGGCGCGATCACGCCCGAGTCACTCCCGAGCGCCCAGTACGACATCACCCCGCTCGCGGGCGCGTTCGTCGACGGGCTGGGACAGATCGACCCCCTGACGTTCGTTCTGGTCGTGTTCACGTTCTTCTTCGTCGACTTCTTCGACACCGCCGGGACGCTCATCGGCGTCTCGCAGTTCGGCGACTTCCTCGACGAGGACGGCGACCTCCCCGACATGGACAAGCCGCTGATGGCCGACGCGGTGGGGACGACCGCGGGCGCGGTGCTCGGCACCTCCACGGTGACGACGTACATCGAGTCGTCGACCGGCGTCGAGGAGGGCGGCCGCACCGGCCTGACGGCGCTGGTCGTCGCGCTGCTGTTCCTGGCGTCGCTCGCCGTGATCCCCCTCGTCGCCGCCATCCCGGCGTACGCCTCCTTCATCGCGCTGATCGTCGTCGGCGTGATGATGCTGCAGGGGCTCGTCGATGTCGACTGGGACGACCCCGCGTGGGCCGTCTCCGCCGGCCTCACCGTCACCGTGATGCCGTTCGCCTACTCGATCGCCGACGGGCTCGCGGCCGGGATCATCGCCTACCCGCTGATCAAGGTCGCGGTCGGCGAGTACGACGAGGTCGCGCTCGGCCAGTACGTGATCGCGGCGCTGCTGGCGCTCTACTACGTGCTGCAGACGCGCGGCGTCATCCTCTAAGCACGGTCGGTCCAAACGCGGCTCGGCCTTCTCTCTCCGTTCGCCGCCGCTACGGCGCGGTCACGACGAACTCGTCGAACTCCCCGTCCTCGACCGCCTCGACCGTCTCGGGGACGCCCCCGTCGAACGTCAGCTCGACCCGGTAGGAGTCGGCCGCGATGTCGTCCGTGCACTCCTCGCCCGCCTCGGCGTCCCGGCGGCCAACCACCCGCACGCTGGCCGCGCTCTCCGCCGCGTCGTACGTCGCGCGGTCGAGCGCGACCTCGCCGCACGAGCTCGACGAGTAGCTGATTGTTCCCTCCACCGTCACCCGCGACGCCGCCTCGTCGAACGCGATACGGGGCGGTTCGTCGGCCGCCGGCGCGCCCTCGATCCCGGTCGTGAACGTCGCGTCGCGGAGCTCGGTGGGGCGGTCGCCGTCGCCCCCGGTGCCGCCTCCACTGCCGTCGCCGTCCCCGACCGAGCCGTCGAGACAGCCGCCGAGCGACGACGCGAACGCGACTCCGACGCCCCCGAGCAGCGTACGGCGGTTCATACCCCCACGTCCGCTCGGCACGGATATATGCTTTCCAGAGAGTACAAGCGGTCTTTCAGTCTCTCGGTCTCACAGTTACCCCCGCCGCCCGTGCGCGCGCCGCGACCGCCCACCGTACTTCTTTACGCGTCTGTCCCCTACCCGCCGGTGATGACGGACCTGACGCTCTACGAACTGGAAGGCTGCCCGTACTGCGCGAAAGTGAAGACCAAGCTCGCCGAGCTCGACTTGGAGTACGAGTCGGTGATGGTGCCGCGCTCGCACGGCGAGCGCACGGAAGTCGAGGCGGTCTCCGGCCAGACCGGCGTCCCCGTCCTCGTCGACGAGGCCAACGGGATCGAGGGGATGCCCGAGAGCGACGACATCGTCGAGTACCTCGAGGAGACGTACGGCGACGCGAGCTAGCTCGGCAGCTGACGCCGACGACGCCGGCCGATCGCGAGGCTATTTATCCGATGCCCGTCACGTGCGGAGCGTGCGACTCGTCCACCGCAGCGACCGGTCCGGCGGCTCCGAGGAGACCGTCCTCGCGAGCGACGTCGACGTGGCGCGCTCGGCATTCGAACAGGGCCGCGGGCTGATGTTCCGGCGGTCGATCCCAGACGGCTACGCCCTGGTGTTCCCCTTCGACGCGCCCGACACGCAGTGGCTCCACATGCTGTTCGTCCCCTTCGCGATCGACGCCGTCTGGCTCGTCGACGGCGAGGTGCAGAAGACGAAGCGGCTCGCCCCGTTCGTCGGGCTGGGCCGCGGCCGCGCGGACACGGTGATCGAGCTCCCGGCCGGCGCGGCCGACCCGGTCGCGGTCGGCGACGAGCTCCGGCTCGTCGAGTGACGGCGGCGCTCGGACCCCCCTCCCCGTCGCTCACCCGCCGTTCGGCGTCCGAAGCTCCATCTCGATCCGCGTCCCGCCGGCCTTGCTGTCCCCGATGTCGAACCCCCCGCCGCCGGCGGTGACGATCCAGTTGACGTACCAGAGGCCCAGCCCGCTGGCGTGCTCCAGCGGCGTCTCCTCGCCGGTGAGCACCGACCGCTCGGCCGGCGGGATCCCCGGTCCGTCGTCGGCGACGACGAGCGACGCCCACGACTCGCTCGGGAGCTCGGCGGCCGTGATCTCGACGCGCGGGCGGTCGGCGTCGCTGTGCCGGATCGCGTTGTCGACGAGCTCCGCGATCGCCTCGGCGAGGTAGCCGATCGCCGACACCGTGATCCCCTCGGGCACGTCGACCTCGACGTCGGCGCCCTCGCGGAGCTCCGGCGGGAGCGAGCGGAGCGCCTCGTCGACGGCGTCGGCGAGGTCGATCGACTGGGGGGCGGGCCGGTCGGAGAGCAGCCGCTCGACGCGCCGGGAGGTCTCGCCGACGCGGAGCAGGCGCTCGGCGGTGTCGACGACCCGTTCGAGCTCCGTCGCCAGCTCCGGGTCCTCGACAGCGTCGATGGCCCGCTCCGTGAACCCGGTCACCACGTTGAGGTCGTTCCGGAAGTTGTGCCGGAGCACCCGCGTCAGGACGGCGAGGCGCTCCTCGCGGAGCGACGCCTCCGTTCGGTCCTCGCCGACGCCGATCGCGCCGACGACCTCGTCCCCGTCGACGATCGGTCCCAGCGCGAGCCGGTAGGGAACGCGTTCGCCGGACCGCGTCAGCAGCGTCGCCTCGCAGTCGGCCGGCTCGCGGTCGCGGTACACGCGCCGGAGCGCCCCGGCGACGGCGCCGCGGGTCTCGCCGTCGAACAGCGCCGTCAGGTCGGTCCCGGACAGCTCCTCGCCGCCGCGCTCGGCGTCGGCCGCGAGCCGGTCGTTCCAGCGCGCGAGCGTCCCCTCCGCGGTACACTGGAACAGCGCCGACGGCACCGTCGAGGCGACGGCGTCGACGACCCGCAGCTGCGACCGGAGCTCCTCCTCGGCCGTGACCCGGTCGGTCACGTCGGTCAGCCCGACGATCAGCCACCGCTCGTCGCCGATCGTCGTCGTGTGAAGCGACAGTGAGAGCCGCCGACGCCCGCGCTCCCCGCCGGTCTCCCACTCGAAATCGGTGACGCCCTCCCGGTCGACCGCCGCCTCGACGGCCGCGGTCACCGACTCGCCGTCGACCGTCTCGTCGGCCTCGCCGAGGTCCGTGAGTCCCATCAGCGTCAGCGTTCCGCGGTCCTGTCCGAGCAGCGCGACCGCCGGACCGTTCGCCGCCCGGACCGCGTGCGTCTCCGGATCGCAGGCTATCGCCGGGGTCGGAACCGCCTCGACGAACGCCCGCACGACGCGGGGTGTCGACTCGCCGTCACGATCCATCCATACTCCGCTTGACGGGCTCTGAACTTATAAACAGCGAGGGAACCCCCCGACGGCGGGGCTCCGCGAGCCCCGACGTGCGGCGGTGGTCCGTCTTCGCCTCAGTCCGCCTTCGCCTGCCAGTCGCGCACCGTGTCTGCGCCCACGCCGTCGACGTCGGCCGCCAGCTCGTCCGGATCGACCGACTTGAGGTCGTCGACGCCGTCGACGCCGGCGTCCTGCAGCTTCTCGGCGGTCTTCTCGCCGATCCCCTCGACGGTCTGGAGCTCCGACCCCTCCTGTCGGGCGGTGAACTCCCGGTAGTTGCAGATGGGGCAGCCGAGCTCCCACGGCTCGTCGCCGGAGTGGACCCGGAGGTGCGGCAGGCCGTGTTCCTCGCAGGTCTCGTCGGTGACCTCGATCTCGCCGCGCCGGGGGAGCGGGAGCGAGTAGTCGCAGTCGGGGTAGCGCGTGCAGCCGACGAGCCGGGAGCCGGAGCGGAGCCGCTTGATGGCGAGCTCGCCGCCGTGCTCTTCTCCGCACTCGGGGCAAACGCCGATCACCTCGTCCTCCTGTTCGTCGGCCTCGTCGGCCTTGCACTGCGGGCAGCCGTGGACGAACGTCTTCCGGCCCGCGAGCATCTTCACGTGCCGGAGCTCGTGGTCCTCGCAGGTCTCGTCGAGGATGAGGGGCTTCCCCGTGGAGGGGAGCGGCAGCGTGTACTCGCAGTCGGGATAGCCGTCGCAGCCGACGAAGTACGACCCCTGTCGGGACTTCCGGACGAGGAGGTCCTCGCCGCACTCGGGGCAGGGACCCAGCGTCTTGTCCGCCTTCAGCGACTTCTGGAGGTGGTCGCCGACCGCCTCGCGCGACTCGGTGAGGTCGTCGAACACGCGGTCGAGCAGCTCGCGGGACGCCTCGGTCACCTCCTCGTACCCCTTCTCGCCGGCGGCGATCGCCTGCATGTCCCGCTCCAGTTGGGCGGTCATCTCCTCGCTCACGACGTGCTCGGCGAACTCCTCGGCCGCCTCGACGACCGCCTCCGCGAGCCGGGTCGGCCGCGGCGGGTCGCTCTCGATGTAGTTGCGGTCGTAGAGCTTCTCTAAGGTGCGGTGGCGGGTCGCCTTCGTGCCGACGCCGCGCTTCTCCATCTCCTCGATGAGCCGGGACTGGCCGTACCGGCGGGGCGGCTGGGTCTCCTTCGCGTCCGTCCGCCGGTCGGCGAGCGCGAGCGTCTCGCCGACCTCCACGTCGGGGACGATCCGCTCGTCGCTGGAGCGGTACGGGTACACGTCGTGGTAGCCGGCCTCCAGCAGGCGCTTGCCGTTCGCCTTCAGCCGGAGCCCGCCGTCGGCGACGAGGTCGGCGGGACTCGACGCCTCCTCGGGGTCGCGGAGGGCGGCGAGGCCGTCCGCGCGCTCGGCGACCTCCGTCGCCGCGTCGTTCGCGAGGGCGACGACGCGGAGCCGCTCCCACGTCGCGGGCTCGGCGCAGGTCGCGAGGAAGCGGCGGACGATCAGCTCGTACACCTCCCACTCGTCCTCCGAGAGGTCCGAGGCCGAGGGGAGCTCGCCGGTCGGGTGGATCGGCGGGTGGTCGGTCGTCTCCTCGTCCCCCTCGGTGGGCTCGATCTCCTCCTGTTCGAGGAGCGACTTCGCGTCCTTCCCGAACGTCGAGGCCGCCGAGAGCTCCTCGATCAGCTCGCGGGGCTCTAAGTCGTCGGGGTACACCGTGTTGTCGGTCCGGGGGTACGTGACGTAGCCGGCGGTGTACAGGTCCTCCGCGAGCGACATGGCGCGCTGCGCGGAGTAGCCGAGCGAGCCCGCGGCGCGGATGAACGCCGTGGTGTTGAAGGGGGTCGGCGGGTCGTCGGTGCGGGTGCGACGGCGCACGTCGTCGACGACCGCCTCGTCGGTCGCGTCGAGCGCCTCGGTGAGCACCTCGGCGACGTCGCCGTCCCAGACGCGCTCGGCCTCGTTGCCCTCGTCGTTCAGGTAGAAGTAGCGCGCCTCGAAGGGGTCGCCCCCGGACTTGGTCAGGTTCCCGTACAGCTCCCAGTAGGACTCGGGGTCGAACGCCTGGATCTCCCGTTCGCGGTCGACGATCAGCTTGAGGGTCGGCCCCTGCACCCGGCCCACCGAGATGAAGTCGTCGCCGAGCTGGCGGGCGGACAGCGAGAGGAACCGGGTGAGCGCCGCGCCCCACGTCAGGTCGATCACCTGTCGGGCCTCGCCGGCGGCGGCCAGGTCGAAGTCGAGCTCGTCGGGGTTCGCGAACGCCTCCCGCACCTCGTTTTCGGTGATCGAGGAGAAGCGGACCCGGTCGATCGGGGCGTCCTCGTTCACCTCGCGCACCAGCTCGTACGCCTCCTTGCCGATCAGTTCGCCCTCGCGGTCGTAGTCGGTCGCGATGACGACCCGGGAGGCGTTGCGCGCGAGCTTGCGGAGCGCGGCGACGATCCCCTCCTGCGTGGGCTCTTTGGTGACCGGCGCGTCGATCAACTCGACGGGCTCCACGTCGCGCCAGTCGTTGTACTCGGCGGGGAAGTCGACCCCGACGACGTGGCCAGAGAGGCCAATACAGCGCTTGCCGCCCCACTTGTAGACGTTCACGTCGTTCTCCCGCTCCGCCGTCGCGGACTCGCCGCTCAGGATGTCGGCGATGCGACGCGCCGCGTTGTCCTTCTCCGTGATGATCAGCTCGGGGCCGCGACTCATTGCCCCGACGTAGGCCGTTCCCCCGTCTAAAGCTTTCGCGACGCCTGATCGCACGCACGCGAGCGCGCGATCCGCCAGCCGACGACCGATCGACGACGGGCGAAAGCCGCCTCCGGAGACCTGTCGACGAGCTGTGATCCGGGCGATTTCACTCCTATCGGCCGCCTTATCCGTTTTTCTACCATTTGGTAAAACACAGATGTCGACCGACCTGTCCATCGACGCCGACTGGAGCGCACAGTACATCGACGGCGAGTGGGTCGCCGCCGGTGACGACGAGACCATCGCCGTCGAGGACCCCTCGACGCGCGAGGTCGTCGCCGAGGTGCCGAGCGCGACCGAGGGCGACGTCGACGCCGCCTACGAGGCCGCGGCCGCCGCGCAGGAGGAGTGGGCCGAGGCGCCGCCGGCGCAGCGCTCGGCGGTGATCCAGCAGTTCCTGCAGGCCCTCCAGGAGCACGACGAGGCGGTCGTCGACCTGCTGGCCCACGAGGCCGGCGGCTCGGCGATCATGGGCGAGACCTCGATCCAGATCGCGTCCGACCACGCCGGCGAGGCCGCGACGCTGCCGCGCCGGATGAAGGGCGAGCACGCGGAGTCGAACATCCCCGGCAAGGAGAACATCGTCGAGCGCGGCCCGAAGGGCGTGGTGACGGTCATCTCACCGTGGAACTTCCCGCTGAACCTGAGCGCGCGGGCCGTCCTCCCCGCCATCGCCGCCGGGAACAGCGTCGTCCTCAAGCCCTCGACGAACTCCCCGATCACGGGCGGGCTGCTGTTCGCGAAGCTCTTCGAGAAGACCGACCTCCCCGAGGGCGTGATCAACGTCGTCACCGGTCGCGGCTCCGAGATCGGCGACCGCGTCGCCAGCCATCCGGAGAGCGACGTGGTCTCGTTCACCGGCTCGACCGAGGTCGGCCAGCACGTCGCGGGGCTCGCGGGCGAGAACCTCGCGGTGCCGGCGATGGAGCTCGGCGGCAACAACGCGTTCGTCGTCGCGAGCGACGCCGATGTCGACCGCGCCGTCGACGCGGCGACGTTCGGCTCCTTCGTCCACCAGGGACAGGTCTGCATCTCGATCAACCGTCACATCGTCCACGAGGACGTCTACGACGAGTACGTCGCGAAGCTGACGGAGCGCGCCGAGGCGCTGGCCGTCGGGAGCGCCCACGAGCCCGACACGGTCGTCGGCCCCATCATCGACGAGTCGCAGCGCGACGAGATGCTGGCGTACGTCGAGGAGACGGTTGACGCCGGCGCGACCCTCGAAACCGGCGGGGAGACGGCAGAGATCGACGGCGTCGACGACTCGCTCGTCGTGCGGCCGACCGTCCTCTCGGACGTGACCAACGACATGGCGGCGGCGTGTAACGAGCACTTCGGTCCCATCGCGCCGGTTATCCCGTTCTCCGACGTGGACGAGGCGGTCGCGATCGCCAACGACACCGAGTACGGGCTCTCCGGCGCCGTCCACGCCGGCGACCTCTCGGTCGCGAAGGAGATCGCCGGCCGCATGGAGACCGGGAACGTCCACATCAACGACCAGCCGATCAACGACGAGGCGCACGTCCCGTTCAGCGGGATCGGCGCCTCGGGCGTGGGCGAGTACAACAGCGACGCGTTCCTCCGGGAGATCACGGAGACGAAGTGGATCTCCATCCAGCACGAACCGCGCGAGTACCCGATCTGAGGACGGCTCGCGGAGCCGGGCGGTCCAAGAATTGAACGGGTCGCGTAACGGGCGCCTCCGCCCGGCGCCGACCCCCGCTACTCCTCGTCTTCCTCGTCCGGGTCGGTCGGCACGCCGCCGAGGTTCCCCTCGTCGTCGAACAGCTTGGCGCGCAGGAACCGCGCGCGGTAGCGGTTCGCCCCCTCCTTCGTGTCGGCCTCGCGGATCTCGTCGATCCGGCCGTCGGCGACCGCGTCGATGATGTCCTCGACCTGCTCCTTCTCGCTCGGCGTCAGCTCGAACTCGTAGGTCCGGGGGACCTCGCTCTCCAGCCGGGTCCACTTGCGCGCGGCCGAGACGACCACCGAGCAGGGCTCCCGGCAGGGGAAGACGCCGTCGCCGCCGTCGACGTCGAGGTCGGTCTCGTCGTCGTACTCCCACTCGCGGCGCTTCAGGCACTGCGAGTCGTCGCAGCACGCCTCCGCGACCCAGTTCACGTGCTCGTACCCCTCGCCGCGGTCCCATGTCTTGATCACGCCGTAGATGCCGGACTGGCGCTCCATCGCCTCGCGCCAGTGGGTCACGTCGAGCTCGCCCTCGCGCTCCCGGTGCCAGTTGGCGACCGTCGCGGGGTATATCGTCTCGACCGCCTCGTACGCGTCGCGCGGGCCGAGGTCGGGGAAGACCCAGTCGCCCGCGAGCGACGGCGCGGTCTTGAGGGGCCGGTACCGGCCCTTCTCGTCGAACGTCACCAGATCGCGGGCGTCGAGGGGGTCGTCGTACGCGTCGAGCTCGTCGACCGGGACGCCGGCGTCGTCGGCGTGGCGCACGTCGTACCGGCGCTCGCCGCGGTCGGTGACGGTGGCCGTAATCCGTAGTTCGCCCCACGCGCGCTCGATCCCCTCGGCGAGCGCGGCGTACCGGGCCGCCACCGTCGCGCCGTTGGCGTCCTCCAGCCAGCGCAGGAACGCGCGGCGGGGACCGAACTCGCCCACGACGCGCTCGAAGACGTACCAGTCGGTGACCGCGGGGGCGCGCTCGGAGAGGGCGGCGTGGAGCTCGCGCTCGCTCAGTCGGGTCGGCCGGTCGCCGTCGGCGAGGACGTACTCGTCGGAGACGCTCTCGCCGTCGCCTTCGTCGTCGGTCTCCTCGCCGCGCGCGACGCTGAACCCCTCGAACCGGAGGGGGTCGCCGGGGTCGCGCTCGGCGAGCGCGTCGAGGACCGCGTCGAAGGCGTCGCTCGGGAGGTCGATCTCGGGGGGCTCGGGGTCGTCGCCCTGCGGCGGGTCGGCCGAATCGGCGGTGGGTTCCGGCACGGTCAGTCCCCCGTGGCGACGCGGGTCGTCTCGCGCACGTCGTCGAGCGCGGTCCCGAGGTCGGCGCCGGCGTCGGCGGCGCGCTCGAGGATTACGTCGGCCATCAGGGGCTCGGTGCCCACCGCGCCCGCGTACCAGATCCGGGTGCCGTCCACGTCGGTCGGCACGTCGTATCCCTCGGTGTGGTCCTCACAGAGCCCCACGTCCTCCGGGATGTCCTCTTGGGTGTGGTAGCCGTCGGCGATGAAGAGGGGGACTAAGACCACGTCGTCGCTCTCGAAGTGCTCGGGGAGGTCGTCGACCTCGGGATCCTCGTCCATGTACAGCGCCTTCACCTCGTCGAAGCGGTCGCGGTCGGCGATCCGGTCGGCGTGGTACTCGATCGCCTTCGCGCTGTTCTCGTTGCGCTCTGTGCCGTGGCCGACCACGGCGAGGCCGAACCCGTCGCCCACGTCGGGGTCGCCGGTGACCGACTCCGCGCGCCGGACGATCACGTCGGTCATGGCGCGGTGGGTCCCGACCGGGCCGCAGTAGTGGACCTCGCGGCCGATGTCCTCGGCGATGAGGGTTGCCTGATCGGCGGAGAGGCCGTCGGAGTCCCACTCGGAGACGTCCCAGCCGTCGAGCCGGAGTTCGCGGGGGATCACCTGCTCGGTGAAGTAGCCCTCCGAGACGAACAGCGGGACGACGTAGACCTCGTCGCCCTCGACGGTGCGGAGCACCTCGCGGAAGTGCGGCTCCTCCTTCCAGAAGCCGGTGCGCACCTCGTCGAAGGCGCCGGTCGCGCGGATCGTGTCCGCGTGGTCGTACGTCGGCGCGCTCGACCCCGGATTGAGGTGTGAGCCGTGTGCGACGATGACGAGCGACTGCATACGCCTGCTGGGGGCGCGCCGCTCTTAGGGACTTCGGAGGGTTCGGGCGCGCGGGAACGCGGCGGCGGCTCTTTCGGCCAACGCGAGAACCCCGGATCCCGACCGAAACCGCCATGCCGCCCCGCGCCGCAGGTCCGGCCATGTCGCTCGCAGCCGAGACCCGCGAGGCCGCCCGCGCGCGCCCCTTCGTCCTCGACGCGCTCCGCGCCGGCGTCCTCAACCACAGCGCCGCCGCCGCGTGGCTGGCCGACGAGGCCGGCCTCGACGGCGATCCCGACGCGATCGCGACCGCGCTCCGCCGGTTCCGCGAGGAGCTGTCCGACTACGCGACCGCGGACCGACCCGCCAGCGTGTCGATGCGGAGCGGGGTCGGCGTCGTCGACGGGGAGGACGCCGACGGCGACGGTGCCGACATCGACGGCGCCGGCCCTCTCCTCCGCGTCGGCGGCGCGGCGGTCGTGCCGGAGGGGACGGACACCGCGATCCTCGCGACCGGCGCGGTCGACGCCGCGGCGCTCGCGGCGGTCCTCCGCCGGCTCGCCGCCGCCGGCGTCGCGGTCGAGGCCGCGGGGGTCGCCGGGGAGACGCTCGTCGTCGTGGTGGGGCGGCGCGACGGCGCGACCGCGGTCCGGACCGCGGAGTCGGCGCTGGCGGCGGTGCCGACCGACGGCGGGGACTGAGTCCCGGTCCTCCCGGCCCCTCCAGCCAATATCCGCGCGACCCCGCACGTTTTTCTAACGCGGTCTGATAGGTAGGAGCGATGAACGCCGTCACGCTCGGCCCCGCCGGCACGTACTCGCACCGTGCGGCGCGGGCCGTCGCCGCCGAGGTGTCGTTCCGCGAGTCGGTCACCGCCATCGTCGACGCCGTCGCGGCCGGCGAGTTCGAGCGCGGAGTCGTCCCCATCGAGAACAGCATCGAGGGCTCCGTCACGGAGAGCCTCGACGCCCTCGCGAACCACGACGTCGCGGTCACTCGCGAGGTCGTCACTCCGATCCGCCACGCCCTCCTCGCGCAGGGGTCGGAGTTCGACGTCGTCGCCAGCCACTCGCAGGCGCTCGCGCAGTGTCGCAACTGGCTGGAGGCCAACTACCCGTCGGCGGGCCTCGAAGCGGTCGCCTCCACCGCCCGCGGGGTCGAGCGCGCCCGCGAGGACGCGCGCGTCGCCGGGATCGGGCATCCGGACAACGCCGGCGACGACCTCGAGATCCTCGCCGAGGACATCCAGGACCGCACCTCCAACGCGACCCGGTTCCTCGTCGTCGCGCCCGAGTCCGCCAAGTCCGACGCCGGCGGCAAGACGACCCTGATCGTCTACCCGAACGCGAACTATCCCGGACTCCTCTTGGAGCTCCTGGAGGCGTTCGCCGACCGCAACCTCAACCTCTCGCGGATCGAGTCGCGCCCGAGCGGCGAGCGCCTCGGCGACTACCTGTTCCACTTCGACGTCGACGCCGGCCTCTACGAGGAACACATGGCGAAGGCGGTGGGGGACATCGAGGCGATCGCCGACAAGGGGTGGGTGAAGGTGCTCGGGTCGTACGACACCGAGCACGTGTTGGAGTAAGACACCACGGGGACAGTTACTTATAAGAAACGCGACGGTGGCGCGTGCCTCCGAGCGTGCCGCCGAAGGCGGCCGCGAGGAGCACGCGCGAGGGAGTCGCTGGCTCCCGAAGCGAAACGGAGGGTGCCAGGGACGAGGCTGGGGAGGCGTGAGGTGCGGGGCTGCGCGGTCGGGTGGGACTCAAAGGGGCAGCCGCGAGGGCGGCGCAGACGACGTAAGCACCGCAGCGAGTGAGCGAAGCGAACGAGCGAGGCGCGCAACGAGTGTGCGCCGCCCTCGCGGCTGGGGCTTTGGAGGTCTCATCCGTGTCGTCGACGGCACCTACGTATAGCCGAGCGGCTGGGGCTTCGGAGGCGTTCGCTGCGGTCGTGCCGGCAACGATTGACAAGCAGTTCCCGGAGAATTCGTCGTCCCGACGCTATTCGAACCGGTACGACGCCCCGTCCGGCTCGTCTTCGATCTCGACGCCGACCTCCTGTAGCGCGTCCCGCAGCTCGTCGGCGCGCTCGTAGTTGCCGGCCTCGCGCTCGGCCTCGCGCACGTCCAACACGAGTTCGACCAGCTCGCCGGCCAGGTCCACGTCGCCGTCGGTCGTCGACTCGAACTGGAGGCCGAGCACGTCGCCGCCCAGCGCTTCAAACGCCTCGACGGCCTCGCGGAGGCCGCGGTAGTCGTAGGCTGCCGTCGCGTCGGCGGCTCCGTCCGCGTCGTCGGCCCCGTCCGCGTCGTTGACCCCGTCCACGTGCCGGTTCACCGCGTCGGTGAGATCGAGGAGCGCCGCGGTCGCCTCCCGGAGGTTCAGGTCGTCGTTCATCGCGGCCGCGAAGTCGTCGCGCGCGGCGTCGACGGCCTCGCGGAGGGTGTCGTCCGCGGCCTTCGCGCGGGCGTCCACGGAGTCGAGCGCGTCGACCGCGCGGTCGTAGGTTCGCGAGAGCCGCTCCCAGCGCTCCTCGGCCTCGGCGATCGTCTCCTCGGTGAGCGCCTGCTCGGAGCGGTAGGCGGCCCCGGCGTAGAAGGTGCGGACCACGTTGACGCCGAGCTCGTCTAAGGCGTCCGGCACGGTCCAGAAGTTGCCGATCGAGGAGGACATCTTCTCGCCGTCCATCGCCAGGAGGCCGACGTGGAGCCAGTGGCGCGCGAACGTCTCGCCGGTGGCGGCCTCCGACTGCGCGATTTCGTTCTCGTGGTGCGGGAAGACCAGGTCGCGGCCGCCCATGTGGATGTCGAGGGTGTCGCCGAGGTGCGTCGTCGACATCGCCGAGCACTCGACGTGCCATCCGGGCCGTCCCTCGCTCCACGGCGACTCCCACGTCTCGCCCGCGGGCGTCTCGGCGCCGTGGTCGTGTTTCGCGTGCTCGCGCGCGGCGGTCTCGCTCACGCCGTCGGCCTTCCACAGCGCGAAGTCCGCCGGGTTGCGCTTCTCCGACCGTTCGTCGGGCTCGCCCTGCGCTTCGAGCTCTTCGATCTCCTGGTTCGAAAGCTTCCCGTACTCGTCGAAGCCGGTCACGTCGAAGTAGACGGAGCCGTTTGACTCGTAGGCGTACCCCTTCTCGACCAGCGTCTCGACGAGGTCGATTATCTCCGGGACGTGCTCGGTGACGCGGGGGTACACCTCGGCCCGCAAAAGATTCAGCCCGCGCATCGCGTCGAAGGTGGTCGCGGTGAACGTCTCGGCCACGTCGCGCTCTGCGGTCCAGTCGTCGCGCTCGCCCACGCGGGCCGTGATCTTCTCGTTGACGTCGGTGACGTTCTCGACGTGGCGCACGTCGTAGCCGACGTGTTCGAGCCACCGGTGGAGGACGTCGGCGTGGAACCACAGGCGGGCGTGTCCGAGGTGGGGGTCGTCCGACACCGTCAGGCCGCAGACGTACAGCGTGACGTCGCCGTCGGCCGTGAACTCGACGCGCTCGTCTTCCAGGGTGTCGGTAACGACGAGACTCATTACCGGGTCGTTGCTACGGTGAGAGTTTTAAACCGTCGGATCGACTGAGAGCGTCACTACGAGTAGTCTGTCGATCGCTTATAAACGACCGTTGCTGGTGGCGGAGCGGCGGAGAACGCGTCTAAAGTCCCGGTCGTTCGCTTATAAACGGCTATCGTCGGATCGAGCGCGCGGACCTCTCCGAAGCCCCAGCCGGGAGGCCGGCGCACGCTCGCTGTGCTCCTCGCTCAGTCGCTGTCGCTCCTTCGCTGCGGTGCTTGCGTCGCCTGCGCCGGCCTCCCGGCTGCCCCTTCGAATCCCGCCCCGCACAGCCCCGCGCCTCATACCTCCCCAGCCTCGCGGTTCGCGCTCTGCGAGCGCTCACCGCGTCCCTCGCGCGTGCTCTTCGGCCGCAAAGCGGCCTCGGAGGCACGCGCCACCGCAGGTCTGTTTATAAGCAACCGATTCCGCCCCTCACTCCTCCTGCGTCGTCCACGCCACCTCGTACCCCGCCTCGCGCACCGCCTTCAGGACGCGGTCGACGTGGGCCGGCCCGTTGGTCTCCACCTCGAACACGAGGTCTGCGTCGCCGACCGGGAGGTCCGGTCGGCTGCGCTCGTGGCGCACGGTCCGGATGTTTGCGCGCTCCGCGCCGATCAGGGTGCTGATCTCGCCCATCGTCCCGGGCGTGTCGTCGATCCTGACGGAGAGCTCGATCAGCTGGCCGCGCTCGACCAGGGCGTGGGTCACCACCTCCTTCAGCGTCGTCACGTCGATGTTGCCGCCGCAGAGCAGGGGGACGACCGTCTCGCCGGCCAGATCGAGCTCGTCGACAGCGTCGTCGTCGAGGAGGGCGGCCGCGGCGGTCGCGCCCGCGCCCTCGACCATCTGCTTCGCGCGCTCCAGGAGGAGCAGGATGGCGGCCGCCACGTCGTCGTCGCTCACGACGACCACGTCGTCGAGGTGCTCGTTCAGGAGGCCAAAGGTGAGCTCGCTCAGCCCGCCGGTCGCGATCCCGTCGGCGATGGTGTCCGGCTCCTCGCGCGTCACCAGCTCGCCGGCCGCGAGGCTCTCCGAGAGCGTGGAAGCCCCCTCGGTCTGGACCCCCACGACCCGCGTCTCCGGCGACCGCGCCTTGACCGCGGTCGCGACCCCGCCGGCGAGCCCGCCGCCGCCGACCGGGACGAGGACGGTGTCGACATCGGGGACCTGGTCTATCACCTCCAACCCGAGCGTCCCCTGCCCGGCGACCACGTCGGGGTCGTCGAACGCGTGGACGAACCGCGTCCCGGGGTCGTCGACCAGCGTCTGGGCGTGCGCCATCGCCTCCGGGAACGCGCTCCCGCGGAGCACGACCTCGGCGCCGTAGCCGCGGGTCGCCTCGATCTTCGCCGCCGGCGCCGACTCCGGCATCACGATCGTCGCGTCGATCCCCGCGCCGGAGGCCGCCAGCGCGACCCCCTGCGCGTGGTTGCCCGCGCTCGCGGCCACGACGCGGTCGATATCGGGCCCGTCGGTCCCGTCCGCGGCCCCCTCGACCGCCCGCGAGATCGCGTTGTACGCGCCCCGCGTCTTGAACGAGCCGGTTCGCTGGAGGTGTTCCATCTTGAGACGTACGTCGGCGCCGCACCGCTCGCTCAGCGACCGGCTGCGCTCGACGGGCGTGCGCTGGACGATCGCCGCCGGTTCGAGTCGGTCCGCGGCGGCCTCGACGTCCGCGATCGTGACGGAGGACATGACGACGGTGTTCACCACAGCGGGTGAAAAATGACCCGGGGACGAGCCGGGCTCACCGCTTGCCGAGCGCCTCCTCGAAGACGCGCTGCGCGCGCTCGTACCCCTCGTCCCGGTCGACGATCGGGTGCGGGTAGTCGGGGGCGAGCGCCTCCCGCTCGCGCCGCGAGAGGGTCGGCCAGTCGACGACCGTCTCGGCCGGCACGTCCCGCAGTTCGGGGACGTACGCCTTCACGAACCGCGCGTCCGGATCGTACTTCGCCGCCTGCGCCACCGGATCGAAGATGCGCACGTCCACCGAGTCCGTCCCCGTCGAGGCGGTCCACTGCCACGCGCCGTGGTTCGAGGCGTGGTCGTGGTCGATCAGCCGCTCCGCGAAGTGGCGCGCCCCGCGCCGCCAGTCGATCAGGAGGTGTTTCGTCAGGAAGCTCGCGACGACCTGTCGCGGGCGGTTGTGAACGTACCCCTCTGCGTTCAGCTGGCGCATCCCGGCGTCGACGAGGGGGTAGCCCGTCCGCCCCGCCGTCCACGCCTCGAACGCCGCGTCGTCGTCGCGCCACGCGATCGGGTTCGGGAACGACTTGTAGTTCGTCGCGGCTAGGTCGGGGTTGTAGTACAGGAGGTGGTACATCTGCTCGCGCCACGACAGCTCGTCGCGGTACTTGTCGACGTTGCGGCGCTCGTCGCCCGTCGCCGCCTCGAACGCGTCGGTCGCGTCCGCCCACACCTCCCGGATCCCGATGGCGCCGACGGCGAGGTACGGCGACATCCGGGAGACCGCGAGGGTGGGCGCCTCGACGGCCCGCGAGAGGTCGTCGCGCGTGTCGGCGTACGACCGGATCCCGCCGTCGAGGAACCCGTCGAACCGCTCGCGGGCGGCGCGGTAGCCCGGTTCCGGGAGGTCGATGTCGGCTTCGGCGTCGAGATCGAGATCGGCGTTGAGGTCGGCGAAGTCGACGAGGCCAGATCCTGAGTCGGAGCCGAAGTCGGATCCGGAGCCGAGGTCGGAACCGGAGACGCCCTCGTCTTGCACGCTCGCGAGTGCGTCCGGCTCGGGCTCCGGGTACGGCTCGGACTTCGGGACCGCCGCCCAGTCGTCGCGAAACCGACCGTGGTTCGGGTAGCGCTCCTCCAGCCGGCCGGGATCGACCAGCACGGCGTCGGTCCGCGCGTCGGTCTCGACGCCGGCGTCCGCGAGCGCCTCCTCGACCGCTCGCTGTCGCCGCCGCCGCTCGGGGCGGTAGTACTCGTTGTAGAAGACGCTCTCGGCGCCGTACTCGTCCGCGAGCTCGACGAGGACGTTTTCGGGGTCGCCCGCGCGGACGATCAGGTCGCTCCCGAGCTCCCGGTAGCGCTCCGCCAGTCGCTCGACGTGCCGGAGGAAGAAGGCCCGCTTGCGCGCGCCGGTCGTCTCGAACAGATTGGCGTCGCAGACGAAGACGGGGACCGTCGTCCCCGCCCGCGCGGCCGCGGCGAGCCCGGCGTTGTCGCGCGTTCGCGGGTCGCGTCGGTGCCAGAACAGCTGCATAGACTCGATACGGGCTCCGCCGGATAGTGTCCTTCGGCGGTCGCTCGGCGTCGACCCGGCGAATCCACCCGTGCGCTTATGTCGTCGAGGTCGAAGCGGGAGGTATGGACCCGCTCGTCGCCGTCATCCTCGTCGGCGTCCCGCTTGCGTGGCTCGTCGCCTTCGCCGCCTACGCCTACCTCGACGCGCCGAACCACGGCATGGACCGGCGGAAGTGGGCGCTCATCGCGTTTTTCGTCCCGCTGTTCGGCTTCTTCGCGTACGTGTTCGAGCGCGGCGAACGCGACTACGACCCGTCCGAGGACCCCTACGCGCCGGGGAGCGACGCCCGCACGGCCGGACTCGCTGTCCACGAGCGGCGGCGCGGAGAGAAGCGACTCGGCCCGGCAGGGACCGAGGCCGCCGACGGCGACGAGGACGGAGCGGACGGAGACGACGAGTGGAACGACCCGGACGGGATCGAAATCGACGACGACAGAGACCGCTGAGGGACCACGTCGGGACGGCTGCACTGGTGCTGTTACCACCCCGTCTTCGGACCTGTTCTCGCGTGAAACAGCTGGCCGGCGAACTGCGCTTCCCGATTGATAACGGGAGTGAGTCTCGCAGATCGGCGGTGACGAGAGAATATTTAAAAGGAATGTGAGCGACGGCGACGATTGCTTATAAAGAACGATGCGGTGGCGCGTGCCTCCGAGGCCGCTTTGCGGCCGAGGAGCACGCGCGAGGGACGCCGCGAGCGCGAAGCGCGAGCGGCGAGGCTGGGGAGGCGTGAGGTGCAGTTGCGGTGCGGACGGGTGGGACTCAAAGGGGCAGTCGCTGTGGGCGGCGCAGGCGACGTAAGCACCGCAGCGAAGGAGCGGAAGCGACTGAGCGAGGAGCGCAGCGAGCGTGCGCCGCCCACAGCGACTGGGGCTTTGCAGGTCTTCACCGCAGCATCGTCGATCGCTTATGAACAGCCGCCAGCAACACCACAACTCTACTTATAAATGGCCGAATCACCGTCTCGATGGATCCACTCTCACTACCGATCGTAACGTCGTCCGTACCGGTCACGGGGTCGAAACGGCTCACGTCCCGAGGACCGCAACGGGTCGCTACACCATGTCGAGCAGCGCCGACCGCCGCCGTTCGAGGTCGAACGCGGCGTCGGGGGCGTCGAGCCGCTCGAAGAAGGCGAAGGCGTCCGCGCCGGACCGCTCCGCGTGTTCGACGAGCGCCTCGATCGACGCCCGGTTGAGCGCGAGCGACTCCAACTGGCCGCAGGCGAGCGCGAGGGCGACGCCCGCCTCCCCGGTGGGGAACGCGGGGTCGACCGCGGTGAAGTCGGGGGCATCGGCGGTGGCCGGTTCGTCAGTCGGGACGTCGTCCGCCGGAAACGTCCGGAGGCAACGGGTGCAGATCGCGCTCGACGAGTCCGGCGCGTGCTCGCGGAGCGCGGGCGGAACGGCGAACGCGACGACGGGGGCGTCGCAGTGAGGACAGGACATCGAGTGGAAAGGTGGGATCAGGGAGAAAGGTGGGATCGAGGGAGAGAGGTGCGATCGAGAGACGCGAGCGGGGACCGTTTCGAGCGATTCAGTCCGCGGGCTCCGGTTCCTCGGTCGCGGCGGCCTCGGCGGCGGCTTCGGCCTCGGCTTCCGCCTCCTCTTCCTCCTTTTTGGCCTTGATCTTCTTCATGCGGAAGATCTCCTCGCGCTCCTGCTCTTCGAGCTTCTGCTCGATGTACTCCTGGTTCTCGTACAGGGTCGGGAGGAGTGTGAACTCCAGGGCGTTCACGCGGCGCTTGGTCGTCTCGATCTCCGTGAGCATCTTCTTCATCGCCGTCTCGACCTCGGCGGCGAGAATGACCTTCTCTAACAGCTCCTCGTAGGCGTCGGCGGCCTCGTCGATCCGCGCGGAGGAGCCGAGCAGCCCGTACCCGCGCTCGTCGAGGCTCTTTTTCACCTTCGAGGACTCGATCTGCGGGACCACGACGCCCATGATGTTCTTCGACTGGGTCGTGATCTCGGGGTGCTCTTTCAGCGCCGCGGCCGCGCCGCGGACGGCGACGTCGCCCTCCATCGCGCGAGCCATGTCGATCTTGCGCTGGGCCGTCTCGTAGTTCTCGGACACGTCCGACCGGACGTCCTGCGCCTGATCGAGGATGTCCATGAACTCCATGATGAGGCCGTCACGCTTCTGTTCGAGCGTGTCGTGACCGCGCTCCGAGAGTTCGATGCGGTCCTCGATCGCCATTAGGTTCTTGCGCGTCGGCTTGACGTCCTTGGCCATCTTGTCCGGACGTAGAGAGCCGAGCCTGTTAACCTTTTACTGTTCGTCGACGAGGCGCCGCGCGCGGCGGTCTGTGCGCCGTTTGTTCGGGGTCAGTCGTTCTCGGTTTCCCGGGCTTTCCGGCGGCCAATCCCTTCCGAACCGCGCCGGGGGCGCGGTCGCTCGGGGCCCGCTCAGTCGGCGGCGCTCGTCCCGGCCATCGCCGAGCCGGCGGCGTCGAGCACCTCGCGGCTCGACAGCAGGATGAAGCCGAAGCCGACCTTCGCCACCAGGTCGAGCACCATGAAGCCGGCCGTCTCGACGTTCAGCGAGAGGATCCGGAGCCCCTCGGTCCCGAGGAGCCACCACACCGGATACACGAGCCAGACGACGACGATCAGCGTCCGGAGGGTGCCGAACGTCGACGCGGCCTCGCCGGACAGCTGCGACGCCTTCTCGTCGAGCGACCCGTACAACATGTACAGGAGCACGAGCAGGAAGCCCGTGGAGACGCCCCACCAGACGAGCCGCGTCCCGCCGGCGGAGAGCACGGCCGCGCTGGTCGACAGGGTCGCGATCGCGCCGGTGCCGATCATCAGCACGTCGAGGCCGACCAGCGAGGCGAGCTGGTTCCGCGTCGCCCCGGCCAGGAGGCCGAGGTCGACGAGCAGGAGCGGGGTCGTGAACAGCCAGTCGGTGTAGCGGGCCCAGTAGATGGGCAGCTCCTCGCCGCCGAGGCTCACCGTCGTCACCCCGAACCCGAGCGCCATCGCGAGGTAGTTGACGAACGCGATGGCGGTGATGAAGATCGTGACGATGTAGAACTCCTGGCGGTGTCTGTCCGTTTCGCCCCAGCCCCTGGCGATGAAGTACAGCATCCCCAGGAACATGCCTAACGTCCCGATCCACAGCCATATCGCTTCGCTGCCGGGTTGTGCCATCATGACGCGCGTATATATACGGCGTAGTCTGTACTAAGGGACGTACACAACTGGTTTGGTCGCCGATTCCGGACGCGACGCCGTCGACGACAGGGGCCGTTCCACCGGTTCCACCCCTCTCCGATCCGTTCAGCGGTCGAAGATCGCCGCGGCGATCTTGCGCTGTGCCGCCCGCAGGTGCTGGTGGAACGTCGACCGGCTGATGCCCATCGAGTCGGCGATCTCGTCGCCGGTGGTCTCGTGCGGCCACTCGAAGTACCCGCTCGTGTGGGCGCGGAGCAGCGCGGCCAGCTGACGCTCCGTCAGCTGCGTCTCGATGTCGCCGACGAACTCGCGCCGGGTTTCGTGGTCCCGCTCGCGGCGGCGATAGCTGCGGAGCTCCGCGTGCGCGAACTCCTCGACGGCGTCGGACGCGAGCGACCGGGCGAGCGTCTCTCGGCCGACCTCGACGGTCGCGATCGCGATCCCGTCCTCGACGGCCCACCCGCACAGGTCGCCGCTGTACTCCCTGAGCAGTTCCTCGAACGCCGTCTCCTCGACCCCGACCTCGACGACGGGCGTCGCCGTCGTCGACGCGAGCACGCCGTGGACCGTGACGCCCGCGCGCTCGCCGGCGGCCCGGATCGCCTCCTCGTCCGCGCCGTCCCCATCCGTGAGCTCGAACAGGAGCGACCGTTCGCCGCGGTCGCCGACGGTTCCGAGGTGTCGGAGCGAGCAGGACAGCGCCTCGCCGAACGACGCCAACGGGTGATCGCCGAGCGCCAGCCGGAACTCGACGACCCCGTCCCCGCGGAGCGTCCGCTGGCTCTCGATGGCGTTGATCCCGATCGCGACGGTCCGCCCCACCGCCGCCAGCACGTCGCGCTCGTACTCCTGGAACTCTCGGGTCTGGACGTAGACGGCGAGGGCGCCGTACGTCGCCTCGCCGAAGTGAAGCGGCACGCCGGCGACCGCCTCTCCCGCCCCGTCGGGGCCGTCCGTGCCGATCGGTTCGAACCGCACGTCCCGCTCCTCGACAGCGGTCGCGACGGCGAGCGTCACCGGACGCTCGCCCGCGTCGGCGGCTCCGACGCGGATCGGTTCGGGCTCCGGGGCGACCTCGCCGTCCGCCGCTCGCGGCTCGACCGTCTCGGTTGCCGGGTCGTACGTCCCGATCCACGCGCCGGCGTACGTGTCCGCGATGCTCCGGACGACTTCGCGTCGGAGCTCTTCCCGCGATGACGCCAGCGCCACGGCCTCGGTGACGTCGGCGACGACGCCGTCGAGCCGTTCCAGGAGACGCGTCTGCGCGGCCCGCTCGCGCTCGATCCGCGCCGCCCGGTCCGCGACGGCCTGTTCGGCCCGTTTCCGGCGCGTGACGTCTTGCTGGAAGCCGACGTAGTACGCGATCTCGCCCGCGTCGTCCCGGAGCGGCGCGAGGGTCACCTCGTTCCAGAACAGCTCGCCGTTCCGCCGGTAGTTGCGGAGTTCGACCGTCACGGGCTCCTCGCGCTGGATGGCGGCGCGCATCCGGCTCACCGGGCGCTCCCGGGTCGCCTGGCCCTGCAGGAACCGGCAGTTGCGGCCGATCGCGTACGAGGTCGAGTACCCGGTTATCCGCTCGAACGCGGCGTTCACGTACACCAACGGCATGTCCGGCCGCGTCGCGTCAGCGACCGTGATCCCGACGGGCGCCTCGTCCATCGCGCGGGTCTTCAGCGCCTCGTCGACGGCGTCGGTGCTCGCCGACGTCGCCGAACGGTCCGCGCGCTCCGACCGCTCAGGCTCCGGGTCGGTCGGGAACTCCCGGCGTGTCATAGTTACATACGGTGTCGGACGACCAAAACGTACGGGGTCAAATGGGGGAGGAAACGGCACTCGCCCGGGCCCGGCGCGCCGGCGCGGTCAGCGTTCCACGGGTCGCCGCGGTCAGCGTTTCGCGGGTCGACGGACTCCCGACGGAGCGCGGCGACGGCGGATCGGACTTGGCTCTCCGTCAGTTGTCGTCGGGGTCGTCAGGGTCGTCGGAGTCGTCGGGGTCATCCGGGTCGTCGGAGTCGTCGGGGTCA
The DNA here is from genome assembly GCF_002286985.1 of Halorubrum salipaludis. Taxonomy (GTDB): domain Archaea; phylum Halobacteriota; class Halobacteria; order Halobacteriales; family Haloferacaceae; genus Halorubrum; species Halorubrum salipaludis. The sequence continues at coordinate 288,951 of NZ_NSKC01000001.1, read as the reverse complement.
TCCGGGTCGTCGGAGTCGTCAGGGTCGTCGGAGTCGTCGGGGTCATCCGAGTCGTCAGGGTCGTCGGGGTCATCCGAGTCGTCAGGGTCGTCGGGGTCATCCGAGTCGTCAGGGTCATCCGAGTCGTCAGGGTCATCCGAGTCGTCAGGGTCGTCGGAGTCATCCGAGTCGTCGGGGTCGTCCGAATCGTCGGAGTCGTCAGAGTCGTCTTCGTCAGGATCGTCCGACTCATCGGAGTCGTCGTCCGCCTCGCGGCCGTCGATCTCGACGTTCTCCGCCTCGAGGGCGCCGCCGTCCCCGACCGCGAACTCGATCTCGGCCTCGAAGCTCCCCTTCGCGAGCCCGATCTCCAGCCCGCCGTCGTCGGTCCCGGGCGCGTCGAACGAGAGCGTCCCGTCCGGGCCGGTCGCGCCGACCGACTCGCCGCCGGCGGTGACGGCCACGCCGTCGACGCCCTCGCCGTCGTACGTCACGGAGACCGTGACGGTGCCGTTGTCGACGGTCCCGCTCGCGTCGAGGCGCTCGCGGATCGCCTCGTCTTCGGCCACCTCGGGCGGGCTCGATCGGAGCGCAAGCTCCAGTTCTCCCTCGCGGTCGCCCGCCTCGATATCGACCTCGACCTCGTCCTCGTCCGGCAGCCGCACCGCGATCCGGCCGTCCGAATCGGTCGCTCCGGCGTCCCGGTCCCCGACCTCGACGGTCGCGTTCTCGACCGGCTCGCCGGCGGCGGTGACCCGGAGAGTGACGGTCGCCCCGGGCTCGGCGGTGCCGTCGACGATGCCGATCGACAGCGGCACCTCGTCGGCGTCGTCGTCGCCCTCGGATGCGCCCTCGCGCGGCTCGATCTCCTCTTCGAACTCGAAGACTGCGCCGGTCTTGCCGTCGACGCTCACCGCGGCCTCGCCGGTCGCCGCAGGGCCGTGGAGGCCGAACTCGAACCCGTAGTAGCCGTCGTCGTCGCGCTCGACGGAGCGGAGCGTCCACTCGCCGTCGCTCCCGTTCGAGAGCGGCTCCCTCGCGGCCGCCAGCGCCTCGCTGTGAGTCACCCGGAACGTCCCGTTGCCGGGTCGGTCGCGCTCGAACTCGCGGGAGCGCTCCCCGTCGTCCGACTCGACCTCGATCGAGACGCCCTCGTCGACATCGATCGAGAACTCCCCGGCGCGCTCACCGGTGTACTGCGCGAGCAGCGCGTTCGCTCCCGAGCCGGTCGCACGGGCGAGCCGGTCGCGCGCCGCCTCGTTGGCCCCCCGGTCGTAGCCGGCGGCGCGCAGCTCCAGCGCGGAGACCGCTGCGGCGCGGTCGTCGAGGCGCTCGAAGCCGCGGTCGACGGTCCCAGCTCGCCCGGAGATCACTGCGAGCCGCCGGGCGAACGCCTCGGGCGCGAGCTCTCCCGCCTCGTACGCCTCGCGCGCCTCGCGGTGGTCGGCGACGACCGCGTCGGCCCGCTCGCGGAGCTCGGCCGCCCGGTCGGCGAGGATCGTGGCACGCTCCGCCTCGCTGCCGTTCTCCAGCGCGGCCTCGAGCGACGACGCCGCGACGCCGTCGCTCACCTCGTCGTCGGTGACGGTGATCACCGTCGCGAGCTGTTGGCCGACCGCCGCCCGCGACGCGTTCCCGTCGCTCGCGTTCCCTACCGCGCTCTCGTCTCCCCCCTCTCCCGCGGCGGTTCCTCCGTCGTCCGCCTGGACCGGTGAGTTCGACGCGTCGGCCGACCGGATCGACGCGTCGCTCGCGTCGACCGCCGCCCCGCCGGGAGCCGCTCCGGCCGCCAGCGCGCCGCCGGGGACCGACCCGACGACGAGCCCCAGCGCCACCAGGACGGTCAGGATCCGTGTGCCGTTCATCGTCGGCGTAGTGGCACGCCGAACACATATATCGCGTCGTTCGTGTCGCACCGTTTCGGCCAGTTTCGCCGCGTTGCACGCGGCTCGACCCGGCGCGTCGACGAACCGCCCGAACTCCGGGGGCGCGACGACGACGGACATCTGTGGCTTTAACCCGAACGGCGGAGTACCCCCGTCCGATGCGACCGAGCGATCGGAACGCGCGTGCGGTCCTCGCCCTCCTCGTCGCCGCCTGCTGCGTGGCGGCCGTCGGGTTCGCCGCTCCCACGGGCGCGCAGTCCCCCGCCGTCCCGCAGACCGACGACCAGCCCTCTCCGGACAACACGATCACCCGGATCGATCTGGCCGCCGACGGCTCGGCGACGTGGGAGGTCACCCTCCGGACCCGGCTCGAAAACGACTCCGACGTGGCGGAGTACGAGCGGTTCCAGGAGCGGTTCCGATCGAACACGAGCCGCTACCTCGACCCGTTCGCCGAGCGCATGTCCGGCGTCGTTTCGGCCGCGAACGACTCCGCAGACCGCGAGATGCGCGCGACCGAGTTCGAGGCCGAGACCGGGATCCAGGAGGTCCCCCGCCGCTGGGGCGTCGTCACCTTCCGGTTCACCTGGACCGGCTTCGCCGCGGTCGACGGCGACGCGGTGGTCGCCGGCGACGTCTTCGCTGGGGGGTTCTTCATCGACGACGACGACGCGCTGGCCGTCTCTGCGCCGGAGGGGTACGCGGTCGAGTCCGCCGATCCCGAACCCGACGAGGCCGGCGACGGGGTCGTCGAGTGGCGCGGCCGCGAGGACTTCGGCGACGGTCGGCCTCGGGTCCGCGCCGTGCCGGCGACCGGCGGTAGCGGCGACGATACCGGCGCTGACGGCGAAAGCGCTCCGGACGTCGGCGGCCCGCCCCTCCTCTCCGGGCTCGGCGCCCTCCTCCTCGTCGGGGCGGTCGGGGTCGGCGCCTACGCCGTGCGGTCCGATCGGATCGACCTCGGGGGAGCGGAGACGGACGACGGGGAGAAACCCGAGGGCGGCCCGACCGACGACGACGGGCGGGGAGGCGACGGCCCGGACCCCACTTCACCGGCGGCGAACGCCGGTGCGGCGGGCGGATCGGCGGCCGGGACGGCTGGGTCCGCTGACACTGACTCGGACTCCGACCTCGAGGACGCCGCCACAGTCGCCGAGACCGCCGACGACGGGACCGACGCGATCGACCCCGAACTCCTCACCGACGAGGACCGGATCAGGCGCGCCCTCCGCGAGCGCGGCGGCCGGATGAAGCAGTCGGCGATCGTCGAGGAATTCGACTGGTCGAAGTCGAAGACCTCGCGCGTGCTCTCGCGGATGGCCGACGCCGGGGAGGTCGAGAAGCTCCGGATCGGCCGCGAGAACGTGATCGACCTCGCCGACGCTGACGATCCGGTCGACCCCGACACCTCCGACGACTCTGACGGCTCGGACGACGCCGACTGACCGGCGCAGCCGCTCGTCGTATTGCGCGTGAAAGAGTAAGAGTAGAGAAGCCGCGTTAGTCGGCCGCTTCGACGACTTCGCGCTCGGAGTCGTCCTCGCGGTAGTACTCCTCGATGAACTCCTCGTCGATCCGGTTGAGGGCGTCCTTCGGGAGCATCGAGAGCAGGTCCCAGCCGATCTCCAGCGTCTCCTCGATGTCGCGGTTCTGGTCGAAGCCCTGGTCGACGAACTCCGACTCGAAGGCGTCCGCGAAGTCGAGGTACTTGTTGTCGAGCTCCGAGAGCGCCTCGCGACCGACGATGTTCACGAGGTCGCGCAGGTCCTCGCCCTCCGCGTACGCCGCGAACATCTGGTCTTTCACGTCGGCGTGGTCCTCTCGGGTGAGCCCCTCGCCGATCCCGTCGTCCATCAGCCGCGACAGGCTGGGGAGGACGTTGATCGGGGGCTGGAGTCCCTGACTGTTCAGGTCGGGGTCGACGTAGATCTGCCCCTCCGTGATGTACCCGGTCAGGTCCGGGATCGGGTGAGTGTCGTCGTCGCCCGGCATCGTGAGGATCGGGATCTGCGTGACCGATCCCTCACGGCCCTGAATCCGCCCGGCGCGCTCGTACAGCTGCGCCAGGTCGGTGTACATGTACCCGGGGTAACCCCGGCGACCCGGGACCTCCTCGCGGGCCGCCCCGATCTCGCGGAGCGCCTCGCAGTAGTTGGTCATGTCCGTCAGGATGACGAGGACGTGGTAGTCCTTCTCGAAGGCGAGGTACTCGGCCGTGGTGAGCACCATCCGCGGGGTGACCGTCCGCTCGACGGCGGGGTCGTCCGCGAGGTTCATGAAGACGACTGAGCGCTCCAAGGCGCCGGTGCGCTCGAAGTCCTCCATGAACTCGTTGGCCTCCTCCTGAGTGATCCCCATCGCGCCGAAGATGACGGCGAACTCGGAGCTCTCCTCGTCGTCGCCCTCCTCCTCTTCTGGCACGCTGGCCTGCCGGGCGATCTGCATCGCCAGTTCGCTGTGCGGCTGGCCGGAGCTGGAGAAGATCGGGAGCTTCTGTCCGCGCACGAGGGTGTTCATCCCGTCGATGGCGGAGACGCCCGTCTCGATGAACTCCTCGGGGTACTCCCGGGAGTACGGGTTGATCGCCGCGCCGACGATGTCCTGTCGCTCCTCGGGGACGATCTCCGGGCCGTCGTCGATCGGGCGGCCGGAGCCGTCGAGGACCCGCCCGAGCAGGTCCTCGGTGACGGGCATCTTCATCGTCTCGCCCAGGAAGCGGACGGACGCGTTCTGGTCGATACCGGAGGTGCCCTCGAACACCTGGATGGCGACGACGCCCTCCGAGGATTCGAGCACCTGTCCGCGCAGCGTCTCCCCCTGTGCCGTCTCGATCTCGACGATCTCGTCGTAGCCGATGGCCTCGTCGACCTCGGCGTACACGAGGGGACCGCTGATCTCGGTGATGGTCTGATACTCTTTCATGTTAGTAGAGGCTCCGGAGTTCCTCGGTGATCTCCGCTTTGAGCTCCTCGACGTACTCCTCGTAGTCCTCCTGGACGCCGATCCGGTTGATCCGGGGTGCGGCCTCCGTGTCGACGATCTCTTCGACGGGCACGCCCGCCTCGAGGGCGTCGAACGCCTCGTCGTTGAACGTCTCGATCGTCGTCAGCATGAGGTACGTCTTCTCCGGCGGACAGTACGTGTCCACCGGGTGGAACGCGTTCTGCTGGAGGTACGCCTCGCGCAGGTAGCGGGCGACCTCCAGGGTGAGCTGCTGGTCGTCGGGCAGGGCGTCCTTCCCGACGAGCTGGACGATCTCCTGCAGCTCGGTCTCCTCGTCGAGCACGTCGACCGCCCACTGGCGCTTCTCGGCCCAGTCGTCGGCGACCTCGTCTTCGAACCAGGGGTCCAGCTGATCCTTGTACAGCGAGTACGACTCGTTCCAGTTGATCGACGGGAAGTGGCGGCGCTCCGCCAGGTCCGCGTCGAGCGCCCAGAACGTCTTCACGATACGCAGCGTGTTCTGGGTGACCGGCTCGGAGAAGTCGCCGCCGGGCGGCGACACCGCGCCGATCGCGGAGACCGACCCCTCGGTCCCGTTGACGTTCTCGAAGTAGCCGGCGCGCTCGTAGAACTGCGCCAGGCGGGCGGCGAGGTACGCGGGGTACCCCTCCTCGCCGGGCATCTCCTCCAGCCGGGAGGAGATCTCGCGCATGGCCTCCGCCCACCGCGAGGTGGAGTCGGCCATCAGCGCCACGTCGTACCCCATGTCGCGGTAGTACTCGGCGATCGTGATCCCCGTGTAAATGCAGGACTCACGCGCCGCGACGGGCATGTTCGACGTGTTCGCGATGAGCGAGGTCCGGGCCATCAGCGGGTTGCCGTTGGCCGGGTCCTCGAGCTCGGGGAAGTCCTCGATGACCTCGGTCATCTCGTTGCCGCGCTCGCCGCAGCCGACGTAGATGATGATGTCCGCGTCGGCGTACTTCGCGAGCTGGTGCTGCGTGACCGTCTTCCCGGAGCCGAACGGGCCCGGGATCGCGGCCGTCCCGCCCTTCGCGATCGGGAACAGGCCGTCGAGGATGCGCTGCCCGGACACCAGCGGCGTCCGGGGGGTCTTCTTGTTCGCGGAGGGGCGCGCCTCGCGGACGGGCCACTCCTGGTGCATCGAGACGTCGGTCCCGTTGGCGAGTTCGATCACCGTCTCGGTGACGTCGAACGAGCCCGACTCGACGGCGGTGACCTCGGTGGTCTCGCCCTCGTCGAGCGCGTCCGGCGGCACCATCACCTTGTGGTCGATGGTGACCGTCTCCTCGACGACGCCGACCACGTCGCCGCGGCCGACCTCGTCGCCGACCTCGACGGTGGGCTCGAACTCCCACTCCTTCTCGAGGTCGATGCCGGGGGCGTCGACCCCGCGGTCGAGGTACGGACTGCCCATCTTGCCCTCCAGCACGTCCAGGGGGCGCTGAACGCCGTCGTAGATGGCGTCCAGCATGCCCGGACCAAGGTCGACCGACAGCGGCTCGCCCGTGTTCTCGACGGGCTCGCCGGGGCTGACCCCGGAGGTCTCCTCGTACACCTGAATGGTCGTGATGTCGCCTTCGATCTCGATCACTTCCCCCATGAGGCCTTCGTCGCCGACGTAGACGACGTCGTTCATGCGGGCGTCGAGGTCGCGGGCGCTCACGACCGGACCGCTCACGCTTTGGATAACACCGTCTTCGCTTGGGGTGGTCTCCGTGGATTCTGCTTTGCTCATATTAGTCGTCCTCCTCCATCAGGTCGATCCCGATGGCTCGTTTGATCTGGTCGCGCAGCCCGCCGCTGCCGGCGCCGGACCCGCCGAGCGTCACGAGCACGGGCTCGATGCTCCCCTCCACCGACTCGCGGGTCCCCCGCGAGAGGTGGTCGAGGTCGTCGTCGTGCATCACGATGATGCCGGTGTCCTCGTCGTCGAGGGTCCGTTCGACGGCGTCGTCGAGCCGCTCGTCCTTCTCGTCGTCCGGTACGTTCTCGAACTTCCGCACGCCGGCGAGCCTGAACCCGGTGGTGAACTCGGGGCTCCCGACGACGGCGATCTCCTGGCTCATGTTATCACCAGCTCCGATTCGATCTCGTCGGCCGACAGCCCGGCCTCCTTCCCGCGGGCGATCGCCCGGATGTTCTCGACCTCGCGCTCCTTCGCGAGGATGTACGAGATCACCGGCGTCACCGACACCGGGTGGATCGTGCCGAGCCGGTCGCCGTACGCCAGCAGGGCGGCGTCGGTCGCGTGCTCGAACGCGATGAGGCTGTCCGCCTCCTCGAGCTCGCGCAGCGCGGGACCGAGCTCCTCGCCGTACTGGCTGTCGGCGATGTACTCCACGAGGTCGTCGAGGTTCCGCGCGAGCCGCGCGAGCGACCCCCGCGTGAACAGCTCGCCGCCCTCGATGAAGTACGCCGCGGGGTCGATGTCGGCGCCCGACCGGGCGAGCCGGAGGGCGTTCGTCGCGTTCCGGAAGTCGACCTCCGCCTTGAGGAACGCCTCGTACTGACGGGTCGGCTCGCCGCCGCCGAGCCCCGACAGGAGCCGCTCGTAGAACGCGCGGTCGACGGCGTTCTCCAGCGGCACCAGCGTGTCCGTCTCCTCGTACTCGGCGTACGCCTCGCGCAGGGGATCGCCGTAGATCGTGTCCTCTAAGACCTCGACGACTGCGTCGATCGAGTCGGCCTCGAGCAGCCGTCGCATCCGGCGGTCGTCGAACTCGCCGGCGCGGATCAGGTCGACCTCGATGGCCGACTGGTCCGCGTCGGTGTAGACGCCGCGGATGACGGTCTTCACGTTCCAGGCGTCGAACTTGCGGAGGTAGCGGGCGATCAGGTCGTACAGCGCGCCCTCGCTCCAGTCGAGGATGTCGTCGAACTGCTCGGCGAGGTTCCGGTTCAACGCGTACTCGATCAGGTCCACGCCGCCGTGGCGACTCCCCAAGGCGTTGATCTCCGCGCCGTAGCTCGACTCCTCCATGAACCGGGCGATCTCAGCCGGGCCCATCCGGGTCAGCTTCCGGTACTCCTCGTCCCCGTAGAGGCTGCCGCGGCGGGCACGAACCCGCGCGACGACGTACTCTGGGTTCGAGCTCCCGACGGCGCTCATTGGTCGAACAGTCGCTCCGAGATGTTCTTCAACTCGTCGTCCCAGACGGACTCCAGGACCGAGTCGAACGTGTTGTTCACGCGAACGCGAGAGGTGTCGCTCTCCGCGACGACGCCGCCGAGGCAGTCGACTTCGCCGTCGACCGCGGCGTTGCGGCCCTCGACGAGCTCCTCGACGAGGTCGACGTCCTCGGCGCGGGCGTAGACGGCGACCTCCTCGTCGTCGTCGAACTCCGCGAGCGTCGCGTCGAGCAACGTCTCGGTCAGCTCGTGGCGCCGGTCGCCGTCGAGCCCCTCGATGGCGGCCTCGACGTCGTCGTGAACGTCCTCTAAGACGTCGCGACGGGCGCCGAGCCGCTCTTGCTTGGCCTCGAGTTTGGCCGAGGAGAGCGTCTGCTCGCGCTCCTGATCGATCTGTCGATCGACCTCGGCGAGCCGCTCCTCGCGGATGCGCTCGGCGTCGGCCTCCGCCTCGGCGACGATCTCGTCCGCCTCGGACTCCGCCGCCTCACGGATTTCCTCTGCACGCGCGCGGGCTTCGTCTCGAACGTCCTCAACGACAGTGTCCAAACTCATTGGTGTGGAAAGGGGGTGCCGCTCAGACGATGAAGACGACGACGAGTGCGAGAATGACAATCGTCTCGGGGAGGACCGTCAGAATGAGCCCGTTGACGAACAGATCGTCGTCTTCGGCCATCGCGCCGACGGCCGCGGAACCGATCCCCCGCTCGGCGTAGCCCGCGCCGAGCGCCGCCAGCCCGACGGCGAGTGCTGCCGCGGCGTTGGCGTCAGTCAGCGTTCCACCGGCCTGCAGTGCGACGTTCCCGAGTTCGTTGGTAGCTTCAAGCATTGGTAGTAGTTGCGGTTGCTCGTCTCCGAACAGTTGCTAGTTGCCGCCACAGTAGTCATAAAGCTTCCCAAAACGACCGAATAGAGCGCCCCTGACGCGGGATAAAAATCCGACTAACGACGCCAAATTTCGGATCCGGTGCGGCGTCCGAGAGGACGATCGCGGACCGCGCCGCGACCGTCAGTCCTCGTCGGCGGTGTACTGCCGGTCGTAGCCGAACGGCAGGTACGCGTCCCCGCCGCCCTCGTAGAAGTTCCCGAAGAACTCCACGTACTCGAGACGCACCGCCTGAATGCCGGCGGAGGTGATCCCGAGCGCGAGGACGACGATGTGCCCGACGACCGCGACGACGATCCCGCCCACGAGCGCGACGATCCCGACGAGGCCGATCGAGGCCGGGTCGAACGCGGTCGTGATCCCGGCGAAGACGAGCTCGTACTCCTCCGGATGGCTCCGGATGTACTCGAGGTACTCGGCGGAGAAGATGAAGTGGAAGCTCCCCTCGCCGCCTTCACCGATGTACGCCCCGAACGCCAGCAGGTTCACCGCCAGCGCCATTCCGCCCTTCGCGAGCAGCACCGCCATGATCCGGGCGTACGAGATGACGTTGACGATCGGCGAGAGCACCTCGGCGAGCTCCGGCGGCTCGCCGATCGCGAGCAGGACGACCCCGAGCAGGATGGCCGCGATGGCGGCGTAGCCGACCGCGACCGGGAAGCCGGCGAACGACACCGCCCCGAAGGTGAGGATCGAGAACGACTCGAACAGGAAGTCCGGCTTCGGGCCGGGGAGGTGCTGGCTGAAGATCCAGATCCACGCGCCGTTGAGGATCAGCAGCCACGAGCCGCCCTCGTACAGCGCGTGCTTCAGGTCGTGCTGCTGGTAGTTGCTCACGAACGAGAGGATGTGCCCCGCGTTCAGGTGCACGAGCCCGAACAGCACGCTGGCGACCAGGAACGACAGCGCCCAGTCGATGTCGGCCGGCGAGAGGCCCTTCCCGTCGACGGGCCAGTGGATGTCGCCGGGCAGCAGCTGGTAGGCGTGGTAGCCGAACACGTCGATCCCGAAGTAGATCCCGAACAGGATCGTGAAGCCGCCGGCCCACAGCGCGACGGCGCCGAGTTCGCGGAACGTCCCGTCGTACCTGCTGTAGAGGAACGCGCCGATCGCGGCGTACAACACGCCGTACCCCACGTCGCCGATCATGAAGCCGAACATGAGCGGGAACGTGAGGAAGACGAGGAGCGTCGGGTCGAACTCCGAGTACTTCGGCCGCCCGAAGCCCTGCACGAGCAGCTCGAAGGGGCCGGCCGCGCTCCCGTTGTTCTGAACGACCGGCGGGTCGTCGCCGCCGTGGGCCGCGTGGCCGCCGTCGGTGGCCGCCTCGCGCCCGGCGCCGCCGTCCGCGACCGCCTCCGTGTGGTGGTCGCCGTCCGGGGTAAAGGAGGCGCGCTCGAGCTCCTCGACCTCGGCGTGCTCGCCGACGGCGTCGGTGATGGCCGCCTCAAGCTCCGGGAACGTCTCGGTCGGGACCCATCCCTCCGCGATGAAGGCGTTCTCCGTGGTCGCGAAGGAGAGCGGCGCCTGCTTCTTCTCGGCCTCGATGGTGAGCCGCTCTTCGGCGCGCAGGAGGAAGCCGGCCGCCTCCTCTTTCACCGCCGCGAGCTCGGCCTCGACCTCGTCGAGGTCGCTTTCAAGCACCTCGCGTTCGCGCTCCAGATCTGCGACGTACTCGCCGGGGCTGGCGTCCGCGTCCGGCACTTCCAGCAGCGCGATGTCGACGCCGACGAGCGAGTCCTGGAGGACGCCCTCCTCGGCGCCGTCCGCGGGACGCGCGAAGATCGCCACGACGTCGCCCCCGGCGAACACCTCGAACGTCTCGATCCCGTCCGCGTCGGCGAGCGTCGCCTCGACCGCGTCCGGCTTCGCCTCGCCGACGACGACCTCGAGCGAGTCGTAGCCGCCGAGCAGGTCGAGCTCGATGCCCAGATCTGCGAACGGCTCCATCCGGTCGATCTCCTCCTGCCGGTCGCGGATCTCGGCCTGGAGCGTGTCGCGCCGGTCGTTGAGATCGTTGACGCGCTCGCGCACGTCGGCGAGCTCCGCTTCGAGCTCCTCGTCGCCGAGCGGACGGGCCCCGTCGACCTCGTCGCCCTCGATGTCGAGGATGCTCTCCAGCGAGCGAACCGTGACGAGCTTCTCGTTGACGGTCTCCGCGCCGTCGAGCGACTCGCCGGGCGAGAAGCCCTCGTAGCGCTCGTCGTAGTCCGTGACGTGCAGGGAGTGGTGTTCGTACGTTGCTTCGATCACGTCGTCGATGACGCGCTTCGAGCCCGTCACCGACACCTTGCTCATCCGCTCAGGCCTGAGCATCCACCGCCTCCTCGGCCTGTTGGTTCACCGCTTCTTCGAACCGTTCGACGGCGTAGTCGACGGCCGAGTCCACGCGGTCGCGGGCCTCGCGTTCGAGCTCGTCGCGGTCGGCACGACCCGATTCGAGGATCTCCTCGCGGCGTTCCTCGATCTCCTCGCGGGCCGTTTCGAGCCGCTCTTGGGCCTCGGATTCCGCCTCCTCCTCGGCCTCGGCGCGGATCTCGTCTGCGCGCTCTCGAGCCTCGGCGAGGCGCTCGTCGGCGTCCGATTCCGCCTCGGCGATGGTCTCGTCCGCATCCCGTTCGGCCTGCTTGATCGCGTTGAGCACCTCTGGTCTCGCCATGCTACTAATCGCCTGAAACTCCACAAGCGACGTATAAGGTGTTTGCGAAAGTGCCCGCGCGCTTCCGCCGGCTCGGACGGTCGATCGCGCCGAAACGCCGCCTCGATCGGACCGTCGCCGCCTACATTTAAGTAGCAGTCGCCGGACCCTCACCGTATGGCAACGGTGTATGCGGTCGCGTCGGCGAAGGGTGGGGTCGGGAAGACCACCACGACCGCGGCGGTGGCGACGCTCCTGGCGGACTCGGGCGCCGACGTCGTCGCGATCGACGCCGACCTCGGCATGGCGAACCTCGCGGCGGCCGTGGGCGTGCCCCCCGGCGGGATCACCCTCCACGACGTGCTCGCGGGGGCGGCCGACCCCCTCGATGCGGTCCACGAGGGGCCGGCCGGCCTCCGCGTTGTCCCCGGCGCGGCGGACCTCGACGCGTACGCGGCGGCCGACCCCTCCGGGCTCCGCGATGTCGCCGAGGCCTTCGACGACGCCGACTACGTGCTCGTCGACGCCGGCGCGGGGCTCTCGCACGACTCCACGCTCCCGCTCGGCCTCGCGGACGAGACCCTGCTCGTCTCCACGGCGGAGCGGAGCGCCCTCGGCGACACCGAGAAGACGCGCCAGCTGACGGAGCGGCTCGGCGGCGCCGTCGCGGGCGCCGCGATCACCCGCCTCGACCCCGCGACCGCCGCAAGCGACGATCCGATCGAGGCGGTCGAAGGGACCCTCGACGCCCCGGTGATCGGGCGCATCCCCGAGGACGACGCGGTGTTGCGCGCGGTGGAGTCGGGCCAGTCCCTCCCGGTCTTCGCCCCGGACGCCCCGGCGACCCGCGCGTACCGGGACCTGACGCGAGCCCTGACCGGCGCGCCGATCGAGGGACCCGGACTCGCCGCCGCCGACGTGGCCGCGGAGGAGGGGACGGCCGCGAGCGAGGACGACTCCTCCACGGACGCCGCCGACGAGGAGCTGGACGCCGAGGGGTCGGTCGCCGACGCCGACGGTTCAGACGATCCGGACGAGCCGGCCGAACCGGCCGACTCGACCGAGATAGACGAGGCGGAGGGCGACGAGACCGCGCCCGACGAGGAGGACATCATCGTCGCCGACTCCGAGCGGGCCGGGCTCGGCGAGCCGGGCGACGAGGAGGACATCATCGTCGCCGACGAATCGCCCGTCGACGGCGTCGACGAGGCAGAGCCCGTCGGGCCCGGCGAATCTGACGAACCCGATGAATTCGCCGAGCCCACCGATGACGACGCGGTTGGCGTGGAACCGGAGACCGCCGACGCGGAACCGGCGTCGAGCGGCTCGGCGGCCGACGCGGAGGCCGACGCCACGAGCGACGCGGTCGTCGCGGGCGGAACGGAAGCCGGCGACGTCGACGCCGTCGACGGCGAGACCGAGACGGTCGGCGAGGGCCACGTCGACGGCGACGACCTCGAAGCGATGATCGAGTCGGACCTCGACGCGGAGCAGTTCGACGAGGAGCCCGCCGAGCCGACCCCGGGCGGCGAGTCGTCGGGCGACGGACCGACGGACGGGGCGGCTGACACCGACTCCGCCGAGGACGCGACCGCCGCCGGTCCGGCGGAGACCGAGAGCCCCGCGGAGGAGGGTCCCACGGAGCCGTCACGCGGCGACGCGCCCGAAGCGGGCGGTGAGCCGAGCTCCCCGCCGGAACCGGAATCCGTGCCGGACGCGGAGACCGCACCGGAACCGGAATCCGCGCCGGCGCCGAGCGAGGGGTCCGAGCCCGACCCGGACGACGAGCTCGCCGGCAGCGTCCCGTTCCGAGACGACGACACGGGGACGATGAACACCGTGCTCTCGGAGGAAGAGGACGACGAGGACGACGAAGACGAGAACGGCGGCTTCTTCAGTCGACTGCTCGGTCGGTAGGAACCGATATTTCTCCGGGTTCAGGTTGCGAGACGTCCGATATGGGACGCGGATCGGAGGGACTTCAGGCCTCGGACGGCGCCTTCGCCCGGTCGCGGATGAGCTCGCGGATCTCCTCGGGGTCGGTGATGCCGGCGAGCTCCTCGCAGGACACCAGGGCGGTCCCGTCGACCGACTCGCGCTCCTCGTCCCCCTCCGTGAAGTAGACCGAGCGAGTCTGCGCCACCTCACCGATCGAGGACATGATCCGGGCGCGCTTCTCGGCCGCCGGAGTGAACGTCGAGTGGCCGGTGAGCACCCGGGTCACGGCGCTCCCCTCGTCCTCGGAGACGGCCTTGAACGGCGCGCGGGCGGTCGGGTGGACCGTGAAGCCCGCGTTCGTGAGCACGTGGAGGACGTGCTCGTCGTCGGGGTCGGTCTCGGGCGCCGAGGGCGTGGGCTCGGCGTCGCGGACCTCGTCGGCGCCGTCGAGCACGTCGACCGGACTGGAGAACGGCTCGTTGAACAGCTCCTCCAGCTGGATCGCCACCTCGATGGAGGCGTTCATCCCGTCCTCGTACTTCGAGACGGTGCGGCGGGAGACGCCGAGCTCGGTGGCGAGGCGGCCGAGCGACCAGCCGCGCTCCTCGCGCTCGTCGGCCAGCAGGTCGCCGTCGAGGCTGACGTAGAGCCCGCCGGGGGCCGCGTAGATGAGCGGCGGCATCTCCTCGACGAACAGGTCGTACCCCGTGTCCGGGTTGATCACCGGAACGCCGTGCCGGAAGTAGACGACCCCCGGCTTCAGCTCCTCGTCGCGGGTCCGGATCCCGATCACCATCGGCGTCGCCTGCAGGTACTCGCCGAGCCGGCGCATCTCCGCGCCGGTCTCCGCGTCGAGCGCGTCGACGTTCCCGAGGATCTTCAGGAGGACGAGGTCGTCGCCGCGTCGGGCCGCCACGTCGAAGCTCTTGGGCCGGACCGCACACCGGTCGCTGACGAGGAAGTCCGCGTCTTCCAGCATCGCGGTGACGTTCTCGATCAGCGCAGTCCGGGACATGGTCGAGATAAGCGGCTCGCCGTATATATGCGTTGTGTCAGTCGTACGCGCTCGAACTCCCTGCCAGCCTGCGGTTTTCCCGATCCGGGCGCCGATGCAGTTATATACTCGCTCGTCGGCTCAGCCCTCCTCCGACCTCCGTCTCGCCCCGAAACCGGTTTGTCCGGGAGCGCGAAAGGGCGCGTATGCCCATCGTCGCCGTCGACGACACCGACTCCCGCGAGCGCGGGATGTGCACGACGTACGTCGGCGCGCGGCTGACCGAGCGGCTCGACGCGGCGGGCGGCCGCGTCCGCCGCCGGCTCCTCGTCCGGCTCAACCCCGCGGTGAAACACAAGACCCGGGGCAACGCCGCGGTCGCGCTCCACGTCTCCGGCGTCGACGCCGAGGCGGCCTTCGACCTCGCCGCGGAGACCGTCCGGGAGTTCGCCGCGGCCGACGACCCGCGGACCTCGCCCGGGGTCGTCGCCGCCGATATCGACGCGGGGGGCCTCGACGCCGACGGCCTCGACCCGACCGCGTCCGACGGCGCGCAGATCCCCGCCGAAGTCGCCGACTTCGCCCGCCGCGCGCTCCGACGCCGCCTCTCGCTCGACGAGGCCCTCGACCTCGCCGACGAACACGGCTTCCGCCACGCGGCGTTCGGGTCCGGCGGGGAGACGGACGCGGAGGCCGTCGCGGGACGCGGCCGGATCGGCGCGCTCGCGGCTGTCGGCGCCCCCGCCGCGTTCGACGACTGGACCGTCGAGCGCATCTCCTACCGCGAGCTCGACCGCTGTGGCACCCCCCGCGACGTCGACGTCGAGAGCGTGTTCGCGGCCGCCGACCGCGGGTACCCGACCGTCTGGGACACCGTCGATCGCGGGACGGGCGAGGCTGTCTGCGTGCCGAACGCCCCCGGACCGATCCTCCACGGGATCCGCGGCGACGACGCCGACGCGTGCCGCGCGGTCGCCGCGGCGATCAACTCCGAGCCGGTCGAGCGCGCCGCGACGTTCCTGACGAACCAGGGCACCGACGCACACCTCGCGCCCGGCGCGATCGGCGACCTCCGGGACGGCGCGGGCTACCGCGTCGACGGCGTGGTCGCGAGCGACCCGGAGACGAAACGCGGGGGCCACGTCCACGTCGACGTGGCGGCGTCGGGTGACTCGACCGACGCGACGACCGGTGACGCCCCCTCTCCGCGCCTCCGATGTGTCGCGTTCAAGCCGACCGGCCGCTTTCGGGACCGCGTGCGCGCGCTCCGCCCCGGCGACCGGGTGACGCTGTGCGGCGAACACGAGGTCCGGTCGGTCGAGGGCGCGCTCGAAGCGACGCTGAAACTGGAGAAGTTCGCCGTGCGCGACCGCGTCGAGACGGCACCCGCCGTGCCGACCTGCCCCGACTGCGGGCGGTCGATGTCCTCGGCGGGGCGGGGGCAGGGGTACCGCTGTCGCGACTGCGGCACCGATGCGCCCGGAAAGGTTGAGGTTCCGATCGAGCGGGACCTGGAGATCGGCTGGTACGAGGTCCCGCCGAGCGCCCGCCGACACGTCGCGAAGCCGCTGATTCGGGGCGGATTCGACGGGCCGACGCACCCGGAGCGGTGAGCCGGTAGAACGGTGAGTCGGTGGTGCGGTGAGCCGGGCGGAACGAGGCCCTGGGGGCGGCCGTTACTCGCTCTCGACCAGCTTGTAGCACATCCCGGCCGCGTCGGAGTCCTCCGGGGCGCGCTCCGCGTAGTAGATCCCGTCGTCGGTCACGGTCGCCGCGCTGGTCACGTCGCCGCGGCCCTGAGCGGTCCAGGTGACCGAGCCGTCGTCGCGGTCGAGCGCGTACAGCTTCGCGTCGTACGAGCCGACGAGCACGTGGTCGTTCGTGGCGACCGCGCTCCCGGTGATCCACCCCCCCGTCGGAGTCGACCACAGCTTCTCGCCGGTCTCCAGATCGATCGCGTAGGCGTTGCTGTCGTGGCTGCCGACGTACACCTCCCCGTCGTGGACCGCGGGCGCGCACATGACGCCGCCCGTGCTCCCGGGGGACGGGTCGCCCTTCGACGTCTCGCCGCCGTCGGTCTCGAACTCCCACAGCATCGAGCCGTCCTCGACGTCGAGCCCCGTGACGGTCCCCGCCCACGAGGGGACCACGGCGATCCCCTCGCTGATCGCGAGCGGGAGCTTCACGTCGCCGCCGGTGTCGTAGGCCCACTCGCGCTCCAGGTCCGGGAACGACCACGCGTAGCAGTGGCCGTCGTTGGAGCCGAAGATGAGACGCCCGTGTTCGCGGTCGATCGCGACCGTCGAGTGCGGGTGGTCGGTGGGGCGGTCGTCTCGCTTCTCGACCTCGCCGCTCTCAGCGTCCATCTTGACGAGGCCCCCGCTCGGGTCCGCGTACTCGACCGCGACGTAGAGCTTCCCGTCGTGGTAGGTCGGACTCGCGGCGGCCGAGCCGCCGATATCGGTCTGCCACAGGATCTCGCCGTCGTCGAGCGCCAGCGCCGAGACCACGCCGTCGTACGAGCCGACGTAGAGGCGCCCGTCCGCGATCGCCGGCGTGCCGTGGCTGCCGCGGTCGTGGTCGCTGATCGAACTCGCCCAGTTCACGGAGCCGTCCGGCGCGATCGACTGCACCCGCCCCGTGTCGTCGGCGAGGACGATCGCCCCGTTCGGCGCCACGACCGGGCTCCCCTTCGAGGCCGAGTGGTCGCCCCGGTTCGCCGGCACCTCCCACGCGGTTTCGACCGACTCGGGTATCGTCGCGTCGACGTACCCGGTGTTCAAGAGTCCGTGTCGGAACTGCGTCTTCACCCCGTCGTCTGGGGCTTCGGTCGGGCGGTCGCTCCCGTCCGAGTCCTCTCCGTCGCCCCCGTCTCCGTACCCCCCGTTCCCGGACGTGTCGTCCTCGTCGGACCCGCCGGCGTCGAAGGCGGAACAGCCGGCCAGCCCCGCGGCGCCGGCGGCGCTCGCGGCGCCGAGGCCCCGGAGCCAGTCGCGACGCGTTCGTTCGGTCATGGTGGTCCCCTACCCGCAGCGAGAATAAAAAGCCACGCTCCTCGGCGGCGCACTCGCGCGACTGCTCCGCCGCCGCCGCCGGGCGACGGTCACCTCCCCGCGGCGTCGGACGCCGGGCCGATCTGGCCGTCGCCCGGTGCCGTGAAGTGGCCCGTCCCCGTTCACCGGGCCATGTCCGGAATCGCCTTCCACGCGACGGAGCGGCACGACGCGGTCGTCGAGTTCTACCGCGAGACGATGGGTGCGACGGTGCGGCTCGAACAGCCCGACTGCACGATACTGCGGTACGACAACATGCTGTTCGGGTTCTGCGAGCGCGGTCACACCGACGACTGCGGGACGCTCACGTTCGTCTACTCGGACCGCGAGGCGGTCGACGAGATGCACGCGGAGCTCCGCCGGTCGGTCGCCGCGGACGCGATCGAGGAGCCGCGGGAGAACGAGCGGTACGACATCTACCAGTTCTTCGCCGAGGACCCAGACGGGCGGACCGTCGAGTGTCAGGCGTTCCTCGACGAGGCGGTGTCGCTCCCCTGACGGGCGGTCGGAGTTCGGGAGCCGGACCGGTGGCCCGACCGTCAGCCGTCGATGTCGCGCTCCTCGCGCCACGCCGCCGCGCGGTCGAGCGCGGCCTCGCGGTCGTCGAACCGCTCGCGCTCGTAGGCCGACTCGTCGGCCGCCTGCTCCATCACGTCGAGGCGGGCGACGAACCCGCCGTCGCCGCGCTCGCGGATCCGGACCGTCGCGTAGCCGTCGGAGCGCTCCCACTCGGTGATCACGTCGTCCTCGCGTCCAAGTGCCCAGGGCATACCGGAGAGCGCGCGCGACGCGGCTAAAGCGACGCGGTTCGGCGGCGGTTCGGTTTCGCCCGGTCAGGCCCCGTCGCCCGCGGGCGCCGTCGCGTGCGAACAGACCGGACAGACGGCGTAGCCGAGGGCGTCGTACGGCACCGACGCCGAGGGGGCGGTCACGTCGCACTCGGGGCAGTCGAACGTCGACTCCGGCTGGATGCTCATACCTGTCCGTGCGAGCGCTTCGCATATCGTTATGTGCCGCTTGCCGCCCCGCAACGACTCCCTACTTATAAGCGATCGCCGGTCCGAGTTCGACCGTGACCGAAGACGTCCATGCGGAACGACGCGAGCGCGCGGCGGCGCGGCTCCGGGAGACCGGCGCCGACGGGGCGGTCTGCTTCCCCAGCCGGAACCTCCAGTACCTCACCGGATTCGCCGAGGAGCCGGGCGAGCGACACCTCCTGCTCGTCGTCCCGGCGGCCGGAACGCCCTCCGACGACCGCGGCGACGGCCCGACCCTCCTCGTTCCGGCGCTCTACGAGGCGCAGGTCCGCGAGGAGACCACGGTCGAGGCGGTGCGGACGTGGGCCGACGGCGACGACCCGACCGCGGCCGTCCGGGAGCTCCTCGCCGACCTCGGGCTCCGCGATGGGCGCCTCCTCGTCGACGACACGATGTGGGCGACGTTCACACAGGACCTCCGGGCCGCCGCGCCGGACGCGGAGTGGGGGCTCGCGAGCGAGGCGCTCGCCGACCTCCGGGTGCGGAAGGACGAGGCGGAGCTGGACGCGATGCGCGCGGCCGCGACCGCGGCCGACGCGACGGTCCGGGACCTCCGCGAGCTCGGGGCCGACGCGGTCGGGATGACCGAGCGCGACCTCGCCGACCGGATCGCGGACCGGCTCGCTGCCCACGGGGGCGACGGGACCGCCTTCGAGACGATCGTCGGCGCGGGCCCGAACGGAGCCAAACCCCACCACGGGTGCGGCGACCGCGAGGTCCGGGCGGGCGAGCCCGTCGTGCTCGACTTCGGGACTCGCGTCGAGGGGTACCCCTCGGACCAGACCCGGACGCTCGTCTTCGACGGCGAGCCGCCGGCCGAGTACGAGCGCGTCCACGAGACCGTCCGGGAGGCGCAGGCGGCCGCGGTCGAAGCGGTCGAACCGGGCGTCCCCGCCGAGGCGGTCGACCGGGCCGCCCGCGGGGTGATCGAGGACGCCGGCTACGGCGACGCGTTCTTCCACCGCACCGGTCACGGCGTGGGGCTCGACGTCCACGAGGAGCCGTACGTCGTGGCCGGCAACGACCGGGAACTGGAGCCGGGAATGGTCTTCTCGGTGGAGCCGGGGATCTACCTCGACGGTCGGTTCGGCTGTCGGATCGAGGACCTCGTCGTCGTCACCGAGGACGGGTGCGAGCGGCTGAACGACACCGACCGCGGCTGGCGCACGGGAGAGACGTACTGAAAAGCGGTCGACGAACTCACGAACTCACGCGCCCTCCGGGCGCGCGATCGCGGGAATCGTGTGCGTGATCCCAACCAGAACTTGTTGCCGGAATGCATAATCTCTCCACCGAATTATTTCGGGTGTCCCGATCCGGTGCCCTCGCGGCGGACGCCGCGGGATCTCCTTCGCGTTTCAGTCCGGTCCGGCGTCCCCGGTCCGGCGTCTTTGGTTCGGACCGACGCCCCCGGTTCGGCCCGGCGCTCCCGGTTCGCATCGAAACCATTAGTGTCGCCGGAGCGAAAGCGCGGGGTATGAGCGACACCGACGAGGCCGAGGCGGAGGAGCCGGCCGTCGAGCTTGGCGAGGGGCCGGACGTGGCGGGCGAGCCGATCGCCCGCGTCGCGTCCCGGCTCACGTGGCCCGCGAAGCGCAGCGACCTGCGCGCCCAGGAGGGCGACGCGACCATCCGAACGCCCGAGGGCGCCCGAAACCTCGGCGACGTGCTCGACGAGTCCGAGGTCCCGCTGTTCGAGAGCCGGAGCGAGTTCGTGACCGAGATCGAGGACGTCGTCGGTCGCGGTCCGGTCGCGACCGAGTAGCCGTTTTCCCCCGTTCCCCCGTCGCTCCGCCCCGCCACCGTTTCCTCTCGTCCCCGTCGCGGGCTTTTTGTCCGGTCGACGCCGACTCCCGGTATGACGCTCCCGTTCGATCCGCACGAGCTCGATCCCGAGGAGTACGGCGAAGCGCGGACGACGCTCGAAACCGACCACGAGTCGGCGATCGAACGCGTCCGCGAGGCGTGCCTCGACGAGGGGTTCGGGGTCCCCGTGGAGTTCTCCCCGTCGGAACTGCTCAACGAGAAGGTCGACAGAGAGGCGCGAAGCGCCTCAGGCAGTCGGACGCAGTCCGACGACGCCGATCGCGACCCCTACTACGTCCTCGGCGCCTGCAACCCACAGATGGCGAACCGCGCGCTCGACGCGACCGACGAGCGGATCGGCGCGCTGTTCCCCTGTAACATGATCATCCGCGAGGTCGAGCCCGGCACCCAGGAGGTGTACCACGTCTCGATCATGAAGATCGCCCGACTGCTCGGCCTCCCGACCGACGACGAGGAGATGGACGCGATCATCGGCGACACCGGCGAGATGGTCGACGCCGTGTTCGCGGAGCTAGAGGAGTAGGAGACCGTCGTCAGCGGCTTTATAACGAATCCTGACAGCGACGACAGACGCTTATAAAGGAACAAAGGCGGTGGCGTCGCCGGCGGCTCCGCCGCCGGCTGCAAGCGAGAGCGGAGCTCTCGCCCTGCGTGCCTCCGAGCGCCCTGATAAGGGCGCGAGTAGCACGCGCGAGGGAGTCGGGCGCGGCGAGGGCGACCGACAGGAGCCCGAAGCACGCGCCCGACGAGGCTGGGGAGGCGTGCGGTGCTGTGCGGGACTCAAAAGGGCAGCCGTGAGGCGGGCACAGGTGACGCAAGGACCGCAACGAGGGAGCTAGCGACCGAGTGAGAACCGCAGCGAGCGTGCGCCCGCCTCACGGCTGGGGCTTTGCAGACCTTCAGCGCAGCGTCGTCGATCACATAGTACCGAGCGGCTGGGGCTTTGGAGGTGTTCACCGACGAGTTCTCAGGAGCAACTTATAAGCGATCACTCCCGCCGTCACCAGCGCTGCGATCCAGCCACGAGACCGCGATCGACTCGAACGGCCCGGAGTACTGCATCAGCGTCGTCCCGAGCACCGCCATCACGAGCACGTAGCCGACGGCGAAGGCGTTGATCGTCGCCGCGAGCGCAGGGTCGAACGCCCCGGCGTCCGCGCCGGTCACCGCGATCGTCGCGATGATCAGCGAGAACTCCCCGCGGGTGGTCATCCCGAGCGCGACGCGCGTCGACCGGCGGGTGTCCAGGTCGAACGCGCGCCCGGCGAGGTACCCCGTGACCAGCTTCGTCGGCGTCGTCACGACCACCGCGAGCGCGATCAGGGCCGCCACGCCGCCGAACAGCGTCGGGTCGGTGACGAGCCCGATCCAGAAAAAGAACACCGCCGCGAAGGTGTCGCGCACGGGCTCTAACAGCGTCTCAATATCGTGGGCGTGCGCCGTCGACGAGAACGCCATCCCGACGAAGAAGGCGGCGACGGCCTCGCTGACGCCCAGCGCGAGCGCCGCGCCCGCGACCAGCACGACCGTCCCGATCGACCGCAGCGCCACGAACTCCCGGTTGTCAGTCGCGACCAGTCGGTCGAACGCCGGCGTTCCGAACCGGACCAAGAGCAGTAGCCCGAGGATGAACCCGATCGCGATCCCGATGTCGACCGCGGCCGCGGCGACGTCGCCGCCGCCGAGCACCAGCGCGGACGCGACCGCGAGGTAGACGGCGATGAACAGGTCCTCGTACACCAGCGTCCCGAGCAACGGCTCCGCCTCGTCGTTGGCGATCCAGCCGAGGTCGATGAGCGACTTCGTGATCACCGCCGACGAGGAGATGTAGACGATCCCCGCGACGAGGAAGGCCGGGAGGAACGCGCCGAAGACGAGCCAGCCGAGGACGAGCCCCGCGCCGAAGTTCGCCAGATCGATCGTCCCGGCGGTCCCGATCTGGGTCCGCCGGGCGAGGAGCCGGTCGAGGTTGAACTCCAGTCCGAGGAAAAAGAGGAGGAAGACGATCCCCAGCTCCGCGCCGAGCGCGATGAACTCCGTCTCCGGGACGTAGGCGGTCCCGACGACCGGCAGCGAGAGTCGACCGAGGACGAACTCGCCGAGCGACATGCCGGCGAGGATGTAGAAGGGGATCACCGACTGGCCGAGCCGGTCCGCGACCATCCCGACGACCGCGACCGCGGCGAACATGATCCCCACGTCGAGCAGCGCCACTAACGGACACCTCCGCGGAGCTCCCTCGCGGAGAGGGATACGACGGAGACGGGGCCGCCGCTCATCCGGTGAGCAGTTCCTCGAACGCCTCGCAGTTCTCGGGCGTCCCGACCCCGATCACGGTGTCGCCCTCGCCGAGGGTGGTCTCGGCGCCCGGGCTGTCGATCACCTCCTCACCGCGCTGGATGGCGACCACCGCGAGCCCGGTCCGGTTGCCGATGTCGGCGCTCTCCAGCGTCTCGCCGACGAGCGGGGATCCCGGCGGGAGTTCGTACCACTCCAGGAGGATGCCGCCCGGCAGCGTCGTCTCCTGCGTGTCCGGCTCGACCGGCTGGAAGTACGCCCCCTCGATGATCGACCCGATCTTCCGGGCGAGGTCGTCGCCGAACGCGAACACCTTCTCGGAGTCGGCGTCCGGGTCGCTGCGGCGGAACACCTCGCGTTTGCCCGTGTTGTGGATCACGACGATCATCTCCTCGTCCCCGAGGTCGA
This sequence comes from Halorubrum salipaludis, assembly GCF_002286985.1. Lineage (GTDB taxonomy): Archaea > Halobacteriota > Halobacteria > Halobacteriales > Haloferacaceae > Halorubrum > Halorubrum salipaludis. The sequence continues at coordinate 265,911 of NZ_NSKC01000001.1, read as the reverse complement.
TCTCGAACTTCTTCCCGACGCCCGGGAGGTCGGATTCGCTAATCGTCATACCGAGGCAAAGCGCGGCCACGGTCTTAGTACTGTAGTTCGGGCCGGCGCGACCGTCCCGTGCCGGAATCCCGTCCGACGGGCGTCTGCCGCGCACCAAACGCTAAGTGCACACGGTCCGAGGGGTCGGACATGTGGCGCTCCCGGAAAAGCCGGGACCGGCGGACGGTGATCTGCATCGCGTGCGGGGACTCCGTGCTGCGCGAGGACGCGCGCGAGTACGACAAGGAGGGTGACCGCTGGAACCGGCGCGACAAGGAGTTCGAGTACCTCTGTACCGACTGCGACGACGACATCTGTCACCAGCCGCGCGACGGGCTCGAATCGCTGCTCCTCTCGATCGAGTCCGACGGCCTCTCCCGCGAGGAGTTCCTCGACCGCTACGCCGACGCCGTCGCCGACGCCGGCGAGTCGCCCGAGCGCTCCGAACGCGACCGATAGGACCCCTACCCCTTCTCCCCTACCTGCTTCTACTCGCCCCTACCCGCCCCTATTTCCGCTCCGTCGCGCGCCGCCCCTTCCCCGCCCCGACAGGCCTTTCTAACGGACACGCGTTGGTCACCGTATGTCAGACGACGAGCCGAAACCGGGGTCCGCGGAGGACCAGGGTCCCGTGACGATCACGCCGGAGCTGGCCGACCGCCTCGCCGAGAAGCGCGAGGAGCTGTTCGAGGAGTTCGAGATTCGCGACGAGTTCCCGAGCGAGGTCCTCCGCGAGGCCGAGGCCCGGACCGAGGACGTGTACGAGGAGATCGAAGCCGAGATCGACGAGCGCGAGGACCTCCGCGATCTCACGACGTGGACCACCGACCCGGTCGACGCGCAGGACTTCGACGACGCCATCTCCATTAAGCGGGAGGAGGGCGCCTACCGGCTGTGGGTCCACATCGCCGACGTGACCCACTACGTCACCCCCGACACCGCGATGTGGGAGGAGGCGGTCGAACGGGCCAACACCGTCTACCTGCCCGACTACACGATCCACATGCTCCCGCCGGTGCTCGCCGAGACCGTCTGCTCGCTCGTCCCGAACGAGGACCGGCTCGCGCACACCGTCGAGATGGAGATCGACGAGGAGACGCTCTCGTTCGAGGACATCGACATCTACAAGTCCGTCATCAACTCCGACGAGCGGCTCACCTACAGCGAGTGCGAGGAGCGGCTGGAGGACCCCTCGCTCCCCCTCGGCGAGGAGAACGCGCTCGCCTTCGAGCTCGCCGACAGCATGCACGAGCAGCGCAAGGAGGACGGCTCGCTCGTCTTGAACCCCCGCCGGGACCGCGCGCACACCATCATCGAGGAGTCGATGCTGAAGGCGAACAAGGCGGTGACGCACACGCTGATGTGGGACCGCGGCGTCGAGGCGATGTACCGCGTCCACCCGCAGCCGACGCCCGACCAGTGGAGCGAGGCGCTCAAGGAGATCCAGGAGCTCGACGGCGTCTCCATCCCCGGCGACGCGTGGGGCGACGACCCGCGGAAGGCGGTCAACGCCGCCCTCGAAGAGTCCCCCGGCCGCCAGCTCAACAAGATCCAGCGCGCCGTGCTGAAGGTGATGCCCCGCGCGAAGTACATGAACGACCCGTTCGGCGGCCACCACGCGCTCAACTTCGACATCTACGGCCACTTCACCTCGCCCATCCGCCGGCTCTCGGACACGATCAACCACTGGATCGTCCACGAGAACGACGTGCCGGAGAACCTCATCGAACTCTGCGACCACGCCAGCGACAAGCAGAAGGACGGCGAGACCGCCGAGCGGCTCTACAAGCAGTTCCTCCAGGAGGTCGGCCTCGACCCCCACGCGGTCAACAACCGCGGCGTCGAGGTCGTCGACGACCCCGAGGAAGCGAAGCACACGGCCTGATCGGGCGACGCCGGCGGCGACTCCCCTCCCGAGTGAGCACACTGCGCGCGCGTCGAGGTCCGCCGAACGGAGGCGGACGTATCGATTCATTCAAAATATCGAATATCGACATTTTCAATAACGTATATACGTCTTGTGATAGGACGGATGCGTATGGATTCTGAGGGGAGAGCACGGTGGCGTCAATTGCCTTTGTTCCTCCAAGGAACCGGATTGTTATTTTTTGCCATATTCTTTATTGTTTTCTTTTTCTTCCACGGGTTTGAAATAGAAGGTCTGTATTCCGATAACTTCGTGTTCGGCATCATCACCACCTATCCGTTCATGTTCGGCATCATATATGCCGGCTACTGGCTCGACGGGAGTCGACTCCCGGTGGGGCGATACCCGCGCATCGGCAAGTGGTTCGTCGGCGGACTCGTTGGATTCCTGTCCCTGAACGCGCTCATGATCTCCGTGTGGCCCGCCGACGCCCTGTACAACAACCTCATGTGGGGACTGTTCGCCGCGGTCGTCGGTGGCGCGGGCGGCGTCACGATCGGCCTGTTCGAGGCGCGGGCGATAGAGCGCGCGCTCGCCGCCGAGCGGCAGGAGCTGAAACGGAGGCGAGTCGAGGAACGCAACCAGCGCCTCGACGAGTTCGCGGACACCGTCAGTCACGACCTCCGGAATCCGCTGAACGTCGCCTCCGGACGCCTCGAGCTGGCGCGGGCGGACTGCGAGAGCGAGCACTTAGCAGCGGTGGCGGACGCACACGACCGGATGGAGTCGCTGATCGACGGGCTGCTCGCGCTCGCGAAGAGCGGGAGAGACATCCAAGAGACGGAACAGGTTCGGCTGTCTGATGTCGTCGAGAGGTGTTGGGAACACGTCGCGACCGCGAACGCGACGATGGCGATCGAGACCGATCAGGCGGTTCGGGCCGACCGAAGCCGTCTCCGACAGCTGTTCGAGAACCTCATCCGAAACAGCGTCGAACACGGAGGCGAGAACGTGACGGTGACCGTCGGCCGTTTGGACGACGGGTTCTACTTTGAGGACGACGGCTCGGGGATCCCCGTCGAGGACCGAGAACGGGTGTTCGAGATGGGATACTCGCTGTCACAGGAGGGGACGGGACTCGGTTTGAACATCGTCAAGCAGGTCGCCGAGGCCCACGGGTGGCGGATCCGGGTGACCGACGGTTCCGACGGGGGTGCGCGGTTCGAGGTCACGGGCGTCGACGACGAGTGAGCCCGGTCGCTCGAGCGATTTCGCGCCCGGGGGAACCGTGGTCTCCCGTCCGACACGTCGCTGCCGACACGCGAAGCTTGATACGGTCCCCTTTTCACCCATAGGCATGGTCACAGACCGCATCGTCGACCACGCCCTGTCGGTCGACGGCGACCGCCCGGACCTGCCGGCGCACCTTCTCGACTGGTTCGCCGTCGCCGTCGGCGGGGCGGCCCACGCCGACTCCTCGCCCGCGATCCGCGACGGGATCGACCGGATCGCGGGCCCGACCCCCGACCCGGCGACCGACGAGACGGCCACCGTCCTCCCGACCGGCGAGGCGATGACTCCCGCGGACGCGGCCCTCGTCAACGGCGCGCTCGCGCACAGCCTCGACTTCGACGACACGCACCTCCCCTCCTCGCTGCATCCGGGCGCGCCGACGGTCGCGGCCGCGCTCGCGGCCGCCGAGGGCGCCGACGCGAGCGCCGACCGATTTCTCGCGGCGGTCGCGGCCGGCTACGACGTGGCCTGTACCGTCGGCGAGGCGGTCGGCCCCGACTCCCACTACGACCGCGGGTTCCACGTGACCGCCACCTGCGGGACCTTCGGCGCGGTCGCGGCGGCCGGCGTCGCGCGCGACCTCGACGCCGACGCGCTCCGGAACGCCCTCGGGATCGCCGGGAGTCAGGCGGCCGGCTCCCTCCAGTTCCTCGCGAACGGCGCGTGGAACAAGCGGCTCCACCCCGGGCTCGCCGCCCGCCGCGCGATCGAGGCGACCGATCTGGCCGCCGCCGGCGTCGTCGGCGCGGCCGACCCCCTCGACGGCGAGCACGGCTTCTTTGCGGGGTACAGCGACGACCCGAACCCCGCGGCGTTCGACCGGCTCGGCGAGCGCGACGCGGTCGCGGAGACGGGGCGCAAGCCGTACCCCTGCTGTCGGTACCTCCACTCCGCGATCGACGGCCTCCGGGAGATCGCGCCGGCGGTCGACATCGACGAGGTGGAATCGGTCGAAATCGCGATCCCGAGCGCCGGCGTCAGGCTCACCGGCGACCCAATCGCGGCGAAGCGGCGCCCCGAGAGCTTCGTCGACTGTCAGTTCTCGGCGCCCTTCGCCGCCGCGCTGACGCTGATCGAGGGGTCGGCCGGCGCCGAAGAGTTCCTGCGGGCCGTCGGGCGGTTCGACGACCCGCCGCGCTGGGACGACCCGGTGATACGCCGGCTGATGGACGCCACGAGCGTGACGACCGACGAGGCGATCGAGCGCCGGTTCCCCGAGGAGTGGGGCGCCGAGGTGGCCGTGACCGCCGGGGGCGAGACCCGCGAGCGCTCGGTGAGCGTCCCCCTCGGCGAGCCCGCGAAGCCGATGTCGGACGCCGACACCCGGGCGAAGGCCGAGGGGCTGCTCGCCGGGACCGGCGTCGACGCCGACCGCCTGACGGCGGTCGTCGAGTCGCTCGGAGACCGGTCGCTCGCGGAGCTGGTGGACGCGGCGACGGCGTGAAAAGCGGAGTTCGTTCGTGGCGGCGCCGTCCGGAGCGCTACTCGTCCTCGTTCGGCTTCCCGACGATCACCGGACGGTCGGCGTTGAGCAGGACGGTCTGGCTGACGCTGCCGAACAGCGCCTTCCCCACCGGCGACCGCTTGCGCATCCCGAGGGCGATCGCGTCCACGTCTCGGTCGGCGGCGACCTCGAGGATCGCCTCGGCGGCGTCGCCGACGTGGAGCTCTCGGTCGTGAGCGATCCCGAGCGCGTCGAGCCGGTCCTCCACGTCGGTGAGCGAGTCGGGGATCCCGCGGAGCTCCTCGATCGACTCGTTGATGTCGTCGATGACCGCCGACCCCGCCTCGTCGGCCGGCGCGTCGACCGACTCGTACACGTGCAACACCGTGACCTCGATCGCCTCCGGATCGACGGGGAGCGATTCGAGGATGTCCACCTGCGAGAGCGCGCGCTTCGACTCGATGTCGACGGGCAACAGGACGTGGTACATATCTCACGGTTCATCACGGGCCGTCTTAAAAGCGCCCGTCGGCGGGTCAGTCCTGTCGCGTCGCGAACCGCGTGACCGCGGCGGCCGACAGCGCGCCGAGGGTCGCGATGCCCGCGAGGACGACGAACAGCTCGCGCGGCCCCGCCCGCGTCAGGACGGCGCCCGCGAGGGCGGCGCCCAGGGACCCGACGCCGAAGATCCCGAGGTAGGTGTAGCCGAACGAGATGCCCCGCGCCTCGCTCGGGGAGTAGGCCGCGACCGTCGCCTGCGAGAGCGGCTGGACCGTGAACAGCGCGACGCCGAGCGCGAGCGAGGCCGCGACGAACGTCGCCGTGGTCCGCCCGGCGGGCACGAATAGGAGCGCGAGGGCCGCCAGGATTCCCATCAGGACCATCAGCCCCCGCTCCGGGGCCATGCGGTCGGCGATCCGTCCCCCGAGGTACTGCCCGAGCACGCCGACGGTGAGGACCGCCACGTACAGGTATCGACCAACGTCGAACTCCTCCGCGTACGGGCTCTCGGAGTCGATGAGCTGGACGTCGATCAGCCCGCCGAGCACGTCGCCGAGGAGGTCCGGCAGGAACGTGAGGAACGTCCGGTAGTAGAGCCCGCTGAACGTGACGAACGCGAACACGATCAGGAAGCCGCCGGCGAGCAGCACGCGGGTGTCGTCGACGATCGTCGACGCCGAGATCTCGCCTTTGGTGCCGCCGGAGCCGCCTCCTCCATCGCCGTCGCCGCCACCAGCGTCGTTCCCCCTGTCCGGCATCGCGTCGCCGACGTCGACGGTCGCGCCGTAGGCGGCGACGACGGCCACGGGGGCCGTCAGCGCGGCCGCGACGAGCCGCCAGTCGAACGCCAAGAGGAGGAGCGCGGTCGCCAGCGGCCCTAACGCGATCCCGAGGTTCCCGCCGATCCCGTGGTAGCCGAGCGCGGTCCCCCGCTGGTCGACCGCCTTCGAGAGCAGCGACAGCCCCGCGGGGTGGTAGACGCTCGCCGTGACCCCCCACGCGGCGATCGCGACCGCGAGCGTGAGGAGGTTGGGGGCGACGCTCACGAGCAGGAACGAGCCGGCCATCCCGGCGAGACAGGCGAGGATGAGCGGCTTCGATCCGAAGCGGTCGACCAGGATGCCGCCGGGGAGCGCCCCGACGCCGAACAGCCCGTAGCCGACCGTCACCACGAGCCCGAGGGCGGCCGCCGTCGTCGAGAACTCCCCGATCCACACGGTCAACAGGATCGGGATCGACAGCTCGTAGGTGTGAACGAGGCCGTGGGAGCCGGCGGTGAAGGCCACGATCCGTCGTTCGGCGGAGTCCATTGGAAGGGCGTTCTCCGTCGCTCGTGAAAGGTCCGGGGGTACCCGCCGCCGTTGCCGCGAGAGGGTGGACGACGGGCGCAGGCGGCCGGTCGAGGTGCGGGCGCGGGGGCAGGAGCAGGGGTCACTCCGCCATCGCCGTCTCCCCGACGGGCGGGTCCGACCGGATGACGGCGACGACGAGAACGGCGGCGACGAGACACACGCCGGCGAGCAGCGTCCAGCTCGCCCGGTAGTCGAAGGCGTCCGCGAGGTAGCCGAACGCCGGCGGCGCGAACAGCGCCCCCGAGGTCAGGGCGAGCTGGCACCCCGCGGTCGCGCTCCCCATCTGCTCGGAGGGGACGAGCGTCGCCATACAGGAGTAGTAGACGCCGGTGAAGCCGAGCACGAAGAAGCCGAGCGCCGCGAACGCGACCCCGGCGTTCGCGGGGGTCGAGGTCCGCGCGACGACGAGGAACAGGACCGCGCTGGCGACCGTCTGCACCAGCAGGATCGCGCCGATCCGGGTCTGGGGGTCGCCGGGGAGGTGATCGGAGAGCCAGCCGCCGAGCAGCCGCCCGCCGCTCCCGAACAGCTGGACGACCGCGAGCACGACGCCGCTGAACGCGACCGACGCGCCGATCGACTCCTCGACGTAGAGCACGGTGTACCCCGTCGTCGTGAACAGCGCGGCGCCGAGGAACAGCCCGGAGACGGCCAACAGCACGTACGGCCGGTTCGACGCCAGTCCGCGGAGGTCCGGGTAGCTGCTCGTCCCGCCGCCCGCGCCGCGGTAGAGGACGTAGAAGCCGGCGGCGACGACGACCCCCAGCGCGGCCGCGATGAGGAACCCGATCTCCCAGAAGAAGTAGCCGGCGAGCCCGGTGACGAGCAGGGCGCTGATCCCGCTGCCGCCGGTGACGCCGACCTGTTTGATCCCCATCGCGGTGTTCTGACGGCCGGGCGCGATGCTGTCGTACACGGCCTTGTTCGTCCCGGGCATCGCGGTGCTGTACACCGACCCGAGCAGGAAGACGGCCGCCAGCAGCAGCGCGTACGTGGGCGCGCCGGCGACGAGCACCATCCCGGCCGAGAGCCCGACCAGCCCGAGCGAGAGCGTCCGCCGCTCGCCGAACCGGTCCGTGAGCGCGCCGACCGGCAGCAGGAACATCGCGTACCCGAGGGTGAGCGTCGTGACGACGATCCCGACCCTGAACCGCGAGAGCCCGAACTCGTCGCGGAAGAACGGCGTCGCCGCGAAGACGGTGTAGTAACAGATGCTCGCCGACACCTGCCACAGCGTGACCAGCGACACCGTCCGCCAGTAGGCGCGATCCATTCACCGTCAGCCACCGCATCCCGATTCATAAGCGGTCCGCTCTCGGCAAGCGGCGGCCGCGGGGGCCGGCGGATATCCGGGACCGAAGGTCCCCGACCGGTCAGAGCACGGATCGCCACGACGCGAATCCTTATGCGACGCCGCGGCCCACGTCAGCGCATGCCACGAGACTGGCGCGACTCGGTCGATCTCTCCGAACGGCAGGCGCTCGTCCGGCGGAGCATCCGCGACCTCTGTTCGGAGTTCGACGACGAGTACTGGCGTGAGCGCGACCGCACGGCCACCTATCCGCAGGCGTTCGTCGACCAGCTCGCGGCCGACGGCTGGCTCGGCATGCTGATCCCCGAGGAGTACGGGGGCGTGGGGATGTCGACCAGCGAGGCGGTGGTGATGATGGAGGAGATCGCGGCAAGCGGCGGCGGGTTCGCCGCCCCCCAGTCGATCCACGGCGGGATCTACAACTCCGTCCCCATCGTGAAGTACGCCGACGAGGAGCTGAAAGCGGAGCTGCTCCCGAAGGTCGCCGCGGGCGAGGAGACCATCCAGGCGTTCGGGCTGACCGAGCCGAACGCGGGCTCCGACTCGACGGCGATGGAGACCCGAGCACGGCGGGACGGCGACGAGTACGTGATCAACGGCGAGAAGGTGTGGATCTCCCGCGTGGAGGACAGCGACTACCTGCTGTTGATGGCGCGGACGACCCCCCGCGAGGAGGTCGAGAAGCGCACGCGGGGCATCTCGATGATCCTCGTCGACCTGGAGGACGCCTACGCCGACGGACTGGAGATCGAGCGCATCCCGAAGACGGCGAGCCGGGCGGTCCACTCCTACCAGCTCTACTTCGACGACGTGCACGTGCCCGCGTCGAACCTCGTCGGCGAGGAGGGCGAGGGGTTCTACCAGATGCTCGACGGCCTCAACGAGGAGCGGCTGGTGATCGCCGCGGAGTGTCTGGGACTCGGCGAGACCGCGCTGGAAAGCGGGATCGACTACGCCAACGAGCGCGAGGTGTTCGGCGGGCCGATCGGCGCCAACCAGGCGATCCAACACCCGCTCGCGGAGGCGTACGCCGACCTGCTCGCCGCGAAGAAGGTGATCTACGACGCGGCCGACCGGCTCGACGACCTCGACCGGACCGAGGCCGGCGCCGAGGCAAACGTCGCGAAGTACCTCGCGGCCGAGGCCGCGTTCGAGGCGGCCGACGCTGCCGTCCAGACCCACGGCGGGTTCGGCGTCGCCCGCGAGTACGACGTGGAGCGGTACCTCCGCGAGGCCCGGCTCACCCGGCTCGTCCCGGTGACCCAACAGCTCGCGCTCAACTACCTCGGCGAGCGTGTGCTCGGGCTCCCGCGGTCGTACTGACTCATCCCGCAGCGAGCGATATCGGGAGTGAGTATTGCAGATCGGTGGCGGAGATAAAGTATTTAAACGGACTGTGAGCGACCGCGATGATCCTTTATAAACGAACTGTGGTCGGCGCGCGCCTCCGAGCGGGCCATCGGCCCGCGAGGAGCGCGTGCGAGGGAGTCGCTGGCGGCGATCGCCGCCAGCGACGAGGCTGGGGAGGTATGAGGTGCTGTGCGGTTGCGGGGCGGGTGGGACTCAAAGGGGCAGCCGGGAGGGCGGCGTAGGCGATGCAAGCACCGCAACGAGGGAGCAACGCGACCGAGTGAGGAGCACAGCGAGCGTACGCCGCCCTCCCGGCTGGGGCTTTGCAGGTCTTCGCCGTCGATCCGTCGATCGCTTATAAACAGCCGCCAGCAACACTACTCGATCACGTATAAACAACCGATCAGCCAACGTGCTATACCCACTCCCGTCATCGATCAAGGGGCTGTTTCGCGAGGGGAGACCGCCAGAAAAGCGGATCGCGACGAAGCCGACCGTTCTCGCTCGGCGATCGAGGGGTGAAAGCGTCCGTTACCGCTTCCGACCGGAGAGCGTCCCGGCCGCCCCGCGGAGGGCGCCGAGCGGGTTCGGCCGCCCGATCACGATCTGCAGGGCGTACAGCGCGCCGACGGCCGCGATCGACCCGATCTGAACGATCTGGCTCGGGTGGACCATCGCCAGCACCCCGGCGACGAAGAACGCCACGCGGAGCCCGTACGTCTGGCCGCGGCCGAAGACGAACCGGTAGTTGATCCCGTGGATGATCGCCAGCGCGCCGACCATCGCGATCGCGCCCGCGGACAGCGACGCGTAGTTGAACGTCCCGGAGACGAGCTCGGGGTGGTAGACGAAGGCGAACGGGAGGACGAAAAGCGGCGCGGAGATGCGCAACGCCTCCTTACAGCTGCCCCAGAACCCACCGCCGGAGATGCCGCAGGTGACCGCGACGCAGGTCGCGATCGGCGGCGTCAGCCCGGCCAGAATCGCGGCGTAGAACACGAAGAAGTGCGCCGCGATGTCCGGGACGAGGAACTGGCTGATGAGCGTCGGCGCGACCAGCAGCGCCACGACGGTGTACGCCGCCGTCGTCGGCATGCCGAGCCCGAGCAGGATACAGATGATCATCGCCAGCACGAACGCGACGATCGGAATTCCGCCCGACAGATCGAGCAGCGTGAGCGAGATCGCCGTCGGCACGCCGGTCGCCATCAGGATGTCGACGACGCCGTTGATCGCGGCGAGGATGATCGTCACCGGCGCGACGACGATGACGCCCTCGCGGAACCCGTCGACCGTCTGCTTCAGCGTGTCGAACAGGGTCTCCTTGTGACTCTCGCCGTCGAGCGCCGCCTGGATCTGCGGGACCCCGACCCCGAAGACGACCATCGAAACCGCGGTGTACAGCGCGGCGGTCATCACCGTGTACTGCAGGATGCCGAGGACGTAGATCAGGATGAACAGCGGGACGCCGTACTTCACCGACTCCAGTACCATCGTCCGCCGGTCCATCTGGTCGCCGATGAGCCCGTCCATCTCCGGGTTCTCGATCTGCGGGGCGGCCACGTAGTGGACCGCGATGACGATGGAGACGACGAGGATGGCCGCCGGGATCAGCCCGGAGACGATGACGTCGACGTAGGTGATCCCGGTGATGAGGTTCGCCATGATGAACGCGCCGGCGCCCATCACGGGCGGGAGCACCTGTCCGGACGTGGAGGCGACCGCCTCGATGCCGCCGGCCGTCTCCGGTTTGATCCCGTTCTCCTTCATCAGCGGAATCGTGAACGAGCCGGTCATGCCGGCGTTTGCGGTCTGGCTCCCGTTGACCGAGCCGATGACCGCGCTGGCGACCACGGCGGTCTGCGCGATCCCGGAGTCGACGTACTTCGCCGAGCGCACCGCGATCCGGAGGATGAGGTCGAACGCGCCGTACGCCTTCAGCAGGCCGGCGTACAGCAGGAACAGGGCGATCCACGCCGCCACGAGGCGGGTGAGGAACCCGTAGAACCCGTCGACGCTCACCACGAGGATCCGGAGCATGCGCGTCCCGGAGAGCCCGCCGTGGCTCAGGGCGCCGGGCATGAACGGCCCCGCGAACCCGTACCCGATCCCGACGAGGACGACCGCGAGGAACGTGATCCCGAACGACCGCCACGTCAGGTAGATCATCGCGAGCGTGAACGCGAACGCCATCGCGAGCTGCGGCTCGGTCGCGCGCCCGACGGTGTCGATCGCGACCGACTGGTAGTTCACGAAGAGGTACCCGCTGGTCCCGAGCGAGACCAGCCCGGACCCGACCAGCAGCGCCACCTCGACCCAGTTGCGCTCGATGAGCGGGTCGTCGAGCTCGGAGATCACGTACAGCGCGAGGATGCCGCCGAGGAACGCGACCGCGTACTGCCCGCGGGGCATCAGCTGGGTGTACGAGTACCACATCACGATCATCCAGAACGGGATCGAGAAGGAGACGAGCGCCATCCGGAGCCGCTCTTCGATCCCGGACCCGAGCCGGAGGATGAGCGCCGAGACGCCCGCGACGCCGAGCCCGGCGCCGACGCCGAGGATCGTCGTCGCCGACTCCTCGATCGCGGTCGCGAGCCCCGCCGGATCGTCGAACAGGAGCGCCGGGAGCGAGGCGCCGTACGCCCCCGACAGGAAGTTCGGGACGATCAGCGTCGGCAGGAAGATGACGAGGAACCAGAACGGGAGCGAGAGGAGGTAGAGCCAGAGCTGTCTGCGACCGCGGTCGCCGGGGGCGAGTTCGAGCGACTCCTCGTCGTCGAGCAGTCCGCCCCCGGAGTCTTCGGTCGGGTCGATCGGATCGGTCGTGTTATCGGGGTTGGTGGCCATCCGTCGTGAAATATAGGGGTGTTCGGGCGGTCAGGCGACCGGTACTACTCGTCGCCGCGGTTCCAGGAGTCGTCCCAGACGTCGTTCTCCTCGAAGAAGTCCGCGACGCCGGCGTGGACGTCGATCTCCGGGATGACCGTCTGCGTCATCGCCTCGGGCGAGTACTCGAGGGTCGTCGGGTCGGACTCCCGCAGCGTCTCCTCGTGCTCCATGGCGAGCCGGCAGACCTCCCGGGTCGCGCGGGCTGGGATGTCCGGGCTGAACGCCCACTGACCGGCCAGCGACCAGGCCGTCAGGGTGTCGGTGTACTCGGTGACGTCCTGCTCGTACCCGTACGGTTCGACCTCCTCGAGGATCGCGCCGGGGTGGTCCTCGATGACCTGGCGGAAGTCGTCGTCGACCTCGAGCAGGTTCAGCCGCTCGCTGCTGCGAACGTCGACCTCCTGGCACCAGCCGGAGAGGTTGACGCCGTTGGCGCCGTACAGACACAGCGCGTCGACGCGGTCCTCCTCGACGGCGCCCGGGATGTCGCCGGTGTCGACGTTGAGGATGTCGTTCGGCTCCCATACGCCGGCCTCCTTCAGGATCTCTTCGGTGAGCAGCCGCGTCCCGAAGCCGGGCTGGATCGGGTAGATCGTGTAGCCGCCATCGCGGAGGTCGGACACGGACTCGACGCCGCTCCCGTCGAGACCGACCCAGTGGATCTGCAGCGACGTGAACAGGAACCCCTGGTTCGGGAGCGTGTCGACGGGGTCGTCGGCGAACGGCCCCTCGTCGTTGAGCGCCTTCGCCAGCGAGTTGTTGTCGACGCCCATCGCCGGGATCTGGTCGTCGTCGTACTCGTAGAGGTTCGCCGTCCACCCCTGCGTCTCCTGGACGGAGATGTTGAGGAAGTCGCTGTGCTGCTGTGCCGCGCGGGCGAGCGCCTGGCCCGCCGCCTGCGTCGAACTCCCGGTCGACGTGCCGCCGATCGTGATCGTGACGTCGCCGTCACCGCCGTCGCCGCCATCGCCGCCGTCACCGCCGTCGCTGCCGTCACCGCCGTCGCCGCCGTCGCCGGAACAGCCGGCCAGACCGACCGCGCCCAGCGTGGCCGCGCCCTTTACAACGTCGCGCCGAGTCGTCTTGTCACCATCTATCATGTAGCTCACTTCTGAGCGCCGATTAGTAAAAGCGTGTCGTAGCAGGGGAGAATTTCGCCGCCGCTGCCGGCCGATGTGCTGCTTTTTACTACGGGGCGAGTCAACTAAGAGTTATTTCTCTGTGGTCCCGGATGAAACCTTCTACATGGTGGTCTCAACTGTCATCTCGTTCCCACGAGAACGCCGTCTCGAGGTCGTGCGGCGTGTTGCCGCCGTCGTCCGCGGCTCGCTCGCGGTACGCGTCGAGGTCGGCGCGGAACGAGGGATCGGCCACCGCCACGAGCGCCTCGGCCCGCTCGCGCGGCGAGCGGCCGCGGAGGTCGGCGACGCCGTGTTCCGTGACGATCACGCTGGCGTCGTGTTCCGTGTGATCGACGTGCGGCGTCAGCGGCACGATCCGAGACACGTCGCCGCCGACCGCGGTCGACGGCAGCGCGACGATCCCCAGCCGGCAGTTGCGCGCGAAGTCCCCGCCGCCGCCGATCCCGTTGACGACGCGGGTGCCCCCGATGTGGGTCGCGTTCACGTTCCCGTACAGGTCGACCTCCACCGCGCTGTTCACGCCGACGACGCCGAACCGGTCGATCAGCTCCGGGGCGTTCGAGACGTCCGCCGGCCGCAACACCACGTCCTCGGCGTAGCGCTCCACGTCGTCGAAGAGCCGCTCCTGTCCCTCCGCCGACAGCGCCAGCGAGGTCGCGCTCGCGCCGCGGAGGTCGCCCGCGTCGAGCATGTCGAGGAGACCGTCCTGCACGACCTCGCCCACGTACGACACGGGTCGGTCGCCGAAGTCGACGTCCGCCAGCGCGCCCATCAGGGCGTTCCCGAGGCTCCCCACGCCGAACTGGAGGTTCGCCGCCTCGTCGAACAGCGGGTTGCGCTCCAGCTCGGCCTCCAGGAACGCGCCGAGGTTGTCGGCGATCGCCTCGTCGGTCGCGGAGACCTCGCGGAACTCGTAGGGGTCGTCCGCCCGGTCGGTCTCGACGACGGCCGCCAGCTTCGCGGGGTCGAACCGGACGGCCGGGCCGCCGGTCTCGCCGAGGGGGTCGTCGAGGGGGATCGGGCTCCGGTTCGGCGGGTCGTCCCGGACGTGTACGTCGTGGACGCGGGCGAGCTCGACCGGCTGCGCGCGGTTCACCTCGACGATCACGCGGTCGGCCGCGCCGACGTACGCCGGGGTGTGGCCGATCGACGTGGAGGGGACGAGCCAGTCCGGGCCGACCGCGACTGCCTCGACGACCGCGACGGTCTCGCCCCGCATCCCGGCGCGGAGCCCGCCGAACCGCACCTCGTCGGCCAGCCGCGAGATGTGGCGGTCGTGGAACTGGATCCGGCCGTCGTTGGCGGCCGCGCGCGAGGTCTCGTTCGGGACGAACGGGTAGCGCCGGGCCATGTCGCCGGACTCGACGAGGTCGCGGTCGATCTCGTCGCCGACGCCCCCGCCGGAGACCACCGTGAGCTCGCGTTCCTCGTCGGCCGCCGCCAGCGCCTCCGGGACGAGCTTGGGGTACCCGACGCCGCCGAAGCCGGAGACGAGCAGCGTCGCGGTCTCGGGGACCAGCGCGGCCGCCTTCTCGGGCGTCGCGATCGGCAGGTCGCCGCCGAGCCGCGTCTCGGGGACCGGGTCGTCGAGCGTCGGCGCCGCGGGGCCGGAGGGGGACGGCGTCACTCCAGGTCCTCCGGCTGGGTGCCGATCCCCTCGGGCCACCCCGTCGGCTGCGCCGCGCTCGGCTCGGCGTGCGAGCGCTTGAGCACCATCGGCGTGCGCTCCAGGGAGAGGACGAGCTCGTCGTTCTGGTTGTACGCGCGCAGCTCCGTGGTGACGATCCCGACGTGGTCGCGCGAGGAGGACTCCCGCTTGTCGAGCACCTCCGACTCCGCGAACAGCGTGTCGCCGTGGAAGACGGGGGCGTGGTGGCGGATGTCGTCGTAGCCGAGGTTCGCGGTGGCGTTGGCGCTCACGTCGATGACGCTCATCCCGACCGCCAGCGCGATGACGAAGGTGCCGTCGACGAGGCGCTCGCCGAACTCCGTCTCGGCGGCGTACGCCTCGTTGAAGTGCATCGGGTTGAGGTTCATCGAGAGGTTCGTGAACCAGACGTTGTCCGTCTCGGTCACGGTCCGGCCGTACGGGTGTTTGTACACGTCACCGACCGCGAAGTCCTCGTAGTAGCGCCCCTCCCAACCGCCGACGAGCCGACGATCGCTCTCCTCGTCGCTGTGTGCGTCGCTGTCGCGTGCCATACCGCCCCCGACAACGAACGGCTAAAAGAGGGTTGCGTTCGCGGCCCTACGCACCGGATCGGTTACGTGGAGGCCGTGTACAGCAGCATTCCGACGGAGACGATCGTGACCAGCAGGATCCACCCGACCATGATCGCCCCCATCTGCCGGTGCGTGAGGTTCTGGCCCTCAAGGAACTCGGAGATGCCCATGTGAGGTCGATCTGACTCGGAGTATATAAGGTGTCTGGGTCGCCGGACGGCGTCGTTTCGCTTCGAACGCGCCGCATTTCCTTCGCCGGACGGCGAGGGGATCTAGAGGCGTCGGGGTGAACTCTGATCGGCGATCGTCTTCGTTCCGTTAGTCCCGCGGACGAAACGACAGCGAGGCGTCTTCTCTATTGGGTCTGGGTACCTTCGCGAGAAACGGGGACTGCTATGGACTCGCGGGGCAGGAGCTTTATCGATCATCTGACAACACCTCCGAATCATCGAGAACATCCTTGCGGACGGTCATCTTCTCCTGATCACTCCGAACGTCGTAGTGCTGGTACAGTACCTCAAGCGTCACATCCATCCGTTCGCTGACGATCTCCGGCGTCGTCCCAGCGTTGAGGAAGTGAGTTATCGAGCCGCGCCGGATCGCGTGCGGACCACACGACGACGGACACCGGCTCGGGTAGCCGTCGTGACCGAGCGCGTCGCACTCGTCGAGGTCACGATCGTGCGGACAACCACCGTACTGGCAGGGTTGGGTCGCTCTGTTCACCCAGACGTAAAGCGTGTCTCCGGTCGGGCGACCCTGCTTCGAGGTGAACAGGGGACGCCGGCCGTAGTCGTCGACCACATCCTTCCGGTCGGGATTCTCGGCGTAGTCCTCGATCACCTGGAAGACCTCGGGACCGAGGTAGACCCAACGGTTCCCGCCGTCGCCGTTCTTCAGGTTGGTTCCGGTATCCGGGCGATTCTCGACGACAATCGCGTTGTCGTCCAGGCGGAGGTCGTCGACATCGATCGACCGAGCTGCGGACCGGCGCATCCCGGTGACCCAGAGCAGGAGGATCAGCGCGTGGTCGCGGCTCGCGTAGTGATACCGGTCGAGCGAGGCGATGATCGCTCGGGCGCGCTCGGCCGAGAGGTGGTCGTCGCGGGACTCGGCACCGTCAGGGAGATCGGGCGAATGGACCTTCTCGCGGAGCCCTTCGTCGACGGCTTCCATGTCCGCCCACCATTCGAGGGCCGCCCGAACCGTACTCAACTGCTTTTGCAGGGTGATCGGTGCGATATCCCCCTGCCGCCACGCGACGAAGTCAGCGAGGTCCCGACCGTCGAGGTCGTTCAGGTTCTCGATCTCCCGTTCGTCGCACCACTCAAGGAAGTGATTCAGTCGAGTCTGGGCGTTGTTGAGCGTCGACGGCCGAACGGACGGCTTCCGGTATCGAAGGAAGCGTTCGACGCCCTCGTGAGGTTCGAGGGGTTGGAGGTCGTCGCTCATAGGTAGCCCTCCGGCGCGTCGAGGATCGGGTGGTCCGGGTGGTCTTCGGCGAAGTGGTCGAGGTAGCCCGCGACCTGCCGAGCGTACTCGGTGAACCCGTCCGGCGGGTCCGGGTCGATCGAGGCGTCGCAGACGGGACAGATAGAGAGGTCCTCGGCGAGAGTGTTCGAACTCATGCCGGAGCCCTCCATCCCGAGGTTTCCCGTTCCCAACAGTCGACGTGAAACGCGTACTCCGCGTCAGCCTCGTAGAGAGGTGCGGTCGGGTGGCAAGTCCGCGGCTTCCGCTCCGCGTCGATCCACATGTGATCGTCGTCGGGCTCGAAGCGGTTCCCGCAGATCGCACAGTAGAGCGTCGTCATAGGACCGGCACCCCGATCGTCCCGGAAGCGAAGACTCTACAGTGAGGGCAGAAGACGCCCGTTTCCTCACCGATCGAAGCGTCATGAAACACGAGACGACGAGTTTCGAGACCACACTCGCCGCAGGTGATATTGTGAGCGACAGGATTGAGATCGTCACTCATCGCGCGCCCCCGTCGAGATCGTCGTCGTACGGTCCGGTCGGCGTGACGAGCTGCACCTGGTGACGGAGCAGAAGCGCGTCGGTCTTCCGGTCGCGCAACTGGTAGAACGCACCATCGACATCGTCCCGGCGCGCGCAGTGTTGACACCAGAAATGGTGATTCGTCGGTTCCCACGTCCGGTGGCCGAGAGGGCAGATATACCGCCAGCGATCGGTCTCGTTCTCGATGCGAACGAGTTCCTTTGAGGGCATCACCTCACCCCGACGACAGTGTATATAAAAGACGAAATCCTTGTACGGGGACTGAAAGTGAAACTGGTCCCAGTCGCTGGTTGCCGTGCGATCCCATCCGTCGTGGGGGGATTGAATACCCCCTATCGTCTTTGCTGACATGGCTTTCGTGGCTGGTTCACGGAAGCCCGTGCGGACCTGCTGTTCCAGCAGCGAGGTCCGTTTTTGAATCGGGTCTCCGTTATCGACCAGAAAGAAGAGGAGTAATATAGTTCTACTGCTATTACTAATAATAGGAAAATTACCAATTCTCACACACTAATTAGTGGGAGGAGGATAACGGGTAGATAATGGCAGGTCGAAAGGAGACGGTTTCTGATGAAGAGATTCTATCTATATTCATGGAAAGTTCGGATCCGTTTATGACAACCGCCGAGATCGCGGAGGAATTAGATTTCACACTTACAGGGGCCAGAAAACGGTTATACGGTTTGGAGGAGAACGGACTTTTAAATTCAAAGAAAGCAGGAAATAGCCCAGTATGGTGGATTAGTGAAAACGGTGTTGTGAGGATAGAAGATAAGTAGTTATCAATTCGCCGAATTCCAGGGTTAAATTTATACTATATTTGAAGAGAAGGGAAGGTATGAATCGTCGACGAGGGTTACTGGGCGGTCTCGGAAGCATAATGATTGCCTCACTCGGAGGCTGTTTGGACGAAAACGACGGGTCGGATGAAGCAGATCCGGAAGAAACTGAAACGAATCAGGTCTCAAGCGACGAAGAAAACACCGAAGAACGAGAAGAAATCCTTAACGAATACAGAAGCGCATCCGACGAATTTCAGAGCGGGATGGAGCATCTACTAGCTACATTTTCAGCGGTACATTCAGAAGGAGATCTGGAGAAGGCAGAACAAAGATGCGATGAAGCTCTCTCCGATTTCTTGGGTGCGAGGAACACTTTCTCAAGTATCGAATTTTCTGCTACCGGAATACCTGGTGGAAGCGAGGTCTCAGGAGCTTGTGAGGACGCTACCGAAAAGTCGGAAAACCTAATATTCGCAGTAGAAGCTATTCAAACCGCTATCAACGAAGCATCAAATCCTCCAGTACATTATATAATCTCAGAGTATATTACAAAATCTAATGAATCTAATCTAACACCATCTGTAGATATTAAAGAATCGCTAGAACTGTAATTCGTGTTGCCCGCGCGACCCCCCGCAGGGAGGGGCCGCGCGGGCGGTCGCCCACTGAAAGGGGTGGGTGGGTCGGTAGGTGGATCACCGTGGTGTTAGGTTGCAGGTCCGCGTTCGCGCAGCTCGGCGAGGAGATCGGGCCAGTCGAGGTCTTTGCTGAATAAGTCGGGTTCGAGGTCCCACTTCCAGGGCGCGGCGTCGTTCGGGTCGGGTTCCGCGCTCGCGGGTTCGAGGTTTTCGACAGTCCCACCGAACAGCTGGTTGGTCGGCTTGTCAGCGTCTGCCGGCCAATCGGCGAAGAAGTCAACCTCTTTCTTTGAGTGCTTGAAGTACGCCGTGGTGAAGAGGCGTTTCAGCTCCGGGTGGCAGTCCTTCCCGGTGTGGAACACGGTTCCGAAGACGTCGACGTTCACCTTCGCCATCCGCTTGGCGAGGGGAGAGAACTGCGCCGCGACCTCGTAGCTGTTCGTCCGCGCGTCGAAGTGGGTCGAGCCCTCGTCGATAAACACGAACTTCGGCCGGTCGCGATGCTCGATGCAGGTGACCGCGAGGTCGTGGGCGCTCGTAACGACGATATCCGTTCGATCCCACGTTCGGGAGTTTGAGATGATCAGGAGATCGTCGACGGTCGCCGATCGGAGCTCGGCGAGCAGCGCCATCAGGTTGGTCTTTCCCGTGTTGGGGTTGCCGGCGCCGCCGATGAACGCGGTCGCGTCGTTGTTGGTCATCATCTCGTCGAGGCGCAGCGGGAGCCGGAGCGCCGAGGCGTCGAGGTCCTGTTCCGTCACGCCGACGAGATGCGAGAGCAGCAGCGAGTTTCCCGAGCGAATCGCTTCGGACGCCTGCCGAGACTGCTGGGTCCGATCGACGAGCGACAGCAGCTCGGACTTTCCGGTCACGTCCGGCTCGATATCGTCGAGGAACACCGAGGCAGGAACGTCGTCGGGAACGAGCACGCCCGCGCCCGACGCCATGTCTCGATCCGTGTCGATGTTCCCCTGGAGCTGCTCAGCGAGCTTCGCCGCGGTCAGCATCCCTTCGTCGGAGTCACCCATCGACCGACACCTCGGTTTTCTCCGCGTGGCCGTTGCGCTCGGTGGCGGGTTCGGGTTCGGAGAAGTCGAATCCGGACTTGTGGTCGAGGTCGTCGAGATCGGCGTCGTCGACGAGGTCAGAGAGGTCGTCGCCGGAGGCGTCAGCCAGTCCGAACTCCTCAAGCTCTTGGTCGATGGCTCGGCCGATCCCGTCGCCCGAGTCGGGAAGCGAGCCGTCCTCGAACAGCTCGACGACACGCTCCACCGTGTTTCGGGTCGCCCGGCGGACGACCGTGAACGCGGAGGTTTCGAGGATGAAGCCGCGCTGGGCATCGTCTTGTAGCTGGCCGCGGCACTCGTGGACGGCACGGAGCGCGCGGGTCAGCTCGCGATCGTCGAGCGTGCCGCGCCACGTCCCCACGACGGTCATGTCTTCGAGGTCCACCTGTTTCCCGACGTAGAGGTTTGGGGACAGCTGGGTGAGGTCGTAGGAGGTATTGATGAACTCGTCGTCGTCGAGCACGTCCATCTCGCGGAACTCGTCGGGCGGGAGGCGATAGATACCGCCGTCCAGTACGCGAGCGTCGAGGTCGATCAGCCAGACGAACGACGGGTTGTAGAGCCAGCCGACGACTTTCGAGCCGGTCCACCAGCCGAGCGGGGTGACGAACAGACCGGACAGTCCCGCGATGTACCAGAAGCGCGGCACCGACACGTCGAAGCCGGCGAGGATGGCGACGATCGCGGCGACAGTCGAGAGCACGACCAGCTGGGGAGCGCGAGCGCGAGCCCAGTCGAGGAGGTCCAGGTGCGCAGGCTGTTCGTCTCGGGTCGCGGGATTCGTGGAGTTCATGCTACCCTCTCGGCTTCTTCGGTTTTGCCGTAGACGCGCCGGGCAACGAGGTAGAGCGTGGTGAGCGCGACACCGAGCGCGCCGCCGACGCCGGCGGCTTGCGTGTCGCTCGCGGTGAATGGGCCGGCGACGATCGTCGAGGAGGTCCGCACCTCTTTCTGGTAGAGCGTCTGTCCGGCGGCGATTGTGACGCCTTCCGAGCCGCCGTCGACGGTGACCGTGAGGCGGACCGTGTTACGGCCGGCGTCGAGCGCGACCCGTCGCTGTTCGAGCACGCCCGAGCCGCGCCGGAACGCTTCGGTCACCGTGACCGTCTGCGGGCCTTCGGTGTAAATGTCAACCACCACGTCCGAGCCGTCGAGTTCGGCCGAGCAGATAGCCGTGTACTCGTTGATGCGTTCGGTACACTCTTCGGTCGCGTTCGTGGCTGTCGCGTTCGTCGAGGCGTCTTGTGCGACAACGGCACCGGGGAGGAACAGCGCGGTCGCTGCGAGCGCGAGCAGCGCGATAAAGATGGGCCGCATGGTTAGTTGTTGACGGCGCCGAGACCAAGCAGACCGAGCACGGCGACGATGATCGCCTTGCCCTCGGTCGAGAGTCCAGACCAGCCACCGCCGCCGCCGTCAGTGGCCGTGTCGTGGACGTTCTCGGTGGCTTCCTTGTTGGCTTCGTAGTTCTCTGTGAAGATTTGTTCAATCTCCTCAGCAGAAGTGTCAGCCGAGGCAAGCGACCGATCGTTGAACGAGACGCCATCAGCACCCTCGGCGGAGACGATCGTGAACTCATCGCTGAGTTCGAAGATGTCCGCTCCGGGGCCAGTGTCGGTCGAGCCGTCGTCCGTCGTGTTCGTCGTGTTGCCGTCGAGGTCGTCGACGCCATCAGGAAGGTTGACCGCGGCGAAGATCGAGCCTGGGATGTTCTCCGCGAAGTGAGTCTGACCCACGGCGAGCGTGTTGCCCTGATGGGCCGTCCACGAGAGCCGGCCCGTCAGTTCGAGTTCGCCATCGTCGTTGTCCGCCGGGATGGTGAACGTCACGACCTGCTCGCTCATCGGGTAGCCCATGCCGCGAAGCGCCATCGCCGCTTCTTGGTAGTCGGACGCGGTCGAGGCGGTGTCGGTCAGGTGCTTCGGGCCGACCATCTCCTGTAGGTCGACCTCGCCGTCCTGTGCGGGTTGGAAGTACGAGTCGACCATCGACGAGACCTCATCGATCAGCGTGGAGCGCCGGTCGAGGAGATCCTTATAGATGGGAACCCAGTTTTTCGCGTTGATCGCGTCGACCTCCGACGTGCTCCACGACTCACCTTCGTCGACGCTGTCGTAGTCAGTAGCCTCGGGAGCGAGCATCGAGAACCCGTACATGTGCCCGCTGTCGTTGCGAGCAGCATCGTACTCAGACGGGTCAGCAGTTACGGCGAGGTGGGTTGTGGTCGAACTACTGCTGAAGGTGTGCGTCAACCGCAGATGAGCGTAGTCGTACGAGTCGCCGTTGACGAGCGTCCGAGTACCCGTCGTCGGGTGAGTATCAGAGTTCTGTAGGTCGTACTACCTCCGTAGAGCTTGAAGCACCCAGATCGTCGTACAGACGGTTGCCGATGTGGCGACTCCCGTAGTACTGAGAATCAGTACCGGGAAGGAGGCTCTGGGCGACGTTGTGGAAGCGATTGACGCGGATGGAGAAGCTGTCGAGAATCGCACGCTCAACGACGGCGTAGGCGTCATCGATCGCAGCCTCAGCCGCAGCAGTTGCGTCGGACTCCGTTCCCGAGTCAACGGCCTGTTCGTAGATCGCGAAGATGGCTTCTTCGCGGGCCTTGTTCTCGACGAGCTGCACGTCGCGTTCGACCGAGGCGAGGGTCTGTTCTTGAGACAGTCCCTCCTCGCGGTAGCGGGTGAACTCATCGACGTGTGCTTGGTAATCTAACGAGTCAGCGACGGCGTCCTCGTTCGAGCTACCGACGCTCGCCCCGTAGGCGAGCAGGGCAATCGGGCCACCGACGACCGTAGTGGCGGCGATGCCGACTTTCTGCCAGTCAACGGCTGCTGCAGAGCCGAGAGGGGAGCCGAGGTACTTCGAGCCGATCCCGGCGGCCGCAGTGGCACCGAGACCGCTTACGAAGGCGCGGCGGCCCAGACGAGAGCCAGACCGAACAGTATCATCGTCACCGCCCACGCGGTCCCGAGCAGCAGGGCGGTTAGAGGCGTTACAGCTAGTCGTTGTTTCATTGTTGGAACTCATAAGTGAAGTTCGAGGGGTGGTTACCGAACAGCGACGCCCCAGGCGACGACGGTCGAGAGGAAGGCGACGATCGGGCCGAGGTTGCTACTCGTGTTGATGATGTCGGCGAGCTGGGGAACGTACTGGTAGCCGACGATGACCGCCGGACCGAGCGCGATCGCAACCTGTTCCCATCGCTCGTACGATTCGAACTGCTTGGTCTCGCTGCTCGCGAAGGCGATCGCGTACGCGGCCAGCGAGATGAACGTCGCGTGTTCCGCGGTGAGCGTGTAGTCGACCCACGTCAGCATCACCTCGGAAATCCCGCCGAACTGGTAGAGTCCAGCGAGGATGAACACGACCGACAGGAGCGCGGGCAGCGTCCGCAGGTGGGTGTAATCCGAGAGCGCGTCGCCCATCGAGTTCGAGTAGGACGACGCCATCAGTCACCACCCGGGAATGAGACCATCGTCGGGTTGTAGTCGTGCGTCGAGCCGTCGTCGCGTTCTAGCGTCACCTCTTCGGTGTCCATCGCGACCCAGATCTGTTCGCCGACCTCGATGGCGTCCTGGGCAGCTGCGCGCTTCACTTCGTCTTTCGCGAAGTACCGCACGACTCCGCGACTCTCGTCCTTGATCTTGAGCCGGTACCAGGGGCCGTACTCTCCCTCTCCTTCGGTGAGGTCGAGCACCAGCCCGTCGAGCACTTCGCCCGGTTCGAGTTCCATAGTCGGAACGTCGCTGTCGGGATCGGTGCTTTCGAACCGTTCGTAACCGTCAGGCGGCGTCGGTCTTTCAGTCGACATCTCCAAATATTAATGAAGAAAGAGGCTATGTATAGAATTAGCTTAGGCAGAGTGAAAGTGAAGCAAGGGCAGTATATCCAGATACTATTTTGTGAATATATGCCTCTAGTGCAGATTATTAGCTACATTTGAAGAATTATCCCATTCTGAGAAGTAGACTCAATCGCTGCTTCATAACTGAACGTTACTTTAACCCAATCCCGGGGTGAGACATTATCTGGCATTTCGGATTCATTCCATTCTGGGACATTTTCTCCGGGAGTGCTTGTGACCGAGATCGGCTGGTGAACCGATTTTTCGATATACTCGTAGTCCTCTGAAAACCATATAATGGCTAAGAAATTTGAATCAAGGATGTTTAGAATGGGAACATTCGAGTACTCAAGATAACTATTCAAATCCTGATTTGAAACCCGGTTGCTATTTTGATTATTTCGCAAAACTCTTGACACCTCTCTTTCTCCGGTAGCTATAAACTCAACATCTCGTGATGAAATTATATCATCAAACATCTCTGGAATAGCATTATATGAGGAAACCTGGTTTAATTCGAAGGTAAGATTGTCTATCACAAATTCCCTATATTGTTGTAAGATACGAGAAAAATTATTGCTGAAAATTGTTTGAATACCTGAATCAACAAATACCCTACGAGGAAACCTCCCCTCTACAGAGAAACGATCAAGTTGATCCTCATCAACTGATGGATTTTCTGTAATTCCGGTTGTTTCTCGGATCGCTCTCCGAAATGAGTCATCATTTAGTTTTGAGTTTACTTTCTCAGCAAAACGTTCAGTAGTAGTATTATCAATTGGCTGCGTTCTCGTCCATTCACGCTCTCGTGATTCAAATATTGTTTTAACTTCTTCAAAGTGTTCAATAAAGTCATCACAGATATGTTGTATATCATCTTCACTATCCAAGAATTCTGCTAGTGGGTACTCTTCCTTATACGACTCAAATCGTTCTATGATTGGATCAATATGAATTGATCTTTCTGAATATCGAAGAACTGGACTCTCTTCTGGAGAAAGAGAGTTTATAGAAGTATTGTAATTCTCATTAACCATCCAAATCAGAATACTGCAATAGAATTTTAACATCCATGTATTTGGGGCCATTCCGGAAAAAGCGACCCCGAAATTACGATCTAATTGCCGATTCATATTCCAATTTTCCCATATATCAATTATCTCATCGGATTCCCTCACACGGAAAAACACATCTGAGATTTCCTCAATTGAGCCGAAGTCCTCAGTAACTGGTCCTTCTAAGATCTGTCTTACTGAGGAATCTAGAAGATCCCCTTCTGTATAAAGATGAATACCCCATCCATATGTTGCGAATTTGAGTTCCTCAATACGTTTCCTGTAATTATTTGCATAATATTGCTTCTTCTGATGGAAATCTAATTCAGAAGGCTGTTCCTCTATAGTATCACTATCTTGTGGGAGAACAGCATATTCACCTCTTTCGAACTGGTAGACATCATTTAATAACGTTCTTAGTGAATTCAGTAGAGCAATCTTATTGTGTTCTACAGTTGCTTTCCACATCTCGGAATGGGTATGTAGAAGTGTATCTACAAGACTCTCAGAGCGAGAAAGTGTCTCTTCATTCTCAGCACTATTGAACTCCGCTAAGACTTGTGATTGTGCGTTGTTGAACCGCTCCAAGAGAATTTGCGGGGACTCTGCTGGAGGATCGTGAGATAACCCTCTTTTATACAATCTAGAGAACATATAGAGAGTTCTCTCAACAGGGTTCGAACGGTCAACACTCATTAGTTTTGATCCCTCCATCTGTTCATAGATATCCAGTATACTCCTGATAATGAAGCAACCACCTGTTCCTCCAGCTCTTCGTTCTGTTGTTTGATGGACCTACGGTACAGTGAGTCATAATTACTGAAAACAAAATCCCAAAGTTGGGTATCAGTAGCAACCGTTTCATCTTTTTCCAAAAGCACCTCTAAGAGTATCTCTACCCTTCTTAGTTTTTCTCTGAGCTGATCTGGTCTATCTGCATCTATTTCATGTCTGCTTGCTTCAAAGAAATGCCCTAGATATGAATCAAAATCTCCTGCCGGACTATGAAATTTCCCGGATAAGTGGTCTCTAGCATATTTTTCTACATTATCATCTAGAGTGTTATGAAGTAGCAGATCTAACACGTGCCAGAATCGTTCCAGAATGAAAACTAAACTAGCAAAGAACAGGATACCAGCGGGAAATCCTATTTCAGGAGGTACTGACCCATCTCCTAATCTCAAAACAGCAGCACCAATAATGAGATTTGAGAAGAGGAGAAATGAGATAATTTCTATAGATCTCAACCTATGGGCAACCTCTGCGATTATACCGGGGTCAGTGGGTAGATCCTGAATCTGATTCCAAGCGAAAGATAAAGCAACAAGTCCAAATCCAATTATTGTTGCATGTACTGCCCATAGAGTACTTAACTCAGACTTATTAAAGTCAAATATCCCAAAATGAAGTATTCTTGCCAGGATTGATTTAATATGTGGGCCAATCAGATATCCACCTATTGCCAAGATCAGGGCCAGAGAACATCCGATGAACAAACCCCACCATCGACTGTATAAGCCTTTGTAGGCCCGAAGCAGTATAATATATAATTTTTGATAGCCTTGACGTAACCTCATCCGAACAGAATCAAAAATATCTGGTACTTCTTCAGAGACACCCATGCTATTGCATTTATCGTAAGTCGTTTAATTAGTTTGGGGACCCCAAGAAATATCATTAATTGGATTTAATACACAAACATCATTTGGTTTATCTCACCACTACTAATTATCTCTAATAACATTTGAGAAGAAATAGATTGTATTCTCATTTCGGCATATTTCCATTAGGATGTAACATACAAGGACGGAGTTCATCGCGAGCCATCTCTGGGTTCGAGATGTGGTAGTCCTCAACGACTAAGAGACGGTCAGCGACATCAGGGTCAATGATACCGTTGTTGACGAACCCCCGAGCGATCGTTTCCGGGTCGTGAGTCGCAACGCCAGTCCGTCTATTCCGGAAGACCTCTCCTTGTGCGAGGTCGTTCGAGAGCCGAGTGTTCTCGATGATGTGCCCGACAGGAAGCTCCAGCTGCACCATATCGACACCACCGCCACCGGGTTGGTGTTCGTTGCCGTCGCTATCGACGATTGCCTTCAGCTCGTAGCCGAGCTGTGGCTCATGTTGGCGCCGATCGACCGATTCCGACTCCGGTTGTTCGGTTCCGTTCAGTATCTCGCCGACGAACTTCTTGTCCGACGGGTCGATGTTCAGATGCGCCAGTAACGAGGGGAGCGACACGTCTTGCCCGTGAACATCGAGGTAGTCCTGGACGCGCTCACGGATGAGCGCCTTTCGGGGAGACTCGCCGTAGGACCACGCGCTATCGGCACTCGGCCATCGTTCGGCGAGCGAGCGACCCGGTTCAGGTTCCGGCGGCGGCGTAGCCGCGCCAGCTGCCCATCGGAGATCGTCGTCAAGCGCGGTTTCCGATTCGGGAGGTCCGTCGAGTCGGTCCTGGTCGACAGTCCACGGTGATCCGCAGCAGGCACAGACCACATCGGCGCCGTGGCCGTCGTCCCACCGGACCCGCTCGCCGTGAGGATCGACCTGTCCGGATTCTTCGTTTTCGGCACGCTGCTCGCACCGATCGGCGCGAATCGCTTGGTTCACCGTTTGAGACCGAGAGGTTCGTCGCCGAGCTGCCGACCAGTACACGGCACCCCACGCGATGTACTCGATCGGCTTGTCTAGGAGGTCCTCCGTGTAACCACCCATGTACGCGGCGAGGTAGGAACCGAGGTTACCAACGCCTGCATTCATAGAGATGCAGCCGTTGTCTTCCTGTAGGTAGTCGTCAATCTCGTCGTAGTTGTGTGCTGACCACCCTGCAAGGTCGCACACTTCTAGGTGCTTGTCGATCACCCGTTCGAACTCAGAGGCGACCGGACGGAGGTCATCGAAGCGGCCGCCGTCGAAGTAGACGCCGACGTGAATATGAGTGTAGCAGGCATTGAGTCCGGCGTCTTCGTCGGGGTTCGAGGCAGCACCCATTCCGTGCGGTTCTGCTTGGAGCCAGTAGCCCCACTGTTCGGGTTCGAGATCGAGGTGATACTCCATCACGTTACGGAGCGTGTCGCGGACGCCGCCGTAACTGAACGCGTCGTGAATCGCGTCCATCTGGTCGACGGGAGGCACGCGGGTACCATCGGGGACAGACGAAGCAGTCAGGGTCAACATGGTGGTCACGGCATCGTCCCACGCGGGGACCGCTTCGCCGCCGGACGGACGTTTGCCGCCGGACATCTGTCGCTGGAGCGCGCGAGCCCGTGCGTACTGCGTTCGGCTATAGTCCTCTCCCCATGCATCGACGAGAGGTACGTCGAACTCGTCGCCGCTTTCTCGATCTTCGAAGCGGGCGAGCATTCCTTTGTACTCGTGATGTGCCCGGAGGAAGGCGTGAACGGCATCGAGCCACGTTCCGGCGGAACGCTCGCGGAGCGTATCGACGGCAAAGGAGTCCTCAAGCGGGCGGTCTGGGTCGACGAACTCCTGTTCCCAGTCGGCTTCCGTGACGATGCGCCGAAGCTTCCGCCCGTGCGTCTCAGAGAGCGGTTGATCGGCGAGGTGTGGGTACTCGGACGCGAACTCAGAGACACGTTCGACGACGGGATCGGCGTCTTCCTCTAATCCGGTGAGAGAAGCCGTTACAGAGTTAGTCTCCTTGGAAGGCCAAGACGCACCCCCTTCGTCGGGCGCGCTCATCGCTCACCTCCAGGTGTGCGCGACCGCGCCGCGACAGCACCGCCGCTCGTTTGGCGACCTTCGGTCGCCTGTGCGCGGTCGGCGCCGTTCGGTCCGCGTCCGGCGGACCTCACGGACCGCAAGGTCGCCGACCGCTTGGAGAGACTGCCGAGGGTCGCGTGGTCGAGGCGGACGAGATCGTGCCGAACCCGTGGGGAGGTGGACCGGCGCGCAGCTGGCCGGCTCACTTCTGGTCAGGATTCGCGAGGTCGTCGGGCCGCTCGGGGCAATCGAGCGCGTGCCCGTACTCGATGCCGCTGGTGGAGTTCCGCGTGCACCGCTGATTACAGAAGGGGCACCAGAACTCACCCGGGCCGTCCGCGGACAGGGTCGTCCCGGTGGAGCCGTCGGTCAGGCTCACCGCAGATCACCCCGATTTCCTTCGATGAAATCAGCAGACAGCAGGTACCCGGATGTACGAGATTTATGGACTCTCTTTTCTCGCCCGGGTTTATTCGACCCTCCGGAACGAGTAATTTGGAGAGATAGGGCCTCAGCTAACGAATTTAGGAACCTTCGAGAACATAACCGGCAGTTATGGACTCGCGGGGATTTGAACCCCGGGCCTCTTCCTTGCGAAGGAAGCGATCTGCCGCTGATCTACGAGCCCGCACCCGGAACCAATCGCCGTTCGTATTTGTACCTTACCTTTCGGCGACCCGCACGCGGGTGGTTCGCACTCCCACGCGGGCGTCCCGTATTCTCGCGCCGGCGTCCGCCGCCGTCGCCCCGCACGCTCGACGGCGTCACAGCTCGCGACGACGACCGCCGATACCGATGGGGTTAGGTACGGGGCGCCACGACGTTCAGTACCTTCGGACGCGACTTCGGTGACTTCGGCCGCCGGTTCCCACTCCCCACCCGATTAACGTTTCTGGGACGCATCTCATTTCCGTTACTCTTTTGCGTGCGGACGACCCAGACCCGGACATGGCAGAAGCGACGTCGACGGCGGACCCCGACCCGGCCGCGATCGCGGCCCTGAAACACGTCGGGCTCGTCGGCGGCCTGACCGAGACGAAGGTGTCGTGTGCGGCCCTCGGCGACCGGCTCGACGCCTCGACGCAGACCGCCTCTCGGCGGCTTCAGACCCTCGAATCCGCGGGGTACATCGAGCGCGACGTGGTCGGCGACGGCCAGTGGGTGCGCGTCACCGACGCGGGCGAGGCGGCCCTCCGCGCGGAGTACGCCGACTACCGCCGGCTGTTCGAGACCGACGTGGAGCTCGTGCTCCGCGGCGCGGTCACCGGGGGGATGGGCGAGGGGCGACACTACATCACCCTGCCCGGCTACGCCGAGCAGTTCCGCGCGCGCCTGGGCTACGAGCCGTTCCCGGGTACGCTCAACGTCGACCTCTCCGAGGAGAGCGTCCGCCGGCGCGGCGAGATGGCCGGCATCGACGCGGTCCCGATCGACGCGTGGGAGGGCGAGGACCGCACGTACGGCGCGGCCTCCTGTTACGGCGTCACCCTCGTCGCCGGCGACGAGCGCTACGAGGAGGTCCACGCGATCGTCCCCGACCGGACCCACCACGACGACGACCAGCTCGAGCTGATCGCCCCCGAGCGGCTCCGCGACGCGCTCGACCTCGACGACGGCGACGCGGTCGAGGTCCGCGTGGCCGCCACGAGCCGGGCGGACGAGCCCGAAAGCGAGGCGGCGTCCGAGTCGCCGGAAGACGACGACGAGGGCGAGAGTCCCGCTGACGCCGTCGAGACGGAGGTCGCCTGATGCGCGCCGACGCCGACGTGGACGCCGAGGCGGAGGCCGCGCCCGCGGACGCCGAGGCGGTCTCCGACTCCGACTCGGATCCCGTCCCCGACGCCGATTCCGGCTCCGACGCCGATTCGGTCCGGCGCGCCCTCGACGCCTTCCGCGCGGGCGATCCGGTCTGCGTCCACGACTTCGCGGACCGGGAGGGCGAGACGGACATCGTCTACCCGGCCGGCGCGGTCGACGAGGCCGCCGTCGCGCACATGCGCAACGACGCGGGGGGGCTGATCTGCGTCGCGGTCTCCGACCCGGTCGCGGATGCGTTCGGGCTCCCGTTCCTCGCGGACGCGCTCGACCACCCCGCGGTCGACGACGACCCCGAGTACGACGACCGCTCCTCCTTTTCGCTCCCGGTGAACCACCGCGAGACGTTCACGGGGATCACCGACGAGGACCGCGCTCGGACCATCGTCGAGCTCGCGAACGCGGCCGCTGCCGCCGGCGCCGACCCGGCGAGCTACGGTCCCGAGGAGTTCGCCGCGGAGTTCCGCGCGCCCGGCCACGTCCACGTGCTCCGGGGCGCCCGCGACGGGCTGCGCGGCCGGACCGGTCACACGGAGCTCGGGCTCGCGATGGCGGCGGCCGTCGACGCCGCCCCCGCCGCCGTGGTCTGCGAGATGCTCGACGACGAGACGGGCGCCGCGCTGGCGCCCGCGGACGCCGAGGCGTACGCCCGCCGGCGCGGAATCCCCTACGTTGAGGGCACTGCCCTCGTCGAGGCGCTGCGCTGACGCCGCGAGGGCACAGACGACCGACCCGCTTTCTCTCGATGAAGTGCTCCTGACTAGCCGATCCGGCGCGCGCCTGCGAGCGGTCGCCTCCGGCGACCGCGAAGCAGCGCCGCGCGAGGGAGTCGCGA
Source organism: Halorubrum salipaludis (assembly GCF_002286985.1). Classification (GTDB taxonomy): domain Archaea; phylum Halobacteriota; class Halobacteria; order Halobacteriales; family Haloferacaceae; genus Halorubrum; species Halorubrum salipaludis. The sequence continues at coordinate 234,719 of NZ_NSKC01000001.1, read as the reverse complement.
GCGGGCGACCGAAGGGAGCCCGATCGAGCGACGAGGCTGGGGAGGCGTGAGGTGCTGTGCGGTGCGGGGAGGGACTCAAAGGGGCAGCCGCGAGGCCGCCAGACACTCGCTGCGCTCCTCACTCGTTCGCTCCGCTCACTCGTTGCGGTGCTTGGCGTCGTCTCTGGCGGCCTCGCGGCTGGGGCTTTGGAAGTGTCGGTACCGATCGTCGGTTTATAAACATCGTACAGCCGAGCGGCTGGGGCTTTGGAAGTGTCGGTACCGATCGTCGGTTTATAAACATCGTACAGCCGAGCGGCTGGGGCTTTGGAAGTGTCGGTACCGATCGTCGGTTTATAAACATCGTACAGCCGAGCGGCTGGGGCTTCGGAGGCGTTCGCGTCGGTTCCCGTGGAGCCACTGATAAACGGGCGACCGCGGACTCAGGGTATCCACCGTCGGTCCGTCAGCAGCTTGTTTATAAGTGGGCGGGTCGCCGACGGTCGCCGCGTTCTCCGCATGTCACAGATTTAAGCCGGGAGGTCACGACCGCTGTAGTATGGGATTCGACGAGATGGATGTCGACACGATCTGGAAGAACGGTGAGTTCCTCGACTGGGAGGACGCGACCACTCACGTTCTGACCCACGCGCTCCACTACGGGAGCGGCGTGTTCGAGGGCGTCCGCTGTTACGACACCGAGCGGGGACCGGCGATCTTCCGGTGGGACGAGCACCTCGACCGGCTGTTCGACTCCGCGAAGATGTACGACCTCGACATCGAGCACTCCCGCGAGGAGATCACCGAGGCCACCCTCGAACTCCTCGACCGGCAGGACCTCGGGTCCTGTTACATCCGGCCGATCGCCTACTACGGCTACGACTCGCTGGGCGTCTCGCCGAAGGACTGCCCGACCGACCTCGTCCTCGCCGCGTGGCCCTGGGGCGCGTACCTCGGCGAGGAGGCGCTCGAGGAGGGCGTCGACGTGATGGTCTCCTCGTGGCGGAAACACGCCTCCTCGCAGGTGCCGACGAACGTCAAGACCACAGGCCTGTACGTCAACTCCATGCTCGCGGGCGAGGAGGCCCGCCGCAACGGCTACGTCGAGGCCATCGTCCTGAACAAGGAAGGCAACGTCGCCGAGGGGCCGGGCGAGAACATCTTCATGGTCAACGACGGCGAGATCTACACCACCGGTCCCGCGCAGTCGATCCTCGAGGGGATCACCCGCGACACGGTCATCGAACTGGCGGAGGAGCGCGGCTACACCGTCCACGACGAGGCGATGATCTCCCGCGGACAGCTGTACACCGCCGACGAGCTGTTCTTCACCGGCTCCGCGGCCGAGGTGACGCCGATCCGGTCGGTCGACGACACGGAGATCGGCGCGGGCACCCGCGGCCCGGTGACTGAGGAGCTGCAGAGCGCCTTCTTCGATCTGGTCGAGCGGCGGACCGACGACCACGACGACTGGTTTACCTACTTATAAGCGGGTCGCCGTCGTCATCGGCGCCGAACGGTCGCCGCCGTTGCCGTCGTCAACGTTGCCGTCGCCGATCGGTCGCTTCCGCTGTCGCCGATCAGTCGCCGTCGCTTCCGCCGTCCGTCGACGACCGGTCCGACTCCCCGGGCGTCCCGTCGGTGCGGACCCCGCTGACGCCTCCGGGCTGTCCGGTGGTCCCGTCTGACGGCGCCTCCTCCTCGACGGGCACCTGATGCGCGGACTCGGCGAAGCCGGCGGAGAGGACGCGCGTCATTCCCTCCTCGACGGTCTCGCCGGTCTCCTCGACGCGCTCCGGTTCGACCTCGATGACGAAGCCGGTGGTGATGTTCGGCGCGGTCGGCATGAACAGGACGATCTTCCCGTCGCGGGTCTTCCGCCCGGTGCGGAAGGCGGTCATGCGGATCCCCGGCCACGTCTCGATGTACACGGGGCTCTGGAGCTCGTCGGTCCCGGAGACGGCCGTCTCGATCGCGAGCTTCGAGGCGTTGTACACCACGCGCAGCGCCGGGATCCGGTTTATGGCGCCGTCGACGGTGGACTCCGCCAGCCGGCCGAGCGTCGTCCGCATGAAGTAGCCGACCGCGAGGACGACCGTCGCGAACACCGCCATCGCGATGATAACCCGCGAGACCGGCTCCAGCGGCCCGGGGATGATCGGCGGCTGGAGCTCGTCGATCAGCGGGATCGAGGCGATGTACCGGTAGATCCACTGGAGGACTAAGAGGAGCACCAAAAGCGGGGCCAGCACGATGAGACCGCTGGCGAAGTCGCGTTTCCACGTGGACATCTATCGAGTCCGTATCTGTCGGCAATCCTTAAAGGGGCTTCTACGTACCGGGCGGCCTCGGCGGACGCCCGCGGGATCGCGGTCCTCGGTCACCGCCCGAGCACCGCCCGCGCCGCGAACGTCAGGTTCTGCCTGCGCTCGCGGACCCGCCGGTAGAAGTACGAGAGCCACCGGTTCCCGTACGGGGCGTACTGGGCCACGTCCACCCCCTGCGCGGCGAGGTCGCGCTGGGCCTCGTCGCGGACGCCCATCAGCATCTGGACCTCGTAGTCGGTCCCGTGCTCCCGCGCGAGCCGGTCGGCGAGCGCGATCATCGCGGGGTCGTGGGAGCCGACCGCCACCCCGCGGTCGCGGCGCTCGAACAGGAACTCGAGGTCCTCGCGGTACGCCCTGTCGACGCGCGACTTCTCTGTGTACGCGATCGACTTCGGCTCGTCGTACGCGCCCTTCACGAGCCGGATCGAACCGGGCACGTCGACGAGGCGCTCCAGGTCCTCGCGAGTGCGCTTGAGGTTCGACTGGACGCACTGCCCGACGCTCCACGGGTACTCCGCGGCGATCGACTCGAAGGCGTCGAGCGTCGCGTCGGTGGTGTCGGCGTCCTCCATGTCGCACCAGACGAACGCGTCCAGCTCGTGGGCGCGGGCGACGATCTCGCGGTAGTGCTCCGCGAACAGCTCGTCGGACACGTCGAGCCCGATCTGCGACGGTTTCACCGAGACGCAGGCGTCGAGCCCGCTGTCGGCGATGTCGTCTAACAGCGCGAGGTACGCGTCGGCGTCAGCGCGGGCGTCCGCGGGGTCGTCGTAGTGCTCCCCGAGCAGGTTCAGGATGACGGCGACGCCGTCCTCGTTACACGTTCGGGCGTGCTCGATGGCTTCCGGGACGCTCTCGCCGGCGACGAACCGCCGCGCGATCGGAGGGATCATACGCCTTACTCGCGGCGGTAGCGACTTGATTGTTGCCGACGCCGACGCTTTCGGGACCGACGCGATCCGGGATTTATATACCCCAGACGGGCGACGACGCAGGTATGATCGGTTCGCTCGTCGCGACCGCGTTCTGGGCGATGTTGCCCGCCTACGTGCCGAACAACGCCGCGGTGCTGGCCGGCGGCGGCCGCCCCATCGACGGCGGCCGCGAGTGGCGCGGCGCCCGCGTCCTCGGCGACGGGAAGACCTGGCGCGGGACCGCGGTCGGCACCCTCGTCGGCGTCCTCCTCGCGCTCGCCCTCAACCGCCTCGCGACGCCCGCGGGCGCCGCGCTCGGCGTCGACCTCCCGACGTTCGCGCTCCCGGCCGCGTTCGCGCTCGCGTTCGGCGCGATGTGCGGCGACATCGGCGCCTCGTTCCTCAAGCGCCGGTCGGGCCGAGAGCGCGGGGCGGCGTTCCCGGGGCTCGACCAGCTCGACTTCGTCGTCGGCGCGCTCGCGGCGGTCTTCGTCGTCGACACCGACTGGGCGCTCGCGGTGTTCACCCCGTCCGTCCTCGCGGTCGTGCTCGTGATGACGCCCGTCCTCCACGTCGTCACCAACGTCGGCGCCTACGCGCTCGGACTGAAGAACGAGCCGTGGTAGTGAGGAACGAGCCGTGGTAGTGAGGAACGAGCCGTGGTAGTGAGGAACGAGCCGTGGTAGGGGCGTCGCGACACGCGCGTCGCGACCAGTCTTCTCGCCCCACGTTCACACGGTACATCCGCTTGCTGTAGGTTTTTGCGGCGACGGGCACAACCGCCTGATCGATGACTCCCGAACTCGACGATATCGACCTCGATACGGTCCCGCTCGGCCGAACCGGCCTCCGAACGAGCGAGCTCCAGCTCGGCACGTGGCGGTTCGGCCGCGTGACCGAGGCGGGCAACGTGGAGATCGACGAGGACCGGGCTCACGAGCTGCTCGACGGGTACGAGGCCGCGGGCGGGCGCTACATCGACACCGCCGACGTGTACGGCGGCGGCGACTGCGAGCGCTGGATCGGCGACTGGCTCGCCGAGCGCGACCGCGAGCGCTACACGATCGCCTCGAAGGTGTACTGGCAGATCCGCGACGGCGATCCGAACAGCCGCGGCACGAACCGCAAGAACGTCCGCCACCGCGTCGACGCCCTCTTGGACCGGCTCGACACCGACTACCTCGACGTGCTCTACATCCACCGGTGGGACGACGAGACGCCGGCCCGCGAGCTGATGAAGACGCTCAACGGGCTCGTCGAGTCCGGCAAGGTCCACTACCTCGGCGCCTCCACGCTCCACCCGAACGCGTGGAAGGTCGCCCGCGCCAACGAGATCGCCCGCAACGAGGGCTGGGAGCCGTTCAAAGTGCTTCAGCCGCGCTACAACCTCGTCGACCGCGAGGTCGAGGGCGACTACCTGGAGTTCGCGCGCCAGCGGAACCTCGCCGTCTCCCCGTGGAGCCCCCTCGGACAAGGCTTCCTGACCGGGAAGTACGACCGCGACGCCGACCTCCCTGACGACTCGAAGGCCGCCGAGTCGAGCCGCTTCCAGGAGTCGTACCTCACGGAGCAGAACTTCGACCTCCACGACGAGCTCGACGCGGTCGCCGACGAGGTGGACGCCACGCCTGCGCAGACCGCCCTCGCGTGGCTCGCCCACCGCGACGGCGTCACCGCGCCCATCGTCGGCGCGCGCACGACCGACCAGCTCGCGGAGAACCTCGCGGCCGCCGAGATCGACCTGTCCGACGAGCAGGTCGACCGGCTCACCGCCGCGAAGCCCGGCCCGTACGACGGGCTGTAGGACGGCGGCTCCTCATTCCTCGGTCGGACCGTCTCGGGTCGTCTTCCCGTCCGTCCGGTCCCGTTTCCTCGCCGCCGGGTCGCGCTCCGCGGGGTCGCCGTACCCGCCCCCGCCCGGCGTCCGGACGGTCACGGTCGTCCCCGGATCCACGTCGACCGTCGCCTTCGCGGGGACGGGCTCGCCGTCGATCAGGTTCTCGCCGACCGCTCCGGACTTTCCGCCCTCTCGGCCCGCGGGGGCGTGACGCCGCCGCTCGGTCAAAAGCGAGACCGTCGCCGCGGCCTCGACCCGGACGGTCCGTTCCAGCCCGAGCCCGCCCCGGTGGCGCCCGTCCCCCCCGCTGCCCGGGCGGAAGGCGTACCGCTCCACTCGGAGCGGGTACGCCGCCTCCAGCGCCTCGACGGGGGTGTTGAGGGTGTTCGTCATCCCGACCTGCACGCCGTCCATCCCGTCTGCGTCGGGGCGCGCGCCGAACCCGCCGCCGATCGTCTCGTAGTAGGTGAACGACTCTCGGGTGTTGCCCGCGGGGTCGCCGCCCTCGCCGCGACCGGCACCACCTCCGCCCCGACTCCCGATCGTGAGGTTGTTCATCGTCCCCTGCCCCTCGGCGATCACCCGATCGGGGGCCGCCTCGCCGAGCGCCGCGAGGACCACGTCGACCGCGCGCTGGCTGGTCTCGACGTTCCCCCCGACGACCGCCGCCGGCGGCTCGGGGTTCAGGATCGACCCCTCGGGCGCCGACACCGACACCGGCTCGTAACATCCGTGGTTCGGCGGGATCGACGGGTCCGTCACGCAGCGCACGGCGAAGTAGACCGCGCTCTTCGCGACCGCGAAGGGGGCGTTGCAGTTCCCCGCGACCTGGTCGGCGCTCCCCGCGAAGTCGACCGCGAGCGACCCGCCGTCGACGGTCACCCTCGTCCGGATCGGGATATCGGCGTCGGTGACGCCGTCCCCCTCCAGCGCGTCTTCGGCCTCGTACGTCCCGTCCGGCAGCTCCCGTATCGCGCCGGTCGTCCGCTCGCGGGAGTAGTCGATCACGGCGTCGAAGGCGGCTTCGAGCCGGTCGCGGCCGTGTTCGGCGGCGAGGTCGCGGAGCCGGTCGCCCGCCCGCTCGTTGGCCGCGACCTGCGCCTCGAAGTCGGCGCGCCGCTCCGCCGGGTTCCGCACGTTCGCGAAGATCAGGTCGAAGACGTCCTCGACCCGGTCGCCGCCGTCGACGAGCCGTATCGGCGGGATCCGGAGCCCCTCCTGGTAGATCTCGCGGGCGCCGGCCGGCATGCTCCCGGGGGTCATCCCGCCCACGTCGGCGTGGTGCGCGCGGGAGACCGCGAAGCCGACCACGTCGCCGTCGAGCGCCAGCGGCGAGACGAGCGTCACGTCGGGGAGGTGCGTCCCGCCGGTGAACGGGTCGTTGAGGACGAAGACGTCGCCGGGGGCGGGGTCCCGCTCCCGCACGGCCGCGACCGCCTCCGGCATCGCGCCGAGGTGGACCGGGATGTGCTCCGCCTGCGCGACCATCCGGCCGTCAGCGTCGAAGAGCGCTGTCGAGCAGTCCCGCCGCTCCGTGATGTTCGGCGAGTACGCCCCGCGGATCAGCACGGTTCCCATCTCCTCGGCGACGCCCTCCAGCTGGTTGCGGAGGACCTCGAGCGTCACCGGGTCGATGGCGGTGGCGTCCCCGCCGTCGGCGTCCGGTCCGCGACCGGTCATCGGCCGTCACCCCCCGTCGGTCCCGCGGCCCCCTCCTCCCGCTCCAGCACGACCGTCCCGTCCCGCCGGACGCGACCGCCCCACGCGGGCGGGACGACGGTCGTGCTCTCGGCGCCTTCGAGCACCGCCGGCCCGTCGAGGGTCGCTCCGGCCCCGAGCGCGTCGCGGTCGTAGACGGCGGCCTCGACCGCGCCGGCGTCGGGGAAGACGACCCTGCGAGCCCCCCGTTTCGTGTCGACCGCGCCGGCCCGCGAGACGGTCGGGGCCTCGACCGCGACGGTCGCCGTCGCCCGGAGCGTGACCGCCTCGACCGCGGCGTCGAGCCGGTAGCCGTAGGCGCGCTCGTGGGCCGCCGCGAAGCGCTCGGCGAGGGTCGCGGGGTCGGCCGGCGTAACGGCGCCGCTCCGGCCGGACTCGCTTTCCCCGCCCCCGGCGTCGACGGTGAGCTCGAAGCTCTGCCCGACGTATCGGCAGTCGGCGGCCAGCTCGACCGCCGCCTCGGGGTCCGAGACGTCCGCGAGGACGCGGTCGGTCAGCTCCGCGAAGGCGGCCGTGAGCTCCTCGCCGGTCTCGTCTCCGAGCCCGAGCCGAACGGTCCGAGCCGCGTCGTGGGTCTCGTCGGCCGCGATTAGCCCGTACGCCGACAGCACGCCGGCCGGGCCCGGGACGAGCACGCGCTCCATCCCGAGCCGGTCGGCGAGCGCGGCGGCGTGCATCGGCCCCGCGCCGCCGAAGGCGACGAGGTCGAACGCGCGCGGGTCCCGGCCGCGCTCGACCGTGACGGACCGGATCGCCCGCGCCATCGTCGCGTTGGCGACGCGGTAGGCGCCCCGTGCCGCGGCGGTCGCGGCGTCGAGGCCGTCGTCGCCCTCGATCCCGGCCTCGTCGGCGAGCCGGTCGAGGGCGTCGCGGGCCGCGTCGGCGTCGAGCGAGAGGTCGCCGCCGAGCGCCGCGTCCGGACCGATGTACCCTAAGCGCACGTCGGCGTCGGTGACCGTCGGCTCGGTCCCGCCCCGCCCGTAGCAGGCCGGTCCCGGCTCCGCGCCCGCGGATTCCGGGCCGACGCGGAGCGCGCCGCCGGCGTCGGTCCACGCGATCGACCCGCCGCCGGCGCCGACCGTCTCCACGTCGACGGTCGGGGTCCGGAGGGGGACGCCCGCGATCGTCGTGTCCGCGGCCCGCTCGGCCCGGCCGTCGCGCACGAGGCTCACGTCGCTCGACGTGCCGCCCATGTCGAAGGTGACGGCGGCGGTGGGTTCGCCGGTCTCATCGCCCGTCTCATCGTCCTCGGCGGCGCCCGCGAGTGTCGCGCCGCCCGCGACCGCGGCCGCGCCGACGACGCCGGCGGCGGGCCCCGACAGCACCGTCGTCACGGCGCTTCGCCGGACCGTCTCGGCGTCGGCGACGCCCCCGTTCGAGCGCATCACCCGCGGCTCGGGGAGTCCCAGGTCCGCGGCGCCCGCGACGATCCGCCCGAGGTAGTCGTCGAGCTCCGGCGTCAGGTACGCGTCCGCGGCGGTCGTCGCCGTGCGCTCGAACTCCCGGAACTCGGCGAGCACGTCGTGAGAGGCGGAGACGGGGACGTCGAGCGCCTCGCGGAGGCCCTCGGCCACCGCGGCCTCGTTCTCCGGGTGCGCGTACGCGTGCAGGAGACAGACGGCGACGCTCTCGGCGTCGCTCTCGGCGATCTCGGCCGCCAGATCGCGGACCTCGTTGGGGTCGACCGCGTGCTCGACCCCCTCGGTCGTCGCGCGCTCGTCGACCTCGAACCGGCGCCGCCGGGGAACGAGCGGGGCCGGCTTCTCCGCGTCGAGGTCGTAGAGGGCGGGCCGGGTCTGCCGGCCGATCTCCAGCGCGTCCCGGAAGCCGGCGGTCGTCACGAGCGCGGTCCGGGCGCCGTCGCGTTCGAGGAGGGCGTTGACGGAGACCGTGGTCGCGTGGGCGAAGGCGTCCACGTCGGCGGGGGCGACCCCGGCGGCGTCACAGGCCTCGCGGATCCCGTCGAGGACGCCGGCGTGTTGGGGAGTCGTCGTCGGCACCTTCGCGGTCGTGAGGTCGCCGTCGACGACGAGCGCGGCGTCGGTGAACGTGCCGCCCACGTCGACGCCGAGCCTGACGGTCGGACTGTCGTCGGCCATCCTCGGTCGCTACCGGTCTGCGCAGTATTCGACGAAGTTCCGCAGGATGCGGAGCCCCGTCTCCCCGCTCTTCTCGGGGTGGAACTGGGTCCCGAACACGTTGCCCGCCTCGTTGGCGACGACGGCGGGGAAGTCGACCCCGTAGTCCGCCGTGGCGACGACCGCGTCCGGGTCGTCGGGCTCGGCGTAGTAGGAGTGGACGAAGTAGGCGTACTCCCCCTCGACCCCCTCGACCAGCGGGTGGTCGCGCTCGACGGACAGCTCGTTCCAGCCCATGTGCGGGACCTTGCGGTCCACGTCGAATCGGACGTTGGTCCCGGGGACCAGATCGAGGCCGGTCACCTCGCCTTCCCCCTCGTGGTCGGCCTCCTCGCTGGACGTGAGGAGCATCTGCATCCCGAGGCAGATCCCGAAGAGAGGACGGCCGGCGTCGGCGTGGTCGGTCAACGCCTCCCGGAGGGGGCCGGCGTTCTCCATCCCCTCGCGGAACGCGCCGACGCCGGGGAGGACGACGCCGTCGGCGGCCGCGAACGCCTCGGGGTCGTCGGTGATCTCGACCGACGCGCCGGCGCGTTCGAGGCCGCGGGTCGCGGACCGGAGGTTCCCGAGGCCGTAGTCGACTAAAACCACGTCCGCCAGCGTCTCCGCGGGCGGTTCGAAGGTGCTCATACGTCCCCTCGGAGGGGCACGGAAAAGTCGGTTTCCCTTGTGACAGTCGGGAGGCGACGGACCGCGTCCGCGGTGGACGCCGGCCGACTACTTCAGCATCGAGTCCGCCATCCGACGCGGGAACCCCGCGATGAGCTCCCAGATGCCCATCTCCACGTCGTCGGAGCGCAGCCGCGACCGGAGCCGCTGGCTGAACAGCTCGACGGAGATGATGAGCAGGAAGATGGCGAGCAGCGTCGCCATCATCTCGGTGAACCGCAGCAGGTTCTGCTGGGAGGTGAGGACGTAGCCGAGCCCTCCGGCGCCGATGACGCCGACCGTGACGCCGATCCGGACGTTGATCTCGAAGATGTACAGCGTCCACGCGATAAAGGCGGTCCGGACCTGGCTCAGCATGCCGAAGAAGACGATCTGGGGCTTGCTCGCCCCGGTCGTCCGCATCGCCTCGATCGGCCCGTCCTCGATCTCTTCGAGCTCGTCGACGAACAGCCGGCCGAGGTTCCCGATCGTGTCGAACGCGATCGCGATCGCGGCCGAGGCCGGGCCGAGCCCGAGGAACGGGATGAAGATGAGCGTCCAGATGATCGCCGGGATCGCCCGGATGAACGACATCGTCCCGCGGAAGATGAAGTTGAAGGGGAACGGGGTGACGCGCTCGGAGCCGAGCGTCCCGAAGACCAGCGCGAACGGGAACCCGAGGACCGTCCCGACGAACCCCATCGCGAGCGTGATGCCGGCCTCGCCGAATATCTGGAAGATCCCGAGCTCGAGGAAGAAGAACGCGTAGATGTCCGCCAGGTTCGGCGGGAACTGGAACAGCAGTCCGCCGATCTCGGGGTCGTACAGCAGGTTCTCCTGCCTGATGAACGCGACGTACTGGCCGAAATCGAGGAACGGGATCACGCCGAAGTGCCTCGTGATCGGGAAGAAGCCGGTGAGCGAGTCGGTGAACGTCTCGAGGCGCGCGTCCGGGTTCAGAAGCTCCGTCGCGGCGAACGCCTGCACCGTGGCGAACGCGAGAAACGCCAGCAGGCCGGTCCACCCGAGCGCTCGGCGGCGACGCGTCTGCCTGATGTTCTCGAACTGTTCGGCGATGCGATTCGGAACGTCGGACCCCTCGTCGTCGACCGCGTCGGATCCGACCGTCCCGTCGGAGGTCGTTGTGTCTGTTGTCACTCGTAGATCAGCTCCGTTCCCGTCACGACGTCGCGACCTCGTCGGTCGCGGCGTCGGCGTCGCCGTCGTCGCGGACGAACATCCCCTCGGTGTCGATGTCGCCGTAGAGGTCATCGATGACGTCGATCGTCAGCTCGTCTCGGTAGCCGTCGAACACCTTCTTCCCGTCTCTCAGGCCGATGAATCGGTGCCCGAACTTCCGGGCGATGTTCACCTGGTGGAGGCTACAGAAGGTCGTCAGATCGCGGTCGTCCGAGGCGGTCCGGAGGTAGTCCATCACGCTCTGTGCGCTGCCGGGGTCGAGGCTCGCGACCGGTTCGTCGGCGAGCAAGACGTTCGGCTGCTGAACGAGCGCGCGGGCGATCCCCACGCGCTGCTGTTGGCCGCCGCTCATCCGTCGCGCCTTCTGCTCGGCCTCGTCCAAGAGCCCGACCGTGTCGAGGGCGTCGAGGGCGCGGTGCTTCTCCTCTTCGTCCTGTAGCTGGAGGACGCTGGAGAGGAACCCGGAGCGGTGGACGCCGCCGGAAAGCGAGTTCGAGTACGCCGTCATGTCGCCGATGATGTTGTGCTGTTGGAAGATCATCGCGACCTCCGGGCGGGGCTCGATCATTGGCTCGCCGTCGATCCGGATCTCGCCCTCGGTGGGCGAGAGCAGTCCGCTCAGCGTCCGCAACAGGGTGGACTTCCCGGACCCGGAGACGCCGAGCACGATGACGAACTCGCCGGCGGGGACCTCGAAGGACACGTCGTCGAGCGCGACCGTGTCGCCGAACCGCTTCGTCAGACCGTCTACTTCGATGTAAGTCATGAGGAGAGAGTGTAGATCGCCGCGCGGCCTAGAGTTCGCTCCACTCCAGCCCGAGCTCTCGACCGAGGTCCGCGACGGGCTGGTAGTCCTCCTCGGTCGCCGGCTCGACGCCGCTGAACCAGAGGGCGTGAGCCTCGACCAGATCGAGGTCGTCCTGCTGTTCCTCGCTGAGCTCGGACTCCTCCATGTCGAGGATCTCGGGGTCGATGTTGAGCGCCTCGGCGATGTCCGCCTGCGAGTCGTGCTCGAACGCCTCCTGTGGCGCGTCGATCATCAGCTGCCGGATGTCGTCCTTGAGCGACTCCTCCCACGCGCCGTTGCTCACGATCGGCGCGCGCGGGATCGGGTCGGAGACGGCGAGGAGCTGCAGCTCGGGGTCGTCCTCGCCGGCCCCGTCATACTCCACGGAGATGTCTGCGAACTCCTGTGACATCTCGTCGAACTGCTCCTGCGGGACGTGCGAGGCCGTCGAGAACGCGCCGGTCCCGGCGGCCGCGATCCGGTCGTCCTCGATGAGCTGTTCGCGGGCCGTGGTGTGATCGGAGGTCCGGAGCTCGAAGTCCTCGGGCGAGCCCGAGGGGGCGTTCCCGATGTCGAGCCCGGCGTTGCTGAGCATGAACAGCGGGAACAGCGTCCCGGAGACCGACGTCGGCGCCGCCGACGCGAAGACCTCGCCCTCGATGTCGGCCAGCTCCTCGATGTCGCTGTCGGGCGTCGTCGTGATGAGCGAGAAGTACCGCTCGGCGCCGAACGCCACCCGCATCCCGGTCACGTCGAGCTCCTCGGGGATCTGCGCGACCGCGCCCGGTGAGGTGTCAGCGAAGAGGCGGTCGCCCTCCTCGGCGCGCCGGAGCTCCTGTGCCGTCCCGGAGTAGCTCGCGGTCGGCTGCTCGACGATCTCGACTTCCGCCTCGGACTCGATGTACTCGAACAGCGGCTGATACTGGACCTGGATGTCGATCTCCTCTTCCGCGGGGTTCATCACCCACGTGACCTCGGTCGCAGAACTCCCGGAACCGCCCAGTCCGGAACACCCGGCGAGCCCGACTGCCCCGGCCGCGCCGGCCGTTTTGACAAACGTTCGCCGATCCGCCGACCACCTGTTGTCGGACATACGGTTGTGGGTTCGACTCGCATGGTATATTATTTTCTATGTTTCATACCTAGAGCTACTGTGGCGGACGTTCGCACGGCTTTTGCCCGCTATTCGTTCGTTTCAGAACTCGCCGAGCCGCGACTGACCGCCCGACTCGGCGCCGGCCACGCCGCTCAGCTCGCCCGCCCGCGCGATCGTCTCGAAGAACCCGTCGCGCTGGCTCCGGTCGTACAGCGTCGCCGCGGGGTGGACGGAGAGCAGCACGCGGCGCGACGCCCCCGCAATCCGCGCGTCCACCACGTCGCCCGACTCCGACGTGATCGCCACTGACCGGTCGAGGAGGTGCTCGCTCGGCACCTTCCCGAGGGTGACGATCAGCTCCGGATCGACGCGGTCGATCTCGCCTTCGAGGTGACCGCGGCAGTTCGCTAACTCCCCCTTCTTCGGGTCTCGGTTGTCCGGGGGGCGACACCGCACGCAGTTCGTGATCCGCACGTCCGCTCGCGCGAGCCCGGCGTCACGGAGCGCGTCGTCGAGCACGTCGCCGGACCGGCCCACGAACGGCTCGCCCTTCTCGTCCTCCTGTGCCCCCGGTCCCTCGCCGACGAACAGCAGGTCCGCGTCGGCCGGGCCGACGCCGTCGACGATCCGGCTCCGCGACTCGACGAGCGCCGGGCAGCGCTCGCAGGAGGGCACTCGGAGGTCCTCGTCGAGGGCGTCTCCGTCGAGGGCGTCGCCGCCAGGCGCGTCTCCGTCGTCCCCGTTCTCGGTCATGGATCGGTCTGTGGGCGGGGTCGACATAAGTCCGTCCGCCTCGCGACGACGGTTCGATCGGGTGGTGTCTCGATCGCGTGGCCGGTGTCGGACGTTTATAAACGGTTACTGACAGTGACCCGGCGGCGAACACCGCCAAAGCCCCAGCCGGGAGGCGGACAGACGCTTGCTGCGCGCCTCGTCACTCGCGTTGCTCGTTCCTGCGGTGCTTACTGCGCCTCTGTCCGCCTCCTGACTGCCCCTTTGAGTCCCGCCCCGCACAGTACCGCACCTCACGCCTCCCCAGCCTCGTCGCTGGCGGCTATCGCCGCCAGCGACTCCCTCGCGCGTGCTCCTCGGCCGCGAAGCGGCCTCGGAGGCACGCGCCACTGCATGCCGTTTATAAGCGATCGGCGCGTCTCCGACGCTCAGTCCCGTTTTTCGACCACGATCGCCCGCAGGTCGTTGACGTTCGTCCCGGTCAGCCCGGTCCGCAGGAGCGCGCCCGCGTCGTCGAGGAGCGGGTACGCGTCGTGCCGGTCGAGGGCGTCGCGGGCGGCGTCGGGGTCGAGCGTCGTCGCGTCCGCGACGGCGCCGGCGGCATCGGTCGGGCCGTCGATCCCGTCGGTGTCGACGCTCGCGACGACGACCCGGGGGTCGCCGCGGCCGGCTTCCTCCCCCAGCGGCCCCGCCGCGAGGGCGAGGCCGGCGCTCGCGACGAACTCCGCGTTCGGGCCGCCAGTCCCGGGGTCCGCCGCGTCCGCGAGCGTCACGGTCGTCTCGCCGCCCGAGAGCAGCACGGCCGGCGGCTCGACCGGCGACCCGCGGGCGGCGCACTCCTCGGCGATCGCGGCGTGGGTCGTCCCGGCCTCGCGCGCCTCGCCCCGGACGCTCGCGGAGAGGACGAGCGGTTCGTACCCCCGGTCCGCCGCGGCGCTCGCGGCCGCGTCGAGCGCAGTCCGCGCGTTGCCGACGACGAACGCCGCGGTCCGGTCGAACGCCGGGTCGCCCGCGGTCGGGGTCTCCGGGAGGTCGCCGTCGGCGCCCGTCGAGAGGTGCTCGCGCACCGCGGCGGGGACGTCGAGGTCGTACCGGTCGAGGACCGCGAGCGCGTCCGCGTACGTGGAGGGGTCGGGGACGGTCGGGCCGCTCGCGATCGTGTCGAGCGGGTCGCCGATCACGTCGCTGACCGCGAGCGTCGCGGTCGTCGCGGGGGCGGTCGCGCGAGCCAACTGCCCGCCCTTCACCGCCGAGCAGTGCTTCCGGACCGCGTTGATCTCGTCGATCGACGCGCCCGACGCGAGCAGCCCCTCCGTGAGCGCCCGGAGGTCGGTGACCGAGAGCGGGTCCGCGGGCGCGGCCAGAAGCGCGCTCCCCCCGCCGGTGATCGCGGCGAGCACGAGGTCGTCGGGCCCGGCGCGCTCCGCCGCGTCGAGCACCCGCCGCGCGCTCTCGGCGCCCCGTTCGCTCGGGATCGGGTGGTCGCCGGGGAGGACCGCGAGTCCGGCCGCGGACGGTCGGTCCGCCGGGTCCTCGGTGACGACGACGCCCTCGGCGACGCCGTGCCCGCCGTGCCCGCCGCCCTCGAGAACGGCGGCGAGCGCGGCGGCGACCTCGGCGGACGCCTTCCCCGCCCCGAGGAGGACGATCCGGTCGAACGCGTCGAGGTCGTACTCGCCGGTCTCGCCGTCGCCACCCTCGATCCGGAGGCTCCCGTCCCGGACCGAGACGGCGTCGCGGACCAGTCGCTCCGGGAGCGCGGCCTCGATCCCAGCCGCGAGGCAGTCGAGGGCGGTCTCGTGTGTCCGCGTCCGCGCGAGCCGCTCGCGGTCGCGGAACCGCACGCCGCGGTCGTCGCTCATACCGGCGGATCTCGGCGGACCGGTATATATCCGGCGCGGGCCGTTGCCCGCGGTTCGGCCGGGGGCTCGGGCCAGAACCGGGTGCCGACTACCCCTCCGCCGCCTCCCGATGGGCGCTCGCCGCGATCGCGGCGATCCGGAGCGGCTCGGGACGGCGGAACCCCTCGCGGACCAGCCCGCGGACTGCGGCCGCGGCCTCGCCCGCGTCGATCCCGACCGCGCGGACAAACAGGGGCTGCGGGTCCTCGTCCGTCGCGTCCGCGGCGTCCCCGGACTCGTCCGGTACCACCCGAACCCGGTCCGGCAGGGACCGGTAGACCTCGAGCCGCCGGGCGAGCGCCTCGCCGTCGAACGCCTCGCGGAGCGCCGGTTCGAGCCCGGGGCTCGCCTCGTAGCTCACGGCGTAGGCCGGTCGGTCGACGGCGTCGCGGAGGCGCGGCAGGTCGAGGAGGTTGAACCACGCCGGCGCGATCCCCGAGACGGCGACGTGACGCACGTCCTCGCGGCCGAGCCGGTCGACGAGCGCGATCGCGGCGTCGGTCGCGTCGGTTCCGCCGACGGTACACGCCTCGAACCCGAGCCCGTCGAGCGTGCCGTCGGATCTGACCACGGCCCCGGCTAGGCGGCTGGTCCGGTCGCCGTCTGAGAACGCGATTCCGAGCGTCCGGCTCGGCGGGGTCACCCCGTTACGTCTCCTCGGACTTGATCTCCTGGAGCCGGTCGAGAAGCTCGTCGTTCGACGCGCCGGGCTCGTAGTCGACGGAGCCCTCGTGTACCTCTTCCGCGGCTCGGACTCCGTCGTCGTCGTCGAAATCCGCGTCCAGGTCCTGGTTCTCCTGTTCGGATTCGTCGTAGCTTCCGAAGCCCATATGTGAGTGTAACTAACACGCCGCGACGGATAAATCCCCGGGCGCTCGGGGGTGTTCGGCGATCCGCCTGCCGGCGACTGCACGCTTTTACCCGTTCGGCGGCCTTCGTGCGCGTATGGAGCCGATCACCGTCACTGCGGACGCGGAGGAGTTCACCTGCAACGCGTACCTCGTGCCCGGCGAGGCGCCGACGCTCGTGGACGCCGGGACGATGCCCGGCGTCGAGGACGTGATCGCCGACGCGCTCGACGAGGCGGGCGTCGACGGGCTCGACCGGGTCGTGTTGACCCACCAGCACCACGACCACGTCGGCGAGCTCGACGCGGTGCTCGACCGGTTCGACGCGACGCTCTACGCCAACGCCTCCCACCCCAGACGCGACGTGGCGATCGGCGACGGCGACGAGGTCCTCGTCGGCGACGAGCCCTGCGAGGTCGTCGAGAGCCCCGGTCACGCCGACGACCACGTCGCTCTGGTCGGCGACGAGCGGCTCTACTCCGGCGACGTGGTCGTGTACAACGACGGCGCGTTCGACGACGGCTCGTTCGGCCGCACCGACATGGCCGGGCAATCGCGCGAGGCGCTGATCGAAAGCCTGCACGCTATCCTCGACGCGCTCCCGGACACCGTGACGGCGATGTACCCCGGCCACGGCGACGTGTACCGCGCGAGCGACGGCCCCGACACGGTCCGCGAGGTTATCGAGCGCGCGACCGAGCGCGCCGAGCGCCGCGAGCCGAAGTACCCGGACGAGTAGGGGGCGAATCGGGCGGACGGCGTCTACGATTATTTATAAACGGCTGTTGCGGTGGCGCGTGCCTCCGAGCGCCCAGCGGGCGCGAGGAGCACGCGCGAGGGAGTCGCGACCGAAGGGAGCGACGAGGCTGGGGAGGCGTGAGGCTGCGGTTGCGGGACGGGTGGGACTCAAAGGGGCAGCCGGGAGGACGGCGCAGGCGACGTAAGCACTGCAAGGAGCGAGCGAAGCGAGCGACTGAAGCGCGCAACGAGCGTGCGCCGTCCTCCCGGCTGGGGCTTTGGAGGGCTCCCCGACGTTTTCGATCGCTCACCAACAATCGACCGAACCACCGTCTCGGTCTAGGTATCGATCTAGTCCCAGAACGACTGCGTCCGCGCGTACTCGCGCTCCTGGCGGAGCACGTCGCGGTAGAACTCGTCTTCGTCCTCGCGCAGCTTGTTGATGATCCGCGCGGCGTTGTGTGGCCCGACGCCGCGCGCCGCCAGCGCGATCACGGCCCGCTTCCCGTGCGTCTGGACGAGGCTCGCCGCCCGATGCGCCCGCTCCGTCCGCCGCTCCTGCTCCTCGTCCTTCTCCGACGCCCGGACCGCCGCGACCGTCTCGTCGTCCCACGGGTTCAGCGCCGCGATCCGCGTCGAGCCGCACTCGGGACACTCCGGCTGGTCCGGGACGCGCCGGACCTTCGTGGTGCGCGTCCAGTCGGCGCAGTGGAGACAAAAGAGGATCACCCGGTCGTTTTGAATCCGCTCGCGGATCGTCTCGATCACGTCAGCGTCGGCGTTCTCGGGGACGAGGAACTCCGTCCCAGAGGACCGGCCGGCGGTCCCGAGCGGGGTCCGCTCGCGGGCGATCGCGGTCTCGATCGAACCGTCCTGCATCCCCTCCAGCACTGCGGCGGTCTCCCCGACCGCGAGGTCGGCGTGGAACACCTCGCGGAGCGCCTCGTCGTAGACGGGGGTGTCCTCCAGCGCCGCGAGCAGTCGGTCGCCGCCGAAGCGCCCCCGTCCCTCGCGGTAGCGCTTGACCGCGCCGAACTTCGCGGCGACCTGCGCGAGGGTGAACTTGAGCGCGTCGGACTTTTTCAGGGCGAGTTCGAGGTACGCCTCCAGGCGGTCGGGGTCGGTCGTCTCCAGCACCTCGCGGAAGGTGCCCGGATCGGCGTCGTGCGGGACCTCGAACTCGACCCGGTAGGGATCCACGTCCATCCCGATCGACGAGCCCGCGCGCTGCCCCACGAGCGCCGCGAGCAGGCGCGCGAGCGTCTCGTTGACCTCGTGGCCGAAGGCGGCGTTGACCGCGACGGTGCGCGCGCTCCCCTCGATCACGACCCGGCGGTCCGTGGGGACCGGGTGGCCGGCGTCGACGTGGTCGACGACCGGCCGCAGCGCGGTCGCGATCGTCTCCTCGTCCGCCGGGTAGCGCTCCGCCAGGTCGCCCGCGACCGCCTCGGGCGTCGAGCCCGCTTCCAGCGCATCGGCGACCTCGCCGCGGATCCGGCCGACCTCCTCCGCGACGGGCTTCGGGACCGGGATTTCCTGGCCGATCCACGAGGGAACCTCTCCCGCGGGGTCGGCGATGGGCGTGACGTTCACCCGTTCCTCCTCCTCGTCGACCTCGGTGATGCGCCACATCTCGCCGCGCTGGATGAACGTCTCGCCCGGCCCCGCGAAGTTGACGACGAACCGCTCGTCCAAGGTGCCGATCCCGCGACGGGAGGACATGTCGTACACCTCGTAGGTGGACTCGTCGGGGATCATCGAGAGGTTCGCGTAGAAGTACTGCCACGTCCCGCCCGACTTCTCTAAGGTGTCCGACTCCTCGTCGAGCCACAGCAGGCGGTTGCCGTCGAGCTCGCGGACGACCTCCTGGAACTGCGGCTCCGAGAGGTCCGCGAACGGGTACGCGTTCGTGACGATATCGTACGCCCGTCGGGCGTGAACCTCGCCCTCGTCCATCACGATCCCGACGATCTGGTTGGCGACGGTGTCGAGGCTCCCGTGGTGGATCGCGGCCGGCTCCACCAGCTCTTCCCCGGCGCGCCGCGCGATCGCGAGCGCTTCGAGCGTGTCGTCGCCGCCCTGCGTCACGACGGTCCCCTCGGAGACGAGGTCGCGGCGGTGCCCCGCGCGCCCGACGCGCTGGAGCAGGCGGGCGACCTCGCGCGGGCTCCCGTACTGGACCACGTGGTCGACGCGCCCCACGTCGATCCCGAGCTCCATCGAGGAGGTGCAGACGAGCCCGTCGAGCTCGCCCGCCTTGAACCGGTCCTCCACGTCGATCCGCACGTCCTTCGAGAGCGAGCCGTGGTGGACCTCGATCTCGGTGGGGTCGGCGACGCCCTCCCGCTCCTCCCGCTCCGCGAGCGTCTTGAACCGCGAGCCCAGCGCCTCAGCGGTCTGTCGCGTGTTGACGAAGATCAACGTCGACTCGTGGTCGGCGACGATCTCGCGGATCGCCCGGACGTGGCTCGCGGTCGTCTCGTCGACCGCCAGCTCGCCGGCGAGCGTCGAATCGCGGTCCGTAATCGGCGGGTCGAGCACCCGCACGTCGGTGCGCGTCCCGGCCGCGACCTCGACGACCTCGAACTCGCGGTCCCCCTCGCGGTTCGGGTCGCGTGTCCCCGACCCGACGAGGAACCGCCCGACCTCCTCGGGGTCGCCGACCGTCGCGGAGAGTCCCACTCGCTGGAACGGGCCGGCCACCCGGCGGAGGCGTTCGAGCCCGACCGTCAGCTGGGCGCCGCGCTTCGCCGAGGCGAGCTCGTGGACCTCGTCGATCACGACGTGCGCGACGTCTCCGAGCGCGACCCGCATCTTCGAGCCGGTCAAGATTGCCTGGAGGCTCTCCGGCGTCGTGATCAACACGTCCGGGGGGTCGTCGGCCTGTTTGCTCCGCTCGTACTGGGTGGTGTCGCCGTGGCGCACCGCGACCTCGACGCCGAGCCGGTCGCCCCACCACTCCAGTCTGTCCATCATGTCGCGGTTGAGCGCGCGGAGGGGGGTGATGTAGAGGGCAGAGATCCCCTCGCGCGGCTGGTCGCCCGGCGAATCCCGGGCGTCGACGATCGCGTCGAAGACGGGGAGCATCGCGGTCTCCGTCTTCCCGGTGCCCGTCGGGGCGAGCACGAGGGCGTTCTTCCCGTCGGCCAGCGGCGGGATCGCCTCGCGTTGGGGCTCCGTGGGCGTGGAGAACCCCTGTTCGGAGAGCGCCTCGCGCAGTTCGCTCCCGAGGTGCGCGAACGCGTCCATGCCCGACGGTTCCGGCATTCTCTGATCGTCGGACAATGGGCGCTCGGGCGATTAAGCCCGTCGCTGTGCGAGGTCTGCGCGACAGGTCAGCGCCGCCCGCGGCCGCGATACGTCTCGCGTTCCCGTCAGTCGGCGAGAGGCAGTCGCGTCCCGTCAGTCGGCGAGAGGCAGTTCGACGACGAACACGCTGCCCGTCGGCTCGTTGTCCTCGACCCAGACGTCGCCCCCGTACTTGTCGACGAGCGTCTTGACGAGGTAGAGCCCGACCCCCGTCCCGCCGCTCTCGAGGCCCTTCTCGCCTTCCTGGAAGATCTGTTCTTTGTGTTTATCCTCGATACCGGGACCGTTGTCGGCGATCGACACGCGCACGCAATCGCCGTCAACGCGCGCCGAAACCGCGATTTCGGCCACGTCCTCGTTGTTGTGGACGACCGCATTCGTCAGCAGGT
The DNA here is from genome assembly GCF_002286985.1 of Halorubrum salipaludis. Lineage (GTDB taxonomy): Archaea > Halobacteriota > Halobacteria > Halobacteriales > Haloferacaceae > Halorubrum > Halorubrum salipaludis. Next base: position 214,157 of record NZ_NSKC01000001.1, on the reverse strand, counting down.
TCCGGAACACCGACTCCAACAGGTCGTCGGCCAACACCGTCACGTCGGGGATGTCCCCGTCGACGGAGACCCTCGCCCTGTCCTGATCCGCGCGGACCCGCTCGATCTGATCGGAGAGCTCGTCGCGGAGGTTCACCGGCGACCGGTCGCTGCCGACCTGTAGCAGCACGTCGGTGACGTCCTTGGCCGTCTCCGTGATCTCCGTCGCCTGCTTCGCCGCCTCGATGACCGTCCGCGCGTACGTCCGGCTCTGGTCGTCGGGCAGCGAGTCCACGAGCAGCTCGGTGTACGACTCGACGACCATCAGCTGGTTCCGGATGTCGTGGCGGACGACTTGGTTGAGGAGGGTGAGGCTGTCCCGCTGCTGCTCGAGCGTCCGCTCGTACTCCTTGAGTTCGGTCACGTCGCGGGCGTATCCCAGCACGGCGTCTTCCCCCGTCTCGGACACCTTGTAGGGGATCTTCGTCGTCTGCAGGATGCGCGTCTCGCCGTCCGCCGTCGTCAGCATCTCCTCCCCGATCAATCTCGGCTCGCCCGACTCGATCACCTCCAAGTCGTCCTGTCGGAACTCGGCCGAGTCGTCGACGTTGGGAATGATGTCGGCCTCCGAGCGTCCCTCGACCTCTTCGGGCGTCTTTCCGTACGCCTCCGCGGTCGCCTTGTTCGCCAGTAGGTACTCGCCGTCGCGGTTCTTCGCGAACACTAGGTCCGGGACGAGGTCGATGATCTTCCGAAGCTCCTCGCGGGTCGACTCGAGGGCGACCTCGTACTCCTTCCGCTCCGTGATGTCTTGGAACAGCCCCAACGCGCCGACCACGTCCCCCGAGTCGTCGAACTGCGGATCGCCGATCGCCCTGACCCACCGGGTCTGCCCGGACTCCCTGACGACCCGCAGTTCGAGGTCGTACGACTCGCCCTCCTCGATCAGCCGGTCGAAGGCGGCCTCGATTGTCTCTCGGTCGGCCGGGTGGTAAAACTCGATGGCGTCCTCCAGCTCGACCGACTCGTCCATCGGCACCTCGTGGATGCGATACACCTCGTCGCTCCACGTGAGCGACCCGTCGAGCAGATCGAACTCCCACCACCCGATCGACGCGCTCTCTTGGGTCCGCTCGATGAGCGCCCGAGTGCGTTCCAACTCCCGTTCTCGCCGCTTCTGATCGTCGACGTCGAGGTGGATGCCGACGGCCCGAACCGGTTCTCCCTCCCCGTCGCGCTCGACGACCTTCCCGACGTCGCGGATCCACTTCCACTCGCCGGACGCGGTACGCATCCGGTGTTCCGTGTCGTAGTACGCCGTCTCGCCGGCGATGTGCTCCGACAGGGCGTCTTCGACCGGCTCGAGGTCGTCGGGGTGGACGCGGCGCTCCCACTCCTCGAGGCGCGGTTCGATCTCGTCCGCGGAGTGTCCGAGCATCCGCGCCCACTGCTCGTTGAACTCGACCTCGTCGGTGGTCATGTCCCAGTCCCAGATGCCGAGTTGGGCGCCTTCGACCGCGAGTTCGAGGCGGTCTTTGAGCTGCTGAAGCGTCCGTTCTCTCTCCTTCTGCTCGGTGATATCCGTCGAGACGCCACAGACGGCCACGATCTCCCCCTCGTCGTCGTACACGGGTGACTTCCGAGTGAGGCGGACGCTTTCCCCCGCGGAAGTCGGGATCGTCTCTTCGATTTCGATCTGCTCTCCGCTGTTGAGGACTCGCTGGTCGTCCGCCCGGGCCCGTTCCGCGCTCTCCTGCGGGAAGAGGTCTCTGTCGGTCATCCCGACGGAGTCGTCGTCCACGTCGAGCAGATCGCGGCACGCCTGGTTCATCAGGAGATACCGACCGTCGGCGTCTTTGAGGAACACCGCCGCCGACATCGTCTCCAACACGGTCTGGAACCGGCGGTGCGTACGCTGGTGCTCCCGCTCCTGTTCCTTCTGCTCGGTGATATCCCGAGCGACGCCGACGATCCGCGTCACCCTTCCGTCCTCGGTGATCGGCGTCAGCTTCGTCTGCCAGCAGCTCGTTCCGCCCGGAAAGTCGAGCCACTCCTCGTACTCGATCGTCTCTCCGCGTTCGACACAACGGCGGTAGTTCGCGGCGACGGCCGCACCCTGCTCGTCGCCGAGGAACTCCCTCGGTGTCTGACCCCGCATCGCGTCCTCGGAGAGCCCCGTCTGCTCCTGGTGTGCGGTGTTGTTCTGTCCAAAGGTAAATTTGTAGCCGTCGCCGGTCCGGCCGACCTCAACGATAAAAACGGCGTCGTCCATCTCGCGAAAGATCGCCTCGTAAACGCTGTCGACGCCCTCGTCGGTCACGTCGAACGAGCTGGCGTCGTCGGTTGAACGTGCATTCTCGCCCATCGGTTCTCTTAGCGCCAGATAGGATTAATAGGCTGATAAGAGTGCGGATGTCGGTGCTCGAATTCGGACTCTAACGGGCCGCGACGCGACCAGATCGACGCGACCGCTACGTCACCCCGCCCTCGCTCGTCGCGTAGCTCTCGTGCGCCCCCGACTTGAGGATCGCCTCGATCTCGTCGACCACTTCCAGCACGTCGGCGAATCCGGTGTACGGCGCCGCCGGACACACTCGAACCACGTTCGGCGGCCGGAAGTCGACGACCACGCCGCGGTCTCTTAAGGCCTCGCTCAGCCGTTCCGCGTCGGGGTGTTCGAGGGCGACGTGGCCCCCGCGAGCCGCGTGTTCGCGCGGCGTTCCGACGTCGACCGCCGGGAGCCGGGCGTCGACTAAGGCGATCAGGAAGTCGGTGAGCGCGAGCGACTTCTCTCGGAGACGCTCGATCCCGGCCTCCCGAAGGAGTTCGACCGACCCCTCGAGGGGCGCCGCGGCGAGCAGCGGCGGGGTGCCGATCTGCCACGCCCCTGCCGACTCCGCGGGCGTGTACTCCATGTTCATCTCGAACTGGGTCGCCTTCTCGTGGCCCCACCACCCCGCCAGTGCGGGCGTGAGCCCGTGATGGCGCTCGGCGACGAACAGCGCCCCGATCGAACCGGGGCCGGCGTTGAGGTACTTGTAGGTGCACCACACCGCGAAGTCGATGCCGGCGTCGCCGAACTCGTGCGGGACCGCCCCCGCGGAGTGAGCCGCGTCGAACCCGACGTACGCGCCCGCCTCGTGGGCGGCGTCGGCGATCCGCGCGACGTCGAACAGCTGTCCGGAGCGGTACAGCGCGGTCGGCATGCAGACGATCCCCACGTCGTCGTGTGCCGCCAGCGCGGCCTCGATGTCGCGGGGGTCGATGGTCCGCCCGTCCCGGCTCGGAACGACGCGGAGCTTCTCGTCCGGGTCGATCCCGCGCTGGCGGAGCTGCGCGCGGACCGCGTAGTGGTCCGAGGGGAAGTCGAGCTCGTTGACGAGGACGGCGGGCTCGGTGTCGGGGCCGCCGTCCGGTTCCCACGTCCCGTCGGCCGCCTCGAACTCCTCCCGATCCGGGCCGTTCCCCGCCAGCAGCTCGTCGAGGAAGGTGCCGATCAGCGTGTGGACGTTGACGGTGATCGAGTTGCCGACGACGACCTCGCTCGGGTCGGCGCCGACGAGGGGCGCGAGCGCGTCGCCGAGCCGCTCGCCGACCTCGAACCACGGCGGGTCGGCGTCGGTCCACCCCCCGATCAGCCGGTCGCGCCACTCGTCGACGACGCGGTCGAGGCTCGCGAGGGCCGCGTCGCTCGCGGGGCCGAGCGAGTTGCCGTCCATGTACAGGACGCCGTCGGGCACGTGGTACCGGTCGGCGAACCCGGAGAGCGGGTCGCCGTCGTCGAGGCGGGCGGCGAGGACGGCGGGGTCGGGGTCGGCCGCGCCCCCACCGTCCGCAGCGCCGAGACCCTCGCCCGCGAGGACGTCGCGGGCGGGGGCGTAGGGGCCCCCGGACTCGCCGCTCGCCGCGTCGGAATCGTCCATACACGGGGGGACGCCGCCGGCGACTAAGCCCTTCCGGGCCGCCGGATCTGTTTATAAATGGTCGGGCCGCTACTCGACGATATCGATCGCCGGGCGACCCGGCTCGGCCTTTCGAACCACCGAGTCGTCGGCGTCGGCCGCGCGCTCGACGCGGACCGGGGCGTCGAACTCGCGCTCGATCAGCCACGAGGCCGCGCGCAGCGCCTCGTACTCCTCGTCGCCCGACAGGGTCTCCCGGAGCGCCTCGCGGTTCGCCTGCAGGTCCTGTCCGTAGGAGGCGGCGTCGTCGCCCCGCTCGCGGATGTGGCTCTCCGCCATCAGCTCCGAGATGAGGTTGTCGGCGTCGCTGTCGATCGCGATCGACAGGGCGTCGTACTTCCAGTCGGGCGCGACAACCACGTCGATGCGCTCGGGGTCCTCGATGCCGGCAACCTCGACGATGTCGCGCACGTCCTCGCGGGTGTTCTCGACTAACCGGCGACGCTTCTCGACCGTCTCGCGGTCGACCGTCGCGGTCGGCCAGTCGGCCTCGACGACGAACCCGTCGCGGCCAAGCGTCTCCCACAGCTCCTCGGCCAGGTGCGGGACGACCGGCGCGAGCAGGCGGACGGCGACGTCCAGCCCGCGCTCGTAGGTCTCCGGGTGCGGGTCGGCGTGCCCCCGGTAGCTCCGGAGCGTCCCCACGAGGTCCTGCGCCTCGCGCAGCGCGACGTTGAAGGTGAGGTCGTCGTACTCACCGCCCGCGATGGCGACGGCGGCGTCGATCTCGTCGGCGACGTAGTCGTCGACCGTGTCGCGGTCGGCGCCCTCGGCGTCGCCGTCGCCGGCGAGCGACGCGTCGCCCGCGGCGTACTCCTCGACGAGGTCCGTCAGCCGCGCCAGGAAGCGGTGCGTCGACTTGACGCCCTCCTCGGACCAGTCGAAGTCGCGCTCGGGCTGGGCGGCCTGCATCATGAACAGCCGGGCCGTGTCGGCGCCGTACTCGTCGACGATGCGCTGGGGGGAGACCGTGTTCCCCACCGACTTGGACATCTTCTCGCCCTCCAGCTGGACCATCCCCTGCGCCAGCAGGTTCGTGAACGGCTCGCGGTGCTCCAGCCCCTCCTCGTCGGCCAGCACCTTGGTGACGAACCGGGAGTACAGCAGGTGCATCACGGCGTGCTCGATGCCGCCGACGTACTGGTCGACCGGCATCCAGTCGTTCGCGCGCTCTAAGTCGAAGGGGACCGCCTCGTCGCCCGGCGAGACGTAGCGCAGGAAGTACCACGAGGAGTCGACGAACGTGTCCATCGTGTCGGTCTCGCGGGTCGCGGGGCCGCCGCACTCCGGACAGGTCGTCTCCTTCCACTCCTCGGCGGCGTCCAGCGGGTTCCCGGTGGTGTTGATGAACTCCGGCAGCTCGACCGGCAGGTCCTCCTCGGGCACCAGCACCGAGCCGCAGTCGTCGCAGTGGACGACCGGGATCGGGGTCCCCCAGTAGCGCTGTCGGGAGATTCCCCAGTCGCGCAGGCGGTACTGGGTGGTCGCCTCGGCGCTCTCGATGTCCTCGGTCAGCCGCTCGCGGGCCGTCTCGCTGTCGAGCCCGCTGTACTCGCCCGAGTTGATGACGACGCCGTCGTCGGTGAACGCGGCCTCGCTCACGTCGGGCGCGTCCGGGACCGTCTCGCCGTCCCAGTCGTCGGGCTCCGGCGCGATCACCGGCTCGATGTCGACGCCCATCTTCTCGGCGAACGCGTGGTCGCGCTCGTCGTGGCCGGGCACCGCCATCAGCGCGCCCGTCCCCACGTCCGAGAGGACGAAGTCGGCGACGAAGACGGGGATCTCCTCGCCCGTCGCGGGGTTCGTGGCGGTGAGCCCGGTCTCGACGCCGTTGGGCTCGTCGCCCTCGGGGTCGGCCTCGTGGTGGACGAACTCGTGGACCGCGTCGTCCTCGTCGGCCAGCTCCTCCGCGATCGGGTGGTCCGGCGCCAGCGCGAAGAACGTCGCGCCGTGGATCGTGTCGATCCGCGTCGTGAACGCCGTGACAGGGCCGTGACCCTCGACGTGGAAGTCCACCTCGCTCCCGTGCTGGCGGCCGATCCAGTTGCGCTGCATCTGGCGCACGGAGTCGGGCCACCCCTCCAGCTCGTCGATGGCGTCGATCAGCTCGTCGGCGTACTCCGTGATCTCTAAGAACCACTGGTCTAGGTCCCGCGTCTCGACGGGGGTGTCACAGCGCCAACACAGCTCGTCGTCGCCCTCCACCTGCTCGTCGGCGAGGACGGTCTCGCAGGACGGACACCAGTTCACCTCGGCGTCGCGGCGCTCGACGAGCCCCGCCTCGTGGAACTGCCGGAACAGCCACTGGTTCCACCGGTAGTACTCGGGGGTGCAGGTGGTGACCTCGCGGTCCCAGTCGTAGCCGAACCCCATCGACTTCATCTGGCCGCGCATCGTGTCGATGCAGTCGAACGTCCAGTCGCGGGGGTTCGTGTCCCGCTCCTTGGCGGCGTTCTCGGCGGGCAGACCGAACGCGTCCCACCCCATCGGGTGGAGCACGTCGTCGCCCCGCATCCGGCGGTACCGGGCGTACGCGTCCGTGATCGTGTAGTTGCGGACGTGGCCCATGTGGAGCTTCCCGGACGGGTACGGGTACATCCCCAGCACGTAGGTGGGGTCGTCCACCTCGTCCGGCGTGCGATACACGGAGGCGTCCTCCCACGCCTCCTGCCACCGTTTCTCGACCGCGGTGTGGTCGTAACCCTCCTGAGACATCTGCTTATATACTCGTGGTCGGGTCGGCGTCGTATAGCTTTCCATCCAGTGGTGCGGCGTGGCACACCCTCACGCAGCGGCTCGCGGCGCGAAAAAGCGGCTCGTCGCCCGCGCCCCCTCTACAGCTTCTCCGATTCCTGCCTACAGCTTCTCCGATTCCTGCCTACAGCTTCTCCGATTCCTGCCTACAGCTTCTCCGATTCCTGCCTACAGCTTCTCCGATTCCCGCCTACAGCTTCTCCGATTCCCGCCTACAGCTTCTCCGATTCCCGCGCCTGCTCGACGCGCCGCGTCGCCTGCTCGACCCGCTTTCCGGTCGCGTTCGCGAGGCCCGGCGGGAGCCCGTCTCGCGCCGCCGCGAGCCGTTCCTCGATTCGGGCGATCCGATCGAGCACGTTCTCCAGCTGGCGCTCCGTCCCCTCGCCGTCGCCCTCGCGGGCGCGCTGCTCGGCCCGTTCCGCGTGGTCGACCGCGGCGGCGAGCGCGCGTTCGAGCCCGTTCACCGCGTTCGACGGGCCGCCGTCGTCGGATCCGCCTCCGCCCGAGTCCCCGTCGTCACCGTCGTCGCCGTCGCTTCCGTCGTCGTCGCTGTCGCTCCCGTCATCGTCGTCGCCCCCGCCCTCGGCCGCCGCGGCCGCCACCTCCGCCCGGGTCTCCTCGGCCACGTCGGCGACGAACCCGGCGAGCGACGCCGCGCCCGTCTCGGGCCGGTCGATCCGGATCGGGTCGTTTCCGTCGGAGCCGTCCCCTCCGGCCGCCGGGTCCGGGTTGACCCGACTGGCGCCGATCTCGCCGTCGGCGTCGCGCACCTCGTTCGTGTACGCGCCGCCCGCGTGGACGTACACCGCGTCGCTCCCGTCGACCGCCGAGTCGTAGATCCGGCCCGCGAAGTCGTCCTCGATCGCGTTCCGAGTCACGTCGACGTCGCTCTCGGCGTCCGACAGCTCGACCTTCGTCGCGTTCTCGCGGGCGACGAGGGGGATCTCGCCGTCGACGCCCGCGGTCGTCACGGGCTCGTCCGCCGAGACCGTCAGCCCCTCGCTGTGGGGCGCCTGCCCCGCGCCGTTGACGGTGAGCCGGTGGTCGCCCTCGGGGACCCCGTTCGCGACCACGACCCCGCCGGCGAACGTCGGCACCGCCTCCGGGTCGCTCTCGATCAGGACGAACGACTCGGTGACCGCGTCCGTCGTCGTCAGCCCCTCGCCCTCCGGGGCGTCGTCGCTCTCCGTCGCTCGGGTGACGCGGGCGACGACCCCGTCCAGCCCCTCGGCCGCCGCGTCGCCGAACGACTCGTCGTCAGCGATAGCGTCGTACCGCGCGGCGAGATCCGACCGGTGGTTGCCGGCGGTCACGTCGAGCGCCGGGTTCCCGTAGCGCGGCTGCTCCCACGGGACGCCCGTGGTCGTGAGGTGACCGGCGACGGCGTCCTCGACCGCCTCCGGGACCGCGAACTCGAAGCTCAGCTGCGGGCCGGTGAACGCCGAGATGTCCTCCAGCTCGGCACTCTCGACCAGCTCGTACTCGATCACCTCCTCGGCGGTCTCGTCCGCGGCCGCGTCCTCGCGGTCGGCGTGCCGGAAGGCGATCCCCGTCTCCCGGAGCGGGAGGTCGGTCGGCGGCGACCCCAGCGCGTCGAGCGATCGGACCGTCAGCGCCCCGTCGACCAGCGATTCGGAGGTGACCGAGGGGAGGTCCGGGTGCTCGTAGATCGGCGCGCCCTCGTACTCGGGGACGACGAACGGGAGCCGGGTCCCCTCGTCGCGCGGGAGCCCGTACGCGATGGGGGCCCCGAGGAGGTCCTCGACGGTGTCGATCGTCGCGTTCGTGATGTCCGCCAGTAACCCCTCCTCGCCGACGCGCTGGAACCGGTCGGGGATCTCGTTGACCGAGAGGGTGCTGGAGTGCGACCCGAGCTCCGAGAGGATCCGCGGAACGGCGTCCGGATCGGGGTCGAGGAACTCGTTGTTCGGCACGCTGCGGGAGTGCGAGCTGGCGACGTACAGCTGCGGGTCGCCGGCGTCGAGGTCGACGAAGACGTGGAGCACCTCCCAGTCGTGCCAGTGGAAGTTGGCGGTGAACTGGTCGAACGCGGAGTAGAGCCAGAACTGGACGACCGCGAGCGGCGAGTCCTCGTACCGGACCCCGTTGTAGAAGACCGTCGGGTCCGGCGGCTCGCCCGCCTCGTCGTAGCGCTCGTGGTAGCCGTCGAACGCCTCGAACCCGTCGACGACCGTCTCGCCGTCCTCCTCGACGGCGTACGGACGCGGGTCGGTCGGGAACCACGGCTCGGCGGAATCGAAGTACAGCGTCGGCGCGAACCGCGCGGCGAGCTCGTCGAGCGTGTCCGGATCGAGGTCCTCCGTGGCCGCGTCGCTCGGCATCGAATCGGACCCGGAGCCCGAACAGCCCGCGACCGCGGCGCTTCCGGCCCCCGCGAGCGCGCCGAGGACGGTCCGCCGGTCGACGGTTCCGCGATCCGACTCCTCGGTCACGCTCGGCCTCCGTCGGACCGCACGCCGACATGGTTCGGTCGTGTTCGCGGTTCCGGACTCATTTCGTCGTGTAACGCACACACCGGCGAATAAGTCTTCTGACGGAGACCCGAGACGGTTGCCGATCTGAACGGCGGGCTAAGGTATTTGCGCCCGGCCGAGTGATTTCCCGGTATGGACGGGAAGAAGGCCCTCTACTACGGCGCAGTTGCGATCGCGGTCTTCATCGGCGTCAGCGTCCTCATATCCGTCGCCTGGTGGTTCCTGAGCCTCGTGTGGGCGATCGCCACCGGGATCGTCTCGCTCGCCGTGTTCGTCGGTGTCGTCTACGCCCTCTACAAGGCCGGGGCGTGGGCGTTCGGCGACGACGCGAGCCACGCCGCCGGGGAGTCGCTCGGGCGGTCGCGTTCGTCTTCGGCGTCGTCGACCGGTAGCGGCTCGGAGAGCCGGCAGGATCGGCTCCGCAGACAGTACGTCGAGGGACAGATCAGCGAGGCGGAGTTCGAGCGCCGGATCGCGAGCGAACTGGAGACGGAGGAGCTCGACGACATCGATCGGGAGCTCGCCGATATCGATCGGGAGATCGAACGGGAGCGGTAGGGAGCCGGCGACTCTCAGAACCGGTCCCGGAGCTCGCCGCGCAGGTCGTCGAGGTCGAGGTCCTTCATCGCGAGCAACACCAGCAGGTGGTAGACCAGGTCCGCGCTCTCCGCGGTGAGCTCGTCGAGCTCGTCGTCTTTCGCCGCGAGGATCGCCTCGGTGGACTCCTCGCCGATCTTTTCTAGGACGGCGTTCTCGCCCTTCTCGTGGGTGAACAGCGAGGCGGTGTACGACCCCTCCGGAAGCTCTTCCTTCCGCGACTCGATGGTGGCGAACAGCTCGTCGAGGACGGCCTCGCGGACCTCGTTGTCGGCGGCGTGCGCGGAGTCGTCGTCACCGCCCGCGTCGGGCTCGCTCACGCGACCACCTCCCGCTCCGGGAAGAAGGCGAGGTCGTGGATCCGCGGGTCGTCGGTGAGTTCGGGGTGGAACGCGGTGGCCACGACGGGCCCGTCCCGGACCGCGACCGGGCGGCCGTCGACGGTCGCGAGGACCTCGACGCCCGGCCCCACCTCGTCGATGAGCGGCGCGCGGATGAACACGGCGTGGAACGGGTCGTCGAGGCCGTCGACGGGCACCTTCGCCTCGAAGGAGTCCTTCTGCCGGCCGAACGCGTTGCGGTCGACGGAGGCGTCGACGAGCCCGAGCGCGTCGACCCGGTCGTCCTTCGCGTCCCGCGAACAGACGATGAGTCCCGCGCAGGTGGCCAACACGGGCTTCCCGTTCGCGACGTGCTCGCGGATCTCCTCGTCGATCCCCTCCCGCCGGATCAGCCGCGAGATGGTCGTCGACTCCCCGCCGGGCATGAGGAGCACGTCGCAGTCGGGGACGATCCCCGCGTCCCGGACCTCGACGACCTCCGCGGGCTCGCCGTGCGCGGCCGCGGCGTTCTCGACCGCCGCGGCGTGTTCGGCCACGTCCCCCTGAACGGCGATGACGCCTGCTTGCATGGGAACCGGTCGGGGTGGGACGGGCAAAAAGGGCGCGCTACGGAGCGAGAAAGCGAACCGCTGACGAATGTAGTGAGGTGTGAGGAACCGAAAGCCCCGATCGGCCGATCTACGCGACCGTCAGCGAGAGGATCTGTACGAACACGCCGAAGAGGATGCAGAACGCGAGGACGGTCTTCGGGTCGATCGAGATCGCGTCCCGGCCCTCGCTGTCGAAGTAGCGGACGAGGCCCGCGCTGGACATCAGCCCGCCGGAGTTGGAACCGCTGCTCATACCCGACGGTGCGTCTCGCGGCATTCTAAACGTTTCGTTCGGGACCGAAACGACGCGCCCGCGAGGCGTCCGGCGTCGCGGTCGCGCGAAGGCGCGTAGCCGGCCCGACCGCCGCGGTTCCAGCCGGCGCGTGCACAAGTGGGAAACCCTTATGCGCCGCCCGGCGGTAGATTGCGCCGGATAATGACTGTTCGACTGCTGGATTTTCACGCTGACTGGTGCGGCCCGTGTAAGACGCAGGACCCGATTCTGGAGGAGATCCAGGAGGACCTCGGCGACGCCTTCGAGCTGCAGAAGGTGAACGTTGACGAGGAGCAGGACGTCGCCAACCAGTACCAGGTGCGATCGCTGCCGACCCTCATCATCGAGAACGACGAGGGCGTCGTCGACCGGTTCGTCGGCGTCACCCAGCGCGAGGACATCGAGGCTGCGCTCTCGGAAGCGGGCGCGTAACGGCCGAACCACGGTCTTCTGAGGTGAATCACGGGCGCTCGGTGCGCTTCGAAGCGACCACCACGACCCGTCGCGTCTCGCAACCTTTTACAGCGTCGGCCCGACAGTAGGGGTATGGCCAGTTTCGACGCCGCGGAACGCCGCAACCTCGACCGACACATCTGCATGCGCTGTAACGCCCGCAACTCCCCGGACGCGAACCGCTGCCGCAAGTGCGGCTACACGAAGCTTCGCCCCAAGGCGAAGGAACGCCGCGCGGCGTAGATCGGTCGCCGACCGCCCCTCGTTTCTCCTGCAGATCACTCCTCCGGAGCGACCGGTGCGCGTCGATCGAACGCCTACGCCAACACCGTCGAACGCCTACGCCAACACCGTCACCGCGAGGAGCATGCCGCCGGCCGCGGCGAGCGGGATGGTGAGGTTGTCGTCGACGGCGACGCCCCGGATCACCGGCGGCAGTCCGTCGGCGACCGCGGCGGGGACCGCGCCGGCGAGCGCGACGGCGACGCCGACGCCGGGCCCGAACGCGGGCACGGTGAAGAGGAGCGCCAGCGCGAGGCTAACGACGAACATCGCGATCCACGCGACGGGTCGCTTCGACTCGGTCGCGTCGTTGTCCCCGAGCGCGCCGCTGACGGGATCGCCGAGCGACACCATCCAGATCGCGGGGACCGCGAGCGTCGGCGTCATGCCGGGGATCCCGAGGGCGGGGACCGCGCTTGCCGCGACCGCCGCGGTGCTGATCTGATACATCGCGTAGCCGGCGACGCTGTCGGACTCGTACTCCCGGGTGAGATGCCGATAGACGGCGTGATCGAGCCCGACGACGAGCCGGAGGAACTCCAGCAGACCGACGACCGCGACGCCGACGGCGAGGACCGCGGCCGTCTCGGTCCACGTGAGCCACCCGAGCAGGTACGGGACCGGGAAGAGCGTGCCGCTCGCGTGGACCAGCCGCCGCTCGAACTCTACCTCGGCCCGCCACTCCGCCGCCGGAAGGGACACGGGACTAGCTGGTCTCGACGTCGGTCTCGACTGTCTCGTAGCGGTCCACCAGGTCGTCGAAGTCGCCGCCCGCACGGAGCGCGGCCAGCTCCGCGGCCAGCTCCGCGGCCGGGACCCGGACCTGCGCCGCGGAGTCGCGCTCGCGGACGGTCACGGTGTCCTCCCCGTCGCCCTCGACCCCGTCGCGGTCGACCGTGACGCAGAACGGGGTGCCGATCTCGTCCTGTCGGCGGTAGCGCCGCCCGATCGAGCCGGAGTCGTCGTACGCGACCGCCAGCCCCGCCTCGCGGAGGTCCGCGGCGACCTCGTCGGCCAGCTCGGTGAGCCGGTCGTCGTTGGTCACCAGCGGGAACACCGCGGCGTCCTGCGGCGCGACCTCGGGCTCCAAGGAGAGGAACGTCCGCTCCTCGCCGTCGACCTCGTCCTCGCTGTAGGCGTGCGCCAGCAGCGTCTGGACCGTCCGCCCCACGCCGAAGGAGGGCTCGACGACGTGCGGGGTGAGGTGCTCGCCGTTCTCGGTCACCGTCTCGACCGAGAAGTTCGCCACGTCGGCGTCGACCTCGTGGGTCTCGGCGTCGTCGCCGTCGCCCACCTCGACCGACACCGTCTCGCCGTCGAACGCGTCAGGGTCGCGCTCGGCGAGCGTCTCGAGGGCCTCGGCGACCGCGGCGGCGTCCCCGCCGAACTCGGGGCCGAGCACGGACATGTCGGGGTCGACGGTCGCGCGCTCGACCGTCTTCGGCTCGTCGTAGCGCTTGAACACGGTGAACGCGTCGTCGCCGTAGGCGTCGTGCTTCGAGAGGTCGTAGTCGGAGCGGTACGAGAACCCCGCGATCTCGATCCAGTCGCCGTCGACCTCGCTCTCGGCGTCCCAGCAGTCAGACGCGTAGTGGGCGCGCTCGCCCGCGAGGTGCTGGCGGAACCGGAAGCGGTCGAGGTCGACGCCGACCCGGTCGTACCACCGCTTCGCGACGCCGAGGTAGTAGCCGACCCACGGCGAGCCGATGATCCCCTCGTCGACCGCCTCGCCGACCGTGGTCTCGACGTACTCGCCGTCCTCGGCCTGCTGTTCGGTCGCGGGGTACAGCCGGACCTCGACGTCGCGCACGCGGTCCAGCGGCGGCTCGTCCTCCTCGGGGTCGATGAACTGCTCCAACTCGGCCTGCGTGAACTCGCGCAGCCGGAGGAGCCCGCCGCGCGGCGAGATCTCGTTGCGGTAGGCGGGACCGATCTGGGTGATCCCGAACGGGAGGTTCCCGCGGGCGTACTCCTTCAGCCGCGGGAACTCGACGAAGATCCCCTGGGCCGTCTCCGGCCGGAGGTACCCGGGCTGGGCGTCGCCGGGACCGATGTCGGTCGCGAACATGAGGTTGAAGTCCTCGACCGTCACGCCCGCGAGCGCGGTACCGCAGGACGGGCAGGCGATGTCGTTGTCCGCGATGAGCTCCTCGACCTCCGCGCCGGGGAGCGCCTCGGCGTCCTCGATCTCCGTGACTTCCTCGACGAGGTGGTCGGCGCGGTGGGACTCACCGCACTCGGGGCACTCGACGAGCATGTCGTCGAACGTGTCGAGGTGGCCGGACGCCTCGAAGACGGGCTCCGGCATGATCGTCGGCGCCTCGATCTCGCGGTTCCCCTCCCGGATGGTGAACCGGTCGCGCCACGCGTCCTCGACGTTCTTCTTCAGCGCCGCGCCCTGCGGACCGAAGGTGTAGAAGCCGGCCGTGCCGCCGTACGCGCCGTTCGAGCCGAAGAAGAACCCGCGCCGCTTCGCCAGCTCGACGATCTCCTCGGACGCCATTTATAAGCCCTCCAGCAGGTCCACGTCCCGCACGATGCCGTCGAGGTCGGTGCCGTTGACCAGCGGCACCTGCTCGATGTCGTTGCTGATGAGCTCCTGTGCGACCTCCTTGGCGGTCCGCGTGCCGCTGACGGTGACGAGGTCCGCGGTCATGAAGTGGCGGACCGCTCCCACGGGCAGCTCCACGTTCCGGGTCGGGAGGTAGCGGGCCCCGGTCGCCTTGATCCCCTCCCACGACCACTCGGAGTCCTGCTCGGCGATGGAGTCGCCCGTGCTGGCCTCGCCCTCGACGACGCGGGCGACCTCCAGCACGTCGACCTCGGTGAGGATGCCGGCGAGCCCGGCGTCGTCGTCGAGCACCACGGCGTAGGGGACGTTCGCCAGCCCGATCTCCCGCTCGGCGACCGGCAGCGGGGTCTCGGTGTGTGTCGCGTTGACCGCGCGGGTCGCGAGCCCGCCCACTTCCGTGTCGCCGTCGATCTCGCCGCGGGCGATGGCCCGCACCACGTCGGTGACGGTGATGATCCCGACGAGTTCGTCGCCGTCGACGACCGGGAGCCGGCGCGAGTCCTCGGCCGCCATCGTGGCGGCAGCGTCGCCGATCGCGTCGTCTGCGCCCACCGTCGGCACCTCGCGCATCAGCAGCGCGAGCTGGTCCTCGTCCGGCTGCTCGATCAGGTCGTCGCGGGAGACGAGCCCGCGGTACACCTCGTCGCCGTCGACGTCTTTGACGACCGGCACCGACGAGAAGCCGTACTCCTGGATGTACTCCAGCACGTCGTTCCGGCTCCCCGGGATCTCGACGACGACGAGATCCGACCGCGGCGTCATGGCGTCTGATACGTTCATGCACCGTCTTTCAGCGTGCCACCTCTTGTATACTGCGAAGGTGGTCCGCGAGCCGTTTCCGGCGTGCGACGACGGAATCCGGGGAGTCGCCGGACATCCCCCGCGGGTCACCCGCCGCTCGCCGCCCCGAACCGGCGCCCGTGACAACGAGCCGATCTGTTCGTCGGATCGGCGCTCTACTCGGATAATTTCCCCGTGATCGACGATTGACAAAGCCTCTCGTCCCCGATTATCGGCCCGAAACGCCGATCCGCCGACGGCGGACGCTCTCGGTCCGGAACGCTTATACGTACTGTGAACAATTCACAATCATGTCACGGAGTTCCACTCCATGGGACGACCCGGACCCCGATCACCGCCGGACGGCGCTGCCGACGGATCCGGCCCTCGACGCCGACGACTCGCCGGACGTGATGGCGTCCATCGACTCGTCGTCGTCGCGACCGGAGCTCGTGATCGCGGACGTCTCTCGGGAGAACGCGTGGGTCTCGGTCGACGAGACCGACGCCACCGTCCTCGAGGAGTGGTGTTGAGCCGGTCGCCGACCACCGACAGCTGAGCGTCGGCCTCGGCGAATTCGCTGATTCGCAGAGTTGCCGATTCGCCGATCCCGCGCGTCACCCGGACTCGCGGACCCCTTCTCCGACCTCCCACGCCCGGATCAGCGACGCGATCGTCCGACACGTCGGCGCCGGCACGCCGAACCGGTCGGCGCGCTCGGTCGCGGCGCCGTATATCGCGTCGACCTCGGTCCGGCGACCGGCGGCCACGTCCTCGCACATCGACGACCGGTTGGCGGCGGTGTCGGCGGCGACGCGCTCGACGGCGGCGACCGCCTCGTCGTCGCCGAGGCTGATCCCGTCGGCCCGCGCGACCCGCGCGACCTCGCGGGCCGCCTCGCGGGCCGCCTCGCCGCCCGGCCCGCCGAGGGTCTCCCCGTTCGAGAGCCGCGCGAGCGCCGAGGGACCGTTGATCCCGGCGTTGACCGCGAGCTTCTCGTACCGGCGCCGGGGCATGTCCGCGGCGACGGTCGTCTCGATCCCGGCCTCCTCGAACGCGCTCCCGACGCGCTCCGCGAGCGGGTCGGTCCCGCCCGAGAGCGCCCCGACGACGACCTCGCCCACGCCGGTACAGGTCACCCGCCCGGGTTCGGCGAACCGGGCGCCGTAGCTCGCGGTGCCCGCGAGCACGGTGGGGTCGAGCGCCGCAACCAGCCGCTCCTCCGTGAAGCCGTTCTGGAGCGAGCAGACCGCGTCGTACTCGCCGGTCGCGAGCGCCCGCGCGGCCGCGTCCGTGTCGTACGCCTTCGTCGTGACCACCGCGAGGTCGGCCGTCCGGTGCGTCCCGTCGGTGAGCGCCCGGGGGCGGACGCGGGCGTCGACCGCGCCGTCGATCCGGAGCCCGTCCTCCCGGACCCGTCGCATGTGCGGGTCGCGGCCGACGAGCGTGACCTCGTGCGCCCGCGCCAGCAGCCCCCCGACGAGGCTCCCGAGCGCGCCGGCGCCGTAGACGAGGACCTCCATACGCCTCCCCACGGGACGAGACCGAAAAGGGATGGCGGTGGGACGGCCCTCCGCCCGTTCAGCCCTTCAGCCCGCTCCCGGTCAGGGGGACGACCACGTCGGCGTCGGGCGCGAGGACGCCGCGCTCGCGGAGCTCGCGGAGCGCCGCCGGCGCCACGGCGCAGGTCGGTTCGGTGTAAAAGCCCGCGGCGTGGAGCCGGTCGAGCTCCCGCTCGGCCGCCGCCCGCGTGACCGCGAGCGCGTCGCCGTCGGTGTCGGCGACGGCGTCGAGGACCTCTCGCTTCCGGACCGGCTCGGCGATCTGGATCCCGTCGGCGATCGCGTTGACCCGCCCCTCCGGGTCCGCCGCGTCCGCGCCGTGGAGCTCGCGGACGATCGGCGCGACCCCGGCCGCCTGCGCGCCGAACAGCCGCGGGACCGCGTCGATCCACCCCGCGCGTTCCAGCCGGCGGAAGCCGCGGTAGGCGCCGAGAAAGAGGGTGCCGTGGCCGAGCGGGGTGACGACCGCGTCGGGGGCCTCCCAGCCGCGCTGGGCCGCGATCTCGTAGGCGACGGTCGCGGTCCCCTCGAAGAAGGCCGGGTTCCACGCGTGGCTGGCGTACCACGCGGATTCCCGAGTGCCGCCTCCGGTTTCGCCCCCGCTCCTTCCGTCTCCGATTACCGCGGCCACGCACGCCTCGGTCACGTCCGCGCGGGAGCCCTCGATCCGGACCGGCTCGGCGCCGGCCCGGCGGATCGCGCGGAGCTTCGACTCCTTGACGTCGGCCGGGACGTACACCGCGGCGTCGATCCCGGCGCGCGCCGCGTAGGTCGCGATCGCGGCCCCGGCGTTGCCCGAGGAGTCCTCGACGACGCGCTCGACGCCCAGTTCGCGCGCCCGGGTGAGCGTCGTCGTCGCGCCGCGGTCCTTGAACGAGCCGGTGGGAAAGACGTACTCCAGCTTGAACGCGGCGTTCCACTCGTCGGCCTCCGCCTCGCCGCCCGCGGCCCTCCCGTCCGCGTCGACAAGCGGCGTCATCCCCTCGCCGAGCGTCACCCGGTCGGCGGGGTCGTCGCCGACGGCGATGAGCGAGTCGAACGCCCAGAGCCCGCCGCGGAGGTCGACCGACTCCGGTCCGGCCTCCTCCGGAACCGGCGGGTCGGCGAATTCCAGCGGCGCGCCGCACTCGCAGCGCCACCGGTCCCGCACGGTCGCGCCGCACTCGGGACAGGCGAGCTGCCTCGGGGGAGCGCCGCAGTCCCCCGGATTGCGGCCGGCGGACATCAGTAGCTGTCGACGCTGGTCCCGACCGAACAGACGTACTCGCCGGCGGCCACCTGCGGGAGCCGCCGCGTGCGCCAGAAGACGCCGTCGTCGTCGGCGGTGACGCGGTCCTTCAGTTCGCCGAACACGTCGGTGACCTCGAAGAGGACGTCCCCGGCGGAGACGCGCTCGCCGAGCTCGCGTTCGAACCGGATCAGCCCGCCGGCCGGCGACCCGTACTGGTCGAAGCCGCGCGCCCTCGTCTGGCGTTCTAGACTGACGTCGCCCTCGAGGAAGCCGTAGTGGCGGAGCACGTTGAACACGCCCTCGACGCCGTACCGGATCGACTCCTCGTCCCAGCCGACGCAGCCGCCGAGCTCGGGGTCGACGGTCGGGATGCCGTGTTCCGGGCCGACGCGCGCGAGCTGTCCGTCGGGCCCCTTGATGTCGAGGACGTGGCCGCAGCCGAAGGCCTTCGCCAGCTCCAGGCACTCGCCGTGGAGGCGGTGGCGGATCCCGCAGCGGACCCGCGTCTCGTTTATCATCCGGCTGGTCGACCCCTGGTGGAGGTCCAAGATGAGGTCCGCCCGCTTTGCGGCCTGGAACGTCGCGTGGGCGATGCGCTCGCTCGTCGTTCCGTCCTCGTCGCCGGGGTAGCCGCGGTTCATCTTCCGGTCGTCGATCGGGTTCCGGTGTTCGGCGACCTGGAACGCGAAGTAGTTGACGACGCCGACGACGAGGACCGTCCCGGACAGCTCCGCCGGATCGAGCCGGGGAACGACGCGGTTGACGACGCCGAGCCCGTTGAGCTCGTCGCCGTCGCTGACCGCCTGCATGTACAGCGTCTCGCCGTCCTCGGCGCCGTTGACGACGGCCACCGGCAGCCGGACGGGACTCCCGTCCCGCGTCTCGCCGACCTCGAGACGGCCCGTGTCCGCCTCTCCAGGGGAGGCGCGAGCCGTTCCAAGCGTGATCATTACGCCAACGTGGGCCGGCCGCCCCTTTATCCGTTCGGTCCGCGGCGATCCCCCGACACAACCTTTATCGCCGTCTCGCCCGAGAAGTCGGTAACGACGACCGCGTCGCTCCCCGCGAGGTGCCCCGAGCGCCGATCGCGCGCGGTCCACCCTCATGAGCATCGACATCGACCCGCTGTCCGACGCGGCCGGGCTCACCGTCACGGACCACATCGAGAACACGCAGTTCGAGGTGTACACGGACCGGTCGGTCGAGCCGACCGCGAGCCCCGAGGACGCCCACTACTTTCCGGTCGACGCGAGCGTGACCGTCGAGACCGGTGTCATCGAGATCCCCCGCGTCGCGGTCGTGGAAACCCGCTCCGGCGACGGGAGCCTGCTCACCCGCGGCGACTCCTACGCGATGCCCGCGGGGACGTACCACGTGGGGATCGACCCCGCGCCGACGAAGCTGTACCTCTCGTTTTCGGCGCCGTTCTCCGTGTCGACGACGGAGCGGACGACCCGGATCGATCTGGACACCCCCGCCGAGGTCACGCTCGGGTTCCGGTCGCTCCACCAGGTGCCCGCGGGGACGATCGAGACGCCGACCGATCCCGAGTCGCTGATGGACGCCGTCTCCCTGCTCGGCTCCGCGCTCCAGACGACGAGCCCGGAGCGGTCGTTCCCCACCCTCCGTGGTCACCCGCCGCTGATCGAGCCGGGCGAGGCGCTCCGCGTCCCCGACCGGGTTGAGCCGCTCGACTCCGGCGTTCGGATCGTCGTCCCGCCGGAGTACAGATACCTCTACCCGGTGGTCTCGCTGGCGTACTACTTCGCCGCCGACGTGGTCCCCGGCGACGTACCGCGGATCGAGGGCGACGGCTGGACCCACTCGCTCGAGCCCGACTTCGAGCGCCGGACCGCTGAGGTGCTCCGGCAGGCGTTCCACTTCGACTGTCTCGCGCGCACGGAGGGGTTATACCCGGTCGACCTCCACGAGCGCGAGACCACCGACCTCGACCTCGACTGGGGTCGGCTGTACGACCTCCCGCTTGCGGAGCGGCTCGGCGAGTATCTGGCGGTCCCCTTCGAGCGCGTCGAGCCGGAGCTCCCGCAGTGGACGCTGACGACCGACGTGCGCCCCGACCCCGAGAACGTGGAGCTGCTCCCGTTCGTGGCCGGCGAGCTGTCGATCGTCCGGTCTCCGGAGACGGTGACCCCCGCGGCCGCCGGCGAGGGCGACGGGCTTGGGTTCTTCCGCGGTCCGCGGACCGGCGCCGGCGACCCTCCGACCGAGGCGGCGCCCCTCGGTCCGGACGAGTTCGTCCGGGGCGCCGCCGAGAGCGAGCCCGCCGCTCCCGCCGAGTCACTCGACTCCACCCGCGGCGCCGACGCCTCGTCTGAGCGCGGCGCGGTGCCGACCGACGCCGACTTCGTGCGGCCCGAGCCGGTCGACACGGTCGAGCACGCGTGGGTCGGCGCTGGCGTCCCGCTCGACGCCAACAAGGCCACCCTCGACGCGTACCACCGGCGGCTGGAGGCCGGCGCGGTCGAGCAGTCGCGGATCTCCGTGCTCGTGGTCTGTAACGACGAGCAGATGCGCGAGGAGGGGGAGGTCGCCGACCTCTACGGCCTCCGCGACATGGTCCAGTTCGACATCGAGGTGCGCCACGACCTCACCCGCGAGGAGATGCGCGAGGCCCTGCGGTCCGACGTGGACTTCCTCCACTACATCGGCCACGTCGACGACCGCGGGATGCAGTGCACCGACGAGTACCTCGACCTCACCGCCGAGGACCTCGACGTCGGCGTCAGCGCCTTCCTGCTCAACGCCTGCCAGTCCTACCAGCAGGGCGAGGCCCTCGTTCACCGCGGGTCCCGCGGCGGCATCGTCACCCTCTCCGACGTGGCGAACTCGCCCGCGACCCAGCTCGGCCGGATCATCGCCCGCCTGATGAACAGCGGGTTCAACCTCCGCACCGCGCTCCACGTCGCCAAGCGGGAACTCATCACCGGCCACCAGTACATCGTCGTCGGCGACGGAGGGGCAACCATTTGTCAATGCCGAAGTGGCATGGCTGTTATTTTCAATTTATATAAAGACTCAAAAGACGTGTGGTACTTATCGAGCGAACTCTATCCAAACGGGAACCACGGAATTGGCTCACTTTCGTGGCTTAATATCGATATAGCGGATTCTAACTATTACGTTCCCTCAGATGTTTCCTTTGAAGATGTTAGTAGTACTAGTCTATCCAGCTTACTTGACCTTGAATTAGTTCCAGTTTTCTATGATGGTGAATTAGTCTGGAGTGACAATTTGTCTTTAGATTAGGGGCCTGGGTTTGCACCGCCAACGTTCGCCGCCGCGGGCGCCGCCTGCGTCATCAGCAACAGCGCGGTGAACAGGACGCCGGCCATCTTCGGGTGCTCTGCCACGTAGTCTGCAACACTTTCGTGCATATTGCACAAAATATCGCGTGATATTAACATCAATACCGTTTTGCGGCAACTATTTTCACATATTTAAATACTCATAAATAATAAATTAATATCTCAGCGCACAACGTTCGCACCTCAGCCACTCCGTCACCATCGACAACCGCCGCCCTGATGCCAGTTTCGGGGGTCGCCCCACCGTTTTTTCAGCCTCCCCGGCGGAGGTGGACGTATGACCAACGTTCACGCCGCGATCCGCGACGCGTTCGAGCACACCGACTACGACCTCGGCGACGTCGCCGTCAACCGGCGACAGGTTCGGGTACCGGTGCTCCAGGAGGGTGCCGACCCCGACGCGCTCACCGCGGTGATCGAGGAGGCGCTCGGCGCGGACGCGGTCGTCGCCGCGACGGTCACCACCGAGGCCATCGACGGCGAGGACACCATCGGGACCGTCGTCTCGTTCCGGTACCGGCCGTGAGGTGGTTGCGAGCCCGAACGACGCCGCACGCCGCCTTGCAGGCGTGTGACGCGGTACGATTAACCGTACGGTGTTCGTACACGCGTCTCAGACGATGACGGTCGACGACGGACACGACGGCGCACAGTACCTCGCCGGGTCGCCCGTCCGGGTCGCGATGCTCCGGGCGATCCGAGAGGAACCGCGCCGCCCGGCGGGGCTCACGGACGCGGTCGACGCCACGCGGACGACGGTTCAGCGCATCCTCTCCGGGTTCCGCGAGCGTGACTGGGTCGTCAAGCGCGGCGCGGCCTACCACGTGACGCCGACCGGGAAACGGGTCCACGACGCGTACGAGGCGCTGCTCGACGAGGTCGAGGTCGCGGACCGGTACGGGCGGTTCGCCGCCGACCTCGAGCGCGTCGGCGCCGACTTCCCGCCCGCGGCGATCGACGCCGGGGAGCTGACCGTCGCGGCCGACCGCAACCCCCTCGCCGCGGTCGACCGACTCACCGAACTGCTGCACGAGGGGCGCGGCTCGGAGATCCGCGCGGTCTCGCCCGTCGTCATCCAGCAGTTCAACGACGCGGCCGCGGAGGCGCTCGACGGCGGCGCCGAGATCGAGCTCATTATCGACCGCGACGTGGTCGAGGAGTCGATCGCGGAGTTCGGCCCCGCGACCGACCGGGCGCTCCACGACGACGGCGCGACGGTGTACGTCTCCCCGGAGCCGCTCGAGTACGGGATCTTCCGGTACGACGACCTCGCGTGCGTGACCGCCTACGACCGCAGAAACAACCCCCGCTGCGTGCTCGAATCGACCGATCAGGCCGTGGTCGAGTGGGTCGACGAGCGGTTCGAGTCGTTCGTCGCCGAAGCGCAATGCCTCTCCGCGGTCGTCGAGAACGCCTGATTCAGCGTCGCTACGTGCGGATGTCGGCTACGCGCCGACGTCGGATGCGTGTCGTCGTCGCTACGTATCCGCTCCGTCCTCGGAAGCGTCGTCGGACTCGTCGTCGGGATCGAAGTTGGCGGGGACGACCGTCGGGTGATCGATGCCGACGGACGGCTGGCTGTGTGCGCTCATGGCTCTATCCGTACGTAGGCGACCCACTCTCTAAAAATTACCCATGGGCATAACGCATCCCCGGTGCGGGTGGGTATGCCCAACGGTTATGGGTCGCGGGGAGTCGGAGCCGTCCGACCCGCCCTCCGTCTACTGGAAATTCTCGTCGTACAGGTCCTGCGCGTGTTCGATCGCGTCCTTTGCGGCCGCTTTGTCCTCCCAGCCGAGGGTCTCGACTTCCTTGCCCGCTTCGAGGTTCTTGTACGTCGAGAAGAACTCGTCAATCTCGTCGCGGATCTGCTGGGGGATGTCCTCGAGGTCGTCGATGTGGTCGAACCGCGGGTCCTCCGTGGGCACCGCGATCACCTTGTCGTCCTGCTCGCCGTCGTCGTCCATCTTCATCAGCGCGACGGGGCGGGCCTCGATCACGCAGCCGGGGAACGTCTGGTCCTCGACGAGCACCATCACGTCGAAGGGGTCCTCGTCGTCGTAGTACGACTGCGGGATGAAGCCGTAGTCGTACGGGTAGTGGACGTTCGAGTGGAGTACGCGGTCGAGGACGACGCCGGGGATGTCCTTGTCGTACTCGTACTTGTTCCGCTCGCCTTTGAGACACTCCACGACGGCGTAGATCTCGTCCGGCGCGTTCGGTCCCGTCTCGAGATCTTCCCAGAGGTTGGCCATGTACGGGGTACTCCGTCCATCGGTCGCAAAGTCCTTTCGGGTTCCCGCCGCGGCGACCGACGCTACCGCCTCTCTCCGTTGCCCGCCTCCCTCCGTTGCCCGCCTCGATCTGTCGTCCGCCTCGACGACTGGTTTCTCCCCGTCACTCCTGATCGTTCGGTCGTCTTCGCTTTTCGGCGAGGCGCGTCTTCCGGCGAGATCCTCCGATATATCGGGTGACACATTCGGCCCGAAGATCCCGATTCCGTCGACGATCTGTCGTGTATCCCCGGCTGAAGCCGGAGATCGCTCGGGAACGACGTTCCGCCGGATCGGTGTGTTTGCCACCGCTCTCACCGGTAACGGCTCGATTTTCCGGATTTACTCGTGATGAAGTATTAAAACGTTCGTGAACCTTGAGAAAGGTTATAAGTTCGGGCACCTTCCACCTAACTATGTCAGAGGCACAATCAGTCACTGATGACCCGACGACACGGACGGCGGCGGACCTGACGGCGTTTCAACAGAACATCCTCGCGATCCTCGCGGAGGAGCCGATGTACGGGCTCGCGATCAAGCGGGAGCTCGAGTCGTACTACGGCTCCGAGGTGAACCACGGGCGGCTCTACCCGAACCTCGACGACCTCGTCGAGGACGGGCTCGTCGAGAAGAGCGAGCTCGACAAGCGAACCAACCAGTACGAGCTCACCGAGGCGGGCCACGACGCCGTTCTCGGCCAGCTGGAGTGGGTCCTCGACCGGTTCGTCACCGACGAGGAGCGCGCGGACGAGGTCCGCGCCCTGCTCGGCGAGTAACGACGACCGCGTCACGGGCGTCCCGGGCGGCGACCAACACTTTTGGCACACGCGCGCGGCGAAAGCCGCGCACGCTCGCACGGCTAGCGGCGGCCTCGTCGCCCGTTACTCCTCGGGACCGTCCACGTCCGCCGCGACCGACTCGATCACGGCCAGCGACTCGTCGAGCGCCGCCAGCTGCTCGTCGCTCGGCCAGCCGTTCCGCGGGAAGTACTCCTCGCGGAACTCCGCGCGCATGTCCGGGGTCGCATCGTCGACCGCGCGCACGTAATGATTGCTCATGAACGCCGCGAAGCTCCGGGCGGTGTCGGCGTGCGGCTCGCCGTGCGCCTCGGCGACCGCGTCGGCGACCGCGTCGTTGTACGCGGCGACCTCGCGGTAGCGGTCGGCGTCGCCCGGCCCCGACAGCGACACCTCGACTGCCCGGTCGGTGGTCTCGATCCGGTCGAGCTGAACCGTCCCGTCGTCCATCCACTCCCCGGGGTACAACACGAGCGTGTCGTCCTCGTCGCGCAGCCGCGGGACGTAGTCGTGGCTCTCGACCAGCTCGTCGCGGCGGTCGCGGTAGAACGCGGCCGCCGCCTCGTCCTCCGTCTGCCGGGCGAGTCGGGTGAGCCGCTCCGCCTCGTCGACGACCGCGGCCGGCACGTCGGGAACGCGGTCGTCGCCATCGGCGGCGTCCGCCGCCCCTTCGCCGTCGACTCCCTCCGGCTCCCCGTCGCCGGTCTCCGCCGCCATCACTTCGCGGGCCCGCTCTTTCGCCCACTCCGGGGGCTCGTCGTTAGTTCGGGTCATCGAGTGCCTCGTTCGCCAGATCGTCGGCGCGCTCGTTTATCTCCCGCGGAACGTGGCCGATCGACCACCGGTCGAACCGCGTTAACAGCTCCCGGACCCGGACCCGCTTCTCCCGAAGCTCCGGGTCGTTGGCGTTCCACTCGCCGCGCACCTGCTTGACGATCAGCTGGGAGTCACCGCGCACGTCGATCTCGTCGAAGCCGTGTTCGTCGGCGGCCTCGAGCGCCCGGATCAGCGCGGCGTACTCGGCCTGGTTGTTGGTGGCGCGGCCGATCCGCTCGCCGCCCTCGGCGACGATCCCGTCCGCGGTGACCAGACACCAGCCGACCGCGGCCGGGCCGGGGTTCCCGCGCGAGGCGCCGTCGAAGTAGACGTGCGCGCGTCCGCCGCCCTCGCGCAGGAGGGCCGTCAGGCGGGTCGGATCGCTCCCCTGCACGACGACCTTGTCGTCGTAGGCGACGGCGACCGCTCCGTCGCGCTCGGCGCGCCACCGCTCGTGAGGGGTGTTCCCCCCGTCGATCCGGACGCCGGCGTCCTCCAAGCGGGTCCGCGCGGTCGCCGGATCGCAGTCGATCGTCGGCATTCGTCCGGTCTCCGCGCCCGCCGGACTAATGGCTGTCCGTCCGAGGACGGCAGTCGAAACGCCGACCGTGTGTGAGAATACGAGGAGCGAGGTACGTGGTGAGATTCCGGCCGAGAGCGCGCCTGGGGACCGAACACGTTCGTCCGTTCGATCCCGTGTGGCGAGTTCACACTCTCACGAACTTTTAAGTCAATCCGTTTGGATAGTATATAAATGCGATGACACGGCCAACCCGGCAACGGGATCACGACCGGCAGCGTGTGCGGGACGAGGACGCCGACGAGACCGAAACCGACGCCGAGGGGGTCGAGGGGGTCGACGCCGACGAGTTGGACCCCGAGAACTTCGACCCGGAGGAGCTCACCCGGACGGCCGACGGGGAGCTGATACACGAGGAGACGGGACTCATCGTCGAGGAGGAGCAGATCGATCCCGGCCCGGAGTGGCGCGCGTTCAACCACTCGGAGCGCCAGTCGAAGTCGCGCGTCGGCGCCCCGACGACGAAGACGATGCACGACAAGGGGCTGACGACGACGATCGACTGGAAGGATAAGGACGCCTACGGGCGCTCCATCTCCTCGAAGAAGCGGTCGCAGATGCACCGGCTGCGCAAGTGGCAGGAGCGGATTCGGACGAAGGACGCGGGCGAGCGCAACCTTCAGTTCGCGCTCTCCGAGATCGACCGGATGGCCAGCGCGCTCGGGGTACCCCGATCGGTCCGCGAGGTCGCTTCCGTCATCTACCGCCGCGCGCTCAACGAGGACCTCATCCGCGGGCGCTCGATCGAGGGCGTCTCCACCGCCGCCCTCTACGCCGCCTGTCGCAAGGAGGGGATCCCTCGCTCGCTGGAGGAGATCTCCGACGTGTCGCGGGTCGACCGCAAGGAGATCGGGCGCACCTACCGCTACATCTCTCAGGAGCTCGGCTTAGAGATGCGCCCCGTCGACCCGAAGAAGTACGTCCCCCGCTTCTCCTCGGAGCTGGAGCTCTCCGAGGAGGTCCAGTCGAAGGCCAACGAGATCATCGAGACCACGGCCGATCAGGGGCTGCTCTCCGGGAAGTCTCCGACCGGATACGCGGCCGCCGCGATCTACGCCGCCTCCCTGCTCTGTAACGAGAAGAAGACCCAGCGCGAGGTCGCCGACGTCGCGCAGGTCACCGAGGTCACCATCCGCAACCGGTACCAAGAACAGATCGAAGCGATGGGGATCCACAGCTAGGCCTCGCGGGAGGGCCGTCGGTCGCGCGTTTCGTCGCCCGCGCCGGAAACGTTCAAGCCGCCGCGCCGCCAACGGCCGACGAATGCGGCTCGACGAGTTCATCGAGTTCGAGGCGAACGAGCGCGCCGAGCGGCGGCGCCTCGCCGCCGAGAAGGACTACGGGATTCTCGACCACCTCGACTCCTTCGAGCGGCGCTTCGAGGAGCACGTCTCCGACGACGCCGTGGTCGGCAGCGTCTCGCCCTCCATCTTCGTCGGGCGCTCGAACTACCCGAACGTCTCGACCGGGCTGCTCTCGCCGGTCGGCCGCGAGGATCGCGCGGCGGCGTTCGAGACCTCCGCGGCGTGGTACGACGAGGGCGTCTCCATCGCCGACGTGTTTGACCGGCGCACGAGCCTGCTCAACTCGACGCGGGGGGTCGACGTGGCGGACGCCGGCGCGACGGGCGGCGTGAAGTCGGTCGGCGCCGGCGGCGGTCCAGCCGAGAGCGTCCACGACGCGTGGGACGGCTGGCTCGGCGTGCAACGCGAGGTCGCGATCGCGGACCGGCCGGTCGACGTGGAGATCGGGCTCGACGGCACCCCCGACCTCGACTTCGAGGTCGGCACGGAAGACATCAAGACGCCGACCGGCCCCCGCGCCGCGGCCCGGACCGCCGACCTGGGGGAGAACCCGCACGTCCCGCGACCGGTGAAAAAGACCCTCGAAGACGACGACTGGCGCGCCGAGGGCGCGATGACGTACCTCTACCGGCGCGGGTTCGACGTGTACGAGATCAACACGATCCTCTCCGCGGGCGCGCTCGGGCGGGGCGAGAACCGGCGGCTCGTCCCGACGCGCTGGTCGATCACGGCGGTCGACGACACGGTCGGGCAGTTCCTCCGCGGCTCGATCCGCGACAACCCGACGGTCGACCGGATCGAAGTCCACCGCAACGAGTACCTCGGCAACGCATTCTGGGTAATCTTGGTCCCGGGACGCTGGGAGTACGAGCTCGTCGAGATGAAGTCGCCCGGCTCGATCTGGAACCCCGACCCCGAGGCGGGCGTCTACCTCGCGGCCGCCAGCGAGGGCCGCGAGGGGCGGACCGGCTACGTCGAGGAGACCGCAGGCGCCTACTACGCGGCTCGGCTCGGCGTCTTAGAGCACCTCGACGACCGCGGGCGACAGGCGAAGGCGCTGGTGCTCCGTCACGTCTCCGACGACTACTGGGGGCCGGTCGGCGTCTGGCAGGTGCGCGAGGCGATCCGGAACGCGTTCGAGGGCGAGCGCGGGACCGCCGAGACGTTCGGGGAGGCGGTCCGCGGCGTCGCCGAGCACCTCCCGGTCTCGCTGGGTCGTCTCCGGCGGAAGTCGACGATGGCGGCCGGCCTGCAGGCGAACCTCGGGGACTTCGTCGACGCGGGGTGACCCGTCCGGCGGTCGCGGCCGGAGACCGGTCGTGGTGGGGCCGGTCGCCGCTAGAGGAAGGCCGTCGCCGTCATGGCGACGGACATCGCGGCGCCGAGGGCGACGACGGCGCCGTCTGCCCTCCCGATCATGTCGTACTCGCGGGCGCGAAACGCGACCGCGAGCATGCCGACGACGCCCACTGCCACCATCAGGACGGCCAGCGCGTCCGTGAGTAATGCCATATCACCGCATGGGCGGCCCGCCTCTTGAAAGTTCGTCCGCGGTCTCGGCGGGGCCCTCGTTCGGCCCCGGTCGGCGGCGACTCGTTCCGTCCCCGGCTCCCGACGCCGCGGTTCCGGCCGACGGAACCGGCGTGCCAAGGTATATTTCCGTCCTCGCCCTTGCGGCGTGTATGCGGATGGAACTGCGGGTGTGCAAACACTGTCACAACGGCGAGCACGGAAACGATCACAAGACCGCCGTCACGCGGGACATGGTCAAATGCGCCGAGCGCATCCGCGAGTACAAGGACCTGATCGGCATCGACTCGCTGTACATCACCTACGTCGAGGAGGGCGACACCGGGGGCGCCGAGGCCCTGCCGGCGATCGTCGCCTCGATCGGCGACAACCAGATCCAGCTCTCCGACACGCAGCTGGTGATGGAGGACGCCGACGGCAACATGTTAGTCTACCCCGAACCGGAGGACATCCTCAAGGTGTTGACCCGCAACATCGACCAGATGGCCGAACAGACCCGACAGGACGTGACCGTCGACCTCTCTCCCGAGGCGGCGGAGCTGCTGTAACGACGAGGGAAGGCGCTTCTCGAAACGGACTCGACGAGAAGCGAGAACAAGAGAGCGTCGGGCGGAGCGGGCGGCCGGCGTCAGTCCTCGCGCGGTTCGCCGCCGTCGGCGGCAGCCGCCGGGACTTCTTCGGTCTGCCGCTCCTTCTTGTACCGCGCTCGGAGGACGTTGCCGTACATCGACAGCGTCAGTCCGATGAACAGCACGAGGAACCCGGCGTTGATGCCGATCGTCCGCAGGAGGCTCCCCTCGTTGAACGCGAGCTCGCTCGGGACCGGGTAGCCGCCGTACGAGACCGACGAGAGCATCACGCTGACGATGCCGAGCACGGTGAGGGCGCCGACGACGTTGGTCGCCCACCGCCACGACTTCTTCCGGCGGAGCCGCTCGATGCCGGTCGTCTCGTGGTCGTCCGGGTCGCCGTGGAAGTTCGGCGTGTCGTCTTTCGGCAGGAACGCCTTCATCTCGACCGGGAAGAAGGCGGGATGGAAGCCGTGCTCGAAGGTGTGGAACATGACCCCCATCAGCATGATGACGCCGAGCAGCCCGTGGAAGGCGACGAACGCCATCGCCGCCGACTGGGTGTTGTAGATCCCGATGAGCCACGACTTCTGCCAGATGAGCAGCCCGGTGACCATCAGCAACAGGAGCTCGACGGTGAAGATGGCGACGACGCCCTTGCCGATGTACGAGAGCAGGGGCACCTCGTCGGCCTTGTAGCCGGCGAACTGGCGGGCGTTCGGGTGGCGTTCGTCCGCCCGACCGAGGGCGAACTGGACGTCTTGGACGAACGCGTCGACGTCGCCCTTACTCGGTAACAGCGACCGGATCCCGCCGCCGTTCGTCCGGCTCAACAGCATGTACGGCACCCAGAAGCCGGTCAGCGCGATGAGCGCGAAGGCGGCCGCGCGGTGGACCACCAACACCCCGGCGTTTCCGCCCATCAGCTCCACGAGCCACCACAGCTCGGTGTTAAAGGCGACGGCGTAGCCCGTGAAGAAGAGCAGGAACACCGTCAGCGCCAGCATCGAGTGGAATAGGGTCGTCACCCGCGAGAACTTACCGTGGTCGAGGTTCGTCATTCGCGGTCACCTCCCTTCGGTTCGCCGCCATCGGCGACGGGCGCCTCCGTCTCCATTCCGGTCCCGGTCCCGGCCGGCGGTCGCATCCGGCTCGCGAGCCGGTGGAACGCCGTCCAGTGGATCAGCATCAACAGGAGGATGAAGATCCCCATGACGACGTCCGCGACGTGGATGAAGTCGATCAGGAACGTCAGGACCGTGTTCGTGACGCCGGCCTCCCAGCTGGCGCCGACGCCGCCGCCGCTCAGCGTGGGGTGGACCCGCATCAGCGCCTCGTGCCAGATCCCTTGCGAACTGAAGAACCACACCGACCCGGTCGCCAGCGCGAGGCCGAAGACCGCACAGCCCCAGAAGACGAGGCTGTCGGCGCGGTCGCCGCCGCTCGATGCCCCCGACGCCTCCGTCGTCGCCGGCTCCTCGTCGCTCGTGTCGCCGTCGGTCGGGTCGGGATCGCTCATGCGTCGCTCACCATGTCGGCGTCGTCGCCGAAGATTATCTCTAGGGCGGTGTCGTTGAAGAACGACCCGCTCCCGCGCTGTTCGAGTTCGTCCGCGATGTCGCCGGCGGAGCCGACGAGGATGGCGTCCGTCGAGCACTCCTCGGCGCACGCCGGTCCCTTCCCGGCCTTCTGGCGCGACCGGCAGCCGGTACACTTGTCCATCACGCCGCCGGTGCCGAACACCTCGGAGCTGACGGTCCCCTCGCCGTCCGGGAACTGCGGGGCGCCGAACGGGCAGGCCGACAGGCAGTACTGACAGCCAACACAGAGGTCGTCCGACACCGTCACGAAGCCGTCGTCCTCCTTCTGGAGGGCGTCGGTCGGGCACACCGACACGCACGGGGCGTTCTCGCAGTGGTAACACTGCATCGGGAGGCTGGTCTCCCCGGGGTTCTGTCCCTCCGCGAGGGCCGCCGTCTGGCGGTGGTTGTACCCCTCGTCGCCCTCGCGGCCCTCCAGCATGGTCGATATCTCGATGCGCTGTTCGGTGTTCGGTACGTCCCACGTGCGCTTACACGAGACGACGCAGGCCCCGCAGTCGATGCAGGCCTCCACGTCGGGGAAGATGCGCATCCCCTCGCCCGTGGACATCACGCCGTCGCTCATCCGGTTTTGGTTGTGTGTTGACATTAGTCGTCACCGAAGCTCTCTTGTGCCATGTCCCAGTCGCGCGTGTCGTAGGACTTCTGGCGGCCGATGCCGGCCTCGTCTTGCGGGTAGTCGATGAACTCCATGTCGAGTTCCTCGACGCGCGCCTCCGTCGCCTTCTCCATCACGACGATCCCCGCCTTGGTCTCTTGCATCTGCGTCTCGACGTCGAACCCGGAGGCCGTCACGATGTTCGCCGACTCGCCGATCGCCAGCGGCTTCGTCCCCTCCGGGTAGGCGTCGGCCTGGCTCTGGCCGCTGAAGACCCCGCCCCAGTGGTACGGCAGGAATATCTCCTCGGTGTTCGGGCGCTCCGTCACCTTCGCCTTCACGAGGATCGAGCTCTTCTCCGAGGCGGTCGGGTGGACGATGACGTGGTCTTCGCCGCCGCGGAGGTCCATCTCCTCGGCGACGTCCGGATGGATCTCCGCGTACATGTGCGGCTGGAGATCGGCCGTCAGGGGGTTGTTGCGCGTCTCGGCGCCGCCGCCCTGATGTTCGACCTGTCGCCCCGAGGTGAGGATCAGCTGCTGGGCGCCGTCGGGCATCTCCGCTTGGGCCGACTGCACCTCCTGCATCGCGTTCTCCTGTGTCGTCGCGTTGTTCTGGTCGAGCCGCCAGAAGTTGTGCTGCTGGCCGTTCGCGGGCCACTCCTCGACGAGGTCCGGGCGCGGGCTCTCGATCGGCTCGCGGTGGACCGGGACGGTGTCGAGGAAGTTCCACGCCACCGCGCGGGCCTTGCCGCGTCCCGTCGGCGGGTCCGGCTGGTTGTTGTCGAACTGCGCCCAGAAGTCGAGGTCGTGGTCGTGACCGTAGTTCTCGTTGAGCTCCTGTGCCGCGTCGAACGCGGAGCGGTCCTCGCGGAGCGCGTACTCCTGCGGGAGCGACTGCTGGTGCGGCTCGGTCACGTCGTCCGGCAGCGTCGTCGTGAACGCCGGATACTGCGGGACGCCCTCGATGGTGTCGTCCCACCACTCGGGCTCGAAGGGGTCGCGCAGCAGATCGAGGCCGTCCGCCTCGCCCTCCTCGGCGACCGTCTCGGACATCGGGTACGGCTTGTCGACGCCCATGTCGTCCCACTCGTCGGGCGTGGGGGCCTGCGTCCCCCAGCTGGTCCGGAAGTCGTGGCCGCCGTCGCGCGGGTCGAGCTCGGAGGTCCAGATGATCGGCGTCCCGGGGTGGTCGCCGCCCCAGTAGGGCCACGGCAGCGACCAGTACTCCCCGTCGACCGGCGTGCCCGGCGCGTCGGCGCGGAGCGTGTCGGTGTTGAACAGGTAGTCGTACTCGACGTGCTGTTGGAGCTTCTCCGGCGGCTGCTGGTAGCCGATCGAGCGCGTCCCGAGGTTGATCTCGCGGACGACGTCCTCGTGGGTCGACCGGCCGTTGTAGATCCCCTTCCCGGAGCCCCAGTCGAAGTGCTCGCCGAAGCCGAGCTCGTGGGCCAGCTCCATGAATATCTGGAGGTCCGGCTTGGAGTTGTGCGCCGGCGGCGAGGCGCGCTCGGACCACTGGACCGAGCGGTTGGTGTTGGTCAGCGTCCGGACGTGCTCGTACTGGCTCGACGCGGGCAGTAGCAGGACGTTGTCCTCCTTCGGGAGCGTGCCGGCGACCGCCGGGAAGACGTCGACCACGACCAGGAGGTCGAGCGCCTCCATCGCCTGTCGCTGTTTGTCCATCTCCGAGATGGAGTTCGCCGAGTGGCCCCAGTAGAAGGCCATCTTCACCGGGTCGGGCTGGTAGAGGTCGGACTCGTTGAGCCGGTCGCTCTGGTCGAGCGCGGCCTCGTACCACCGGGCGACGGTCAGCCCCTCGCGGAACATCATGTTGCCCGCGGTGTCCGGCCAGCTCGTGTCCCGGTCGTCGCCCGGGGGCCCGCCGTTGATCTTCTCGAAGAGCTCGTCGTCCATCGTGGCGAAGTAGTCGTCGTGGAGCTCCTCGGCCGTGATCGACCCCGAGGTCCACGGACTCTGGTTCCAGACGTTGGTCCAGTGTTCCCACGACCCCGCGCCGCCGACGCCGTAGTAGCCCGGAAGGATCGACGACTCGACGCCGAGGTCGGTCGCCCCCTGGACGTTGGCGTGGCCGCGCATAACCTGGAGGCCGCCGCCGGAGCGGGCGGCCGACCCCCACCCCAGCGACGCCAGCGCGTACGAGCGGATGTTCTGCGTCCCGTTGTTGTGCTGGGTGCCGCCCATCGCCCACTCGATCTGGATGTTGGGCTGGTTCTCGATCACGAGGTCGCCGATCTCCTGGAGGCTCTCCTCGCTTATCCAGGAGATGTCGGCGACGGTCTCGAGGTCGTACTGGTCGAGCTCGGCGTCGACGTCCGGCCACCCCATCGTCCGCTCGTCGAGCATCTCCTCGTCGAGCTCGCCCTGGTCGCGGACGTACTTGATGAGGCCCATCATGATGGCCACGTCCGTCCCCGGGCGCATCCGGTGGAAGCGGTCGGCGTGCGCCGACGTCTTCGTGTACCGGGGGTCGATAGAGACGATGGTGCCGCCCCGCTTCTGCCCCTCCAGGATGTGCTGCATCACGACCGGGTGCGCCTCCGCCGGGTTCTGCCCGATGATGATGAGGAGGTCGAAGTTCCGGTAGTCGTTGATCGTGTTGGTCATCGCCCCGTAGCCCCACGTGTTCGCGAGGCCGGTGACGGTCGTCGAGTGGCAGATACGCGCCTGGTGGTCGATGTTGTTGGTGCCGAGGAACGCGGAGAACTTCCGGGAGGCGTACGCCGACT
The DNA here is from genome assembly GCF_002286985.1 of Halorubrum salipaludis. Lineage (GTDB taxonomy): Archaea > Halobacteriota > Halobacteria > Halobacteriales > Haloferacaceae > Halorubrum > Halorubrum salipaludis. The sequence continues at coordinate 180,142 of NZ_NSKC01000001.1, read as the reverse complement.
CGTTGGAGTGGTGCGCCGATCCCAGCAGCATCACGCTCTCCGGGCTGTACTGCTCGACCGTCTCCTCGTAGGTCTCGGCGATCTCGCTGTACGCCTCGTCCCACGAAATCTTCCGCCACTCGCCGTCCTCCTTCCGCATCGGGTGTTTGAGCCGCCGCTCGGAGTGCTCGGTCTCCAAGATCCCGGCCCCCTTCGAACACAGCGACCCGTTGTTCAGCGGGTTCTCGTGCCACGGCTCCTGGCCGACGAACGCCTCGCCGTCCTTGACGGCCTTGAAGCCGCAGCCGATGGAACAGTAGTTACAGATCACCTTCGCTGTCTCGGCGTCGTCGCCGACGCCGTCCGGTTCCTCCTCCTGTCCGAGGACCTGTCCAGTCGCGCCGCCCCCGAAGGCGACCGCGCCCGCCAGCGCGGAGGCCTTCATGAACGACCGCCTGTCCAGGTCGAGTGTTACGGGCTCGCTCATTGGTTGCCGCTCCGTGTGCCCAACCCCACGTGTCCCGCACGCCGGATCGGCATACAGCATGGGCCCACGACCGTAATCAAAAGAAACTTCCGACAGAACCGGCCAGATCTTCCTGTATTTATGATTATAGTTACTTTTCAGACCGCTGGAACGCGGAAAATCTATTTATAGTATTTAAACCCTCCGACGAAGGGCGATGAATGTGCTACCGATTGGCGCGGATATCGCTCGCGCGCGCCGGCCCGCGATCGGCGGACGCGCGGTGCGAGCGGTGACGCATTCCGAGTCCGGCGCGGGACACTGATCTGTGCCCGGGACAGACCCACGTGCGGGTCGCGGCCCGATCCGTGCCGGCGGTCGCGGCGGTTCTGACCGGATCCGGTTCGGTTCGCAGCAAGCCCTTTGACACTCCGGCCATAACCCGGTTCGCATGAACACGGGGACCTTCGTCTGCTCCTGTGCGGACACCTGCGACGTCGACCTCGCCGAGGCCCGAGAGGGCATCGAGGGGGTCGACGTCGCCGCGAGCTCGCGGATGCTCTGCGGCGACGGCCGCGATGCCATGTCGGCGGTCATCGACGAGCACGACCTCGACCAGCTCGTCGTCACCTGTCCGGAGCCCGGCGTCCAGGAGTCGCTCCGGGAGGAGGCGGTCGACCACGGGCTCCACCCGGACGCCATCGAGTTCGTCGACCAGCGCGAGGGCGCCGGCTGGGTCCACGGCGAGTCCGCCGCCACCGACAAGACCGCGCGACTGGCCAACGCCGCGGCCACCCGCTTCGACCACGAGCCGGTCGAGCGCGTCCACACCCGCGAGGCAGGCGACCGGGTCGCCGTCGTCGGGGACGCCGAGACCGCCGCGGCGCTCGCCGACACGGCCGACGTGACGCTCGTCGCCGACGGCCGGGAGCTGGCCGGCGAGGCGGACCTCGACGAGGTGACCGTCGAGCGCGGCCGCGTCGCCGACGTCTCGGGGCGGTTCGGCGAGTTCACCCTGACGCTCGAGGCCCGCGTCACCGAGGACTGCATCTCCTGTATGGAGTGCGTCCGACGGGGACCCGACGGGATGGTCACGACCAGGCCGGTCGACATCGACCCCGACGCGCCCGACGGCGCGTGGACCGACTGCTGTCCCGTCGACGCCATCGACACCGACGGCGTCGCCCGCGAGCTGGAGGTCGACCAGGTCGTCTACCCCGGCGCCGACGCCGACACCCGCGGTGGTCGGATCGGGTTCTACACGCACGTCGACGCCGGGGCGGTCTCGGCGATCGAGTCCATGCTCGGCGGCTACGAGGGTCCGGACCACCTCGATCTCGATATGGACGTCTGCGCCGCCGGCGAGTCGGGCCAGCAGGGCTGTACCGCCTGCGTCGACGCCTGCCCCCACGGCGCCGTCGAGCGCCCCCGCGTCGACGACGTGGACTTCTTCAAGGAGGCGTGCCGGAACTGCGGCGCCTGCACCAGCTCGTGTCCGACCGGCGCGGTCACGCTCAGCGAGCCCGACAACGAGCGCATCGCCCGACAGGTGGAGGCCCTGCTGCGTCCGACCACGGACGACTCGGGCGGCTGGCTCTTCGACCGCGGCTCGGACGGGATCGAGACGCCCGTCGTCGCGTTCGTCTGCTCGGAGCGCGCCGCCGAGGCGCTCTCCGAGTACGGCCGCCGCTCGCAGATCGGGCCGGGCGTCGAGTACCCGCCGATCCTCCCCGTCCGGGTCAACTGCACCGACACCGTCGGCGAGGCGCACGTCGCCCACGCGCTCGCCGCGGGCGCGGACGGCGTCGCGGTCGTCGGCTGCGGCGACGACTGCCTGCACTCCGGACCGGACCCCAAGGCCGAGTTAGTCGACCGGCTCAACCGCGCCACGACCGACCTCGGCCTCGGCGAGCGCGTCGCCTTCTTCGCGCCGAATCTCGCCGACCACGGGCCGTTCGTCGACGAGCTCGACGCGTTCGTCGAGTCGCTCGACCCGTCGCCCGTCCCCGCCGGCGAACACGAGGCGACGGGGCGGCTCGTCGACCCGGGCGCCGGGAGGGACGGGGCGGGCGCCGCCCTGACCGACGGCGGGATCGCGGCCCAGCCGAGCGGCGGCGAGCGCCCGAACCCCGCGTTCAACAGCCACGACTGGACGTTAGAGAGCGTCCGGACGATCCTCGACCACGTCGACCCCGAGCGGGACGTGATCCGCGGGCTGAAGGACTTCGCGGCCGTCGAGGTGTCCGACGACTGCGCGCTGACGCCGACGTGTTCGAACCTCTGTCCGACCGACGCGCTCCGCCGAGACGGCGCCGAGCTCCAGTTCAGCCACGAGCGGTGCGTCAACTGCGGACTCTGCGAGGAGGGGTGTATGGAGGACGCGATCGAGCTCGATCCGGGGATCCACCTCGACCGGCTCCCGGAGAACCGCGACGGGGAGTCGTGGGAGACGGCCTTCGAGGGCGAGATGCGCGAGTGCGCCAACTGCGGGACGCCCTTCGCCAGCGAGGGCACGGCCAGCAAGATCCAAGAGGAGGTCGGCGGGCTCGTCGAGGGGCTCACCGCCGGCGACGAGAACGTCTTCGACTACTGTCCGGACTGCCGCGTGCGGCTCCTTCACGGGAGCGGCGACGTGGGGGGCGACCGATGAGCCTCGACCAGACCGCCCTCTACGAGACCCGCCTCGAGCTCTCGGGGTTCCTCGTGGACGCCTTCGCCGACTACCCGCCGGAGGAGCTGCTCGAACGGCTGCTCTCGGGCGACTTCGAGGTCCCGGAGCAGGCCGTCTCGGACGACCTCGACGCCGGGTTCGAGCGCCTCCGCGCGTTCGCCGCCGACAACGAGGGGCGCGACGTCGACGCGGTCCGCGACGACCTCGAACGCGAGTACACCCGCGTCTTCGTCGGCCCGCGGCCGCCGGTCCTTCCCCACGAGACGCACTACCGCGACGACACCGACTTCCGCGGCGAGGGGCTCGCGAAGGTCGAGGCCAGCTACGGGGCCGCGGGCTGGTCGCCGCCCGACGACTACCCCGAGGAGAACGACCACGTCGCCGTCGAGCTGGCGTTCCTCCGGCACCTGATCGAGCGCCAGCGGGCGGGCGACGAGGAGACGCTGGGGTTCCAGCGCGTCTTCCACGACGAACACCTCTCGCAGTGGATCGACGACTGCGCGCGGGACGTGTTGGACAACACCGACGAGCCGTTCTACGAGGCGGCGGCGTACCTGCTGTCGGGGTACGTCGCCTTCGAGGAGGAGATCGCGAGTCAGATGACTTGACCGGCCGGCTGGGCGTTCGCCGCTTCCGGCGCCCTACTCGTCGTCTTCGTCGTCCTCGGTCAGTCCGAGGTCCATCTCGTCGGGGTCGCGCTGGCCGTCGTTTATCTCGTGGGCCGCGTTGTGCGTCCACGTCTCGTGACCGTTACACCGCTGACAGCCGGTGTCGGGACGCCATCCGCTGTCTTCGTGCATACGACTGTCATACCCGTGCACGGACAAATAGCTTCCCCTCGACCGCGTTTTCTCGGCCCGGCGGCGAGGCGAAACGGAGGGGAGCCGACGCCTCACAGAGGCACGAGGCGGAAGCCCACGACTTCAGTCGTGGGTCACTGACTCCGGCGTGACGGTGTCGGAGTCGAGGAACGCGCCGGCGAAGAGATCGACGTGGAGCCGCAGCACGGTCTCGCGGTCGACGCCGGACGCCTCGGCCTGGGCGTCGAGGAACGCCCGCAGCTCCCCGCTGGGGACGTATCGGATGATCTCCCCCTCCTCGTCGAGCTCGAAGTCGACCTCCTGAGCGCCGGTCGCGAGGTGTTCGATCTCCAGCAGCGCCTGCTCGGCCTTGGCCTCGAGGGCGGCCTCCTCGGTCATCACGCGCTCTTCGGCCCACTGGTCGGCCCCGCGGCGGAACCGTTCCGAGATCGGGACCTCGATCGGGTCGCTCACGAGTTCGGCGCCCCCTCGAAGGCCGGTTCCCACGTCGTGGTCACTCCGCAGTCGGGACACTCGCGTACGACGGGCTCGTCCAGCGGGTTCCCCCGGTCGACCAGCCCGCACTCGGCACACTCGTAGTACATCTACTGCGGCGGCCACTCGTCCGGCGCGGGACCATCTTCGTTCAGCTCGCCGACGAGGGCGATGGCGAACCCGACGAGGGCCAACAGCACGACGGCCCCGACGACGGCGCCGACGCCGTGTTGGCCGATCCACCAGTCGGCGGCTATCGGTCCGGCGCTCGTCGCGACGTTCAGCGCGGTGAGCGCGCCCCATCCGATGAACAACAGCAGTCCTGCCAGAAGCAGTCCGTTCTGCTGGCTCGCGGTTCGAAGACCCATGCCCGTGATATCTCACCACACGGTCTAAAGTGTTCCCCGTGCCGGCAAGCGGTCCGGAACCGCTCGGGCGGCGGGCGACTCCCCCGCGGCTACGCGAGGTCCCAGCCGGCCTTCTCGGCCGCCGTCTCCAGGGGGACGAACTCCCAGCCGGCCGCCTCGGCGATCCACTCGTCGTCGGGCGTCCCGACGACCGCCAGCCGCTCGGCGTGGAACATCGAGGTCTCGTCGACCTCGGCGAGCCGTTCGGCGGGCCCGTCACCCGTGCCGTTGAAGAAGTCGGCGTCGACGCCGTGATCGCGCTGGAACCGCGTGATGACCGGGGCGCTCACGTCGCCGACGATCCCGATCCAGTCGGCCCACTCGCGGGCGGAGGCGACGACCAGCCGTGGGTCGGCGAGCGCGGTCAAGGCGTTGTACGTCAACGCCATCGTCATCTCGTCGGTGCCGCCGCCGTGCGGGCCGCCGCCCATCGGACGGGCGTCGTCGGGCGCCTCCGAGACCGTCGCGCCCGCGCCGGAGCCGCCGCGGTCGGTCGGCACGCCGGCGGGCTTGTCGTCGTTCTCCCGCGGGACTCGCGGGATGGCGCCGGACGGGCTGTCGTCGGCCGCGTCGGAATCAGCCGCGTCGGAATCGGGCGAGTCGGCGGCGACCGAGTCGGTATCGGGCGACCCGCTGCCGGCCGAGTCGGCGCCGGTCTCGTCGCCGTCCTCGCTCCGCTGTAGCCAGGCGTCGCGGTCGGGTCGGGAGTCGTCGTCACCGTCCGTCTCGATGTCGTCGAGGTCGATCCGTTCAGTCATCGTCGTGTCTCGGAGGGTCGTTCTCGGGCGGGGTTCCGACCGGCGTCTCGGCGTCGGCGACCGCATCGAGGTCGAGCCGGGCGAGCGTTTCGGGGGTCGGCAGCCCGTCGCGGTCCCAGCCGCGGGCGGCGTAGTAGGCGTCGAGGAGGCGTTCGAAGGCCGCCGGCTCGACGCGGTCGCCCGCCGCGGGGCCGTCCGTGACGGGCTCGGTCAGGGTGGGCGGGAGTTCGTCCGCCTCGCGGTCGAACCCCTCGCGGGCGTTGAACAGCCGAACGAGGTTCCAGACGCGCTCGCCGGCCAGCCGGAGGGACGCGGCGTCGTGGTCGTAGCCGAGCGCGTCGAACCACTCGGCGCCGAACCCGTCCCACAGCGGCTCGCCGGCGAAGTCGTCCGCGACGAAGCTCCACAGCGCCGACCGAGTGTTCTGCGCGGTCACGACCGCCGCGACCCGGTCGCTCGTCGACGCCCCGTCGGCGACGGCTTCCCACTCGATGGGGCGGGCCCGGCGGTGACAGCCGCCGCGGTCGCTGGTCGCGTACGCCAGCGCCATGCCGACGGCCGCCCGGGGGTCGTACGACGGCAGCTCCATCGACTTGACCGTCGGGATGGCGTCGTCGGTGCCGTAGGCGTCGGCCGCGGCATCGACGCCCCCGGCGAGCGCGTCGGCGACGCCCGGCTCGCAGGGGCCGGCCCCGCCCGTCGCGATCGCCTCGATGAGCGCGCGGGCGCCCTCGGGGTCGCCGAACGAGACCTCGCAGTCGACGCGGCCGGCCTCGGCCGCGCGGACCGCCCAGGCGACGGCGTTGCCCGCCGAGATGACGTCGACGCCGAGGCGGTCGCAGTGCTCGCCCAGCGCCGCGACGGCGTCGAACTCCGCGACGCCGAGCCCCGCGCCGAGGGTCATCGGCGCCGCGCCGCGGGGGACCGAGCGCCCCGCGTCGGTCTCGACCTCGAAGCCGCCGGGTACCTCGCGGTCGGGGCGTTCCCGTCCGACCGCGGCGGAGCGGGCGGCCTCGATGCCGATGTCATCGGCGGCCTCGAAGCGGTCGCGCTGCCACCCCTCGGTGGCGAGCGCGCCCACCTCGTTGGCGAAGTCGACGCTCTCGATGGTCTCGCCGGCGGCCTGCCAGCGCCCCGTGTCGCCCTCGGCGTAGGCGCGCTCGTCGCGCTCCCGAAGGGCGGCCAGCGCGGGCGGGACCCCGGGCGGATCGCCGCGGGCCACCACGGCCTTGAGCCGCTTCGACCCCATGACCGCGCCGGCGCCGCCGCGACCGGCGTGGTGGTCGCCCGCGTCGGAGGCGATCGTCGCGTAGGCCACGCCGCGCTCGCCCGCCGGACCGATACAGGCGACGCCCGCGTCCGGGTGGGCCGCGTCGGTCTCGACCGTGTCCGCGCCCCAGGTCTCGGCCGGTTCGACGCGGGCGTCGCCGCCCTCGACGACGATCCGGACCGGCTCGTCGGCGACGCCGGTCACGAGCAGGGCGAGGCAGTCGTCGAGCGAGCCGACCAGGCGGTCGGCGAAGTCGCCGCCGGCGTACGAGTCGAGGAAGCCGCCGGTCAGGGGCGACTTCGTCACCGCGGCGTAGCGCGTCTCGCCCGGCAGGTATCCCGAGAGCGGACCGACGCAGAAGCCCAGCAGGTTGTCGGGGCCGAGCGGGTCGGTCCCCCCGTCGAGCCCGTCGTAGAGGTAGCGGGCACCGAGCCCCTTCCCGCCGATAAAGCGGCGGCGCCACGCCTCCGGAACGCGCTCGCGGGAGACGGTCTCCGAGGAGAGGTCGACCCGCAGGACGCGGTCTCGTTCGGGCATCTCTCCCTCGGTTTAGCGCCGGTACGCAAAAGCGTGACGGCGACCGAGATCTCCGAGGGGCAGGTCGCCCCGACGGGACTCAGTCCTCGGCCCAGTAGTACAGATCCTCGCGCGGCGCGTCGCAGCTCGGACAGTTCGCGGGGAGCTCGCCGCTGATCTCGCCCATCTCTCCGCACTCCCAACAGCGCCACATCACGTAGGCGGTGCCGAACACGTCGCGCGCCTCGGTGAGCGGCAGCGACTCCGCGCCCGCCGGCGACGAGACGTAGAAGCCGTCGTCGTCGACGCCCCGAACCGTCCCCAGCCGCCCGCCGTCCTCGTCGTATACCTCTTGGCCGATACTCACGTTGGCGAACACGGGTTCTTCGGAGGCCATGCGCGGGGATACGCGCCGGGTCGGTTTAAATCATGGTCCATGTTGACAAGCAACTTTGTGCGGTCGGCGCGCGCCTCCGAGCGCCCTTTTAAGGGCGCGAGTAGGGAGAGACCGAAGGTCTCTCTGACAGCCGGCGGCGACGCCGCCGGCGAGAGCGCGTGCGAGGGAGTCGGCGGCGACCAACGGGAGCCGCCGACGAGGCTGGGGAGGCGTGAGGCGCTGTGCGGTACTGTGCGGGGCGGGACTCGAAGGGGCAGCCGCGAGGCGGCCGCAGACGACGCAAGCACTGCAGGGAGCGAGCAACGCGAGCGACCGAAGCGCACAGCGAGCGTGCGGCCGCCTCGCGGCTGGGGCTTCGGCGGTGTTCGTGTCGCTCAGCGGTTTATAAGCAATCGCATCGGCGTACGGCCGAGCGGTTGGGGCTTCGGCGGTGTTCGTCGTCGATCTAACAGCAACCGTTTATAAGCAAGCGGTTGGGGCTTCGGCGGTGTTCGTCGTCGATCTAACAGCAACCGTTTATAAGCAAGCGGTTGGGACTTCGGCGGTGTCCGTGTCCCTCAGCGATTTATAAGGGTCTCCGAGCCGCTCCGCGTCTACGCGACCGGCGTGCGCTCGACGACCGTGCCGTTCACGGTCGGGTACTGCTCGACGATCTCACCCTCCGCCAGGTCGCCGTCCTCGACCATCTCCTCGAGGAGCCACCACGCGACCTCGACGTGGTCCGACTTCACGGTGTAGAACTCCTCGGGAACGCCGAGCGCCTCGAAGCGCTCGGGGTCGGCGAACGCCTTCCCGTAGACCAAGGTCCCGTCGTCGGTCACCTCGTCGAACTCCCGGCGGATGTTCTTCGCCATCCGCTTCAGCCGGTTCCGGTGTTGGGCGGCGTCTTTGAACACCGAGGTACAGAAGTACACCTTCTCGTGGCTCGCCATCTCGGAGACGATCGCGTCGTCCTTCGACCCCTCGACGGCGGACATGTGGCCCTCCTGCAGCTCGAAGCCCTCCTCCTGCATCCGGCGGTAGTTCCCGTCGGACATCTCGAACTCGTTGATGTTACAGAACTCCGCGGCGCCCTCGTCCAAGAACTCCAGGAACTCCGGCTCCGCGCGGATGCCGGGGATCTCGAAGGCGGGGGTGAGCCCCTCCTCGCGGGCGATGTGGAGGATCTCCTCCCACTCGGTGCCGTGCATGTCGCCCCACACCTCCAGCGGCGGGTGGAAGCGGATCTCGTCGAGGCCGGCCTCCGAGAGGCGGCGCATGTTCTCGCGGCCGCCCGTGATACCCGTGTACAGGTGGGTGTGGTGGTCCTCGCCGAACTCGTCTTTCAGCAGTTCGAGGTACCGACACGTCTTCGCCATCGCCTCCTGCGGCTCGCCGCCGGTGATCGAGGTGCCGAGCGCGCTCATGCGCTTGGCCTCTTGGATCACGTCCTCGTCGGACTCGACCTTCCGCTCGTTGGCGTACACGTCGGTGACGTTCTTCCGGTTCTCTCCGAGGGGGCAGTAGAAGCAGTCCCGCTGGTCGCAGTAGCCGTAGACGAACAGCACCATCTTCCCGCCCTTGGCGCACTGTTCGCAGCCCTTGGAGATCATCTACCCTCTTCTACCGGCTGCGGCCTCAAAAAGCGTCCGAACCGCGCGTTTCCGGGTGATCCGTTGTCACGGGGGTCAAATCGGTCGGGACGAACATACGAACACAAAGTATGTACCCCCGCCGCCGGGACGGATGGGGTATGAAGCCCGAGCCGCGTTCCGACGCCGCCGCGGAGGACCGCACGGGAACCGCCCCGACCACCCGCCGCCGTGCGCTCGCGCTCGCCGGCGCGGTCGGCGCCGCCGGCCTCGCCGGCTGTACCGCCCTCGACGTCGTCACCGGCGACGAGCCCGCGGAGTTCTCCTCGGGCACGGCGACGGTCGCCGACGCGACGCTCTCCGAGACGGGGTACGAGCTCAACGACGTGAGCGAAGAGACTGTCTCCCGGGAGGTCGAGGCCGCCGGACAGACGCGCGAGGTCCGGGTGACGAACACTATCGCCGAGTACGACAAGGCCGTCGAGCTGTTCGGCGAGCGGTACCAGGCGGCGGTCTTCGCCGCGCTGGCGACGCCGCGGGTCGAGGTGCTCGGTGAGGCGTTCAACCCGGTCGGCGAGCTCGACGCCGACGAGCGCGCAGAGCTGATCGCGGACCGGTACGAGGGCGTCAGCGACCTCGAACGCGGCTCCGAGTACACCACGGCGGTACTCGGCGCGGACACCGGTGTCGTCGTGTACTCGGCCGACGGCGAGATCGAGGGAACCGGCGTGAGCGTCGAGCTCGAGTTCCACATCGCGGAGACGGTCGAGGTCGGCGACGACTACGTCCTCCCGCTGGCCGCGTACCCCGAGTCGTTCGGCGACGGCGAGAACGTCCGCGCCATGATGAACGGGCTCGAACACGAAGAGGCGTAGCGACGCGGTCGAGCCGCGGGGCCGACGGATCCCCCCGACCGTCTGCCGTGCGCGACGGTGCGGTCGACGGATCTGCGACGACCGGGCCGAGCCGAAAACATATGCCGACCCCTCGCGTAGACTCCGATAATGCTGCTCGTCCTCTGCGTCGACCTCGACGACGACCTCGGCCGGAAGACGGGGATCCCCACCCCCGTCATCGGCGCGGACGAGGTCACCGAGGCTGCGGTCGCGCTCGCGACCGCCGACCCGGAGGACTCCGACGTGAACGTCCTCTTTCAGGGCGTCAACGTCTACGACGAGCTGGCCGCCGGCGGCGAGGCGGTCGAGGTCGCCGCGGTCACCGGCGTCGACGGCTCCGACGTGCGGGCGAACCGCGCGGTGGGACAGGAGGTCGACCGCGTGCTCGCGGAGCTGTCGACCGGCGAGGAGGTGTCGGCCGTCGTCATCACCGACGGCGCGCAAGACGAGTCGGTGCTCCCGGTGATCCGGTCGCGGATGCCGATCGACGGGATGCGCCGCGTCGTCGTCCGCCAGGCGCAGGACCTCGAGTCGCTCTACTACACGATCAAGCAGGTGCTCGCGGACCCGGAGACCCGCGGCACGATCCTGGTGCCGCTCGGCGTGCTCCTCCTCATTTATCCGCTCGTTGTCGTCGCCAACCTGTTCGACGTCGCCGGCGCGGCGGTCCTCGGGATCCTCTCGGGGATCGTCGGGCTCTACTCGCTGTTCCGCGGGCTCGGGCTCGAAGACACGGTCGACGGCGTGGCCGCGTCCGTGCGCAACGTGCTCTACACCGGGCGGGTGACCCTCGTCACCTACGTCGTCGCGCTCGCGCTGATCGTCGTCGGCGGGGTCCAAGGGATGGAGACGGTCGAGACCGTCCGCGGGGTCCGCGGCGGCGTCACCGCCGGCGTCGCGCTCGCGGCGTTCGTCCACGGGTTCGTCCAGTGGCTCGCGGTCGCCGGGGTCACCTCCAGCCTCGGCCAGATCACCGACGAGTACCTCGCGGGCCGGTTCCGGTGGCGGTACCTCAACGCGCCCTTCTACGTCCTCTCGATCGCGGTCGTGCTGTACGCGGTCTCCGGGTTCTTCCTGCCGGCCGCGCCGGGCGTGACCTCGCTCGGGCTCCCCGACCTCGCGATGGCGCTCGCGGCCGGGACGCTCACCGCGGTGTTGAGCACGCTCGCGTTCGCGGTCGCGGAGTCACAGCTCCCGTCGGCGGATCCGGCTTGAAAAGGTGACGACGCGGGCGACTGTCCCCCGACCGGCTCACCGCGGCGTCCACTCCTCACAGGCGTCCATGTCGTCCATCAGCTCGTCGTAGTGACCGCAGTACGGCTGCATCCCCTGCTCCGTGCGGACGTAGTCGAACTGCGCGCAGTTCCCGCAGTAGGTGTCGCCCGGGCCGTCGCGCGCGGCGGGCGAGACGCCGGGAGTGACCGGGCCCTCGGGTCCGGACGGGCCGTCGGAACCGCTCCCGTCGCCCGCCCCGTCGAGCGGGGACCGGATGTCGCTCGCGGTCGCGCCGCCGTCGCTCACGCCGGCGGGCCGGCTCTTCCCGCTCGATCGCGATCCGCCGGACGATCCGGTCGACCCGGACGCTCCGGCGGATCCGGACGGGGGAGACGATCCGGTCGGACCGGTCGACTCGGACGGGACCGACCCGGATCGCGAGCCGGAACCGGCACCGGAGCCGCTCCCGCCGCGCCGGTTCGTCTGCGTCTCCACGTCGCCGTCCGGCGTGCCCCCGAGCAGGCCGACGCCGCCGCCGCGGTTGAGCTCGGCGCGGTCGACCTCGATCACCTTCGTCTCCCCCTTGTGGGTCACCTCCATCGTGACGGTGCCGCCGGGGTCGTTCCGGGTCTTGAAGTTGGCGACGCCGACGAACACGCTCCACAGCGTCGTCGCGGCGCCGGCGAAGTACAGCCCCGCGGTCGGCAGCGTCAGGTCCGTCAGCTCGGGACGCGGGCCGCCGACCCAGTGGTACGGGTAGGCGTATGCGAACAGCGCGACGCCGAGACACATCACGCCCGCCCCGACGACCGCGGCGACGCGGGTGTTGCGGTCCGCCGGGAGGACGGTCATCACGCCGAGAAACACCAGGGGGACGCCCACGCCACCGAGTACGCCGCCGAGACGCCTCGCTTCGCCGGAGCTGTAGCCGCTCGGGAGGACGACCTCCGCGGCTACGAGGAGTCCGGCGACGAGGAGCAGCGTTCCGGCGACGAACGAGCCCACGCCCAGGTACAGTCGGCGCGGGTCGACCTCGGAGCGCCCCCGTCCGCCGTACGCCTCCGAGAGACTGGTCATACGCGCCCTACGTCGTCCTCCCTGAAAACAGTATGTCAGACGTTCGCCCGCGGCGCGGGACGGAACGGGGATCGGGCTGGGGGATCTCCCTCGCTCGGCGGCCGGCTCCGACTCAGACCAGCGCGTCCACGTCGACGTGCGCGTCGAGCAGCTCCGCCATCCGGTCGACGGTGCGCGCGTCGCGGGTGCGGCCGCCGCGGACGACCTCCTCCGCGCGGTCGATCGCGGTGACCGTGTCGGTGTTCACCGCGAGGACGGGCTTGCCGGCGTCGGCCGCCTTCCCCAAGACGGCGCCCGAGGGGCGGTGGCCGCCGGTCAACACGAGGCACGCGACGCCGGAGGCCTCGAGCGCCGCGGTCTGGACGTCGGCGCGGTCGCCGCCGGTGATGACGGCGGCGTCGCGGGCGCGCCGGAAGTACCGGAGCGCCTCGTCGCCGCCCATCGCGCCCACGAGGAAGCGCTCGACGAAGCCGTCGGTGGGGGCGTCGGTGAGCAGCTCCGCGCCGAGCTCGTCGGCGAGCTCGCCGACGGTGACGCCGGCCAGCTCCTTCTCGTGGGGGAGCGCGCCGAACACGGTGATCCCCTTCGACTCCAGGAACGGGATCCCGTCCTGGTCGAGCGACTCGAACGCGTCGTCGGAGACCTTGTTGAACACGACGCCGGCGAGCCGGTCGCCGAACGCGTCGGCGGCCGCCAGCACCTCGTCGAGGTCGTTCGGCGAGTCGTAGCCGGCGACCAGCACGACCCGCGCGTCGAGGAGCTCCGCAACGTCAACGTCGGTGAGGTCGACGACGCCGCCGGTGGTCCAGCGACCGCCGCCCTCGACGAACATGTGGTCGCGGTCGGCGGCGAGCTCCTCGTACTCCTCGCGGATCCGGTCGCGGAGCGCGTCCGCGTCCTCGGTGCCGCGGATCGCGCCCTCGACGAACGTCGGCGAGTAGACGACGGGCTCCATCTGGTGCATCTCGGCGTCGAGGTCGAGCACCTCGCGGGCGAGCATGGGGTCCTGATCGAGCGTCTTGCCGACGTTCGACTGGAGCCGCGTCCCCTTCGGTTTCATGTAGCCGACGCTGCGGTCGCGGTCGGCGGCGAGCCGCGCCAGGGCGACGGTGATCGCTGTCTTTCCGGCGCTGTCTCCGGTCGCGGTGACGAGTGTGGTGGTGGTGTCAGACATTGTCGAGTTCCTCCGTGTCAGGTTCGGCCGCGTCGGGGTCGTTCGAGTCGAGCTCCTCCGGGTCGACGGTGAGTCTCACGTCGACGGCGGCGGCGTTCGTGTCGCCGTCGCCGTCGGGCAGTGCGACGAGCGGGTTGATATCGAGTTCCAAGATCGCCGGGAAGTCGGTGACCAGCTGCGAGAGCCGGCCGATCGTCTCGACCACGGCGTCGACGTCGACCGGGTCGCGGCCGCGGGCCCCCCTGAGGAGCGGGGCCGACTGGATCTCCTCGGTCATCTCGCGGGCCTCCGGCTCGGAGACGGGGGCGACGCGGAAGGTGGTGTCCTCCATCACCTCCACGAAGATCCCGCCGAGCCCGAACATCAGCAGCGGACCGAACTGCGGGTCGCGGTTCATCCCGACGATCGTCTCGACGCCGTCGTCGAGGTCGACCATCTCCTGGACCTGCACGCCGAGCACGGTCGCGTCCGGCTGGTAGTTGCGCGCGCGGGTGATCAGGTCCTCGTAGGTGTCGGCGACCTCGTCGTCCTCGACGCCGACGGCGACGCCGCCGATGTCGGACTTGTGCAGGATGTCGGGCGAGACGATCTTCATCACCACGCCGCCGTCGATGTCGGCGGCGACCTCGCGGGCGCGCTCCGGCGAGTCGACGATTTCGCCGGCAGGCGTGGGGATGCCGTAGGCGTCGAGCAGCTCCATCGCCTCGACGCCGAGGCGGTTGTCGTCGCGGTCGCGCACCGTCCCGAGGATCTCGCGGGCGCGCTCGCGGTCCACGTCGAACGACATCGGGTCGGCGTACTCGCGCGCCTTGATGTCGCGGTACTCCGCGAGCGTCGCGAGGCTCTCGATCCCGCGGGCGGGGTCGAAGTAGCAGGGGATCCCCTCCGCCTGGAGCTTCTGTTTCGGCTCGCGGGTCCGGTCGCCGCCCATCAAGCAGGCGGCGACGGGCGCGTCCATCTCGTCGCTCACCTCGCGGACCGCGTCCGCGAGCTCGTCGAAGTCGATCGTCGCGGTCGGCGCGGCCAACACGAGGGCGGCGCCGACGTTGTCGTCGGCGACGGTGATCTCCAGCGCCTCGCGGAAGCGCTCCACGTCGGCGTCGCCGATCACGTCGACCGGGTTGTGGATGTTCGCCTCCTCCGGCATCGACTCGGCGAGGGCGTCGCTCGTCTCTCCGGTGAACGAGGCCATGTCGAGGTCGGCGTCGCCGACCGCGTCGGTCGCCATCACGCCGGGGCCGCCGGCGTTGGTGACGATCGCGACGCTGTCCGTGTCGGGGAGCGGCTGGCTCCCGAGGATGCCCGCCGAGTCGAACAGCTCGTCGACGGACTCGGCGCGGATGACGCCCGCCTGGTCGAGGCCGGCCTCGTACGCCTTGTCGGAGCCGGCGAGGGTGCCGGTGTGCGAGGAGGCGGCCTGCGCGCCCGCGCTGGTCCGGCCCGACTTCACGGCGACGATCGGGGTGTCTTGGGTCGCCTCGCGGGCGGTCTCGATGAACTCGCGGCCGTCCTCGATCCCCTCGAGGTAGCCGATGATCACGTCGGTCTCCTCGTCGTCGCCCCAGTGGTCGACGAAGTCGGTCTCGTCTAAGACCGCCTTGTTGCCCAGCGAGACCACGTCTTTGAAGCCGATCCCGTTGTCGTTGGCCCAGTCGAGGACCGCGGTGACGAACGCCCCGGACTGGCTCATGAAGGAGAGCCCGCCCGGCAGCGCGTTCTCCGGGCCGAACGTCGCGTTCATTCCCGAGGGCGTCGACATGATCCCCAGGCTGTTGGGGCCGACGAGGTCGAGGTCGTATTCGTCGGCCAGCTCCGCGAGGCGCTGCTCCCTCGCGGCCCCGTCCTCTCCCGTCTCGCCGAACCCGGCGGTGATCACGACGACGTTCCGGACGCCGGCCTCGCCGCACGCCTCGATCGCGTCCAACACGATCGACGGCGGCACGACGATCACGGCGACGTCGGCGTCGGCGTCGCCCACCTCGTCGACGCAGGGCGTCCCGAGCACCTCGTCGTAGTTCGGGTTGACGGGAACGGTGTCGCCGTCGAAGTCGTCGAGCAGATTCGACGTGACGGCGCGACCGACGGCCCCCTCTCGGGTGGTCGCGCCGACCACGGCGACCCGGTCCGGGTCGAACAGATCGTTGAGCGTACCCATCGGTACGTGACTATACGCACCGGCGGTTTAAGATCGACGGGAGCGTTCTCATATCCTGAATATTAATGAACGACCGATCGCATCGACGCCGGCTCGTTCGAGGTCCGGAGAGGTGATCTCCCGTTCGGTCCAGTGTTCCGTCGCTTCGGCTCCCGATCCGTCGATCGGCTCGGTCCTCGCGCCGCAGACCGAGACTCGACCCACCCGGTCAGTCCTCGCCGTCGGAGTCCCGGGGCTCCCGGTCGCCGTCCTCGGTATCCGAGGGCGCGGATCCGTCCGTTCGCATCTCCGTGTCAGGCCGTCCCGCGGCGGCGGTCCCTCGCCGCTTCGACGGGCTTGCCCCGGGAGCTCTTTCGTCGGCCGCGCCGGTCTCCGCGTTCGGCACCGTGAGGGTCACGACGTTCCCGTCGGCGTGGGTGTCGAAGGTCAGGTCGCCGCCGGACCGGTTCGCGACCCAGTACACGAGCCACAGGCCCATCCCGCCGGTGTGACGGAGGTCGTCCATCTCCCACCGGTCGGTGATGACGTACCGCTCCTCGACCGGGATCGGCGGGCAGTTGTCGCGGATCGACACCTCGATCGCCTCGTCGGCCGCGCGCACGTCGATCCGGACCCGCGGCGTCGACTCCGCGTGTTCGAGCGCGTTCTCGACCAGCTCCGCGATCGCGTAGTCGAGCTCCGGATGCGTGAACGCCCTCGCGTTCGGCGGGTACGAGACCGACACCCGCGGCCGCGGCGGGTGGTCGTCTCCCACCTCCGCGCTCGCCGCCTCCTCGTCTCCCACCTCCGCGCTCGCCGCCGTCCCGTCGGTCATCCAGTCCGTGTCCTCGGTTGCGTCCCCCGGCTCGTTTCCGGACTCGCTCCCCGCCGCGTCCCCGTCGTCGACCGGATCGCGATAGGTGAGGTCGACCGCTTCGTCGTAGCCGTCGACGACCATGCCGAGGGCCTCTTCGACGATCGGCGCGACCTCGACCGCTCGGGGCGAGCCGCGCTGTCGAAGCAGGTCGATCACGCCGCGCTGCTTCTCCGCGGTCGTCAGCAGGTCGGAGGCGACCCGCCGGATCGTCTCCGCGTGCTCCTGCAGGTCCGCGCCGAGCTCGGCGAGGGCGTCGGGATCGGTCGGATCGTCGTCGCCTCCGGGAATCGCCTCCCCGTCTCGCGCCTCCGCGTCGAACGCGTCCGACGCGGCGACGATGTCGGCGATGCGCTCCGCGGTCCCGTCGACGATGTTCATGTCGTTGCGGATCGTGTGCCGCATGAGGTTGTCCATCACGGCGAGCTGTCGCTCGCGGCGGTACTCGTCGGTGACGTCGCGCGCGAACCCGGTGACCGCGACGACCTCGCCGTTTTCCGTCACCGGCTTCCCGGGCACGCGGACCCACTTCGTGGTCCCGTCGGCGGAGCCCAGCCGGTAGTCGATCCGCGTCGACTCACCGTTCGAGAGCCGTCTCATCGCCCGCTCGACGTACGGGCGGTCGTCGGGGTGGACAGCGTCGAGGAAGCTCTGGGGACACCGCCCGAGTTCGTCTCGGGAGACGCCGAAGATCTCCTCGACGGCGTCGTTGACGAACAGCAGCTCGTCCCACTCGGCGGAGAACATCCAGAACACGTCGGACGACACCGACGCGATCGTCTCCAGCCGGCGGCGGGACTCGACCTCGACCGTGATGTCCCGCGAGGTCACTACGTAGCCGTCGATCCCCGTCTCCGCGGGCGGGTGCACCGACGACCGGAGCCACACCCACTCCCCCTCGGCGGTTCGGTACCGGTACTCCAGCGAGTCGACGGCGCCCAGCTCTCCGGAGACGACCCGCGCGAAGGTCTCGCGGAGCCGCTCTTCGTCGTCGGGATGCGCTCGCGAGAAGGCGTCAGTCCCGACGAGCACGTCCGACCGAAACCCGAGCAGATCGGCGACGGACGCGTTGAGGTGTCGATAGACGCCGTCCTCGTCCAGAACGGCGATCTTGTCTCCGGCGAGATCCAGGAGGGCGGCGGGATCCGGAGACTCGGCCATATGGGTACCCGTTTTCCGAGGCGATTGATAAGGCTAATCGCCTGATTATCACGAGGGAAATCTCGCTTCCGCGGTCGGTCGAGACGCCAGTAGCGATCAGTCGGCCGAGACGTCAGTAGCGATCAGTCGGCCGAGACGCCGGTGGTGTCGAACGCGGCGCTCACCGCGTCCGTCTCGGTGTCGTCGACGGTCAGCGTGACGCCGCCCTCGCCGAGCTCGATGGTCGCGTCGGTCGCGCCCCGCGTGTACTCCGCCGCGTGGTCGCCGTCGGGGTCGAAGCGGACGCCCTCGACCAGCAGGGGCGTCTCGCTGAGCCGTTCCACCTTGCGGTACGCGGTCGAGAGTGCGATGTCGCACGCCTCGGCCAGCTCGCTCGTCGTCATCGCCGTGTCGGCCGCCCCGAGGATCGCCCGGCAGTCGGGGTCGGCGAGCGCGTCGAACGTGTCGTCGAGCGTTTCGTCGCCTTCCGTCGCGGTCGTCGGTCCGGTCGCCTGCAGCGCGTTTCGCTTCATGGATGTAGGTAACGGCTCCGTCCACCCCAACACCGGCCCTGCATATGTGGGGTGTTTTATAAGCGGACCCGAACGGCGACGCCCGGACGGCGTCAACGTTTTGCCGGCCGGCGGACACGAACGGACGCAGATGGGATCCGGAATCAGGGCGGAGGTCTCGCTCCCGACGGCGGCGCCCTCCCCGTTCGAGGGCGTCGTCGACGGGTCGACGCCGATCTACAGCGTCGCGCGCAGCGCCTCGACCGGCGACCCGGAGTCGGTCGTCTTCGAGTTCATCGCCGACGCGGACCTCCCCGTCCCCGAGGGGGTCGACGTCGTGTTCGACTACGGCGCCAAGGCCGCCTATCGCTTCGAGACGCCGTGCGTCGAGGAGTCACCGTTCGCGGTGCTCGACCGGCACGGGGTCCCCGCCTCGGAGACGACGATCCGGGACGGCCGGCTGCTCGTCACCTTCCACGCGACCGATCTCCCGACGCTCCGTGCCGTGCTCGACGAGTTCCGGGAATCCTGCTCCGACATGCAGGTGTTGCGGCTGCTCCAGTCGTCGTCGACGCCCGAGGAATCGGACCTGGTCACCGTCGACCGGAGCGAGCTGACCGAGCGCCAGCGTGAGGTGCTCACCGTCGCCTACGACGCCGGCTACTTCGACCATCCAAAGGGGGCCAACGCCGGCGAGGTCGCGGCGTCGCTCGACATCGATCGGTCGACGTTCTCGGAGCACGTGGCGGCCGCACAGCGGAAGCTGCTCTCGGCGCTGCTCGATTAGATCGGTCTCCGCCCGTCCTCCGTCCGGCGTTCGCTCGCCTTCGAGTCCCGTGATCCGTCGGATTCCTGTGGCCTCGGAATTCGAATCATCCTTCATGTGGATCCGTGTCGTATTTCCGGGCATGAGCCCACGGACGCACACCTTCGTCTGCCCGGAGTGTCGCCGATCGATCGAGGTGGACGACGAGATGCGGGCGACGCTGCTCGAGGCGGGCTGTGTCGTCTGCGGCGCCCCCATCGGCGAGGGGGACATCGCGGACCCCCAGACCGCGTAGCGACCGTCGTCCCCTGCGGACCGTTCGAGTCCCTCGGCCCCCGCGTGGCTCCTCGCCATTGCGGACCGCTGTCACCGATAGCCGTCGGCTCCGCCTCGCTCAGTCTCGTGTCCTTTATCCCCTCGTATCCAGAGAGATAGCGTATGGCGACGAGAAGCGAGGTCGAGATGTCCGACGCCGAGGTCGACGCGCTCCTGTCCCGGCACGAGACCGGAGTGCTGTCCCTCGCGCGAGACGAGACGCCGTACGCGATCCCGATCTCGTACGGGTTCGATGAGGAGTCGCGGAACGCCTTCCTCCGGCTCGTGTCGACGCCCGACAGCGAGAAGCGCGAGTTCCTCGCGTCCGACCCGCAGGCCCGGATCGTGGTGTACGAGGAGGGCGGCGAGGGGGACCGCGAGGAGTACGCGAGCGTCGTCGGCGTCGGCACCCTCCACCGGGTCGACCTCGCCGATCTCACGCCCGAGACGATCGCGCAGTACGGCGAGGCCCAACGGCCCCTCTTCGAGATCTGGGCCGAAGGAAAGGCGGACCTCGACATCGAGCTGTACCGGTTCGAACCGGAGCGGCTCACCGGTCGCACGGTCGTCGTCGACCGCGACGACGAGTAGGAGTACATCGATCGGCGGCTTCGCCCTTCTCGCTGTCACTTATAAGCGGTTCCGAGGCGTCCTCCGGTGAAGATCTCCAAAGCCCCAGCCGCGAGACGGGCGCACGCTTGTTGCGCTCCTCGTCACTCGCTGTGCTCGTTCCTGCGGTGCTTCCGTCGCCTGCGCCCGCCTCGCGGCTGCCCCTTTGAGTCCCACCCGTACCGCACCGAAGCCTCACGCCTCCCCAGCCTCGCGGCTCACGGCTCGCGGCTTCGCCGCTCGCGTTCGCCGCGTCCCTCGCACGCGCTCCTCACGGCCGCCGATGGCGGCCGCTCGGAGGCGCGCGCCACCGCAGAATCCGTTTATAAAGAGTCGCTACCGGTGTCGCTCAGTCGTCCGCGGCCGCGGCGTCGGCCTCGGGCTCGTACAGATCGCCGGCGCGCTCGCGCTCGGTGAGGTACTCGTCGACGTCGAGCGCGGCCTTCACGCCCATCCCGCTGGCGGTGGCCGCCTGCTGGTAGTGGTAGTCGACCACGTCGCCCGCGCCAAAGAGGCCCTCGACGCCGGTCGCGGTCTGATTCCCGCCGCGGCCGCCCTCGGTGATCAGGTAGCCGTCGTCGTCGGTCTCGATCCCCGTCCCCTCCAGGAAGTCCGTGTTCGGGGTGTGGCCGATGGCGAAGAAGACGGCGCCCACGTCGAAGTCGTACTCGTCGACCTCGTCGGCGGTCGCCGGGTCCTCCAGCTTCTCCTTCGGGTGCCCGTCCGGGTGCTCGACGAGGGTGACGTGGTCGACGCCGTCCTCGGGCGTGCCGTGGATCTCGGTGAGCTCGGTGTTGAGGAGGAGCTCGATCTCGCCGTCCTCGACCTTCTCCATCGTGCGGTCGATCCACACGTCCTCCGCGCGGAACTCCTCGCGGCGGTGGGCGATGTAGACGGTGTCGGCGAACTTCGTCAGGAAGTTCGCCTCCTCCATCGCGGCGTCGCCGCCGCCGACGACGAGCATGTCCTCGCCGCGGAAGAACGCGCCGTCGCAGGTCGCACACGTCGAGAGCCCGTACCCCATCAGCTCGTCTTCACCCGGAACGCCGAGCGTGCGGGCGCTGGCGCCGGAGGCGGCGATGAAGGCGTCGGCGGTGTAGGCGTCGCCGTTAGAGAGCTCCACGCGGAAGTGGCCCGCGGGCTCCTTGGTGACGTCCTCGATGACCCCGTTGCGGGTCTCGGCGCCGAACTTCGTCGCCTGCTCTTTCATGTCGTTGATCAGCTGCGGGCCGGAGATCCCCTCGGGGAAGCCGGGGTAGTTCTCCACGTCGGTCGTGAGCGTGAGCTGCCCGCCCGGCTCGTCGCCCTCGATGAGCAGGGGGTCGTTGTTCGACCGCGCGGCGTAGATGCCCGCGGAGAGCCCGGCGATCCCGGTGCCGGCGATGATCAGCCGGCGGTGTTCGTCGGCGTCGTCGGTCATGGATACCGCTTCGCCGCCGCGAAGTATGTAGGTTGCGCCCTCGGGCGCGCGCCGCGGCAGACCGGAACGGTCCGGAGGCGCCGGCCGTCTCGGCGACCCGACGGCGCCTGAGGCGACCCGACGACTCCCGGGGCGACCCGCCCGCCTCATCCGAGCGCGACGAACACGGTCCGGTCGTCCCCCGGCCCGTAGCCGTCCGCGGTGCGGACCGCGAACCCGGCGCGGTCGAGCGCGGCGGCGATCTCGTCGTCCGCGAACGGGGTCATCCGACGCCGGTCGGTGAACACCTCGCCGCCGGGCGCGAACGTCACCGAGCGCCAGTCGAGCCGTCCGCCCTCGACCGGGACGTGTCGGCTGACGCGGGCGTACCGCTCGCCGCCGACGGTGCCGGTGTCGAGTCCCGGGCGATTGCCCCCGGGCGGGAGCGGGGAGTTGTCGAAGACGAGGAGCCCGCCGTCGGCGAGGCGGTCCCGGAGGGCGTCGAGCGCCGGCGAGAGGGCCGCGGGCGGGAGGTGGTTGATCACCCCGCGGATCGCGACGATCGCGTCGTAGGTCCCGCCGAGGTCCGGCTCCGGAAGCGCCGCCTCGCGGAAGTCGACGTCGAGGTCCCGGTCGTCGGGAGACCGGCGCTCGCACTTCTCGCGGGCGCGGTCGAGCATCGGCCCGTGCTTGTCGATCGCCGTGACCGCGAACCCGCGCTCGGCGAACCGGCGTGCGTGCTCGCCGGTGCCGCAGCCGACCTCGAGGAGTCGGTCGCCGTCGGCCCCGTGGCGCGCGAGCCGGTCGGTCACGAATGCGACGTCGCGGTCGTAGTCCCAGTCGGACTGGACGGCGTCGTACAGCTCCGGGTGCTCGTCGTACAGTCCGTCGCTCATGCGGTCGGTGGATCGGCGGCCGGAAAGGTGTGCGTTGCGGCGGTCAGGCGAGACCGCGAGGGAGGCTCTCAGTCGGTCGGGAACTCCGGCACGGTCCCCGTCGGCGGCGAGGGGGCGTCGTCGAGCGCCTCGAAGAACCGCCCGGCGACGAACTCCTCGACCACGTCTTCGAGCGACTCCTCGTCCGACACCTCCTGGAGGATGCCGAGCGGGACCTGCGCGCCGGCCATCGTCGCGTGCCCGCCGGCGGAGCCGACCGGGTCGAGGGCGTCGCGGAGCAGTTCGCCCACGTCGAGGTCCGCGCCGCGGGCCCGCGCGGAGCCGTAGACCACGCCGTCCATGTAGCCGAAGACGAACGTCACCGCGATCCCGTCCAGATCGAGGAGGCGCTCGGCCGCCTGCGCGAGGGCGTCGCGGTCGCCGATCTCGCCGACGCAGGAGGCGACGGTCGAGCCGCGCACGTCCCGTTCCTCGATGGCGCGGGCGAGCACCCGGAGCGTCTCCGGGCTCACGCTCGGGCTCTCGACGCGTTCGAGCGTCGACTCGTCGGCGTGGGGCGACAGCGACGCGGCCGCCTCGAAGTCCGGGATCGACGTCGACCGCGTGAAGTCCTTCGTGTCGATCCGGATCCCGTACAGGAGCGCGGTCGCGAGCCCACGGTCCGGCTCGATCCCGAGCCGCGAGAGGTACTCCTCGATCAGCGTGCTCGTCGCGCCGACCGCCGGCCGGATGTCGACGAACTCCCCGGCCACCGGTCCGCGAGGCGGGTGGTGGTCGATGACGACGTCGACCGGATGCCCCTCGGGGAGGCTGTCGTTGATCCCGGCGCGGGAGTGGTCGACGAGCGCGACCCCGTCGTAGTCGTCGAGGTCGATCCCGTCGAAGGACTGCAGCGAGAGGTCCAGCAGGTTCACCATCGCGCGGTTCTCCTGGTGGGCGATCTCGCCGCCGTAACAGGCGTCCGCGGGGACGCCGACCGCCTCGGCGACCCGCGCCAGCCCGAGCGCGCTCGCGATGGCGTCCGGGTCGGGGTTGTCGTGCGCGACGACGAGCAGGGGGCCGGCGAGGTCACGGAGCGCCCCAAACAGCCGGACCGGCTCCTCGTCGGCGTCGGCGCCGGTCGCCTCGCGGACACGGGCGGCGACGGCCTCGACGGGGTCGACGACGCGGTCGGCGACCGCCCCCAGCGCGTCCTGCTGGGCCGCGGTCGGGTTCGTGCCGACGTGCGCGACGATCATCGCGTCCGGGTAGCTGCGCCGCGCGGCCTCCGCGGCGGCGACGTTCCGCGCCGGGTCGTCGCTCGCGACCAGCACGACCGCGGCGCTGTCGGGGTACGTCCCGGGGTCGGTCGGGTCGGCCTCCACGGTGGCGACGTTGCGGTCGCGCAGGGTCGAGGCCCACCCGGTGTCGTCGGTGATCGCCACGAGCTCGCCGCGCGACTCGCGGGTGCGCTCGACGAGCGTGTTCCCGACCGCGCTACAGCCGAGCAGCAGGCGTCGGGCCATACCGGCGCGAGGGGGTCGCGACGCAAAACGCTGCCGTCATTCGTCGGGGTCGTCCGCCTCGGCGCCCACCTCGGGGCCGCGGTCGTCGCTCTCGTCGCCGGCCTCGCCGCCGCCATCGTCGCCGCCCCCCTCGCCGGCCTCGCCGCCGCCATCTCCCCCGCGCAGGGAGCCGTTCACCGCGGCGGCGACGTCGACCGCGGCGCGGTTCTCGGCGACGTCGTGGACGCGCACGATGTCGGCGCCGCGGTCGGCGGCGAGCGCGGTCGCGGCGACGGTGGCGTGCTCGCGGTCGTCCGGGCCCCGGTCGACCGCCCCGTACATCGACTTGTGGGAGTGCCCGATCAGCACCGGGCAGTCGAGCGCGTCGAACTCGCCGGCGCGGTCGATCAGCTCGAACGCCTCGGCGGCCGACTTGCCGAAGCCGATCCCCGGGTCGACGATCACCTTCTCGCGGTCGATCCCGGCGGTCTCGGCCAGCGCGAGCCGCTCGCGGAGCGCCGCGATCACGTCGTCGACGGCGTCGTCGTACTCGGGGTCGTTCGTCGGGTCGACGGGGGCCTCGAGGCTGTGCATCACCACGACCGGGCAGCCGGCGTCGGCGACGACCTCGCGCATCTCCGGGTCGGCCAGCCCGGTCACGTCATTGATGATATCGGCGCCCGCCGCCAGCGCCGCCGCCGCGACCGCCGGCTTCCGCGTGTCGACCGAGACCAGCACGTCGCCGTCGGCGACCGCGGACACCGACTGAATCGCTTCGAGCGTCGGGACCACTCGGTCGATCTCCTCGTCGACCGGCACCGGTTCGGCGCCCGGCCGGGTCGACTCGCCGCCCACGTCGACGATATCGACCCCGGCCTCGACCATCCGCTCGACGCCCGCGACCGCGTCGTCGAGGGCGGCGTGTCGCCCGCCGTCGTGGAAGGAGTCCGGCGTGACGTTGAGCACGCCCATGACCGCGGTGCCGTCGGTCCAGGGGTAGTCGTCGGGGGCGGATCCGGCGGTGCCGGAACCGCTCCCGGACCCCGAGTCACCCCCGTCGATCCCGACCCGGTCGGCGATGTCGTCGGCGATCCCCGCGAACCCCTCGCGCTCGCGGAGCCGGCCGAGCAGCTCGCGGTACTCCGCGACCGTCCCCGCGAGCGTGACCGGGACGCGCTCGCCGCCGGGGACGCGCCCCTCGCCCCCGCCGAGCCCGCCGATCGCGGCCTCGCCCCCGACCGCGCGGAGCGCGGCCGCGATCCGCTCCGCGCGGTCGCCGCGGAGCCGGAGCGAGAGGACGCGGTGGTCGATCCCCTCGGTGCGGTCCGCGGCCGAGTCGGCTCCGGTCTCGGGCGGGACCCCGCCGGCGTCGAGCGCGCGGACCGCGTTCGCGGCCGGGTCGTTCCCGCCGCCGACCGATCGCGGCGTCACGGTCCGCATGCGCGCCGCGCGGGCCTCGGCGACCGCGAACAGCGAGCCGACGAGCAGCACGCAGTCGCCGGGGGCGGCGCGCTCGACCGCGGCGTCGAGGGCGGCGGCCACGTCGTCGCCGGCGGTCACGTCGTCGACGCCGGCGCTTCGGAGCGCGGCCGCCAACACCTCGGGGTCCTCCGCGCGGTCGAGGTCCGGGCGACAGGTGACCGCCGAGGCGGCGTCGGGGAGCGCGCTCGCGGCGCTCGCGTGGTCCTTGTCGTGCATGGCGCCGTACACGAGGTGGAGGTCGTCGTAGTCGTACTCGGCGAGGGTGCCGGCGAGGGTCCGGCAGGCCGCCGGGTTGTGCGCGCCGTCGAGCACCGTCAGCGGGGCGGTGTTGACCACCTCGAACCGCCCGGGCCACGTCGCCCGCGCGAGGCCGTCGCGGACCGCGGCGTCGGGGAGGTCGGGGGCGGAGCCGCCGTCCCCGTCACCGAGGGCCCCCGCGGTGCGCCGGGCGAGCGCGACCGCGATCCCCGCGTTCGTCGCTTGGTGGTCGCCGACCAGCGGGATCCGGTAGGTCCCGTCGACCTCGCCGGACAGCGTCACCTCGGCGTCGGTCGGGCTCACGCGTCCCTCGTAGGCGACGGAGAGGGTTGGGTCGGCCCCGTCGCCCCCCTCCGCATTCCCGTCCGCGTCCTCGCCCGCCCTCGCCACGGTCGCGACCGGCGCGCCCGCCTCGCGGGCGACCTCGCGGACGACCGAGAGGGCCTCGCCCTCGCAGGCGGTGACGAGCGGCGCGTCCGGCTCGGCGATCCGCGCTTTGGTGCGGGCGATCTCTTCGATCGTGTCGCCGAGGACCGCGGTGTGTTCGAGCGAGACGTTCGTGACCGCGGTCGTGACGGGGTCGACCGCGCTGGTGGCGTCGTACTCGCCGCCGAGCCCGACCTCCAGGACGGCCACGTCGACCTCGCGGCGCGCGAAATCGTGGACCGCCATCGCCGTCACGACCTCGAAGAAGGTGAGGGGCTCGCCGGCCGCGGCGCGCTCGACGAGCCACGGCTTCACCTCGGCGACGAAGTCGGCGATCGCCTCGTCGGTCATCTCCAGTCCGTCGACGCGGATCCGCTCGGAGAGCGCGGAGAGGTGCGGGGAGGTGTAGAGGCCGACGGAGAGCCCGGCCTCGCGCAGGATCGACTCGGTCATGCGCGCGGTGCTCCCCTTCCCGTTCGAGCCCGCGACCTGCACGAACGACACGTCCTCCTCCGGGTTCCCGAGGTGATCGAGGAGGGCCGCGATCCGTTCGGTCCCCGGCTTCACCGAGAAGCGGCGGAGGTCGAAGAGGAACGCCGCCGCCTCGTGGTAGTGCATACGCCGTGGGTCGGCTCGCCGTCGCTTAGGCGTAACGGACCGGGACGATCGCGGCCCTGCGCCGTGGCTTCCCTCGACGGCCCGTCCCGGTCCCCCGTCTGCCCGGCCCCTCGTCCGCCCGGAAGAGCAACCCTTACGCGCGCGGCACACCGACCCGTTTGCATGAACGAGACTGCGGCCGCGTCGGCGTCCGCGGCCGAGGACGGGGAACCGGACCGCGACGCCACCGACGCCTCCGACGCCACTGCCGCCGACTCCGGCCCGGTCGTCGTCGGAGAGGGCGTCCGCAAGTCGTACGGCGAGGTCGTCGCGCTCGACGGCGTCGACCTCCGGGTCGAGCCCGGCGAGGTGTTCGGCCTCATCGGTCCCAACGGCGCGGGGAAGACGACGCTCGTCCGCGCGCTGACGGGGACGACCGAGGCCGAGGGCGACCTGCGCGTGTTCGGCGTCCCGCCGCGCGAGGTCGACCCGCAGCGGATCGGGCTGCTCCCGCAGTCGTTCGGCCCCCCGGAGCGGCTCACGGCGGCCGAGCTGGTCGACTACTACGGCGGGCTCTACGACGCGGCCCGCGACACCGACGCCGTCCTCCGTGACGTGGGGATGGCCGACGACGCCGACGCGTGGTACGAGACGCTCTCGGGCGGCCAGCAGCGCCGGACCTGCGTCGCCACCGCGGTCGTCAACGACCCCGACCTGCTCTTCCTCGACGAGCCGACCACGGGGATCGACCCGGCGGGCCGGCGCTCGATCCACCGCCTGATCGAGCGGCTCGCCGACGGCGGCACGACGGTCTTCCTCACGAGCCACGCGATGGACGAGATCGAGCGGCTGGCCGACCGCGTCGCGCTCCTCCGGGACGGCGCGGTCGTCGCCGTCGGCGCCCCCGCCGAGCTGGTCGAAGAACACGGGGGCGAGCCGCGGCTGGCGGTCGCGCTCGACGGCTCGGCTTCAGCGGCCGAGGTCGACGCCGTCCGGGAGGCGCTCGGGGAAGCGTCGGCGGGGGAAGGTGGGGGTGCCCCCGCGGTTGAGTCCACTCGCAACGGCCTCCGGATCGCGGGCGTCCGGCCCGAGGGGATCGGCGACGCCGTCGACGCGCTGGAGGCCGCCGGGGTCGCCTTCGAGTCGCTCGCGTGGTCCGAGCCCTCGCTGGAGGACGTGTACCTCCGGCTCACGGGCGAGGAGTACTCGCCGCGACCGGAGGCGCCCGGCGAGGGGCCCCTCGACGAGACCGCGGCCGACGGGGGCGACCGATGAGCCGGCTCGCCCGGATCGCGACGGAGGCGAGCGCGGCGTCCCGGTCGTTCCTCCGGCGGCGGACGGCGGTGTTCTTCACCTTCTTTTTCCCCGTCATCCTCGTGATGATCTTCGGTGCGCTGGTCCAGACCCAGCCGACCGGGGGCGGGCTGTTCGCGGAGCCCGCCGGCTACTACATCCCCGGCTACCTCGCGGTCGTCGTCCTCTTCACGCCGCTGTCGCGGGTCGGCTCCGAGATCGCCCGCCACCGCGACGGCGGCCGGTTCGAGAAGCTGGCGACGACGCCGCTCTCGCGGGCCGAGTGGCTGCTCGCGCATACGCTGGTCAACGTCGCGATCATCGGCGCGGCGAGCCTGCTCATCCTCGCGCTCGTCCTGGTCGTGACCGACGCGGAGCCGGTCGTCTCGCCCGCCTTGGCGGCGCTGCCCGTCTTCGTCGCCGTCGCCGTCGCGCTGTTCTGCGGGCTCGGCGCGCTGCTCGGCGCGCTCGCGGACTCGCAGGACGGCGTGATCGCCGCGAGCAACACGGTCGCGCTCCCCCTGCTGTTCCTCTCCGAGACGTTCGTCTCGCCGGCCCTGCTGCCGGAGTGGTTCCTCCCGGCGGTCGCGGCCTCGCCGCTGACGTACTTCGCCCGCGGGACGCGGGCGATCGTCCACGAGCCGGGGCCGTGGCTCGGCGACCTGGCGGTGCTCTCGGCGCTCGCCGTCGCGTTCCTCGCGCTGGGGGCGTACGCGGTCCCGCGGACGGACTGAGGCGGCCGCTCTCGACGCGGATTCCCGGGTCCCGAAACGGAAGCCGGTCATTTATATCGCCCGCCGCCGTCTCCGACAACGAGAGCAAGCGTGCCCACGGTTCAATTCACCTGTTCGGACTGCACGCAGACCATCGAGGTCAACGAGGAGATGCGGGAGACGATCCTCGACACCGGCTGCCCGGTCTGTACGACCCCGGCCAGCGAGGACGACTTCGGCGAGGAGTAGCGGCTTTATATTCGGAGGATGGATGCGTTTGCGTTCGGTTGTTTATAAACGATCGACGACTCCGTAGTGAAGACCTCCAAAGCCCCAGCCGCTCGGCTGTACGACGATGCGATTGCTTATAAATCGCTGATCGGCGCGGAGAAGACCTCCAAAGCCCCAGCCGCTCGGCTGTACGACGATGCGATTGCTTATAAATCGCTGATCGGCGCGGAGAAGACGTCCAAAGCCCCAGCCGCGAGGACGCCACACGCTCGCTGCGCGCCTCGGTCGCTCACTTCGTTCGCTCCCTGCGGTGCTTGCGTCCCCTGTGGCGTCCTCGCGGCTGCCCCTTTGAGTCCCACCCCGCACCGCACAGCCTCACACCTCCCCAGCCTCGCCGCGGCCGCCGCTGGCGGCCGCGGGCTCCCTCGCGCGTGCACCTCGCGCCCTTCGGGCGCTCGGCGGCACGCGCCACCGCGCCCTATTTATAAAGAACGGCGCTCACGAGAGTATCTCGACCTCGTACCCCTCGGCTTCGAGGGCGTCGACGATGTCGGCGGCGTGTTCGGCGTCGTCGGTCTCCAGCTCCAGTTCGAGCTCCGCGGCGTTGACGGCCACGTCCCGCGAGGTGCGGTCGTGGTGGACCGCGTACACGTTCGCGCCGGTGCGGGCCACGATGCTGGAGACGCGCTCCAGCTCGCCGGGGCGGTCCTTCAGGTCGATCGTGATCTTGAGGTACCGGCCCATCTGGACCAGTCCCCGGCGGATCACGGTGCCGAGGCGGTTGAGGTCGATGTTGCCGCCGCAGAGTGCGGCGACGATCGTCTCGCCCTCGTCGTACTCGAACGCCTCCGAGAGGACGGCCGCGAGCGCGACCGCGCCGGCCCCCTCGACGAGGGTCTTCGAGCGCTCCAACAGGAGCGTGAGCGCCAAGGCGATCTCGCGGTCGTCGACCGTGACGACCTCGTCGACGTACTCGCGCATCACCTCGAGGGTCTGCTCGCCGATCGACCGGGTGGCGATCCCGTCGGCGATCGTGTCGACGCTGTCGATCTCGTGGACCTCGCCCTTTTTGAGGGACTCACCGGCGGAGGCCGCGCCCTCGGCCTGCACCCCGACGACGCGCACGTCCGGGAGCTGTTCTTTGATCGCGACCGCGACGCCCGAGATGAGCCCGCCGCCGCCGATCGGGACGACGACCGTGTCCAGGTCGGGGCAGTCCTCGACGATCTCCAAGCCGAGCGTCCCCTGTCCGGCCATCACCACGGGGTCGTCGAACGCGTGGACGTAGGTCCGGCCCTCCTCGCGTTCCAGCTCGTGGGCGTACGCCTGCGCCTCGTCGTAGTCGACGCCCTCCAGCCGGACGCTGGCGCCGTACCCGCGGGTGGCCTTCACCTTCGAGACGGGCGCGAACTTCGGCATCACGACGGTGGCGTCGACGCCGGCGCGGTCGGCAGCTAGGGCGACGCCCTGCGCGTGGTTGCCCGCGCTCGCCGTGACCACGCCGGCCTCGCGCTCGGCCTCGGAGAGCGTGGCGATCCGGTTCATCGCCCCGCGGATCTTGAACGCCCCGGTGCGCTGGAAGTTCTCCAGCTTGAGGTGGAGGTCCGCGCCGCTCATCTCGGAGAAGCTCCGCGACCGCTCCAAGGGCGTGTGTCGGGCGGCGTCGCCGACGCGCTCGCGCGCCTCGCGAACGTCGGAGAGGCTGATCATGTGCGGACATCGCCGCGCCGGGCGCTAATCGGTTCCGGTCCGTTCCCTCTCGCCGACGAACGCGCGAACGGGCGAGTCGAGACCGCGTCGAGAGCGAGCCGCGAGCTCGCCGTCCGTGACCGAGCCGAAGGCTCGCCGTCTGTGAAAGGGGGAATGCACGCGTGTGACGTGCGAGTGAAACGAGACGGCGCGAACACAAAAAGGTGGGGCTAGCGGAGTGAAAGTGAAACCGCACGACTGCGCGGCCGTCATCGCTCCGTCAGACGGGATCTCAGGGGGTCAGGCGCACCCGAACGTCCTCCCGGTCGAGGTACCGATCGACCCGCTCGGCGAATCCGAGTTCGCTGTCGCCCGGCCACGCCGCGTCCGCGTCGAGCCGATCGGGGTCGCCGACGTACACCGCCGCCTCGTCCGGGTGGTCGTCGGGCGCGTCGAGCGGGACCGACACGCGCCGATACAGCCCCTCTCCGACGCGCTCGTACTCGTCCAGCGCGCCCACCTCCTCGGTGCGGAGGAGCCGCCCCGCGGTCTCGCCGCCCGGCGCGAGCGTCGGGTACCGCCCCTCGACGAGGTGGAGGCCGAACAGCGTCGCCGGCCCGACGTACACGTACGAGCCGAGCACCTCGGCGACCCGCTCCGGCTCGGTGAGGGTTCCGTACACGAAGACGTCCATGGTCCGTGTGCGTCGTTCGCACGCTTCAACGTTCGGGCGGCGGACGACCGCTACGGCCCGAGAGCGACCACCGTCCGGCGGGTCGCATCCGGCGGTGGCCGCCGCCTCCGACACGCAAAAGCCCCGCGCGTCCCTCCGCGGTGACAGATGGACCTTCCGCGGCTCCGGCGCGTCTGGACGCGCGTCTTCTCGCTCGCGTGGCCGGTCATGGCCGAGCAGACGTTCCGCACCGCGATGCGGACGACCGACGTCCTCGTCACCGCGCTGTTCTCGCCGGCGGCCGTGGTCGCGATCGGGCTCGCCGACCTCTACGCCCGGTTCCCCCTCCGGATCGGGCTCGGACTCGGCGGCGGCGCGATCGCGCTCTCCTCGCAGGATACCGGCGCGGGCGCGACGGACACGCGCGACGAGGCGGTGACGCAGGCGATCCTCGTCGGCGCGCTCGCGGGGGTCCCGTTCGTGCTCTTCGGGCTCTTCTTCGGCGAGTACGCGATCGACGTGTTCGGCCGGCTCGTCGGCGAGCGGACCTCCCCGACCGTCGTCGACCTCGGCTCGACGTACCTCGCGATCGTCTTCGCGACCGCCCCCGCGCGCCACGTCGCCTTAGTCGCCGCCCGCGCCCTGCAGGGGACCGGCGACACCCGCACCCCGATGTACGTCAACGTCGCCGCCAACTCCGTCAACATCGCGGGCTCGGTCGCCCTCGGGCTCGGCCTCTTCGGACTCCCGCGGCTGGAGGTCGTCGGCGTCGGCCTCGCGACCGCCGGCGCCAACGTGCTCACCGCGGGGCTCCTGTGTCTCGCCATCCGGGGCCCGTGGACCGAGGCGTCGTTCGCGCGCCCCCGCGACCTCACGATCGCGAGCCAGCTTCTCCGGGTCAGCGCCCCCCGCGTGCTCGAGGGGTTCGGCTCGGAGCTCGCCGAGTTCCCGTTCAACGCCCTCCTCTTAGGCTTCGGCGAGTCGGTCAACGCCGGGTTCCAGATCGGACGCCGCGTGTACCAGCAGGTGACCGGGCCGCTCTCGCGGGGGTACAACGTCGCCGCATCGGTGCTCGTCGGCCAGTCGCTCGGCGCCGGCGACCCGGACGAGGCCCGGTTCAACGGCTGGGCCGTCGCCGGGCTGGGCGTGCTCACCGTCGGATCGATCGGGCTCGCCCTGGTCGCGCTCGCGCCCCGGCTCGTCCCGATCTTCACCGACGACGGCCCCACGATCGCGTACGCGGTCGACTTCGCCCGGGTCTACGGGCTCGCCGGCACCGTCTTGGTCTGCTTCTCCGCGCTCTCCGGGGCGCTACAGGGAGCGAGCGAGACCCGGATCCCCCTCGTCGCCCGCGTCTCCGGGATGTTCGGCCTCTTCCTCGGAGCGTCGTGGCTGCTCGGGCGCACGGCCGGACTCGGCCCGCAGGGGGCGTACGTCGGCGTGTTCCTCGCGTACGCGTGGATGGCGCTCGTCGTGATCGCCGGCTTCCGCTACTCGGGATGGGCGGACCGCGCCGCGGCGATGATGGCCGAGCGGGGGACCGACGCCGCCGACGGTGGGTCGCCCGACGCCGACGCCGCCGAGCTGTCGTCGGAGGATCGGCCCGACCGCGCCTCGGAGTGACCCTCCGGACCGCTCGGGTTTTTTAAGTATCGGACGGCCGAACCGACTCGCATGGACCTGTCATCCGCGGTCTCCGCCACTGCGTCGACCCTCCGGCGGCGCCCCGCCGACCTGCTCCCGTTTTACCTCCTCGGCACGGCCGTCCCCGTCGTCGCCCGGATCGGCCTCTTCGTCGCGCTCGCCGGGACGTACCTCCACTACGAGCTGACCGGGCGACTCGCCGACGCGCGCCGGGCGCTCGCCGAGCTGGACCTGACGCCGCCCGACGCGCAGGACCCCGAGGCGGTTCAGGCGTGGACCGAGAGCGTGACGCCCGCGCTCGAACCCCTCGCGTCCCCGACCGCGCTCCTCCTCGTGACCGTCGGCATGGCCGTGACCCTCCTGTTGGCGATCCTCACGTACGCCGC
This sequence comes from Halorubrum salipaludis, assembly GCF_002286985.1. GTDB lineage: Archaea > Halobacteriota > Halobacteria > Halobacteriales > Haloferacaceae > Halorubrum > Halorubrum salipaludis. The sequence continues at coordinate 146,929 of NZ_NSKC01000001.1, read as the reverse complement.
GGTCTCCGCGGGGCAGATGTCGGCGGTCGCGGGCCGCGTTCGCGGCGGTCGCGGGCTCACGGCCGGGATCGCCGGCGTCCGGGAGCGCTGGCTCACGTTCCTCGGCCTCTACGTCGCCGAACTCCTGCTGTGGGTCGGGGTGACGCTGCTCGCCGGCCTCGCGGTCGCCGGGGGGTTCCTCGTCAACCCCTTCCTCGGGGCCGCGGTCGCGCTGGTCGCGCTGCTGGTCGGGCTGGTCGTCCTGCTCCTCGTCCGCGCGGTGTTCGCGTTCGCGCCGGCCGCGGTGGTCATCGACGAGACGGGCGTGGTCGGCGCCGTCGAGGGAGCGGGCGGGTTCATCCGGAGGAACCCCGTCGACGCCCTCGCGTACCTCGTCGTCGCCGTCGGCGTGCTCGTGGCGATCTCCTCGGCCGCGTCGGCGCTCGCGTTCCTCGGCGGCGGGGCCGCCGTCGCGCTCGCCAGCGCGGTCGTCGCCGCCCCCGCGCTCGACCTGCTCAAGACCCTCCTGTACGGCGACCACCGCGGCGTTGTCGCGCCCGTCGAGCCGGTCGACGCCCGGATCCGCGACCAGTTCGTCGGGGGCCTCCGCCGCGGCTGGAGAGAGATGGTCGGCTTCGTTCGGCGGACGCCGGGGCTCCACCTCGTCACCGTCCTCGTCGGCGTCGGGTTCGGTGTGGTCGGATGGCTCGCCGTCGACCCCTTCGTCGGCGCGGTCACCACCTCGATCGAGTCGCGGCTGGTCGGTCACCTCCCGCCGACGGCCGCGCTCAACTTCTTCGGCAACAACTGGTCGGTCGCGATCGCGACCTCGTTCGCGGGCACCGCGCTCGTGGTCCCCGCGCTCTCGTCGATCGCGTTCAACGGGCTCGCCCTCGGCGCCACCGCGGCGCTCGAGGAGAACCTCGCCGCGCTGGTCGCGTTCGTCGTCCCCCACGGAATCCTCGAGATCCCCGCCCTGTTCGTCTCCGGCGCGTTAGGGATCCACCTCGGGATCGTCTCGTGGCGGACGTTCCGCGGCAGCCTGTCCCGCGAGGCGTTCGCCGACGCGCTGGAGAACGCGTTCTGGGTGTTGATCGGGGTCGGCGCGCTGATCGCGGTCGCCGCGTTCATCGAGGGATTCGTGAGCCCGTACTACTGGCGGCCGTTCCTCTGAGCGCCCGACTCCCCGGTCCTCTCGGCCGATTCGCCCTCCGCTTCGGCCTTCGCTTCCCCCGTTCGCCGACATCCGCCCGTACGTTCAAGTCCCTCCGACTCGAATCCTGACCTGTATGACGCGACGCGATCCCTTCACCGAGATAGAGGACCTGCTCGAACGGATGGGTCAGGAGTTCGAGGAGCTCGGCGGTACGCTCGACGCGCCGGACTCCGGCGTCCCGGGGTTCCCGGGCGCCCGCGACGTCGCCGTCGACGTGATCGAGGACGACGAGGCGATCACCGTGATCGCCGACCTCCCCGGCTTCGACGCCGACGAGATCGAGGTGGAGCTCCGCGATGACGCCCTCTCGATCGCGGCCACCCGCGAGGAGACGCGGGACGCGGAGGCGACCGTCGGCGACAGCGACGCGGCCGAGGGCGACGCGGCAGGCGACGGGGAGGTTCGGTACCACCGCCGCGAGCGAAGCCGCCGCGCGGTGTCGCGTCGGATTCCGATCCCCGAGCCGGTCGAACGCGACGGGACGACCGCTTCGTACGACGACGGCGTGCTCACCGTCACCCTCCCCAAGCGGTCGCCGTCGGACGCCGCCGGTCACAGCATCGACGTGAACTGATCGGCCGCGATCGGTCCCCCGTCGCCGTCATTCCGCACTTCTCGACCCGACTGCCGCGAGCTATCACCTATCCTGTCGTCTTTAATACCACAGAGTGCGTCCATGAGGTGAGTATCATGAACAGAACCAACCCCTTCGACGAGATCGAGCAGTTCCTCGGCCGCACCACCCTCGGCGGCGACCGCATGTGGGGGCGCGACCTCCGGACCACCGACATCGACGTGGCCGAGTACGACGACGAGTTCGTCGTCATGGCCGACCTCCCGGGATACGACCGCGAGGACATCGATGTCCGGGCGACGGAGGGGCGGCTCACGATCTCCGCCGAGCGCGGCGCGGACCCCGAGATCGCGGAGAGCGAGGACGCGGACCGGCGGTACCTCCGACGCGAGCGCCGCCACGAGTCGATCACTCGCTCCGTCGACCTTCCGGGACACGTCGTCGACGAGGACGCGAGCGCGACGTACCGCCACGGCGTGCTCACCGTCACGCTCCCGAAGGCCGTCGACGAGGCGGCCGACGGCCACCGGATCGACGTGGCGTAGGCCCGATTCAACCCCGTTTTCCACCCCGCCGACACTTTCTCCACGCGCCGCGTGCTATGCCGACGCATGGACGACGCCGATCACGAGGCGGCGCGCCGCGAGCTCGTCGCCCGGCTCCGCCGCCGCCTCGACGTCGACGAGCGGACGCTCGCGGCGATCGAGGCGGTGCCGCGACACGCCTTCGTCCCGGAGCGCCACCGGTCGCGCGCCTACGCCGACCGGCCGCTCCCGATCGGCCACGATCAGACGATCAGCGCGCCGCACATGGTCGCGGTCATGACCGATCTGCTGGACGTCGAATCCGGCGACAAGGTGTTCGAGGTCGGCACGGGCTGCGGCTACCACGCCGCCGTCGTCGCCGAGGTCGTCGGTCCGGGAAACGTCTACAGCGTCGAGTACGTCCCGGAGCTGGCCGAGGCGGCCCGCGATCGGCTCCGGCGGCTCGGGTACGACGTGACCGTTCGAGCCGGCGACGGACGGACGGCGTTTCCGGAGGAGGCGCCGTTCGACGCGGCGTACCTGACCTGCGCGCCGAGCGACGGCGTCCCGGACCGGATCGTCGACCGCGTACGGACGGGCGGCCGGGTCGTCGCGCCGGTCGGTCGCGCCGGCGCACAGCGGCTCGTCAGGCTGACGGTCGGCCACGAGGGCCTCGACCGCGAGGACCACGGCGGCGTCCGGTTCGTTCCGATGCAGTGACGAGCGGTACGGCGGCAGCCGACCGGTGGCGAGCCGTGCGACGACGAGCGAGCGCTTTTAGAGGGCCGAGCACCGAGTCCGGCTATGGACGAGGCGTCGCTTCGGGCCGACATGATCGAGGGGCTCGAACATCAGATCGGCGAGACGCTCGACGAGCCCGTGCTGGCGGCGCTCCAGCGCGTCTCCCGCGACCCGTTCGTCGACGACGCCTCGACGGTCGGGGCCGAGACAGGCCGGGGAGGCGGGGACGGCGGGAACGGGGACCGGTCGCTCGCGCCGGCGACGGTCGTGCGGCTGATCTCCGCGCTCGACGCTCGCGAGGGCGACGAGGTGCTGGTCGTGGGCGCGGGGGTCGGCTACTCGGTCGCGCTGCTCGCCGAGATCGCGGGCGCGAAGCGCGTCCACGCGGTCGACATTGACCGCGAGGCGGTCGCGCTCGCCCGCTCGAACCTCTCGACGGCCGGATACGACGCCGTCCTCGTCGACCGGCGCGACGGCGCGAACGGGCTCCCGGAGTACGCCCCGTACGACCGGATCCTCCTCGAAGCCGGGGTGGTCGAGCCGCCGCGCGCGCTCCGCGAACAGCTGGCTGCGGGCGGTCGGATCGTCTACCCGCGGGGGACCGCGGTCCAGACGATCGCCGCGATCGAACCCGACTCGGAGGGAGCGCCGTCCGACGAGCCGGCCGACGACGAGGCGCCGACCGGGTTCCGGACGGTCGAGACCGCCGGCCCGACGCGGCTGCAGCCGATGCTCGCCGACGGCGAGCAGCGCGGCGTCGAGCGGAACCGCACGCGCCGCGAGGACGCCGAGCGCGCCCAGCAGGGCCACTTCGCGCGCCACGGCTGGGAGCAGGACTGGATCGACTGGGACGACCAGCTCTGATCACTCCGCGACCACCAGCACCTCGGTGTTCCCGCGCTCGTCGACGTAGTCGCCCTCCGCCGGCGGTTTCACGTCGACGGTGAGGGTCCCGTCGGGCTGGTTCGGTCCGAGCTCCGGGTCGACGTCGACGGTCGCGGTGCCGTCGGATCCCGTGGTCGCGGTGGCGACGCCGTCGATCTGCGCCGATCCGCTTCGCACGATCACCGTCGCGTCCGCGACCCGAGACCCGTCCGGATCGAGGACCGCCACGTCGAGCGACTGCTCGCCCGGCGTCGTCACCTCCGGCTGCGGCTGCGCGTCGACCTCCGTCGCGGCTAGCCCGTCGATGTCGCCGATCATCCCCATCATCACGCTGAGGCTCGCGACGCCGACGACGAGCGCGATGACCAGCCTGACCGGTAGGCCCTCGATCGCCCGACGGTCCGAGCGAAACGATCGGCGGTTCGCGGTGCGTCCGTCCCGTTTCGAGTGCGGCATATGGCCGGTGGCCGCGGTATCACTGATAAAGGATCGGACGAGTCGAGCGGGTCGGGGGGATCGGCCGGCGCGTCGCGCCCCGACCTTTTTGTGCGGTACCGCGGCCACCGCGCCCATGCACGTGCTCGGACGCCACTTCGGTTCGGACGAGGGAGCCATCACCGACGGCGCGAACGACGGGTCCGGCGGCGACCGGATCCCGACCGTCCGGCTCGGCTCGTTCCTCGCGCGCGACGGCAGCGCCGGGGCCGCGGTCGGCGTCGACGCCGACGGCCCGCACGCGGGCGTCGTCTTCGGTAAACGCGGCACCGGGAAGTCGTACACGCTCGGCGTCCTCGCGGAGGGGCTCGGGGCGGCCCGCGGCGTCTCTCCGGTCGTGGTCGATCCGATGGGCGTCTTCGGCGGTCTGGAGTCGGCCGGCGGACGGGTCGTCGAACCGCGCATCCGCCCGACGGCGATCCCCCCGGAGGCCTGGCCGGACCTGCTCGGCCTCGACTCGGCGGGCGGGCCGGGAAGTCTTGTCTGGCGCGTCGTCGCCGGCGCCGTCGACGCCGCCGTTGGCGGGTCGGAGCGTTCGAGCGACTCGCCCTCGCTCGCGGCGATCCGCGAGCGCGTCGCCACCGCTGACGCGCCCGCCGACGACCGCCGCGCGGCCGCGAACCACCTGCGGCTCGCGGAGTCGTGGGGCGTCTTCGACGCGGGCGCGCCCCCCGTCGAACGCCTCGCCGCCGACGGCGCGCCGACCGTGCTCGACCTCGCCGGGGCCCCGGAAGCGGCCGCGGCCGCGGTCGTCAGGGCGGTCGCTCGCGGGCTCTACGACGCCCGGATACGCGGCGCGCTCGACCGACTCCCGTGGCTGCTCGTCGACGAGGCGCACGCCTTCTTCGGCGGCGTCGCCGACCCCGCGCTCCGGACGCTGTTAACGCGCGGCCGCGCGCCCGGCGTCTCGCTGGTCTGTGCGACGCAGCGTCCCGGCGCGCTGCCGAGCGTCGCCGTCTCGCAGTCCGACCTGCTCGTCGCCCACCGCCTCACCGCCGAGCGCGACCTCGACCGGCTCGCCGAGGCGGAGGCGACCTACCTCGCCGGCGACCTCGCCTCGCGGCTCCCGGCCGGGACCGGCGAGGCGCTCGTCGTCGACGACGCGACGGAGACGGCCCACACCGTCCGGATCCGCGAGCGCCGGACCCCGCACGGCGGCGGGAGCCCGTGCGCGAGCGGGACCGAGGCGGCCGCGAGCGCCGCCGCGAAGTCCGAAGACCCATGATAAGCGGGGACGACGACGCGGTATGGAACGGACGCCGCTCGGGTTCCTCCTCGTCGCGCTCGGCGGGTTCGTCGGCGCCGTCGCCAGACACGGGGTCGACGTCGCCGCCGGCGACGCGACCGGCGTCGGGACCCTCCTCGCGAACGTCCTCGGCTCCTTCGCGCTCGGCGTGTTGCTCGCGTGCGCACCGAGCCGCCGGACGCGGCTGTTCGTCGGGACCGGCGCGCTCTCCTCGTTCACCACCTACAGCACCTTCGTCGCCGACGCCGCGTCGCTCGGAACGACCGCCGGCGCCGCGTACGTCGCCGCGAGCTACGTCGCCGGGCTCGCGGCCGCCGCGGCCGGGCTGTTCGTCGGGGGGCGACTGTGACCGATCCGCTGTTTGCGGCCGTCCTCGTCGGAATCGGCGGATCGGCCGGCGCCGCGGCCCGGCACGCGGTCGGCCTCCGGGTCGAGGGGCGCCGCTCGGTCGTGGTCGTCAACGCGCTCGGGAGCCTCTCGCTCGGCGTCCTCCTCGCCGCGCCGATCGGCTCGGAGGCGACGCTCCTCGCCGCCGTCGGGTTCTGCGGCGCGTTCACGACGTTCTCCTCGTTCGCCGTCGAAACCGTCTCGACCGCGGCCGACGGCGAGCGACGAGCCGCGGTCGGGTTCGCGGCCGCGAACTTGACGGTCGCGCTGCTCGCGTTCCTCGTCGGGGCGGCTGTCGGCGGCGCGCTCGCCTGACCGCGGTTCGGGGAACGACAGGTACAGGCGGGTCCGGACCCTACCGCTTTGCGTGACCGACGACGCCGAGGATCGGATCGACGCCTCGACCACCGAGGCTCCGGGCGAGAGTCCCGACGACGCCGACGAACCCGACGTGCCGGTCGACTTCGGGGATCTCTCGCTCCCGCAGCGCGCGTTCGTCGCCGCCGTCCAGAACCCGACCCGCGGGGTGGTGATCGCCGGTCTGCTCGCGTTCGCGTTCTCGTTTTACGTCGCTTTCTGGCTGGTCTTCCCGCGGGTCGCGGCGTTCATGTCGGCGGTCGGCGCCGTCCTGCTCGCGCTCGTCGCGCTCGTGTACCTCGTCTCGGATCGGCTCTCGCGGTAGGCTGCTCTTCGGTCGCAGTTCTCGGCCGCGCTCTCGGACCCCTCCGTGCCACTACGGATGCGGCTCGTAGAACTCCCTGAGCGGCACTCCGAACGCGGGCGCGAGCGTCGCCACCGCGTCGCCGACGAGCACGTCGCGCTCGGCGAACTCCCGCTCGACCTGCGCGCCGAGCGCCACGTCCCCGGCCGCGTCGCTTTCGAGGTACTCGCGGACCGTCGTGAACTCCCGCTCCCGCTCGACGACGTACCGGTCGCCGTCGATGAACGGGCCGTAGGTCTCCGGGTCCACGTCGTCGGCGTACGACTCGTAGAAGCTCGCGGCGTGCTTCCGCACCGCGACCGGGGGCCCCTCGTGGCGCACTACGGCCGGCCGCGTCGCGACCTCCAGTTCGGCGTACAGCGCTGCGCGCTCGGCGCCGGACTCGTTGTCGTCTCTACCGTCGCCTCCGTTGTCCGCCCCGTCCGCCGCGTCCGTCATCGCCTGCGCGCGGAGCACGTCGAAGCCGCGCTCGTTCAGTCCCCGGACGACCCCGTCGAGCGACCGCCGGAGCTGTGGCCACAGCTGGTCGTCGACCACGTCGGGCGCGTCGAACACGACGGCGGCCGGCGTCGTCTCTCGCCGGTCGAGGTGGTCGCGAACGTCGCCCGGGCCGAGCGGCGTCAGCGCTTCGGGTTCGAACGGCTCCTCGCTCGGCGTCGCGAGCAGTTCGCGGGCGTAGTGCTGGAACCGCGCGAGGTTCGCCGCCGAGAGCACGGCCGCGACGTTCCGCGTCGGGTCGGTCGGATCCACCACGACCAGCGGGTCGTCGAAGGTCCGCTCGGCGTGGCCCTCAGGGTCGAACTCCACGGGAGGGTGCCAGCTCCGCGCGGACTCCACGAGGGGGACGAACCCGCCGAGCTCCAAGACGAGCAGCTCGGTCAGGTACCCCGAGAACCCCTCGGTGCGGAGGTCGCTGCCGTACGCGCCGATCCCCTTCAGGAACGCCTTCGCGAGCACCACGTCGTCGGCGAGGTCCTCGTCCAGCCGCGCGGACAGGTACGCGTCGTGGAAGGGGGTGCGGTCGACGGCGGAGACGAGGTCGCCGGCGGTCGCCACGTCGTGACAGGGGACGAGATCCACGTCGAACCCCTCGTGGGTGCCCTTCACGTAGGGGTGTTCGGCGTACTCCTCGTGGCCGTCGGGGAGGACGGCGTGGCCGACGGCGAGCCCGTACTCCTCCAGCTGTTCGCGGTCGAGGTCGGCGTCGAACCGTACGAAGAGATCGATGTCGCGGTCGCCGGAGACCCACGTGCCCCGCGCCGTCGACCCCACCTGCACCACGTCGGCGTCGACGGGGAGGTCGGCGATCGCCTCCCGGGTCCGCTCGGTGAGATCGGCGGCGACGGCTCGCAGGTGCTCGCGCTCCGCCGGCTCGGGCACCACCCGGTCGCGAACGCGCGACAGCACCGCCTCGAGATCGTCCATGGAGTCGGCTTCTCGCGGTTCGGCCGAAAACGTGTCGGTGGCCGCGCGAAAGCGGTGATCGGGATCGCGATCGGGAGACGAGGGGCGGGTTCGACTGCGCCGCGCCAACTGATCGCACTCGCGTCGGGCGGAAACGAAAGCCCTATCAAAACGAGTCGAGTACTCGGAGATGAGCCGAAGTAGCTCAGTTGGTAGAGCGCCTCGCTGTTACGACGCTCGGTGGGTTTCCCCCCGGACGTCACAGTCACGAGGCGGTCCCAGGTTCGAGTCCTGGCTTCGGCGCTTCTTTCATACGGTCTTGATGACGACCACGCGTTTTGTACGAAACCGACGCAGGGCGTCGTATGTCGCGCTCCGAGCAGTACGACCGACTCGGCGAACCTCAGAAGCGCGGACAGGCCACGGAAGCGATCGTCACGGCGGAGCTGATCGCTCGCGGCGTCTCCGTCCTCACCCCGGCGTACGATAACGAACCATACGACCTCGTGATGGAGATCGACGGCAGCTTTCACCGGATACAGGTCAAGACCGCGTTCGACGGCAAACGCGACGGTGCGGTGGAGTTCCGGACCCGAAGCGTTCGGACGAAAAGCGAGGGGTACGAACGAGAGGGATACGACGGCGAGATCGACTACTTCGCAGCCCTGAACGTCACGAACGAGGAGATCTATCTCGTCCCGATCGAAGACGCCGGATCGACGGCGACCACGATCCGGTACGAACCCGCCGCGAACAACAACCGGGCGAACGTGAACTGGCACACCGAGTACCGGCTTGACACGGTCCTCGATCGCCTCCGATCGGGGTAATGCGGTAGGCTAAAGAACGTGCCTCGTATATCCCGGATCTGTCGGGCCTTTAGCTTAGTCTGGCTCAAAGCCCTCCGCTCATAACGGAGTGATCGCCGGTTCAAATCCGGCAAGGCCCATCCTCTATCTCCCGTTTTCTCGTTTTCTACTCCAACAGCGTCACCAGCTCGTTCACGTCTTCGACGACCGCGTCCGCACCGACCTCGGTGTACTTCCGACGCCCATCCTCGCCGGTCAGGCCGCCGGTGAGGACGCCGATCCCGTAGTAGACGCGGCTCGCGTCCTCGTCGTCGGCGTTGCGCGCGGTCCGCACGTCGTCGAGCGTGTCGCCGGCGAAGGCGACCCGGTCGGCGTCGAACCGCTCCGCGAGGGTCACCAGGGCCCGCGGGTGCGGCTTCCCCTCCTCCCAGTCGTCCATCGTGAACCGCCGGTCCTCGGGCACGTCGAGGCCGACGCGCTCCAAGGCGATCTCCGCCTCGGCGGCGGGCCGCCCGGTTAACACGCCCACGTCGAACCGGTCGGTGAGGTCGGCGATCGTCTCGGGATCGACCAGGGTCGGCTCGTCGTGGATGTATCCCGGCGCCGACAGCGGCGGCTCGCCGCCCTCCAGCTCGCGGTACAGGTCCGCGCCGAGGTACAGCGCCTGAAACGTCTCGCGGAGGCGGTCGGTGTCCCACTGGTCGCGGACGCGCGCCTGCGCGACGCGGGGGAGGTCGCCGACGACCGCCTTCGCGGCGTCGAGCCCGCCGCCCTCCTCGGCGACTCGGTCGGTGAACGTCTCCACGTCCATCCCGAGCCCCTCGCGGCGGGCGAGCACGTAGAGGGCAGCCGCGTTCGTCAGCTCCCAGTCGTTGTTGAACCCGCCGGCGTCCTTGAACGACTGGACCGCGTCGCGATCGATCGTCTTGTCACACACTCGTTCGACGGACTCGATGATGGCCCGCCGGTAGGAGTCCGCCACGTCGACCAACACCCCGTCGATGTCGAGGACGACTGCGTCGACCTGCATACCCGTACGCCGGCAGGAACGGGAAAGAACGTTCGGGTTCTCGTCGATCCGGTCGGGTTCGTTCGGTTTCGCTCCCGTCGGCTCATTCCGGGTCTGGCGGCGGTCCCCCGCGCTCCCCGTCCCGTGCGACGTACAGCACGGCTCCGTCGACGGAACGCCGCCGCACCGGGACGACAGGCTCCTCGAACCCGAGGGTGGTGAACGCGCAGGCCGCGTCGAGCCGGTCGGCGAGCGCGACGGTCGGGCTCTGCAGTTCGGCCGGAAGGTGACACGCGTACACCGCGCCGACCGCGGTGCGGCCGTCCGCGTCGTCGTCGGGGTCAGCGAGGGGATCGCCGTCGCGTTCACTTTTCCCGTCCGCGAGCGCGAGGATGTCCCCTCGCCGGACGCGGAGCGACCCCGCAACCTCCTCGCTCTCGGTTTCTTGTGCGGCCGCCCGCGTCCGGTCTCCCGGTTCGACGTCGACGGCGACGACCCGGCACCCCCGCTCCGCGAGCGCTCGCGCGACCCCCGGTCGGTCGCCGACGCCGACCTCGACGAGGCGGTCGTGTCCCGCAATTTCTTCGACCAGCGCGCGACGGGTGGATGAGACCACGGCGCGGGCTTTATGATTGCGGCGGTCATAAGCGGTTCCATGCTCGTGGACATCGTCCCAGTCGGGGAGGTCACCCCCCGCGTGAAACGCGAGGCCTCCGCCGCGCTCCGTTCGGTGTACGACTGCGACGTGACCGTCCACGACGACCAGCCGATCCCCGAGACGGCCTACGACGGCGACCGCGACCAGTACCGCGCCGAGGACCTCATCGAGACCGTCGGTCGCGTCGGGGGCGGCGACAAGAACATCGGGATCACCCCGCGCGACCTCTACTACCGCCGCCGGAACTACGTGTTCGGGCTCGCGTACCTCAACGGCAGCGGCTCCGTGATCTCGACCCATCGCCTCCGCACCTCCTCCGACGGGGGCGTCTCGACGAAGCCCGCGGTCGACGTGTTCTCCGACCGCGTCCGCAAGGAGGTCGTCCACGAGATCGGCCACACGCTCGGCTTGGAGCACTGCGACAACAGCAAGTGCGTCATGTCCTTCTCGCCGACGGTCCGCGAGGTCGACGTGAAAGAGGAGAACCTCTGCGGCTCCTGTTCGCGGCTCGTCCGGTAGACGTCTCGCTGCTCCGTCGGCGACTCCCCGCCGCCGGTAGACGTAAACCGTATCCTGTCTAACTGCGATGTATGGCCGCAAAGCCGGAGTACCGCGACCGGCCGGACGTCGAGGTCGCGCTGCTGGACGCGCTCGTCGACCGCGGCGACGAGGGGATGACGGTGCTGGAGCTGCGCGCGGCCGTCGACGCCGACATCGACGCCGTCGAGGAGGCGCTGTCGGCGCTGAAAGAGGACTCGCTCATCACCGTCGAGAGTCGGGAACGGGTCCGCGTGTACCCGCACGACCGCGTCATCCCCGACCCCGAGGACCAGATTGACGACGGAGCGGGCTCCCTCGTCGACGCCGTCCGCGACCGGCTCGGTCTGTAGGGACACCGGATCGGGACGTAACGACACGAAATGCACCCGCGAGGTGCGGGGGCGGCAGGGAATCGCCCCGCGTCCGCCGAAGCCAGCGGCCTTTTGCCGCTCGCCCGACTCCGTACCGGTATGACTCTCGTCTCCGACACTCATGGCGCCCACGGCGCGGTGTACCGTGACCGCGGCGGCCGTCAGGTGGTCGACCACTACCGGAAGCCCGAGCGCGTCGGCAAGGCGGTCCGCAACGTCGTCGGCGCGATCGAGATGGGGTACGGCGTGCTCGCCGTCACGGGCGAAGACCGCGTCGAGTTCGTCGACAACGCCGTCTCCAACCGGGTGCCGGACGAGGACGGACAGGGGGTGTACGCGCTCCTGCTCGACCCGCAGGGCGGCATCGAGACGGACATGTACGTGTACAACGCCGACGAGCGCCTGCTCGTCTTCCTCCCGCCCGAGCGGGCCGAGGCGGTCGCCGAGGACTGGGCAAGCAAGGTGTTCATCCAGGACGTGGCGATCGACGACATCTCCGAGGAGCTCGGCGTCTTCGGGGTCCACGGTCCCAAGTCCACCGAGAAGATCGCCTCGGTGCTCGGCGGACCGGGGGCCCCCGAGAAGCCGCTCTCCTTCGTCCGCGGGTCGATGGTCGACGCCGGCGTCACCGTGATCGCGACCGACGCGCCCCTGGGCGAGGAGGGGTACGAGGTCGTCTGCGCCGCCGAGGACGCCGAAGAGGTGCTCGACACGCTGCTCAACCGCGGGCTCAACGCGGCCCCCTTCGGCTACCGGACGTGGGACGCGCTCTCGCTCGAGGCCGGCACGCCCCTCTTCGAGTACGAACTGGAGGGAACGGTGCCGAACGTCCTCGGGCTCCGCAACGCCCTGGACTTCGAGAAGGGCTGTTACGTCGGCCAGGAGGTCGTCTCCCGCGTCGAGAATCAGGGCCGACCGAGCCGGCGGCTCGTCGGGCTCGACCTCGGCGGCCTCGCCGACGCGACCGCCGACATCGACGGCGACGCGAATCCGGAGGGGTACGACGAGGTCCTGCCCGCTCCCGGCGCGGCCGTCTTCGACGGCGACGAGGCGGTCGGCGAGGTGACCCGCGCGGCGGTCGGTCCCGCCGCCGGCGACCCGATCGCCCTCGCGCTCGTCAGGTTCGACGCCGACCTCGCCGACCCCACCGTGCGCGTCGACGGCGAGGAGGTGCCGGCGACCCGCGCCGACCTCCCGTTCCCCTCCGTCAGAGGGAGCGCGCAGTCCGCCCGGCTGCCGACGTACCCGAGCGACGAGTAGTTCCCACCGTCGCTTTGCGGTCGGTGCGTGCCGCCGAGCGCCCTGATACGGGCGCGAGGTGCACGCGCGAGGGAGCGGTGAGCGGAGTGGGCGACCGGAGGGAGCCCCGAGCGAGCCGCGAGGCTGGGGAGGCGTGAGGCTGCGGTGCTGTGCGGTGCGGGACTCAAAGGGGCAGTCGGCTCCGGGAAGATGGGCGACGCAAGCACCGCGAGGAGCGAGTGAAACGAGCGACTGAGGAGCGCAGCGAGCCCCTCGACCGGAGCCGACTGGGGCTTTGGAGGTATTCACCACCGCTCCGCTGTTAATCTATATAACTGGAGACTCACCGCTCGTGGATCCGGGTGATCGTTACAGCACGAACTGCACGGCCGAGTACACGCCGAACCCGAGCGCCAGCGACCCGACGAGCGACGCGATCCACGCGAACACGGTGTACCCCATCTTCGCCCGGCTCACCCCGGCGTCACCCGCGGCGTAGCCCGCGCCGACGATGGCGGAGACGATGATCTCGTTGAACGAGACGGGGATCCCGAACGCGACGGCGGTCTGTGCGATCGCGAACGACGGGATGAGCGCCGAGATCGACCGCCGCGGTCCCATCGAGGCGTAGTCCTGCGAGATCGCCTTGATCATCCGCGGCGCGCCGGTCCACGACCCGGCGAGCAGCCCCGCGCCCCCGCCGACGAGCAGCGCCCACAGCGGGACGCCCACGTCGCTGAAGATCGGCACGAGCGGGCCGATCGCGAGGCCGACCTGCGAGCCACCGGCCGAGAAGGCGACGAGCCCGCCCATCGCCAGCAGGAACCGGCGCTGAGCGCCCTCGCGGTCGCGACCGAGGTCGGCGTACACCGCGACCGCGACGATCGCGGCGACCGCGGCCGTGATCAGGGGCGTCCCGATCGCGCCGAGCCCGAGCCCGGGACCGAGCGCCTCCGACAGCGACGCCTGCTCGCCCGCCGGCCCGAGCAGCGCGAATCCGACGTTCGCGACGATCGCGCCGACGAGCCCGGCGAGCGCGGCGGTGAGCGGTCGCTCCGGGAGCGCGTCGCCGATGAGCCCGCGAGCGACGACGTAGGCGACCCCGCCGCCGGCGAACGGGGTGAGCACCCACAGCGTGAGGATCTCGGTGTACTTCGGCCACGCCGGGTCGCCGCCCATCGCGAGCCCGACGCCGACGACCGCGCCGGTGACCGTGAAGGCGGTCGCGATCGGGTAGCCGGCGAACACCCCGATCGCGACGAGCGCGGCCGCGGTGAGCAGCGCCACGATGGCGGCGCCGGCGGTGAGCGTGACGCCGCCGATCAGCTCGGTCCCCACCGCTTCCGTCACGTTCGCGCCCTGCAGGATCGCGCCGAGCAGGCCCAACACCCCGACGACGAGCCCCGCGCGCATCACGGAGATGGCGTTGGCGCCGACCGCCGGCGCGAACGGGGTCGACCCGGAGGAGCCGGCCCCGATCGACCACGCCATGAAGAGGCTGGCCGCGGCGGCGACCCCGAGGGTGGCGACAGTTGCGACGACCATCTTACCGCTGCCCGTCCTCGTACCCTTCGCGGAGCCCCGTCAGCGTGCGCCGGACCAGCAGAAACGCGAAGAAGAAGAACCCGAGCAAGACGAGGAGGATCACGACGAACAACGGTTCGACCGGGAGCATACACTCGAATCCGTCGGCACGGTGTTATGCGTTTCGGCAGGCGATGGACCGCCGGTTCAGTCCGCCGGTTCCGGGCGTCGCTCCCGGCCGCCGGTTTCGGGCGTCGATCTCGGGCGTCGCTCCCGACCGGAGTCGCCCGGTGACTAAAACGCGCCTTTGTCCATAAGCTACCTATAAGCTATCACCGGCGCAAGGTGTCGATGCGACCCCCGCTTCGGCCCTCTCCCCACGATCGGTCGCCGACCGGCGAGCTGCGACGGCACACGACCCGCACCCGCTCGGGTCTCTACCACCCTCCCCGCTCAGCCCCCTACCCTCCCTCCACGCCCGCCTCCCGGTCCGACCGATCCACGCGGGGCGTCGCGTTCGCCCGCCGATCCCTCCCCCCTTCCCGGTTCGGCGGGCGGTACCGTTTCACCCTTCCTCCGACTCAGTGCGCGATCCGGAACTCCTCGAAGACGTCGCCGTCCGGCGTGACGAGCCGTCCGTTCAGCGCGCGCTCCCCTCCGGAGACCGGTTCGAGCTCCGCGTGCGCCGGTCGGTTCCCGCGGGGCTGCGCGTGGCTTCCGGGGTTCAGTATCGGGAGCGCCCCCGAGTCGTCGAAGCGGGGACGGTGGCTGTGGCCGCAGATCACGGCGTCGGCGTCGCGCTCGCGGCCGAGCATCACGAGCCCGGTGTCGCCGCTGCGGTGTCGGTGCGTGACCGCGAACCGGACTCCCTCGTACTCGACCGTCCTGGCTTCGGGCAGCCGGTCGCGGATCGCCGCGTCGGCGTTGTTGCCGTAGACGGCCCGCAGGCTCCGCGCGGCCGACTCGAAGGCGTCGAGCACCGGCTCGCGGTAGAAATCGCCCGCGTGAACGACGAGGTCGGCCTCCCGGACCGCCTCCGCGGTCCGGCCCTGCAGCTTCGTCTCCTCGCGCGAATGGGTGTCCGAGACGACGACGAGCATACTCGCCGTCCGTGCGCGTCCGGCTTAAAAAGCGCGCCCGGCGTCGACGCCGATTCACACTTGGGCGTGTTGCGGTGGCGCGTGCCGCCGAGCGCCCTGATACGGGCGCGAGGTCACGCGCGAGGGAGCCCGCGGCCGCCACTGGCGGCCGCGGCGAGGCTGGGGAGGCGTGAGGCTGCGGTGCTGTGCGGGGCGGGACTCAAAGGGGCAGCCGCCTCGCGGCTGGGGCTTTGGAGGCGTTCGTGTCGATCGGCTGTTTATAAGTGTCAGCGCACAGCCGAGCGGCTGGGGGTTTGAAGCTGTTCACCGCAGCAACGTCGATCACGTATCGTCGGGCTACCGGGGCCTCGAAGGCATTCGCCGTCAGTCTGCCAGCACCCCTACAACCGATCCCGGCGTCGTCCGAGATCGACTATTCTTCCAGGGACAGCGACGCGAGCAGCGACTCCAGCTGCACCTGCTCGTTCGCGCCCTCGGCGATCCGGTAGTCCGCCTCGCCGATCCGCTCCATCAGCGCGACCGCCTCGCGCTCGCTCAGATCGAACTCCCAGACGGAGCGGTGGAGCTGGTCGATCACGTCGCCGCCGGCCATCCCCGTCTCCGTGAGGAGGGTGTCGAGGGTCGCCCGGGCCCGCGTGAAGTCCCCCTTCAGTGCGTTCGTCACCATCGACTCGATCTCCTCCGGGCGCGCGGTCGCCGTGATCGCGTACACCGCCTCCTCGTCGACCACGTCCCCGGTCGTCGCCGCCGCCTGCAGGGAGTTGATCGCGCGGCGCATGTCCCCGTCCGCGGCGTACACGAGGGCGTCGACGCCGGCGTCGGTCACCTCGATCCCCTCCGCCGCCGCGATCTCGCGGGTCTGCGCGGCGACGGCCTCGTCCGAGAGCGGCGAGAAGCGGAAGACGGCGCACCGCGACTGAATCGGGTCGATGATCTTCGACGAGTAGTTACACGAGAGGATGAATCGGGTGTTGTCGGAGAACTGCTCCATCGTCCGGCGGAGCGCCGACTGCGCGTCGTCGGTGAGGGAGTCCGCCTCGTCGAGGAACACGATCCGGAAGTCGCCGCCGAACGACGAGCGCGCGAACCCCTTGATCCGGTCGCGCACCACGTCGATCCCGCGCTGGTCGGAGGCGTTGAGTTCGAGGAAGTTGCCGCGCCAGTTGTCCTCGCCGTACACCTGTCGAGCGATCGCGGTGGCGGCGGTCGTTTTTCCGACGCCGGCAGGGCCGCTGAAGAGGAGGTGCGGGATGTCGTCCTGCTCGATGTAACTCTGGAGCCGCTCGACGATCTCCTGTTGGCCGTGGATGTCGTCGAGCGACTGCGGCCGGTACTTCTCGATCCAGATCTCCCGGCCGGTCGCGGTCGCAGCCGTCTGCTCGTCGGCCTCGCTCATGCCGGATCGGAGGGTCGGCGGGGTCATAAACGCCCCGAGACCGGGCCGCGTCGGGGAGGTGAAGCGGGCGGTTCGCGCCGCGGGTCCGAACCTCAGTCCGCCCGCGAGAGCCGCTGGAGCTCGTACGCGAACACCCAGATCCCCATCAACACGCCCACGGGAACCACCACCTCGGCGATCTCGCGCGAGACCGGCAGTTCCGCGACCTCGACGAGCAGGTGGGTCGTCGCCCCGGCGACCTGCGCGAACAGCTCGTACTCCTCGCGGATCGTGTTCGTCAGCATCGATCCGACGACGAGCGTCACCATCGCGGCGACGCCGTGGATCGTCCCCCGGATGTGTGGCATAGTCGTCACATCCGCGACGACCGTGATAGGTGTTTCTCCCTCGAAACCGCTCACATCCGCCGTCGGATCCCCTCGCGGAAGGCCGCCGCCGCGTCGGCTTCGGCCTCCGACTCCCGCAGGTGCGCCTTCGCCTCGGCGTCGATGTCGGGCGCGAGGACGACCGCCGCGGCGCCCGTCGAGACGGTCTCGGCGCGCCAGCCGACGTACCGATCGGCGAGCCACGCCGGGAGGTCCGCCAGCAACACGGCGTTCCGCCACGCGAACTCCCGACTGCCTTTCAGTCCGAGCAGGGCCAGCCGGTCGTCGAGGGGATCGAGCACCCGGTCGATCCCGTCGATTCCGACCGCGCCGTACGTCTCGACGAGCGCGTCTTGCACGGTCTGGACCAGGCGGGCGAGGATCGCGTTGATGCGGTCATGGTCCTCGCGCTTGGCGTTGCGATCCGGGTCGATACCCACGTCGTCGAGCGTGTACGCGAGGTCGTAGACGATGTGGGCGTTGATGCCGAGCAGGGCGTCCTGCGCGACGAGCGTCTCGCCGCGCGCCCCGGCGGCGAAGGCGATCAGCCACGGCCGCGGGAGCGCCTCGAACGCCCGCCGCTCGAATGCCACCAGCGCCCGACGGTAGCGCTCCGCGAAGGCGACGAGGTACGACGCGGCCCACTCGGGATCGAGGAACGCGCCGTCGTCGATCGCGGTCCGGACGGTCGCTGTCATCCGGCTGTACACCGTGAGGAACACCGCCCGCCGGTCGCCGCGCTCGCGGAGGTACGACTCGGTCCGCGCCAGCCGCTCGTCGACGTCGTCGACGGACGCGAACGGGGCAGTAACGAGGTCGAGCAGCGCCGCGTCCGGCTCGTCGGCGGCCAGGTCCGCGGCGACCGCGTCGACCCCCGGACCGGCGGTCCGCCGGATCCCGGTGAGCAGCGCTCTCGCTTCCTCGGCGGTCGGGACGGTGGCGCGGATCGGGGTCATCGTGAGCGACGGCGGGCCCGTCTGGCCGTCCGGTACTCACCCGGGGTCAAAGAGGTTGCTGCCGGCGCGGGACCGGCACCTGGTCGACGCTAACTACGCGAACTCGTCGACGAGCTCGGGCACCACGTCGAAGAGGTCGCCGACGATCCCGTAGTCGGCGATGTCGAAGATCGGCGCGTTCGGGTCGGTGTTGATGGCGACGATCGTGTCCGAGCCCTTCATGCCGGCGACGTGTTGGACCGCGCCGGAGATGCCGATCGCGATGTACACGTCCGGCGTGACGACCTTCCCGCTCTGCCCGACCTGGCGGTTCTTCGGGAGCCAGCCGTTGTCGACGATCGGCCGGGAGGCGGAGAGCGTCGCGCCGAGCGCGTCGGCGAGCCCCTCGACCAGCTCCAGGTTCTCCTCCTCCTCGATCCCGCGGCCGACAGAGACGAGCACGTCGGCGTCGGCGATGTCGACGTCGCCGCCGCCGACCTCCTCGAAGCCCGTGACGCGCGCGCCCGACTCCGGGAGATCGACGTCGACGGACTCCACCGTCGCGTCGCCGACGCCCTCGGCCGGCGCCCACTCGCCGCCGCGGACGGTGAGGACGAAGCGGTCGTCGGCCACGTCGACGGTCGTCTCCACCTTCGAGCCGTACATCTCGCGGGTGACGGTCAGCCCGTCGTCGGACTCGAAGCCGATCGCGTCGGTCACCAGGCTCCGGTCGGTCGCCTCGGCGACGGCGGGCGCGTAGTCCAGTCCGTTGACCGAGTTCGGGATCACGACGGTCTCGGCGTCGACCGTCTCGAGCAGCGCCTCGACCGCCGACTGGTAGACGTTGTGGTCGAACTCCTCGCCGTTGGCGACCGCGTGGATCGCGTCCACGCCCTCGCGGTTCAGGTCCTCGGCGAACCGGTCGGTGTCGCCGCCGATCACCGCAACGTGGAGGTCGCCTCCCTGCGCGTCGGCGAGCTCCCGGCCGGCCGTGATCGCCTCGCGGGACACGTCTCGGAGCTCTCCGCGCCGGTGTTCCGAGACGACGAGCACGCTCATCACGCGCCCACCCCCTTTTCGCGGAGGACCTCGGCGAGGCGCGACGCGCTCTCCCCCGCGTCGCCCTCGATGATCTCGGCGTCCGACTCGCTCTCCGGCTCGTACATCGAGGCGATCGTCAGCGCGCTCTCGACGTCGGCGGCCGACAGCCCGAGGTCAGCCAGATCCCTCGCGTCGATCTCTTTGCGCTGCGCCTGTCGGATGCCCCTGAGGCTCGCGTACCGCGGCTCGTTGAGCCCGGTCTGGACGGTCAACACGGCGGGGAGGTCCACTTCCGTCAGCTCCTCGACGCCGCCCTCCAGCTCCCGATGGACGTGCGCGACGCCGCCGTCGGCGTCGACCTCGAGGTCGTTGACCACGGCGGCGTGCTCGAAGCCGATCCGCTCGGCGAGCGCGACGCCCGTCGCGCCGAACCCCGTGTCGGCTGCCTGTACCCCCCCGAGCACGAGGTCTGGCTCCTCCGCCTCGACGACCGCCTCGAGCGTCGTCACCTTCGCGGCGACGTCGGCGAAGCCGGCCTCGAAGGCGTCGTCCCACACCCGCACGGCGCGGTCCGCCCCCTTCGCGAGCGCCATCCGGATCGTCTCCTCCGCGCGCTCCGGGCCGATGGTGACGGCGACGACCTCGTCGGCGATCCCCGCCTCGGCCAGCTGCACCGCCGCCTCGACCGCGTAGTCGTCCCACTCGTTGAGGTCGTACTCGAGGTCGGACGCGGCGATGTCCGTGCCTTCGATCGCGAAGTCGTCGTCCGGCTCCGCAACCTCCTTGACTGTCACCAGAACTTTCATGATCGATACTCCGTCGTTCGGCCTGTAAGAGCTTTCGGAACGCCGCACCGCGGGCTCGCGGTTTCCGCCTCTCCCTCGCCGAAGTCGGCCGTTCCCTTTCGCCTCGTCGTCGGCCTCGACTCTCGGATCTCCTGTCGTCGCCGTCGGACTCTGATATCGGATCCCCCGTCGCCGCCGTCGACTCAGGCCCCGGATACCCTGTCGCCGCCGTCTTCGGCGTCGGAGCCGTCTCCGTCGCCGTCGTCGTCCGGGATCGAGATCAGGTTCTCGCGGCCCAGTCGGAGCTTCTCCACCCGCCCCGAATCGGCCATCGCGGAGAGCAGCTGCGACACCTTCGCGTCCGACCACCCGGTCTCCGCGACGATGTCGGCCTGTCGCATCCGCCCGCCGTTGTCCTCGAGAAGCCGCTCGACGCGCTCCTCGTCGGACAACAGCGAGAGGTCCTCCCCGTCGCCCGCTCCGCCGGTCGCGTCGTCGGCTCCCGTGTCATCGCCCGTCGGATCCGGGCCGTCCGCATTCCCGTCCGCGCCGCCGCGCGGCCCGCCGTCGGTCGGCTCTCCGCCGTCGCTGTCGACCGCTCCCTCGTCGGCGCTCGCGCCCGCGACCGGGTCGTGTTCCCCGTCGGTCCGGCGCCGGTAGCCGACGATGCTCCCGGCGATGAGCACCGCGGCGACGACGATCGCGGCGGTGAGCATCGTCCACGGGGGCGCGGTCGTGCCCGCGGGGGCGTACACGACCGCGACCCGCTCTCCCTCGGCGAAGGTGCGCGGCCCCTCGATGATCACGGCGTTGTCCCGCAGCGGGACCGTGGCGCCCGGGGTTCCGGTGACGGTGTACCCCTCCGGCGTCGCCACCTCGAGCGTCTGCCCCTCCTCCAGCGAGAGCAGCCACGTCCCGTCGTTCGGCGTGGTCAGGGCGTCGCCCAACACCAGGTTCTCGCCGTCCGCTTCGAGGAACTCGGTCCAGACGAACGTCAGTCGGAGTTCGCCGACCGCCGTCGTCTGGTCGCCCGCCACGTCGAACGACGAGGGGTCGTCGTGGACGACGACCTCGCGCTCGACGTCTTCGATCCGCATCGTCCGGTCGACGTTCCGGCTCGCCTCGCGGGCGAATCCCTCGAACAGGGCGGCGTCGGGGCCGATCTCCCCGTCGCGGAACCGGTCGCCGGTCGCGTCGAACGCGGCGCGGTCGGTCTCGTCGGCGAGCGCGTACCTCACCGACACGGTCCACCGGGCGTCCCTGTCGGGCGTCGGCTCGATCCGGATTTGCGTCGCCGTATCCGGGTCGAACGGTTCGTCGATCTGTTCGACCGTCGCCGGATCGACAGTTGCCGGACCGACGGTCGCTGAGCCGATTCCCGGGGGACCGGCGGTCGACGAACCGGCGGCCGCCGCGTCGGCGTCGATGGAGGGCGAAGGCGAGGGCGCGTCTCCCGCGACGGGGGCGACGCCGCTCGCGACGAGCGCGACGGCGATCAGCCCGACGAGGAGAGCGCGAGGCGGGGCGTTCCGCATACAGATCAGGGCACTCAGGCGCCGGGCAAAACGCTTTCCATCGTTCGTTTTGCCTTCGAACGAGGTCGCGACGGGCGGATCGGCCGCGCTCCCGATCGGTTCCGTCGGCTCGTTGAGGTGGATTTTTTATATCCTGGCGCGAACCGAGACGTATGAGAGCCCTCCCGATCTCCCTCGCGGTCCTGCTTCTGCTCGCGCCGATCGCCGGCGCGGTGTCGCCGGCGGCGGTTGCGGGGGCGGTCGCCGATCCGGTCGCGTCCGATCCGGTCGCGTCCGATCGCGTCGGCGCGTTCGACGGCGTCGACCCCGACCGATCGCAGGTCGACGCGGCGAACCTCACGTTCCGGACGCTGTCCGCGCCGACCGACGCGGACACGCGCGTCGGCGCCGCCGCCCGCGGCGCGGACCTCGGATCGTCGGTCGGCTTCGCCGTCGACGAGACCGACGCCGCCATGGAGACCGCGGCGGTCGTCCAGCGGATCGAGGCCGCCGAGACGAGCACGGAACGGCAGCGCCGCATCCTCGCGGCGATCAACCAGGTCGAACGCGACGAGGTGACGCTCAACAGCCGACAGGCGGAGGCGTTCAGCGCGCACGCCGCCGGCGAGCTATCAGACCGGGAGCTCCTCGACGAGCTCGTCCGCATCGCCGCGACCGCCCGCGAGTACGACGAGCGGCTCGACGAGCTCGACGCGCTCGCCGAGGAGACGGACGGGTTCAGCTCACCGACCCGGCTCGACGAGCTCCAGGTCGCGCTGCAGGTGTACGAGGGGCCCGTCCGTGAGATCGCGCTCTCGGCGGCGCGCGGCGAGGTGTCGGCCAGCGAGGTGTACGTGGAGTCGAGCGACCGGTCGATCGTGTTAGCGACGATCGTCGACGGGGAGTACGTCCGCGAGGTCTTCCGGATCGACCGCTGGGACCGCGGCGGCGGCACGATCGGCAACGACGAGGCGATCGAGGTCACGTCCGCCGCCTATCCCGAGACGGCGTCGCTCCGCGAGCCCGACGCCTTCGGCGCCGGCTCGGTCCAGCGGATCACCATCCCCCACGAGTACGGGCTCCTGCGCACCTTCGTCAGCGGCGGCACGGAGCGGGTGTTCGTCGAGCACCAGCGGATCGCGCTCGACGCGTTCCCCGACACCGAGTCCGTCTCCGAGTCCGGCGACGGCTTTAACGTCACCGTCGACCGCAGCTACGCCGGCGGCCTGGTGACGGTGACCGTCCGCGACGACGAGACCGGCGAGCCCGTCCCCGACGTCACCGTCACGAAGAGCGTCGGCGACGGCGACAGCCGAGCGATCGGCACCACCGACGCGGACGGCACGGTCCGGACGCTCTCCCCCGCGGAATCCTACCGGGTCACCGTCGTCGACGAGCCCCGCGCGGTGTTCGTCGACGACCTCGAACCCATCGCGACGCCGCACCCGGTCGAGAGCGACGACGGCGAGTAGGGCTCGCGCCGCCCCGACGCTTTTCCCGGATACCGCGGCAGTCTCCCCGTGGCCACTGACACCGATCCCCCGGACGAGACGAGCGTGTCGACGACGGCGAGCACGCCGACTGAGACGAGCACGCCGACTGAGACGAGTGCGCCGACTGAGACGAGTGCGCCGATCGAGGCGACACCGACGGCCTCCCGTTCCGCCCGGTCCGCCCGCGGGCTCGCGCCCGTCGCCGGCGTCCTGCTGCTCGCCGTCACGGTCGTGCTCGCCGGCGGCGTCGTGACCGCGGCGATCGGCGCCCCGCCGGAGCCGGCGCCGACGGCGTCCCTGTCGCTGTCGGCGACCGACGACCGGATCGCGGTCACGCACCGCGGCGGGGACGCCCTGAACGCGAGCGAACTGGATGTCCGGGTGCGCGTCGACGGCGAGCCGCTCGCCCGACAGCCGCCGGTCCCGTTCTTCTCCGCGGCGGGGTTCCGTCCGGGACCGACGGGCGCGTTCAACGCGGCGACGGACGGCGACCTGCGCGTCGGCGGAACGGCGTCGTTCCGGGTCGCGGGGACGAACGACCCGGTCCTCGAACCCGGCCGAACGGTTACCGTCGAGGTCTCGGTCGACGGCCGGCCGGTCGCGACGCTGGAGACGGTCGTCGAGTCGGAATAAGGGGAACGGGAGCCGCCCAAGTGCCGCGTCGCTACTCGTCGGGGACCCGTGCGACCGTCGTGATCGCGCGCGGGCTCCGGGGCGTCGACTGCTGGATGTGGTGTTCGTACGTCTCGTAGCCGGCGGCTTCGAACATCCGGTCGGCCTCGTCCTCGTCGTAGAACAGCATGATCGCGTCGGCGATCCGCTGGAACACGCGGTTGTGCGGGTAGTCGGGGCCGACGACGAGCACTTGTCCGCCCGGCTTCGCGACGCGTCGGAGCTCCCGGAGTCCCTCGATCGGGTTCGGCCAGTACTCGATCGATCCCGAGGACCAGACCACGTCGAACGTGTCGTCGCGGAACGGGAGCCGCTCGGCGTCGCCGCGGTAGAAGTTCACGCGGTCGTGTTTCCCGAACTTCTCGAACGCCTTCTCCATCTGGTGGACGCTCTGATCGAGCCCGTGGACGTCGTCGGCGTGTTCGAGGAGCCCCTCGGTCCCGAACCCGGTGCCACACCCCACGTCGAGCACCTTCGGATCGTCGCCGAACTCCAGCCACGAGAGCGCCTCCGCGCGCATCTCCTCGTTCCAGTTGAACCAGTTGATCTTGTCGTACACCTTCGAGAGGTACTTGTAGAACACCCTGGCGTTCGACTTGTCCTCGAGGATCCCCATTTACCGATCGGTTGGGTCGCCCGCCCCATAACGACACGGATCCGGTGCGGTCGGCGCCTCGGCAGCTCCCGCGTTCCGACCGGCTTTTCCGCTTGCCCGTCCGACCGTGCGGTATGGAACCGACGACGAGCGGCCGCTTCCGCGTCCACGACCGCCGCCCGCGTCCCGACATCGACGGGACCGGCCCGTCCGACCCCCTCGAGGAGTTCGTCCTCGTCGAGCACCCGGAGGGACCGGTGGACCCGAGCGACCCCGACGCCGAGGACCGGTTCGACCCGCTGTACGCCGCCGCCGAGGGGTACGAGGGCGATCTCGCCGACCGCGTGACGTCGCTGGAGCCGGGCTTCGTCGTCGACGCGACGCTGGCGTGGACCGACGGGTCGGCCCGCTTCGCCGACCTCGAGGTCGTCCGCGAGAGCCGGTTCCGCTTCGCGGACGACGTGGAGGGGATGTTCGAGGCGGCCGTCGACGCGTGGGACCAGATCCGGTCCGCGGGCGAGGCGGTCGGCTCGGTCACGACGCGCTCGAACGACGGGGACCCGAACGGCGCGCTGTACCTGTTCGCCGACGCGCCGGGAAGCGACGCGTTCGCCGACCTCCGGGCGGGGCGGCTCCCGATCGAACCGCTCGTCGCGCGCGTCAACGAGTCGCGGGGGGACGACGAGCCCCGCGAGGTGTTCGTCCTCCGCCCCGCCGCGCACGACTTCGTCGCCGTCTACGTCGTCTTCGACCGCGAGGGCGTGTTGGCCCAGACGGTGCGCGACACCTACGACCTCGGCCCCGGGCTCGCGGGGGGCCTCGATGTCGTTGGGGACGCCGACCAACGAGCCGGGAACTCGCCCGAAACCGACGAACAAAACAGTTCTGACGACGATCCTGATCAAAAAGGCGACTTCGATATCACCGACGGACTCTGACCCCCCTCACTCCGTCCGAATCCCGACCCTCCGGGCTACCAAACTCGCGATGAGGAGGCTCAACACCGTAATAACCGCGCCGAATCCAGGCACGGCAAACACCTCTTCGTCGGGCGCTTCGCTCTCGGGCTGCGTCGGTCTCTCCGGCGACTCATCCTCCGAGTCCGACATCTCCTCCTCTGAGTTCGGCTCCTCTCCCTCAGCTCCCGGATCAGGATCGACGGTTACTGCCAGCGTAGCGGGATTCGACGCATTCACCCGGAAGATGCCGGATCCTCTGTGTGACGTTTCGACCTGACTCCACGTCTGATCCCCGGCGTGATAGACGGTTACATCCTCGAAATCGGCGGATTCCGGAAGGCCAGAAGCTTCGAGCTCAAACGTTATCGAGGCGGTCTCAAGCGCCGGATCTGCCGCCGGTCTCTCTCGCTCTATCGGAACGTATCCGATCACCGTTTCGTCGTCGAGCGCCGGTGCAGTCCTCGGCTCTGCCGACGGCTCGAAGAGGTCGTACTTGACCACGTCGATGCTGGTCGCGGCATCAAGTGTTATCGACCGAACCCGAATGTGTTCGTCGCTGGGTGCCCGATCGAGTTCCTCAGCGAGATCGGCGGTAAGCGTCTGTGATTCGTTAATTCCTCTGAATTCCACGATTGCACCGTCGGCATCGGGGATCACAGACGTCTGTACCACCAGAATTCCGCTTCCGGTGCCGACCCCCAAATCCGAACGGTCCTCTCGGACCGTCAGCGTCGTTTCGCTTCGATCGTCTTCGGTCGTGACGGCTGCCACCGCTCCGTCGTCTCCACGATCGGTCCCGTAAGTGAATTCGAACGTCTCCAGCTGGTCGGGATCCAGCTCAACCGTCCGCTCGGCGACGGTTTCGTTGTCAACACTAAAGGAAACCGTCTGTGTATCCGGCTCATCTCCGAGGTTCCCCACTGTGGCGTTAACCGTGACATCGTCGCCCGGTTCGACGTCCGTTTCACTCAGGGTGCCCACTATCGACGTTCCGAACTCCGCCGGCCCCAGTACGTCTAGCGTTGTGGTGTCGTCGCCGGCTCGGCTGATAACTTGCACCGTGTACTCTCCCGGTTCGTCGGCAGACACGGTGAAGTTCTGACTCACCGATTCTCCGCCGTCGAGCGCGACCGTCTCGGACTGCTGTCCGGATTCGGGGATGCTGAATATCACGCTCCCCTCCTCGGTGACCTCGCCGACGTTGCTCACGTTGACGGTTGCCTCGACGTTCTCACCAGTCTCGACGGTTTCGGTCGTTTCGACGAACTCTACGCTGATTTCGCCGGGCGCAAGTACTGTCACCGTTATCGGTGCTGTGACGACGCCACCGTCGGAGGCGAACACCCGGGCAGTCCCGCGGTACTCGCCGGGCGTCGTTCCGTCCGGAAGGTCCACCGTCGCCGTCACGTTCTCTTCGCCTTCGTTGAGCGTCACGGTTCGCGGTTCGACGCCCACCCGCTCGTCCGCAACCGTGTCGTTTCCGTCGACCGCAGAGAGATCGGAGATGTCGACAGTCACCGAGTCCTCGGTGTCCGTTCCGGTCTGGTCGACGGTGACAGTGAACTCCGTCGACTCACCGGGGACCGCCTTCGCCGTGTCCCGCTGTGCGATCGAGATCGGCGGGTCCTCTTTCACGACCCACGAGGTCGTTTCGATCCGGGAGAGCGTCTCTCTCTCAGCGGTTACGGTGACGTTGTACTCCCCGGCTGCGGTGGCGGTGAGCGTTCCGGCGTACACGCCGGACTGTCCTTCCGCAAGCGAGACCGACACGTTCGTCCCGTCGGGTCGTTCGACGACGGCGTCGATGTCCGCTCCGGGCACGCCGCCGTCAGCTCCGACGAGGGTCGCCGTGATGTCGATCTCCTCTCCGACGTAGTACGTCTCACCCGCGGTCGAGACGTCGGCGCCTATCTGTGCGTCGCCGGTGATGTCGACGGCGAACTCTGACGCGTCGGGCTGTTCGTTGCGGAGTTCATAGCTCCACGTTCCGGCCGCCGGGTCCTCGATCCGGTAGATCACCGAATCACCGACGATCGACACCTCGACGTCGGAGTCGTTCGTGTCGACAACCGACCCGTCCGGCCGAATGAGCGTCACCGGCCCGGTGTCGTTCACGTTCTGCGTCCGGATCGCCGCTCCCGGAGCGTCCTCGTCGCTCGCTCCCTGCACGTCGGCGGCCGACGCCTCGATGTCGTCGAATTCGGCGTTCTCGAGTCGGAGGTTCGTCGTGAGCTGCGAGACGCTCTCGTCGACCCCGAAGTCGGCCGACTGCGACTCGTCTTCGCCGAGGACGCCCTCGTCGCTCGTCAACTGATCGGCGTCGGCGACGTCGCCGCTGAGGTCCGCGAACACCGCCTGCAGCGTGTCTTGGATGCTGTCGACTTCTCCCGACTCTCCGGCGAATCGGTAGTCGCCGCAGTCGGACGCCTCGGCCACGTCCTGCATGAACTGCTCGTCGGCGCCGCTCGTGAACCCGATCGTGTACAGGCAGACGTCCTGCTCGTTGTAATCGGGGACGATCTCGTTCAGGATCTCTCCCTCACCCGGTCCGCTGTTGCGGACTCCGTCAGTCATGTGGATTCCCGCCTTGCTCGCTCCCTCGGGCGCGTCATCGAGGGTATCGAGGCCGTCGATCATCGCATCACCGACATTTGTGGATCCACTGGCGCTCAAGCCCTCGATGGAATTGATGACATCCTGTCGCCCGTCGCCGAGCCTCGTGAGGTCTTGGTCGACGCGGGAGTAGCCCGAGTAGCTGACGACCGAGACGTAATCCTCGTCGGTCGCCTGCTCGACGAACGTCACGCCGCCCTGCCGCGCTTCGGACATGATTCCGCTCATGCTTCCGGAGCGGTCGATCTGCAACGAGGTCGCGAGCTGCGTCGTCTCTCCCTCGGCGTAGTTGATCGCGTCCGGTTCCTCGTCGGTCACGTCGTCGTACGAGACGGTGACGTTGTACTCTCCCCCCTCCGGCTGCGTGGGGGGCACGAACTGAATCTCGTACAACCCCACGGCTTTTCGCGTCACTAAGGCCCGGTTGTCGACGGTGCGGTCGCCGACGGTGATGTCGAGACGGTCCTGCTCGATGGGGTCGACGAAGGGATCTCCGTCCGGTTCTTCCATATCGACGACGACCTTGACTGGCCGGGGCGTATCCGTACCGCCGGCCGTCCCGTCGGGAACGTCGGTGATCGTGAGGTCACCGGAATCGACGCTGCTCACCTCGAATAGCTCCGAATAGAGCTCGTATCGCTGCTCCAGTTCGTGGTTCCCGGCATCCTCCGGGTAGACGGAGAGTTCGACGACGACGTCCCACGTTCCGTCCCCGGAGAGCGCCAGCGGGACTTCGATATCACGTTCGTTCGGGTCGACACCGGCTGAAACACCCACAACGTCCGGCTCACCGGTTCCGACGAACGCGGTGTGTCGCTGGACCGTTTCACCACCGCTACGTTTGTCCGATCTCGTCGTGATCGCGTAATTTTGTGGTTTAAACCCGGTATTTTCGATGGTGATCTCCTGTGCGTTCGGCGTTCCGTTCAGCGCGTACGATGTTTCGCCGATGTCTGCGATTTCGCCGTCGATCTGGTCTCGGTCCGGATGGATCTCGATCTGTTCTTCGGGATCAGCTCTGCTGTCAATGTATCTCGTTAGCGATATATCCGCCTCGGAGTCCGTCTCCCAGCGGTCCTGCTGCATCGGGATCTTGCCCTGCGGACTCGGTAGTAACGGCGCGTCACGGCCGGGGAACCGATATATCGCACCCTCGTATTCGCTCCACGATTCGTTGCCCGTCAGACGGGTGATTTCGTACGTTTCGTCTCCGCCGCCGTTCGTCGCAACCTCTGGGACCCATCTGTCTCCACTCGCCGAAAATCCGTCAGCGGTCGGATCAGCGTACAATGCTGCAGCGCGCCGGTCCGGTAGTTCACCGGCGTCACCGGCGCCGTCACAACCTCGTAGCCGTGACCTATCGCCGTCACAGAGGAATTGATCCTGATACAGGTATTCGACATCGGGCGGGTCCGGTTCACTCACCGGCTCGTCGCCGTCGGCTCCTTTTGGGCCAAGGAAGTTGGAGTGGGCGCCCTCCGCGACGTACAATACCGGCCGGTCTTCGACCGTTTCGACTCGCTCCCAGCTTCGCAGCTCGCCGCCCTTGTGCTGCTGGGCCGCTATCCACTGTGGATCCCCGTCGTCGTCAACGAGTACGAACACCGGCTCCTGATCGCCTGTATGAGCAGCTACCGCGGAAGATGCCTCGCCCTCCGGCTTCGGATCGTGGATGTACACCATCCAGTACCCAATTGCGGTGTACTCTTCGCCATCGAAGAATACGTTTTCGTGGACGCTGGCGTACACCGTCTCAGGATAATAATCCGCTACGACGGTCTGTTGATACGTTTCGTGTTCATCGTCCCCTCGCGTCTGGGGACTCAGATAATTCTCCTCATGAGTTGTTGTGCGGTCAGTCGCTCGGCGAGGATCTCTGATAATCGACCCCCTGTTCGGTGCGTAATCGACCCCGATATCAGTGAGCGTGACTCCCTCGATCAGCGTAAAATCAGGCCGTTTAACGTCAGTTCGCAGGTCCGAGTTCTCGACGTACGCCTCGTACCGGGTCGGGTAATACCGCTCGTTCGGGTGGAAGTTCAGCACCGGAGCATGCTGCTGAACGAGTTCCTGTGCGTTCTGTCCGGCGACCGGCGTTTCTTCTCGATCGACCCTGATGTGAGCGGTGTACGTGTCCGATCCGTCGACGACAGCCCTGATCTCGTATACGCCGGGCTCCGTCGGTCGGAAGCTCGTCGCACGGGCGTCGTGTGGGAGGCTATCCGGTGCCGCGTCACTGAGTTCGGCCGTGCTCGTGTGTAACAACTGATCGTCGTCTCCGTTCACGACCTCCCACTCGTACGTGTCTCCGCCGTGGTCCTCCAGAAACCCTATCGCAACGCTCTCACCCACGTATATCGGTTCAAAATAGTCACGCGGCACGTAAAGCGATTCATCTGTCGAAATATACTGATCTTCGGCGAGGTCGCGCGCGATGTCAGTATCTGTCCCGATAGCAGCTATATCGCCATCGGTTGCGTCACTACCGGGGCCTACTGTTTGCGGAGATATCCCCTCAGTGTGCACCGTGTCCGGATCGGTCTCAACTGCGGCTACACCCGTTTCGGACGTATCGGTACCAGTTCCGACTCCTACCGCCCCTATCGTGAGTATACTCACACCCACAAGTATAATTAATATTGACTGAACAGGTTTTTCAGCTGTCATCAAGACAATGATAATAAAACATTCATAATAAACGTACTTTTCAGATCTAGCCAGTAAATATTTAAAAATATATAAATTTCGATGTTGTATCAAGTGTGATACTATCATTTAGCATGCTTGCCGATTATGGAGCTACTTTACGACCGTGAAAACGCTTTTTTGTTACCCAACAGTCTACAAGTCCATGATTCCAGCATCTCCGAACATTCTCTCCAGATACACGACAGTCGTCGCCACTACCGGATTCGGAGCACTAGTTATCATCCATTACCTTGTTGTACTCTTGTTTTTCATTTTCGGCTTCGCTGCTACCTTTGGTGTCGCCACCCTTCTTTTGGACTTGAGCATCGTATGGGCTGCACTTTTGTCGGTTGTCATCGGCGTACTGTTCGGTGTTTCCGGATACTTCCTTTTTTTAATCGGACTCGCCAGCCTCTGATTCCGGTAGAATCGATATCGAAGTCGAAAATGGCTCGCAACTCCCGTTTTGACTAGTCTACTCCCGGCCCGCCTACAACCAGTCGGCGTTCGGGTCCACCCGTCCGTCCGGCGTCTCGCCGTTGAGCACGGCGGCCACGTCGGCGGCGCCGCTCCGGTTCAAGTCGTCGCGGGCCTCCTCGCTGTACCACGCCGCGTGCGGCGTGACGATCGTGTCGTCGCGCCCGACGAGCGGGTCGTCTTCGGGCGGCTCCTCGGCGAGCACGTCGAGGCCGGCGCCCTTGATCGCGCCCGACTCCAGCGCGTCGAGCAGCGCGTCGGCGTCGACGACCGGCCCGCGCCCCACGTTGACGACCACCGAGTCCTCGCCGAGGCGAGCGAGTGCGTCGGCGTCGACAATGCCCCGGGTCGCGTCGGTCAGCGGGGCGTAGACGCCGACGTGGTCGGCGCGGTCGAACAGCTCGTCGAACGAAACCTTCTCTGCGCCGTACTCGGTCATCTCCGCGGCCTCGACGAACGGGTCGTAGGCGACGAGATCGGCGTCGAACCCGCCGAGCTGTTCGGCCGCGCGCCGAGCGATCGGGCCGAACGAGACGAACCCGATCGTCGACGCGCTCACGCGGCGGACCGGCCGCCCGACCTCCCAGCTCCACCCGCCGGCGGCGACGTCGTCGTCGTACGACTTCAGCGACCGGAGGCAGGCCAAGAGCAGCGAGACGGAGTGGGCCGCTACCTCCTCGGTGCAGTAGTCCGGGACGCGAGTGACGGTGACGCCGCGCTCGGCGGCGGCCTCCACGTCGACGTTGTCCACGCCGACCGCCGACCGGACGACGACTCGGAGGTCCAGTTCGTCGAGCGCCTCGGCGGTGACCGGCGTGTCGATGTCGGTCACCACCGCGTCGGCCCCCTCGGCCGCCGCGACGAGGCCCTCGGTCGACCCCAGCTCGGCGACCTCCACCTCGACGGGCTCGTCGACCGCGGCGTCGAGGACCTCGCGGTACGTCTCCGGATCGATCATCGGGAACGCCGACAGCACGACTCTGGGCATACGCGACCGTTCGGCTCGTCCCACTTGACGGCTGTCACGCGTTCTCGGCTTCTGAGACAAGAATTTTCGATCGTGATGGTCTCGGTCCGGTTGCGCACCCCTCCGCGTTCGCTCCGTCCGGCGCTCGAGTTTCGACGACTCTTTTCGCGCGCGCCCGCAAGGACGACTCGTGAGCGACGATACCGTGAGCGACGACGGTTCGGTCGAGGGGTCGAGCAAGCCGCCGATGCTCGTGCTCTTGGAATCGCTGGCGTTCTATCGGAACGTCCGCGTCGGGCTCGTCGCCGGCGCGATCGTCGCGGTCTCCCTGTACGCGGTCCGGACGCTGGAGCTGCTCGGCCCGGTGATCGACACCCGGGACTACCCGCTGTTCGGGCCGGACGTGTGGTTCCTGCTGCTGGCGTTCGTGTTGGCGGCGACGTTCGCGCTGCTCGTCGCGGTCGCGCTCACCGTCGCCGAGGCTGTGCGGGGTGCGCGGGACGCGTCCGGGAAGATCCGCGAGTAGAGGGGCCGAGAGACGGGGTGGTCAGTCGGCGGTACAGGAGGCGTCGCTCTCGTCGCCGGTGAACTCCTGTGCGGGCTCGGTGAGCTTGTAGAGGTTCTGCCGTGCGTCCGCGAAGTAGACGTCCTCGTCGACGACGCCGATCCCCTCCAGCCGTTCGAGCGCGTAGCGGACGGTCCGAGCCGACAGCATCGACTCCTGGACGATCCCCTTCTGGGTCAGCGGCCCGTTGTACTCGAGCACCTTGAAGACGAGCTTGGCGCTCGGCGGGAGGTCGTCGAGCCCCTCCGTTTGGGTTCCTTCCATCGTTACGAATCGAAACCGCACACCGGCATAAATGTTGATGCGTCACCGCGCTCGATCCGGCGTTTCTCTCCTGATAGCGGATCATATTGCTGGTTATCCGCACGATATGCGGCAATATAATCCTATAACCCGCCTGCAGACTGACCAGTCAGTCAGCGATAGCGCTCGCGCGCGCTCCGCCGGCGGTCCCTCGTCTCGGCGATCGGCCCCTCGGTGATCGGGCGCTCGGCGGAACGAACGGCTTTTCACCTGCGCTCGCGGATCCAGTGGTATGAGCGACGACTCGGGGATATCGGGCCACACCCGAAGCGTGGTCGTCACGACGATCTGCTGTCTCGCGGGGATCGTCGCGGGCGTCGTCTCGGCCGCCTACGTGGGCACGACCGTGGCCGCGGCCCAGAGCACCACCGTCGTACTGGTGCTCGGCGCGTTCGTGGTCGCCCAGTTCCCGCTGTACAAGGCGATCGGCGTCGGCGACTTCGGAGTCAAGGACAACCTCTACGTGGCGTTTCTGACGTTCACGCTGTGGTTCATCAGCTACACCGTGCTCGCGACGTCCGGCGTCCAGCTGGTGATCTGAGATGGCGGACGACAGCATCGCCGTCGTCGACCTCGACCGGTGTCAGCCCGACCGGTGTAACTACGAGTGTATGAACTACTGCCCGCCCAACCGGACGGGCAAGGAGTGCATCACGAAGCGCGGCGAGGACGCGGTCGAGGGCGACCCTGACCAGATCCACATCTCCGAGGAGATCTGCCTCGGCGAGACCTGCGGAATCTGCGTCGAGAAGTGTCCGTTCGACGCGATCGAGATCATCAACCTCCCCTCCGAGCTCGACGAGGAGCCGGTCCACCGCTACGGCGACAACGCCTTCTCGCTGTACGGGCTGCCGACCCCGGAGCCGGGCAACGTCACCGGCATCCTCGGGCCGAACGGGATCGGGAAGTCGACGGCGGTCCACGCGCTCGCCGGCGAGATGGTCCCGAATCTGGGCGACCACGAGTCGGAGGGCGACTGGGAACGCGTGCTCGACCGGTTCCGCGGCACCGGACTGCAGAACTACCTCGGATCGCTGAAGGAGGGCGACGTGACCGTCGCGCGCAAGCCGCAGTACGTCGACCAGATCCCCAACCAGTTCGACGGCAACACCCGCGAGCTGTTGGAGCGCACCGACGAGCGGGGCGCGCTCGACTCTCTCATCGACCGGCTCAACATCGGGCCGGTGATGGACCAGCCGATCGACTCCATCTCCGGCGGGGAGCTCCAGCGCGTCGCCATCGCGGCGTGTCTCGCCCGCGACGCCGACTTCTACTTCCTCGACGAGATCACGCCGTACCTCGACATCGGCCAGCGGATGGTCGTCGCGCGGCTCATCCGCGAGCTCGCTGACGACGACGCGGCCGAGCGCTCGATGCTCGTCGTCGAGCACGACCTCGCGATCCTCGATCTCCTCGCCGACACCCTCCACGTCGCGTACGGGGAGCCGGGGGCGTACGGGGTCATCACCGACCCCAAGTCGGTCCGCAACGGGATCAACGAGTACCTGAAGGGGTACCTCGACAACGAGAACATGCGGATCCGACCGTCCGCGATCACCTTCGAGGAGCACGCGCCGCGGGTCTCCTCGCGCAGCGAGACGCTGATCGAGTACCCCGACCTCTCGAAGTCGTACGGCGAGGGCGAGTTCGAGCTGCACGTCGAGGGCGGGGAGATCAACCGCTCCGAGGTGCTCGGCGTGGTCGGGCCGAACGGGATCGGGAAGTCCACCCTCGCGAAGCTGTTCGCTGGCTCGCTGGAGCCGGACGAGGGCGCGCTCGACTTCGCGCTCGACATCGCGTACAAGCCGCAGTACATCGAGATCGACCAGCCGATGCGCGTCGACGCGTTCCTCTCGTCGATCACCGACCAGTTCGGCTCCTCCTACTGGAACACGGAGATCGCCCAGCCGCTCCAGCTCGACCGCGTGATGGAGCAGAACCTCTCGGACCTCTCGGGCGGGGAGCGCCAGCGCGTCGCCATCGCGGCGTGTCTCTCCGAGGACGCCGACCTGTACCTCCTCGACGAGCCGTCCGCGCACCTCGACGTTGAACAGCGGGTGCGCGCGACGACCGCCATCCGGCGGTACGCGGAGAACCACGACGCGACCGTGATGGTGATCGACCACGACATCTACATGATCGACCTCCTCGCCGACCGCCTGATGGTGTTCGACGGCGAGCCGGCCGAGCGCGGGCACGCGACCCCGCCCCAGGAGATGCGCGAGGGGATGAACGAGTTCCTCGCCGACCTCGACATCACCTTCCGCCGCGACGAGCGGACGGGTCGCCCCCGAATCAACAAGCCGGGCTCGCAGCTCGACAGCCAGCAGAAGCGCGACGGCGAGTACTACTACTCGACCTAACGCCGTCCGCTCTCTCGTTCTTCTCGCCTCGCCCTCCTGTCTCACCGTCCGATTTCCAACCACCCAATCGGCGGTATCGAAGCGATTAAGCGGGGAAGCCGCGAACGACGGAACATGCAACACCTCATCATTCGCGGCGACCCCGGGATCCGGCGGGACGCGGTGATCGAGTACGAGGGCGAGGAGCTGGTGTGTTTCGGCATCAACGTCCAGGGCGGCTGGCACGGCCCGGACGAGCCGCAGCTCTGGTGTACCGTCGGCACCGAGGACGAGCGCGAGGCCTACGACAAGCGCGAGTACGTCCCTCACTGGCTCGACGTCGACACGATCGACGCCGAGGAGCTCGACGTGATCAAAGCGAAGGGCGAGCTGTCGGTCTAACGCCGCTGTCCATTTCCGGTCGTCGTCTCTTCTACTCTTCCACCGGCGGGTCGTCCAGCCACGCCTCGATCGCGCCGGCCATCGCGCCGCGGCGGTGGATCGTTCTCGCCTCCGGGTCGACCACGGTGCTCTCCGTCCCGGGCGTCTCGCCGCCGTCGACGACGAGCGCGACGCCGTCGCGGATCCGGTCGTCGAGGTCGCCCGGGTGCGTGACGCTCCCGCGGCCGGAGACGTTCGCGCTCGTCGCGGTGAGCGGCCCGGCCTCACGGAGCAGGTCGCGCGCGAGGTCGTGGTCCGGCACGCGGATCCCGACCCGGTCGCGCCCGGCGGTGAGCGCGTCCGGGACCGCGTCGCCGCGCTCGACGACCACGGTCACGGGCCCGGGGAGGAACGCCCGGGCGAACGCGACCGCGAGCTCGCTCGGCTCGGTGTAGCGGAGCGCGGCGTCGACGCTGGGGACGCCGAGCGAGAGCGGGTTCGAGCGGTCTCGGCCCTTCAGCTCGAACACCCGCTCGACGGCCGCGGGGTCGAGCGCGTCGCCGCCGAGCCCGTACACCGTCTCGGTGGGGTAGACCACGAGGTCGCCGTCGGCGGTCGCCTCGGCCGCGCGTCGGAGGACGTCGCTGTCCGTTGTCACGAGAGCACGTTCGACGCGGTCGCGAAAAAGGGTGACGAGTGGGACCGTCGCGGTCGGCGGGCGCGGCGGTCGCCGCCTCCGCTCTCAGTCAGTCGACCAGCCGCTCGACCGCGTCGTCGATCGCCTCGGCGTCGGGGAACTCGGGGTGTTCGCTCGCGACCCACGCGAACGCGACGGTGCGGTCGGCGTCGAGGAGGAAGACGGCCGGGCGCGTCTCGGTTATTCCGGTCATGCCGTCGATGTCGTGCGCGAGGCCGTACTCCTCGATCACGCCCGCACCCGGGTCGGAGAAGATCCGGGCGCCGTCGCCGCGCTCGGCGAGCAGGCGCTTGTGGGCGTACGGCGAGGAGATCGAGACGCCGAGCACGTCCAGGTCGTCGGCCCAGCCGTGGTCGTCGACCGTGTTGTAGAGGTACGTCGCCTGGAAGGCGCCGTCCATCGGATGGAACAGCAGGAGGGTCGGCCCGTCGACGACCTCGTCGAGCGCGCGGTCCTCCCAGTACTCCTCGTCGACGAGCGGTCGCGTGAAATCGGGCGCGGTGTCGCCCTCGGCGACGTGATCCGCCTCGGGGAGGGAGACGACGTCGAAGTCGGGCATCTCAGGCACCTCCCTCGGCGTCGGCTGCGCGGCCCCCATCGGTCGCCGCGTCGTCGACTGCGCGGCCCCCGTCGGTCGCCGCGTCGCCGTACGTTCCCCGCAGGTACTCCACGATGTTCGCGCTCTCGGACATCGTCACCCCGGTCTCGCGGTCGACGATGGCGGGCACGCTCCGGGCGCCGGAGACGCGCTTGACGACGTTACGCTCGGAGTGCATCGGCTCGACGTACCGGGACCGGTACGCCAGTCCCAGCTCGTTGAGGGTGCGGACGACGCGCTCGCAGTACGGACACGCCTGCAGCCGGTACAGGGTGATCGGTGGCTCGCTCATGTCCGATCGGTCGGGCGCCTGCCCCCTAACCGTGTCGGCGGCGGCGGTCGCCGCCGCGGCCGGACCGCCGAGCGGGTTCGGGCTCGCGACCGTCCGCGAGATCCCGTCGGCCCGCGTTCGCGTTCGTCGGACCGCTTCGGAGGGTAACTCTTTAACGGTCACCGGACGGAGAGTCAGGGAGTATGGGCTTGTGGTCGACCACGTTGATGACCGGCGTTCCGCAGCTGCCAGCCATGGACGACCCGATCGTGACGGTCCTCGGTATCCTCACGATAATCGTGTTGCTCGCGATGTCGGCGTTCTTCTCCTCGTCGGAGATCGCCATGTTCTCCCTGCCGAAACACCGCATCGAGAGCCTCGTCGAGGAGGGCGTCGACAGCGCGGAGACGATCGACGGCCTGAAGCAGAACCCGCACCGGCTGCTGGTCACGATCCTCGTCGGCAACAACCTCGTGAACATCGGGATCACGGCAATCGCGACGACGCTCATCGGCGTGTACGTCGAGAGCGCGGTGGTCACCATCCTGCTCACCACCTTCGGGATCACGGCGATCGTGCTGCTGTTCGCCGAGACCGCGCCGAAGTCGTACGCCGTCGAGAACACCGAGTCGTGGGCGCTGCGGATCGCCCGCCCGCTGAAGCTCTCCGAGGGCGTGTTGTACCCCCTCGTCGTCGTCTTCGATTACCTCACCCGCGCGGTCAACAAGGTGACCGGGGGGCGGGCGGCGATCGAGTCCACGTACGTCACCCGCGAGGAGATCCAGAACATCATCGAGACCGGCGAGCGCGAGGGCGTCATCGAGGAGGAGGAACGCGAGATGCTCGACCGCATCTTCCGGTTCAACAACACCATCGCCAAGGAGGTGATGACGCCCCGTCTCGACGTCACCGCGGTCGCGAAGGAGTCCTCCGTCGAGGAGGCGATCGAGAAGTGCATCCAGGCCGACCACGAGCGCGTCCCCGTCTACGAGGGGAACCTCGACAACATCATCGGCGTCGTGACCGTCCGCGACCTGGTCCGCGAGCTGCGCTACTCCGAGGGCGAGCCGTCGCTGGAGCGCGTCGTGAAGCCGACGCTGCACGTCCCCGAGTCGAAGAACGCCGACGAGCTGCTCGCGGAGATGCAGGACAACCGCCTCCAGATGGTCACGGTCATCGACGAGTTCGGCACCACGGAGGGGATCATCACCCTCGAAGACATGGTCGAGGAGATCGTCGGCGAGATCCTGGAGGGCGACGAGGAGGCTCCGGTGGAGTTCTTAGCGGACAACGTCGCCGTCGTACAGGGGGAGGTGAACATCGACGAGGTCAACGAGATGCTCGGGATCGACCTCCCCGAGGGCGAGGAGTTCGAGACGCTCGCCGGCTTCGTGTTCAATCGCGCGGGGCGCCTCGTCGAGGAAGGCGAGGAGATCGAGTTCGACGGGGTCCGGATCCGGATCGAGCGCGTGGACAACACTCGGATCATGTCCGCGCGCGTGACGGTGCTCGACGACGCGGCCGACTCGGTCGAGTCGACGGCGGACGGCGACGCGACGGAATCCGTCGGGGAGCCCGAAGCCGCCCCGAACGACGCGGAGTAGCACGCAGACGTGACCCGTGGCCGGGCGAGGCGGAGTTCCGCTGATCCGGTCGATCGCTTATAAATAGCTGATACCGGGTCGCTGGTGACCAGTTCCGAAGGCCCAGCCGCTAGGTTATAAGTGGTTCACGGCGGATCGACGGTGAACACCACCAAAGCCCCAGCCGCTCGGTTATAAATGGTTGCTGTCAGATCGACGGTGAACACCGCCAAAGCCCCAGCCGCTCGGTTATAAATGGTTGCTGTCAGATCGACGGTGAACACCGCCAAAGCCCCAGCCGCTCGGTTATAAATGGTTGCTGTCAGATCGACGGTGAACACCGCCAAAGCCCCAGCCGCGAGGGCGGCGCACGCTCGCTGCGCCCCTCACTCGGTCGCTCACTCCGTTCGCTCCCTCGTTGCGGTGCTTACGTCGCCTGCGCCGCCCTCGCGGCTGCCCCTTTGAGTCCCACCCGACAACAACCGCAACCGCATCCTCACACCTCCCCAGCCTCGTCGGTCGCCTCCGCTTTGCTCCGGCGACCGACTCCCTCGCGCGTGCTACTCGGCCGCGGGGCGGCCTCGCAGGCACGCGCCACCGCACAGTTACTTATAAACGATGGTCGTTGTCGGGTCGCCGTCTTATCGAGTTCGTTTCAAAAGCCGGTCTCCAGTCAATCTCCAGTTACACCGCGTACGCCCGGGCGGCCGCGACCAGCGCCTTCCGATAGTCGCTCTCGGAGGGGTCGGGGCCGAGGTCGAGGAACCGCTGTTTGAACGCGTCGACGTCGACGGCGTCGGTGTCGCTGGCGGCCGCGCGCGCGAGGTCGTAGATGCGGTGGTCCGTGCCAGCGATGTCGTGGCGCTCGACTAAGGCGAGCGCGAACGCGGCGTTGACAGCGGTGATCTCCGGGTCCGCGCCGCCCGTGACCGGCTGACCGCCGTCCCGGGAGACCCTGGGACGGTCCGCGACCGCGGCCGCGAGGGTCGACTCGAGGAAGCCGAGGAGCTTGTCCGCGGGCGCGACCGAGAGCGTGATGTCGTCGGCGTAGATGTCCTTCATGTGGTTCGCGATCTGGTAGCAGTGCGCGAGTTTGCGGCGCTCCACCTGCTCGCCGGAGAGCCCGAGGTATAACGCCTCTTCCGTCGACTGGACGTGGGAGGCGTGCCCCTCTTCGTAGCGGGCCATGTGTGAGAGCTCGTGAACGGCGAGCTCGCGGGCCATCGCGCTGGTGGCGGCGCGCTTCGAGACGTTCAGGACGTGGTAGCCGTCGTAGTGGCCGGCCCACGTCCGCTCGTCGGGGTCCTCGCGCACCTTCACGCGGACCGGGTCGTCAAGGGACCACTCGGTCTCGAACAGGTCGGCGGCGCCGAGAAACGGGTCGGGGGGGACATCCCCCTGTACGCGGAGATCCATGCGTACAGTTCACACGGGTGGGTCGGGTAAGTCTCTTGCGCCCGTCGAACCCTTTTGCCGCCACACGTCGAACGTCGCGCCATGGTCACGCGCGTCTACGCGGCGTACGATGACGGGCTCCGGGTCATCGACCCGGAAACGGGATCGGTCTCGCTCCGACTGGCGGACCGCCCGGTCGAGTGCCTCTCAGTCGAGTGCCTCTCGGTCGGCCCGGGAGCCGACGGGGATGGGAGCGCCGGCTCCGACGGCACCCGAGTGCTCGCCGGAACCTCCGACGCGGGGCTGTTCCGCTCGACCGACGGGGGAGAGACCTTCGAGCGCGTCGCGAGCGAGAGCCTCGCCCCCGGCGGGACGGGCCCCGACGCGGTCACCGCGGTCGCGACGAGCCCGCACGACCCGGCCGTCGTCTGGATCGGGACTGAGCCCTCGCGGGTCTTCCGGTCCGTCGACGGCGGGCGGACCGCCGAGCGCGTCGGCGGGCTGACCGCGGTCCCGTCCGCGTCCGAGTGGTCGTTCCCGCCCCGACCCGACACCCACCACGTCCGGTGGATCGAGCCGTCTCCGGCGGACTCGGACCGGTGGTTCGTGGGCGTCGAGGCCGGCGCGCTGGTCGTGACTCCGGACGGCGGCGAGACGTGGCTGGACCGGCCCGAGGGGTCCCGGCGCGACAACCACGCGCTCGCGACGCACCCGGCCGCCCCGGACTGGGTGTACGCCGCCGCGGGCGACGGGTTCGCGGAGAGCGAGGACCGCGGCGAGTCGTGGCGCGTCGTCGACCGCGGGCTCGACCACGGATACGTCTGGGGGCTGGCGGTCGACCCCGGCGACCCCGAGACGGCGATCGTGAGCGCGGCCTCGGGGGCGACGGCGGCGCACCGCCGCGGCGAGGCGTACCTCTACCGGCGGACGACGGGGGACGGATCGGACGCGTCGCCGCGGTTCGAGCGCCTCGACGACCGGGGGATTCCGACCGGCGAGGGGACCTACCGGGCGGTCCTCGCGAGCGGCGGGGAGTCGGGGGGCGTCTGGGTGATACACAATGAGGGGCTCTACCGGACCCGCGACGCCGGCGAGTCGTTCGAGCGCGTCCCCGCGGATCTGCCGGCGTCGCCCGCGCGGGCGCTCGCCGTCAGGTGATCCGGTGATCAGTCGATCTGGTGATCAGTCCCGAACGAGGCCGACGACGAGGTAGACGATCGGCGTGTCGAGGACGGCGATCGCGAGCTTGAGGAGGTACTGGCCGAGGCCGAGCGCGACGAGGACGCTCCCCGGGAGCGGATCCCCGGACCCCAGCAGGAGCGGCGCGGCGTAGAACGCGACGCCGACGAAGATCGCGGTGTCGATCGCCTGACTGCTGGCGGTCGACGCGATGTTTCGCAGCCACAGCAGCCCCTCACCGGTGCGGTCGCGGATCGCGTGGAAGACGAACACGTCCCAGTTCTGGCTCACGACGTACGCGAGCAGGCTGCCCGCGACGACGTTGGCCGCGGGGCCGAGCGCGGTGTCGAAGGCGGCGGCGACCTCGGGATTGACGCCCGGCGCCACGAGGGTGGACCAGACGAGAGCGAGCACGAGGAAGTTCGCGAGGAAGGCGACGTTGACGACCACCTGCGTCGCGCGGCGCCCGTACAGCTCGGCGTAGGCGTCGGACGCGAGGAACGTCAGCGCGTACGCGAGCGCGGCGCCCGGCAGCGTGATCTCGGCGCCGACGACCGGGAGCGCGAACGGGAGGGGTAAGGCGATCACCTTCGCGGCGGTGAGCTGTGCGGTCGCCAGCGCGACGACGAACAGCGTGATCAGCCCGACCGCGGCCACCGCGGAGCGATCGAGGGGGTCGACCGCGAACGGTCCCTCACTGCCCGCCGCCCCGCTCGTCCGACTACTCATCGTCTCCCCCGTCGCCGCGAGCGGTTTCGTCTCCGTCCTCCAGCCGGTCGTGACGGGCGTCGATCTCGTCGAGCACGTCGAGGGTCTTGCGGATAGACGCGCGGACGGCGTCGCTGCGGTTCACGAATTTCCCGTCATCGCCGACGTGCTCGTCGAGGTCGTCGAGCAGCTCGCCCGGGATCTCGACGCTTATCTTAGGCATACCGCGGCGGAGACGACGCTGGCGTATGAGTGTTATTATCCGAGTATTCCTCGAAGAGCACCGATCCTGAACGTCTCCAGATCGGACGTCCGTCGTGCGCCGTCGCTCGAGAGCACGGTTCCTCCGCGAGCGCGGGCGTCGACGCCGAAGACCGACCGCGGACGACCTGGCGAAATACCCTACCATGCCCGGTCGCCAGCGGGGGCGCAATGCCCGCTCGGATCCACACGCGCGGGAGTGCTAACGGTTTCGGTGGCGCCCCGAGCGCAGACGCGCTGATCCGACGCCTCGAACTTCTCACCCACGGGCCACGCACTTCTTGTCACCCTCCCCCACGCGACCGCCGTAGCGAAGCGGTTAAGGGCGAACCGCGGGAAATACGGGCAACTCGCTGGTGCGGACACAGCGGGCACTCGCCGCCGGGGTCGGCCTCGACGCAATAGTCGTCGACGCCGCGCTCCGGGACGAGACGACATGTGGCCGCTTCGCGGCTGAATCGCAACCGTCCGCGGACAACATATGGCACGAAGCTTCTACTCGCACATCAAGGAGGCGTGGCGGTCCCCCAAGGAGGGGAAACTCGCAGAGCTGCAGTGGCAGCGCAAACAGGAGTGGCGCGACGAGGGCGCCATCGAGCGCATCGAGCGCCCCACGCGCCTCGACAAGGCCCGTGAGCTCGGCTACAAGGCCAAGCAGGGCGTCATCGTCGCCCGCGTGAGCGTCCGCAAGGGCGGCTCGCGCAAACAGCGCCACAAGGCCGGTCGTCGCTCGAAGCGTCAGGGCGTCAACCGCCTCTCGCGGCGCAAGTCGATCCAGCGCATCTCGGAGGAGCGCGCCTCGCGCAAGTACCGGAACCTCCGCGTGCTCAACTCCTACTGGGTCGGCGAGGACGGCTCCCAGAAGTGGCACGAAGTGATTCTGGTGGACCCGAACCACCCCGCGATCGAGAACGACGACGATCTCGGATGGATCGCCTCGGACGACCACAAGGGGCGCGCGTACCGCGGGCTCACCTCCGCCGGCACCAAGGGCCGCGGTCAGCGCACGCGCGGGAAGGGTACCGAGAAGACCCGCCCGAGCGTCACCGGCAACGACCGTCAGGGCAAGTAAGCCCGACCGCGATCTCCGATCGACTTCTTCCGTTTATCAATCGCGAGCGGCGGCGCCGTCGTAGCGCAGTTGATCGGCGAACGATGCGTTTGATCGAGATCGGGAGTAGGTCTTCGCAC
The DNA here is from genome assembly GCF_002286985.1 of Halorubrum salipaludis. Taxonomy (GTDB): domain Archaea; phylum Halobacteriota; class Halobacteria; order Halobacteriales; family Haloferacaceae; genus Halorubrum; species Halorubrum salipaludis. Next base: position 103,533 of record NZ_NSKC01000001.1, on the reverse strand, counting down.
GTTTGTGGTGTGATTGTTTATTAGTGAGAGAGTGGTGTTGCTGTCGGCTGGATCTACGTGAGCGACGGCACTGTGGTGAAGACCTGCAAAGCTCCAGCCGCGACGACTCGCGCGGCTTGCTGCGCTCCTCGCTCGCGGTGCTCGCTGCGGTCCTTACTACGCCGAGCTTCGTCCTCGCGGCTGCCCCTTTGGATCCTCCCGACCGCTCCGCAACCGCGCCTCACGCCTCCCCAGCCTCGTCGCTGGCGGCTGTCGCCGCCAGCGACTCCCTCGCGCGGTGCTGCTCGCGGCCGCCTTCGGCGGCACGCTCGCAGGCACGCGCCACCGCAGATCATTTATAATCAATCGTTGTCCCCGCTCATACTCCTTTTAAATATGCTCTCATCGCCACTGATCTGCATTACCTACTCCCGTTATCGATCGCCGCCATGTCTAATCGACTGCTAGAGTACATCAATCGCTAGGGATTCGACAGAGCCAAAAAACGAAACCAGGGGAACGCGAGCGTGCGTGTTCGAACGGCGGTACGCGGCCGGAACGGCTGAGTGTGTGCTGTGTCCTATCCGAAGCTCACATCGCACCGCCCATGCCGCCCATACCGCCCATGCCGCCGGCGGGGGCGCCGCCCTCGTCGTCGTCGCCGCCGGTCGAGAGGTCGCCCGCGGAGATGATGTCGTCGATTTTCAGCACGAGGTTCGCGGCCTCGGCGGCGGAGGCAATCGCCTGCTCCTTCGCGTGGGCCGTCTCGACGACGCCGGCCTCGGTCGTGTTCTCGACCTCGCCGGAGAAGACGTTCAGCCCGGCGTCGGTGTCGCCGGCCTCGTGGGCCGCGCGCAGGTCGACGAGCAGGTCGATGGCGTCGAGCCCGGCGTTCTCGGCGAGCACGCGCGGGATCAGCTCGAGCGAGTCGGCGAACGCCTCGACGGCGAGCTGCTCGCGGCCGGAGACGGAGTCCGCGTAGTCGCGCAGCCGGCGGGCGAGCTCGACCTCGATGGCGCCGCCGCCGGGCAGGGTGCGCCCGTCGGAGACGGTCGTCGAGACCACGTCGATCGCGTCCTGAATGCCGCGTTCGAGCTCGTCGACGACGTGCTCGGTGGTACCGTACAGGAGGAGCGTGACGCCGTGGGCGTCCTCGCCCTCGACGTAGAACAGCTCCTCCTCAGTGTCGCGGGTGACCGAGCCGACCGCGAGGTCGTCGGCCGTGAGCGAGTCGAGGTCGCTGACGATCGGCGCGCCGAGCACGTTCTTGAGGAAGGTCAGGTCGGACTTCTTCGTCCGGCGGACCGCGAGGATACCCTCCTTCGCGAGGTAGTGCTGGGCGAGGTCGTCGATCCCCTTCTGACAGAAGACCACGTCGGCGCCCGACTCGACGATCTTGTCGACCTTCTCGCGGAGCTCCTCCTCCTCTTTATCGAGGAAGCGCTGGAGCTGGTCGGGGGACTCGACGTTGACGGCGGTGTCGACGTCGGCCTCCTCGACCTCGATCGGGTCGTTGAGCAGGAGGACGTCGGCCGCCTCGAAGTCGGTCGGCATGTCCTCGTGGACCGGGTCCTTGTCGACGACGGCACCGGAGAGGAGCCGGGACTCGCCGGCCGCGCGGCCGGTGCGCGTCTCGATGTTGAGGTTCGCCAGATCGACGACGTGGGAGCTGTCGTCGGCCTCGACCGTGACGCCCTGGATCGCGCGGACGACGAGGTCGGCGAGCACGTCCTTGTCGAGCTCCGCGCCCTTGCCGGTCATCGACGTCTCGGCGACGCTCTTCAGGGTCTCTGTGTCGTCGGGGTCGACCGCGGTGGCGACCTCGTCGACCTGTTCGCGGGCGTACTCGCTCGCGAGGTTGAAGCCCTTGATGACGGCCGTCGGGTGGATGTCCTGCTCGAGGAGGTCCTCGGCGTTCTTGAGGAGCTCGCCCGCGATTGCGACCGCGCTCGTCGTGCCGTCGCCGGCCTCGTCCTCCTGGGTCTCGGCGACCTCGACGATCATCTCGGCGGTCGGGTTGTCGATGTCCATCGTCTGCAGGATGGTGACGCCGTCGTTCGTGATGGTGACGTCGCCCATCGAGTCGACGAGCATCTTGTCCATCCCTTTCGGCCCGAGCGTCGAGCGTACGGACTCGGCGACGCCGCGCGCCGCGGAGATGTTGTACTCCTGTGCGTCCTTGTCCTTGACGCGCTGGGCGTCGTCGCCCATGATGATCATCGGCTGACCCTGCTGCATTCGCTGACTCATACACCGCTTGATTGATTGTGATTCTATATAAATATGTCGTTGATCGGCGTTCGCCCGACGCCGTCACGGCCCGATTAGCTGCCGGAGAAACCGCAGTACTCCACGGCCTTCGACCGACATTTGTGTGTATCGTTAGCACGGGACTTCGGTGCGATCGAACGCCCGTATCTAACCGATTTATATACGGATCCACGCGGTCGTCGGATCGAGGAACGCTCCCGGCGGGAGCACCGCTGCTGGAACGCCGTTGTCGCGGTTCGCTGTCGGTCGCTTCAGGGACGCCGCTGTGAACTATCGAACGAAAACGGAAAAGCGGGGTCGGCCGCGATCGGTCACCGATCGAGCTCGTCGGTCTCGGTGAGGTACTCCGAGTCGACCTCGTCGATCGTCGGTTCCGGCGGTTCGTCGGCGGCGTCGAGCTCGCGTCGGTTGAGGCGACTCTCCAACTGCCGGCGCTTGTTCCTCCCTTTCCGCTCGCGACCTGATTTCGTGTCTGGCATCGTCACCTGTGTCAACATTACCCATACATATGAGTCTTGTGTCGGTGTGCGAGAACGTCTACACACGACCGATCAGCGTCGATACGCGACGCTGGGAGTTCGAAGGCGTCGACAACAAACGCCAGGAGAGGGATTTGAACCACAGTTGTTCCGCTCGCTTCGCTCGCTCCACTCCCTGGTTCAAATCCACGTCCGGGTTCGTCGACGCCGGACTCGCTCGTCGCTCCGCTCCTCGCTCGTAGTCGGCGTCGACAAGAAACGCCAGGAGAGGGATTTGAACCCCCGATCCCGGAAGGGAACACGCTTTCCAGGCGTGCGCCTTACCACTCGGCCATCCTGGCTCCGGATTGAGGTAATCCGGTGGGACTGTTAAGTCCTTCTTTTCGCGTGGAGTCGGTGCTCGGTCGCGTACGCGATCCCGCCGGACGCGACGGCGATCGCCCCCGCGATCGCGAACAGCTCGGCGTATCCGAACGGGAGGTCGCCGTCGAGGAGCAGGTACCCCTGTGCGAGCACGAGGAACGCGAACCCGCCGACGAGGCCCCACAGGGCGGCGGACCGGGCCCTCGCCCGAGGGGTTGCCGGGACGCCGGGCGGATCGCCGGATCCGCCGCTTTCGGCCTCGCCGCTTTCGGCCTCGCCGCTTCCGGCCCTCTCGACGGAGCCGTCCGCCATCTACTCGACGACGGCGACGGCCTCGATCTCCACGTCGGCGCCCTTCGGGAGCGCCCCGACCTCCACGGCCGACCGGGCGGGCGGCGACTCGTCGAAGTAGTCCGCATACGTCTCGTTCATCTCGTCGAAGTCGTCGATGTCGGCGAGGAAGACGGTCGTTTTGAGCACGTCCTCCGGCGCCGCGCCCGCCTCGTCGAGCACCGCCACGAGGTTGTTGAGGACCTGTTCAGTCTGTTCCGCGACCGACGCGTCGTCGCGGAGGTCCCCGTCCGGCGTCAACGCGATCTGCCCGGCCGTGAACACGAGGTCGCCGTCCGTCGTCGCCTGACTGTACGCGCCGACCGCCGCGGGGGCCGCGTCGGTGTGGACTGTCTCCTTCATGCGCGTCCGCCTTCGACGGGGGAGCATAAAGTGACCGGGGAACGCGCCCTCCGCGCCACCGTTGCGCCTATATCCTTTGCGTGCTAACACACGACACATGACGGGCGCAGAAATCGTCCCGGTCGTCGCGATCCTCGGCGCGGTGGCCCTGATCAACCTCGCGTTCGCGTGGCTGTTCACGCGCGGGGACCGCGATCCCGCCGACTTCCTCGGATCGGCGCGGGAGGTACCCGAGGAGGCGAAGGCCGATCCGGACCCGAAAGCCGATCCGGACCCGCCCGGCGACGGGGCGACGGGACTCGCGGTGACCGCGGGAGAGGAGGGGCCGGCCGGCGACCCGCCGCCGCTCGACGCCAACGGCGAGACGGTCGTCTGCCGGCACTGCGGCGCGGAGAACCGGACCGGCTACCACTACTGCCGGTGGTGCGTTCGCTCCGGCTTCGTCGACGACGGAGCGGGCGGCACCGCGGGGGCGGCGATGACGAATCGGTCGCTGTGAGGCCGCCGCGCCGGCGGTTCGTCGCGGGTTCGTCGCGGGTTCGTCGCGGGTTCGTCGCGGGTTCGTCGCGGGTTCGTCGCGGGTTCGTCGCGGGTTCGTCGCGGGTTCGTCGCGAACCCCTTGCGGTGCGGTCAGTCCGCGTCGACCCGGCAGCCGCCCGAGTAGTCGATCCCCTCGATCGTCTCGATGCCGCCCTCGCCACAGACCGGGCAGTCGGGGTTCCGCCGATAGGGCACGGACTCGAAGCTCATGTCCATCGCGTCGTAGAAGAGCACCCGTCCCTCCAGCGGGTCGCCGGCATCGAGCAGGAGCTTGATCGCCTCGGTCGCCTGAATGCATCCGACCGTCCCGGGGAGCACGCCGAGCACCCCGGTCGCCGCGCAGTCGGGCACCGTCCCCGGCTCCGGCGCCTCCGGGAACAGACACCGGTAGCAGGGCCCCTCGGGGACGAGCGTCGTCGCCTGCCCCTCGAACTTGTAGATGGCGCCGTGAACGACCGGAAGCCCCTCGATCCGCGCCGCGTCGTTGACGACGTACCGGGTCCGGAAGTTGTCGGCGCAGTCGACGACGAGGTCGTAGCCGGCGAGCAGATCGCGGACGTTCCCCTCGTCGAGCCGGGTCTCGTGGGTCTCCACGTCGATGTCGGGGTTGAGTCGGTCGACGTACCGCGCCGCCGACTCGACCTTCGGCTCCCCCACGTCGCTGTCACCGTGGATCACCTGTCGCTGGAGGTTCGAGCGCTCGACCACGTCGTCGTCGACGATCCCGAGCGTGCCGACGCCCGCGGCCGCGAGGTACTGGATGACCGGCGCCCCGAGCCCGCCGGCGCCGACCACGAGCGCGCGGGCGTCGAGCAGCCGCTTCTGCCCCTCCGGCCCGACCTCGTCCATGATCACGTGCCTGGAGTACCGGTCGAGCTGGTCGGCGTCGAGCGAGAGACTCATGGGTCGATCTGGGCAGGGAGTCGGTATAATCGTGTTCCCGACTGGACGCGAGCTCGGACTATTACTCATCAGGCCCTACTGCCGCGGCGAACGCCTTCCCTGAAGCCCAGCCGCTCGGCCATACGACGACGTGCTCGCTTATAAACCGCTGATCGACGCAGACGAGACCTCCTAAGCCCCAGCCGCTCGGCCATACGACGACGTGCTCGCTTATAAACCGCTGATCGACGCAGACGAGACCTCCAAAGCCCCAGCCGCTCGGCCATACGACGACGTGCTCGCTTATAAATCGCTGATCGACGCGGACGAGACCTCCAAAGCCCCAGCCGCGAGGCGGGCAGACGCTCGCTGCGCTCCTCACTCGGTCGCTCACTCCGTTCGCTCCCTCGTTGCGGTGCTTACGTCGCCTCTGCCCGCCTCGCGGCTGCCCCTTTGAGTCCCACCCCGCCCCACACAGCACCGCACCTCACTCCTCCCCAGCCTCGCGGTTCGCGCTCTCCGAGCGCTCACCGCGTCCCTCGCACGCGCTCCTCGCGGCCGCTTTGAAGCGGCCGCTCGGAGGCGCGCGCCACCGCAGTCATCAGCCGTACCGATCGCCTCGTGGTCCGACGCCGATTCAATAGCCTTCAAGTACCCCTCCGGCAAAGCTTGCGACATGCAGACGCTGCTTTTGAACGCGGACGACGTCGACGAGAACGCACGCATGGACCGCGTCATCGACGCGGTGCGGGGCGCGTTCACGGCCTACGAGCGCGGCAACGCCAAGATGCCGGCGAAGTCGTACATCGACCTCCCCGAGTACAACGGCGACTTCCGGTCGATGCCGGCCTACCTCGACGTACGGACCGAAGACACCGACGAGGACACCGGCTGGGACGCGGCCGGGATCAAGTGGGTGAACGTCCACACGGACAACCCCGCCGACCACGACCTCCCGACCGTGATGGGGACGATGATCTACTCGGACCCCGAGACCGCGTTCCCGCTGGCGGTCCTCGACGGCACGACGCTCACGATGAAGCGCACGGGCGCGGCGGCCGCGGTCGCCACCGACGAGCTGGCGGTCCCGGACGCGAGCTCGCTCGGGATCGTCGGCGCCGGCGTCCAGTCGTACACCCAGCTCGAAGCAATCGCCGCGGTGCGCGACATCGAAGAGGTCGTCGTGAGCGACCTCGACGAGGAGCGCGTCGCGAACTTCATCGACGCCTTCGAGGACCGGTTCGACGTGCGAGCGGGCTCGATCGCGGAGGCCGGCCACTGCGACGTACTCTCGACGGTGACCCCCGTGGAGGACCCCATCGTCGGCCCCGACGACGTGGGCGAACACACCCACGTCAACGCGATGGGCGCGGACGCGGCCGGCAAACACGAGCTCGCGGACGACCTCCTCCTCGACGCGACGATCGTCATCGACGACCACGAGCAGTGCACCCACTCCGGCGAGATCAACGTCCCCTACGCCGCGGGCGACCTGACCGACGACGACATCTACGGCGAGATCGGCGAGATCGTCGTCGGCCGCCGGCCGGGACGCGCGGGGACCGTCGGCACCGCGGACGGCGAGGGCGTCGACGGCGTCACCGTCTTCGACTCCACCGGCCTCGCGATCCAGGACGTGGCCGCCGCCCGCGTCGTCTACGAGCAGGCCGACGACAACGACAACGGCTATCCGTTCGACCTCCTCGGGCTCGACGGCTGAGCCCGACGCGCGGATTTTTCACCGCGGCACTCCTACTCGGCCCGTGCAACTCGTCAGCGTCGCGGCGATCGCGGAGAACCGGGCGATCGGAAGGGACGGCGAGGTGCCGTGGCCGCACATCGAGGCCGACGTCCGACAGTACCGCGAGCGCGTCGCGGGCTCGCCCGTCGTCCTCGGCCGCCGCACCTTCGACTCGATGCGCGACGACCTTCCCGGCTCCCGGCAGATCGTCGTGAGCCGGAGCGTCGACGCCGTCGACGTCCCGACTGCGGTCGTCGTCGACGGCGTCGACTCGGCGATCGAACGCGCCGAGGAGATCGTCGGAGACGACCACGGCGACGGCGACACCCCCGTCTACGTCCTCGGCGGCGGAGCCATCTACGAGCTGTTCCAGCCCCACCTCGACCGGATGGTGCTCAGCCACGTGGCGGGGAGCTACGAGGGCGACACCTTCTACCCGGCGTGGGATCTGGAGGAGTGGGCCGTCGCCGACGAGACAGAGTTCGACCGGTTCACGCTCCGCGAGTGGGTCCGGCGCGGCGACGCGGCCTGACCGCGGTCAGGCGTCGCCGTCTGCGTCGGTGTGGCCCTCGTCGGCGTCGCCCTCGTCGCCGGCCCCACCGCCCCGGCGCAGCCGCCGCCTCACGACCAGTCCGACGACCAGCACGGTCGCGGCGGTCACGAGCCCGGAGACGAGCGCGCCGCGCGGGCTCGTCGTCCCCGTCGCCACCGTGGTCGCCGAGGCGCCGCCGCCCGCGAGCGCGGCGCCGCCGGCGATCCCGCCGAGCCCGATACAACAGAGGCTGAGCAGCCCGACGAGCGACAGCGATTCGACGATTCCGTCGCCGCTCACGGCGCATCACTCCCCGTTGCCGTCGCCGGAGTTGACACCGGCCGCGTCGTGGCCGGTTCCGTCTGTATCGACGCGCGTCGCGAACCCGAACCGCGGCTTGGCGTCGTCGACCTCGACGGTTACGGTCTCGCCCACGTCGGCGTCGGAGACGAACAGCGAGTACCCCTCGACGTACGCGATCCCGTCGCCCTCGTCGCCGCGCTCTTTGACCGTCACCTCGATCCGGTCGCCGGCTTCGACGGGGGCCGTGTTCAGCCCCCTGGCGACGAGGTACACCTCCGAGGAGGAGTCGCGCGAGGCGGGCGGCGAGACGGTCCGGATGTACTGGAACTCCTCGCGCACGTCCTCGCGGAAGGCGTCTAAGTCCTCGCCCTGGAACACCTTCACCACGAAGTCGCCGCCGGGCGCGAGCAGCTCCTCGGCCACGTCGAACGCCTGCCGCGCGAGGTGGACCGACCGGGCGTGATCGAGGGCGTACTCGCCGGTCATGTTCGGCGCCATGTCCGAGATCACCGCGTCAGCGCCGCGCTCGCCGACCGCCTCGCGCAGGTAGTGGCGGGTGCGCTCCTCGGTCATGTCGCCGCGGATCGTCTCCACGTCGTGCTCCTCGAGGTCGTCGATGCGCTGGAGGTCCACGCCGACGACGGTCCCCGACTCGCCGACCTCCTCGGCGGCGACCTGCAGCCAACCGCCGGGGGCGGCGCCGAGGTCGACGACGGTGTCGCCGCGGTCGAACAGGTCCGACTCCTCGTCGATCTGCTTCAGCTTGTAGGCCGACCGGGCGCGGTACCCCTGCTGTTTCGACTTGTTGTAGTACTCGTCTTTACCGCTCATGCGGGAACCACCGCGCCGCGTGGCGCTTCCGTTCGGCCGACCGCGGGCGAGATCGCGTTCATACCTGATCGAAGGGGGGCGACCCGGAAAGACGTGCCGGATCCCGGCGTGAACTCGGCATCGCCGGCCGGAACCGTAACCGACAGGGCGGCGTGCGAGGGCACGTCACTCATGCTCGCTGCGGCGGCCCGCACCTACTCGGCGGTCTTCGCTCCGGAACTGTTCGTCCTGCTCTGTGCGCTGCTGCTCGTCGGCTACGAGTGGCGCGGCGATCCCGACCGATCCCCGAGCGACCTCGCGCCGCGAGTCGGGGTCGTCGGGATCGGGTGGGCACTCGCGTTCGCCGTCTACGAGGGCGTGCCCCTGCTCGTCGACCTGCCCGCGTGGGGTTCCGATCTCACGGGAAGCGTCGGGTTGGGCGTCGGTCTCGGGATCATCTGGCTCGGGTGGCGGCTCGGCGGCTGGGGCGCTCTCGTCGAGGGGTTCGCCGCCCTGCTCGTGGCCGTCACGGTGCCGCACCTCCTGATCACCCCGTTCTGGGCCGTGTCGAGCCACGTCCTCTACGCGCTGGCGCCCGCGGGCTACCTCTTCGCGGTCGACCGGCGATTCGCTCCGCTGTTCGCCGCGGGGCTGGGGATGATCGCGGTCCGACCGCTCGCGGGGGCCCACACGTGGGGCGAGTCGGTCGGCGCGGCCTTCCTCGCCGGCGCGTTCCTGGTCGCGCTGCTTCGGTTCTCCCCGCCCGCGACGCGACCGGCCGCGGCGTGACCGCGGAGGCTCCGTCGGATCCCGGCCGCTCGGTCGGGGAGGGCGTCGCTCAGTGCCGACCGCCGTCGACGCGCCTGCGTCCTCGCAAGCGGTCGTCGCCGTCGCTATTTCGGTCGGTGACTTCGAACCCCAGATCGGCGTAGAAGAACTCCAGGTCGGCGTCGAACGCGGCGGTGACGGACTCGATCGCGGCGTCGCGCTCGGCGCGCCGGACCGCCGCGGCGACGAGCGCCGACCCGATCCCCCGCCCGCGACGCGCCCGCCTGACGGCGACGGCGTCGACGTGGAGTCGCTCCGGCTCCGGGCGCGTCGCGACCAGCGCGCCGACGACGGCGTCCATCCGTTTAAATCGGGCGACTAGAGCGTCGCCGGCGTCGGACGCGCTGTCGGCGTCGATCGCGGTGTCGACGGTCTCGGCGTCGGTCTCCAACATCGCGGCGTCGAGCACGCGGAGGATATCGAGGCGGTCGGTGGGGGCGGCGGGCTCGATCGCGAACCCCTCTGGAGCGGTCACGGACGACTCCCAGTCGCTCACGCGTTGCTTTCGGCCGATGTACCGTCGACCGACTCGCCGTTAGCCGACCCGCCGTCCGTCGACCCGCCCTTGATCAGCCGGAGGAGCCGGACCTCGTCGGCGTCGACGACGCGGTCGCCGGGGACCGGCGAGCCGTCGACCAGCGCCGACGCCTCCTGCGGGTGGTAGCCGGCCTCGCGGATGAGGTCGGCGTAGGTGGCGTCGTCGGGGAGGTCGTACTCGGCGGTCCCCTCGCCGACGATCTCGACGGTAACGTTCACGGGCGCCCCTCGGCGACGGTGACGTTCATGGCGAGCCTACCCGTCCAGCTCCTCGCGGAGCAGCCCGTTCACCTCGCCCGGGTCGGCGCTGCCGCCCGTCGCCTGCATCACCTGCCCGACGAGGAAGTTGATCGCGCCCTCGTCGCCGTCGTGGTAGTCGCTCACGGCGTCGGGGTTGTCGTCGATGGCGGCCGCGACGGCGGCCTCGACCTCGCCGGAGTCGGCGACACCGAGCCCCTCGCGGTCGATGACGGCGTCGGGGTCGTCGCCCTCGTCGAGCATCTCGCGGAGGACGACCTCCTCGGCGTTCTTGACGGTGAGCTCCTCGGCGGCGACCAGCTCGATCAGGCGCGTGAACTCGTCGAGCCGGTCCTCCACGTCCGTAATCTGCATCTCGCGGTAGTTGAGCTCGCCGAGCAGGTTGTCGGCGACCCACGTCGCGGCGAGGTCGGGGTCGAACGACTCGGCCACGTCCTCGAAGAAGTCGGCGACCGCCTTCGTCGAGGTGAGCTTCGAGGCGGACTCGCGGTCGAGCCCGTACTCCTCGCGGAAGCGCTCGCGGCGGGCGTCGGGCAGCTCCGGGATCGGAATCGACTCCTTCCAGTCCGACACCTCAAGCGCCGGGAGATCGGCCTCCCGGAAGTAGCGGTAGTCCTTCTCGGCCTCCTTCGAGCGCATCGAGACGGTGACGCCGCGCGCCTCGTCCCAGTGGCGGGTCTCCTGTTCGATCTCGCGGCCGCGCCGGAGCACGTTCTCCTGTCGGGTGACCTCGTACGCGAGCGCCTGCTCCGCGCCCTTGTGACTGGAGATGTTCTTCACCTCGGCGCGGTTCACGTCCGCGAGGGCGTCGTCCGTGATCGCCCCGTCGTCGACCTCGCTTTCGGGGACCAGAGAGACGTTGGCGTCGACGCGCAGGCTCCCGTCGCGGGTCGGGTCGAAGACGCCGAGGTACTCGAGGACCTCCTCCAGCTTCGCGAGGAACGCCCGCGTCTCGGCGGGGGACCGGAAGTCCGGTTCGGTGACGATCTCCATCAGGGGCGTCCCGGCGCGGTTGTAGTTCACGAGCGTGTGCGTCGCCGACTCGATGGAGCCGCCGGCGTGCTGGAGGCTCCCGGGGTCCTCCTCGAGGTGCGCCCGGGTGATCCCGATGGTGCGGTTCTCGTCGTCGACGCGGACCTCCAGCTCGCCGGACTGGCAGATCGGGGCGTCGTACTGGGTGAGCTGGAAGTTCTTCGGCAGGTCGGGGTAGTAGTAGTTCTTCCGGTGGAACGTCGTCGTCTCGGGGATGTCGGCGTCGATCGCCTTGCCGATCTTCACGGCGGCCTCGACGGCGCCCTCGTTGAGGACCGGCAGCGCGCCCGGCAGCCCGAGGCAGGTCGGGCACGTGCGCGTGTTCGGCTCCTCGTCCTCGGCGGGCTCCGTCGAGCAGCCGCAGAAGATCTTCGTGTCGGTCTCGAGCTGGACGTGGACCTCCAGCCCGATCACGACCGTCCGCTCCTCCGTCGCGGCCTGAGTGCTCATTACCGGTCCGTTTCGGGCGGGCCGCCTAAATCGTGTCGGGACCGATACGGGGATCACTCAGGTCGCGTCGGCGCGGATTCGGCGGTTCGCTTTCGCGGTTCTCGACGACACGTCGCTGACTGCGGAGCGACGGTGAAGGCCGCCAAAGCCCTCGTCGCGACGGCTCGAACGCGTTGCTGCGCTCCTCGCTCACTTCGTTCCCTGCGGTGCTTGCGGCAGCGTGCGCCCGCCTCGCAGCTGCCCCGTTGAGTTCCCACCCCGCCCTTATCAGGGCGTTCGACGGCACGCGCCGACCGCACGACACGACCCGCCGCGGCATCGTGGGAGCCGTAGTGACCACACGAACGTGCACATAGAAAAGCATTAGAACGGGCTCGATAACCACGTAAGTGAATGAGTCTGTCCGAGCCGGACCACGAGCTCGTCGTCGCGGAGCTCGGCCGGGACCCGACGGCGGCCGAGGCCGCGCTGTTCGAGAACCTCTGGAGCGAGCACTGCGCGTACCGCTCCTCGCGGCCCCTGCTGTCGGCGTTCGAGAGCGAGGGCGATCAGGTCGTCGTCGGCCCCGGTGACGACGCCGCGGTCCTCGCGCTGCCCGAGCCGGACGCCGCGGACGTTCCGGCCGCCGAGCGCGACGCCGACGACTACGGCGACCAGTACGTCACGTTCGGGGTCGAGAGCCACAACCACCCCTCCTTCGTCGACCCGTTCGACGGGGCCGCGACCGGCGTCGGCGGCATCGTCCGGGACACCATGTCGATGGGCGCGTACCCCATCGCCCTCCTCGACTCGCTGTACTTCGGCGGCTTCGACCGCGAGCGCTCGCGGTACCTCTTCGAGGGCGTCGTCGAGGGGATCTCCCACTACGGCAACTGCATCGGGGTCCCCACGGTCGGCGGCAGCGTCGCCTTCCACGGCGGCTACGAGGGGAACCCCCTCGTCAACGTCGCCTGCGTCGGCCTGACGAACGAGGACCGGCTCGTCACGGCCACGGCCCAAGAGCCCGGGAACAAGCTCGTCTTGGTCGGCAACGGCACCGGCCGCGACGGGCTCGGCGGCGCCTCCTTCGCGAGCGAGGACCTCGGCGAGGACGCCGAGACCGAGGACCGCCCCGCGGTGCAGGTGGGCGACCCCTACGCCGAAAAGCGGCTGATCGAGTGCAACGAGGCCCTCGTGGACGAGGACCTGGTCCTGTCGGCCCGCGACCTGGGCGCGGCGGGCCTCGGCGGCGCCTCCTCCGAACTGGTCGCGAAGGGCGGGCTCGGTGCCCGGATCGAGCTCGATCGGGTCCACCAGCGCGAGCCGAACATGAACGCGATGGAGATCCTGCTGGCGGAGAGTCAGGAGCGGATGTGCTACGAGGTCGCGCCCGAAGACGTCGACCGCGTCGCGGAACTGGCCGAGCGGTTCGACCTCGGCTGCTCCGTCATCGGCGAGGTGACCGACGGGAACTACGTCTGCGAGTTCGCTGGCGACGGGGACGGCGAGGACTCCGAGTCCGAGGTCGTCGTCGACGCGCCCGCCGAGTTCCTCGCAGACGGCGCCCCGATGAACGACCTCCCGAGCGAACCGCCGACGCAGCCCGACCGGGACCTCCCGGACCCCGAGCCGTCCCTCGACGAGGCGGTCGAGGCGGTCGTCTCCGCGCCCTCGACCGCGAGCAAGCGCTGGGTGTACCGCCAGTACGACCACGAGGTCGGCGTCCGCACCGCGATGAAGCCCGGCGACGACGCCGCGATCATGGCGATCCGGGAGACCGAAGCGGAGTCCGAGTCCGCCTCCGAATCCGACGGCGTCGGCCTCGCGCTCTCCTCCGGGGCGAACCCGAACTGGACCGAGACCGCCCCCTACGAGGGCGCCCGCGCCGTCGCCCTCGAGAACGCGACCAACCTCGCCGCGAAGGGCGCGATCCCCCTCGCGGCGGTCGACTGCCTCAACGGCGGGAACCCGGAGAAGCCCGACGTGTACGGCGGCTTCAAGGGGATCGTCGACGGGCTCGCCGACGCCTGCGCCGACCTCGACGCGCCGGTCGTCGGCGGCAACGTCTCGCTGTACAACGACAGCGTCGAGGGGCCGATCCCGCCGACGCCGACGCTCGCGCTGATCGGCACCCGGAAGGGATACGACGCGCCGCCCGCCGCCCTCGACGCCGACCGCGCCGAGGACTCGGAACTCCTGCTGGTCGGCGCCGGCGGGGCCGACGGCGGCGCGCTCGGCGGCTCCGAGTACCTTGCACAGGCGGGCGGGAGCGACCGCTTCCCGAGCCTGCCCGTCGCGGCCGGCGCGGCCAGCGAGTCCGGCGACGCCGGGAGCCTCGCCGACCGCGTCGCGTCGCTCGCGGCGGTCGCGCGCCACGAGTCGACGCTCGCGACCCACGACGTGAGCGACGGCGGGCTCGCGGTCGCGCTCGCGGAGCTGGTGACCGACGAGGCCGGCGCCGACGTGACCCTCCCCGATCGCGTCGCCGCCTTCGAGGAGACGCCCGGCCGGCTCGTCGTCCAGACGACCGATCCCGAGGCGGTCGCCGAGGCCGCTGGCGATCTGCCCGTCCTCCGGCTCGGCGACGTGACGACCGACGGGACGCTCTCGCTCGCGGTCGGCGACGATGCGGTCGCGCTCGACGCCGACGCCATCCGGGAGCTCCGGGGCGTCATCGAGCGCGAGCTCGCCTGACGCTCGCCGAGGACCCCTCGTCCGTATTTCAGCCGCGCGAGAGCGAGCGATACGCTTTTAGGTTTTCCTAAAATAGGTAGCCTCAGTTACGGGACGCCGGCCGGACCGGCGCCCGACACACCGATGGCTCACACGCAACCAGTCGAACGGACGCAGTCGGCCCGAGACGCGAGCGAGTCGCCCGCAGAGGCGAACGAATCTCCCGCCGACGCGGCCGAGTCGCCCGCCGACACGTCGGCGGACCCCGTGTTGTCGCTGTCGGACGTGACGAAGGAGTTCGGCCCGGAGACCGCCGTCGACGGCGTCTCTCTCGACGTCAAACCCGGAGAGCTTCTCACCTTCCTCGGCCCGTCCGGCTGCGGGAAGACGACGACGCTCCGGACGATCGCCGGGCTGGAGGAGCCGACCGAGGGCGAGATCGCGCTCGGCGGCGAGACCGTCGCCGGCGGCGGCGCGTTCGTCCCGCCCGAGGGGCGCGACGTGGGGATCGTCTTCCAGAACTTCGCGCTGTTCCCCCACCTCACCGTCCGGGAGAACATCGCGTTCGGGCTCGACGGCGACGCGGACGCGAACGCCGCCCGCGTCGACGAGCTGCTCGACCTCGTCGACCTGCCCGAACACGGCGGGAAGACGCCGGACCAGCTCTCCGGCGGGCAGAAACAGCGCGTCGCGCTCGCGCGGTCGCTCGCGCCGGAGCCCGAGGTGCTCCTCTTAGACGAGCCGTTCTCGAACCTCGACGTGCGGCTCCGCGTCGAGATGCGCGAGGAGGTCCGTCGGATCCTGAAGGAGGCCGGCGTCACCGCCGTCTCCGTCACCCACGACCAGGAGGAGGCGCTCTCCATCTCCGACCGCGTCGCCGTGATGAACGACGGGACGATCGAGCAGGTCGGTCGCCCCGAGTCCGTCTTCGAGCGCCCCGAGTCGAAGTTCGTCGCTTCCTTCCTCGGACGGGCGTCGTTCCTCGAAGGGCACCTCCGCGACGGAAAGGTCGAGACCGGGATCGGCCGGTTCGACGCCGTCACGCTGGAGGGGTACGACACCGTCTACGACGGCGCGCCCGTCGATGTCCTGGTGCGGCCCGACGACCTCCGGGCCAGCCCCGCGAGCGCCGAGCAGGCCGACGGGACCATCGTCTCGCGGCAGTACGTGGGCCCCTCCTTCATCTACCGGGTCGAGCTCGACTCCGGAGAGGTCGTCCACTGCCTCCACAACCACGTCGAGGAGTTCGACCTCGACGAGGCGGTGCGCCTCGAGCTCACCGCCGCGCACCCGCTGGCCTGGTACCCGCGGTAAGCGAGTCGCTGCGTGCGGTCGGGTCTTTTAAACAGCGAGCGTCGGCGTCGCTCAGAACGTGAAGAGGAACGGGATGACGTACGCGACGAGCAGGCCGACGAGCGTGACGGCCGCGCCGATGCCGACCTCGCGACTGCCGAACGCCTGCATGGGAGCGGTCACGCGCTTGTCCGGGTCGGGTTCGTGAGAGTGGTCGTCCATGCTCGAGGGTTGTGCGGAGGCACAGAAGGGCATCTGAACGGAGCGATCGGCGGGTTCGGGAGCGAGAACACGTCCGGCCTCCGCTCGAATGCACATTTATGTAACCGCGCACGTAATACAGACGTATGTCTGAAACGGGTGTAAACGACAACGGCATCGACGATCCGGAGACGACGACGATCAACATCCGGGTCACCGAACGACAGTTGGCGGAGATCGACGCGGTCTGGAAGGAGGAGGGCTACACGTCTCGGAGCGAGTTCCTTCGACACGCGATCCGCGACGCGACGGCTCACCCCGGTGCGTCACGCGACATGCTCGCGAGCATCGCGGCCGAGGAGCACGCGATGCGGAAGGGCGAGCACGATGCCGTCTCCCGCGAGGAAGTCATCGAGATGATCGATGACGAGGAGTGACGACTGGACGTGGGAGCTCCGGCCGCCTGCCGCTCGGGCGTTCGAGGACCTCGACGGTACGATACAGCGGCGCATCGTCTCGAAGCTCGACGACATCGTGACCGACGAGTGGCGAACTCCGCCCGAATATATCGAACCACTCTCCGGCGTTCCGCACGGCAAGATCCGTATCGGCGACTTTCGGTTGGGGGCCGCAGCCGACCGCAACCGGGGAGTCGTGGTTATCTACGATATCGAACACCGGTCGGGTGCGTACCGACCGGGCGACGATTGAACGCCAACTCGAACGCGATGAGCAACTCCGGAACCGCTGAGGAAAACGCGACCAAAGCCGACGACGACCCCGAGCGACCGCCGCGCTACGATCAGGTGATCCGGTGGGCCGAGTATATAACGAATCAGCCGCCCGAAGTGTGGGGACCGCAGCAGAACGCGGTCGTGAACGGCCAGGTCGACAGCGCGCGCGCTGTCGACGTGTCGGCCGAAGACCGGAAGCGTATCCGGGCGTTCGCGGACGCGGAGCTCCGGGAGTCGGACGAGAACGACGGCTGATTCAAGTCGCTTCGAGCGGGACCGCACCCGCGAGCGTCGGCATCGCTCAGAACGTGAACAGGAACGGGATGACGTACGCGACGAGCAGGCCGACGAGCGTGACGGCCGCGCCGATGCCGACCTCGCGGCTGCCGAACGACTGCATGGGAGCGGTCACGCGCTTGTCCGGATCGGGCTCGTGGGAGTGGTCGTCCATGTCCGGACGTGTGGCCGGGTGATACATAAGGGCATCTGAACGGGACGGCTGGCACGGAGTTGACGGCGTACTCGGTCTCAGTCTCCGAGCGATTCCAGCTTGCCGACGATCTTCGTGTACACGTCGGGCGCCACGTACCAGCCGTGATCGATCATCGCGTCGATCGTCTTTCGACCCTCGGCCGTCGACAGCGCCCCGTCCCTCACGGCGGCGAGGACGAAATACGCGGTTCCCCGGGTCTCGACGCCCTCGACCTCGGCCGCGGAGCGACCCGCCGATTCGTCCATCACGGCGACGGCGTCGCGCGCGGCCGCACAGGCGAGGACCGCCACGTTGGCGTCGCTCAACCCCGGATGCCGCGCGAGCCGTGTCGCAACGGGGGAGTCGTCGGTGTCGACAGCGACGACCTCAAGGAGGCCGCCCTCCACGGCGCGCTCGATCCGACGCGCGTCGTCGTACCCCTGCTCGACGCCCGTCGTCACGACCTCGCGGTGGACGGCTTCCGGGACGAGTCGCGGCTCGTCCAGCGCCTCGATCACGTCGAGCCGGTCCGCTTTCGCGAGGTAGATCAGCGGGGTCGCGTCGAACACCCAGCTCACAGTTCGTCGAGGTCGGCTTCGAGATGGTCGGCGGCGACCCACGCGGCGTCGGTGTCCTCAACGAGGTCGGCGAACTCCCAGACGGAGCAGTCCGCGAACTCGGCGGCCGCCGAAAGCGACAGGCCACCGTCGACGAACCGGTCGAGCGCCCGCTCCCGTCGCCACGCTTCGAGTCCCTCCGCGAGGAGCTTGCGGACCGCCGTACTCCGGTCGAGGCGTTCCTCGTCGAGGTACGCCTCGAGCTCGGCTTCGAGGTCTTCGGGGACCCGAGTGGAGATCGTGCCCATGTTGTTTGCTATGTATATATTCTATACAAGAGTTTCGGCGGTGTGAGACGACGCCGTCGATCCCTAGCCGGTGGACGACGATCGACCGCCGAGTGCTCAGGTGCGCTTCTCGAGATACTCTGCGATCACGACTAGGAAGTCTTCAGAGAACCAGTAAATATCATACTGGTAATTAAATTCCTTAATTCAAACAAAAGATAGACTCCGATAGTAAACCGACTGATAAAATATGTCAGTGTTTGGAATATTCGAACCCTGGCTTACGCCGCTTTCAGTTTGAACTGACTGTGAGTGTTCCCGACATGTCCTCAGCAGCATAGTCTTCCACGCCAAGGGTCGACACAACAAAACTCACGTATAGTGTGTCACCAGGTGCTACGTCTGTGAATTCTGCGCTATCTTCCGTCTGGGTTCCCTCAATCTCGATCGCGTCTCTGGGACCCCAACCAAACTCTAATCCAAATCCGAGATATCCTGCGACTTCTTCGCTTGACGCGTCGAACGACACAGAGATATCACGATTCTCAGTGGACTGGTTGGTTATGGCGAATGCGTACCCCCACGAACTCATCGTAGTACTGTGGATCGTACCACCATTACCTCCCGAGTTAGAATCAAAAACAGCCTCAGAATCCACCTGACCATCATTATCACCGAGATGAGTATGGTGGAAAGATCCAACTACATACTGAGAATTGACATTAACTCCGTTCCCGTCTCCGCCTGAGAAATCGATGGACAGTTGACCGTTGTTCTCGCTTACGACACCACCTTGGTTCCCAGATTCAAGTGAGACGAGACGGTCGTGTTAACTTAAGCATCGGTTCCAGCAGACGGCGAAGGCTCGGAGCCATGATTCTGCCGCCGTCGGCTCCGCATTTCTAAACGTATTTGAAAATGAAGAAGTTCGTCGTTTTATTTCTCGAAAGACACGTTCGACGGCATTCCGATTTCCATGGCGAGTGATTTGAAATCGAAGTGAGGTTCGTGAGAGTGCTGCTGTGAGGTGTCCGCCAGCATCAACGAGAAATAGCGCGTCCTCAACGTGGTGTTTCTCTCTGAGATCGCGGAGAAACACCAGCGTAAATTGTTGATTTTGGACGGGGAATACGTCAACGTGAAGGAATTCGTTTGTCTGAGGATCGACGGCGGCATACAGCCAGTATCTGTCCGAATCGATCTGAATCGCAGTCTCATCAACCGCAACGCGATTCGGGCTCGTACCGTCAACTGGCTGTAAATCGGCCTTTTGAATCCAGTTGTGAATTGCTGTTCGACTCCGCTCGACACCCAACCTTTCAAGATATTGTTTGGTATTCGAAAGTGATAGTCCAGCAAGGTGGAGTTGAATACCGGTTTCAATGATCTCGTGGGGTGTCCGCTCACGCTCCACAAACTCCAAGTCGATCCAATCAGTAGAGCCGCCGAGGCGGTTGGATTCGGACATAGAGCATTCGAAACACCGACCGCCTCGTTCTTAACTTAACATCGCTCTATGGGACGTATCCCATATTGTTATGAGTCGGCATACGCACTTCTGGAGAGAACTGAAATCTGTCTGGGACAACCCTTCATTAATTTAGGCTCCCCTTACAAGCTTCAATTGACTCCTTCGGCGACAAATCGCACTCATCGGTGACAGGGCTTCGGATCCAAGTCGCGGACTCGGTTCAAAATAGCGATCGACGGCACGGCTACCGGGAAGTCACTCCGACACCGATCCCACCGAACCTCCCCACTACAACCGACTATTCACAGTCTGGCGGACTGTCTACGGGCACACCGGGACCTTGCTTGGGCGCGTGGAAAGAACACGTGCTCTCGTTCCACCCGGGATGCTGATAGATATCGCCGCCCACCTCGACGGCGACGACCCAACCGGAGAGGTTCTCGTTGCTGTTCGGCTCTACCTTAACGGTCTCCGCCGACGCAAGCGAATCCTGTTTTTCTTGTTTCGTCGGGCTTCCGTTCGGAATCGAATACACGTCGACCTCGATGGTGTCACTGTTCTCGGGCTGTCCCTCGACGTTGATGGTCCCCTTACCGTTGTAATGAACGACGGTGGACGTCTTCGTGATTTGGAAACGACGAGTCGCTGTGTCGCCGAAGACCTCCGCGGCCACACCGGTTCCCTTGATTTTGACTGTGACGGCGACTTTGATCCCGTCGTCGGGATATTCCGTCGGTTCTGCAGTGACCGTCGCGGAATCCCCCGGCTCGAAATTCTCCTCCGGCACGTTTGGCTCGGCGAAGTAATCCGCACCCTCATCGATGACAGCGTCGACGAACTCTATCTTTTGAGTGAACTGGTTCGTCACGGTTACCAGATCGACTGTGCCATCACCGTTCAGATCGTCTGGGAGTGTCCGATCTTCCGACCGGTACCCCACAAACGCGTTTTTATCCTCCACCACATCCATCGAAACCCCGCGCTCCGCGGTCGCGCTCGAGAAGGCGCCGGTCCCGGTGCTCAGCGCCGCCGATCCGCCGCCGCCGAGCAGGAGGATGAGGGTGCGTCGTTTCATGTGGTGAGTGGGACCGACTATCGCTTACTGCCGGAGACCACGTGTCGTGTACTTAAGGTTATTCGGCGTCGGAAGCGGGTATGGCGATGCCTGAAACCCCGTGTCATCGGTCTGAACCTCCCCGGTCGATACCCTGAGCCGCGTTTCGTCGGCACTCCGGCCGTCGCGGACCGCGACCGGCGGCGTCACTCGCCGCCCACTTCCGGCGGCTCCGCTCCCCGTCCGACCTTCATCTCGGCGGTGTAGTACTTGTGCGCCATCGCGGAGAACGCGAACGCGACGACGATCGCCAGCGTCCACGCCATCTCGGGCAGGAGGACGAACGGCCACGCGCCGAGCCACACCGCGCCGACGAGCGCGACGGCGACCCCGGAGAGCCCGAGGTAGTAGTCGCTCCACGGGATCTCCCTCCCCTCGACCACGTCCATGTACACGTCCACGTCGGTCAGGGCGGGCGTCGGCTCGACGACGCCGCGGTCCTTGTTGAACTCGACGACCCCCGCGTCGTCCATCTTCGGCAGGTGGGACTGC
Organism: Halorubrum salipaludis; assembly: GCF_002286985.1. Lineage (GTDB taxonomy): Archaea > Halobacteriota > Halobacteria > Halobacteriales > Haloferacaceae > Halorubrum > Halorubrum salipaludis. The sequence continues at coordinate 82,562 of NZ_NSKC01000001.1, read as the reverse complement.
TGGAGCGCGGTGTACACGCGCTTGCGCTCGTTGCCGGTGATCTCCGCGGTGTCGATCCCGTTTTCCCACGCCGCGATCTGTTCCGCCATGTCGCCGATGGCGACCGAGTCGTCCGTCTCCCGCTTCAGCAGATGCACCGCGAACCGCCGCCGCTGGTTCGCCAGTACGTCGAAGAGCTCGTCCTCAGAGATATCTGTCGCCGGTTCGGCCCCTCCCCCGTCAACCTGTTGTACCGACGCCATTTCTGTCTGACACATATGAACAGTCCAACATAAATCCCATGGTTGTGATGAGTGGTTACCGTTTATCGCCGTTCAAAAATCGGACCTCCGTGTCGCCAAAATTGGCCGTATAACCGGCTTTTGACGGGTAATTCGACTGTATCACCTCGTTGTTCTCGGTACCGATATTGAGACCTACTGTCGGTCCCCGGTGAATACCCATCACGTTTCGTATGTCTTCAGGCATCGGATCGGTTGCTTCAGGCCGACCGTGAGCGCCCGGATCAGGGCTGGAAACCCGCTCTCGTCTTCGACCCGAACGTTCGATGGGGTGGATCGTCGATCGGGCGCGTTCGTCCCGGCTCCGGGTCGGGTCCGGGTCGGGTCCGTGGTTTCAAGCACCGTATAACCAAACCCCTTCGCCCGCAACTGCGCGTAGATAACGCCATGTCCACCGCCCGCCACACCGCGGCCCTCGTTCTGGTCCTCGTCGCCGCGGGGTCGTTCGCCTTCGCCACGGGTGCGGCGGTGATCGGGGGCCCGGCCGACACGATCGCCGAGGACCGCCTCGCGGTCCAACCGGCCGACGGCCCGAGCGGGAACTACGCCTACCTGAACGACGACGACGAGATCGTCGTCGACGTGTCGGCGTCGAACCCGAACCTCCCGGCCGACTTCGAGGGGGTCAATGCCGACTCGCTCGCGTCGGCGGACGGCGTGTTCACGGTCACGTACACGGCCGACGAGCACGCGCGCGTCTGGATCGAGCACGACGACGGGTCGGTGACGTTCACGGCCGACGGCGACCCGATCGAGGGGCGGGCCAACAACGTCACCCTCGGTCCGAACGAGACGGTCGCGGTGGGGCTCGACATCGACGCGCGCGGCGAGGTCGCCGGGACCCGGCTCGGCGCCGACGAGTTCTCTATCCGGGCGGAGCTCGCGGAGCCCGAGGCGGCCCCGTCCGCCTCGGCGTCGACCGGAGGCTCCGGCCCGATCACGACGGTCACCGCGCCGAGCGACGACCGCCGCGAGTTCGCCGCGAGCGAGATCGACCGCGACGACACGGTCCGCTTCGAGGCCGACGGAATGTTCCTCGACGGAGCGAACGTCACCCTCGACCGACTCGACCTGGAGGGCGTCGAGACCGATAGCGTCGAACTGAGCGCGGCCGGGAGTCCCGAACCCTTCGAGGACGGGAGCGCGCTCGACGCGCCGACGACGCCCCGATCGATCGCGTACCTCTCGGTGGAACACGACTTCGACCCGGACGAGGTCGACGCGATGACGATCCGGTTCAGCGCCTCGCGGGAGGCGCTCGACGACGCCGGGATCGACCCGGAGAACGTGACGCTCTACCGCCGGAGCGAGGCGGGCGACTGGACCGAGAAGGACGCGAGCGTCGTCGGCGAGGACGCGGTTCGAATTCTGGGGCTCCCCGAGGACCGCGTGCACTTCCGGGCGACCACGGAGGAGTTCTCCACGTTCGCGGTCGCGGAGCGCGTCCCGCGGCTCGACGTGACGGAGGCGGCGGTCGAGCCCGAGGCGATCGACCCCGGCGAGGAGGCGACCGTCCGGGCGACCGTGGCGAACGGCGGCGGCGCCGGCGGCGAGCGAACGGTGACGCTGACGGCCGACGGCGAGCCGGTCGCGAACGAGACGGTCGCCCTTGCGCCGAACGAGACCGCGACCGTCGCGCTCACGGCCGCGTTCGAGACCGCGGGCGAGTACGACCTCGCGGTCTCCGGGACGGACGCGGGGACCCTGCTCGTCGGGGACCCGGCGGGCGGTGACGGGGAGGGGGACGACGACACGCAGGACGCGACCGCCGGCGAGAACACCGGCGGGTCCGGCGGGTCTGGCGGGTCCGGCGCGGGACCGGTCGAGGAGCCGGGTGGCATCGACCTCGTCGAGCTCGGGGGGCTGCTCGCGCTCGTCGCGCTCGTCGCCGCCGGGGTGGCCCTCGTCCGTCGGATGCCTCGGTCGTGATCCGGGACCGCCGGGCGATGGTCGTGACCCGAGACCGCCCGGTGATCGGCGTTCGCCTCGCGACCAGAGCTCGTCGACAGGTCTTAATCGCTGGTCCGCGACCGTCGGAGCGTGACGGCCCCCTCGAACGCGCGGAGCGACGGAACCGCGGACCGGAACGCCGACGACGGGTTCCGCCGCGAGCTGCTCGCGCGGGTCCGGCTCGCGGACCTGCTCGTGCTCGCGTCGGTGCCCGCGGTCCTCGGCGCCGTCTTCGCGCTCCCCGAGGCGACGCGCCGGTCGCTGGCGTTCGCGTACACCGACCCGACGGTGCGGACCGCCTTCACCGCCCACTACGTCCACCTCGACCCGGGTCACCTCGCCGGCAACGTCGCGGGGTACTGCCTCCTCGCCGGGGTCGGCTACGCGCTCGCGGTGTTGGCCGGCTACCGGCGGTTCTTCCTGGTCGCGCTCGCGACGTTCCTCCTCGCGTTCCCCTTCGCGCTCTCGGCGCTGAACCTCGCCGTCCCCCGGAACGCGATCGGCTTCGGCTTCTCCGGAGTCAACATGGCGCTCGCGGGACTGCTCCCGCTCCTGATCGGGGTCTACGCCCGCGAGCGGTTCTTCCCGGGCGCCTCGATCCGCGCGCTTCCCGCCGCCTTCTTCCCGCTCGTCGGCTGGATGGCGCTGCTGGCGCTGCCGGTCGCCCCGGGGAGCCTCGACGGCCCCGGGCTCGCCGGGCTCGCGACGGCCGTCGCCGGGCTCCTGCTCGGGCTGCTGTACGCGTCGAGCACCGGGATCCGGATCCGGAGCGCGGTCCGCGGGGGCGTCCGCGCCGCGGTCTCGAACCCGGGATACGGCGACCTGTTCGCGGTCGGCGTCGCCCTGACGGTCGGCTACCCGGTGGTCGGATTCCCGGGCGACGCGACGGGGACGGGCAGCGTGGTGAACCTGTACGTCCACCTGCTCGGCTTCTGTCTGGCATTCATCGGACCGTTCGCCCTGCTCGCGGCCGGGGCGTTCGAGGAGTGACGGTCCCTCGGCGCCCCCGCCGCTCGTCGTCGCCCTCACCCCCGTCATCGCCCGTCGCCGCCTGCGCCGAACCACGAATTTATAACGTATCGATGACATTCTCGGGTGACGACCGATCGACGGATCGATCGGTGACCGCGGGTCGCCGACCGACGACGGACCGCGTCGCTCGACCGCCGAGACACGACCCATGTCACTCAAACGCACCCTCTCGATAACGCTGCAGATCGCCGCCGTGCTCGTCGTCGCCTCGCTGGTCGTGGGGCAGTACCTCGGGCAGCCGGTGCTCCTGAGCTACGTCGAGACGGGCAGCATGCAGCCCGTCCTCAGTCCGGGCGACGGGTTCGTCGCGATCCCCGCACCGATCGCCGGCGGGATCGGCGTCGGCGACGTGGTGACCTTCGACGCCCAAGAGATACAGGGCGGCGGGCTGACGACCCACCGCGTCGTCGAGGAGACGGAGCGGGGATACGTCACACGTGGCGACAACAACCCGTTCACGGACCAGGACGGCGGCGAACCCGTCGTACAGGAGGCCGATGTGGTCGCGAAGGCGCTGCAGGTCGGCGGGGAGGTCGTCGTCATCCCCCACTTGGGGACCGTCGCGATGGGGTTCCAGTCGGCGCTCGACGCCGTCCAGACGCGGCTGGCGGTCGCGCTCGGGATCCGGTCGCTACAGGGCACGCAGGGGCTCGCGTACATCCTCTTCGCGCTCTCCGGAGTCGCGTACGCGGTCGACTGGTACCTCGACAGCGGGAGCCGCGAGGCGCGAGAGCGCGACCGCTCTCGGGACGACGGCACCTCGGTGTTCGCCATCGTCGGCGTGCTCGCGCTGGTGTTGATGGCGACCGCGACCGCCGCGATGGTCGTCCCGGGCGGGACCCAGGAGTACGGCGTCGTGAGCGCCGAGTTCGAGTCGGAGAACCCGACCGTCATCGAGCGCGGCACGAGCCAGGAGCTGGAGTACGTCGTCCCGAACGCCGGGCTGGTGCCGGTGTACGCGTACGTCACCCCCCAGAGCCCGGGCGTCGACGTCGCCCCCGAGCGCGTCGCCGTCGGCGGACGGAGCGAGGCGTCGACGACGGTGACGCTCACCGCGCCCGACGAGACCGGCTACTACCGGTTGTTCGTCGCCGAACACCGGTACCTCGCCGTGTTGCCGCCCGGCGTGATCGACGAGCTGTACGGGGTCCATCCGTGGGCCCCGCTGGTCGCGATCAACGGGCTCCTCGGCGGCGGCATCGTCGGGCTCGGGCTGCTGCTGCTCCGCGGCGAGCCCGCGCGGATACGCTCCCGCGAATCGCGCGCCAAACCGCCGCTGTACCGCCGCGTCCTCCGCGAGATCTACAGGTGACCGAATGAGCGAGACTCCCCCCAGCGAAACCCGGCTCCGCCTTCGGGCGGTACTGAACGCACAGTTCACCGTGATCCTCGCCGTCTGTCTCGTCGCCGCGGCGGTCGGCGGCGGACTCGTCTACACGACCCACGTCGACCCGGGGACCGAGACCGAGACCCGGACCGTCTCGTCGCTGACCGTCGAGACCGAGTACGTCCACTCCGCCGAGGTGACGGAGCCGAACCCCGTGTTCGACACCGGAACGGTGCTCGACGGCCGGAACACCTACTTCACCCAGGTCGCGCCCGTGCTCGACGTCGACGTGCAGACGAGCTACGCGGCCGACGCCGCGAGCGACGTGGACGTCTCCTTCGAGTCGGTGCTCGTCATCCGGAACGTCGGGGGTGAGGGCGGGACCGTCTACTGGGACGAGCGGGAGACGCTGGCGACGGAGACGGTCTCGGGCGTCGAGCCCGGCGAGACGGCGACCGCGTCGTTCGCGCTCAACAGCTCCGAGGTCGACGCGACGGCGAGCGAGATCGAGTCGGATCTCGGCGCCTCGCCCGGCGAGACGGAGGCGTTCGTCACGACCGCCGTGACCGTCGAGGGGACGATCAACGGCGAGCCGACCTCGTACGCGCGGACGATCGACATGACGCTCGATCACGGCGGCGACACGTACACTGTCTCGGAGCCGGGGGTCCAGTCGGACACGACGGAACAGACCGAGCCGGTCACCGTCGAGCGGAGCTACGGGCCCCTCCGCTCCGCGGGCGGGCCGCTGCTGTTCCTCGCGGGGCTCGCCGGGGCCGGCGGACTGGCGTACGCGCGCCGCGAGGTCGACCTCGCGCTCACGCCGGCCGAACGCGAGTACCTCTCGTACCGGGACGACCGCGCCGAGTTCGCGGAGTGGATCACGGCGATCCGGCTCCCCGCGTCGGTCCACGAGCGTCCCGAGGCGGAGGCGTCGACGCTCCGCGACCTGGTCGACTTCGCGATCGACAACGACACCGGGGTCGTCGAGGATCCGGCGACGGGGGCGTTCCACGCCGTGACCGACGAGTTCGTGTTCACGTACACGCCCCCGGCGCTCGCCGGCGAGACCGAGGCGGAGAGAGACGCGGCCGGCGGGGACGCGGTCGCGGGCGCCGCGGGCGCAGTCGTCGGGGAGGAGGAGACCGCCGAGGACGGGGCGCCCGGCGACGGGGCGACCGCCGGAGACGGCGTGCCGGGCGGCTCCGCGGCGATCGACGACGACGTGTCCCGCGCCGGCAAGTGGACGCGGGCCGGCCACGACCCGGGGACCGTCCCCGCAGACCGGCTGCCCCCCGCGGAGCCGGCCGGCGCGCCCCCGGTGCCCGACGAGGAGGACGCGTGGGTCGACGCCGACGTGAGTCCGACGCTGTCGTCCGACGGTCGCGCTCCCGACGAGGGCGAGTCCGAGTCGCCGGACGAGACGGACTGACGCCTCGCTTCCGTCGCCCGTCTCTCCCGATCGCTTTTCCGCCTTCCCGGTTCCGACTACAGGAACGACGGCCCCGGGATGTCGGCGTCCTCCGCCTCGCGCCAGGAGTGCGCGGGCTCCCAGCCGAGCAGTCGCTTCGCCTTCGAGCAGTCGAAGACGGACTCGTCGCCCGCGAGGTCGCAGTCGTCGGGGAGCTCGCCGCGGACCGCCTCGATCGCGGCGGCCGTGTCGCGCCCGAGGAAGTTCTCCGCCGCGACGACGAGCACCGCCTCGTGGCCCTCGATCGGGGGTTCGGGAGCGTCCGGTGCGATCGCGGCCTCGACGGCGGCGACGAGGTCGCGCACGTCGACGTACGACCAGCAGTTCCCGCTCGGCTCGGCGGTCTCCGGATCGAACGCCTCCCGGGCAGTGCGGGTCTCACCGGATCCGGGGTAGGTCACCCACGACGCCCGCAGCGAGACGGCGGAGACGCCGTACCGGCGGGCGACCCGTGCCGCGACCTCCTCGCCGACGACCTTCGAGAGGCCGTAGGGGTCCTCCGGCTGGGTCGGGGTCGCCTCGTCGATCGGGAGAGCGTCCGGGAGCCAGTCGTCCTCGGCGAAGACGGTCCCGTAGAGGCTCTCGCTCGACGCCCACGCGATCCGCGCGCCGACTGCACCCGCGGCGTCGAGGACGTTGTAGGTGCTGACAACGTTGTTCTCGAAGACGCGCGAGCCGGCGTGGCTCTCGGGGTCCGGGATCGCCGCGAGGTGGACCACGGCGTCCGGGTCGGCGGCCTCGACGAGCTGTCGCGTCTCGCCGTAATCGGTCAGGTCCGCGGCCTTGAACGCGGCGTTCTCGCGGGTCCCCGGCGGCGTCCGCCGGTCGACGCCGACGACCTCGTGGCCGGCGTCGGCGAAGTGGTCGACGGTCCAGCTCCCGACGCCGCCGCAACTGCCCGTGACGAGGATGGTCGCCATACGAGGGCGGTCGGCGAGCGTCGCACGTCACTCCGGCGATCCGGCGTGCCGGGGACGCCGCGACCGGCCGGCGGCGAAGGGTCGGGAAAGTAACCTACTTGAGTGCGGGCGGGCAACCGTCGAGTGCAGTCCCGTGGTGTAGTGGCCAATCATAATGGCCTTTGGAGGGAATCCGTCCGCGTTCGCGGTCGAGACGCGATCACGGTTCGTCTCTTCGGAGACGCCCGTCGGATGCCCGAAGTCAGCCATTGACGGCGGTTCGAATCCGCCCGGGACTATGTACTCGGAGTCCAGAGTCCTCACACGCCGGCGTCTGCGCTCTCCAGTCGGAGATCCAGCCGATCTCGATGCCCTCCACCCACTCGCGGTCGTGGTACCGGAAGAACTTCGGGAACGCCTTCCTGTAGTTCCGGAGCGTTCACTCCGCCATCTCGCGGTCGCGCTATGGCACCGCGTTGGTCACAATCACGGCAACTCGGGCGATTATTGGGCTACCGTACCGCCTCCGGAATCCAACCTGTTGGAGTGTTGCCTGTGAGGAGATCCTGCGCAGAAATGTGGGTAACCTGGCCACCGGCTGGAGAAGCGTCGTTTACCTCGACGGCATCCGTTATCAGCAGCCCCAGCATCTCAGTGTCTCGCTCGGACAGATACCCGCAATCGGCTTTCTGTACGAATTCCATGTACTTCAGCAGCTCTTCGAGCCCTCGAGTGAACGTCTGTTGCCTATCACTGTACTTTATTTCGCCGAGAACGATCGCTCCAGGTGTGCCCTTAGCTTCCCCATCGTAGACCTCGATCACAAGGTCAGGCCGCCCGTGGAACAGCGAGGGTTCGGTACTATTGTCAAGAAATGCCTTGGTCAGCTGCTGGTGCTGGTTCTGGGCGTTTCTGACGCGTTTGGCGTAGTCTGCCTCTATCCCGTCGAGTTCGGATAGTGGAACGTGGAAGGAAAGGCTCCCACTTCGATCGTGATAGACGTTGACAGTGTGATTCTCGTCCTGGAGGACGGCTAACTGGCTGCTTCCCGTCTCAATGGGTTGGAGCTGGAACGCCTGCGATCGAAGCCCGCGCAGCAGCCGGAATACACAGAAGAGTTCGAAGAGTCGCGGGAGGCGTTCGGGGACCACGAGCGTGTCCGATAGCAGTTCCGAGATGTCTGGGTCTTCGTAGGCTCCAGTCAGTAAGCGCTGGTACCGATCATAAAGGGTGAACGCATCGGTGTACAGCGCCTGTCGCGACCGTCGCGCTGTGTTGAGCATCCGTGGTGTGACGCGGATGTCGGCTCCGTTACGGATACGGCTCAAGTGGACGTTCCTGCCGTATGTCCGGTCGAACGCTGCGATCTGTTCGTCTGACCAGGCATCTGTTCGCCAGTCGTACTCGATTGCAGCGATGTCCTCGTCGACAGTAGAGTGGATCGTCCAAAGCAGCTTCTTGAGGACGAGGTTCTGGTCGATGTTATACTCTGTATACGGCGTCTTGCAGGCGAATTTTGTTCGGTCGCCGGATTGATCGGCGTATCGGAGCCGTGTCGTCGCCGGCCAGTCGACCGCGCCACGGACTTCCCCCCGAGTGATCTCGCGCTCGCGCTGGTTTGCGGTCTTGACACGCCGGAGTCGTTCCTGAAGCTGCGCTGCGAACTCGACGACGTCGTCGCTGAGACAGAAATGGATCCGTTTGAGCCGATCGAGGTTTTCAATGTTCAGGTCGGTTATGTCGAGCCACCGCGCGACGGCCCGATCGTTGACCGTCCCGTTCCGTAGATATGTGACTAGCTCCTGTTGGACGCCATCGACCAGCGCTTGTCGCCCCAGCTTATTCATCGGTGCGCGGTGGGAGGTCGAAGAAGTCTTCGGCTTTTCGCTCGAGTCGATCCCCGTCCAAGGTGAGATCAATCGGCCCCGATTCAGTCTGAACGCCGGTCGCGGTCAGGGAGTCGACGAGGCTGCGCTGTGCCTGTGGGGCCATTCCTTCGAGCTGCGGGAACACCAGCGCCACGACTGCGTCAGTGAGTGCCGGACCGGGGTCAGTGGGCACGTCTGGGCCCGCCGCCGTGAGGTACCCCAGGATATCACGAACAATGGACGGGCCGATTGTCTGGTGCTGGTTCACTTTGTGCCAGACCACGGCGGTCTGTTTGTGTGCCGTCTCCAGTACGTCTCGTAGTGACTCGTCAGCCTCGATCCACGCTGTTGCATAGTTCTCGTCTTCGTTCGGGTCCAACAGTGAGGTCCGAACTTGTCCGTCCTTTTCGAGCGGAGGAACTCCGACGTGGACGAAATTGAAGCGGCGCATAAACGCGTACGAGAGCTCGTAGAGCGACGTTTTGTCGTAGGTGTTCATCGTAGCCAGGAGACGCCACGACGGCGTGACTGGGAAGATATCTGGGGTTGTAACGATTGACTCCAGGCGTTCTTCCGAGGTGGACTCATCGAGTGACGCGATTTCGACCGGTTTATCACGTTCGTACGGGAGTTGGACTGTGTCACCTGAGAGCACTGAAAACAGCTGCCCGAACGCCTTGTCGATGTCGGAGCGGTTGATCTCGTCGATCACCAGCCACTCGTTCCTGATTTCTCCATCTCGCCGGAAGCAGTCCAGAAAGATTCGCGGCTGGAACACCAGCTCATCCCCCTCTGCTGTTCGGTTCGGTACGTATCCACCAATAGTATCGAAGGTCGTCCATTCGGCTGTCGCCGTGGTGAACCGATAATCGTCCACGAGTTCCCCTTGGGTAGCCACAACTCGCTCGCAGACGTGTTTTGCCAACTTCGTCTTTCCCGTTCCGGGTGGTCCGGTGAAGATAATGTGCTTTCCAGAGTTTAGCGATGCCTGTATCTGCCGTTGAAGCTCGTCTTCGGACTCGTAATAAAGCTCGTCGGGCAGATCAACTGAGACTGAAAGACGGGCTAACCGTTCACGGAGGGATTCGATCCGGTCCTCGAGCGGGTTCTCGTGCCGAAGCGCCTTGAATGCCTCTTCGGAAAGCGAGAAGATCGCTCCCCGTCCGTTTGTTCGGACAACCGTAGTGTCGGCCAATTCCGGCATGGACTCGACCGTGCTCCAGTCTAACGGCTCAATCGACCCATCGTAGCGAATAGTGACGCCTTCGACTGGCTCCTCATGGCTTTCAGTCTGCTCTGTGTGTAACCCCTCGACAACAGTCCCTTCTCCAACGATAGCGCTGGTTGGCGCTGACGCATAGAACAGCACGGGGTCACCCGCCCCAGCAGCCTCGAAGGCCTCCTGTTGGTTTCGAGGGGCCCCCGCTTCGCTGAATGCAGTGTAGAAGATCTCCTCGCCTTCGGTCATCGACTGAACGTCCCACTGTCGGTGGTTAGAGGTCACCCAGTAGTGGTTCGGCCCTCCCGCCTCAGCGAGCCGTAGTAGTGTAGTGTAAGCATCCTCGGAAAGCTCGGTGACCACGTACGGGTTGTTTGACTCGACGACGGGGTTGCCTTCGAGTTGTGGAAGACGTGTAATGTCGTCCCATTCGACCCCTTCGAGTGATCGATCCCAAGTGATCGTGATACCCTCGGCTGGGCCGTCGTATGATTCGACATACTCCTCGTGGAGCCCCTCTGTGACTCGCGCTTTTCCGACGATTGCTTGTCTTGGGGCGTTTCGGTACACGAGGACCTGATCGCCGGGCCGCGCTTGCTCGTAGGCCTCGATATTGCGCCGTTCCGTCCCGTCGGCCTGGGTTGTTTTATAAAACGCCTCGCCGCCTTCTTGATACCATCCTGTACTGGCGGAGTTAATCCAGAAGTACTGCGCTGTCTCCGGCTCGTCTATCATTTCCTTATTCAGCCAGTAAAGACATAGACGCTCGATATCCCACAGGTGGATCTCGTCGCCGGTATGAGTCTCAATAGCATCGCGAATTTCCTCGTTCAGTTTCCAGAACTCGATGTAGTCCTCGGCGTAATCACCACCTGGCTCCCAGATATCGAGATTTGAAAGCGCATCCCGGATTGACTTGTAGTATATAGGGTACGTGTCAGGCTCTTGCAGTTGCCAAAAGTACGAGAGGAAATACGGGATAGAGCCAGCATGCGGTGCCTTCTGGACGTTGTCTATCCTAGAGCGAATATCTTCGACCCGTCGCTCTAGTCTCCGTATTTTCTCACCGGCAGCGTCTTTATTTTCAGGTGCGATCAGAAGCTCTCTGAGTAGTGCCGGCAGTTCCGGCTCGTGGTCGGGTTCTGCTGTTGAAATGAGCATATTTAGAAACATCCCACCGCTTGTACCGCTGAACCCCCAGAGCCGGTTACTTGCCTCCGCGCTCACCATTTCACTCCTGAACGTTTTGAGGTCTATCTCGCGGTCAAGAAACCGATTAAGAATGTCAATTCGCGTGGGAAGCTGCTCTCGACGCTTCGAATTCTGTTCCCCGTGGTCGTGAACCGTTCCATCAGAACTTGCATAGCGAAACTCGGCGTCAGCATACGAATCCCACACCCGGATTATCTCCTCGGGCTTGTCGAGGGCCATAGTCGAAAATGTGTTAGTACCCTGATTAAATTGCGGGTGCTGATCAGATTGTGGATAGCAGACAAAATGCGCGGATCACGTCGAGGATAGATATTCGATTTTTGCTCACCAGGAGAATGTGAGTTTAGTGACTGAGATACCGCTTACTCAAACGAACAGTGGGCCAGACTCCAGATAGATTTGCTTCTAAGATACAAAACTCGGAACGTCACCCCCGCCTGAGACTACGTCTGTCGATCAGTTCCACGCTCACTCCAACAGGACGGAGAACCCCCACTGCGCCGACGACTGCGGTTCGGCGTCCTCGGACACGACCGAGACGGTCGTCTCGAACCGGTACTCGCCGACGGGGAGACAGGCGTCGCCGTCGGTGGGCGTCGCGTAGCAGTCGACCGGGCGAGTGCTCGATTCGCCGGCGTCGATCTCGAACGTCTGGTACTCCTCGGTCACCGCGATCCGCTCGGTGAGCCGCCAGCAGTCGGGCTCGGCCGGGAACTCGCCGTCGCCGGGCAGGAGCGTCAGCGCGTCGCAGTCGTCGGCGACGTACTCGAAGTGGACGGCCCGTCCCTCCCCGACCCGGATCGGGTCGTCGCCCGCGTTCGTGAGCGTCGTCCGGAGTCGGGGCGGATGCTCGGGCGTCGCCGCCTCGCGGACGACCTCGACGTCGACTTGGAGTTCGACCGGCAGGTCCGGATCGTCGTCGACCGCGGTGAGGGTCACGCCCGGACCGCCCGTTCCCTCGGGTCGCGTGCCGCCGACATCCTGGCAGTTCCCGCCGTCGCCCGATCCCGGGGGGCCATCGTCGCCGTCGGAGCCGTCACCGGGCGCCCCGGAGGTACAGCCCGCGAGACAGGCGATCGTACCGGCTCCCGCGCCGCCGAGGCCGCGAAGGTACCGTCGCCGGGTCGAGTTCATGCGTCGTCCAGGCGGCGAGGGCGCATAGTGTTACTGACGGGGTCGGACCGTGTTCTCCGTCTCCACCCCTCGATCGGCCACCCGACTCCGTCAGCTCGCTCCGCCGCGATCCATGTGTGTCATTTTTTACCATGCAATTCGTTAGGCTCTCCATGGATCCGACCCAGTACCGCGACGCGGTCGTCGCGAACCGACGCGAACACGGGTTCGACGTGGTCGACGAGACGACGGACGGCTTCGATCCCCTGTGGCGGACCCGCGAGATCGACGACTCGATCGGCGAGGTCGCGGTGCTGGCGACGCTCGTCGACGCGGGTGAGGTCGACGCGGGTGATACTGACGCGTCCGGGATCGGCGCCGAGACGCTCGTCGAGACCGCCGAGTCGTTCCGCGACGTGCTCGCCGACCGGATCGACGCCCGGCCGGGGCGCGCCGACGGCGGGGAAGTACCGACGCCGATCGGCTACGTGACGTACGTGACCGCCGATCCGGACGCGTCGCTGCTCGACGCGATGTCCGGGTTCACGGTCGCCCGCCGCCGGACCAACGTGTTCCCGCTGGTGTACGACTGCAAGGCGGAGCGGCTCCACCGCCACGAGGTCCCGCGGCTGAAGGGCAGAGGGATCTACCGGCGGCAGGCCGACGACGCCGAGCGGCTGTTCGATGTATAACCCCGGCGGCGCGATTGGACCCCCAGCAGATGAGCGATGGCGGAAGTGGGTCTCGCACGGTGGTAGAGGTGTTGTTTATAAGTCTGATTGTGGTGGTGCTGGTGGATGTTTATAAGCGATCGATGACGCGGTGAAGATCTCCAAAGCCCCAGCCGCGAAGCGGTCGCACGCTCGCTGCGGTCCTCGCTCGGTCGCTGCCGCTCCCTCGCTGTGGTCCTTGCGTCGCCTGCGACCGCTTCGCGACTGCCCCTTTGAGTCCCACCCCGCCCCGCACAACACCGCACCTCACGCCTCCCCAGCCTCGTCACCGGACTACGTCCGGTTGCAAGCGAGAGCTTCGCTCTCGCCCTGTCGCTGGCGCCTTATAAGGCGCCAGCGACTCCCTCGCGCGTGCGAGTCGCGCCCTCCGGGCGCTCCTCGGCACGCGCCACCGCGTCGTCATTTATAAGCGATCGTCGCCGTCGCTCACAGTTCTTTTAAATATCCTCCCGTCACCACCGATCCACATCACTCACTCCCGCCATCGATCAAGGCACGGTCTTCGGTGAGGAGGGAGTGCAGACGCTATCGAGAGACTGCCAACGGAGAGATACCGAAAATGGGAACGACCGCTCAGATCAGGCGCTCGGCGATCCGGCCGGCGCCCTCGGCCGCGGCGGTCGCGGGGTCGTCGGGGGAGACGACCTCGACGTCGCGGTCGAGCTCCGCGGAGAGCCGCTTCTCGAACTCCTCGGTGAGACCGGGGATGCAGGCCATCCCGCCGGTTGCGGCGATGGGGCGGCCCAGCGCGAGCTGGTACGGTTTCATGTGGTCGTTCGCCAGCTCCGGGAGGAACTCGTTGGCGACGACGTCGACCGCCTCGTCGATGTACCGGTCGACCGGCTCCCGCACGCCGCGGTCGACGGTGAACTCGTGGCTCCCGCCGCCGGGCTGTTGGATCACGTCCGTGAACGGCTCGAAGTCGTACACGTCGGCGTGCTCCTCCTTGTACTCCCGGGCGGTCGTCCGGTCGATGTGGACGCGGCCCTGGCTCTCCTCCTCGACGGCGGCGACGATCCGGCGGTCGACCTCGTTGCCCGTCACCGAGCCGGTCGAGAACGGCGAGAGCTGCTCGCCGCGCCGGTAGGCGCACGCCTCCAGCGTCGTCGACCCCATGTTGATGGAGACGAACACCTCGTCGATGGCGGAGAGGTCGTCACCGTAGGCGGGGATCGCCCCGCACAGCGACTCGGGGTAGCTCCGTGTCTCGACCTGTCCGATCGAGGAGCCCTCGATCACCGACTTGAGGTTGTTCACGCCCGCCTCGTTGTCGATGGTGGGGACCGCATAGACCACCGCGCTGTCCTCGGGCACGTCGTGGGCGTCCACGAGCGCCTCGAAGAAGCGCTCCGCGTCGGCGACGCTCTCGTCGTCCTCGGGAAGCCCCGACCGGAGCATGAAGCGCACCGTGTCGGGGTACTCGATCGCGGCCTCGTGGCCGAACAGGACCTTCTCCTCGCCCGTGATGGCGTCCTCGTAGGTAGCCAGACACGTCAGCGTCGAGTGTCGCTCGCGACCGCCCCGCCCGTCGGGGAGGTCGAGCACCGTCCGCGTGCTGCCGAGTTTCACGCCGACCGCTTCCGGGCCGTCTGTACTGTTGATGTCCGTGGATTCGTCGTCGTCGCTCATGATTCACTCGCACACGAAGCGATCCGGACGATGGAGACGAGGCTGATCCGGTGGTCTGCGGGGGTGAAGGGCCGGTCGTACCGCGGGGCGTCGAACCCCTCCAACCGGCGCCGAAGGGCTTCGACCGCGTCGTCGTCGACCCAGCCGAGCTCGGCGTAGTACGCCAGGGCGTCCCGGCTCCGCACGTGGCCGCCCACGTCGACGAGGTAGCCGAGCCACTCGCCGATCTCGTGTTCCGCCTCCGGCGAGGCCGGGATCGCCGTCAGGTACGGCCGATCGCCGGCGTCGGGTCGGTCCCCGCCGCCGGACAGCCGCAGCCCCCGCTGACGCTGGAGCAGTTCGGTGAACGCGGCCGAGCGGGCCGCCTGCTCCGCTCGGTTCCGGTTCGGCTGACGAAGCGACCGCTCCCGAGGCGCTCCGTCGGCGCCGTCCCGCGGTGCGTCCGCGATCCGGCGCAGCTCCCGTACGTCGTATTGCCGTGGATTCAGACTCATGTTCCGTCCGTCGTTCGCGTCCGTACCCGGACACTCACGGGCCGGCTATATGATAGTTGTCACGCGGTTATCAGCGGTGAGAAACCACATCGGTCGCGGGCGACCGCGACGAGTCCCCGCGTCTACTCCCCGTCGGCCCACGGGAGCGGCTCGGTACACCAGTGACAGAAGTCGAGGTCGGCGTCCGTCTCCTTGCCGCAGTGCGGGCACTCGACCTCCGCCGGTCCCGCGGCGGTCTCCGCGACGGCTCCGGCCGAGGCCGGTGCGTTCGCGCCCCCGAGGTCGCCGGCTCCCTCCCCGTCGTCGCTCGCGGCGCGGCGCCGGATCGCCTCGGCCGTCGCATCGGCGCGCTGCTGTTCGGCGACGTCGGCCCGCCCGACGAGGTAGGCGTCGACCGCGGAGAGGGCGTACAGGACGGCGATCGGGAGCGTCACGTCGGTCGGGAGCGCGGCCGCCGTCTCGGCGGCCTCCGCCACCGAAACCGTCGATTCGACGGGCACGTCGTAGAGGGCGAACAGCGCCACGCCGCCGCCGACGATCGTCAGGTGCCACAGCAGCGCCCGTCCCCACCGGCGCAGGGTGAGGTGACCGAGGCCCGGCAACGCCAACGCCAGCAGCGCGGCGAGCAGGGGACGGAACTGGTCTCGCATACCTCGCCGGTTCGGTCGGACGATACTTAGGCCTGCGGTGTCGCCGGCATCGCGGATAACAACCGTTAATCGACGCCCGCACCTCCGACTCGCCATGAGCAGGCAGCGGGCGACCGCGTTCGTTCCCGGCCACGTCACCGCCTTCTTCAGCGCGCACCCGGCCGCGCGCCCCGCGGCCGCGGGCTCGCGCGGCGCCGGGGTGACGCTCACCGACGGGGTCACGGTCCGGGTGTCGGCCGGTGGCGAAACAGAGGCAGGCGACGGCGGTTCGGGCGCCCGGACCATCGACGGCGAGTCGGGGACCATCGGCGCGGTCGACGACGCCCTCGCGGAGCTTGGCGCGACCGGCGTCGACGTCGCCGTCGAGACGGACCTCCCAATCGGCGCCGGCTTCGGGGTCTCGGGCGCCGCGACGCTCGGCGCCGCGCTCGCCGCGAACGACCTCCTCGACCGCGGTCGGTCGGAGAACGAGCTGGTCCGAATCGCCCACGAGGCGGAGGTGGCTCGCGGAACCGGACTCGGCGACGTGGTCGCGCAGGCGCGCGGCGGCGTCCCGATCCGGGTCGAACCCGGCGCGCCCGGGATCGGGGAGCTCGACGGGCTTCCCGCGACCGCGCGCGTGGAGTACGTCACGTTCGGCGAGCTGTCGACCGAGGAGGTGTTGGGCGGCGACACGACCGCGCTCTCGGCGGCCGGCGAGGACGCGCTCGACCGGCTCCGGGCGGACCCGCGGCTCCCGACGATGATGGACGCGGCTCGCGCGTTCGCCCGCGAGGCGGACCTCCTCGTGCCCGAGGTCGCGGCGGCGATCGACGCGGTCGGCGAGGCGGGCGGCGAGGCGGCGATGGCGATGCTCGGCCGCACCGTCTTCGCGCTCGGCACCGGGCTCTCCGATGCGGGCTACGACCCCGAGGTCTGTCGGATCGACGCCGCAGGCGCGCGGCTGACGGTTGACGGGCAAGGGTGAACGGCGACGCCGACGAACAAAGCTTTACCGCGTCGGCCGCCTAGCTCCGGCAAATGGTACTCGACGACCTCGGTACGTCCCTCCGGAGCAGCCTCGACAAGCTCCAGGGGAAGTCCCGACTCTCCGAGAGCGACGTCGAGGAGATCGTCAAGGAGATCCAGCGCTCGCTCCTCTCCGCCGACGTCGACGTCTCCCTCGTGATGGAGCTGTCGGACTCGATCAAGTCCCGCGCCCTCGAGGAGGAGCCGCCGGGCGGCACGACCGCGAAGGACCACGTCCTCAAGATCGTCTACGAGGAGATGGTCGATCTGGTGGGGGACTCCACCGAGCTCCCCCTGGAGAACCAGACGATCCTGCTCGCCGGGCTGCAGGGGTCCGGGAAGACCACCTCCGCCGCCAAGATGGCGTGGTGGTTCTCGAAGAAGGGGCTCCGCCCCGCAGTCATCCAGACCGACACCTTCCGGCCGGGCGCGTACGACCAGGCCAAGCAGATGTGCGAGCGCGCGGAGGTCGACTTCTACGGGAACCCCGACAACGACGACCCGGTCGACATCGCCCGGACGGGACTGGCGGAGACCGAGGACGCCGACGTGCACATCGTGGACACGGCCGGGCGCCACGCGCTCGAAGACGACCTGATCGACGAGATCGAAGAGATCGAGTCGGCGGTCGACCCCGACCGCTCCCTCCTCGTCTTGGACGCCGCGATCGGGCAGGGCGCGAAGGAGCAGGCCCGCCAGTTCGAGGAGTCGATCGGCATCGAGGGCGTAATGATCACCAAGCTCGACGGGACCGCGAAGGGTGGCGGGGCGCTGACGGCCGTCAACGAGACAGACTCCTCCATCGCCTTCCTCGGGACCGGCGAGACGGTCCAGGACATCGAGCGGTTCGAGCCCTCCGGGTTCATCTCCCGGCTGCTCGGGATGGGCGACCTCAAGCAGCTCTCCGAGCGCGTCGAGCGCGCCATGCAGGAGGCTCAGGAGGAGGACGAGGACTGGGACCCCGAGGACATGCTGCAGGGGGAGTTCACCCTGAAGGACATGAAAAAGCAGATGGACGCGATGAACCGGATGGGGCCCTTAGACCAGGTGATGGACATGATCCCCGGGATGGGCGGCGGGATGATGGACCAGCTCCCGGACGACGCGATGGACGTGACCCAAGACCGGATGCGCCGCTTCGAGCGCATCATGGACTCGATGACCGAGGAGGAGCTGGAGAACCCCCGCGTCGTCGGCCAGTCGCGCACGGAGCGGATCGCGCGCGGCTCCGGCACCGACGAGGAGACGGTCCAGCAGCTGCTCGAACAGCACTCCATGATGGAACAGACGATCAGTCAGTTCCAGGGCATGGGCGAGGGCGACATGCAGCGCATGATGAAGAAGATGGGCGGCGGCGACGGCGGCGGCCTCGGCGACATGATGGGCGGCGGTAAGGGGCCGTTTTAAGGAATCGATCGCGGGTCAGTATTCGTGAAGCGGCGTTTTTGAGTGTGTATCGGCAATAGCCGATCGGACAGCTCCGGCTGTTCGCTTATAAATGGTTGTCCGTGGACCGACGATGAACTCCTCCAAAGCCCCAGCCGGGAGGACGGCGCACGCTCGCTGTCGTTCGAAAGGTGCGAAGCGCCTTTCGTGATGTCGTCAGAACGCGAAGCGTTCTGACTGCTAGCCAGAAATCTCCGATTTCTGGCGATGACGAGACGCCGGAGGCGTCTCGAACCACGCTCCTCACTCGGTCGCTATCGCTCCCTCGTTGCGGTGCTTGTGTCGCCTGCGCCGTCCTCCCGGCTGCCCCTTTGAGTCCCACCCCGCACAGCAGCCTCACGCCTCCCCAGCCTCGTCACCGGACTACGTCCGGTTGCAAGCGAGAGCTTCGCTCTCGCCCTGTCGCTGGCGCCTTATAAGGCGCCAGCGACTCCCTCGCGCGTGCGGCTCGCGGGCCGATGGCCCGCTCGCCGGCACGCGCCGACCGCAGTTCGGTTTATAAGGAAACGTCGGTCTCGATGTCCTCGGTCGCCTCTTCGAGGCCGTCGTCGCGGGCGGTCTCGGCGTGTGAGCCCTCGATCTCGGCGTCGGTGAGGAGGTCGCGGAACTCGTCGCGGAAGCGGTCGTTCGCGCGGGTGGAGGTCAGGTCCACGCGGGCGACGCGGGCGTGTTTCGCGACGGCGTCGGGGTCGGCGTCGAGCGCCTCGGCGCACTCCGGGATCGAGCGACCCTCGGCGGTCAACTGCTTCAGGTCGTCGTACGCGAACGCGGCGTCGCCGACCTCGCGGTCGGCCTCGCGGACGAGGTGGAGGTCGAGCCGGGCGTCGCGGACCGTTCCGGGGTCGACGACGGGCGGGGCGCCCGACTCGCCTCCCGCCCCATCGCCGTCCCCGTCGGCCTCGCGCTCCTCGACGAGCGCGGTCGCGATC
This sequence comes from Halorubrum salipaludis, assembly GCF_002286985.1. Classification (GTDB taxonomy): domain Archaea; phylum Halobacteriota; class Halobacteria; order Halobacteriales; family Haloferacaceae; genus Halorubrum; species Halorubrum salipaludis. Next base: position 63,303 of record NZ_NSKC01000001.1, on the reverse strand, counting down.
GCCTCGTCGTCCTCCTCCTCGAAGCGCCCGCGAGCGATCCGGACGTAGGTCGCGTCGTCGAGGTCGGTCGAGAAGTCGTAGCGCTCGCGCATCGCGGCGACGAGCTCGCGGAGCCGCTCGTCGACCGCCGCCTCGTCGCGGTCGGTGAGCGTCCCGCGCGACTCCGCCTGCCGCTCGGTCACCGTCTCGGACCCGGTGGTCTCGACGAAGAGATCGCGGAGCTCGGAGGTCTTCTCGTCCATGGACGGGGCGATACGCGCCGACGACAAATAAGCCTCGCGTCCGGCCCGAGCCGGCTTTCGGCGAGACGATCGACGACCGACGGAGCCCTCCCCCCTTCTCTCGTCGTCAACCAGTACCTTCAAGTCGGTTTACGAGGGTCTCGGAGACATGGCAACCAGCACGGAGTCGGTGGATCTCGTCGGCGACGAGGCCGCGACGAACCTCGCTCGCGCGGCGCTCTTCGCCGCGCTCGTCGGCGCGTTCGCGTACGTGACCTTCCCGAATCCCGTCTCGCCCGTCTCGGTGACGCTCCAGGTGCTCGGCGTGTTCCTCGCCGGGATCTACCTCGGTCCGGTGTGGGGGGCCGCGTCCCTCGTCCTCTACCTCGCGGCGGGCGCGGTCGGCGCCCCGGTGTTCGAGGGCGGCTCCGCGGGCGTGGGCGCGCTCGTCGGCCAGTCGGCGGGCTACCTCTGGTCGTACCCGCTGGCCGCCGCCGCCGTCGGCGCGGTCGTTCACCGCGGCGTGACCCTCCGCGACCTCGACACGGTCGGGCTGCCGACGCTTGTGGGCGCGATGGTCCTCGGCACCGTCGTCATCTACGCGCTCGGCGTCGCCGGGCTCGCGTACGTGCTCGCGCTCGGCCCCGTCGAGGCGGTGACCGTGGGCGCGGTCGCGTTCCTGCCCGCGGAGGCGCTGAAGGTCGCGGCCGCGGTCGGCATCGTTCGCTCCGACGCGGTCGCGGCCGCGTGAGGCCGCCGTGATCGCTCAGGAGGCGAACCCGTGATCGAGGCCGACGGCGTCACCTGCCGGTTCGGCGGCGCCGCGGGAGGCGCGGAGGGCGACGCCGGCGTCGTCGCGGTCGACGACGTGACCCTCTCGGTCGCCGACGGCGAGTTCCTCGTCGTCGCCGGCGCGAACGGCTCCGGCAAGACGACGCTTGTCAGGTCCTTCAACGGGCTCGTGACGCCGGACGCGGGGACGGTCTCGGTGAATGGAACCCCCGTGAGCGACGACCTCGTCGCCGCGCGCTCGGCGGTCGGCATGGTGTTCCAGGACCCGCGCGACCAGCTGGTCGCCGCCACCGTCGGCGCCGACGTGGCGTTCGGCCCGGAGAACCTCGGGTGCTCGCACGCCGAGATCGACCGGCGCGTCGAGGACGCGCTCGCGGCGGTGAACATGGCCGGGCGCGGAGACGACCGGATCGCGGGCCTCTCCGGGGGCGAGCGCGAGCGCGTCGCGATCGCGGGCGCGCTCGCGATGGAGCCCGATCACCTCGTCTTAGACGAGCCGTTCACCGGCCTCGACGAGCCGGCCCGGCGCTCGGTGCTCGACCGCCTGCGCGAGCTGCACGCGGCCGGGACGAGCGTGATCGCCGTCACTCACGACCTCCGCGACGTGCTCGGACTCGCGGACCGGGTGGTCGGGCTGTCCGCGGGGCGCGTCGCCGTCGACGACGCGCCGCGGGCGGCGGCCGAGAAGCTGCCGGGGCTCGACGTGCGGGTGCCGGCGTCGTTCGACTTCGGTGAGACCGGCGGGCCCACCGGGCGCGAGCCCGGCGAGCCCTCAGAGCACGAGACCGGCGGCCCCACCGACCAGTGACCCTCTCGTACGTCCCCGGCGACTCGCTCGCCCACCGGCTCGACCCGCGGTCGAAGCTCCTCGTGCAGGCCGGGTTCGCGGCCGCCGCGTACGCGTACACGACGCCCCGCGGGCTCGCCGCGCTCACCCTCCTCGCCGTCGCCTGCCTGTTCCTCGCGGGGGGCGGACCGCGGGACCTCTGGACCTACCGGGCCGCGTTCCCGGTGCTCCTCCTCGCCCCCCTGATCGCCGGTGCGACGCTCGGGGCGCCGTGGTTCCGGGTCGAGCGCGCCGCGGCCACGGGGCTCGCGAGCTACCGCGTCCTGCTGATCCTCGTCGTCGCCGCCGGCTACGTCAGGTCGACCCCGGTCCGGGACTCGCGGGCGGCGATCCAGCGCGCGATCCCGGGGAGACCCGGTCAGTTCCTCGGGGTCGGCGTCGCGCTCGTGTTCCGGTTCCTCCCGCTCCTCCGGCGGGACCTGCTGACCGCCCGCGAGGCGGTCCGGGCGCGCGGCGGCGGGACGCTCCCGGTCCGCGAGCGGATGCGGCTCGTCGCCGTCGCGGGGCTCAATCGCGCGTTCGGGCGGGCCGACCGGCTGGGGACCGCGCTGAACGCCCGGTGTTTCGCGTGGAATCCGACGCTCCCGCGGCTGGCGCTCGGGCCCGCCGACCTCCCGGCGCTCGCGGTCGGCGGGGGGTTGGCGGCGGCCGCCGTGGCGACCGTCGTGTAGCTCGCCGCCGACCGAGAGGAGGCGGCGGGATCGCCCCGGAAACGGCCGACGACGCGCCCCGCGTTGTGGCAAGCTTTAACCCCGCCGTATCCGCGTGATCGATCATGACTCCCATGCAGGCGGCCACTCGGGAGACGTTCTGGACGATCGGCCCGGTCGGGAAGGCCGCGTTCTACTGGCTCGCGGCGGTCGCGATCCTCGTGTTCCTGTACGGGGTGTACGCCCGGTTCGCGGCGTACGCGCGGGGGAGCGCGGACCCCCGCGACCGGCTGTCGGACCTCCCCGCCCGGACGGTCGCGGCGACGAAGACGGTGCTCTCGAACGAGAACCAGTTCGACCGGGACCTGTACGCCGGGGTGATGCACACGCTCGTGCTGTGGGGGTTCCTCACCCTGCTCGTCGCGACGACGATCCTCGGGTTCGACATCGACGTGTACCGCCCGATCGCGGGCGAGTCGTTCTGGGTGGGCGACTTCTACCTGGCCTACCAGTTCGTCGTCGACGCGTTCGGCCTGCTGTTCGTCGTCGGCGTCGGGATGGCGATGGTCCGTCGCTACCGGAACCGAGAGGGACGGCTGTGGGGCAAACACACCTCGCTGGAGGACGACGCGTTCGTCTGGACGCTCTTCGCGCTCGGCGTCGGCGGCTTCGTCGTGCAGGCGCTCGGTATCGTCGGCCAGCCCGCGCGGGCGACGGAGACGGTGAGCTTCGTCGGCATGGCGATGGCGGCCGGCTTCGAGGCGGCGGGCCTCACGCCCGCGGGCGCCGAGGCGCTCTACGGCGTCGTCTGGTGGAGCCACTCGCTCCTGGCGTTCGCGTTCATCGCGTGGATCCCGTACGCGAAGCCGTTCCACATGATCTCCTCGTTCGCGAACGTCGTCGCCCGCGACGAGAACGCGGGCGCGCGGCTCCCGAACGTCCCCGCCGACCTCGATCACACCAACGCCGAGTCGATCGAGGACTTCACCTGGAAGGAGCTCATGGACGGCGACGCCTGCACGAAGTGCGGGCGGTGCTCGTCGGCCTGCCCCGCCGAGACCGTCGGCCGGAACCTCGACCCCCGGGACGTAATCTTGGACCTGAAGGCGTACCGCGAGTCCGTGAGCGACGACGCGGTGGCGGGTGCGGGGGACGGGAACGCGGTCGCGACTGATGGAGGAACCGTCCCCATCGTCGCCGACGAGGGGGGCGTCATCGCGAGCGAGTCGATGGAGTCCTGTATGTCGTGTATGGCCTGCATGGACGCCTGCCCCGTCGACATCGAACACCTCACCTCGTTCACCAAGATGAACCGCCAGCTCGTCGACGAGGGGGCGGTCGACTCGAACCTCCAGGACGTGTTCCAGGACGTGATGCAGAAGGGGAACACCTTCGGCGAGTCGCAGTCGGCCCGCGGCGACTGGGCAGACGACCTCGACGAGGACGTGGAGGTCCCGGACGCCCGCGAGCGCGAGGTGGAGTACCTCTGGTACGTCGGCGACTACCCGAGCTTCGACGACCGGAACAGGAAGGTCGCCCGGGCGCTGGCCCGGCTGTTCGACGAGGCGGGCGTCGAGTTCGGAATCTTATTCGACGACGAGAAGACCGACGGCAACGACATCCGGCGGATCGGCGAGGAGTTCCTCTACCTCGAGCTGGCGGGCCACCACGTCGAGACGTTCGCGGACTGCGAGTTCGACTCGATCGTCTGTACCGATCCGCACTCCTATAACACCATCAAAAACGAGTACCCCGAGGTCGACTTCGCGGAGTTCGCGGACGACCCGATGATGCCGTTCGACCGCGAGGAGCCGTGGAACCCCGAGGGGGAGATCGACGTGTTCCACTGGACGCAGGTGGTCGAGGAGCTGGTCGAGGCGGGCCGGCTCGGCCTGTCCGGCGACGAGCTCGACTACACCGTCACCTACCACGACCCGTGTCACCTCGGGCGGTACAACGACGAGTACGAGGCCCCCCGCGAGCTGATCGAAGCGACCGGCGCCGACCTCCACGAGATGCCGCGCTCGCGGGACGACTCGTTCTGCTGTGGCGGCGGCGGGGGCGGCCTGTGGACCGAACACGACGAGGACGTCAAGCCGAGCGAGGAGCGCCTCCGCGAGGCGGTCGAGGACACGGACGCCGGCGGCGCGATAGAGAAGTTCGTCGTCGCCTGCCCGATGTGCACGACGATGTTCGAAGACGGGCGGAAGACGGGGGACTTCGAAGACGAGGTGGAGATCGTCGACGTCGCGGAGCTGTTGATCGAGGCGGTGGAGGCGGACTCGTAGCCGGGGAGAACCGGACCGTCCGCCCGACTCAGGCGTTCGAGTCGGCGGCCGACGCCGAGCGGTCGGACGACTCGACCGCGTCGTCCACCCGCCCCAGCAGGGCTCGCCCCGGCGCACGGTCGCGGACGGGAGCGTCGCCGAGGTAGTCGACCAGCGCGTCGCGGAGGAGTTCGGCGCCGTCCGGGGTGAGCGCGCGGCCGGACTCGATGCGGCGGATCGGGCGGCACTGCGCGGGGGCGTCGTCGCCGGCGTCGGCCGCGGCCTCGCCCGCGTCGAGGAGGGCGTCGTGGGCGATCCACGCCTCCTCGCGGGAGAGCGAGAGCCGGATCCGGTCCCGGTCCGTCGGTGGGGTCATGGTCGGGGTCTTCGCCCGGAGGGTCTTAAAAATACGCCCGAACGATCGGAGCGGCGGTCCACCCGCGGGTCCGCCGCCGAGCGATCTGCGATCTATATAGTGTATATAGCACCGGGGAGCGATACTGCGTCAGTCGTACCTCTCATAGCATACTATTTAACCGGAAATCGCCCACAGTCAGGTGATGGCATCAAGCCACGACGCGGATACCGAGGGGATCACTCGTCGGAAATCACTTACGGCGCTCGCCGGCGCGGGCGCGCTGGCGCTCGCGGGGTGTACGGAGACCGAAGGAAGCGACGGTTCGGACGGTGGATCCGACGGGTCCGACGGTTCGGACGGTAGCTCCGACGGCTCCGACTCGCTGTCCGGCTCGATCAACATCGCCGGCTCCTCGACCGTCTTCCCGCTGATGAGCGCGGTCGCCGAGGACTTCTCCGCGGACCACGCGGACGTCTCTATAGACATCAGCTCGACGGGATCCGGCGGCGGATTCGCGAACTTCTTCTGCGTGGGCGAGACCGACTTCAACAACGCGAGTCGCCCGATTAAGGAGGAGGAACAGCAGCTCTGTTCCGACAACGGCGTCGAGTACGTCGAGCTCATCGCCGCGACCGACGCGCTCACGGTGGTCGTCAACCCCGACGCGGACTGGATCGACTCGCTCACCGTCGAGGAGCTGGCGACGATCTGGGAGGAGGACGCCGTCGAGACGTGGGACCAGGTCCGCGACGAGTTCCCGAACGAGGAGATCGAGCGGTTCGGCGCCGCCGACACATCGGGGACGTACGACTACTTTATCGAGTCCGTCCTGGAGGACCGCGGCCACACGGACGATTACCAGGCCACGGAGCAGGACAACCAGATCGCCACCGGGGTCGCCGGCAGCGAGTACGCGATCGGCTACTTCGGCTTCGCGTACTACTTCCAGAACCCCGACCAGCTCAAGGCGCTCGGCATCGACGACGGCAACGGGCCCGTCGAGCCGAGCCTCGAGACCGCATCGAGCGGCGAGTACACTCCCCTCTCCCGGCCGCTGTTCACCTATCCCTCGATCGAGTCGCTCGGGGAGGAACACGTCGCGGAGTTCGCCCGGTACTTCGTCGAGCAGACCACGAACGAGGACCTCGTCGCCGGCGACGTGGGGTACGTCCCCGCCACCGAGGAGACGCAGGAGGAGCAGATGGGGATCCTCGAGGACGCGATCGAGCAGGCGCAGGGCTGAGGCCCGCGCCATGAACCGGTGTATTGATTTACGACAGCGTTCGATACCCGACTGGTTGTGACTGAGAGTACCGAGAGTCCGGATCTCCAGCGCCAGAGCGGGCTCACACGACTGAAGGAGGGAACCTACGGTGGCCTCTTCGCCGCGTGCGCGGCGGTCACCCTGCTCACGACGGTCGCGATCTTCGCGACGCTGTTGTACGACGCAGTGGTGTTCTTCTCCGAGGTACCGGTCATCGAGTTCCTGACCAGCACGAGCTGGAGTCCGAATCCGCGGGGCGGCGGACAGTCGTTCGGCATCGTGCCGCTCGTCATCGGAACGATCACCGTGACGATCACGGCGGCGTTCATCGCGCTTCCCGTGGGGACGCTCACGGCGATCTACCTGAGCGAGTACGCGACGCCGAACGCGCGCTCGATACTCAAGCCGCTCTTGGAGATCCTCGCCGGAATCCCGACGGTCGTGTACGGGTACTTCGCGCTGGTCTACATCACGCCGGCGCTGAAAGCGACCCTGTTTCCGGAGATGAGCACCTTCAACGCGCTGTCGGCCGCGCTGATGGTCGGGATCATGACGATCCCGATGGTGTCGTCGATATCCGAAGACGCCATGAGCGCGGTCCCCGACGACCTCCGACAGGCCGGCTACGGGCTCGGCGCGACGAAGTTCGAGGTGTCGACGGGAATCGTCGTCCCCGCGTCGATCTCCGGGATCGCCTCCTCATACATCCTCGCGGTGTCGCGTGCGATCGGTGAGACGATGATCGTCGTCGTCGCGATGGGTGCGCAGGCGCGGATGCCGGCGGTCCAAGAGGCGTTCGGAGTCCCCTTCATCAACCCGGCCGACGTGCTCTTGGAGTCGGGGATGACGATCACCGTCGCGATGGTTCAGATCGCCAACGGCGACCTCACCGGCGGGACGATCCCGTACGACTCGATGTTCGCGCTCGGACTCACGCTGTTCGTGGTGACACTCGTAATGAACGTACTCAGCGACATCATCGCACAACGCTACCGGGAGGAGTATTGATGGCGACCGATACCGACACAGGAACCGCGAGCGCTGAGGGATTCGGCGAGGTGAGCCGGGTCCGCGGGATCATCTTCGAGTACCTCTCGCTCGGCGCGAGCGTTCTCGGGATCTTCGCGCTCGCGGTGCTCTTGGTGTACGTCACGATCGACGCCTTCGACCTGACGAACGCCAGCCCCGAGTGGCTGCTGACGTACTTCCTCACGCTGGTCGTCCCGTTCCTCGCCTTCTGTCTCTACAGCGCGAACGACCGGGAGCTGACGCGACGGGCCGCCGGCGTGCTCGGCGGCGGGCTCGTCGCCGTCGCCGTCGTTTTCACCGCTATCGAGGCGTTCGTGACGCAGATCCCGCGGCTCTCCTGGCAGCTTGCCTACCTCTTCGTGGTCGTCTTCCCGCTGACGGGGTACGTCACGTACGTCGGAAGTAGCGGACGGGTCGGCGGGGTCGGGTTCGGACTCGTCGGGCGACTGATCGGCGGCACGGCGATCGGACTCGCGCTCGCGGTCCTCTTCCTCGTGTTCGACGCGCGGCTGTGGTTCCTCGCGTACACGCTCGGGATCGTCCCGGCGCTGGCCTCGTACGCGTACGGTCGGTTCCGAGAGCGCCCGGGGGCGAGCACGGCTGCGGTCCCGGTCGGGATCGTCGGCGTGCTCGTCGCGGTGTTCCTGCGCCCCGTTATCGATACGTACCCAACGACGGCGTTCATCTACCTCTGGACGCTGGCGATCCCGATCGCGGCCGCGGGGGCGCTCGTCGTCGGCGCGCGCGGGAGCCGGACCGAAGCGATCGCCGCGGGCGGCGTCCCGCTCGCGCTCGCGACCGTCGTCGGACTCTTCGGAGGCATTCTCGGACTCGGCGTCGGCGGCCCGAACGCGCTGCTGGTGATCGCCGTGGCCGGCGTCCCGACGGCCGTCTACCTCCAGCGTGTCTTCGACGCCGGCGACGGCGTGATCGGGCTGGGCCTCCCGGTGCTTCTCGTCGTCGGCGCGCTCGTCGGCGCACTCGTCGTCGAGGCGTTCGGCTTTCCGGCGCCGGACCCGTGGATCGACGGCTCGTTCATCACCGAGGCGCCGTCGCGGACGCCCGCGGACGCCGGACTGTACCCGGCGATCGTCGGATCGGTCATCATCATCGCGATGGTGGCGGTCCTGTCGTTCCTCCTCGGGGTCGGCACTTCCGTCTTCCTCGAAGAGTACACCGCCAACAGCGGCATCGTGGGCGCGCTGACGCGGCTCCTCCAGATCAACATCGCGAACCTCGCCGCGATCCCGTCGGTGGTCTACGGACTGCTCGGGCTCGGGCTGTTCGCGAACCTCCTCGGGCTGGGGTACGGGACGGCGGTGACCGTGTCGCTGACGCTGTCGCTGCTCATCCTCCCGATCACGATCATCTCCGCGCAGGAGGCGATCCGGTCGGTGCCGGACGACCTGCGGCGGGGGTCGGACGCGATGGGCGCGACCCGCTGGCAGACGACGAAGAACGTCGTCCTCCCGGAGGCGTTCCCCGGGATCCTGACCGGGACGATCCTCGCGCTCGGGCGGGCGATCGGCGAGACCGCGCCGCTCATCATGGTCGGCGCGGCGACGACCGTGTTCAGCGCGCCGAACAGCCTCTTCGATAAGTACAGCGCGATGCCGATGCAGATCTACGCGTGGGCCGGCTTCCCGCAGGCGGACTTCCGGTACGGGGTCGTCGCGGCCGGCGTGATCACGCTGTTAATCATCCTGGTCGGCATGAACGGCACGGCGATACTGCTGCGGAACCGCGCGGAGCGGGGGACCTAACATGAGTAACACAGAATCGAGCGACTCGCTCATCACGACGGATGTAGAGACCGGATCGGACGAACACGCCGTGGCGCCCGATCGGACGGCGGTCGCCGCGCGCGACCTGAACGTCTACTACGGCGACGAACAGGCGATCGACGACGTGTCGATGGAGATCCCCGAAAACCGGGTGACCGCGCTGATCGGCCCGTCGGGCTGCGGCAAGTCGACGTTCCTCCGGTGTATCAACCGGATGAACGACATGATCGACATCTGCCGGGTCGAGGGCGACGTCGAGTTCGGCGGCAAGAACGTGTACGACGCGGACGTGGACCCGGTCGCCTTACGGCGGAAGATCGGAATGGTGTTCCAGAAGCCGAACCCGTTCCCGAAGTCGATCCGTGACAACGTCGCGTACGGCCTGAAGATCCAGGGGTTCGACGGCGATGTCGACGCCCGCGTCAAGGAGTCGCTGAAGGGCGCGGCGCTGTGGGACGAGGTGAAAGACCAGCTCGATTCCTCGGGGCTCGAGCTGTCTGGCGGCCAGCAACAGCGGCTCTGTATCGCCCGCGCCATCGCGCCCGACCCGGAGGTCATCCTGATGGACGAGCCGACCTCCGCGCTCGACCCCGTCGCGGCCTCGAAGATCGAGGACCTCATCGACGACCTCGCCGAGGAGTACACCGTGATCATCGTCACCCACAACATGCAGCAGGCGGCCCGGATCTCCGACCGGACCGCGGTGTTCCTCACCGGCGGCCGGCTCGTGGAGTACGACGACACCACGAAGATCTTCGAGGACCCCGAGGAACAGCGCGTCGAGGACTACATCACGGGGAAGTTCGGATAGATGCCGCGCGAGAACTACCAGAAGCGGCTCGACGAACTCCGGGCCGACGTGGTCGCGATGGGCGAACTGGTGGGCGAGCGGTACGCGTCCGCGATCGAGGCGGCCGCGACCGGCGACGACGCGCTCGCCGAGGAAGTCATCGAGGGCGACTACGAGGTGAACGAGACGTACCTCGCCTTAGAGGACGAGTGCACCGAGCTGCTCGCGCTCCAGCAGCCCGTCGCGGGCGACCTCCGGCTGGTGACCTCCTCGTTCAAGGTGATCACCGACCTCGAGCGCGTCGCCGATCTGGCGACGAACCTCGCGGGCTACGGCGGCCCCGACGGGGGTGTCCACCCCGCCGTGGAGTTCCGCGAGCTGGGCGAGGACGCGGGCGAGATGGTCGCCGACGCGGTCGCGGCCTACGAGGCGGGCGACGCCGAGGCCTGCCGCGAGATCGCGGCCCGCGACGACGACTTCGACGAGCGGTGTCGGCGCGCGAGCGAGGCGGTCGTCCGCGAGCTGCTGGAGGCCGACCGCGCCCGCAACGAGGGAGCGCCCGACGAGACCGGCGCAGACGCCGACGCCGAGGCGCTGGAGGCCTCGCTCGACGAGGTGTCCCGCGCGCTGCTCGCGGTCCGCGACCTCGAACGGGTCGCCGACCACGCGGTCAACGTCGCCGCCCGGACGCTGTACATGGTCGAGAACGACGACGAGCTGATCTACTGAGCGCGACTGACGGCGGCGATCGGTAGGGCGTCGCTTCGGTCTCCTCTCTCCTCTCCCCTCCCTTCCCCCTCGGAAAAAATCGGCGCCGTCCTCGCCGGCCGACCGCGGACCGGACGCCCCGGCGCGTTACTGGTTCGTGATGCTGATCGACCGAGTGAACCACGTGTCGATGCGGCCGTTGTCGTACTCCCAGTTGGTGGACGGGCCGCTGTTGCCGCCGGCCGGGTTGAACGCGCGGCTGACGGCGCGCAGTCGGAGCCGGTAGGCGCCCTGCTGGTACCCCGACGGCACCTCGAACGCGACGGTCTTCCGGTGGTTGCGGTCGCCGACCGTCTCGTGCCAGTACGAGTACTGGCTCGATCCCCCCGACGACGGACGGTAGAGCGTCGGATTCCGGTTACAGCCGTTCATCTTCGCTTGGACGCTGCGGAAGTGTTCGCCCCACGCTCTGAACGTCACCTTGATCCCGATGTTCTCGCCGGCGGGCCGTCTGATCTGCGGACACGACTCCGTGATGTCGTTGTCCCATTTTTCGACCGGATCCGACAGCTTCCCCCAGGCGAGTCGGCTGATGTCGAGGTTCGGCGCCCGGTTGTCGACCTCGATCGCGTACCTCGCGGAGGCCGTCGACAGCGGGTCCCCGTTCGCGTCCCCGAGCTGGAGCCGCACCTCGTAGGTCCCGTTCCGGTAGCCGCGGGTGTTCCAGTTCAACAGCCAGTACGGGAACAACAGCGGGTTGTCGCCGAGCGACTCGCCGTAGTAGCTCTCCAGGTACGGGATATCGAGGATCGGGTACCACCCGTCGGACCCCGTCGGCTGGACGTGGACCGGGTCGCGGCCGATCGCGGGAGCGTGCCACTCGTGGCCAGTGAACGGCTGTTCGGGACCGCCCTCGTAGGAGTACAGCACGCGGTAGTACTCCGCTTCCTCGAACCGGTGGCAGCCGTGCAGCTGGAGGGTCCCGGAGAACGGGGCGGTGCCGTCCGGCCGGGAGCTAGTCGACCCCGACGGTTTCGGGCGGTTGATCCGTCGCGCGTACCCCGTCTCGTCGTCGTAGATCGGGGCCCGCGTCGGCATCAGGCCGACGGAGTCGATCGACGGGCCGTCGCACTCGACGTTCTCGGGCGTGAGCCCGTCGCAGGTCGGGATCGAGTTTGCCTCGTCGTCCGCGACGAGATCCACGTCGACGGAGCCCGCCTCGTCCCAGCGGACGTCGAAGTACCCCTCCGAGTAGATCGTCTCCTCGGTGCCGTCGCCGTCGACGTCCTGCGTGACGCGGAACGTGATGTCGGGGACGTCGACGATCGTCCGCCACTCCGGAAGGGTCACGTCGGTGCACGCGAGGAACGGGCCGACGAACCGGTCGGGGTCGATCGCGCCGAGCACCTCGCGGTCGACCGGGAGCTCCTCGCCGAGCAGCTCCACCCGCTCGTCCGGCTCCGGACGCCGGAACCCCTCCGGCGTCGGCGGCTCCGGCGGGTCGGGGAAGGCGGGCCGGTCGAGGTCGATCCCGAGGTCCGGGCGCGGGTCGCCGAACGAGCCGCCCTCGGTGCCCGCGCCGAGCCGGCGGACGGCCGCGTCGCCGAGCAGCTCGGTGGTCCGCTCGAGGACGCCGGGGTCGAACAGCCGGTCGGGGAGGGGGTCCGGACGCGGCCGCGGTCGGAGGTCCGGCGGACGGACCGGGTCGGGGAACACCTCCGGCCGCTCCAACACGTCTCGGAGCCGCGGCTTCGCGATCTCCGGCAGGCAGAGCCGCTCCTCCCGGAAGGAGAGTACGCGGTCGATGTCCCACGTCGGGACGTAGACGCAGAACTCCCCGCACTCGTCGGTCGTCGTCGTCGCGATCGTCTCGCGGGTGCAGTCGTACGGATAGAACCACCCCAACCCCAAGTCGCTCGGGAACTGCGAGAGGAACGAGCAGTCGGTGTCCTCGACGTGGACCGTCGCGTTCGGAACGGGATGGTACTCGTCGGTGTCGGCGTCGTAGGTGACGACGCGTCCGCAGACCCGCCGGAAGTCGAGCAGGTCGGGGTCGACGGCGAACTCCAGCCGGTCGCGGAGGTCGAGCGCGGTCTCCGCGTCCAGCTCCAGGGGGGCGTCGTCGGCCAACGTTCGGATGTGGGTCAGTTGCCGCTTGGTCACTCGCCAGTCGTCCGGCGTGACGGCGTTGGGCTGTTTCACCGCAACGCGCTCGTCGTCCGGACTGACCGTCGCTTTGATGTCACGAGCGAGGATGTCGTCGAACATCGCGACGTCCCGGAGGTCGTCTTCCGTGGCCGCCTCCAGGTCGTCGAGCGTCTCGTAGCCAGCAACGCGGAGCGCCTTCGCTCGCTTGGGGCCGATTCCAGGGATCTTCTCCAGTTCGATTGTATCGTTTGTTGACATTGCTGGCACCGCCCGTCCTGCGCTAGACAGGACAACTATCCAATACATTTTAATGACATATATTTTTTACTCAAAAATAGACCTACAACATACGGAGCGTTCGAAGTTGAGAGTCGGACGGAGCGACGCGCTACCCGCGATAGTCGGCGGTTACGCCGGCTCCATCCGGACCCGGACCTCGATCCCGTCGCCGTCGGTGACCGCGATCCCGCCGTCCCGCTCCTTGACCGCGAACTCGGCGTCGCCCTCGGCCGCGACCGCGTCGAGTCGGTCGATCACGGCGTCCAGCGCGGCCTCGTCGGGGACCACGACCTCGAACCACGCGAGCCCGCGCCCCGCGGCGGGCGTCGTCCGCCCCCGCCACGTGTTCGCGCCGAGGTGGTGGTGGTAGCCGCCGGCCGCGACGAACCGGACGTTCGGGCCGGACATGCCGACCTCGAACCCGAGGCCGTCGACGTACACCGCCTCGAACGCCGCCAGCGACGTGACTTCGAGGTGCACGTGCCCCACGTCGGTGCCGGGCGGGGCGCGGTCGACGACCGCGGCGGAACCGGCGGAATCGGCGCCCGCCGCCGCGGCGACGCCCTGCACGTCGAGCGGGTCGGTCGCCATCCGGACCGTTCCGTCGTCGTCGACCGGCCACTCCTCGCGGGGGCGGTCCCGGTAGATCTCCACGCCGTTGCCCTCGGGGTCGTCGAGGTACAGCGCCTCGCTGACGAGGTGATCGGAGGCGCCGTCGAGCCGCCACCGGTCGCGAACCCGGGCCAGCGCCTCGCCGAGCGCGGCGCGGGTGGGGACCCGGAACGCGGTGTGAAAGAGGCCGGCCTCGGTCCGGCCTCGCTCCGGGCGGTCGGGCGTCTCCTCCAACACGAGCAGGGGCGTCCCGTCGACGCCGAGGACCGCGGTCGGCCGGTCTCCGGCGTCGCGGTCGAGCACCGCGAGGCCGACGACGTCGCGGTAGAACGCGGTCGTCTCGTCGAGGTCGGCGACCCGGAGCGCGGCGCGACCGATCCGCGTCCCGGCGGGGAGCCGGTCGTCGGGGGCGTCGGGGGAGTCGGGGGCGCCGGGCGCGTCGGGATCGTCGGTGTCCATGCGATTCGGTACCGTCCCCGGAGCGTTGAACGCGTCGGTCCCGGAAGCGCACCGGACGATCGTCTCTGCCGCGCCGGAACCTCCTGAACGTCCGTTAGAATCAAACGGTCACGCGACCGAGAGTCGGGTATGAGCGCCGAACAGGAGACGCGAGCCGTCCGCTGTCTGGTTGCGAAGGTCGGGCTCGACGGCCACGACCGCGGAGCACACGTGATCGCGCGGGCGTTCCGGGACGCCGGCTTCGAGGTGGTCTACTCCGGGCTCCACCGCGCGCCCGAAGAGATCGTACAGGCGGCGGTCCAAGAGGACGTGGACGTGCTCGGCATCTCGATCCTCTCGGGGGCGCACAACACCCTCGTCCCGAAGGTGATCGAGGGGCTCAAAGAGTACGACGCGTTCGAGGACACCCTGATCCTCGTCGGCGGGATCATCCCCGACGACGACGAGGACGACCTCAAGGAGCTCGGCGTCGCCGAGGTGTTCGGGCCCGGCACGCCGATGGAGGAGACGATCGAGTTCATCCGGAACAACCTCCCGGAGCGCGCGTAGATGGGCCGGACGGACGCAACCGCGCTCGCCGACGGCGACGCCGCGCTCGTCGAGGACCTCCTCGCGGGGAGCCACCGCGCGCTCGCCCGCGTCATCACCCGGATCGAGAACCGCGCCCCGGGGTACCGCGGGATCGTCGCCGCCCTCCACGAGCACACCGGCGACGCCGACGTGATCGGGATCACCGGGGCGCCCGGCGCCGGGAAGTCGACGCTCGTCGACAAGCTCGCGGCCGCCTACCGCGACCACGGGGACACCGTCGGCGTGGTCGCCGTCGACCCCTCCTCGCCGTACACCGGCGGCGCAGTCCTCGGCGACCGGATCCGGATGGCGTCGAACGTCGGCGACATGGACGTGTTCTTCCGGTCGATGAGCGCCCGCGGTCAGCTCGGCGGGCTCTCGATGGCGACCGCGGACGCCGTGAAGGCGCTCGACGCCTTCGGGAAGGACGTGATCATTATCGAGACGGTCGGCGCCGGGCAGAACGAGGTCGACGTGGTCCGCACCGCCGACACCGTCGCGGTGCTGGTCCAGCCCGGCTCCGGCGACGACGTGCAGACGCTGAAGGCCGGCATTCTGGAGATCGGCGACGTGTTCGTCGTCAACAAGGCCGACATGGACGGCGCGGAGCGCACCCTCGCCGAGTTAGAGGAGATGGTCCACAGACGCGAGGGCCCGACGAAGGGGCTCGACGGGGGCCACCACGGGTTCGAGGTGCCGGATCACCCTGACGACGGGAAGGAAGATCCCGATGACGACGAGACCGTCTGGACCCCGGAGGTCCTCCGCACCGTCGCGAACACCGGCGAGGGCGTCGCGGAGCTGATCGAGACGTTCGACGCCCACGCGACCCACCTCCGCGAGTCGGGCGCGATCGAGTCGACGAAGCGCCGGCGCTACGCCGAGGAGATCCGCACGCTGGTCCGGTCCGACGTGGGCGCGCTCGCGACCGCGGAGATCGAGCGCCGAGGCGGGATCGACGCGCTCGCCGACTCGGTGCGGCGGCGGGAGACCGACCCGTACAGCCTCGCCGCGGAGATCGTCGAGCCGATCGCCGACTGTGTCGACGGCGACGAGGCGTGAGGCGCCACCGCGGGATCACAAGGCCTCCGCGTGACGCGCCACCCCGGGACCGAGAGGCGCCCGCGAGCCCACGAGGTATAAGTCGCCAGCGGACCAACAGGTCTCCATGAAGCTCAGGAACCTCGCGGGGACCGCCCTCCTCGGCGTCGGCGCGATCGCCGCCCTCAACACCGGGCTCCGGTACGAGGGGGAATTGGAGTCGCCGCTCGACGGCGACGACGGGACGTTCCGCTGGCGCGGGATGGACGTGGCCTACACCGAGGCGGGCGACCCGGACGACCCCGACCTCGTGCTCCTTCACGGCGTCAACGCCGCCGGCTCCGCGGGCGAGTGGCGCGAGGTGTTCGACGACCTGGCCGCCGAGCACCACGTCGTCGCCCCCGACCTGCCGGGGTTCGGCCGCTCCGACCGCCCGCCGCTGCGCTACTCCGCGGCGCTGTACGAGGACTTCGTCCGCGACTTCCTCGCCGACTTCGATCGCCCCGCCGTCGTCGCCTCGTCGCTGTCGGCGGCGTACGCGGCCGCGGCGGTCGACGACGCCGGCTCCCCGGCCGACGACGTGTCGATCCGCGGGTTCGTCGGCGTCTGCCCGACGACGGTCGCCGGGCCGAGCCCGCCGAAGTCGTGGCTGCGGGAACTGATCCGGGCGCCGCTGGTCGGCGACGCGCTGTTCAACGCGATCGCCTCGAAGCCGTCGATCCGGTACTTCAACGCCGACCACGGCTACGACGACCCGACCAACCCGAGCGACGAGTGGACCGACTACGAGTGGCGGACGGCCCACGTCGAGAACGCCCGGTTCGCGCCCGCGTCGTTCGTCTCGGGGTACCTCAACAGCGACCTCGATCTGGCGGCCGCGCTCGCGGAGATGGACGCGGCGCCGACGATCGTCTGGGGGCGGGAGGCCGAGGTGAGCCCCCTCGCCGACGGGCGCGAGCTCGCCGACGCCTCCGGCGCCCGCCTCGTCGTCTTCGACCGCGCCAAGTTGCTGCCGCACGTCGAACACCCGGACCGGTTCGTCGAGACCGTCGAGGAGAGCCTCGTCGCGGGCGCGACGGCGTAAGCGTCGTCGCTCTCGGGAGCGCGACCGGTATCAGTTCTGAACATCGGGGAGTAACCGGTTTAATCGGACGCCGCCGAGTCCCGGGCATGACGGACGCACCGCTTCGAGTGCTCTGCGTCGACGACGAGCCGGGCCTCGCAGCGCTCGTCGCGGCGTATCTGGAACGCGACGACGCGATCGACTGCGAGACGGTCGTCGAGACTGACCCCGCGGCCGCGCTCGACCGGATCGAACGCGAGCCGTTCGACTGCGTGGTCAGCGACTACGACATGCCCGGCCGGACGGGCGTCGAACTGCTCTCGGACGCCAGAGAGAGCCGTCCCGACCTCCCGTTCCTCCTCTTTTCGGCGACGGAGCCGGACGCCATCGCGGCCGAGATGGTCCGCGCGGGCGTCAGCGACTACGTCACCAAGCGCGGCGGCGCCGACGGCTACACCGCCCTGCTGCGCCGGGTCGAACACGCGGTCGAGGGCGACGGCGGACGCTTCGAATCGGAGCCGAACCGGGAGTCGGGAGGCGACCCGTCCGCGGCGGTCGCGCTCGACGGGGTCTGCACCGTCGCGCCCGACGGCACGTTCGAGTTCGTCGGCGAGGAGTACGGCGAGCTGTACGGCTACGACCCCGAGGAGCTCGTCGGGGAGCGCTGGCAGCGGCTCCACCCGACCGAGGAGGTCGAGCACATCCGCACGCACATCATCCCGGCGGTGATGGCGGGCGAGCGCTGGACCGGAACGAGCACCGGACTCCGCGCGGACGGGTCCACCTTCGCCGAGTCGAAGATGGTGACGACGACGAGCGACGACCGGCTCGTCATCTCCGTCTCGGAGTTCGAAGAGGTCGCGTCGGGGGCGCCGGGAGCGCGCGCGGACGACTGATCGTCATCCGCCCCGCCGCTCTCCCCCTCACTCGTCGCGGCGCACGTACAGCGTCTTCTCGCAGACCGCGTGCACCGTTCCGCTTTCGTCGACCAGCGAGACGAGGTACTCGCGGTCGGTCGACTCGCCGGGACCCAGCTCCTCCCGGAGCGCCTCGACCTCCCCGTCCGCGAGTTCGAACTCCGCGTACAGCGTGTCGCGGCCGGGCTCGAGGAACTCCAGCGCGGCCGACTTGTCCCAGACCGTGAACGCGTCGCCGAGGATCCGGCGGAGCATCGTCATGTACACCGGGTCGATCGCGCCGTAGAGGCTGCCGCCGAAGATCGCGCCGACCGCGTTCCGGGTGCGCCAGTTGAAGGGGACGCGGATCCGGACGTACCGCCAGTCCGCGGCGATGTGGTCGACCCGGGCGCCGGTGCCGCGGTAGGCGGGGAAGAGATTGAACCCGTGGCGCCACAGCCGCGTTCGGAGGCTCTCAGCCGGCGGGTCCTCGCGGAGGGGACACGGGTCGGGATCGCGGTCGACGCCGGTCGGAGAGTCGGTCACGTTCGAGGGAGACGGAGCCGCAGTCAAACCCGTGTCGGAACCGGCGACAACGCGCCCGGTGTTGTCGGTGTCGGGCGGTTCCGGACCACCGACTGCGGTGGCGCGTGCCTCCGAACGGCCGCCGGGGGCGGCCGTGAGGAGCACGCGCGAGGTCGCCGGCGCTACGCTCCGGCTGTCACCGGGCGGAGCCCGGTTGCCCGAGGGACTCCGTCCCTCGCTGCCAGAGGGACCGGAGGTCCCTCGCTGGAGTCGCTGGCGCCGTCGGCGCCAGCGACAGGGCGAGAGCGAAGCTCTCGCTTGCAACCGGACGTAGTCCGGTGACGAGGCTGGGGAGGCGTGAGGTGCGGGTGCCGTGCGGGGCGGGACTCAAAGGGGCAGTCGCGAGGACGAAGCTCGACGACGTAAGCACCGCAAGGAGCGAGCACCGCGAGCGACTGAGGAGCGCAACGAGTCGTGCGAGTCGTCGCGACTGGGGCTTTGGAGGTAGGTGTTCATCCTCGATCGACGAGCAACCGCTTATAACCGAGCCGCTGGGGCTTCGGTGAGAGTCACTGAGACCACGCCCTGCCGTGCTACTTCGCTCACGTCATCTCGGCCCGAAACGGGTATCCCCGCGCGTCCGCAACCCGACACCGATGGAGTGTGACAGGTGCGGCGACGACGCGATCCACCACGCCGCCTACTCCGGGGCGCACCTCTGTGGCGAACACCTCCGACAGTCGGTCGAGAAGCGCGTGAAACGCCGCGTCCGCGAGGACAACTTGCTCGATCCGGACGCGACGCCCGACGACCCCGACCGCTGGGTGATCGGCCTCTCCGGCGGGAAAGACAGCGTCGCGCTGACGCATATCTTAGACGACGTGTTCGGGCGGGACCCTCGCGTCGAGATGCTCGCCCTGACGATCCACGAGGGGATCGAGGGGTACCGCGACGAGAGCATCGACGCCACGATCGAGCTCGCGGAGGACCTGTCGATCCGCCACGAGGTCGTCTCCTACGAGGAGGAGTTCGACGTGCAGATGGACGACGTGGTCGAGAGCGACCCCGAGAACATGGCCGCCTGCGCGTACTGCGGCGTGTTCCGGCGCGATCTCTTAGAGGAGTACGCCGCCGAGTTCGACGCCGACAAGCTGCTCACCGGCCACAACCTCGACGACGAGGCGCAGACGGCGATGATGAACTTCCTCGAGGGCGACGTGCGACAGGTGGCGAAACACTTCGACGCCTCGCTCGGCCCCTTCGACGAGCGCGAGGGGACCGACGCGTTCGTCCCGCGCGCCAAGCCCCTGCGGGACGTGCCCGAAAAGGAGATCGCCTTATACTGTCACGTCCGCGACCTCCCGACGCACATGGCCGAGTGTCCCCACTCCTCGGAGGCGTACCGGGGCGAGATCCAGTCGACGATCCACGAGCTCGAGGAGAACCACCCCGGCGCCCGCCACTCGATCATGGCCGGCTACGAGGAGCTGTCGGCGCTCGCCGCCGAGGCGTACCGGGAGGGTGGCGACGCCGCCGCCGACTCGCCGGACCTCGGCGAGTGCGAGCGCTGCGGCTCGAAGACGAGCCGGGACGTCTGCCGGAAGTGCCGCCTGCTCGACTCGATCGAGGCGGCGTAGTTCCGGCGGTAGCGATGTCGGACGGGTACGTCCAACGAGTGCGTCTGACAAGTGTGTCGGACAGAGGAACCGGACGGAAAAACCGCGGTCAGCAGATCGGTGCAGCGCCGGGAGCGACGGGTCCGAGACGGGGCGAAGCCGGCGTCAGCGGATGACGTCGAGCCCGTTGTTCTGCTCGGTCGGGTCGCTGCCGCCGTCGGATTCCCACGCGCCCTGGTCGGTGCCGCCCGAGACCGCCGCGTTGCCGGCGGTGCCGTTCGCCTCGGCCGCCCGCGAGCGCGAGTCGCCGAGGTCGTCGCCGTTCACCGCGGCGCGGGACTTGTCCGCCTGCTTCTGCGTCGAGGGGCCGAGCACCTGCGCGCTCTGGACGCCCGTCATGATCGCCATGACGCGGACCTTCCCCTTGTACTCGTCCTGGATGCGGGCGCCCCAGATGACGTTGGCGCTCGCCTCCAGCCGCTCGGTGATGTTGTTCGCGATGCCCTCGGCCTCCTTGAGCGTCAGGTCCGGGCCGCCCGTGATGTGGACGAGCCCGCCGCTCGCGCCGCGGTAGTCGACGTCCAAGAGCGGGTGGTTCATCGCGTCGTTGACCACCTCTTGGGTCTTGTTCTTGTCCTGAGTCTCGCCGACTAACATTACGGCCACGCCGCCCTGGTTCATGATGGTGGACATGTCGGCGTAGTCCAGGTTGATGAGGCTCGGCTGGGTGATCGTCTCGGAGATCCCCTTGACCGTCTCCGCGATGATCTGGTCCATCACGGAGAACGCCTTCCCGATCGGCAGGTTCGGGACGTAGTCGAGCAGCCGGTTGTTGTCGAGGACGATGATCGAGTCGGCCTCGTTGCGGAGGTCTTCGAGACCCTCCTCGGCCTTCACCGTGCGGGCGCGCTCGACGTTGAACGGCGTCGAGACCATCCCGACGACGATGGCGCCCTGCTCTTTGGCGATCTTCGAGACGACCGGCGCCGCGCCGGTGCCCGTGCCGCCGCCCATCCCGGCGGTGACGAAGACGAGGTCGGCGTCGCCGAGCACCTCTTTGATCGTGCCCTGAGCCATCTCGGTGGCGCGCTCGCCCATCTTGGGGTCGCCGCCGGCGCCGAGCCCCTGCGTGAGCGACTTGCCCACGAGGATCTTGGTGTCGGCCTCGATCATCTTGAGGTGCTGTTTGTCCGTGTTGATCGCGACGGTGTCGGCGCCGTCGACGCCGATGTTGTACAGCCGGTTGACCGTGTTGTTGCCGGCGCCGCCGGCACCGACGATGACGATTCGGGGGTCCCCGAACTCGTCGTCGTCCATGTCGACGTCCATGTCGCGCTTCTCCGCTTCCGCGTTGTCGAGGGCGTCCTGAACGAGGTCCTGCATCAGTTTACACCTTCGCCCAGTTGCGGTTGCGGCCGCGCTCGTCGCGCTCGCCGTCCTGTTCGTTCAACATGTCGCGGACGGCCGACCGGATCGCCTCGCTCCGGTTCGGGAACTCGCCCGTCTCGACCATCTGTTCGACCTCGTCGATCTGCTGTTTCGGGATTCGTAGTGTCACACGCTCCATTGGTATTCCCCCGGTAAGACGGCGACCACGCGACGCGTGTGTCTTACAGCGACGAATCGCCCGACGACGGAGGGTCACCCCGACGCGGACGGTCGCTGTAAGACGACCGTCTTACGCAGATGTAGTCACCGAGGCTACCATTATAAAACTATCGGACGCTGTAAGACAGATCGTGAAAACGCCCGAATTTTGGCGTATACAGGCACTCAGACAGCGTTTATCGATCCTTCAACACGTCCGCAGCAGGGGTTCGACGCCCGCAGCCGGGGCAGAACGCCCAGTCGGTCCGGAGCTCGTCGCCGCACTCACAGAACGCTCTATGGGACTGTTTCTCTCCGCAGTTCGGGCAGTAAACGTGGTCAGAGGGCACGTTTTCGCCGCATCCGCCACAGACGTTTTCCCGCGTTTGCACGTCCGGTTCCGCTGGCGTCTTACGCGTCTGCGTCTCGTCGTCCGTCGCCGTCTCACGCGTTACACGCGCGTCGTCCTCATCGGCGCCCGGAGCGTCGAGCGTGACGTTTACGTTGATCTCACCGGCGTTTCCGGGCGTATACGCCGCGTGAGACGCCGGCGACGGCGCCCCTCGATCGCCGAGCCGCTCGTCCAACGCCGCGTCGAGCCGATCGGCGATGAGGTCGTCTATCCGATCGGCCAGCGCGTCGTCGACCGTCGCGTCGGACCCGCCCGCGCCGTCGCCGGTCGCGTCCCCGTCGACCGCGCCGTCGAGGTGGGTCCGGAGTGCCTCCCGCATCACCTCGCTTTTGGAGGCGTCACACGCTTCCAGCCGCTCGACGAGGTCGTCGTCGGCCCGGAAGGTGATCTTGCTCATACCGAACCGGTATCAACCCCCACTACAAGTATCTTCTCCTCGTGTCCGACGATCGACAGACACGTTTCACACCGCTGAAACGTGTGTTTCCGGCTCCCTCGGCGATCCGTGTGGCACGCACACACATGTCTGACGCAGATTTATACGGCCCGCGTGGGCATACGTGTGTATAATGAGTAACCGCGTCGAGGACCTCGAACGACAGGTCGCGGAGCTACAGGCGGCGGTCAACGGGCTCACCGAGGAGCTCGTGGAGATGAAAGAGCGCGTCCGACAGGTGGAAGACGCTCAGGAGGTGTCCGTCGATGCCGACGCCACCGCCTCGGCGGAGTCGGCGCAGGCGGCCGAGTCAGCGCAGGCGTCGGCCGAGTCGGACGAGGCGGCCGCCGCTGAGTCCGAGGCGACCGGCGGCGAGCGACGCACCCACTCCGACGACCACGTCGACGTCGTCGAGCGGACCGACGACGGGTCCGCGGCCGACGAGAGCGAGGCCGAGGCGTCCGAGGGCGACGACGTGATCGTCCCCGAGCGCGAGGCGACGACGCCCGACGCCGAGGCGGCCGACGGGGCGGACGCCGACGGAGAGGGCGACGAGGAGTCGGACAGCGACATCATCGTCGCGTAACCCGCCGTTCACCCTCCCGCGACATGCACATCACAGAAGTGGTCTTAGACGGGTTCAAGAGCTTCGGACGAACGACGAGGATCCCCTTTTATGACGACTTCACGGTCGTCACCGGACCGAACGGCTCCGGGAAGTCGAACATCATCGACGGGGTCCTCTTCGCGCTCGGGCTAGCCCGCACCCGTGGGATCCGGGCGAAGAAGCTCACGGACCTGATCTACAACCCCGGCCACGACGACGGCGAGGGGTCCGGCGGCCCGAACGAGGCGTCGGTGACGGTCGTGCTCTCCAACGAGGACGGGACCCTCGACCGGTCGCAGGTCGTCTCCGCCGCCGGCACGGAGAACGTCGGCGACGTCTCGGAGATCACGATCAAGCGCCGCGTCAAGGAGACCGAGGACAACTACTACTCGTACTACTACCTCAACGGGCGGTCGGTGAACCTCTCGGACGTGCAGGACCTGCTCGCGGCCGCCGGCGTCACGCCGGAGGGGTACAACGTCGTGATGCAGGGCGACGTGACCGAGATCATCAACATGACCCCCTACCAGCGCCGGGGGATCGTCGACGAGATCGCGGGGGTCGCCGAGTTCGACGAGAAGAAGGAGGCCGCCTACGAGGAGTTAGAGACCGTCGAGGACCGGATCGAGGAGGCCGACCTCCGGATCGGCGAGAAGCAGGACCGGCTCGACCAGCTCGCCGACGAACGCGAGACCGCCCTCCAGTACCAACAGTTCCGCGACGAGTTAGAGGAGTACCGCGGCTTCCTCAAGGCGTCCGAGCTGGAGGAGAAGCGCGAGACGCTCGCGGGCGTCGAGGACGGCATCGACGACGCGGAGGCCGAGCTGGAGGAGCTCCGCGCCGAGCTCGACGCCAGACAGGGCAAGCTCACGCGGCTGGAGGAGGACTTAGCCGACCTCAACCACGAGATCGAGACCAAAGGCGAGGACGAGCAGATCGAGATCCGCTCGGAGATCGAGGAGGTGAAAGGCGAGATCTCGCGGTTGGAGGACAAGATCGAGGCCGCCGAGGAGCGCGCCGCGGAGGCCGAGACCGAGCGGCGCGACGCGTTCGTCCAGATCGATCGCAAAGAGGAGACGATCGAGGAGCTCGACGAGGAGATCCGCGAGGCGAAAGTCGAGAAGGCCTCGGTCAAATCGGAAATCGCCACGAAGCGCTCCGAGCTCGCCGACGTGGAGGCCGAGATCGAGGGCGCCGACACCGAGTTCGACGAGCTGAAAGCCGATCTCGCGGAGAAGAAGGAGTCGATCGAGTCGCTACGCGAGGAGAAAAACGAGCTGCAACGCGAGAAGGACCGCCTGCTCGACGAGGCCCGCCGGCGGTCGAACGCGGTGAGCGAGGCCCGCGAGGACCTCGAGGAGGCCCGCGAGTCGGTCCCCGAACACAAGGCGCGAGTCTCCGAGCTGAAGAGCGAGCTCGACAAGGCCGAGAAGAACGAGGCGACGATCGAGGACGCGGTCGCGGACCTGTTCGCGGAGAAGGCCGAGAAGAGCGAGGAGCTGGAGGCGGTCGAGGAGGACCTCCGCGAGAAGCAGAACGAGTACGCCAAGCTGGAGGCCGCCGCCGACGAGCGCGGCGACGCCTCGTGGCCGCGCGCGGTGACCGAGGTGAAGAACGGCGGGATCGACGGGGTCCACGGCGCGGTCGGCGAGCTCGGCTCCGTCGAGGCCGAGTACGCCGAGGCCTGCGAGACGGCGGCCGGCGGGCGGCTCGCCAACGTCGTCGTCGACGACGACGGCGTGGGGTCGACGTGTATCGACTACCTCAAGCGGCGGAACGCGGGCCGGGCGACGTTCCTCCCGATCACGGAGATGGACGACCGGAGCCTCCCGCGGAAGCCCTCGATGCCCGGCGTCGTCGGCTTCGCGCGCAACCTCGTCGACTACGACGCCGCGTACGAGGGGATCTTCTCGTACGTGCTCGGCTCCACGCTGGTCGTCGAGGACATGGACACCGCCCGCGACCTGATGGGCGACTACCGGATGGTGACGCTCGACGGCGACCTCGTCGAGAAGTCCGGCGCGATGACCGGCGGGTCGGGCGGCGGCTCCCGGTACGCGTTCACGAAGTCCGGCGGCGGGAAGCTCGAACGGCTCGCGACCGAGATCTCGGAGCTGGAGGACGAGCGGCAGGCGCTCCAGGCGGAGATCGACGCGCTCGAAGACGACATCGACGACGCCCGGGACCGGAAGGCGGACGCCGCCGAGCGCGTCCGGTCGCTGGAGGCCGACGTGGAGCGCGCCGAAGACGAGCTGGCGGACGCCGAGGACCGCATCGGCGAGCTGGAGACCGAGCTCGAGGAGCTGGAGGCGGAACGCGAGTCGGTCGACGCGGAGATGAGCGAGCTGGACGCCGAGATCGACGGGCTGAACGCGGAGATCGACGAGCTGGACGCCGAGATCGACGACATCGAGGCGGAGCTGGCCGACTCGAAGATCCCGGAGCTCTCGGAGCGCGCCGACGAGATCCGCGGCGAGATCTCGGATCTTGAAGACCGGATGAGCTCGCTCGACGGGCGGCAAAACGAGCTGGAGTTAGAGAAGGGGTACGCCGAGGACGCGGTCGACGACCTACACGACACGGTCGAGACGGCGCAGAACCGGAAGGCCGAGGCCGAGGAGGCGATCGCCGAGCACGAGGCGGCGATCGACGAGAAGGAGGGGACGCTGGCGGAGAAACGCGAGGCGATCGCCGACCTGGAGGAGGAACTCGAGGAGCTGAAGGCCGACCGCGAGGACCTCCGCGAGGAGATCACCGAGGCGACCCGCGAGCGCGACGAGCAGCGCTCGCTCGTCTCCGAGGCGGAGTCGGACCTCGAGGACCTGACCGACCGCCGCGACCGGCTGGCGTGGGAGATCGACGAGCTGGAGTCGCAGGTCGGCGAGTACGACGCCGAGGAGATCCCGGACCTCGACGAGGTGGAGTCGCGCATCGAGGATCTGGAGGCGGAGATGGAGGCGCTCGAGCCCGTCAACATGCTCGCGATCGACGAGTACGACGAGGTCGAGGAGAAGCTGGAGACGCTCCAGGAGCGCCGCGACGTCTTGGTCGAGGAGCGGGACGCGATCGAGGAGCGCATCGAGGGGTACGAGGCCGAGAAGAAGCGGACGTTCATGGAGACGTTCGAGTCGATCAACGACCACTTCGAGGAGATCTTCGCGCGCCTCTCAGCTGGCAGCGGTGAGCTCCTGTTGGAGAACCCCGAGGACCCCTTCGAGGAGGGGCTGACGATGAAGGCGCAGCCCGCCGACAAGCCGGTCCAGCGGCTCGACGCGATGAGCGGCGGCGAGAAGTCGCTGACCGCGCTCTCCTTCATCTTCGCGATCCAGCGGCACAACCCCGCGCCGTTCTACGCGCTCGACGAGATCGACGCGTTCCTCGACGCGGTCAACGCTGAGCGCGTCGGCGAGATGATCGAGGAGCTGGCCGAGGAGGCCCAGTTCGTCGTCGTCGGCCACCGCTCGGCGCTGTTGGAGCGCTCCGACCGCGCCATCGGCGTCACGATGCAGGGCGACAACCTCTCCGCCGTGACGGGGATGCAGTTCGGCGACGGCGGCGACGGCGAGGAGGAACCGGAGGTGACCGCGGATGACTGAGCCGCCGGAGTCCGGAGGCGTCCCGGACTTGGACCTCACGAGCGAGCGCGGCGGCGGGTCGCAGGGCGGGTCGCTTCCCGAGACCCCCGGCGGCGAGGGGGCGCCCGAGCGCGACGCGGACGACGCTGGGACCGACGGAGAGTCCGACGACGCGCCCGGCGAAGACGGCGAGGTCGAGCCCGTCGAGCTCCTCGTCCAGCTCGCCGAGGAGGGCGAGATCGAGCCGTGGGACATCGACATCGTGCAGGTGACCGACGCGTTCTTAGAGAAGCTCGACGAGACGGACCTCCGGACGACCGGACGCGCCCTCTTCTACGCCAGCGTCCTGCTCCGGATGAAAAGCGACGGCATGCTGGCCGACGACGACGACGAGGACGACGAGCCCGAGCCGGAGCCGTGGGAGGTCGCGATGGAGGGCGGCGCGCCCGACCCCGCAGACGGCGACTTCGACCCCGTCGACGAGCTGGAGGCCGAGATGGACCGCCGGCTCGACCGGAAGAACACCCGGGGCTCGCCGGAGACGCTCGACGAGCTGGTCCGGGAGCTCCGCGAGGCCGAGCGCGGCTCGTGGTGGAAGGACTCCCGTGAGTACGACACCTCCGAGTCGCCGCACGGCCACGCCCGCGGCACCCAGACGCTCGACTACCACGCGGGCGACGAGTTCCGGCAGGACGGCGAGCCGACCGCGGGCGAGGCGACCGACCGCACCCACGACGAGGACATCGAGGAGGTGATCGTGGAGATCGACAACGTCCTCCGGACCCACTTCGACCGCGGGCGGACGGAGGTGCTGTTCGCCGAGATCGAGGCCGCCGGCGGGCGCCCGTTCATGACGTACCTCGCGCTGCTGTTCATGGCCCACCGCGGCTCGGTGCGGCTCCAGCAGGACGACCTGTTCGGCGACCTGTGGGTGAAAGACCCCGCGGCGATGGCCGGGGAATCTGAGGCGATCGCGGACTAGTACGTTTTCGAGGTTACAGTCGTCTCCAGATCCGCAGCCGCTCGGTTATAAGCGGTCGGTCACGGCGGATCGACAGTGAACACCTCCAGAGCCCCAGCCGCGACGACTCGCGTGGCTCGCTGCGCTCCTCGGTCGCTCGTTTCACTCGCTCCCTGCGGTGCTTGCGTCGCCAAGCGTCGTCCTCGCGGCTGCCCCTTTGAGTCCCACCCGCCCCGCACAGCACCGCACCTCATACCTCCCCAGCCTCGTGGTTCGCGCTCTCCGAGCGCTCACCGCTCCCTCGCGCGTGCACCTCGCGCCCGTCGGGCGCTCGGCGGCACGCGCCGCCGCATCGCGGGTTCAGTTTATAAGTAGTCACCCAGAAGCGGCTCGACGCGGTCGCGCGTCGCCTCCGGGATCGCCTCGGTGGGCGTGTTGACCGTCCCTTCCAGCGAGGTGTGCGCCTCGCACTCTAAGTCGTCCGGGAGCGACCGGACGGCCTCCTCGACGGCGGCCTTGATCGCTTTCTGGTTCTGCTCGGCGTTCTCCAGCACCTCTTCGAGCGTCACCTCGCTGTCCTCCTTCCACACGTCGTAGTCGGTGACGCCGGCGATCGTCGCGTACGCGATCTCGGCCTCGCGGGCGAGCTTCGCCTCCGGGATCGCGGTCATGCCGACCAGGTCCCACCCTTGGGCCTTATAAAACTCCGACTCCGCGCGCGTGGAGTACTGCGGGCCCTCGATGCAGACGTAGGTGCCGCCCTTCACGACGTCCGTGTCGGGGGAGGTGGAGGCCTCCGCGGCCTCGGTGAGGTGGTCGACCAGCTCCGGGCTGTACGGATCGGCGAACGGCTGGTGGACGACGACGCCGTCGCCGTAGAAGGACAGATCGCGGTGCTTCGTCCGGTCGTAGATCTGGTCGGGCACGACGAGCGTGCCGGGCTCCAGCTCCTCTTTTAAGCTCCCGACCGCGTTCGACGCGAAGACGTGGGTGACGCCCGCCTGCTTCAGCGCGTACATGTTCGCGCGGTACGGGAGGTCCGTGGGCGAGACGCCGTGGTCCGAGCCGTGCCGGGGGAGGAAGGCGACCTCCTTGCCGGTGTCCGCGAACTCGCCGATCGTGATCGCGTCGCTGGGCTCGCCGTAGGGCGTGTCGTACTCAACCTCGCGCACGTCGTTGAGGGGCAGCGCCTCGTAGATGCCGCTGCCGCCGATGAAGCCGATGGTGCTCATACCCGAAGTGCGCCCGCCCGCTACTTATACGGACTGAAGCGGACCGAGACGGGGGTTACAGCAGCCATCGCACCGCCGCCAGCGCGAGCGCGCTCACGACGAGCAGGTGGACGAGGACCGCGCCGACGGCGGCCCCGCCGACCGCGCGCATCTCGCGGAGTCGGATCGAGAGTCCGAGGCCGACGAACGCCAGCGTGAACAGGGCGTCGGAGACCCGCCCGATCGACGCCAACGCGGCCGGCGAGAGGAGCCCGGTGTTCGCCACCGCGGCGACCGCGAGGAAGCCGAGGAGGAACTTCGGGAACTCCGCCCACAGCCGGCGCACGCCGGGGTCCGTCGCCGAGCGCGCGGTGTACGCCAGCGAGTAGGCGACCGCGACACCCCCCAAAAGGGAGTTGCGCGCGAGCTTCGTCACGGTCGCCCACTGGCCCGCCTCGGGCGAGTGCGCGAACCCCGCGGCCGCGACCGGACCGGTCGAGAACATGCTCACGCCGGCCCAGACGCCGAACTGCCGGCCGGTGAGCCCGAGCCACTCGCCGGCGACCGGGAACGCCACGAGCGTGACGGCGTCGAAGAGGAGGACCGTCGCCGCCGCGAACGTGATCGCCGACCCGCGCGCGTCGAGCACGCGCCCGATCGCGACGACCGCGGAGACCCCGCAGACGCTCGCGCCTGCGGCCAGCAGCGAGGGCGTCGTCCCGTCGAGTCGAAACAGCCCTCGGGCGATCAGTTCGGCGAGCAGGAGCCCGCCGGCGACCGTCGCGACGACGAGCCCGAGCACGGTCGGCCCCGCGGCGAGGAACTCCTCGACGACGACCGCCGCGCCCAGCAGGACGATCCCGGTCTCCAAGAACAGCTTGTCGACGCCGACGCCGGGCGCGGCCGCCTCGGGCGTCCCGACCGTGTTGCCGACGAGCGCGCCGACCGCGACCGCGACGACGAGGGGCTGCAGCCCGTCGACCGCGCCGGCGACGAGCTGTGAGAGGAGCGCCCCGGCGGAAAGGAGCGCGAGACCGGGGAGGTACGGCCGAGCCGCGGCGGCGACGCCCATCAGAAGCGGCCCGCGGCCTGCGCCGCGGCGTGGGCGGCGACGATCCCCAGTCCGAGCGCGAGCGCCTGCCAGCCGCGGTCGAGCGCGGTCCACCGGTCGACGAGCGGGGAACCGGTTGCTGCGGGGCCCGCGTCGTCTGCGGCGTCCGTCCCGTCGCCCGTGCCGGCGGCGTCCGATACCATGGACGTGCGTCGTCACGCTCGCACTTATAGGACGTGACCGCGGGCGAACCGGAGGGCTCGGACCGAAAGACGCACGTCGCGGGGCGGTGTCGTGTCGACAATCGATGCCCACCACCCAGATCAAAGACCCCGTCCACGGCTACGTCGAGCTGCCGGACGCGCTCGTCGAGGGCGTCGTCGACACCCGACCGTTCCAGCGGCTGCGGTACGTCCGCCAGCTCTCGGCGACGCACCTCGTGTACCCGGGCGCGAACCACACCCGGTTCGAGCACTCGCTGGGCGTCTACCACCTCGGCCGGACCGTCTTCGAGAACCTCCGGCAGCAGTCGTACTTCACGCGGGACGCGACGACCGACGAGCTGGAGGAGATCCAGCGCACGCTGGAGTGCGCCTGCCTGCTCCACGACGTGGGGCACCCGCCCTTCTCGCACCTCTCCGAGCGGTTCCTCGACGAGGGGGTCCTCCGGGACCGCGTCGCGGAGGCCGGGCTGGTCGACGCCTTCGATCGGGCCGGCGTCGGGGGCGCCCCGCTTCGGTCGGCGAACCCCCACGAACTGCTCGGCTGCGTGATCGTCGTCGAGGAGTACGGCGACGCGCTCCGCGCGTTCGACGTGGACCCCTTCGAGGTGTGCGCGTACGTGCTCGGCTACAGCCTCGCGTACGAGCGCGGCGAGCCGTGGCAGTACGGGGTCGGCGCCCAGCTGCTCCACTCCCCCATCGACGTGGACCGGCTCGACTACATCACCCGGGACAACGAGATGACCGGCGCGGGCGTGTTGAGCTTCGACGTCGAGCGCATGGTCGACGCCTACACCGCCCACCCCGAGGAGGGACTGGCGCTCTCGGAGAAGGCGTTATCGACCATCGGCAACTACCTCGAAGGCCGGATCGCGTTATACATGTGGGTCACCCAACACCACAAGTCGGTGTACGCGAACCGACTCTTACAGGCGATGCTCGGCGAGTACGCGGCCGAGACCGGGGAGAGCCCGGTCACGGTCGACGGGATACTCGACCGCGAGCTGGACGACAACGCGGTGCTCGAACGCCTCAAGCTCGCCGCCCGCGAGCGCCCCGACTCGACGCTGGCGTCGATGCACGACCGCTTCCGCGGGCGGCGCTTCCCGGCCACCTGCTGGAAACACCGGATCGCCTTGGCCGACCGGGTGGGAGGCGACCTCGGCGGCGATAGCGAGAAGGGTCGCGGTCCCCGCTTAGACGAGTTCACGACGTGGCTCACCGCGAACGACGACCGCCTCGAAGCGCTCCTCGCCGACGCCCTCGACGTGCCGGTCCACGAGGTGTGGATCGACCGGTCGTACGTGCCCGCCTACGACCCCGACGAGCTGGAGGACATCCCCATCGCGTACGGCGGGACGACTCGGTCCGTCGGCGACTGGGGGCTGTACGGCGACCGCGCGTTCGACGTGCCGATCCCCTTCGTGTTCGTGCCCGACGGGGCGAAACGGCGGGCGATCCGCGTGCTCCGCGAGGCGTTCGAGCGGGAGGTCGGCGAAGAAACGCCGGCGTGAAAACGAGTCAGCGAGGGGCGTCTACGTGGCGAGCGGGACCGGTCGTGAGAGGCGCGTTATCGGCCGGGGGCATTCCCCGCGGCGCCGTTCGCGGCGTCGCTCGCGCCTTCGGCCGCGTCGCTCCCGGCTTCGGCGACGCCGCTCCCGCCGGGCGTCAGCTCGCTGATCGTCTCGCCGAGCCCGCCCGCGGCGTCGCCGGCCGAGGAGCCGACCTCGGCGAGGATCTCCTGGACGAACGCGGGCGCCTGCGAGGCGGCGTCGGCCGGCGGGCCGACCTGCAGGGCGGTTCGGGCCGCGTCGGTTGCGAGCGTTGCCGTCGTGAGCGGATCTGCTTCGAACATTGCGATTCGGCCTAGCGGGTGATTGGATAAAAGGGACGACGGCCCTGCAGCCGGTTTGGACCCGATTTGAGCCGAGTTAATCCGGCTGTATCCGACTCAACACGGATAGCGACGCCGTGTGGCGGCGGCGGCCGGTATCGAGAGAAAACGCGACTCGAGTCCCGGCGCGCGCGTCGATCTGACGGGATCAGTCGTCGGCTTCGGCGGGGACGCGGTCGTCGGAGTCGTCGGAGTCGTCGTCGGCAGCGTCTCCCTCCGTCTCGTCCTCGTCGGCGTCCGCCTCCGCGTCGCCGTCACCGTCGACGTCGTCGACCCGCGGGAAGTTCTCGATCGTCGCCTCGCGGAAGGCCGCCTCGTCGAACTCGTGGTCCTCGTCGAAGAAGTCGAGGACCGTCCGCACGTCGGTCATCGCGTTCTTCAGCGCGGTCGAGGCGCCCGGCGAGGGCGTGATGTTGAATAAGACCCCGTCGCCGGTGATCTTCGCTTCGCCCATGTCGAGCTCCTTGGTCTCCGTGTTGACGATCTGCGGGCGCACGCCGCCGTACCCCTTCGCGCGCTCGATGTCGTCGACGTCGACCGACGGGACGACCTTCTGGACGTTCGGGAGGAACGCGCGCTTCCCGACCTCGGGGAGGTCGTACACGAGGTTGCGCACGACGTAGGGGAACAGGATGCGGTCCGAGAGGATGTTGACGTAGCTCAGGACCGACGCGGGCGAGAAGCCGAACACGTCGGCGAAGTCGCCCACGGTGGAAAGCCGACCGCGTTCGAGCGCCGGGACGAGCTTCGCGGTGGGTCCGAAGCGGGTGACGCCCTGGTCGTGCACGTCGGCGTCGCCGTGGACCGCGGCGAACGGGAGCTTCTTCATCTGGAGCGTGTACACCTTCCCGTTCAGCAGGTCGTCGGCGAGGAAGAAGCTCCCCGCGACCGGGAGCAGCGACATGTGCTCACCGTACCCCATCTCCTTCGCGAACTGGAGGCTGTGGGAGCCGGCGGCGACGACGACCGCGTCGGCCTCGAAGTCGCCGTCGTCGGTCTCGACGGTGAACCCGTCGCGGCCCTCGTCGACGTTCTCGACTTCGGTACCGAGGTGGACGCCCACGCCCTCCTCCTCGCGGGCGGCGTCGACGAACGACTTCGCGACCGCGCCGTAGTCGACGACGTAGCCGTCGGGCGTCTGGAGCGCCTTGAGCTCCGTGTCGGGGTCGCGGCCCTCGACGACCTTCGGCTCCAGCTCCGCGATCTCCTCGCGGCCGATCTCGCGCAGCTTCGGGAAGAGGTCGCCGAACCCGTTCTCGCGGTAGCGCTCCTCTAGCTTGGCGACCTCCTCATCGCCGACGCCGAGCACCATCTTGCTGCGCTTGCTGTGCATCTCCCGGTCCGGGTCCGTCCCCTCGAGGTAGCCCGCGAGCAGCTCGGCGCCCTCCTTGACCTCCTCGGCCTTCTCTAAGGTGTAGTTCGTCTCGATGTCGCCGAAGTGCAGCGTCTGGGAGTTGTTCGTCCGGTGGGAGTTGATCGCCGCGATCTCCCGCTCCTTCTCGATCAGCGTCACGTCGTCGACGTCGGTGAACTTCGCGACCGTGTACAGAAGCGACGCCCCGCTGATTCCCCCGCCGACGATAATCAGATCAGTGTTCTCAGACATGCGTGGTGAAAGCTCTCACTCCCCGAAACGAACTCGGCCGTTAACGTTCTTGCTATCTCTCGCCGCTGATCGGCCGGGAGAGGACCTACAGTCGTCGTTTTTGAGGTTCGACAGATGTCGTATGGGGCGAGGTGTCGGACTCGCTACCTCCCGTCGCGGGCCGCCCGGTACCGTTCGCGGAGTCGATCGAACAGCGCCCGCCCGGTCTCGGTCCGGAGGCGGGGTTCGGTCGTCGCGAAGAACTCGTCGAGGTCGTCGTACTCGCGGAACGCCTCCGGGTCGCCGTCGGCGGGGTCGTACCGGTCGCCGCGCTCGTAGATTACCGCCTGCAGACAGACGTCGAGCAGGTCGCACTCCTTGACGAGGACCGCCTCCGGCGACTCGCGGGCCTCGTACGCCTCCCACGCGTCGCGGACCCGGTCGGGGAGCGGGCCCGCGAGGTCCCCCATCGCCTCGCGCTCGGCGGCCTCCTTGGCGTTCGGGTCCACCGAGTCCGCGGTCGAATCGGCGCGCGTCGCGATATCGCCGGTCTCGGCCTCCGCGACGTCGTGGACGACCGCGAGCCGGAGCGCGCGGTCGAGGTCGACGCCGGGCAGGTCCCCGCGGAACCGGTCGCCGAGCGCTAAGACGAGGTACGCGACGCCCCACGCGTGCGCGGCGACCGACTCGGGGGCGTCGACGCCGCGGAGCTGCCAGCCCGTGCGCCGCTCGTCTTTCAGGGCGTAGGCGTCGAGGAGGGCGTCGAGGGCGGGGGCGGCGTCGTCCGGGTCCGGATCCGGATCCGGGCCCGATTCGTCTCCGACCATCGCGAGGGGCTACTCCGCGAGCGTCCAGGCGTCCCCGCCGGCGCGGTCGGCCACGTCGCGCCGGACCATCTCGTCGAGTACCTCGTCGAGGCGGTCGGGCTGTGCGACCTCCATCTCGATGCGGCCGATGCCGTGGTACTCCTCGAGGTAGTGTCGGACGTCCTCGCGGTCGAACACGTTCTTGTCGGCGCGCTCCATCGCGCCCTCGGTGAGGTCGATCATGTCTTCGAGGAAGTTCCACGGGTAGACGACCCACGTCCACTGCTCGAGTCGCTCGCCGACGAAGTCGGGCTGGAACTCGGAGGTGCCCAACAGCTGGAGCGTGGCGGTCCGGACCTCCCCCGCGTCGCGGTCCTCGACGTACTCCTCGGCGCGGCGGATCGAACCGCCTGTGTCCGCGATATCGTCGATGATCAGGACGTTCTTCCCCTCGACGCTCCCCTCCGGCATCGGGTAGCGGATCTGGGGCTCGTCGCTCTTCTCGGCGGCGCCGACGTAGTGTTCCATCTTCAGGCTCGTCAGGTCGTTGAGCCCGAGGAAGTCGCAGATACACCGCCCGGCGAACCAGCCGCCGCGGGCCAGCGCGACGACCACGTCCGGCTCGAAGTCGGCGCGCTTCACCGCGTTCGACACGTTGCGGCAGAGCCCGTAGATGTACTCCCAGTTGGTCAGAGTGCAGTCGAAGTCGTCCGGGAGATCGCTCATACGACCGCTTCTCCCACCCGCGCGCTGATAAGGGTTTACAACGTTCCCAGCGAGGAATCGGCCGCGGCGACCAGCACGGCACGCCGACACGAACGCCTCTGCGGCGGCGCGTGCCTCCGAGCGCCCTGATACGGGCGCGAGTAGTGAGAGACCGATGCTCTCTCTGACGGCCGGCGCTTATAAATGCCGGTCGACGAGGGCGGGGCTTTGGCGGTGTTCACCGCCGTCGATCCGCGATCAAACGGACCGCTACGCCAGTACGATCGACGCCCCGTAGATCACTATCGCTCCGACCGCGCCGACGGCCAGCGACTTCGCGTTCAGCCGGACCGCGCGCCGGCGGTCCGCCGCGAGCGCCTCTGCGTCGGCCACCTCCTGTGTCCCCTCGCCGGTGTCGAAGACGCCGATCCCGGCGAACCCGACGCAGAACCGCTCGCGGTACTGGAAGTAGCCCATCGCAGCGCCGTACAGCGGGAACAGCGAGGCCAACAGCGCCCATTGCGGCCACCCCATCGCGAGGACCGCGGCGACGGTGACGACCGCGAGCAGCAGCGACCCGACGCCGAGGAGGAGCCGCCGCCGCTGCTGGGCTGGTCCGATGTTGCACACGCCCGGTTGATACTCCATACCGATCCCACGGGGTCCGCGTTCCAAAAGGGTCCGGATCGGCGCGGGGGTCGGCGCGTTTCGTCCCCCGGAACGGCGCTTTCGACGGCCCATTTATAACCGAACGGCCGAAAGGAACGTCCGAGAAGAGCCATGACGGATGAGTCGCCTCGGGACAGGGAGCTACGGCGGTACGAGACCATTCTCGACTCGCTCGACGACGCGGTCTACGCCGTGCGTCCCGACGGGACCATCGCGTACGTCAACGCTCGCTACGCCGAGATGAAGGGCGTGACCCGCGAGGAGCTGATCGGGACCCAGATCTACGACTGGGTGACCGAGGAGGCCGCGGAGAGGGCGAGGGAGGTGCGCCGCGAGATCGAGG
The DNA here is from genome assembly GCF_002286985.1 of Halorubrum salipaludis. Taxonomy (GTDB): domain Archaea; phylum Halobacteriota; class Halobacteria; order Halobacteriales; family Haloferacaceae; genus Halorubrum; species Halorubrum salipaludis. The sequence goes on along the minus strand of NZ_NSKC01000001.1, from coordinate 27,321 downwards.
CCGGGGAGCGGGAGGCCGGCGCGGTCGAGTACGAGTTCCTCACCGCCGACGGCGACCGGTTCCCGGTGGAGATGCGGTTCAATCGGCTCGTCGAGGGACTGGGCGGGGAGGACGCGTCCAAACTCGACCGCGTCGGCGTCATCCGAGACGTCCGCGAACGGAAGCAACGCGAGGAGGCCCTCAAAGAGAAGAACGAGCGACTCGAGGAGTTCGCGAACATCGTCTCGCACGACCTCCGGAACCCGCTCAACGTCGCCCAAGGGCGGTTGGAACTCGCTCGCGAGGAGCACGACTCCGAGCACCTCGCGGGCGTCGCCGACGCCCACGAGCGGATGGCGACGCTCATCGACGACCTCCTGACGCTCGCCCGCGACGGCGACGGGAACGAGGAGACGGAGCGGGTCCCCCTCCGGGAGTTCGTCGAGTCGTGCTGGGAGGGCGTCGAGACCGGGTCGGCCTCGCTTCGGGTCGAGACCGACGCCGCGGTCCGCGCGGACCGGAGCCGCCTCAGACAGCTCTTCGAGAACCTCCTGCGAAACAGCGTGGAGCACGCCGGCGAGGGCGTCACGGTGACGGTCGGGGACCTGGACGACGGCGACGGCTTCTACGTCGCCGACGACGGTCCGGGGATCCCCGAGATCGACCGCGAGGCGGTGTTCGAGGCGGGGTACACCACGAGCGACGACGGGACCGGGTTCGGCCTCGAAATCGTCGAGTCCGTCGCGGACGCCCACGGCTGGGACGTGCGCCTCACCGACGCCGCGGGCGGCGGCGCCCGGTTCGAGTTCGCCGGTGTCGACGTGCTCGACTGAGTCCGCGCGCCGGACCGCTCGCGCCGGATCGCCTCCACTGGATCGCCCGCGCCGTCGCCCCCGCCGTCGCGCTCGCCGTCGCTTTCCGCGGTGACAACCCTCAAAAGGGCTCCCGACGACCCTCCCGTGTGAAACGGATCCAGCTCGGCAACACCGTCTTCGAGGGCGAAAACGACGCGTACCTGCTCGACGGCGAGACGACCGCGCTCGTCGACACCGGGGTCGCGCTCTCCGACGTGCGCGCGGAGCTGGAGGCCGGCCTCGCCGAGCACGGGTACTCCTTCGCCGACGTGGACGCGGTCGCGCTCACCCACTGGCACCCCGACCACGCCGGGTTGGCCGGCGAGATACAGGCCGAAGGCGGCGCGGACGTGTACGTCCACGCGGCGGACGCGCCGCTCGTCGACGGGAGCGAGCCCCCGCTGTTCCTCGACCGCGACCTCCAGCGCGAGACGTTCGACCGGTGGGGGATGCCCGAGCCGGACCGGGAGCGACTGACCGCCTTCTTCGACGCGGTGAGCGCCGACCTCAGCGGCCGCCCCGCCGACGTAACCACGTTCGGCGACGGGGACGCGATCGAGGTCGGGGGCGTCGAACTCGAGGCGGTCCACCTGCCGGGCCACACCGCCGGACTCACCGGGTTCGCGTTCGACCCGCGAGCGGTCACCGGCCACGAGCCGGTCGGGGGCGCGGACGCGACCGAAGAGCTGTTCGCCGGCGATGCGCTCCTCCCGCGGTACACCCCGAACGTCGGCGGCGCCGACGTGCGGGTCGACGCGCCGCTGGCCGCCTACGCGGAGAGCCTCGCGCAGATCGTCGCCCGCGACTTCGACGCGGCCCACCCCGGTCACCGCGAGCGGATCGACGAGCCGGGCCTGCGGGCCGCGACGATCCTCGACCACCACCGGCACCGCACGCGGCGGGTGCTCGACGTGCTCGCCGACGGGGGACCGGCGACCGCGTGGGAGGTGTCGGCCGCGCTGTTCGGCGAGCTCTCGGAGATCCACGTCCTCCACGGGCCGGGCGAGGCGTTCGCGCACCTCGATCACCTCGCGGACGCCGGCGTCGTCGAGCGCGACGGGACCGCGTACCGACTGGTCGACCCGGAGCCGGACGTCGACGCGCTGTTCCCGACGACCCCCCTCGACGACGCGGTCGACGGCTCGGAGGGGTAGGCGGCGACCCTCCCACTCCAACCCCCGATCCGACCTCCCACTCCAACCCACGATCCGACCTCCCAATCCGACCCCCCACGCTCCGTCGCTCGTTCTCCCGCCGAAAGCTATTCCCGCGGGACGGCGTATCCACGGACGTGAAGCGGGACGCCCTCCTCGCGGTCGCCCTCGCCCTCCTCGCGGTCGTCGCGCTCGGCGTCGCCGCCGCCACGCTCGACTCCGCCGTCAGCCTCGACGGCGGCGGGTTCGGCGGGGCCCAGGGCGACGCGCCGAGCGCCGGCGACGGCCCGGGCGATCCGGGGCTCTCCCCGTCGCCGGGCGGCGAGACGACGCTCGCGACGCAGCCGCTGTGTTACGAGTCCCTCCGCGAGCCGCCGGCCGTGCTCCTCCTCTCCGGGCTCGTCGTCGGGATCGCGGCGATCGCCTACCGCGACACGCGCTCGCCGCTCGCCGCCCTCGCGGCCGCCGCCGCGGTCGGCGTCCCGATCTGGCTGCTGTGGACGGCGCTGACGACCTGCGGCGCGACCCAGACCGGGAGCGAGTTCGAGTTCGGCATCGCCGGCCCGGACGACGGAATCGTGCCGGAGGGAGCGGCCGGCGGCGCGGGAGCCGGCGGGGGCGAGGGGGCGGCGTCGGCGCCGGAGCTCCTGTTCGCGCTCGTCGTGGTCGCCGCGCTCGTCGCCAGCGTCGGGGTGCTCCTCCTCGCCGGCGGCGACGACGACGCGACGCCGGGCGCCAGTGCCGCGGCCGAGGAGGACCCCGAGGAGCCGACGCCCGACCTCGCCGCGGTCGGCCGGACCGCCGGCGAAGCCGCGGACCGGATCGAGTCGTCCGACGCCGACAACGAGGTGTACCGGGCCTGGCGCGACATGACGGCCGTGCTCGACGTGGACCGCCCCGCCTCCTCGACGCCCGCGGAGTTCGCGGCCGCGGCGGTCGACGCGGGCGTCGACGAGGAGCCCGTCGCGGCGCTCACCGACGTGTTCGAGCGAGTCCGGTACGGCGGCGCGGACGCGACCGACGACCGCGAGCGCAGGGCCGTCGAGGCGCTGCGCCGGATCGAAGCGCGGCACGGGGACGGCGAGGGGAACGGTGGCAGCGAGGGGCACTGGGACGGGAGGCGCGGAGACGCGGACCCCCCAGACCACCCGACGCGCTCCGGGGGTGACCGGTAGTGCGTCCCCTCGCGCTCGTCGGCGTCGCGGCGATCGCGGTCGGGTTCGTCGCCGTCGCGAACCGGGGCGTCGCCGCCGCGATCGACCCCTCGACCGTCGTCGTCACCCTGATCGGCGCGCTCGCCGTCGTGCAGGGGGTCCGGTACGCGAACGAGCGCCGCGGCCGGGACCGGCGGACCGCCGACCCCGGCGAGCCGGAGCGGCGGGCGCCCGCGACCGTGCCCGGGGCCGACCTCGACGAGCGGATCGCCCGGATGACCGCCGCCTCGCCCGGTGCGTACGCCTCCCGGCGCGAGCTTCGCGAGCGGGTCCGGGCCGTCGCGGTCGCGGCGGTCGCCAGAGAGCGAAACTGTTCGACCGCGGCGGCCGAGCGGGCCGTCGACGTCGGGACGTGGACGGACGACCGGACCGCGGCCGCGTTCTTCGCGGGCGACGCGTCGTACCCGATCCGGGTCCGGCTCCGAGCCGCGGTCCGGGGGCGTTCGCGGTACGGATACGGGCTCCGCGCGGCGATCGACGCGATCGGGCGGCTCGACGGCGGGGAGCGCGGGTCTCCCGGTCGCGGGCCGTCCTCGGATCACGAGTCGGCTTCGAGCCCCGATTCGGCGGAGGCGACGCGATGACCGCCGAGACGGAGCGCGGCGACGCGACCCGTGAGCCGGCGAACCGCGGGGCGGAGCCGACGACCGAGCGCACGCCCCTCCGCAGGTCCGAGACGGGCCGGTGGGACGGGATCGCCGGGGTCGCGCTCGCGCTCGTCGGGGTCGGGGTCGTCGCCCGGCAGCCCGGGCTCGTGCTGACCGGTGCCGTCGGCGTGGGGTACGTCGTCTACGCCCGGGTCGGCGAGGCGCGCGAGGCGACGGTCGAGCTCGAACGGACCGTGAGCGACGACGCGCCCGAGCCGGGCGACGAGGTGGTCGTCGCGGTCCGCGCGCGCAACGTCGGCGACGCCCCCCTGCCGGACCTCCGGCTCGTCGACGGGGTGCCGCCCGGGCTGGAGGTCGTCGACGGCCCCGCGCGGATCGCGACCGCGCTCCGCCCGGGGGCGACGGCGGCCTTCGAGTACACCGTCCGGGCGACCCGTGGCGAACACGAGTGGGGACCGGCGCGGGCGATCACGCGGGACCCGGCCGGCTCTCGGGAGCGCACCACCGGGCTCGCGACCCCCACGCGGATCGCCTGCACCCCCGAGCTGTCCGCGGGCGGCGACCTCCCCCTGCGGGGGTTGACGACCGTCTACCACGGCCGCGTCCCCACCGACGTCGGCGGCGCCGGCGTCGAGTTCCACGCCACCCGGGAGTACCGCCGCGGCGACCCGATCAAGCGGATCGACTGGAATCGGCGGGCGCGGACGGGGGAGCTGGCGACGCTCGACCTCCGCGAGGAGCGCGCCGCGACCGTCGTGCTCCTGATCGACGCGCGCGAGTCGGCGTACGCCGCGACCGAACCGGACGCCGACACCGCCGTGGAGGCGAGCGTCGAGGCCGCCGGGCAGGCGTTCACCGCGCTGCTCGACGGCGGGGACCGGGTCGGGATCGCAGCGCTCGGCCCGCGCGACTGCTGGCTCCGGCCGGGCGCGGGCACCGCGCACGCGGCCCGCGGGCGCGAGACGCTGGCCACCGACCCCGCGCTGGCGCCGACGCCGAGCGAGGGGCGGTTCTACGGGTCGCTGTGGCTCCGCCGGTTCCGGCGGCGGCTCCCCGCCGACGCGCAGGTGCTCTTCTTCACCCCCCTCCTGGACGACTTCGCGGCGTCGCTCGCGCGCCGGATCGACGCCCGCGGCCACCTCGTCACCGTCCTCTCGCCCGACGTGACCGCCGGCGACGACCGCGACGATCCCGCCGGCGACACCCCCGGGACGCGGCTGGTCGCGTTCGAGCGCCGCGAGCGGCTCCGCGACCTGCGCGGGGCGGGGATCCGCGCGGTCGAGTGGGGCGACCGGTCGTTCCCCGTCGCGGTCGCGCGGGCCACCGGGAGGTGGTCGCGGTGAGCCGGCGAGAGGCGACTGCCGGCGACGGGGACGAGGCGGACCCCATCGACGCGGACTCCCTCGACGCCAGCGACCGCGAGCGCGACGCTCGCCCCCCGACGCTCGCGGTCGTCGGGAGCCTCGTCGCCGGCGCGGTCGCGGCGCTGGCCGCGCTCCTCGCCGCCCCGATCGGCGGGGCGCTCGTCGGGCTCGCGGCGCTCGGCCTCCTCGCCGGGTCGCTCCGGCGGTCCCACCGGCTCCTCTCGTGGGCGGCGGGGATCGGCGCGGTCGGGATCGCGGTCGCGGGGTACCGCGGCGGCGCGGTCGAGCCCCTGCTCGCGGCCGGCGTCGCGCTCGCGCTCGCGTGGGACCTCGCGGACCACGGGGTCTCGCTCGGCGAGCAGGTCGGCCGGGAGGCGCGGACGCGCCGGAACGTCGCGGTCCACGCCGGGACGAACCTGCTCGCGGGCGGACTCTCGATCGCGGTCGTCTACGGGGCGTATCTGGCCGCCGCGGGCAGCCAGCCGGTCGCGGCGCTCGCGCTGCTCCTGTTCGGGGCGGTCGCGCTGGCGTCGGCGGTGCGGTGACCGTCGGTAGTGGGTGACCGTCGGCCCGCGCGACCCGCCGCCGATCGCGGGTCCTTTTGTACTCCCTCGCCGACGCTCCGGTATGCACACCGTAGTCACCGGATCGACCGCGGAGCCCCCGGCGACCGTCCCCGCGGGGTGGTCGGCGTGACGGACCTCGTGACGTTCGGCGAGACGATGCTCCGGCTCTCGCCGCCGCGCGGCGAGCGGCTGGAGACCACCGACAGCCTCGGCGTGCAGGCGGGCGGCGCGGAGAGCAACGTGGCGGTCGGCGCCGCGCGGCTCGGCGCCGACGCCGTCTGGCTCTCGAAGCTCCCGGAGTCGCCGCTCGGGCGTCGGATCGTCGGCGAGCTCCGGAGCCACGGCGTCCGGACCGGCGTCTCGTGGGCCGACCCCGAGACGAGCCGGCTGGGGACGTACTACCTCGAACACGGCGGGGAGCCGCGCGGGACGAACGTGATCTACGACCGCGCGGACGCCGCGATCACGACGGTCACGCCCGCGGAGCTGCCGACCGGGGCGCTGGAGTCGGCCGACCGCTTCCACACGACCGGGATCACGCCCGCGCTCTCGGACCGGGCCGCGGAGACGACGACGGCCCTGCTCCGCGCCGCGGGCGAGGCCGGCGCGACGCGCTCGCTTGACCTCAACTACCGGGCGAAGCTCTGGGACCCCGAGACCGCCCGCGCCGCCTACGAGGGGCTGTTCGAGCACGTCGACACCCTGTTCGTCCCCCGGAGAGACGCCCGCGAGGTGCTGGATCGGGAGGGAGACGCGGTTGAGATCGCCCACGGGCTCGCGTCCGCGTTCGGCTTCGAGACGGTGGTCGTCACCCGCGGCACGGAGGGCGCGGTCGCGCTCCGGAACGGCGAGGTGTACGAGCAGGGCGTGTTCGAGGCCGACACGTTCGACGCGATCGGCACCGGCGACGCGTTCGTCGCCGGCTACCTCGCGAAGCGGACCGACGGCGGCGACGTGGCCGACGCGCTGGAGTGGGCCGCCGCGGCCGCCGCGCTGAAGCGCACCGTCGACGGCGACCTCGCGGTGATCACGCCCGACGACGTCGAAAGCGTCGTCGGCGGCGAAGGCGGGATCAATCGGTAGCGGGCTTTTTGAACGACCGTGTGGCGTGGGCCGCGGGACCGTCTGCGATCCGCGTCACGCTCTCTCGACCTCGCGTCACGCTCTCCCGACCCGCTACCGAACCCGTCCCACGGTCACGTCGAAGGGGACGCGCTCGACGCGCTCGTACTCGTCGTTCCCGATGGCGTCGACCACTTCGCGCCCCATCTCGCGCCAGCGCCGCCGCAGGTCGTCGTACGCGCGCTCGGAGGTCGCCGCGATCAGCTCCGCGCGGTGGTCGGCCAGCCCCGCGCCGGAGGCCTTCCGCGCCGCGGCGGTCAGGTCCGGCTCCGCGTACGGCGCCGCGACCCGCTTCTCGTGGACGTACCGGCCGGTCCGCACGTCGTCGACCCCCGCCGCTTCGAACGCCTCGCGGACGCGGTCGCCGAGCGCCACGTCGGTGTCGACTCCCCGTAGGTACGCCTCCCGCGCCTCCCGCTCTAATCGCTCCTCGGCGTCGACGGTGGAGGTCACCGTCACGTCGGCGTTGTCGGGCTCGATCGCGGCGACCAGGTCGGAAGAGACTCGCGCGAACTCTCGGACCGCGGCGGCGGGGTCGGGGAGGTTGATGAGGAGGGCCTGACAGACCGCCAGATCGACGGCGTCGTCCGGGAGCGGGAGCCGCGTCGCGTCGCCGGCGACGTACGGAAGCCCGGTCTCCTCGCGGGCGACGCGCAGGAGCTCCGGGTCCGCGTCGATCCCGAGCACGGCCGCGTCGGGCGGGGTCTCGGCGTCGAGGACGCGGGTCAGCTCCCCGGTGCCGCAGCCGGCGTCGAGGACGCGGCGGCGGCTCGGCAGGTCGAGGTCCGCGAGGGCCTCCCGGTCGTCGGCCCACATCCCGCGCCGGGTGTGTTCGAGGTACTCCGCGGAGAAGCGTCGCACGTCCCCGCGTTCGGCGCAGGGGAGAATAAACGTACGGAACTCGGTCCCGCTCGCTGCCGTCGGCGCCCTCGCCGCCGGCGCCGCCTCACTCGGCGTCGTCCGTCTCGTCACCGCCCCCGATCCCCGCCAGGTCCGCGAGGAGCGCGGCGGTGACTCCGGCGCAGTAGCCGACGAACGCCCCGCTCAGTCCGACGAGGGCGAACGACATCGTCACCCCGCCCAGCGGCGCGTCGCCGCCGCCCACGCCGGGGACGCCGAACACGGTCCCGACGACCACGAGCGCGGCGAACACGAGGGCGGGCACGACGCCCACCGTCAGGCACGCCGGGCCGCCGCAACGCGCGTACGCGCCCGCCGCGGCGATCGGCGCCGGCGCGTAGAACACCAACAGCGGGACGAGCCGGTCGGTCACCGCCGCCGCGGCCCGGATGTCCGCGAGCTCGGCGACGACTGCCAACGCCACCGCCAGCGCCACGAGGCCGGCGAATCCCACGACCATCGTGAGGGCCAACCGACGCCGCTGCCCGATGAGCAGCGCTCTCGTGGTGGTCATGTCCGTGGATCACAGCTCCGGGTACATAAAGGCGCGTCGGACACTCTTAAGCGATTCAACGCATTTCCGGGGACTCCCCGTGCGAGTCCCCGTCCGTCCGAGCCTCAGTCGTCCGTCACTCCGCCCGAGCCTCAGTCGTCCGTCACTCCGCCTGACCCTCAGTCCGCCCGCAGCTCGCGGACGCGGTCGATGTTCCACGCGAAGCTCTTGCCGTCCTCCGTCGGCGTCTCCAGCGCGAGGGGCACGTCCGCCAGATCCGGGTGGTTCAGGAACCGCTCCATCCCCGCTTCGCCGATCAGTCCCTCGCCGATGTGGGCGTGCTCGTCCTTGTTGGTGCCGCAGGCGTGCTTCGAGTCGTTGAGGTGGACGTACTCGAGGTGCTCTAACCCGACCACGTCGTCGAACTCCCCGATCGTCTGATCGACCGCCTCGGGCGTCGAGAGGTCGTAGCCCGCCGCGAACGCGTGGGCGGTGTCGATACAGACGTCGATGTCGGTCTCGGTGCGGTCGATGATCCCGGCCAGGTGCTCGAACTCGCCGCCGAGCTTCGTGCCGGCGCCCGCGTCGCTCTCGATCAGGATCGTGACGCCGTCCGGCACGTCGATGTCGTCGATCACCGACGCCGCGTTGTCGAGCCCGCCCTCGACGCCCGCGCCCGTGTGTGCGCCGAGGTGGACGTTGACGTACGGAATGCCGAGCTTGTCGGCCGCGTCGACCTCCTTCTGCATCGAGTCGAGCGACTTCTCGCGGAGCCCCTCCTTGGGCGTACAGAGGTTGACGAGGTAGGAGGTGTGGATCACCCACGGTCCCTCCAGCTCGCGCGCGGTGCCCTCGCGGAACCGCTCGGCCTCCTCGTCGCCGATGTTCGGGTCCTGCCACACCTGCGGGGAGTGGGTGAATATCTGTCCGCAGTTGCCCCCGACCTCTACCTGGTTCTCGACCGCGTTGTCCACGCCGCCCGCGATCGAGACGTGCGCGCCGACCTTGAGACTCATACCGTCTCCACGCGAGCGCCGGAAAAAGCCCCTTCGGAACCGGGCGGGAGTCCCGTCGTCCGCTTCCGTCGAAGAACCGTCAGCGGTGCTATCCGTCCGCGCCCCCGCCACTGTTCCCGGGACGGGTCCGGACCCAGCCGTCGTCCCGGTACTTCGTCTCGACGAGCTCTGCCGCGCGCCGGAGCTCCTCGTCGGTCCACGACGCGTCCCGATCGATGTCGACGTCCCCGCGGTCGCCGCCCTCTCCGGCGTCGCCCTCTCCGACCACCCACGCGACGAGCGCCGCCTCCACCGCCGCCACCGCGTCCGCCCGATCGATCGCGGCAAGCTCGTCCATCCCGACGACCCGGTCGCGGAACGCGCTCGCGGTCACCGGCGGGTCCGCGAACGTCCCGAGGTGTCGCTCCGCCTCGACCGAGAACGTCAGCGAGCCGTGCTGGATGACGGCGTCCCGCTTCCGGTACTGGGCGTTGCCGGCGATCTTCCGCCGCTCCTCGGCGACGCCGTCCCTCCCGCCGCCCGCCACCACGTCGTGCGCCGGGTGAAGCTCCCGCAGGTAACACGCCGGGTGGTACAGCTCCGGCACCGACTCCTCGACGTAGTCCGCGTCGATCCCGAGCCGGTCGAACGCGTCGAGGACGGGCTCGCAGAGCAGGTGGTAGCAGTCGAGCAGTTCGCCCGGCACGTCGGCCGCCGGGACGGCGATCGAGTAGGCGACGTCCCCGAAGCCGTCGTGGTAGATCCCGCCGCCGCCGGTCTGGCGCCGGGTCACGTCGATCCCCTCGCGCTCGCAGAACGCCCAGTCCACCGTCTCCGGGTCCTGTCGGTACCCGAGAGTGAGACAGCTCGGGTCCCACCGGTACGTCCGCACGGTGGCGGGCCCGCCGGCGGCCGCCGTCTCCGCCGCGACCTCGTCGAGCGCCATCTGCATCGGCCCCGGCCGCGCCTCCTCCCGGATCAGCCGCCAGTCGCCCGCGGGCGCGGTCACCGTCGACCACCCGCGCTCCGCGATCGTCGCTCGCCTCTCTCCTTCGCTCCGTCCGCGTGCATACGCCCCACGTCGCCGCCCCGGCCGAAAGCGGTTGCGTTCGGGGCGCCGCGCCCCGACACGTCACGACCGAACCGCCGGACGCGATCTCGGACGGGTCGACGCGATGTCGAACGAACTGCCCCGATCGCGTTCGATCACCGAGAAGTATAGATTATCAATGTATTATTTAAAATTGGTAGTTCTGTGATCTTAGAGAACCGGATCGAAGCGGATGCTAGAAAAAACCGCCTATAGGCCCCCAATAGGTGCGTTTAGATTGTATTAGGCCTGATCAAATAGCTGTCTGGTTTAAAATGAGTATAAAACCAAAAAGAGACTATATTTGCCAAATAAATATGTATTCAGCATAAATATTGGGTGTAATAGATCATATAAACAAAAAATGTTGAGATAAACTCAGAAAAGAGAGATCTGGAATTAATAACAGAATTCTGGTATAATTATTAAAATATATGGTTTCTTATCATTATGAAGATAGCGGGTCGATCGGCTTCTCGACGTTCGCCGAATTCGGGTCCCAATGGTCTGAATGACTTTACAGAACTATGTCTGTAATAGGATTCTTTGTCCGCTGTCGGCTTCCCGATGCGATCGCTGTCTCTCGGCCCGCGCGCCGGGTATCTCTCGTGGGACCGACTCTCCCGCACGGCTACGATCAGTAACGATCATCTCTGATCTGTCCCGCGACGCGGGATACCGAGCGCAGTCGAATCGTTCGATCCGCGTTACTTCCGTCGATGCGATCGCCGAATATCGGCCGGAATGCGGAGATGACCTCGTCGGTCGCCGTACATGTCGGTCGGTTCCGATCGGTTCCGTCCCGCATCGCGGGAGCGTGTTCGGGATACGCGAAGCCCTTTGTCGGTGGCGTCGCGGATCGACCGCGGACAGAACGAGATCGGTCGGAGGGAGGCGTCTCCGAGCCGATTACAGGTACTCGATGTTCAGCTCGATCTCGTTGACCGTGCCCAAGAGGAGGTTCGGCAGTTCCTCGCGGAAGTACTCGCCGGTCAGCCGGTTGGCGGGTCCCGACACGCTGATCGCCCCGAGCACCGTGTCGCTCTCGTACCGGACCGGGACGCCGACCGCGCGGAGCCCGGATGTCGACTCCTCGTCGTTGAACGCGTATCCCCGCTCCCTGACCGCTTCGAGCTCCTCGTCGAGCGCCTCCCGTTCGGCGGTTCCGTTCGCGGCGACCCCGTCGAGGATCCGCTCCCGGCGCTCGGTCGGGAGGTTCGCTAGGATCGCCTTTCCGGCCGCGCTCACGTGAAGCGGCCCGCGCTTGCCGATCGTCGCGTCCGTCTTGACCGCGTCCGGGCCCGCGTGGGTGTACATGTACACGCGCTCGCCGTGCTCCTCCGTGATGAACTGGACGCGTTCGGAGGTGTCCCCGCTCAGCTGTCTGACCTTCCTGTGTATCAGCTCGTTCGCCGGCAGCGTCTCCCGTCGCCGTCCGCCGTGCGTCAGGAACCGGAGGCTCAGCTCGTATTCGTTCCCCTCGCGAACGATGTATCCCCGCTCGTGAAGCGTCGTGAGGTGACGATGCGCCGTGCTGGTCCCGACCCCGACGGCCTCGGCGACCTCCTCGATGCTCGCCGATCCCGCCCGGTGCAGAAATTGGACGACGTCGAGCGTCGTGTCGACCGCCTTGACCCGCCCGCGATCCGGCGTGTGTTCCATGTGCCCACTGACGATACCGGGGGTAATAATGGTCCCGCATCGCGGGATGAGAAGTGGCCGATTCCGCGGCCGGTTCGCTCGGAGATCGAGTCGATCGAACTCGGACCGCGGTCGATCCGGTCCCCAACCGCGCGTCGTCAGGTGAGCCGTGAGGCGAACGCCCTCACTCCGGCCGGTAGTAGCCGGTCCCTTCCATCAGGCGACGCTGCGTCCGGTAGACGGTCACCGACTCGACCGCGGGGACCGACCGATCGACCTCGGCGGTCGCGGCCATCGTGCCCTTCGGATGCCCGAGCGTGACCGTCGAACCGGGGTCCGAGGCGACCTCGTTGGGGATCGTTCCGGGGATCTGCGCGGCCGCCGCGGTACAGGAGACGCCGGTGACGGCGTACACCGGATGGAGCTTCCCCATGCTCATGTACCTCGCCGTCAGGTCGATCTCCTCGGCCGAGACGTCGCCTCCCTCCGGCGTCGTGTAGTCCGTCGGCGGCGCCACGAAGACGAGCTTCGGGTAGCCGGGCGTCTCGATCGAGGCCTCGTCGGGGTCGTCGACGAAGCCGAGTTCGACGGCCACCGTCCCCCGAATCCGTTCGAGCCGTTCGAGGAGGTCCGCGTCGCCGTCGATCTCCGCGCGACCCTCGGTGGCCGTGAGCCCGATGTCCGCCGCGCGGACGAAGGCGATCGGCGTCGTCACGTCGAGCACGGTCGTCTCGATCGTCTCCCCGTCGACGTCGATCTCGATCGTCGGGCCGCCGAGCGGGAACAGCCCGTCGGTCATCGCGCCGGCCGGGTCGTGGAACGTCGTGTCGATCTTCGCGCCGGTGCCGGGGACGCCGTGGATCTTGAAGTCGCCGACGCTCGCCGCGCGGCCGTCGCACAGCGGCACGGTCTGGGTGATCTCCGCGCCGGTGTTCGTGTTGTACAGCTCCACCGTCACCGTGTCGTCGTCCGGATCGACCGGGACCATCCCCTCGTCGACGGCGAACGACCCGATCGCGCAGGTGAGGTTCCCGCAGTTGCCGCCGTAGTCGACGACCGCGTCCTCGACGGCCACCTGTCCGAACGTGTAGTCGATCTCGATCCCCTCGCGGTCGCTCTCGGAGACGACCATCAGCTTCGACGTCGTCGACGTCGCGCCGCCGAGCCCGTCGATCTGTCTGTCGTCGGGGCTGCCGAACAGCGAGAGGATCGCCTCGTCCTGGTCCTCCGTCGGCAGGTTCTCTCGGGGGATGAACACGCCCTTGCTCGTGCCGCCGCGGACGATGGAACACTCGATCGCGCGCTGGTCGCCGACTCGTTCGCCGCTCATTCTGCTCCCTCGATGTACTCGGCCGTCTCTTCGGCGGCGATCTTCCCGAACACGGCCCCGTTGGCGAGACCGGTCCCGCCCGGGTAGTTGTCGAAGAACAGCCCGCCGGTGGTGTTGCCCGCGACGTACAGCCCGGGGATCGGACGGCCGATCGTGTCGAGCGCGCGGGCGCGGTCGTCCGTCGCCGCGCCGCCGAAGCCGAACGTGATCCCGCCGGTGACGCGGTACCCGTGGTACGGCGGCTCGTCGAGCGGCAGCGCCCAGTTGGACTTCTCGAGATCGAGTCCGTCCGTGTGGTTCCCGTCGAGCGAGTCGGGGTCGAACTCCCCGGGGTCCGTCGCCGCGTTGAACGCGTCCACGGTCGCGGCCCCCTCCTCGGGCTCCTCGCAGCCGAGCTCGGAGAGCACCTCCTCGACCGTGTCGCCGGTCACCCAGCCGCCCGGTCCGGTCGCGCGCATGTGCTCTTTCAGGGGGTCGTCGATGACGATGAACGCCTCGTGACCGGGCTCCTCGAAGATGATCCGGCCGAGCTTGGCGTACGTGTGGGCGCGGGCGTCCTCGCCCTCGTCGAAGAAGCGCTCGCCGTCGTTGTTCAACAGCACGCCGTACTGGTACCCGTCGACACGGTTCGCGCCGCCCTCGTAGTCGGGCGACTCGCTGTCGATGAGCGCCATGTGGGCCCCGCCCCACTGCCCGTCCGCGCGGGCGCCCGCGTCGAGGACCATCTCGATCCCCTCGCCGGTGTTGTACCGGCTGCCGCGGACCTTCATCGCGTCGTAGTCGGAGCCGTAGTACCGGGTCCGCTTCTCCTCGCTCGACTCGTAGCCGCCGGCGGCGACGACCACGGCGTCGGCGCGGTACTCGACGTCGCCGTCGTCGTTGCGGGCGCGGAGCCCGGACACCGCCCCGTCGTCGAACAGGATCTCGCGGGCCTCGGTGCGGTACTCGAACGTCGCGCCCTGCTCCTCGGCGGCCTCCACGAGGTCCGCGACGAGCTCCTCGCCGTCGAAGAACGTCCGCGCGACCGTGTACCCGACGTTGAGCGGCTCCATGTCCCAGCTCACGCCGCGCTCGGTGAGCCAGTCGACCGTGGGGCCGATGTTGTCGACGATGGTCCGGGCCAGGTCCTCGTCGGCCCGCCCGTTCGTCTGCTTCATGATGTCCGCGTAGAAGTCGTCGGGCGTGTAGTCGTCGATGTTGTACTCGTAGCCGTACTCCTCGAGGTCAGAGTCCGACGACGCGACCCGGAACGACTCGCTGTACCGCGTGTGCCCCCCTCGCTTGTCCTTCGGCGACTTCTCCAGAACGGTGACGTCTAACCCCTGCTCGACCGCGCGGTTGGCCGCGCTCAGTCCGGCGATCCCACAGCCTACGACGACGACATCCTGGTCGGTGACGATTTGCATCTCCACTGATTATCTATGATGAACGGACATAGACGTTTCGTCCCTTCGCCGTCGTCGTCAGCCGCATGCACTGCCGCCGTCGGGGGAATTCGCCGTCGTCGGGGAACGCCCCGTTCCCGCCAGAGGATATATTCGTGCGGCCGTCGAGGTGGGCGGTATGGACGCAGTCGTCATAGACGAGTTCGAGTCGTTCGACGTGATCGACGTCCCCCGCCCGGAGCCCGGTCCGGGAGAGGTCCTGATCGACGTGTCGCGGGTCCAGCTGAGCGTGACCGAGTGCCTGCTCTACCGCGGCGAGTCGGTCGCGCACTACGACGCTGTGAGACGGCGGATCCGGGACGAGGAGCCCGGCGCGAGGCTGTTCGGCCACGAGTTCTGCGGAGTCGTCGCCGAGTGCGGTCCGGGCGTCGAGGGTTACGAGGTCGGCGACCGCGTGTACGCGCCCGGCAAGATCCACTGCGGGGAGTGCCCGTACTGCCGGTCCGGCTACGAGAACTACTGTCCGGACACCGAGGCGATCGGGTACGACCGGCCGGGCGCGCTCGCGGAGTCCGTCCGGCTCCCTACCGAGCCCCTCCGGCCGGTCCCCGAGGGCGTCTCGGACGCGGAGGGGGCCGCGCTCCAGCCCCTCGCGAGCTCCGTGCTGTGCGTGGCGGACGCCGAGATCGACCCCGGCGACGACGTGCTCGTCGTCGGCGCCGGCGTCATGGGGTTCCAGTGCGCCCTGCTCGCGGAGCGGTTCGGGGCCGCGACGGTGTACGCCGCGGACGTCCGCGACCGCCCGCTGGAGATCGCGGCGGCCAACGGCGCGGTCCCGATCGACGCGACCGAGACCGACCCGGTCGACGCGGTCCGCGAGGCCACCGGCGGCCTCGGGGCCGACGTGGTCATCGAGGCGGTCGGCGGCGATCAGACGCACGCGACCGAGGGGGACGACCCCCTGGCACAGGCGTTCCGGGCGGCCCGCCGGGGCGGGACGGTGCTGCAGGTCGGTCACATCTCCGGCGACGTCGAGATGACCCCCCGATCAGCCAGATCGAAGGCCGTCCGCTGGGAGAACCCGCGGAAGGGGGTCGCCGACCTCGGCCCGGGGACCGACACGGGGACGCTCGCGGGCGAGCTCGTCGCGAGCGGCGCGGTCCCCATCGGCGAGTACGTCACCCACGAGTTCGACGGCCTCGACTCGTTCGGAACCGTCGTCGACGTCACGCTCGACAAGGGCGCACACGACGCGCTCGGCCCCGCGCAGATCGTCCTCGACTGACGTTCTCGATTCCCGACTGACGTTCTCGACTGAGGTCGCCGGCGCCAGACGCCGTCGGCGCGCGACGAACGCTCTCCCTGCTCTCGGCCCCGAAAAACGCGGACGCCGCGGCGTCCGACCGCGTCGGTCAGTCGAACAGCGATTCGACGAGCTCGCCGTCGTCGACGACGACCTCGCCGTCGAGCCGGACGGTCGGCGTCCGGACGACCCCGTCGAGGTGGATGTCGCTTTTGAGCGTGCCCCCGAGCGACTCGTTGTCGCCGACCGCGAAGTGGACGGTCCCCGCCTTCTTCTTGTCCTCCGCGAGGTTGCCGATGAGCTTCGCCTCGGGGTTGGTGCCGATCGCGAACTCCGCGATGTTCCCGGCGTTCTCGTCGTTCTCGTCGATGATGCGACGGAGCTCGTCGGCGTCCTCGCCGCCGGTGACGTCGGTGACGAAGCCGTCCTCGACGTGGAGGGTGATCGGCTCGTCGACCTGCCCGAGGTTGTCCATCGAGACGTCGATCACGATCTCGCCGTTCGCGGTCCCCTCCGCCGGGTGGGTCGGCGACTCTCCCGGCGGGAGCGTCGCGAAGCCGTAGTTCTCGTGGTAGTAGCCGTCCAGCGAGAACGCCGAGCAGCCCTCCAGGCTGAAGGAGACGTCCGTCCCCTTGTCGCTCGTGACGTGGGCCTCGGTGGCCGCGTCGAGCACGTCGCGGACCGCCTCGGTCCGTCGGCGGAGCTCCTCGAAGTCGACGCTCATCGCGCCCTCGACCATCATGTCCTCGGTGACGCTTCGGAGGATGCCGAACCGCGTGCCGGCCTCCGCGGCCGCCAGCCGCGACCGCGTGTGCGTGATCGCGTGGCTCGTACAGGTGAACGCCACGTCCGCGGCGGCCATCGCTTCGGCCACCGTCTCCGGCGGCTCGTTGCCGTGGCTCTCTAACAGCGGCATGGTCGTCGTGATCGCTTCGGCGCCCGCGCCCGACGCGGCGCGCGCGATGCTCCGCGCGACTCGCTCCTTCCTCGCGTCCGCGATGACGAGGACCTCCTCGCCGGGCTGGACGTCGAGACAGTCCTCGACGATACCCCGTGCTGCCGCCGCCATTTCGACGTCTAACATGAACGATTTACCAGATTCGTTCGGATATAATAAACACACCGGTGAAGGATCCCGCCGACAGTCTCCAATGATTTAATATGAAGAATTAAACTGATTTCCCGTTTCAATCAGTTGTTGCTATACGGTCGCCGGACCGTCTGCACCGCAGGCTCGGTGAGGCTCGTTCAGTCGTGGAGCGCGAGAGGTCGAGCCCGGTGCGGGCGCCGATGTCGTTCTGCGGTCGGCGACCCCCGACCGGCGGACGGGACCTCGTAACCTACACGATCGAATTCGACCGTTTCAGGAACGTATTTGTAACCGGCTGTCCGTTCTCCGTGTATGGACTCAATCCAAGAGATGAAAGGTGCGAGTATCGTCGTCGACACCTGCGCCGCGATCGAGGCCGGCGAGGACGTGTTGGTCGTGACCGACTGGCAGGTCGCGGACGTGGCGGAGCGCGTCGCCGCGGCGGCCAACGAGCGCGACGCCAACGTGACGATGACGATGATGGAGCCGCGCGAGTACGACGGCAACGAGCCCGAGGACACGGTCGCGGCGGCGATGATGGAGGCCGACGTGATCATCACGCCGGTCCACCGGTCGATCACGCACTCCAGCGCGACCGCCGAGGCGAAGGCGAACGGCGCGCGCGTCATCAGCATGGTGAAGTTCACCGACGAACAGCTCGTCCGCGGCGGGCTGTACGCCGACTACGAGGGGATGCGCCCCCACTGCGAGGAGATGGCGCGGAAGTTCTCCGAGGCGAGCGAGGCGCGCGTCACCTCCCCGCAGGGGACCGACGTGACTGTCGGCCTCGAGGGGCGCGACGGCAACGCGCACCCGGGGATCGCGGACGAACCCGGCGAGTTCACGGCGCTGGTGCACATCGAGGCGAACATCTCCCCGGTCGAGGGAACGACCGACGGGACCGTCGTCTTCGACGGCGCGATCCCGAACCTCGACATCGGCGTCCTGGAGGAGCCGGTCCGGATGGAGATCGAGGACGGCGCGGTCACCTCCGTCGAGGGAGGCAAGGAGGCGAAGAAGATCGAGCGCGTCTGGGCGGAACACGACGATCCGGCGGTCTACAACATCGCCCAGCTCGCGGTCGGCATGAACCCCGAGTGCCCCGAGTTCAACGGCTGGTTCTCGAACGATCACGGCCGCTACGGCAACGTCCACTTCGGGATCGGAACGAGCAGCAACCTCGGCGGCACCACCCGCGCGCCGGTTCACTTCGACGCGATGATGGCCGAGCCGACGCTCGAGCTCGACGGCGAGGTCGTCGTCGAGGACGGGGAGTTCACGTTCTTCTGATTCTCCCGTGTTTTTGTAAGAAACGCACTTCTCCGACGATACGCGGCTTTTAATCCTCGATGTGGGATATTCTAGCCCCCTCACGACGAGTTCGTAAATAAACTCGATTTCCCACGGGCCTCGTGTACCGGAAGATTCAAATAGGGGTCCGACGTTCATATCGGTTGTATGGGAGACAATCACGATCGATCGTCTGTGTCACGTCGAGACTACGTCAAGTACGCCGGCGCCGCGTCCGCAGCGGCGATGACCGGCCTCGCGGGCTGTTCCGGTGGGGGCGACGGCGAGTACCCCGACGGGGACATCACGTACATCATCCCCTTCTCGGAGGGCGGCGGGACCGACACGTACGCGCGCCAGTTCATCAGCCACATGGCGGACGAGCTCGGGACCAACATCGCGATCGAGAACGTCCCCGGCGCGGCGTCGCTCCGCGGCACCGGCCAGCTGTACAACGCCGACCCCGACGGCTACACGATCGGGGGGTTCAACCCGCCGTCGACCCCGGTCTCGGCCATGGTCAACCCGCCGGAGTACGACATGACCGAACTCGAGGGCGTCGGGACGTACGCCCGGACGCCGTTCGTCGTCGTCGCCAACCCCAGCTACGAGATCGAGGACTTCGACGACTTGCTGAGCCGGTACGCCGACGGTGAACTGGAGATCTTCTCGGGCAAGGAGCGCGGGGGCGTCGACCACGTGCTCGCCCTCCTGATGCAGGGGAACGACAGCTACGACTTCCAGTGGGACCGGTACGTCGGCTACGACGGGACCGGCCCGGCGGTACAGGCGACCATCTCCGACGAGGTGCCGGCCGCGATCGCCACCGACACCGGCGCCGCCGGCGCGGTCGAGGACGACCGCCTCGACGTGATCGCGTGTCTGTCGAGCCAGGGGTCTGAGGTCTTCCCGGACGTTCCGAGCACCACGGAACTCGGATACGACAACATCGACTTCCTCGGGCAGCTCGTTCGCGGCATCTTCGCTCCGGAGGGGACCTCCGAGGACCAGATCCAGGTGCTGACCGAGGCCCTCGAAGCCGCCCTTCAGGCGGACGAGGTGCAGAGCTGGTCCGAAGAGACCGGCAACGTCGTCGAGTACGGCGGGCCCGAGAGCGCGTCCCAGGCGGTCGCCGACGCGTTCGAACAGATCCCCGAACAGGTCGACCTCGAAGCGGTCCGCGAGGCCGCGGACGAGTAGACCTCCCTCGCTTTCCCGCCGCGGAGTTGTCGTCCGCCACACCACCAGTCGAGACCATGTGTATTAATATCACCCACGCTCCAGTACCACGCAAGCATGTCAAGTAAATCGCTGTACCGACGACTGTCCGAGCGGTTCGATCAGGAGCGGTTCCTCCTGATCGTCCTCATTCTCGGATCCGGTCTCGCGCTCGCCGAAACGTTCCGGTTCGACATCAGCTCAGCCGCGCGGTTCCCGCGGCTGACGGGATCGGTCGTGTTCGTCGGTGCGCTCCTGCTGTTCTTCTCGAAGTACCTCCCGGGGCCGCTCCGCGCCGCCGTGGAGGAGTCGGCGGGCGTCTTCGAGGCCGACGAGGAGTTCGAGAAGCGGCAACAGGAGGTCGAAGGGCGCCAACAGTCGGGAGACGACGCGACGGAATCCGGCGCGACGGAGCCCGACGCGGACCGGAACGAGCTGTCCACCGTCGGACGCCCGATCCACGACTCGGTGTTCACCGGCCTCATCGCGACCGGATACGCCGCGCTCGGCTTCGCGATCGGCATCCTCTGGGCGACGCCGATCTTCGTCGCCGTGTACGGCTACTGGTTCAAGCTCCCCCGGTACCTCACGGCGGTGCTCGCCGTCGTCGGGTTCGCGATCGCGTACGGATTCATGTCGGTGCTCGGCGTCCCGCTCGACCGCGGTCAACTGCTCGTCACGAGCGGGGTGTTCTAGATGGCGGCGCTCGCCGCCTTCTCGGAGGCGCTCTCGATCGTCTTCAGCTGGCCCACGCCGATCTGGGTAGTGATTGGGCTGACGCTCGGCATGATCGGCGGCGCGCTCCCGGGGATCGGCTCTTCCCTCGGGATGGCGATCGTTTTGCCCCTGACGCTTCCGCTGGGGCCGATCAACGCGATCATCCTCCTCGTCAGCATGTACAGCGGCGCGATGTACGGCGGCAGCATCTCCGCCATCCTCGTGAACGTCCCGGGGACGGGCGGAGCGGCCGCGACGACGTTCGACGGGTATCCGATGGCGAAACAGGGCCGCGCGGTCGACGCGCTCTCGATGTCCGCGACCGCGTCCGCGACCGCCGGGTTCCTCTCGGTGCTCACGCTGCTTCTCATCTCGCCGATCCTGATCGAGGTCGTGCTGCTGTTCGGCTCGCCAGAGTACTTCCTGATGGCCATCCTCGGGCTCTCGATGATCACCATCGTCGCCGAGGGGTCCATGGTCAAGGGGCTCGTCGCCGGCGCGGCCGGCCTGCTGATCACGACCGTCGGCATCGCTCCGAACTCCCCGGAGCTCCGGTACACCTTCGGGAGCCTCGGGCTCTACGACGGGATCGACTTCATCGCGGCGCTCATCGGGATGTTCGCGGTCGCGGAAATGCTGAAGCTCGCCGGCCAGGAGGGCGGGATCGCCGACGCCGAGATCGACCTGTCCGGAAACACGCTCTCCGGCGTTCGCGAGACGCTCTCGCACCCGTGGCAAATCATCAAATCCGGCTACATCGGGATGTTCATCGGCGCGATTCCGGGCGCCGGCGCGACCGTCTCGAACTTCCTCGCGTACGGCGAGGCGATGCGGAGCTCCGACAACCCCGGCCTGTTCGGCAACGGCGAGCCCCTCGGCGTCATCTCCAGCGAGGCGTCGAACAACGGCACCATCGGCGGGTCGCTGATCCCGACCATCTCGTTCGGGATCCCCGGCAGCGGCTCGACCGCCGTGCTGCTCGGCGGCCTGCTGATGCACGGGCTGCGCCCCGGTCCGCAGCTGTTCGAGGCCGACCTCCACATCACGTACGCGTTCCTGATCGCGCTGCTGGTCGGTAACATCTTCATCGTCCTGATCGGCGTGCTCGTCGTGACGCGCCTGGCGAAGCTCACCCAGGTCGACACCCACGTCATCATCCCGCTGATCCTCGTGTTATCGATGGTCGGCGGCTACACCCTCCGGTCCAACTGGGTCGACGTGATCACCGTCCTCGTCCTCGGGTTCCTCGGGTACATCATGGTCCGGAAGAACTACTCGATCATCGCGTTCGTGCTCGGGGTCGTTCTGGGGCCGATCGCCGAGGAGAACCTCATGCGGTCGCTGCAGATATCCGGCGGCTCCTACGACATCTTCGTGACCAAGCCGCTGTCGCTGCTCATCACGGCGGGGATCCTCGTGATCCTCCTCGGACCGTACGTCAAGCCCGCGCTCGAACGGCGGCTCGGCTAGCCGCGGTTCGGGCGCGTTTCGCGTTCCGCCGCACCTCTTCGTCACCGCCCTTCTCCGGTCTGGACGCGGTTCTTCGTCACACCCTTCTCCGTTATCAGACGCGCTTCTCGACCGGCTCTCGCGATCCGCTCGCCCGGATCGTGGCGGTTCCGGACGGCGTGCGGGGGAGCGTTCCGCCGCCGATCCCGACGGTCCGTCTGTGCCATCCGTCAGGGGATCGGCGTGTCGACGCTGTCGACGACCGCAGTGTGCACCCCGTTCGTGTCCCGTCCGAGTCGTTCTTCCAGTCGCGTTCGCCGATCGCTCTGGTGTCCGCTCGGAGCCACCGCTGACCCGACGGTCTCGAACCCACGCGAGAACGCGATGGGCTCCGGGGTCTCGGTCCGTCTACCGATCCGACCGGAGGGAGGGCCGCCTACGGTGCCGCCCCGAGGCGAACGTCACACGACGAGCGGCCAGTAGAAGAGCCACGACAGCGCGATCACGACGACGCCGTGGACCATCGTCACGAGCCCGAAGACGAGCACCTCCCGGAGCCCCAGCGGTCCCTTGTCGTACGAGAGCAGCACCGAGGTCGTGTTGAACGGGAAGAAGGTCGTCGAGCCGACGGCGATCAGCACCGACAGCGCCAGGTAGAGCCGGTTGAGGCCGAGGACGGTCGCGAACTCCATGATGATCGGCAGGGCGACCACGATCGCGGCCGACGCCGTCGAGAACCACGAGCGGATGAAGACGGCGAGCGCGAGGAGGGTCCCGATCACCAGCCAGGGCGCCATCGCCGCGAACGGGACAACCTCGATGAGCGTCTCGACGACGTAATCGAGCGTTCCGGTCGTCTCCATCGCGTCGAGGATGGAGAACATCGCGCCGATGAGGAAGAGGATGCCCCAGCTGACGTCGGCGATCAGGTCCCGGTCGACGATGCCCACGCCCGGGACCGAGAGGACCGCGACCGCCGCGGCCGCCGGGACGATGGTCGGAAGCCCGACGAAGGAGCCGGCGATCCACGCCACCACCGCGCCGAGCATGACGACGCTGACGATCCGCTGATCCCGCGTCAGCGTGACTCCGCCGCCGCTCCGATCGCCGATCCCGTTCGCGTCGAGCGCGTCATCGCCTCCGGTCGCGTTGAGCGCGTCATCGCCGTCGCGTTCCGCGTGCTCCCCGTTTCCGGCGTCCCCGTCGGAGCCGTTCGACTCGAGCGTCAGGTCGTCGTCGACGCCGTACACGACGAGCGCGCTGACCGTCGACAGCCAGAACAGGAGGATCATCGGCGGGATCATGTACACGGCCCACTGGACCCAGGTGACCGTCCGGACGGACTCGTTGATCAGCTGTGAGGTGATGATCGCCATCCCCCCGCCGGTCATCAGCATCATCGACCCGATCGGGTTGATGTGGCCGAGCACGATGAAGCAGGCCTTGCGGAACGTCCCGTCGTCCGGAAGCCCGTACGCGTCCGTCATCCGGTTGACGACGGGGATGAACGTCACGGTCCGAGCGACCGCCGACGGCATCAAAAGCGAGAGCCCGAACATGTGGGCCGCGAGCGAGCGAACGCTCGTCCGCGGTGTGCTCCGGGTCGAGAGCATCCGCCCGGCGACGACCTTCCCCAGTCCGACCTCGGAGATCGCCCCGCCGAGGAGCAACAGCAGCAGCAGGAAGAACACGAGCGTCGAGGCGAACCCGCTGACCGCGTCACCGAACGTCGGGACGAGGTCGAGAGCGAACAGCAGGACCGACGCGGCCGTGCTCGACACCACGTAGGGGACGGCTTCGGTCAGCCACAACACGAGCGCGAAGAGGAAGACGGCGAGCACGAGCTGCATCTCTCGCTCGAGACCGCCGAGCGGCGGCGCGAGGGCGCCGCCAACGAGCACGGCGATCGAGACCCAGATCCCCGCGACGGCGAAGCTCGGGAGCGACAAACCGGCGATGGACGCGCGCGATCCGCCCTTGGAGGCAGGCATGTCTCCCAACCAACGCGGGTACACCTCAAAAACGCGACGGAGCAAGCAAACTCGACGGTGAGCAACACGTGAGCCCGGCGGCGGCCGGGATCCACTGAAAACTATAAGGGTGCTCGTCACGCATGGATTGGCAACCATGACAATCGTCGCTGGAGTCGAACGGCTCGACCGGGAGAGCAACGCCGTGATCGAGGGACGGAAACACGCCGACGCGTTCGGTGAGGACCTCCACGTCGTCCACGTGCTGAGCCAGTCCGCGTTCCGCGATCTCGAACAGGACAGCCTCAGCGACACGGGCAAGACCGTCCCCGTCGACGACGTTCGGGCGTTCGCCGAGGAGACGGCCGACGAGGTCGCGAGCCGCACGACCGACGACTTCGAGGCCGTCGGCCTCGTCGGCGACGCCGGCGACGAGCTCGTCCGGTACGCGAACGAGCAGGACGCCAGCTACATCTGCGTCGGCGGTCGCCGTCGGTCCGCGGTCGGCAAAGCACTGTTCGGCAGCGTCACTCAGGACGTGCTGTTGAACGCGGAGTGTCCGGTCGTCACCCACGTTCGGCCGGACGAGAAATGACCGGCGGAGCGCCGCGAGCGCTCGTCGATCAGGACGTGAAGCCGCGAGACGTGCTCGAGCGCGAGGTCGGCGATGTCCTCGCGCTCGAAGTCGGCGTCGAGCCGACCGAGGAGGCGCTGATCGAGGCGCTCGACGGCGTCGAGATCCTCTTTACCACGTCCCGGCTCCCGGTCACGCGACGGGTGCTCGAGAACGCCGACTCGCTGCGGCTGGTGGCGAAGATCGGGACGGGGATCGACACGATCGACCTCGACGCCGCCGCGGACGAGGGCGTGACGGTCGTGTACACCCCGGGGATGAACGCGCTCTCGGTCGCCGAGCACGCGCTGACGCTGCTGCTGGCGGTCAAGCGGAACGTCCTGATCGGTCAGCGCGCGCTGGAGGCCGGGAAGTGGCGCGACGAGGTGCCGAACGCCAGCGCGGTCGCCGGCACGTCCGTCGGCATCGTGGGCTTCGGCAACGTCGGGTCCCGGCTCGCGGGGCTTCTCGACGGGTTCAACGTCGACGTGTACGCCCACGACCCGTACGTCCACGACATCGACACGCAGGTCACCGGCGCGACGCTCACCGACTTCGAGACCGTGCTCTCGGAGCCCGATGCCGTGGTGGTCACCGCCGAGCACACTCCCGAGACGCGGGGGATGATAGACGAACGGGCCCTCGCGGCGATGGACGACGACGCCGTGCTGGTGAACACGGCCCGCGGACCGATCGTCGACACCGGGGCGCTCGTCGACGCGCTCGCGGCCGGGACGATCGGCGGTGCCGGCCTCGACGTGTTCGAGACCGAGCCGCTGCCGGCCGACTCCCCGCTGCACGACTTCGAGAACGTCGTGACGACGCCGCACATCGCGGCGTCGTCGGTCCGAGCGCGCTCGGCGATCATCGAGACGCTCGTGGAGTGTGCGTTCGCGTTCCTCGACGGCGACACCCTCCCGGAGCGGTTCGTCGCGATCGACCCGCGCAAGGGAACGCGCTCCGACGCGGCCGCCGACCCCGAGGAGAACTGACGCTCTACGCGCCGGATCCCGCCGCACCCCCCCGCCGGATCCCGCCGCACCCCCCGCCGACCGATCGGGACGCCACCGTCCGGTATAAATATCCCTTCACATGTTCGGCGGAATCGTTTCGGCGGTTCGCGGTCCAGTCGGAGACGGTCACAGAGATCCATGTCTACCGAACAGTACGACGCGGTCGTCGTCGGCTGCGGGATCGCCGGGCTCGCCGCGGGGATCCGTCTCGCGGAACGCGACCAGTCCGTGATCGTTCTCGAGAAGTCTCCGGAAGCGCATCGAGGCGGTCACACGCGCTTCACCGAATCGTTCCGGATCCCGACGGCGGACATCGACCTCGACGTCGAGTTCAACGTCGAGGACTACACCGCCGCGGACTTCTACTCGGACCTGATGAAGACGACGAACTACCGGGCCGACAACGAGTTGGCCCGCACGGTCACCGAGGAGGCCGCGGACACCTTCGAGTGGCTCACCGAGATGGGCCTCGACTGGGAGTATCAGGCGCCCCATCCCGGATACACGGCGGGGCGCGTCTGGCTCGACGGCGAAACGATGATCGACGACCTGGTCGAGCACTACGAGTCGCTCGGCGGGGAGGTGCGGTACGACGCGATGGTACAGGACGTGATCAGGGCCGACGACGGCTCCGTCTCCGGGGTGTCCGGGTTCGTCGACGGGCGCCGGGTTCGGTTCGAGGCCGACGCCGTCGTCCTCGCCGCCGGCGATTACGGCTCCAGCAAGGAGAAGCGGACGCGGTACTTCGGCCCCGGCTACGGGAACATGAAGGTCCGCGGGAGCCGGTACAACACCGGCGAGGTGATCGACTCCGCGATGGACGCCGGCGCGAAGTCCGACGGCGAGTGGGGCGACGCCCACATGGCGATCATCGACGCCGGCTCGCCCGACGTCGAGGGGGGAATCACCCGGATCGACGGGTATCAGTACGGGCTCATCCTCAACCACGACGGCGAGCGGTTCGTCGACGAGGGCGAGGACTCGCGGGCGCACACGTACGCGAAGTTTGGTCGCCGGATCTTCGAACAGCCGTACCACGAGGCGTTCATCGTCGTCGACTCGAAGGTCGTCGACGACGTGGCGCACATGGGGCCCTCCCGCGCGATCACCGCGGACTCGATCGAGGCGCTGGTGCGGCGGCTCGACATCGAGAACCCGGAACGGGCGGTCGAGACCGTCGAGGCGTACAACGACGCGTGCGCCGACGACGCCGCGTCGACCTACGACCCGGACGCCTTAGACGGGAACGCGGCGACCGGCGTCGAGCCGCCCAAGTCGAACTGGGCGCTTCCCCTCGACGAGCCGCCGTTCACCGGCTATCCGGTCACCGGCGGCATGACGTTCGCCTTCGGCGGGGTCGCGATCACGCCGGACGGCGAGGTGCTGGACACCACCGACAGCGTCATCCCCGGCCTGTTCGCGGCCGGCAACGTCACGGGCGGACTGTTCTACGACAACTACCCCGGCGGGTCCGGGCTGACGAACGCGGCGGTCTACGGCCGCGTCTCTGCGGACACCGCGGCCGAGTACGTCTCGGAGGCACCGCCCCAATCGGCCGACGACTGATCGCGTCGACGGGCTCTCCCACGAGAGCGACGAGCTCGACGAATCGGAGGAGACGCTCGATCGACGGAGACGGCGGATCGGGCGACCGGAAGCGGGCTCGTCGAACCCCGAACGGGCAGATTTTTATCGGCCCGAAGCGACCCACCGAACGTTCATGAGCTACGAGAAGGTCGACGTCCCTGCGGACGGCGAGGCGATCGAGCTGGCGGACGAGGAGACGGGAGAGCTGACGGTGCCGGAGAACCCGATTATCCCGATCATTTACGGCGACGGGATCGGGTCGGACGTGGGACCGGCCGCCCAGAAGGTACTGGACGCGGCCGCCGAGGCCACGGGCCGGTCGATCGCGTGGATGCGCGTCTACGCGGGCGAGAGCGCCCGCGACAAGTACGGCGAG